>NZ_CP067134.1:725000-3634760 GCF_028553765.1 Paracoccus stylophorae | reverse complement strand
CGTCATTGCCCTGTCCATCCTGTCCCCGACCCTCGCCCGTGTTCAGGCGAGACAGGATTCGCGTCCCCTTGGGCGACCGCACGGCATCGGGCCACCCTGCGGCCGGATGGCCGCATGAGTGGGCAGTCAGCCCGTCCGGATCACAGACACGGGTCCTGCGACAGCCGGTGGCAGCCGGCCGTCATCGGACCCGAGGGCAGAAGAGAGAATTCTCTGCTTCGTCGCCCGGCCGTGCGTCCCGCAGTCCAAAGACCGCCGGGGCGCCGGCCCGTCCCCCAAAGCGACGTGAATCGCATGGTGAACCTAGCAACCCCGGCCGCCGTCGCGCAACTGAACTATGCGCTTGACACAGGCTTTGCCGGATCGAATCTGCGAGACCGTTGACTTGAAAGTGAAAAACTCAAACCCGTTGAATTTTAACGATTTCTTAACGGGCGCGCCAAGCGCGAACGAAAAGACCGGGCGCAAGCGGCGGCTTGCGCCCGGCCGTGAAATGACCGGTTCCAGAGGCTGAATCCACGCGATTTTCCGGCCCTGGGGCCAGGCGGCTCAGGCGGCCGACAGTGCCTTCACGCGGGCCGACAGGCGCGACATTTTCCGTGCTGCGGTATTCTTGTGAACGACGCCGCGGGTGACGCCGCGCATCAGTTCGGGCTGGGCGTTCTGCAAGGCGGTGCGGGCGGCCTCGG
Organism: Paracoccus stylophorae; assembly: GCF_028553765.1. Classification (NCBI taxonomy): domain Bacteria; kingdom Pseudomonadati; phylum Pseudomonadota; class Alphaproteobacteria; order Rhodobacterales; family Paracoccaceae; genus Paracoccus; species Paracoccus stylophorae. The sequence continues at coordinate 3,634,071 of NZ_CP067134.1, read as the reverse complement.
CGTCGCCAGAGGCGATCGCCTCTTCGACCTTGCGCAGGAAGGTGCGGATGCGCGAACGGCGGGCCTTGTTGACATCGGTGCGACGCTCAATCTGGCGGGCGCGTTTCTTCGACTGGGCGGTATTGGCCATGTTTCTGGCTCCTCTGGGTCCTTGACGTTACTGTTGCGCACAAGACCCACAGATCCGCCCCGATCAAAGGCGGACATGATTCTTGCCAAAAGCGGGCCCACACGCATGTCAGGCGGGCATATAGGCGAGGCCGCGCGCAAAGAAAACCCTGAAAATCAGCGGTCGCGGAACTGCGCCTCGCGCTTTTCCAGGAACGCGGCCATGCCTTCCTTCTGGTCTTCGGTGGAAAACAGCGAATGGAAGGTGCGGCGTTCGAACAACAGCCCCTCGCGCAGGGTCGTCTCATAGGCGCGGTTGACCGATTCCTTCGCCGCCTTGATGCTGACCTGCGATTTCTCGGCGATCTTGCGGGCCGCCGACATCGCCTCGGGGATCAGCTTGGGCGTGGGCACGACACGGCTGACCAGCCCCGAGCGTTCGGCCTCGGCCGCGTCCATGAAACGGCCGGTCAGGTTCATGTCCATCGCCTTCGACTTGCCGACGAAACGGGTCAGGCGCTGCGTGCCGCCGATTCCCGCGATCACGCCCAGATTGACCTCGGGCTGGCCGAACTTGGCGTTTTCGGCGGCGATGATGAAATCGCACACCATGGCCAGTTCGCAGCCGCCGCCCAGGGCATAGCCGCTGACCGCCGCGATGATCGGCTTGCGCACGCGCTGGATCGCGTCCATCGAGGGGCCGAACAGATCCTCGTCATAGACATCGACGAAGCTCTTTTCCGCCATCTCCTTGATATCGGCCCCGGCGGCAAAGGCTTTTTCGGTGCCGGTCAGGACGATGCAGCGCACCTTGTCGTTGCGGTCCGCCTCGGTCAGCGCGGCGGACAGCTCGTCCAGAAGCGTGGCGTTCAGCGCGTTCAGCGCCTCGGGACGGTTCAGCCGGACCAGGGCGACCTCGTCCTCGATCTCCACGATGATGGTTTCGTAAGCCATGGGCCTTGGACCTCGTTGCAAAGAAGCGTTGCCCAGAGTCCTATCAGCAGGGACATGCGAAAGCCAAGTGTCCCCGCTCAGCGCTGGCAGGTCGGACAGAAGAAACTGGATCGGCCCGACTGCACGATGCGCCGGATCGTGCCGGCGCAGCCCGGGCGCGGACACGGCGCGCCGACGCGGTCATAGACGCGAAAGCTGTGCTGGAAATAGCCCAGCTCGCCCGTGGCCTGCCGGTGGTCGCGCAGCGACGACCCGCCCGCCGCGATGGCGTCGCGCAGCACGTCGCGGACATGGCCCACCAGTGCCGCGATCCGCGCCGCGCCGATCCGGCCCGCCGCCCGGCGCGGGTCGATGCCCGCCCGCCACAGCGCCTCGCTGACATAGATGTTGCCAAGACCGGCGACGATCCCCTGGTCCAGCAGCGCCTGTTTCACGGGGACCCGCCGCCCGGCAAAGGCCGCGGCCAGATAGGCCGGGGAAAACGCGTCGTCGAAGGGTTCGGGACCAAGACGGGCCAGCAGCGGATGCGTCTCGCCCTCGCGGATCAGATCGACCATGCCGAAACGGCGCGCATCGTTGAAGGTGATGGTGGTGCCCGCCCCGGTTTCCAGCACGACATGATCGTGGCGCGGCAGGATCGCGGGGTCGCGGTGAAACCCGGCCGTCCCCGCGCCTTCGACCAGCATCCGCCCCGACATGCCCAGATGCATCAGCAGCGTGCCGCCCCGGTCCAGATCGGCCAGCAGATATTTCGACCGCCGCCGCAGGGTCGTCACCATGGCCCCGGTCAGCACCTGCACCAGATCGGGCGGCAGCGGCCAGCGCAGATCGGGGCGCCGCGCCTCGGCACGGACGATCCGCTGCCCCTCGAGATGCGGCAACAGGCCGCGGCGCACGGTTTCGACTTCGGGCAGTTCTGGCAATCGCGGTCCCTTCGCTGCATTGCGCCTGTGGCGCATCCCGGTCATTGTGCGCGCGGCGCGCCGGCACTATCTGGCGACTGAACAGGCGGACGGCAAGCGTGATGAGCGAGAAGAAGCAGACCCATTTCGGCTTTCAGACCGTGGACGAGGACGCCAAGGCCGGCATGGTTCACGGCGTCTTTTCCAGCGTCGCATCGCGCTATGACCTGATGAACGATTTGATGAGCGCGGGAATCCATCGCGCCTGGAAGACCGCGATGATGGACTGGCTGGCGCCGCGCGACGGCCAGCATCTGCTGGACGTGGCCGGCGGCACCGGCGATGTCGCGTTCCGGTTTCTGGATCGTGCGCCCGGCGCGCGCGTCACCGTCTGCGACATGACCGAGGCGATGCTGGTCGAGGGGCGCCAGCGGGCCGAAGCCGCCGAAAAGGCCGACCGGCTGGCATGGGTCACCGGCGACGCGATGGCGCTGCCCTTTGCCGATGACAGCTTCGACCGCTATACGATCAGCTTCGGCATCCGCAACGTCACCCGCATCGCGGACGCCCTGTCGCAGGCCTGTCGCGTCCTGCGTCCCGGCGGCCGGCTGATGGTGCTGGAATTCAGCCGGATTCCGGTGCCGGCGATGCAGTGGGCCTATGACCGCTACAGCTTCAACGTCATTCCGGCGATGGGGCAGGCGGTGACCGGGGATCGCGACAGCTATCAGTATCTGGTCGAATCGATCCGCCAGTTTCCCGACCAGGAGGATTTCGCCCGCATGATCCGCGAGGCGGGGTTCGACCGGGTCCAGTATCGCAACCTGTCGATGGGCATCGCCGCGCTGCATTCCGGCTGGAAGTTGTAGCCCATGCGCGGCCCGCACAACATCCTGCGCCTGATCCGCACCGGCGCCACGTTCGAACGCAGCGGCGCGATGGGGGTGGCGCTGGACGCGCTTGAGGCGCCGCCGCGTCTGCGGATCGCCGCGCGCGTCCTGGGCTGGCCGTTCCGCTGGCTGGGCTACAAGGGCGATCCGAACCTGCCGCCGGTCACGCGGGCGATCACCGCACTGGGCCCGGCCTATATCAAGTTCGGCCAGATCCTGTCGACGCGCGCCGACGTGGTCGGCACCGAACTGGCCGGGCAGCTGCGCATGTTGCAGGATCGTCTGCCGCCCTTTCCGACCGATCAGGCCCGCCAGATCGTCGCGGCCGAGCTGCGCCAGCCGGTCGATCTGCTGTTCTCCGAGTTTTCCGAACCCGTCGCCGCCGCTTCGATCGCGCAGGTCCACCGCGCCCGCGTGCGCGACAGCGGCCGCGAGGTCGCCGTCAAGGTGCTGCGACCGGGGATCGGCGCGGCCTTCCGCCGCGACATCGACGCGTTCCATTTCGCCGCCTCGATCATTGAGGCGCTGTCACCCGGCAGCCGCCGCCTGCGCCCGCGCGACGTAGTCAGCCATTTCGAAAGCGTCGTGACCGGCGAACAGGACATGCGGCTGGAGGCCGCGGCGGCGTCGGAATTTGCCGAAAACACGCGCGGGGACGCGAACTTCCAGGTGCCGCGCCCGCACTGGCCGCTGTCGGGGCGGCGTATCCTGACCTCGGACTGGGCCGAAGGGCTGCCGATGGGCGACCGCGATGCGCTGATCGCCGCCGGGCACGACGTCACCCATATCGCGACGCGGGTGGTGCAGCTGTTCCTGCAGCACGCGCTGCGCGACGGGTTCTTTCACGCCGACATGCATCACGGCAATCTCAAGGTCGCGCCGAACGGCGACGTGATCGCCTATGATTTCGGCATCATGGGCGAGATCGACGAATATACCCGCCGCATCTATGCCGAAATCCTGATGGGGTTCATCAAGCGCGACTATCGCCGCGTGGCGCGGGTGCATTTCGAGGCGGGCTATGTCCCGCGCGACCGCGACGAGGCGCAGTTCGCCCGCGCCCTGCGCGCCGTGGGCGAGCCGATCTTCGGCGCCGATGCCTCGCAGATCTCGATGGCCAGCCTGCTGGCCTATCTGTTCGAGGTGACCGAACGCTTCGGGATGCGCACGCAGACGCAGCTGATCCTGCTGCAACGCACGATGGTCGTGGTCGAGGGCGTGGCGCGATCCGTCGATCCGCAGCTGAACATCTGGGAGGCCGCGCGCCCGGTCGTCTCCGACTATATCCGTTCGAATCTGGGGCCGAAGGCGCTGGCGCGCGACATGGCGCGCGTGGCCCAGACGGTGGGCCGCTATGGCCCGCTGCTGCCGCAGATCGTCGAACATGCGCTGTGGGACCGCGCCCATCCCGACGGCGTGCGCCCGCCACCGCAGCCCCGGGCGCGCGTGCCGCTGTGGCTGGTCGCGCTGCTGTCACTGGTGGCCGGCGCCGCGCTTGGGCTGGGGCTGGGCTGAACGGGCAGCGTCCGGCTCGGGCCGTCCGCCCGCAGGGTCAGAAGCAGAGGATTTCCGCCTCGGCCTCGGCGCGGCGCAGAGTGGCGACCATCTCGGTCATCTGCGCCATGCCCTTGAACATCGACGCCCGTTCGCCGGTCACCTGACGCATCCGCAACACCGTCTCGGCGCTGACGTAATCCGCATAGGGAAGGACGGACGCGATCTGGTCGATGGCGCAGGAACAGCGGTCCAGCATCTCGCGCGTCTCGCCATTGGTGGCCATGCAGGTGAACACGTATTCCGCCCGCGCATTGGTCGGATAATCGTTCACGGCCTGCGCCCGCGCCGCAGCCGACGGGACCGACAGCGCCGCCATCAGGATCAGCGCCCGCCTCATTCCAGCACCAGACGGTTGAGATAGCCGGGGGTGCCGCCCTCGGTCGCGGCAAGCATCTGGCGGATCGGGGCCTTGGGGTTCCCGTCCAGCACGAAGGTCAGGGCCAGCGTGTCGAAGCCGCCCATCCGTGCCGCGTTGGGGTCGTCCGCGAACGGGTGGAACACGGCGATTGCCTGCCCGTCCCTGCGCGCGATGCGCCCGCCCCGGAACACCGCGTCCTTGATGCGGTTGCGGATATAGAACGGGCTGCCGCCGGTCAGCGCCGCCATGTCGCGCGCGGTCTGTTCCAGAAACAGGACCAGCACCGGATCGCCGCCCGAGATCGGGAACGCGCCGATGCGGCGCGTGTCCGTGCCGGTGTCGCGCGTGACCTGCAACACCGGCTGCCCGTCCGCCGGATCGATGGTGCGGGTCAGCCGCACGGACCCGTCCTCGACCGGCACGAAACCGGGCGCTGCCGGCCCCTGCACCTGCAAATCCCATGTCAGCCCGTCGCCATCCAGCGCCCAGGGCGCGCGTTCGGCAAAGACCGCGTCCCCGGCCTCGCCCGCCTGCGCGACCGGCGCGCTTGTCGCGGCAAGGCCCAGCCACGTCGCGATGGCGATGGCGCGTGTCATCGGTCGTCCTCCCCGTGTCGGTGTGACAACAGTTGCGCCGCGCGCCGGCAAGGGCAAGCCCCGCCGCCCTGCCTCTGGCCCCTTGGTCGCAGGATCAGGCAAGGATCCGGCCCAGAATCTCGGCCAGCTCGTCCGGACGCACCGGCTTTTCCATCAGGCTGACCCCAAGCGTCGCGCACGCGCGGGCGATGTCGGGGTCGCGATGGGCGGTGACCATGACGGCGGGGACAGGGCGGCCGGCACGCGCGCGCAAAGTCTGGATCGCATGCACGCCGGTATCGCCCTGTTCCAGGTGATAATCGGCCAGGATCACGTCGGGCGGCTCTTCGCCCATCGCGGCCACCGCCTCGGCCGTGCCGCCGGTGGCGCGGGCCACCATCCCCAGCCGGTCGGTCAGAACCAGCTCGTATCCGCGCCGCATGCCGGCGTCGTTTTCCACCACCAGCGCCACACGACCGCGCAGCGACCGGACCGCCGCGCCCGGCGCATCGGCCCGCGCCGCGCCCGCGCCGTCGGTCACGGCGGGCAGGCCTACGCGGAACAGCGTGCCGCGCATCGCCTCGGACGTCATGCTGATCGGATGGCCCAGCTTGTTGCAGGCGCGGCGCACGATGGACAGGCCCAGCCCCATGCCGGGCGCGCCGCTGTCGTTGCCGAGGCGCTGGAACTCGTCGAAAATCCGGTTGCGATCCACCGCCGGGATGCCGACGCCGCTGTCGTGCACGCACAGCCAGCAGATCGGCCCCTGCCGCCGCACGCCGACGACGACGCCGCCGCGCTGCGTATACTTGATCGCGTTCGACACCAGGTTCTGGGCGATGCGGCGCAGAAAAACCGGATCGCTTTCGACCACGGCGGCGGTGGGCACGAATCGCAGCCGCAGCCCCCTGGCCTCGGCCAGCGGCGCATATTCGGCCGCCAGCCGGCGGAACAGATCGCCCAGGGGCACGGGTTGGCGGTGAAACTCGATCCGCTGGCTGTCCAGCCGCGAGATGTCCAGAACCGCGTGCATCAGCTCCTCGACCGATTCGAAGGCGCCCGACAGGCGGCCGGCCAGTTCCTGCTGGTGATCGTCCATACCCGTGTCCGACAGCGCCGACAGGAACAGCCGCGCCGCCGACAGGGGTTGCAGCAGATCGTGGCTGGCCGCGCGCAGAAACCGGGTCTTCGACCGGTTGGCCTCTTCGGCGCTGGCGCGGGCGACGGCCAGTTCGCGGTTTCGTTGCGACAGATCGGCCAGCGCCTTTTCCAGCTGCCGCGTGCGGGTCAGCACCTCCTGTTCCAGCGCGACGGCCGCCTGGAACATCGACCAGGCCGAGCCGCGCGATTCCTCCAGCCGGTCGATCCGGCCGATCAGCACATCGTTGATCCGGCGCAGCTTTTCGATCCGCCGCTCGGGCGGGTCGTCGTCACGCAGCATCGGGATTGCCCGTCTCGCCGACCGGCGAGGCTGCCGCGTCCTGCGCCGGCATGAAGGCCAGACCCACGAAGGTCTGGTTCACATGCATGCCGCTGTGCTGTTCGCCATAGGTGTTGAACCCTGCCACGCGATAGCGGGTGAACAGATCGGACATCGCCTGAACCAGCCCCGCGCGTTCCAGCGCCAGACGCCGCAGGATGCAGTCGAAGCCCAGCACCATCAAGGGCGGGCGCGGCAGCGATTCCAGCGCCTCGGCAAAGCCCTGCGTCAGATCGCCGGCCCGGCCCACGGTCAGCACCGTGCCGGTGTCGATGGCCGACATCAGCGACAGGCCGCGATCCTCGGTCACGGCGCTGATGGCGCGGACATGGTGCCGCTTGCCCATCCGCAGCAGCAGCGGGTGGCGGGCAAATTCGGTCGGCGTCAGCCGGTCCACCGGCACGCCGACGATCCGCGCATATTCAGCGGCCGCGGGTTCGGCGTTCAGTTCAAGGATGCGACGCTTGTCGGGGATGGCGGCGGTGACGACGGCGCGCGTTTCGGTCGGGCTGAAATGGGCGAATGTCACCTCGCTGACGGCCAGATCGGTTTCCACCAGCAGGAAGATCGCGGCGTTCGTCATCACCGCATCGCCCGCCAGCAACGTGGTGCGGCGAAATTCCAGCCCGTCGCCGGCCGATCCGCCAAGCGTCGGCACCGAGGGCAGGGCGGCGTCGATGGTGGCCACCAGCGCGTCTTCCTGCCCGGCGATGCCATCGACCAGCAGCAGCCCGAACAGCGACCGGCGCGGATCGGGTGCGAACGATTCGTGCAGCCGGCGCAGCGCGGCCATCCAGTCCGACACCGGCAGACCCGCCAGATTGTCCAGCACGACCGCCCCGGCCCGGAACCCGGCCGCAGGAAAGCCGATGGCAACGATGCTGTCCGAGGCATATCCCGCCGGCCCGATCTCTCCCGCCGACGAGCAGCCGGCGATGGTGCAATCCGGCCCCAGCCCCTCGCGCAGACCCCGGCTCAGACCGGCAAGATCGTCGCCGCGCGCGCCGAAGACCAGCACCAGCGCGGGATCGGCGTCGCGCAGCCCGTCCAGCAGGGTCTGGACCGTTCCGGCGCCCCGGTCGGCCTGCACAGCCACCGGCCCGGTGGCGGCCGGTTTGGCGGCCGGGCTGGGGGTCATCAGCCCGCCTCGAACAGCCGGACCGAGTTTGCCAGCAGCACCGCCTGCGTGCGGCGGCGGGCGTTGATCTTGGACATGATCGCGGTGATATGGGTCTTGACCGTCGCCTCGGCGATGGACAGTTCGTAGCTGATTTCCTTGTTGGCCTTGCCCAGACAGATCAGCCGCAGGATCCGCATCTGCTGCGGCGTCAGCGTGGCAAAGCGGCGGGCAAGCTCGGCCCGGGCCTCGTCCTCGGCATCGGCGGTGCCGGGCTCATAGCCATCGGGCGTGACGTATTCGCCGTTCCACATCCGGCGCAGGCTGTCGACCAGCGCCTCGCGGCTGAGGGATTTGCTGACATAACCCTGCGCGCCGGCGGCCATCGCGGCGCGGATCATCTGCCCGTCCAGATCGGCGGAAATCATCGTGATCGGCACGTTCGGCAGATGCCGTTGCAGCGCCACGATACCCTCGGCGCCGCGCGCGTCGGGCAGGTTCAGATCCAGGATCACCGCGTCGGGCAGGCCCTGCGATCTGATGTCGTCGATGGCGGCGGCCAGGCTGCGGGCGGTGCGCACGTTTTTCAGGCCGAAGCTGATTTTCAGTGTCAGCGCCAGCGCGTCGCACATCAGCGGGTGGTCGTCCACGATCAGGATTTCGCGCACCTGATCGGTGGTCGGGGCGCGCGTCGGCTGCGCCCGCATGGCTGCGGCTGTCATGGCGGCTCCTCCCTTGTCGTTTCTGTTGCGGCATGCGCCTTGGCCGCAACATCCTTGCTCGATTGTAGCCTGCGCGTGCATCAAAGCAAGGGTCCATCGGCGCGGCGGAGGCGCAGCCGGCGGCGCAACGGGGGCGTGCGTTGCGTGGTGTCCGGCTGCGCAACGCGGCCCCGTTTCGGGCAGCGAATGCAGGGTTTTTCGCTGCACGGGGGATGCACCGGCGCGGCACCGTCCGTGCACAGGGCGTACACAGGTGGCGCGCGGTTGTTCAACGGATCGTCAACGGGCCCGGTCGGGCGGCGGTGTTACCTTTTGCCGCCGCCGTCGCCCATGCCGTCATCGCTGTTCGCACGCCACTGCCTGCGAGTCGTCCCGGCTTGGATCAGCTCCAGCGTCAAGCCGCCTTGCGGAAACATCGCCCAATCTGCTGACTTGTTCACGGGCCGGGAACACGCAATGATCGGGTTCAGTGGCTTCAGGATGACGATTCCCGGGTTGGAGTGCGGCCGGTCTGGCTGGTGCGCTTGACGAATTGTAGCGAAAGGATCGTGACATCATGGGACGGGGATTTCTGCTCGCGGCGGTTGTTGCCAGTGCGTTTTGCGGCAGTTCTGCAATCGCAGAGGTGAAGGCCAAGCCGAATGCGGTCGACGCGGGGTCGGAAATTGCCGCCGATATTGTCGCTGGCGAAAAACAATATATGCGCGAGTGCAGAGCCTGCCACGGTCGAAAGGCAGAAGGCGTGTCCAGCTTTCCGAAGCTGGTCGGCCATCCGGCCGACCATCTCGTCCAGCGGCTGGAGCAGTATCGTGCGGGCGAAAAGCTGGGGCCGAACACGCCATTGATGGCGGCAGTGACAAAAGAACTGTCGGATCAAGACATCTCGAATCTGGCCGGTTTCATCGTCTCGCTGCCGGAATGACGGCAGGCGGGCAGGGGCTGGAGGTGTCGGGCGTGGCCCCGATGGGGTATCCGGGCCGGGTCGGCAGAGCGAAATTTGTCTAACATGCGTTTCGACTGTAGGGTTCATTGGCTAGGTCGAACAAACTGCTGGATCGAAGAGGTTTTCGAAGTCGATGACGTGAAATCGCTTAACCGAAGGAGGAGACGATGTCGTTTGCACCGCGCCACGGGTTACTGCCGCTTGTCGCAGGGGCAGCCATGTTTGCGCTGCCGGCCCTTGCGCAGAATACGTCCAGTCTCAAGCATACCGTCGTGCTGGAGGGACTTGAAAATCCATGGGACATGGCGTTCCTTGACGATGGCACGATGTTTTTCACCGAAAAATGCAAGGGCCTTTCGGTTCGGATGCCCTCGGGCGACGTCAAGGCGCTTCTGGGCATGGGCGGTGTCGAAGGTTACGCCTCTACGGCAGATGATCTTTTCTGCCAGGGTCAGGCCGGTATGATGGGCGTCGCGGTCGATCCCGACTTTGCCGAAAATCGCAGGATTTATGTGTATTCGACGTCCAATATGGCGACGCCGCATACCAACCGCCTGATGCGACTGGTGGTGAACGAGGACTTTTCGGATGTGTCGGAGCGGACGGATATCGTCGAAGATGTGCCCTACAAGATGGAAGCTTCGGATCATCCGTTCGGTGAAGTGGGCGCGCATAACGGCGGCCGTGTCCGGTTCGGGCCCGAGGGTCACCTCTGGCTGACGACCGGCGACAACCATAACGAGGAGCTGCCCCAAAGCCCGACGCAGATGGGGTCCAAGGTGCTGCGCCTGGACACTGACGGCAACGCGGCCGAAGGTAACGCTCCTCCGGAAGGGTTCGACAAGCGCACCTATACCTACGGACATCGCAACGTGCAGGGGATCGCGTTCCACCCGGGCACCGGCAGTGCCATCATCGCCGAGCACGGTCCGTGGCATTCGGACGAGATCACCTTGCTGGTGAACGGCGGCAACGGCGGCTGGGACCCGCGCGCCAACATGGCGGGCCGCGGCGATTGCCCGGACGATTACTGCGGCTATAGCCCGAACCAGATGGAAGGGATGAACCGGTATGAGCGGGCGGCCTTCATGCCGATGACCGATCTTGCCACCTATCCGGACGCCATGCCCCCGATGTGGGACAACAACGGCTGGTCGCAGGGCATGTCTTCGGCCGCCTTTCTGGAAGGCGACGCGTGGGGTGCCTGGGACGGCCACCTGGTTGTCGGCCTGATGGGGATCGGCTTTGGCGGGACGCCGATCGGGCAGAGGATCGATGTGATCGAATTGTCCGATGACGGGTCCGAAGTTTATGACGTGACCGAGATGACCCTGCCCGAGGGGATGGAGGCCGGACGTTTCCGGTCGCTGGTGCTGGGACCCGATGACAGCCTTTATGTGGCGGTCGATGAGGGCGCGATCCACAAGCTCACCCCCTGAGAGCCAAAGCGACACGGGCGCGCCGTCCGCACGGGCGGCGCTGCCACGACCTGGTTTGGGGTGTGCGGCGTGGAGACATGGCAATTTGAATAGGAATGTGTCGTCTGCTATGGGCTGCGCCGGGTTTACCGGAGAGAACGTCCTGAACCGCCTGGAGACTTGTTTCCTAGTTAAGAGTTTATGAGAGCACCGCAGGTCATGAAAGAGTCTCCGACGAACGACGCGCTCCTGCTCTATGCGCCCGTGCCGCTCTATCGCGATGAAAAGGGCGAACTCCTCGTTGAAAGACAGGCTGTGAACGGCCTTCGGCTCTGGGCTGAAAATTTTTCTCGTGTCACGGTCATGATGCCGCTCGACCCCGCTTCTTCGCCGAGGGGATGGGAGCGATTATCTGATGTTGCGTCCAGACTGGACCGGGTGCAATTCGAACCGCTGCCGATGGCCTATCGGCCGGATCAGTTTTTTCGCCATCTTCCTGCCACGCGACGTCGTATCCAGAAGCTCATCTCAGAGGCGCAGTGGCTCAGCTTCGCGATCGGAGGCCTGTTCGGCGATTGGGGCGCAGTCGCCAGCTTCACAGCGTATCGGATGAAGCGGCCCTTTGCCGTCTGGACCGATCGTGTCGAATCCGAGATCGTGCGTCAGGAAGCAGGGACCGGGCCCTGGAAAGCAAGACTTCGGCGGCGTCTGGCTCACAGGCCGATGGCGGCGCTTGAGCGTGCCGTCATCCGGCGCGCAACCCTCGGCCTCTTTCACGGCCGCGAGACCTATGAGGCGTATGCGCCATTCTCTCGCGGACCCGCCGAAGTCGTCCATGACATCCACCTTGGGCCGCGTGACCATATCGCCCCCGAACGTCTTGCAACCAAGGCAGGCGGGGCATCCGAAGGCCCGTTGCGCCTGATCTATACGGGCCGGGCCGATCCGATGAAGGGTCCGTTCGACTGGATCGAGGTGCTGAAGCACCTGTCGGATATGGGTGTGGATTTCCGCGCGCGCTGGTTGGGGGACGGTTCCGAGCGGGCCGGAATGATTGCGCAGATCGCCAAGGCGGGCCTTCAGGATCGCGTGGAAATGCCCGGTTTCGTGGATGATCGAACTGCGGTTCTGGAGGAATTGCGCAACGCGCATGTTTTCCTGTTCTGCCATCTGACCCCTGAATCGCCGCGCTGTCTTATCGAGGCGCTGGCTTCGGGCTGCCCGCTGGTGGGTTATGAAAGCGCCTATCCGGATGACCTCATCGCCGCTCACCGGGGGGGCATATTGGTGCCCCGAGGAGACAAGGTTTCGCTGGCAAAGGAACTGGCTGATCTGGACGCTGATCGCCGGCAGCTTTCCAATCTTATGCTCGCAGCAGCGGCAGATGGTGCTCCGTTCACGGACGAGGCAGTTTTCAGGCATCGAAGCAACATCATCCGGCGTCATTTGGCTGAAGGCTGATGCGAGGAAGGCATTTCGTGCCGACAGGCAGGTCGTAAGCACAAAGCTTATCTGAACTGCCCCGGGCCGCACCCCGCCGGGACGACATGCGCTGCAACGGCTTGGGGAACCAAACGGCAGAGGGCTGGTTTAAAGCAGAGAACCGCCGTCGGAGACCGAAGAATGGCAGCTGCCGGAAAAAGTCAGGCAAACGCGATCGACGCCGTGATGACGATCGCCCGGAACCGCATCGCTTTCGAGGGTGTCTCGCACGAAATCGACGGCGGCAGGTTCGCCGCGAAGGTGATCGCCGGGCGCGATTTCACGTTCGAGGCGGATGTATTCGGGGATGGCCATGACCGGATCCGCGCGGCGGTGCAGCTGCGTGCCGACCGGGGCGGGCCGGTGACCGAGGCGGAGATGCGCCATCTGGTCAACGACCGCTGGGCCGCCGAGATCTCGGTGCCGGAACCGGGGCTGTGGTGGCTGACCCTGATCGCGTGGCGCGATCTTTTCGCCACCTGGCACGAGGACACGGCCAAGAAGATCGCGGCCGGTCAGCGCGTCTCGCTGGAACTGGAGGAGGGGCGGCGCCTTGTCGCCGAGGCCCTGGACGCCGGCGCGGCGCTGAAGGCGCGGCCGAAAAAGGCGCTGACCCAGTTGCTGGCGCGGCTGGAGGATGCGGACGATGCGGGGCGGCAATCGCTGCTGATGTCGGACGAGACACGGACCCTGATGCGCGAGACCGGGCCGCGCACCAACCTGTCGCAGTATGGACGTGACCTGCCCCTGCGCGCGGATCGCGATGCGGCCGGTTTCAGCGCCTGGTACGAGATGATGCCGCGGTCCTGGGGCGCGGATGGCAGCCACGGCACGTTCGACGACGTGATCGACCGGCTGGATTACGTGCGCGATCTGGGTTTCGACGTGCTGTATTTCCCGCCCATCCATCCTATCGGGCGCACCAACCGCAAGGGTCCGAACAACAGCCTGACCGCAGGCCCGGACGATCCCGGCAGTCCCTATGCCATCGGGGCGCAGGAGGGGGGGCATAAAGCGATCCACCCCGATCTTGGCACGCTGGAGGATTTCGACCGGCTGGTCGCCGCTGCGGCGGATCATGGGCTGGAGATCGCGCTGGATTTCGCGATCCAGTGTTCGCCGGATCACCCGTGGATCAAGGAGCATCCCAAGTGGTTCGACTGGCGCCCCGACGGCAGCATCAAGTTCGCCGAGAACCCGCCCAAGAAATACGAGGATATCGTTAACGTCCATTTCTACCGCGACGCGCTGCCCTCGCTGTGGCTGGAGTTGCGCGATGTCGTGCTGTTCTGGGTCGCGCATGGGGTGAAGATCTTTCGCGTCGACAATCCGCACACCAAGCCGTTCCCGTTCTGGGAATGGATGATCGCCGAGGTGCAGGCGCGCCACCCCGACACGATCTTTCTGGCCGAGGCATTTACCCGGCCCAAGGTGATGAAACGGCTGGCGAAGATCGGGTTCACGCAATCATACAGCTATTTCACCTGGCGCCATTCCAAGGCGGAACTGACCGAATACCTGACCGAGCTGACGCGCGAGGAATGCCGCCACTATATGCGGCCGAACTTTTTCGCCAATACGCCCGATATCAACCCGTATTTCCTGCAGACCAGCGGCCGGCCGGGTTTCCGCACGCGGCTGGTGCTGGCCGCGACGCTGGCCGGGAATTACGGCATCTATAACGGGTTCGAGATCTGCGAGGGCCGCCCCGTGCCCGGCAAGGAGGAATATCTCGACAGCGAGAAATATCAGCTGCGGCAATGGGATTTCGGCCAGCCGGGCCATATCAAGGACGATATCCGCCTGATCAACCGCATCCGCGCCGAACACCCGGCGATGCGCGATTTCACCAATCTGCGCTTTTTCCCGGCGCATGACGACGATGTTCTTTACTATGGCCGGTTCGACAAGGACGCGGACAGTTTCCTGCTTTTCCACGTCAATCTCGATCCCCGCGCGCCGCGCGAATTCGGCTTCGAAGTGCCGCTGTGGGAATTCGGGCTGCCCGACAGCGCCTCGATCGAGGTGCAGGATCTGTTGCAGGGCAACCGCTTTACCTGGCACGGCAAGGATCACACCCTTACGCTGGACCCGGATACGCGGCCCTATGCGATCTGGCGCCTGTTCCCACCGGGGGCGGCGCGCGCATGACCACGCCAGCGGGAACCGATGCTGCGGCGACGGCGGGCGACGATCTTTGCGCCACGCTGAACGGCGAGGCCGGACGCGAGTTGGTCCGTGACGCGCTGCAGGCGTATCTGGCGACGCGCCGCTGGTTCGGCGCCAAGGAATCGCGCATCGAGGGCGTGGATCTGACCTGTGCCGCCGCCATGCAAAGGGGGCGGGCGGCGTTGTGCGTGGCCGATGTGGCGCTGGCCGGCGGCGTGCAGCGGTATTTCCTGCCGCTGACCGCGGGGCGCGATGCCGAGGGCGCGGACATTATCGGACATCTGCCGGATGGCGCGGCCTTGTGCGACGGAGGGACCGACATGGCGCTGGCCGGCGATATTCTGCACGCGATGCGCGATGGCGCGTTGCTGGAAGGCGACGGCGGCGCTGTCCGGTTCGAGGGGGCGGGCATTCCGCCGGACACCGAGACGCCCCGGCCGTTGGCCGCCGAGCAAAGCAACGTCTCCATCGCCTTCGGGCGGGACGTGATCCTGAAGATCTATCGCCGGTTGCGCGCCGGGCCGCAGCCCGATGTCGAAATCTCGCGCCATCTGACCTGTGCGGCCGGGTTTGCCCATGCGCCCGCCTGGCTGGGCAGCGCGACGCTGACCGGGGCCGGGCAGGAGCCGACGACGCTGGCGGCCGCATTCGCCTTTGTCGCCAATCGCGGCGATGCGTGGAGCCATTTCGCCCGGCGTCTGGATGCCGCGATCGCGGGCGATGCCGGCCCGGCGGACATGGCCGACGATGCCGCGCTGTGCCGTCTGCTGGGCGTGCGGACCGGCGGGCTGCATCAGGCATTGGCGAAAACGACCGACGATCCGGCCTTTGCCCCTGTCGCGGTCACGCAGGACGACCTGAAGTCATGGGTCGCCGAGGCCGCGGCGGATGTCGAGGAAACCTGGCGCATGATCGCGCAGGCGGCGGCGGGGTCAGGCGCGCTGGCGGATCTGGCGGGCGATCTGGTCGCGGCAAGACCCGCGCTGGACGCGAAGATCGCGCGCGTGGCACGGCTGGCGCCGTCGGGCTGGCGCACGCGCATCCATGGCGATTATCATCTGGGGCAGGTTCTGGTCACCGAGGGGGGCGATCTGGCGATCATCGATTTCGAAGGCGAGCCACGGCGCGATCTGGCCGCGCGCCGCGCCAAGATGGCGCCGCTGCGCGATGTGGCGGGGATGCTGCGGTCGCTGGACTATGCGGCGCGGGCGGCGGTGCTGCGCGCGGACGACCCGAAGGCCGCCGCGCCGGTTGCCGACGCATGGCACGCCGCCGCCGCGCAGGGGTTTCTGGCCGGGTATCGCTCCGAAATGGCGCGCAGCGACGCCGATCCCGACGCGCCGCTGGCTGCCGCGCTGCTGGATCTTTTCCTTGTGCAGAAAGCTGCCTATGAGGTCGCCTATGAGTTGTCGAACCGGCCGGACTGGGCCGTCGTGCCGATGGCCGGTCTGCTGAATCTGGCAAACGCCGGAGGCACGTCATGAGCCGCGCGACACCCGATCACCGGCCCGATCCGACCGAGGTGGAGGCGATCCTGCGGGGTCGCCACGCCGATCCTTTCGCCATTCTGGGGATGCATGAACGCGACCGGGGCGGGCCGGTCGTGCGCGTGTTCGCCCCCGAGGCGGGCGAGGTGGCGGTGATCGACCGCAAGACCGGACAGCCCGTCGCGACCCTGGACCGGATCGACGCCGAAGGGTTCTTCAGCGGCGCGGCGGGACGCCGCAGCCGGGCCTTTCCCTATCGTCTTCGGATGCGGGCCGGGGATGCCGAGTGGGAACTTGACGATCCCTATTCCTTCGGTCCGCTGCTGGGCGAGTTCGACGAACACCTGCTGGCCGAGGGCCGGCACGAGGAGCTGTATCGCAAGCTGGGCGCGCATCCGGTCACGCATGAGGGCGTCGCCGGCACCGCCTTTGCCGTCTGGGCCCCGAACGCGCGGCGCGTCAGTGTCGTCGGCGATTTCAACGCCTGGGACGGGCGCCGCCATCCGATGCGCCGCCGCCACGCGGCGGGCGTGTGGGAGCTGTTCATCCCCGGCCTGCGCAAAGGCGCGCTTTACAAATACGAGATCCTGGGCGTGCACGGCGCGGTGCTGCCCCTGAAAGCCGATCCGGTGGCCTTCGCCGCCGAGCCTCCGCCCGCAACCGCCTCGGTCATTGCCGGGCTGCCGGAACATGCGTGGCAGGATGCGGACTGGATGCAGGCCCTGACCGACGCCGTCCCCGTCGAAGCCCCGATTTCGGTTTACGAGGCGCATCTGGGGTCCTGGCGGCGCGGCGAGGGCGACCGCATCCTGTCCTATGACGAACTGGCCGAGGCGCTGGCCGATTACGCGACCGACATGGGATTCACCCATGTCGAACTGCTGCCCGTGTCCGAACACCCGTTCACCGGGTCGTGGGGGTATCAGCCGATCGGGATGTTCGCGCCGACCGCGCGTCACGGCACACCGGCGGATTTCGCCCGGCTGGTGGATCAGCTGCACCGCGCGGGTCTGGGGGTGATCGTGGACTGGGTGCCGGCGCATTTTCCGTCGGACGCGCATGGTCTGGTGCGGTTCGACGGCACGGCGCTTTACGAACACGAGGATCCGCGGCTGGGATTTCACCGCGACTGGAACACGCTGATCTATAATTTCGGCCGGGTCGAGGTCGCCAATTTCCTGCGCGCCAGCGCGCTTTACTGGCTGCGAGAGTTTCACGTCGATGCGCTGCGCGTGGATGCCGTGGCCTCGATGCTGTATCTCGACTATTCGCGCGAGCCGGGCGAATGGCTGCCCAATCGCTTTGGCGGGCGCGAAAACCTGGACGCGGTCGATTTCCTGCGGCGCACCAACGTGACCGTGTCCGAGCGCGCCCCCGGCACGCTGACCATCGCCGAGGAATCCACCGCCTGGCCCGGCGTCAGCCGGCCCGTCGGCGAAGACGGGCTGGGGTTCGATTTCAAGTGGAACATGGGCTGGATGCACGACACGCTGGAATACATGGCGCAGGACCCGATCCACCGGAAATATCACCACGACAGGATGACCTTCGGCCTACATTATGCGTTCTCGGAAAACTTCATCCTGCCGCTGAGCCATGACGAGGTGGTGCACGGCAAGGGCTCACTTCTGGGCAAGATGCCGGGCGACCGCTGGCAGAAATTCGCCAATCTGCGCGCCTATTTCGGGTTCATGTGGACCCATCCGGGCAAGAAGCTGCTGTTCATGGGCGGCGAGTTCGGACAAGAACGCGAATGGAACCACGACCGCAGCCTTGACTGGCACCTGCTGGACGATCCGGCCCATGCGGGGGTGCAAAACCTGGTGCGCGACCTGAACCGGCTTTATCGCGAGACGCCGGCCCTGCATCTTCGCGACTGCGCGCCCGAGGGGTTCGAATGGATCGATGGCGGCGACAGCGAGAACAACGTCTTCAGCTATCTGCGCAAGGGCGACGACGGCACGCCGCCGGTAGCCGTGATCGCCAACATGGCGCCGGTTCTGCGCGAGGGGTTTCGCATCGGGCTGCCTTGCGAAGGACGCTGGCGCGAGGTGATGAACACCGATGCCGCCGAATATGGCGGATCGGGCGCGGGCAATGGCGGCCATGTCATCGCCACGGCACCGGGCGCGCATGGCCGCCCCGCCGCTGCCACGATGACGCTGCCGCCGCTTGGCGTGTTGGTGCTGGTGCCGGAGGGCTGAAATGGTCGTGAAACAACTGCCGCTGGAGGGGTCCGACTGGCCTCTGGGGGCGACATGGGACGGATCGGGTGTCAACTTCGCCCTGTTTTCGGCCAATGCGACGCGGGTCGAGTTGTGCCTGTTCGACCCGGCCGGCCGGCGCGAGACGGACCGGATCGAACTGCCCGAGAACACGCATCAGGTGTGGCACGGATACCTTCCCTGGATCCGGCCCGGCCAGCTTTACGGCTATCGCGTCTATGGTCCCTACGCGCCCGAGGCGGGGCACAGGTTCAACCCCAACAAGCTGCTGATCGACCCCTATGCGCGGGGGCTGAGCGGACAGCTGAGGTGGCACGACGCGCTGTTCGGCTATCGCATCGGCCACAAGAGGGGCGATCTGAGCTTTGACAAGCGCGACAGCGCCTTCGTGATGCCCAAATGCGTGGTGGTCGATCCGTCCCATACCTGGGGCGGCGACGTCCCGCCGAACCGCGCCTGGCAGGACACGATCATCTACGAGGCGCATGTCAAGGGCATGACCGCCCGCAACACCGCGCTGCCCGAGCGGGTTCGCGGCACGTTCGAGGGGCTGGCCACGCGCTCGACGATCGATCACCTCGTCGATCTTGGCGTCACGGCGGTCGAGTTGCTGCCGGTGCAGGCGTTCTTCGACGACCGGCATCTGGTCGAACGGGGGCTGACGAATTACTGGGGCTATAACACGATCGGGTTTTTCGCACCCGCCCCGCGATACCTGACCCGCGATGGCGCCATCAACGAGTTCAAGCTGATGGTGCGCCGCCTGCACGAGGCGGGGATCGAGGTCATCATGGACGTGGTCTACAACCATACCGCCGAAGGCAACGAGATGGGGCCGACGCTGTCGTTCCGCGGGATCGACAATGCCAGCTACTACATCCTGGCCGACGAACCGCGGCATTACTACGACACCACCGGCTGCGGCAACGCGCTGGACATGCGCCACACCAGGACGCTTCAGATGGTGATGGATTCGCTGCGTTACTGGGTCGAGGAATGTCACGTCGACGGGTTCCGCTTCGACCTGGCCACGACCTTGGGGCGCGAGCGCGAGGCGTTCGACATGCACGCGGTCTTTCTGGAGGCGACACGGCAGGACCCGGTGCTGAGCCGGGTGAAGCTGATCGCCGAGCCGTGGGATACCGGCCCCGAAGGGTATCAGCTGGGCAGTTTTCCGCCCGGCTGGGCCGAGTGGAATGACCGCTGGCGCGACACCGCGCGCGCCTTCTGGCGCGGCGATCCGGGCGTTGCCGCGACGCTGGCCGATGGCCTGCTGGGATCGTCGCAACTGTTCGAACACGAAGGCCGGCGACCCTGGGCCAGCGTCAATTTCGTCACCGCCCATGACGGCTTCACGCTGGACGATCTCGTCAGCTATGACGACAAGCACAACGAGGCCAATGGCGAGGACAATAACGACGGTCACGATCACAACCTGTCGTGGAATTGCGGGGTCGAGGGGCCGACGGACGACCCGCAGATCCTTGCGCTGCGCGACCGGCAGAGGCGCAACCTGATGACGACGGTGGTGATCTCGCAGGGGTTGCCGATGATCCTGATGGGCGACGAACGCGGGCGCAGCCAGCACGGCAACAACAACGCCTATTGCCAGGATGTCGAGTTCAGCTGGCTGGATTGGGACCCGGACGGGCCGGGCGACCGCGACTTCGAGGCGTTCGTCAGGAACCTGATCGCCATCCGGCGCAGCCGCAGCCTGCTGCGGGCGGAAAAGTTCATTCATGCCGACCCGCGCGACCGGTTCGATGTCAGGGCGCGCTGGTTGCGTCCGGACGGTGCAGAGATGACGCCGCAGGACTGGGACGATCCCGAGAACCGCATGCTGTGCCTGCATCTGTCGGGGCGGGGCGGCGGGCTGATGGTCTTCCTGAACGCCGCCGCGTCGCCGGTGCAGTTCGATCTGCCCGATGCGCTGTGCGGTTCGTGGCGGCTGCTGATCGACACGGCATCCGGGACGGCGACGGTCGAGGGCGAGGAACGCACGCTCGGCCCGGCCGTCGAGATCCCGGAGCGGTCAATCCTGCTGTTCGAGGGCGCGACGCCATGACGGCGGGCCGGCGGCAGCACTGGGGTCCGGTCATCGACGCCGACACCGTGCGCTTTGCCCTGTGGGCACCGGCGCAGACCCGGCTGAAGCTGCGCAATGGCGGCCGCGATCTGGACATGGCGCGGCAGGGCGATGGCTGGTTTCACTGCACCCTGCCGCGGGCCGAGACGGGCGAAGCCTATTCCTTCGTGCTGGACGATGGCACCGTTGTGCCCGATCCGGCCGCCCGCGCACAGATGGACGATGTGCATGGCCTATCCAGGCTGATCGACGCGGCCGATTACCGATGGCGGCACGACCGGCCCGGCCGCCCCTGGGAAGAGGCGGTGATCTATGAGCTGCATATCGGCACCTTTACCCCCGACGGCACGTTTGCCGCCGCCGCCACGCGCATGGGCGATCTGGCCGATCTGGGCGTCACGGCGGTCGAGATCATGCCGGTCGCGCAGTTCGCGGGAAACCGCGGCTGGGGCTATGACGGGGTGCTGCCCTATGCCGTGCATCCTGCCTATGGCACCCCGGACGACCTGCGCACGCTGGTCGATGCCGCGCATGGCGCCGGGCTGATGGTGCTGCTTGACGTGGTCTATAACCATTTCGGCCCCGAGGGGAATTACCTGAACCTCTACGCCCCCGATTTCTTCGACGCATCGCGCCAGACACCATGGGGCGCGGCCATCGCCTATGATCGCGGGCCGGTGCGGCGGTTCTTCGTGGAGAACGCGCTTTACTGGCTGCGCGATTTCCGGCTGGACGGGCTGCGGCTGGATGCCATCGACCATGTGCAGGACAGATCCGACCCCGAAATCCTGGTCGAGATCGCGCAGCAGGTGCGGCGCGCCTTTCCCGACGACGCGATCCATCTGACGACCGAGGATAACCGCAACGTGACGCATCTTCACGCGCGCGAGGACGGGCGGGTGCCGCTTTACACCGCCGAATGGAACGACGACTGGCACAACGCCGCCCATGTCATCGCCACCGGCGAGGGCGAGGGCTATTACGCCGATTTCGCCGACACGCCGCACGCGCATCTGGCGCGGGCGCTGGCCGAGGGGTTTGCCTATCAGGGGCAGACATCGCCGCAGACCGGTCGCCCGCGCGGCGCGCCAAGCGCGCATCTGCCGCCCGCGGCCTTCGTCGATTTCCTGCAAAACCACGATCAGATCGGCAACCGCGCCTTTGGCGAACGGATCGACGCGCTGGCGCCGCAGCCGGTGGTGCGGGCGCTGCGCACGATCCTGCTGTTGTCGCCGCATATCCCGCTGATGTTCATGGGCGAGGAATATGGTGAGACGCGGCCCTTCCTGTTCTTCACCGATTTCCACGGCGATCTGGCCGACGCGGTGCGGCAGGGGCGGCGACGCGAGTTCGCGGGGTTTGCCGCGTTCGCGGATGGCGCCGTCTCGGCCATCCCCGATCCCAATGCCGCCGAGACCTTCGCCGCCTCGCGCATCGACTGGGCGCAGCGCGACGGGGCCGGACAGGACCGGCTGGAAGAGACGCGCCGATTGCTGCGCGTGCGCCGGCGCGAGGTGGTGCCCCATCTTGCCGGTGTCGACGGGCACGCGGGACGCATCGTCGCGGCCGAGGGCGACGTGATCGCCGTCGACTGGCAGCTGCGCGGGGCGACATTGTCCTTGCGCGCCCATCTTGGCGACGGTCAGGCCACGGTTCCCGCCGCGCCGGGGCGGGTCATCTCGGGGCCGGTCGGTGGGGGGTCGTCGCTTGGGGCCTGGCAGGTGCGGTTCACCAAGCTTGAGGACGGCGCATGACGCGCGATCTGGAAAGGCTTGGCCGGGATTATGGCATCCCGCCGGCCTATACGGACGCCCATGGCACGCGGCGCAGGGTGCCCGCCGCCACCCGCCGCACGATGCTGCGCGCGCTTGGCGTCGACCCCGAGGCCGGGGTGCCGGGCGGCCCGCCACGCGACCGGCGCATGTTCGCGCCGCCCGATGCGCGCTGCTTCGTTCCGCCGGGTTTGCGGCGGGCGCCGGCCTGGGGTCTGTTCTGCCAGCTTTACGAACTGCGCTCGGCGCGGAACTGGGGCATCGGCGATTTCCGCGATCTGGGCGATCTTGCCGAAATCGCGGCGCGGGCAGGGGCCGATTTCGTCGGGATCAACCCGCTGCACGCGCTGTTTCTGGCCGACCCCGAACGATGCAGCCCGTTCGCGCCGTCCAATCGCGCGTTCCTGAACCCGCTTTACATCGCCGTCGATGACGTGCCGGGGGCGGCCCCCCCTGCGCCCGCGCTGCACGGGCTGCGCGGCGCGGATCAGGTGGACTACACGCGCGTCGCCGGGCTGAAGCTTGCGGCGCTGCGCGACATCTTCGACCGTGCGCCCTTCGCTGACGACGCCGCGCGCGCCGATCACGAGGCATTCGCCGCGGCGCGCGGCGCGGCGCTGGCGCATCACGCGACGTTCGAGGCGTTGTCGGCGCAGATGGTCGCCGACGGGTTCGGGGCGGGATGGCAAAGCTGGTCTGACGCCTTCAGGCGGCCGGACAGCGCGGCGGTGCGCGATTTTGCGCGCGCCCACCGGAACGACATCGCGTTTCACGTCTGGCTGCAATGGGTGGCCGACCGGCAGCTGGCTGCCGTGCAGCGCCGGGCGCGCGGGGCGGGGATGCGCCTGGGCCTTTATCTGGACCTCGCGGTGGGCGAGGCGCCCGACGGCTCGGCCGGCTGGGGCGGGGACACGATGCTGCGCGGGCTGCAGATCGGCGCGCCGCCCGACCTGTTCCAGACGCAGGGGCAGAACTGGGGCCTGGCCGCACCCTCGCCCGAGGCCCTGGAGGCGCAGGATTTCGCCCCCTTCCGCGACATGATCCGCGCGCAGCTGTCCCATGCCGGCGCACTGCGGATCGATCACGCGATGGCGCTGTGGCAACTGTTCCTGATCCCCGAGGACACCAGCGCGGCGCAAGGCGGATATCTGCGCTATCCGATGCCCCAGATGCTGAAGGTTCTTGCCGCCGAATCGCGGGCCGCCGGTGCGGTCATCGTGGGCGAGGATCTGGGCTCGGTTCCGCGCGGGTTCCGCCGCGTGATGCAGCAGGCCAATATCCTCTCCTACCGGCTGCTTTACTTCGAGCGGAATGCGACGGGTTTCACGCCGCCGCACCGCTATCCGGCCGAGGCGCTGGCATGTCTGTCGACCCATGACCTGCCGACGCTGGCCGACTGGTGGGAAGGGCGCGACATCGATGACCGCGAGCGGTTCGGACTGGTCGACGCCGACATTTCGGCCCGGCATCGCGTTGAACGGAAGTCCGAGCGGCGCGATCTTCTGGCCGCGCTGCGCGACATGGATGCGCTTGAGGGTGCAGGGGATCGGGCGGCCGCGGCGGGGGCATTGCCCGATGCCGTCCTGCTGGCGGCGCATGAATATGTCGCGCGCACGCCCGCGCTGCTGATGGCCGTGCGACTGGCAGACATCGCCGGGCCGCGCGAGCCGACCAATGTGCCGGGCACCAGCGATGAATACCCGAACTGGCGCAAGCGAAGCCCGACCCCGATCGAGGAACTGGAGGATCATCCCCTTTTTGCCGCGCTGAGCGAGAGGCTGTCGCGGCTGCGCCCGCGCCCCGCGACCAGCCCGGCATAAAGCGCGGCATAGCGTGCGGCGCTGGCCGACCACGACACATCGGCGCACATCGCGTTGCGGATCATGCGCGCATGGCAGTCCGGATCGGCCATGATCGCGGACAGGCGGTCCAGCGCCGCGCCGATCCCGCGCGCCGACAGCTCGCGCAGATGGATGCCGGTCGCGACGCCCGCGGCCAGCGATGCCGGGGTCGCGTCGATCACCGAATCGATCAGCCCGCCGGTCGGCGCGACCACCGGCAGCGCGCCATAGCGCAGCGCGCAAAGCTGGGTCAGCCCGCACGGCTCGAACCGCGACGGCACCAGCAGCGCGTCGGTGCCGGCCTGGATACGGTGGGCCAGAGCCTCGTCATGGCCGATATGCACCCCGACCCGCCCCGGATGACGCGTCGCCACGGCATGGGCCGCCGTCTCCAGCGCCGGGTCGCCGGTGCCCAGCACGATCAGGTTGAACCCCCGCGCGACGATGTCGTCTGCCGCCTCGAAGATCAGGTCGATCCCTTTCTGGTGGGTAAGACGGCTGATGACCGAAACCAGCGGGCTGTCTTCGGCAAGCGCAAATGCGGAACCGAGCGCGCGGCGATTCTCCGTCCGCCGTCCAGGACTGCGCGGGGTAAAACGCCGCCCGATCAGCCTGTCGGCGGCGGGGTCCCATTCGGCCGTGTCGATCCCGTTCAGGATGCCCGTCACATCGGCCGCCCGGTCCCGGATCAGCCCGTCGAACCCGTGCGCAAAGCCGGGCCGCGTCAGTTCCTCGGCATAGGTGGGGCTGACCGTGGTGATCGCGTCGGCGAAATAGAGACCGGCCTTGAGAAAGCTGACATCGCCGTGAAATTCCACGCCGTACATGTCGAAAAAGCCGGATGGCAGGCCGAGACTGCCGAAAATCCCCGCCGGAAAACGACCGGGAAAGGCGATGTTGTGGATCGTCTGCACGGACGGGGCGGGAATCGCATTCGCGCTTAAATAGGCCGGGACCAGACCGGCCTGCCAGTCATGGGCATGCACGATGTCAGGCCGCCATCCTTCCGCGCCCTTGGCCGCGATCCGTGCCGCCGCCTGCGCCAGCAGCCCGAAGCGTTTCCAGTTGTCGCCATGATCGCGCCCGTCGGCCGCCTGGTAAGGCCCGCCGGGCCGGTCATACAGCTCGGGCGCGTCCAGTATCCAGACCGTCGCGCCCGCAACCGTGCAGCGCCGCAGCGCCGCCGGACCGAGCGGCAGATCGAGGGGGGTCGGCCCGCCGCAATGCCTTGCCGCCGCAAGAACGGACGGGTAACCCGGCAGCAGCACGCGCATCTCGACCCCCTGCTGCGACAGCGCCGCGGGCAGCGCGCCGCAGACATCCGCAAGCCCGCCGGTTTTGACCAGCGGATACATCTCGGACGTGATCGACAGCACCTTCATGGCGTCTCCTTCGCGCAGGTCGGTGCGCTGCATCTGCCAACCGGCGAAACTGGCGGCGGTTCCGCACCGGGAACCAGCCGGCGGGCCGGACGTTCCGAAACTGCCGCCACACATGATTGGCGCAAGGACAGTCATTCCGAAATGCGGGAGCAAACATGCGACATCTGCCTGCGTCGTGCTATCGGCTGCAACTGCGCGGCGGCATGGATTTCGACCGGGCCGAGCGGGTGCTTGGCTATCTTGAGCGGCTGGGGATCACGCATCTTTACCTGTCGCCGATCTTTGCCGCGCAACCCGGCTCGTCCCACGGCTATGACGTGATCGACCCGACGGTGATCGACGCGGCGCTTGGCGGGCGAGCGGGATTCGATCGGCTGGCTGTTGCCGCACGGGCGCGCGGCATCGGGATCGTGCTGGACATCGTGCCGAACCACATGGCGTTCACGCTGGACAATCCCTGGCTGCGCGACCTGCTGGCCAAGGGCGACGCCAGCCGATACCGCGCCCATTTCGACATCGCGCCGGACCGGCGGCTGGTGCTGCCGATGCTGCCGGCGCCGTTCGAGGATGTGTTGCAGGATGGTGGTTTTGCCGTCGAGGACGATGAGGGGGGACCGGTGCTGGTTCACGGGCCGCTGCGGGTGCCGCTGGACGCGCGCACCATGCCCGACACCTTGCCGGGTCCGGATGACCGCGCCGCGATCCGCGCGCTGCACGACCGGCAGTTCTGGCGGCTGTGCCACTGGCGGGCCGAGCGGGACGCGATCACGCATCGCCGGTTCTTCAGCATCAGCGGCCTGATCGGTGTCCGGGTTGAGGATGCCCGGGTGTTCGAGGACACGCATCGCCTGATCATCGAATTGTGCAAATCGGGGACGGTCGCGGGGCTGCGGATCGATCACATCGACGGGCTGGCCGATCCCGCCGCCTATCTGGAACGGCTGCGGGATCGTCTGCCCGATACGCCGCTGTGGGTGGAAAAGATCATCGCCCCCGATGAGACCCTTCCCGACTGGCCGATTGCGGGCACGACGGGATATGTGCTTGCCCGCGACATCGCGCAGGTCCTGACCGATACGGGCGGCGCGCGACGGATCGACGATTTCTATCGCGGCATCACCGGACGGACGGCCGATTTCGGCGACGTGGTCGCATCCGCCAAGCGCCAGGTTCTGGAAACCGAGCTTGCCGCCGAACTGTGGCAGCTTCATGCGATGGTCATGCGGGCCGCGGCAGACGATCCGGTCGCGGCGGAATACGGGCCCGAGACCTGGCGCCGGGCCATCGTCGAGCTGATCGCGCATCTGGACCGGTATCGCCCCTATCTGGACGACAGTGACCCGCGCCCGGAGGACGTGGCGGCGCTGGAAGATGCGGCATCGCGGGCGGCAGAGGATGCAGAGCGGCATGCGGTGGATTTTCTTCTGCGCTGCCTGCTGGACCCGGACGGGAAGGCCACGGCGCTGCGCCTGCGGTTTCAACAGGTCTCGGGCGCGGTCATGGCCAAGGGGCAGGAGGACACGGCCTTTTATCGTTACAACGCGCTGATCGGCGCGAACGAGGTCGGCGCCGAGCCGGACCGCCCCGCCATCGACGCGGCCACCTTCCACGCCCGCATGCACGCGCGCATGCGCGATATGCCCCAGGGCCTCAGCCTGACCTCCAGCCACGACACCAAGCGGTCCGAGGATGCGCGCGCGCGTCTTGCCGCGCTGAGCCACCATCCCGACGCGGCCGAAGCCCTGTTCGCGGCGGCCTCGGCGGTGGACGGTGCCGATGCTGTCGATCCGAACCTGCGGTGGTATCTGGTGCAATCGCTGTGGGCGATGATGCCCGGCTGCGACGGTCGCGACGATCTGGCCACGCGGCTTTGCGATCACGCGACCAAGGCGATGCGCGAAGCCAAGGAAGGCACGTCATGGCAGGACCCGAACGAGGCTTTCGAAGCCGCCGGACTGGCCTTCGTCAGATCGCTGGCCCGCGCGCTTGATCCGCTTCCGGCCGCCACGCAGGATGCCGCGCGCACCGCGTCGCGGCTTTCGCTTGCGCAGGTGGCGCTGAAGCTGACCTTGCCGGGGATTCCCGACATCTATCAGGACTGCGAGATCGGCAATTATCGCCTGACCGATCCGGACAACCGCGCGCCGGTGGATTTCGCCCGCCTCGATGCCGCGCTGGACGACCCGGCGACGCTTTTGCGCAAGGAGGACCGCGAGAAGCTGGACCTGACGCGCCGGCTTCTTGGGCTGCGGCGCGACGAACCGGTCCTGTTCGCGGCAGGCGAATATCTTCCCGACGATCAGGCGCCCGCCGGCACGGTCGGATTCCGGCGCGTTCACGGCAACAGCATATTGCGGGTGCTGGTGTCGGCGCCAGCGCCCCTCGATGCGCAGGCGGTGGCGGCGCGTGCGGGCGAGGTGCGCATCTGGCCACCCGCCGATCACGCGATGTCAGAATGTGCCGTCGCCCTGTTCCGGTCTGCCAGGGCGGAAGACGATGGCCGATAACGCGATCGGAGGACGCCGCTGGCGATAAATCCTGCGGTTGTGGAACCGGAGGACGGCAGGGAAAGTTTTCGTTTTCAGATAATCGGGAACAGGCCCGCGTTGCTTGTCAGGTCAGGGATAAGGTGCCATGCAGATCATGACACACGCCTTCAGGGCGCAGGACGACGCGATGTCCGATTGTCCGGTCGTCCTGCTGGCCGGAGGACGGGGGACGCGGCTGCATGAACTGTCGGACCGGCAATGCAAGCCCGCGCTGCGATTCGGCGATCACGGCAGGATCATGGATTTCAGCCTGGGGAACGCGCGCAATTCGGGTGTCCGTCACGTCATCGCCGCCACCCAGTATCGGCCGGAAACCCTGCATCGACGGCTGACCCAGCTTTGGGGGCCGATCTTTGAGGCCCGAGGCGGGTTCATCGACGTGCGGCATGGTCCCGAGGTCACGGGTCATGCCGAAGGCTATGTCGGGACCGCCGCGGCCGTCACCGAGAATATGGACCGCCTCGATGCGCTGCCGACGCGCGACGTGCTGATCCTGGCGGCGGATCATGTCTATCGTATGGATTACCGCGCCATGCTGCAAAGGCATCGTGACAGCGGGGCCGATCTTACCATCGCCGCGGCCGCCGTTCCGCTGGATACCGCGCACGGCTTTGGCATCATCGACGCGGACGAGGACGGCAGGATCACCGAATTTCTGGAAGAACCGGCAAACCCGCCCGCCATGAGAGACGATCCTGCCCGCGCCTTGGCCAGCATGGGGATATATATCTTCCGGTGGACGGCGCTGCGGAAAGCCCTGTTGAACGACCGGAGCAGGGACGGGTCGCGGCACGATTTCGGCTTCGACATCGTGCCGTCATTCGTCCGGGCAGGGCGGGCCATTGGTCATGCGCTGCAAGCGCCGGTGCCGGGGGCACAGGCTTACTGGCGCGATGTCGGCACGCTGGACGCCTATCTCGATGCGCATCTGGACTTGGTCCACCAGCAGCGCGATCTTGCGCTGCTGGATCGAAGATGGCCGGTGCTGCCTGCCGTGGCTGGCGGAAACTCGGGACTGGCCAGCGCCGCGCCCGGTGGCGAACTGGCACCGCAGGACGTGGTGGAGTCGTTCGTCGCCTCGCACAGCGTGATCGGCAAGGACGCGCGCGTGACAGGGTCCGCCGTGATGCAGGGCGCCGTCATCGGACGGGGCGCGCGGATTTCGGGCTGCATCCTTGCGCCGGGATCGGTGATCGAGCCGGACATGGTGATCGGCGAGGATGCGCAGGAAGATGCGCGCTGGTTCCGGCGCACCGAGCGCGGGACCGTTCTGGTAACGCCCCGGATGCTTCTGGCGCGCAGCCAGGCCGGGCAGGTGGCCGGGCTGCATCCTGCCGCGCGCGGATCGGCCGGCATCGCGCCCAAGGACGGCTGCGATCTGGCAGAAGCAGCCTGCGACGTCTGATTGCGGCGGGAACGCTGGAAAGGTGAAGGATGGAGAAGAATGCACGTTCGGATAAGGACAGGACAGCAGGCCCCGGGCCCGAGGCGTCCGATCATCGCGTCGCGGAACTGGAACGGATGTCGATGCTGCACCAGGCGCGGCAGGCGGCGCGCGCCTATGGCGGCTCGGCGCGGATGTGGCGCAGGCCCTACGCCGTGGCCCAGCCCCGCAAGGCAAGCGCGGTCGCACCTGTCTGGATCACGACCTATCCGGCATCCGTCATCACGCCCGAAGGCTCTTCCGTGCTGGCGTCGCTGGGCGATCAGACGCTGTGGCGCGCCCTGTCGTCCATCGGCATCCGCGCGATTCATACCGGCCCGACAAAGCGATCGGGCGGCTATCTCGACGGGCGCTATACGCCGACGATCGACGGCAATTTCGACCGGATCGGTTTCGATGTCGATCCGGGCTTCGGCACACGCGACGAATACGTCACGCTCAGCGCCATCGCGGCGGCGCACAACGCCGTGGTGATCGACGATGTGATTCCGTCGCATACCGGAAAGGGACCGGATTTTCACCTGGCCTGCATGCGGCACGCGGATTATCCGGGGCTTTATCACATGATCGAGATCGCACCGGACGACTGGGATCTTCTGCCCGAGGTGCCCGCCGGCCGCCAATCCGCCAACCTGTCGCCGGACACCGTCGATCTGCTGGCCGAGCGCGACTATATCGCCGGGCAGCTTCATCGCGTCATCTTTTTCGAGCCGGGCGTCAAGGAAACCGACTGGAGCGTGACGGCCCCGATCAAGGGCGTTGACGGAAAGATGCGCCGCTGGGTCTATCTGCATTACTTCAAGGAGGGGCAGCCCAGCCTCAACTGGCTTGACCCGTCATTCGCCGCCCAGACGATGATCATGGGCGATGCGCTGCATTCGCTGGACCAGCTGGGCGCGCGCGGTCTGCGTCTGGACGCGAACGGCTTTCTGGGCATCGAAAAGCGCGAGAACGGCACGGTCTGGTCGGAAAGCCATCCGCTGTCGGTGGTGGGCAACAGCCTGCTGGGCGGCATGGTGCGAAAGGCCGGCGGGTTCACCTTTCAGGAACTGAACCTGACGGTGGACGACATCGCCGCCATGTCCGGGCACGGCGCCGATCTGTCCTATGATTTCATCACCCGTCCCGCCTATCATCACGCGCTGGTGACGGGCGACACCGAATTCCTGCGGATGATGCTGCGGATGGTGCATGATTACGGCATCGATCCCGCCTCGCTGATCCACGCCATGCAGAACCACGATGAACTGACGCTGGAACTGGTGCATTTCTGGACCCTGCACGCCAACGACATGTTCGATCTGGGCGGGCAGTCGTGGCAGGGACGCACGCTGCGCGACCATATCCGCGAGACCATGTACGAGGCGATCAGCGGCCCGCGCGCGCCCTATAACCTGCGTTTCGTCACCAACGGCGTCGCCTGCACCACGGTCAGCCTGATCGCGGCGGCGCTGGGGCACGAGGATCTGGACGCGCTGGACGCCGGCCAGATCGAGGAAATCCGGCGCGCGCATCTGCTGCTGGTGATGTATAACGCGTTCCAGCCGGGGGTGTTCGCGCTGTCGGGCTGGGATCTGGTCGGCGCGCTGCCGCTGGACCCCGATCAGGTGGCGCATCTGATGTCGGATGGCGACACGCGCTGGATCGCGCGCGGCGCCTATGACCTGACGGGCGCGGTGCCCGATGCCAGCCATTCGGCCGACGGGCTGCCGCGGGCGCGCACGCTGTATGGGCCGATCACCGAACAGCTTGACGACCCGGACAGTTTCGCCAGCCGGCTGAAACGTCTGCTTGCCGTGCGCGAGGCGCACGGGATCGCGGCCAGCGAACAGATTGCCATTCCCGACGTGCAGACGCCGGGCCTGCTGGTGATGATGCACGAACTGCCCGACCGGCGCGGGCGGCAGATCACGGCGCTGAATTTCGGGCGCGAGCCGGTGGACGAAGTCCTGACGCTGGACGTGCCGAGGTCCGGACCGGTTCTGGACATGATCGCCGAGACGGTCGAGGGCGAGGTCGGCGACGACGGACGCCTGCACCTGCAACTCGACCCGCTGCAGGGGCGGTCCCTGCGCATCGCCTATCCGCTGCCGATCTGAACAGGCGCAGCGGTGGTGCGCGGTGTCGGCGGCGGTGGCCCGGGCGCGAAAGCTTTCTTTTCGTGTAGAGGACTTCCCACCGGGGCTGAAACGCAAACGGAACCTTCAGGCCGGCGTCTCCGGCGCGCCGCGAGCGTTCGGCGATGGGCATCCCGAAGGCGCTAATCCGAGCGGCGCGCCGAAAAGGCGGAAAGCCATCGCTCCAGACCGGTCGCCATTCCCGCGTCGGAATATTGCTGGAAATAGGGAAGGGCGCGGATCAGGCGCGACCATTCGACATCGGTATCGTCCAGTCGCCGCGTGAAGATGTGCGACAACTGCTCGGGGATCCTCAGCCCGGCGTCCTGATGGCTGAAGAAAAGCGCGAATGGCGCCGTGTTCAGCTGCGCGGTCAGCCCCGCCAGATCCTTCAGCACATCCGCGTCGCCCGTCCTGCTGGCGCCCAGATACAGAAGAAGCCTGCGCCCCTCGACCACCGTTTGCGTCGTCGACATCACGAAGCTGACGGCGAGGGTCAGGACGATCATCCCGTTCACCGCCACCACCACGCCCAACAGCGCGATGCCGGTCGAGGCCGGCGATGTGGGGCCGCCGCCGACGGTGGAAAGCAGGTGCCCGACATGGGAAATATATCCCACGGCATCGGCGGTGCGCCCCGCGTTCTGCTCGACCAGGGAATCCGGCACACCCATGAAGATCATCGCCCATGACAGATTGACGCCAAGGATCCACCACGTGGCTGCGGTTGCGACGACCAGGGGTCCGATCACCTTGTGCTTGAGGTCGGTTTCCGGCAGGCGCCTGACCAGTCTGAACGCAAGCTTTCCGATGCGCATGGCGATGGGGCTGGTGTCGTTCGTCCCCACCGTCGTCATCAGGAAGTCGGCCATGACGATCATCAGGCAGATCAAGCCAAGAAGTCCGATCAGCGGCATCTGTCACCTTCAAGGGCCGCAGCATAGATGCGGTCGATGATCCGTGAAAGCTGCACGAAATTTTCGGCCGCCGGATCGTGGCCTTCTGCCTGCCCCAGGCGCCGTGCCCACTCTGCCAGCGCGCGGCCGCCCCAGTCGTCGGGCGGTTCGGCCAGCAGGCGGCGCGCGGTGCCGGTATGATGATACGCCGCGAAATCGAAGAACGAGCCGTCGCGGTTATGCATGGCGGCGCCGCCTTGCGTGCCGTGGAAACTGGCTTCGATCACCGCATCCCGCCCCGCCGAGAGGTTCCACGAACACGCGATCCGCACCACCGCGCCAGAACCCAGTTGCAGGGTGACGGTGGCGTAATCCTCGACCTGATCGCGCGCGGTCAGCGGGCGGCCGCCGGCGAAAAGCTGCGCCGAGACGTTGGTGACGGGCGGAAAAGCCAGCACCCAAAGCGCCAGATCCACCAGATGCACCCCCAGATCCATGACGCAACCGCCGCCCGACTGGGCGGCATCGTAGAACCAGGGCTTGTCGGGGCCATAGGCGTTGTGAAACACCAGATCGGCCGCAAAGACCTCGCCGATGTCGCCGCCTTGCACGATCTCGCGAATGGCCTGCATTGCCGCCGTGTGGCGATAGCAGAGATCGAGCCCAAGCAGGCGGTCGGCGCGTTCCGCGGCGGCGACGGCGCGCGCGGCCTCATCGGCGTCGCGCCCCAGGGGTTTCTGGCAGAACACCGCCACGCCGCTGTTCAGGGCGGCAATCGTCTGCTCGGCGTGCAGCGCGCTGGGGGTGGCGATCACCACCCCGTCGCACCCCCTATCCAGAACGTCGGCAAGGGTGCTGCCCCGCGCCGCGCCGGGGGCCAGCGCGCCCGCCTCGGCCAGGCAGTCCGCCACCGGATCGGCCAAGGCCACGATCTCGGCCAGCCCGGTGTCGGCCAGCGCGCGCATCCGCAGCCGCCCGATCCAGCCCAGCCCCAGAAAGCCCAGCCGCGGGCGGGTGGTCACAGAGGTTTCTAGCGGCATGTCACCCATGCCTTGACGAAACCGTCGGGCTTGTCGCGGGTGGCGTCCAGCGCCGCGCCCAGATCCTCCAGTGCAAAGCGATGGGTCAGAAGCGGCTCGATATCCAGCCGTCCCGCCATCACCGCCTGGACCGCACGTTCCATCCCCGCGACGCAGGTGGCGGGGTCGCGTTCATGGGCGTTGATCACGTCGATGCCGCGCCAGTTCCAGCTTTGCATGTTCACCTGCCGGGGTCCGTCCTGGTGATAGCCCGCGATCACCAGCCGCCCATGCGTGCCCACCAGCTCTGCGGCCAGATCCAGCGGCCATTGCAGCCCCACCGCCTCGATCGCCACCTCGCACATCGCGCCGTCGGTCAGCGCGCGCACCTCGTCGATGATGGCCCAGTGATCGTGCATCGCGATGGTGCGTGCCGCCCCCATCCGCCGCGCCAGCGCCAGCGATTCTGGCCGGCGCGAAATGGCGATCACCTCGGCCCCCAAATTCGCCGCCAGCCGGGTCAGCGCGGCACCCAGAAAGCCGATCCCGACGATGGCGACCCGCATGCCCGGCTCGATGCGGCTGCGCGCGAGGATGTTCATGGCGCACCCCAACGCCTCGCCGGGAAAGGGGCGGCCGTCCAGTTCCGGCGGCAGCGCCACCACCTGATCGGCGGCGGCCAGATCGAAGGCGGCATAGCTGCGCTGACCCAGAAACGCGACCCGGTCGCCCGTGCGCAGCCCCGTCACTCCGGCCCCCAGGGCATCGACATGGCCCCAGCCCTCATGTCCGGGCGCGCCGGGTTCCGTGGGAAAGACCATCCAGTCCGGCCCCGCCCATGGCCCCAGATTCGAGGCGCATACCCCGCAGCCTTCCAGCGCGATGCGCACCTGTCCGGGGCCGGGACGGGGGATCGGGTGTTCGACCAGATCGAACTGTCCCTTCCCGGTCAGCCGCGCGGCCGGCATCGTGTCGGCGGCGGATGTGCAGAGTTGTGGCGAGGTGTCGTGCATGCAGAAGGCTCCTCCGATCCTGCGGCGTCGTGACCCGAAGAAGCATGAGCAGCTTCTTCCGCACATCCAACCAACGATGGCGGCTCGGGTTCCAGCAAAAAGCGCCAAGCGCCTGAGGTTGCGGAACCATTCCTCGCTTTCCGCTGTTGCACTGAAAATATCGGTGACGCCCGACGGGCAGAAGGGGGAGCAGTGACAAGGGTTCTGATAACGGGCGGCTGCGGCTTCATCGGCCGGCATGTGGCCCAGG
Source organism: Paracoccus stylophorae (assembly GCF_028553765.1). Classification (NCBI taxonomy): domain Bacteria; kingdom Pseudomonadati; phylum Pseudomonadota; class Alphaproteobacteria; order Rhodobacterales; family Paracoccaceae; genus Paracoccus; species Paracoccus stylophorae. The sequence goes on along the minus strand of NZ_CP067134.1, from coordinate 3,599,315 downwards.
AATTGCAGCAGCACGGCCACGAGGTGCGCGTTTATGACGCGCTGATCGAACAGGTCCATGAAGGTGCCGCCGCGCTTCCCGACGATGTAGATTTCATCCGTGGCGACATGCGCGACGCCGACAGCCTGCGCGGCGCGCTGAAGGGCTGCGATGCGGTGCTGCATCTGGCGGCCGAGGTCGGCGTCGGCCAGTCCATGTACGAGATCGCGCGCTATGTCGGCGCGAACGATCTGGGCACGGCGGTCCTGCTGGAGGCGCTGCTGGATCACCCGGTCGAACGCATCGTCGTCGCCTCGTCGATGAGCGTCTATGGCGAGGGGCGCTATGCCACCGCCTCGGGCGAGACGGTCGATACCGCCCGACGCGATGCCGAGGCGGTGCGCGGCGGGCGCTGGAACATTCCGGGGCCGGACGGCCAGCCCCTGCAGGCGGTGCCGACGGATGAGACGAAACCCGTCGATCTTGCCTCGATCTATGCGCTGACGAAATACGCGCAGGAACGCCAGGTGCTGATCTTCGGCGACACCTATCCGCCCGAGGCGGTGGCGCTGCGGCTGTTCAACGTCTTCGGTGCGGGGCAGGCGCTGTCGAACCCCTATACCGGCGTGCTGGCGAATTTCGCATCGCGTCTGGCCAGCGGCGAGCGGCCGACGATCTTCGAGGACGGCGAACAGCAGCGCGACTTCGTCCATGTCGAGGATGTCGCCCGCGCCTTCCGCCTGGCGCTGGAAACGCCCGGCATCGGCGGCGAGGTCTTCAATATCGGCTCGGGTCAAGCCTACAGCATCGCCCGCGTCGCCGAATTGCTGGCGGCCGAGATGGACCGGCCCGATCTGGAACCGGAGATCCTTGGCCGTTCGCGCGCCGGCGACATCCGCAACTGTTTCGCCGACATTTCCAAGGCGCGCGAGCGGCTGGGCTTTGCGCCGGAGCGCCGGCTTGAGGAATCGCTGGACGATTTCGTGGAATGGGTGCGCGGCCAGACCGTCATCGACCGCGGCGCCGAGATGCGCCGCCAGCTCGAGGCGCGGAGGCTGGTATCATGACCGAGCGGTTCGGCTTTGCCGAGTGGTTCCGCCCGGGCGAACATGCGCGCGTCGAACGTGCGCTGGCGGACATGCGCGCCGCCGGGGCGACCTATCTGCGCACGCACCTGTCCTGGGCGGAATACCACGCGCCGGGCGGCGAGGAATGGTATGACTGGCTGCTGCCCCATCTGGGGCGTGACATCGACCTGCTGCCTTGCGTGCATTACACGCCGCCATCGCTGTCGCGCACGGGAAAGTCGTCAGGGCCGCCGCACGATCTGAAATCATACGCCGATTTCATCGACCGCGTGCTGACCCGCCACGGACAGCATTTCACCCATGTCGAATTGTGGAACGAGCCCAACAACCTGCTGGACTGGGACTGGCGCTACGACAGCGACCATCTGCTGTTCTGCGAGATGGCCGGCGGCGCGGCCCACTGGATCAACGAACGTGGCTGGAAGGCGGTTCTGGGCGGGCCGTGCCCTTTCGATCCGCTGTGGCTGGACCTGATGGGTCAGCGCGGGCTGCTGGCCGAGATGGCGGCGGTGGGTCTGCATGGCTTTCCCGGCACCTGGGACAGCGAGGAGGGATCGTGGCGCGGCTGGGATGCGCTGCTGGAGGAGACGCGCGCGATCCTGAACCGCTATAACCCGCAGGCCGAAATCTGGCTGACCGAGACCGGCTATTCAACCTGGCGGGGGGACGAGGCCGCGCAGATGCGCCGTTTCGTCGACGCGCTCGATGCCGGGGCGGACCGGATGTACTGGTATGGCTGGGCCGATCTGCCGGGCGATATCGCGGTGCAGGAAGGGCTGTGGTTCGACCCGCGCCATTATCACATGGGCGCGGTCGATGCGCGCGGCCGACCGAAACTGCTGGCCCGGCTGCTGACCTCGGGCGGGGTGGACCGGGTGCGCGAGGTGACGCGGCTTGCCGCGCCGGGGCTGTCCGGCGCGGTCAAGCCCGTGGTCATCACCGGCGGCAGCGGCTTTATCGGCAGCAATCTGGCCGACAACCTGCTGGCCGAGGGGCGCGAGGTGATCGTCTATGACAACCTCTCGCGGCCCGGTGTGGAACAGAACCTGCATTGGCTGGCCGAGCGTCACGGCGCGCGGCTGCATCCGGTGCCGGCCGATCTGGCCGACATGACCTCGCTGCGGGCGGCGGTGCGCGATGCCGACAGCGTCGTGCATCTGGCCGCGCAGACGGCGGTGACGACCAGCCTGACCGACCCGATGCAGGATTTCGAGATCAATGCCCGCGGCACGCTGAACCTGCTGGAGGCCGTGCGCGCCACCGGCCGTCGCGTCCCGGTGCTGTTTGCCAGCACCAACAAGGTCTATGGCGCGCTGGAAGACGTAGCGATGGCCGAACATGACGACCGCCATCTGCCCGAGGACCGCGACCTGCGCGACAACGGCATCGGCGAGGGTCGCCCGCTGGATTTCTGCACGCCCTATGGCTGCTCGAAAGGGGTGGCCGACCAGTATGTGCTGGATTACGCGACATCCTATGACATCCCGGCGGCAGTGCTGCGGATGAGCTGCATCTATGGCCCGCGCCAGTTCGGGACCGAGGATCAGGGCTGGGTCGCGCATTTCCTGATCCGCGCGCTGGAGGGCCGCGAAATCTCGATCTATGGCGACGGCAAGCAGGTGCGCGACGTGCTGCATGTCGATGATTGCGTGGCCGCCTATCGCGGTGTGCTGGACAATATCGACGCGCTCAGCGGCATGGCCTTCAACCTTGGCGGCGGGCCGCGCAACGCGGTCAGCCTGAACGCGGTGCTGGATCAGATCGCGCGCCTGACCGGAGAACCCTGCGAGGTCAGCCGGCACGACTGGCGGCAGGGCGATCAGTTCTGGTTCGTGGCCGATACCGGCCTGCTGCAAACCCGCACCGGCTGGCAGCCGCGCATCGGCTGGCAAGAGGGGTTGGGTCAGCTGGCCGACTGGCTGCGCCAGAACCGCAGCTTTCCCGCGAAAACGCCCGCGCAGCGGCGGGTGATGGCCTCATGACACGGGTGCTGATGACACTCGATGCGGTGGGCGGGGTGTGGCGCTATGCGCTGGATCTGGGCCGTGGGCTGCGCGAGCGGGGCGATGAGGTGGTGTTCGCAGGCTTCGGCCCCGCCCCCAGCCCGGCGCAGCGGGCCGAGGCCGAGGCGGTCGGCGTGCTCGACTGGGGCCGCGCGCCGCTGGAATGGATGGTCCCCGACGCCGCAGGATTGGCCGATGTGCCGCGCGAGATCGCGGACATGGCCCGGCGGCACCGCGCGGAATTGCTGCATCTGAACCTGCCGGGACAGGCGGCGGGGCTGGATCTGGACCTGCCCATCGTCGCCGTCTCTCATTCCTGCGTCGCGACGTGGTTTCGCGCGGTCCGGGGCAGCGCGCTGCCGCCGGACTGGGCATGGCAGGCGCGGCTGGCGCAGGCCGGTTTCGACGCCGCCGATGCGGTCATCGCGCCCTCGCGCGCCCATGCCGATGCGTTGACCGCGTGTTACGGACCCATCGACCGGCTGCAGGTGGTGCATAACGCCAGCGCCGCGCCCGCCATCCGCCTGCCGCAGCGCCCCATCGTGGCCGCCGCCGGGCGCTGGTGGGATGAGGGCAAGGACGCGGCGACGCTGGACCTTGCCGCGGCCGAGACCCGCTGGCCGGTCCACATGGCCGGCCCGACGCGCGGCGATAACGGCGCGCAGGTCGCGCTGCGCCACGCCACGACGCTGGGGTCGCTGCCGCATGCGGACACGCTGGCGCTGGTGCAGGGCGCGGGCATCTTCGTGTCGCCCTCGATCTACGAACCCTTCGGGCTTGCCGTGGCCGAGGCGGCGCGCGCCGCCGTGCCGCTGGTCCTCAGCGACATCCCCACCTATCGCGAGCTTTGGGACGGGGCGGCGCTGTTCTTTGCGCCCCGCGACGCGGCGGCGCTGGCGGCGGCGGTCAACCGGCTGATCGACGACCCCGCCCTGCGCGCCCGCATGGGGCAGGCGGCGCAGGACTGGGCGGCGCGCTATTCGCTGGCCGCGCAGGTTCAGGCCATGGCCGCAATTCACGACCGGCTGCGTGCGCAACACGCCGCCGGGGCAGAGGTTCACTGACATGCGCTTTGTCTTCTACACTCATTCCCTGATCTCGGACTGGAACCACGGCAACGCGCATTTCCTGCGCGGCGTGATGCGCGAATTGCAGCATCTGGGCCATCAGGCGCAGGCGCTTGAGCCCGAGCAGTCCTGGTCGCGCGACAACCTGATCGCCGAGCAGGGCGAGGGCGCCATCGAGGCCTTTCACCACGCCTTTCCGATGCTGCACACCCGCCGCTATGACGCCGACACCCGGCATCAGGACCTGCTGGACGGTGCCGATGTGGTGGTGGTGCATGAATGGACCGACCCGGCGCTGATTGCGGAACTGGGCGCGCTGCGCCGGGGCGGGGCGCGGTTCACGCTGCTGTTTCACGACACCCATCACCGCGCCGTCAGCGCCGAGGGCGAGATCGGCGCGCTCGATCTCTCGAATTACGACGGCATTCTCGCGTTTGGCGAGACGCTGCGCGAACGCTATCTGCGCGCGGGCTGGGGGCGGCAGGTGTTCACTTGGCACGAGGCGGCGGACGTGGCGCTGTTCCATCCGCTGGATCAGGAGCCGCAGGCCGATCTGGTCTGGATCGGCAATTGGGGCGACGGCGAACGCAGTGCCGAACTGGCCGAGTTCCTGATCGAGCCGGTGGCAGCACTGGGCCTGTCGGCCAACATTCGCGGCGTTCGCTATCCCGATGAGGCGCTGGCGCGGCTGCATCAGGCCGGGATCGCCTATGGCGGCTGGATCGCCAATGCCGATGTGCCGCGCGAATTCGCCCGCCACCGCGTCACCGTGCATGTGCCGCGCGCCCCCTATGTGCAGGCGCTGCCCGGCATCCCCACCATCCGCATGTTCGAGGCGCTCGCCTGCGGCATCCCGCTGGTCAGCGCGCCGTGGGACGATTGCGAAGGGCTGTTCCGCCCCGGCACCGACCATCTGCGCGCCCGCAACGGCCCCGAGATGCGCGACCATCTGTCCTCGCTGATCCACGATCCAGCGAAGCGCCGCGAGATCGCCGCCGCCGGGCTGGAGACGATCCGCGCCCGCCACACCTGCCGCCACCGCGCCGAAGAGCTGCTGTCAATCCTGGCCCGGCTTGGGACATCTGCGCAGACGGAGAATATCGCATGACCAAGATCGCCTTTTACGGCTCCAGCCTGCTGTCGGCCTATTGGAACGGGGCGGCGACCTATTATCGCGGCATCCTGCGGGCGCTGGCGGCGCGCGGCTATGACATCACATTCTACGAACCCGACGTCCACGACCGGCAGCAGAACCGCGACATCGACCCGCCCGACTGGGCCCGCGTCGTGGTCTATGACGGCACCATTCCCGCCTTGCGCGACGCGGCCGCCAAGGCCGCGACGGCCGATATCGTGGTCAAGGCCAGCGGCGTCGGCTTTCAGGACGATCTGCTGCTGACCGAGGTGATGGGGGCCGCCCGGCCCGACGCCCTGCGCATCTTCTGGGACGTGGACGCCCCCGCCACGCTGGCCGAACTGCGCGCCGCCTCCGAACACCCGCTGCGCACGGCGCTGCCCGACCTCGATCTGGTGCTGACCTATGGCGGCGGACAGCCGGTCATCGACGCCTATCGCGCCCTTGGCGCGCGCGACTGTGTGCCGGTCTATAACGCGCTTGACCCCGACACCCACCATCCGGTGCCGCCCGAGCCGCGCTTCGCCTGCGACATGGCGTTTCTGGGCAACCGCCTGCCCGACCGCGAGGCGCGGGTCGCGGCGTGGTTCTTTGCCCCCGCCGCCGCCTGCCCCGAGGCGCGCTTCCTGCTGGGTGGATCGGGCTGGCAGGGGCACGGGATGCCGGACAATGTCCGCGCGCTCGGCCATGTGCCGACGCGCGATCATAACGCGCTGAATGCCAGCGCGCGCATGGTGCTGAACATCGCCCGCGACAGCATGGCGGAAACGGGGTTTTCCCCCGCCACCCGCGTCTTCGAGGCCGCCGGGGCCGGGGCCTGCATCGTCACCGACGCCTGGGAAGGGGTCGAGATGTTTCTTGCGCCGGGCGAGGAAATTCTCGTGGCCCGCGACGGGCAGGACGTGGCCGACCTTGTCCGAAGCGTTTCGCCCCAACGGGCCGCGCGGATCGGAGAGGCGGCGCTGCAACGGGTTCTGAACGAGCACACCTATACCCACCGCGCGGCGCTGGCCGACGATCTGTTCCGCGCCCGGCTGGCTGCGGCGAGGGAAACCGCATGAGCGCGCCGCTGGACATCGTGATCCTGGGCCTCTCGCTCAGCTCGTCCTGGGGCAATGGCCATGCCACCACCTATCGCGCCCTGCTGCGCGGGCTGGCAGAAGAAGGCCACAAGGTGCTGTTTCTGGAACGCGACGTGCCGTGGTACGCGCCCCACCGCGACCTGCCCGCCCCCGATTTCTGCGAATTGCAGCTTTACGACGATCCGGCCGCGATGCTGGACCGCCATCGCGACCGGCTGACCCGGGCCGATGCGGTGATGGTCGGATCGTATGTGCCGGACGGGGTGCAGATCATCGACGCGCTGCACGCGCTGAACCCGCAGCTTCTGTGCTTTTACGACATCGACACGCCGGTGACGCTGGACCGGCTGGACCAGGGCGACGAGGAATATCTGGCCGCGCGTCAGGTCGGCCTCTTCGACATCTATTTCTCGTTCTCCGGCGGCGCGGTGCTGGAGCATCTGGAAAAGCAGCGCGGCGCGCGCCGGGCCGAGGCGCTGTATTGCGCCGTCGACGCGGATCGCTATGGTCCGATGGACGTGAAGCAGAGATGGGATCTGGGCTATCTCGGCACCTACAGCCCCGACCGGCAGCCGACGCTTGAGGCGCTGCTGCTGGAACCCGCCCGCCTGCTGCCGGACCGCCGCTTTGTCGTCGCCGGGCCGCAATATCCCGACGACATCGACTGGCCCGAAAATGTCGAGCGGATCGAGCATCTGCCGCCGGCGCGCCATGTCGAGTTCTACAACGGGCAGGCTTTTACCCTGAACGTCACCCGCGCCGCGATGCGCCGCATGGGTTGGTCCCCCAGCGTGCGCCTGTTCGAGGCCGGCGCCTGCGCCACGCCGATCATCAGCGACGACTGGCGCGGGCTGAACGAGCTGTTTCCCGATGGCGAGGCCATCGTCATCGCGCAGGATACGCAGGACGTGGTGGCGGCGCTGACCGGGCTGAGCGATCCCGCCCGCCGGGCGTTGGGAGAGAATGCGCGCCGCCGCGTGCTGGCCGAACATACCGGCCGGGCGCGGGCGCGTGAACTGGCGCGCGTGCTGCACGGCGCGCGCGCAGACAGAATGGAGCGGACGTAACCAAACAGGAGAGGGGCGATGAATATCAGACCCGAAACACCCGCGAAGAACACCATCCTTGTCGCCGGCGGCGCCGGTTTCGTCGGCTCGCATCTGTGCGAGGCGCTGCTGGAACAGGGGCACCGCGTGCTGTGCCTTGACAGCTTCGCCACCGGGCGAGAGGACAACATCCTGCCGCTGTGCAGCTATGACGATTTCCGCATAGTGCGCGGCGATGTGCGCACAAGGCTGGTGCTTCGCGAACGGGTGGACCGGGTCTATAACCTCGCCAGCCCGGCCTCGCCGCCGCATTACCAGGCCGACCCCATCCACACGATGCTGACCAATGTGCAGGGCACCGCGCATCTGCTGGATCTGGCGCGCGATCACGGCGCGCGTTTCCTGCAGGCTTCGACCAGCGAGGTCTATGGCGACCCCCAGATCCACCCCCAGCCCGAGGATTATCCCGGCCGCGTCAACTGCACCGGCCCGCGCGCCTGCTATGACGAGGGCAAGCGCGCCGCCGAGGCTTTGTGTTTCGATCATGCGCGCGCCGGACTGGATGTGCGGGTGGCGCGGATCTTCAACACCTACGGGCCGCGCATGCGCCCCGATGACGGGCGCGTGGTGTCGAATTTCCTTGTCCAAGCGCTGCGCGGGCAAGACATCACCATCTATGGCAAGGGGCGGCAGACGCGGTCCTTCTGCTATGTCTCGGACCTGGTGGCCGGCCTGATCGCGCTGATGGAGGTGCCGACTGCGCCCAAGACCGCGATCAATCTGGGCAATCCGGAAGAGTTCACCATTCTGGAACTGGCGCAGCAGGTGCAGGTGCTGGTGCCCGGCGAAGCGCAACTGGTGTTCCGCCCGCTGCCCACGGACGACCCAAAGCGGCGCTGCCCGGACATCTCGCGGGCGCGCGAATTGCTGGGCTGGGCGCCCAGGGTCTCGTTGAATCAGGGCCTGCCGCAGACCGCCACTTGGTTCGCGGCGGCGGTGGGCGCCGGTCGCACCCCCCAGGGCGCCGATGCGCCGCTGTCGCAGGTGCCGGGCTGATGGACGGGCGCGACGACCTTTCCCGCCAGATTAAGGCGCTGGGCCCGTGGTTCCACAATCTGCGCATCGGCGGCATCCAGACTGCGCCCGACCATTTTCTGGGCGACTATCCCAGCTTCAAATGGCAGGGCTTCCGCCATGTGCTGCCCGAGGATCTGAGCGGCCGCAGCGTGCTGGATATCGGCTGCAATGCCGGCTTCTATGCGCTGGAAATGGCGCGGCGCGGCGCGTCCGAGGTGGTGGCGGTGGATTCCGACCCGCATTACCTGCGACAGGCGCGTTTCGCCGCCGAACAGGCCGGCGCCGACATCGCGTTTCACCAGATGTCGGTCTATGATGTCGGTCGCCTCGGGCGGCGCTTCGATCTGGTGATCTTCATGGGCGTGCTTTATCACCTGCGCCACCCGCTGCTGGCGCTGGACCTGCTGCACGAGCATGTCGTGGGCGATCAGATGCTGTTTCAGTGCATGCAGCGCGGGGCGCAGGACGTCGCGGCGCTGGATCAGGATTACGATTTCAACGACGACACGCCGTTCCGTCAGGACGCCGCCCCGCGCCTGCATTTCGTCGAGCACCGCTTTGCCGGCGATCCGACCAACTGGTTCGTCCCCAACCGCGCCGCGACCGAAGCCATGCTGCGCAGTTCCGGCTTTGCCATCGAGGCCCATCCCGAGCCCGAGGTCTATCTTTGCCGCCGCACCGACCGCCCCGCCGCGACCGAGCCTCCGCCCCGCATCGCGTAAGGCAGAACCCCAAGGAGACACAGATGACCACATCCCAGACCACCACCGACCACGACACCATCCGCAAATGGGCCGAGGCCCGCAACGGCCACCCCGCCCGCGTCAAGGACACCGGCGACAACGGCGGCCTGCTGCGCATCGATTTCAACGAACCCGAGGAGCGGCTGGAAGAAATCTCGTGGGACGAGTTCTTCCGCATCTTCGAGGAAAACGATCTGGCGTTCCTGTATCAGGAGACGCTGGAGGATGGCTCCACCAGCCGTTTCAACAAGCTGGTGGACCGCAAGAATGCCTGAGCGCTGTGCGCTGGAGAGGAAGCTCTCGCAGCTTGCGTGGCGGGCCGAATCATGGGCGTGAACCTGTGCTGCGCCGGGGGAGGGCAGGTGGCGGTCAGGCCGCCAGGGGCGCAGGCTCAGCCTTGAAGTCAACGCCGTCCTGGCGGCGGGCAGCGCGGTTTGCGCTGAAATCCCTTCTAATCCCGGCGCCCGGCCGACCGGGCTGCATTAACCGTTCTTGAACGAATTTCGTTCAGAAACTTGACCGATCCTGTCCTCGACACGCATTGAGGTCCGACGATGTATGCACATTCCGTGGAAGGCTTGCCGCCGTCCGAGTGGGAGACGCTGGAAGCAAAAGAACCCGAGTTGCCCCCCATGCGGGGGCGTGGATCGAAACTATCATAGCGAAACGGGTGGCATCCGATCTGGAGTCCGCCGTGTGACTGGACGTGACGCTGGATGCCAATGTCGAACGCTTTGCCGGTGAGCTCTGACGCCTGTCCGAGACCGAAAGATCAGGGAGGGTTATCGAATTGCGGACCAGATATGGCGGAAACGGCCGCTCAGGCGGCCGTTGCATCCTCTGATCAGTTTGAAGAACGTAACCGTCGAACCGTCAGTTCGCTTCGACGACACCGCAGGAAAGGCGGTCACCGGCGTCGCCAGAGGGCTGGGATTTATAGTCATCCGTGCCGGCATGAATGACGATGGCCGAACCATCATCGTCCATCAGGTCGGCCATCTTGAAGTCCGCCACGAAGTGGTCGATCTTCGCCGTGCCATCTGCGCCGACGGTGAAATTCGGCAAGTCGCCCGGGTGAGGGCCGCCCGCAGTCAGAACACCGTGCTCCTTGCCGCCGGTGAAATGACCGCCTGCGCTTTCGAAGTCGGGACCCTCGCATGTGCCGGTCTCGTGGATATGAATTGCGTGCTCTCCGCCCGGGGGGAGGCCCTTCAGTTCCGCCTGGACAAGGACGATGCCTGACGGCGTCTCCATCAGGTTCACCATACCGGCGTCCGTGCCGTCAGACAGCACCATTCGGGCCGTCGCATCCGGCTGCATTTCGGCAGTCGCCTGGTCGTCGGCGTTGCCTGCCGGAGCCGAGGTAGCAGCATCATCCGCGTCCGACGCGGCTTGGGAATGAACGGCGGCGGGGGCCAGGGCCAGGGCGAATGCGGCAGCCATCACTGCCGGGGCCATGCGGTTGAACAAGGTGCGGGTGGGGGTGAAGGTTTTTTCGATCATCGGACTCTCCTGTTCGGCCAAAGGGCCACTGGGATTGACATGGACAACGTCGCTCGTGACGCAATGTTCCCTCGCTTGCGGGTCGGTGGAGGCCTGTCTTCGGCGATGTGAGGGGGGCGCCCTGCGCGCGTCACCGAAGGCTCAGCCGAACTGAAGCGCGTCCCAGACCTGCGTGGGATCGGCCAAGCGGATGCCGGCGATGTCCTGCCAGTCGCCGTCCTCGTCCGGCTGCACCCACAGCCGCAGCCAGTTTCCCGCCTGCGTCAGCCGCACATCCTCGGCCGCCTGGGCGATCCTGCTGATGTCCAGCCGGTCGCCGGGGGCGAAATCCATGATCTCGGTGTTGCTGGCGCAGGCCGTGAGGATGAACAGATCCTCGCCTTCCTCGCCGTAAAGCCGGTCGCCGCAGCCCTGCGCGACCAGCGTATCCTGACCCGCGCCGCCGTTCAGGTGGTTCCTGCCCGTCCGCCCGTCAAGCCAGTCGTCGCCATCCAGACCGCGCAGCAGGTCATCGCCCGCGCCACCACGCAGCATGTCGTCAAGCGAACCGCCGCGCAGCCGCTCTCCGTGATCGTGCCCCTGCAAATTCATGCCGGAACGATCCGGGTCCGGCGGCGCGGGCTGGTCCGGGATCGGGGGATCGGCCCGAGGCGGGTCATGATCCTCAGCTGTGCCCGCGCGCGACTCGCCCGGTTGCGCAAGGGGATCGGCGACGGTCTGGCCAAAGGCACGCCCGCCGCCCGCGGCAATCTCGAAGCTGCCGTCGCCGAAGGCGCTCAGCTCGGTATCGCGGAATGAGATCGAGCCGCCTTCGCCCAGATCCAGATGCACATGCGCGCCGTCCTGACGCAGCCGCGACAGCAGGTCCGCGGCATCTCCGACCGCGTAACCCGTAAGCCGGATCCGGTCGCTTGCGTCAAATCCCAGCACCACGTCGTGCCCGTCCCCGAAGGCGTGCACGATCACGTCGTCCCCGTCGACGGTGACGATCAGGTCGTCGCCCTGGCCGCCGCGCAAGGTGTTGGCATGGCTGTTGCCCTCGATCCGGTTGTCGCCGGCATTGCCGGTGAAGACGGCCCGTCGGGCGCCCGGCAGCGCGGTCAGGTTCTCGACATGGTCCGGCAGGGTAAAGTTGTGCAGGGCATGGACCAGATCGACGCCGCCGACCGGCATGTCGGTCACGAGAGTGTCGCGGCGATAGACGAAGAACTCGTCCCCGCCCGCGCCGCCGCGCAGCGTGATCGCGCCCCGCCCGATGCCGCCGGTATCGGTCATCCGGTCGCCATCGTCGCCCGCCGCGATCAGCCCGTCGCCATCCGCATCGGCGATCCGGCGGGCGTCGCGGGTCCCGCTGGTCCACACGTTCGGCGTGACCGACCAGCGCACCGCGAACTGGTCGATCTGGAACGCCTCGGCCCGCGTGTCGCGGAAGACGATCGTCTGCGGGTCCGAGGGATAGGCCCCGTTCGCAAGCCAGACATCGTTGCCCACCTGCGTCAGACGGGTTTTCGCGTCCTGCGCGCCGTCGAAATGGAACCCTTCCAGCACGATCAGATCGTCCGCGCCAAAATCCGAAACGATGGCGTTTCCGGTGCCGCGCGTGACATGCAGGATGTCGCGGCCCCCGCCCAGTGACACGAAATCCTGCCCGGCGCCGCCGCCCGTGACGATCACGTCATCCCCGGCCGAGCCGACGATCCGCGAGCCGGTTTCGTCATCGACGACAACCGCGCCGATGCCGTCGGCCCGAATCTCATGCGTGGGCTTCAGCGCATAGACGGCGACGGAATCGATCTTGAAGTCGTTGCCGGGCGCGAAGGTCAGGTGATCCAACCCGTCGACCGGGTTCCACCCCCAGGTCGAGCCGATCTGGTCGTTGATGATGACATACATCGGCGTAGTCAGATCCTCGGGCACCGGGCTGCGGTAGATCTCGACCATCGACTCGCGATCCCGGCCGAAATGGAAGGCGATGTGATCCGGCGTCCATTCGGCGGCCCAGGTCCATTTGCCGTCGTGAAGATCGGCGCCGAATTCCTGCAGCGCGTCGGTGGTGTGCTGGAAGATATATTGTTCGCCCCCGCTCAGCTGCTTGACCATCGGCGCGCGCGGGTTGCCGTCGGCGTCCGGGTCATGGGGATTGGTCCAGTCGACATCCTGCGTCTGGTTGCCCGCGATGTCGGTGCGATCGAAGAACGCGGCGCTGGAAAACGTGTTGTCCTTGCCGGTCGGCGCGCCGACGCCCTTGCTGTAGATCTCGAAAATGTCGATCTCGGGCGGCCAGCCGATGCCGGCGGGGGCCAGCCAGAAGGCGGGCCAATGGCCCTTGCCGACAGGGATTTCGGCGGTAATCTCGTAATAACCATAGGCTTGCGCCCAGGTTTCCGCCGTCGAGACCATGCCGGTGTAATAGCGGACCTGCCCGGCCTGATCGGCACGCCCGACACCGGCCAGCGCGTCGCGCACCAGATCCAGCTTGTCGTCTGGGATCACGCCCGACCCGATGTTCAGCGATCCGTTCGACACCTTCAGCGGGTCGATGCCGACCGCCCGGCCGTCCTGCGTCCGGGTCGCGTCCGACAGAAAGACGGATTGCGGCCCGTTGGTCATCAGGTCGTCGCGCCGCCCCGAGGTGGACCACAGGCCGCGGCCATCGCCATACGCATTCAGGGTGCCGTCGAAATCGTCCCGGAAGACAAGTTCGTATGCCGAAGATAAGGCCATGGGTTCGCTTTGCGCCGAAGTGGAAGGGAGCGGGATCACGCCGCAGACCATCGCGACCGCGCAGCAAGCTGTCAACCTTAGGTTGTATTCGAGCATTGTCATTTTACTTCCACGTTTTCGGCGGCCGCCGTGCGTCGATGGAACAGCAGAACGGCAAGCGCCTGCCGGGGTCGGTTCCAAGCCCCTGCCCCTGATCTCAACGGGATTTCAATAACAGGTCTTCAGCGGTCTTGTCCCGTCTGCGCCCTGCTGCGCGCAACTGCCGACAGTCAACAGGCGAACGCCGGCGGTGCCAGCAGCAGGCGGGCCGCGTTCGCAAAGAAATGTTTCATTATGCGATCCGATGTGCCACTGTGCGGAACATAAGAGGGGGAATCACATGAGAAGACTTATCAGCACAGCCTTGACCGCCACCGCGCTTGTCGCGGCCGGGACCTGCGCGACTGCGCAGACGACGCTGATCTATGGCGAGGCGGGGCCGAACCGTGGCGTGCGGGCCGAAGGCACCAAATGGTTCGTCGATCAGGTCGGCAAGCTGTCGGACGGCAATGTCATGATCGACGTGAACTGGGGCGGGGCGCTGTTTTCGGAAAAGGCGGCCGTCCAGTCGATCCGCGACGGCGTGGCCGATCTGGGCAGCGTCATCGGCGTCTATTTTCCGCAGGACATGATCGCCTACGGGCTTGCCGATCTGCCGATCCCGAACAGCGATCCGTGGGTGGGGATGCGTGCCGTCGACCAGATCATGCGCACCGATCCGCAGGTGGAAAAGAACCTGGCCGAGCAGAACCTGGTCTATGTCGGCACCTATACCACCTCGGCCGTGCAGGTCGGATGCAAGGGCAAGACGATCAAGTCGCTGGACGATCTGGAAGGGCTGAAGATCCGGGGCGTGGGCGCCTATGGCAAGGTGTTCAACGATCTGGGCGCCACCCCCGTCGACATGAGCGTGTACGAGGCCTATCAGGGGCTTGAGACCGGTCTGATCGACTGCACCCAGACCTATCCCTATCTGGTCAAGGCGCTGAAATTCGACGAGGTCTTCGACAGCTATACCGAGCTGGACTGGGGCCAGATCGGTGCGCTGGGCATCATGATGAACAAGGACAGCTTCGACGCGCTGTCGCCCGAGGACCAGCAGGCCATCATGACCGCGGGTGAGGGGCTGGCCGATGAATTCGGTCGCATCCTGACCGCCGCGAACGAGGAATCGGTCCAGATCCTGCGCGACGCGGGCAAGGAGGTGTCGGCCATTTCCGACGCCGACCGCCAGACGCTGGTCGAGGCCAGCAAGCCCTATATCGCCGAATGGATCGAGCGTGCGAACGCGGCCGGGCTGGATGGCGATGGGATGGTCGAGGAATACAGGACCCTGATTGCGCAATACGCCAGGCAGCGCGACGAAAAGGGCTATCCCTGGTCGTCCAGCAACTGATCGCGATGGGCGAAGCGGTGGCCTGACCGTCGCTTCGCCCGCTGATCCCCGTCATGCGGCGGGCTTCCGATCCTTGCCGGAAAGGGGCGATCCATGAAGGCCATCGAACGTGTCATGCTTGAACTGGCGGTCGTCTCGACGCTGGCGCTGGCGCTGATGATCACCGTCAACGTGGTGGCGCGCGCGCTGCTGGGCTGGACCATGCCCGACATCGTCATCCTGGTGCGCGAACTGATGATCCCCACGATCATGCTGCCGCTTGCCGCGGCGACGGCGAACCGGGCGCATATCGCGGTGACCTTCGTCACCGACCGGATGCCGCCCACGATGCGCGGGCGCATGATCGTCATGGGCTGGATCGTCGCGCTGCTGGCGCTGCTGCCGCTGATCTATGCCGGCTGGCGCGACCTGTCTTCTTCCTGGACCTCGGGCGAGTTCTATGACGGACAGCTGGGCGTGCCGCGCTGGCCGATGCGGCTGGTCTTTCTGCTGGGTCTGATCGCGATGTGGGTCCGCCTGGCGATGATCGCCATCGCCGACACGGCCGAGCTGCGCCGCACCGGCGCCGTGGCCGACCGCCCCCATACCGAAGACGAGGCGATCTGACATGGACGCATCCACCATCGGCCTGATCGCCTTTGCGATGGTCATCGTGCTGCTGGCGCTGCGCGTTCCCATCGCCTTCGTGCTGGCGGGCGTGGCGACCGTCGGCGGGTTCCTGGTCTATTCCCTGCGGACCGGCACGTTCACGCCGGAACGGGCGATCAATCCCGTCACCTCGCTGGTGATGAACAGCTTTTTCGAGCTGATCCATTCCTATGACCTGTCGATGATCCCGCTGTTCGTGGCGCTGGGCAACATCGCCTATCGCGCCGGGATCACCACCCGCATCTATGACGCGGCGAATGTCTGGCTGCGGCGCATTCCGGGCGGCGTCGGCGTGGCGTCGGTCATGGGATGCGGGGGCTTTTCCGCGATCTCGGGGTCGTCCATCGCCTGCGCCTCGACAATGGGGCGCATCTGCGTGCCGGAAATGCTGCGGCTGGGTTACGATCCGCGACTGGCCTCGGCCAGCGTGGCGGCGGGCGGCACGCTGGGTTCGCTGATCCCGCCATCGGTGCTGTTCATCCTGTATGGCATCTTCACCGAAACCTCGATCAGCAAGCTGTTTCTGGCCGGCATCCTGCCGGGCCTGCTCAGCCTGGGCGGCTATGTGCTGGTCATCCTGTGGTGGGCGGGCCGGAACCCTGCTGCGGCGCCGGTCGATCCGCAGCCCCTGCAACCGGGCGCGCGCATGGCGGCGGCACTGGCCGCGTGGCCGGCGGTCCTGCTGTTCGCGGTCATCATCGGCGGCATCTATGGCGGCATCTTCACCGCGACCGAGGCGGCTGCGGTCAGCGTCGTTCTGACCATCCTGATCGGCTTTGCGCAGCGCACGCTGACGCTGGCCTCGATGTGGGGTGCGATTCGCGAAAGCCTGATCCAGACCGCGGCCATCTTCCTGATCGCGGCCTGCGCCAAGATCTTCGTCTCGTTCGTGGCGCTGACCGGATCGGCGGGCGCGGTGGTGTCCTGGGTCACCGAGGCGGGCCTGCCGCCCCTGGCCCTGATGATCGCGATCAGCGTGCTGTATCTGTTCCTGGGCATGTTCCTGGACCCGATCGGCATCATCGTGCTGACGCTGCCCTTTGTCATTCCGCTGATCGACGGCATGGGGCTGGATCTGATCTGGTTCGGCGTGATCGTCGTCAAGCTGCTGGAGATCGGGCTGATCACGCCCCCCGTGGGGCTGAACGTGTTCGTCATCGGCAACGTGGTGCGCGGCTCGGTCACGGTCGATCAGATCTTTGCGGGCGTCGTGCGGTTCCTGATGATCGACCTGGTGGTGCTGGCGATCCTGATCCTGGTGCCGGCAATCTCGACCATCATCCCGAACGGCATGTGAGGACGCGATGACCAAGCCTCAGGTCGATCCCCGCTTTGCAACCACGCTGGCCCGCGGGTTGTCGGTGCTGCGCGCGTTTCGCCCCGCCGATGACGGGCTCAGCAATGCCGAGATCGCGCAGCGCACAGGCCTGCCGAAATCGACCGTCTCGCGGCTGACCTGGACGCTGGGCAGCTTGGGCTATCTGACCCAGTCGCCGCGCGACGACCGTTTCCGCCCCGGTCCGACGCTGGTCGCGGTGGGTCAGGTCGCCTCGGCCTCGCTGTCGTTTCTGGTGCCGGCGCAAGACCTGATGGCGCGTCTGGCGGACGAGACCGGAACGCTGGTCGTGCTGGCGGTGCGCGACGGCACACGGCTGGTCCTGATCCGCACCTGGCGGCCCGCCCGCGTATCCTCCATCTGGCTTGAGGTCGGGCAGCCCGTCGCGCTGCGCGGCTTTTCGTCGGCGC
Source organism: Paracoccus stylophorae (assembly GCF_028553765.1). NCBI lineage: Bacteria > Pseudomonadati > Pseudomonadota > Alphaproteobacteria > Rhodobacterales > Paracoccaceae > Paracoccus > Paracoccus stylophorae. The sequence continues at coordinate 3,582,039 of NZ_CP067134.1, read as the reverse complement.
GCGCCTTCGTGGCGGCCGCGACGACAGCCGAACTGGCCCGCATCGCGGCCGAGTTTCCGGCGTCCGAGGCCGAACCGTTCGGCCCGATGCCGCAGGTGCGCGACCGCGCGGGTGCCGAACTGACCGCGCGCGGCTTCGTCTTTACCCCCGGCGGCCCGGATGCGGCCGCGCCCTATCACGCCGTCTCGGCGCCGTTCCGGGCGCCGAACCTGCCAGAGCCGGTGGTCTTCACCTGCGGCGCACTACCCGACACCGCCGATGCCGCGCGCATGGAAACCGAAATCGGGCCGCGCCTGGCCGAGGCGATCCGGTCGCTGGAACGCCTGACCGGCCAACCCTCGACCCTGTCCCGCAGAGAGGCATGAGCATGACCGACCAGCCCCCCGTCCAGTATCGCCGCGACGGCGATATCGCCGTGATCCGGGTCGACAACCCGCCCGTCAACGCGCTGTCGGCCGCCGTGCGCACGGGTCTGGCCGAGGCGATGGCGCAGTTGGCGCGCGACGATCAGGCGCGGGCGGCGGTGATCTGCTGCGCGGGCCGCACCTTCATCGCCGGGGCCGATATTTCCGAATTCGGCAAGCCGCCGGTCCAGCCGCATCTGCCCGACGTGATTGCCGCGATCGAGGACTCCGCCAAGCCGGTCATCGCGGCGCTGCACGGCACCGTTCTGGGTGGCGGGCTGGAGGTGGCGCTGGGCGCGCATGGGCGCATCGCGCTGTCCGGCGCGCGCATGGGCCTGCCCGAAGTGACGCTGGGCCTGCTGCCCGGTGCGGGCGGCACGCAGCGCCTGCCGCGGGCCGTAGGGGTCGAGGCGGCGCTGGATCTTGTCACCTCGGGCCGCCAGATCGGCGCGGACGAGGCGCTGAAGCTGGGCCTGATCGACACGCTGGCCGACGGCGACGATCCCTGCGCCGCCGGCGTGGCCGAGGCGCGGCGCTGGCTGGACGAGGGCCGCGCCCCCCGCCGGCTGTCGGAAATAGCCGCGCCCGAGGCCGACCCGCAGATGCTGGACCGCTGGCGCGCCACGGTGGCGAAATCGGCGCGCGGACAGGTGGCGCCGATGCGCGCGTTCGAGGCCGTGGTCAACGGGCTGTCGATGCCCTTTGCCCAGGGCATGGCGATGGAGCGGCAGACCTTTACGGAACTGATGCAGACGCCCGAACGCGCGGCGCTGATCCACGCCTTCTTCGCCGAACGCCGCGCGGCGCAGGCCGACGATCTGGCCGGTGTCAGCCCGCGCAAGGTCGACCGCATCGGCGTCATCGGCGGCGGCACGATGGGACAAGGCATCGCCGCGGCGGCGCTGACCGCGGGGCTGGACGTGACCCTGATCGAACGCGACGATGCCGCCGCCGAAAAGGCCCGCGCCGGCGTCGCGCTTATGCTGGAGGGCGCGGCGAAACGTGGCAAGATCGCGCCGGACGCAGCCGCGCCCTTGATGGAAGGCAGCTTTCGCGCCGTGACCGATTATGACGGGCTGGCCCAGGTCGATCTGGTGATCGAGGCGGTGTTCGAGGATCTGGACGTCAAGCGGGACGTGTTCCGCAGGCTGGACGGGATCTGCCGCCCCGGCACGGTGCTGGCCACGAACACCTCATATCTGGACGTGAACCTGATCGCGGATGCGACCCGGCGGCCGCAGGACGTGATCGGGCTGCATTTCTTTTCGCCGCCGAACATCATGCGCCTGCTGGAAATCGTCGTGGCCGACCGGACCGCGCCAGAGGTGGTGGCCACGGCCTTTGCACTGGCGAAACGGATGGGCAAGATCGCCGTCCGCTCGGGCGTGTGCGACGGCTTCATCGGCAACCGGATGATGCTGGCCTATCGCACGGCGGCCGATCACATGGTGCTGGACGGCGCCTCGCCCTATGACATCGACCGGGCGATCACCGGCTTCGGGTTTGCGATGGGTCCGTATCAGGTGGGCGATCTGGCCGGGCTGGACATCGGCTATGCCACGCGCCAGCGCAAGGCGCCGACGCGCGATCCGCGCGAACGGGTGCCGGTCTTTGCCGACCGGCTGGTCGAGGCCGGTCGTCTGGGCCGCAAGACCGGACGCGGCTATTACATCTATGACGACCAGACGCCCAAGGGCCGGCCCGATCCCGAGATGGCCGGGATGCTGGACGGCATCCGCGCCGAACTGGGCATCACCCCGCGCGATTTCACGGACAAGGACATCCAGACCCGCTATATGGCGGCGATGGTGAACGAGGGCGCGAAGATCCTGGACGAAGGCATCGCCGCGCGGGCGTCCGACATCGACGTGGTGCTGCTGCACGGCTATGGCTTTCCGCGCTGGAAGGGCGGCCCGATGCATTGGGCCGACGCGCGGGGGCTGGACCGCATGGCGGCCGACATCACCCGCCTTGCCGCCGAAAACCCGTATTTCTGGCAGATGTCGCCCTTGCTTGCCCGACTTGCGGCCGAGGGTGGAAGACTGGCCGACGTGAACACCGGAAAGGACGCCAAATGAAGGACGCCGTCATCGTCTCGACCGCCCGCACGGGCATCGGCAAGGCCGGCCGGGGCAGCCTGAACCTGACCCATGGCGCGACCATGGGCGGCCGCGTCGCCTCGGTCGCCGTGGAACGCGCGGGGATCGACCCGGCGCTGATCGAGGACAGCATCTGGGGCTGCGGCTATCCCGAATATGTCACCGGCGGCAACATCGCCCGCCAGATCGTCATCCGCGCGGGCCTGCCGGTCAGCATCGCGGGGGCCACCGTCAACCGCTTCTGCGCATCGGGCCTTCAGGCGCTGGCGATGGGGGCGCACATGGTCCAGCAGGAAGGCGCGCGCGCCATCCTGACCGGCGGCGTGGAATCGATCAGCCTGGTGCAGCCGCCGCCGCGCAATTCGCGCGAGGCGTGGATCGAGGCGAACAAGGCGGATTTGTATCTGCCGATGATCGACACCGCCGACATCGTCGCCGAACGCTATGGCGTCAGCCGTGAGGCGCAGGACGAATACGCGCTGCGCTCGCAGCAGCGCATCGCCGCCGCCCAGCAGGCGGGCCTGTTCGCGGACGAAATCATCCCCATCGACGTGACCCGCGCCGTGCTGGACAAGGCCACGGGCGAGACCCGGAACGAGGACGTCACCTTCACCATGGACGAATGCAACCGTCCCACGACCACGCTGGAGGCGCTGGCCGCGCTGAAGCCGGTCAAGGGCGCGGACCGCTTCGTCACCGCCGGCAACGCCTCGCAATTGTCGGACGGCGCGGCGGCGTTGGTCGTCATGGATGGCGAACTGGCCATGCGCGAGGGCGTGACGCCGCTGGGCGCCTTTCGCGGCTTTGTTGTCGCCGGGTGCGAGCCGGACGAGATGGGCATCGGCCCGGTCTTCGCCGTGCCGCGCCTGCTGGAACGGGCCGGGCTTTCGGTCGACGACATCGACCTGTGGGAACTGAACGAGGCCTTTGCCAGCCAGGCGCTGTATTGCCGCGACCGGCTGGGCATCGACCCCGACCGATTCAACGTGAATGGCGGGTCCATCGCCATCGGCCATCCCTTCGGCATGACCGGCGCGCGCATGGCGGGCCATATCCTGCTGGAAGGCCGCCGGCGCGACGCGAAATGGGGCGTCGTCACCATGTGCATCGGCGGCGGCCAGGGTGCCGCCGGGCTGATCGAAATCTTCTGAAAGGGACCGTCATGGACATGAGCTTTTCGCCCGAGGACCAGGCCTTTCGCGCCGAGGTCCGCCAGTTCCTTCAGGACCGCCTGCCCAAGCGGCTGTCGGAAAAGGTCCGCCTGCACCAGGAACTGACCAAGGCCGAGATCGAGGAATGGCACGCGGTGCTGAACGAAAAAGGCTGGCTGGCCGGCAACTGGCCGCGCGCCTTCGGCGGCGCGGGCTGGACCCCGATCCAGCGCCATATCTTCGAGGAGGAGAGCGCGACGGCCCACGCGCCGCGCGTCCTGCCTTTCGGGATCGCGATGCTGGGGCCGGTGCTGCAGAAATTCGGCAGCAAGGAACAGCAGGACCGTTTCCTGCCGCGCATCCTCAACGGGCGGGACTGGTGGTGCCAGGGCTATTCCGAACCCGGCGCGGGATCGGACCTTGCCTCTGTCAAGACGACGGCGGTGCGCGACGGCGACCACTACATCGTCAACGGGCAGAAGACCTGGACCACGCTGGGCCAGCACGCCAACTGGATCTTCTGTCTCGTCCGCACCCGGTCCGAGGGCAAGCCGCAGGAAGGCATCAGCTTTCTGCTGATCGACATGACCAGCCCCGGCATCACCGTGCGCCCCATCGTCCTGCTGGAGGGCACGCCCGAGGTGAACGAGGTGTTCTTCGACGACGTGCGCGTGCCGGCCGAGAACCTCGTGGGCGAGGAGAACAAGGGCTGGACCTATGCCAAGTATCTGCTGACGCATGAGCGGACCAACATCGCGGGCGTCGGGTTTGCCACGGCGGGGCTTGCCGCGCTGAAGCGCATCGCGCGGGCGCAGGTCGCAAACGGCAAGCCGCTGATCGAGGACCCGTTATTCGCCGCCCGCGTGGCCGCGGTGGAAATCGACCTGATGGCGATGGCCACGACCAATCTGCGGATGCTGGCGCAGGCGGCGGCCGGTCAGGCGCCCGGAGGCGAAAGTTCCATGCTGAAGCTGAAGGGCACCCAGATCCGGCAAGCGATCAACGACCTGACCCGCCGCGCCGTCGGCCCCTGGGCGCTGGCCTTTCCGTCCGAGGCGCTGGAGGGGGCGAATGACGATCTGCCCCCCGGCCCGCCCGAGGCGGCGGCGGCAACGCGCAGCTATCTGAACAACCGCAAGCTGTCGATCTATGGCGGCTCGAACGAAATTCAGCGGGGGATCATCGCGAAATCCCTGCTGGGGCTGTAAGGAGACCCTTGTCATGGATTTCGGGTTCACCGAGGAACAGACGATGCTGGGCGACAGCCTGGCGCGCACGCTGGACCGGGGCGCGGACGCCGCCGCGCTGTTCGACCTGGGCGCGGGCGCGGCGCTGCTGCCCGAGGATGCGGGCGGCTTTGGCGGGACCGGGCCGGACATGCTGATGGTGTTTCGCACGCTGGGCCGCGCGGGGGCCGTGACACCCCTGCTGGACAGCGTGGTGCTGGGCGCGGGCATCCTGGCGGCGGCGGGCGAATCCGATCTGGCCGAGGCCGCGATGTCCGGCACGGCCCGCATCGCGGTGGCGCTGGACGAACCGGGCCAGCGCTACGACGGCACGGTGGCAACCCGCGCCGATGGCGACCGCCTGACCGGCGAAAAATCCGTCGTGCCGGGGGCCGAGGACGCCACCCATCTGATCGTGCGCGCTTTGGACGGCCTGTATCTGGTCGAGGCCGGTGCAGGCGGGCTGACCCTGCGCGGCTATCCCCTGATGGATGGCGGCCGCGCGGCCGAGGTCACGCTGAAGGACACGCCCGCGCGCCGGATCGGGGACGCGTCGCTGCTGGACCGGCCGCTGGCCGCCGCGATCCTGGCCACCTGCGCCGACGCGTTGGGGGTGATGGAAAAGGCGGTCGAACTGACCACCGACTATCTCAAGACCCGCAAGCAGTTCGGCCGGCCCATCGGCTCGTTCCAGGCGCTCCAGCACCGCATGGCCGATCTGCTGACCGAGGTCGAGCAGGCGCGCTCGGCCGTCTGGAACCTGGCCGGGCATCTGGACGCGCCCGACCGTGACCGCCACGTGGCGGCCACCAAATCTCTGGTCGGCCGGGTCGCGTTGATGGTGGCCGAGGAGACGGTGCAGCTGCATGGCGGCATCGGCATGACCGAGGAATACGAGCTTGCGCCCCTGGTCCGCCGTCTGCTGGCCGCCGACGCCCGTTTCGGCGACAGCGACCATCACCTGGAACGCTTCATCGCACTTGCCGCGGCATGAGCGGGGGCGACGGCATCATCCTGGGCGAAACTGGGACGCAGCGGCTGGTCGGCTATGCGCTGGACGTGGGCCAGCCCGACCGCCGCGCCCGCTGCCGGCTGGTGGTGGACGACCGGCACACCAACCGCCACGGCGTGCTTCATGGCGGCATCGCGGCGATGCTGCTGGACAGCGCGGCCGGCGCGACGGCCAGCCTGACGCTGGACGACACCGGGCGGCGGCCGTTCCTGACGGTGTCGCTGAATACCGATTTCATCGGCGCGGGGCGTCCGGGCGGCGTCACCGCCACCGGCCGCATCATCGGCGGCGGGCGCAGCCTGCTGTTCGTCGCGGCCGAGCTTGTCCATGACGACGGCACCCTGATCGCGACCGCGACCGGCGTGTTCAAGCGCGTGCCCGGAGGTGCCCCATGACCGACGCCCGACCCGAGGCGCGGATCGAGGATCGCGGCGATCATCTGCTGGTGACGCTGTCGAACCCCGGCCGCCGAAACGCACTGGCGCCATCCATGTATGTGGAATTGCGCGCCGCGCTTGAACGTGCCGCGACCGAGGACCGTCTGGGCGCGGTCGTCCTGACCGGTGCGAACGGGTATTTCTGTGCCGGGGGCGATCTGAACGCGCTGGCGCAGCGCGCCGGGCTGAGCCGGGAGGACCGCCGCGCGCGGATCGAGGATTTGCAGGCCACCATCCGCGCCATCAGGGCCTGTCCCCGCCCGGTCATCGCCGCAGTCGAGGGCGGGGCCGCCGGCGCGGGCCTGTCGATCGCGCTGGCGTGCGATCTGCTGGTGGCCGCCGAGGATGCGCGGTTTTCGGCCGCCTATGTCCGGGTCGGTCTGGTGCCCGATGGCGGGCTGACCGCGGCGCTGGCGCGAAGGGTGCCGGCCGGGTTTGCCGCGCGGCTGTGCCTGACCGGCGATCCCGTGGACGCGGCCGCCCTGGCCGGGATGGGCGTGGTGACCGATCTGGCGGCGCCGGGCGATGCAGCCCGCCTTGCGACGACGCTGGCCGCGCGACTGGCGCAAGGGCCTGCGGCTGCGCAGGCCGCGATCAAGGCGCTGCTGGCAACCGCCTATGACAACGGGTTCGACGCCCAGCTTGACCGCGAAGCCGACGCCATGGCCGACGCCCTTGCGGGACCCGAGGCGGCGGCGGGCATCGGCGCCCGCCTGAACCGCGCCACCCCCGATTTCGCACGTGGCGGCGCACCCAGGAAGGACACCGACCGATGACCCTGACGCGCATCCATGAGCCGCTGTTCCGGCAAGCCATGGCCCAGCCCGACGCGCCGGCGCTGCGCGATCACGACGACCGGCGGGTGACGTTCGCCGAACTGGCCGGGATCGTGGACGAACTGGCCGCCGATCTGTCCGCCCGCGGGCTGCGCCCGGGCGACCGGCTGCTGATCCTGGCCGAAAACTGCGCCGCGCTTGTCGCGTTGGTCATGGCAGCCTCGCGGCTGGACGCGGTGGCGGTGCCCGTCAACGCCCGCATGACCGACCACGAATTGCAGCGCATCGCGGACCATTCCGACCCCCGGCTGACGGTCTATCTGGCCCACGCCTCGCCGCATGCGCGCGACCATGCCGATCTTGCCGGCGCGACCGGCTGGCAGACGCCGCTTGGCGCGCTGGCCATTGGCGGGGCGCGCGATGCGTCCCGGCCGGACCCGGTGCGCGCGGATACAGGGCAGGCAGCGGTGATCCTGTATACCACCGGCTCGACGGGGACGCCCAAGGGCGTGATGCTCAGCCACGGCAACCTTCTGTTCGGCGGCGAGACCTCGGCCAAGATTCGCGACATGACCCCGGCCGACCTGATCCTGGGCGTGCTGCCTATGACGCATGTGTTCGGCCTGACGTCGATGATGATGGCGGGCATGTTCGCGGGGGCCGAATTGTGGCTGTTCCCGCGTTTCTCTGCCGCGGCGGTTCTGGACGCGCTGCAAGAGGGCGTCACCGTCCTGCCCGCCGTGCCCCAGATGCACGCGCTGATCATGGATGAGGCCGTCCGGCGCGGGACGCGCGGGGCACCCGCGGCCCTGCGCTATGTCTCGTCCGGCGCCGCGCCGCTGGACCCCGACTGGAAGCGGCGTGCCGAGGCGTTCTATGGCACAGCCTTGCAGAACGGCTATGGTCTGACCGAGACCACGGCCGGCGTCACCCTGACCACCAATCCGCCGGGCGTGCCCGATGTCAGCGTGGGACAGCCGCTGCCGGGGGTGGAACTGCGCCTGCGCGATCCCGGTCCTGACGGTGTGGGCGAGATCCAGACCCGCGGCCCCCATATCATGATCGGGTATTTCCGTAATCCAGACGCCACCGCCGTCGCCTTCGACGCCGAGGGGTTTTTGTGCACCGGCGATCTGGGCCGGATCGACGCGGACGGCAATCTGCACATCGCCGGCCGCGCGCGCGAGTTGATCATTCGCGGCGGGTTCAACGTCTATCCGCCCGAAATCGAGGCGGCACTGAACGATCACCCGCATGTCGTGCAGACCGCCGTCATCGGACGCAGGATCGAGGGCGGGAACGAGGAAATTCTGGCCTTCTGCCAGACCGACGATCCCGCAAGCGTGTCCGAGGCCGATCTGCGCGCGCACGTGACCCGGCGGCTTTCCCCCTACAAGCGCCCCGCGCGCATCATCGTGACGACCGCGCTGCCCACCTCTCCCAACGGCAAGATCCTGAAGACCCGGCTGGTGGAGACGTTCCGAGAGGAGCTTGGGGCGGAGCGAGAGTGAAATGATCTGATCGCGGAAAACCGGGACCGTGTGAAGCTGGACTTTTCCGCCAGGATTTCTGGAATGGGGAAAGAGCGCGTTGCGCCCATTCAAGCGAACGGAACGGAGGATCTTCAAGATGCCGCATGACACATCCCCCAAGCCTCGGACCGGCGGTCAGATCCTTGTGGATCAATTGCTGATCCACGGTGCCGACACCGCCTATTGCGTGCCCGGCGAAAGTTATCTCGAGGTGCTGGATGCGCTGCATGACGTCCGGGACAGGTTCAGCCTCATCAATGCGCGGCACGAGGCCGGGGCCGCCAACATGGCCGAAACCCATGGCAAGCTGACCGGCAGGCCGGGGATCTGCATGGTCACGCGCGGCCCCGGAGCCTGCCATGCCGCCATCGGCGTGCATATCGCGCAGCAGGACAGCACGCCGATGATCCTGCTGATCGGTCAGATCGCGCGCGGCACGACCGACCGCGAGGCGTTTCAGGAAATCGACTATCGCGCCATGTTCGGCCCGATTGCCAAATGGGCCGCCCAGATCGACGATCCCGCGCGCGTGCCCGAATACATGGCCCGCGCCTTTCGCGTGGCGACGTCGGGCCGGCCCGGTCCGGTCGTGATCTCGCTTCCCGAGGACATGCTGACGCAGACCGTCTGCGTCCCCGATGCGCGCCCCTACAGCGCCACCCATGCCGCCCTCTCGGCCGAACATCTTCGGATGCTGACGGCCGAGATTGCGCGGGCCGAACGGCCCATGCTGCTGCTTGGCGGCTCGGGCTGGTCCGACGCCAGCGCCGCCGCCATCACCCGGTTCGCCGAGGCGAACAGGATTCCGGTCACGACCTCGTTCCGGCGGCAGGATATCGTCAACAATCTCTCGCCCGTCTATGCCGGGGATTTCGGCACCTCGACCGCGCCCGCGCTTTATGCCCATCAGCGCGAGGCGGATCTGCTGATCGTGATCGGCGCGCGTCTGGGCGAGATGACGACCAAAACCTACAGCACGATCCGTTCGCCCAATCCCGAAACCCGGCTGGTGCATGTCCATCCCGACGCGGATGAGATCGGCCGCGTCTATTCGCCCGATCTCGGTATCGCAGCCGCCCCTGTCTCGGTCGCCGCCGCACTGGACGGGGTCGATCTGGGGCGGGCGCAGGCATGGGGCGGCTGGTGCGACAGGCTGCACGCCGACTATCTGGCCGACACCGAGGCGCCCGAGGACGGGGAACGGGATCTCGACATGGGCGTGGCGCTGGCACAGCTGCGCGACGACTTGCCCGATGACGCGGTGATCACGCTCGATGCCGGCAACCACACCGGGTGGGCGCAGCGATTCCTGCGCTTTGGTCGGCCGGGGCGGATCATCGGCTCTACCTGCGGGGCGATGGGCTATTCGGTGCCTGCCGCCGTCGCCGCCTCGATTGCCCGGCCCGAGCGGCTGACAGTGTCATTCGTGGGCGACGGCGGCTTCATGATGAGCGGGAACGAACTTGCCACCGCCGCGCAACATGGCGGGCGACCCATCGTGCTGCTGTTCAACAACGGGATGTACGGCACCATCCGGATGCATCAGGAACGCGACCATCCCGAACGGATTTCGGGCACCACCCTGCAAAATCCGGATTTCGTTAAGATGGCCGAGGGTCTTGGCGCATATGCCGAGCGTGTCACCAGAACCGCCGATTTCGCCGCCGCCTTTGCCCGCGCCCGCCAAAGCGGTCGCCCGGCGCTGATCGAACTGGTCACCGACCCCGACCAGATCTCGACCCGCACCACCATCGGCAAGCTGCGCGACGCCGCCCGCAAGAAGGCCGACGCAGACCGGCGTTGACGGATCGCAGCCTGAAACCGGTGCCTTTCCGGCGGAAGGTTTTTCCGGCCATGCGGGCAGAAGACTTGCGGCGGGCGGTTCAGGCGTGACCCGGACGTTCCAGATGCGGGTGCGGGATCAGACCGGGTCCCATGAAAATACATCTGCCGACACGTCCAGCGGCACATAGGACGGGCGCAGCGCCGGGATCGCCTGATCGCGGACGCTGTCGATCGTCCAGCCCTCGCCTCGATGGACCGAGCGCAGCGGGCGCGGCTGCGATATCAGGAAAATCTCGTTGTTGCGCACGGCGAATATCTGGCCGGTCGTGTCCGCGCCTTCGTCCGATGCCAGAAACAGCGCCACGGGTGCGATCTTGTCGGGCGACATTTCCTTCATGCGGTTGACGCGCTCTTCCTGTTCGGGGCTGTCGATCTTGATCGACGAGGTCATCCGGCTCCAGGCGAAGGGGGCGATGCAGTTCGAGCGGATGTTCCAGCGTTTCAGATCCAGCGCAATGGATTTCGACAGCGCGGCGACGCCCAGCTTGGCCGCCGAATAATTCGCCTGCGCCAGATTGCCGATCAGCCCCGAGGTTGATGTCATGTGGATCATGCTGCCCGAATTCTGCTGGCGCATGACGTCGGCTGCGGCGCGGCTGACATTGAAACTGCCGTAAAGATGCACCTTCACCACCGCGTCGAAGTTTTCATAGGTCATCTTGTGAAAGAAGCCGTCGCGCAGGATGCCGGCATTGTTGACGACCGCGTCCAGCCGGCCGAACGCGTCCGTGGCCTGCCGCACCATTGCCTGGGCCCCGTCCGGCTGCGACACGTCGTCGCCGTTGGCGACGGCGCGACCGCCGGCCTTTTCGATCTGCGCCACGGCGTCTTCGGCTGCGACGCTGGATTCGCGCTGACCGTCCAGCGTTGCGCCCAGGTCGTTGACGACGACGGATGCGCCGGCGCGCGCGGCCTCGATGGCGATGGCGCGGCCGATGCCGCCTCCGGCGCCGGTGACCAGAACGACCTTTCCGTCAAGGGGTTTTGCTGTCGGCATTCTCATTCTCCGTTGGTTGTGCGGCAGGCGGCGTTTCTGCCGAACAGGCCGCGTTCGATCCGACCGGCCGCGTCGACCAGCGCGCCTGCCAGATGTGCAAGCCCGTCCGCCTCGTGCTGACCCGATATGCTGATGCCGCTCAGCCCGATCCGGGGCGTGCCCCTTGCATCGCGGGCAAGGGCTGCGACCATGTCCAGCCCGCGGAAAAGATGGCCGCTGTCGTGGCTGGTGCCTGTTCGACGCGCCAGGATGACATCCTGCCAATAGCGTTCGAACCCCGGCGCGGATTGCCAGCGGACGCCCGCATAGCCTTTGCGCGTGGTCTCCTTGTCCAGGCCAAGCGTCGCGGCATAGCAGCGGCCGATGGCGCCGGCGAAAACGGGCAGGCGGCTGCCACGGGCGATCACCGCCTGCACGATGCGCGGCGCGGTGAAACGGTCGATCAGAACGATGCGGTCGTTTTCGGTAAACTGCCACAGCGCGATCATCACCTGATGTTCCTGCGCGATGGCGTTCACCAGCGGACGGATCACGTCTGCCGGATCGGCGCCAAGCACCGGCACCGCAAATTCGATCACGCCCATGCCGATCCGGTAGGTCTTGGTTTCGGGGTCGAAATTGACGATGCCCTCATGGCTCAGCGTGCGCAGGATGTTGAAGACCGACGACACGTTCAGCCCGGTTTCCCGCGCGATCTGCGTGGCCCCCATCGGACTGCCCTGGGCTGACAGCAGCCGCAGGATGCTGATCGCGTTCTGGACGGCGGGCACGATCTTCTGTCCGGCATCGTCGGCCATATTATTCCCTTTACAGAATAGCATTCACTATACAGAATGATCGCGAACACGCAAGCGAGGAGATAGGCGATGTCAGCCGGCGTAGATCAGGATGTTTTTGAACAGCTCGTTTCCGCGGTGGACCGATTCGCGCGCGAGCGGCTGATCCCCGCCGAAAAGCGCGTCGAGGAAGAAAACGACATCCCCGCCGACATCGTCGCCGAAATGAAGGAGATGGGACTGTTCGGTCTGACCACACCCCAGGAATATGGCGGGGTCGGGGTGAACGTCAGTCAGGAATCGCGGCTGATCGAAAAGCTGTGTTACGCCTCGCTGGCCTTTCGGTCGCTGATCGGCACCAATGTCGGCATCGGCGCGCAGGGGATCGTGATGGACGGAACCGCGCAGCAAAAGCAGGATTGGCTGCCCGGCATCGCAAGCGGTGATGTCATGACCTCTTTCGCATTGACCGAGCCTGACAACGGATCGGATGCCGGCGGAATCCGCACGGCGGCGCGGCGCGACGGATCGGATTTCGTGATCAACGGAACCAAGCGATATATCACCAATGCCCTGCGCGCCCATGTCTTCACCGTGTTTGCCCGGACCGATCCCGACAAGCAAGGCGCCGACGGTGTATCGGCATTCATCGTGCCGGCCGATACGCCCGGCATCACCGTGGCCAAAGCCGACCGCAAGATGGGTCAGCGCGGCACCAAGACCTCGGATGTGGTCTTCCAGGACGTGCGCGTGCCCGAAAGCGCGATCATCGGCGGACCGGAACGGCTGCACCAGGGCTTTCGCACCGCCATGAAGGTGCTGGACCGGGGCCGCATCCATGTCGGAACGATGGCCGTCGGTCAAAGCCAGCGCATGGTGGATCTTGCCACCGATTACGCGCTGGAGCGCAGGCAGTTCGGCAAGCCGATCGGCGAACATCAGCTGGTGCAGGGGCTGCTGGCCGATTGCCAGGCCGATCTGCATGCCGCGCGCGCACTGGTCCGCGCGACGGCCGAGACCTTCGACCGCGAGGGAAAGGCGATCCTTCAGGCCTCTTGCACCAAGTATTTCTGCACCGAGGCCGCAGGTCGCATCGCCGACCGGGCGCTGCAGATCCATGGCGGCGCGGGTTACATGGCCGAATACGACATCGAGCGGATGTATCGCGATATCCGCCTGCTGCGGATCTACGAGGGCACCAGCCAGATCCAGCAGCTGGTGATCGCCCGCCGCACATTGGCCGAGCGTGCGGGGCGATCATGACACGTGCGCCGAACCGCACATTGCAGGACATGCCGCCGCAATCCAGCTTTGCGGAATTGCTGGGGATCGAGATCGTCTCGGTCACCCCCGACGAGGTCGTCTGCCGCATGAAGGTGACGCCGCAGATGGCCAACCGCAACGGCGTGCTGCATGGCGGTGCGCTGATGACGCTGGCCGACAACGCCGCAGGCAGCGCGGCCTTCATCAACAGCCCTGCCGACAGGACCAACACCACCGTCGAGGCAAAGACGAACTTCATCCGCGCCGTCAAGGTCGGCGACACGCTGACGGCGCGCTGCGTGCCGCTGCATGCGGGCCGGACGACCTCGGTGTTGCAGGTCACCATGACGCGCCAGGACGGCAAGATCGCGGCCGTCACCACCCAGACGCATCTGGTTCTGGACTGGGGCGGCTGACGGAAGAGAACAAGGGAAAGCAAGCATGACGCAGACCGAAACAGCCGCCCTCGGGCCGCAGGCCGCCTATGAAAGGCATCTGGCGGAAGGCCGGTTCATGATCCAGCGCGCGAAAAGCACGGGGGAATACGTCTTCTATCCGCGCGTCACGACGCCATCGGGGGCAACCGATCTGGACTGGGTCGAGGTCAGGGGAACCGGCATCGTCCACGCGATCACCGTGAACCGCGGGCGCAGCGGTTCTTACAACGTCGCGCTGATCGACCTGGATGAGGGCGTTCGCATGATGTCGACCCTGCCGGACGTGGAAACCGCACCGATCGGCGCCCGCGTCAGGGCGCGGATCGAGGATGCGCCGGACGGTCCGCGCGTCGTGTTCGATCTGATCGAGGATAGCCTGATCGAGGAGAGCGGGGCATGAGCGGCAGGCACTTGCGCGGCAAATCCGCGATTGTCGGCATGGCGACCGCAGGCATGGGCGAGGCCCCCGGATTTTCAGCGATGGAGCTTCTGGGCCAGGCCGCCGTGTCCGCCGTCGCCGATGCCGGGCTGGCGTTGCAGGATATCGACGCGGTCTTCGCCGCCACCAGCGGTCACGCCTTTCCGACGATGAGCGTGGTCGAATATCTGGGGCTGAGGCCGCGGTTTTTCGACGGCACCAATGTCGGCGGCTCCAGCTTCGAGATGCACCTGCTGCAGGCGACGATGGCGCTGGAGGCCGGGCTGTGTGATGCCGCGCTGATCTGCTATGGCTCGAACCAGCGGACGGCGGGCGGCAAGCTGGTCTCCATGAGCGAGCCGCAATGGCACGAGACGCCCTATCATCCGCGTCATCCGATTACCGCCTATGCGCTGGCCGCCAGCCGGCACATGGCGCAGTTCGGCACCACCCGCGAACAGCTGGCCGATGTGGCGCTGGCGGCGCGCGGATGGGCGAACCTGAACCCCCAGGCCTTCGCGCGCGGTCCGTTGACCAGGGACGAGGTGCTGTCGGCACGCATGATCTCGGACCCGCTGACCAAGGCGGATTGCTGTCTGGTCACCGATGGCGCGGCGGCCGTCGTTCTGACCCGCGCCGACCGGGCCAGGGACCTGCACGAAAAGCCGGTCTATTTTCTGGGCGCGGGGGTGGCGAATTACCACCGCTCCATCGTCGAGATGCCGGATCTGACCACCACCGCCGCCGTGGACAGCGGCAGGCGCGCGTTTGCGATGGCCGGGGTCGATCGCGCGGATCTGGATCTGACGATGCTGTATGACGCATTCACCATCAACACGATCCTGTTCCTTGAGGATCTGGGCTTCTGCCCCAAGGGCGAGGGCGGGCGTTTCGTCGAGGATGGCCGCATCGCACCCGGAGGAGAACTGGCCGTGAACACCAATGGCGGCGGCTTGTCCTGCGTGCATCCGGGCATGTACGGGCTGTTCCTGATCGCCGAGGCCGTCGCGCAGATTCGCGGCCAGACCGGCAAGCGGCAGGTTCAGGACTGCAATCTGGCGCTGTGCCACGGCAATGGCGGCACGCTGTCCAGCCAATGCACGGCGATCCTTGGGTCCGGGGCGGTGTTGTGACCGGAATTGCGCATATCGACGGGCTGGTCGCGCCGCGCTCGGTCGCGGTGATCGGCGCATCCGAGGATGTCACGCGGATCGGCGGCAGACCCATCGCCGCGATGCTGCGCGCGGGGTATACGGGCCGAATCCTGCCGGTGAACCCGAAACGCGACAGCGTGCAGGGTCTGCCATGCTTTGCAACGGTGGACGATCTGCCTCAGGCCCCCGACGCCGCGCTGATCGCCGTGCCTGCCCTGATGGTTCCCGAAACCATCGCCGCCTTGGGGCGCAAGGGCTGCAAGGCCGTGACCCTGTTCTCGGCCGGATTTGCCGAAACCGGTATTGCGGGCGAAACCGCGCAGAAGGAACTGACCGCCTTGGCGCGGTCTCATGGAATCCGGCTGCTGGGGCCGAACACGCTTGGCGTCTATAACGTCGATATCGGCTATTACGGCACGTTCTCATCCTCGCTGGACACCAGCCATCCGCGTCCGGGCAATATCGGTATCGCCAGCCAGTCGGGCGCGTTCGGCGCGCATCTGGGGGCGCTGGCGCGGGACCGGGGACTGGGCTGTTCGGTGCTGATCACGACCGGAAACGAGGCCGATATCACCGTGGCCGATGCGATCCGCTGGATGGTCGAAAGCGACGGCACCGATGTCATCTGCGCCTATATGGAGGCGGTGAACGACGCGCCCGCGCTGCTGGCGGCGCTGGATGCGGCGCGGGCGGCGGGCAAGCCGGTGCTGGCGCTGAAATCCGGACGCTCGGCCGTGGGTGCGCGGGCGGCGGCGTCGCACACGGCCTCGCTGACGGGCGATGCGGTGGTGGCCGATGCGGTGCTTGCCGATCACGGCGCGATCATCCTGCGCGACCCTGAAACGATGATGGATATCGCTTATGCGGCCTCGAAAAGAATCATGCCGACGCGGCATTCCTTGGGCGTGATCACGGTCAGCGGCGGCGCGGGCATCGTCATCAGCGACGAGGCCGAAAGGATCGGCCTGCCCATGCCGCCGATGCCGGCGGCGGCGCAGGCACGGCTGAAACAGGTGCTGCCCTATGCCTCTCCGGTCAATCCGCTGGATTGCACGGCGCAGGCGCTGAACGATCCGTCGCTGCTGGAAACCTTCACCCGCGCCGCGCTGGAGGATGGCGGGTATGGTGCGGTGCTGTGTTTCCTGACCTATGTCGCGGGCAGCCCGTCCATGTCGGACGTGATCCTGCAGGCGATGACGCCGCTGCGAAAGGCTTATCCCGACCGGATCATCGCCTTTTGCGCCCTGGGCCAGCCCGACGTGCTGCGCCGCTATGACGACGCGGGTATCCTGGTGTTCAACGATCCCTGCCGCGCGGCACGTGCGCTGGATGCCGTTCTGCGGATCGGCGCCGGTGGCGCGCGGCCCGACAGGCCCGCGCCGCAGGTGCGGCCGGTCGCCTTGCCCGACAGCACCCCGGATGAGGCCGGGGCCAAGTCGATCCTGGCGGAGGCGGGGATTCCCGCCGCGCCCGAACGGTCGGTGCAGGACGCCGAGGCTGCCGTGCGCGCAGCCGAGGATTTCGGCTATCCCGTTGTGCTGAAGATCCTGTCGCCGGACATCCTGCACAAATCGGATATCGGCGCGGTCAGGCTGGATATCTGTGATGCAAAGGGCGTCCGCGCCGCCTATGCCGCGATCATGGATGCCGCCGCGACCCATGCGCCGCAGGCCGCCATTCGCGGCGTTCTTGTGGCGAAGCAATTGTCCGGCGGGGTCGAATGCCTGATGGGCATCAACCGCGATCCGACCTTCGGGCCGATCGCGGTGTTTGGGCTGGGCGGGATCTATGTCGAGCTGATGAACGACGTCGCCCTGCACGCCTGTCCATTCGATCCCGACACGGCACGGCAGATGATCCTGTCGATCCGTGGTGCAGCCCTTTTGCAGGGCGCGCGCGGCCAGCCGCCTGCCGACATCGCGGCGCTGGCGCAGATGCTGTCGCGGCTGTCGGCCTTTGCCGCCGGTGCAGGACCCCGGCTGAGATCGATCGACCTGAACCCGGTGCTGGCATTGCCGGACGGGCAGGGCGCCTTTGCCCTGGACGCCGTCATCGACTTGGAAGAGGGGAAGCCGGACGATGGCGATTGATCCCCATCACCTGCTGAACTTCGACATCCCGGCGGTCCGGCAAAGCTATGGTCCGGGCGATGTGGCGCGGTACGGGCTGTCCATCGGGCTGGGGCAGGACCCGATGGATATGCGGCAGTTGCCCTATGTCGGCGGGCTGGCCGACGATGTCCGGGCGATGCCGGCCATCGTCAACGTGCTGGGCCATCCCGGTTTCTGGCTCAGCGACCCCTCGACCGGCGTCGATGCGCTGAAGGTCGTGCATGGCGAACAGGGCATGACCATCCACGCCCCGATCCCGGTCGCGGCCACGGTGATCGCCAAGACCCGCGTCACCGGGCTGATCGACAAGGGCGCGGGGCGGGGGGCGCTGCTGTATTCCGAAAAGACCGTCAGGGACGAGGACAGCGGAACGCATCTGGCGACCTGTCGCGGCACCACCTTCCTGCGCGGCGATGGCGGCTTCGGCGGCCCCACAGGCCCGGTCAAGACCCCCCATCCGCTGCCAGCGACGCCGCCGGATCACGTGTTCGACACGCCCACCCGGCCCGAACAGGCGCTGCATTACCGCTGGAACGGCGATCCCAACCCGCTGCACCTGGACCCGCGCGTGGCGGCCAGTGCGGGGTTTGACCGTCCGATCCTGCATGGTCTGTGCAGCTTTGGCTGCGCGGCGCATGCGGTGCTGGCGGTGCTGTGCGATTACGACGCGGACCGCTTCGGCTCGATGGATGGACGTTTTACCGCGCATGTGTTTCCGGGTGAAACCCTGCGGACCGAAATCTGGGCCGATGGCTCATTCCGGACCCGCGCGGTGGAACGCGACAAGATCGTCATCGGGAACGGGGTGTTCCGGCACCGGGAGGCGGGATGAGTATCAGGACGGAATCCAAGGGCGATGGCCTGCTGGTCATCACGCTGAACGAACCCGATCGCCGCAATCCCGTCGGTCATTCGGTGCGGACGGCACTGGTTCACGCGCTGTCCAGGGCAGAGGCCGACGACGGGGTGCGGGCGGTCGTGCTGACGGGCGCGGGCGGGCATTTTTCGGCCGGCGGCGACATTCGCGATCAGGGCCAGCGCAGCCTGTCGCAGCATCGCGAGCGTTTTGCCACGATCAAGGATCTGGTCGGGCGCATGACCGGTTTTTCCAAACCCCTGGCCGCCGCCGTCGAAGGCTGGGCGGCGGGCGGCGGTTTCGCGCTGGCGCTGGCCTGTCCGACGGTCGTGGCCGCGCGCGACGCGCGTTTCGTGACCAGTTTCACGAAGATCGGGCTGATCCCCGATATGGGTCTGCTGGCCACCTTGCCCGCCCGCATCGGCCCGTCGCGGGCGCGCCGGATCATGCTGAGCAACCGTCCTGTCGACGCCGACGAGGCGTTGACATTGGGCATCGCGGATGAATTGGCCGATCCCGGCGATGCCGTCCGTCTGGCGGGCGCGCTGGCGCTGGAGGAGGCCGCAGGCGCACCCTTGCCCCGGCAACTGATCACCGACTGGTTCGCCCGCGATATTGCCGCCGCGCTGGATTACGAACAGCAGCATCAGCCGAACCTGCTGAACAGCAGCGACGCGGCCGAAGGGCGCGCGGCCTTTCGCGAAAAAAGGACGCCGCGGTTCACCGGATGCTGACGGCAAGGGGCCAGCGGGGCGTTGGCGACGATTTGGTGACGCCGCTTCGGCGGGCGCTGATGTCGTTCGTGATGCTGGCGGCGGTCGCGCTGATCTTTGTCCAGCCCGTCTGGCTGGTCCTGTCGGCGTCTGCCGCGCTGGCGCTGTTTCTTGCGCTGTGCTGGCGGCAGTTCAGCGTCGGCACCTGGGTGCCGGTGATCCTGTCGCTGGCGGGGCTTGCGCTGGCCCTGCATCGCGGGGTGCCGGCGACGGTGCTGACAGAGGCCGCCGAACGGATGCTGTTTCTGGCCGCGCTGATCGCGATGCTGGGCACGCTGCGATCCGCTGCTTCCCTGGCCCCCGAGGTCGGCCGCGCCGGCGTGTTCCTGACCGGCCAACCTGCCTCGCGCCGCTATCTGGCGCTGAATTTCGGCGGCCATCTGTTCGGCGTGCTGATCAATTTCGGCGGCCTCGCGCTGCTTCTGGATCTGGCCTCCCGCTCGATGACGTCCGAGGCCACGGCCAAGCTGCCGCCCGAGGCGCAAGAGGCCAAGCTGAGGCGCATGACGATGGCGATCCTGCGCGGCTTTGGCATGATCTCGCTGTGGTCGCCCTTCGGCTTTGCGACCAATGCGATCCTGATCACGCTGCCCGGCATTTCCTATGTCCAGTTCGGCCCGATCGGCTTTGCTATGTCGTTCGTCTTCGTCGCCATCGGCTGGGCGTTCGACCGGTGGCAGGGGCGGCGCTTTCGCCAGATGGGTCTGCCGCGCCCCAGCCCGCCTGCAAACGCGTGGATCGGCGCGGCAATCCTGGTCGGGCATGTCGTGACGTTGGGCGCGGTGGTGTTTCTGCTGCACGGCATCTCGACGCTTGGCTTTCAGCAGGCGCTGATCATCGCCGTGCCGGTATATTCGGTGATCTGGGCAGCGGTATCGACGCGCGCTCAACCGGCAGGTCCGGCGGCGGGCATGGCCCAGGTAGCCCGCGCGACATGGCGGCGGCTGTCGGGCATGGGGGCCGAGGTCGGGGTCTTCGCCTCGGCAGGTTTTCTGCCGGTCATCCTGCTGGCGCTGATCCCGGTCGATGATCTGCGCGCGGCGGTGGCCATGCTGGGTCTTGGCGCGGTGACGATGGCCTTGGGGCTGGCGGTGTCCATCGTGCTTCTGGCCATGCTGGGGGTGAACCCGATCGTGTCGGCGTCGGTCCTGGGGGCCATTGCCGTCCAGCTTGCGGTGCCCGGCCTCAGCGAGACCGCCATCGCGCTGGCGATCACCGGGGGCTGGACGACCGTAATCGGACTGTCGCCCTTCATGACGACGATCATCATCTGCGCGGCCATCATCGACCGCCCCGTCGGATTGGTGGGACCGGTCTGGAACGGACCCTATTGCCTGACCATCCTGGCCGTCTGGTCCGTGCTTTTATCGTCGCTGATGATCTCGGGCGCGATCTGAGGGCGCGCTCAGCCGCCGCTGAACTCGGCACGGATCGTCGCCCCATGCTGATCCAGCGCGGGCATCTGCGCCGCGCCAAGATAGCGGCTGCCATCGAACCGCGCGGCCGAAGCCGGCACCAAGACCTGCCCGCCGTCCGGCGTGCCGATCTGGGACAGGGCCAGATGCGGATGCGCGATCAGACCGTCCATGTCGTTGACGCCGGCGAAGGCGATCCCCGCCGCCTGCAACATGTCCGCCATCGCGGATTTGCTGTGCCGACCGACCGCCGCCGCGACCCTGGCGTCAACGGCGGTACGGTTGTCGACGCGCTCATTGCTGGTCGCAAAGCCGGGTCGCGTGGCCAGATCGGGCTGATCCAGCACTTTCGCCGCGAAAGCGGCCCATTCGCGGTCGTTCTGGATCGAGATCAGCAGATCCTGCCCGTCTGCCGTCGTGAACACCCCATAGGGCGAGATCGAGGGGTGGGCGAGCCCGATCCGCCTGGGGCTGTTGCCGTTTTTCGCGTGCAGGAACGGCACGGCCAGCCAGTCGGCGATCACGTCGAACATCGAGATCCGGATATCGGTGCCGCGCCCGCTGGTCCCGCGTCCGATCAGCGCCTCCAGAATGGCGGCGTGGGCGGCTGCCCCGGTGGCGATATCGACGACGGAAATGCCCACTCGCGCCGGCGCCTCGGGTCCGCCGGTGATACTGGAAAGCCCGCTTTCGGCCTGGATCAGCAGATCATACGCCTTGCGATCCGCATAGGGGCCGGTTTCGCCATAGCCGCTGATCGAACATGCGATCAGGCGGGGGTTGCGCGCGCGCAGCGTTTCCGGGCCAAGACCCTTGCGATCCAGCGCGCCGGGCTTGAGGTTCTGGACGAACACATCCGCCTTGTCGGCCATCGACAACAGCAGGTCGCGATCCGCGCCTGTGTTCAAATCCAGCGCGATGGATTCCTTGCCGCGGTTCAGCCAGACGAAATAGCTGCTTTCGCCCTCTGCGGCCCGGTCGTAGAAGCGGGCAAAATCGCCTTCGGGACGTTCGATCTTGATCACGCGCGCGCCCGCATCGGCCAGTCGCGCGGTGCAGTAGGGCGCCGCCACCGCCTGTTCCACCGACATCACCAGCAGCCCTGCCAAGGGACGATTGTCCATGTCGTTTCCTTCTTCGCTTTGGCCCGACCGTGCCGGACGGGTGAAGCGTAGAAGAGGACGGGATATGCCAAAAAGGCTATTTCGTGCTTTCAGAAATGCCGGCGCGGCATGACCTTGTCATAACGTCGTTCCCGGCCATTGCCCCGAACTTACCAGCCGGTGCACTTCGCCGGTCAGGAACTCGGCGAAGCCGCTGGTCAGGCGGGAATCGGGGCGGTTCAGCGGCGTCATCAGGACCAGGGTCCGGTCGATGGTGGGCCGCACGATGGGGCGGGCGATCAGGCGGCCTGCGCGGACATGGTTGATGACGGTGACCAGCGGCAGGATCGTGCTGCCCAGCCCGCGTTCGACAAAGGCCAGCATGGTGGGCAGGATGTCGATTTCCAGCACCACGTTCAGGTCGATCCGCCGCTCGTGGGCGATGCCGTCGATACGCGCCCGCAGCCCGTGTTCCGGATTGGGCAGGATCAGGCGGTCCTGCAATGCGTCCTGCGCGCCGATGGGCACGCCTTCATCTACGTCTTTTCCGTCTGGCGGCTGGATCAGGAACAATTGTTCGATGATGATCGGTTGCGCGGCCACCGATGCCGATTTCTGTCCGGCATAGGCGACAGCAAGGTCGATCTTGCCGCGCAGCAGCCAGTCCTGGACATGGCCGCTGAACCCCGACACAATCCGCAGCTTTACATCGGGAAACATCTGCATCGTGCGTTCGATCATGTGGGTGGCAAGGATCTCGGCCACGGTGGGCGGCAGTCCCAGTGTGACCGTGCCGGACAGCGTCTTGCTGTTCCCCGATACGTCGGCGGCCAGATCCTTGACGTCTTCCAGGATCGTCTTGGCCCGCCTTGCAAGCCGGATACCCTCTTCCGTCGGCATGACGCCGCGCCCGTGCCGCCGCAGCAACGGGACGCTCAGCTCCTCTTCCAGTGCCTTGACCTGCCGGCTCAGCGCCGGCTGGGCGATGTTCAGATGCTCGGCCGCGGCGGTGATGCTGCTCAACTCGACGATCTGGATGAAATTACGCAGCTGCCGAAGATCCATTCATTCCCCGCCGGTATCGCTGTTATATCTATAATGCATTTGCAACATGGCTGTCACTCTTTCACCTTGAAACCGACAGGGTCGCCTGACGATGCGGCGCCATATCAAAGCCGACGCCAAGTCGGCCCGCCTGCACCCTGTCACCCAAGGGAGGACACCATGAAAAACAGACTGTATCCGGGGGTCGCGATTGCTGCCCTGACCGCCATGACCGCGCTGCCTGCCGTGTCGCAGGACCTGCCGGACACGATGGTCTGGACATCCTATGACGTCGGATCGGCGGGCTATGCCGAGGCATCGGCCATCGCCGACGCCTTCGGCAAGGAGTTCGGCACCAGGGTCCGCATCCAGCCCTCGGGCAGCGGCATCGGACGGCTGCAACCGCTGCTGACCGGTCGCGCCGATTACGGGTTCCTGGCGACCGAGGCATTCTTCGTGTCCGAGGGCGCCTATGACTTTGCCATCAAGGACTGGGGGCCCCAGCAACTGCGCGCCGTGGCGGGTCGGCCTGCCGGCATCACGCTGATCGCGGCGGGCGACGCCGGCATCGAGACGGTGGCCGACGCCAAGGGCAAGCGTATCGCATTCGTCGCCGGCAACCCCTCGGTCAACGTGAAATGCGAAGCGATCCTGGCGTTCGGCGATCTGACGCTGGACGATGTGGAGATCGTCACCTTTCCCACCTATGCCGCGGCCATGTCGTCGATGACGCGCAACGAATCCGACGCCACCTGCACGACACCCACCACCAGCCAGTTATACGAGCTTGCGGAAAGTCCGCGCGGCATCTTTTACGCGCCGCTTGAAGCCGACAACGAAGACGGGTGGAACAAGCTTTTGAACGTGCTGCCGATCATGGGACCCTCGGACGAGGATATCGCGGCGGGCCTGCCGGAAGGCGAAATCGCCAAGATGGCCGCCTATCGCTATCCGGTGATCACCACGACGCCCGACAAGTCCGCCGACGATGTCTATGCGTTCATCAAGGCGCTGGACGAAAGCTATGACCTCTACAAGGACGGCACCGCCACGATGAAGCGCTGGTCGCTGGATCTGTCGGGCAAACCCGCCATCGACGTCCCCTTTCACGAGGGTGCCATCCGCTATCTGAAGGAAAAGGGCATCTGGACGGACGAAGACGATGCCTGGAACCAGAAACGGACTGAGCGGCTGGACGCGCTGGTCGCCGCCTGGGAAGAGTTCGCGCCCCAGAATGCCGATCTGTCCGAAGAGGAGTTCGCCCAGGCCTGGATGGACCGCCGCGCCGAGGTGGTCGCCGGACTGAACTGAGCGCCGCTGGCGGCACGACTCCCCGGCACCTCGCGCGCCGGGGAGGGTGATTTCCCGGATCAGGACGAGATCATGGTTTCCGAAAACGAGACAGCCGATGACCCGTCCGCGCGGCGCGTGGCGCCCGAGGCGGTGACACAGCCCGGCCAGATCAGGCTGCGCTGGCTGGTGATGCTGCTGGGGGCCATCGGCGTCGTGATGGCCGTCAACCAGCAATTCCTGCTGAACCTGTTCGGGTTTCAGCCGCTTGGGAACGCCTATCTCTATTATCTGATCGGGATCTTTCTTGCGGTCGCGTTCGTGACGCTGCCGATCAGCAAGTCGACCGACGGACGGTTGTTGTGGCTGAACCTGATCCTTGGTGCGGCGGCGATCGTCAGCGCGGGTTGGCTGGGGATGCACGGGCTGGAGATCATCCAGCGCGGCTGGGAATACGACGCGCCGCTGACCGCCGACATCATGGCGACGATCCTGATCGTCCTGGTTCTTGAGGGGGTGCGACGCGCCGGCGGCTCGGTCCTGCTGTTCACGGCGCTGCTGTTCGGTACGTTTCCGCTTTACGCCGATCACATGCCGGGCTTTCTGTGGGGCACGCAGTATTCGCCCATCGGAACGATCCGCGCGCATGTCCTGGGCGTGGAATCGATCATCGGCATCCCGATGCAGGTCGTGGCCGAACTGGTCATCGGCTTCGTGATCTTCGGGTCGGTTCTTGTCATCACCAAGGGCAGCGATTTCTTCATGGAACTGGCCTCGGCGTTGCTGGGCCACACGCGCGGCGGGCCGGCCAAGGTCGCGGTCATGGGTTCGGGCATCCTGGGGTCGCTGTCGGGCAGCGTGATTTCCAACATCCTGACCTCGGCGCCGTTTTCGATTCCGACGATGCGCAAGGTCGGCTATCCGGCCAGCTATGCGGCGGCCATCGAGGCCTGCGCCTCGACCGGGGCCACGCTGATGCCGCCGGTCATGGGCACCGTGGCCTTCGTCATGGCGTCTTTCCTGGGCGTCCAGTATTCGACCATCGTCGTCGCCGCGGTCATTCCCGCGCTGCTGTTCTATGTCGCGCTGCTGTTTCAGGTCGATATGTATGCGGCGCGGGTCGGGCTGAAGGGGCTGCCGCGCGAGGATATTCCGCCGCTTTGGCCGGTGCTGAAATCGGGGTGGCCCTATCTGCTGAGCCTCGCGGTGCTGATCTTCGTGCTGATGGGACTGCGGATGGAGGCGCGTTCGCCCTATTACGCCTCGGCGGTGATGCTGATCGCCACCGCGTTCCGCAAGGACACCCGCCTGACCCTGGCGCGCGCCAAACAGCTGCTGCTGGACATCTCGACGAACATCGCCAGCCTCGTTGCGGTGCTGGCGGGCATCGGGCTGGTGGTGGGCGGGCTGTCCTATACCGGCGTGGCCGGGGCGTTTTCGCGAGAATTGCTGCTGTATGCGGGCGGCAACACGGCGCTGATGCTGATCGCGGGGGCAGTGACCAGCTTCGTCCTTGGCATGGGAATGACGGTCACGGCCTGCTATATCTTCCTGTCGATCCTGCTGGCCCCGGCGCTGGTGCAGGCGGGGCTGAACCCGATCGCCAGCCATCTGTTCATTCTTTACTGGGGCATGCTGTCCTATATCACGCCCCCGGTCGCGCTGGCCGCGATCACCGCCGCGAATGTCGCCGGATCAAAGCCGATCGAGACCGGTTTTCGGGCCATGCGACTGGGGATGCCGCTGTTCGTGCTGCCGTTCATCTTCGTTTACGATCCGGCGCTGATCATGGAAGGCAGTTTCGTCAATATCGTCGAACGGATCGGCCTGACGCTGGTGGCGATCTGGGCGATCACAGCGGCGTTCGAAAGCTGGATCTACAAGGTGGGCCGGATCGGGATCGTCAGCCGCATCGCCTTTGCCGCCGGCGGCATCCTGATCATATTTCCCGAATTGATGACCAGCCTGATCGGTGCCGGCGCCTTGGTGGCGGTCATCATCATCAACCTGGCCATCGGTCGTCGTCGCAGCCACGACGCCGCAGCCTGAAGGAGACGCAGATGGACAAGAGGCTGGCAGATCTGGCAAGCGCGGTCGCGCCGATCACCGATGGCGCGTCGGTGATGATCGGCGGGTTCGGATCGTCGGGCATTCCATTCGGCCTGATCGACGCGCTGCTGGAACAGGGCGCGACGGCTCTGACGATCATCTCGAACAATGCCGGCGCGGGCGAGACGGGAATCGCCAAGCTGCTGAAGGCGGGACGGGTTGCGAAAGTGATCTGTTCCTATCCGCGCTCGCCCGGCTCGATCTGGTTCGAGCGGCGCTATGAAGCGGGCGAAATCGCGCTGGAGGTGGTGCCGCAGGGCACCATGGCGGAACGTATTCGCGCCGCAGGGGCGGGGCTTGGCGGATTTCTGACGCCGACGGCCTATGGCACGCTGCTGGCCGAGGGCAAGGAAACGCGCATGATCGACGGGCGCGGCTATGTTCTCGAGTCGCCGTTGCACGCGGATTTCGCCCTGCTGCGCGCCGAACGGGGCGACCGATGGGGCAATCTCAGCTTTCATGCCACGGCCCGCAACTTCAACCCGGTGATGGCTGCCGCTGCGCGCCATTCCATCGTCGAGGTCCGGCACATGTCGGCAGAGCCGCTGAACCCCGAACATGTGGTGACGCCGGGCATCTTCATTCAAAGCGTGGTGGAATACGGGGTGCGCCCATGAAAACCCTGAGCGACAGCGAACTGGCCGCGCGCGTGGCGCGCGACATTCCCGACGGCTCTTACGTCAATCTGGGCATCGGCAAGCCCACCCATGTCTCGGCCCATGTCCCCGAGGGGCGCGAGGTGATCTATCATTCCGAAAACGGGATCCTGGGCATCGGACCGACGCCCGCGCCCGGCACCGAGGATGTCGAACTGATCGACGCCAGCAAACGCTATGTCACCGCCGCACCCGGTGCGGCCTATTTCGAACATGCCGACAGCTTTGCGATGATGCGGGGCGGGCATATCGATATCGCGGTTCTGGGCGCCTATCAGGTGGCCGAAAACGGCGATCTGGCCAATTGGGCGACGCTGGACGAAAAATTTCCGCCCGCAGTTGGCGGCGCCATGGATCTTGTCGTCGGCGTGCCGAAGATTCTGGTGATGATGCGGCATGTCGACCGCGACGGCGGCCCGAAGATCCTGAAACGCTGCACCTATCCCTTGACGGGTCTGGGTGTCGTCAGCCGGGTCTATACCGATCTGGCCGTGCTGGATGTGACGCCGGACGGGTTTCGCCTGGTCGAACTGGCACCGGGAAACACCCTGCAAGAGGTGCAGGCCGTGACCGAAGCCACAATCCTGACCTGAGGAAGCACGCCCACGATGCCGCGACCCCCGGATCGTGGGAAATCCGCCGATGCGGACGCGATGCAGGAAAAACGGCCCTTGAGCCGACAAAAGGAGAAGCCGGTGAAAACCAGCGCACCCGAAGACCACGACGATCTGCGCGACGCCCTGCGCGCGCTTTGCGCCGAATTTCCGCCCGAATATCACCGTCAGCACGGTGCCGATCAGACCTATCCCGAGG
This sequence comes from Paracoccus stylophorae, assembly GCF_028553765.1. Classification (NCBI taxonomy): domain Bacteria; kingdom Pseudomonadati; phylum Pseudomonadota; class Alphaproteobacteria; order Rhodobacterales; family Paracoccaceae; genus Paracoccus; species Paracoccus stylophorae. Next base: position 3,554,342 of record NZ_CP067134.1, on the reverse strand, counting down.
ATTTCATCAACGCGCTGACCCGCGCCGGCTGGCTGGCCGCGATGATCCCCGAACGGTTCGGCGGTTCGGGGCTGGGGCTGACCGAAGCCTCGATCGTGATGGAGGAAATCAACCGCGCAGGCGGCAATGCCGGACATTGCCACGGCCAGATGTATAATATGGGCACATTGCTGCGGCATGGTTCGGATGAGCAGAAGCGGAAATACCTGCCCCGGATCGCCAGCGGCGAATTGCGCCTGCAATCCATGGCCGTGACCGAACCCACGACGGGCACCGATACGACCAGGCTGAAAACCACGGCGGTCAGGAAGGGCGACCGCTACGCGATCAACGGCCAGAAGGTCTGGATCAGCCGGATCCAGCATTCGGACCTGATGATCCTGCTGGCGCGGACCACGCCCCTGGCCGAGGTCAAACGCAAATCCGACGGGCTGTCGATCTTTCTGGTGGAACTGGATCAGGTGATCGGCAAGGGGATGGAGGTGAAACCCATCCCCAACATGGTTGGCCATGAGACGAACGAGCTGTTTTTCGACGACATGGACATCCCGGCCGAGGCGCTGATCGGGGAAGAGGGCAAGGGCTTTCGCTATATCCTTGACGGCCTGAACGCCGAACGCACGCTGATCGCGGCAGAATGCATCGGCGACGGCTACTGGTTCATCGACAAGGCCACCGGCTATGCCAGGGATCGCGAGGTTTTCGGCCGGCCCATCGGCCAGAACCAGGGGATCCAGTTTCCGCTGGCCCGCGCCTTTGCCCATCTTGAGGCGGCAAACCTGATGCGGTTCGAGGCCTGCCGCCGTTTCGACGCGCATCAGCCTGCCGGCGCACAGGCGAACATGGCCAAGATGCTTGCCGCCGATGCCTCGTGGGAGGCGGCGAACGCCGCCATGCAGACCTTTGGCGGCTTCGGCTTTGCGCAGGAATACGATGTCGAACGCAAGTTCCGCGAGACGCGGCTGTATCAGGTGGCACCGATCTCGACCAATCTGATCCTGTCCTATGTGGCCGAACATATCCTTGGCCTGCCCCGCAGTTTCTAGGTTCGCGATGAAAACCGCCCGCCCGCCGAATTCCGATGCCCGCTTTCCGTTCTTCATCGCGGCGGATCGCCCCGACCGGGTGATGCAGGTTCTGCGTCGGCCCGAGCGTGGCGCGATGTCGGTGAACGGCGAGATTGCGAAGGCGCGGCGTCTGCGACGACAGCGGGTGCTGGCATGATGACGCTGGACGATCTGGACCTCGGCCATCTGATGGGCTGGGTCGGTCGCACCGAGACGGCGCGGGATATCGTCACGCCGGGGCTGATCGACCGTTTCCGCGCCACTTTCGGGCAGTGGCTTTTCGACACCGGCCCCGACGCGCCGCTGGGGCTGCACTGGTGTCTTGCGCCCCCGGCCGTGCCGCGCGATCAGCTTGGTCCCGACGGCCATCCGGCTCGCGGCGGTTTTCTGCCGCCGGTGCCGTTCGAAAACCGCATGTGGGCCGGCGGCGCGGTCCGCTTTCACGCGCCGCTGGCGGCAGGCGATGCGGTGACGCGCAGATCGCGCATCGCCGCGATCGTACCCAAACAGGGCAGCAGCGGCCCGTTGGTCTTCGTCTCGGTCGAACACGGCATTCACGTCGGCGATCAGGCGCGGATCGAGGAACGGCAGGACATTGTCTATCGGCCCGCGCAGTCCCTGTCGCGGTCGCCGGCGTTGATGCAGCAGACCGACAATCCGGCGGCTTTTGTCGGCGATCCGGTCACGCTGTTCCGCTATTCGGCGCTGACCTTCAACGGGCATCGGATCCATTACGACCATCCCTATGTCACGGAAGAAGAAGGTTATTCCGGGCTGGTGGTCCATGGTCCGTTGCAGGCGACGCTGCTGATGAACGCGGCCGCCGTCCATGCCGGCACCCCGGCAATCAGCTTCGATTATCGCGGCGTCTCGCCCCTGATCGCGGGACAGCCGGTGCTGATCCGGCAACGCGATGGCCGCGTCTGGCTGGAAAAACCCGATCGGACGATCACCTTCCACGGTCGCTTTGACACGCTGTGACGGAAGAAAGAGAACATATCCATGACCCAGGCCATCCACCAGAACGTGCCGGACAGCCGCGGCATGAACGCGTTTCGCGCCGATCCGGCCTTCGATGCGCTTCTGTCGCTGTATCTGCCCCAGGATCTGCGCCCGGTCCTGCAACCGCAGCTTGACCGGATGGGGGCGCTGGTCGGGGACCGGCTGGAACAGCTGGCGCTGCGCGCCGACAAGAACCCGCCGACGCTGTCGCTGCGCGACCGGACCGGTGCGCCGGCCGAGCGGATCGAAAAGCACCCCGCCTACGAAGAGCTGGAGCGCGTGGCCTTCGGCGAGTTCGGGCTGGCCGCCATGTCCCATCGCGGCGGGGTGTTCGGGGTGCCGGACCGGCTGCATCCGATGGCCAAATACGCGCTGGTCTATCTGTTCGTGCAGGCGGAATTCGGGTTGTGCTGCCCGCTCAGCATGACCGATTCGCTGACCCGGACGCTGCGGAAATTCGGCTCGGACGATCTGAAGGCGCGGTATTTGCAGCAATTGACCAGTCAGGACATGGACAGCCTGTTCCAGGGCGCGATGTTCATGACCGAACAGGCCGCCGGGTCCGATGTCGGCGCCATCGAGACCGTCGCGCGACAGCAGAACGGCGAATGGCGGCTTTATGGCGACAAATGGTTCTGTTCCAATCCCGATGCGGCGCTGGCCATGGTCCTGGCACGGCCCGAGGGCGGCGGCGCGGGCACAGGCGGGCTGTCGCTGTTCCTGCTGCCGCGGCATCTGCACGACGGCAGCCAGAACAGCTATCGGATCCTGCGCCTGAAGGACAAGATGGGCACCAAGTCCATGGCGTCGGGCGAAATCGTGCTGGAAGGGGCGGTGGCCTATCTGGTCGGCCAGCCGGGGCAGGGTTTCAAGCAGATGACCGACATGATCAACATGTCGCGGCTGGCCAACGGCGTGCGCAGTGCCGGGTTGATGCGCCGCTCGGTCGCCGAGGCGTTGTTCATCGCCCGTCACCGGACCGCGTTCGGCAAGCTTCTGATCGACATGCCGCTGATGCGCAGGCAGCTTGCCAAGATGCTGGTTCCGGCCGAACAGGGCCGCAGCATGGTGTTTCACACGGCGCGGGTTCTGGATGCGGCCGATCGCGGCGATGATGCGATGGCGCGGGTGCTGCGCATCCTGACGCCGCTGGTCAAGTTCCGAACCTGCCGCGATGCGCGCAAGGTGGCCGGCGACGCGATGGAGGTGCGCGGCGGCTGCGGCTATATCGAGGAATGGTCCGACGCGCGCGTGCTGCGCGACGCGCACCTGGGCTCGATCTGGGAAGGGACCAGCAACATCGTGGCGCTGGATGTGGCGCGCGCCGCCCGGCGTGAAAACGCGCTGGAGGCGCTGAACGACTATCTGCGGCATTGCCTGACACAGGTTGCGCCCGATCTGGCGACGCCCATCGCAGCCGCGCTGGATCGCGCCGTTTCGCTGATGCAGGTCGCGGCCAAGGCCGATCATGTGGCGGAAACCCGTCGCGCGGCGTCGGCGCTGTATCACGTCGCTTCGGCCGTGTTTCTGGGCTGGGAATCGGCCGGGCTGGGGCAGGTCGATGCGGCGGTGGCGCAGGATCGCGCAAGGCTGGCGCGGATGGTGCTGGATCATCGGCTGCACGCGCAGGACCCGCTTGCGCCGGCGCAGGCGGAACCCGACTGGCTGGCCGATTTGCTGATCCGTGCCGGGCGCGACACCGACAAGCAGCCGGCATCGGCGGCATAAGCCTTTCGGCCATTGCCGCAAGCGTCGCGGGTTTTTTGCCGGCTGCGCCGGTCGCCGTTCGTGATCGCGCCTGCAATCTTGGCCAGCGCCGCCATTGCCGCTATGGTTTTGGAAACGAGGGGCCAGGATCAGTCATGCCGAACAAGATTGTCTCTGCGGGCGACGCGGTCGCGCTGATCATGACCGGGGACACGGTCACGACCTCGGGGTTCGTCGGTGCCGGCGTTCCCGACGGGTTGCTGAAGGCCTTGGCGGATCATTTCGAACGGACCGGAGAGCCGCGCGATCTGACGCTGCTGTTTGCGGCCGGGCAGGGCGACGGCAAGGGTCGCGGGCTTGACCGGCTTGCGGCGCCGGGCCTTGTGCGCCGGGTGATCGGCGGGCATTGGGGCCTGATCCCGCAGCTTGGGGTCAGGGCGCTTGGCGGCGAGATCGAGGGGTGGAACCTGCCGCAGGGTGTGATCTCGCATCTCTATCGCGACATTGCCGCGGGCAAGCCCGGCACGATCAGCCATGTCGGGCTTGAGACATTTGTCGATCCGCGCCTTGGCGGCGGGCGGATCAGCGCGGCGGCACGCGAAGATCTGGTCCAGCTGGTGACCATCGGCGGTGTCGAGCGGCTGTTCTACAAGGCGATGCCGATCCAGGTGGCGCTGCTGCGCGGGTCGACCGCCGACGAACGCGGCAACATCACCATGGAACGCGAGGCGCTGATCCTCGACAACCTGTCACAGGCCATGGCGGCGCGCAATTCCGGCGGTGTGGTGATCGTTCAGGTGGACCACGTCGTTGCCGCCAACACCCTGCCGTCGCGCGAGGTGGTCATTCCGGCCGCTCTGGTGGACGCCGTGGTCATCGCGCCGCCCGAACTGCATCCGCAGACCTATGCGACGCCCTACAACCGCTATTACACCGGGCGATACCGCGCGCCGACCGAAGGCGCGCCGCCGCTGCCGCTGACGGACCGCAAGATCATCGCCCGCCGCGCCGCGTTCGAGTTGCCGGTGGGGGGCGTGGTCAATCTGGGCATCGGCATGCCCGAAGGCGTGGCCGCAGTCGCCGCCGAAGAGGGGCTGCTTGACCACGTGACCCTGACCGCCGAGCCGGGGGTGATCGGCGGACAGCCTGCCTCGGGCCTCGATTTCGGGGCGGCGGTCAACACCGATGCGCTGATCGCCCAGAACCAGCAATTCGATTTTTATGACGGCGGCGGGCTTGATCTTGCCTGTCTGGGGATGGCCGAGGTTGACGGGGCCGGAAACGTCAATGTCAGCCGCTTCGGGCCGCGCCTTGCCGGGGCCGGCGGCTTTATCAATATCAGCCAGAATGCGCGTCATCTGGTGTTCACCGGAACCTTCACGGCGGGCGGGCTGAAGGTGGGGATCGGCGACGGCAGGCTTGAGATCCTGACCGAGGGTCGGGCCCGTAAGTTCGGCGCCGATGTCGAACAGGTCACTTTTTCCGGCGACCGGGCGCGCCGGTTGGGGCAGCCGGTTCTTTTTGTCACCGAACGCTGCGTGTTCCGGCTGGAACCGGATGGATTGCGCCTGTCCGAGGTTGCGCCCGGCATCGACGTCGAACGCGATGTCCTGTCGCTGATGGGGTTCGCGCCGCTTGTGGGCGATGTCGCCCGGATGGATGCGCGCATCTTCAGCGACCGGCCGATGGGTCTTCGCGACGATCTGCTGACCATCGGGATGGAGCGTCGGATTGCCTGGGACGCGGCGAAAGAGATCCTGTTCGTGAACCTGGCGCGGCTGTCGATCCGCACCGTCGCCGACGTGGAATCGGTGCGCGACCGCGTGAACGAGGTGGTCGAACCGTTGAACCGCAAGGTCGATGTCGTGGTGAACTATGACCATACCCGCATTGACGAGGCGGTCGAACGCACCTGGTCAGAGATGGTCAACGACCTCGAAAACCGGCTTTACGCGCATGTCACCCGCTATGCCCATTCGGCCTTCCTGCGGCGCAAGCTGGGCCGGACGCTGGAAAGCCGCCACGGCCCGACCATCCACGAGAGCGAGCGCGCCGCAACCGCCGCCTTGGGGCGGCGCGATCCGGGGTCCTGACGCCCCGCCTGATCTGACGCGCGGCGCGGGACAGTCGGCATCGAACGGCGAGGACATGACAGGCACGGCCGCATGTGCCGACATCCGCAATCGCTTCGCCGGGCGCAAAGCCTAGCTGCGCAGCGCGGCCTGCAATTCGCCGTGCAGGCGCGGGCCGGCGACGATCAGCCCGTCGACCATGGCGCGCGGGCTGTTGAACCGCATCCGCTGGCCGCGCCGGTCGGTGACGGCCGCGCCTGCGCGTTCCGCGATCAGGCTGCCCGCCGCGATGTCCCATTCCCACGCCGCGCGCAGCGACAGCGCCGCGTCGAACTTTCCCTCGGCCGCCAAGCACAGCCGCCAAGCCAGCGAGGTCCGGAACTCGCGCCGGAAGCCCGGCGGCGTGTTCCCGCGCCAGTGCCTTGGTTCGGCTGCGGCGCGATAGGTCAGCACGCGCGCGTCGCGGATCGGATGATCGCTTGGCGCGATGGGCGCGCCGTTCAGCAGCGCCGGGCCGTCCGCGAACGCGGTGTAGAACAGATCGCTGACCGGCAGATAGACCACCGCGGCCACGATCCGGTCTCCGCGCGCCACCGCCAGCGAATGCGAGAACCCCTGCTGTCCGGCGATGAAGGCGCGGGTGCCGTCGATCGGATCGACGATAAAGCAGTTCTGCGCGTCCAGCCGGGCCGGGTCGGCCTCGCTTTCCTCGGACAGCCAGCCGTAATCGGGGCGCGCGCCGACCAGAATGGAATGCAATTCCTCGTTGACGGCCAGATCCGCCTCGCTGACCGGACCGGCATCGTCGGGCTTTTCCCAGCTTTTCGGGTCCTGCCGCCAGAATTCCAGCGCGATGCGCCCGGCGGCGCGGGCGGCCTGTTCCAGCAGGGCCAGATCGTCCTCAGGCGCCGGCAACCGTCATCCCTCCGACCAGCAGGCTGGGCACCTCGGCCGCGCGCCAGGGCAGCGCGTCGTCGGCGGCGCGCATGTTGCGCAGCATGTCGCGCAGATTGCCGGCGATGGTGCATTCGTTGACCGGATAGGCGATCCGGCCGTTCTGCACCCAGAACCCGGCCGCGCCGCGCGAATAATCGCCGGTCGTGCCGTTGATCGACGCGCCCAGCATCGACGTCACCACCAGCCCGGTGTCCATATCGGCCAGCAGATCGTCGTAATGCGCCGGTCCCGGCGTCAGGATCACGTTGCTGTTGGTGGGCGAGGGGGCCGAGGCCAGGCCGCGCGCCGCCGAGGCGGTGCTGTCCATGCCCAGCTTGCGCCCGGTCGCCAGATCCAGCGTCCAGCCCTGCAACACCCCGTCCGCCACGATCTTGCGGCGCGCGGTCGCAAGCCCCTCGGCATCGAAGGGGCGCGACGAGGGATAGCGCGGGCGCAGCGGGTCCTCGATCAGGTTCATGCCGTCCGGCAGGACCGGCTCGCCCAGGGCGCGGCGCAGCCAGCTTGCGCCCCGCGCCACGGCGCTGCCGTTCACCGCCGCCAGCAGATGCCCGATCAGCGAGGAGGACACCCGCCGGTCGTACAGGATCGGAAAGGCGCCGGTCGGCGGCTTGCGCGATCCGGCCCGCGCCAGCGTCCGTTCGGCGGCCAGCCGCCCGATTTCCTCGGGCTGGGGCAGGTCTTCGGCCCAGGCGCGGGCCTCGGCGGCATAGTCCCGCTCCATCCCCAGGCCCTCGCCGGTGATCGCCACCGCCGACACGACATGGGTGCTGCGCCCGTATCCGCCCGAAAACCCGTTCGAGGCCGCCAGCCACAGATGCCGGCGGCTGAAGCTGGCATTCGCGCTTTCGACCTGGCTGATGCCCGGCTGCTCTCGCGCCGCTTCCTCGGCCCGCAGCGCCAGATCCTGCAGCGTTTCGGGCGCGGGGTCGGGGCGGTCGTCGGCGATCTGCAATCCGCCCGCATCGCGCGACACCGCCAGCCGGTCGGGATCGGCCAGACCCAGATGATCGTCCACCGGCGCCTCGCGCGCCATCGCCACCGCCCTTGCGGCCATTTCCGCGATGCTGTCGTCGCTGTGATCGGACGCCGAGACGCACGCCTGCCGACCGCCGATCAGCACCCGCAGCCCGATCTCGATCCCTTCGGCGCGGTCGGCCTGTTCCAGCGCGCCGTTGCGCACGTCGATGCTGATCGACTGACCGCCCGTCGCCAGCGCGTCGGCCTGTTCGGCACCCGCCTTGCGCGCGGCAGCGACCAGCGATTCGGCCAGCGTCTGCAACCGCGCGGGATGTTCTGTCGAAATCCGATGACCGCTCATGCCGTCCTCTTGCTTGCTGGTGTCCTTGTCACGCGCGATGCGCCGGGGCGCAAACGGCAAGGGCCGGACGTCTGTCCGGCCCCGGTCCTGCCGCAGCCGGCGTCATTTCACCTGCTGGCCGTTGGCCAGGATCGAGCCATCCGGCCTGAACTCCAACTCGCTGACCAGCGTCGCGGGATCGTCCTCGGACGGACGGGCGAACATGGCCAGCATCATCCGCGCGCCCATCATCTGTTCCTGCGGCACCACGCCCATCGCCACCAGCGTATCCAGCAGCGTGTTCACGCCCTGAAAGCTGCCCTGCACCGTGCCGACCGGCTGATCGGCGTCCTGCGGCAGGGTCAGATCGCCGGTGACATCGACCGTCGCGCCCACCGCCTGCAACGTCAGCTGGTTGATCGTGATCGTCTCGGGGCGGAAGGGCATCGGCGGCATTGCGGGGTCGCCGGACGTCTCGTCCTGCTGTCCGCTGCCGTCCCCCTCCGCATCCTCGGCCTCGCCATCGGCTTGCGCGGCGCGGTCCATCCGTTCGGCCATCGCCGGGTCCAGCAGATCCTCGGCCACGGTGGCGGTGCCCTCAAGATCGACGGTCAGGCTGGCGGGGTCGCGCGGCAGCTGGCCTTCGGGGTCGAACAGGTCCCAGATGCCATCGGCCAGCGTCAGCCCGGCCAGCGCATAGCTGAGGGTGAAGGGCTGCGGCCCGTCGGCTTTCGAGACCGGAAAGCTCAGCCCGCCGGTCGCGCTGTCGACGGCATAGCTGATCGGAAAGGGCAGGTCGGCCAGGTTCATCTCGGCCATGCTGCCCTTGGCGCTGCCGCGATAGGTCAGCGCATCGCGGGACAGCGCCATCGTCAGCTTGCTGCTTTCGTTGGAGAAGCTGGCATTGCCCGAGGTTTCCGCGCCATCGGCATCGGTACTGGAAAACTCGGCGCTGCCGGTCATCGGCCCCATCGCGAAGCTGCCGTCGATGACCAGCCCGGCGTTCAGCGCGCCATGAAGGTTTTCGGTCATGTCGAACGGGCCATCGGGCGCGACCATGCTGCCGGTGATGGTCAGCCCGTCCACGATCGTGTGGGCGGTGACGGAACCGGTCTCGCCGCTGTCTTCATCGGGAGAGATATCCTTCAGGTCCAGCTTCAGGTCCAGATCGGCCGCCGTCATGTCGTAGGTCGAGCGCGCGCCGGCCCCGTCCACGCTGCGATAGCTGCCGGCGACATCGGTCATCCGCACCTGCACCGGCATGTCGCCGGTCGCGCCGTCTGTCCCGTCGGCGGTCTGCCCGCCGTTGAACCGCGCCGACAGCAGAAGTTCCGGATAGACGACCTGGTGCAGGATGTCGCCGGGGCTGCCGGCCGAGATCATCTCGTTCTGCGGGATCGCGATCACGATATGCGCGGTCGCGTCGTCCTGTTCGGGCATCTGCGAGGTCATGTCGGCGGTAATCTCGCCCTCGATCACGGTCCGCACCTTCTGGTCGCCGGTCTGTTGCAGGACCATGGAAGGGACCGTGATGCTGACATCGCTGCTGTCCGTATCGGCCGAGATTTCCACGTCCGACAGGGTCAGCGTATCGCCCGCCTCGTCGCGGCTGCCGGTCGTCACCTGATAGCCCATGTCGGTGTAATATTTGCTGATATTGTCCCAGACCTGCGCCGGGGTCACGTCGGCAAGGACGGGCGATGCTGCGGCGATCAGGGCCGCGGCCGAGGTTGCAACTGTGCGGAACATGCCGGATACCTTTCGCAATGCCGGGAAAATCGCTCAATATCTGACACAGCGGCGGGGCAAGGGAAAGGGAACATTCCGTGATCCGAACCGAATGGCGCGGCGGGCTGGCCCTGCTGACGATCGACCGGCCAGACAAGGCCAATTCGCTGACCGGGGCGATGCTGCGCGACCTGACGGCGGCGCTGGACGAGACAGCCGCGCGCGACGATTGCGGGGCGCTGATCCTGACCGCCACCGGCAAGGTGTTTTCCGCCGGCGCCGATCTGGCCGAGGCGAAGGCGGGGCTGACCGCCTCGCCCGACTGGGAACGGCTGTCGGGGCGGATGGCGACGATGCCGTGCCTGACGATCGCGGCGCTGAACGGGACGCTGGCGGGCGGCGCGTTCGGCGTGGCGCTGGCCTGCGATCTGCGGATCGCGGTGCCCGAGGCCAGGTTTTTCTATCCGGTGATGAAGCTGGGATTCCTGCCGCAACCCTCCGACCCGCGCCGGCTGACCGGGCTGGTCGGGCCGTCGCGTGCCCGGATGATCCTGATGGCCGGCGCCCGGATCGACGCGGCCGAGGCGCTGTCATGGGGCCTGATCGACCGGATCGCGCCCGCCGCCGATCTGATCCCGCAGGCCGAGGCGCTGGCGGCCGATTGCCTCGCCGCCGATCCCGGTCACGTGATGGCGATCAAGGCGATGGTCGGTCAGCGATAGACCGCCTCTTTGCCGAAATGGCGGCACAGAAGATAATAGACGACGGCGCGATACTTGTTGCGGTTCGACCTTCCATAGGCGTCGATCACCGTGTCGATCCCCGCCATCAGGTCGGGCCCGTCGGGCAGCCCCAGCTTCTTCATCAGATAGCTGGTCTTGATCCGTTCCAGCTCGGCCCGATCGCTTGCGGCGACGGTCGAGGCGTCGTCGCTGTAGATCGACGGCCCGCAGCCGATGGTGACCCTGGTCAGCAGGTCCATGTCCGGCGTCTGGCCCAGCTTGTCGCGGATATCCTCGGCATATCGGTCGATCAATTCGTCGCGCTTGCCCATGTCGTCATGTCCCCCTGCCGCATTGCCGTCGTTGCCGAAACCATGCTGGCCCGGCGGGGCTGAATCAAGTCCGCAGATTTGCCGGGGCGCTCATCCGCCGAACCCGCTGATCGCGGGCAGCCAGGTGGACAGGGCGGGAACCAGGGTCAGGATCAGCAGGACCGCCAGCGCGGCCAGAAAGAACGGCGGCAATTCGCGGATCAGCGCGGACGGGCGCTGCCCCGTGGCCGAGGCCACGACAAAGATCAGCCCGCCCACCGGCGGCGTCATCAGCCCGAAGGTCAGGTTGACGATCACCACGATGGCGAAATGATCCGGCGCGATCCCCAGCCCGTGCGCGATGGGCGCCAGGATCGGCACCAGGATCATCACGCCGGGCAGCGGGTCCATGAACATCCCGAACACCAGCAGCAGCAGGTTCACCATCAGCAGGAAGGCGATGGGCGACAGGTTCAGGGCGATCACCGCGTCGGCCATGGTCTGGGGCACACCCTCGATGATCAGGACCCATGCGAAAGCCCGCGCCCCGGCCAGGATCATCAGCACCGCCACCGACATGATGCCCGCGCGCCAGAACGCCCCCCACAGATCGCGCAGGGTAAAGCCGCGATAGATCACCGCGCTGACGACGATGGCGTAGCCGACCGCGATCACCGATGCCTCGGTCGGGGTGAACACGCCGCCGCGGATGCCGCCCACGATCAGCACCACCAGCGCCAGCGCGGGCAGCGCCGCGACCGTGTTGCGGATCATCCGGCGCAGCGGCGGGCGCGGCTCGGCGCTGCGATAGCCGCGTTTGCGGCTGATCCACCAGTTGACGGCGGCCATCACCGCCGAGATCAGCAGCCCCGGCAGGATGCCGGCCATGAACAGCGACCCCACCGACACGTTGCGATCCTGCAAGGCATAGATGATCATGGTGATCGAGGGCGGGATGATCGGCCCCACCACCGAGGTGGCGATGGTCAGCGCCCCGGCATAGGCGCGCCCGTAGCCCGCCTTGTCCATCATCCGCACCATCATCGCGCCGGGACCTGCGGCATCGGCCAGCGCGGACCCCGAAATCCCCGCGAACAGGGTCGAGGTCAGCACGTTGGCATATCCCAGCCCGCCGCGCAGATGCCCCACGAATTGCGAGGCAAAGCGCAGCAGCATGGCGGAAATCGCGCCGGTGGACATGATTTCGGCCGCGAGGATGAAGAACGGCACCGCCAGCAGCGGAAAACTGTCCAGCCCGGTGAACATCTCCTTGACGACCACGACCAGCGGGTATCGGCCGGTGATCCCCACCGCCGCAAACGCCGCCAGCGCCAGCGCGAAGGCGACCGGCACGCCCACCGCCATCAGGATCAGGAAGGCCGCGATCAGGATTTCAACCACGCGCGGCCTCGTCCGAGGGCTGGAAGCCGGCGCGCAGATAGCGCGGCGCGATCAGCGCCAGATGCGCGATCATCAGCGCGAAACCGGCGGGCATGGCCGCATAGACCCACCGCATCGGCAGCCGCAGCGCCGCCGATTTCTGCACCGCCATCCGGTTCATGTAGTCGATGCCGACCCACACCATGAACGCGAAGAACCCAAACAGCGTCAGCAGGATCAGCCAGCGCAGCGCGCGCTGCGCCGGGCCGGGCAGCGCCTCTTGCGCGTTGGCGATGGCGACATGGGCGCCCTCGCGCAGGGCAAGACCGCTGCCCAGGAATGTCAGCCAGATCATCGCATAGCGCGCGACCTCGTCGGCCCAGGGCAGCGAGCCCGCCCACAGATAGCGGGCGGCGACGTTCCAGCCGACCACCACCGCCATCAGGGCAAGCCCGGCGATGACGGCGGCGCCGTTCAGCACGACGAAGGCGCGTTCGATCCGGCGCATCCTGCCCCTATTCGGCGGCCTGGATACGGTCCATCAGGTCCTTGCCGAACTGCGCCTCGTAATCCTTGTAAGGCTCGGACAGCGCATCGCGGAACGCGGCTTTCTGTTCAGGCGACAATTCGTTGACCTCCATCCCCTGTTCCTTCAGCGCGGCGACGCCCGATGCCTCGACCTCGTCCACATAGCCGCGCATGGCGGCGACGGCATCGGCGGCGGCCTGATCGAACGCGGCCTTCTGGTCTTCGTCCAGACCGTCCCACAGCGCGGGCGCGATCAGGATCACCGCCGGCGAATAGACATGGCCGTCCAGCGTCAGATAATCCTGCACCTCGCTCAGCTTGGCCGAGACGATCACCGACAGCGGGTTTTCCTGCCCGTCGATGGCGCCCTGCTGCAACGCGCCGATCACCTCGGGCCATGCCATCGGCGTGGGTGCCGCGCCAAGCGCCTTGAACGCCTGGATGTGGACCGGATTTTCCATCGTGCGGATCTTCAGCCCTTCGGTGTCGGCGGGCGTCTGGATGGCGCCGCGATTATTGGTGATGTGGCGGAACCCCTGCTCGCCCCAGGCCAGCGCGTGCAGACCCGCATCGTCGAATTTCGCCAGCATGTCCTGTCCGATCTCGCCGTCCAGCACCTTGCGGGCGTGGTCCAGATCGCGAAACAGGAAGGGCACGTCGAAGACCCCCGATTCCGGCACGAAATTGGACAGCGTGCCGGTCGAGACGATGGTCATTTCCACGGTGCCAAGCTGCACCCCCTCGACCACCTCGCGTTCGCCGCCAAGCCCGGATGAGGGGAAATGGCGGAACGTGAACTGGTCGCCCAGGCTTTCGGTCAGCGATTCCTCGAACGCCTTGGCGGCGACGCCGTAATGGCTGTCTTCGGCCAGCGCATAGCCGATCTTGATTTCCTGCGCCCCGGCCGGGGCGATGGCGGCCGCACCGATCAGCGCGGCGGCGTAGAACTGTTTCATCACGAACTCTCCCGTTTTTCCGGGCAGAGTTTGCGCGACCCGCAGCGGATGTGCAATCGCCCGCCGCCGCGCCCGTCTGCGCCGGACCGGCTGCGACAGGCCGCGGCGCGGGCCGGGGAACAAAGTTCCGCGTCGCGGGTTGGCCGCAGGAAGCAGTCCCTGACCGCCCCGCGCGCCCCGCGACGCTGTCCTTATTTCGCGCCGCCGGACGCGGGCCGGTTGCCCCGCTGCGGCCGGATGCGCATCTAGGCCGTGTTGAATTCAAGGAGTTTTTCCGATGCGCAAGACGATCCTGACGGCCATCCTTGCCGTGACGACTGCCCTGCCCGCCGCCGCCGAGACGATCCGTGTCGGCATGTCGGGCAGCTATTTCCCGTTCACCTTCACCCGCGCCGACGAGTTGCAGGGTTTCGAGGTCGATCTGATGAACGCCATCGGCGAGGAAACCGGCGACGACATCGAGTTTGTGACGATGTCCTTCTCCGGGCTGATCGGGGCGCTGGAATCGAACCGCATCGACACCATCGCCAACCAGATCACCATCACCCCCGAACGCGAGGAAAAGTTCGTTTTCACCCAGCCCTATGTCTATGACGGCGCGCAGGTGGTGGTGAAGGCCGGCAACGAGGATGAGATCACCGGCCCCGAAAGCCTGAAGGGCCGCACGGTCGCGGTCAATCTGGGTTCCAACTTCGAGGAGTTGCTGCGCGATCTGCCCTATGCCGACCAGATCGACATCCGCACCTATGACAGCAACATCGAACAGGACACGGCGTTGGGCCGCGTCGATGCCTTCGTGATGGACCGGGTGTCATCGGCGCAGGTGATCAAGGAAAGCCCGCTGCCGCTGGCCCTGGCCGGCCAGCCTTTCGACGAGATCCGCAACGCCCTGCCGTTCCGCGACGACGAGGCGGGTCGGGCGATGCGCGACCGGGTCGATGCGGCGATCACGACGCTGAAGGAAAACGGAACCCTGGCCGAGATTTCGCAGAAATGGCTGGATTCCGACGTGACCGTTCCGGCTGACGCCGAGTAATGCGGCCACTGGACATCGCCTATATGTGGGATCTGGCGCCGGTCATTGCCGGCTATGTCCCGCTGACCCTGTTCATGGCGATCATCGCCATGATCGCCGCGCTGGCCCTGGCCGCAATCCTTGCCATCGTGCGGGTTCTGCGGCTGCCGGTGCTGGACCGGGTCGTGGCGGTGTTCATCAGCTTTTTTCGGGGCACGCCGCTGCTGGTGCAGCTGTTCCTGTTCTATTACGGCCTGCCCCAGATGCTGACCTTCATGACCAGCATCAACGGCGTCACCGCCGCGATCTTCGGGCTGACGCTGCATTTCTCGGCCTATATGGCCGAAAGCATCCGCGGCGCGATCTTGGGCGTGGATCGCAGCCAGTGGGAGGCGGCGCAGTCCATCGGCATGACGCAGGGTCAGCTTCTGCGGCGGATCGTGCTGCCGCAGGCCGCCCGCGTCGCCGCGCCCACGCTGATGAACTATTTCATCGACATGATCAAAAGCACCTCGCTGGCCTTCACCCTGGGCGTGACCGAGATGATGGGCGCGGCGCAGAAAGAGGCCGCGGGCAGTTTCCTGTACCTCGAGGCGTTTCTGGTCGTCGCCCTGTTCTACTGGGGCATCGTCGAATTGCTGTCGGTCGGCCAGCGCCGGATGGAGACGCATCTGGGAAAGGCGGTGGCGCGATGAGTTGCGAGATCGAGGTGGACGGGCTGATCAAGCGTTTCGGCACCAACACCGTCCTGAACGGCATCGACCTGTGCCTGAAACCGGGCGAGCGGGTGGCCATCATCGGCCCCTCGGGCACCGGCAAATCCACGTTGCTGCGCTGCCTGAACTGGCTGGACCGGCCCGATGAGGGGCGGATCGTGATCGGCGATCTGCAGGTGGACGCCGCGAAGGCCGGCAAGTCCCAGATCCTCGCGCTGCGCCGGCGCACGGGCTTCGTGTTCCAGAACTATGCGCTGTTTGCCAACAAGACCGCGCGCGAGAACATCATGGAGGGGCTGACCACGGTTCGCGGCTGGCCGAAGGACAAGGCGCTGGCGCGCGCGGACAAGATCCTGTCGCAGATCGGGCTGGGCGATCGCGGCGACAGCTATCCTTCGGGCATGTCGGGCGGTCAGCAGCAGCGCGTCGGCATCGGGCGCGCCATGGCGCTGGATGCCGATCTGATGCTGTTCGACGAGCCGACCAGCGCGCTGGACCCCGAATGGGTGGGCGAGGTTCTGGACCTGATCCGGGCCATCGCGGACGGGCGCCAGACGATGCTGATCGTCACCCACGAGATGCAGTTCGCGCGCGAGATCGCGGACCGCATCGTCTTCATGGAAGGCGGGCGGATCGTGGAACAGGGGCCGCCCGACCAGATCTTCGGCAACCCGCAGGACGACCGGACGCGCAGCTTCCTGCGCCGCGTCGGCTGATCACTTCAGCCCGGCCGTCCGGTAGTAGACCTCGACGTCCTTTTCCGGATCATACCCGATGCCCGAGGCGATGATGCAGCTTGTGCGATCCTCGCGCGGGGCCACCAGCGTCCAGGTGCCCAACCGATCCGACCCCCAAAGCTGGGTCCCCTCGTGCGAGGCATCGACCGGCTTTTCGGCGAAATCGTGGTGCAGCGTCTGGTGAATCTCGGGATCGTCGGCGCAATAGGGCTGATCGCCGACCGCCATGTCCGATGTGGGCATGTCCTGCGCGCGGTCCAGAAGATCGGGAACGGCAATGCCGGACATGGCCGACCAGCCCTGAACCGGCTGATCGGCGCGCGAGGCGGCCAGTGCGGGCATGGCCGTCAGCAGCGCGACGCTGCCGGCCATACTCAGGCGGGCGATGCGGTGTGCGGTGCGGGTCATGGTTTCGGCCTTTCGGATGTGTCGTTCGTCGGTCTGGCAACGCCAAGCCGCCCCGGCGGGTTCCGGGCGTGCCCGAACCGTGCCGCCCGCGCCCTATCGAATCGCGCGCCGATCTGGCGTAAGCAGACCGGCAGGCGATGACGGCGAGGATACAGGATGGCGATGCTTCTGGGGGATGTCGGCGGCACCAATGCGCGGCTGGCGATTGCGCGCGACCATGTCATCGACGGCCAGTCCGTCACCCGTTTCCGGGGCGACGATTTCGCCGGCTTCGACGATGTCGTGCGGCGCTTTCTGCAGGAACAGGACCAGCCGCATATCGAGTCGGTCTGCATCGCGGTCGCCGGCCCGGTCAGCGGCGGCAAGGCGCGGCTGACCAATCGCGACTGGGATTTCGATCAGGATCGGCTGGCGCGGCTGACCGATGCGGACCGGGTCCTGCTGATCAACGATCTGACCGCCTTGGGCCATGCGATTCCGTCGTTGCGGGAAGACGGGGTGGCGGTCCTGCGCACGGCACCCGCAGACCGCGCGCGCAACGATCAGGCATTGGTCGTGGGTCTGGGCACCGGCTTCAATGTCTGCGCCGTGCGCATGTCGGCGGGCGGTGGCGTCACGGCGATGGAGGCCGAGGAAGGCCACACGAACCTGCCCGCCAATATCCATCTGCGTCTGGCCGATCTTCTGGGCGCGCAGACGGCGCGGCAGTTCGCCTCGACCGAAGAGACCTTCGCCGGGCGCGGCCTGTCGCGGCTGCATGCCGCGCGCACCGCCAGCGATCCGATCCGCGCCGAGGACATCGCGCGCGCCGCAAGGGCGGGCGATCCGGCGGCGGTGGCGACCTATGGCCTGTTTGCGGAACTGGTCGGGCTGATGTGTCGCGAACTGGCGCTGCATTTCATGCCGCTGGAGGGGCTGTATCTTGCCGGCGGCGTCGGGCGCAGCATCGCCGACCGGATGCAGGACTTTCAGCGCGGCTTTCTGGCCCAGCCGTTCATGCGCCACATTCCTGAAAACACGCCGATCTTTCTGATCCGCGACGATATGGCCGCGCTGCACGGGTGCCTGAAGGCGCTGACCTGAACGCCACACCGGGCGCGAAAACCTTGCGCGGCAGGCGGGGTTTCCGCCATGAAGTGCTGGATTCGCGGGCCTCTTCCTGTTCATAATGCGGCAAAGCACGAATGGCAGGGCAGGAACGATGCGGGCATATCTGCGGGTGGGGTTGATCGTGACCACCGCGTTGGGCTTCGGTGGCATGGCGGTGGGGCAATCCTCGTCGCCGTTCTCGGGGCTGTTCGGCGGCGGCAGCAAGACCGAGGGTCCGGTCGATCTGGATTTCCGCATCGCCGGCGACGACGACGCGCTTGAACGGGTGATCCGTAACACCTCGCTGATTTCCGGCGCGCTTCAGGAAGGGCGGACGACCGGGCAGGACGTTCTGGCCGCCGCGCGCGCCGATTATGCCCGGATTCTGGGCGCGCTTTACGATCAGGGCCATTATTCGGCGCAAATCTATATCACGCTGGACGGGGTCGAGGCTGCGGGCATCGCGCCGCTGGACGCGCCCGAGATCGTCAGGTCCGTGGTGGTGACGGTCCAGCCGGGGCCGACATTCAGGTTCTCGCGCGCCGCGATCGCGCCGGTGGCGCCCGCAAGCGAGATTCCCGACGAATACGCACAGGGCGAAACCGCCGGAACCGGCACGATCAAGGCCGCGGCGCTGGCAGGCGTGGATGGCTGGCGCAATTACGGTCACGCCAAGGCGGATGTCGCCGGCCAGCAGATCACCGCCGATCACCCCAGTGAAACCGTCGACAGCCAGATCGCGCTGGCCCCCGGCCCGACCGTGACCTTCGGCAGGCTGAACATCTCGGGATACGAGCGGATGGACCCGCGCCGCCTGCGCAAGATCGCGGGTTTCCCCGAAGGCGAGCGGTTCGACCCCGAGGAACTGGAAACCGTCCGCAAGCGCCTGCGCCGCGCCGGCGTGTTTTCGGCGGTGACGCTGGACGAGGCCGCCGATCTGGGTCCGGGCAACACCATGGATGTCGATCTGACGGTCGTGGAACAAAAGCCGCGCAGGATCGGCGCGGGGTTCGAGATTTCCAGCACCGACGGGGCGCAGGTCTCGGCCTACTGGATGCATCGCAACCTTCTGGGCGGCGCCGAACGGCTGCGGATCGACGGCACCGTGTCCGATATCGAATCCGACATCAGCGGGCGCGACGAAAGGCTGACCGTGCGGATCGACCGCCCGGCCACGGTCACACCCGACACCACCGCCTATATCGAAACCCGGATCGCGCGCGAGCGTGAAGAGGATTACGATTCCGATTCGGCCAGCGCCGCATTGGGGTTCAACCATATCTTCAGCGACGAACTGACCGCCGATCTGGCGATCCAGTATTTCTATGCGCGGGTGCGCGACAACGGCGACACCACCCGGTTCAAGGCGCTGGCCTTTCCGATGGACGTGATCTGGGACCGGCGCGACGAGGCGACCGACGCCAAGCGCGGCTTTTACCTGTCCGGCGAGGCGACGCCGTTCAAGGGATTCGACGAGACCGGCAGCGGCGCGCGGCTTCTGGGCGAGGGGCGCAGCTATTATTCCTTCGGCGAGGAGGACCGGTTCACGCTGGCCGGCAGGGCGCGTTTCGGCACCATTCTGGGCAGCGAGATCCAGGAGACTCCGCGCGAATACCTGTTCTATTCGGGCGGCGGCGGCACCGTGCGCGGCCAGGCCTATCAATCGCTTGGCGTCTACGAGATCGCCGGAGACGACGGCCCGATCAAGACCGGCGGCATGAGCGTGGCGAATGCCAGCGCCGAGATCCGGTTCCAGGTGCGCGAACGCATCGGGCTGGTCGTGTTCGCAGATTACGGCCGCGTCTGGGCCGAGGATGCGTGGTCGGGCAGCAGCCGCTGGCACGCCGGCGCGGGGGCGGGCGTGCGCTATGCGACCCCGATCGGCCCGTTGCGGTTCGATATCGGCGCGCCGGTCGGCGACGGCGACACCGATGACGGGGTTCAACTGTATCTGGGATTGGGGCAGGCATTCTGATGCGCAGATTCATCACGATCTTTTTCGCGCTGATGCTGCCGCTGGTGGTGTTCGCGCAAAGCGCCAGCGAAATCTCGGAACAGGAAAGCGACGACCGCGGTTTTCTGACCCGGCTTCTGGAAAAGAACCTGTCGGGCAGCGGCCGGCGCGTCGTCATCGACGGGTTCGAGGGCGCGCTGTCGTCGCGCGCGACGTTCGAGCGGATCACCATCGCGGATGCCGAGGGCGTCTGGCTGACCCTGACCGATGGCGCGATCCAGTGGAACCGGGCCGCGCTGCTGCGCGGGCGGGTGGACATCGCGGAAATGTCGGCGGCCGAAATCCAGATGCCGCGCCTGCCGTCCGCGGGCGACGATCAGCGCCCGCAGGCCGAGGCGCGCGAATTCGCGCTGCCCGAACTGCCGGTCTCGTTGCAGATCCAGGACATCGCCATCAGCCGTGTCGAACTGGGCGAGCCGGTGATCGGGGTCGCGGCCGCCATCTCGGTCAATGGCAGCATGAGCCTTGCGGGCGGAGAGGGCGAGGCGCAACTGACCATCGACCGGCTTGACGGTCCGCGCGGCGAATTCGTGCTGGATGCGGGCTATTCCAACGACACCCGCATCCTGCGCGTCAATCTGGAACTGGACGAGGATGCCGACGGTCTGCTGGTCAACCTGGTGAACCTGTATGACAAGCCCTCCATCGAGGCCCAGATCACCGGCGAAGGCGCGCTGGAGGATTTTACCGCCGATATCCGCCTTGCCACCGACGGCCAGCCGCGGGTGACGGGTCAGGCCGGCGCGAACGCCGCGCCGGGCCCGGACGGCACCCCCGGCACCGCGTTCCGGCTGACCCTGGGCGGCGATGTCGCGTCGCTGGTTCCGCCCGCCGACCGCACCTTTTTCGGCGAAAGCACCCAGCTTGTCGCGCAAGGCTGGCGCGGCGAGGATGGCCGGCTGACCATCCCGGAACTGAAGATCGAGACCGAGGCGCTGACGGTGTCGGGATCGCTGGCCACGAACGCGCAATCGGCGCCGCAAAGCGCCGATCTGGACATTCTTCTGGGCCGCGATGCCGGTGCCGCGCAGATCCCCGTCGCCCTGCCCGGCGGCAATGGGCAGGTCACGGTGGAATCGGGCAAGCTTGACCTGCATTACGACGCCGCGCAGGGCGAGGGCTGGACCCTGACCGGCCGGGTGGGGCAGTTGCGGCAGGATCAGGTCACCATCGGCGCGCTGACGCTGGACGGGTCGGGCCAGGTGGTGCTGGACGGCAGCGCGCTGTCGGCCGTGACCGGCGGCATCGAGTTCGGCGCCCGTCAGCTTGAATTTCAGGATGCGGGCGTGGCGCAGGCGGTCGGGACGGACGTGACCGGGCAGGCGCGGTTCGAATTCACCCCCGGACAGGCGTTCGAGGTGTCGCAGCTGACCGTCACGGGTTCGGATTACGGGTTGTCGGGGTTCTTCCTGCTGTCGGGCCTGTCGGGGGGCTTTCTTCTGTCCACCGATATCGACGCCCGCTATGACGATCTGTCCCGGCTGTCGATGCTGGCCGGGCGCGACGTGACGGGCAGCGCGGATGCATCGGTGACCGGCTATTACCGGGTTCTGAACCGCAGCTTCGATCTGGACGCGCAGATCACCGGCACCGACATCTCGCTGGATCAGCCGCAGCTTGACCGTCTGCTGGCCGGGGATTCGACCATCGGCCTGCTGGTGCGGCGCGACGAGACCGGGATCGAACTGGACAGTCTGTCGGTCGACGCGCAGGGGCTGACCGCCGAGGCGCAGGGATATCTGAACAGCCTGTCAAGCGACGTGACCGCGCAGATCAGCATGCCGTCGCTGGAGGCCGCCGATCCGAACTATGCCGGCTCGCTTGAGGCCGAGGCCAAGCTGAACGGTGCGGCGGGCCAACGAAGGCTCAGCGTCAGCGGAGAGGCGAACGATCTGAAGATCGGCATCGAGGCGCTGGACAACGCCTTGCAGGGCCGCACCAATCTGGCAATCGTGGCCGGCGAGACCGAAAATGACGGCTTTCAGGTCGAGACGTTCCAGCTGGCCAACCCGCAGCTGAGCGCCGAGGGGCAGGGCAGTTTCGCGCCCGGCGCACTGGATGCGACGGCGCAGTTCCGCATCGTCGATCTGGGCGCGATCCGGCCCGACTGGTCGGGGACGTTCCAGGCCCAGGCGCAGCTGAGCGAACAGGACGGCACGCGCAGGGTGGACCTGACCGGCACCGGCCAGGATCTGAGCCTTGGGCAGCAGAATGTCGATGGCGCGCTGACCGGCACCACGCGCCTGACGGTGCAGGCCGAGGAAAAGGACGGCGTGATCACGCTGCGCGATGTCGATCTGACCAACGATCAGCTGACCGCGACCGCGCAGGGCACCTATGGCGAGGGCGTGACCGACATCGCCGCCAGCATCGAGGCGCGGTCGCTGGCCTTCATGGGGCAGGGATGGCGCGGCGCGCTGGACGTGGACGGCAGCTTTCGCGAGGCGGGCGACGGCGTGCGGCGGCTGGAGCTGGCCGGCACCGGGCGCGACCTGGCCTTCGGGCAGGCCCAGCTTGACGGCGCGCTGGCCGGCGAAACCCGGCTGCAGGTGACCGGCACCGAACGCGACGGCGTGTTCACCATCGACCGGGCGCAGGTCGAAAATCCGCGCCTGAACGCGTCCGCGGCCGGCACTGTCGGCGGCGGCCAGACCGATGTCAGCGCGACCCTGAACGCGGGCGATCTGCGGTTTCTGGGCAACGGCATCAGCGGTGCGCTGTCGGCGGATGCGCGGGTGGTGGAACAGGGCGATCTGCGCCGGATCACCGCCACCGGCACCGCCAGCGGCCTGTCGGTGGGTCAGCCACGGGTCGATCCGCTGCTGCGCGGGCAGACCAGCTTCGATCTGGCCGCGACGCAATCGCCGCAGGGGCTGTCGTTCCAGCGCGTCGATCTGAGCAACCCGCAACTGCGGATCGACGCCAGCGGCGACACCGCCAGCGGGCTGGACGTCGATGCCCGGGTGAACGATCTGGCGGTGGTCCAGCCCCGCCTGCCCGGTCCGGTCCGCGTCAACGGGGTGGTGCGCGAACGCGGCGCGAATTTCGTCGTGGATCTGGCGGCGACCGCGCCTGCCGGCACAGATCTGCGCGTGACCGGAACCGCCGCGCGCGATTTCTCGACCACGGATCTGTCGATCTCGGGCACCTCGGATGCGTCCATCGCCAACGGCTTTCTCAGAACGCGCAGCATCGAGGGGCCGCTGCGGCTGGATCTGACGCTGAACGGGCCGCCGGGATTGCAGGCGCTTGGGGGCACGTTGCGCTTGCAGGGCGGCGAACTGGCCGAGCCGGGTCTGGGGCTGCGGCTGGAACAGATGGACGTCACCGCAGGCTTCCGGAACGGCCGGATCGACGTGGACGCCGCCGCGAATGTCGCGGCCGGCGGGCGCATCACCCTGAACGGGCCGGTCGATCTGACGGCGGGGACCGTCGATCTGGACGTTCGGCTTGACCGCGTGATCGCGCGCGACCCGAACCTGTATCAGACCGAGATCAACGGGCAGGTCAGCTTTGCCGGACGCCTGGCCGCAGGCCCGGTCATCTCGGGGCGGATCGAACTGGGCGAGACCGAGATCCGCATCCCCTCGACCGGCCTGGGCGGGGCAAAGGCGATCCCCGACATCAACCACGTGGGCGACCGCCGGCCGGTGCGGGCCACGCGCGCCAAGGCGGGGCTGGAACCCTATCCCAGCGAAGCATCGCGGGATGCCGAGATGGGCGGGCCGGCCTCGACCCCGCCGGCCAATCCGCCGCGGCTGGATCTGGTCATCAGCGCGCCGAACCGGGTGTTCATCCGCGGCCGTGGCGTCGATGCCGAGATGGGGGGCGATCTGGTGGTCCGGGGCACACCCCGCAACGTCGTTCCCATCGGCCATCTGGAACTGATCCGGGGGCGCGTCGATCTGTTGGGCAAGCGGTTCGACCTGACCGAAGGGCTGGTCGAATTGCAGGGCAGCCTGATCCCCGTCATCCGGCTGGTCGCCGAGACCAGCCAGGACGGCGTGACCACCCGCATCATCATCGACGGCGAGGCGCGCGATCCCGATATCAGGTTTGAAGCCTCACCCGAAATGCCCGAGGAAGAGGTTCTGTCGCAACTGCTGTTCGGTCGCGGGCTGGACAGCATCAGCCCGCTTCAGGCCGCGCAGCTGGCCAATGCGCTGGCCGTTCTGGCCGGACGGGGCGGCGAGGGGATCGTGGGCAGGCTGCGCGATCAGGTGGGGCTGGACGATCTGGACCTGCAGACCGACGACGAGGGCAATGTGCAGGTCCGCGCCGGCAAATATCTCAGCGAGAATCTGTATACCGATATCTCGGTCGGCGATAACGGGCAAAGCACGATCAACCTCAACCTCGATATTTCCGAACATCTGCGGGCGCGCGGGTCCGCCGGCAGCGATGGCAACAACACCATCGGCATCTATTTCGAGCGCGATTATTAAGCGTCGCCCCCGGTCCGGTCGCGGGTTCGGCCTGCGGGCGGGGCGGGTGCTCGGTCTCAGTCGGCACCGACGGCGCGGGCGCGTTCGGTGCGCGTCTCGGCCACCGAAAGGGCGGGATCGCGCATCGCCTCGGGCCGGCGAAAGCGCAGCAACTGGCGGCCGCCGCCCAGGCGCGACACCGTCCATGCCAGAAGACCGCCATCGGGGCCGGTCATGGCGCCGTTGTCGCGGGCCTGGTCATCGCTTTGCGTCAGCCGCGCGCGCAGGGCGACAAAGCCCGCGCCGGCGTCGATGCGCGATTCCCACTGCGCCAGCGCGTCGGCCAGCGTGTCGGCGGCCTTGCCCCACAATTCGCGATAGGCGCGGTTCTGCATGATCAGCTGGCCGTTCGGCGCGAACACAGCCAGCGCATCCTCGATCCCGTCCAGAACATGGGTGCCCAGAAGCAACTCGGCCCGGAACTTGCGCGTGGACGAGATTTCCCTGGTGATGTCCTCGAACATGAAGGCGACGGCACCGTCGGGATGGGGCCGGCCGGTCACGCGATAGGTCTGGCCGCCGGGCAGCGACCAGGTTTCGGAATGGTGGCCCGTGGCCGCCGCGCTTTCCAGATTGGCCATCTGCTGACGCCAGCTGCGGAAATCCTTGGGTTCGGGCACCATCCGCAACTCGCGCAGCTTGTCCAGCAGGTCGAACAGGGTCGGCCGCGCGGTCAGGAAGCCGGTGGGCAGGCCGGTCAGGTCGATCAGCGCCGGGTTGAACAGTTGCAGATGGCGCTGCCGGTCGAAGATCGCCAGCCCGGTGGGCAGGTCGGCGAAGGTCTTGGTCAGCGTCTGCACGAATTCGCGCAGGCTGCGCTCGGCCCTCACGGCGGCGTCGGCGGGCAGGGCGAACATCATCGTCTGATCGCCCATCCGGTGGCTGTGGCAGTCATACCACGATACCGCGCCGTTGTTTTCCAGCGCCGCGCGCCGGGTCGAGGTGCCGGCCCCCGGCACCGGGCGCGGCGTGTCCAGCAGGCGCGGCAGCGGCCATCCCAGAACGCCGTCGCCGCGCGCCTCGGCCCGTTGCAGATAGGCGGCGTTGGCCCAGGTCACACGCTCGGCCTCGTCCTGCCGCCACACCAGCATGGGCGTCTGGTCCAGCGCCCGGCGCAGCAGGTCAAGCTCGTCCTCCATCGCCTGCTGCGACATCGAATCGACCACGATGCCGGCATTCTCGGCCTCGGGGTCGGTGATGGCGATGCGCAGCAGATCGTCGCCCAGATCCTCGGCCACGACGCGCAGCATGGCGCTGCCGCTGCCGATGGTGCCCACCGCCTCGATCCGGCCCAGACGGTCGATCTGGTCCAGCCGCGCGCCCAGGTCGGGAAAGCGCGGCCCGATCCATTGCAGCACGCGCTGCCAGTCGTTGTCGGGGGCGGTGATCCGCGACAGCAGCGTGCGCGCCGGCGCCGTCGCATCGACAAGCTGGTGCTTGCGGAACAGGAAGACCATCGGTTGCAGCCGCGTATCCAGCCGGTTGGCGCGGCCATGTCCGCGCCACCCCGCACCGCCGCGATCCCAACGCCGCAGCACCGCAATCGCCAGCAAGACCGAAAACGTCCCTGCAAGAAGCGCCGTGATCGCCGTCACACCCGTTTCAACCGTCACAGAATCCGATCCTCCTGCATTTTGTCCGACCATAAGGCGACGGTGTTTAACAGAAAGTTAAACCTTACGGCAGAAACATCGGATTCTCGCCCAACGGCGCGCGCTGTTCGGCCAGGATGCGATGCAGCGGCCACCGGACCGTCACCATCGCGCCGGGTCCGCCATTGGCAAAGGTCAGCCGCGCGCCCGACCGTTCCAGCAGCGTCTTGGCGATGAACAGGCCCAGCCCCATCCCCTCGTAATCGCCGCGCTGCGCGCCGCCGCGCCGGCTGGTCAGATAGGGATCGCCGATCCGGGGCAGCAGCGCGGACGGATAGCCGGGGCCGTCGTCGCGGATCGTCACCGTCAGGTGACTTGCGCTTTCGCGTCCCTCGATGACGACGCAGGAATGGGCGAAATCGACGGCGTTCTGGATCAGGTTGCGCAGCGCGTGGATCACCGCCGGGTCGCGGCGGATGCCCGGCCCGTCGGCCACGATCTGCACGGTTGGGCCGCGATTCGCGTGCGGGCTGGCCGCGTCCTCAAGAACCGCGCGCAGGGGGGCTGTGCGCAGCATCAGATCGTCCTTGCCGGCCTGACCCATGCTGCGCAGGATCGCGCCGCACCGGTCGGCCGATTTCTGCAACGCCATGGCGTCGTCGCGCAGGTCCGGCCTGTCGGCCAGCTCGTCCGCCAGCTCGCCCGCGATCAGCTTGATGGTGGCCAGGGGTGTGCCCATCTCGTGCGCGGCGGCGGCCACCACGCCGCCCAGATGCTGCAACCGCTGTTCGCGGGCCAGCGCCATCTGCGTGGCAAACAGCGCGTTCGATGTCTGGTCCAGTTCCAGCGCCACCCGGTGCGTATAGCCGCCGAAGAACGCCACGCCGATGATCAGCGCCAGCCAATGCGCCAGCGTCAGCATCGGCGCCAGCTTCAGCGGCTGTCCCTGCGCATCGTGCAGCGGCACCGCCAGCATCGCCGTCAGGGTGATCAGCACCACCGTCGCCAGCCCCAGGGCCAGCGTCTGCCGGGACGTAAGCGAGGTCGCCGCGACCGTGACCGGCGCCAGCACCAGCAGCGCGAAGGGGTTGGACATGCCGCCCGTCAGCGCGATCAGCGCCGAGATCTGGACCAGATCGAACGCCAGCTGACCGACCGCCAGCCGCGGAGAGATGCGGCGCGGCGGGTTCACGAACAGCCATATATTCATCGCCCAGGCGGCCGCGATCAGCAGCAGCACCGGCCCCCACGGAAACATGATGTCCATGGCCCGCGCCACGATCACCGCGGTCAGCTGCCCGCCGATCGCGACCCATCGCAACAGGACGACGGTGCGCATCCGGATCGGCTCGGGGTTGCGCGGTCTGGTCAGGGTGGCAGAGGGGGCCGGGCCGTCGGGCGCGCTCATCTGGGGTTCCGATGCGACATTGCTTCACTTGATACCCGTCCTGCGATGGGCGATCAATGCGCGCGAAACATGCCGCGCAATTGCGAAGGAAAACCGATGCCAGACCGCAAGATGCTGCTGATTACGGGAACGGTGGCCGCCGTGACGCTGCTGATCGCCGGCGGCGCCTATGTCTTTGTCCAGCAATCGGGCGACCGTTTCGCCCAGTGTCGCGCCAGCACCGTCGCCGGCGGGCTGGACAGTTTCGGCACCGATTTCACCCTGACGCGCGACGATGGCCAGCGCGTGACCGCCGATGAAGTCTTTACCCGGCCCACGCTTCTGTATTTCGGATACACGTTCTGCCCGGATGTCTGCCCACTGGACACCGCCCGCAATGCCGAGGCGCAGGCGCTGCTGGCCGAACAGGGGCGCGATGTGCAGACCGTGTTCATCACCGTCGATCCGGCGCGCGACACGCCGCAGGTTCTGGCCGATTTCACCGATCTGTTTTCCGACGACATGATCGGGCTGACCGGTTCCACGCAGGAAATCGCCGCGGTGAACAAGGGCTGGCGCAATTATTTCAAGCTGCACGACGATCAGGACGACGAATATTATCTGGTCGATCACATGACCCACACCTATCTGGTCATGCCCGGAAACCGGACGGTCGAATTCTTCCGGCGCGAGGTCACGCCGCAGCAGATGGCCGAGGGCGTCGGCTGCTTCCTCGACGCGGCGTCCTGACCCGTTCGACTTGCGCCGGACGCGCTTCATGCCCAAACATGCGCTATCGCGGCGGCATGTGAGGACACGAGATGAATGATCAGCAAGCCGACAGGATCGGCGCGGACCCGTCCCTTCTGCTGGTGGATGACGACGAACTGTTCGTGACGCGGCTGGCGCGCGCGATGGAAAAGCGCGGCTTCCGGCCGCGCACCGCGCTGAGCGTGGCCGACGCCATCGCGCTGATCGGCCAGCAGCCGCCGGCCTATGCGGTCATCGACTTGCGGCTTGAGGATGGCAGCGGTCTGGACGTGGTCGAGACGCTGCGCGCCGCGCGCGAGGATGCGCGCATCATCGTGCTGACCGGCTATGGCGCCATCGCGACGGCGGTGGCGGCGGTGAAGATGGGCGCCACCGATTATCTGGCGAAACCCGCCGATGCCAATGACGTGATGGCCGCGCTGCTGGCCAGCGGCGAAACATTGCCGCCCCCGCCCGAAAGCCCGATGTCGGCGGATCGCGTCCGGTGGGAACATATTCAAAGGGTTTACGAACAATGCGACCGGAATGTCAGTGAAACGGCGCGGCGATTGCATATGCACCGCCGCACCCTTCAGCGAATTCTTGCCAAGCGCGGTCCAAGATAGATTTCGGATATTTCGTCTTGAAACTTTTCGGTTCTGATATAGTTTCCGCATCATGACGAAAATGAAAGACGAAAAGATGAATACCGACTTCGATAACATGTCGCTAAAGGAAATGCGCGATTTGCGCGCCAAGCTGGACCGCGCGATCAATTCCTATGAGGATCGCAAACGCCGCGAAGCCCTGAATGCCGTCGAAGAGGCCGCGCGCGAGCATGGCTTCAACCTGGCCGATCTGACCGGCGGCAAGGCGCGCCGCGCCGGCACCGTGCCGCCGAAATACGCCAACCCGCAGGACCCGACGATGACCTGGACCGGACGCGGACGCAAACCGCGTTGGGTGCAGGAAAACCTGGATCAGGGCAAGCAGTTGGAAGACCTGCTGATCTGACGGACAGACTGCCGGACCGCGCGGAGGGTATCAGCCGCCGGAACCGGTTCCGGCGTCGATCATCCCGATCAGCGCCTCGAAACGGTCCAGAAACGCCCGCCGCACCTCGACCGGCGGGCGCAGATCCAGGTGCAGAGTCGACAGGATGGCTTCGTTCTGCAACGGGAAAAGACGCCGCGCCTCGGGTTCGGCAAAACCGGCGATCCGAACCGCCTCAAGCCGTGCGGAAATGCGATCCGCCTGTTTGATCCGTCTTTTGATCGCCGGCGGCAGGGCGGCGGGCAGGCCGAAACGGCGGTGAATTGCCGCCGCCAGCCTTTCATCCATCGCCCCATATTCGCGGCCCAAGGCCGATTTGACCGGCGATATCATGTCGCCGATCACATATTCAGGCCCATCGTGCAAAAGCGCGGCCAGACGCCATTTCGGCTCGCAACCCGCATTCAGCCGCGAGAATATATCCTCGACCAGCAGCGAATGTTCGGCCACGGAATAGGGCCAGTCGCCATGGGTCTGCCCGTTCCAGCGCGCGACAAAGGCCAGCCCGTGCGCGATGTCGGTGATCTCGATGTCGAACGGCGTCGGGTCCAGAAGGTCAAGGCGCCGGCCCGACAGCATGCGCTGCCAGGCACGACGCGGCCGCGGCGGCATATCGGTTTGCCGTCAGGACAGTTTCTGATCGGCCGGCGCGCCGGTCTCGGCCTGCGACTTGGCCCTGCGCGCCAGTTCCTGACGATACAGCGCCACGAAATCGACCGGGTCCATGTTGAACGGCGGAAAGCCGCCATCGCGGGTCAGATCCGAAATGATCCGGCGCACGAAGGGAAACAGCATGCGCGGACATTCGATCATCAGGAACGGGTGCATCTGATCCTCGGGGACGCCTTCTATGTGAAAGACGCCGCCATAATCCAGCTCGGCCAGAAACATCGTCTGGCCGTCGCCCTTGTTGACCGAGGTGACGCGAAATTTGGAAATCACCTCGTACTGGTGTTCGGTCTGCCGCTTGCGGGCGTCCAGGCTGACCTGAACGGTCATCTCGGGCTGAACGTCGCCCTGCGGCGCGCCCTTGGTGGCGACCGCGTTCTCGA
Source organism: Paracoccus stylophorae (assembly GCF_028553765.1). NCBI lineage: Bacteria > Pseudomonadati > Pseudomonadota > Alphaproteobacteria > Rhodobacterales > Paracoccaceae > Paracoccus > Paracoccus stylophorae. Next base: position 3,524,318 of record NZ_CP067134.1, on the reverse strand, counting down.
AGGACAGATCGCGGATATACTGCGCCAGAATCTGCATGCGGACCTGAGGCTGCGTCTGCGCCTCGCCGTTGGGGGTATTCTCGTCAGCCATGATGCTTCCTTGCCGGTTCGAAGTTGCACCCGGTTCTATCAGGGGCGTCAACCGGCCTCAATGCCGCGTCCAGCCCGACGTGCCGCCGCGGCCGGGATCGCGGGGATGATCGGGCGGCGCGGACGGGCGGCGCGGCGCGTCATCCTCGACGACATAGTCGCCGTCGATCACGCCGTCGCCATGCGGCGGCCGATGCGGTTCGCGACGCATCCCCCCCATCTCGACGCGGGTGACGCGGACGCGCCGCGCGATCTGGCGCATGACCCCATCGCGCACCGCCGGGATCAGCAGCAACAGCCCAAGCGTGTCGGTGAAAAACCCCGGCGTCAGCAGCAGCATGCCGGCGACCAGGATCATCACGCCATGGGCCAGTGGCCGCGTCGGATCGCGCATCTCGCTGAAGCTGCGCTGGATCTCGGCCCAGGCATGGGCGCCCTGGCTGCGCATCAGCGCGGTGCCGACCAGGGCGGTCAGCACCACGATGGCCAGCGTGGGCCACAGGCCGATCAGACCGCCGACCTGAATGAACAGCGCGATCTCGACGATCGGCACGGCCACGAACAGCCAGAAAAGCCACATGCGAATTCCCTTTCTGCCGGCGCGCAAACTGGACTTGGCCCGGCCCGGCCCCTACATAGTAATGCAGAGCAGAGATACCAACCGATCTGACCAGAATCGAGGCTGTCGCCATGTCCAACCCGCTGATCCAGTTGCTTGTGCTGGCCGCGATCGCGATCTTCCTGATCCTGCGGCTGCGCAATGTTCTGGGCACGCGCGACGGCTTCGAACCCACCAAGGTCGAAACGTCCGAGCCCAAGCGCCGTTTCGAGGTGATCGAGGGCACCGCCGAGGAACCCGATCACGACATCATCGACCACGCCGAACCCGGCAGCCCCGCCGCCGAGGCGCTGGCCGCGATGAAACGGGCCGAGCCGTCCTTCGGCGTTCACGATTTCCTGACCGGCGCGAAATCCGCCTATGAGATGATCCTGATGGCGTTCGAACGCGGCGATCTGTCCGAGGTGCGGCCGTTTCTGGACGATCCCGTGGCCGAGGCGTTCCAGTCGGTCATCGACGCCCGCAAGGCGCAGGGCCAGACCGTCGAGGCGCAGTTTCTGGGCATTCGCGACACCGCGCTGGCAGGGGCGGAATTCGACCGCGACAGCGGCGAGGCCGAGGTCTCGGTCCGGTTCGTGGGCGAACTGATCGCCGCCACGCGGGATGCCGACGGAAACGTGGTCGAGGGCGAGCCGAAAACCCCGCGCAAGCAGCGCGATGTGTGGACCTTCGCCCGCCGCATGGGCCAGAACGACCCGAACTGGCAGCTGGTCGCCACCGGCTGATGTCACGGCGCCGGCGTCGTCTGTCCGCCGAGGAACGGGCGTTGTGGGACCGCATCGCCCGCAGCGCCACACCGCTTGATCCCGACACGCGGCCGCATCCCAAGGCCGATCCCGGCGCCGATTCGTCGCGCCATGTCCGCCAGACGCCGGCCCAGCCCGCCCCCGATCCGGCCGCGACCTCGGGCACGATGTTCCGGGTCGGTCAGGCGACCCGCCCCGGTCCGTCCATGCACGACCGTGCCCCAAGCCCGGCGGAACGGCTGTCGGGCGCGCCGGTGCGGATGGATCACAAGGTGCACAAACGCATGTCGCAGGGCAAGCTGCGCCCCGAGGCGCGGCTGGACCTGCATGGCATGACACTGGCCGCGGCCCATCCCGAACTGATCCGCTTCATCCTGTCCTGCCAGCGCAGGGGGATGCGTCTGGTGCTGGTGATCACCGGCAAGGGCAAGGGCGGGCACGGCCCGTTGCCGACCCGGCCCGGCGCGCTGCGCCATCAGGTGCCGCACTGGCTGCACAGCCCGCCGCTGTCGGCCGCGGTCCAGCAGGTCGCCCCCGCCCATTACCGGCACGGGGGCGAAGGCGCCTATTACGTCTATCTCAGACGGGCGGCGGGCTGATCAGGCCGAATAATTCGACTTCGGTCCGGCGAAATACCAGATGATCAGGCCGACAAGGGGCAGAATCGCGATCAGCGCGATCCACAGGATCTTGGTCCCGGTGCTTTCATTCGTGTTGATGACCTGCGCGATTGCCCAGATATCCAGAACGAAGATGATGATTCCGAAGATATATTCCATGATCGCCTTCCCTTGCTGATCCCGCAACGCCAACACCGAACCGGCGCTGCGGGTTCCGCCTACAGAACATAGCGCGACAGATCGGCCGACCGCGCCAGGTCGCCCAGGTTCTTCTCGACATAATCGGCATCGACGCTGACGCTTTCGCCGCTTTTGTCGGGGGCGGCAAAGGACAGCTCTTCGAACACGCGCTCGATCACGGTGTAAAGCCTGCGCGCGCCGATATTCTCGACCGCGCCGTTCACCTCGGCGGCGATGCGGGCCAAGGCCGCGATGCCGTCCTCGGTAAAGCTGACGGTGACGCCCTCGGTCGCCATCAGCGCGCTGTACTGGCGCGTCAGGGCGTTGTCGGTCTCGGTCAGGATGCGGATGAAATCCTCCTCGGTCAGGGCGCGCAGCTCGACCCGGATCGGCAGCCGGCCCTGCAATTCGGGCAGCAGGTCGCTTGGTTTGGCGACGTGGAACGCGCCCGAGGCGATGAACAGGATATGATCGGTCTTGACGGGGCCGTATTTGGTGCTGACCGTCGTGCCCTCAATCAGCGGCAGCAGATCGCGCTGCACCCCCTCGCGGCTGACATCGCCGCCGCGCGCGTCCGACCGCGCGCTGACCTTGTCGATCTCGTCGATGAAGACGATCCCGCTTTCCTGCACCGATTCCAGCGCCGCGGCCTTGACCACCTCGTCGTCCAGCAGCTTGTCGGCCTCTTCCGCGATCAGCAGGTCATAGCTTTCTGCGACCGTCACCTTGCGCCGGACGCGCCGCCCGCCGAACGCCTTCATCAGCCCCGACAGATCCATCATCCCGCCCAGGGATGCGCCCGGCTGGCCCGGAATCTCCAGCCCGCCAAGCGGGTTCGAATGATCCTGCAATTCCAGTTCGATCACCGTGTCGTCCAGTTCGCCGCGCTTCAGCTTGTCGCGGAACATCTGCCGCGTGCCCTCGCGCGCGCCTTCGCCCGCCAGCGCCTCGACCACCCGCTCCTGCGCCGAATCATGCGCCCTGGCCTTCACGGCCTCGCGCATCCGCTCACGCGTATCCACGATCGCGGTATCGGCCAGATCGCGGATGATCTGTTCCACATCGCGGCCGACATAGCCGACTTCGGTGAACTTCGTCGCCTCGACCTTGATGAAGGGCGCGTTGGCCAGCCGCGCCAGCCGGCGGCTGATCTCGGTCTTGCCGACGCCGGTCGGGCCGATCATCAGGATGTTCTTGGGATAGACCTCGTCGCGCAGATCGTCGCCCAGCTGCTTGCGCCGCCAGCGATTGCGCAGCGCGACGGAAACCGCCCGCTTGGCCTCTTTCTGGCCGATGATGAAACGGTCCAGCTCGGATACGATTTCGCGCGGCGTCAGGTCGGTCATGTCAATGCCTCGATTGGCTGTCTTTGGCGTCAAAATATCCCGGGGGTGAGGCCCGGCACGGGCCAAGGGGGCAGCGCCCCCTTTACCCCTGCAACGTCTCGACGGTCAGGTTTCCGTTGGTGTAGACGCAGATATCGGCCGCAATGGCCAGCGCCTTCCGGGCGACCTCTTCGGCGTCCAGATCTGTTTCCAGCAGCCCGCGCGCCGCGGCCAGGGCGAAATTGCCGCCCGAGCCGATGGCTGCGACGTCATGTTCGGGTTCCAGCACGTCTCCCGCGCCGGTCACGACAAAGATCTGGTCGCCATCCGTGACCAGAAGCATCGCCTCAAGATTGCGCAGATACTTGTCCGTGCGCCAGTCCTTGGCCAGTTCGACGCAGGCGCGCTGCAACTGTCCCGGCGCGCCTTCCAGCTTCTTCTCAAGCCGTTCCAGCAGGGTGAACGCATCCGCGGTCGAGCCTGCGAACCCGGTCAGCACCTCGCGTCCGCCTGGCGTCAGGCGGCGGACCTTGCGGGCGCTGCCCTTCATCACCGTCTGGCCCACGCTGACCTGCCCGTCGCCCGCGATCACCACCTTGCCGCCGCGCCGCACGGCCAGGATCGTCGTGCCGTGCCAGCCGGGAAACCTGTCATCCGCCATTCGGGAACCTCCGTTGTCTCGTTCCGGCTCAGATATGGGCGCAGGCCCGGCAGCGCAAGAAGTTGCGCCCGATCGACCCCGGTCCTAGCCTGCGCGGATGAGCCCGCCCCGCATCCTGCGCATCTATCTGCACCCGCCGATCCTGCACACGGCACGGGCCGGAAAACTGGGCTTTCTCAACCGGATGTGCGGCCTGCTGACGGCGCAGGGCTGGCAGGTCCGGATCGCCCGGTCGGGCCGGCAGGCGCGCAGGGACGCGCCGACGCGGCCGGGCTACGGGCTGTTTCACATGGAAAAACCCACCCATGACCGCGCGCTGACATTCCGTCTGGCCTATCACTATCCGTTCTGGCGGCTGGAGGCGGTGGCCGAACGCTGGCGCTGGCCGGTGGCGCGGCGCATCTTCCAGCCGGCGACCGACCCCGCGACGGCGCGCGATTTCGCGCACAGGCTGCGTCGGCGCGTCCTGCCCGGACCCGATCCGTCGCCGGGCGATCACGTGCTGATCCCGCTTCAGGGCCGCATCCGCCAGCAGCGCTCGTTCCAGACCATGAGTCCGGTCGCCATGCTGGACGCGGTGGCGCGCAGCGGCCGGCCCTGCATCGCGACGCTGCATCCCCGCGAACGCTATGACGCGCGGGACCGGGCCGCGCTGGAGGACCTGACGCGGCGCCATCCGAACCTGGTCATCGCCGCGCCGCGACCGGATTTGCTGCGCGGCTGCGCCTTCGTGGCGACCCAGAACAGCGCCGTGGCCTTTGACGGCTATCTTCTGGGCAAGCCGGCGGTGCTGTTCGCGCAGATCGATTTCCATCACATCGCGCTGAACGTGGCCGATCTGGGCGTGGACGAGGCGCTGGCCCGCGCCCCCGACCACCGCCCCGATTTTGCCGGCTATCTGCACTGGTTCCTGCGCGGCCAAAGCCTGGACATGATGGCACCGGACGCCGATGCAAGGCTGCTGACGGCGATGAAAAAAGGCGGCTGGCCCGTGCAGGACCAGCCACCCTGAACCCTTGGCGGGCCGCGATCAGACCGATTCGTCGATCCAGCTTTTCAGCGCGGCTTTCGGCGCCGCGCCCATCCGGTTCGACACGACCTCGCCATCCTTGAACATGAACAGCGCCGGAATCCCGCGCACGCCAAGCGCGGCGGCCTGTTCGGGATTCTCGTCCACGTTCACCTTGACGATCTTCACCTTGCCTTCGTATTCGTCCGACAATTCCTCCAGCGCGGGACCGATCTGCTTGCACGGACCGCACCATTCGGCCCAGAAATCGACGATCACCGGGGTGTCGGCCTGACGCACTTCGGCGTCGAATTCGCTGTCATTGACGTGGACGGTTGCCATGCTGATCTCTCCTTGAACGGCGGGGGCCGGGGGCTCCGGCGGTCGGGGTGGAATACAGCTATGGACGCGCGGACGTGGGGTCAAGGGCGGCAGCGACCCGGTCCATCAGCTTATCGGGCAGCTCCATCACGCTGCGCGAAGCGGTCCACAGGATCGCGCAGCGCACCGCGCGGCCGGGATAGATCGCCCGCAGCGCCGCGCGATAGGCGGCCATCTGGCGCAGGATGCCGGTCGGTACATCCTCGGGCGTGGCCGGAACCTGCGCGTTCGATTTGTAATCGACGGCCAGCACCTCGGTCGCGCCGACCAGCAGCCGGTCGATCGTGCCGTGCAGGATGTCGGACCCGTTCAGCGGCGCGGTCAGCCCGACCTCGCGCAGCACGGTCGCGCCGGGCGGCGTCCGCATCACATCGGCCAGCGCCGGGGCGGTGATGACCGCCCGCGCCTCGTCCAGCAGCGCGGCGAATTCCTCGGCGTCGGGCAGGCCGCCCTCGGCCCCGGCCAGGGCCGCGCGGGCCAGGTCCGGCCATCTGTCGGGCGGCGCGTCGGGCAGATGTTCCAGCAGCAGATGCAGCCTTGTGCCGCGCAGCATCGCGGCCTCGTGGTCGGCGTCCGCGACCGGCCGGCCCAGCACCTTGGCCCCGCCAAGCCCGGTCGCCGCAACGATCCGGGGCGGATCGGGCGGAACCGGGGCGGGCGCGCGCGCCCAGTCGGGCACCGCGACCTGCATGGCGGCAGGGCCGTCGGCGCGGGCAGCACCCATGGGCCAGTCGCCAAAGGACAGCCGCAGCGCCGTGCCGACGCCCTCGATCCGGATCTCGGCCCGCTCCAGCGGCGCGCGCGTCGCGCCCTCGACGATCATCGCGTGCCAGCTGTCCAGCCCGCTGCCGGTGTCGCCCGCCGCCGCCACGATCAGCCAGCTTTCCGCGCGCGTCATCGCGACATACAGCAGCCGCCGGCGTTCCTCTTCCTGCAGGCGCTGCTGTTCGGCGACCGCCCTGGCCACCGGATCGGGGCGTTCGGCGGCGATGCCGCGCCAGATCGGTCTGCCGTCCATGCGCACGATGCGGCTGCGGGTGTCGGGGCGACGCTTCATCGTTTCCGGCAGGATCACGATGGGGCTTTCCAGCCCCTTCGCGCCATGCACCGTCATGATCCGGATCAGCCCGCCCGCGCCGCCGGGCAATTGCCGCTTGACCTCGACCTCGTCGCCGGACAGCCAGACCAGAAACCCGGTCAGCGACGGCGTTTCGGCGGATTCGTAGGCCAAGGCCTGCGATAGCAATTCGTCGATCCCGTCCTCGGCCTCCTGTCCCAGTCGCGCGATCAGCGCCGCGCGCCCGCCATGCCGGGTCAGCAGCCGCGAGATCAGGTCATAGGGCCGCAGGAAATCGGTCTGGCCGGCCAGATCGTACAGCACGTCGCGCGCGCGCCCGTGATCCGATTCGCGCAGCTTCTGCCACAGCGTCCGGCGTCCGCGCCCGGCGGCCAGACGGTACAGCGCATCCTCGGACAGCCCGAACAGGGGCGAGCGCAGGGCGGCGGCCAGCGACAGATCGTCCTCGGGCGTGACCAGCACCGACAGGGTCGCGGTGATGTCGCGCACGGCCAGTTCGGCGGCCAGCTTCAGCCGGTCCGCGCCCGCGACGGGCAGGCCGGCGGCCTTCAGTTCGCGCAGCAGATCGTCGAACAGCCCGGCGCGGCGCTGGACCAGGATCTGGATGTCGCCGGGGCCGACCGTGCGCGTCGCGCCGGTTTTCGCATCCGGCAGCGGCGTGCCGATCATCGCCGCGATCTGCGCCGCGATCGCGCGCGCCAGCACAGTGTCGGCGGCATTTTCCGCCGGCGCATCGACCGGCCGCGTCCAGTCGCCGGGATCGGGCTTGTCGGGTTCGGGCAGCGGCGGCCAGATATCGACCCGGCCCGGCAGCGCATCGCGAAAGGCGATATGGCGCGGCGGATCGCCCAGACCCTGTGCCGCATCGTCCCGGAACACCGCATCGACCAGCGACAGGATCGCCGGCGACGAGCGGAAGGAATGGGTCAGGTCGCGCTGCTGCATCGGCTGCTGCACCGCCCGGAAATCGCGGTCGAAGCGGGCGCGCATCTCCTCGAACACGGCGATGTCGGCACCCTGGAAGGAATAGATCGACTGCTTGGGATCGCCCACCACGAACAGCGTCCGCGTGCGGTCCTGCGCGCCCGCGCCGCTGGTGAATTCGTCGGTCAGGCTGCGGATCACCTGCCATTGTTCGGGGCTGGTGTCCTGCGCCTCGTCCACAAGGATATGGTCGATCCCGCCATCCAGCCGCCACAACACCCATTGCGCCATGCTGGATTCGCGCAAAAGCTGCGCGGTCCTACGGATCAGGTCGTCGAAATCCAGCCAGCCCTGCGCCGCCTTGCGCCGCGCCAGACGGCGGGTGAATTCATGGGCAAAGCGGTGCAGCGCCAGCGTCTTGTCCGCCAGCGCCAGCGCCAGGGCATCGGCGCGCGCGTCCTGCACGCGCAGCATCAGATCCTCCAGCTCCGCCATGAAGGGCGCGCAGGGCCCGGTGCGCAGCGCCTTGGTCGGCAGCTTGCCGATCTTGGCGGTGAAGGGTGCGGCCGTGCCGGACCCGGTCAGCAGCGCGCCGGTCAGCAGGTCCAGCTCGGCCAGGCCCGGCGCGCGCCAGTTGCCGTGGCGCAGCCGCCCGGCCAGCCTGAGGTCGGTCGCCGCGCCGGTCTGGAAAATCGGCAGCAGCGCGTCGAACAGATCGCCCTCGCCGCCCGAAAAGACATGGTCCAGCAGACTGTCCAGCGTCAGACCGGCGGGCAGGTCCAGCGCGGCGCGGATCGCCTGCGCGTCGGGCGCGCGTTCATGGTCGGCCTGCGACAGCCCGGTCAGGAACGCGTCCAGATTGTCGCCGCCATGCAGCGCGGTCAGGTCGTCCATCGCCGGGTGGCCGTCACGCGCCATCTCTTCGACGATCTCGGCGCGCAGCGCACGGGCGCTGCGGTCGTCCAGCTCGGCAAAGCCCATCGGCACGCCGGCCTCCAGCGGGAAACGCCGCAGCAGGGTGGCGCAAAAACTGTGGATGGTCTGCACCTTCAGCCCGCCCGGCGTCTCGATGGCGCGGGCGAACAGCCGCCGCGCCTGCGCCAGATCGGGCGCCTCGCCCGCGCCCAGATCGGCCAGGGCTGCGCGCAGGTCAGGCTCGGGCAGCATCGCCCATCCGCCCAGGCGCCGCAGCAGGCGGTTCTGCATCTCGGTCGCCGCGGCCTTGGTATAGGTCAGGCACAGGATGCGTTCGGGCGCGCAGCCCGACAGCAGCAGCCGCGCGACCCGGTCGGTCAGCACCCGCGTCTTGCCCGACCCCGCATTCGCCGTCAGCCAGGTGGACCGCAGCGGATCGGCGGCGGCGATCTGGTTCAGCGTCGCGTCATCCGTCATGTCCGACCCTTTCGGGATGCGCGTCGTCGGCCAGCGTCCATTCGCCATAGCGGGCAAGATGGTCGTAATCGCCGGCCCAGGCGCGCAGCTGCGGCGCGCGGATCGCGGTGAACCCGGTGCCGCCGGTCAGATAGGACGCGATCAGCCGCACGAAGCCGTCCCATGTCTCGGCCTCAAGCTGCGCGGAATACTCGCGCTCATGCGTGCCGCCCTCGCCGCCAAGCTGGATATAGCGGATGCCGGCCACATCGACCGGCCCCAGATCGGGAAAGCCGCCGCGCCGCGCCATCGCGGCTTCCAGCACAAGCTGCTTGTCGAAATGCGCGATCTGCCGGTCCGTCGGCGGCTTGCCGGATTTGTAGTCATAGATCATCACCCGCTGATCGTGCAGCAGGTCGATCCGGTCGGGCTTGGCCGTCAGGCGGAACGTCATCCCCGCCACGCCGACCGCGCCGCGCTGTTCGATCACCTGCGGGCTGCCCTCGGCCAGCCGGGCCAGTTCGTCGGCCACGATCCGGTCCGCAATGGCCGTCATCCGCGCCTGCCAAAACACGCGGGCCGAGGGCCAAGGCACCTGATCCTCCAGCACCTCGGCGGTGATGCGCAGGAACGTCCGGCGCAGCGCATCCGGCGGCGTGTCGGCCTGCGGGCGGGTCTTCAGCATCCGCTCGACGATGGTATGCAGCGTCTGGCCGCGCAGCGCGGCGTCGGGTTCGGGGCGCAGCGGGTTCAGCGGACGCAGCCCCAGCACCCGTTTGGCATAGACCGCATAGGGGTCGCGGATCAGCAGCGCCACGTCGGTGACGGGCAGTTCGTCGAAGGCCGGCGCCGGCGGAACGGGCGAGGGGCGGGGCGCGGGCGTCACCCGCGCTGCGGGCCGGGCCAGCGCCTCGGCCAGCGCCAGCCAGTCCCGGCCGCGCGCGCGCATCGCCCTAAGCGCCTCGGCGCCGCCGCGTTCGGGCAGGCCGGCCATCAGGTTCGTCAGCCGGTTCAGCCAGCGCGAGGGGATGGTTTCCGCCTCGGCGTTGCGCCGCGCGCGCGTCAGGATCACCCGCGCCGCGCCCATCCCCTGCTGGAAATCATGCGCGGCCAGCCCGATCTGCCGTTCGGGCAGGGTCAGCCCGGCCTGCAACCGCATCTGCCGCGACAGCCACGGATCGGGGGTCAGGGCCTGCGGCCAGCCGCCCTCGTTCAGGCCCGACAGGATGATCGTGCCGGCGCCCGCGATCCGCGCCTCGCGCGGGCCGCGGATCTTCAGCAGCGGGTGATGTCCGGTGTCGCTCCGGTCGGCCAGCGCCTGCATCTCGTCGTAGATCAGGCTGGCGAAATCCCCCGGGTCCAGATCCGGCCCCTGCGCCGCATGATCGGCCAGATGGTCCATCACCGCGCGCGCCAGCCGCCCCGGCGTCTGCGCCCACAACTCCGAGGTCTCGGCGTCCCCGTCCGGCCCCGCCGCCAGCGTATCGGCCAGGCCGCGCAATTCGGCCAGCCGGTCGGCGATGGGGCGGGCATCGGCATTGTTTTCGACCAGCTTGAAGCGGTCCGCGCTCCCCGCGACCCAATGCCCCCAGATCTTGCGCAGATCGTCGCCCCGCGTCGCCCAGTCGCGAATCGCCTGGCCAGTCGGAAAGGCCGGTCCGCGCCGCCGCAGTTCCAGTTCCAGATCCCTGGCCTGACGGCGCGCCTCGTTCGCGCCGATCAGGGGCGATCCGGTCGCGGTCAGCGGATGTTTCAGCAGGATCAGCAGCCGGTCGATGGTCAGCGGCTGGCCGAACAGCCCGGCGATGTGGCGCAGCAACAGCCCCTGCGGCGTCTGCGGCAACGGCCGCCCGGCGCTGTCATCGGCCCGCAGATGCCAGCGATCCAGTTCCGCATTGACCCGCCGGATCAGGCCGCGATCGGCGGCGATCAGCGTCACCGGCTGCGAGGTGCGGGCCGCATCGCGCATGACCAGCGCGATGGCTGCGGCCTCGTGTCCGGGCTGATCGGCCTCGATCAGGGTCAGCCCGGCGCAGGCCGGCCCCAGATCGGGCAGCGCCGGCCCCTCGGCGATCCATTGATCGGTGACCGGGGCCGGTCGCAGCGCCAGCGACACCAGCCGGTTGCGGTCGGGCGCGGCGGCGCGCGCGTCGGTCCAGGCGCGGGGCCGCCCGACCGCCGCGATCAGGGGCGCCAGCCGCGCCTGCGGATGATCCTCGGAGGTGACGTCCAGCCGGTCCCACACCTCTTGCGGCTGATGGGCGTCGAAGCCGGGCACCACGACCGCGCCGTTGGGCAGCCGCGCCACCGCCTGCATGAACAGCCGCGTCGCCCCGTGCGAGCCGGTCGATCCGGCCACGATCAGCGGGTCGGCCGGCAGATCGCGTCCCGCCGACCAGTCGGCAAGACAGCGTTCGGCGGCGGCGCGCTGGCGGGCGGCGCGGTCCACGACCTCGCCCGACAGGTGGAACCCGGCGGCGATGCGCAGAAAGGCCAGCGCGTTCTGCCAGTGCCGCGCGTGATCGCCGGTGTCGATCCGTTCCAGCGCGTCGGGGCCGCAGCCCTCGGTCTGCATCTCGGTCATCAGATCGGCCAGCGACCGCGCAAGGTTCGGCACCGAATGTCCCGCCGCCAGATCCGGCCGCTGTCGCAGCAACACGTCGATCAGCCGCGCCAGTTGCAGCCGTCGCGCCAGCGGCGCGGCCAGCGGACCCATCCCCGCCGCCGGCCCCGCGCCCAGATCGGTGACGACGCGCAGTCGCGGCAGCAGCAGCGGGCCGTGGCCGTCGAAGGCCGCCTGCAACGCGGTCAGCGTCCGGGTCGAGTTGGCATAGATGGTGACGCGGGCCACGGCCTCGGGCGGCTGGCCGGTCATGCGATCCAGAAAGCCGCGCACGAATTCGCCCGCGAAATCGACGCCGGGCGGCAGCGCGAACAGGCCGTTCTGCCAGTCAGCCATGCAGCAGCGCCTCGGCCAGCGGGATCGCGTCGGGCCGGCCCACATCGCACCAGCCGCCGGGATGGACCGTGCCGAAACCGGTTCCGCGCGCAATCGCCGCGTCCCAGACCCGGTTCAGCGAGAAGACGTCGTCCGTGATGTCGGCCAGCAGGTCGGGGTCGACGATCTGCGCCCCGGCATAGACGAAATCGCCGCGGCGCGCGATCCGGCCCGCGCCGTCCAGCGCGAAATCGCCCGCGCCCTGCCGCGCCGTCGCCCGGTCGATGGGCACCAGCGCCAGCAGCGCCTGCATCCCGTCGCGCCATTCGCGGGCCAGCGTTTCCAGCGGGTTGGGTCCGGTCCAGACCACGTCCGGGTTCAGCGTCATCACAGGCCCCGACCCCAGCAGGGGCAGCGCCTTGCGCAAACCGCCGCCGGTATCCAGGATCGCGCCGGCCTCATCGCTGATCGCCACGTCCTGACCGGCCAGATGATCCGCGATCTGCTGGCCCAGATAATGCGTGTTGACCGCGATGGGCGCGCAGCCGGCCTGACGGCCCAGATGCAGCGCCCGATCCAGCAGGGTCTGGCCCGCGACCTCGATCAGCGGTTTCGGCCGGGTCTGCGTCAGCGGCCGCATCCGCGTGCCCAGACCGGCGGCAAAGATCATCAGCGGGCGCATCGGCGGCGGATCCTGTCAAGCGTGGCCCCGTCCGGCGCGGGCAATCCGGTCAGGGTGCGGGCCAGCGGCGCCAGCGCGGGATGGGCCAGGTTGCGCTGCACATAGCCCCACACGCGCGGCATGAAATCAAGATAGCGTGGCTTGCCGTCGCGCACGCAAAGCCGCGTGAAGATGCCCAGGATGCGCAGATTGCGCTGCGCCCCCAGCAGCGCATAGGCGGCGCGGAACCGTCCCTCATCCAGCCCGGTCGCGGCCAGATAGCGGGCGATGCTGGCCGTCTCGATCGCCGGGGCGACCTCGTGGCGGGCATCTTGCAGCACCGACACCAGATCATAGGCCGGATGGCAGGAAACCGCGTCCTGATAGTCGATCAGCCCCAGGGGCGCCTCGCCGCGCCAGATCAGGTTTTCGGCATGAAAATCCCGCAGGGCAAGCACCGGCGGCTGGTCTGCGGCCAGATCGGCGTGAAGCGCGGCGATGACGGGCGCGATGTCGCGGCCGAAACCGTCCGTCTGGTCCACCGCCTGCGGATACCAGTCGGCAAACAGCCCCGCCTGTTCGGCCAGCGCCGGCCCGTCCAGCGCCGGGACGAAGTCCGGCACCTCGTGGCGGTGCAGCGCGACCAGCAGATTGGTGATCCGGTCATGGATCGCCTGCGCCTGCGCCGGCCGGTCGCGCAGCACCCGCGCGACCAGATCGTCGCCCAGATCCTGAACCAGCAGCAGCCCCGCCGCCGTGTCCGCGGCCAGCAGTTCGGGCGCGCCGAAGCCGCGTTCGCGCAGCCAGTGCGTCATCGCCACGAATTGCCCGCAATCGCCCGCCGGATCGTCCATCAGCACCGCAGCCCCATCCGGCCCCGTCAGCCGGAAATAGCGGCGGGCCGAGGCATCGCCCGCCAGCGGCACGACCCGCGCGTCCGCCCATCCGGCACCCCGGACGAACCGCGCCCGCGCGACCGCCCGCGACAGATCGGGGCCGGACAGCGCGATCCGGCGCAGATCCGGGTCATCGTCGGGCATGATCGCGACCGTCAGCGCCGTATCGGGCAGCGTTTCCATCCGGTCCGGCCATTCGATCAGGCAGATGGCGCTGTCACGGGCCTCGTCCAGGCCCAGCTCGTCCAGCTCGGCCGGATCGGTCAGGCGATACAGGTCGGCGTGCCAGACCTCGGTCCCCATCGGGTCGTCATAGGTCTGGACCAGCGTGAAGGTCGGGCTGGGCACATCCTCGGCCGCCGGCCCCTGCCGGGCGCGGATGAAGGCGCGTGCGAAATGGGTCTTGCCGGCCCCGACCGGCCCGTCCAGCAGGATCGTGTCGCCGGGCCGCGCGGTGGCGGCCAGCATCCGCGCCAAGGCGGCAGTCATGTCTTGATCGGCGGTCAGGCGCAGTGTCGTCATGCCCTGCTTCTAGCCCGTTGGCGGGCTGGTGCAAATGCGTTCCGGCATGCGATGATCGCGGCCGCGTCGATCACCCGTGAAGGAGACTGCCATGCTGCGCGCCGCCCTTGTCGTCCTGTTGCTGGCCGGTCCGGCCCATGCGACGCAGGAATATATCCTGCCGACGCTGTTCGACGTGACCGGTGTCGCCGCCGACGACGTGCTGAACCTGCGCGAAGGCCCCGATGCCTCGGCCCCGATCATCGGCGCGCTGGCCCCCGATGCCACGCATATCGAGGTGGTCGAGGAGCGGCGCGGATGGGGTCGGGTCAATGCCGGCGAGCGGTCGGGTTGGGTGTCGCTGCGCTTTCTGGCCTATCGCACCGATGTCTGGCAGGACGGCGCGCTGCCGCAGGGGTTTTCCTGTCACGGGACCGAGCCGTTCTGGAACGTCGCCACCGATGGCGGCGAACTGGTGCTGGACGGGGTGGATCTGCCCGCGCAGCGCCATGACATCGGCGCGATCCTTGGCACCGGCGTCTTTCGCGACCCGATGCGCGCCGTGCTGGCCGATGACCTGACCCTGATCGCCACGCCGCAGATCTGTTCGGACGGCATGTCCGACCGCCTGTTCGGCCTGCGCGCCAGCCTGATCCGGCACGGGCCTTCGCCGCAGCTTCTGTCGGGCTGCTGTTCGATCCAGCCCTAGATCGCGTCGCGCAGTTGCCGGGCGATGTCCTGCATCCGGTCCGCCGGCAGTTGCGGCGGCGCGGAAAACCCGTCCGGCCCCTCGGCCAGATAGGCCAGCGAGGTGACGTCGTGGACGTGATGCATGGGCACGACATGGGCATGGGCGTGGGCCACATGGATGCCGGTATAGAACATCGACACGCGCGGCACGTCGTAAAGCCGTTTCATCGCGCGGGCGATGGATTGGGCGCAGCTGGTGATGCGGGTGGCCAGTCCGGGGGGCAGATCCTCGAACCAGACATGATGGTCGCGGGGGATGACCAGCGCGTGACCCTCGCGGATCGGGTGCAGGTCCAGAAAGGCCACGATGCGATCGTCGCGGTGGATGACATGGGCGGGCAGATCGCCGGCGGCGATGCGGCAGAACAGGCAGGAATCTTGTGTCATGTCAGGTCAGCCCCAGAACGTCGGCCATGTCGTATTCGCCCGGGTCCTTGTCCTGCCCCCACAGCGCCGCCCGGATCGCGCCGCGCGCAAAGATCGCGCGGTCGGTGGCGACATGGCGCAGGATCAGACGCTCGCCCGTGCCGGCGAAGATCACGTCGTGTTCGCCCACGATGTCGCCGCCCCGAACGGCCGAGAAGCCGATGCGGCCCGCCTCGCGCGCGCCGGTGATCCCCTCGCGCGCGGGCGTGCGCAGATCGTCCAGGGCCGCGCCCCGGCCTTCGGCTGCGGCCTGGCCCAGCATCAGCGCGGTGCCCGAGGGCGCGTCGACCTTCATGCGGTGATGCGCCTCGACGATCTCGATGTCCCAATCCTCGCCAAGTGCTGCGGCCACCTTGCGGGTCAGCCCCGCCAGCAGGTTCACGCCCAAACTCATGTTGCCGGCGCGGATGATGGGCGCGTGACGGGCGGCTGCCGACAGTTTGGCCAGATCCTCCGCGTCCAGCCCGGTGGTGCCGACCACATGCACGGCGCGGGCCTGCGCGGTCAGTTCCGCAAAGCCCGCGGTGGCGGTGGGGGCGGTGAAGTCGATCACCGCCTGCGCCCGCGCGATGGTCGTGACCGGATCGTCGCTGACCAGAACGCCCGCCGGCTGGCCGCCCATCGCCTCGCCGATGTCGCGGCCGATCCACGCATGGCCGTCGCGTTCCAGCGCGCCGGCCAGACGCACCCTGTCGTCGGTCAGGATCAGCCGGATCAGCATCTGCCCCATCCGCCCCGAGGCGCCGGTCACGACGATGCCCGGCACCTCGCCGGTGTCGGTCTGCTGGAAATCGCTCATGCTTCACCTCTGCGCTTTGCTGCCTCATATCCCGTTGCGGCTCGGCTCGCGACCCCCTACATCGGGGATCATGGCACAGAACCGCTTTTCCCATGGCCCGGGCCCGTCGCAGCGTCAGCTGCGGGTGGGCGAACTGATCCGCCGCACCCTGTCGGACGTGCTGTTGCGCGCGGACGTGCATGACCCCGACCTGAACCGTCATTCGATCACCGTGGGCGAGGTGCGCACCTCGGCCGACCTGAAGGTGGCGACCGCCTATGTGCTGCCGCTTGGCGGTCACGACGCCGAGGACGCGCTGGCCGCGCTGCGCCGCAACGCGCCGGAACTGCGCCACCTTGTCGCCAAGGGCCTGACGCTGAAATACGCGCCGCAGCTGCGGTTCCAGCTGGACGAGACCTTCGACCGGCTGGACGACACCCGCCGCATGTTCGCCGATGAGCGTGTGCGCCGCGATGTCGAGGCGCCGGACGCGGACGATGATCGCAACGATGCTTGAACTGCAGCGGCAGTTGGGCGTCATTGCGGGGATGGTGTTCGCCATGGCGCTGCCGGTCGCGTCCGAGGGGTGCGGACGGGTCGACCATGACGGTCAGGGCTATGTCGTCTGTCAGGTCGATGCCGCGCATGAGGCCGGGCTGCGGCTGTGGCAGGACGATGGAAACGGCCGGCCCCTGAACAATTTCAACAATCTGCGCAAGACGCTGGCGCCC
Source organism: Paracoccus stylophorae (assembly GCF_028553765.1). Taxonomy (NCBI): domain Bacteria; kingdom Pseudomonadati; phylum Pseudomonadota; class Alphaproteobacteria; order Rhodobacterales; family Paracoccaceae; genus Paracoccus; species Paracoccus stylophorae. Next base: position 3,507,633 of record NZ_CP067134.1, on the reverse strand, counting down.
GGCGAGACGCTGGATTTCGCTATGAACGCGGGCATGTTCCACCCCGACTATCGGCCCGTGGGATTGCTGGTGATCGACGGGCAGGAACGCCAGCCGGTCAACACGCAGGCGGGCGGCGGCAATTTCGGGATGTTGCCCAACGGGGTGTTCTGCACCGGCGGCGCGCGGCCGTTTCAGGTGATCGAAAGCCGGGCATTCGCCGCCGCGCAGCCCGAATGCCGGCTGGCGACGCAATCGGGCCCGATGCTGGTCATCGACGGCGCGCTGCATCCGCGGTTCCTGGTCGATTCCGACAGCCGCTACATCCGCAACGGCGTCGGCGTCGCGCCGGATGGGCAGACGGCGTGGTTTGCCATCTCGGACCGGCCGGTGACATTTCACGAATTCGGGCGGCTGTTCCGCGACGGGCTGCGGGTGCGCGACGCGCTGTATCTGGACGGCTCGATCAGCCGGCTTTACGCGCCGGCGGTGAACCGGGCGGATTTCGGGCGCAGCCTGGGGCCGATGATCGGGCTGGTCGGTACCGCCGAGTGATCCGGTCCGGGTCATCCGCGCCGGTTGACCCCTGCCGGCACCGGGGCTATCCGGCCGGCTTCGTTTGTCTTCAGGAGGGGCCTTATGGCACGCAAGAAGGGCCGCGACATCACCGGCTGGCTGATCGTGGACAAGCCGGCAGGCGTCACCTCGACCGCGGTCGTCAACAAGGTGCGATGGGCGCTGGACGCGAAGAAGGCGGGACATGCCGGCACGCTGGACCCCGACGCCACCGGCGTTCTGGCCGTCGCCCTGGGCGAGGCCACGAAAACCGCGGCGATCCTGACCGATGCGCTGAAATGCTATGACTTCACCGTGAACTGGGGGGCCGAGACGACGACCGACGATGCCTCGGGCCAGGTGCTGCGGCAGTCCGACGCCCGCCCGGACCGGGCGGACATCGACGCCGCGCTGCCGGATTTCACGGGCGAGATCATGCAGGTTCCGCCCGCCTTTTCGGCCGTCAAGGTGGACGGCGAACGCGCCTATGACCTGGCGCGCGAGGGGGCCGATCTGGACCTCGCCGCGCGCCCGCTATGGGTCGAAAGCCTGACCTTGCTTCAGGCCGAGCGCGACACCGCGCGGCTGGAGATGGTCTGCGGCAAGGGCGGCTACGTGCGCGCCATCGCCCGCGACCTGGGGCGCAAGCTGGGCTGTCTGGGCCATGTCGCCGCCCTGCGGCGGGTCTGGTCGGGGCCGTTCGAGGTCGAGGACGGGGTGACGTTCGACCGCGTCGACCGGGATGCGCAGGACTGGCTGGAATCGCGGCTGCTGCCGCTGGAATCGGCGCTGGACGATCTGCCGATGCTGCGCGCGACGCCAGAGGGCGCGGTGCGAATCCGCAACGGCAATCCCGGCGAGGTGACAGGCGGGGCGGAATGGGGCGAGCTGGTGTGGGTCGCGGATGCGCGCGGCCCGGTCTGCATCGGCCGCTATCAGGGCGGCAAGGTCCAGCCCGAGCGCGTGTTCAACCTCTGACCCATTTGCGGTCTGTTGAGGATAGCCAGACGACACCGGCTGGGTTAGCATTGTGGGCATGATGAGATTTTACAGCCTTGTCCTTGCCCCATTGGCGCTGGTGATCAGCGGCGCGGTCGTGATGGCGCAGCAACTGGATGTTCCGATCCACGAATACGAATCGGACGGTCAGGCCGCGAATTGCAGCCAGGGGACCGTGATGGGGCTGAAGACGGATGGCGACGGTTTTCTGGCCGTCCGCAGCGGGCCGGGCAGCAACTACCGCAAGTTGGGCGAAGTTCATAATGGTGATCGCCTGACGATCTTCGAGGGTCGCGATGGTTGGTATGGCATCGCGGTGCCGGGCGGACAGATCGATCAGGCGGATGTCTGCCAGAGGGTCGGGCCGCGTCGTCAGATTTCCGGCAGGGGCCTTGGCTGGGTTCATGGCAACTGGGTCGGCAACATCATCCCCTGACGGGTCTTCGGATGCCCTGAAACGGGCCGTCGCCGGCCGCCTCGATGCGGGCGATGGCGTTCGCTATCGGCTCCCACATGACCGCCATCCTCCAGGCGGTGGCGTGGATCATCTGCGTGTCCGACACGGCCAGCGCGACATGGCCGGGCCAGAACAGCAGGTCGCCGCGCCGGATGTTGTCGGCGGCGGGAAAGGCCGCGCGCTGAAGGTCGCTGTCGCCGGGGCAGGGGATGTCGCAGGCCGTCAGCGCCGCCTGCACCAGCCCCGAACAGTCGATGCCCCAGTCGCTGTTGCCGCCCCAGAGATAGGGCGTGCCGATCAGCAGTTCCGCGACCGCGACCGGATCGGCGGCGGGCCGGTCGCCGATATGGGGCAGCGGCACATAGCCGCCGGTGGCAAGGCGCGCGAACCCGCCCTCGGTCCCGGTCACCGACAGGCGCGCGCCCAAAGACAGCGCGTGCATCTGGTGCCGCTTCATGTCGGGGGCGGGATAGACATGGGTGGCGGGCGCGATCACGCGATGCGTCACGGGCGGCATATCGTCGGTCAGCGCATCGTGGCGCAGCCAGCCGCAATATCCGTCCAGCGCCATCTGCACGAACGCCCAGTCGCCGTCGCGGTCGATCACCGTCGCGTCGGCGCCGAAATTCACCTGCCGGTCGCGGCGACCGTCCGGCGCGCTCATCAGATCGGCGAGGGGAACGGCGACGCGCGCCGGATCGCCCGCGCTGTAGGCCGGCCGGTCGAGGATGCCCCGCAGGCTGGCCAGCGCGACCCGCTCGGTGGCCGGCGTCAGGCGACGGTCGAGGCTCATGCCAGCATCCGCGGCAGCGCGGCCAGGATCGCGCGCGCGCCCTGACCGACGCCGCCCTTGGGCCGGCCCGGCGCGGCGGTCGGCTGCCAGCCATAGATGTCCAGATGCACGTAACGGCCCGCCCCTTCGGCAAAGCGGCGCAGGAACAGCGCCGCGGTGATCGAGCCGGCCATGCCGCCCGAGGGCGCGTTGTCCAGATCCGCGATCTGCGGTTCGATCAGCGACTCGTAGGGCGCCCAGAACGGCATCCGCCACAGCGGATCGGCGACCTGCATCGCGGCCGACTGGATCGTCTGCGCGGTCGTGTCGTCGTCGCAGTAGAAGGGCGGAATGTCGGGGCCAAGCGCCACCCGCGCCGCCCCGGTCAGCGTCGCGAACGAGATCATCAGATCGGGCTTTTCCTCGGCCGCCAGCGTCAGCGCGTCGGCCAGCACCAGCCTTCCTTCGGCGTCGGTGTTGTTCACCTCGACCGTCAGCCCCTTGCGGCTGGTCAGCACGTCGCCGGGGCGAAAGGCGTTGCCGGCCACGCTGTTTTCGACTGCCGGGATCAGCACGCGGATGCGGCGGCCCTGCGCCGCGCCGGTCTCCGCCAGCATTTTCAGCAGGCCAAGCGCGGTCGCGGCCCCGCCCATGTCCTTTTTCATCAGCCCCATCGACGCACCGGGCTTCAGGTTCAGCCCGCCGGTATCGAAGCAGACCCCCTTGCCGACGATGGTCAGCGCCGGACCCGCGCCATCGCCCAGCCGGATGTCGATCAGCCGCGGCGCGTCCTGCGCCGCGCGCCCGACGGCGTGGATCATCGGCAGGTTTGCGGTCAGCAGCGCCGCGCCGGTCGTCACCTCGACCGAGGCGCCCAGAGCGCGGGCCAGATCGCGCGCCCCATCCTCAAGCTGTTGCGGCCCCATGTCGCTGGCCGGCGTGTTGATCAGGTCGCGGGTCAGGTATTCGCCGGCGGCGATGGCCTGCACCTTGGCGGCATCGACACCGTCCGGGCAGACAAGGCGCGCGGCGGGCGACGGCGCGGACTTGTAGCGGGCAAAGCGATACTGGCCCAGCAGCCAGCCAAGCGCGGCCTGTTCGGCGTCGAACCCGTCGGGCGTTTCGGCCAGATGCCACACGCCGCGGGGAAGGTCGGCGGCGCGCGCAAAGCCGAACCGCTGGCGGTCCGCGCGATCGCGCGCGCCAAGCCCCACAAGCGCACCGGCAAGACCGCCCTGTCCGTCCGGCAGAAGGCAGGTTTCGCCCGACGCGCCGGTGAAGCCGCAGCGTTCCGGCCAGTCGCCCGCCTGCGCCTGCGGCGGGATGGGATCGTCCTTCCAGACCGGCCAGATCGGCAGCGACTCATCCGTGGCGGGGGCGAATTCCGGGGTCATGGCGGTTTCCTTGGCTGATCGTGCGGCCACACTACAAGCTGCGGGCGGCCCTGCAAGACCCCGGCTCAGCCGGTGCCGCCACGGTCCCAGATCGCGGTCAGCGACCGGTTGCCGACCCGCAACAGCCGGGCGCGGACCGCCGACAGCGCCGGCGCCTGTCCGCGTTCGGCCAGCGCGCCCAGATCCATCGCGACACCGGCCAGCGACAAAAGCCCGATCTGCCAGGCCAGCCGCGACAGCCGGTCGGCGTGACCGACCGCCAGCGCCAGATCGCCCGCCTCAAGCGCGGCATCGGTGGCGGTCAGCGCCACGGCAAGCTGTTCCAGCGCCAGTCCGATGACGTTCTGCGCGGCGGTTTCGCCCAGCTCGCCGACGATATCGCCCACCCGCCTTGCATCGACGCGCACAGGCTCGGTTATCGCCAGCGACGTGATCTGTGCCATCTGCACCTCCGAGAACTCGTTCTGCCACATGTGGCGAGAAGATGACGCGCGGCGGTGAAGAAACGCTTGATCGGCGGCGAAGAAACCGCTCGAATTTTCCTCAAACCCGTCGTAACACACGGGCAAAAGCGCGAGGTCAAGCATGCACAACGTCCGCCCCCTGCCGCAATATCTGGTCAGCCGGTTCCACGGCTGGAAGGCCACATCCTTTGCCGACAACCGCGGCTGGTATCGCCGTCTGGCCGATGACGGGCAGCGCCCGCGGGCGATGGTGATCTCGTGCTGCGACAGCCGGGTGCATGTGACCAGCATCTTCGGCGCGGATTCGGGCGAGTTCTTCATTCACCGCAACATCGCCAATCTGGTGCCGCCCTATGCGCCCGACGGGTTGCAGCACGGCACCTCGGCGACGATCGAATACGCGGTGACGGCGCTGAAGGTCGCGCATGTGATCGTGGTCGGCCACACCAGTTGCGGCGGCGTCGCCGGCTGTCATGCGATGTGTTCGGGAAAAGCGCCCGCGCTGGAGGAAAAGACCAGCTTTGTCGGGCGCTGGATGGACATTCTGCGGCCGGGATACGAGCGGGTGAAGGATCTGCCCGAGGATGAGCAGATCCCCGCGCTGGAGCGCGAGGCGGTGATGATCTCGATCGAGAACCTGATGACGTTTCCGTTCGTCGAGGCCGCGGTGGAGGACGGGGCGCTGTCGCTGCACGGGCTGGTCCACGACATCCGCGAAGGCACGCTGTGGCAGGCCGAGGATGCCGGCCAGCGCTGGATCTCCATCTGACACGGCGCGGCGGCTGAGGCCGGCGGTCAAAGGGCGGCGATGGCAGATGCCACGCCGCCCCGGACCGGACCCGCGAAGGGCTGGCGCCGGATCAGCCTTTCTTCAGCACCCGGTTGCCCAGCAATTCGGCGATCTGGACCGCGTTCAGCGCCGCGCCCTTGCGCAGGTTGTCGGACACGCACCACAGGTTCAGCCCGTTTTCCACGGTCGAATCCTGGCGGATGCGGCTGATGAAGGTGGCGTAATCGCCCACGCATTCGACCGGCGTGGTATAGCCGCCCGGCTCGCGTTTATCGACCACCATCAGGCCGGGCGCCTCGCGCAGGATGTCGCGGGCCTCGTCCTCGTCCAGGAAATCCTCGAACTCGATATTGATGGCCTCGGCGTGGCCCACGAAGACCGGCACGCGCACGCAGGTCGCGGTGACCTTGATCGACGGATCGACGATCTTCTTCGTCTCGACGACCATCTTCCATTCTTCCTTGGTCTGCCCGTCCTCCATGAAGACGTCGATCTGGGGGATGACGTTGAAGGCGATCTGTTTCTGGAACTTGCTGGGTTCGACCTCTTGCCCCGGCACGTATATGCCCTTGGTCTGGTTCCACAATTCGTCCATGCCGTCCTTGCCGGCGCCGCTGACCGACTGATAGGTCGACACCACCACGCGCTTGATCCGGGCGCGTTCGTGCAGCGGCTTCAGCGCCACCACCATCTGCGCGGTCGAGCAGTTGGGATTGGCGATGATGTTCTTCCTGGCATAGCCCTGGATCGCCTCGGGGTTCACCTCGGGGACGATCAGCGGGATGTCGGGGTCATAGCGATAGAGCGACGAGTTGTCGATCACGACGCAGCCGGCCTTGGCGGCGAGGGGGGCGTATTTCTTTGTCGCGTCCGAGCCGATGGCGAACAGCGCCATGTCCCATCCGGCAAAGTCGAACTGGTCGATATCCTGGATCTTCAGCGTCCGGTCGCCGAAGCTGACCTCGGTTCCCTGGCTGCGGCGGCTGGCCAGAACGGCGATCTCGTCGACCGGGAACTGGCGTTCGTCGAGGATGTTCAGCATCTCGCGGCCCACGTTCCCCGTGGCGCCGGCAACAACGAGTTTGTAGCCCATTGGGGACTCCTGTTTTCTGCGGTTGCCGGCGTTTACCGCAGGCGGGCGCGGGATGGAAGGGCAGGCCCGTTGCGGCCAGGCGCGGGCGTTGCACGGCACGGATCGGCAACGGCTGCGGCGGGGCGCGGAAAGGGCCAGCAAATGCAGGGTTTCCGGCCGCACGCGGCGTCCACCGGGGCGGCACCGGGCGTGCACAGCATGTGCACAGACTGCGGGCGGTGCTGTTGCGTGGGGGGGCGGTCAGGCGGTGAGGCCGATTTGCGAGGACGAGAGGCGTGGAACAAGGATGCGTAAGGCAGAGGCTGAACCACCTACGAAATGGATTGAGTTCAATTCAAGCTTTGGGAGCCTGCCGAAGGCGCTTTCTGAAGGTCGGAGGGGTTTCGGCGGGCTGCGCGGTGTCAGTCCAGCGCGGGTGAGGGCGTGGTCCGTGTCTGCCCGGTTTCGGCGCGCTCTTCGGCGCGGATCAGGGTCAGGCGGGGGTCGTGGCGCGACAGATCCGCGACCCACGCGGCTTCGGCGGCGAAATCATGCGGGACCTGCTGCGCGCTGCGGCGGCCCGACAGGCTGCGCGAGGCGAAGAAGTCGAAGCCGAAAAGCGTCAGGCTGCGCAGGCGCGACCGCAGCAGCAGGTCGACGGTCAGCGCGCCGGTGGTGGGGGGGGCGGACAGCCGGTCCCGCAGCGCGGCGTAATCGGCCAGCGGGTGCAGGTAGAAGCCGGGGCTGGCGGCGCTGCGCCAGTCCAGCCGCTTGCGCTTGGGCGACATCCACAGGATGCGGTCGGGGGACAGGCGGGCGCGGTCGGCTTCGTTCAGCCGCGTGGCCAGCGCCAGCCAGTCGGTGCGGCTGCCATGGCTGGCCGGCGCGGGGATCGGGGCGCGGTTGATGCGGATGACCAGATCGGCGGCGTCGATCCGCGCGCCGCTGTCGCCGCCGGTCAGGGCGCGGGCATTGCCGATCAGCGCCACCGTCCGGCCCTCCAGATCGGCCAGCAGATTGCCCTGCGGCACCGACATGGCGCGCAATGCGGCCTCGTTTCGCAGCAGGCGGGCGGTGTGAAAGCGCAGCCGGTTCATGGCCGCGCCAGCAGGACGGAATAGATGTCGACCAGGGCGCGGGCCTCGGTCGCGATGCTGTGGCGGGCGGTGACATGGGCGCGCGCCGCGCGTCCCGCCGCCGCGCGGGCGGCATCGTCGTCCAGCCAGCGCGCCAGTGCATCGGTCAGCGACCCGGCATCACCGGTGTCCACGATGCTGCCGGTCTGGCCGTCGCGGATCAGCGCCTCGTACGCGCCGACGCGGCTGCCGATGGCGGGGACGCCGCAGGCCATCGCCTCGAGCGGGGTGAGGCCGAACCCCTCCCACCGCGCGGGGGCGGCGAACAGGTCCAGCGCCTGATAATGCGCCACCAGCCGGTCCCAGGGCAGTTCGCCCAGAAAGCGGATGCGGTCGGCCAGCCCGGCGGCGGCGATGCGGGCCTGAAGATCGTCGGCAAAGCCGCGATGTTCCGGCGTGATGCGGCCGGTGAACAGGATCTGCGCGCGCGGCCGGTCGGGCAGCAGGCGCAAACCGGCCTGCACCAGCAGATCGACGCCCTTCTGTTCGCGCACCCGCCCGAAGCAGCCGATCAGCACCGCGTCCGGGTCCAGCCCCAGATCGCGGCGCAGCGCGGCGCGGTCGGCGGGCGGATGGAAGATGTCGGTATCGACGCCGTGCATGACGATCTGCGCGGGACGTTCCAGATAGCCTGCGGCCTGCGGGGTGGTCGCCACCAGCGCCTCTTGCTGGCGGATCAGCCAGCGGGTGAAGCCGGTATGGCGGCGCTGCGCCGCCGAGGTGAACATCAGCCGGTATCTGCGGCGCAGGAGGCGGCGCAGGATCAGCCCCAGCGCCATTTCGGTGTTGCGCCGCGCGTGCCAGACCCGCCAGCGGTCGCGCGGCATCAGGGCTGCGCGCCACAGCGGGATATGGGGCACCTGTGGCGGCAGGCCGGGGCCGGTGGCGCGGATGTCGATCAGCCGCGCCTGCACCGGGATCAGCCGGACCACCGTCGCGGTCACGCCCGACAGGCGGCGTTTCAGATTGGGCGCAACGACCAGCGGGGTGTCAGCCAATCTCGGCCTCCGGCGTCAGGAAATACAGCGCGAACCCGACCGTCAGCGGGATCAGGAAGAACAGCCACAGCATAGCGAAGGCCTGCGCCGGGGGATAGGCCGCGCTGGCCGCGCCATAAAGCGGGCGCGAGGCGAACTGCATGATGCCGACCCCGCCGATCGAGATCATGTTCAGAAAGGTGACGCCGCGCCCCACCAGATGCGGCGGCAAGAACGATCGGCCATGCGCCATCAGCAGCGGATAGCCCGCGCCCGACAGCCCGACCAGCGCCAGAAGGATGCCGGCCTGCGCCAGCCCGGCGCCGGGAAACAGCCACAGCGTCGCCATCACCGCGACCGTCATGGCGCTGAAGATCAGCACGGTGCGGCGCAGGTCGCCGACCAGACGCACCGCCGGCCCGACCAGGAAATTGCCCACGATCATCGCCACGCCCATGGCCAGCGTGACCCGCCCGATGGTGCGCGCGTCGGCGTCGTGGACCTGTTCCAGGAACGGGCCGGCCCACAGGCCGCGCACCGCCCCGAAGGCGGCGTAGTTCACGAACAGCAGCGGCAGGATGAACCACAGCGCGCGCAGCCGCAGGATCTGGCCGATGCTGCCTTTCGGATGATGGCCCTGCGGGGCGGGCGGGTCGCGCACCCACAGCGCGATCAGCGCCGCCACGATCAGGGTGAAGCCGGCCATCCCCCACAGCGCCGCGCGCCAGCCGACCGCGTCGATCAGCCAGACCAGCGGCGCGGCCCCCAGGATGTTGCCGGCCGAGCCGAAGCCCACGAACATGCCGGCCAGCGCGCTGAACGCGGCGGCGGGGTATTCGCGGGCGAAGATGTAATAGGCCCCCATCAGCACCGGCGCGCAGCCGATGCCCAGCAGCCCCATCGCGACATGCAGGTGCCAGGGCGCCTGCGCCAGCGCAAAGACCGCCGCGCCTCCGCCGCCGCCCAGCGCCAGGGCGGTGGCCACCGTCCGGCGCGGCCCCAGCCGGTCCAGCGCCCAGCCGACCGGCATCTGCATCAGCGCGAATGTCGCGAACCACAGCCCCGAGGACAGCGCCAGATCGCCCGCCGAGGCGCCAAGCCCGTCGCGCAGCAGCGGCGTCAGCACCGCCAGAAAGGCGCGATAGAACTGGCTGAGCGTGTATCCCAGCGCAAGGCTGAAGATTCCCGCCGACAAGGCTGGCATGATGCTGGTCTTCCCGCGTTTTTCCCGCGCGGCAGGCTGCGCCAGCGGCGCGGCGGACGCAAGAGGTCAGGGGCGGGGGTCGGCTCGGTCGCCGGCGGCGGGTGCGGTCCGGGTCGCGATGGCGTCCGGCCGCTGCGCGCGGTCTGCGTCCGGCACCGAAATTTGGGGCGGGGCTGCGTCCGCGTGCCCTTGCCCCGCCGACATGTCGGCCGTGGCCAGCAGCAATGCGCCTGCCGCCACCGCCGCGATCATCACGGCATCCCACAGTTTCATGGCCTGTTCCGTTCCTGCCTTGGTTTCTTGTTTTCTGCCCGGCCCCATCCCGCCCGATCCGGGCGCGGTTGGCAAGCCAAGTCTGCGTGATCTTGACCGCGCGCGGGGGCGGGTCTAACCCGGCTGGACGCCAGAGGGAGATACCGCATGTCCGACAGCTATTCGCTTCTCATCCTGCCCGGCGACGGGATCGGCCCCGAAGTCATGGTCGAGGTCGTCAAGATCATCGACTGGTTCCAGACCCATCGCGGCATGTCGTTTGAGGTGACGCAGGATCTGGTCGGCGGCGCGGCCTATGACGAACATGGCAGCCCCTGCGCCGACGAGACGCTGGAGAAGGCGCTGTCGGTCGATGCGGTGTTGCTGGGCGCGGTGGGCGGGCCGCAATATGACAGCCTCGATTTCAGCGTGAAGCCCGAACGCGGCCTGCTGCGCCTGCGCAAGGAGCTGGACCTGTTCGCCAATCTGCGGCCGGCGCAGTGTTTCGACGCGCTGGCCGATTTCTCGTCGCTGAAGCGCGAGGTGGTGGCGGGGCTGGATATCCTGATCGTGCGCGAACTGACGAGCGGGGTCTATTTCGGCGAGCCGCGCGGCATCCACGCGGACGACAACAACCCCGACAACGAGGGCGGGCGGGTGGGCGTGAACACCCAACGCTATACCAGCGGAGAGATCCGGCGCGTCGCGCGTTCCGCCTTCGATCTGGCGGGGCAGCGGTCGGGGCGGGTCTGTTCGATGGAAAAGGCCAACGTGATGGAATCGGGCATCCTGTGGCGCGAAGAGGTGCAGTGGGTCCACGACAACGAATATCCGGACATCGAGCTGTCGCACATGTATGCCGATAACGGCGCCATGCAGCTGGTCCGCAATCCGCGGCAGTTCGACGTGATCGTGACCGACAATCTGTTCGGCGACATCCTGTCGGATGCGGCGGCGATGCTGACCGGCAGCCTGGGGATGCTGCCCTCGGCCAGCCTGGGGGCGAAGATGGAAAACGGGCGTCCCCGCGCGATGTATGAACCGGTGCATGGCAGCGCGCCCGACATTGCCGGGCAGGGCAAGGCCAACCCGATCGCCTGCATCCTCAGCTTTGCGATGGCGCTGCGCTATTCCTTCGACCGGGGCGATGCGGCGGCCGATCTGGAACGGGCGGTGGAACGGGTGCTGGCCGACGGTGTCCGCACCGCCGATCTGATGGGACCCGATGGCGGCACGCCGGTATCCACGGCCGAGATGGGCGACCGGATCGTGGCCGCGCTGGCGGCGGGCTGAACCCCGCCAGTCGGCGCGGGCGGGCCGCGCCGTGCGGGATGGGAGGAGCCATGATCCGCGAAGAGGACTGGGACAGCAGCCGGACGCTGATCGCGCGGTTCGAGGCGGCGATGGCCGCGTCGCGGGCCGATCCGGCGCCGGGATGGGACATTCGCCGCGACCGGCTGGAACGGCTGGCGCGGATGCTGCGTGCCGACGAGGCCGGGGTGATCGAGGCCATCGCCACCGATTTCGGCCAGCGCCCCGCCGCCGATACCCGCATGGCCGAGATTTTCCCCAGCTATGCCGAGATCGCGCATGCCCTGCGCCACGGCAAGGGCTGGATGCGGCCGCGCAAGGTGCCGACGGCTGTGTGGTTCCGGCCCGGCCGGTCGCGGATCGTGCCGCAGCCGAAGGGTCTGGCGGGCATCATCGGGCCGTGGAACTATCCGCTGTTTCTGATGATCGGGCCGCTGGTGGGCGCATTCGCCGCCGGCAACCGGGCGCTGGTCAAGACATCGGAATACGCGCCGAACTTTGCCGCATGGCTGGCCGGCGCGGCGGCGCGGCACTTTGCCCCCGACGAGCTTGCGGTGATCCGTGGCGGCCCGCAGATCGGGGCGGAATTTTCGGTGCTGCCCTTCGATCACCTGTTCTTCACCGGCAATGCCGAAATCGGGCGCAAGGTGATGCAGGCGGCGGCGCGGAACCTGACGCCGGTCACGCTGGAACTGGGCGGCAAGTCGCCGGTGCTGGTGACGGAAAACGCCGATCTGGATCGTGCCGTGGCGCGGGTGATGACCGGCAAGATGCTGAACGCGGGCCAGACCTGCGTAGCGCCCGATCACGTGCTGATCGCCCGCCCGCTGCGCGAGGGGTTCATCGCCGGCGCGCGCGAATGGATGGCGCGGCATTATCCCGACATCGCCGGCAATCCCGACGTCACCCACATCATCGACGACCGCCAGTTCGGGCGTCTGGTGCGGATGCGCGACGACGCCGTGGCGCGGGGCGCCGAACTGCACAGGCTGAGCGATCACGAGGCGGGCCGGAACAGCCGCCTGTTCCCGCCGCTGATCGTGACCGGCGCGCCCGAGGACAGCCTGGTCATGACCGAGGAAATCTTCGGCCCGATCCTGCCGGTGATCGCGGTCGAGTCGACGGACGAGATGGTGTCGCGCGTGAATGCAGGTCCGCGCCCGCTGGCCGCCTATTACTTTTCCCAAGACCGGGCCGAGATCGAGGCGCTGTCGGCGCGCATCGTCTCGGGCGGCGCGTGTTACAACGAGACGATCATGCATGTGGCGCAGACCGATCTGCCCTTTGGCGGCGTCGGCGCGTCGGGGATGGGCCATTACCACGGCCGATACGGGTTCGACACGTTCTCGCATCTGCGCGGCACCTTCATCCAGTCGCGGATCAACGGGCTGGGCCTGCTGACCCCGCCCTATGGCGCCCGGTTCCGCGCGATGATGACCATGCTGACGCGCCTGGCGCTGCCGCGCCGGCTGCGCTGACGCGCCTGGCGCTGCCGCGCCGGCTGCGCTGACGGCGCGGGTCTGCTGCGGCCATGGGATGCGGCGACAGCCGATCTGACGCACCGCGCGCCGGTCGCGTTTTCCCGCGCGCGCGTGCTGCCAGACCTCTTGACAAGGCTGCGGGGGATTCCCAGATCACGGGCGCGGGATGCCGATTGAGGGTCCCGAAGATGGTGGCACAATCCGGGCGTGTGCAGGATGCAGCGTTCCGGTCCCGTCATCGACCGCAAGGTGTCGTTGTCAGCCTTGCGTATCGACACACGTGGTCGCCATGCGTCTTCGTGCCGGATCGCACGCGATCCACCCTTCCTCAGCGACAGTCCCGCGCTGTCCGCGCCGCCGCGCGGGCAATCGCGTTGTGCCGAACTGCAAGAGGAGGAAACGATGCTGAATTACGGATTGTCGGGAATGTCCTGGGACCCCTTTGCCGAATTGCGGCAGTTGCAGTCCCAGATGAACCGCATGTTCGAGGGCGATCAGCGCGCCTCGCGTCAGGATGGCGGTGCCTGGCCGCCGGTCAATCTGTGGCTGGGCGACGACAGCCTGGTCGTGACCGCCGAGATGCCCGGCGTCGGCAGGGACGATATCGATCTGACCGTGCGCGAAAATACGCTGGTCATCGCCGGCCGGCGCAGCCCCGCGACCGATGACGACGACGCCGCATGGCATCGCCGCGAACGGCCCTGGGGCGAGTTCTCGCGCTCGATCCGCCTGCCGTTGCGCGTCGATCCCGACAAGGTCGAGGCGCGGGTGAAGAACGGCGTGCTGGAGGTCGAGATGGGCCGCCCCGATGCCGAACGCCCCCGCAAGATCGACGTGAAGGCAAGCTGACCCGGACCCGAGGAAAGGAGGAACGACAATGGCACATGACATGCAGAAAACCGGCGGCGAGGTGGCGCGGACCGATGACCGGCAGACCCCTGCGACCGGCCCGACCTTTCGCCCCGCCACCGACATTTTCGAAAAGGACGATGTGGTGACGCTGACCATCGACATGCCGGGGGTGACGCCTGACAGCGTCGATGTCTCGGTCGAGAACCGTTCGCTGACCGTGCGCGGGGCCATCGATGCGCCGGCGCCCGAAGGCTATCGCCGGATCTATGCGGAATACGCGCCCGGCACGTTCGAGCGGGCCTTCAGCCTGCCCCAGACGATCGACCCCGAGGGGATCGAGGCCAGCCACAGCGACGGCGTACTGACGCTGACCCTGCGCAAAAGCGAAGCCGCCAAGCCGAAACAGATCAAGGTCAAGGCCGCCTGACGCGGCCGGGACCGCCCGAGACGACAGAGAAAGGAGGAAACGATCATGGCATTCAGCGATCTGATTCCCTGGAGCTGGAACCGGGACCGCAACCGGGTGCCGGCCCGGCGCGAGGGCGATGAGAACCCCATGGTCTCGCTGCAACGGGACCTGAACCGCGTGTTCGAGGATTTCTGGGGCCGCTTCGACAGCCCGTTCGACGGCAGCCTGCCCGCGGCCGGTCCGCGCACCGATATTTCGGAAACCGACGATGCGATGCTGGTGTCGGTGGACCTGCCCGGACTGGACGACGAGGATGTCGAGGTGAACGTCACCGAGGACATGCTGACGATCCGCGGCGAGCGCGAGGAAAAGACCGAGAAGGAAGGTTTCACCTCGCAGTCGCGCCGCAGCTTTCACCGGATGATCCCGATCCCGCCCGGCGTCGATTCCGAAAAGGCCGAGGCCGAGTTCAAGCGCGGCGAGCTGACGGTGACGCTGCCCAAGACCGAAGAGGCGCGGGCGCGGGTGAAGCGGATCGAGGTGAAGACCTCGTGACAGGTGACGGCGGGCCGGGCGCGTGTCGACCCGGCCTGTCCGGCACCAGGATCGTCCTGCGCGGGCGGGTATGGCGCGTTCCGCGCAGGAGGCAGGCACAAGTTCTGGCAACAGGAGGTCAGCATGTTCGACAGATCCGGGCATAACCGGCCGCCGTTCCGGCCCCGGCTTCCGGGCAGCGATCTGCGCGGGCCGGACGTGCCGACGGCCGTCATCTATCGCCCGTCGCGCGGGCCCACCCAATCGGGGCCGCGCCCGCGCCACTGGATTCTGGAATTCGAGCCTGCCCATGCGCCGGGGATCGAGCCGCTGATGGGCTGGACGCAGACGCGCGACCCGTTCCAGCCGATCCGGCTGAGCTTTCCCGACCGCGACAGCGCCATCGACTATGCCCTGCGGAACGACTGGTTATACATCGTCCGCGACGACCCGGACGGCGCCGCGCGGCCGATGCCAGAGCCGATCTTCCGGCCGGCCGAACGGCTTGACGGGCCGGTTCCGCGCCGGCGGACCGGATCGCGCAAGGCGGTGTCGGACAGCGAGGAACGCGATCCGGTGATGCTGGCGTCGCGCGATTCCTTCCCGGCCTCGGACCCGCCGGGCTGGACCGGCACGACACTTGCGGGAAGATGATCCGGGCGCCTGGTCGCGCGACCGATGCAGGATCGCATCCGCCGGTGGGAACCTCAAACCCTCGCTTGCGCGGATGCAGCAAACCGGGTTAGCTTTCATCAACCCTGACGGGCGGGCGTTCTCAGCCTGATGTCCCGTCCGCCAAGGGCCGGAATGTTTTTCCATCCGCGCCATCGCGGATGGACGATTGCCGAGGAGAGACCCGATGTCCGGCCCCGTTCCGTCTCTCATCGCCGGCATCCCGTGGCAGGCGGGCATGACGTCGCGCGGCCCCGCGGACTGAGATGCAGCCCGGCCCCCCGATCCGCCACACGTTTTCCCCCGGTCCGGGCGCCGCGATCCGGACCATTGCGGCGACGGTGGTGCTGGCGGCGGTGACGGGCTGGCTGCTGGTCATCGGCAAGGATTTTCTGCTGCCCATCGTCATCGCGGTGATTTCGGTCTATGTGCTGACCGCAGCCTCGGCCTGGCTGGGCCGGCAGCCGGTGATCGGCCGGCTGCCCGAGATCGCGCGGCGGAGCTTTGTCCTGCTGGGCTTTGTCGGGGTCATCACCGTTTTCGGGTCGGTCGTCGTCTCGACCGCGCAGGAATTGCAGACGCGCCTGCCCCTCTATATCGGCAATCTGCGGCGCATGGTCGAGGAGACGGCGGCCTCTTTCGGCGCGTCGCTGCCCGAGGATTGGGCCGCGCGCACGATGGCGGCGCTGCCGCCGGTCAGCCTGCAGGACCTGCTGTCGCTGCTGTTGTCCTCGCTGGGCTCGCTTGCGGGCACGATCTTCATGGTGGTGATCTATGCCATGTTCCTGATGAGCGAGCGGGCCGGATTTGCGCACAAGATCGACGCGGCCTTTCCCGACGACCGTGCGGCGCTGACCCATGACACGGTGCGCAGGATCAATCGCAGCATCGGCGATTACCTGGCGATCAAGACGCTGATCAACATCGTCCTGGCGGTGATGTGTCTTGCGATCCTGCTGGTCTTCGGCGTCGATTTCGCGCTGTTCTGGGCCATCGTCATCGGGTTGCTGAACTATATCCCCTATGTCGGATCGTATCTGGGGGTGGCGTTTCCGGTGATGCTGACGCTGGCGCAGACCGGATCGGTGGGTGTGACGCTGCTGGTGACGGCGTTGCTGATCCTGGTCCAGACCTGGGTGGGCAACGTGCTGGAGCCGCGCGTGGTGGGGCGCAAGGTCAACATGTCGCCCTTTGTCGTGCTGGTGACGCTGACCTTCTGGACGCTGCTGTGGGGCATTCCCGGCGCGATCCTGTCGGTGCCGCTGACCTCGATGATCGCCATCGTGCTGGCGGCGTTCCCGCAGACGCGCCCGATCGCGGTGCTGCTGGCCGAGGATGTGTCGGCCTTCGAGGAGCGGCAGGCATGAGCCCGCGCCGCGTGGACAGCGAAAGGAAGGCGATGCGCATGACCCGGCTGCGGCTGTTCTCGATCCCCGCTTTGCTTGTGGGGCTGGTGTTCTTCGCCGCCTCGCTGACGCCGTCGATGATCCCGCGCGGCCCGCTGATCCAGGGGGTGCTGGGCGGGCTGGTCACGGCGCTGGGGTATCTGGCGGCGCGGATCGTCGCGCTGATCTGGTATGCGGCGGACATGCCGGTGCTGACCGGCAAGGCGGCGCGGTGGGCCGTGATCCTGTGCAGCGTGGCGGTGCTGGTGCTGTTCGGCTGGACGCTGATGTCCAGCATGGGCTGGCAGAACGATCTGCGGGCCAAGATGGGTATGAAGCTGTCGGACGAACGCGGTCTGCTGGTGATGCTGCTGGCGGCCGCTGTCACCTTCGCGCTGGCCTTTGCCATCGGCGCGGCGGTGGCGTGGCTGTTCCGCCGGCTGCGATCCTGGTTCTATCGCATCATGCCGCCGCGCCGCGCCAATGTGCTGGGGGTGATCGCGGTCGCGCTGATCCTGTTCGTGATCACGCGCGACGGCATCCTTGACCGCGTCGTGACCGGGCTGGACGAGGGATATGCCGCCGCGCAGGAGCTGTTCGATACCGCGCCGCCGCCGCCGGCGCAGGCCGGGGTGCCCGGCGGGCCGGAATCGCTGATCGACTGGGGCGCGATGGGACAGCCGGGGCGCGAGTTCGTCACCTCGGGTCCCGATGCGCAGGCCATTGCCGCCTTTACCGGCCGTCCGGCGCTGGACCCCATCCGCGTCTATGTCGGCCGGGCCGACGGCGATACGGCGCACGAACGCGCCCGGCTGGCCTTGGCCGAGTTGCAGCGTCTGGGCGCGTTCGACCGCGAGGTGCTGGTGGTGGCCAGCCCCACCGGCACCGGCTGGCTGGACCCGGGCAGCCACGATCCGCTGGAATACATGCATGACGGCGACATCGCGACGGTGGCGGCGCAATATTCCTATCTGCAATCGCCGCTGGCGCTGATCCTCGAGACGACGACCGGGCTGGACACGGCCACGGCGCTGCTGGAGGTGGTGCACGATTACTGGAAGACGCTGCCGCCGGACGACCGCCCGCGTTTCTATGTCCACGGGCTGAGCCTTGGCGCATGGTCGTCGATGTATGCGACCAACCTGTTCCGGCTGGTGAACGACCCCATCGACGGCGCGTTGTGGGCCGGCCCGCCATTTCCGTCGAATTTCTGGAACTATGTCCAGAACGCGCGCGATCCGGACAGCCCGTGGGTGCTGCCCCGGATCGGGGACGGCTCGCTTGTGCGCTATGCCTCGCATGTCGCCGACGCCTCGGACGCGGCGGCGGACTGGGGCGACATGCGGATCGTGTTCCTGCAATATTCCAGCGATCCGATCGTGTTCTACGATCCCTATTCGCTGTGGCGCGCGCCGCCCTGGATGAACGAACCCCCGGCCGAGGACGCGTCCAGCCACATGAGCTTCATGCCCATCGTCACCCAGTTCCAGCTGGCGCTGGACATGGCGCTGAGCTTTGGCGCGCCGCCCGGTCACGGCCATGCCTATTACGCGCAGGACTATATCGCGCCGTGGGTTCAGGTCACCGCCCCCGCCGACTGGACCGATGCCGACACCGAACGGCTGAAGGCGCATTGCGACAACGGCTTTCAGATGGGGTGCACGAATGACTGATGCGCCCGGACCCGCCGACGCCGCGCCAGGGATGGCGGCATGAGGCGCATCTGGCTGTGGATCGGGCTGGCCGTGGCGGTGATCGCGATCCTGGTCGCGGTCAACAGCTTTCGCGGCAGGCTGGGCTGGACCGCGATGGTTCAGACGCCGGCGGACCTGGCGCAGCAGATCGCGCCGGGTTTCACCTGGGTCGTGCCCGAGGGCGAGGGGCCGTTTCCCGCCGCGATGCTTCTGTCGGGCTGCGACGGGCCGCAGTCGAACCTGAACCGTCTGGCGGCGGAACTGGCCGCCGCCGGCTGGCTGTCGGTGATCGTGGACAGCCACGGGCCGCGCGGGCTGGACGATGCGCAGCTGTGGCGGCTGGTCTGCGCCGGACAGATCCTGAACGGGGCCGAGCGGGCGTCGGACATCGCGGTGGCGCTGGCCATCTTGCGCGACCGGCCCGACGTGCAGGCCGACAGGATCGCCCTGATCGGCCTGTCGCATGGCGGCTGGGCCGCGCTGGATTTCCTGGCGCTGGCCGAGGCCGGCACCGTCCCGCCGCTGCTGACTGACTGGCCCGAAACCATGGCTGCGCGCCCGCATGACGGGGTTCGCGGCGCGGCGCTGTTCTATCCCTATTGCGGGCTGGCCTCGGTCGGGTCGGCGGCAAGGCTGCCGGCGGATCTGGCCTATCTGTTCCTGCTGGTCGATGGCGACACGATCACGAACGAACGGCGCTGCCTGACCATCGCCGGATCGCTGCTGTCGCAGGGCGCGACCGTCGCGGTCACCACCTATGAGGGGGCGACCCACAGCTTCGATCAGGAGGAGAAATCCTTTCTCAGCAGTCTGGAGTTCAACGCCGAAACCACCGCCGCCGCGACCCGCGCCACACGCCAGTTCCTGGACGGTCTGTGAGGTCGGCGGGAAGCAGGTGCGCGCCAAGCGGGGAAAGCCTGTTGTCAGGCCAGGGCGTTCCGCCTAACGTGAGCGGATAACTTGACCCTGCGTAAAGGAAAAGATCGTTGGTCCGTTTCGCGATTTCCACCGTATCCTATCTGATCGCCAATGCCGTGGGTCTGCTGTTGGCCGTGCTGTTCCTGCCCGGCTTTCAGATCAACGCGCTGTCCTTTCTGCTGGCCGTCGTCATCTTTTCGGTGGTGCAGACGATCTTCGGGCCGCTGATCACGAAGATCTCGCTGAAGAAATTCCCGCAGCTGATGGGCGGGATCGCGTTGGTGACGATCTTTTTCGGCCTGTTCGTGACCGAATTGCTGATGGACGGCATGGTGATCGGCGGCATCTCGAACTGGCTGGCCGCCACGCTGCTGGTCTGGCTGGGCAGCCTTGTCGCGTCGATCCTGCTGCCGATCTATGTCTTCAAGCAGATGGGCGACCAGACCCGGACCCGTTGAGCGAAACGGTCGCGCCGGCGAAAGCCCATCCGCCGGCGCCGTTTGTCAGGACGCGGCCGCCCCTGTCACTGGTCCGCGGAAAGCGTGTTCTTGAAGATCTTGCCGTCCTTCATGATCACCACGAGGTTCGCCTCGGGGTCGTCCAGCAGTTCCAGATCGGCGATCACATCGCCATCGACCAGCAGCAGATCGGCAAGCGCGCCTTCCTTAACCACACCCAGCCTGCCGGGATAGGGGTTGCGCGGGCCTGACAGCTGCAAAAGCTGGGCGTTGTCGTGGGTCGCCATCTTCAGCACCTCGGCCGGAGTGAACCAGCGGGTCATCTTGGTCAGCTGCTCATTCTGCTTTGTGGCCAGTTCCGGATCGAACAGCGTGTCCGTGCCCCAGGCTAGCTTGACCCCGTGCTTGCGGGCGAGGTCGTAGGCAGTGTCGGTGCCGGCGACAATCGACAGCTGCTTTTCGCGGTTGGCCGAGCCTTCGGGGAAGGGGATCGCGTGTTCGTCGTCCAGAAAGGGTTGCAAGGACAGCCAGACATCGTTTTCGGCCATCATCCTGATGGTGTCCTCATCCGCCAGCTGCCCGTGTTCGACCGATTTCACGCCCGCGCGGATGGCCTGCTGGATCGCCGCCGGGGTATAGGCGTGGACCGTGACATAGGTGTTCCACGATGCGGCGGCATCGACGGCGGCGCGCATCTCTTCCTCGGTGTATTGGGTCACGTCCAGCGGGTCGAAATTCGAGGCGACGCCGCCGCCGGCCATCACCTTGATCTGGCTTGCGCCGCGCATCAGGTTCTCGCGCGTGGCGCGCAGGACGGCATCCGTCCCGTCCGCGATGGTCGCATAGCCATAGCGTTCCGAGAAATGCGGATTGTCGCCCGCAGCGGGCAGTTCCAGCGGCATGCGGAAATCGCCGTGCCCCGAGGTCTGCGAGATCGTCGCCCCCGAGGGATAGATGCGCGGCCCGACAACGAACCCCTCGTCGATCGCCTCTTTCAGCCCGAAGGTCGGCCCGCCCGCGTCGCGCGCGGTCGTGAAGCCGCGCATCAGATAGTCTTCGGCTGCGGCACCCGCGCGCAGCATCACGTAATTCTGGTCGCGGCTCAGCACCGCGCCTTGCGGAATCGAGCCCATGACCAGATGCGTATGCGCGTCGATCAGTCCCGGCATCAGCGTCAGTCCGCCGCCGTCGATCAGCGTGGTGGTGCCGCTGCGGTCCGCGGGGATCGGGTCGGCCGCGATCTGCTGGATGATGTTGTCGCGGACAAGCACATGCATCGGCTGCGAAAGCTGGTCCGAGGTGCCGTCGAAGATCCGGACATTCTCGAACACTGTCACCTGCGCGAAAGCGGCCTGCGACAGGAAGGCGGCCATTCCGGCCAGGGCTGCGGTGCGAAACATGAGACCTCCGTTTCTGACCCGTGCGGCCACGACCCGGCGTCATCGCCGCCGGTGGTCGTGGTCCATGGTCCGGTCAGCTTTGACCATGACCGCGCGTCAGGAAAGGGAAAAACGGCCTGCGCATGCAAATCGCGCGGCGGGCGGCCCCGGCTGCGCGCGGGTGGCGTCCCATGCGCGCCGGGCCGTTTCTCCGCGCCGCCGGGGGCGGCGCGGAGATCGTGGTCATTCGGTCGTCGCCTCGTCGCCGTCCTCGGACGTTCTTGCCGTCTCGGCGGCCTCGCCTGCGTCGGTCGGGGCGGCGGCATCGGCCTCGGGTGCGTCCGCGCCCTGCGGCAGGCGAAGGGTGGCTGCGGGGTTCATGCCGAAGAAGTTCATCGGCATCAGATGGATGGTCTTCCAGTCGGTGGACATGACCGGCCAGTCCTCGACCCGCGGGATATGGTGGAAGCCGGCGGTGAACCACGACACGATGTCGGCATCCTTCAGCGACTGGTCATCCTCGACCCATTGCGCCAGCGTGTCCGAGCCGTCCGACTGCATCGCGAACGTGCCGCCCGCATAGCGCTGATCCGGGTCATAGACGGTGTTCCACAGGCTGTATTCCAGATAGCGGTTGCGCTTGAACGGCGGGTCGTTGTCGAAATCGTACGGCCCGTAGGCGACCGAACCGTGATGGATCATGTAGGACGGGTGGTGGCCCAGATCGGTCTTGCGGCCGCCGTTCATCACGTGGAAATAGCGCGGCTTGAGGGCGCTGAACGTATAGCGCGCGTCAAGTTCGCTGTCGGCCATGTCCTCGCTGACCGCCCACATCGACTTGCGCGGCACGTCGGGCAGATCCTGCGCCGGCACGATGTCCAGCGTCGAGGCCATGTTTTCAGGCCGGTCGATGTCGAAGTCCAGCCGGAAGTTGAAATAGTGGTCGTGATTGGCCGCGACCAGATGCGGGGCGATCAGCGTGCCGTATTTCGTGTCCTCGGCCGCGGTCGGATCGTCCATGCTGGTCGATTCCACGCCCTTGACCGCATCCAGCCCGGACGCGCCGATCTTGATATAGATGTCGCCATTGGTCTTGAAGCGATAGTCGATCAGATAGTCGTAATTGCCCACCTCGGAGGCGGAGCGGACGACCAGTTCGGTCTCGGGCCGCCCCTCGGCCGGGACGAACCGGCCCTCGCCCTGCGCGAACACCTCGAAATGCCGCCAGGCCGGGTCGCCCAAAGCGCGTTCGAAGATGCAGATCGCATCGGGGATTTCCAGCGCGTTGCCGGCATCGTCATTGACGATGGCGGGCAGGAACGTCGCATAGGCCGGGCAATCCACGTTCTTGCGCAGCGGCGTCAGGAACAGGCCGAAGCCGTATTCGCCGCTGTCCATATAGGTGCGCCAGTACCACCCTTCGGACGGGTCCATGTAGGGCACGAACACCTCGGACAGATGCGCCTGATACAGCACGCTGCGCCAGTCGTCGCCGTCCTTCACGTCGATATTGGACAGCACCAGCCCCGGCCGCTTGTCGGTGCGGAAACGAAAGCGCCACATGTCCCATTCGACCAGCCCGTCATTCAGGGTGAAATTCGGCCCGCCGGGCTGGCTCAGCTGCGGCGGGTTGCCCATTTCGCGCAGCGGCACGCGTTCGGCGATCTCGTCCTCGGTATAGCCCCAGGGATCGGTCGGCTTGGCGATGGGGTCTTCGTCGATGACCTCGATCACCGTGCGTTCGGCCAGGTCCACGACGGCATACAGCCCCTCGAGCGGCTTGGCATACCAGTTCGAGCTTTCCTGCGGCGCCTCGTAGCAGGGCACCTTCATCAGCCGCTTGCCCGCATATTCGGGGGTCAGGAAATTGCCGGCGGTCAGCGGCAGGCAGAAGGCCTGGTCCGGCGTCACGCCGCGCTTTTCCAGCCCCGCGACCATGCGGTCATCGGCGACGGCAATCTTCATGGCGCTGAGAAATTCGTCGAACAGCACCATCGGCTGTCCCTCGGTCGGGGCGGTCTCCTCGACCTCGCCGCTGGTCAGGTTGACGGTGGCGCGCCTGAAGCCCTCGGGCGTGGCGTAATCGACGATCACGCGGCGGTCGGGGGCGTTTTCGCCGTCGAAGGCCAGCACCTCGGATTTGGGCGGCTCTTTCAGTTCGATCAGCGGATACAGCGTCTGCTCGTCGGCCTCGCCCGAATCGCGCAGGATCTGGGTGGCGCGGCTGATTTCCTCTCCGGTCAGCCCGTCCAGAGGATGCGCGGCGGCGGTTCCGCCCAGCAGCGCGGCGGCCAGAAATCCGGCCGTCAGGTGATGTTTCATGGTGTCCTCCCTTGGATTGTCGATCAGCGGATGATCGTTTTCACGTTGGTGCATTCGCGCAGCCCCTCGACCCCGAACTGCACGCCGATGCCCGACTGGCGCACGCCGCCGAAGGGGGCGTTGGGCTGGATCGCGCCGTGCTTGTTGATCCAGACGGTTCCGGCGCTGACCCGGTCGGCCACGGCGCGGGCGCGATCCGGGTCCGACGACCAGACCGAGGCGCCAAGCCCGCACCGGTCGTCATTGGCCAGCGCGATCACCGCATCCTCGTCGCGCCATCGGGTGATGCCGATGGCGGGGCCGAACTGTTCCAGATCGTGCAGCTTCATCCCCGGTCCGACCCCGGTCAGGATCGTCGTGGGAAAGAACAGATCGTTGCCCTGCGGGATGCCGCCGCAGGCGATCTGCGCGCCCTGATCCAGCGCGTCCTGCACGAAATCGCGCACGATATTATACTGGTCGCGGTTCTGGACCGGGCCGATCACATTGGCCTCGTCAAGCCCGTCGCCCATCGGCAGGCCCGTCGCCACCCGGACCAGCGCATCGACCACGCCGTCATGCACGTCCTCGTGGACATAAAGCCGCTTCAGCGCCGCGCAGGTCTGGCCGTTATTGATGAAACAGCCCCAGAACAGATCCTCGGCGATGGCGTCCGGGTCCACGTCGGGCAGCACGATGCCGGCGTCGTTGCCGCCCAGTTCCAGGGTGATGCGCTTGATCGTGCCGGCCGCGGATCGCATGACCTTCGATCCGGTCGGGATCGAGCCGGTGAAGCTGATCTTGTCGATCCCCTCATGCGCGGTCATCTGCGATCCCAGCCCGCCATCCGACGCCAGCGCCTGCGCGACACCCGGAGGCAACGCCTGCTGCATGATCTGCACCAGCCGCAGCGTCGACAAAGGGGTGTTTTCCGAAGGCTTGATGATGACGCAGTTGCCCGCAAGGATGGTCGGCACCAGATGCCAGATGCCGATCAGCACCGGCCAGTTCCACGGCGTGATCGCGCCCACGACGCCGATGGGCACGCGGTGCAGTTCGACCCGGCCTTCGTCATTGTCCTGAAGGATCTCGGGCTCAAGCGTCAGCGAGGCGGTATAGGCGGTCCAGGCCTGCGCGCCGCCGATCTCGAACCGCGCGCCGACGCCGTTCAGCGGCTTGCCCTGTTCCTGCGACAACAGCCGCGCCAGCTCGTCCGCGTTCGCCTCGATCAGGGCGGCGATCCGGTTGCAGGCGTCCTGCCGGTCGGCCCAAGGCGTCGCGGCCCAGCCCGGATGGGCGCGGCGGGCCGCCGCCACCGCGCGATCCAGCGCCGCGGCATCCGCCGACACGGCCTGTCCGACCACCGCACCGGTGGAGGGGTTCACGACGTCGAATGTCGCGCCGGTCGTGTCCTCCGCCCCGTCGATGATATTGGCAAAGATGGTCATGGCTCCTCCCCAAGGTTGACCGTCACGCCAGCCTAGGCGGCACCGATCAGCGTCGTCTTGGTGAATCGCGACACGCCGCCTGCCGGAACTGGCCCGGCGTCATGTTGCATTCCCGGCGAAAGACGCGGTTGAAGCCCGAGATGTCGGCAAAGCCCGCCTCGGTCGCGCAGGCGAGGATGGTCAGGTCGGGACGTTCGGCCAGCAGCCGCCGGACATGCGTCAGCCGCGCCTGCTGGATCAGCCGGCCCGCGGTCAGCTGCTGCGCCGCCAATGCCCGCTGAAGCCTGCGCAGGCTGACGCCCAGCAAGTCTGCCAGGTCGCGCGGGGTCAGCGCGATGTCGCGGGCGCGGCGCGCGGTCAGGCCGATCGCCGCATCGACCAGATCCAGATCGGGCGCGGCGCCGTCGCGCACCGCCAGCGCCAGCAAATCCTCTAACCCGCGATCCGCGCCGCCGCCGCGGCAGGCGCGATCCAGCGCGCGGCCGATCACGCTGTCGAACGCGATGTGCCGGCCGACGGCCAGCGTCGTGCCCATCAGGCGCGACAATTCGTCATGCGGCAGATGGATCGACAGTTGCAGCGAGGCCGAGGGATAGGAGAACTCGGACCCCTCGCGCGAGGTCGCCAGAAAGAAATCGCCGGGCGACAGCACGGATGAGCGGCCCTGATCCATGCGGGCCGATCCGCCCAGCTGACGGATCAGGAAATAATGCGCCCGATCCTCGGACCGCGCGACCCGTTCGTCGTGCAGGATGGCGTTGCGCGCCGTCGCCACCTGCACCGCCTGGCGTCCGCACAGGCTGCGCTTGCGCACGAAGGCACCCTTTGCCACCCCGCCGACCACCGTGAACGCACCGCAGGCAGCGCGCAGATCGGCGCCGAACCGCATCTCGTGGGGGCGATGTCTGCTCATGCGCCACAGCATGTCCAACGCGGCCGCATCTGTCAAAGCCGGCGCGGTGAGCGGAGACTAGCGGCGGCGTGCGGTGATCGTCTGGTTAGAGTCAGTGGTCAGTGCGGGCAATTCATGGCGCATCTCAGGGCGCATCGACGTCTGTCGGTGCACGCCAAACCGGCGATCTTGCGTGATAGAAGGCCAGCATGTTGGCCTCCATCCGGCGGCGCGTGTCGCTGTCGCAGCCAAGCGCGCGCACGATCGGAACCAGATCCCATCGCGCGACGAAGCTGACACTTCCGCTGCCGTTGCGACGAAGGATGTCGCCAAACCCGGCCGGAACCTCAAGATCCTCGCTTGTCACCGTCTTGGAAGAACTTCCCTGATACGTGCCAAGACCGTTGCGATATTCCGTCCACTCGGTGCGGGTCGCGGTAAGACGGTCCACCGGCTCTCCGCAATCGCCCAGCACGGACAGACGGGTGACGGCGTAGGCCGAGAGAACGCCGCCATAGGGTGAGGTCGCACTTTCCAGCCGCATCGACAACTCGACGAGATCGCCGAACCAGGGCAGGGTGTCGCCGCCCAGCCTGTCCATGGCCGTTCCCCAGGCCGCGCCCTCTTGGTCAAGCAGGTCGCGAAGCGTCTCGAAATACCCAAGCGAGAACAGCCTGAGGCGGACACCCCAATAGGCGTTTCCGAAGGGATCGCCGGCATTCATGCTTGCCCGGGCCGCTGCTGTCTGCGTCTGGATCAGCGCCGCGCGCTGCGCCGCAAACCGTTCCGCCGCTGAGGGCAGATAGACGGTGATTTCCGATTTCTCCGCGTTGCCGGGAAGATAGCAGGTGATGATCAGCTTGTCGCCGGGCATCAGCGACGACAGGTTCTCGATCATGCCGTCAGGTCCGTCCGAAAGGACGACCTTGTCCGGAGATATCCGATGAAGATGGGTGATCAGCGTTCCCGGCGGAATACCGCGTTCCGCAAGTTCGGTATTGCCGCTTTCAACGACTCTGACCGCAAAGGCAAACTGGCCGTCGGGAAGAATGCCGGGCGCGGCCTCGAAATCCGATTCCAGGAACGGTCCAGCAAACGCGAATCCCGAGAGAAGGCAGAGGATCGCGGACAGGGCGAGCGCCATTATCATTTCCACGTCACGCCCGGACAGCGATCCTGCTGACAGACGGCGAAGGGACGGAGCGACCCATCCTCCTGCCTGTCGATCACGTATTCAGCCTGATAATCACTGAACGCTCGCGATTCGATCCGGTCACGGGGATTGGTGATCTTTCGAAAACTGACAAGCACATAGCACCGCAACACGTCATTGCGTTCAAAGCAGGCGGCCTGATCGGATTTGAACTTCATGTCGATGGTGGTGTCGGTCGTATCGTAGTCGTCCCATCGCAGGACGAACCGCAACACCCCATCGGGACGCGATATTTCAAGCTTTTTCTTCGCAAGGCGCTTTTTCACGGCGATCTCGTAATCCTCAAGCGCCTTGGCGAGAACCTCTGGATCGACGGCGACCTGTTCTGCTTCTGCGGGTTTGAACCGCTGGGCCGCGTCGAAGGTGTAGTTGTTGTGAAACCGCTCGATCTCGTCCGCGGGGGCCAGCGTGGCGCAACCAAGCCACACCACCGCCGCCGCTGCCGTTCTTCCGACACGATGTGCTGTCATGAAACCTCGCAGAAAATCGCCTTCGGGATAAAGGCCACGTTACCGCAAATCCGGCCGATTTGCATCACAGTTCGCCGTTTCGCGACGACATGCATCATCCCGTAATGCCTTCGGATGATGGTCGCGCTTTGCGTTTCCATCGCCCCGCCCGCCGATCATCGAAAGCGGGCGCTTCGATCCGGTCTTGTGCTACAGTCGGGATGTCCCGCCACGGCGAAGGGAGTTTGCAGGATGTTCAACCGGATCAAGGGCGGCGCGTGGGACGGTCAGGGGATGTCGGCGATCCCCGATATCTCGGCGCCGATCCGGGTCGAATTGTGGACCGCCAAGTCGCTGTCCGAGGCGGGGCGCGATCTGGCCGCGCACCGCTTTCCCGAATTTGCCGAGGTTCCGGTCGCGCCCGTCAGGCGGCTGATCGACAATCAGGCCGCGATCCGCAGCAACTATCTGGACACCGTCGCCGCGGCCGAGCGGGACGAGCTGATCACCCCGGCGGCGGAATGGCTGATCGACAATTATCACATGGTCGAGGAAAACCTGCGCCAGCTGCGGCAGGGGTTCGACGGCGCGTTCCTGCGGCGCCAGCACGAGGTGGTGTTGTCCGGCGGCGGGCGCACGCCGCGCAGCCTGCTGATCGCGTGGTATTTCGTCGCGCTGACCAATTCCGAGGTCAAGGCGGCCGACCTGTCCGAATTCCTGCATGGGTTCCAGTCGGTGGCGACGCTGGACATTGCGGAATTATGGGCGGTGCCCGCGTTTCTGCGCTATGTTCTGGTGGAAAACCTGCGGCGGATGACCGACCGCGTCTCGCTGGCGCGCAAATGCCGCAACACCGCCAACGAGATCGCCGATTCGGTGGCCGACCATCCCCAGAACGCCGCCGCCATCATCGAGCGGCACGGCGATCTGGTCTTTCGCGACACCGTCGCCGCGCAGCTGCTGTATCGCCTGCGCGAGGGGGCTGCGGACGCGCAGGCGGCGCTGTCCGCGCTGGAACGGCGATGGGGCGATCAGCGCGCGCTGGAACGCGCGGTGCAGCGCGAATACGCCCAGCAATCGGCCGGCAACGTCACGGTGGGCAACATCATCAACAGCCTGCGGCGGATGGGCGAAATCGACTGGCTGGACTGGTTCGAGGATGTCAGCCATGTCGACCGGATGCTGTCGCGGGAATCCGAATTCACGCGGCTGGACCAGACGACACGCACCGCCTATCGCTCGGCGGTCGAGCGGACGGCACGCCGATCCAAGCTGAGCGAGATCGAGGTCGCAAGACTGGCGCTGGATACCGCCGCCGCCGATGCCGGGCGGACCGCCGACCGGGGCGGGGCGCGCGGGCCGGACGTGAACGGGCAGGTCGAAATCGGCCATCTTCTGGTCGGCGAGGACCGGTTCCGATTCCAGAAGCTGGCGGGCGGGCGCAAATCGCTGCACGAGATGATCGGGGCATTGACGCGCTGGCTGGGCTGGTGGTCGCTGCAACTGCCGCTGCTGATCCTGACCGTGGCCCTGCTGGCGATCATGGCGTGGGCGCTGCCCCAGAACCTGCCGGGCTGGCAGTTCGGGGTCCTGCTGGCGCTGGCGCTGGTGCCAGCCAGCGAGACGGCGATGCAGGCGCTGGCGTTTCTGGCCGCGCGCAGCCTGTCGCCGCGCTGTCTGGCGGGCTATGATTTCCGCGACGGCCTGCCCGCCGAGGCCCGGACCCTTGTGGTCATTCCCTGCCTGATCACCAGCATGGACGAGATCGACGAGCTGGTGGACACGCTGGAATCGCATTACCTGGCCAATCCGCAGAACGAGATCTTTTTCGCGCTGCTCAGCGACTGGGGCGATGCGGCGACCGAGACCCGGCCGCGCGACCAGGCGCTGCTGGACCATGCCAGCGACCGGATCGAGGAGCTGGCCGAGCATTACGCCCATGGCGGCGTCCGGCGCTTTTTCCTGCTGCATCGCCGGCGTCAGTGGAGCGCCTCGGACCGGGTCTGGATGGGCTGGGAACGCAAGCGCGGCAAATTGACCGAACTGAACATGCTGCTGCGCGGCCAGACCGGCACCAGCTTCGTGTCCACCGGCCCGACCCCGCCCGAGGGGGTGCGCTATGTCGTGACGCTGGACAGCGACACGCGCCTGCCGCGCGACACGGTCGCGGCACTGGCCGGCAAGATGGCGCATCCGGTCAACACGCCTGTCAGCGACCCCGACGGCATCGTGATCCGAGGACATGCGATCATGCAGCCGCGCGTCACGCCGTCCCTGACGACCGGGACAGATGCGTCGGTATTCCAGCGGGCGTTTTCGGCCAACCGGGGGCTGGACCCCTATGTCTTTGCCGTCTCGGATCTTTATCAGGATCTGTTCGGGCAGGGCAGCTTTACCGGCAAGGGCATCTACGATGTCGATGCGTTTCAGGCGGCGATGGCGGGGCGGGTGCCGGAAAACGCCGTTCTCAGCCACGATCTGCTGGAAGGCAGCCTGGCGCGCGCGGCGCTGGTATCCGATATCGAGGTGGTCGAGAATTTCCCGATCCGCTATGCGACCGAGGCGGCGCGGCAGCATCGCTGGATGCGCGGCGACTGGCAGTTGCTGCCGATGATCCTGACGCCGGGCAACGGGCTGGACGGGCTGGCGCGGTTCAAGATGCTGGACAATCTGCGCCGCTCGCTGATCGCGCCGGGCTGGCTTGCGACCTCGGTCGCGGGGTGGCTGCTGCTGCCCGGCACCACGGCCGCGCTTTGGCAACTGGCGCTGATCCTGCTGATGGTGCTGGTGCCGATCCTGCAGATCGACACCAAGGTGATCCGCCGCCAATACGGCGTGTCGTGGGAATACCATATCCATCAGGTGCTGCGCGACGCCCGCATCTCGTTCACGCAGTTCGGCCTGCGGCTGGCCACGATCGCGCACCGCGCCGGATCGACGCTGGACGCGATCTTTCGCACGCTGTGGCGGCTGATCGTCACGCGCCGCAACCTGCTGGAATGGACGCCCTCGCAGCAGGCCGGCCGGGCGGGCGGCGTCGATGTGGCGGCCGAATACCGGCGGATGATCGTCTCGCCGCTGATCGGCGGCGGCGCGATCCTGCTGACCGCCGCGATCAACCCCACCGCCCTGCCGGTCGCGCTGCTGTTCGGGGCGCTGTGGATCGCCGCACCGCTGATCACGTCGCGCGCCTCGCGGTCGCTGGAGACCGTGGACAAGTTGCAGATCTCGGCCGAGGACAAGGCCGAGCTGCGCCGCATCGCCCGCCGCATCTGGCGCTATTTCGACGAGTTCGTGGACGAGACGACCCACCACCTGCCGCCCGACAATTATCAGGAACTGCCTGCGCCCAAACTGGCCGAGCGCACATCGCCCACCAATATCGGCCTTTACCTGATGTCGGTCATGTCGGCGCGCGATTTCGGCTGGATCGGGCTGGACACGGCGCTGACCCGGATCGAGGCCACCATCGCCACGATGGAACGGATGTCGCGGCTGCGCGGGCATTTCTTCAACTGGTATGACACCAGAACGCTGGCGGTGCTGCCCGCGCCCTATCTGTCCTCGGTCGACAGCGGCAATCTGGCGGGGATGCTGATCGCGCTGTCGGCGGGGCTGCGCGGATGGGCCGCCAACGCGCCCTCGGTGCGGATGCCCGTCACGCTGGGCCTGCGCGACACGCTGGACATCCTGCGCGACGAGCTGGACCGGCTGAGCGATGACCGCCGCGCGCTGCGCGACCTTCAGGGGGCGCTGACCGCGGCCTTGCAGGGCTATGCCCAGTCGCTGGACCAGACGCTGGACGGGCCGCTGTCCGACCCGGTCGCCGCCGCGCAGCTGAACAGCCGGGCCGAGGCGATCTGCCGTTTGGCGCGGGAACTGGACGCCGCCACCCCCGGCGGTGAGGCGGCCGAGGTGCTGGCCTGGTCGAAGGCGCTGGCGCGCGACACCGCCGACGTGCTGGGCCCGGCCGCCAACGGCAACGCGTCGCTGGACAGCTTCGTGCAGCAGACAAGGCTTCTGGCCGAACGCGCGCGGCTGCTGGCGTTCCGCATGGATTTCAAGCTGTTCGTCGATCCCGAGAAATCGCTGATGTCCATCGGCTATCGCGCCGACGACCAGACGCTGGACGGCAGCCGCTACGATCTGCTGGCGTCCGAGGCGCGGCTGACCAGCTTTCTGGCCATCGCCAAGGGCGATCTGGGCAAGGAACACTGGTCGCGCCTTGGCCGGCCCTTTGCCATGATCGGGCATCAGGGCGCGCTGCTGTCCTGGTCGGGCAGCATGTTCGAATATCTGATGCCGCCGCTGTTGCTGAAAGAACGGCAGGGCGGCATCCTGAACCTGGCCGACAAGATGGCGGTGACGGTGCAGATCGAATGGGGCCGGTCGCACGGCCTGCCCTGGGGCATCTCCGAAAGCGCATTCAACGCGCGCGACCGCGACATGAACTATCAGTATTACGCCTTCGGCGTTCCGCGCCTGGCGTTGAAGCGGTCGGGCGGCGATTACGTGGTCGCGCCCTATGCCTCGATCCTGGCGGCGCAGATCAATCCGCAGGCGGCGATCCGCAACCTAGCCGCGCTGCGCGATCTGGGCGCCGAAGGCCGGTTCGGGTTCTATGACGCGGTCGATTTCACCCCCACCCGCCAGCGCGAGGGGACCAGCCACAGCGTCGTGAAGAACGTCATGGCCCATCATCACGGCATGTCGATGATGGCCATCGCCAACGCGGTTCTGGACGGCATCCATCGCGAACGGTTCCACGCCGATCCGGTGGTGCGCGCCTCCGAACTGCTGTTGCAGGAAAAGACGCCGCGCGACATCACGCCGGTGACGCGCGCGCCGGCCGCGCCCGGTCTGGGGCGCGACGCGCTGCTGACAGGGGGCGAGACGCTGTCCATCGTCACCGAACCCGGCCGGGCCGAACGCGAGGTCGCGCTGATGTCCACCGCCGCCTTCACGGTCTTCGTGTCCTCGACCGGCGCCGGGCGGGCGATGCTGGGCAATGTCGCGCTGAACCGCTGGTCGCCCGACCCGACGCGGGACGATGGCGGCATCCATCTGTTCATGCGCGACATGCAGTCCAGCGAATGGTGGTCGGCCACCCATTCCCCGTGCAGCGGCCCCGACGAACGCAGCACGGCGGTCTTTTCCGACCACAAGGCGGAATTCTTCAAGACCGCGAACGCGATCGAAAGCCGGCTTGAGATCATCGCCGCGACCGAGGGCAACGCCGACGGCCGCCGCCTGACCCTGCGCAACCTGTCGGGCCGCGACCGGACCATCGAGGTGACATCTTACGGCGAAATCGTGCTGGACGATCCGGCATCCGACCGCGCCCATCCGGCCTTTTCCAAGATGTTCGTCGAAACCGAGATCCGCAACGACGGCGCGCTGATCGTGGCGCGGCGCCGGCCCCGCGATCCGCATGGAAAGTCGCTGTATCTGGCGCATCTGGTGACCGGCCCCGACGGCGCGCTGACCCCCGCGACCGAGGCCGAGACCGACCGGCGCGCCTTTCTGGGCCGCGGCCGCGATCTGGCCAACGCCGCCGCGATGGACAGCGGCGCGACCCTGTCGGGGCGGCAGGGATACACGCTGGACCCGATCTTCGCCATCAGGCGTCACGTCCGCGTGCCGGCCGGAAAATCGGTGGCCATGACCTTCTGGACGCTGGTCGCCGACAGCGCCGAGGACTGCACCAGCCTGGCCACGCATTTCACCCGCCCGGCCTGTTTCGAGCATGAATTGCGGCTGGCCTGGACCTATTCGCAGGTGCAGCTGCGCCATCTGGGGGTCACGCTGGACGAGGCAAAGCTGTTCCGGCAGTTCGCGACATTGCTGATCTGGCCCGATCTGCGTCTGGCCGCCACCGCGCAGCGC
The DNA here is from genome assembly GCF_028553765.1 of Paracoccus stylophorae. Classification (NCBI taxonomy): domain Bacteria; kingdom Pseudomonadati; phylum Pseudomonadota; class Alphaproteobacteria; order Rhodobacterales; family Paracoccaceae; genus Paracoccus; species Paracoccus stylophorae. The sequence goes on along the minus strand of NZ_CP067134.1, from coordinate 3,474,300 downwards.
CGCAGCGAGCTGGGCCAGCAGAACGAGTTGTGGCCGATGGGCATTTCGGGCGATGTGCCGATCCTGCTGTTGCGCATCGACAACGAGGCCGATCTGCCGATCATCCGCAACGCCATGCGGATGCACACCTTCCTGCTTGCGCGCGGCGTGGTGCACGATCTGGTGATCCTGAACGAACGCCCCACCAGCTATGCCCAGGAATTGCAGCACGCGATCAAGACGCTGGTCGATGCGGCGGTCTATGCGGCCGGCCAGTCCGGCCCGCATCACGCCCATTCCGTGCGGCGCGACCAGATCAGCAAGACCAGCTTCGACACGCTGATTTCCGCCGCGCGCATCATGCTGCATACCCGCAACGGCAAGCTGTCCGACCAGCTGGCGCGCCTGCGCGAGGCGGCGGCGCAGCCGGGCGGGGCGCAACGATGCGGACCGCGTCTGCCCGACGATCCCCGGCCCATGCCCGCGTCGCGGTCGCAGCTGGAATTCTGGAACGGGTTCGGCGGATTTTCCCCCGACGGGCGCGAATACGTGCTGCGTCTTACCCATGACCGGCAGACGCCGCATCCGTGGATCAACGTGATCGCGCGCGAGGATTTCGGCTTTCACGTCTCGGCCGAGGGCGCGCCCTATAGCTGGGCGGTGAACTCGCGCGACTATCGCATCACGCCGTGGTCGAACGACCCGGTCACCAACACGCCGGCCGAGACGATCCTTGTCCACGACCCCGCCACCGGCAGCGTCGCCACGCCCTTCCTTGCCACGTCCGATCCGGGCGACGCGGTGTTCGAGGTCGCGCACGGGCTGGGATATTCGCGCTTTACCGCCGATCACGGATGGGTCGCGATCGAGGCGGTGATGACGCTGGCCCGCGACGTTCCGGCCCGTCTGACCCGGCTGCGCGTCACCAACCGGACGGACCGGCACCTGCATCTGCAAGGCATCGCCTATGCCCAGCTTGTGCTGGGCACGGACGGCACGCTGACCGCGCCGATGGTCCAGACCGGCTTTGATTCCGAAGTGGCGGCGGTGACCGCGCGCAACCCCTTTTCGATGCAGTATGCCGACCGCGTCACCGCGCTGACCTGCGACCGCCGGATCGACGCGCATTGCGGCTCTCGCACGGCGTTTCTGGGCCGCGAGGGCGCGATCTCGTGCCCGGCGGCGGTGACATCGTGGCCGCGGCCCGATGGTGCGGCCCATGGCGACGGCATCGAGGCCGAGGGCGATCCCTGCGCCGCGATCCGCTGGCCGCTGTCCATTGCCCCCGGCGAGACGGCCGAGACGACGCTGATCCTTGCCAACAGCGACGCTGCATCGCTGCCGCAGGTGATCGAGACCGCGCGCCGTCCGGGCGCGTTCGACGATGCCATTTCCGCCGCGCGGGACGATTGGGACGGCGTTCTGGGAACGCTGCAGGTCGAGACGCCCGACAGCAAGCTGGACCTGCTGGTGAACGCGTGGCTGCCCTATCAGGCGCTGGCGTGCCGGATCCGGGCGCGCACCGCCTTTTATCAGGCGTCGGGCGCGTTCGGGTTCCGCGACCAGTTGCAGGATACCAGCGCGCTGATCCTGCAGGACCCGTCGCTGTGCCGCAGGCAGATCCTGAACGCGGCGGGGCGGCAGTTCGCCGAAGGCGACGTGCAGCACTGGTGGCTGCCCGGCACCGGCGCCGGCGTCCGCACCATGATCGCCGACGACGTCGTCTGGCTGGGCCATGTCACCGCGATCTATCTGGCCGCGACCGGCGACCGCGCCATTCTGGACGAGACCGTCCCCTATCTGGCCGGCCCGGCGCTGGAACCGGGCCAGCATGACCGGTTCTTCCAGCCCGAACCCTCGGGGGCCGAGGCGTCGCTTTACGACCACTGCGCGAATGCGCTGGATCTGGCGGTGTCGCGCACCGGCCGCAACGGTCTTCCGCTGATCCTTGGCGGTGACTGGAACGACGGCATGAACCGGGTCGGAGAGGCCGGCAAGGGCGAAAGCGTCTGGCTGGGCTGGTTCCTGTGCGCGACCATCGACGCCTTCGCGCCCGTCGCCGATGAACGCGGCGACACCGACCGCGCCACCGCCTGGCGGGCGCACCGCAAATCGGTGGCGGCGGCGCTGGACGGGCCGGGCTGGGACGGCGCCTGGTATCGGCGCGGCTTTTTCGACGACGGCACGCCCCTGGGGTCGGCCGACAGCGACGAATGCCGCATCGACAGCATCGCGCAAAGCTGGGCGCTGATGTCGGAGGCGGGCCGCCCCGACCGGGCGCAGCAGGGCGTCAATCAGGCGCTGTCGCATCTGTTCGACCGCGAGGCGCGGATCATGCGGCTGTTCACCCCCGCCTTCCGCGACACCGTGCAGGAACCGGGCTACATCAAGTCCTATCCGCCCGGCGTGCGCGAGAATGGCGGGCAATACACCCATGCCGCCGCGTGGATGATCCATGCGCTGGCGCGGTCGGGCGACGGCAACCGCGCCCATATGCTGTTCGATGCGCTGAACCCGATCAGCCACTCGCACGATCCGGGCGCGGCCGAAACCTATCGTGTCGAACCCTATGTCATCGCCGCCGACATCTATGGCGCGCGCGACAAGCTGGGGCGGGGCGGCTGGACCTGGTATACCGGGTCCGCCGGCTGGATGTATCGCGCCGCGGTCGAGGGTCTTCTGGGCATCACCCGCAGACAGGGCGGCTTCACCATCGACCCCAACATTCCCGACAGCTGGCCGGGCTTTGCCGCGACACTGCGACTGGACGGCAAAACCCGCCGGATCGAGGTCGACCGCGCGGCGGACCAAGACGAGCTGCGGATCCGGGTGGACGGCGAACGCGTGGCGGCGGGCGATAAGGTGACCTGACAGGCGGGGGCGGCGTCAGCCCGCGCGGGCCGGCCCCAGCATCGGTTCCAGGTCGTGCGGGGATTGCACGAAGTCATGTTCCGGCCGGTCCAGCAGCGCGCTGGCGCGGTCGTGCAGATCGTCCTGCGTCAGGCCGGACAACAGCCCGGCCAGCGCCTCGGGCGTCGGGGTCGGGATCACCCAGCCAAGCCCGTCCTGACGGATGCGGCGCCCGGTCTGCGTGTCGGCCAACCCGACCGAGGGGCAGCCGCACCAGCTGGCCTCGTAGATGCGATTGGGCAGCAGCCAGTCGGAATTGTGCCCGCGCTGCCACATGTCCTGCGCCCAGACCAGATCGCAGCCCGCATAGGCCTGCGGCAACCCGTCGGGATAGGCATAGCCGCCGGTCCAGGTGACGTTCGGGCGGCTGTCCACCTGTTGGCGGAAATCGCGCAGCGCGTGGTCATGCACGGCACCGGAAAACCGGACGCGCAGGCGGTCGCCCATCCGGTCGGCGGTCGCCATCAGCAGATCGACCGACGCCTGACAGCGGATCGAGCCGACCAGCCCCAGCACCAGCGGGCCGTTGCGCAGCCTCGGCACGGCGGGGCGCGCGGGCCGCTTTGCGGGGTCGGACCCAAGCCACAGCTTGTTCTCGACCACCGCCAGCGGCCCGTCATAGCCCTGAACGGGCCGGAAATAGTTGCTGACGAAGCCCGGCGAGGACACGACCAGAAGGGCACAACGTTGCAGCACGCGACGCTCGACCGCGCGCATGATCCTTCCCTTGCGGCCCGCATCCGTCATCAGATCGTGGATATCGAGACATTCATAGACCAGCGGCGCCGGACGCCGCCGCGCCCGCATCGCCGCCAGCCGCCGCGCGGTCAGGGCGATCAGCGCCAGATCCAGGTTGCGCGCGACGATCAGATCCGCCGACACCAGATCCCGCCAATGCGCCAGCGCGCGCCGCACCGCCACGCCAAGCCCCAGGGCGCGCCCGCGAATATCGCGGTGCCGGACGGTGCCCAGTTCCACGTTCTTCCAGTCGGGCGTGAAATCGGGGCTGCCTTCGCGGCGCTGGCAGAACGATGTCACATCGCAGCCAAGCGCGCGCAGGGCGCGGATCCTGCGGATTTGCGACGCCTCGGCCACGTCGAAGCCGAATACCGCCACGCGCAGCCTAGTCCCGTCCGGCGGCGACATCATACCGGATCGTCGCCATACAGGCGGGGCTGCGGGCGGCGTGTGGTCAGTTCCGCGACCACGCCGCGATGCAGCTGACCGCGCAGGAACCAGAAATTGCGCCGTGCCTCATCGCCCGCGTGCCGGCGTTCCTGCATCCGGCAATAGGCTGCCTTGGCGGATGCGGTGCACAGCAGGCGCATCCTTTGCGTCGCCGTCGCGGCCGTGATCGCGTGGGTGCGGCCCATGCGGAACCGGCGGCTGGCCAGCCAGTCCAGCGTCTGGCGCGCGGGCGGCACGGCCTCGGACACACGGGCACGGGGGGCGGCGATACGGCGCATCCCCATGCGGCCCAGACGCAGGAAGAACTCGGTATCCTCGCCGCCGACCGTGCCCCGGGCCGGATCGTAACGCTGCGCCTGCCACGGCGTGTCTTTCCAGCGCAGGATCGCATTGCCGCTGTCGGCGGTCGGGATCTTTTCGCGTTCGGGAAAGCTGGAATGGTGATCCAGCTGCCGGACCCATCCGGGGGTTCCGTCGGGATAATCGGCCACGACCTTGCCGATGGCGCAATCGGCATCGCCCGTCCGCACGGCGGCAAGCAGTTCGGCCAGCCAGTCCGGGTCCGCGATCTCGTCGTCGTCGATGCTGGCGATCCAGTGCGCGCCGCCCGCCGTGGCGGCGTCGAGACAGGCGTTTCGGGCGATCGAGATGTTGCGCGCCGGGGCGTGCAGATAAAGCCAGTCGAACGGCAGCGCGCCCGCCGCCTGTTCGACGATGCGGCGCGCGCTGTCGGTGTCGTCGTTGTCGGCGACGACAAGGCGCAGGGCCAGATCGTCCACGTCCCGCAGCCGCGCCAGCGCGGCGATGGCGTCTGCCACCATCGGGCGGCGGAAGGTGCACATCAGGATATCGACGCGGGTGGGCATCATCGCTTTCCCCGCAGCGTTCCGGCCAGAAAGCCCGCGCCCCAGGACAGATGCATCGCCGCCAGCGCCGGACCCGCAAGCAGCCCGCACAGGCTGCGATGGCGCATCGCCATGCCGGCCGAGGCCGCGAGAAGCAGGGTCAGGTAGAGCAGCGGCCACAGCAGGCCAAGCGCCGCCAGAACCGGCCAGTCGGCAAGCGCGCCCATCGCCGCCGCGACAAGGCTTGCGCCCAGCAGGATCAGGTTCAGAACCGGGGCGATCTGGCGCAGCCGGGGCCGCAGCCCGTGCTTGCGGACCGTCCGGGCGCGACCCCGGCCATAGTTCCAGTATTGCCGCGCCAGCGCCCGCAGCGTCGGCCGCATCCAGTAATCCAGCCGCAGATCGGCGGCCAGCCAGATCCTGCCGCCGGCCTGTGTGATGCGGTGATCCAGCTCCGCGTCCTCGTTATGGCTGAAGGCTGCGTCATAGCCGCCCAGCTTGCGGAACCAGCCCAGGTCCATCGCCGCATGATGGCCGTGATCGACCTCGCGCGATTTCCGGCCGCCGCGATGGGCGGCGCCGCCCGAACCCAGTGGCGTGTCCACGATCCACGCCGCCGCCTTCTGAAAGCAGCCATGCCCGCGCGAATCCATCGGCACGACGACCGAGGCTGCGCCCCGGCGCACCAGCAGATCGGCGGCGCGCATGGCATAGCCCGGCGGATACAGCGCATGGGCATCGGCGCGGACCAGTACGCGGTGGCGCGGTTCGGCGCAGGTGGCGACGGCGTGGTTGATGCCCGCCGATTGCAGGCGATCCGAGTTCGGGATCAGGCGAAGCCGTGGAAAGTCGGCCATCAGCCCGCGCACGATCCCGGCGGTTCCGTCGCGGCTGCCGCCATCGGCGACGATCAGATCGACCTCGGCCAGACGCGCGTCGCCGGTCAGCAGCGAGCGCAGGCAGGGCTCGATAGTCGCGGCCTCGTTCAGCGCCGGCACGACGATCAGCACCTCGGCGCCGCCAAGGCGGTTGGCGGAAAGGGTTGCGGGCGAGACGCGGTCTAGCATCGTTTCAGCGTGTCCTTGGCGACGGACGGACGCGCGGGGCCGGCGGGACGCATTTTAGCGGAAAAGAGCGTTCGCTTGGCTAAGGGCTTCATGTAAAATGCGTTCCCATGATCGGAACATTTCTGCTGGCGTTCATCATCGGGGCGGTGTTTGCCCTTCTGCTTGTCCTTGGCGGCTTTGCCGGCGCGGGCTGGGGCGTCGTGCTGGGCGTTCTGGTCGCCAATCTTGTCGCCGCGGCGCTGTTCCTGTTTCGCGGTTGCGCGGGCGAACGGTCGTCCTTCACTTGCCGTTCGGCACGGCCACGACCCACACCGTCCGCCACAGCACCTGCAGATCCCGTGAAAGCGAATAATTCGCCGCATAGTCGCAATCCATCCTGACGCGTTCGTCATACGAGATGTCGTTGCGACCGCTCACCTGCCAGGGCCCGGTCAGGCCGGGGCGGATCGACAGATAGGCCGCGACCGAGGCGCCATAGCGGGCCAGTTCCTCTTGCGTGACCGGGCGCGGGCCGACCAGGCTCATGTCGCCGCGCAGGACGTTCCACAGCTGCGGCAACTCGTCCAGGCTGGTGCGCCGCAGGAAGCGGCCCAGAAAGGTGATGCGGGGATCGTCTTCCAGCTTGCGGGTGGCGTCCCATTCGGCCCGCGCCTGCGGGTCCGAGGCCAGCAGCTGTTCCAGCCGCCGTTCCGCGTCGGGCACCATCGAGCGGAACTTGTAGCAGCGAAAGAAACGCCCCTTCCGGCCGACCCGTTCATGCCAGAACATGACATTGCCGCCTTGCAGGCCCATCAGGCAGGCGACGACGACGATGATGGGCAGGAATGTCGCGAAGATGATCAGCGTGCCGACGATGTCCAGAACCCGCTTACCCCCGCGGCTGTACCAGTCATCCGGCTGTCCCGACGCCGCGCGCAAAGCGGAACGCGACACCGCCAGTTCCCACTCGCGCGCGTCCCCTCCCCCTGCCGGCAATTCGTTGCTTTTGGATGTCATTCAATCGTACCACTCACTTCGGAAATTCTGTTGTCAGCCCTAACGTGCAGCGACTGCGGAAATGATCGCAATGCTTCAGATCAGTGTCTATACAATGCATCTTGTCGCAGGCGAACCTCTGCCGGTTTGCAACTCTGGGGCGATCTTCCCCTGATTGAATAGATCGTCCGAAACTCCCAACCCTGCCCGGCACATGAACTTCTTCGGTTCTCTGCCGCGTCCGATTCACCCTGCGGTAGATGTTTCAGGTCGCGGCACCGGAAAATCGTCCGTAATTCGTCCTAAATGATTGTGAAAACTGTCTTTAATGGCAGGTTTTTGCCCGTCATGGTTTTGCGGGATGCGCATGTTTGCGCATGTTCCCGCCGCTGCCGCGCCGCGCCCTGACGACGGGACCGAATCGGTCAGCCTGCGCGACCCGCCTGCCACCGGGTTAGGGTGCCGAAAAGCGTTAGATTGACGCCGCGCGCGCGCCAGACCAGCAGCGACAGAACCCCGTAGAAGACGGCCCAGGCCAGCGTCGCCCCGACGGCCGCGCCGCCAAGGCCGAACAGATACCCGCCCGACGCCACAAGCGCCATCAGGACCGGCACCATGACCAGCGACACGGTCATCAGCACCCGCTGATGCCCGCTCAGCGACAGCACGTTCGACGAGGGGCCGAAGATCGCAAGACAGACCGGATCGGCCATCAGCACCGGCAGCAGCCACCACGCCCGCGCGAAATCGGCATCGTAAAGCCCAAGAAGCGCCGGTCCCACCGCCCAGAACGCGACCAGCCCGGTCAGCGCCGCCACGATCTTCATCAGGTTGGACCGGTCCACGATCTTCAGCAGATGCGCATCGTCGCCCGCCGCGATCCGGCGCGACAATTCGGGCGTGACGCTTTGGTTTACCGCGATCACCGCGAAGCGCGCGAAACCGACGAAGGACAGCGCCACCGACAGCCGCGCCACATCCGACGGCACCAGGCTGACCGAGGCGAACAGCACGGTAATGTCCTTGCTGTATTCGATGAACAGCAGCGCCGCGCCGATTTGCAGCCCATAGGCGATCCAGTCGCGCCGTGGGCCAAGATCGCGCGAAACGCCCGCAAGCCGGCGATAGTCTTGCCGCAGCAGAAGCTGTTGCAACGCCAGATTCGCAGCCGCCGACAGAAGGAAACAGGTCAGCACCACCGACGCGGTCGGTGCGGTGGGCGAGACCAGAAGAAACAGCGTCAGAAACGCCAGCAGCATCAGCGGACGCAGGAACGTCCCCGGCAGCGTGGCGACGATCACGCGCGAGAATCCCATCGCATGGGCCGACCCGATCCGCAGCGGTCCCATGAACGCGACGCTGAGAACAGCAAGCAGGAACACCAGCCCGTCGCCGCCGCCGCGCAGCAGGATCGCCGCCGCGCCGATCGCGATCACGACCGGGATGCAGATCCCGGCCACCTGCCATGTCATGCGGATGAATCCTGCGGCGCGGCCAGGTTCCTCGCGATACAGCGCCTGCGTCAGGAAACGCGCCGCGCCGGCCTCGCAGCTTGCCGTGGCCAGGATCGGCAGCAGCATCGCCAGCGACATCGCGGTCAGCGCGCGCCCCATCTCGTGCGCGCCCATGACGCGCACCATCAGCAGGCTGAGAACCAGCCCCAGCACGGCGCCCAGCACCCGCGCCGACAGGATCGTCAGCGGCACCAGAACGCCGGTGCGCCCGATGCGGCGCCAGATCGCCGCGCGCCGGGTCAGCCTGTCCACGATGGGGTCACGAGGGCGATCCGGGCCAGCTGGGCCATTCGACCGGATCGCGGCCCAGCAAGCGGGCCGTCACCTGCATCTCGTCCGCAAGTTCGTCCACCAGACGTTGCCGCGTCCGGGGCCGCATCGGCGGCACCTGGGCGCGCACGTCGATCCGGTTCGACGCCAGAACCTGCCGGAAGGGCGGCAGCTTCTTGATCCGCATCAGATGTTCTTCCCAGCCCATCGCGCGCATCCGGTCGCCCTGCGCGCGCAGCAGATGACGCAGCCACGGCCAGCGTGCCCGATCGCTTTCGTTGCGCCGTTCGGACAGCAGGCCGGTGGTGAAATCCGCGTCGATGCCAAGGAAGCGATAGAGTTGTCGCGCGGCCTGTGCCGGGTCCTTGCCGATATGCTCGGCCAGCAGGACCAGCACCTGATCGCGCGGAAAGACCTGAAGCCAGCGGCCCAGATGCGTGCCATAGCGCGATTGTTCCAGATACGAGGGGTTGTTTTCCAGACCGTCCTCGAAACTCAGATCGGGCGGGATATGGCCCTTGATCACCTCGTGCAGATGGTTGGAGTAGGCGCGTTCCACCGGGTCGCGCAGCAGCAGCACAATCTTCATCGCCGGGTCATAGCCATGCACGCGCTCCGGCGCGCGCGGATCGTGGAAATAGCTGGGCGAGTTTTCGAAGCGGACCGCGGCGGCTGCGCCGTCGAAGAACGATTCATACCAGCGATAGCCGCGATCGAAGTAATAGCTGAAGAAATCCAGTTCCTTTTCCGGCGCGACATGCGCCTGGGGATGGGCGCGCAGCATCGCGTGTATCCATGACGAGGCGCATTTCTGCGCGCCGATCCCGATGGCATTTGGCTTGTTCACATCCCGGACCTTCTACCCGAATTTTCGCCGTGCCGCGTCGTGGATCTGGATATCGGCCGCGCAGGCCTGTTCCAGCCGGCTGCGCTGCGCCGCGTTCAGGCTGATGGTCGGCCAGTTTGCCTGATTGCGGCGGCCGACGCGCGGCCGGACGCCGAACATACCGGCAAACCGGTCCAGAAACCCGGCCATGTCGTCCAGAAAGCCAAGCACGGCGATGCGGTCCAGCCGCGCCAGCGCCTGCGCCAGCACCTCGGGCTCATCCTCGGGCCGCACCACGTTCCTGCCGCCCAGATAGCGCAGGAAGACGGTGGCGTGGCTGCGTCCGACCGGCCCGTCCAGCCAGGCATCGACATCCGGGGCGACATATCCGTTCGCCGCCATCATCGAAAAGTTCGAAATCGCCCGCGACACCGGTTCGCGCAGCACCGACACGGTGCGATAGGTCGATCCGAAATGCCGTTCGGCGGCGGTCGAGTAAAGCACATGGCCGTGGATCAGCTGCGCGCCCGCCGTCATCTGGGACAGCATCAGACGCTCTCGCAGATCGAAGGTCAGATGCCCGTGTTCCAGATCCTCGTGGCACAGCGCCTCGTCGTCGCGGTCGAATTGCATGATCGCGGCGGCGCGGCGGGTCGCGACCGCGTCCAGAACGGCCACGGACCGGTGCAGCGGCACGGTGGCGTAAAGCGCCTCGGACAGGGATGTGCCGCCGCATTTCGGCATGTGCAGAAACAGGCAGGGATGGCGCAACCCCCCGGCCAGCGCGCCCGCCCGGCCGGAATAGATGCGCAGCCTGCGCCAGGTGCGCGGATGGATCAGCCGGCGCGACGCGGTCATGCGGCCTTCCGGGGCGCGGCCATGTCGTGCAGGAACAGCCCGCGGCGCGGCACCTGGGTCAGGAAGGCGCCGGCCAGGCGGCGCCCGATGCCGGGACTGCGATCCAGCATCTGCGCCAGCGCGTTCAGCGACACCTGACCGAAGGGCAGGGCCAGCAGCACCCGGTCGACCCGTGCCCGGTCCACCATTTCCTCGGCCGCGCCGGACAGGATCGGCCCGTCGATCAGGACGATCCCCGCCTCATCGCCATGTTCGGCCAGCAGCGCGGCGATCGCGGCGGAATAGCCCACCGGATCGACCGGCCGCCCGGCCTGGGGCAAGGCCACGGACAGCCCCTCCGCCGGCTGCGCCAGCGCAAGATCGGCGTTCAGCGGGACCGGATCGGCCATGCCGGGGCCGAAGACCGACAGAAGCCGCCGGTCCGCCGGATCGCCCGCGACCAGCAGCACCCGTTCGCCCTGACCGGCCAGAAAGGCGGCAAGCGTCGCGCTGAGCATGGTCCGGTCGCGGCCGGCGGCGACCGAGGTGATCATGGTGACGCTGCGGTCCCGGCGCAGCAGGACGGCGGTGCGGCGCAGGCTGTCGTAAAGCTGGCGTTGCTGCGCCGTCCGGCCCGCGGCCAGCGTCGCGGGATCGGCCGGCACCGTCGAGCGGGTTGCGCCGCGCGGCACCGTTCCCAGATAGGCCAGATCAAGCCGGTCCCGCAGCGCCTGCGGATCGCGGATGCGATCGTCCATCTGGGCGCGCACGAACACCCACGCCATCGCCAGCAACAGCCCGCCCAACAGCCCGCCCGCCAGCACCAGCGGCAGCGGCGGGTTCGCGGGGCTGGTGGGCGGGATCGCATCGTCGATGACGCGGGTGTCGCCCACGACATACAGATCCTGGCTGCGGCTTTGCTGCAACTGACCCATGATCCGGCGCTGTTGTTCCTTTACCGCGTCGGATTCGCGTTGCAGGTTGCCCAGTTCGATCTGGGTCGCGGCGATCTGGGACAGCTGCGCCTGAAGCTCGGCATGCCGCGTCTGCAAGCGTTCCAGATTGGCCTCGGTGATCTCGCGCGTGGCGTCGGTCGCCTCGCGCATGCTGGACAGCTCGCTCAGCATCTGGCGGACGGTGCGGTCGATCACGGCGTCGTTGTCGGCATCGCTCAGCTGGACTTCCTTGTATTGCTGCATCAGGCGGGTCAGCGTGGCGTTTTCGGGTCGCAGCGACAGAAGCTCGCCGATGGGGCGGTCGTTTTCCAGTCGCTGGATGTCTGTCTCGATCTGCGCCATGAACAGCGTCGTGCGGCGCAGGACCCGTTGCTGATCGACGATCTCGGCCTCGACATCGGCCATGGTTGCGCCCACCAGCCCGGTTTCGTCGTCCTTGGGAACGTCGTTCTCGACCAGGAAACGCTGGACGGCGGCCTCGGCCTCGCGCGCCTCCAGCGACAGGCGCGCAATCTCGTTCGACAGCCAGGCCGATTCCTGCTGGACGCGGTTGCGGCTGTCGTCCTGCTGGAACAGCACATATTCCTCGGCCACGGCGTTGGCGACGGCGGCGGCAAGGTCGGGGTCCTCGGCGGTAAAGCCGATCAGGATCACGAAGGTGTTGCCCTGACGCTCGACCGTCAGGTTGCGGTCCAGCCACGCGATCTGCGCCGCCTCTTCCTCTTGCGGTGTCAGGGGTTCATCGTCGGTCGTGCGCGGCATCGCGGGCAGCGTCGTGTCGCCTTGCAGCCTGGTCAGCACGCGCCTGAGCAACCGGCCCGAGCGCAGCACCTCGATCTCGGAATCGACCACCAGCGCGTCGGCCAGATAGATCGTCGGCGGGGCTGCGGCATCGCCGCTGCCGCCCAGGCGCGGGTCGATCAGGATGGCCGAGCTGGCATAGTAGTAATCGGGCCGTTGCATCGCCAGCAGGGTGGCCAGCGCGCCGACCAGCACGCTGCCCAGCAAAAGCACGGCCAGATTGCGCCGCAGCGACCACAGGCCGCGCCGGACCAGCAGCGCGAAATCCGGCACGTCGTTGCGCCAGGTGGGGGCAAGAGGGCGGTCTTGGTTCATGTCCTGACCTTGAAATCCGGTTCGGTAAGGCGGGCGCGGCGGGCGGCATTGCCCGTACGCTGCGCCGCGTCGCGTGGTAGCGAAAAGGCGGTGCCAAGCATGACGACCAGCATGATGACGATGGAATGACCCTGATAGTATTGCGGCCCCAGAAGCGACATCCCGAAAATCGCGATGACGATCACAAAGCCCCAGGCGGCATAGGGATCGTGGCGGTGCCGTGCATGCCACAATGTCCGGTAAAGCGCCACGGCCGTCATGGCGAAATGCGCCAGCACCCCGACCGGACCCAGCATGATCAGCAATTCCACGATCAGGTTGTGAAAGCCCGAGACGCCGTCGCCGTAACGCTGACGCAAGGCGATGATCTGCGAGGCGAAATCCGGGTTCTTCCAGAACCCCGAGGCGCCATAGCCCGCCCACGGCCGGTCGAGATAGTGCTGCCAGCCGAAATCCCACAGGATCGTGCGCCCGGTCAGCGTCGGATCGCGCCCGACCAGCCCCAGCACGGCCGAGACCGGATCGAGTTCGGCAAACAGGCTGGCGATCACGAACAGGCCAAGCGATCCCGCCATCAGCGCGGCCAGAAACGCCCACGCCCCGCGCCAGCCGATGATCAGCCATAACAGCACCGCGAACAACCCCGCCGCGCCTGAAAACAGCACGCCCGTTGCGGACCCGGACAGGCCCAGGATGACGACCGCCACGATCAGCCCCGCAACATAGGCCAGCCGGCGCTGCAGCGTCAGACCGGGCAGGATCGCGATGCCGAACACGCAGGTCAGCACGAACAGCACCGATCTGTGGCCAAGCGCGTTCTTGGACAGGAAAATACCCTGAAACAGGCCGCGCCCGTCATAGGCAGGGGCGATGGCGCCGGTGACATTCAGGATCGACACGACCATCGCAAACATCGTGACGGCGAAAAAGGCGCGGAATATCTGCCGGGCGCTGAACCGCGATCCCAGAAAGACCGCGATCAGCACCGTCATCGACAGTTGCAGGGAAAAGCGCAGAGTCTCGACCGGGACGTCCGACCACAGGGCCGAGGCAAGGGTCAGCGCCGGATAGACCAGAAACGGCCAGTTCCGTTCAAGCGCATGGGCGATCTGCGACAGGCTCGTGACCAGACGCAGCAGCATATAGGCATAACACAGCAGCCAGACCGCCGAATTGGTGCCCAGAAACGCGAACGCATCGGACGCAAACAGGATCACCACCGCCAGAAACACGGCGTCGGACCAGCCGAACGCACCGGCGGCATGACGCCGCGCGGGGGACGCGCCGGATCGCGGCGCGAGCGGGGGCGTCGAGGTCGCCACGCTCATCCCCGCACCGATGCCGGAACGGTGCCGCCGCAGGGGATGGCTGTCGGGCGCAGCCAGATCATCAGGGCAGATCCCCTGCCGCGGACCGATCCGCCTCGGTCAGGCGCGGCGGGGTCGCGGGATCTTCGGCCGCAACCTCGTCATACAGCGCGTCCCACCGGATCGATGCCGCGCGCGAATCGAACTTCTCGACCGCCGTGTCGCGCGCCGCCCTGCGCATCCGGGCAATCCGGTCCCTGTCCCCGATCAGCGGTGTCAGCCGGTCCACCGCCGCGCTGGCGATGCGATCCACCTCGGCGCGGAAATAATCCTCGTATTCCGGGCTGGCGCGCGAGATGTCCTGCGGACGCTGCCACATGCCAAGCGCATTGACCGGCATGTCGATCAGGATTCCGTTGCGGTCATCCTCGATGAATTCGGGCAGGGCGCACAGGCGCGTGCCCAGAACAGGCGTATGTTCGGCCATCGCCTCGATGGCCGAAAAGCCGAACGTGTCCACGAAGGTCGTCAGGACGCAGAAATGCGATTGCGCCAGTTTCTGCCGCGTCTGGGCATTGGGCATCGTGCTGTTGTATTCCACGTTCTCCAGCGTCAGCAGATCGGTATATTCCTTGAAGAATTCCGGCCGCTCGGGGTCGGTCCAGACCGCCTTGCCCATAACCAGGGGCGAAACGATGTTGACGCGGATCGGCAGCCCCGCCGCCAGCGCCTTCTGCGCGATCCTGACCGCGACGCAGCCGCCCTTGCGGGCGAAATGCGCGCCCACGAAGGTCAGCACCAGCGTCGTGCAGGGATCGTCGCGCAGCTGGTCCTGCGTGTCGCGGATGACGATGTTGGGATACCGGACATCCAGCTTGGCGCGCAGCCGGGGCAGATCGGGATTGTCGCGGTGCTGGTGCAGGAACCGGCGCCGGGCGAAATCCGACATGGCGATCAGCCGCCTGCACCGGGGGCTGGCGATGCGGTCGTCCAGAAAGCGGGTCAGCCTGTTGTCTTCGGGAAAGCGGAACCGGCGCGGCGCGTTATCCTCGAAGGACAGGATGTATTTCCGCGCGCCCAGAGGGATGCGGTTATTGGTATGGACCAGATCGGCCGGACGCCCCGGCGCCATCACGGTCATGCCCTCAAGCCCCGGATGGATCTGGTTGAACGGCACGAACCGCCGCCAGTCCAGAATGTGACGCGAATGGCGCGCGGTCATGAACTGCATCGGGTACCGATCCTTCAGCACCGCGATCCGAAGCGGGTTATCCGTCATCGCCACGATCCCTGTATCGGACCCTGCGAACGGCCGGGACATGCGCTGCACAACCGGCTCATCCGACTGCCTGCCGACACTTGCACATCATACCTGACCACCTTTCACAAACCAACCGCGCCCGTGCCCGGGCTTCCGCAGTCTTACGGGCGCGGCCCCTGTGTTTCAATTGCCGCGCCCAAGGCGGGCGACGGATCACCGATGGCGCGGAAATTCAGGGTTGAACCGATTGTCTCCGTTCAACCGGCGGGGCGGCCAAGCGGCCGGTGATGGCATGTTTTGCCGGGCAGGAGGCGGAACATAGCGGGAACCCTTGCCTGCGGACCCTGTGCGCGCCTCACCGGAAAGTGACGGCAGGCGCGGCGGATCAGCTGCCGGGGTCGGCCAGGATCGCGATGATGCGGTCCTGATCCGACGGGTCCAGATCGGGATACAGCGGCAGGCACAGCACGCTGTCGGCCATGCGGCGCGCGTTCGGCAGCCCGGCCGGATCGGCCGAGGGCAGATGGCGATACATCGGCAGATCCGAGATCAGCGGAAAGAAATACCGGCGCGCAAAGATATCGTGCGTTCGCAGCTTTTCGTAAAGCCCGTCCCGGCTGAGGGGATAATCCGGGCCGACCAGAACCGGGAACGCATAGGAATTGTGGCCCGGGCGCTCGGACGGGCACAGACAGTCCAGCCCCGCGATCTGCGACAGGGAACGCGCATACCGCGATGCCACCCGCCCGCGCGCGGCGATCAGATCGTCCATCCGTGGCAGCAGCGCCAGCCCCATCGCGGCGTGAAGTTCGCTCAGCTTCGCATTCAGGCCGGTCTCGGTCACCGTCACCTCGTCCTCGATCCCGAAATTGCCCAGCCGCTCCAGCGCCATCCTGGTGTCGCGGTCCGGCGCGATGATGGCCCCGCCCTCGACGCTGTTGAACACCTTGGTCGCGTGGAAGCTGAGGACCGAAAGATCGCCTTCGGCCGCCAGCGCGCGACCGTTGCTGCGCACCCCGAACGCATGGGCCGCGTCATAGATCAGCCGCAGGCCGTGCCGGTCGGCGATCCGGGCCAGCGCCTCCGTGTCGCAGGGGATGCCATAGCAATGCACGGCCAGGATCGCCTGCGTTTCCGGCGTGATCCGCGCCTCGACCGCCGCCGGATCGAGATTGGGCGATCCCGCCGTCAGGTCGGCAAAGACCGGCGTGGCGCCGGCCCAGCCGATCGCGTGGCTGCTGGCCACGAAGGAAAACGGCGTGGTGATGACCTCGCCGGTGATGCCGTAATGGCGCAGCGAGATGATCAGCCCAAGCGTCGCGTTGCTGGTCAGGACCAGATGCTCGACCCCCAGATAGCTTGCCAGCGCGGCCTCGAACCGCTGCAACATCGCCCCGCCATTGGTCAGGACGCGGCTGTTCCAGATGTCCTGGAACAGCGGAAGCACGTCGTCGAATGGCGGCAGGACGGGGCGCGTCACATAGATGGGCGCGCGGCTCATCCGCGCGGCCGGGGGCCGGTCGGCGCACGCGCGATGCGGGCTGTCGGGGTCAGGGGGATCGGTGTCTGCACGCGGCGCGACCTTCGGCTTGAATCAACCCAGACTATCCGTTGCGGGGCCGTATTCAAGCGAAGCTTTGCCTGTCCCGTCGCCCGTTGACATTCGGCGGCACGCGCAGAAAAACCGACCTGTATCGCAACGGTATCGACGGAAAGGACCTTTCATGGACGAGACACGGCGGAATTTTCTTGGCGCGACGGCCTTCGGCCTGGGCAGCCTGCCCTTTGTGACCTCGGCTGCGGCGTAGACCGCGTCGGATGCTCCGGCGGATGCGGGCGGGGCAGAGGCGGGGGCCGCGCCGGCGGTGCAGGCCAGCGACTATGGCGCCTCGACCGCGGATCAGCCGCTTGACATCGTCTCGCTGGACCGTCTGGACGCGGCGGTGAAAGAGGTGATCCCCGAGGCCGGTTATGAATTCGTGTCGGGCGGTGCGGGCGACGAATGGACCCTGCACGAGAATCGCCGCGCCTTCGACGATTTCCGCATCGAGCCCAAGCGTCTGCGCGGCGTCTCGCCCGAGGTCGACCTGTCGATCGAGTTGCTGGGCCAGTCGCTGCCCTTCCCGATCTTCACCGCGCCGATGGGCGCCCACGGCATGGTCCACGAAGAGGCCGAGGTCGCCACCGCCCGTGGCACCGGCATGGCCGGCACGCTGTATTGTTCCTCGGGCGCCTCGCACCGCACCCTGGAAGAGATCGCCGAGGCGACGCAGGGGCCGAAATGGTTCCAGCTTTACTGGAACAACGACACCGAGGTGACGCGGTCGCTGCTGGACCGGGCCAAGGCCGCCGGCTATTCGGCGATCGTGCTGACAGCGGATGCGCTTGGGCCGGGCCAGCCGGACGATTTCAAGGCCATGAGCTCTCCGTTCCGGCCGGACATGGTGTTTGGCAACCACGACCCGGAACGGGGCGGGTCGGGCAATTTCTTCGACCAGAAGCTGGACCTGGACACGAATGCGATCAAGTTCATCAAGGACCAGACCCGCCTGCCGGTGATCGTCAAGGGCCTGCTGCGCGCCGACGATGCCGACCGCTCGATCTCGGCGGGGGCGGATGCGATCCAGGTGTCGAACCATGGCGGGCGGCAGATCGACGGCGTGCCCGCCTCGATCGCGGCGTTGCCGGACGTGGTGGCGACGGTGAACGGGCGCGTGCCGGTGATCATGGATGGCGGCGTGCGGCGCGGCATCGACGTGGTGCGGGCGCTGGCGATGGGCGCGGATGCGGTGGCCGTGGGCCGTCCGGTGCTGTACGGGCTGGGCCTGGGCGGCGCGCAGGGCGTGCAGTCGGTGCTGGAACATCTGCGGGCGGAACTGCAATCCGCGATGCTGCTGAGCGGGGCGGCGAAACTGGCCGATCTCGACCCCAGCTTCATCAACCTCGTCGGCGCCAGCGCCGAAGCCAGCCGGAGCTGAGAGATGGCCGCCGCACCCCCGGACGGTGCGGCGGCGCGAAGAATCCGCCGTTCCGGTGTTCGTCGCGTCTTGATCCTGTCGCGATAAATGACGGTTGTAACCTCTGACATTCATCAAGGAGAAGTTGGCGACATGAAGCTGGGAAACGATGTGCTGCGCGGACTGGGCGCGCTGGTCCTTGTCTCTGCGGCCGGGGCCGCGTCGGCCGAGGACTGGCCCGATCTGCCGCTCGGGGTCAAGAACGGCATCGCCGCGCGGATCGACGACCGGCTGATCGTCGGTCTGGGAAGCGCGGGGCAGGACCTGTATGCGCTGGACCTGAGCGACAGGGCGGGCGGCTGGCAGGCGCTGGCCGCGTTCGGCGGCCCGGCACCCTCGCAGCCGGCGGCGGCCGTTTCGGGCGGCGCGCTTTACGTCTTCAGCGGGTCGGGCAACGCCACACCGGACGCCGCATCGCCCATCGTCTTCGACACCGTCAGCCGTTACGACCCCGACGCCGACCGCTGGCAGACGCTGGACACGGCGGCCCCGGCCGGTCTGCTGGGGGCCAGCGCGGTGACGCTGGAGGATGGCCGCATCGCCATTTTCGGCGGATACAACAAACAGCTTTTCGACACCTATCTGGCCGACGTCACCGCCATCGACCAAGAGGCCGATCCCGAAGGTTGGGACGCGGTCGTGGACGCCTATATGGGTATGAAGCCGGAAGACTATGACTGGAACGATCTGGTTCTGGTCTTCGATCCGGCGACGGAATCGTGGGGCGATCTGGGCGCGGACCCGTCGCTGCCCAATACCGGGTCGGCGGTCGTTGAAACCGCGCCCGGCACGTTCCTGATCGTCAACGGAGAGATCAAGCCAGGCCTGCGGACCGATGAGGTCAAATCCGTCACCATCGACGGCGACGAGGCCAGCTGGACCCGGATTGCGGCCCTGCCCGCGCCCGAGGGCAGCGAGGTGCAGGAAGGTCTGGCCGGCGCCTATGCGGGGCTGGTGGACGATGCCGTGATCGTGGCCGGCGGCGCGAATTTCCAGGGCGCGCGCGCCAATGCCGATGCCGGCAACTGGTATGCGCATGACGGGCTTTCCAAGCACTGGGCGTCCGAGGTCTTTGCGCTGCGCGACGGCGAATGGTCCCAGATCGGCACCCTGCCCGAAGGACTGGCCTATGGCGCGGCCTTCGCGGTGGATGACGGGCTGCTGATCGTGGGCGGAGAGGACAAGGACAAGGCCGCGCGGGACGATGTCTTCCTGCTGAAACCCGAGGATGGCGGTCTGACCATCGTGGACTGACGCGGATCGGGGGCCGGCGCCGGGCGGCGCCGGCCCCCGATCCGCGCCGTTGCGTGCGTCATCTGCGGGTCAGGCGGATGCGGTGCTTTCGGCGGCGTGTCTTTCCGCGCCGGGCTTGTCGCGACATTCCCGGAAACATCTTATGTCGCACGAGGCGCAGATCGAATCCGCTGCCGCCGCCACCGCCGGACGGATCGCGTCGGATTTGTGCGGATGCACGTTTTCCGGCCCCAGAACGTCAAGACAATGCAGCCGTTCCAGAACGGTCAGAACCTCCGGATTGGCGGCGATCAGGCGCAGGTCCTGACCGTGGGCGCGCGCGCGGCGCGCCTCGGACAGGATGAAATCGGCGCCGGCAAGGTCGATCTTGCCCACGCCCTTGAGGTTCAGGATGCAGGTCTTGAAGCCGTCCTTTTCCTCCATCCGCCGGAACTCCCGCTCGACATGCTCGACCGAGGCGAAGAACAGCGGCCCCTCGATCCGCACGAAGCGGATCTGCGGGCATTGCGGCAGGTCGAACTTTTCGGCGTTGCGAAAGACGCGGCGACCGTTCACCTCGGTCGGCGCCCCGACCGCGACCAGCGGATGGGCGCTTTTGTTCAGGAACACCGACAGCGACGCGACGACGCCCACGAGGATCGCGAAATCCAGTTCCGACAGGATGCCGGTCAGGAACGTGGCGCCAAGGATGAAGGTCTCGGACCGGCTGGTGGCCACGATATGGCGGATCTCGGCCACGTTGATCAGTTTCCACGCGACATAGAGGATGATCGCCGCCATCGCCGGCACCGGCACGAACCGCACGAACGGTGCCAGCAGGACCAGCAGCACGGCCAGAAACCCGGCCGCGAAGATCGCCGACATGGGCGAGGTCGCACCGCTTTCCGCGTTCAGGCCCGACCGCGTGAAGGACCCCGACCCGGCATAGCACTGAAAGAAGCTGCCGGTCAGGTTGGACAGGCCCTGACCGACCATTTCCTGGTTGGAATCATAGGTCTCGCCGCGCCGGATGGCGAAGGATTTGCCGATCGAGATCGCCTCCAGCAGGCCCACGAACGCGACGGCGACGGCGGCGGGCAGAAGCGTGCCGATGGTGTCCATGTCCAGCGCGGGCGCGCCAAAGCGGGGCAGGGCGGCATCCAGCGGCGCAAACATCGCCACGCCCGATGCCTCGGCCCCAAGCGCGATGGCCGTAAGCGATCCGACGACCAGCGCGATGATATAGCCCGGCAGACGCCGGCTGATCCGGGCCAGGATAATCAGGCTGACCAGCGTCACGCCCGCGATGATGACCGCGTTGGGATTGACCGCGCCGATATCCGCGCCGATCCCGGTCAGCCGGTGCAGCACGCCGCCGGTCCCGCCCGGAAGCCCCAGGGCCGGCCCAAGCTGGGACACCGCGATCAGCACCGCGGCGGCGGCGGTGAAGCCGACGATGACGGAATGCGAGATGAAAGCGATCAGCCCGCCCAGCCCCGCCAGCCCGGCGGACAGTTGCAGAACGCCGACCAGAAAGGTCAGCACCAGCGCAAGCGCGATATAGGTTTCGCTGCCGGGGATGGCCAGACCGCTGAGCGAGGCGAACAGCACGGCGGAAATCGCCGTTGTCGGCCCCGAGACCATGACCTGCGACGACCCCCACAGCGCCGCGACGACGGTGACGATGATCGCGGTGAACAGCCCGTATTCCGGCGGCAGGCCCGCGATGATGGCAAAGGCGACGCCCTGCGGCAGGACGATGGTGGCGTTGGTCAGCCCGGCATAGGCATCGGCTTTCCACGATGCCGCCGTCCGGTTGCGGAACCATGGCCGCACGGGCGAAAGCCGCCGCAGGATCGCGCTTGCCCCCTGCATCGCGTCAGGTGGCCTTGCCGGTCTTCTTGTCGGGGATTTCGGCCTCGGGCAGGACCGCGCGCAGCTCGTCCTCGTTGCGATAGCCGATCAGGATGCCGGCCTTGGCCTCGCCCAGCACGGTGTCGCGTGCGGCGATCCAGGCATCCGATCTGGTCGTGCGCTGCGACGTGCGGCGCGTCCAGTCGAAGAAGAGCCGTTCGAGCCGGGCGATCTGGTCGGCATGCGCGGGATCGGCGCCCAGATCGGTCAGCTCGTCCGGGTCGGTCTTCAGATCGAACAGCATCGGGCGGAACCCTTCGGCAAAGATGTATTTCCAGCGCCCGTCGAACAGCATGGTCAGCTTGGCGTCCTTGACCTCGACCCCCAGACGCCGGCGCACGTCGCGCATGGAATAATCGTATTCGGAGACGGCGAAGTCGCGCACCCTGTCCGTCTGCCCGTGCAGGATCGGCAGCAGCGATTTTCCCTCGATGATATGGGGCGCCGGGTCGCCGCCGAAGAAGTCGAGGATCGTGGGCACGACGTCGATGGCCTCGACCAGCGCATCGGATTTCAGGCCGCGTGTCGCGTCCGCCTCGGACCGCGGATCGACGACGATCAGCGGGATGCGCGAGGACGCGTCGTGAAACAGCTCTTTCTCGCCCATCCAGTGATCGCCCAGATAATCGCCGTGGTCCGAGGTGAAGACGATCATCGTCTCGTCCGTCAGACCCTGTTCGTCCAGAAAGGCCATCAGCCGGCCCATCTGGTCGTCGATCTGCTTGATCAGGCCCATATAGGCGGTCAGCACGCGGGTCCGCGTGCCGTCGTCGCAGAAGGCGCGGCTGACGCGTTCCTCCATGAAGGCGCCATAGACGGGATGCGGGTCCTCGCGTTCGGCCTCGCTGCGGACCGGGGGCAGATGCGTTTCGGGGCCATACATGTCGTGATAGGGCGCGGGCACGATATAGGGCCAGTGCGGCTTGATATAGCTGAGATGCAGACACCAGGGCGTGTCGCCCGCCTCGCGGATGAAATCCATCGCGCGGCCGGTGATATAGGGTGTCTCGCTTTCCTCATCGGCGGCGCGGGCGGGCTTGTCGGCATTGTCCATGAACCAGCCGCTGAGGATGTTGCCATCCTCGTCCTCGGCGGCGTTGGCGACGGTGGACCAGGGGTTCTCGTCCGGCCAGCCGCGTTCCTTCATGAACCCGTCATAGGCCTCGTTGCGCGGATAGCGGGGGCCGTCCGGGTGCAGCCCGTCCTCGCGCTCATAGGGTTCGAAGCCGCATTCCGACACCAGCGCGCCGATCTTGCTGTCGGGCGAAAGGCCAAGGCGGCGCATCCCCTCGATATCGGCGGTCATGTGGGTCTTGCCGCACAGCGCGGTGCGTACGCCAAGCGGACGCAGGTGATCGCCCAGAGTCATCTCGCCCACCTTCAGCGGAATGCCGTTCCAGGTCGAGCCGTGCGAACTGACATAGCGCCCGGTATAGAAGGACATCCGCGACGGCCCGCAGATCGGCGACTGGACATAGGCGCGGTCGAACAGGACGCCGCGCTGCGCCAGCCTGTCGATATGGGGCGTGTGCAGATGCGGGTGCCCGGTGCAGGACAGGTAATCCCACCGAAGCTGATCGCACATGATGAAAAGAACGTTCCTGGTCATGATCCGGCACCAATTGGAAATTGAGTCCGGGGCGCGCGCGCGCGCGCGGTCGCGCCCCGGCCTGTGTCAGGGTCAGATGCGGGCGGCGTCGGGGATCGTCACGCCCAGCTCCTCCAGCGCGCGCAGCGAACCGGGATGCAGGGGCATGTTGATGTCCTGCACCGCCGCCTCGGGCGTGATCGCCCGCAGCCAGGGCGCGCTGTCGCGCATCTCCTCGACGCCGGCATAGAAGGTCTTGGTCATCTGATAGATCATCTCTTCATCGGCATCCTGATTGGTGATGATGCCGACGGTGACGCGCAGCGTGGTGGTATCCTCGGAATTGACCTGGTTGTCGCCGTAGATACCGGCCGGCAGCGTGGCAAGGCCGAAGCCGGGGCGGCTGGCCAGCGCCGTGATCGCCTCGGATTCCAGCTGGTCCTGCGGGATGCCCAGGAAGCGGATCGGATTGGTCACGGCGATCTGGGTCAGGACCGGGCTTGGCGCGTTGGTCGGGTTGCAGTAGATATCCAGATTGCCGTCCTGGAACGATGCGGCGGCGGCGTCCCAGCCCAGCTTCAGCGCCTCGTAATCGGTGTCGGCCTTCAGCCCGGTAACCGCCTCGAACAGACGCTCCATGGTGGAATAGGCGGCGCTGCCCGGCGGTCCAAAGAAAGACCCGCTTGCCCGCCGCCTGATCCATCGCGGTGATGCCCGAGGATTCATAGACGGCGATATGATAGATGCCCATCGGAAAATTCAGCACCGCGCGCAGGTTTTTGGCCAGTTCCGGCGCCTGATCCAGCTTTTCAAACATCGCCTGCTGGTTGACCATCAGCGCATGCAGCGCCGGCGAGGACATGCAGAACGCGGTCTTGCCCATCGCCACCTCCAGCGCGTGGCGGGTGGCCGCGCCGGTGGCGTTGATCTGGATTTCATAGTCCGGCAGGTTCCGGTTGATGATGTTGGCGAAGGTGGTCATCACCAGGTTTGGGCTGGTGCCCGGCCCCAGGGTCGACATGCGCAGCAGTTCCTTGGCCATCGCGGCGCGCGGCAGCATGCCCAGCGTCGCGGCGGCGGCGGTGCCGGCCAGCACGCTGCGGCGATTGAGAATTGCGGTCTTCATGATTGGTTTCTCCTCATTGCGATCATGAAATCTGGCTTTCGGCGTCCAGCTCCAGCCGGTCGATATACATCACCCCCAGGGCGGCGACGGCGGCGATCCACGACACCATCGGTCCGAAGAAGATGAGTGCGGCGGCCAGCCCCAGTCCGACCGGCACCATGTAGGCCTTGCCCCGGCGCGGATAGCAGGCGCGCGAGATCAGGATCGTGGCCAGCAGCACGAACAGGATGGCCTGTGCCGACTGCGCCAGTCCGAAACCGGTGCCCAGCAGCAGCGCCGGCTGATAGATGAAGGCGAACGGGATCACGAAACCCGGCAGCGCCAGCCGCGAGGCCTCGATCGCCGTGCCCATGGGGCTGGCGCCCGCGATGGGGGCGGCGGCAAAGGCCGCCAGCGCAACCGGTGGCGTGACCGCCGACAGCACCCCGAAATACAGCACGAACATGTGGGTGTGGACAATCGGCACGCCCAGCCTTTGCAGCGACGGGCCCATGACCAGCACGATGATCAGATAGGCCGGCACGGTCGGCATGCCCATGCCCAGCAGCAGGCAGGCAAACGCCATCAGGATCAGCGACAGGATCAGCTGATCCTCGGCCAGGCTGGACAGCAGCGAGGCAAAGCGCAGCCCCACGCCCGTCAGGTTCAGCACCCCGATGACGATCCCCACCGCGCCCACGATCACCACCAGCTGGGCCGAGATCAGCCCGGCCGAGCGGATGAATTTCACCCAGGCTTCCCGGTTGGTCAGCAGATCGGGACGAATGGCAAAGCCCAGAACCGCGGCCAGCGCGACACCGACAAAGCCGGCATAGGCGGGCGACGAGCCGCCGACCATCGTCACCACGATCCCGGCCAGCGCCAGCACGAAGATGCCCATCTGCACCAGCTCGCGCCAGTTGAACGAGATGTCGGGCCGCGCCTCCTTGGCCAGATCCATGTTCCGCGCGGCGCTGGAGATCGCGACGAACAGCCCGCCGTAATACAGCAGCGCAGGCACGGCGGCAGCGGCACAGATGGTCAGATAGGGCACGCCGGTGACGTCGGCCATGATGAAGGCGACGGCCCCCATGATCGGGGGCGTGATCTGCCCGCCGCTGGAGGCCGCGGATTCCACCGCCGCCGCGAAGCGTGCGGAAAACCCGCGTTTCTTGATCAGCGGGATGGTGATGACGCCGGTGCCGACGACATTGGCGACCGCGCTGCCCGAGATGGTGCCGAACAGGCCGCTGGCGACCGTGGCCGCCGCCGCCGGGCCGGACCGCATCCGCCCGGTCGCGGCCATCGCCAGACGCACCAGCACCAGGTCGATGGCCAGCAGTTCCAGAAGCGCGCCGAAGACGATGAAGATCAGGATGGTCGACACGACGGTGGCCATCGGGCGTCCAAAGACACCGTCGAAGGAATACCACAGGACGGTCATCAGCTCTTCGGTCGAGATGCCGGCATGGCGCAGGAACCCCGGCGCCATGTGCCCGAACGCCCCATAGACCAGCACGATACCGGCCACCAGCGCCATCACCAGCCCGACCGACCGCCGTGTCAGTTCGATCACCGCGATCAGACCCAGCAGGCCCATCCAGATGTCGATGGAGGTCAGGAAATAAAGTCCGGTCTCGATCTCTTCGGCGGCGCGGAAATACTGATAGACGCCAAGAAACAGCGCGACGGCGACCGCGATCAGGATCGCCCGGTCTGCGGCGGTGCCGGACTGGCCGAACCCGGCCAGGATGATCAGCAGGCCGCCGGCCAGCAACATCCCGACGCGCAGATAGGAATCCGAAAACACGCCGAAAACCGACACGTAGAAGACGACGCCGATGATCAGCAGCGAAAGCCCTGTCATCGCGTATCCCAGATACGCATTTCCCTTGAGTGCTGACACGATGTCCTCCCCTGGTGTCACTGGCTCCGTTCAGGTCCGAATGTCTGTTCGCGTGTCGATTCGGGACGCGGCGCGCATGCTGAAAAAGTTATTGGACCGTCGCATCCCTGTCGATTTATTGTTTCACCAGGTGAAAGACGCAGGATGACAAAACTCAATCGCTCCATCGAACGCGGGCTGACCGTGCTTGAGGTCGTGCATGCCTCGGGCGCCAGTTCGCTTGCCTTTCTCGCGGCGCAGACGGGGCTGTCGAAACCGACGCTGCTGCGGATCTGCGCCACGCTGGAAAGCCGTCGCTGGCTGATCCGCAGAAGCAGTGACGGATGCTATCAGCTGGGCTCGGCCTTTCCGCAATCGGGCGTGATGCCGGATCTGGTCGACCGGCTGGTCGCGGTCGGCAAGGAAACCATCGTGCAACTGTCGGCGGAGACCGGGCTGGGGGTCGATCTGGCCGCCGGTATCGGCGACGGCCGGACCGAGATCGTCGATACCACGCGGGTCTTCAGAAAACACGGCGTCTATCCCGATGCGGTCGGATTCCGCCCCTCGCCGGTTCTTTCCGCCCTGGGGGCGGCCTATCTGTCGGCGTTCAGCGCCTCGCGGCTGGCCGAGTTGCTGAAGGATCTGATCCGGAAACTGCCGCGCGAGGATGCGGCCGCCCTGCCGCAATTGCCGCAGATCCTGCGATCCGTCGCCGAAAAGGGTTACGCCGCCCGAGAGACGGGGCATTGGGGCCGGGCGGTGGATTACGGCGAATTGCCGGCGGCCATCGCGGTTCCGATCCGGGCCGGCGCGGAACCGGTGGGCGCGCTCAACCTTGTCTGGAACGCCAGCGACCGGTCTGTCGAGGCGGTGGCCGCGGCGCATCTGACGCGCCTGCAATCGGCGGCGCGGGCCATCGGTCGCGCCTATGCCGATCTTGCCTGACGCAAGGCTTGATTGGCGATCCGCGCAGAACGGCGCGCGGATCGCCGGCGTGTGTCGGGCCTATTTCTTGCCCGGCGTGCCGTCGAACTTCTTTTCAAGCGTCTTCCAGACGTCGATGTAATCGTCCTGCAACGGCGCTTCCTTGCCGGCGAACTGGGTCAGTTGCTGCGGGAAGCGGGTCTCGAACATGAAGGACATGGTGTTGTCCAGCTTTTCGGGACCGAGATCGGCGTTGGATGCCTTTTCAAAGGCTTCGCGGTCCGGGCCGTGCGGCAGCATCATGTTGTGCAGGCTGACGCCGCCGGGGACGAAGCCCTGCGGCTTGGCGTCGTACTGGCCATAGATGTTGCCCATCAGCTCGGACATGATGTTCTTGTGATACCACGGCGGGCGGAAGGTGTCTTCCATCACCATCCAGCGTTCGCGGAACAGCACGAAGTCGATATTGGCGGTGCCCGGCTGCCCCGACGGCGCGGTCAGCACCGTGAAGATCGACGGGTCGGGGTGATCGAACAGGATCGCGCCGACCGGGCAATAGGTGCGCAGATCGTATTTGTAGGGCGCATAGTTGCCGTGCCAGGCGACCACGTCCAGCGGGCTCTGGTCGATCTTGGTGATGTGAAACTGGCCGCACCATTTCACCGTCACGGTCGAGGGCACCTCGCGGTCCTCGAACGCCGCCACCGGCGCCTTGAAGTCGCGCGGGTTGGCCATGCAGTTCGCGCCGATCGGGCCACGGCCCGGCAGTTCGAATTTCTGGCCATAGTTTTCGCACACGAAGCCGCGCGCCGGCCCGTCCAGCAATTCGACGCGGTACACCAGACCGCGCGGGATGATGGCGATCTCCTTGGGTTCAAGGTCGATGATGCCCAGTTCCGTGGCAAAGCGCAGCCGGCCTTCCTGCGGCACGACCAGCATCTCGCTGTCGGCCGAGAAGAAATATTCGTCCACCATCGAT
Organism: Paracoccus stylophorae; assembly: GCF_028553765.1. Taxonomy (NCBI): domain Bacteria; kingdom Pseudomonadati; phylum Pseudomonadota; class Alphaproteobacteria; order Rhodobacterales; family Paracoccaceae; genus Paracoccus; species Paracoccus stylophorae. The sequence continues at coordinate 3,446,601 of NZ_CP067134.1, read as the reverse complement.
TCGGTGATCAGATAGATGTGGCTGGCCATGCCGACCTGCGTGTGCACGTCGCCCGCCGTGGTCATGGTGCGCATGCCGGTCAGCCAGGTCAGCTTTTCATCGTTGTGCGGAACCGGGTCCCAGCGATACTGGCCCAGGCTGGTCACGTCCGGGTGGATGTCGGGGGCTGAGCGGAAATAGGGCAGGTCAAGCTTTTCGTAACGATGGCTGTGCTTGACCGACGGGCGGATGCGATAGCACCAGGTGCGTTCGGGACGGACATCGGTGAAGGCGGTGCCCGAAAGCTGTTCGCCGTAAAGCCCATAGTTGCATTTCTGGGGCGAGTTCATGCCATGGGGCAGGGCGCCCGGCAGGGCCTCGGTCTCGAAATCGTTGCCGAAGCCGGGCATGTATCCCGGGGTGATCGTCGTGCCGCTGGCCCTTACCAGCGGCGCGGTTTCCTGAACATTCATGTCGTTCCTCCTGCTTTCCAGTGCGGCCTGCCATGACCGCCGCGAACTGACCGGATCTTAGGCCGGTAACCACGAGACAGTCGAGATTGCGTTTCACGCAGTGGAATCCCTGCGCGTCGGCGCAAGCGCGACCGAATCACGTCCCATCATGGATCTCGTCAAGGCCCCGAGTCACCAGCGAAGCGGCCAGCGCCATCGCGGCAAAGATCAGCAGCGTGACATGCGGCCCGGCCAGCGAAGCAAGCGCCCCGAAGATGCCCGATCCCAGCAACGCCACCCCGATCACCGTGTTCGATACGGCGGTATAGGTCGCGCGCCGGTCGGGCGGCGCCATGTCCACCAGATAGATCACCCGTCCCTGCCGCACGCCGTGATAGGCGATCATCAGCACGAACAGCACCGCAGGCAGCGCCCAGATCGTGCCCGACGCGCCCGCCAGGTCCAGCGCCACCGCCGCCAGCAGCGCCGCCGCCCCGCCGATGCCCGACAGCATCAGGACCTGACGGCTGGACCGGTCGGCCATCCGGCCCCAGATCCACGAACTGACCGCCGAGGCGATGGAGGATGCCAGAACCAGCGCCCCAAGGCGGTCGAAACCGCCCTGGCCCGCCTGCGCCCCCAGCAGCACGATATAGGGCGGCGCCAGCGCGGTGGCCGTCAGCAGCCCCCGCGCCCAGATGAAGCGGCGCAGTTGCGGATCGTGGCGCAGGATGGAAAGCTGGCCCAGCGTCGGCGTGTCGGCCTGACCCGGCGCAGGCTCTTCCCACAGCGTCGCAAAGACCAGCCCCGCCGACAGCCACAGCAGCGCGGCCAGACCGATGGCCACGACGACCAGCGCGGCGCGATCCGCCATCCCCGACAGCAGCACCAGTGCGAAGATCACCACCGCGCCCGCGCCCAGCGATGTGGCAACGCCCGTGGCCGCCCCGCGCCGCGACTGGCCCACGGTCTTGCCCAGCACGTCGCTGTAGCTGACCGAACAGATCGACCGCGCCACCGCCAGCACCGCCAGCAGCGCACAGATCGCGACCCCCGCCGCCGTGCCGGCCAGCGTCAGCGCGGCCAGCACGATCCCCGCCGCCGCCACGCCCTGGCCGATGCAGCCCGCCACCCAGGCCCATTTGCGCCGCGCCATCGCCTGCACGCGCGGGGCGGTCAGCAATTGCGGCAACAGCGCGCCGGCCTCGCGGATCGGGACCAGCAGACCGACGAAGACCGAGGAGGCGCCCAGATGATCCAGCAGCCAGGACAGAACCAGCTTGGGGTCGATCAGCCCGTCGGCGATCTTGCTCATCGACAGCGACGCGGCGTGGCGCAGGAAATTCGCCGGCTCGTGCCGCGCCTGAGGCGGCGACAGCCCGCCCGCGCCGTCGGCATCCTCGACCAGCGCCAGAAACAGGCTGTTGGCCAGATCGGGCCGGGTCATCGCAGCATCGGTCCCGGATTGCGCCGCAAAGGCCGGCGCTTGTCCGGCCCCGTCGGCGTGCCCGAACCGCCGCCGCGATGCCACGCGGGTGCGGCGCAGACGCCGCCCGCCTTGCGGTGGCGGTTCGGGTGACGGGGATCAGGCAAGGATCAGAACCGATAGATCGCGGCGATGCCGGTGTCGGTCGGCATGTTCTGGGACGGCACGATCACCACCTCGCCGCCGTTTCTGACCGTATGCTCGCCCAGATCGTCCAGCATGTCGTCCACGTCCGGGTCTTCCAGCCGCGCGAACTCGACCGCGCCCGATTCCGGATCGAACCGGCCCGGCACGACCCGGTCCGCGTCGATCAGCAATGTGGCGATGCGGCTGGCGGCGGCGGCCCGGCCGATGTCAGACAGATCCGCGCTGCCGCGACCGTCCGCCTTCGACGCGCCATAGCGTTCGACCAGATCGCGCAGCCGTTCCAGATACGAGGGCAGCACGATCTCCCACGCGCGGGCACGCAGATCGTCCAGCGGCACCGAGGCCGGGTCCACGTCGATCGCATCCGGCATCAGCGACGGATTGCGGCTGATCTCGCGGAACATGTGATGATGCTCGGGCAGGGCGGCAAGCAGCAGCGGCAGACCCAGCGGACGGGAATAATTGTCCCGCACCGCCTCGTCCACGGCGCGGAAGAACTGTTTCGTGTCCTTTCTGACCGCATCCTGACGGACATTCGTGCCATGCCGCGTGGTGTGGCCCGCGCCGTCGCGGCCATGGGCCCGCTTGGTGCGTTCCGGGTCGTCGTCGCGCGGACCCATCGCCGCCTCGGCGTCATCGGGAAAATCGTCAAGCGGCTGGACCGGGTCCAGCGCATAGCGGTTGCCCTCGAACAGCGTCGCCTGCTGCCGGTTCAGCCCCAGCACGTGATAGCGGTCGGCCGACTGGATGATCCGCATCAGCGGCTTGGTGTGAAAGCTGCCGGCAACGATGGCGCGTTCCTGCACCGGCCGTTGCAGATGATAGACCCGGAACAGATCGGGCGTGGCAAAGACCGCCAGCCCGTCAAGCGTGTGGTTCCAGAACTCGCCATCCTCGGCCAGTTCGTGGAACGGGCGCAGGATCGTCTCGTTTTCCTTGCCGCCATGCTGGCGCGACAGCGATTCCTGCAGCTCTTTCAGAAGATTGCGGAACCGGATCGGGTCCTGCTGACGGTCGGGAAAGGTCCGGTGCGTCGGCTGATACAGCGAAATGCAGGGCCCCTCATGGTCTGCCAGCAGCACGTTGCGGTAATCGTCTTCAAGCGCATCCATCGTCATCTCCTGCATCGGTCCACGCCAGGCTTGGCCAAGGGGGATGAAACCAGATCGCGGGTCGGATATGCAAGCACTGTTACCGGCGCCGCGTTTCCGGCTATCACGAACCCTGACCGGACCCATCCCTGCCGGACCAACGACCCCGGATCGACGCCATGGCCCAGAATATCCGCGAAACCCTCGCCTCGGTCAGGCCGCTGCTGGGCGGCACCGCCGCCTTCATGGCCGGCAACAGCCTGCTGGGCGTCGTCCTGCCCTTGCGGATGGAAGGGGCGGGCTATCCCGTGGCGCTGACCGGCGCGATCATGGCGGCCTATTATCTGGGGCTGGCGCTGGGCGGGTTGCGATCCAAGCTGGTCATCCTGCGCATCGGCCATATCCGGGCGTTCTCGGCCTTCGCGGCGCTGACCGCGGCGGTGTGCCTGGCCTATGATTTCTTCTTCACGCCGGCGGCATGGGTGATTCTGCGGGTGGTCAACGGGTTCTGCATCGCCGGCATGACCACCTCGATCGAAAGCTGGCTGAACGAACGCAGCAGCAACGAGACGCGCGGCCGCGTCCTGGGCTTCTACATGCTGGCCTTCTATCTGGCGACGGCGCTGGGGCAGACGCTGGTGAACCTGTCCGAGGTCAAGGGCAGCGAACATCTGATGATCTCGTCGGCGCTGATCGGGCTGTCGCTGATTCCCATCGCCATGACCCGGCTGGGCAAGCCGGATCTGACCGATATGGGGGTGCTGGACCTGCGGGCGATCTATGCCGCCTCGAAGGTGGGGGTGGTCGGCGCGGGCGTGGGCGGCATCCTGACCGGATCGTTCTATGCGATGGCCGTGGTCTTTGCCCGCCAGATCGGGCTGAGCGTAGCCGAAGCCGCCATGTTCATGAGCGTCGTGGTGCTGGGCGGGCTGGCCTCTCAGGTTCCGGTCGGGATGCTGGCCGACCGGTTCGACCGGCGCATCGTGATGGCGGGAATCCTGATCGCGGTCGGCGCGTCCTGGGGGCTTTTGTCGCTGTCCATCGCCGGCGGGATGTCGCTGGTCGTGCTGATGGGCATGGCGCTGGTGTTCGGCGGCGCGATCAGCAGCGTCTATCCGCTGTGCGTGGCGCAGACATTCGACCGGCTGGACCGGCAGTTCTACGTGGCCGCGTCGGGGCGTCTGCTGATGGTCTATTCCATCGGCGCGACCATCGGACCGCTGCTGGCGTCGGTCCTGATGTCGATCTATGGTCCGGCCTCGTTCTTCGTGTTCGAATCCGTCATCGCGATTGCCTATGCGGTCTTCGTGCTGTTCCGCGTCAGGACCGTGTCGCAGGCCCCGCAGGAGGAGCGCGAGAAATTCGTGCCGCTGCCCGATATTTCGCCCGTCGCCATGACGCTGGACCCGCGCACCGAACCCAAAACCCCGGCGCAGGGCTGACAGGGCAAGTCGCGCGTGTCGATTCGCTTGTAAACCGGTCTGGTTCGGCTAGGCTGAACGGCAAGCTAGGGGAGGTAGCCGAACCATGACCAAACGCATTTCCGGGGACGCCGCGGCCGAAACCGCCACCGCCACCGCCGACGCACCGTCGCGGCGGTCGTTCATGAAGACCACCGGGCTGACGGCGCTGGGCGCCTATGTCGGCATGAAGATCCCGTTCGAGGGCAACCTGATGGCGGTGGCCCAGGGCATGAGCGAGGAAGACATCATGTCCGGCAAGTCCGGCCTGATCCTGCTGGGCGACAATCCCATCAACGCCGAAACGCCCGCCCATCTGCTGGACGACGAGGTGACGCCCTACGAACATTTCTTCGTGCGCAACAACGGCCATGTCCCGGATACCGCGCTGGAGATGAACGCCGAGGGCTGGACCCTGACCATCGACGGCGAGGTCGAGACGCCGCTGGAACTGACCCTTGACGATCTGAAAGAGAAATTCGAGGTCGTCACCATGCGTCTGGTCATCGAATGCGGCGGCAACGGGCGCGCCTATTTCGTGCCCGGCGCGTCGGGCAACCAGTGGACGACCGGCGCAGTCGGCTGCGCGGACTGGACCGGCGTGCGCCTGGCCGACGTGCTGAATGAAGCGGGCATCAAGGACAGCGCCGTCTATACCGCCCATTACAGCAACGACCCGCATCTGTCGTTCGACCCCGACAAGGACGCCATCTCGCGCGGGGTGCCGATCGAGAAGGCCTTGGCCGAGGGCGGAATGATCGCCTGGGAAATGAACGGCGAGCCGATCCCGGCGGTGCACGGCTTCCCGCTGCGCGTCATCAATCCGGGTTATCCCGGCTCGGTCTCGCAGAAATTCCTGACCCGGATCTGGGTGCGCGATCAGGTGCATGACGGCGCCAAGATGACCGGCTATTCCTATCGCCTGCCGGCCTATCCGGTGGCCCCCGGCACCGAGGTGCCCGAGGAGGATATGGAGATCATGACCGAGATGCCGGTCAAATCCCTGATCACCTTTCCGCAGACCGGCAGCGAAACCCCCGCCGGCCAGGCCAGCGAGGTGCGCGGACACGCCTGGTCGGGCAATGGGGATGTCGCCTCGGTCGATGTCTCGATCGATTTCGGCCAGACATGGATCCCCGCGCAGCTGGACCCGCCGAAGAACAAGTTCGCCTGGCAACGGTTCCGCGCCGACGTCACCCTGCCCGAGGCGGGATATTACGAGGTCTGGGCCCGCGCGACCGACATGAACGGCGTGTCCCAGCCCCCCGTCGTTCCGGGCTGGAACCCGCGCGGCTATGGCAACAACATGCAGCATCGCATCGCCCTGATTGCGACCTGATCCCTGCACCGGAACCGGGTCACGCGCCCGGTTTCGCGCATCAGCCGAAAGAAGCCCCCATGACCAAGACGTCGTTGATTCTGCGTGCTGCCGTCTGTGCATCCGTCCTGTGTGCGGCAACGGCCGCGACCGCGCAGCAGGACTATGATCCGATGCGCGCGGCCCCCAACCCGCTGGCCCCCGCCGGCGCCGCCCCGACGCCGGACGCCCCTGCGGCCGAGCTGGACCCCGAGCTGGGCAACCTGCCCAAGGGTCCGGGCGCCGAGGAAACCTATTACCAGTGCATCGCCTGCCATTCGACCGCGATCATCCGCCAGCAACGCCTGACCGATGAGCGGTGGGACTATGTCTGGGACTGGATGGTCGAGGATCAGGGCATGTTCGAGCCGGATGACGAAACCAGGGACCTGATCCTGACCTATCTGAAAACGCATTTCTCGTCCGAGCGATAGGGCAGCGGGGCGGAGAGCCGCCACGCGCCCGCGCATCCGACGCCCGGCCGGTGAGGCTGGCAATCGGCCGTCGTGAAAGCCGCCCCCCGAAATCACACGGATCAGCGCGCGTCCGCCGCGTCTTGACACTTGCCGCCGGAATTGCGAACCGACGCCGGGGCCAGCCCCACATCTCAAGGTTGTTGTCAGGCGATGTTGCCCAGGCACAAGTTACGGAGCCATGTGTCATGGATGCGCATGTAAAGCCCATTTCCGCCCTTAAGCGTTCGAAGCAGGTGCACAGCAACTGGTATCGGCAGCAATACCCCGATGTGGCCCAGCTGGGGATGGACCCGGCCGAGCATTACCTGAAATACGGCGCCGCGATGGGGCGCAACCCCGGCAAGAATTTCGACACCCGGTTCTATCTTCAGACCTATCCCGACGTCGCCGAGGCGGGCATGAACCCGCTGCTGCACTATGCCCTGCTGGGCGAGCAGAAGGGATATGCCCGCCGGCCCGCCGATGCGGACGCCTCGCGCGCGGCCAGGGCGCGGATCGAGGCGATCCGGACCAAGCTGCTGAGCCTGGGCTTCACCGATCAGCCGCTGGCCGAGCTGGATGAGATCATGCGCCGCAGCGACGATCCCTCCGCCCGCGCGATGGCGGCGCGGGAACTGGCGCTGTGGCACATGCGGCAGAAGACCGATGCCGATTACCGCATCGCGCTGACCCATATCGCCACGGCGCGCAAGACTGCGCCGGACATGGATTTCCGCAGCCGGCTGACGGTGGCCGAACTGCTGTGCCACCATTTCCTTGGCCAGACCGAACAGGGGCACGCCGCCTATGACCGCGCCGCCCTGTCCGGAGAGGTGACGCCGGATGTCACGCTGGCCTGGACGAATTTCCAGACCACGCCGGGATTGCGCCTTGTCTGCATCAACCAGGTGCTGCGCCACTATGACATTCCGCCGGTGCGCCTGCTGGACGATCCCGACCTGCCGCTTTACGACCGCCTGACCGCGGCCCAGCCCTTGCCTGCGGTCGCGGACGGCCCGAAAGTGACGGTGCTGATCGCCGCCTACGAGGCGGCCGGGATGCTGCCGACGGCCCTGCGGTCCCTGCAGGAACAGACCTGGAAGAACCTCGAGATCATCGTGATCGACGACTGCTCGCCCAGCCCCGGCACGGCCGAGGTGACGCAACGCTTCGCAGCCCGGGACCCGCGCATCCGCCTGATCCGGATGCAGCAGAACGGCGGCGCCTATGTCGCGCGCAACCGCGGGCTGGACGAGGCGACCGGAGAGTTCGTGACCATCCACGACGCCGACGACTGGTCGCACCCGCTGAAGATCGAGACGCAGGTGCGGTTCATGGAACAGCATCCCGAGGTGATGGGGTGCACGTCCGAACAGGCTCGGTGCCGGGGGGATCTGAGCTTCACGCGCTGGACCGGGCGCGGGTCGTTCCTTATCCTCAACGTATCGTCCTTCCTGTGGCGCCGTGCGCCGGTTCGCGAGGCTCTGGGATATTGGGACACCGTCCGCTTTGCCGCCGACAGCGAATTCATCCGCAGGATCGAGAAGATATTCGGCCATAATTCGGTTCGTCGGCTGGTCACCGGTCCGCTTTCCTTCCAGCGTGATTCCGACTCCTCTGCTATCGCCGATGAGTTTCTGGGAATGAACGGGTTCTATTTCGGTGCGCGAAAGGAATATTTCGATGCGCAGCGTTTTCATCACAAGAACGCGCAATCGCTGAAATACGATAATGATCCTGACGCACGGCCGTTTCCGGCACCTGCGATGATGCGGTCTGACCGGAAGAACGCGTTGAAAGATCGCAGATTCGATGTGATCTTCGCAGGCGATTTCCGGGAAGGGGCACCGATGGTCGAGGAGACTGTTGCGGAAATCAGGAAACTTAAAGCTGACGGCCGCAAAATCGGCATCGTTGAGGTGCCGGATTACACAAGCCCGAATGAAGAAGGTTCAAACCGTCTGTCCGACGATCTTCGCGCGGAGGTCGATGGGGAAGCGGTTTCGGTCCCTGCTTACGGTGAAGATATTAGCTCGACTGTTCTTATCTTTCCCGATGCTTCGGTACTGCAGCATCGCCAGCGTTACATTCCAAACGTGGACGCGAAACAGATCAAGGTGATCGTCAATCAACCTCCGATGAGCGATTATACCGCAGAGGGTGTGGTGCGCTACAGGCTGGCGGATTGTGCCGAGAATATCGGCCATTATTTCGGAAAGAATGCCACATGGCATCCGATCAGCCCTATGGTGCGCGACGCGCTGCACACCCAACATGCCGACGAACTGCACCATATCGACCTTTCGAGCGATGATTGGCACAACATCATCGACATCAAGGGCTGGGACCGTGGTCCGCGCCGGCGCGAACTTTCTTATCAATTTGGCATCGTGCGACAAGACGAGGCGCCGTTATCAATCGAAGAAAAAGAAATTGCAGCGGCTATTCAACATACGCCGCGCACGTTAGAGCAGGATTCGCCTTCCTCAACTACCGAGACGCCTAATCGAGAGATGCCAGCCGCACCGGCGAATGGGCCGAAGAAGCGATCTCACGTAAAGCCGCTACAGGTCCTGGGACTTATTAGGTTTAGTCTGTTAACGCGAAATGCAGGTCAGTTCTGGGAGCTTGCTCGGGCGTCGGGTAAGACAAACTTAGAGAATGATCTTTTTGCTGATATTCGGTTGGATAGGAGATTTTCTTTATTCGAGTCTGTCGTGCTTCCAAGCCTCGATAAGCAAACAGCAGGTGATTTTAAAGTAGTGTTAATGACCTCTGACCGTATGCCGAGTAAATACTTATCAAGATTAGAGGCTATTGCGGAAAGCAGATCTTATCTCCACGTACAAAAATTTGGCGCTGAATGTACAGTGCCTGAAGCCGCTGTTACGGCTGTGTCAGAGGTCGCGCTCCGAAATACTCCACTAGTCACCTTTCGTCTTGATGACGACGATGCTCTTTCCCATGACTTCATCCAACGGATAAGTGAGACAGCTTTAGATTCACCTGATAGGGAATTTCTCACATGTCCGAGAGGAATCTATGTTATGGCCAAGCAGAAGGAGTTTCGTGTCGGCAAAGCTCTTTATCCAATGATCGGGATCGGTTTAGCAAGATTTACACTGCAGTGGGACGGAAAAACTATCTTTTCTGCGGGGAATCACTTCCGGATTAGGAAGAATGATGTGCATTCAATTGACGATGGCAGGCCTTACTGGATCAGGTCTGTTTATGGTGACTCCGATAGCCAGATTGCGAGAGATGCATTCGCGAAGCATGTGAAAAAGGAGGACGTGCGTAAGCTGGGCGTTACCGAGATGCAGGATCTTCTGAAGGACCGTTTTCCCGGTATTTCAGCGCAGCGACTTCACGCCGCACTTTCCAGCGATGACTAGGGGATAGCGTGTTCAAGCAGTTTTGTCGGCGTTGCAGCAAGAAGGTATAGCTGTGGCACACACCCTCACCTTCCCCAAGGCCGAAGCCGCCTACGTGCGTCAGCATTACGAAAACGGACGGGTCATCCTGGAATACGGCTCGGGCGGGTCGACCCGGTTGGCGGCCGAGATGGCGGGCAAATACGTGCTCAGCGTCGAAAGCGATCGGGACTGGGCGATCGGTCTGCAGAACGAGATCGACGCGGCCGCGCTGCCCTCGCCCGCGATCGTGTGGCATGTGGATATCGGCCCGACCGGGGCATGGGGCCGGCCCAGGGACATCAGCGGGCGAGAGCGGTTTCACCTTTATCCGCTGTCCATCTGGGATCAGCCCTTCTTCCGCCACCCCGATGTCATCCTGATCGACGGCCGGTTCCGCGCCGCCTGTCTTGCCACCGCCTGCCTGCGGATCACGCGGCCGGTGACGGTCCTGTTCGACGATTACGTGGACCGGCCCAAATACCACGTCGTCGAACGCTTTGCCCGGCCCACCGAGACGGTCGGGCGGATGGCCGTCTTTCACCTGTCGCCCGATGCGGTGGACAAGGCGGATCTGACGCTGATGATCGGGCTGTTCTCGCAGGCGACGTTTTCGGGCAAGCGGACCGATTACCGGCGTCAGCCGGCCTGACACGGGCCAGCCGCGGCGACAGCCACGCTCAGCGAGGCGCGGCGCGCTGCAACGCTTCGAAGCTGCGGGTCAGGGCCAGCGCGCGGACCCGGTCGCGTGTGTCGCCGCTGTCGGTTTCCAGCCGCGTCAGCCGGTCGCGCAGCGCCGCCAGCTCGTCGTGCAGCAGGGCGCGGTCCCAGGCATCCACCTGTTCCCAGACATCGCCCTGCCGCAGACGCTGCGCCACCGGCCAGACCGGCGCGGTGCCGAAGCTGGTGCCGATCTGCGCCCAGGTTTTGTCGTCGATCCGCGCCAGCGCCTGCGCGGCGGCGCGCGCATAGGGGTAATGGGCCGCCCGCGCCAGACGCCGCACATGCCAGGCCATGTTCGTCAGCAGCCATTCCCCCGCCGCCCGCCGAAAGCGACGATCCCTGCGCGGCAGCATGTGCAGGATGGTGTCGAAATGGGTGAAGAAGGCCACCAGTTCGGTCCCGGTCGAGGCCATGGTCTGCTGCGGCCGGTTCACGCGGTGATGGCTGGTGATGACGTCGATGAACCCGATCCGTTCGGCGGCAAGGCAGACCTGCCAGTGAAACGGGTTGTCCTCGAAAAAGAAATCGCCCTCGGGGAAACGCAGGGCGTGGCGGCGCAGGAAGTCGCGGCGATAGAATTTGCGCCACGGCACCGCGATGAACGGCAAGGCCTGCAATCGCCGTTCGGTCAGGTCGCGCGCGGGTTCCAGCCGCGCCCACAGGTCGAAATCGGCCGGGTGACGCGCGGTCTGCGTGGCCATGTCGAATTCGAGATAGTTGGTCAGCGCGATATCGTCGCCGGCGGCCTGCCATTGCGCCCGCGCACGGCGGAATCCGGCCCCGTCGATCCAGTCGTCGCCGTCCACGAAGAAGATCGTGTCCCGGTCCGCGTGATCCATGCCGATATTCGCGCCGATGCCCACGCCGCCGATGGTGTTCGCGCCCAGAAACACCGGCGTCACCCCGACCCCCGGCGCCACGATGCCGCGCGCCAGCCTGTCCTGCACGATGCGGACGGTGTCGTCGTCGGAGCCGTCATCGACCAGCACCAGCTGGTCGCCCGCTTGCGCGACCGCCGCCACGCTGTCCAGACATCGGGCGATGTAGGGCGCGACGTTATGGCTGGTGACGATGAAGCTGACGGTCATTCAGACGCTCTCCTGCATCAGGAAGCGGATCATGTGTTCGGCCTGATCGGGGTGATCCATGGCGAACAGGGCGAATTCGTCGGGCGTGAATTGCAGATAGATGGCCTTGGTCAGGTCGCGAAAGCGGGGGATCAGCGACGGCTCGATCAGGTTCAGGTTCCAGCGGCAGATATTGTCGGCAAAGCGCAGGAAGTTCTGCATCAGCCGCGGCTCGGCCCGCGCCGCGCGCAGGGCGGGCAGAAGTTCGGACAGGATCGGGAACAGGCACAGCCGTTCTTCGCCGTTGCGCGTCGTCAGATGATGATCGCGGTGCCCGACCACATGCGTCGCGCCAGCCGCCCGCACCGCCTGAACCCGCCGTGCATGGGCGAAGCCAAGCCAGTGCAGGCGGATGTCGTTGTGCACCGGGCTTTCCGAACAGGCGATGTCGTGGCGGCGCAGGAAATCGGTCCGGTAGATCTTGTTCCACGGATAGGCGCTGATCATGGCCAGTTTCAGCTGCGCGTCGCGATCCAGCATGGCATGCGGCGCGCAGCCCAGGGCGTCGGTCCAGATCGCCTCTTCGGTGGGAAAGGACCCGCCGCCGTCGACCCGCGTGTCGTGGTGACGGAAGATGGTGAAATCCGGCGCCCCCTGCGGATGGTCGCGATGCAGTCGCCAGATCCGCGTGAAATCGGCCGAAAGCCGGTCATCGGCATCGAAGAACAGCACATGATCCGCGGTGACGCTGGCCAGACCCAGATTGCGCGCATGACCGGCACCGCCGCGGACGCCCGGGCGCAGCGCGACCAGATCGGCGTTCAGACGCGCCGCGTCGTAACCCAGTGCGGCGGGATCGCAGGGCGGATCGGACGCGTCGTCCACCACGATCACCTGCTCGAAGACACCCAGATCGGCCACCTGATCCAGCAGCGCGCCCAGATCCTGCGGCAGGTTCCAGACCGGAATGACGATGGCCAGCGTCCCGAAGCCCGCCTTGGTCGGCTCCTGTCCGTCGCGTTGCGGCGCGTCTTTCGGCACCGTCATACGACGAAAAAGCGCAGGTCCAGCACCTCAAGCTCGACCGCAGAGGTGCGCAGGAACAGGATCAGATCGCGCCAGTCCGCGCGGCGGGGCAGATCCATGGCGGTGGTCAGGTCGATGGCGTCAAGATGGGTGCTGTCCTGCGCATGGGACACAAGCGTCTTGCCCAGGAAATGATCGACGAAACTGTCCGACCGGCCCGACCGCAGACAGATGCGGGTGGTCACGGCCTGCTTTGCGCGGCTGCGGACGACCACGCCGACCACACCGGCCCCTGACAGGTCCAGCGGCCCCAACGCCAGATGCAGCGCCTGCCAGCGCGGTTCGGTCGCGCGGCGCGGCTTGATGCTGAACGAGATGATGCAACCCGGCCGGCTGTCGAACCTGCCCGCCACCTCGGCCTGGGGATCGACCGAGAAATGGACACCCTCGATGACCGGCGTGCTGCCGCTTTGGATCGCGCCCCGCCCCTCGAACGCCTTCAGGCGCGTCAGAAGAAACCGCCCCTGCGCGTCCGGCCCCAGAAAGAGGTTGTTGGCCATGTCGGACCCTTCGCTCCGTTCCTGCGTCACGGTCATCCCTTGCCCATTCGCGTCGCTGTATCGCCGAGGCGTGACGCGGTGTCCAGTCTTGCGCTTGCAGCGGATTGTGTCATAGCACGACCGGAATCGGCGGCGCCGCCTCAACCGCAGGCGGTGTCGCAGAAACGCAACTAGACGTTGAGATTTGGTTTGCAATGCCGTTTCATCGCCGGATACAAGCTGTCGCGATCAAGGTCCGTTCGCCAGATGCGTTCGCGTCCGTCACGACCAGCCGATCAGGATTTCAGAGCCATGACCTTTTCCCGCGCCATCGGTCAAACGGAAAATTCTTCCAATGTCACGGGCGAAAACGCCCTGTCGCTGCCCAACCGCGAACTTTTCTGGAAAGTGCGGTTCTTGCAGCAATCGGGCTTTGCCGAACATCTGCCCTTCCTCTTCTGGTTGATGTCGGAATTGCAGCCCCAGCTTGCCGTCACCACCGGTGTCGACAGCGGCGTGGCCCATTTCGCCACCTGCCAGACCGCCGACAAGCTGGGGCTGGACACGGCCTGCCACGGTTTCGGCCAATGGTCCGGTGACAAGGACGGCGACGGCGTCCCGGAGGCTTTGACCGATTACGGGTTCGAGAATTACGAGGAAATCTCGTTTCTGCACAACGACACGCTGTCGGGCGCGGCCGAGCAGTTCAGCGAGGCTTCGGTCGATCTGCTGAACGTGGGCGAGGCGCTGAGCGAAGAGGTTCTGGACACGGTCGAGCGTAAATGGATGTCGCGCCTGTCCGAACAGGGCGTGATACTTTTGCGCGACGTCCGCCAGGGTTCGGGCAAGAAGGACACCCGCAAGCGTCTGGCGGCGCTGCGGCAGGCGCATCCGCATTTCGAATTCGACCACGGCGGCGGGTTGCTGATGCTGCTGGTCGGCGACAAGGTCAATGACAGGTTGCAGCATCTGGCCCGCGCCTCGCGCCGGTCGCCCGGGTATCGCAACGTGCAGAACATGTTCCGCCGTCTGGGTGCCTATTACGGCAAGGAACTGACCGCGCGGGACGCATCGCAGCGCAGCAAAACCGCCACGGCCGCAACCCGCAAGGCCGAGGCCGAGGTCGAGACGCTGCAAAAACGCCTGGCCGAGTTGGAGGCCGCGTACGACACGCGCCACAAGATGGTCGCGACGCTTCAGGCGCGGTTGCACGACGAACAAGAGCGGCTTGAAACCGCCCTGGCCCAGCAGGAGCACGCGCAGCGGGCCGAGCATGAGGAGCGGATCGCATCGCTTGAGTGCGACCTGCAACAGGCTCGCGCCGCGAAAGAGGCGGCGGAAGCCGCGCTGGCCCGCCAGACGGAAAAGACCGACCAGCTGACCCACGCCGCGACGGAACAGAAGGCCGAAGACGACCGCCGCCGCGCCGAGGATGCCAGCCGCACCGCCGAGCTTGAGGCGCGCCTGAACGAAATCCGTCAGGCACTTGCAGATCGCGACACCCGCCTTGCCGCCCTGGCCAGTGAAAACGGCGCGCTGGTGCAAGAGCGTGACAGCCTGCAGGCGAACCTGACGTCGCGCGGCGAGGAAAACGCCGATCTTGCGCGCAAGCTTCAGGATCGCGACGACGAAGCGGCAAGGCAGAAGCAGGCGGCAGATGCTGCGCTGGCCGAGAAGGAAAAGGACCTGGCCGATCTGGCCCGCAAGCTGGACGACCAGCAGGCGCGCGAGGACAAGCGGGCTGCCGAGGACGCGGACAGGATCGCGGCCCAAGAGGCGCGACTGGCCGAGATCAGTGAGGCTATGGGCACGCGCGACGCTCGCATCGCCTCGCTCGCGACGGAAAGCGACCGGCTGGTGCAAGAGCGGGACAGGTTGCAGGCGGACATGGACATCCGCTTTACCGAGATCGCGGCGCTGACGCGCCGGCTGGAGGATCAGGAGCGCGAATTTGCGGATCGGAAACAGTCGGCAGATGCCGCGCTGGCGAAGAAACAGGAAGAACTGGCCGACCTCACCAGCGCGGTGAAGGAGCGCGACGACCGCATCGCCGCTATGGCGGCCGAAAGGGATCGGCTGGTTCAGGATCATGACCGCGAAGCGGCTCGGCAGAAGAAGGCCGCGAATGCTGCGTTGGCCGAGAAGGAAAAGGAACTGGCCGATCTGACGCGCCGGCTGGACGAGCAGAAGGCACGCGACAAGAAGCGGGCTGCCGAGGACGCGGGCAAGATCGCGGCGCAGCAGGCGGCTCTGGAAAAGGCCAGCCAAGCGAATGGCGAACGCGATGCGCGGATTGCGGCGCTGGTGGCGGAACAGGGCAGGCTGGTTCAGCGGCGCGACGAGTTGCAGGCGGCGGTGAAGGCGCGTTTCGGTGAAATCGCCGTTCTCACGCAAAGGCTGAAAGAGTGCGAGGCCTATATCGAGGAGGTGCGGGTCAGCACCTCGTGGCGCGTCTCTGCTCCTGTCCGTGTCGTGGGGCGCGTCCTGCGCCGCCGTCGCTGAGGATCACCGCTCGGATCGATCCCTTCCCCTTTTTTACTGCATTTGGCGCGTCGTGCGGCGCATCGGTGCTTTTCCGACTGACCTTGGACAGCGGCTGGCGTGACGGTCGCGAAGACAGGACTTGCTGAAAATGGATTCAAGACAAATTGCCGTGGCCGGGATCGGCTATGTCGGGCTTTCCAATGCCGTGCTGCTGGCCCGGCACAATCGGGTGCGGGCCGTCGATATCGACGCAAAGCGGATCGAGATGCTGAACGCCCGTCAGTGCCCGATCCAGGATGCCGAACTCAGCCGTTATCTGGCCGAGGAGACGCTGGACCTGACCGCGACGACCGATCCGGCCCAGGCGTATGCCGGCGCGGATTTCGTCATCGTCGCCACCCCCACCAATTACGACCCGACGACCAACTATTTCGACACGTCCAGCGTCGAGACGGTGATCGGGGATGTGATGAAACACGCGCCGGATGCGGTCATCGTGGTCAAATCGACGGTGCCGGTGGGCTTCACGCTGGATGTCTCGCAGCGGCTGGGCACGAACCAGGTCATCTTCAGCCCCGAATTCCTGCGCGAGGGGCGGGCGCTTTTCGACAATCTGCATCCCTCGCGGATCGTGGTCGGCGAAAACAGCCCGCGCGGGCGCGAATTCGCCGATCTTCTGGCGGCGGCGGCGCTGGATCGCGACGTGCCCGTGCTGTTGACCGGGCCGACCGAGGCCGAGGCGATCAAGCTGTTCGCGAACACGTTCCTGGCCATGCGCGTCGCCTATTTCAACGAGCTGGACAGCTATGCGATGAGCCATGGCCTGGACAGCCGGCAGGTGATCGAGGGGGTGTGTCTGGACCCGCGGGTGGGCAACCACTACAACAACCCGTCTTTCGGCTATGGCGGCTATTGCCTTCCCAAGGACAGCAAGCAGTTGCTGGCGAATTACCGGAACGTGCCGCAGAACCTGATCGCCGCCATCGTCGATGCGAACCGCACCCGCAAGGACGTCATCGCCGAGGACATCCTTGCGCGCCAGCCCCGCACCGTCGGGATCTATCGGCTGGTGATGAAGGCCGGGTCGGACAATTTCCGCCAAAGCGCCGTGCAGGGCATCATGAAGCGGCTGAAGGCCAAGGGCATCGACATCGTCATCTATGAACCCGCCATGGCGGAAGACAGCTTCTATCAGTCGCCGGTGCTGCGCGATCTGGATGCGTTCCGCTCGCAAGCCGACGTGATCATCGCCAACCGCCTCAGCCCGGATCTGCAGGGCGTGCAGGACAAGGTCTATACCCGCGACCTGTTCGGTCAGGACTGACCCGGCGGGGACGCGCTGCCCGCCTGCCGCAGCGGGCAGACGGGCGTTGCCGGGTCAGAAGCGCCGCGACAGCGACAGCTTGACGTTGCGGCCGGGCGCGGGGCCGGCCAGGTAGGTGGCCGGCACATAGTCGCGATTGGTGACGTTATCGACGCCCAGCTGGACCTCGATTCCCTCCAGCGCGCCCTGTTGCGGCGTCCAGCTGGCAAAGACGTCATGGACGCCAAAGCCCGCGCGGCGATCGCCGTCGGGCTTGTCGCGGCCGGCGGCCAGGATGCTGCGAACGCCCAGCTTCCATGACGGCGTCGCCTGCCATGCCGCCGACAGGACGACGCGGTCGTTGGGCAGCGTGTCCAGGATCGCGCCGTCCTGATCCTCTCCGTCTACCACCGATACCGCCGCGCCGAATTGCCAGTCGCCGGTCAGATAGCTGGCCTCCAACTCGCCCCCGCGCAGATAGGCGCGTTCGATATTGGTATAGCTGGGGCTGGGCGCAGGACGGTTGGTGCGCACGATCATGTCGTCGATATGGTTGCGGAACAGCGTCAGCTTCATCGCGACCTGGTCGTCGTCGCGCAGCACGCCCTGCGCGCTGTAGGACAGCCCGATCTCGATATTCTTGCCCTGTTCGTCCTCAAGCCCGGTCGAGGCCGCGCCGCCGCCAAACCCGTCGTAAAGCTCGTCCACCGTAGGCATCCGGTTGACGAAGGCCACCGACCCGAAGGCCGACCAGCTGTCGGTCAGGCGATACAGCGCCCCGATCTGCGGCTCGACCGATTCCGCATCGACGCGCTGGTCCGAGATGGCGACGCTGCCGCCCGGCTCGGTCCGCTGGCGTTCGTAGCGCAGGCCCGAATTGACCGTCCAGCGGTCCCATTCCAGCTCCGACCAGGCAAAGACGGCGCCCGACCGGGTCAGCGCCTCGGGGTGGGACGAGGACGGGGTGGTGCTGCTGCGGTCCTGCCGGAACGTCTCGGCCCCGACGGTCAGGTAATGGCTGTAGCCCGCGCCCGACAGATCGGCGGTGTTCTGCGCCTTCAGGCGCCACAATTCGTAATCGCGCCGGCCCAGCAAGGTGGGCAGGATCGGTTCGGCCGGGTCGTCGCCCTGACGCACATCCTTCAGCGTGTTGGTGAATGACAGGCTGACCGTCGCATCGACATAGCGGTTATCGGCCGGGTTCCAGCCCCATTCGGCGCGTGCGACCTGATCGCGGGTCAGGATGTCGCCGACGCCCCAGCCTGGAAAGCCCGGAAACAGTCCGACCTGCGCACCTTCAAGCTGGTTGAAATCCTGTTCGTCGCCCTGGGCTTCCAGATGCTGATAGGACAGTTCGACATACTGATCGCCAAAGCTTTTGCGCGCCTTCAGCAACAGGTTCGGCGTGTCCGCGTTCGACCGCACGATTACGTTGTCGTCGCTGTCCGTCGTCTCGCCCAGGCTGCGATAGGCGAAGGCCGCCAGCAGGTCCAGATCGTCGGCGGGCTGCCAGCCCCACATGACGCTGGCCACCGCCGTGTCCGGGTTCGAGGCATAGCCCAGCTTGACCCGGCCGCCGCTGGTCCGGCCCGGCGCGATCAGATCGCCGGCGTCGATGGTTTCCATCGCGATCACGCCGCCAAGCGCGCCCGATCCGTAAAGCGTCGCGGCGCTGGGTCCGCGCAACACCTCGACCCGCTTCAGGAATTCGGGTTCGACGAACAGCGATCCCTGGCGATAGCTTTCATAATATTTCTCTTCGCCGTCGATCAGCTGCACCACCCCCGATTCCGAGGCGGCCGTGCCCGACGATCCGAATCCGCGGATGTTGAAGCCCTGGCCGAAAAAGCTGGACGATCCGACGCCGGCGACGCCCGGCACGGTCTGCAACGCCTCGCCGATGGTGCCGGGTTGCAGCGTCTCCAGCTCCTCGGAATCGACCACGCTGATCGATTGCGGCACTTGCGATGCCACCTTCTCGACCCCGGCGCGCAGGACGATCGGGTCCAGCTGGATCGCCGTCTCCTGCGCCAAGGCCGGCAGCGTGGTGCCGCCCAGCATCAATCCAATCAATGTCAATTTCGTTCGCACGGTGCGTCCCCATTCAGTGTGTGGTCCTGATTTTCTGGCTGGCCCGTGCTGGCGTCTTGCGGTCGCTAAGTGAATTGAGTATTTTCGTCAAGTATCGCGTCCAGCCTCTCGCCAGATGCCAATCCCCGCTGAACAGAGGCTTATCATGAACGACCTGACCCCGGCCCGGCTGCGCGAGCTGAAACGTGGCGCGACCGTCCGCCCCGTCGAACTTGCCGACCAACTGGGCCTGCCCGAAGCGGCGCTGATCGAGGCCGAGCTTGGCCACGGTGCCACAAGGATCGACGCCACCCTGTCGCGGCTGTTTCCCGCCATCGAGACGCTGGGCGAGGTCATGGCCCTGACCCGCAACAGGTCCTGCGTAATCGAAAAGATCGGCCGCTATAGCGAATTTCACGACGGCACCCATGCGGCGATGACGCTGGACCCGGAGATCGACATGCGGATGTTCCCGCGCCACTGGGTGCACGGCTTTGCCGTGGACATTGACGGCCGCCGGTCGATCCAGGTGTTCGACGCCTCGGGCGTCGCCGTGCACAAGGTGCATCTGCGCGAGGGATCTAACCTTGCGGCGTTCGCCGCGCTGACCGCCGATCTGGCGCTGCCCGATCAGGAAAGCCTGTCCGACTATGCCCCGCGCCCCGCGCCCGAAGGCGCACGGATCGCCGAGGATCGGGTGGACACGCTGCGCGAGGAAT
Source organism: Paracoccus stylophorae (assembly GCF_028553765.1). Taxonomy (NCBI): domain Bacteria; kingdom Pseudomonadati; phylum Pseudomonadota; class Alphaproteobacteria; order Rhodobacterales; family Paracoccaceae; genus Paracoccus; species Paracoccus stylophorae. The sequence goes on along the minus strand of NZ_CP067134.1, from coordinate 3,426,830 downwards.
GGGGGCGCATGACCGACACCCACCAGTTCAACACGCTGGTCCGGCGGCTGAAGATGAACCGGCTGGGCGCCTATCGCGCGGCGGGCGCGCCCTTCGTGCGGCAACTGGCGGTGTCCTCGGTGCCGACCATGTTCCAGACGGTGCGCGACCGCGAGATGCAGGTGATGCTGTTTGTCGGCAATCGGGGCTGCATCGAGATCCATTCCGGGCGGCTTGCAAACCTGCGGCCGATGGGTCCGTGGCTCAACGTGCTGGACGAGCGGTTCAACCTGCATCTGCGCAGCGACCACCTGTCCGAGATCTGGGCCGTGGACAAGCCCACGCGCCGCGGCGCGGCCCTGTCGGTCGAGGCGTTCGATGCCGATGGCGAACTGATCTTCCAGTGTTTCGGCATGCGTCCCGAAAAGGGCGGCGATGCCGATGCCTGGGCCGATCTGGTCGGGTCGCTGCCGGATGCGGGGGACGCATGATCCGGCATCTGCTGCCCGCGCTGCTGTTGACGGCGGCCGCCGCCCAGGCCGATCCGCACCCCGATGCCAGCCGCGTTCTGTCCATCGGCGGCGCGGTGACCGAGATCGTGCATGCGCTGGGCCAGCAGGACCGGCTGATCGCGCGCGACACGACGTCCAGCCATCCGCCCTCGGTGATGCAGTTGCCCGATGTCGGCTATATGCGCGCCCTGTCGGCCGAAGGCGTGCTGTCGACCCGGCCCGACCTGATCCTTGCCGAAGAGGATGCCGGCCCGCCCGAGGTCGTCGAGATTTTGCGCGACGCGGGCATCCCGTTCGAGACGATTCCCGGCGGCACCGATGCCGACGCGCTGGCCGCCCGGATCGAGGCGGTGGCCGATGCGCTGGGCGTGCCGCAGGCGGCGGCGGGTCCGGTGGCCAGCCTGCGCGCCGATCTTGCGGCGGCGGCCGAGGCGACGCAGGGACAGACCCCCGCCCGCGTCATGTTCATCCTGTCGGTGCAGGGCGGGCGCATCATGGCGTCGGGGCGCGGGACCGAGGCCGATGCGATGATCCGCCTTGCCGGCGCGACGAACGCCATCGACGCGTTCGACGGCTACAAGCCCGTCACCGACGAGGCGATCCTTGCCGCCGCGCCCGAGGCGATCCTGATGATGGATCGCGGCGAGGCGACGGCCAGTCACGGCGCGCCGGACGACGAATTGCTGGCGATGCCCGCCCTGCAACCGACGCCCGCCGCGCGGGACGGCCGGGTGATCCGCATGGACGGGCTGTATCTGCTGGGCTTCGGCCCGCGCACCGGGCAGGCGGCCCGCGACCTGCACGAGGCGATCTATGGGCCGGCGGATGACGGGGCAGCGAGTGATAGGCCGGCGAATGACGGGGCGGCGGATGGTCACGGTTGACGCGGGCCACGCCGTGCCGGCAGGCGACCGCAGCCACCGGGGCCGGGCGCTGGCGATCGTGCTGGGTCTGGGTCTGCTGATCGTGGCGGCGCTGGCGCTGGATCACGGCGCGGCGGGCACCCCCGCCTGGGCCGTGCTGCGCGATCTGGCGGCGGGCGCGGGGGTCGAGCCCGCCGACCGGGTGGTGGTGATGCAGATCCGCCTGCCGCGGCTGTTGACCGGGATGTTGGTCGGCGCGTCGCTGGCCGTGTCGGGCGCGGTGATGCAGGGGTTGTTCCGCAACCCGTTGGCCGATCCCGGCCTGCTGGGCGTCAGCGCCGGTGCGGGTCTGGGCGCGATCGCGGCCATCGTGCTGGGCGGGCTGCTGCCGCCCGCGATGGCCGCCGCGGCGGGCTGGCATCTGGTTCCGCTGGCCGCCTTCGCTGGCGGCTGGGTGTCGATGCTGGCGCTTTACGCCGTCGCCACGCGGCAGGGCCAGACATCCATCGCCACCATGCTGCTGGCGGGGATCGCGCTGGCCGCGATGATCGGGGCGCTGTCGGGGCTGATCGTGTTTCGGGCCGATGACGACCAGCTGCGCGATCTGACCTTCTGGGGTCTCGGCTCGCTGGCCGGCAGCAGCTGGCCCAAGCTGGCCGCCGCCGCGCCGCTGATCCTGGCCGGGCTTGCCGCCGCGCCGTTCCTGGCGCGCGGCCTGAACGGGCTGGCCCTGGGCGAGGCGGCGGCCGCCCATGTCGGCATCGACGTGCAGCGGACCAAGACCATCGCCATCCTGTCGGTGGCGGGCGCGACCGGGGCCTCGGTCGCCGTGTCGGGCGGGATCGGCTTTGTCGGCATCGTCGTGCCGCATCTTCTGCGCCTGATCGCCGGTCCCGATCACCGCTGGCTGCTGGTCAACGCGGCGCTGCTGGGGGCCACGGTGCTGATCGGGGCGGACATGATCAGCCGCAGCGTCGTCGCGCCGGCGGAACTGCCCATCGGCATCGTGACCGCCATGGTCGGCGGGCCGTTCTTCATGTGGGTGCTGCTGTCGAACCGCCGGACGCTGGACGGATGAGCCTGGTTGCGCAATCGCTGGATCTGTGGCTGGGCCGCAGACAGATCCTGCACGGCGCGGGACTGGTCGCGCAGGCCGGCCGGGTCACGGCGATCATCGGGCCGAACGGCTCGGGCAAGACCACGCTGCTGCGCGCGCTGACCGGCGATGTGGCCCCGCGATCCGGGCGGATCACGCTGAACGGCACCGACATCGCCACCCGCCTGCCGCACGATCTGGCCGCGCTGCGAGACCTGCCCCAGCACAGCACGCTGTCCTTTCCCTTCACCGCGTCCGAAATCGTGGGCATCGGCCTGTCGACCCGCCCCGTCATCGGCCCCGCCCGCGCCGCCCTGATCTCGGCCGCGCTGGCGCGGGTCGGGCTGCCGGGACGCGGGGGACAGCTGTATCAGCAGATGTCTGGCGGCGAACAGCAGCGGGTGCAACTGGCCCGCGCGCTGGTGCAGGTCTGGCAGCCGGTCACGCCCGACGGCCCGCGCTGGCTGTTCCTGGACGAGCCTGTCAGCAGCCTCGACATCGCCCATCAGCTGACCGTCATGCGGATCGCGGCGGATTACGCGGCGGCGGGCGGCGGCGTCGTCGCGGTGATGCACGATCTGAACCTGACGGCGATGTTTGCCGACCGCGTCGCGCTGATGCAGGGCGGGCGGGTCGTGGCGCAGGGCCGGCCCGAGGCGGTGATGACCGACGACAACCTGTCGCGCGCCTATGGCTGCGATCTGCGGATCAACCGCGCGCCCGACCGGGGCGTGTGGATGCTGCCGCAATCCATCGTCGCGTAAGGCCGCGGCCCCCGCCGCGATCAGACCCGCGCGCCGCCGTGCAGGGCAAGGAAATCGGTGAAACGCTCGCCCTGGATCAGGATATGGGCGCGCTGCGCCTCCTCGGCGGCGGCGGCGTCGCCATCCTCGATGGCCGTGACGATCCGCGCATGTTCGGCCAGCGATTGCGTCATGCGGCGCGGCAGGCGCAGCTGCTGTCGCCGGAACGGTGTCAGCCGCAGATGCAGCAACTCGGCCTGTTCGGCCAGAAACAGGTTCTGCGACCCGGCATAGATGGCGCTGTGAAACCCCTTGTTCGCCGCGTAATAGGCCGACGCATCGCCCGCGCGCGCCGCCGCCGCGCAGCGATCCATCCACAGCCGCAGATTCGAAAACAGCGCCGGCCCGCCCCGCCGTGCGCACAGGCGGGCACAGACGGCCTCCAGCTCGGCCATCACCTCGAACATCTCGACGATGCGCCCGATCGACGGGTTCAGGACCTGCGTGCCGCGACGCGGCTTCAGCTCGACCAGACCCGAGGCCGACAGCCGCTGCAACGCCTCGCGCACCGGCGTGCGCGAGACGCCGAACCGTTCCGCCAGCGCAGGTTCCTCCAGCCGCGTGCCGGGGGGCAGGACGCCTTCGACGATCTCGGTTTCCAGCATTTCGCTGATCTCGTCGGCGGCGCTGGCCATCCTCACCCCCTGCTGCTGTGTGCATAATTATCGCTTGTGTATACACAGAAGTCGAGTCAAACTCGGCCGTGGGAGAGATTGCGGCCGCGCGCGTCGCGGCACAACATGGGCGCCACGACGCGCCGCGGGAGGAAAGATGATGTTCAAGACAACGGGTGCCGTTCTGGCCCTTGCCACCGCCATGCCGATGGTCGCAGGCGCCGAGGTGCTGAAGGCCAGCCACCAGTTTCCGGGCGGCAAGGGCGATGCGCGCGACGAGATGGTGCAGATGATCGCCAAGGACGTGGCCGATGCCGACGTCGATCTGGAAATCCGCGTCTATCCGGGGGAATCGCTGTACAAGGCCAAGGAACAATGGGGCGCGCTGACCAGCGGGCAGTTGGACATGTCGTCCTTTCCGCTGGACTATGCCGCCGGACGGGTGCCGCAATTCAGCGTGACCCTGATGCCGGGACTGGTGCGCAACCACGAACGCGCCGCGCGGCTGAACGATTCGCCCTTCATGGAATCGATCCACAAGCTGATCGAGGATAACGGCGCGCTGGTCCTGTCGGATGCGTGGCTGTCGGGCGGCTTTGTCAGCAAGAAGAACTGCATCACCGCGCCCGACACGATCGCGGGTCAGGTGACGCGGGCGGCGGGTCCGGCCTTCGAACAGATGCTGGTCGGTGCCGGGGCCTCGATCTCGTCGATGCCGTCGTCCGAGATCTATACCGGCATGCAGACCGGCGTTCTGGACGCGGCCAACACCTCGTCGGGGTCGATGGTCAGCTATCGCCTGTTCGAACAGGCGACATGCCTGACCGCGCCGGGTGAAAACGCGCTGTGGTTCATGTACGAACCGGTTCTGATCTCGAAAAAGGTCTTCGACCGGCTCAACCCCGAACAGCAACAGGCGCTGATGGATGCGGGCCAGCGGGCCGAGCAGTGGTTTTCGGAACAGGCCGCGGGGCTGGACACCACCATGATCGAGACGTTCGAAAAGGCCGGGGTCGAGGTCGCGACCATGACGCCCGAGGATTTCGACGCCTGGCTGGCCATCGCCCGGGACACTTCCTACAAGCATTTCTCGGACGAGGTCGAAGGCGGGCAGGACCTGATCGACCAGGCGCTGGCGGTCGAGTGATCGGGCCTGCGATCCCGGCCGCGCCGGGCAGGCTGCGGGCATGAGGGCGGTTCTGCGCCTTCTTGACGGGCTGGCCCGCGTCAGCGGCGTGTTCGCCATGGTCCTGCTGGCGGCGGCGACGGTGGTGGTCACGCAGATGGTGTTCTCGCGCTATGTGTTGGGGGCCTCGACCGTGTGGCAGACCGAATTCGTGATCTATGCCACCACCGCCGCGATGATGCTGGGCAGCCCCTATGTGCTGGCCTTGGGCGGCCATGTCGGCGTCGATCTGCTGGTCGAGGCGTCGGGGCCGGGGCTGCGCCGCATCCTTGCGCTGATCTCGGGTCTGGCGTCGCTTTGCTTTGTCGGCGCGCTGGCGTGGTCGGGCTTCGGCTTTCTCTATGAGGCCGCGTCGAACGGCTGGACCACCGACACGATCTGGGCGCTGCCGCTGTGGATTCCGTTCTGGCCGGTGCCCTTCGCGATGGGGCTGATGGGCCTGCAACTGATCGCGCAGACAGTGGTGGCGATGACCGGCGGTCTGCCCGAAAGGGGGGCGTGATGTCGCCCTCGGCTGCGGGTCTGGCCGTTCTGGTCGCGATGCTGGTCCTGCTGGGCGCCGGCACGCCGATCGCCTTTGCCCTGGGCTTCGTCGCGGTGGCGGCGCTGGTCCTGTCGGAGGGCTTCACCGCCATCGGCGGGCTGTCGGAAACCTTCTTCGCCGGTCTGGCCAATTTCGGCATGGTGTCGGTGCCGATGTTCATCCTGATGGGCGCGGCGGTGGCCAGCAGCCCCGCCGGCAAGGATCTTTACGAGGCGCTGGACCGCTGGCTGTACCGGGTGCCGGGCGGGATGGTGATGTCGAATATCGGCGCCTGCGGGCTGTTTGCCGCGCTGTCGGGCAGCAGCCCCGCGACCTGCGCCGCCATCGGCAAGATGGGCATCCCCGAAATGACCAAGCGCGGCTATCCCGACAGCCTTGCCGCAGGCTCGATCGCGGCGGGCGGCACGTTGGGCATCCTGATCCCGCCCTCGGTCACGATGATCGTCTATGGCATCTCGACCGAAACCTCGATCGGGCGGCTGTTTCTGGCCGGGCTGCTGCCGGGGCTGATGCTGACCGTCCTGTTCATGGCCTGGGCGCTGTTCGATTGCTGGCGCAAGGGCATCGCCCTGGGCGATGTCACGCGCCGCTTTTCGCTGGCCGAACGGCTTGAGAACCTGCCGCGCGTGCTGCCGTTCCTGCTGATCGTGGCGGCGATCCTGTTCGTCCTCTACGGCGGCGTCGCCACCCCGTCCGAGGCGGCGGGAACCGGCGCGCTGATCTGCATTTTGCTGGTCGCGATCATCTATCGCATGTGGAAGGCGGGCCCCATGGTCGCGATCTTCCGCGACACGATCCGCGAGGCGGTGATGATCATGCTGATCATCGGCGCGGCGGAACTGTTCGCCTTTGCCTTGTCCTCGCTGTTCATCACCCAGACCGTCGCGGGCGCCATCGCCGATCTCGAGGTCAACCGGTGGGTGCTGCTGATCATCATCAACATCTTCCTGCTGGTCGCGGGCTTCTTTCTGCCGCCGGTCGCGATCATCCTGATGTCGGCGCCGATCCTGATGCCGATCCTGGATTCGGCGGGGTTCGATCCCTACTGGTTCGCGGTCATCCTGACGATCAACATGGAAATCGGCCTGATCACCCCGCCGGTCGGGCTGAACCTGTATGTCATCAACAGCATCGCGCCGCAGATCTCGTTGCGCGACATCCTGTTCGGGTCGCTGCCCTTCGTGGGCATGATGGTGGTGGGCATGATCCTGCTGGCGATCTTTCCCCAGATCGCGCTGTTTTTGCCCGAAATGGTGATGGGGCCGGCGCTGTGACCCTGACCGCCCAGCTTTACGACCGGCTCAGCAGCCTTGTCGTCAGTTCCGGCTGGCGGCGGGGCAAGGGCGCGCCCCGCCTGACGCCCGAGGCGCTGATCGAGGCGGCGCAGCGTCTGCCGGTCCTGCAATCGGAAACCCGCGGCATGGCGGTCGCGGCCGACATCCTTGCCGCCTATGCGGCGCTGGACGACGACGGCAAGCGCATCTTCTTCGCCGGGCTGCGCGACGGGTTCGACCCCGATCACGCGGCGCTGACCAAGGCGGTGAAGACATGGCTGGACCGCAAGGACCCCGCCGATCTGGAAGCCCTGACGCGGCTGGCCGAGCCGCCGCGCCAGGAATTGCTGCGCCGGCTGAACATGGCGCCGGGCGGAACCGCGCGGCTGGTCGCCATGCGCGCCGACCTGCTGCGCCTGACCGGGCGCGACCGCGCCTTTGCCCGCGTCGATGCCGATTTCCGCCATCTGCTGCGCTCGTGGTTCAATCGCGGGTTCCTGAAACTGCTGCGCATCGACTGGCACAGCCCGGCCTTTCTGCTGGAAAAGCTGATCGAATACGAAGCCGTGCACGAGATCCGCGATTTCCGCGATCTGCAACGCCGCGTCCTGCCCGAGGATCGGCGCTGCTATGCCTATATGCACCCGGCCATGCCCGACGATCCGCTGATCTTCGTCGAGGTGGCGCTGACCCGCGGCCTGCCCGATTCGGTGCAGGCGCTGATCGACGAACGCCGTGCGCCGCTGGCGCCGCAATCGGCGGATACGGCGGTGTTCTATTCCATCTCGAACTGTCAGGCGGGGCTGGCCGGGATCAGCTTCGGTAATCTTCTGATCAAGAACGTGGTCGCCGAACTGTCGCGCGAACTGCCCGGCCTGACGACATTCGTGACGCTGTCGCCCATTCCCGGCCTGCGAAACTGGTTGCAGGAACGCGCCGCCGCAGGCGAGGCCGAGATCGCGGCGCTTCTGGACGATCCGCAGCCCGGCCCGCTGTCGGCGCAGACCGCCCGCTATCTGCTGCTGGCCAAGGACGCGCGCGGCCGCCCGCGCGACCCCGTCGCCCGGTTCCATCTGGGCAACGGGGCCGAGGCGCACCGGGTCATCGCCGGGGCCGACAAATCCGAACGCGGCATGGCGCAAAGCCTTGGGATGATGGTCAACTACCTCTATGACCGCCAGCGGATCGAGGCGCAGCACGACGATTTCACCGAACGCGGCATCATCGCCGCCCCCAAACGCCTGCAGGACGCCGCGCGCAAGGCCGAGGCCGAGGCGACGGCCGCCGGCAGGAAGACGAAAACGGACAAGACGACATGACCAACACGCTGTTCGACGCGCTGATGGGCCCGCGCAAGGGCGAGGATCGCGATTTCCTGATCCTGCAAAATGGCGCAGCCCTGTCCTATGACGACATCTATCGCCTGTCGGGGCAGATGGCGAACATGCTGACGCAAACCGGCGTGCAGCCGGGCGACCGCGTGGCCGTGCAGGTCGAGAAATCGCCGCAGGCGCTGGCGCTGTATCTGGCGGCGGTGCGCGCGGGCGCGGTGTTCCTGCCGCTGAACACCGCCTATACAGCCGCCGAGATCGGCTATTTCGTCGGCGACGCCGAACCGGCCTTGGTGGTCTGCGACCCGTCCCGGCAGGCGCGGCGCGACGATTTCATGCCGCCCGAGGGCCGGCTGATGACGCTGGACGCGGATGGCCGTGGCAGCCTGAGCGACGCCGCCGCCGCCTGTCCGGAACGCCACGATCCGGTGGCGCGCGGCGGCGCCGATCTTGCCGCCATTCTTTACACATCGGGCACCACCGGCCGGTCCAAGGGCGCGATGCTGAGCCATGACAATCTGCTGTCGAACGCCCGCACGCTGGCCGATGCGTGGCGCTTTACCGCCCAAGACGTGCTGCTGCACGCGCTGCCGATCTTTCACACCCACGGGCTGTTCGTCGCCTCGAACGTGTCGATGCTGACCGGCGGCGCGATGATCTGGCTGCCGAAATTCGACGCCGACACGGTGATCCGCCTGCTGCCGCGCGCGACCGCGATGATGGGGGTGCCGACCTTCTACACAAGGCTGCTGGATCGCGACGATTTCACCGGCGATCTGGTCCGCGACATGCGGCTGTTCACCTCGGGCAGCGCGCCCCTGCTGGCCGAGACGCATCGCGCGTTCGAGGATCGCACCGGGCACCGCATCCTGGAACGCTATGGCATGACGGAAACCAACATGAACACCTCGAACCCGTATGACGGGGAAAGGCGGGCGGGTACCGTGGGCTTTCCGCTGCCGGGGGTCGAACTGAAGATCACCGGCGAGGACGGGGCCGAACTGCCGCAGGGCGAAATCGGCCTGATCGAGGTGCGCGGCGACAACGTCTTCCAGGGGTATTGGCGGATGCCCGAAAAGACCGCCGAGGAGCTGGGCGCGGATGGCTGGTTCAAGACCGGCGATCTGGGCATGATCGACCCGGACGGCTATGTCGTGATCGTCGGGCGCGGCAAGGATCTGATCATCTCGGGCGGGTTCAACATCTATCCCAAAGAGGTCGAGTTGCTGATCGACGAGATGCCGGGCGTTCTGGAAAGCGCCGTGATCGGCGTGCCGCATCCCGATTTCGGCGAAGGCGTGGTCGCGGTGATCGCCCGCGACCGCACCACCCCGCCCGACCCGCAGCAGATCATGGCGGGCCTGTCCGACCGGCTGGCGCGGTTCAAGCAGCCCAAGAAGGTGATCGTGATCGACGAATTGCCGCGCAACACCATGGGCAAGGTGCAAAAAGCCGCCCTGCGCGCGGAATACGCGGATCTGTTCACGACCTGACAGCGCGTGAGGGCATGGGTGCTTGATGCGCCCGCCCGTGTGCCGCGCCCTCAGCCTGCCGCTTGCAACGGCTTTGCGTTCTTCACGTGGCGGTGCAGCAATGCGCCGATTTCGCGCCCCTTGGGCACCGGACGGGCCAGCGCGCGGACCTGCCCGGTCTCTGCCAGTTCGGGAAAGATCGCAAAGATTTCGTCGCGCGCCGCAGTGGACAGGCTGCGCAGCGCGATCCTGCCGGTATGCAGGCTTTCGGTCTGCGCCCCGTTCGAGGTGACGATTTCGTGCCGGTCGAACAGCATGTGGAAATACTCGACTTCGCCGCACTCGGTATCCACGAACACGCCGGGCAGCGCCGTCAGCTTGACCGCCGGCACGAACACCTCGTCCGCGTCGAACATCCGCTTGGCGATCTTCGAACGGACGACGACCCGATGCTGGGGCGAGACCACCAGATCGCGCGCCGGCAGCCCGGCACCCAGGCTGTCCGCCGTGATCTTGATGGGCCGCAGCCTGGGATCGGCGGCCAGCGCCCCTGCGGTCAGGATCATCGACCCGATCCAGCGGATCGGCTGCGCACCGTTGTCGCGGGTCAGAACCCGGTCGCCGACGCGCAAAAGCTCGATCGCGACGCCGCCGCGATCCGTGTCGATCAGCGTGCCGCGCCCGAAACACAGTGGACCTTCGCCGGGTTCATAGCCGACCGCGCGCCATGTCAGCGTGCTACTGTTGATCAACTCCCCGATGCGCGGTCCGCTGGCCCCCGTCCGATCGTGGTTGTTGTCGTAATGCGAGCGCTGGTCGCCGTTCACGAAGACAAGATAGGTTTTCGACCCGTCCGACGTGACCAGCACATCCGCCGTCCCGCCGAATCCCGGTGCAAGGGAACTGGTCCAGGTAAACCTGCCGCTGCCCAGAACGTTCAGGGTGGTGACCGATTTCACCACGTTCTGCGCCGATCCGACATGATCGGTCAGCGTCACCGTCTCGCCCACGTTGAACCGCCCGTCGCCATTGGCGTCGTTCGTCGCGTTGGCCGAGATCGTGGAATAATACAGCTTGTTGATGTTCGCATCGACATTGGTCATCGTCACCGTGGACGACGCGCCCGGCGGCGGAACGCTCAACCGCGTGTTGTAGACGAACGCGTTCACGTCGAAGGCAGAGACGGTCATGCTGATTCCCGCGCAAACCTGATTTCGCGTTCAGGTTGCATGAAAACGCACCCGCGTCTTCAGCCATGTGCCCGGCGTCCTGCGCGTGGCGTTAACCGTGTCCGCCCGGCCACAGCCACGCTTTCCCGCGCCGGCTCAGCCCTTGGCGGCGGTCGCGAACGCGCGCGACGGCGACCCCGCCGCAGAGCTTTCGGAGCAGGGCGGACCGGCGGGCATATGGCCATCGTTCAGCCAGGCGCTCAGCATGTCGATGTGACGCGGCAATTCGCTGGCCAGCAGCCGGTCCTGCCCGGACACCAGCGGCGGCCACGCGCCCAGAGTGCCGGTTTTCAGCGCACTCAGCAGGGTGTCGGCGCGGGGCAGCCCGTCATCCACAAGGTAATCGCCGCCGGCCACGCGCCATCGCAACGCATCGGACATGCCGCCCTGGGCGCGCCCGGTCAGGCGGCAGGATGCCTGCACGATCACGTCGTCGGCGTGAACGATCCGACGCCGCGTCTGGCCCAGCCGTCGCACAAGGTCGCGATCCTCGCCGCACGGCTGCGGCGCAAAGCCGCCGGCGGCAAGATAGGCGGCCCGCGTCACCGCCAGGCTGGCCCCCGCCGCCTGTCCGTGCGTGCCGCCAAGATGCGCGCAATGCGGCGCGTGCCGGGCATGGAATTCCCGGACCAGCGCGGCATAGATGCCCTCGTTCCGTGCCGCGACCGGGTCCATCTGCGCCAGCACCTCGGCCTCGCTGCTGATCGGCTCGATCCGGCCACAGACGGCGTCGGCGCGCTGCAGATGCGCCAGATTGCGCGCGACCCAGTCCGGCGCGGCGATGCAGTCGGCATCGGTGTTCAGGATATGGCGCAGTCCGGGCATCCCGCGCAGCGCCGCCGCGCATCCGATCCGCCGCGCCGCGCCCACGCCTTCGCCGGGGTCCAGACTGCGCTGAACGATCGTCAGATCCAGCCCGCATCGCGCAGCCTGTCGCCGTGCCACGCGGGCGGTCGCGTCGGTGGTGTTGTTGATCATAACGAATACCCGCACCCGGTCCGGCGACTGCCCGGCCAGCGCGCGCAGCGCGACCCCGATGCGCCGCGCCTCGTTGCGCGCCGGGATGACGATGGCAATGTCCTTGTCCAAGGCCCGGCTCATACGGGCTTCTTCGGCAGGGCGCGGTCGATCCGATACCGGTCGTGCCGCGTCACAAGGGTGAAATCATGCGTCTCCAGGGCCGCGGCAAAGATCGCCAGCGCCTGTTCGCCCTGCAATTCGTGCCCGGTCGGGCCAAGCCAGGTCACGCAGATCACCTCGGCCAAGGGAAACTGCGCGGCAATGTCGCCGGCCAGCCGGCGCAGGTCGCGCGCATCGAGGAAATACAGGATCTCGGACAGGATCAGCAGATCGAAGCCGTCGCCCGGCAGCGGGCAGGGATAGAAACCCTGGACGAACCGCGCCTGCGGCACCGTGCGCCGCGCCGCCTCCAGCGCGACGGCGACCGCATCCATCCCGGTATAGCGGTCGCACCGTCCCACCAGATGCCGCGCCAGCTGCCCGTTGCCGCACCCCAACTCGAACGCCGCGCGATAGCGTGGGCGCAGCAGCGCATCGCAGGTCGCCGCGAATTTCTGCTGCTCATAGGCGCTTGTGGCGAAATTCCACGGGTCCGACGATTGGGCATAGACCGACAGCAGATGATCGCGTCCCACGCTCATGCCGGCATCCTCCAGAAAATCTCGTCCTCGTCCAGAAACCGCCGGATCATCGCGTCCGGCAGCACGAATCCGAACGGATCGTCCCGCACGATCCGGCCCATCTGCGTGCGATGCGCGTGGATCGCGGCGCGTTTCCGGCCGGCCATGCGGCCCGGCGGCACGAATACCGGATCGCGGGCGGCGATCATGGCTGCGAAATCGGGCTCGTCCCACCGCGACCAGACCGGATAGGCATGGAATGTCAGATCGGGCCGCCGCTGCCGCAGGATCAGGGCGATGCGGAATGTCGCCTTGTGATCGGCGTGATGATCCTCGATGGCGGGCACGAAGACATGCGCCGCGCCAAGCCCCGTGACGATCCGGTCCAGATCCTCCGCCACGCGCATCGGGTCGGCCAGATGCAGGCGGCTGTCGGGCAGGCCAAGCCATGTCAGGTCGGTCTTGGCGCCGCCAAGCCGGCTGACGGCCTCGGACAACTCGGCCCGCCGCCGCGCCGCCAGCCGGTCGGGTGGCCATTGCCGTGACGCCGGATGGCTGGCGCTGCCATCGGTCAGGCAGATGACATGCGCCCCCGCGCCGGCAAAGCCCCGCGCCAGCAGCGCACCGCAGGCCAGCGATTCGTCGTCGGGATGCGGCGCCAGCACGACCAGCGGTTCGCGCCCCTGGAACACACCGGCCAATCGTGTTGCGGATGCGTCGTTCATGCGGGCAGGCCCCCGATGCCGCCATCGCGGCCCAGCACGTGATCGGCCGCCTGTTGCAGCAACGCATCGCGCGCCGCCTGCCGCAGATAGACCGACAGGTCCCGCGCCATGCGCCCGGTGGGCGAACCTTGCGCGAAATGGCGCAGGCCAAGGCTTTGCTCGACGGCGTGGATGGCGGCCAGCGCGGCCTCTTCGGTGAACAGCCGGGCCGAGATCGACAGGCTGACCGCATCCTCGGCCGCGATCGCGGGATCGGATGCGGCGACAGCGGCGCGTTCGGTCAGCGCCATGCCCGCCCAGACCCGCATCAGCGCGGTCATCAGCCGCGTCTTCTGCGCCTCGGCCGCCAGTCGCCCGGTCTCGCGCAGCGATGCCGCGGCCCGGTCAACCAGCCCCGCCGACGCGCCGGCCTGCAACGCCGCGATGCGCCAGACGCCGCCGACGAACGAGGGTTCGCGCAGGTAATCGCCCGGCCCGCCGATCCACCCGTCCGGCCCCGGCTCGATGCCGGTCATGTCGAAACTGCCCGACGCGGTCGCCCGCATCCCCGGCACGGTCCAGCCCGACAGGTCGGCACGGTCGCCGGCGCGCACCTCGATCAGCGCCAGGCGCACATCCGGCCCCGACCCAACCGTGACCAGCGCATGGCTCAGCGTGCCGAGCCCCGAGGCGAAATTCTTGACCCCCACCAGCTGCGCGCCGCCGGGCGACAGCGTGACCGGCGGCACGCCGTCCGCGCCCCAGACGCCGAACAGGGCACCCTGCGCCAGCCACTTGCGCACGCGGTCGCGCTGCGCCGACGTTCCCCGCAGGCGAATCAGGTGCAGCGCGTTGACATGGCCTTCCCACAACCGGCCCACCGACAGATTGACCCCGCCCACCTGCATCAGCGCCCGCGCGGTGCGCGCGGGATCGGCCGTGCCGTCATCCTCCAGCAGACCGGCCCGGCGCAGCAGGTCGACGGACGCCGCGATGGGCGCGGCGCCGCGCTCCTCGGCGTCGGCGGCGGCCGACAGCGCCGCCAGCACGCGGGCCGGGACGGGGCCGGCTTGCGCTGCGGGGGATGTGATGAAGGTGGCTTCGGCGTCAGGCATGGTGTTCCACGATTTGCGTCGCTGCGGCGGGGGTGCGCATCGCCCCCGACAAAAGCCGCGCCCAGTCCTGCGCGACACGGCGCAGTCTGAACGCGGGATCGGGCGTTGCGCAAGGCGGGGTGCGCCGCCAGGCCTCGATCCGGGCGCGGATCTGGTCGGGATCGTGCCCGTCCACGCGCTGCGCTGGATCGCGCACGATCTCGGCATTGGCACCCAGCCCGTCATGGACCAGCACCGGCGTGCCCACCGCATTCGCCTCGGCCAGCACCAGCCCGAAGGTTTCGGCAAACCCGGTCTGCGGATAGAACAGGCACAGCGCCCGCCGCATCTGCGCGATCAGCGCCGGATGCGGCAGCGCGCCCAGAAAGACCACGCCTTCGGGCGCCGGCCCGGTCGCCCACCGCAGATAGCCCGGATCGGCCACCGCCAGCCGCAGTTTCGGCAGGCTGGCGCGCAGCGTGCGGAACTGCCCGAACACCTCGGTCAGCCCCTTGTGGGGCGAGCTTGCAAACAGCAGCAGGTCCGGATCGCGCGGCGTGTCGTCGGGGTGCAGATCGTCGGCGATGGGGTTGTGGATGAAGCCGATCCGGGGCAGCGCCTGCGGCCCCAGAAACGCGGTCAGCGTGCGGGCATGGCTGGCCGACACGCAGATCACCGCGATATCCGCAGATCGCAGCGCTGCGCCCATGGCGCGGTTGTGGCGGCCCGGATGGACATGCAGCCACAGAAAGATCGGCGTGTCCGGATGCCGCCTGCGCAGCTTCAGCGCGACCTTCCAGCGGTTGACGACGACGATGACATCGGCCCCCGCACCCGCGAACGCCGCCGCAAGCGGACACAGCCGGCCCGCCCGCGACAGGGCCTGCGCCGCGCGTCCGTTCTGATACAGCGTGACGCCGAACTGTGGCGCCAGCGCCACGGCGACGCGCAGGATCGTGGCCTCGGTCCCGCCCAGCCCGTGCGCGGCCAGATCGGGCAGATCGTATCCCTTCGCGCTGCACGTATCGACGATGGCGACGCGAAGGCGCGCGCGATGGCGCAGCACCGTCATTGCGCGGCCACCGTCCGGGGCAGGATGCGGTCCAGCCGCGCGGCCGTGGCGGGGCTGACCGGCATGTCGCGGCGGCGCAGCAGGGCGGGGTTGCTGACAAGGCGCACATCCAGATCGGGAATGTCCACCGGAACCGGGTCCACGCGGCGGCTGTCGCGCCAGACCGCGACCTTCTGCCAGACCATCTGCCGATCCGCCCGCCGCCGGGCGCTGTCGTAATCTGACCGCGCCGATTGCGTCAGGCTGTCCGGCGTCTCGATCTTGGTCAGCAGCAATTCGGGCACGATCCAGACGATCTCGCCGTTCAGGATCAGGCGGTTGCGCAACTCTCGATCCTCCTCGATGCAGTCCTCGAACCCGCCCAGGCGGGCGAACACGTCGGCGCGGAACAGGCCCGAATTGATGTGTGTCCATTCGCCCGGCACCTGGCTGCCCATCTGCAGATTGGGAAACACATCGTCCAGCAACGACAGATCGCGCCGGATCTCGACCCGCCGCCCGTCGGGCAGGATCAACTCGTGATGCGTCAGCACCACGCCGACCTGCAGGGTCTGACCCGCGCGTTTGTCGGCCATCGCCCAGTTGAGACAGCCATCCGCGCCGATATGCTGCGCGCTCAGCACCCGGACCTGACGCAGAACCTTGTCGCGATGCGGAATGTCGTCGGAATCGTGAAAGGTGACGGCATCGCCATCGGTCAGCAAAAGACCCGCATTCTTGGCCTGCGCCGTCCCCAGATTGCGGCCCAGCCGGACATAGTTGAACTTCGGATGCGACAGGAACGGCACCACCGCATCCTGGGCGGCATCGGTGCTGGCATCGTCGATCACCGTGACGCGGATGTTCCACCAGCTTTGATCCAGCGCGGCGCGGATCGCGCCCGCGATCAGATGCGCGCGGTTCCACGTGGGAACAACGATATCGACCAAGGGGGCCAGCGGATCGCGGGTCATGCGGCCACCTCGCGCGCGGCAAGGCACGACGCGCGATAGCTGCGCAGACTTCTGTCGGTGATCACCGCCGCCGGCAGCGGCAGGGCCAGCGTCAGCAGCGCGACCACGACCAGCGGCTGGACCGGATGCAGCGCGGCCAGCGCGGCCAGCGACGCGGCGCATAACAGCCCATGCGCCACATGCGCCCGCCCGGCCACCTTGCCCCATTTGTCGGTCACGACGAAGGCCAGCCTCTTTCCGCACAGCGCATCGAACGTGGCCATCGCCGAACGGGGCGCCAGCGCGATCCGGCAGGCCAGCGCATGACATATCACCGGCCAGCCCAACCCGTCGCGCAGCCCCCGCCCCACGACCCGCAAGACGATGTCGCACAGGCTGAGAACGATGACCGATGCCGCCAGCACGACCTCGGCCGTCGATTCGCGCCCCATCGCCAACCAGACCAGCAGCAGCAGGCAGGGGATCAGCGTCAGGTTGAACCACGCCGTCAGCTGCGACACGATGGCCAGGCGCTTTTGCAGCCCAAGCCGCCTCGCGCCGCCAAGGATCGTGCCCGAATGGCGCAGCAAGGTCTGGAAATTGCCGCTGCACCAGCGATAGCGTTGTTTTTCCAGATCCTTCAGCGACATCGGCAGCAGCCCCTGACCCACGATCCGGTTCACGAACCGCCCGACATGGCCGGTATCGCACAGCCGCACGCCCATCTCGGCATCCTCGGTCGTGGTCACGCCCTGCCACCCGCCGGCCCTGATCAGCGCGTCGCGCGCGATCACGCACAGCGTGCCGGTCAGCAGCACCGCATCGGCTTCGTCGGCGTTGGTGGCGTCGGTGCGGAAATATTCCTCAAGCTCGGCGTTCACGCCGGGCGCGGTCGCCTCGGTGTCGGCATAGGATTGCGGGAACTGCACGTAATCGGCGCCGGTCCGGCGCAGCGCGGCGGCGGCGGTGGACAGGAAATCGCGCCGCACGACGTAATCGGCATCGACCGTCACGATATGGGTCGCGGCGGGCGCGGTATGGGCCAGCGCGATGTTCAGCGCGCCGGCCTTGGCAGCCTGCACATTTTTGCGATGCAGGAAGGTGATCCGGCCGGGATGGGCGGCGCAGAACGCCTGAACCGGGGTCCACAGCGCCGGATCGCGCGTGTTGTTGTCCATCACCACGATCTCGAAGGCGCGGTCCGGCCAGTCCTGATCCAGCAGCGCGCGCAGCGTCCGGATCACCATGTCGGGCGGCTCGGCATGGGTGGCCACATGGACGGAGAACCAGGGCGGCGATGCGGGTCCGGGATTGTCGATGGCGCGCGCCGGCAGCCGCGCGATGATCGGGCGCATGACCATCAGCGCCAGTTGCAGGATCAGAATGGCCAGGCAAATGGCCACTCCGAATAAGGGTACCCACAGCGCAAGGATCACCGCGCCCCAAACTGTCGCCAGCCGACGTTTCATCGTTCACCCCCAAGGCGTCAACGAGCAGATTTTCTCTCGTGATTCAGCAGCCTGTACCGCATCCGGATCGGCTTCAGCCCGTAACGATCATCGCCAACCGGCGGTTCCCGCCCGACCTGCCGCCCATCCGGGGCAAGCGCCCAGAATGGCGAAATTCGCGCGTCGCGCATGAAACTGGATTAAAGCCGGCTCAGGCCTGCGGAAACCACGACGTGTCCATCTGCGCGTAACGGTCCTGAAAATCCGTCAGCGCGATCATCTGCTCCTCGGCCAGGATCTGCACATACCCGTCGTGCCGCCGGATCAGCCCGTCCTGTTCCAGCCGGATGAAGGTCTTGCTGACATAGACATTGGTCAGGCCCAGATAATCCGCGATCTGGCCCTGGTTCATCGGCAGCCGGAACGTGTCGGTCATGCCGGGGTTGGTGATGCGCAGCCGCGCGATCAGGTCCAGAAGCATATAGGCGATCTTTTCCCGCGCGCTCATCCGTCCCATCGCGCGCAGCACGTCGATGAACACCACCTGATCGCGCAGCGCGATGGACAGCAACAAGGCCGACAGGCGCGGCGCCTCGCGCAGGATCAGGTCAAGCGCGGATTTCGGAAACGGGCACAGGCACACATCCTCGACCGTGCGCAGCGTGGTCGTGGTGTGTTTCAGCGCGACATCGGGAAAGCCGATGACATCGCCCGGATGATGGATCTTGACGATCTGGCGCCGCCCGTCGGGCAGGTCGGTATAGCTGAACGCCCAGCCGCGTTTCACGACGTAAAGTTCGCGATTCTCGTCGCCGCCCTGATGGATCTCGGTCCCGCCGGCAAAGCTGCGTTCGGTCTTTTCGAACGTGGCCAGCTTTTCGCGGTCGGCATCGGTCAGCGTGACATAATGCGACAGCTTGGCGACCAGACAACTCGACTCGTGACCCATCGAACATATCCCACCTTCTGCGCCGGCACCCAAGGCCGGACGATCCGGCGCAGGATAGCCGCGATCGCCGCCGCCATGAAGCCCGCTTTCTTGGATACGAATCGCAGGGTGCGCGGGATCGTGCGCGGCGGCACCCGGCCCTGCCGGCACCGGCACCGGCACCGGCACCGGCGTCCGCATCTCGCACCCGCGCAACGCAGCGTTCGCAAGCTGTGTACACTCTGTGCCGCCCCGGTGCCGCGCCGGTGCACGCATATCACAGCCCTTGCCCCAGCATATGCAGGCCCGGACCGCGCCCGCGCCCGCCCTGCGGCATCACGCAACGCACGTTGCGCGTGCAACACCGCGCCGCTGCGCCGGCAGACGTATCAGCCGCCGAACCCGCGCGAGCCGCCCGTGCGCCCGAACCCGCCGCGCGAGGCCGCCGTCGCCCGCGACATCGGCGCCTTGCCCGCCGTCGTGGCGGGGCGCACGAATTGCTGGCTGCTCATCGACGCCCGCCCCTGATTGGCCGAGAAATTGCTGGTCCGCGTGGCGTTGGTGAACCCGCCCGACCCGTTGCGATACATCGGCTGCGAGGCGGCCATTCCGCCGCCCGCCCGGCCCAGCATGCTGCCGATCAGATAGCCCGCCAGCAGCGGCATGAAGATGCTGCCCGACCCGCCATTCTGCACCTGCTCGGCCTCGGACCCGCAATTGCCCTCTCCGTGCTGCTCCTCGCAGACGGCCAGGCTGTCATAGCGCGGCGCCGCCTCGACATGCAGCGTCTCGGCCTCGGCAAACGCCTGCTCGCACTGCTCTGGCGTGAACATCCCGGCCTCGCCCGCCGCCGCCTGACAGCTTGCCAGATCGGGGAAAGCCTGCGCATCGACCTGTTCGTCGCGGCAGCCCGCAACCGCAAAGGATGCGGCACCGACAATGGCCAGCGCGACGGTTCTGGAACGTTTTCTCATGGCATTCATCCTAACGCGGTTCAGTCTGCGATGAAATGAGGCTTGAAGCGGGACAGATCCTGCGTGATCCGCGCGCGATCCTCGCGCACGCCCATCCCCACGCATTCATGGCCGACCACCCAGGCCCCGATCACCGGGTGAAATCCGCCGAAATCCGGCAGCGGCTGAAAGCCCTGCACGATGCGCGGATGGCTGTCGTAATCGGGATTTTCCGACGCCTCGATCACGTCGCCCGCCTCGACGATGCGCACCCCGGCGCCTTCGCGCGAAAAGATCGGCTTGACGACATGGGCGCGGCGCAGCGCGTCGGCGGCGCGGTCGAAACTGGCCGCGACATGGCGCAACGGCCGGCCGTTGGCGGCCAGCGCGTCGGCCACGTCGTCGGCGAAGAACGCGGGCAGCAGGTTCGGATGCCCCTCGAACATCTGCCACAGAACCGGCAGGATGCCCTTGTTCGACAGCAGCGCCTTCCATGCCGGTTCCAGGAACAGACAGCCCGATCCGGCGATCCGGTCGGCATAGTCGTCCTGCAACAGATCCTCCCACGGATACAGCTTGAACAGCGTCCCGATCACCCGGTCCTCGGCATCGACGAACTGGCCGTCGGGGCTGACGCCGATCTTGTCCAGATCGCTGTAATGCGCGCCCATCCCGGCCTCGCGCGCGGCCCAGCCCATCGCCTCGACGGTGGCGTAATCCTCGGGGTTGTCGGCGATGGCGGTGAAATGCAGGTCGGTGCCGGGATCGAACAGCGCGCGGAACCGTTCGACCAGCGCCTCGTGGATGCGGTTGAACTGATCGGCATCCGCAGGCAGCGCACCGGCCGCGATCTGATCCTCAAGCCAGCGCCACTGGAACGCGGCGCTTTCGTAAAGCGAGGTCGGCGTGTCGGCGTTGTATTCCAGCAGCTTGGCCGGCCCGGTGCCGTCATAGGCCAGATCGAAGCGGCCATAGATCTCGGGCTCGTTGCGGCGCCAGCTGTCGGCGACAAGATCGCGGTGCCGGTCGGGGATGCCCATCCGCCCCATCAGATCCTCGCTGCCGACGATGGTTTCGACCGCCTCGCGGCACATGGCATGAAGCTGGGTCGAGGGATCCTCGATATCGTCCTCGATCTGGCGCAGATCGAAGCGATAGGCCGAGGATTCGTCCCAATAAGGCTCGCCATGCATGTCGGCAAAGGTAAAGCCCAGCTCTTTCGCGGTCTCGCGCCAGTCGGGGCGTTCGGGCAGAATGATCTTGTCCATGCAGATGTGTTAGCCTGCGCAGGGGCGCGGGGCCAGACACAAGCGCGTCGGTTGCGGTCTTCCCACCTGTTTTACGGATTCAGACCGGTTGCCAGCCGTCGTCCCACACCGCCTTCAGCGCGAATTCGTCGTCCAGAAGGATCAAATCCGCCGCGCGCCCTTCGGCGATGCGGCCGTAACGGTCGTCCAGACCGACCGCCCGTGCCGGAACCGATGTCGCCATCGCCAGCGCGCGTTCGGGCGCGATGCCGACCTTGGTGACCAGGGTCCCGACCGCCTGATCCATGCGCAGATCGGCCCCGGCCAGCGTGCCGTCGGCCAGCGTCAGCCGCCCGTCGCGGCGCAGGACCGGCCGGCCGTTCAGCGTCATCCGGGTCATGTCGGTGCCGGCAAAGGCCATGCAGTCGCTGACCAGGAAGATGCCGTCGGGCCGCGCGCGCAATGCCGCCTGCATCGCGGCGGGATGGACGTGGATGCCGTCGGCGATCAGCCCGGCAAAGCCGTCGCCCGCCAGAACCGCGCCCACCAGACCGGGACTGCGATGGCCCATCTGGCTCATGGCGTTGAACAGATGCGTCGCGCAGCCAGCCCCGGCGGCAAAGGCCGCGCAGGCGGTGTCATAATCGCAATCGCTGTGCCCCAGGCTGACGACGGCACCCGCGCCCGACAGCGCCGCGATCTGCTGCGGGCTGGCCGATTCGGGGGCCAGCGTGACCATCAGCACCGGCAGGGCGCGGGCGGCGTCGGACAGGCGGGCCAGATCGAGATCGTCCATCGGCCGCACCAGCGCGGGATCGTGCGCGCCCTTGCGGCGCGGGTCCAGATGCGGGCCTTCCAGATGCAGGCCAAGAAACCCCGGAACGCCGGCCTGCGCAGCCTCGATCCCCGCGGCGATCACCTGCGCCGTCGCCTCGGGCGCGTCTGTGATCAGCGTCGGCAGGACGCCGGCGCAGCCAAGCCGGCGATGGGTGGCGCAGATCGCGCGCAGCGCCGCCACATCGGTCGTGCCGTCCACCATCAGCCCGCCGCCGCCATTGATCTGCAGATCCAGAAATCCCGGCGCCACGATGCCCCTGACGGTGTGGGTGGGGGTTCCGGCGTCTGACGCGGGCAGAACCGCGTCGATCCTTCCCTCGGCCAGGACAAGGGCGTGATCGTCCAGAAACCGTTCGCCGTCAAAGATGCGCGCGCCGGTGATGATCTGGTTCATCGGATCGTCTCCTTCATCGTTCTGCCGGTCATGTCGGCGGGTCATGTCGGCGGTCTTTCGGCCTCGGGCGACAGTTTCAGTTCGACCGCGAAATCATAGGCGTCGCCGCGATACAGCGAGCGTGTGAATTCCACGACCTGCCCGTTGGGCAGATACGATACACGCTCGATCCGCAACCCCGCCACGCCCGGCGGCACGCCCAGAAGATCGGCGTCGCGGGCGATCAGGTTCGCCGCCGAGATGCGCTGGACCGCGCGGACCGGGCGCTTGCCGCGCGCCTCAAGCAGGGCGTAAAGGCTGCGATCCACCGCATCGGGATCGGGCAGGACCGTGGCCGGCAGCGAGGCGCGTTCGATGGCCAGCGGCACACCGTCCGACATCCGCACCCGTTCCAGCCGCGCGACCAGATCGTTCGCGCCCAGCCCAAGCGCCATCACCTCTTCGGGGGCCGGCGATTGCAGCCCGCGCGCGATCCAGCGGCTTTCGACCCTGCGGCCGCGCCGCTCCATGTCCTCGGTGAACGAGGTCAGCAGCGACAGGGCCTGTTCCAGCCGCTCGACCTGCGGCGCGACGAACGTGCCCGAGCCGCGTTTCTGGACCAATTGCCCCGAGGCGACCAGCGCCTCGACCCCCTTGCGGATGGTCACGCGGGACAGCCCGCTCATCGCGGCCAGATCGCGTTCGGGCGGCAGGTTGTCGCCGGGCTTCAGCCGGCCCGAGGCGATGGCGTCCGCGATTCGCCGGTGCAGTTGCACGTAAAGCGGGCCGCCGCTGCTGTCGCTGAACGCCTCGGGGGTGAACAGGTCGCTCATGCCGCCTGCGCCATCTGCCGGGCCATGGCCAGGGCGCCATCGACGCTGCTGCCCCGCGCCGGCCGGATCGGCCAAAGGCCCGACAGCCGGGCGGCGTAATGCGGCCCCAGCCCGCCGACAAAGACGACGGGCAAGGTGTCGCCGTCCTGCAGGGTGGTCAGAATGTGGCGCACCTGATCGGCCGCGGCGTCGAGGATGCGCCGCGCGGCGGGATCATCCGCACCCGCGATGCGCGGCGACAGCGCCCCGAAATCCGCCGGGCTGGCGCGGTTGCCGAATTCGATGATCCCCTCGATCCCGCCATGTTCGTCCAGGATCGCGCGCAGCAGCGGCGTCATCGGCGCGAAGCCGTCTCCGGCCCAGATCGCCTCGGCCATCAGGGTGCGGCCCAGCACCGCGCCGCTGCCCTCATCGCCCAGAAGAAAGCCGCGCCCGCCGACCTGACGGATCTGCCCGCCCCGCTGGACCGCAAAGACCGAGCCGGTGCCGATGGCCGCAAGGATGCCGTCACCCGGGCCAAGCGCACCGCGCGCGGTGGTGATGCCGTCATTGACGATCTGCATCCTGCCAAACGGCAGCAGCGCGGCCAGACGCCGGGTCGCCGCGCGCATGGTGCCGCCCGCCAGTCCCAGAGTCGCCACCACCTCGCGCGGATCGGCGGCGATGCCGGCCATCGCCTGATCCGCCGCCTGCATGATGCTGCGCGCCGCGCCGTCGACATCGGTGTTGATATTGGCCGGCCCGCCCTGACCGCGCCCCAGAACCCGCCCGCCGGCATCGGCCAGCGCCGCCCGACAGCCGCTGCCGCCCCCGTCGATTCCCAGAAACACAGCCATCGCGGCCTCCTTGGCGGTGTAGATAGCAAGGCCAGGTGGAAAGCGGAACGGAGATTTCTCAGGCGGCCAGCGCCTGCGGTGACGGCGGTCAGCGGATGTTGAAGGGCTGGGCAAAGGTATAGCTGGCGTCGGTCAGCCCCGCCGGGGCGGCGGGGCAGCGGGCCCGCTGGACGGCGCGCGAGATCTCTCGGTCGACGCGGGCGTTGCCGGTGGAGCCGGTGACGCGGGCGCCCTGCACCCGGCCGTTGCGGGAAATGGTAAAGGCGACGCTGCCGCGCGCGCCTGCCGCGCCGGATGTGCGCGCGATGCTGCGTAACAGGCACGATGACAGCTGGCCCTGCCAACGCGCCATCAGGCTGGCGCGCTGTCCGGCGCTGATGCCGCTGCCGCCGCCATTGCCGCCCGATGACCGCTGCGTGGCGACCCCGCTGGCGCCGCCGCCGCGCGACGGGGCGGAGGGCTGCGCCGCCTGCCGCTGCGGTTGCCGGTCCGCTGCCGGCTCGGCCCGCCGGGGCTGCGGTTGGGGTTGCGGTTCGGGTTGCGGTCGTGACCGGGCGGGGCGGCGTTCGGGCCGGGCCGAAGCCTGCAGCCGCAGGGGCGAGGCCACCCGGATCTGCGGCGGTGCAAAGCTGCGCAGATCGGGCAGGTCGGGCGGTATGGGTGCCGGCCGGTCCTGGGGCGGCTCGGGCAGGTTCGGCCGCGCCGGGCTGGCATCGGGCGCGGCGGGACGCGGCGCAGGCATCGCCGCCAGCACCCGGGCGCGGTCGGCGCGGGGCGGCGAGATCGCCGGATCGGCGTCCACCTGCGCCTCCGTCTGCGGCGCGGGATCGGCGGTCGTCGTCGCGGCCTGCGGCGGCTGTTCCCATTGAGCGACCAGATCGGCCATCTGGCCCGATCCCGCCGTCAGCGCGGCGGCGGGTGCATCGCGCGCAGGCCCGGCCGCCGGCCGATCCGGCAGGATCGTCGCGGCCGCCGTCATGTGCAGGGCCGTGGCGATGACCAGAAAACCGGCGATCTCGGCCACTCGACGCGCCATGGCTCAGCCCCCGCCCACGACCAGCTGCGCGCCGGTGTCGGTGATCCGGTGCAGACGCCGCAGCAGCGCGGCGATGCCGGCGGCATCGGCGGCGCGGTCGGCGCGGATTTCCAGCGGCCCGTCATCCCGCCGCGCCGCGACCATCGCCCAGACCTCTTCGCCCCGCGCCGCGTCATAGGCCAATTGGCCGCTGGCCGAGACATACAGCACGTCGCGGTCGCGCGCGGGCAGGTCCGCGTCAGCAGCGTCGGGCGGGGACAGGCGGAACGGCTCGGGCGGGGCGATCTGCGCGGTCAGCAGGAAGAAGACCAGCAGCAGAAAGACCACGTTGATCATCGGGATGATGGTTTCGCCGCGCGGGCGGCGTCGGGGCATGTCGATCCGCATCGTTCTACTCGACCAGGATCATGTTGGCGATGCCGCCGGCGCGCAGCCTGTCCATCACGTCCACCAGACGTTGCAGATCGGCGCCCTGATGCGGGCGCAGGATGACGGCGGCGTCGTCCGCCGGCATCAGCGCCGACAGATCCGCGACCAGCGCCTCGGGGTCGATGGCGACTCCGTTCAGACTGACCCCCGCCGGCGCGATATCGACCAGCCGTGGCGCACCCTGCCATTCGCTGCCCGTGCCCTCGGCCCCGCCTGTCACCGGCAGAACCGCATCCATCCCAAAGCGCGAGGACAGCATGAAGAAGATCAGCAGCAGGAAGACGACGTCGATCATCGGCGTCAGCGACATCCGGCGCGGATGCCGGCGCGGCCCGAAATCAAGGGTGTCGCCGGTCATTCCGCCGCCTCGAACAGGCGCGGGCGGCGCGGTGCGGCGGGCGATTTCACGAACACGCGCGTCGCCAGATCCTCAAGATCGGCCTGAAGCCGGTCGGCCAGCGATTCGAACCAGCTGAGCGCGATGCCCGCCGGAATCGCCACCGCCATGCCGGCGGCGGTGGTCAGCAGCGCGGTCCATATCCCGCCGGCCAGCGCCGAGGGATCGGCACGGTTACCCGATTCCTGCAACACCTGGAACGCCGCGATCATCCCCAGAACCGTGCCCAGAAGCCCCAGAAGCGGCGCGATGGTGGCGATCAGTTCCAGCGCCCGCAGCCCCTCTCGCGCGCGATACAGCGTCTGGCGGGCGACGCGCCCGGTTTCCTCGCGCGCGGTCTTGTCGTCGATGGAAGGGTCCAGCGTGGTGCCGATGGCGGCCTGCACGACGCGCGCACGGGCCGAGGGGCGGCCGCGAACCTCGGCCAGCGCCTCGGAGCGGCGTCCCTGCGACCACAGATCCAGCGCGCGGCGCGAATGGCTGCCGCCCCACATCCCCAGACGCCACAACGACCAGATCTTCCACAGCACCACGGCCAGCATCGCGACGGACAGGGCGGCGATCAGCCACATCGTCCAGCCGCCGTCGCGGATCATCGCCAGCAGCGGCAGTTGCGCGAAGGCGGGGGCGATCTGGGTCATGGCGGTCTCCGTCCGGGGCTGGGCCGGCACAACCGGCCGTCGTGGCAGGGCATTCGCGTGGGCATCGGGCGTCCGGTGCCATGATGCAGGTTTTCGGGCGCGGCCGGTATCCCCTTAGGGAACAGGGCTGCGACAGGGTCGATGCGGACTCGGGTATAGAATCCGATAAAATGTGTCAAGAATAGGCAGGGGGCCGGGCGCGACGGCCTGCCGCCGCCCCTTGCGGCCTGGCGTGCCCGGCGGCACAGTCACCCGATGGACTCCACGATCCCTGCCGTCATCCTTGCCGGAGGCCGCGCCACGCGCATGGGCGGCGGCGACAAGGCGTTGCTGCGGATCGGCGATGAAACGCTGCTGGACCGCGTCCTCGACCGGCTTCGGCCGCAATGCGGCAAGGTGGCGCTGAACGCGAACGGCGATCCGGCGCGCTTTGCCGGATACGGCCTGCCGATCCTGGCCGACAGCGTGCCAAACCGGCCCGGGCCGCTGGCCGGCATCCTTGCGGGAATGGACTGGGCCGCGGGGCAGGGGGCGTCCGCCGTGATCAGCGTGGCCGCCGACACGCCGTTCTTTCCCGCCGATCTGGTCGCGCGGCTGGCCGCGCAGGCGGGCCGGTCGGGGCTGGCGCTGGCGGCCAGCCGCGACGCGCAGGGGCGGGTGTCGGATCATCCGACCTTCGGCCTGTGGCCCACCGCGCTGCGCCAGGGGTTGCGCGCCGCGCTGCGCGCAGGGCAGCGCCGCGTCGGCGGGTTCGCGCAGGCCCACGATCCCGGACGCGCCATCTGGTCAGGCGATCCGTTCGACCCGTTCTTCAACATCAACACGCCCGACGATCTGGAACGCGCCCGCGCCATCGCGGCGGGATAGGGCGTCGCGACCCTGCCTTTCTGCCCTTGCAGGACGCGCGCCGCGTCCAGCCGGAGCATTTTTCATCCACAGGCGCATATTGCGATGCACCTTTTTGCCGCCGCCCTGCGTGACTGGTCACGACAGCAGGAGATTTGCCGTGACCATCCGCATGCCCGCCCGACCGTTCCGACCCACCACGTCCCCGCGCCGCATCGCGGTGATCGGCAGCGGGATTTCGGGGCTGGGGGCGGCGTGGCTGCTGGACCCGCACCACCATGTCACCCTGTTCGAAGCCAGGCCGCGCCCCGGCGGCCATGCCCGCACCGCGCAGGCTTTCGGCACGGCGGTCGATACCGGCTTCATCGTGTGCAACCGGCGCACCTATCCGCTGTTCATGCCGCTGCTGGATCATCTGGGCGTGGCGACCGAGCCGTCGGACATGACGTTCTCGGCCAGTTTCGGGGGCGGCCGCTATGAATACGGGACCGGCAACACCGCCGCGCTGTTCGCGCAACGGCGACGGGCGGTGGACCCGCGCCATCTGCTGATGCTGCGCGACATCCTGCGGTTTTTCCGCCGCGCGACCGATTATCACGCCAGCGGCCACAGCCTTGGCGCGATGCTGCAGGAATTGCGTCTGGGCGCGGATTTCCGCGATCTGTTCCTGCTGCCGATCTCGGGGGCGATCTGGTCCACGCCCACCGGCGACATGCTGGATTTTCCGGCGGCCAGCTTTGTGCGGTTCTTCGACAATCACGGGCTGCTGTCGGTCGCGGGCCAGCCGGAATGGCGCACGGTCAGCGGCGGCGCGCAGACCTATGTGCGGGCGATCCTGTCGCGGCTGCGCGGGGCCGTCAGGCTGGCAACGCCGGTCTTTCGGGTGATCCGCGACGATCAGGGCGTGACCGTCGTCAGCCCGCGTGGTCCTGAACGGTTCGACCGCGTGGTCTTTGCCACCCATGCGCCGCGCACGCTGTCGATGCTGGACCGCCCGGATGCCGAGGAACGCGCGATCCTGTCGCGTTTTCACACCCAGCCCAATCACATGGTCCTGCATTCCGACACCCGGCTGATGCCGCGCCGTCCGGCGGCGTGGGCGGCGTGGAACTATATCACCCGTGCGCGCCGGCCCGATCCGGGCGCGCCGATCAGCCTGTCCTACTGGATGAACCGGTTGCAGAACCTGCGCACGCCGCGCCCGCTGATCGTGACGCTAAACCCCGAATTCGAGCCGCGCGACATCCACGACCACGCCATGATGGACCATCCGCTGTTCGACGAGGCCGCCATGCGCGCGCAGTCGCGCCTGCCCTCGATCCAGGGGCGGGGCGGGGTGTATCATGCCGGCGCATGGACCCGTCACGGCTTTCACGAGGACGGGTTACTGTCGGCGCTGCGGGTGGCGCAGGCGATGGGGATCGAATGGCCCCTGGGGCAGGACCCCTGGGCCGGAGAGGTGGCAGCCGCATGACCAGCCTGTGGGACGGTGCGCTGATCGAGGCGCGCATCTGGCACGGACGACGCGGCGATGTGGCGCGCGATTTCCGCTACTTTGCCACCTATGTGGCGGTGCCCATCGCGGCGATCGACCGGCGCGAGGCGCCCTTGGCCGTGGATCGCGCCGGGCTGTGGTCGATCCGGTCGCGCGATTACGGCGACCGCGACGGCCGGCCGCTGCGCGATTTCATCGCGGGGCTGCTGGCGCCCGCCGGGCTTGAAGACGCCGACGATGTGACGCTGGTCACGCTGCCGCGCAGTTCCGGCCATGGCTTCAACCCGGTCAGCTTCTGGCTGTGCCGCGACCCGGCGGCCGATCTGCGCGCGGTGCTGGCCGAGGTGTCGAACACCTTTGGCGAGCGTCATTTTTATCTGTGCCATCGCCCGGATCGCGGCACGATCACCGCCAGCGACCGGCTGCACGGCGACAAGCTGTTCCATGTCTCGCCCTTCCTGCCGCGCTCGGGGGGGTATCGGTTCCGCTTCGACACCGGGCCGGGCCGCTTCGGCGCCTGGATCGACTGGCTGGCGGCGGACGGGTCGCGGATGCTGGGCACCTCGATGGTGGGTCCGGCGCGCGATCTGACGCGCGCATCGGTGCGCCGTGCAGCCTTGCGTCATCCGTTCCAGTCGCAGAAAGTGATTGCATTGATACACTTGCAGGCCGCGCGCATCAGGGCGCGCGGGATCGCCTATCTGCGCAAGCCGCCGCAATTGTCGCGCCGCGTCTCGCGCGTGCAGGGGACGGACGGGAAAGGGGAATGACGCGATGCTGGAGCGCAGATTCGCCCGCGAATTTCTGAAGACGGCCGAGGGGATCCGGTTCGGCACGCTGGAGGTCGAGACGCCGGAAGGCACGGTCCACCACTTTGGTGGCCACGCGCCGGGACCGCAATCGCATCTGGTCATCCGCGACTGGCGCATGGTCGCCGCGCTGGCCGCGAAGGGCGATATCGGCCTGACCGAGGCTTATCGCGACGGCTGGTGCGACACGCCCGACCTCGAATCGCTGCTGCGCATGGCGCTGATGAACGAGGATGTGCTGGACAGCTATATCTATGGCGGCTGGCTGAACGCGCTGGCGGCGCGCACGGTCTATTTCCTCAACCGCAACACCCGCGCGGGATCGCGGCGCAACATTCAGGCGCATTACGATCTGGGCAACGATTTCTATCGGCTGTGGCTGGACCCCAGCATGACCTATTCCTCGGCGCTGTACGGGGTGGGCGACGATCTGGCCGGCGCGCAGCAGCGCAAATACGACCGGATCATCGACAACCTGGCCAGCCGGTCGGGCCGCCTGCTCGAGATCGGCTGCGGATGGGGCGGCTTTGCCGAACGGGCGCTGTCGCGGGGCGATTTCGCGCCAAGGGGGCTGACGCTGTCCACCGAACAGGCCGAGTATGCGCGCGCCCGTCTGGGGCGCGATGCGCAGATCGCGTTGCAGGATTATCGCGACCAGACCGGCCAGTTCGATCACATCGTTTCAATTGAGATGTTCGAGGCGGTGGGCGAGAAATACTGGGCGGTCTATTTCGACAAGCTGGCGCAGCTGCTGGCCCGGCGCGGCCGCGCGATGGTGCAGGTGATCACCGTCGCCGACCGCTATTTCGCGCGCTATCGCAAGGGCGGCGACATGATCCGCAGCTTCATCTTTCCCGGCGGCATGCTGCCCTCGCCCGCACGGTTCGAGGCGGGGGCGCAGCGCGCGGGGCTGGTGGTGCAGGATGCGTTCGGCTTCGGCCCCGACTATGCCCGCACCTTGCGCGACTGGCTTGAGCGGTTCGAGGCGAACCTGCCCCAGATCCGCGCCTTGGGCTTCGATGAGGCGTTCATCCGCGTCTGGCGCTTTTATCTGGCGGCATGTGCCGCCTCGTTCCGGGTGAACCGCACCGACGTCGTCCAGTATCGGCTGGCCCACGCCTGACGCCATCTGCCCGCGCCGATTCGCAGGTCGCGGGAACCCGCGGCGTCCGGACGGGTTGATCGTCGGAGGCTTTCCGATGTCCGAGTTCCGCAAGAAATGGCTGACCCGCCCGATTCACAGATGGGCGCGCAAGGCGATGCCGTCGCTGTCCGAAACCGAGGCCGAGGCGCTGAGCGTCGGCGATGTCTGGTGGGAGGCGCAGCTTTTCGCCGGCAACCCCGACTGGGACCGGCTGCACGCGGTGGCCGCGCCCACCCTGACCGACGAGGAACAGGCGTTCATCGACGGCCCGTGCCAGGAGTTGTGCGGGATGCTGGACGACTGGCGCATCAACCAGCAGGACGGCGATCTGCCGCCCGAATGCTGGGCCTTCCTGCGCCGGCACAAGTTCTTCGGCATGATCATCGACCGGAAATACGGGGGTCTGGGCTTTTCCGCCTATGCCCATTCGGAAATCGTGCGCTTCATCGCCACACGTTCGGTCGCGGCGGCGGTGACGGTGATGGTGCCGAACTCGCTTGGGCCGGGCGAATTGCTGCATCAGTTCGGCACCGACGCGCAGCGCGATCACTGGCTGCCGCGTCTGGCCGACGGGCGCGAACTGCCCGCCTTTGGCCTGACCAGTGCCGAGGCGGGCTCGGACGCCTCGGCGATGGTCGATGAAGGCATCGTCGAGCGCGGCGAATGGCAGGGCGAGGAGGTGCTGGGCATCCGGCTGAACTGGGCCAAGCGATATATCACACTGTCGCCGGTCTGCACGGTTCTGGGCCTTGCCTTCAAGCTGCGCGATCCCGATGGATTGCTGGGCGACACCCCCGATATCGGCATCACCTGCGCGCTGGTGCCGACCGATCTGCCGGGGGTCGAGACGGGGCGGCGGCACATCCCCTCGACCACGATGTTCATGAACGGCCCCACCACCGGCACGGATGTGTTCATCCCGCTGGACAACATCATCGGCGGTCTGGACTATGCCGGGCGCGGCTGGATGATGCTGATGAGCGCGCTGGCGGCGGGGCGCGGCATCTCTCTGCCGTCGATGGGCTGCGCGGCGATTGCGCTGTGCGCGCACACGACCGGGGCCTATGCCCGCATCCGCCAGCAATTCGATCTGCCCATCGGCAAGTTCGGCGGCGTGCAGGTCTGCATGGGCAGACTGGCCGCCGACGCCTATGTGATGGACGCCGCGCGACGCCTGACCTGCGCCGGTCTGGACGAGGGGCACGCCCTGTCGGTCATCTCGGCGATCATGAAGGCGCATGCGACCACCCGGATGCGCGAGGCGCTGAACGATGCGATGGACGTCCATTCCGGCAAGGCAGTGATCGACGGGCCGTCGAATTACCTGCTGCCGCTGTATCGCGCCGTGCCCATCGGCATCACCGTCGAGGGTGCCAATATCGTCACCCGCTCGCTGATCATCTTCGGTCAGGGCTCGGTCAGCGCGCATCCGCATCTGCTGGACGAGATGAAGGCGCTGGAAATCCGCGACGACCGCGAAAGCCTGGATGCCTTCGACGGCCCGTTCTGGGCGCATGTCGGCCACAGCCTGCGCAATCTGGGCCGCAGCTGGCTGCGGTCGTGGTCGGGCAATTGGCTGGCCCCCGCGCCGTCGGATGCCGGCAAGGTCGCCCCGATCTATCGCCAGTTGGCGCGCTGGTCGTCCTGCTATGCGCTGGTCGTCGATCTGGCGCTGCTGACGATGGGCGGCGCGCTGAAACGCAAGGAGATGATTTCGACCCGCATGGGCGATATCCTGTCCGAGATGTATCTGCTGTCCGCCGCGCTGAAACGCTGGCGCGACGATGGCAGCCCCGAGGCCGATCTGCCGCTGCTGGATCATGCCGCCGCCGGGTCGTTCGCCCGTATCCGCACCGCGATGGACGAGGTTCTGGCGAATTTCCCCGCACGGTGGGCCGCTGTCGTGGCGCGGATGCTGACCCTGCCCGGCGGTGCGGCGCGCGGGCCGGATGACGACACGGTGCGCAAATGCGCCGATCTGATCTTCGAACCCTCGGCCACCCGCAACCGCATCACCGGGCGCGTCCATTCGGGCTGCGCGCGCGACGGCATCGCCGTGCTGAACCAGGCCTACGATCGGGTGACGACGCTGGCCCCGCTGAGCAAACGGCTGCGCGAGGCGGGCCACGATCCCGACAGCGGGCTTGCCGCCGGCATCATCTCGCTGGACGACCGCGACCGTCTGGCGCGGATGCAGGATCTGGTCGACCGGGTCATCGCGGTGGACGATTTCACGCCCGAGGAACTGGCACGCTATTTCGCCGGTTTCGACAGCGACCGGCAAGACAACGGCCGGCAAGACAAGGACCGTCACGACAGGGACCGGCAAAAGGAGGTCGCAGCCCAATGACCCGACCCGTCTATCTGGTGGATGGCGCCCGCACCCCGTTCCTGAAGGCGCGCGGCCAGCCGGGGCCGTTCACGCCGGTCGATCTGGCGGTGCAATGCGGCCGCCCGCTGCTGGCGCGCCAGCCCTTCGATCCGCGTCTGTTCGATCTGGTCATCCTTGGCTGCGTCAACGTCATCGCGGACGAGATGAACCCGGCCCGCGTCGCCGCCCTGCGTCTGGGGCTGGGCGAGGCGATGGTGGCGTTCACCGTGCAGATCAATTGCGGATCGGGGATGCAGTCCATCGATACCGCCTATCGCTATGTCCGCGACGGCCAGCACGAGATGATCCTGGCCGGCGGCACCGAGGCGCTGAGCCACGCGCCCCTGGTCCTGCGTCAGGGCGCGGTCGAATGGTTCGGGCGGATGTCGCAGGCCAAAGGCGCGATGGAGCGTGCGCGGGCGCTGGCCGGCGTGCGGCCCGAATTCTTCAAACCGGTGGTCGGTCTGGAACGCGGTCTGACCGACCCGGTCACCGATCTGAACATGGGCCAGACGGCCGAGATCCTGGCCTTCCGCTTTGGCATCGACCGCAAGACCGCCGATGCCTATGCGATGGAAAGCCATCATCGGCTGGCCCGCGCGCAACAGGAAGGCTGGCTGGAGGACGAGGTGATGCCGGCCTTCGACACCGACGGCAACGCCTATCTGGCCGATGACGGCGTGCGCCCCGACAGCGACATGGAAGGGCTGGCCAAGCCCCGACCCGCCTTCGAGCCGCCCTATGGCAAGGTGACGGCCGGCAATGCCAGCCAGATCACCGACGGGGCGTCATGGGTGATCGTCGCCTCGGAGCAGGCGGTCGAGACACATGGCCTGACCCCGCTGGCGCGCATCGCGGACAGCGAATGGTCGGCGCTGGACCCTTCGGTCATGGGGCTGGGGCCGGTGCTGTGCGCCACCGCCATCGCGCAGCGCCACGACCTGTCGGTGGACGATGTCGGGCTGTGGGAACTGAACGAGGCGTTTGCCGCGCAGGTACTGGCCTGTCTGGCGGCGTGGGACGATCCCGGCTTCTGCCGTCAGGTGCTGGGGCTTGAGGATGCGTTCGGACGCATCGGCCGCGACCGGCTGAACGTCGATGGCGGCGCGATCTCGCTTGGCCACCCGGTCGGAACCAGCGGCAACCGGATCGTGCTGCATCTGGCGAACGCGATGAAGCGGCTGGACCGCAAAAACGGCATCGCCACCGAATGTATCGGCGGCGGGCTGGGCGGCGCGATGCTGTTGGAGGCCGTGTGATGACGGGACCGGTGCTGACATATCTGGGCGAAACCAAGCTGGAACTGGGCCCGGCCGAGGGGATGGAGGGCCACCCCTGGCGGCGGGCCGAGGCGGACGGCATCGTCTGGCTGGTGCTGGACTGCCAAGGCAGCGCGGTCAACACGATCTCGGAACCGGTGATCCGGGGGTTGCAGGATCACGTCGCGGCGCTGGAAGCGTCCCCGCCGCGCGGCGTCGTCATCCGGTCGGCCAAGCAGGGCGGGCTCGCCGCCGGCGCCGATATCGGCAGTTTCGCCGGGATGAGCGATCAGGGCGCGGCCGATCTGCTGCGTCAGGGACACGAGGTTCTGGACCGGCTCGAGGCGCTGCCC
The DNA here is from genome assembly GCF_028553765.1 of Paracoccus stylophorae. Classification (NCBI taxonomy): domain Bacteria; kingdom Pseudomonadati; phylum Pseudomonadota; class Alphaproteobacteria; order Rhodobacterales; family Paracoccaceae; genus Paracoccus; species Paracoccus stylophorae. Next base: position 3,392,250 of record NZ_CP067134.1, on the reverse strand, counting down.
TGTCCGACCATCGCGGTCGTGCATGGCGCGGCACTTGGGGCCGGGTTCGAGATTGCGCTGGCCTGCGACTGGCGCATCGCCATTGAGGGCGCAAGTTTCGCCTTCCCCGAGGTCAATCTGGGCCTGCATCCGGGTCTGGGCGGCACGTTCCGCCTGCCGGCGCTGATCGATCCGGTCGAGGCGATGACCCTGATGCTGACCGGCAAGACCGCGCACACGAAACAGGCCAAGACGTTGGGCATCGCCGATCTGGTGACCCAGGAACGCCATGTCCGCGCCGCGATCGAGGCGGTGCTGGACGATCGCGTGGACCGCGACGGGCGCGGGCTGAAGGCGCGGGCGTTGCAGTTCGATCAGGCGCGCAGCCTTGCCGCCCGCAAGATGCGCAGCGAGACGGGCAAGAAGGCCGATCCGCGCCACTATCCCGCGCCCTATGCGCTGATCGATCTGTGGGAACGCCACGGCGAAGACCGCGCCGCCATGCAGCAGGCCGAGATCGACAGCTTTGCCGCGCTGCTGGACAGCGACACGTCGAAGAACCTGCGGCGGGTCTTTTTCCTGCGGCAGGGGCTGAAGGACAATGCGCGCGGCGATGACGACATCGCCCATGTCCACGTGATCGGCGCAGGCGCGATGGGCACCGAGATCGCGGCCTGGGCAGCCATTCGCGGCAAGCGCGTGACCTTGGGCGATCTGGAACCCGACGCCCTGGCCGCTGCCGTCCGGGCCGCGGCCAGCCTGTGCAAGGACAAGCATCTGGACGGGATCGAAACGCGCGACGCGCTGGACCGGATGATGCCCGACCCCAAAGGCTATGGTCTTGCGCGCGCCGATCTGGTGATCGAGGCGGTGCCCGAGGACGCGGACCTGAAGGAACGGATCTACGCCGACGCCGCCGCGCGGATGAAGCAGGGCGCGATCCTGGCCACCAACACCTCCAGCCTGCGGCTGTCGGAACTGCGCGCGGCGGTGCCGCAGCCCGAACGCTTCGCCGGGCTGCATTTCTTCAACCCGGTCTCGAAGATGCAACTGGTCGAGGTGGTGCGCCACGACGCCACCTCGGACGCGGTGATCGGCCGGCTGACGGCGTTCTGCGGCGCCATCGACCGCCTGCCCGCACCCGTGACCGATTATCCCGGCTTTCTGGTCAACCGCGCGCTGACGCCCTATCTGATGGAGGCAATGGTGCTGATGGAGGAAGGCATCGACAAGGCGGTGATCGACCGCGCGGCGATGGATTTCGGCATGCCGATGGGTCCGGTCGCGCTGGCCGATCAGGTCGGGCTGGATATCTGTCTGGACGTCGCCGAAAGCCTGAAATCCGCGCTGGACAAGCCGATGCCGCCCATCAGCGACCGCCTGCGCGCGCGGGTCGAGGCGGGCGAGACGGGCAAGAAGGCCGGGCGGGGATTCTATGACTGGTCCGACGGCACGCCGCGTCCGAAGACGGATGAGGACGGCCCCGACGATCTGACCGACCGGCTGATCCTGCCAATGCTGGATGCCTGCGTCGAATGTCTGCGCAAGAATGTCGCGAAGAACGAGGACGAGGTGGACGGGGCAATGGTCTTCGCCACCGGCTTTGCGCCCTTCCGCGGCGGCCCGATGCATTACGCCCGCACCCGCGGCCCGGCCGAGATCCGCCAGCGGCTGGACCAGCTTGCCGAACGTCACGATCCGCGATTCGCACCCGATCCGGGGTGGGCGGATCTGTAGGCCACGATGATCCGGCTTGACGATCCCGACGCGGCGGCGCGCCAGATCGTGGAACGGACGGTGGGCGAGATCAGGCTGGCCGTGCCCCTGGGTCTGGGCAAGCCGGTCAGCCTGGTCAATGCGCTGGTGCGGCGTGCCTGCGACGATCCGGGGATCCGGCTGTCGATCTTTACCGCGCTGACGCTGGAACGGCCGCGCCCGTCCTCGGATCTGGAACGCCGGTTTCTGGCGCCGGCGATGGATCGGCTGTTCGGCGCCTATCCCGCGGTGCTGTATGTCGATCTGCTGCGGCGCGGCAAGCTGCCCGACAACATCACCGTCAACGAATTCTTCTTTCAGGCCGGCAACTGGCTGGACGTGAACCGGGCGCAGCAGAGCTATATCTCGGTCAACTATACCGACGCGCTGGACGTGCTGATCGCGCGCCGGCCGAACGTGATCGCGCAGCTGGTGCCGGAACGCGAAGGGCGCGTCAGCCTGTCGTCGAATACCGACATCTCGGCCGATCTGTTCCGCCTGCGGGCCGAGGGGCGGATGGATTTCCTGGCCGTCGCGGAAATCAACCCGCAACTGCCGTTTCTTCAAGGCGAGGGGGCGGTGCTGGACTGCGAGGACTTCGCGCTGATCCTGGATCAGCCCGCCCCGTTCGAGCTGTTTTCCGCCGTCAAGCGCCCGGTGAACGATGCAAGCCACGCCATCGGCCTGCATGTGTCGCGGCTGGTCAAGGATGGCGGCACGTTGCAGATCGGCATCGGCTCGGTCGGGGATGCGGTGGCGAACGCGCTGCGCCTGCGCCATCAGGGCCGGGCGGACGGCATCCAGCAAGCCTGCCCGTTCCCGGTCCGGCAGGACGCCGGCGGCCGGTTCGATCAGGGGCTTTACGCCGTGACCGAGATGCTGGTCGGCGGCCTTCTGGCGCTGTTTCAGGACGGCATCGTCAAGCGCAAGGTGGACGGGCGCGCCATCCATGCCGGGTTTTTCGTCGAAAGCCGCGATTTCTATCGCAGCCTGCGCGAGATGCCCGAGGACCGGCGCGACCTGATCGGGATGATGCCGGTCAGCTTCACCAACCAGATCCGCGGCGACGAAGCCGCCCGCCGCGCCGCCCGCCGCGATGCGCGTTTCGTCAACGAGGCGATGAAGGTCTCGTTGCTGGGCGATGTCATGTCGGATTCCGTGGCCGACGGGCAGGTGGTCAGCGGGGTGGGCGGGCAATACGACTTTGTCGCGCAGGCCTTTGCGCTGCCGGGCGCGCATGCGATCATCGCGCTGCCGGCGACGCGCCGGTCGGGCGCGCGGCTGGACAGCAATATCTGCTGGCAGGTCGACAGCGTGACCATCCCGCGGCATCTGCGCGACATCGTGGTGACGGAATACGGCATCGCCGATCTTCGCGGACGCTCGGACGCGGGCGTGATCGCGCGGCTGATCGCAATTGCCGACAGCCGGTTCCAGCCCGACCTGATCGCAAGGGCGATGGCGGCCGGCAAGCTGCCGCGCGATTTCCGCCTGCCCGACGCGGCGCAGCGGAACCTGCCCGACACGGTCTCTGGGTGGCTCGACCCCTGGCGGGCTGACCTGCCGGCTTTTCCCCTGGGCACCGATTTCAGCGAGATCGAACGGGACCTGCTTCCGGCGTTGCGGATTCTGGAACGCCTGTCGCCGTCCGTGGGCGGCAAGGCGCGGCTGGCGCTGGCGGCGCTGCGGGCACGGCCGCACCCGCAGGAAGGCCGGGCGATGACGCGGATGGGCTTTGCGCCCGGATTTCCGACCAGCCTGACGGCTCTGGCGCTGCGCGGCGCGCTGCGACTGAGCGCCGAGGCGCGGCCGAGGACATGGCCGCGTTGAGGGGATACGCGGCCTTCTCCGACGATCTGCGCGAGCTGCGCCGGCAGGGGCTGGGCTGGTTCTGCTATCGCGCCGCCGAGGGCAGCCTGGACACCGCGTTGCGCCGGTTGGGACAGGACCACCTGTTGCAGAGGTGATGGACGCGACACGCCTGCCTTGGCGCGCATGGCCCGCGTGGGGGCGTATTCCGCCGCCGGCTGTGATAGGCTCGGGTCGCCGCCCGCGCACCCGCGCGGCGCGGCGACACAGCAAGCTGGCAGGAGGAAGAATGTTCCGCAAGATCATGGTTCCCATCGACCTGACCCATGCCGACCGGATCGGCCGCGCCGTCGATGTGGCGACGCAGTTGGCGCGGCAATGGGATGCGCCGATCACCTTTGTCGGTGCGACCGCCTCGACCCCCGGCCCGATCGCGCATAATCCGCAGGAATACGCGCGAAAGCTGGCCGACTACGCGCGCGGCATCGGCACCGATGCGGGCGTCAGGGCCGACAGCCTTGCGCTGACCCTGACGGACCCGGCGGTCGAGCTGGATCACGCGCTGCTGGATGCGGCGCGGGACATGGAGGCCGACCTGGTGGTGATGGCCTCGCACATTCCCGGCATGGCCGACCGCGTCTGGCCCTCGCATGGCGGCAAGCTGGCCCGGAACGCGCGCGCCTCGGTCTTCGTGGTCCGGCCCGAGGCCTGACGGGCGCGCGGGCGCAGGAACCGGGCGGCGGCAAGCTTGGTTGGTCCCCTGTCGGGGACCGTCGCGCGTCCCCAGTCTTGTTGGGAGAATGGCACATGACGATCGACACGCTGAGCAACGAAACCTGGGTTCTGATCGCCGACGGGGAAAAGGCGCTGTTTCTGGTCAACGAGGGCGACGGCGAATACCCGGTCCTGCGGGTGCGGCACGAAGAACAGCAGGAAAACCCGTCGGATCGCGAACAATCCGCCAACCGGCCCGGCCGGCAGCATCAGCGCGTCGGAGAGGGGCGGTCGGCCTATGACGACACCGACTGGCACGAACTGGCCAAGGAACGCTTTGCCGATCATCTGGCCGAACTGCTTTACGAACGCGCTCATCGCGGGGCCTTCGACCGCATCGTTCTGGTCGCCGCGCCCAAGATCCTGGCCGAACTGCGCAGCAAGATCCACAAGGAGGTCGCCGACCGCGTCGTGGGCGAGGTTCCCAAGACGCTGACCAATCATCCCGTGGACGAGATCGAAAAGATCCTGTTGTCGGAACTGGGCTGACGCCCGCGCCTTCAGGCTTCGCGGCGCAAATGGCGGGCGCGCGTCGTCGCATTCGTCCGTCACAAGGGGACCGGAATGAAGAACCCGCTTGCCATCGCCGTTCTGCTGGCCGCGCTGGCATTCGCCGCCTCGCCGCTGATCTTCCAGAACTTCGCGGGCTATGATCCGGGCCAGTTCCCGGTGCCGCAGGACGACCCGCCGGTCCAGCCGGCGGGCTGGGCGTTTTCCATCTGGGGGCTGATCTATGTCTGGCTGATCGCGGGCGCGGCCTTTGGCCTGTGGCGGCGGCCCGACGACGATCACTGGCGCGCGATGCGGCCGCCCTTGCTGGCCAGCCTGTCGGTCGGGGTCTTCTGGCTGTGGGTCGCCGCCCGCGCGCCGGTCTGGGCCACGGTGCTGATCCTGCTGATGCTGGTCTTCGCGCTGACCGCCTTTCTTCGCGCCGGGCGCGACGATCCGCTGTGGCAGATCCGCCCCGTTGCACTGTATGCGGGCTGGCTGACGGCGGCGTCGGGCGTCTCGGCCGGGATCGTGCTGGGCGGATACGGGATCGTGTCCGCGCCATGGGCCGCCGTGCTGTGTCTGGCGGGCGTCACCGTCATCGCCCTTGCGGTGCAGCGGATGAAGCCCGGCGAATGGGCCTATTCCGCCGCCGTCATCTGGGCGCTGTTGGGGGTGATCGCGGCCAATCTTTCGCCGTTCAACATCGTGATCGTGCTGATCGCGGTCATGGGGTCGGTGTTGCTGGCGGCGCATGGTATCCTCGGGGCGACTCGCAGCTGAGAAAGGCCCTTGCCATGCATCGCCGCCTGTTTCTGTCCTTTGCCACCGTGGTCTCCGCCGCCTTCACCGGGCTCAGCCGTCGCGCGGCGGCCGAATCGACGCCGCATTTCACCTTCCCCTCGATCGACGGGGGAATGCTGGACAGCGCCGACTGGCGCGGTCGGCCGGTCCTGGTCGTCAACACCGCCTCGCTGTGCGGCTTTGCCGGGCAGTTGCGCGACATGCAGACCATGCAGGACGAATACGGACCGCAGGGGCTGGTCGTGGTCGCGGTGCCGTCCAACGACTTCGATCAGGAACTGGACGACGCCGCCAAGGTCAAGGAATACTGCACCATCGAATACGGCATCACCCTGCCGATGACCGACATCCTGCCGGTCGCCAAGGGCGAGGTGCATCCGTTCTATCGGTGGGTGCGCCAGCAGACCGGCTTCGTGCCGAAATGGAACTTCTCCAAGGTGCTGCTGGACCCGCAGGGCCGCATCCTGGGCACGTGGGGGTCCTTTACCAAGCCCGACGGGCGGCAGATTCACGCGGCCTTCGCCCCCTATCTGGCGGGCTAAGGCCTCACCACTCGATCCGCTGGCCCTTCCAGTCGTAAAATCCGCCGCTGTCCTGGGGCGTCAGCCCGTCGATCACCGACAACAGCGCCTCGGCGCTGCGGGCGGGCGAAATGGTCGGATAGCGGTCGGCATAGCGCGCCGTCAGCGGCGTCGTCACCGTGCCGGGATGCAGCGCGACAAAGATGCTGCGGGCGTTGCGGCGCCGCCATTCGATGGCGCCGCAGCGGATGATCTGGTTCTGCGCGGCCTTGGCGGCGCGATAGCCGAACCAGCCCCCAAGCCGGTTGTCCCCGATCGAACCGACGCGCGCCGACAGCGACGCAAAGACCGCCCGCCGGTCCCCGGCCAGCAGCGGCGCGAAATACCGGATCGCCAGCGCCACACCCGTCGCGTTCAGCGCGAATTGCCGGGCCATGGCGTCCGCCCGCGCCGCCTCGAAGCTTTTTTCGGGGCGGTCCTCGCCGATCATCAGCGCGCCGGTGGCGTTGAAGATCAGGTCGAACTCCTGCCCCGCCAGACGGGTGGCGTGATCCTGCAACGTCGCCGCCTCGGTCAGATCCAGCCCGTCCGCGCTGCGCGACAGGCCGGTGACGTGCCCGCCGCCGTCGCGCAGCCGCGCGGCCACCGCGCCGCCGATCCCGCCCGATGCACCCAGGATCAGCGCGCGCATCAGCCGACCATCCGCGCGATCGTCACGCCGGCCCATGCCGAAAACCCGGTCAGCGCCGCGCCCCACGACGTGTCCGCGATCACCTGCTGCCACGACCAGTCGCGCAGGATGGCCAGGCTGGTGAATTCATAGGTGCCGTAACACAGCAGTCCCAGAAACGCGCCCGCCAACGCCGCCTGGATCGGCGCATCCGCGCGCAGCGCCGGGACCGACACGAAATACAGCAGGCCCACGACATAGAACGCATAGAACGCCGCCGCCGGGCCAAGCCGCAGCGGATCGGCCATCAGATCGCCGACATGGCGTTCAAAGATCGGCCGGATGATCGTCTTGATGCCGACCACGTCCACCGCCAGGAAAATCACCAGTGTCGAGATATAGAGAATCGCCATTTTCATCGTGCTACTCCTTGAAATCCTCATAGGCGGTCAGCGCCTGCGCCCGACCCCGCGACAACGAAAGGGCGGGCAGGGGCCGGCGAACCAGATCGACGTTCCAGGATCGCGGCGCGGCCTGCGCAAAGGCGCACGCGCCGGGCGAATCGGGCTTCAGCCAATGGTCGCGATAGCGCGCGTCGCCGTCGAATTTCTTCGCCTGCAATTCGGGATTGAACACCCGGAAATAGGGCGAGGCGTCCGGCCCGCATCCCGCGACCCATTGCCAGTTCATCGCGTTCGACGCCGCGTCCCAGTCGATCAGCGTGCGCGCGAACCAGTCCAGCCCGACCCGCCAGTCGGTCAGAAGATGCTTGGTCAGATAGCTGCCGGCGATCATCCGCACCCGGTTGTGCATCCGGCCGGTCACGAACAATTCGCGCAGTCCGGCATCGACCATCGGCACGCCGGTGCGGGCCCGTCGCCAGTCGCGCGCATCGGCGTTGTCGCGTCTCCATGGAAAATCGTTCCATCCCTCGCGCCAGCAGCGTTCGCCCATGTCCGGGCTTTCGTGGAACAATTCGCGCGCGAATTCGCGCCACGCCACCTCGCGCAGGAAATCGTCGGCGCCCGGAGTTCCGTCCTCGCGCGTGGCAAGACCCGTGTGCCAGATGCGGCGCGCGCTGATCTCGCCCACGGCCAGCGCGTCGGACAGACCCGATGTCGCCGAACCCCGCCACGGCTGGTCGCGGTGGCTGGCGTAATCCGTCACCGGGCCGTGCAGGAACTGGTCCAGCCGGTCGCGCGCCGCATCCTCGCCCGCCGCGATATGTTCGGCCACCACGTCCCATCCGCGATCCATCGCCGCCCGCGCCTCGGGCCAGTCAGGGCCGTCGCTGTCGGGCCAGGACTGCGGCAGGGTCAGGCGAGGCGGGTCCAGCGGCGGCGGGATGTCCACCCCGCGCAACGCGCGCCAGAACGGCGTGAACACCTGATAGACGCCGCCCTGCTGCGTGCGCACGCAGGCACGCGGCACCAGATCGGCCAGCGGATGCAGGTGCAGCGTGGCCCCGCCGCGTTCGACCGCCGCCTTCAGCCCGTGATCGCTGGCAAACGGAAAGCCCTCGGTGCCGTGCACGCCCTTGGCACCGGTCTGCCGCGCGATCCGTTCCAGCACCTCGGCCGGGTCGCCGCGCCGGACGATCAGCCGGCTGTTGTGGCGGTGCAGCGCGGTTTGCAGATGGGGCAGCGACATCGCCTGACGCTGTGCGCTGGCGGGATGATCGCGCGCCTCGGCCGGGTCCAGGATCACAAGGGGAATGACCGGCCCGGCCCTTGCCGCCGCGACCAGCGCCGGGTGGTCGTCCAGCCGCAACACCCGCCTGAACCAGCAAATCTGCACCATCGTCCTCTCCTGCTGCTGCCCTTCCAGTCACGCGCCGCGCGCCGAAAAGTTTCGTGGCTGCGCGATGTTTCCCGCGCCCGGCGCGGCCGCATCGGCATTGTCAGAACCGTCGCCGGTGTTATAGCAGGCATCTGTCTGCCGCAGCGAAAGCCCATTGCCCGTGTCCGATCCCGCACGACCGACTGGTTCCGTCTCTCTGGTCTCGGCCGGGCCGGGCGATCCGGAACTGCTGACGCTGAAGGCGGCGCGCCTGCTGGCACAGGCCGATATCGTGCTGTTCGACGATCTCGCCTCGGGGCCGGTGCTGGACCATGCCGGCCCGCAGGCGGAGCTGATCGCCGTGGGCAAGCGCGCCGGCCGCCCCTCGGCCCGGCAGGAACACGTGAACGCGCTGCTGGTCGATCACGCCCGCGCGGGCCGGCGCGTGGTGCGGCTGAAATCCGGCGATGCCGGGATTTTCGGCCGGCTTGAGGAAGAGGTGATCGCCCTGACCGAGGCCGGCATCCCGTTCCAGATCGTGCCCGGCGTCACCTCGGCCAGCGCGGCGGCGGCGGCGGCGGGCATCCCGCTGACCCGGCGTCTGACGGCGCGCCGGGTGCAGTTCCTGACCGGGGCCGACGTGACCGGGCATCTGCCCGGCGACATCAACTGGGCGGCGCTGGCCGATCCTTCGGTCACGACCGTCGTGTTCATGGGCCAGCGCAGCTTTCCCGAACTGGCGCGCGGCCTGCGCGCCCACGGCCTGCCCGGCACCACGCCCGCCCTGTTCGCCGAGGCGGTCGGCCACCCCCATCAGCGGCTGGTCCGCACCACGGTCGAGGCGCTGGCGCAGATGCTGCGCGATGCCACGGTCAGCCAGCCGGGCCTGATCCTTTATGGTCCGCTGGCCTTCGGCCGCGACCCCGACCGGCCCGTCTGACCCCCCTGATGCCTAAAATGTCGCCCATTTCGGCGTTGTCCCGCGCCCGTCCCTGCATGCCTTCTTAAGCCCGCGCCCCCTAGATTCGGGGGCGTTGGACAAGTTTGCACGGGGGGCGGGGCATGGCTTCCTATCGCCTTGTGGCGACCTACGGGCCTGACGATGAGGGCTGGCTGTCGAACGTGACCGATCTGGCGCTGGCGCGGATCGGCGGTCAGTGGCTTTTGTTCAGCACCACCCATGCCGGCGGCGGCGTCGCCAGCTTTGCGATCACCGATGCCGACGCGCCGCTGCGATTTATCGACGGCACGGCCTTTCCCCGCGGCTTCACCCCGCAGCGCGACCCGGAACTGACGGTCCTGACCCTTGCGGACGGCGTCCACCTGCATCTGGGCCAGCTTGGCGGGGCCGAGGGGATGGCGGTCCCGGTGCAGGCGGGCGGTTCGCTTGGCCGCTTCGATCCGTTGTTTGCCCAATCCCCGGTCGGGCAGGGGATCACCGCACTGGGACAATTCTCGACCGCGGCGGGCGATTTCATCTATTCGGGCCGGGCGGACGACATGACGCTGGTCGTGCGGCGGGTGATGGAAGACGGCACGCTTCAGACACGTTCCTCCGTCACCCTGCCCGCCACCGGCGCGATCGAGGGCGCGGGGCTGGACGAGATCATCGACCTGACCGTCGGCGGCCAACGGCTGCTGGTCGCGATCTCGTCGGGCGGCGATGTCATCTCGACCCACCGTCTGGCCGAAAACGGCGTGCTGGGGGCGGGCGAAACCCATTCCGGCCTGCAAGGGACCGGCTATGCCATCCCGTCGGACGTCAAGGCGCTGCAATTCGGCGGCAAGACGTTTCTGGTCATGGCCGGCTCGTCCTCGTCCTCGCTGACGGTGTTCCGGCTGGGGGCCGATGGCCGGCTGACGACGACCGATCACGTGCTGGACGAACTGACCACCCGCTTCGACGGCGTCTCCGCGCTGGCGAGCGCGGTGGTGGGCGGTCGCGGCTATGTCTTCGCGGGCGGCGCCGATGACGGGATCAGCATCTTCACCCTGCTGCCCGACGGCCGGCTGCTGCATCTGGCCACCATCGCCGACACCGACGCCATGACGCTGGAGGATGTCAGCGCCATCGCCGCGCAGGTGATCGACGGCAAGATCGCGCTGTTCGTCACCAGCGCGACACGGCCCGGCATCACGCAGCTGGTCTTCGATCCCGGCGCGCCGGGCGGCACGATCCTGGCGGGCACGGGCACCGTGCGCGGCGGGGCGGGCGACGACCTGCTGATCGCCCGCCCCGGCACCACCCGGCTTGAGGGCGGGGCAGGCGACGACATCCTGGTTGCGGGCGGGCAGAACATCATGCTGGTCGGTGGCGACGGCGCCGACACCTTCGTGATCGACGGCGCGGGCGGGCGGGTGATCGTCAAGGATTTCGACCCGCGCACCGACCGGCTGGACCTGTCGCTGATGGGCACGGTCCGCAGCGTCTGGCAACTGAAACTTCAGCCCTTCGGCTGGGGCATGCGGATCACGCACAAGGACACGACCATCGACCTGCGCAGCCGCGATGGCCGACCGCTGGACCCGCAGGATTTCACCAACGCGATGTTTCCGGTCGCCCATTACCTGCTGCCGGAGCTGGACCCCGGACAGGTCGCGCCCGACGATCCCTCGACGGTCGGGCGCTGGCTGTTCGGCACGGACAGCGCCGACCGGCTTCTGGGCGGGCAGGGCGGCGACCGGCTGGTGGCGGGGGGCGGCAACGACACCGTGTCGGGCGGCGGCGGGGCCGACACGATTCTGGGCGGAGGCGGCCACGACGCGCTGCGCGGCGGCGATGGCGACGATCTGGTGCAGGGCGACGATGGCAACGACACGCTGTTCGGCGATGGCGGGAACGACGATCTGTCGGGCGATGCGGGCAACGACCTGATCCAGGGGGGCGATGGCCACGACACGCTGAAAGGCGGCGACGGCAATGACAGCCTGTATGGCGGCGACGGCGACGACCGGATCGACGGCGATGCCGGCGACGATACGCTGTCGGGCGATGCGGGCGACGATGTGCTGCGCGATTTCTGGGGCCATAACCGGCTTCTGGGCGGCGCGGGCGACGACACGCTGATCGCCGGCGACGGCCGCGATGTCCTTTATGGCGGTGCCGGGCACGACATTCTTTACGGCGGCGGCGGCCCGGACCGCCTGCAGGGGGATGAGGGCGACGACACGCTGTGGGGCCAGGCCGGCGGCGATCTGCTGTCCGGCGGTCCCGGCACCGATGTGCTGTGGGGCGGCGAGGGCGATGACGCGCTGCAGGGCGGGGACGGCGACGATCTTCTGGACGGCGAGGATGGCGATGACACGCTGGCGGGCGACGCCGGCCACGACCGGCTTGAGGATACGCGCGGCGACAACAGCCTGTCCGGCGGCGACGGCGACGACACGCTGATCGCGGGTGCCGGCCGCGACATTCTGGACGGGGGCGATGGGGGCGACCTTCTCGACGCAGGCGCGGGCGACGACCTGCTTTACGGCGCGGGCGGCGATGACCGCCTGTGGGGACAGGCGGACGATGACACGCTGTGGGGCGGTGCGGGCGGCGACGCGCTGTGCGGCGGCGACGGCGACGACGAATTATGGGGCGAGGATGGCGACGATCGACTGGATGGCGGGTCCGGCAACGACACGCTTGACGGCGGCGCGGGCGACGACTGGCTTGAGGATTTTTTCGGCAACAACCGCCTGACCGGCGGCGGCGGAAACGACACGCTGATCGCCGGGCGCGGCAGCGACCTTCTGTTCGGGGGCGGCGGCGACGATCTGCTGCGCGGCGGCTGGGGCGCGGATCTGCTGAAGGGACAATGGGGCCGCGACACGATCCGCGGCCAGATGGGCCATGACAGCCTGCATGGCGGCAACGGCAACGATCTTCTCTACGGCGATCGCGGCAACGATTTTTTGTTTGGCGAGGCACATCACGACACGCTGCACGGCGGCTCGGGCCATGACCGTCTGTGGGGCGGCGGCGGCCATGACCGGCTGTTCGGCAATGGCGGCCGGGACCGGCTGTGGGGGAATGCCGGCAATGACCGGCTGGATGGCGGATGGGGCAACGACACGCTGGTCGGTGGCAACGGCAACGACTATCTGATCGGCGGGTCGGGCCATGACCGGCTGTCGGGCGGTCGCGACCGCGACATACTGGTGGGCGGGGCGGGAAACGACACGCTGCGCGGCGATCACGGCAACGACATCCTTCTGGGCGGGCACGGCCATGACCGGCTGATCGGCGGCAACGGCGTGAACCGCTATCGCGGCGATCAGGGCAACGACACCATCATCGGCGGCCGCGACCGCGACATCGTCCACGGCGCGGGCGCGGGCGACGATCTGCTGCGGCTGGGCGGCGGACACGATGTCGCGCGCGGCAACAGCGGCCGCGACACGCTGTTCGGCGGAAACGGCAACGATACGCTCAGGGGCGATCTTGGCCACGATCTGCTGGTCGGCGGCGGCGGCCGGGACCGGATCTGGGGCGGGTCCGGACATGACACCATCGTCGGCGGCGCGGGGCCGGACATCCTGTATGGCGGCGGCGGGCGCGACGTGTTCCGCTTCGTCTCGGCCGGCGACAGCAGGCCGGGGCGCGGGGCCGACCGGATCGCCGATTTCACCCCCGGACAGGACCGTCTGGATCTGTCGGCGCTGGATCTGCACCTGGTCGGTCGCGGCGGCTTTAGCGACGACCACCAGCTGCGCTGGCTTCACCGCGGGGATCAGACGCATGTGCTGGCCGAGATCGACGGCGACGGCCGGGCCGACATGCTGATCCGCCTCGACGGGCATCTGTCCCTGGGGGCGGACGACTTCCTGCTTTAGCCGTGGGCGGCCAGCCGCGCCACCGCCCAGATCGCCGCGTCCGCCACCGCCGGGTCGAGATCGCCGGTCAGCCCGCGCGCCACCTTGCGCAGCTCGGCGCGGCCGGAATTGCCGATCGCGTACAGCACGTTGCGCACGAACCGGTCGCGGCCGATCCGCTTGATCGGACTGCCCGAAAACCGCGCCCGGAACCCGGCATCGTCCAGCACTGCCAGCTCGGCCAGCGGCGGCGCCCCGATCAGCCCGCGATAGCGCATCTCGCGGCCCTCGCGCGCGAACTTGTTCCACGGACAGACCGCCAGGCAATCGTCGCAGCCATAGATCCGGTTGCCCATCAGCGGCCGCAATTCCGGATCGACCGGCCCCTTGTGCTCGATCGTCAGATAGGAAATGCAGCGCCGCGCATCCAGCTGGAACGGGGCCGGAAAGGCGTCGGTCGGACAGATGTCCAGACAGGCCCGGCAGGACCCGCAATGCTCGCCCTCGGGCGCGTCGGGGGGCAGATCGACGGTGGTGAAGATCGCCCCCAGAAAGAACCAGCTGCCCAGATCGCGCGACAGCAGATTGGTGTGCTTGCCCTGCCAGCCCAGCCCGGCGGCCTGCGCCAGCGGCTTTTCCATCACCGGGGCGGTGTCCACGAATACCTTGATCTGGTGCCCCGGCGCCTGCTCCAGCAGCCAGCGGCCGACGCGCTTCAGCCGTTTCTTGACCAGATCGTGGTAATCGCGGCCCTGTGCATAGACGCTGACCGCCGCCCGGTCGGGTCGGTCCAGAACCGCCATCGGATCGTGATCGGGGGTGTAAAGCTCGGCCAGCATGACGACCGACCGCGCCTCGGGCCACAGCGCGGCGGGATCGCCGCGCCAATGCGTCCGTTCGGCCATCCAGCCCATCTGCCCGTGCCGCCCGGCGCGCAGGAAGGCCTGCAACCGTCCGGCGATCTCGGGGACCGCGTCGGGCCGCGTCACCCCCATCTTCGCAAACCCCGCCGCCTCGGCCTCGGACGCCAGGGCAAGCTTGATCTTTGGCGCGGAAATATCCCGGGGGGGATCGCCGCCAGGCGATGGGGGGCAGCGCCCCCCTTTCTTATCCAAAGTCCAGCTCGGCATAATGCGGGGCGGGGTGGATGCCCGGCAGCTGATCGGCCAGCACGCCGCGAAAGGCCGGGCGCGACTTGATCGTGGCATACCAGTCGCGCAGCGTCTCTGACCGGTCCCAGTCCACGTCCGAGATGTAATCCAGGCACGAAAAATGCGCCGCCGCGGTAAAATCGGCCAGCGACAGGCTGTTGCCGGCCAGCCAGCGGCGTTCCTCCAGCAGCGTGGTCAGATAGTCGATATGCTCCTTGATCGCGCGCAGCCCGTCCTTGACCGCGCGGCTGTCGGGATAGCCTGATCGCATGATCTTCTTCCACACCCGCTCGGTCAGGATGGGCTGGGTGATCTCGGCGTTGAACTTGTCGTCGAACCACGCGCATAGCCGGCGCACCTCGTGGCGTTCCAGCGGCTGGCGCGGCATCAGCGACGGTTCGGGCACCGCCTCGTCCAGATATTCGATGATCGCCTGGCTTTCGGCCAGCATGTTGCCGCGATGGCGCAGCACCGGCAGCTTGCCGGCCGGGTTGCGGCGCTTCAGGTCGGGCGGGTTTTCCCAGTATTTCTCCTCGACCAGCTCGACCTCGATCTTCTTCTCGGCCAGAACCAGCCGCACCTTGCGGCAAAACGGCGACAGCATCGAATGGTAAAGTCGCGTGGTCTGCGTGTTGTTGTTCATCGACTGCTTCGAGACCCCCTTCTTGCGCAACGGCGCCTTGATAAGCCCGGGGGGGCCGCGTTTCAACCGGAACGCGCCTCTTGCAGGCAATCGGCGCGGCCATCCCGCGCAATCGTCGCCGCCCCGTCGGCAATCGCCCGCGACCGGGCCGAGGCGCGGGTCGCGTCGCGCGATTTCGGCGCCGGCAGCACCGCCGCCAGTCGCGCGGCCTGCACCGGCGTCAGCTGCGCCGGCGTCACGCCATAGTAGCTGCGCGCGGCGGCATCCACCCCGAAGATCCCCGGCCCGAACTCGGCCACGTTCAGATAGACTTCCAGAATGCGCTGCTTGGACCACAGCGCCTCGATCATGGGCGTATAGATCGTCTCAAGCAGCTTGCGCGGCCAGCTGCGCCCCTGCCACAGAAACACGTTCTTGGCCGTCTGCTGCGTGATGGTCGAGGCGCCGCGGCTGGACCCCGACGCCACCACCTTGCGGATCTCGGTCATGTCGAAGCCCCAGTGCAGGCAGAAATTCGCGTCCTCGGCGGCCACCGCCGCGCGCCGCATGGCAGGGGCGATATGGCCCAGATCGACCCATTGGCGCGGCCGGATCGGGTGTTCGCGCGATTCCGCCACAATGGTCCAGGTCGTCGGCGGATTGACCAGCGCATAGATGCCCACCAGCACCGCCATCAACAGCAGCACCCGCAGCGCAAACCATCGCAGCCAGATCAGCGCGCGCCGCAGCGGCCGCCAGCGTCTGGCGGCGGGTCTGCCGCCCGTGTCCGGGGCCGCATCGGTCGCCGGGGGGCGGAAGATCGCGCGCAGGATCATGCACAGGGCTTTGTCACGCCCCGCGCCGCCCCGTCAAGCCGCGCGCACGGCAGGGCGCACGGGCCCGGGCGCGATCAGGTCGCGGGCGGCTGTTCGCCCGACAGGGCGTGGCGCAGCTTTTCCTCGTCCTCGTTCGACAGCGAGGTCTGCAACACCCGGCCCTTGCGGTGGAAATGCGCCAGCCGCTCGAGCACCTTGTCGGCGGTCATCTTGCGCACCAGCACGAACACCGCCGAGCCGCCGGGTTGCAGCGAATGGCCCACCTCGCGCATGAAATCGTCGTTGACGCCGATATCGGTGAAGCGTCCGGCCAGCGCGCCGGCCCCCGCGCCCACCGCCGCCCCCAGGATCGGGTTCAGAAACACCAGCCCGATCAGCGCGCCCCAGAATCCGCCGCCGACCGCGCCGGCGGTCGTCAGGTTGACGGCCTGATGCAGCTTGATGTCGTCCTCGCCGCTGCGGGTGACGACGACGGCATCCTCCATCTCGATCAGGTAATCCTTCTGCATCTTGACCAGTTCGGCCCGCATCTCGAAGCCGGTGGTCTCGTCGTCGAAGGCAATGACGATCAGTTCGGACATGATTTCTCTCCCGAGGGGGTAAGCGGTTCCACGGCAGGAACGTGCCCCGCAGGTCAGGGTTCCCGCCTGCCCGGGTCGCGCTGGCGCAAGGACCGGCATGACGGCCAGACGAACAGGGGGCGCGATCCGGCCGGACCGCGCCCCCGTGTCATCAGGCCCGTTACGCCTATTCGGCCGGCATCGCCGCCGGCGCCTCGACCGCCGCGATGGGATAGGGCAGATGCGGCAGCATCTCCTTGGGGCAGATTTGCAGGAAATTGCCCTTTTCGGTGTCCCAGTCCTGAAGGATCGCATCGGCCTTGCGCGACATGGTCTCCTTGGCGTGGCGTTCGATCAGTTCCTTCAACTGCGCCTCCCAATGGTCCTGCGTGACCGGGCACATCACCAGCGTCTCGGCGTTGATGTAATCGCGCGCCACCCCGTCGGGGTCGTAAAGATAGGCCATGCCGCCGGTCATGCCGGCCCCGAAATTGGTGCCGATCCGGCCCAGGATCACCGCCACCCCGCCGGTCATGTATTCGCAGCCATTGGTGCCGCAGCCCTCGATCACGACCTTCGCGCCCGAATTGCGGACCGCGAAACGCTCTCCGGCGCGGCCGGCGGCGAATAGATGGCCTGCCGTCGCGCCGTAAAGGACGGTGTTGCCGATGATGGTGTTGTCCTCGGCCACCAGCTTGCTGACCATGGGCGGGCGCACCACGATGGTGCCGCCCGACAGACCCTTGCCGACATAGTCGTTGGCATCGCCCGACACTTCCAGCTTCAGGCCCGGCGCGGCGAACGCGCCAAGGGACTGACCGGCGCTGCCGGTCAGGCGGACGGTCAGGTGGTCGGGTTGCAGATTGTTCCGCATCCCGAATTTCTGCACGATCATGCTGGAGGTGCGCGTGCCCACCGTGCGCTGCGTGTTGCGCACCGCATAGGACAGCTGCATCTTCTCGCCCTCCTCGAAGAAGCGGGCGGCGTCCTTGACGATTTCGGCGTCCAGCGTGTCCATGACCGCGTTGCGCGGCCGCGAACGGTCATAGACGATCTTTTCCGCCCCATCGACGGTGATCAGCAGCGGGTTCAGGTCCAGATCGTCCAGATTGGCCGCCCCCCGGCTGACCTGCGTCAGCAGATCGGCGCGTCCGATCACCTCGTCCAGGCTGCGCGCGCCGATCCCGGCCAGGATCTCGCGCACCTCCTGGGCATAGAAGGTGATCAGGTTCACCACCTTGTCGGCGCTGCCGGTGAACATCGCGCGCAGCTTTTCGTCCTGCGTGCAGACGCCGACCGGGCAGGTGTTGGATTGGCACTGGCGGACCATGATGCAGCCCATCGCGATCAGCGCGGCGGTGCCGATGCCGTATTCCTCGGCCCCCATCATCGCGGCCATGACGATGTCGCGCCCGGTGCGCAGCCCGCCATCGGTGCGCAGGGTGACGCGGTCGCGCAGCCGGTTCATGGCCAGAACCTGATGCGCCTCGGTCAGACCCATCTCCCACGGCAGGCCGGCGAACTTGATTGACGTGGCGGGGGACGCGCCGGTGCCGCCGTTATGGCCCGAGATCAGGATCACGTCGGCCTTGGCCTTGGCGACGCCCGCCGCGATCGTGCCCACGCCCGACATCGCCACCAGCTTGACGGTGATTTTGGCGCGCGGGTTGATCTGCTTCAGGTCATAGATCAGCTGCGCCAGATCCTCGATGCTGTAGATGTCGTGATGCGGCGGCGGGCTGATCAGCGTGACCCCCGGCGTCGAATGGCGCAGCCGCGCGATCAGCTTGGTCACTTTCATGCCGGGCAACTGCCCGCCCTCGCCGGGCTTGGCGCCCTGCGCCACCTTGATTTCCAGCTCCTCGCAGGCGTTCAGATATTCCGCCGTCACGCCGAACCGGCCGCTGGCGACCTGCTTGATCTTGGCCGAGGGGTTGTCGCCGTTGGGCAGGGGCGCGTGATGCGCGGGGTCCTCGCCGCCCTCGCCCGAATCGGATTTCGCGCCGATCCTGTTCATCGCGATGTTCAGCGTCATGTGCGCCTCGGGCGACAGCGCGCCAAGCGACATGCCCGGCGTCACGAACCGCTTGCGGATCGAGGTGATGCTTTCCACCTCCTCGATCGGCACCGGCTTGCCAAGCGGCTTGATGTCCAGCAGATCGCGGATATGGATCGGCGGGTTGGCCCGCATCGTGGCGCTGAACTGTTTCCAGACGTCATAGCTGGCCTTCTCGCAGGCCACCTGCAACAGCTTCATCGTGTTGGCTTCCCAGGCGTGTTTCTCGCCCGACCGGCGCAGCTTGTAGAAGCCGCCCACCGGCAGCAGATCGACATTGTCCGCCGCAAAGGCGGTGCGGTGCAGCGCCTCCAGCTTGGCCTGCAACCCGTGCAGGCCCATGCCGCTGATCCGGCTTTGCATGCCGGGGAAATACTCGGCAACCATCGCACGCGACAGCCCCACCGCCTCGAAGTTCAGCCCGCCGCGATAGGACGACAGGACCGAAATCCCCATCTTCGCCATGATCTTCAGCAGCCCCGCATCGATCGCCTCGCGATAGCGGTTCATCGCGTCGAACAGATTGCCCGCCAGCAATCCGCGCGAGATCCGGTCGGCGATGGAATCCTGCGCCAGATAGGGGTTCACCGTCGTCGCGCCCGACCCGATCAGCACCGCGACATAATGCGGGTCGATGCATTCCGCCGACCGCACATTGACCGAACAGAAGGTCCGCAGCCCCTTGCGCGTCAGCCAGGAATGAACCGCGCTGGTGGCCAGGATCATCGGCATGGCGATGCGGTCGGCGTCCTGACGCTCGTCGCTCAGCACCAGATGGCCGTGTCCCGACCGCACCGCGTCCTCGGCCTCGGCCCGGATCCGCGCCAGCCCCTCGGCCAGCGCGTCCTGCCCGGCCCCCGCGGGGAAGGTGCAGTCGATATGGGCCACGTTCTCGGCGAACATGCGGCACATCTCGGCCAGTTCGGAATTGGTCACGAACGGGCTTTCCAGCACCAGGATCTCGGTCTGGCTGCTGCTTTCGTCCAGCACGTTCTTGAGGTTGCCGAACCGGGTCTTCAGGCTCATCACCCGCGTCTCGCGCAGCGAATCGATGGGCGGGTTCGTGACCTGCGAAAAGTTCTGGCGAAAGAAATGGCTCAGCGGGCGATAGCGGTTCGACAGCACCGCGGGCGGCGTGTCGTCGCCCATCGAGGCGATGGCCTCCTTGCCGTCCTCGACCATGGGCGACAGCACCGTCTCCATCTCCTCGATGGTAAAGCCGGCGGCGACCTGCCGGCGGCGCAGCGCCTCGCCCGTGAACGCCGCATCCTCGGGCAGTTCGCGCATGATCAGGCTCAGATCGACGACCTTCTCGATCCATTCGCCGAATGGCTGGCTGGCGGCCAGCCGGTCCTTGATCTCGGCGTCGCGGTAAAGCCGGCCGTCCCACATGTCGACGGCGATCATCTGGCCCGGCCCCAACGCGCCCTTTTCGCGGATCTGGGCCTCGTCGATGGGCACCATCCCGACCTCGGACCCGGCAAACAGCAGATTGTCGCCCGTCACCACATAGCGCATCGGCCGCAGCCCGTTGCGGTCCAGCCCGCCGCAGACCCACCGCCCGTCGGTCATGGCCAGCGCGGCCGGCCCGTCCCACGGCTCCATCACCGCGTTGCAATAGGCATACATGTCCGCCCACGCCTTCGGCATGTCGGTCGTGGCCTTGGACCAGCTTTCGGGCACCAGCATCGTCTTGGTCATCGGCGCGGACCGCCCCGACCGCACCATCACCTCGAAGACGGCATCCAGCGCCGCGCTGTCGGACGACCCGGCCGGCACGATCGGCTTGATATCCTCGGCCCCCTCGCCAAAGGCATTGCTGGCCATCCGGATCTCGTGGCTGCGCAGCCAGTTCAGATTGCCCTTCAGCGTGTTGATCTCGCCGTTATGGGCCAGCATCCGGAACGGCTGGGCCAGCCACCATTGCGGGAACGTGTTGGTGGAATAACGCTGGTGATAGATGGCGAAGGCGCTTTCGAACCGCTCGTCCTTCAGGTCGGGATAGAACTCGGCCACCTGTTCGGCCAGCATCATCCCCTTGTAGATGATCGACCGGCAGGACAGCGAACAGAAATACAGCTGCGTGACCTGCGCGGCGATGGCTGCCTTCTCGATCCGGCGGCGGATGATATACAGCTCGCGCTCGAACCGGACATGGTCGATGTCCTTTTCGCAGCGGATCAGGATCTGCTCGATCTCGGGGCGGGTGGCGTTGGCTTTTTCGCCCAGAACGGCGGTGTTCACCGGCACGTGCCGCCAGCCATAGATATAATGGCCCATCCGCAGAACCTCGGATTCCACGATGGTCCGGCAGGTTTCCTGCTGGGCAAAGTTCGTGCGCGGCAGAAAGACCTGCCCCACCGCGATCAGCTTGTCGCGGTCGGGCTCGTGCCCGGTGCGGCGGATCTTGTCATGGAAGAACGGCACCGGGATCTGCACATGGATGCCCGCCCCGTCGCCGGTCTTGCCGTCCGCATCGACCGCGCCGCGATGCCAGATCGCCTTCAGCGCGTCGATGCCGTTCTGCACCACCTGCCGGCGCGGCGTGCCGTCCAGATCGACGACAAAGCCCACCCCGCAGGACGAATGTTCGTCATCGGCCCGATACAGGCTGTTGCGGTCCATCCAGTCGCGGCGGGCCTGTTCCTCGGCGTGCCATTCGGGCGAAAACGTGGTCATCGGTCGGTCTCCACATGCTTGTGGTGGGATTCGTATTCGGCGCGGCTGATCCGGGGATGATCGCCTGCAAGCCGGGCAAAACGCTGCGCGCAATCCGCATAGACTTCGCGGATCAGCGGAAAGCGGCCTGCTGCCTCGAACAGGCCCGGCGACAATTCATAATCTCCGTCATCGTCACGCAGCCACAGATTCGTGCCGCAGCGCGGGCAGAAGGCGCGTTCGGCGAAATCGGTGGCGCGGAACCGCCGCACCTCGCCGCGGACCGTCACCGCCTCGGCGGGCGCGTCGAACCCGGCCATCAGACCGCCGCCCGCGCAGCGGCACAGCCGGCAATGACAGGCGCTGATCTCGGGCGTCCAGTCGCTCAGCGTGATGGACACATCGCCGCACAGGCAGCGACCTTCCAGCGTGGCGCTCATGCGCCCGACCCCGGAATCTGCAAGCCGGTTATCAGCTGATCGCAGTCGAATTGCGGGGTGGTTTCGCCAAAGCCGGTCTCGCCCGGAAAGCTGAACAGCACCGGGCTGTCATTGGTGTTGCGGGTCTCGCCGGTCCAGTCGCTTTGCCGTTCGATCCCGCCGTAAAAGCGGCGCATGGCGCGGCTGATGAATTGCTGCCCCTCGCGGGTGATCAGCACCTCGCCCTCGGAATCATAGGTAACCAGTTCGAACCGGGTCTTTTCCAGTTCGACCCCGTCGATGCGCACCGTCTCGCCGGTCAGCTCGTCATGGCCGACATGGCGCAGCCGCTCGCCCGTGTTCGACAGGGTCCAGAAATCGAAATCGTCGCGCCCGGTGTCCAGCAGCGTGGAAAAGCTGGCATGGTCCCTGGCCTCCTCGACCAGTCGATCCTGCAAGCCGGTCTGCGGATCGGCGCTTTCGATCCAGCGCGTCTCGTCGTCGATCCGCGACAGATGCGACAGCCCGTCCTGGCCAAAGATCGCGCTGCGCTGATGGCCCTCGGGATCGGCGGTGCAGCGGTAATACTGGCTGACCGAACAGCCGCGATTCTGCACCGTCACCTCCAGCGTGCAGCCCTGCGGCGGGGTGAAGGTGGCGGCGCGGCCGGGCAGCGGAACCACGGCCAGCGCGGCGGCCAGCAGACCGGCTGCCGCCAGAAGGGGCAGGGATGCTGACATATATCCGCGCGACGGGCTGCGGCGCGCAACGGCCACCGTGCGTTGTCGGTGTACGGTCTGTGTCTGTGCCGTGTCAGGTCTGTGCATCGTCGGTGCGCCCCTCATTCTGCGGCCACGCGGGCCTCGCCGGTCAGGAAGCCGGCAATCGATTCGGCGGCCTCGCGCCCGTCGCGGATCGCCCAGACCACCAGGCTGGCGCCGCGCACGATATCGCCCACCGCATAGACGCCCTGGATCGAGGTCTGGTGGGTCTGGAAATTCGCCTTGATCGTGCCCCACCACGTGACCTCCAGCCCGTCCACGCCCCACAGCGTCGGCAGATCCTCGGGCTCGAATCCCAGGGCCTTGATGACCAGTTCGGCAGGCTCGTCGTAATCGGCGCCCTGGATCGGTTCGGGGCTTTGCCGTCCGCTGACATCGGGCGCGCCCAGACGCATCTTCTGCACGCGCACACCGGCAATCTGGCCGATGCCGTCCACATCGCGTTCCTGCGCCTCGGCGGCGATGCCGGTGACGTGGCCGGCAAACGCGCCGGGTGCGGAAAGCCACACGAATTCAACGCCTTCTTCCTCGGCGTTCTGCACCTCTCGCTGCGATCCGGGCATGTTGGCGCGGTCGCGGCGATACAGGCACTTGACTGATTGCGCCCCCTGCCGGATGGCGGTGCGCACGCAATCCATCGCCGTGTCGCCGCCGCCGATCACCACCACGCGCTTGCCCCGCGCGTTCAGCTCGCCATCGTCGAAATCGGGCACGTCGTCGCCGAAATCCACCTTGTTGCTGGCGGTCAGATAGTCGATGGCGCGGACCACGCCGCCGGCCTCGGCATTGTCCAGATCCAGATCGCGGGTCTTGTAGACGCCGGTGGCGATCAGCACCGCGTCGTGCCGCCCCCGGATCGCGTCGAAGCTGATATCCTCGCCGACATTGCAGTTCAGGACGAACTCGACCCCGCCATCCTCCAGCAGGCGGTTGCGGCGCATGACCACGTCCTTTTCCAGCTTGAAACCCGGGATTCCATAGGTCATCAGCCCGCCCGCGCGGTCGTAGCGGTCGTAGATCGTCACCTGAAACCCCATCCGGCGCAGCGAATCCGCCGCCGCCAGACCGCCGGGGCCGGCGCCGATGATGCCGACGCTTTCGGCGCGTTCCTGCACCGGGGCCGGACCCTTGACCCAGCCTTCCTGCCACGCCGAATCGGTGATGTATTTCTCGATCGCGCCGATGGTGACGGTGCCGTGACCGGCCTGTTCGATGACGCAATTGCCTTCGCACAGACGGTCCTGCGGGCAGATCCGGCCGCAGATCTCGGGGAAGGTGTTGGTCGCCTGGCTGACCTCGTATGCCTCCTTCAGGCGGCCCTCGGCAGTCAGGCGCAGCCAGTCGGGAATGTTGTTGTGCAGCGGGCAATGGCTTTGGCAATAGGGCACGCCGCACTGGCTGCACCGCCCTGCCTGCTCGGCCGCCTTCTGCGCGGCATATTCGCGATAGATCTCGTGAAAGTCGTCGCTGCGCTCGGCCGCGCCACGCTTTTGCGGCATCTCGCGCGGCGTGGAAACGAATGTCAGCATCTTCTGCGTGGCCATGGCTGCGCGACCCTTCCGACTGTCAAAAACCTCTTCCACCCCGATAAACCAAGGCGAAAACGATGAAAAGGCAGCAAGACTGACCTAACCGGCAGATTTATGGCGGCGATCGCATAAAATCTGCTGAGGGACGGCCCAGATACGTCAGTATCACTTACATACCTGCCGTCAAAGCCAGCAAAACAAGGGTTCCGACGACGATGCGCCACCAGGCGAAAAGGCTGTATCCGTTCTGCGAGACATAGCCGAGCAGCCAGCGCACCACCAGAACGGCCGTCACGAAGGCGCAGGCAAAGCCGATCATGATGTTGTCCAGCGCCGCCGCGTCCAGAACGTCGCGGTTCTGGTAAAGATCATAGACGAACGCGCCCAGCATGGTGGGCATCGACAGGAAGAACGAGAATTCGGCCGCCGACCTTTTGTCAGCGCCCAGCACCAGGGCACCGACGATGGTGGCGCCCGAACGCGAAACGCCGGGGATCATCGCCAGACACTGGATCACGCCGATCTTGAAGGCCATGGACAGCGGAAAATCCTCGGCCCGGAAAAGCTGCGGGTTGGTCGCCCACCGGTCCACGAACAGCAGGACGATGCCGCCCAGAATCAGCATGACGGCGATCAGCACCGGGGTTTCGAACAGCACCGTCTTGATGACGTCATGCGCCAGAACGCCGATTACGACGGCCGGCAGAAACGCCAGCAGGATCGCCGCGACAAAGCGGCGCGAGGTCGGATCATGCGGGGCCGACGACAGGATATGCCAGATCCGTCCGGCATAGACGCCAAGGATGGCCAGCACCGCGCCAAGCTGGATCACCACCTCGAAGGCGCGGCCGGGCGAATTGAAGCCCAGGAAATGACCGGCCAGAAGGACGTGGCCGGTAGATGAGACGGGGATGAACTCGGTCAGGCCCTCGAGAAGACCCAGGACCGCGGCCACAATCGTGTTGGATTCCATCAGAAGCTGCGCAGATTCTTCGCCGAGTTCTTGATCGCGTCATATTGCCCCGAAGGGCGGAAGCGCCACAGATATTCTTCCAGCACCGCCTCGGACGCGGTGGGCCGGATGCCCAGATCGTCGAAGCCGGGGAACTTGCCGCTGACGACGTTGTCGTCCTTCAGCAGGATCAACTGGTCGCGGCCCAGAATCCGGTTGGTGAACAGGCCGAAGGTGACGAACTGCAAGAGGTCCAGAACGGTCGCGCCGATCCCGGCCAGCCAGAACGGCATGTTCAGGACAAGACGGCGGCGATGGGTGATCGTCAGGACCTGCTCCACGATCTCGCGCATGGTCATGATTTCGGGGCCGCCCAGCTCGTAGATGCCGGGTTCCGCCTCGCCGGTGGCACCCATGGCGGCGGCGGTGGCGACATCGTCCACGAAGACCGGCTGCAACCGGGTGGCGCCGCCGGAAATTGGCATGACCGGCCCCATCCGCGCCAGGCTGGCGAAGCGGTTGTAGAAATGATCGTCGGGTCCAAAGATCACCGAGGGGCGCAGCACGACGGCATCGGGGCGATGGTCCAGCACCGCCGCCTCGCCGCGCGCCTTCGAGGCGACATAGCGGCTGGCCGAATCGGGATCGACGCCGATCCCCGAGATATGGACGATGCGGGCGACGCCCATCTCTTTCGACAGCCGGGCGATGTGTTCGGCGCCGTCCTCGAACACGGACTTGAAATTGCTTTTGCCCTCGGGTCGCTCGATATTGACGCAGTTCACGACCGCGTCGGCGTCGGACATGGCCGCGCGGACCGAGAATTCGTCGCGGATATTGCACAGCACCGGCACGACCTGCCCGACCGCGCCATAGGTTCGCGTGAACAGCGCCTCGTCGGGGCGGCGCACCGCGATGCGGACCCGCCAGCCGCGCTTGGCCATGATGCGGGCCACCTGTCGGCCGACAAAGCCCGACCCGCCAAAGATCGTGACCAGTTTCGCCATGGGCTTCTCGCCTCCTTCGTGCCGCGTCTTCGGGTTCAATACCCAAGCCGGGGCGGCGCGACAAGACAAGACGCTGTTTGCGGCCCGCGCGCCGACGCCGCGCTGCCTTGGAAAGCGCAGCCGAAAATTTGCGCCGATCCCCATTGACGCCCCCAAGGAGTGGCTTTAAAGACCCCGCTCACCACCTGCCCAGGTGGCGGAACTGGTAGACGCGCACGGTTCAGGTCCGTGTGCCGCAAGGCGTGGAGGTTCGAGTCCTCTCCTGGGCACCATGAAACACCCCCGGCCGTCAGGCGCGGGGGTTTTTCTTTGGCCGGCAGGGCGCGGGCGTTCGGGCGCGAACCCGGCATGCGCGCTGGACCCGCGCTGCGGTTTCTGGTCAGAGAGAACATGACCCAGACAAGGCAGAAGCCGACATGAGCATTCATCTTTACCCCAACGACCTTCCCGACGACGTGAAACTTGGGCCTCTGGTGGCCATCGACACCGAAACGATGGGGCTGGACCCGCGTCGCGACCGGCTGTGTCTGGTGCAGATGTCGTCGGGCGACGGCGACGCGCACCTGGTCCAGATCGAACGCGGCCAGACCGAGGCGCCGAATCTGTGCCGGCTTCTGACCGACGCCAAGGTGGTCAAGCTTTTCCATTTCGGCCGTTTCGACATCGCGGCGCTGGAAAACGCGTTCGGGGTGGTGACCTCTCCGGTATGGTGCACCAAGATCGCGTCCAAGCTGGTGCGCACCTATACGGATCGGCACGGGCTGAAATATCTGCTGAGCGAGTTGGTCGGCGTCGATGTCAGCAAGCAGCAGCAGACCAGCGACTGGGGCGCCCTCGACCTGACCGACGCGCAGCTTGAATACGCGGCCTCTGACGTGCTGCACCTGCACAAGCTGAAGGACGCGCTGGAACAGCGCCTGAAACGCGAGAACAGGATGGGGCTGGCGCAGGCCTGTTTCGACTTTCTGCCCGCGCGGGCGCATCTGGACCTGCTGGGCTGGGGGGATGAAAACGACATCTTCCATCATTAGCTTGGACAGGTGCCGGGGATGTCGCGGACATTCCCGGACGGCAAGGAAAACGGGACATCGAGGAAGGCGGCCGGCGTGAACGACTATATCGAGACAGCGCGGCGGGTGATCCGCACCGAACTGAAGGGTCTGGAACTGCTGGATGCCGGTCTGGGGGCCGAGTTTCAGCAGGCGGTCGAGACGATCCTGGGCGCAAAGGGCCGGGTGATCGTGTCCGGCATGGGCAAATCCGGCCATATCGCGCGCAAGATCGCAGCCACGCTGGCCTCGACCGGAACGCCGGCGCAGTTCGTTCATCCCGCCGAGGCCAGCCACGGCGATCTGGGCATGGTCACGCGCGAGGATGTGGCGCTGGTTCTGTCGAACAGCGGCGAGACGCCGGAACTGGCCGATCTGATCGCGCATACGCGGCGTTTTCGGATACCGCTGATCGGCGTCGCCTCGCGCCCCGGATCGACCCTGCTGCGGCAATCGGATGTGGCGCTGGTGCTGCCCGCCGCCGAAGAGGCGTGCGGGCGCGGGATCGTGCCCACCACATCCACCACCATGACGCTGGCGTTGGGCGATGCGCTGGCGGTGGCGCTGATGGAGCATCGGCAGTTCACCGCCGAACATTTCCGCACCTTCCATCCCGGCGGCAAGCTGGGCGCGCTGTTGTCGACGGTCGGGGACCTGATGCATGACGACATGCCGCTGGTGTCCGAGGATACGCCGATGACCGACGCGCTGCTGGTCATCAGCCAGAAGGGCTATGGCGTGACGGGGGTGACCGGCGACCAGGGGCGGCTGACCGGCATCATCACCGACGGCGATTTGCGCCGCCACATGCAGGGGTTGCTGGAACGCACCGCGGGCGAGGTGATGACACGCGCGCCGCGGGTGATCGCGCCCGACGCGCTGGCCGAATCGGCGCTGGCCCAGATGCAGGAACGCATGATCACCTGCCTGTTCGCGGTCGAGGATCAGACCCCGCGCGGCATCCTGCATATCCACGATTGCCTGCGCGCCGGCCTGGTCTGACCCCATGGACCGCACCCGCATCGTCCGCTGGCTGCGCGTGCTTCTGCCCCTGCTGGCGCTGGCCATCCTGTCGACGATGTTCCTGTTCTCGCGCGGACCGAAGACCGAACCGCAGATTCCCTATGCCACGGTCGATGCCGAGGCGATGGCGCGAGAGCCGCGGATCGTCGCGCCGGAATACTCGGCCGTGACCGGCGACGGGGCGGAACTGACGCTGCGCGCCGCGCAGGCCGCCCCGGCGGGCGAGGGCGCGGCCGGCTCGGCCAGCGATGTGCGGCTGGACTGGCAACGCCCCGACGGGCTGCGCGCCGAACTGACCGCGCCCGCCGGCCGGGTCGAGGATGGCGTCGTCGGCTTGCGCGGCGGGGTGCGGATGGCGACCTCGTCGGGCTGGACCCTGCGCGCCCCGGCCATCGACGCCGCCACCGACCGGTCGCGCCTTGCCGCCGGCGACGGGGTCGAGGCGACCGCGCCCTTCGGCCGCATCGAGGCCGGACGGATGGAACTGGTGCCCGGACCCGGCGGCGGCGCGGACGATGCCGCGGTATTGAACTTTTCAGGCGGCGTCCGTCTGATATACCGACCCTGACAGACCGCCCGGACTTGCCGAAGGACCGTTTCATGCTGCGCTTCGTGACGACCGCCCTGTTTCTTGCCGCAGCGCCGCAGGCGATGGCGCAGAACGTCGTGTTCGGCGGCATGAAGGCCGACATCACCGCCCCGGTCGAGGTGGCCGCCGACAGCCTGTCGGTCGATCAGGGCGATGGCAGCGCGGTGTTCACCGGAAATGTCGTGATCGGGCAGGGCGAGATGCGCCTGTCGGCCGACCGCGTCAACGTGGAATACGGCGAAGGCGGCCAGAACCGCATCCGGTCGCTGCATGCCGAGGGCGGTGTGACGCTGGTGTCGGGCGCCGACGCGGCCGAGGCGCGCGAGGCCGTCTATGACGTCGAATTGGGCAATGTCACCCTGACCGGCGATGTGGTGCTGACGCAGGGGCAGAACGTGCTGACCGGCGACCGGTTGCAGGTCAATCTGGGATCGGGGACCGCGCAGGTCGACGGACGCGTGCGGTCTGTCCTGCAACCCGAAGGCAACTGATGCGCGACGCTGCCGCGACACAGGGGGACGGGCTGGTCGTCCGGGGGCTGCGGAAATCCTATCGCAAGCGGCCGGTGATCCACGACGTTTCGGTGTCGCTGTCGCGCGGCGAGGTCGTGGCGCTGCTTGGGCCGAACGGGTCGGGCAAGACCACCTGCTTTTACTGCATCGCGGGCCTTGTGCCGCCCGACGCGGGCGAGGTGCTGATCGACGGGCGCGACGCCACGAGGCTGCCGATGTTTCGCCGCGCGCGCATGGGAATCGGCTATCTGCCGCAGGAAATGTCGATCTTTCGCGGCCTGTCGGTCGAGCAGAATATCATGGCCGTCTTGGAGGTGACGCTGAGCGATCCGCGCCATCGCCGCGACCGGCTTGAGGAATTGCTGGGCGATTTCTCGATCACCCATCTGCGCGGCGCGCCGGCGCTGGCCCTGTCGGGCGGCGAACGGCGCCGGGTCGAGATCGCGCGCTGCCTGGCCTCGGCCCCCAGCTTCCTGCTGCTGGACGAACCCTTCGCGGGCGTCGATCCGATCGCCGTGGGCGAGATCCGCGAGCTTGTCCACGATCTGAAAACGCGCGGCATCGGCGTGCTGATCACCGACCACAACGTGCGCGAAACGCTTGGGATCGTCGATCGCGCCTATATCCTGCATGACGGTCATGTGCTGATGTCGGGCACCACCGACCAGATCGTGGCCGACGCGAATGTGCGCAAGGTCTATCTGGGCGAAGGTTTCCGGATGAGCTAAACGCCCGGATCGCGCGCGCCCACCGCACTGACGCCGCGTTCCGGAGGTCGCGGCCGGGCTGGACCCTTGCCCCGTTTCCCGCCTTCGTCCCATTGTGGCATGACAGGGCAGGCGTTCGGGCGCCGAAGGGAGAGAGGAAAGATGAGTCGTTTCAGCAGCTATGAAGACCGCAACCGGGTCCAGGACGAAAAACCCTATGAGGAACGCGACCTGCCGCAGACGATCTACGGTTTCCTCAGCCGCACGGCGCAGCGGTTTCCCGACCGGCCGGCGATCAGCTTTCAGCTGCTGTCGGGGCCGCGCGACCACGCCACCACGCTCAGCTGGCACGAGTTGCTGGAGCGTGTGACCGAGACAGCGAACCTGTTTCGCAGCCTGGGAATCGGGCCGCAGGACACGGTGGCCTATCTGCTGCCCAACACCATCGAGACGCCCGTGGTCCTGCTGGCGGGGGCGACGGCGGGCATCGTCAGCCCGATCAACCCGCTGCTGGACGCCGAAAGCATCGCCGGCATCCTGCGCGAGACCCGCGCCAAGGTGCTGGTCACGCTGAAGCCGTTCCCGAAAACCGATGTCGCCCAGAAGGCCGCCGCCGCCGTTTCCGCCGCGCCCGATGTCACCCATGTGATCCAGATCGACCTGAACCGCCACCTGCGCGGCCCCAAACGCCTGCTGGTGCCGCTGATGCGGCCCAAGATCCGCACCCGGCATCAGGCCGAGGTGCTGGATTTCGAGGCTGCGGCCAGCGGCCAGAAACACACCAAGCTGATGTTCGACGATCCGCAGCAGGATCGCGTCGCGGCCTATTTCCACACCGGCGGCACGACCGGCACGCCCAAGGTGGCGCAGCACAAATATTCCGGCATGATCTATAACGGCTGGCTGGGCAGCACGCTGCTGTTCGACGAAACCGACATCCTGATGTGCCCGCTGCCGATGTTTCACGTCTTTGCCGCCTATCCGGTGCTGATGTCGTGCATCGCCTCGGGCGCGCATGTGGTCATGCCGACGCCGGCCGGCTATCGCGGCGAGGGGGTGTTCGACAATTTCTGGAAGCTGATCGAACGCTGGCAGTGCACCTTCCTGATCACCGTGCCGACCGCCATCGCGGCGCTGATGCAGCGTCCGGTGGACGGCGATGTCTCGACCCTGCGGACGGCGATTTCCGGGTCGGCGCCGCTGCCGATCGAGCTGTATAACCGTTTCAAGTCGGCCACGGGGGTCGAGATTGCCGAAGGCTATGGCCTGACCGAGGCGACCTGTCTGGTCAGCTGCAACCCGGTGGACGGGCTGAAAAAGGTGGGCTCGGTCGGGATTCCGCTGCCCTACACCCATGTCCGCATCCTGAACCACGACGATTCGGGCCAGATCCACGAATGCGCCACCGACGAGATCGGAGAGATCTGCATCGCCAATCCGGGCGTCTTTCCCGGCTCGACCTATACCGAGGCCGACAAGAACCACCGCCTGTTCGCCGAGGACGTCTATCTGCGGACCGGCGATCTGGGGCGGCTGGACGCGGACGGCTATCTGTGGATCACCGGCCGCGCCAAGGACCTGATCATCCGCGGCGGCCACAATATCGACCCCGCCGTGATCGAGGATGCGCTGCTGTCCCACCCCGCCGTGGCCTTTGCCGGCGCCATCGGACAGCCCGACAGCTTTGCCGGCGAACTGCCCTGCGTCTATGTCGAACTGGTGGGCGAGGGGCGGGTGACGGTCGAGGAACTGGCCGAACACGCCAGCAGCCATATCCACGAACGCGCCGCGATCCCCAAATATATCGAGATCCTCGACGAACTGCCCAAGACCGCCATCGGCAAGATCTTCAAGCCCGACCTGCGCCGGCTGGCGATCACCCGCGTCTATGACGCCGCGCTACAGGGCACCGGCGCCCGCGTGGCCGAGGTGGTCGAGGACAAGAAACGCGGCCTGGTCGCGCGCCTGTCCCGCGAGGGCCAGGCGGACGAGGACGAGGTGGCGCGCCGCCTGGGCGAATTCACCCGGCCGTGGGAGTGGGCCGACTGACCCTTGCGACAGCGCGGCGCGCATCCTAGAAACGGCAGACAAATCCTGGACACGGAACGGTGATGCTTGATCTTGATAACGAGGCCGACGATCTGGTTCTGCTAGAGAATGGGCTGGTCGTGCCGCCCGGCCCGAAGACCAAAAGCAAGTGGCAGCCTTCCGGTGTGCTGGACAGCAACGGGCAATTCGTCGAGAACTCGATCAGCTGGTCGAGCAGCAATGATCCTGTCAATTCCGAACCGGCGCGGCCTGACGACAATTCGATTGCTCGGGTAAGCGGGACTTATATGTTCGCGGGTATCTCCTACGGACATTTCGGCCATTTCATCACGGAATCGCTGTCGCGCATCTGGGCGCTGGATGAGCTTCGCGACAAGATCGACGGATTGGTTTTTACGCCCAAGTTCCAGATGGTCGACAATATGCGTCCGTTCGACGTTTATCGGGAATTGCTGGACGGGCTGGGCGTGGATCTGCCGATCCTTTGCCCGACCGGTCCGATCCGTATTGACCGTCTGTATGTTCCCAAACAGGGTTTCGGCCTTGGCGATCTTACCGGCGGAAGCCGAAAGTTCAGAGACTATATCAACCACCATGCCGGTCGAAGCGTAACCGCCAAGGGGGGGCGCAAGATCTATATTTCACGCTCTGAGCTTCCGCGTGATCGCGGTGGCATCCTTGGAGAGGCAAAGCTTGAGGAATATCTCGCAGCGGAAGGTTACGAGATATTCCATCCGCAGAAAGCCACGAAACTTGACCAACTTGCGCAGTATAAACAGGCCGAGCGGATCATAGCGGTCGATTGCTCGCCCTTGCATCTGGTCGGTTATGTTGGAAATGCGGACCAACGGGTCGGGATCATCACCCGCCGCAGCATGGCGTTTGGCGAACAGTTCGTGAGGCAGCTGACAGAGTTCAAGGGAATGACGGCCAGTGTCATCAACGCCTTGGAAAACGACTGGCTTCCTGCAAATACGCACCGTCCAAGCCGCAGCTCATTCGGAGAAGTTCGCCTGAGCAGGATGTATGAGCAGTTCAAATCGGCGGGCCTGATAGACGGCGACACGCCCTGGGAAGACCTGACAACGGAAGAGCGGAATGCCGACCTTCACCGGCAAGAGCAGCGGCATGAGATCGGGTTCAAGCCGCTTCGTGCAGATGACAGCTTTGTTTCCAGCTTTTCAGCCGAATCGAATGCTGGATGACAACCGCGACGTCAAGCAGGCTGGCGTTCGGATAGCTGGCAGATAAGGTCAATCGCATCAGGCCCAACCGCGACACCGTAAAGACCTTCGGAGATTGCAGGTATCTGGTCGGGCGTGTCGCTGGCGACGTCCGCGTAAACCTTGCTATAGGAACAGCCGGCGACGTGAGCGTTTCCAAGAAAATCGCCCCAACGATGCAACTGGGTTTGCACTGAACCCACTTCGATGACGTGCGCATGAGGCTGGGCGAAGCACATATGCCCGAAAAACGCCCCGTGAACTGCGCCGATAACTTCCGCTGCGCTGACCGCTGCAATCTGTTCCAGCGGTGTCATGTGCTCGAAGAACATCTGCTCGAAGCCTTGACGTTTAAGCTCGCGGACCAATTCTTCCTCGCCGTGCATCGCGCGCGAATTGACGTTCTGATGGCGATTGTCGCGGCTGACCCAGATTTTCTTGGGCATTTGCGCGACGAGTTTTGGGTCCATAAGAGAATGCGCATGCTCTCGAAGCAAACGAAGCGACACGTCATAGCTGTTCTTGAAAGCAAATTTGCGACGGCGGACATGAGCGCCGATCTGCTGCCATGAAACGTCCTTGCCCGTCTCTGCCAGCGGCTCGGTCACAAGCGGATCGCCGTTGCTATAGATCATGTGGCGAAAATTGAATGGGATCAGAACGTCGTCATATCTGGCGCGACGATCCGTAAATGCGATCTTTCCAGCCAGGTCGGGAAACAGGGCGCGGATATACCGTTCGGCGAAGCCGGACGGATCATTGTTGCGACAGTGGAATGTGATGCTGTCGATCGAACGATCCCGAAAATGCACCAGTTGCGAAAGCGATTCAGTGATGAAATGATAAAAGTTGCGGCGATTGCGACATTCGACGCCGACATTCATTCCGTCGGGAAAAGGTCCCTCCTGTGGAAGGTCGATGGTCGTTTCCGCGCGCGAAGCCTCGAAGAACTCGTTGGAACGACGAAAATTTTCCATCCCCCGGTTGTTCTTCAGAAACCGCGAATAGACGCGGTCGCCTGCGGCTCCGTTCAGCAGGCACTTGCCGCCGACCTCGGCGGACCCGCCGCGGAACACGACGTTCCGGGCGCGGATGGGGACCGAGTTGATCTCGAAGATGGCGGGCGTGATCCGGGTCCAGCGCGGTTCGATGTTTTTCAGCAGAACCTGCTGGATGTTGGCGTGATCGCTGCGCGCGTATTGCCGGACCGTCGCGCCGGGCACTTTTTTCAGAATCCAGTCGGGGCGCTGTTCGACGGACAGGCCGGAATCGCGGCCGATGACGAAGAAGTAATCCTCGGGTGACGCGCGCCACCTGCTGCCTTTGCCCATCGTGCAACCTCCGTCCGGAAACCTTTTGCGCGCGGGACCGGGTCCCGAACACGAAAGGTCGCCTAGCAGATAAGCGCAGGGTTTTGAATGTGGTTCATGCGGGTTCGGCGGGCGGGGCGGACGGGCGGCTAGCCCGCCAGCGTCCTGCGCGCCCGGTCGATCAGCTCGCGCATCTCTTTCAGGGTCAGCTCGCCGAA
Organism: Paracoccus stylophorae; assembly: GCF_028553765.1. Classification (NCBI taxonomy): domain Bacteria; kingdom Pseudomonadati; phylum Pseudomonadota; class Alphaproteobacteria; order Rhodobacterales; family Paracoccaceae; genus Paracoccus; species Paracoccus stylophorae. The sequence continues at coordinate 3,357,618 of NZ_CP067134.1, read as the reverse complement.
AACCCCCTCGTCGCCGGCGATGAAGGTCGGGGTGCCGACAAGTGCCATGTGCTCGGCCAGCGCATAGGAGGTTTCGATATGTTCGTCGATATGGCCGGCCTGCATGTCGCGGCGCAGCCGGGCCTCGTCCAGGCCGACCTCGCGCGCGGTGCGCATCACCGTCGCCTCGACCGCGCGGCCCTTCATTCCCATCATCGTGCTGTGGAACGCCCAGTATTTGCCCTGATCCAGCGACGCCAGCGAGGCGCGGGCCGCGAACTCGGACCCCTCGCCGAAGACCGGCCATTCGCGATAGACCACGCGCAGCCCCGGATCGGTGGAGATCAGCTGCTGCACCGTGCCCACCATCTTGCGGCAGAACGGGCAGTTGTAATCGAAGAACTCGGTCAGGGTGATGTCGCCGTCGGGATTGCCCAGAACCGGGGCGTTGCTGCTGCGCTCCAGCGTCTTGCGCAGCTCCTCGGGCATGGGGTTGGCGCGCTCGGTCCCCTGCGACAGGGCCGGCAGGGCGGCGGTTGCGCCAAGCGCCGTGACGCTGACAAGCAGGTGGCGGCGGGTAAGCATGTTCGTTCCCTTTCGGTCGTCCGGACGGCAATCGCGACACCTGCATAAGGTGCAAATCCCCAAGATGACAGTCACGATCCGGTGGGACCGGGCGCGCGCGGCAGCACACGTTTGCGCGAGTCGGGCGGCCGCATTTGCGCTTTTTGTTTGAGATCGGGCGATTCGGTTGCAGGATGAAGGGGCAACCAACTGCAAAAAGGAACCCGCCATGCGCCTTCGCATTGCCACGCCCTTCGTCCTTGCCGCCCTGATGGCCGCACCCGCCCTTGCGCAAGAGGCGCGCACGACCGTGCCGGTCATCCCTGCGCCCACCGCGCAAACCGCGCCGCAGGCCACCGACACCAGGCTGCAATCGCAGCCCGCCACCGTCACCCCGGCGCGCAAGTCGAACTGCGCGCGCAGCAAGCAGGTCATGTCCTGACCTGACCGGCGCGATCGCGCCAGACCGAAGGCCCCGGCGTGCCGCGTCCGGGGCTTTGGGCGTGGCAGGACGGTCCGTTCGCCTTCCCAATCATCGAACCGGATGCCGGGTCCGCCATTCCCAACCTTGATTTTCCTCAATTGACGCTGCGGAAGGGTGCTGCACCGCGCGCCCGCTTGCTAGACATGGGTCCGTCACGAAACCGCATCTGTTCGCCGGACCATGAGAAATTCGCTTGCCGCATTGCTTGCCGTCGGACTGGCGGGGCTTCAGTTCCTTGCGGTGCTGGCCGTGGTGTTTTCGTCCTATCTGACCTCGCAGCGGGTGCTGATGGACCATGCGCGCACCCTGCTGAGCGATGTCGGCAACAACACCGCCGAACATTCAAGCCGCTTTCTGAACCCGGCGCAGGGGGCGGCGGAACTGGCGGCGCGGCTGGCCCAGCACGAGGTTCTTGCCAGCGACAATCCCGCGCAGCTTGAACAGTTCCTGTTCCAGCAACTGCGCATCACGCCGCAATTCTCGGGGCTGTATTTCGGCGGCGAGGATGGCAGCTTCGTCTATGTCATGCGCACCGATGCGCCGGCGCCGTTCCGCTCGAAGCTGATCACCTTTGAGGACGGGGCGCGTTCGGTCGATTTCGTCTGGCGGACCGAGGATTTTCAGCCGGTCGAACGCGCACGCGATCCCGGCGACCGCTTCGATCCGCGCAGCCGCCCGTGGTATCGCCGCGCCAGCGCCGCGATGGCCACGATCTGGACCGAGCCCTATATCTTCTTCTCGTCCCAGCAACCCGGCATCACCCTGGCCGCGCCGGTGCCCGACGGGAATGGCGGCATCCGGGGCGTGGTCGGCGTCGATATCGAGATCAGCAACATCTCGAACTTCCTGGCGCGGTTGCAGATCGGCACGCATGGCCGGGCGCTGATCATCAACAGCAACGGCGACGTGATCGCGCATCCCGATCCGTCGCTGATCAAGACCCGCGACAGCGACGGCACGCTGCGATTCGTCAGCATCGACGAATTCGGCGATCCCATCGCGCGCGCGGCCTTTGCCAATCTGGTCGGCTCGGTCGCTTTTCCGATCCAGAACGAGCTGTTTTCGGAGTTCAGCCATGACGGCGACGCCTATATCGCCAATGTCCTGCCGGCGATCAGCGAACAGATGCCGTGGACGATCGCGGTCTATGCGCCGCAGAACGATTTCATCGGAGAGTTGCGGCGCAACCGTGCCTTCAACATCTGGATCGCCGCGCTCGTTGCGGCCATCACCGGCATCGTCGGCCTTGCGCTGGCACTGTATATCTATCGCCCGGTGCGGGAATTCGCGGTGCGGTCCGCCCTGATCTCGCAGGGCGAGGTGGACGCGGCCGAGCCGTTGCCGCGCACCTACAAGGAACTGGCGCTGGCCAACGAATCGCTGATGCAGCAGATCGTCGCCCGCAAGAAGGCCGAACGGGAATACGGCCAGACCTTCGATCTGTCGCCGCGCGCGATGGCCCAGATCTCGCCCGCGACGGGCCGGTTCCTCAAGGTCAATGCGGCGTTTTGCGATCTGACCGGCCATGATGCCGACCGGCTTTTGCAGATGCGCTTTGCCGATCTGACGGTGCAGGGCGATCCGCCCATGTTCACCCCGCAGGCCTTTGCCGACGACGACGTGTTCACTGCGGATCGAGAGGCGCGGATCCGGCGCAGGGACGGGGAAATCGTCTGCATCCGGGTCAACGCGATCCTGATCCGGGATCATCGCGGCACGCCGCTGCATGCGGTCGTGACCATGGACGATCTGACCGAGGCGCGCGCCCGCGAGAACGAGATCGTGCGCCTGAACCGCGATCTGTCGCATCTGGCGCGCGGCAACACGATGGGCCAGATGGCCGCCGGGCTTGCCCATGAACTGAACCAGCCGCTGACGACTATCGCCCAGAACGCCGATACCGGCCTGCTGATCGTGGACAAGGCCGGAAACAGCGCCCCCGAACTGCGCGAGGTGCTGACCGAGATCGAGCAGCAATCGCTGCGCGCGGGCGAGATCATCCGGGCACTGCGCGGGTTCATCGGCAAGGACGAAAGCCGCGTCACCGCCTTCGATCTGGCCGAATTGCTGGAACAGGCGCGCCGCCTTGTCCAGGCCGAGGCCGTCGAGGCGAATGTGACCGTGGTGGCGGCGCTGCCCGATCTGCCGCCGGTTCGCGCGCATCGCGTCCAGATCGCGCAGGTGCTGGTCAATCTTCTGCGCAACGCGATCGAGGCGATGGCCGATGCCGAAAGCAAGCTGCGCCGCGTGACGGTGGCCGCGCAGCGTCGCGGCGACATGGTCGAGGTGACGGTCGAGGATACCGGCCCCGGCGTCGATCCCTCGGTCAGCCTGTTTTCGCAGTTCGAAACGACGAAGGCGACCGGCATGGGGCTGGGCCTGTCGATCTGCCGTTCGATGATCGAGGCGAATGGCGGTTCGCTGATGCTGGATCGAAACCATCAACCGGGTGCGCGGTTCCGTTTCACCCTGCGGGTTGACGGGACCGGGACAGACGCCGTGTAACGGAGGGCAGGGGCCGGCACGGGACGGAACGGAACGGCGGCCGCGGCGCCACGCGCAACGGCCCGCCACGACAGCACAGGAAGGATCGACAGCGATGGACCATGACCCAGATCCGCGCAGCGTCTTCATCGTCGATGACGATGAGGCGATCCGCATCTCGCTTTCCCGCGCGCTGCGGATGCGGGGTTTCGATGTAAGGGCGTTCGACAGCGCGGCATCGTTTCTGGCGGCGCATGACGATCTGCCGCCGGGGTGCCTGGTCCTGGATTACGGCATGCCGGGCATGAACGGGCTTGAATTGCAGCGCCAGCTGAACGACCGGTGCAGCCCGCTGCCCATCATCTTCGTGACCGGCCACGGCGGGATTCCGGAATCGGTGCAGGCGATCAAGGACGGGGCGGTCGATTTCCTGGAAAAGCCGTTCCGGCAGGCCGATCTGGTCGAACGGATCGGGCAGGCCCTGAAGATGGCGCGCAGCATGCACCGCGAACGCCGCGCCCTCCGCGAGGTGTGCGACCGCTTTGCCCGCCTGACCCCGCGCGAGCAGCAGATCGTGGAGCATATCCTTGCCAACCCGGCCGAGGTCTCCAGCAAGGAGATCGGGCGGCATCTGGATATCAGCCCGCGCACCGTCGATCACCACCGCGCCCGCATCCTGGAAAAGCTGCGGGTCGGGTCGGTGGTCGAGCTGATCGACCTGGTCCTGCGCGCCAGCCACGGCACGCAGCGACCCCGGCGCGGGCAGGACACCGCCGAAACCATCCGGGAGGAGGATGGCTTCGGCGGGTCTGAAAGTCCTGCCTGAAAAGGTCTGCTCGGCCCGCCCGCCCCGGTGGTCGCAAGGACCCGCCGGCGCGGTGTTCGCAGGCGAAAATATCGGCATCGGAAAACGCGACGCCATGAATACAGCTGGCGATGGCACGATCATGCCAGACGCCACCGCAGCGTGCATCTGCGCGCGATTGCCTAGGCAGGCCTGCCTAAGACCTTGGTCGGAGGGCTGCCGGCTTCAGCGCGTGAACTTCTTGTATTTCACCCGCTTCGGCTCGACCGAATCCGGCCCCAGACGCCGCACCTTGTCCGCCTCGTAGGCTTCGAAATTGCCCTCGAACCATTCGACATGGGCATTGCCCTCGAACGCCAGGATATGGGTGCAGAGACGGTCGAGGAAAAACCGGTCGTGGCTGATGATGACCGCGCAGCCGGCGAAATCCTCCAACGCGGCTTCCAGCGCCTGAAGGGTCTCGACGTCCAGATCGTTGGTCGGTTCGTCCAGCAGCAGCACGTTGCCGCCCTCTTTCAGCAGCTTGGCCATGTGCACGCGGTTGCGTTCGCCGCCCGACAGCTGGCCGACCTTCTTCTGCTGGTCGCCGCCCTTGAAGTTGAACGCGCTGCAATAGGCGCGGCTGTTCATCGTTGCATCGCCCAGCACGATCTGTTCCGCGCCGCCGCTGATTTCCTCCCAGACGGTGGCGTTGGGGTCCAGCGCGTCGCGCGACTGATCGACATAGGACAGCTGCACCGTCTCGCCATAGACGATCTCGCCCTGATCGGGTTCCTCGTGGCCGGTCAGCATCCGGAACAGCGTCGATTTGCCGGCCCCGTTCGGGCCGATCACGCCGACGATGCCGCCCGGCGGCAGGCTGAAATCCAGATCCTCGATCAGCAGCTTGTCGCCCATCGCCTTCTTCAGGCCGTTCACCTCGATCACCTTGTTGCCCAGACGTTCGCCGTTGGGAATGATGATCTGGGCGCGCGACAGCTTTTCGCGTTCGGACTGGCCGGCCATCTCGTTATAGGCGTTGATCCGCGCCTTGGACTTGGCCTGACGCGCCTTGGCGCCGGCGCGGATCCATTCCAGTTCGCGTTCCAGAACCTTCTGCTTGGACTTGTCCTCGCGCGATTCCTGCGCCAGCCGCTTGGCCTTCTGTTCCAGCCACGCGGAATAGTTCCCCTCGTACGGGATGCCCCGGCCGCGATCCAGTTCCAGGATCCAGCTGGTGATGTCGTCCAGGAAATAGCGGTCATGGGTCACGATCAGGATCGTGCCCTTGTATTCCATCAGGTGCTTTTGCAGCCAGGCGATGGTCTCCGCGTCCAGATGGTTGGTCGGTTCGTCCAGCAGCAGCATGTCGGGCGCTTCCAGCAGCAGCTTGCACAGGGCCACGCGGCGGCGTTCGCCGCCCGACAGGCTGTCCACGTCGGCGTCGTCCGGCGGGCAGCGCAGCGCCTCCATCGCGACGTCGATCTGGCTGTCCAGGTCCCACAGGTTCTCTGCGTCGATCTCGTCCTGCAGGGCGGCCATTTCTTCGGCGGTCTCGTCCGAATAGTTCATCGCCAGCTCGTTATAGCGTTCCAGCTTCTGCTGCTTGGCCTTCACGCCCTCCATCACGTTGCCGCGCACGTTCAGCGCCGGATCAAGCTGCGGTTCCTGCGGCAGATAGCCCACGGTCGCGCCCTTGGCGGCCCAGGCCTCGCCGGTGAAATCCTTGTCCAGCCCGGCCATGACGCGCAGCAGCGTCGATTTGCCCGACCCGTTGACGCCGACCACGCCGATCTTGACGCCGGGAAGAAAGTTCAGACGGATGTTCTCGAAGACCTTCTTTCCGCCGGGATAGGTCTTGGACACGCCGTCCATGTGATACACGAACTGATAGGACGCCATGGGAATCTCCTAAGGGTTTTGCGGGTATGTAGGCGATAGCGCGTCCCGGTGAAAGGTCAGCGCAGATCGTCCAGGAACGCGGCCGGCATCGTCGCCTGAAGAAACGCGAATTGCGGCTCCAGCCGGGCGCGCAGTTCCGCGCGCGCGGCATCGGGCACGGACGGCCCGCCGGGGGCCGCAAAGACCTTCTTGTGCAGGCCCTGATATTCGGCGGCGGGCAGGTCCAGAAACGCCTCGACATCGCGGATCAGGCCCTGCGGATCGCGGGCGATGCGCCCGAAGGGCAGCACCAGCAGCCGGTCGGGTCCGAATCGCGCGCGCCAGCGCGGCAGATAGGCGGCGTAATCGCCCCGGTCCATCAACTCGGGCGCCTCGATCTCGGCCATCCAGTCGTCAAGGCTGGCGGGGCTGCGCCCCTTGCGCCGCAGGTTCATCTTCAACTGAGAGATGGCGCGGTCGACCGGGTGGCGGATGATATAGATGAACTGCGCCTGCGGCAGGAAATCGGCGACGAAATCCACGCCCTCGTCGGGCAGGGTGGAATATTCGGGGGTGATGTCGATGGGCCGTGTGCCGGGCGGCGCGGGCGCGAACACGCTGCGATACCATTTCGCGGTGAACATCTCGCCGGTCGTGATTTCGGACAGATAGGCCGCCATCTCGGGCGTCATCGGCGTGCCGGTCGCGATGTGGCGGCGGACCAGATTTTCCTTGCTGCGCCGGAAATGCCACGGCAGCCACTGGCGATGTTCGGGCACGAAGCGGTGGTTGAAGAACTGCACCTCCTTGAAGGGCGGGGTCCAGATCCGCGGATGCTGGGCCAGCATTTCGGACAGCCAGCTTGTGCCGGCCTTCTGCGCGCCGATGCCGACGATGCGCGGCTTGCGGGGTTTTCCGTCCGGGTCCCAGCCTTGCCGCGCGGCCGGGATCACAGCCGTCCCCACAGATCGTATTCGCCCGCCTCGTCAACGGTCACGCTGACGATGTCGCCGGGCTTCAGCGCCTGAAAACCTTCGTCGATGAACAGATTACCGTCGATCTCGGGTGCGTCGGCCTTGGTGCGGCAGGTGGCGCCGTCGGCGTCCACCTGATCCACGATCACCTCGATCCGCTGACCGACCTTCGCGGCCAGTTTCGCCGCGCTGATTGCCTGCGCCTTTTCCATGAAGCGGTCGAAACGGTCCTGTTTCACCTCGTCCGGCACGTGATCGGGCAGGGCGTTCGCCCGCGCGCCGCGCACGTTTTCATACTGGAACGCGCCGACGCGATCCAGCTGCGCCTCGTCCAGCCAGTCCAGCAGGGTCCGGAACTCGTCTTCCGTCTCGCCGGGATAGCCGACGATGAAGGTCGAACGCAGGGCGATGTCGGGGCAGATCGCGCGCCATGCCGCGATCTCGTCCAGCGTCTTCGCGGCCGCCGCCGGCCGGGCCATGCGGCGCAGCGTGTCGGGATGGGCGTGCTGGAACGGGATGTCCAGATAGGGCAGCACCACCCCGCCCGAGTCGGAATGGGCGGCCATCAGCGGGATCAGGTCGCGCACATGCGGATAGGGATAGACATAGTGCAGCCGCACCCACGCCCCCAACGACCCCAGATCGCGCGCCAGATCGGTGATATGGGCGCGGTGCCCGCGTTCGGTGTCGTGCCGGCGGTCCACGCCATAGGCGCTGGTGTCCTGGCTGATGACCAGCAGTTCGCGCACGCCCGCCTGAACCAGTTTTTCGGCCTCGCGCATGACCGCATGGGCCGGACGGCTGACCAGACGGCCGCGCATGTCGGGGATGATGCAGAATTTGCATTTGTGGTTACAGCCCTCGGAAATCTTGAGATAGCTGTAATGGCGCGGCGTCAGGCTGACGCCCGAGGCGGGCAGCAGGTCGATGAACGGATCGGGGCTGGGCGGCACCGCGCCATGCACCGCGTCCAGCACCGATTCGTATTGATGCGGCCCGGTGACGGCCAGCACCCGTGGATGCGCGCCGGTGATGTAGTCGGGCTCCGCCCCCAGGCATCCGGTGACGATGACCCGCCCGTTTTCGGCCAGCGCCTCGCCGATCGCGTCCAGGCTTTCGGCCTTGGCGCTGTCCAGAAAGCCGCAGGTGTTGACGATCACCGCATCCGCGCCGGCATAATCGGGGCTGATCGCATAACCCTCGGCGCGCAGGCGGGTCAGGATGCGTTCGCTGTCGACCAGCGCCTTGGGGCAGCCAAGGCTGACCATGCCGATGGTCGGCTGGCCCTGACGCCGTTCGTCGGGGATGCGGGCGCGGGCAAGATCGGGGCGCAGGTCGGGCGGATTCTGTTGCATCAGCGGCAGATAAGCGATTCGCGTGGCCCGGAAAAGGGATTAGCGGGAATCACCTCCTCTGACGATCGCGTGACAGCGGCGCAAGGCGGCTTTCGCAGCGCCGGCCCACGGCCGATATTGCGGGCAGCATCGCCAATGACGTTCGGGTGTGGGCAGGATGACGATGAAGATGTTGCGACGCGGCACATGGTTGCCGGTTGTTCTGGCCACGCTGCTGCTGGCTGCGGCGCCGATGGCGCAGGCGAAGACGACGGTCAAGGGACGTTTCCTCGACGTCACCAATGACAGCGGCGGCAATGTCCTGCAGATGACGCAGCGGCGCGAACAACTGGCCCGGTCCGGCAAGACCGTGCGCATCCGCGGCTATTGCCGGTCGGCCTGCACGATGCTGATCACCCTGCCCAATGCCTGTCTGGGGCCGAAGGCGCGGATCGGCTTTCACGCCCCGCGCATCCCCAACACCACGATCATCCCGCCCTTCGTCGATCAGATCATGGGCAATTACTATCGCGGTGCGATCCGCGAAAAATGGTTCGGCGGCTGGAACCGGTCGCTGAACATGCAGGTCCTCAGCGCGCGCGAATATGTCAGGCTGGACCCGCAGACGCGGATCTGCGACAGCCTGAAACCCGGCCGCAAGCGCGGGAACTGACCTATTCGCGCAGCCGCCAGCCGGTCGCGAAGATCCAGCGGATGATGCCGAAACAGACCACGACCATCAGCGCGACGGCGAACAGCGAGACGCCGACCGGCACATCGGCCAGCCCGAAGAACGACCACCGGAACCCCGAGATCAGGTAGAGAACCGGGTTCAGCTTCGCCACGCCCTCCCAGAAGGGGGGCAGCATGCTGGACGAATAGAACGCGCCGCCCAGGAAAACCAGCGGCGTGATGACCATCATCGGAACCAGTTGCAGCTGCTCGAAACTTTTGGCCCACAGCCCGATGATAAATCCCAGAAGGCTGAAGCCAAGCGCGGTCAGGAACAGAAAGGCCAGCATCCAGAACGGGTGCAGGATATGCACGCCCACGAAGAAAAAGCTGGTCGCCAGGATCACCAGCGCGATCAGCATGGCCTTGGCGGCGGCGGCCCCGACGAAACCCGCCGTCACCTCGATCCAGCCGACGGGCGAGACCAGATATTCATAGATCGTGCCGCTGAACTTGGGGAAATAGATGCCGAAGCTGGCGTTGCTGACCGATTGTTGAAGGATCGTCAGCATCATCAGCCCCGGCACGATGAAGGCGCCATAGGGCACGCCCTCGACCGACTGGATGCGCCCGCCGATGGCCGCGCCGAACACGACGAAATACAGCGTCGTGGACACCACCGGCGACAGCAGCGACTGCATGATCGTGCGGAAGAAGCGCATCATCTCGTGATGAAAGATCGCCCAGACACCGGACCAGTTGATTGCCATGTTCATGCCGCGTCCTCGGACCTGTCATCTTCCACAAGCGAGATGAACACCTCTTCCAGGCTGGATTGCCGGGTCGAGACGTCGCGCACGGTCAGCCCCTGACGCGCCAGATCGCCCAGAAGCCGCGCGATCCCCGTCCGCTCGGCCCGGGAATCGTAGTCGTAACGGATGCGGCGGCCGTCCTGCGACAGGATCAGGCCGCGCCCGGCCAGTTCGGCGGGCACGGCGTCCAGCGGTTCGTCCATCTCGATGGTCAGGGTCTTCTTGCCGAATTCGCCCATCAGCTCGTCCTTGGGCTTGACCAGCAGAAGCTGTCCCTTGTTGATGACGCCGATGCGGTCGGCCATTTCCTCGGCCTCTTCCAGATAATGCGTGGTCAGGATGATGGTCACGCCGTCCTTGCGCAGCCCCTCGACCACCTGCCACATCTCGCGCCGCAGCGCGACATCGACGCCGGCGGTCGGTTCGTCCAGAAACAGCACCTTGGGCCGGTGCGACAGCGCCTTTGCGATCAGCACGCGGCGTTTCATGCCGCCCGACAATTCGCGCGTCATCGCGTTGCGCTTGTCCCACAGGGTCAGGCTGCGCAGCACCTTTTCAAGATAGGCGTCGTCGGGGCGCCCGCCGTAAAGGCCGCGGGTGAAACGGACGCTGTTGATCACCTTCTCGAACGGCTCCAGCGCGATTTCCTGCGGCACCAGGCCGATCAGCCTGCGCGCGGCGCGCCAGTCGGTGCGGATGTCGTGCCCGCCCACGCGGACGGTGCCGCCGGTGGGCACCACCAGCCCGCAGATGATCGAGATCAGCGTCGTCTTGCCGGCCCCGTTGGGACCCAGAAGCGCGATGATCTCGCCCTCCTCGATTTCCATCGACACGTTGCTCAGCGCCCTGGTGCCGCCGGCATATTCCTTGGACAGATTGTCGATCTGGATGATTCCGGCCATCTTCCTGTTCCTTCCGTGACCGCTAGTGCTGGCGCAGCGGCCTTGTGACATGGGGTGGGCGGCGGCGCAGGGCAACCGTCAGCACGACGGCCAGCGCCACGAAGGCCAGGGCACCGATGCGAAACGCGCCGGCATAGCCCAGATGCGTGGCCAGTGGCTGCGACGCCAGCGGCGACAGGAACTGGCCCAGAAAGATCGCCGCCGTGATCAGTCCGGTCACCAGCCCGCGCCGGCGGGCCGGGGTCACGTTCAGCGCCGTGGTCACGAACGTGGGCATGCAGAAGCCCAGCCCCGCCCCGATCAGCGCCGTCGATGCCATGGCCAGCCCCAGGGAATGGCCGATGGCCAGCCCGCCGAATCCCGCCGCCAGCAGCAGATAGCCGGTGACCGGCGTTCCGATCCGCCCCAGCCACGGCCGCGTCCACCCCGAGATGACCGAGGTCAGCGCCGCCGAGAACATCATGGCGCCCATCACCACGCCCGCCGCGCGCGGATCGGCCAGACCCTCGTTGCGCAGGTGATAGGGCACCTGCGTCGGCACCGCGTAGAAGATGACAAATGTCAGACCGGCCGCCACCGTCATGATCGTCACCGTCAGCCGCCAGCCAGGTTCGGCATCGTCGGCCGGCGTGCCCTGGGCGGGATCGGGCGCGAAACGAACCGGTTCTGGCAGGATCGCGGCCAGCAGCGGAAACAGCAGCGCCGCCAGCCCATAGATCGCAAAGGGCAGGCGCGGATCGGTTGCGGCCAGCGCACCGGCGGCGGTGACAAAGACCAGCCCGCCGATATTCGTCGCCGCCATCTGGTATCCCATCAGCCGCCCGCGCGCCGGCCCGGCGAAGTAATCCCCGACCAGGGCCGCCTGCGCGGTCATGATGGCGGCCACGCCCAGCCCCAACAGCAGGCGACTGGCCAGAATCGCCTCCAGCGAGGTCAGATACAGCCCCGCCGTGCCGGCCACCGCATAGACGATCAGCCCCGCCAGCAGCGGCCGGCGCCGGCCCAGCCTGTCGGTCAGGATACCGGCGAAGGGCGCCACGATGGCGACCAGCAGCGAGGGCGCGGTGATCAGCAGCCGCGTCAGCAGGGGCGCCAGCGGATTGTCCGCGAACGACGCCTCAAGCCCCGGCAGCGAGGGGGTGATGGTGGCGTTCGACATGATCGTCAGCATCGCTGCGAACATCAGACCCCACGACCGCCAGTCCCTCAGCAGCGGGTCCATCTCACTCGTCCTCGCGGTCATAGGGCCGCGCGCGGCGCGCATCGGCCAGCGCCTCGGTCCACCAGCGCAGACGGTGCGCGAAGACCGCCATCGCGCCTTCGGCGGCGGCGGCATCGTCGGGATCGGTGATCCGTCCGTCCTCGTCAAAGCGCCGCCAGGGCGAGGCGAAGCTGAGCGTGTCGCGGATGGTGACGGTGTGCAGTTCGGCCAGGATGACGCGCAGCGCCTCGATCGCGCGCAGCCCGCCCGAGATGCCGCCATAGCCGATCAGCCCGACGGGGCGCGCCCACCACTCGGCCGTTACCGAATCGATCAGCGTCTTCAGATGGCCGGGTTCGGCATGGTTGTATTCGGGCGTGACGATCACGAAGCCGTCCGCCCCCTCCATCCGCTGGCGCAGCCGGTCGATGGCCTGCGGATCGCCGATCTGGACGGGCAGCAATTCGGGATCGGCGGGGTCCAGAATCTCGGGCGCGAAGCCGTGCGCGGCCAGCTGCGCCGCCACCCACGAGGCGACGCGGTCGTTCATCCGCCCATCGCGGATCGAGCCCAGGATCACCACGATCCGATTACCACTCATCGCGTCTTCCTTGCCATGTCGATCCCGGCCTTCACCGCAGGATCGGGGTGCAGGACAGGAAACTGTGTCGCGCGGGGTCGTCCGTTCCGCCCGGCCCGACCCGTTGCCGGGCCGATCTGTGATACCGGCCCGCAGGCTGCGTCACCGCCCGTGCGCCGCCGGCACGCCAAAGGTGCGGCCGATCCCGCAGCATCGTCCGTTCCGGCCGTCTGTCGCACATGCCGCACGTCCTGTTCAAGCCCGGCGACCGGCGGACGCCACCGGACCCTCATCGCGGATCGGCCGTCGCCGGCCCCGTCGCGTCGGCGCGCAGACGCCCCGCCGTCATGTGCCGCTTGCGTCCGAAGCCCGGCCGGCGTTCGACTGCAAAGCCTGCCGCCTGCAACGCGCGCCGCACGTCACCGGCGGCGGTATAGGTCGCGAAACTGGCGTGGGCGGCGCTGTGGCACGCGATCTGGCGCATCAGCGGCGCGGACCACATTTCGGGATTTCGGGCCGGGGCGAAGCCGTCTAGAAACCACGCATCCGCCCGGCCCTGCCAGCCGGGCAGGGTCTGGCGGACATCGCCCCACACCAGCCGCAGATCGACATGACCCACCTGCATGCGCAGCCGGCCCCATCCCGCGCGCAGCTGCGCGGCAAGATCGGTCAGCTCGGGAAATGCCGCATGGGCGCGGGCCAGTTCATCCAGGGCCATCGGATAGGCCTCGAAGCTGGTCATCGCGACCGGCACCTGCGCCACCGCCGCCAGCGCCAGCGCATTCAGCCCGGTGCCGAAGCCCAGCTCCGCCACGCGAAAGCCCGGCCGCAGCCGCGCCGGCAGATCGTTGCCGGCCAGGAACACGTGCCGCGCCTCGGCCAGCCCGCCGGCCAGGCTGAAATACGGATCGTCGAACCGGGTCGAGACCGGCACCCCGTCAGGGCGCCATTCCAGCTGCGGCTGGCCGCAGCCCGTCTGTTCGGCTAGATCGCTCATGCAGGCAGCTAGGCGAAGGATGGCCGGTTTGACAAGCATCACCATCATCGGCGCCGGCATCCTGGGCCTGTCCTGCGGATGGGAAATCGCGCGTCGCGGCCACCATGTCCGGGTGTTCGAGGCCGAACGGATCGGGGCCGGCGCATCCGGCGGCACGGTCGGCGCACTGGCCCCGCACGCGCCCGAGAACTGGAACGAGAAGAAGGCGTTCCAGCTGGACAGCCTGATCCTTGCCGCGCCCTTCTGGGCGGGGATCGAAACCGCCTCGGGCCTCTCCAGCGGCTTTGGCCGCACCGGGCGGCTGCAACCGGTCCCCGATGCGCGCATGGCGGCGCTGATGGAGGACCGCATCGCCGCCGCCGCCCGGCAATGGCCCCCGACGATGCCGATGCGACTGACCGCCAGCCCCGCATCGCCATTGGTGCCCGACAGCCCGACCGGGCTGTGGGCGCAGGATCTGCTGAGCGCGCGGATCGACCCGCGCGCGGCGCTGTCGGCGGCAGCGGCCGCAATCCGTGCCGCCGGCGGCGAGATCGTCGAGGGGCGGCGGATCGAGGACTGGCAGCGGGACGGGCCGGTGCTGTGGACGACCGGCGCGCCGGGACTGGCGATGCTGGAGCGCGATCTGGGCCGGCCGATGGGCACCGGCATCAAGGGTCAGTCGGCGCTGCTGCGGTTTGCGGCCCCTGACGCGCCGCAAATCTTTGCGCAGGGGCTGCATATCGTGCCGCACGCGAACGGGACGACGGCAATCGGCTCGACCTCGGAAAACGCGTTCGACCATGTCGATCCCGACGCGATGCTGGACGATCTGATCGCGCAGGCCCGCGCGGTCTGTCCCGCGCTGGCCGATGCGCCGGTGATCGACCGATGGGCCGGCCTGCGTCCGCGCGCCCGGTCGCGCGCGCCCCTGCTGGGCGCATGGCCGGGGCGGCGCGGACATTTCGTGGCCAATGGCGGCTTCAAGATCGGGTTCGGAATGGCGCCGAAGATCGCGCAGGTGATGGCCGATCTGATTCTGCAGGATCGCGACCGGATTCCGCAGGGGTTCCGTCTGCGGTGAACCACGCCATCGGGTCAGAGGGGCAGGGGCGAGACGCCGACGATCAGCGGGTGCAGCGCGATCAGCGCGATCCACAGCGCCACCGCCAGCAACAGCCGCAGCGGCGTCGGGCGAAACGATCTCGGCACGCCGGATCGGGCCAGCCCGGCCAGCGCAAAGATCAGCATCCCGCCGAACAGGATCGCATGGGCCAGATCGCCATTCGCGACCAAATGCGCGCCGGCCCAGATCGCGAATCCGGCCATCAGACCCGACAGCCCGACCGCCAGCGCCCCGCACAGGATCGCCAGCGGCATCGCCAGATTGACCATCCAACGCCCGAACCCGCCCGCGTCCCATAACCTGATATAGGGGGCGCTGCCCGACGCCCGCACCAGCCAGATCAGCAACGCCAGCGACAGCAGGCTGAACCCCGCCAGATATCCGCGCCGCCCAAGGGCCGACACCAGCCGGCCGCGAATCGCCGGTGTGGCCGGCACGATATGCGCAGCCAGAAAGCAGACCCATGCCAGCCCGTATTCGGTCCAACCACCCATCCCGGTGACATAGCGGCTTGCAGCGCCGCCCGCCAGCGGGTGAAACTGCGACAAAATGAAAGGGACGCGCATGACCACCCGGCTTGACCACGTCTTTGCCGCCATCGACGCGGCGAACGCCCAGGATCCCAATCTGGAAGACGGCACGCCCGCCGCGCTGCTGTATGGCCAGCGGATGACCGCCGAACAGCAGCGCCTGTTCCCCGACGCCTCGGACGCGCTGCGCATCGCCTGCCGGGGTCAGCATATCGAACGCTGGACGCTGCCGCGCGACGCGTTTCCGATGGATCGGGCGGGCTATCTGCGCTGGCGTCAGGAACAGGGCCGGCGCCACGCCGACCGGGTCGCGGGGATCATGCAGCAGGCCGGATACGACGCCGAGGATCTCGACCGCGCCCGCCGTATGCTGACCAAGCAGGGGCTGAAACGCGACCCCGAGGTTCAGGCGCTGGAGGATGTGATCTGCTTTACCTTCATCCGCTGGTACCTGGGCGATTTCGCCGCCGAGCAGCCCGACGACAAGATGCCCCGCATCATCGAACGCACCGCCGCCAAGATGTCGCCCCAAGGACGGCGCCGCGCGCTGGAGGAATTCGACATTCCCGACGCCTTTGCCATGCATTTCCGCGACTGATGGCCGTGCCTGTCGCCGTCATCGTCTCGCATGGCCAGCCCGGCGATCCCGAACCGCAGGAACAGGCGATTCGCGATCTGGCCCTGCGCGTCGCGGCCGAAGATCCGGGATGCGAGATTCGCGGGGCGACGATGGCGATGCCGGGCGCGCTGGCCGCCGCCTGCGACGATGACAGCCTGATCTATCCGATGTTCATGGCCGAGGGCTGGTTCACCGGCCATCTGCTGCCGCGCGAACTGGCCCGGGCGGGCGCGGGCGGGGCGCGGATCCTGCCGCCCTTCGGCTCGGATTCGGGTCTGGCCGGGCTGGTCGCGACCACCGCGCAGCGTGCCGCCGCCGCACAGGGCTGGACGGCGGCCGACACGACCCTGCTGCTCAGCGCGCATGGCTCTGGCCGCTCGCAGGCCAGTTTCGAGATGACATCGGCGCTGGCCCGGCAGGTCGCGCCCCGCTTTGCCCGCGCCGTCACCGGCTTTGTCGAACAGCCGCCCTTCATCGCCGCGGCCGCCCGCAACCTGACCCGCGCCGTTCACCTGCCGCTGTTCGCGCTGCGGGCCGAACATGTGCTGAAGGATCTTCCGCAGGCGCTGGACGAGGCGGGGTTCAGCGGGCCGCGGCTGGACCCGATCGGCCTTGCGCCCGAGGTGCCGGCGATGATCGCGGCAACGATCCGGCACAACATTTTAAACTTGAAATAACGCCGATCCCGTGCCAGCCTTCCGCCTGACAGGAGGTGGAACTGCATGAAAATTCTCTGTCTCGGCGGCGGCCCTGCGGGCCTGTATTTCGCCATCTCGATGAAGCTGCGCGACCCCGACCATCAGGTGACGCTGCTGGAACGCAACCGCGCCAACGACACGTTCGGCTGGGGCGTGGTCCTGTCCGACGACGCGCTGGAACGGATGCAGCGCAACGACCCGAAATCGACGCAGGCGATCCGCGACCATTTCATCTATTGGGACGACATCGCGGTAATCCGCGAAGGGCGGCGCGACGTCTCGGGCGGGCACGGCTTTGCCGGGATCGGACGCAAGCAGATGCTGGTCCTGTTGCAGGAACGCGCCCGCGAACTGGGCGTCGAGATGCGGTTCGAGACCGAGTTCGGCAGCGCCGAGGACTATCGAAAGGATTACGATCTGGTCGTCGCCGCCGACGGTCTGAACAGCCGCATCCGCACCGAATACGAGGATGTGTTCAAGCCCGACATCGACATGCGCCTGTGCAAGTTCATATGGCTGGGCACGCATCAGAAATTCAACGACGCCTTCACCTTCATCTTCGAGCGGACCGAACATGGCTGGCTGTGGGCGCATGTCTATCAGTTCGACGACGACACCGCGACCTTCATCGTCGAATGCAGCCAGCGCACCTGGGACAATTTCGGCTTCGAGGACATGACCAAGGAACAGATCGTCGAGACCTGCCGCAAGGCGTTCGAGGCGCATCTGGACGGGCACGAGCTGATGTCGAACGCCGCGCATCTGCGCGGATCGGCCGTGTGGATGAATTTTCCGCGCGTGATCTGCGACCGCTGGTATCACGAGAATGTCCTGCTGATGGGCGATGCGGCGGCAACCGGGCATTTTTCCATCGGGTCGGGCACCCGGCTGGCCTTTGACAGCGCCATCGCGCTGGCCGACTACCTGCACAGCGAACCGACGATGGAACGTGCGTTCGAACGGTATCAGGAAGAACGCCGGATCGAGGTGCTGCGCCTGCAATCGGCGGCCCGCAACAGCCTGGAATGGTTCGAGGAGGTCGAGCGTTACTTCGACCTGCACCCGGTTCAGTTCACCTATTCGCTGCTGACCCGCAGCCAGCGCATCAGCCACGAAAACCTGCGCCTGCGCGACCCGGACTGGGTCCGCTGGGCCGAGGACTGGTTTCAGGAACAGGCGGGCGGAAAGCCCGGACGCGCGCCCATGTTCGCGCCGTTCCGCCTGCGCGACATGACGCTGAAGAACCGCATCGTCGTCTCGCCCATGGCGCAATACAAGGCCGTCGATGGCAAGCCCACGAACTGGCACCTGGTCCATTACGGCGAACGCGCCAAGGGCGGTGCCGGTCTGGTCTATACCGAGATGACCTGCGTGTCGGCGCAGGGGCGGATCACGCCGGGCTGTCCGGGGCTGTATGCGCCCGAACACGAGGATGCGTGGCGCGAGCTTGTCGACTTCGTGCATCAGGAAACCGACGCGAAGATCTGCTGCCAGATCGGCCATTCGGGGCGCAAGGGCTCGACCCGGATCGGGTGGGAGGGGATGGACCAGCCGCTGGAAGACGGCAACTGGCCGCTGATCTCGGCCTCGGCCGAGCCGTGGTCGGCGGATAATGCCGTTCCCGCCGAAATGACCCGCGCGCAGATGGATGAGGTCAGGGATCAGTTCGTCGCCTCGACCCGCATGGCCGAGCGGGCGGGCTTTGACATGATCGAGTTGCACGCCGCGCATGGCTATCTGATCAGCAGCTTCATCTCGCCCGTGTCGAACCGGCGGCAGGACGAATTCGGCGGCTCGCTGGAAAACCGGATGCGCTGGCCGCTTGAGGTGTTTTCCGCGATGCGCGCTGCGTGGCCCGAAGAAAAACCGATGTCGGTCCGAATCAGCGCCAATGACTGGGTGGGCGACGGCGGCGTGACGCCGGAAGAGGCCGTCCGGATCGCGCGCGCCTTCCACGCCGCAGGGGCCGATATCATTGACGTGTCGGCGGGTCAGACATCGGCGGATGCGCGGCCGATCTATGGCCGCATGTTCCAGACCCCGTTCTCGGACCGCATCCGCAACGAGGCCGGGATGGCGACGATGGCCGTCGGCAACATCTATGAACCCGACCACGTCAATTCGATCCTGATGGCCGGCCGCGCCGATCTGGTCTGCCTGGCCCGCCCGCATCTGGCCGATCCCTATTGGACGCTGCACGCCGCCGTCGCCCTGGGCGACCGGGATACCGAATGGCCGCTGCCCTATCAGGCCGGCCGCGATCAGGCGATGCGTCTGGCCGAGCGACAGGCCGAAGAGATCCGGGCATGAACCGCGTCCTGATCACCGGCGGCGGCAGCGGGGCCGGCGCCAGCATGGCCCGCGCCTTTGCCGATGCGGGTCATCAGGTGGTCATTGCCGGACGCACGCCCGAAACGCTGGATCGCATCGCCGGCGGCGGCATCCGCGCGGTCACCGGCGATGTCGGCGACCCTGACAGCGTCGCCCGGATCTTCGCCGATGCCGGTCCGTTCCAGATCGTGATCGCCAATGCCGGCGTGGCCGACGCCGCGCCCTTCGGCAAGGTGACGATGGATCACTGGCAACGGATGATCACGACCAACCTGACCGGCACGTTCCTGACCTTTCAGCACGCCTTGGCGCAGATGGAGGCGGGCGGGCGCATGATCGCCGTCGCCTCGATCGCGGGGCTGCGCGGCGCCGCCTATGCCGCGCCCTATGCCGCCAGCAAGCACGGGGTGATGGGTCTGGTGCGGTCGCTGGCGCTGGAGGTGGCGAAGAAGGAAATCACCGTCAACGCGATCTGTCCGGGCTTTCTGGACACCGACATGACCCGGCGCAGCGTCGCCAACATCATGGACAAGACCGGGCGCGACGAGGCCGGCGCCATCGCCTCGCTGACGGCGAAAAATCCGCAGGGGCGGCTGATCGACCCGGCCGAGGTGACGGCGGCGGCGCTGTGGCTGGCCTCGGCCGGGGCGGCGTCGGTCAACGGGCAGGCGATCATGCTGGACGGGGGCGAAAGCGCATGAGCGATCTGTCCAAGCGCCGGCTGAAGACCTGGATCCGCCTGCTGGGCGTGACCCGCGGGGCGGAAAACCGGCTGCGCGACTATCTGCGCCGCGAACACGGCACCACCCTGCCGCGTTTCGACGTCATGGCCGCGCTGTGGCGGCGGCGCGAGGGCGTCACCATGTCCGAATTGTCGCGGATGCTGCTGGTGTCGAACGGCAATGCGACGGCGGTCGTGGACCGGCTGGAACGCGACGGTCTGGTCCAGCGCGAATCCGAGGATGGCGACCGCCGCCGCATTCGCGTGCGGCTGACGCCGGTGGGGCTGACCGCGTTCGAGGCGATGGCCGAAGGGCACGAGGCCGAGGTGGACGCGATCTTCGCCAATCTCAGCGAAACCGATCTTGAAACGATGCGCGACATCGTCATGCGCGCGGGGAGACAGGCATGAAACCGATCAGCATGGCCGGGCTGACGCCCAAACATTTCCAGTGGCAGGTCCGGGACCGGATCGCGACGATCCGGCTGAACCGCCCCGAGCGCAAGAACCCGCTGACCTTCGACAGCTATGCCGAGCTGGGGCGCGCGTTCCGCGACCTTGCCCATGCCGATGACGTGGACGTGGTCGTGCTGGCCAGCAATGGCGGGAATTTCTGCTCGGGCGGCGACGTGCACGAGATCATCGGCCCGCTGGTCGGGATGGAGATGCCCGAATTGCTGGCCTTTACCCGCATGACCGGCGAGTTGGTCAAGGCGATGATCCATTGCGGCCGGCCGATCGTCGCCTCGGTCGAAGGGATCTGCGTCGGCGCCGGCGCGATCATGGCGATGGCCAGCGATCTGCGGCTGGCGACGCCCACGGCCAAGACGGCGTTTTTGTTCACCCGCGTCGGTCTGGCCGGCTGCGACATGGGCGCCTGCGCGATGCTGCCCCGGATCGTGGGACAGGGCCGCGCGGCGGAACTGCTGTATACCGGCCGCGTGCTGCGCGCGGATGAGGGCGAACGATGGGGATTCTGGAACGGCCTGCACGAGGATGTCGAGGCCGCGGCGATGGATCTGGCGCGAAAGATCGCGGCCGGGCCGACATGGGCGCACGGGATCACCAAGACGCAGCTGAATCAGGAATGGAACATGGGGTTGGATCAGGCCATCGAGTCCGAGGCGCAGGCGCAGGCGATCTGCATGCAGACCCGCGATTTCGAACGCGCCTATCGCGCCTTCGCGGCCAAAGAGACGCCGGTTTTCGAAGGCAACTGAGACGCCGGGGGCGCTGCCCCCGGACCCCCGGGATATTTGGACACCGAAGATGGATCGAAGCTTTCTGGACTGGCCGTTTTTCGAGGATCGCCACCGCGATCTGGCCGCCGCGCTGGACGAGTGGGCCGGCGCGTCCCTGCCGGTCGATCACGGCGACGTGGACGCGGCCTGTCGCGGACTGGTGCGCGATCTGGGCGCGGCGGGCTGGTTGCGCCATTCGGGCGGCGAGGTGCTGGACATCCGCAGCCTGTGCCTGATCCGCGAAACGCTGGCGCGTCACGACGGTCTGGCCGATTTCGCCTTTGCCATGCAGGGTCTGGGCATGGGGGCGGTCAGCCTGTTCGGCACCCCGGCGCAGCGCGAATGGCTGGACCGGACGCGGGCGGGCCGCGCGATCTCGGCCTTTGCCCTGACCGAGCCGGGATCGGGATCGGACGTCGCCCGCACCGCGACGACGGCGCGGCGCGACGGGGACGAGTGGGTTCTGGACGGCGAAAAGACCTATATCTCGAATGGCGGGATCGCGGATCTGTATGTGATCTTCGCGCGCACCGGCGAGGCTGCGGGGGCCAGGGGCCTGTCGGCCTTTCTGATGCCCGCCGATGTCGCCGGGCTGGGTATCGTCAGCCGGATCGAGGTGATGGCCCCGCACCCGCTGGCCCATCTGCGGCTGGACGGGGTGCGGCTGCCGGCGGATGCGCTGATCGGAGAGGCCGGCGGCGGTTTTCGCATCGCCATGACCGTGCTGGACCATTTCCGTCCGACCGTGGGCGCGGCCGCGTTGGGGTTTGCCCGCCGCGCGCTGGACGAGGCGATGGGTCGGGTGACGGATCGGCAGCTTTTCGGCGCGCCGATGTCAGATCTGCAGATGGTCCAGGGTCACCTGGCCGACATGGCGCTGAAGGTCGATGCGGCCGCGCTGCTGGTCTATCGCGCCGCCTGGACCAAGGACCGGGGCGCGGCGCGGATCACGCGCGAGGCGGCGATGGCCAAGCTGTATGCGACCGAGGCGGCGCACGACGTGATCGACCGCGCCGTGCAGCTGTTCGGCGGCGACGGCGTCCGGGTCGGCACCCCGGTCGAAAGCCTTTACCGAGAGATCAGGGCGCTGCGCATCTACGAGGGTGCCAGCGATGTGCAGAAACTGGTCGTCGCGCGCGCCGCGCTGGCCGATTTTCACGGAGGACAAGGATGACCGAACTTGCCGGCGGGATCACGCGCGAGGGTGAAGGGCTGGACGATGTCGAATGGAACATCCTGGGCCAGCGGTATTTTCCCAAGGCCGACAGCGACGATGCCTTCGCGTTCGAGACGAACAGCGAGCCGGGCCAGTTCGTGCCCGTCCACATCCACGCCACGCAGGACGAATACATCCTGATGCAAGAGGGCGAGTTGCACGTCAAGCTGGACGGCGTCTGGTCGGTCGCGCGGGCGGGCGATCTTGTGCGGATGCCGCGCGGGGTGCCGCACGGCTATTTCAACAAGTCAGACAGGCCCGCCAAGGCGCTGTTCTGGGTCGCGCCCGCGGGTAGGCTGCGCGCCCTGTTCGAGACGCTGCACGACATGACCGATGTGGACGAGGTCGTGCGCGTCTCGGCCCGCCACGATGTCGAGTTCCTGCCGCCGGACGCCAACGAATGAGCTATGACCGCACCATCGCGATCGAGTTCTGCCATTGCGACCCGGCCGGCATCGTCTTTTATCCGCGCTATGCCGAGATGGTGAACCACATGGTGGAAAACTTTTTCATCGACCGCGTGGGCTATTCCTTCGGGCGCATGATGGACGAGGGTTACGGCATGCCCACCGCGCGGCTCGAGATCGATTTCCGCAAGCCCGCGCGTCTGGGCGACCGGCTGGACTGGCGGCTGACGGTCGAACATGTCGGCCGCAGCAGCGCCCGGTTCCTAATTTGCGCCGAAGACCGGCTTGAGGCGCGCAGCACCGTGGTCTGGATGGATCGCGGCTTTGTGCCCGCGCCCTGGCCCGACCATATCCGCCCCATTCTGGAGACACATCATGCATGAGAAACTGCACCCCCCGCATTGGAAACGCGCCGTCGGATATTCGAACGGCATTTCGGCGCGCGGCCGGATGGTCCTGACCGGAGGGCTGGTGGGCTGGGACGCCGATCAGCAGTTCCAGACCGACGATCTGGCCGGTCAGGTCCGCCAGGCGCTGGAAAACGTCGTGGCGGTTCTGGCCGAAGGCGGGGCCGGGCCGGAACATCTGGTGCGGCTGACCTGGTATGTGACCGACAAGCGCGAATATCTGGCCTCGCTTCGCGAGATCGGGGCCGCCTATCGCGACGTGCTGGGCAAGAATTTCCCCGCCATCGCGCTGGTGCAGGTCGCCGATCTGGTCGAGGACCGCGCCAAGGTCGAGATCGAGGCCACCGCGATCGTGCCGGACTGAAGGAAAGAACGACAAGAACGGCGAACAGGAGAGGTCAATGCACAAACTGGGACCAAGCGGACATACCGACAGTTTCGCCCGCGACCATCTGCCCGCGCCCGAAGCGTGGCCCGAGATCGAGCAGTCGCGGTTCGACTATCCCGACTGGCTGAATGTCGGCGCCGAACTGACCGACCGGATGGTCGAGCGCGGATTCGGCGACCGCAACGCGCTGGTCGGCAACGGGCGCGCGCGCACCTACAAGGAACTGGCCGACTGGACCAACCGCCTGGCCCATGCGCTGGTCGACGATTACGGCGTGAAACCCGGCAACCGCATCCTGATCCGGTCCGCCAACAATCCCGCCATGGTCGCCTGCTGGCTGGCGGCGACCAAGGTGGGCGCGGTCGTGGTCAACACGATGCCGATGCTGCGGGCGGGCGAATTGGGCAAGGTGATCGACAAGGCGCAGATCACCCATGCGCTGTGCGACACCCGGCTGATGGGCGATCTGGTGGCCGCGGCCAACGTCTCGGACTATCTGGACACGGTGGTAGGCTTCGACGGCACCGCCAATCACGACGCCGAACTTGATCGCGCCGCCCTGACCAAGCCCGTGCAGTTCGACGCCGTGCGCACCGGCCGCGACGATGTGGCGCTGCTGGGCTTCACCAGCGGCAGCACCGGCGAGCCGAAAGCGACGATGCATTTCCACCGCGATCTGCTGATCATCGCCGACGGCTATGCCAAGGAGGTCCTGGGCGTGACGCCCGACGACGTGTTCGTCGGCAGCCCGCCCCTGGCCTTCACCTTCGGGCTTGGCGGGCTGGCGGTGTTTCCGCTGCGCTTCGGCGCCTCGGCGGTGCTGCTGGAGAACGCCTCGCCGCCCAACATGATCGAGATCATTCAAAAGCACCGCGCGACGATCTGCTTTACCGCGCCCACCGCCTATCGCGTGATGCTGCGGGCGATGGAACAGGGCGCGGATCTGTCCAGCCTGCGCGTCGCCGTCAGCGCCGGCGAAACCCTGCCCGCCCCCGTGTGGGAGGAATGGCGCGACAAGACCGGCAAGCCGCTGCTGGACGGCATCGGCTCGACCGAGATGCTGCACATCTTCATCACCAACCGTCTTGACGACAGCCATCCGGGCTGCACCGGACGCCCGGTCGGCGGCTATCGCGCCCGGATCGTGGATGAGGACGGCCAGGAACTGCCGCGCGGAGAGTTGGGCCGGCTGGCGGTGATCGGGCCGACCGGCTGCCGTTACCTGGATGACGCGCGGCAGGGGGATTACGTCCAGAACGGCTGGAACCTGACCGGCGACACGTTCTGGCAGGACGAGGACGGTCGGTTCCATTTTGCCGCGCGGTCGGACGACATCATCCTGTCCTCGGGCTACAACATCGCCGGACCCGATGTCGAAGCCGCGCTGCTGGCCCATGACGACGTGCTGGAATGCGCGGTGATCGGCGTGCCCGATTCGCAGCGCGGGCAGATCGTGCAGGCCCATGTCGTGCTGGCCCAGGGCGTTGCGGCCGATCAGGCGACGGTCGAACGCCTGCAACGCCACGTCAAGGACACGATCGCGCCGTTCAAATACCCGCGCAGCGTCATCTTTTGCGACACGCTGCCCAAGACCCAGACCGGCAAGATCCAGCGATTCAGGTTGAAGCCATGAGCTATGATCCCGCCCAGGAAGGCGCCCGCATGTCGTTTCAGGGGCGGATGTCCTATGGCGACTATCTGTGTCTGGACCCGATCCTGACCGCCCAGCATCCGAAATCGCAGGCCCATGACGAGATGCTGTTCATCATCCAGCATCAGACCAGCGAATTGTGGATGAAACTGGCCCTGCACGAAATGGCCGCCGCGCGCGTGCGCATCGCGGCGGGCGATCTGAAACCGGCCTTCAAGATGCTGACCCGCGTGGCCCGGATCATGGAACAGCTGAATTCCGCGTGGGACGTTCTGCGCACCATGACGCCAAGCGAATACACCGAATTCCGCGAGACGCTTGGCGAAAGCAGCGGGTTTCAGTCGCATCAATACCGGATGATCGAATTCGTGGCCGGCAACCGCAACATGGCGATGATCCGGCCGCACGAACACCGCCCGGAACTGGTCGCGCCGCTGCTGGCCGAGGCCGAACGCCCCTCGCTTTACGACGAGGTGGTGGGCAGGCTGCGCGCCGCCGGATTCGACGTGCCCGCGCGCCGGAAACTGGATCAGCCGCATCAGCCCGATCCGCAGGCGCGGGCGGCCTGGGCGCAGGTCTATCGCGACCCGCACCGGTATTGGGAACTTTACGAACTGGCCGAGAAGCTGGTCGATTTCGAGGATTATTTCCGTCGCTGGCGCTTCAACCACGTCACCACGGTCGAACGCATCATCGGCTTCAAGCGCGGGTCGGGCGGCACGTCGGGCGTGAACTATCTTCGCCGCATGCTGGACGTGGTGCTGTTTCCCGATCTGTGGGAATTGCGAACCGATCTGTGACGCCCCGGCGCGGGCGGGCGTTCAGGGTTTGACGTAATAGGCGTATCCGCCAGCCTCGGTGAACCCCAGATCGCGATACAGCGCCAGCGCCGGTGCGTTCGCCCGCGTCACCGCCAGCGCCAGCCGCTCGGCGCCGTTTTCCCGCGCCCACCGCGCCGCCCCGCGCATCATCCACGCCGCCAGCCCCCTGCGGCGCCAGTCGGGCAGGATCTCGACCGCGTGCACCATCGCGACGCCGGCATGGATCGCCGCGAACCCGGTGCCCGCCGCCCGGTCGCCGGTCCGTCCCAGCAAGGCGGTCTTGGGCGCGGCGGCCCGCTGCATCACCGCCTGACGCGCCGGCCCGATCTGGCCCGCCGCCCAGATGTCGCGCTGGATCGCCAAAGGCGGCCAGACGGCAAAGACCGTCATCTGCGGCACGGCGCGTTCGGTCAACTCGCCCGCCGCGATCTGCATGATCGCGGTCGGGGTCTGGCGGCGGAACCCGCGCGCCGACAGCGCCGCGATCAGCGCGTCATCGTCGTCATCGACACGAAAGGCCGGGATCTGACCCCATGCCGCATGCAGAGCCGTGGCCGCGTCGATGTCGTCCGGCGTCCACGGCCCGATCGCGCGGGCCGAACCGACCCGGCGTCCGGCGCCCTCTGCGCGCGCGACCCGGAAACCGCCGGCTTCGGCATGCCCGGCCGCGGGCCAGGTCGCGTCGAACGCCGCCGCAATCGCCGGGTCCATCACAGCTCCAGCCGCCGTTTCAACTGGTCCATCGCCTGTTCGATGCGTGCCTCGTCCAGCCCGCGCACGACCAGGTTCGTGCCCCAGCCACGTTCGTCGTGATAGGGATAGGACCCAAGCGACAGATCGGGAAACAGGGCGGCGACCGCGCGCAGATCCCCGGCCACGTCGCTTTCGCCGCGGCGCACCTCGACCGTTTGCGACCGCACCGGCCGGCCTGCGGCCAGGCGCGGGATCAGCCAATCGACCATGCCGCGAAACACCTCGGGCACGCCGGCCATCACATGCGTGTTCCCGATCGAGAATCCGGGGGCCGCCGAGACCGGGTTCTCGATCAGCGTGGCGCCCACGGGCACCCGCGCCATCCGCAGCCGGTTCGGGGTCAGCTCGGTCCCCATCCGGTCGCAGCGCGCCTGCAAGGCCGCGCGCGCCTGCGGATGGATCTGCGCCGTGGTGTCATGGGCTGCGGCCACCGCGTCGGCGGTGATGTCGTCATGGGTCGGGCCGATCCCGCCGCTGGTGAACAGCAGGTTCCACGCCCCGCCCAGACTGTCGTCCAGCGCCCGGACCGCCGCGACGATCTGTTCCTGATCGTCGGCCACCACCCTGATCTCGCGCAGATCGAACCCGGTTGCGGACAGCACCTGCGCCAGATGATGGGCGTTGCTGTCGCGCGTGCGGCCCGACAGGATCTCGTCGCCGATCACCAGAATCGCCGCCGTCGGATTGTCCGTGTGCATCGCCCGCGCCCTTTCGCCGTCAATCGCATCTTCTATGCACAGCCGCGGCACTGGAACAAGTGGCGCGACCGGCCTATCTATGGGGCGAGATGAAAGGATCAGCGATGGACGACGACAGCCGCATCACCCGCGAAGGCATCCGCATCCATGCCCGCGAGGATTTCGCCGGCATGCACAAGGCAGGTGCGCTGGCCGCACGGATTCTGGACGAGGTCGGGCCGCTGGTCCAGCCCGGCGCGACCACCGGCATGCTGGACGACTTCATCCGCAACCGCATCGAAGAGGCGGGCGCGACCTCGGCCACCATCGGCTATCGCGGCTATCAGCACGCCAGCTGCATCAGCGTGAACCATGTCGTCTGCCACGGCATCCCGGGCGACAAGGTGCTGCAGAACGGCGACATCCTGAACATCGACGTCACCGTGATCGTCGATGGCTGGTATGGCGACACCAGCCGGATGTATGTCGCCGGCAAGGCGTCGATCAAGGCGCAGCGGCTGATTCAGGTCACCCACGATGCGCTGATGAAGGGGATCGAGGCCGTCCGCCCCGGCGCCACTTTCGGCGATATCGGCGCGGCGATCCAGCAATACGCCGAATCGCACCGCATGTCGGTCGTCCGCGATTTCTGCGGCCACGGGCTGGGCCGGGTGTTTCACGCCCCGCCCAACGTGCTGCATTTCGGCCGCCCCGGCAAAGGCCCGGTCCTGGATGAGGGGATGTTCTTCACCATCGAGCCGATGATCAATCTGGGCCGGCCCGAAACCAAGGTTCTGGCCGATGACTGGACGGCGGTGACGCGCGACAAGTCGCTGTCGGCGCAGTTCGAACATTCCATCGGCGTGACCGCGGACGGGGTCGAGATCTTCACCCCCTCGGACCGTTTCTTCCCCGATTTCGGCTAAGGCCGCACATCCGCCTCGCCCTCTTTTCCAAATACCTCGGGGGAGTCGCCGCAGGCGACGGGGGCAGCGCCCCCATGAACGTATCGCAATCGTCCGCGCCGCAGGCGCGGACGGCATCCGATCATGCCGCGCGCCGCGCTCAGGCGCGACCGGCCGAGGGTGACAGCAGCGACGGGTCTATCCCCTGGGCGCGCAGCGCAAGCGGCCATTTGCCGTCGTGATCGGCACCAAAGATCAGCTCTTCCGCCCCGTCGCCGGTCAGCCAGCCGTTCTGCAACATCTCGTCTTCCAGCTGTCCCGGTCCCCATCCGGCGTATCCCAACGCCAGGATCGCCGATTCGGGGCCTTCGCCATGCGCCAGATCCTCAAGGATGTCGCGGGTCGTGGTCATCGCCAGCGCGCCGGTGATGCGCAGCCGGCCTTCGGGGTCGTCGCCATGTTCGGGAACGCTGTGCAGCACGAAGCCGCGTCCCGGCTCGACCGGGCCGCCAAAACGCACCTCGATCTGGCGGGCGGTGCCGTCGGTCTCGATCCCAAGCTGTTCCAGAAGATCGCCGAAATCGATCTCGGGCAAAGGCCGGTTCAGCACCAGCCCCATCGCGCCTTCCTCGGAATGGGCACAGACCAGCACGACCGAGCGCTGAAAGCGCGGATCGGTCATGCCGGGCATGGCGATCAGGATCTTGCCGGTCAGATTGCCGGTATCGCTGTCGTCCTGGGTGTGATCGGGGCTGCTGCTCATCGTGCCTCCTTTCCCTCAAGATCGGCGCTCGGGCCGATTGTTGCAAGGGGCCAGCGCTTTTGTGACTTGGGGCGGGCGGCCGGCACGTCTATGCAACTTGGCATGAGACACGCATTCGCCCTTGCCGTCGCGGTGTTTTGGGCCGGCAGCCTGCACGCTGCGGCCGGCGATCTGCCGCCCGGCCTCGATTCGGCGCGGCTGCTGCCGGGCTGGACAGATCCGCAGGGCAACCGGATTTCCGCGTTGCAGTTGCGGCTGCAACCGGGCTGGAAGACCTATTGGCGCAGCCCCGGCGACAGCGGGCTGCCGCCCAGCTTCGACTGGCAGGGTTCGGCCAACCTGGCCGATGTCACCTTCCACTGGCCCGCGCCCGAGGCGATCCGGTCGGGCGACGACATGACGCTTGGCTATCACGACCTGCTGGTGCTGCCCTTCACCGCGCGCCCGGTCGATCCGGGCCAGCCGGTGACGTTGGCTGCGACGGTGGATTTCGGGCTGTGCGAACAGATCTGCGTGCCCGCCCATGTCGCGGTGCAGGCCCCCGATCCGGCGCGGGTGCCCGATCCGGCCATCCAGGCCGCGATGGAGGCCGTGCCGCGCCGCGTGCCGCAGCAGCCCGCCTGCGTCGTGACCGGGATCGAGGACGGGATGCGGCTCAGCGCGCTGTTGCCGCAATCCGACACCGACATCGCGGTGATGGAACTGGCCGATCACCCCGAGATCTGGGTCTCGTGGCCCAGCCTGACGCCCGAGGCAGAGTTTCTGCGCGCAACGGCTGATTTCATTCCGCCCACGGCCCGGCCCTTCGATCTGGACGTGCGGGATCTGCGGATCACGCTGATCGGGCCGGATGGCGCGGTCGAGATGCAGGGATGCGACCCGCAAGGCTGATCGCACCGACCAGCAGGACGACCGCCAGCAACGCCAGCACATACCAGCCAAGCGCCGTTGCCTGCGAAGGCGCGACCGGCCACCACTCCGGCATCGCGATCCCCGTCGCCGGCAGCAGCGTCGCAGGCGGCAGGATCGCCAGAAAGGCAAGCCCGCCCAGCCCGATGCCCAGCCTGACCGGCCCGCGCAGGGCCGGCGCGCGCAGCCCGCGCCGCAGCCCCGCCCGCGCCCGCCCGATATCGGCCCCGATGCCCAGAACCGCCGGCACCGCCAGCAGCACGACCACCATGCCGAACCCCAGCCCATAGGCCAGCGTGACGACTGTGGGCTTCAGGAACAGCGCCTGCGACGACCGCTCATACAGCAGGGGCGCCAGTCCCAGAACAGTGGTCGCCGTTGTCAGCAGGACCGGACGGAACCGGTTGCAGACCGCATCGACGATGGCCGGCCGCAGGCCCCGGTCGCGTGCGTATTCATCGACGGTCGAGATCAGGACGATGGAATCGTTGATGATGATCCCCGACATGCCGATCAGGCCGACGATCGAGAACATCGACATCGGCAGGTCCCACAGGTAATGGCCCCAGACCGCCCCGACCAGACCGAAGGGGATTACCGACATCACCACCAGCGGCCGCGCCCAACTGGCAAAGATCCAGGCCAGCACCATGTAGATGCCCATCAGCGCCAGCGCGAATCCGGTGGCGGCGTCGCCCAGGAATTCGCGTTCCTGTTCGGCCAGCCCCGTGGTTTCGAAGTTGATGCCGTATTCGGCCGCGATATCCGGCATGATCGCGGTCTCAAGACGCTGCTTGATCTCGGCGGCGCGGGCGGGATCGTCGTCGGAGATGTCGCCGGTGACCGAGATCATCCGTTCGCCGTTCTCGCGCCGGATGACCGAAAACCCGGCATTGGTGCCCACGGTCACGATATCGCCCAACGGCACCCACTGACCCGACGATGTGCGCATCATCATCCGGTCCAGGAAGTCGCCGCGCCGTTCATCCTCGGGCAGTTCGACCCGGATCGCGCCGGTTCTGGTGCCGACCGGATAGGTCGCGGCCTCGATCCCGGCCAGACGCTGGCGCAGCTCGCGCGCCAGCGTCTGCGTGGTAAAGCCCAGGGCCTTGCCCTGCGCGGTCAGTTGCAGGTCAAGTTCGTCCTTGTCATAGGACATGCTGTCTTCCAGCGCCGAGACTTCGGGAAAGTCCGACAGGCGCAGCTTCAGCGCCTCGGCCGCATCCTTCAGCCGCTGCGCCTCGGCCCCGGTCATGCGCACCGAGATCGCATCGCCCCCCGGCCCCGACCGGAAGCCGCGAAAGCTGATCGTTTCCAGCCGCGGATCGCTTGGCATCGCCTCTTGCAGCGCGGCGACCAGTTCAAAGCTGGAATAGGGCCGGAAATCCGGGTCGATCAGTTCGATCTGGATCGCGCCCAGAAGATCAGGGTCCTTGGTGTCGGCGCCCGGCAGCGGCCGGCCGGAATTGCCGCCGATCATCGTCATGGCGTGGGTGACCGGGTTGATGCCGTATTCGGCCTCGTATTCGCCGGCGACGCGGTCCACGGCCGCCTGCACCCCGTTCATCACCCGGATCGTGTCGGCGCGCGTGGCGCCGGGCAGCATGGCGAAATTGCCCGCCACGCTGCCCTGTTCCGGCGCATCGAAAAAGCGCCACGGCACCTGCCCCGTCATCAGCGACGAGATTGCCCAGGAAAACAGCAGGATCGTCCCCGCCATCACCGGATAGCGCAGCTTCAGCACCCAGATGGTCAGCGGCCGCAGCAGCCGCGCGATCAGCCAGTCCAGCCCGGCATTGACCAGCCGCGAGGGGCGGTCATACCAGTTGCGGCGCGCGGCGCGGGTCAGGGCATGGGCCATGTGGCTTGGCAGGACCAGGAAACATTCGATCAGCGACGCGGTCAGGACCAGGATCACGGTCATGGGAATGTCCACGATCATGTCGCCGAACCGGCCGCCGATGGCCATCAGCGCGGCAAAGGCGATGATCGTGGTCAGGGTCGAGGACACGACCGGCGCGGCCATCCGCCTTGCCGCACGCTCGGCGGCGATCACGGCCGGCTCGCCCAGCTTGCGGGCGCGATAATCGGCGTGTTCGCCCACCACGATGGCATCGTCGACGATAATCCCAAGCGTCAGGATCAGCGCGAACAGCGAAATCATGTTCAGCGTCATGCCGGTGGCGTGCATCATCGCCACCGCCCCCAGCAATGCGGCCGGTATCCCCGCCGCGACCCACAGCGCGGTGCGCGCGTTCAGGAACAGAAACAGCAGCCCCAGCACCAGCCCCAGCCCCATCGCGGCGTTGTCCAGCAGCAATTCCAGCCGCGCGGCGATCAGTTCCGCCCGCGCGCGGACCAGCTCGATCCCCACGCCTGCGGGCAGGGACGGTTCCAGCCGTTCCACCACCGATTCGACCGTGCGCTGCATGCCGATGGCATCGCCCAGGGCGCTGCGCTGCACCCGCACCATCACCGCAGGCTCGCCGTTCACATAATAGGCGGTGTTGCGATCCATTCCCGACAGCCGCACATGGGCCACGTCGCCCACGCGCAGCTGCGTGCCGTCGGGCCGCGCCGTCAGCAGCAGCGCGGCGACGGCGGCCGGGTCGCGCGTCTCGGCGCCGGTGCGCACCCGCGCCGCGCCCGAGGCCACGTCGCCCGCCGGCCTGACCGAGGCCGCCGCGCCCACGATCTCGGCGATCTGTTCCAGCGTGACGTCGTGGCGGACCAGATCGGCCATCCGCACCTCGACCAGAACCTCGGGGGCGGCGATGCCGCTGATCGACAGCCGGGTGATGCCCTCGGCGTAAAGCCGGTTGACGAAATCGTCCGCGATGCGGGCAAGCTGGTCCAGACCGACCGGCCCCGAGATGACCACATCGGCCACCCGGTCGCGCCACGAGACCCGCTGGATCTCGGGGTCTTCGGCGCCTTCGGGCAGATCGCCCGCGCCCGCGATCGCGGCCTCGACATCGGCCTTGGCGCGCGACATGTCCCAGCCCGGCTCGAACTCGACCTCGATCTCGCCGCCGCCCTGCACCGCGCGCGAGGTGGTCAGCGCCGCGCCCTCGACCCCCATCAGCGCGGGTTCCAGCACGGCGATCATCGACCGGTCCACATCCTCGGGGCCGGCGCCGTCCCATTGCAGCACGACGTCGATTTCCTGCACCACCGTGTCGGGAAAGAACTGCGCGCGCAGTTGCGGGGCGGCGTAAAGCCCGCCGACCACCATCACCGCCATCACCAGATGGGCCAGCGTCCGGTGGCGGGTGAAGACCGACAGCAGGCCGCGCCCGTCAGCCATTGCCCGGCCCCCGGCGATTGCGCGCCTGCTGATCCTGCGCGGGCACAGGGGCCGCGGCATCGCGGACGCGGATGCCGGTGCCCAGTTGCGGCGCACGCTCGGCCACGATGCGGGAACCATTCAGCGCGGCCGTCACCGTGATGACGATGTCGTCGCCCTGCCGGCGCAGCACGTCGACCGGCGTCGCGGTCAGCCGCCCATCTGCATCGGCGACCAGCACCGTGCCGTCAGGCCCAAGGGCTGCGGCGGGGATCTGCGCGGCCTGCGGGATGGCGGGTTCGGCAATCTCGACGCTGACGAAATCGCCGGGGCGCAGGGCCTCGCCCCCCGACCGGATGCGGGCAAAGACGATCCGGCCGGCGCTGCCTTCGGCGACCGACGCGGCGGCGCGATCAAGCTGCGCCTGCGCGGTCAGCCGCCCGGCCGAGCCGGCAAGCACCACCGTCGCGGGCCGATCCGCAAGCCGCCCGCCCCCGGCCAGCAGGCGCGTGAACTGGTCCAGCGACAGCGGCACCTGCACCTCCAGCGCGTCGGGGTCGATGATCTCGGCCAGTTGTTCGTTCAGGCCGACCAGCCCGCCCTCGACCGCCGTGACCGAGGTGACGCGGCCCGCGAAACCCGCCCGGATCTGGGTATCGGCCAGTTCGCGCCGCGCCTCGGACAGGTCGATCTCGGCCCGGCGCAGCGCGTTCTGGGCAGCGGTGACCGCGCTTTCCGCCGAGGCCAGCGCCGAACGCCCGGCGATCACCGCCTGTTCGGCGGCCGAGACCGCCAGTTCCGCCGTCTCGCGGTCGGCGCTGGTGCCAAGGCCGCGCTCGGCCAGGGATTGCTGACGGTCCAGTGCCGCGCGGCGCAGTTCGGCCTGACGTTCGGCGGCCGCCAGATCGTCGGCGGCGACCTGCACGTTGCGCCGCCATCGCCCAGGCTTGCCTGCGCGTCGTCGCGCGCCGCCAGCCGGTTGTCCAGGGCGGCCTGCGCCGATGCCGGGTCGATCCGCACCAGAAGCTGACCGGCGCTGACCTGCCCGCCCTCTTGCATGGCCGGGTCCAGATGCACGATCTGGCCCGCCGCGCCCGCGCGCAGTTCAAGCCGGCGGCGCGACTGCACCGTGCCGAAGACCTGCATGACCGGCTGCACCGTCTGCGGGCTGACCGTCAGCAGGCGCGCGGTATAGACCTGTTCGCCCGCACCCCGCGCGGCAGGCGGCCCGTCCGCGTCCACCGTCGCCTGCCACAGCTGGAATCCCGCCAGAAACAGCAGGCCCAGTGTCAGAAAGGCGATGAACAGCCCCGACAGGCTGCGGAACAGAAAGCGCATTGCGGCCGGCCCCGTGGGTTCTTGTTCGAACCCCCGCATGATGCGGGAACGAACCCTAGACGGAAAGGCTTTCCAGCCGGTCGGCCAGCGACAGCAGATCGGCCCATGCCTCGCGCTTGGCCGGCGGGTTGCGCAGCAGATAGGCGGGATGCGTCATCGGCAGGGCAGGGCGTCCGAAAGCCTGCGTCCACTGGCCGCGCAGCCGCAGGATGCCGCGCCGGCCAAGCGCCGCCTGGCACGGCGTGTTGCCCATCAGCACGATCAGATCGGGGCCGGCCAGTTCGACATGGCGGCGCACGAACGGCATGCTCACGGAGATTTCATCCGCATCGGGGTCGCGATTGCCGGGCGGACGCCAGCTCAGGACGTTCACGATATACAGCGCCTTTTCGGCGTCGGTCGCCGTGCGCGACAGGCCGATCGCGCCGAACATCAGGTCCAGGAACTGCCCCGCGCGGCCGACAAAGGGACGGCCCTGCCGATCCTCTTCGTCGCCCGGCGCCTCGCCCAGGATCAGCACCCGCGCCTTGGGGTTGCCGTCGGCAAAACAGAAATTGCGCGCCCCCTTTTTCAGCTCGATCCCGTCGAACGCCTCTTGCGCGGCGGCCAGCGAATCAAGACTGTCGGCCGCCGCGGCCAGCGCCTCGGCCTCGGCGATGCGGGCGGCGGTGTCGTCGGGCAGGCCCGGCAGCAGCGCCGGGGCCTGCGCGGCTGGCTCCATCTGCAAGGGCTGGATCGGCGCGACGGGTTTGAGGCGCGCGGCCAGATCGAAGCGGTCCACGGGTGCGTCCAGCATGGGTTCGTCCACGCCCATCTCGGCCTGCCATTCCAGCAGGGCCAGCGCGGTGGCGGCGTCCAGCGCGATTCCCCGATATGTCGGATCTGCGGTCATCGGCGCGCAGGCTAGGCTGCGCAGGCGCGGCGGGCAAGATCAGTCGACGACCAGCATATAGCCGGTGCCGCGCACGGTCTGCAGAAAGCGCGGCTCTTTCGGGTCGGGTTCCAGCTTGCGGCGCAGCCGGGTGATCTGCACGTCGATGGCGCGTTCGGAATTTTCCGTCTCGTCGCCCTGTGCGCCGCCGCGGCCCAGATCCTCGATCAGGTCGGCGCGGCTGACCGGCTGGCCGCGGCTGGCCGCCAGTCGCCGCAGCAGCGCCTGTTCGGTGCCGGTCAGCCGCAACGGGGTCTCGCCCTGCCACAACTCGCCCTTTTCGGTGTCATAGCGCAGCATCCCGAGGCTGAGGAATTTCGGCTGCGCCACCTCGGCCACCGGCACGCGGCGCAGGATCGCCCCGATCCGCAACAGCAATTCGCGCGGCTCGAAGGGTTTGGGCAGATAGTCGTCGGCGCCGCTTTCCAGCCCGGCGATGCGATCCTCGGTCTCGCCCTTCGCGGTCAGCAGCAGGATCGGCGTGTCCAGCCGCTCGCGCAGCGCGCGGGTCAGTGCGATGCCGTCCTCGCCCGGCATCATCACGTCCAGAACGATCAGATCGAACTCCAGCCCGGCCAGCAGCCGGCGTGCCTGGGCCGCATCGCGCGCCATCGTCACCAGAAAGCCGTTGCGGCGCAGGAAGCGGCCCAACAGGGCGCGAATCCGCTCATCGTCGTCGACGATCAGGATATGGCTGTCCTGCGTGCTCATGGCGTGGCCTCACGGTTCGTCCGGCAAATCCTTCATCGCCTGATACTGCGCCCGCGTCTCGGGGTCCATCATCGCCTCGAGCACCTGCCGAAAGCCCGCCACCGCCTGCGGCCCCGCCTTGCGATAGGCGGCGCGCATCCGCGCGCGCTGCGCCTCGGACAGGCGCCGTTCCAGCGCGCTGCCCTTGTCGGTCAGGAAAAGCTGCCGTTCGCGCCGGTCGCGGCGTCCGACCCGGCTTTCGACCAGCTGGTCCGCGATCAGCGTGCGCAGAACCCGGTTCAGCGATTGCTTGGTCACGCCCAGCACCGCCAGCAGCGAGGTGACGGTCAGGCCCGGCTCTCGGTGGATGAAATGCAGCGCGCGGTGATGGGCGCGCCCGTAATCCAGATCCGCCAGAATCAGGTCGGGATCGGCGGTAAAGGCGCGATAGGCAAAGAACATCGCCTCGATCCCCCGGCGCAGCTGATCGTCGGTGAGAAACAGCAGATCCTCGCCCATCATCTGCTGAACGCGCGCCTTTTCCTGCATCCGCGACTTTCCTTTTCCGTGCCTGCTGCGCCTGATAGGGCAGTCTTGTTGACTTTCCAAGATTGCGTTGCTAGCCGTCAAGGGCTTGGCGCAACAAAAAGGTCGGTTTCGGGCGGCGTTGCGCAAGATGTGCAAACTCCGAACCGGATGGAGAACAAGGATGACGGCGGGTTATGACGATCGCGAGGGCAAGATCTGGCTGGACGGGGAACTGGTCGAATGGCGTGACGCGAAGGTGCATATCCTGACCCACGCGCTGCACTATGCCAGTTCCGTCTTCGAGGGCGAGCGGTGCTATGACGGCAAGATCTTCAAGGGTCACGAACATTCGCTGCGGCTGATCGAATCGGGTCGCCTGCTGGACATGCCGATCCCCTACAGCGCCGACGAGATCGACGCCGCGAAAGAGGCGGTGCTGAAGGCCAACGGGCTTGAAAACGCCTATCTGCGCGTGCTGGCCTGGCGCGGATCGGGGCCCGACATGGGCGTGTCGGCCAAGGGAAACCCGGTGCGGATGGCGGTCTGCGCATGGGAATGGGGCAGCTATTACGGCGACGCCAAGATGCAGGGCGCCAAGCTGGACGTGGCCAAGTGGAAACGCCCCAGCCCCGACACGATCCCGACCGCCGCGAAGGCCGCCGGGCTTTACATGATCTGCACCATGTCCAAGCACGCGGCCGAGGCCAAGGGGTGTTCGGATGCGCTGTTCATGGACTGGGAAGGCTATGTCGCCGAGGCGACGGGCGCCAACATCTTCTTCGTCAAGGACGGCGAGGTGCATACGCCGATGGCCGACCGTTTCCTGAACGGCATCACCCGGCAGACCATCGTGCAGATGCTGAAGGACAAGGGCATCACCGTCCACGAACGCCGCATCCGGCCCGAAGAGCTTGAGGCGTTTCAGGAATGTTTCCTGACCGGCACCGCAGCCGAGGTCACGCCGGTCGGCCAGATCGGCGACTGGAACTTTCAGGTGGGCCAGACCACGCGCGGCATCGCGGAAGACTACGAACGGCTGGTGCGCGCGTAAGCCCGCACATCCGCCCGGAACCGGCCCGCGCCGCCCTGTGCGGCGCGGGCCGGACGCTCAGGTCAGTCTGCCGCGTTCGATGCGCGCATATTCCGCGATCTTGCGGTTTTCCTCATTTCGAGTCTTCGGTCGCGCGCGAAGGAACGCGATGGCGGGATGGGTGCCGGATTCGCGTTCCTGCCTTGTGTATTCGCGCAGGCGCGATCCGGTATGGCGGCGCGGCTGATCGCTGATATGTTTGGTCATCTTCGGCCCTCCCCAGGTCGGCAAACGGTCACTATAGGACCGAATCGCCCCGATTCAAACCGTCTCAGGCCGCCTTGATGCCCTGCGCGGCCGACAGCACCGCATGCAGCGCCGCGGGATTGTCGTTGGCGCGCAGCTTGGTGCGCAGATCGCCGTCGCGCAGCGTGCGCGAGACCAGCGCCAGCGCCTTCAGGTGATCCACACCGCTGGATTCGGGCGCCAGCAGCGCAAATATCAGATCGACGGGCTTGCGGTCGACCGCGTCGAAATCCAGCGGCTTTTCCAGCCGAAGGAACAGACCCACCACCTTGTCCAGCCCGTGCAGCCGGGCATGGGGCAGCGCGACGCCCTGTCCGACCCCGGTCGGCCCCAGGCTTTCGCGTTCCTGCAAGGCGTCCAGAACCTCGGACGGGTTCAGCCGGTATTCGGCATTGGCCAGATCCGCCAGTTCCTGAAACAACCGCTTCTTCGATGTCACCTGAGCCAAGGACCGCACGGCCCCGGGCTTCAGAATCTCGCTGAGTTGCATCTTGATGGGTCTTTCCTAAGCTGTGTGCCCTCGGGGGCGCGCGCGCGGGCGCGACCCCAGAAGGCAGCCCGGTTCCACGGCGCGCCGCGATCCGGCGTCAGCCGTTTCCGCGCGGGTCGATCCACCCCACATTGCCGTCGTCGCGGCGGTGGACGACGTTCACGCCGCCATGTTTCTCGTTGCGGAAGACCAGCAGGGGCGCGCCGGCCAGTTCCATCTGCATGACCGCATCGCCGACCGACAGGGTCGGCACGCGCGATTCCATCTCGGCGATGATGATCGGCTGCAAACCGCTGTCCTGCGATTCCCACTCATCCTCGTCGGCGGCCAGCACATATATACCGGCCTGACCGAATTCAACCGGCCCCGAACGATCCTTGTGGTGGTCCTTCAGCCGGCGCTTGTAGCGGCGCAGCTGCTTGTCCATCTTCTCGCGGCAGGCTTCGAAGGCGGCATAGATCTCGGTCGCGACGCCCTTGGCCTGGACGGTCAGGCCGGTGGACAGATGCACGACGGCGTCGCACAGGAACTGATGCGCATCGCGGGAAAATGTCACCGTCGCGTCGGTCGGTCGCTGCGAATACTTGATCACAGTCTCGCCCAGTTCGGTCTCGACATGAGTCCTGAGCGCGTCGCCCACATCGATATGTTTTCCGCTGATCGTATAGCGCATCGTTCTTCCTCTTCGGTTGTCCGGTCTGACACGCCTGCCCGACGCAGCAGCCAGGCCGGGGTTTGCGGCGGGATTCGTCGCCACCACCCATCCATTTGGTGACAGAGCGGCGCGGCTGTCAACGGGCAGGCGATTCTTCGCCGGGACAGGGGGGGCGGCAGACATCCGCACGCGCAGGCTGTCACGGGCAATGGTTCGCCGATGGCTAAAGTTGTCGACAACTTGTGGTTGTTTTTCGATTTGGCGGCCTCTAGCGTCGACCGCGAGTCAAAGGGTCGGGGAACGGACATGACGATCTTTCATCACCGCATCGGCGCGTTGCTGTGCTGTGTCGCATTGGGCGCCTGCGGCGGGCACACCGCGCCGGGGGCCGCGCGCGATCCCCACGATGTGCAGGCCACGGCGCCGGGTGCCGCGGTCTGCGTCCAGCCCTCTGCGACGCAGAACGCCGTGGGCGCGCAGGCCACCAATGCGGTGCGCAGCAGCGCCGGGCTGCCCCCGGTGCGGCCGAACATGCTGTTGGCGCAGGTCGCCGCCGAACATGCCTGCGACATGGCGGGGCGGGGCTTGATGACGCATCGCGGCAGCAAGTCCAGCGGCCCCGGCCCGCGCGTGAAGGCGCGCGGCTATGCCCCCCTTCTGACGGCTGAAAACATCGCCGCAGGCCCGTTCGATCTGTCGCGGGTGCTGTCGGAATGGAACGCCTCGCAGGGCCATCGCGACAACATCACCATCCCGCATGTGCGCGATTACGGCATCGGTCATGCGATCGGGGCGGACGGCAAGACCAGGTTCTGGGCCGCCGTCTATGCCGCGCCGAAATGATCCGGGTCAGCCGGCGGCGGTCGCGCGTGCGGGTTCCTGGCCGTCGGTGAACTGCATCCGCGCCAGCCGGGCGTACAGCCCGCCCTCGGCCACCAGCGCATCGTGACTGCCCTGCGCCACGATGCGGCCGCGATCGAAGACGACGATGCGGTCGGCCTTCTTCACCGTGGCCAGCCGGTGCGCGACGACGACGGTCGTGCGGCCCTGGGACAGGCGGGTGACGGCGGTCTGCACCAGCGCCTCGGATTCCGCGTCCAGCGCGCTGGTCGCCTCGTCCAGCAGCAGCACCGGCGCATCGCGCAGGATTGCGCGGGCGATGGCGATGCGCTGACGCTGGCCGCCCGACAGCATCACCCCACGCTCGCCCAACGGCGTGTCGTATCCGTCCGGCAGCGCGGCGATGAAATCATGGGCATGGGCGGCGCGCGCCGCCGCCTCGACCCGCGCATCGGGGGCCTCGGGGCGGCCCAGACGGATATTCTCGCGCGCCGAGGCGGCAAAGATCACCGGGTCCTGCGGCACCAGCGCCATCGCCCGGCGGAAATCGTCGCGGCGCATGTCGCGCAGGTCGATCCCGTCCAGCGTCACCTGGCCCGTGCCCGGGTCCCAGAACCGCTGGATCAGCTGGATCACCGTCGTCTTGCCCGCGCCCGAGGGGCCGACCAGCGCAACCGTCTCGCCGGGACGGATGGTCAGGTCCACGCCCTCCAGCGCCGAGACATCGGGGCGCGAGGGATAATGAAAACTGACCCCTTTCAGCGCGATGGCGCCGCGGACCGGCCGGGGCAGGGGCACCGGATCGGCGGGATCGGCCAGCGCGTCCTCGGCCGTCAGCAGCTCGGCCAGCCGTTCGGTCGCACCGGCGGCGCGCTGCAACTCGCCCCAGATCTCGGACAGCGCGCCGGTCGAGCCGGCGACAAGGATCGCATAGATCACGAACTGCACCAGCTGGCCCGCCGTCATCGCCTGTTCGCGCACGTCGCGCGCGCCGATCCACAGCACGCCGATCACTCCGGCGAAGACCAGAAAGATCACGATCGCCGTCATCAGCGCGCGCGTGCCGATCCGCCGCAGCGCCACGTCGTAGGACCGTTCGGTGACCGTATCAAACTGCGCGATGCTGCGCGATTCGTGGGTATAGGCCTGCACGGTCTGCGCCGACAGCAGGTTTTCGGACGCCGCCCCCGAGGATGCGGCGATCCAGTCCTGATTGGCGCGCGACAGCCTGCGCAGCCGCCGTCCCAGAACGATGATCGGCACAAGAATCGCCGGCACGATCAGCAGCACCAGCCCCATCAGCTTCAGCGAGGTCGCGGCCAGCAGCACCATCCCCCCCGCCAGGAT
Organism: Paracoccus stylophorae; assembly: GCF_028553765.1. Lineage (NCBI taxonomy): Bacteria > Pseudomonadati > Pseudomonadota > Alphaproteobacteria > Rhodobacterales > Paracoccaceae > Paracoccus > Paracoccus stylophorae. The sequence continues at coordinate 3,316,387 of NZ_CP067134.1, read as the reverse complement.
CAGCATGTTGCGCAGCGCGATGGACAGCGACGATCCGATCACCGACTGGATCAGCGTGGTGTCGGTGGTGATGCGCGACAGGATCTCGCCGGTCATGATGCGTTCGAAGAAACCGGGGCTCAGCGTGATGACGCGGGCGAACACCGCCTTGCGGATATCGGCCACCACGCGTTCGCCCAGTCGGGTCACGAAATAATACCGCGCCGCGGTGCCCAGCGCCAGCAGCGCGACGATGATCAGCGCAGCACCGAAATATTCGTCCAGCAGCCCCGCACCGTCGTCGAAATTGTCCACGACGCGGCGCACGGCCAGCGGCAGGATCAGGCTGATCCCCGATGTCAGGACCAGCGCCACCAGCGCCAGCGCGACCTGCATGCGATAGGGGCGCACGAACGGCCACAACGACCGCAATGCCCCAACCCGTTTGCTTGTGGGCCTGTCCTCAAGCGTGCGCGTGCCGCGTGCCATCTCAGCCTGCCGTCCCCTGTCCCCGGATCAGCGGTGTAGGCGCTTGGGCGCGGAAGGACAAGGCGCGGGCCGGTCAGGGGCTGAGGCTGCCGTCGCGCAGGGCCGCGTCCAGCGCATCGACTGCATCGGCCAGCCTGTCGTCGATGACATGCAGATACTCGGTCCAGTCCATCAGCCCGCGCAGCCTGGCCACCCCGTCCGAGATACCCCGCAGCCCGATCAGCGGGATGCCGAAATGTTGGGCCGCGCGCAGATGGGAAAATGTTTCCATATCCACCATGTCCTCGGCGATGCGGGCATAGTCCGGCCCGTTGACGATATTGGCGCCGGTGGACAGGCTGGCGGCAGGCAGGCCGGGGATACGGTGCGGCAGATCGATCCGTGCGGGCAGGTCCAGAAACGGCGTCACCCCCGCCGCGAACCCCAACGCGGTCGCGTCCATGTCGCGATAGGCGACCGCGCCGACCTGATAGATGGCGGCCTGCGTCAGCCGGTTCGACCCCGCCGATCCCAGCGACACGATCAGGCGCGGCGGCGTGGGCATCCGCGCCAGCGCCGCGGTCAGCTGCACCGCCGCCTCGACCGGGCCGACGCCGGTGATCAGCGGCGCGATCCGCGCGCGCAGGGCCGGGCCGTATTCGGGTTCGGCGGCCATTACGAACAGCACCGGAATGCCGGCGACGGTCCGAAGGCGGGGCGTGTCCTGCATGGCGCACCTGTCTTGTGATGCCGGCAGGTGACAACGCGGTGCGCGCGGGGTCAAGCGGGTGCGATGCCATCTTGCGGCGGGATCGGCGCCTGTGGCAGGTGCGTGGCGATGGGCAAGGTCAGCGAACTTTACAGGCAGAAGGTGGCGCAGGGCCAGATCCGGCCCGATCCTGCGCAACAGGCGGTGCTGCCGGAACTGGACCGCGTGCTGGCCGACACGGCGGCCGCGCCCGATGCCGCACGGCACAAGCCGCGCTCGGCGTGGCGGGCGTTTCTGGGCGTGGGCAATCCGGCCTCGCACGCGCCCGCCCCGGGTCCGCAGGGTCTGTATCTGTGGGGCGGCGTCGGACGCGGCAAATCCATGCTGATGGACCTGCTGGCGCAGGCCGCTGCCGATGGCGGACAGACGCGGCGCGTCCATTTCCACGAATTCATGCAAGAGATCCAGGCCGGGCTGGAGGCGGCGCGCAAGCGTCACGAACAGGACGCGGTCAAGCCCGTCGCGATGGAGGTCGCGCGAACCGTGCGGCTGCTGTGTTTCGACGAAATGCAGATCACCGACATCGCCGATGCGATGATCGTGGGACGGCTGTTCCAGGTGCTGTTCGATCAGGGGGTAGCGGTCGTCACCACCTCGAACCGGGTGCCCGAAGATCTGTACAAGCACGGGCTGAACCGGCAATTGTTCCTGCCCTTCATCGAGTTGATCCGCGAGCGCATGAAGGTGGTCTGTCTGGACAGCGAGACCGATCACCGGCAGGGCCGCACCGGCGGCGGGCAGGTCTGGTTCAGCCCCGCCGATGCGCAGGCGCGCGCGGCGATGGACGCGATCTGGGCCGATCTGACCGACGGGGCCGCGCCTCGGCCGCACCAGATCCAGATGCGCGGCCGGACGGTGGAACTGCCGGCATTCGCGAATGGCGTCGCACGGTCCGGGTTCTGGGAATTGTGCGGCAGACCCTTGGGGCCTGCGGATTACCTGGCCCTGGCGCGCGAGGTGCGGGTGCTGATGATCGACGGGATTCCGCGCCTGTCGGCGTCGAACTATAACGAGGCCAAGCGGTTCGTCACGCTGATCGACGCGATCTACGAGGCCGGGGTGCGCCTGATCGCCAGCGCCGCGGACGATCCCGAACAGCTGTATAACGAAGGCGAGGGCAGTTTCGAGTTCGAACGCACGGCCAGCCGCCTGCGCGAGATGCAGGACGCCGACTGGGGCGCATCGCCCAAGGATGGCTGAGCGCGGCTGATGCGGCCTTCAGTCCAGGGCCATTTCGGCGCGCATCCTTGCATAGTCGCGATGCTTGATGAACGGCCGGGCCGGCGTCATCGGGTTGCTGCCATAAGCGATCTGCGGAAAACACGCGATCAGGCCAAGCCGTTGCGGCACCGACAGCGCGCGCACCGCCATCCTGCCGGTATAGAACGATTCCATCGGCGCGCCCTCGGCAAGCACGATCTCGTGCGTGGCAAAGGCGATGTGAACCAGCCGGAAATCGCCGCCGGGCGGGCGCAGCGTGACGCCGGGCGTGCCGGCCATCATCAGGTGACGGGCCGAGATCAGGTATTCCGCGCCCCCGGCATCGGTCACGACCACGCGATGCTGCGGCGAGACATCGGTATCGCGACGCGGCAGGCCCGCCCCCAGGGCCGACGCACCGATCCGCACGGGCCGCTTGTTCGGGGTCAGATCCAGATCGGCTTGCGTCACAGGAGTCGCGTGGGTCCAGATCAGCATTTGCGGGCCGTGATCGCGGGTCAGGACCGGATCGCCCGGCCGCAATGCCTCGACCGGCACCTCGCCCTGCGGCGTCGCGATCATCGTGCCGGCCAGAAAGCAGATGTTCAGATCGCTGATCCGGGGCGAGGATCGGGCGGAGTGCAGCCCGGACAGCATCTCGCCGATATCCTGCCCGTCGCGATAGGCGTCCTGTGCATACAGCGTGCCGGTATCGGTTCTGCCGGTCTGGGCCGAAAACAGCATCGGCGGGACGGTCTGGTCTTCCGTCAGGCGGAACGGCTGGCCGGTAAAGGCGCTCCAGTCGCGGCGGTCGATGGCGCCGTCGTCGTTCTCATCGATCGAAAACGACAGCGGCGTCGAATCGCCCTGAACGATCCCGTTCCGGACCCGCGTCTGGTAAAGCCTGATATCCGTGACCGCCATGAACCGCCCGAAAATGCGCCAGACGCAGCATAGCAAGGGCAGGATCGCGCCGCAGCCTGAATTTGCCGCCAATCCTTGCCGTTTTCGGCAGGTGGTCCGGCCCCGTCCGGCGCCCCCTGCGGCGATTCAGCCGTTTTCGCGCAGCACGCGCCCCGCAAGATACAGCGAGCCGCAGACAAGGATCCGCGCCGCCGGTTCGGTCTGCGCGATGCCCGCGACGGCGGCCGTCGTGTCGGTCGCGGTCCGGGCGGGGATTCCGGCCTCGCGCGCAAGCCGGGCCGTGTCGGCGGCGGGCAGGGTGTTCGGCTCGTCCGGGATGTCGATGGCGGTCAGGCTTTCGACATGCGGCGCCAGCGCGCGCAGATAGCCGGCGACATCCTTGGTGTTCAGCATCCCGCAGACCAGATGGGTCGGGCGCGGCGGCAGAGCGGCCAGCGTCTGGGCCAGCGCGCGTCCCCCGGCCGGGTTGTGGCCGCCATCCAGCCACAACTCCGCCTGCTGGCCGGCGGCGCGGATCAGCTTGCCGTGCGCCAGGCGCTGCATCCTTGCCGGCCATTCGGCGCGGGTGACGGCGGCGCGGGCCTGATCGTGCGTGGCGCCCAGCATCCGCAGCGCGGCCAGCGCGGTTCCGGCATTGCCGATCTGGTGCGGGCCGATCAGCGACGGCGCGGGCAGATCCCACAGCCCGGTTTCGTCCTGAAACACGATCCCGTCGCGTTCGGGCGCCACATGCCAGTGCTGGCCATGGACGAACAGCGGCGCCGTCAGCCCCGAGGCCCGCGCCTCGATCACGCGCAGGGCGGCATCCTCTTGCGGGCCGACGACGCAGGGAATGCGCGGCTTGATGATGCCGGCCTTTTCCGCCGCGATCAGCGGCAGCGTGTCGCCCAGAAACTGCGTGTGGTCGATGCTGACCGGGGTGATGACGGTCAGTTCGGGCGCGGCGATCACGTTCGTGGCGTCCAGCCGCCCGCCCAGCCCGACCTCGAGCAGGGTGACATCGGCGGGCACGCGCGAGAATGCCAGAAACGCGGCGGCCGTCGTGATCTCGAAATAGGTGATCGGCAGGCCGCGATTGGCGGTTTCGCATTCTTCCAGCGCGGCGGCCAGATCGGCCTCGGCGATCAGGGTGCCGGCAAGCCGGATGCGTTCGTGAAAACGCGCCAGATGGGGCGATGTATAGGCATGGACCCGCGCCCCCCCGGCCTCCAGCCCGGCGCGGATCATCGCCAGCGTGCTGCCCTTGCCGTTGGTGCCGGCGATATGGATCACCGGCGGGATGGCGCGTTCGGGATGGCCGAGGGCCGCCAGCAGCCGTTCCATCCGGTCCAGCGACAGGTCGATCACCTTGGGGTGCAGCGACATCAGGCGGTCGAGAATGGCGTCCGAATGGCTCATGATCGCAACGCCGGGGGCTGTCTGCCCCCGGACCCCCGAGGATATTTCGACACCGAAGAGACCCGGTCAGCCGGCCCTGGCCGCGCCGGTCTTTTCCGGGGTGCGGGTCTTCGCGTCGGCCTTGACCTCGATGGCGGGCGCGGCCGAGGGGGCGGGGGGCGGAAGATCGGCCTTGGTCGGGGCGGGCAGCCGGCCCAGCATCCGCAGGATCGACACCAGCTCGTCGCGCAGGGCGCTGCGATGCGTCACCCGGTCCAGCATCCCGTGTTCCAGCAGGTATTCGGCGCGCTGGAACCCTTCGGGCAGTTTTTCGCGGATGGTCTGTTCGATCACCCGCGGGCCGGCAAAGCAGATCAGCGCGTTCGGTTCCGCGATCTGGACATCGCCCAGCATCGCGTAGGAGGCGGTGACCCCGCCCGTGGTCGGATGCGTCAGCACCACGACATAGGGCAGCCCGGCCTCGCGCAGCATCTCGACCGCGACGGTGGTGCGCGGCATCTGCATCAGGCTGAGGATCCCCTCTTGCATGCGCGCGCCGCCGGCGGCCGAGAACAGCACCAGCGGCCGTTTCCGCCGCAGCGCGCGTTCGGCGGCGGCGATGATGGCGTTGCCGACATACATCCCCATCGAGCCGCCCATGAAGCTGAAATCCTGCGCCGCGGCGACGATGGGGGTGCGCCCGATCTCGCCCTCGGCGACCAGCATCGCCTCTTTCTCGCCGGTGGCTTTCTGGGCGGCGCGCAACCGGTCGGGATATTTCTTCTGGTCGCGGAACTGCAGCGGATCGGCGACCGGGTCAGGCACCTTGACCTCGACAAAGGCGCCGCCGTCGAACAGCGCCGCAAAGCGGTCGCGCGGGCTGATCGGCAAATGGTGGTCGCAATTGGTGCAGACGTTCAGATTGTCCGACAATTCGCGGTGAAACAGCATGGTCCCGCATTCGGGGCATTTGGTCCACAGGTTCTCGGGCACTTCGCGGCGCGAGAACAGCGAATTGATGCGCGGGCGGACGTAATTTGTGATCCAGTTCATCGGCGGCGTCCCTGCCTGTGTCAGGCCCCAGATAGGCCGGGCCGCGGGGAATTGCAATTGCCGGGTCCGGCGCGGATGATGCGCGCCATGTGGACGACCTTCCTGTTCCTGATGCACACGGCCCTGACCCTGGGGTTCATCGCGCGCGTGCTGATCCGGCCGCGGCTGGACCCGTCGGTGCGGCTGGCCTGGATCATGGTGATCGAGGCGGTGCCGCTGGCCGGCATCGTGGCCTATCTGCTGTTCGGCGAGGTGCGGATGAACCAGGCCGAGGTGCAGCGCATGGCCGATGTGCGCGACCGTCTGACCGGGCTGCGCATCCCCAGCCCCGAGGTCGTCGCCGACCCGCCGAATTTCGCCCGTCCGGTGGTGGCCGCCAACGCCGCGGTGGGCGGGATGGACGCGCTGTCGGGCAACCGCATCGTCCTGCTGGACGAGGATGACGCGGCGATCGACCGGCTGGTCGATGCCATCGACCGCGCCCGCGACCATGTCCATATCGTGTTCTATATCTGGCTGCCCGACCACAGCGGCACCAAGGTCGCCGAGGCGGTCGAACGCGCCGCGCGCCGCGGCGTCGCCTGCCGGGTGATCGTCGATGCGCTGGGCTCGCGCGCGCTGGTCCGCGCGCCGCAATGGCGGCAGATGCGCGAGGCGGGGGCGGAATGCGTGACCGCCTTTCCGTGGGGCCTGCCGTTCATCAGCGTCCTGTTTCGCCGGCTGGATCTGCGCAACCATCGCAAGATCCTGGTGGTCGACAACCGCATCGCCTTTACCGGCAGCCGCAACTGCGCGGACATGGCCTTTGCCGTGAAGCCGCGTTTCGCGCCCTGGGTCGATGTGCTGTTCTCGGTCGAGGGGCCGGCGGTGCGGCAGTTGCAATCGGTCTTTCTGGGCGACTGGATGAGCTATACCGGTCGCGATCTGGGCGACATGCTGAAGACGGTCGATCCGGTGGACACGCCCGGCGTGACGGCGCAGATCGTCGCCACCGGCCCGGACCGGCGCGCGGGCAGCGTGTCGGACTGCCTGTCGGGGATGCTGCATGCCGCGCGCGAACGGGTGGTCATCACCACGCCCTATTACGTGCCCGATGTCGCGCTGGACGCCGCCATCCGCGCGGCCGCGCGGCGCGGGGTCGAGGTGACGATGATCCTGCCCGCGCGCAACGATTCGCTGGTGGTCGGCGCGACCAGCGAGGGGTTTTATTACGGCTTGCTGGCCGCCGGCGTGCAGCTGCGCCTGTTCCGGCCCGGTCTTCTGCATGCCAAGATCATGACCGTGGACGGGCGGATGGCGATGGTCGGCAGCGCCAATCTGGATCGCCGCAGCTTCGAGTTGAACTACGAGGTCAACATGGCGATCTTCGATCAGGGGCTGGTGGCCGAAATCGACGCGCGGCAGGACAGCTATCTGGACCGCGCGGACGGGATCACCCTGAACGAGGTGCGGAACTGGAGCGTGCTGCGCCGGCTGAGAAACAACCTGCTGGCGCTGGCCTCTCCGCTGCTGTGACGGCAACCCAAGACTTGCGCGGCGGGGCGGGACGGGGTCTGCTGGCTGCAATCGGTGCCGCGCCGCCGAACCATGGGGAAAGGACAAGCGACATGACCGACTATCTGGCCGCGAAAACCTGCCAGCCCTGCACGGGCGACATCGCCCCCTATGACCGGCAGCAGGCCCAGGACATGCTGGACCGGCTGGACGGCTGGAGCCTGTCGGCGGATGGCAGCACCATATCCCGCCGGTTCGAGTTCAAGGGATTCCTGAAAGCGGTCGAGATGGCGAATCTGGCCGCGTGGCTGGGCAACAAGCAGGGTCACCACCCCGACATCGCCTTCGGCTGGGGTTATTGCCAGGTCAGCTTTACCACCCACGCCGCCGGCGGGCCGACCGAAAACGACTTCATCTGCGCCGCCCGGCTGGACGCGCTGGTCGCCTGACGCTTGTTCCGCTGCGCGGGGCGGTCTATTCCCAAGGCGAACCGCATCACCGGGGGAACACGATGAAGAACGAACGCTTCGACAAGGCCCGCCTTCCCAGCCGCCATGTCACCGAGGGTCCGGCCCGCGCGCCGCATCGCAGCTATTTCTATGCGATGGGGATTTCCGAGGACGAGATCCACAGCCCCTGGGTCGGCGTCGCGACCTGCTGGAACGAGGCCGCGCCGTGCAACATCGCGCTGAACCGGCAGGCGCAATCGGTCAAGCAGGGCGTGAAGAAGGGCGGCGGTTGCCCGCGCGAATTCACCACCATCACCGTCACCGACGGCATCGCCATGGGGCACGAGGGGATGCGGTCCAGCCTTGCCAGCCGCGATGCGATTGCCGACACGGTGGAACTGACCATGCGCGGGCATTGCTATGACGCGCTGGTGGGGCTTGCCGGCTGCGACAAGTCGCTGCCGGGGATGATGATGGCGATGGTGCGGCTGAACGTGCCGTCGGTCTTCATCTATGGCGGCTCGATCCTGCCGGGCCGGCTGAACGGGCGCGACGTGGTGGTGCAGGACGTGTTCGAGGCGGTGGGCCAGCATCAGGCCGGCAACATGTCGGATGCCGAGCTGGACATCCTGGAACGGGTCGCCTGCCCCTCGGCCGGGGCCTGCGGCGGGCAATACACCGCCAACACCATGGCCTGCGTGTCCGAGGCGATCGGGCTGGCGCTGCCCAACAGTTCCGGCGCGCCCGCACCCTATGAATCCCGCGATCAATACGGCCTGGCCTCGGGCGAGGCGGTGATGGCGCTGATCGAGAAGAACATCCGCGCCCGCGACGTGGTCACGCGAAAATCGCTGGAAAACGCGGCGCGCGTGGTGGCCTGCACCGGCGGATCGACCAATGCCGGTCTGCACCTGCCCGCCATCGCCCACGAGGCCGGGATCGATTTCGACCTGTTCGACGTCTGCGACATCTTCCGCGACACGCCTTATTTCGTGAACCTGCGGCCGGGCGGCGAATATGTCGCCAAGGATCTGTACGAGGCCGGCGGCGTGCCGGTGGTGATGCGCGAGCTGCGCAACGCCGGCCTGATCCACGAGGATTGCATGACCGCCACCGGCCGCACCATCGGCGAGGAACTGGACCGCGTCGACCGCGAGGTGGACGGCAAGGTGATCCACCCCGCCGCCACGCCGCTGTCCAGGACCGGGGGCGTCGTCGGGCTGAAGGGCAATCTGGCGCCGGACGGCGCCATCGTGAAGGTCGCCGGCATGAAGGCCGAGGATCAGGTCTTCTCCGGCCCGGCGCGGGTCTTCGAATCCGAGGAAGAGGCGTTCGCCGCCGTCCAGCGCCGCGAATACCGCGAAGGCGAGGTCATCGTGATCCGCAACGAGGGGCCGGCAGGCGGGCCGGGCATGCGCGAGATGCTGGCCACCACCGCCGCGCTGTCGGGGCAGGGCATGGGCAAGAAGGTCGCGCTGATCACCGACGGACGCTTCTCGGGCGCCACGCGCGGCTTCTGCGTCGGCCATGTCGGGCCCGAGGCCGCGCATGGCGGACCCATCGCGCTGCTGCGCAACGGCGACAGGATCACCATCGACGCGGTCAAGGGACAGATCAGCGTCGATCTGTCCGACGACGAACTGGCCGCCCGCAAGGAAGACTGGTCCGGGGCGCGGCCGACCGATTACGCCGCCGGGGCGCTGTGGAAATACGCGCAGCTTGTCGGCGGCGCGCGCTGGGGGGCGGTGACGCATCCCGGCGCGGCGGCGGAAACCCATATCTACATGGATCAGTAGACAGCGATGGCGGGCAAGGCCCAGGACTGGCTGTCGCGGCGGCTGCGCGACCGGGCCGTGCGCCACTGGGACGCGCAGGCCGATGCGCTGGCCCGGCGCAACCGCGTGCCGCCGCCGGACCTGCGCGATCAGGCGGCGGCGCTGCACCGGTCGCTGACGCGGTTCCTGCAACTGTCGGATTCGCGCCTGCCGCGCGGCGGCGGTGCCTCGCTGGCCGTCCTGCCGCCCGGCACCGACTGGCAGTGGCGTCCGCTGATGCTGCGCGGCCGGATCTCGCCCGACACGCTGTCCGCGCCCGCCGACGGCCAGCCCTTGGGGGACGAGGTGACGCTGTTTCACGACTGCCCCCACCGCGCGCTGATCCTGCGCCAGCGCCGCAACCGCCGGGCCACCGATCTGGCGCCCTATTGCCTGACGCTGGAGATGCTGGGATTCTCGGGCAGTTATCTGTCGCTGGCGCTTGCCGTGCCGCCCGATGCGCGGCAGGGCTTCGACCGCCATCGCATCGTCCGGCTGGACGCGCTGCTGCAATCGGAACGCGCCATCCGGATCTATGCCCGGCTGAACATCGCGCAGGGTCCGAACACCGAAACCGTCCTGCGCCAGCTGGGCGATCCGGTCGAGGGGCGCGACTGCGCGCGCACGGTCGAATTCGATCTGGGCTTTGCCGATCTGTCGGACCGCGCGGTGGACAAGGTCTGGCTGGACCTGCTGTTCGAGGCGCCCTACATGAACGCCGTCACGCTGAGCGACGCGGTTCTGTCGCGCCATTCCCGCGCCGAGATATAGGGACGATCCATGCCGATTTTCGAAAGCCACGGCATCAGGGGCGGCGTCTGGTCCGGCGTTCTGCGCGGCGATCCGCGCCCCGCCCGTATCTGCGCGACCTGCCTGGGCGAGGTGGTGGCCGAGGCAAGCCTGACCGACAGCGCCGACGGCGATTGCCGGGTGCGGCTGGACCTGCCCGCCTCGCTGATCTCGGACGGTGTGGCGACGCTGGTCCTGGTGGCCGATCCGGGCGAACCCGGCGCGCCGGTCAGCGCCGCGTCGCAGCGTCTGGACCGCGTGACGCTGGCGGCGGGCAAGCCGCTGGATCAGGATCTGGCCGCCGAAATCTCGGCCCTGCGGGCCGAGATGGATCTGCTGAAACGCGAATTCCGGCGTCTTGCCGCCAGCCTTCGGGACTGACCCCGACACCCGCCCGGCAGCGGCCCTGCACCCCCCTTCGCTTGCGGACAGGGGCCGGCGTGGCTATATCGGGCCTTCCGCTTTCGCCCCCACGGTCTTTGCCCCAAGGATCAGCATGACGCAGCCGCAGACCCCCTTCTATCTGATCGACAAATCCCTGCTGCGCGCCAACATGGAAAAGATCGCGCGGCTGCGCGACCGCTCGGGCGCGCGGGCGTTGCTGGCACTGAAATGCTTTGCGACCTGGTCGGTGTTCGACCTGATGCGCGACTACATGGACGGCACCACCTCGTCGTCGCTGTATGAATTGCGTCTGGGCGCCGAGGAGTTCGGCAAGGAAACCCACGCCTATTCCGTCGCCTGGGCCGATCACGAGATCGACGAGGCGGTGTCCCATGCCGACAAGATCATCTTCAACAGCCTGGGCCAGCTGGACCGCTTTGTCGGCAAGGCTGGCGGCATCGCCACCGGGCTGCGGCTGAACCCGCGTTTTTCCACCAGCGGCTTCGATCTGGCCGACCCGGCGCGCCCGTTCAGCCGCCTGGGCGAATGGGACATCGCGCGGCTTGACGCCGCCATGGACCGGATCAGCGGCGTGATGATCCACTATAACTGCGAGAACGCGGATTTCGACCTGTTCGACCACCAGCTTGGCCGCATCGAATCCGAATTCGGCGACATCCTGCAAAGGCTGGACTGGGTCAGCCTGGGCGGCGGCATCCATTTCACCGGCGACGGCTATCCGCTGGACCGGCTGGCCGACCGGCTGGCCGCGTTCAGCCAGAAACACGGCGTGCAGGTCTATCTGGAACCGGGCGAGGCCAGCATCACCGGCACCACCACGCTGCAGGTCAGCGTTCTGGACCTGATCGACAACGGCAAGCAGGTGGCGATCGTGGACAGCAGCATCGAGGCGCATATGCTGGATCTGCTGATCTATCGCGAGACGGCCAAGCTGCCGCAGGACGGCCCGCACGAATACCAGATCGCCGGCAAGACCTGTCTTGCGGGCGATATTTTCGGCGATGCGCGTTTCGCCCGTCCGCTGAAGATCGGGGACCGCATCGGCATCGCGGACGCGGCAGGCTATACGATGGTCAAGAAGAACTGGTTCAACGGCGTCGCCATGCCCGCCATCGCGATCCGGGAAGAGGACGGAACGATCCGCACCGTCCGCAGCTTTTCCTATGACGAATACAAATCCAGCCTGTCCTAGGGCGTCCCGCTTAACCCTGTGACCCCTCTTTCCCTGTGAAAGGAGTCTGAATTGGCCAAGAAGAACCTCCTCATCATCGGCGCGGGCGGCGTCGCGCAAGTGACGGCGCACAAGGTCGCGCAATGGGCGGCGGAATTCGGCGATCTGAACATCGCCAACCGCACCAAGGCGCGCGCCGACGCCATCGTGGACAGCCTGCGCGACAAGGGCCACAAGATGCCCTTCACCAGCCACGCGCTGGACGCCATGGATGCCGATGCGGTCGAGGCGCTGATCCGCAAGACCGACGCGAGGATCGTCATCAATGTGGGCACGGCCTTCATCAACATGACTGTGCTGGAAGGCTGCATCCGCGCCGGCGCCGCCTATATCGACACCGCCATCCACGAGGACCCGGCCAAGGTCTGCGAAACGCCGCCCTGGTACGCCAATTACGAATGGAAGCGCCGCGAGGATGTCGAAAAGGCGGGCATCACCGCCGTTCTGGGTGCCGGGTTCGATCCCGGCGTCGTGAACGCCTATGCACGATTCGCCGAGGATGAGTATTTCGACCGGATCGACAGCATCGACATCGTGGACGTCAACGCCGGCAGCCACGGCCGCTGGTTCGCGACCAATTTCGACCCCGAGATCAATTTCCGCGAATTCACCGGCACGGTCTATTCCTGGCAGAACGGCGAATGGCAGGAAAACGCCATGTTCGAGGTCGGGCGCGAATGGGATTTGCCGGTCATCGGCAAGCACACCGCCTATCTTTCCGGCCATGACGAGGTGCACAGCCTGTCGGCGCGGTACAAGGATGCCGATGTGCGGTTCTGGATGGGCTTCGGCGATCACTACATCAACGTCTTCACCGTGCTGAAGAATCTGGGCCTGCTGTCCGAACATCCCGTCACCACCGCCGAGGGGCAGGAGGTCGTGCCGCTGAAGGTCGTCAAGGCGGTGCTGCCCGACCCGGCCAGCCTTGCGCCCGACTACACCGGCAAGACCTGCATCGGCGATCTGGTCCGGGGCCGCCGCGACGGGGTCGAGGGCGAGGTGTTCATCTACAACGTCGCCGACCACAAGGATGCGTATGACGAGGTCGGCAGCCAGGGCATCAGCTATACCGCCGGCGTGCCGCCCGTGGCCGCCGCCATCCTGATCGCGCGCGGAAGCTGGGACGTGGGCCGGATGGTCAATGTCGAGGACATGCCGGCCCGCCCGTTCCTGGAACTTCTGGGCCGGATGGGCCTGCCCACGCGGGTGATCGACGCCACGGGCGATCACCCGATCTGACGGCTGCGCCCGCACGGGCAGAACAGCGCGGGACCGCCGCGGTGGGCCGGAACAATCGGCCCGCAGGCGGCGTTCCGGATCGGCCGACAGCGATAATCGCGCGGCAGCAGGGGGGAATTTGCCGATGAAGCGACGGGACGGTCACCGTTTCCCGCGCCGAAGCCCGGATGAGGGCGCGGGCGGCAGCGGTGTCGCCAACTGGGCCGTCGTCGGCATCTTCCTGATTCTGGGATTTGCCGCCGTCGCCGCCGCGCGCGATTTCCTGATGCCGGTGACGATGGCGATCCTGCTGTTCTTCGTCTTCACCCCGCTGCGCCGGTTCAACGAACGTCGCGGCATCCCCGATGTCGTCACCGCCGCCATCGTCACCCTTGGCATCCTGATCGCCGTGACGGTGTTTGCCTATACCGCCAGCGGCCCGATCAACCGCGCGGCCGAGAATATCCCGACGATCAGCGCCCAGCTTGAACAGAAATTCCAGCGCGTCCGCGAATCGATGCGCGAATTCCAGCAGGCGGCGAAAAAGATCGACGACGTGCAGGCGACCGAGGACGAGGACGCCGCCGCACAACCCACGATCCGGGTCGAGGAAGACGGCGATTCGACGTTCGAGACGGTGCTGAAACTGACGCCGCAGCTGCTGGGGCAGGTGCTGTTCACCCTGATCCTGATGTTCTTCATGATCGCGTCGGGCGATCTGCTGTATCTGAAGATCGTGCAAAGCTTCGATTCCATGCGCGAGAAACGCAGCGCCTATCTGGCCCTGCGCGAGATCGAGGATTCGCTGGGCAGCTATCTGGGCGCGATCACGATCATCAACGCCTGTCTGGGCCTTGCCGTGGGGCTGGCGATGTGGGCGTGGGGCATGCCCGGCGCGGTGCTGTTCGGGCTGGGCGCGTTCGTTCTGAACTTCATCCCCTATCTGGGCGCGATCGCCGGCGTCACCATCGCTGCCATCGTCGCGCTGGTGATGCTGCCCGGCCTGTTCTGGCCGGCGATGGTGGCGGGCACCTATCTGGCGCTGACCGCGCTTGAGGGGCAGTTGATCACGCCCTATTTCGTCTCGCGCCGCTTGCAGATGAACACGGTCGTGGTGTTTCTGGCCGTCGCGCTGTGGGCGTGGCTGTGGTCGGTGCTGGGCATGGTGATCGCGGTGCCGGTGCTGGTCGTGCTGCGGGTGCTGGCCGACCACGTTCCCGGATGGGAAAAATTCGGCAATTTCCTGGCCGGAGAGGACCCCCCCGCCATCGAGGACGACGACGAGGAAGAGGCCCGCGAAATCGTCGAAAGCGGTGCCGTGGCCGAGGATCAGCCCGCCGCGCGCAGCGCCACCGCCGGGCTGGTCCGCGACCGCCCCGAACAGGGCTGATGATCCCGTCCGGCGCGGGAGTCCGGGACTGGCCCCTGTGCATCGACTGCCGGGCGCGGTCAGCGGAACGGCACAGGCCCCGCCAGATGCGCCAGCGTCGCGCCGGTTTCGTAACAGATGCCGCGCAGCGCCGTCATCCGCTCGTCATGCGCGGCCGAGACGGGCAGGGGCAGCGCATCCTCGTCCCCCTCCAGCAGGGCCGCGGCGGCGGCGGTGCCGAACACGGTGCCGGGCGCGATGCCGCGACCGGAATAGCCAAAGACGTTCAGCCCGCCGGGGCCAAGCCGGACGATGCGGGGCACGTGATCGCCGGTCATCGCGATCCGGCCGCGCCAGACATTGGCGAAGGGCTGACCCGCCAGTTCCGGAAACAGCCGCCGCAGCTTGCGCCGCGCCCAGGCCGCATGGACCGGCCCGCCCGCCCCCTCGACATTGCCGATGGCGCCCAGGATCAGCCGGCCGTCGCGATCCATCCGCAGCGATGTCATCACCGTGGCGGTGTCCCAGCACCCCTCGCCGCCCGGCAGGATGCGGCGGCGCAGGTCCGGGGGCAGCGGCGCGGTCGCGAATTGGCTGAAGCTGACCGGCACGAATTGCGGCCCGGCGCTGCCCGACAACGCGTCGTGATAGGCGTTCGTGGCCATCAGCAGCAGGGGCGCGCGGACAAGGTGCCCGCCGCTTTCCACCTGCCAGACCCCGGCCTGATGCCGGATCGCGGTCGCTTGCGCGTTTTCGTGCAGGCGCGCGCCGGCCGCGCGCGCGGCCCGCGCCAGACCCCGGCAATAGGCCAGGGGCTGGATCGTACCCGCGCGCGGGTCCCACAGCGCGCCGTGGAAACAGGCGCTGCCGACGCGGCGCGCGGTTTCGGCGGCGTCCAGCAACTGCACCGGCGCGCCCAGCCGGTTGCCCTGCCGATGCCGGCGGCGCAGATCGCGCAGACCGGCAGGCGCATGGGCCAGATGCAGCGTGCCGCGCCGCACCGGGTCGCAGTCGATGTCCTCGCGCGCAATGATCCGCCACACCGTCGCAGGCCCCTCTGCCAGCGCGCCCAGCAGCCGATGCCCGGCACGCTCGCCGGTGATGGCCAGCACATCGTCGGGCGGCAGCCACAGCCCGGCATTGACCAGGCCCACGTTCCGGCCCGATCCGCCATGCCCGATGGTCCGCGCCTCCAGCAGGATCACGCGCGCCCCGCGCCGCGCCGCCTCCAGCGCGGCGGAACAGCCGGTAAAGCCGCCGCCGATGATCACCAGATCGGCGCTGGCATCCTCGGCGATCCCCGGCGCCGCAAGCGTTTCGGCGCTGCTGACGCGCCACAGATTCGTGTCAGGTCTGCTCATCGCATCGTCCCATCCTGCACCGGCAAGAGCGGTGCGCACCCCAGATGTGACATGCCGGTTGCGCCTGCGCCAGCCCTGCGCGATCGCCCCGCAGACCGTTCCCGCGCCGCCCCTCGACGGCGCGGGCGGGCAGGGGTATCACATGGCGCGGAAAGGATGCGGCGCGGAGGGAACCCGGCGCGGAACCGCAGGGAACGCAGATGGCAACGATGCTGACAATGCGGCGCGCGGCACCGCCCGCAGCGCGGCGATGATCCGCCCGGCCCTGCGCGACTGGCTGCGCCGGCAGGCCGAGCCGTTGTCGGCGCTGGCGGTGTCGGCCTTCGGGCTGTGGCTGGCCCTGCGCGGCGGCTGGTTCTTTCTGCTGCTGGGCGCGTTCGTGGTGCTGATCGGGGCCGCGCTGCTGGTCGGCGCGTGGCGCAGGTTGCCGTTTCGCCGCCCCGTGGATGCGCCCGGCGTGGTCGAGGTGGTCGAGGGCGCGATCCGCTTTTACGGCGCGCACACGCTGGGCGGAGAGATCGCGCTGCGCGACCTGGTCGAGATCCGCCTGCTGCGGCTGAAGGGTCACGGCCACTGGCGGCTGCGCAACGCCGCGGGCGAGGCGCTGCTGATCCCGGTCGATGCCGCCGGCGCCGATGCGCTGGCCCATGCCTTTACCGCGCTGCCCGGCCTTGACATGGGCGAGGTGTCGGCGGCGCTGGCCCATGTCGCGGATCAAAGCGACGCGGTGCGCACCGTTTGGCGCAGACCCGTCCGACGCGGGTTGACTTGACCGGCCCCTGTTGTCACCTGTGACCGACCCGCAATCCGCGAAAGGCCTCGACCATGTCCATTCCCCAGCAGGGCGGAGGCCCCATCGAAAGCCGCGACCAGCTTGCCGCCTATATCGAAGCCGGCGAAAAACCGCGCGAGGCGTGGCGCATCGGCACCGAGCACGAGAAGTTCGGCTATTGCAAACCCGAAAAACTGCCGCTGCCCTATGACGGCGACTGTTCCATCAAGGCGATGCTGACCGGGTTGCAGGAACGCTTCGGCTGGTCGCCGGTGCTGGAACAGGGCAACATCATCGGGCTGGAACGCGACGGCGCCAATGTCAGCCTGGAACCGGGCGGGCAGCTGGAACTGTCCGGCGCGCCGCTGGAAAACATCCACCAGACCTGCGACGAGGTGAACCAGCACCTGTCCGAGGTGAAGGCGGTGGCCGACGGCATCGGCGCGGGCTTCATCGGGCTGGGCGCGGCGCCGATCTGGTCGGGCGACCAGATGCCGATGATGCCCAAGGGCCGCTATCGGCTGATGACCGATTACATGGACCGCGTCGGCACGCTGGGCAAGCAGATGATGTATCGCACCTGCACCGTGCAGGTGAATCTGGATTTCGCTTCGGAACCCGACATGGTGCAGAAGCTGCGCGTGGCGCTGGCGCTGCAACCGGTGGCGACGGCGCTGTTTGCCAATTCGCCGTTCCTCGACGGCAAGCCCAACGGCATGAAAAGCTGGCGCGCCCATATCTGGCAGAACCTGGACGACGCCCGCACCGGCATGCTGCCCTTCGCGTTCGAGGACGGGTTCGGCTATGACCGCTGGGTCGATTACGTCCTCGATGTGCCGATGTATTTCGTCTATCGCGACGGCCGCTATATCGACGCGCTGGGACAATCCTTTCGCGATTTCCTGAACGGCCGCCTGCCCGCCCTGCCGGGCGAGATCCCCACCCTGTCGGACTGGGCCGATCACCTGACCACCGTGTTCCCCGAGGCGCGGGTGAAGAAGTTCATCGAGATGCGCGGCGCCGATGGCGGGCCGTGGCGGCGGCTGTGCGCGCTGCCGGCGCTGTGGGTCGGGCTGACCTATGACCAGACCGCGCTGGATGCGGCCTGGGATCTGGTCAAGGGCTGGGACCACGACACGCGCGAGGGGCTGCGCCGCGCCGCCGGCCGCGATGCGTTGCAGGGCGAGGCGAACGGCGTCCGCCTGCACGATCTGGCGCGCGAGGTGGTGGCCATCGCCGAAGCCGGGCTGAAGAACCGCGCCCGCGCCGGCGCCGGCGGCATGATCGCGGACGAGACGCATTTCCTGAACGCGCTGAAGGAAAGCGTCGATACGGGCCGCGTCCCCGCCGACGAGCTGCTGGAGAAATATCACGGCGAATGGCAGGGCGACCTGTCCCGCATCTATGCCGAATATTCCTATTGACCTTGCGGCCTTGGCGGCCGCCTGCCACCCTCGCTTCCGTGCGAGTATTCAGGAGGCGGGTCATGCGCGATTTTTTCATCCTGTGGCTTGAGCGGATCGTCAACGCGGTGGTGATCCTCGGCGCCGCGGCAATTCTCTTTGGCGGCTTCGTTGCGATGTTCAGCCCGCAGGGCGGAATCCTGCAGGGATTGCTGGTCTGGCTGGGCGGCGCGATCTACCTCGCCGTCATGGCCGGCATGATCTATCTGGGGCTGGGCATCTACAACAACACCCGCCGCACAGCCGAAGCCGTCGAGCGTCTGGCCGAACGCGGCTGAAACCCGTTCCATCCAATGCAACGCCGCACGTGAGCGTGAGCGCAAAAGGGGAGGTGGCGGCTTGAATTGCGGCCCCGCCGGTGGCACCCCATGACGAAACGCGCAACGAAGGACGAGGGTGCGATGCGGGCGGATCTGATGGAGTGGACTCAACGTCTGGTGGCGGCCGTGTTTCTGGTCGGGCTGGTCGCGCTGATCGCTGCCGTGGTCAGGCTGGCGACGCAATCGGACGTGGTGCCGCCGCTGCCGATCTATGCCGGCGTTCTGGGCCTTGTGACGCTGCTGCTGCTGGCCGGGGCGTGCATGGCGCTGATCTCGATCGCGATCTCCGCGCGCAAGGGGGCCGAGGCGCTGCGCCGTCTGGCCGCACAAGGCGCGTCCGTGGACCGCCTGCCCGCCACGCCGGTCCCGTTCTCCTCGACCAGGCTGCGTCAGGTCGCGCAGGCGCAGCCCGAACCGGCCCCGCCAGCCAGCCCGCCGCCGAACCCCCTGCCGCACCCGCCCGACCCCGCGCCCGGCCGGCCGCAATCTGGTCGCCGAACGCTGAGGCGCGCGCCGCCCCTTCAGAACGGACACACCGCCAGCAGCCTGTCACCGATCGCGGTCAGGTCGGCATCGGGCAGGCTCAGATCCTGCCGGTAATCGGCGCTGTCGAAGGGCAGGCGGATCTTGATTCGCGTCATCCCCTCCATCCCGACCGACCTGAAATAATCCTGAAACTTGAAATCGTTTTCCATCAGCTCGGCGGAAAACGACGCCAGCCATCCGCAAGGAACGCCATAGGCGTGGGATTCGATGATCCCGTGCAGCGACGACGACAGCACAGCCTCGCTTGCCGCAATATGGTCCACCACCTGCTCGACCGGCTGCCGCAGGTCGATGATGCGCACATCGTCGGGCAAAAGCCCCATGTTGCGCTGCCAGAACGGCAAATCATAGAAATGCGGAACGATCGCCAGCCGGTGCGTCTTGACCGGATCCGCGGGCCGATAGAAATGCGGCAGACACAGCCCCGGATCGCCCATGACGTCCGGCACATCGAACCCGCGCCGCGCGATCACCTGCTGCGTCAGCGGCCCGCGAACCGCGTGAACCGCCTTGGGCCGCATGAAGAAATCGTCCGGCGTCTTGATGCCGCTGCCCCAGATCTCGGCGCGGTTCTTGCGGCGGATCTTCTGGATGATGCTGCCGCAGGTGAAATGCACGGTGATCCCCTCGGGGACATGACCTGGCGCGCAGAATCGCGGATCGGTGCCGGTCCGCTTGCGATAGAGATAGGGGCCGATCCAGTCCCCGAAATTGCGGAACCCGCCCCACCAGGACCACCACATGTTCCCGTCCGGCAACTCGCCCCGCCGCAATCGTTCCAGCTCGGCTTCGGAGGGTTTTTCGATCTGCATGGCTGCTCCGTTCTGCGCGTCCGGCGCGGACCGCAAAGGGGTCTATCGCGGCGATTTCCGGCCCAGACGCGGCTCGGACCCGTCCAGCAGCCGGGCGATGTTGGCGCGGTGGCGCAGAAAGATCAGCGCCGCCATGAACAGGCTGACCAGGATCAGATCGGCCCGCCCCATCGCCCAGGCAAGAACCGGTGTCAGCGCCGCCGCCATCAGCGCCGACAGGCTGCTGATGCGGCTGATGGCGGCCGTCAGCAGCCAGATCGCGCAGGCGGCCAGCCCCAGGGGCCAGTGCAGCGCGATCACCGTGCCCAGAAAGGTGGCCACGCCCTTGCCGCCGCGAAAGCCCAGCCAGACCGGAAAGCAATGGCCCAGAAACGCCGCGCCGCCGGCCAGGATCGCCGCCGTCTCGCCGCCGAAATGCCGCGCCAGCAGCACCGCGATGGCGCCCTTGCCCGAATCCAGCAGCAGGGTTGCCAGCGCCGCCGGCCTGTTGCCGGTGCGCAGCACGTTGGTCGCGCCGATATTGCCCGACCCGATCCGGCGCAGATCGCCCAGACCCAGGACCCGCGCGATCACCAATCCGAAGGGGATCGACCCCAGCAGATAGCCCATAACGGTCCACAGCATCAGGCTCATGCGCCTTCTCCGAAGACCCGCTGTCCGGCGACCCATGTGCCCAGCACCCGCCCCTGCATCCGCGCGCCGTCGAACGGGGTGTTCTTCGATTTCGACAGCAGGGTGAAACGGTCCAGCACGAAGGGCGCGTCGGGATCGAACAGCACCAGATCGGCCGGCGCGCCCGCAGACAGCCGCCCGGACGGCAGGCCCAGCCGGCGTGCGGGGTTCAGCGACATCGCCCGCCACAGTTGCGGCAGGCTCAGCCCGCCCTGGTGATACAGCCGCATCGCGGCGGGCAGCAGCGTCTGCAACCCGACCGCGCCCGGCGCCGCCGCCTCGAAGGGCAGGCGCTTGGATTCCTCGTCCTGCGGGGTGTGGAAACTGGCGATCACGTCGATGGCCCCGTCGGCCACCGCCTGCACCATCGCCTGCCGGTCGTCTTCAGACCGCAGGGGCGGGGTGAAGCGGAAAAAGGTGCGGTAATCGCCCACGTCGAACTCGTTCAGCGTCAGGTGGTGGATCGAGATCCCGGCGGTCACGTCCAGCCCCGCCTGCCGCGCCCGGTCCAGCGCCGGCAGGGCGGCGGCCACGGTGATCTGGTCGGCGTGCCAGCGGCAGCCGGTCATCGCCACCAGCGACAGGTCGCGATCCAGCCCCATCACCTCGGCCATGGGCGAGACCGAGGGGATGCCGTAAAGCGACGCGAACTTGCCCCCGGTCGCCGCCGCGCCGCGCGACAGCCCCGCATCCTGCGGATGCCCCACGATCAGCGCGTTCAACCCGCGGGCATAGATCATCGCCCGCGACAGCACCCGCGTGTCGGTGACGACGCGCACGCCATCGGTAAAGGCCACCGCGCCCAGATCGGTCAGAAACCCGATCTCGACCATCTCGCGCCCCTCGCGCGCCTTGGTCAGCGCCGCCATGTGACGGATGTTCACCGCCGCGTCGGCGGCGCGACGGGTGACGAATTCCAGCGATTCCGGCGTGTCGATCGGCGGCAGCGTATCGGGCCGCGCGATCAGCGTCGTGACCCCGCCCGCCGCCGCGGCCAGCCCGGCGCTGCGCACGCTTTCCTTGTGCCGCTCGCCCGGCTCGCCGATCTTGACGCCCCAATCGACCAGCCCCGGCGCCAGCGCCCGACCCCGACAGTCGATCACGGCGGCACCTTCCGGCGCGGCCTCACCCGGCGCACCCGCACCCACGATCCGCCCGTCGCGCACCAGCAGGCTGCCGGGCGCGTCGCTGCCGGTCTCCGGGTCGATCAGGCGGGCGTTGGCAAACAGCGTCGCGCTCACACCATCACCCCCGCTGCGGCCGCGCCGCGTTCGGCGCGCAGGTTGCGGGCCAGCAGGTCCAGCGCGGCCATGCGGACGGCCACGCCCATCTCGACCTGGTCCTGAATCACGCTGCGGTTGATGTCGTCGGCCAGCGTGCCGTCGATCTCGACGCCGCGATTCATCGGGCCGGGATGCATGACGATGGCGTCGCCTGCGGCCAGCGACAGCTTGGCCGCGTCCAGCCCCCAGCGGTGGTAATATTCACGTTCCGACGGGATGAAGCCGCCATCCATCCGTTCGCGTTGCAGCCGCAGCATCATCACAACATCGGCGCCCTTCAGACCCTCGCGCATGTCCTCGAACACCTCGACCCCCATCTGGGCTGCGCCCGCGGGCATCAGCGTCGCGGGGCCGATCAGCCGGATGCGGTTTTCCATCTTGCCCAGCAGGATCAGGTTCGAGCGTGCCACCCGGCTGTGGGCGATGTCGCCACAGATCGCGATGGTCAGCCGGTGCAGCCGCCCCTTGGCGCGCCGTATCGTCAGCGCGTCCAGCAGCGCCTGGGTGGGGTGTTCGTGCCGCCCGTCGCCGGCGTTGATCACCGCGCAGGTCACCTTTTCGGCCAGCAGGTTCACCGCGCCGGAATGGGGATGGCGCACGACCAGCAGGTCGGGCTGCATCGCGTTCAGCGTCAGCGCCGTGTCGATCAGCGTCTCGCCCTTCTTCACGCTGGATTGCGCCATCGCCATGTTCATCACGTCGGCCCCCAGCCTTTTGCCGGCCAGTTCGAAACTGGCCTGCGTCCGGGTCGAGTTCTCGAAGAACATGTTGATCTGGGTCATGCCCGCCAGGGCGTCGGAATGTTTGACCGTGCGGCGGTTCAGCGCCACATAGGTCTCGGCCAGATCAAGCAGTTGCACGATGTCGGGCGGCGCAAGATGGTCGATGCCCAGAAGATGTCGGGCGCGAAAGGTCATGGCGGCGGCCTTTGGGCGGGGACGAAACGCCCCTTCTATCGCAGAAGCCGCCCGGTGCGGCAAGCGGGCAGGGGCGCGCCCGCCCGCGCCCTTTCGCCCTCAGCCCGTCGCCGCGCCGCGTGCGGGGCGGACGTCCGGTTCGGGCGGGGCCAGCCGGCCGCCTTCCAGCCAGTTCTCGGGCCAGTCCTCGGGCCATGCGGGGGGCGGCAGGCCGCGTTCCGCCTCAAGCCCGGCCAGCCGCTCCTCGGCCCGCGCGATATAGTCGCGGGTGACGGGCACCTCGTCGGCGCCATGGGCCAGCTGAAGCTGAAACACCACCATGTCGCCTTCGCGGAACGATGCCTCGCTGCCGGCCAGGTAAAACTCCCACATGCGGCAAAACGCCTCGTCATACAGCTCCTTCATCCGGTCGCGATTGGCCATGAAGGCGCTGCGCCACGCCTTCAGCGTCTCGGCGTAATGCAGGCGCAGGATCTCGATATCGGTGACGAACAGCCCCGATTTCTCGACCGCGCGCATGACCTCGGACAGGGCCGGGATATAGCCGCCGGGAAAGATATAGCGGCGCAGGAATGGATTGGTGGCCCCCGGCGGGCTGGCGCGCCCGATCGTGTGCAACAGCATCTTGCCGTCCGGCCGCAGCAGACGGGCGGCGCTGGCAAAGAAGCTGTGGTAATGGTTGATGCCGACATGCTCGAACATGCCGACCGACACGATCCGGTCGTAATCCCGGTCGATGTCGCGGTAATCCTGCAAATGAAACGACGCTCGGCCGCCCACGCCGTCGTGCCGCGCGCGCCGTTGCGCCACGGCAAGCTGTTCGCGCGACAGGGTGACGCCATCGACCCGCGCGCCCGCCACCTGCGCCAGATACAGCGCCATGCCGCCCCAGCCGCAGCCGATGTCCAGAACGTCCATCCCGTCCGTCAGCAGCATCTTGGCCGCGATATGGCGCTTCTTCAGCAGCTGCGCCCTGGCCAGCGTGATGTCGGGCGTGGGGAAATAGGCGCAGGAATACTGCATGTCGGGGTCAAGAAAGCTGCGATACAGATCGGCGGACAGGTCGTAATGCCGGCGCACATTCCCGCGCGAGATCAGCGGCGTGTTGATCTGGCTCAGCCGCCTTGTGGCGATCCGCATCCGCTCGAACGCCTTCATCCAGACCGCCGGCATCAATCCGCGCCCGGCATTGGCATGGGCCAGCATGATGAGATCGAAGACCGTGCCTTCCAGCATGTCGATCTCGCCCTCCATGTATCCCTCGCCCAGTTTCAGCGCGGGATTGGCGGCGGCGGCGCGTTCGGCCGCGGCGCTGTTGAAGCGCACGACCAGCTTTTGCCCCGACCCGTCGCCGAACCGCTCGGCGCGGCCGGTATGGTCGATGATCGTCAGATCGCCCTTGGCGATGAATTTGGCAAGAAAGCCGTGAAGAAGCCTGTTCATGGCATCCCCCTCCCGCAGCCATGACCCGAAGCGATGCGTCCGCGACTGCAAGGGGCGCATCATCGAATGCACAAGGTGCAACATTTCCGCGACCGAAAGGTTCACGCGCGCGCGCGTTTTTTGCAAGCCCGGCGATGACCCGGCAATGGTCCCGCCGCCGCGCAGGACGGCATCCGGGCGGCTTTCCGCGCCGCGCATCCTGCCCCCGATTGCCGGCCGGCTGCGACGCGGCTATGGGACGGTGATGTTCCGCTTGCGCTATCGTCCCCATGTCGTGGCGACCCTGTCGCTGGGCCTGCCGCTGATCGGCAGCCATCTGGCGCGCATGGCCATCGGCGTCAGCGACACCGTCATGATCGGCTGGTACGGGGTCGAGGAACTGGCGGCGCTGGTCATCGCGACCTCGTTTCTGATCATCCTGTTCTTTCTGGGCATGGGGTTCGGCACCGGGGTGATGGGGCTGATCGCCACCAGCATCGCGCGCGGCGACGAGACCGAGGTGCGGCGCGGCGCCCGCATGGCGCTGTGGCTGTCGGGGATCTTTTCGCTTCTGGTCATGCCGCTGATGTGGTTTTCCGAACCGATCCTGCTGGCGCTGGGCCAGACGCCGCGCATCTCGGAACTGGCGCAGGATTATCTGCGCATCGCCGGCTGGGGCCTGCTGCCGATGCTGGGCGGGCTGACGCTGAATTCGTATCTGGCGGCGCTGGAACGCACGCAGGTGGTGATGTGGGTGACGCTGGCCGGCCTGCCGCTGAACGTGGCGATGAACTGGGTGTTCATCTTCGGCAATCTGGGCGCGCCCGAACTGGGCGTGCAGGGCGCGGCGCTGGCCAGCCTGTCGGTGCAGGTCAGCCAGCTTGCGATGCTCGTGCTCTATGCGTCGTGGCTGCCGATGGCGCGCAAATACAATCTGTTCCAGCGATTCTGGCGGCCCGACTGGCCGGCCTTCCGGGCGATCTTCTGGCTGGGTCTGCCGATCGGCGTGACCATGCTGGCCGAGGGCGGGCTGTTCGTCGCCTCGAACGTGATGATGGGCTGGATCGGCACGCGCGAACTGGCCGCCCACGGCATCGCCATCCAGATCGCCTCGATCACCTTCATGGCGCATCTGGGCCTGTCGAACGCGGCGACCGTGCGCATCGGGCAGGCCAAGGGGCGGGGCGACGCGCAATGGATGCGCGATGCGGCGGTGACGGTCACGGCCATGTCGCTGGGGTTCGCGGTGTTCGCGGTGGTGCTGTATCTGGTCTTTCCCGAACCGCTGGTGCGGATGTATCTGGACCCCGCCGATCCGCAGACGCCCGCCATCGTCGCCATCGGCACGATGCTGCTGTTCTATGCCGCGCTGTTCCAGCTGACCGATGCGTTGCAGGTGGTGGCGCTGGGCCTGCTGCGCGGCGTGCACGACACGCGGGTGCCGATGTGGATCGCGGGCTTCAGCTATTGGGTGGTCGGCATGCCCATTGCCTGGGGGCTGGCCTTTCCGCTGGGGCTGGGGGCGCGCGGATTGTGGCTGGGGCTGGTCGCGGGCCTGTCGGTGGCGGCGGTGCTGCTGCTGATCCGGTTCTGGCGCGGCTGGCGACGCGGGGACTGGACCCCGCAGCCGGTGCCGGTCTAACCTGCGCCAACCGGGTCTTGCGCCACCCATCCGCCCATCCGCCGCACAGGAGGCCCCATGCGTCCCGTCTTCGTTCAGTTCCGCTGCGAACCCGGCAAGACCTACGAGGTTGCCGATGCGATCTATGACCGCGAGGTGGTCAGCGAACTCTATTCGACCTCGGGCGATTACGATTTGCTGGCCAAGGTCTATATCCCGGAAGAGGCGGATGTCGGCCGCTTCCTGTCGGACCGGCTGTTCGACATCCCCCATATCAGCCGCACCCTGACCACGATGACCTTCCGCGCCTTCTGATCGCGCCCGCCGACCCCGCACCCGCCGCGGCAGGTGCGTCCCGCCGCCCACATATTCCCGAAACGCGATGCGACAAGCCGTCGCGCGGCCGCATGCCGCGCGCTGCGCCCTGTCGGTCGGCGGGACGTTCTGCTAATCTCCGCGCGACCGGCATGAAGGAACGCGCAGATGGATATCGGTGTTGTCGAGCTGTCGCGGCTGCAATTCGCGATGACCGCGCTTTATCACTTTCTGTTCGTTCCCCTGACGCTGGGCCTGTCGATCCTGGTCGCGATCATGGAGACGGTCTATGTCATGACCGACCGCCCGATCTGGCGACAGATGACCAAGTTCTGGGGCCTGCTGTTCGGCATTAACTTCGCCATGGGCGTGGCCACCGGCGTCGTGATGGAATTCCAGTTCGGCATGAACTGGTCCTATTACAGCCACTATGTCGGCGACATCTTCGGCGCGCCCCTGGCGATCGAGGGGCTGATGGCCTTCTTCCTTGAAGCCACCTTCGTCGGCCTGTGGTTCTTTGGCTGGGACCGGCTGTCCAAGGTGGGCCATCTGGTCGTCGGCTGGCTGGTGGCCATCGGCTCGAACTTCTCGGCGCTGTGGATCCTGATCGCCAATGGCTGGATGCAGAACCCGGTGGGCGCCGAATTCAACCCGCTGACCATGCGGATGGAGATGACCAGCTTCTACGACGTGATGTTCAACACCGTGGCCCAGGCCAAGTTCGTCCACACCGTCAGCGCCGGCTATGTCACCGCCTCGGTGTTCGTCCTCGGCGTCTCGGCGTGGTTCCTGCTGCACGGCCGCCACATCGCGCTGGCCCGCCGCTCGATCGCCGTCGCCGCCAGCTTCGGGCTTGCCTCGGCGCTGTCGGTCGTCGTGCTGGGCGACGAATCGGGATACGACGCCGGGCTGAACCAGAAGATGAAACTGGCCGCGATCGAGGCGATGTGGGAAACCGAACCCGCCCCCGCCCCCTTCACCCTGATCGGCATCCCCGACCAGCAGGCGCGCGAGACGAAATGGGCCATCCACGTCCCTTACGTCATGGGCCTGATCGGCACCCGCTCGCTGACCGAGGAATTGCCGGGCATCGCCCAGCTTGAGGCCGAGGCCGAACGCCGCATCCGGTCGGGCCTGATCGCCTATGACGCGCTGATGACCATCCAGCAGGACCGCGAGGCGACCGACAGCGCCGTGATGCAGCGATTCGAGGAACATTCCGACGATCTGGGATACGCCCTGCTGCTGCGCCGCTATCTGGACGATCCGCGACAGGCGTCGCAGGCGCAGATCGTGCAGGCGGCGGGGGACACCGTCCCGCATGTCTGGCCGCTGTTCTGGTCCTTCCGGATCATGGTGGGGCTGGGCTTCCTGTTCATCGCGACGATGGGCTATTTCTTCGTCCAGTCCTCGTTCCGCGGCGGCCGCTATCCGCGCTGGGCGCTGCGCGCGGCGGTGCTGATGATCCCCGCGCCCTGGATCGCGGCCGAGCTTGGCTGGATCGTGGCCGAATACGGCCGCCAGCCCTGGACCGTGGACGGCATCCTGCCCACCGCGATGTCGGTCAGCGCCCTGTCGGTCACCGAACTTCTGCTGACCATCGCCGGGTTCGCGACCTTCTACACCGTGCTGTTCCTGATCGAGATCCGCCTGCTGCTGCACTTCATCCGCAAGGGACCGACCGAGGATGTGCAGCTGACCGAAGACTGGAACGCGGCGCATCGCGCCCGCCTTGCCCCGGCCGAGTGACACCATGATCCTGCATGAACTGATCTCGTTCGACTCTCTGCGCCTGATCTGGTGGCTGCTTCTGGGCACGCTGCTGATCGCCTTCGCGCTGACCGACGGCTTCGATCTGGGCACCGGCACGCTGCTGCCCTTCGTGGCGCGCAACGATGTCGAACGCCGCGTCGTCATCAACACCGTCGGCCCCGTGTGGGAGGGGAATCAGGTCTGGTTCATCCTGGGCGGCGGGGCGATCTTTGCCGCCTTCCCGCCGCTTTACGCGGTCAGCTTCTCGGGGTTCTATCTGGCGATGTTCGCCATCCTCGCCGCGCTGATCGTGCGGCCGGTCGCGTTCAAGTTCCGGTCGAAACGCGAGGATGCGACATGGCGCGCGCGGTGGGACTGGGCACTGTTCTTCGGCGGCGCGGTGCCCGCGGCGCTGTTCGGGGTGGCGGTCGGCAATGTGCTTCTGGGCGTGCCGTTTCACCTGACGCCGGATCTGCACTCGATCTATGACGGCGGACCGTTCGGCAAGTTCTTCGGCCTGCTGCGGCCTTTCGCGCTGCTCTGCGGGGCGGTGTCGCTGGCGATGCTGATCGTGCACGGCGCGGGCTGGATCGTGCTGAAGACCGAAGGCGCGATTGCCGACCGCGCCCGCCGCTATGGCAGCGTGGCGGCGATGCTTGTGCTGGCGGGATACGCGCTGGCCGGGCTGTGGCTGGCCTTCGGGATCGAGGGTTATGCGCTGGCCCAGGCGCCGCTGCGCGACGCCCCCTCGAACCCGCTGGCCAGCACCGTGATCCATGGCGGCAGCTGGCTGTCGGCCTATGCCGACCGGCCGTGGATCGCCATCGCGCCGGTGATGGGGTTCGTGGGCACCGCGATGGCGTGGCGCGCGCTGCGGTCTGGCGGGGAACTTTCGCCGCTGGGCTGGTCCAAGATGGCGGTGTTCGGCATGATCTCCTCGGTGGGGCTGACGATCTATCCGTTCCTGCTGCCCTCGACCACCGACCCCCACAGCTCGCTGACGATCTGGGATGCCTCGTCCTCGCATCAGACGCTGTTCGTGATGCTGATGGCGACGGTGATCTTCTTGCCGATGATCCTGGCCTATACCGCCTGGGTCTATCGCGTGTTGTGGGGCAAGGTGACCGAAGACGACGTGTCCGACCCCGACAGCCACTCTTACTGAAAGGACGGCACCGATGTGGTATTTCGCCTGGATCCTGGGACTGCCGCTGGCGGCGCTGGTGGCGGTGGTCAACGCGATGTGGCTGGAACTGCGCGACGACCGCGCCATGCTGGACGGCCGCGGGTCGGAGCTGCGCGACCGCGACCGCGACTGACGCGG
Source organism: Paracoccus stylophorae (assembly GCF_028553765.1). Classification (NCBI taxonomy): domain Bacteria; kingdom Pseudomonadati; phylum Pseudomonadota; class Alphaproteobacteria; order Rhodobacterales; family Paracoccaceae; genus Paracoccus; species Paracoccus stylophorae. The sequence goes on along the minus strand of NZ_CP067134.1, from coordinate 3,287,268 downwards.
CGCGGCGCGGCGGGCAGACGCCCCTGCCACGTCCCGCTTGCCTGTCGCGCCGAAATCGGCCACCACTCGGGCCATGACACCGCCCCGTTTCGCCCCGATCCCCGCCGCGCTGCCCGCCACCGTCCCCTTTGTCGGCCCCGAGGAAATCCAGCGCCGGCAGGGCCGGGATTTCGACGCCCGGATCGGCGCGAACGAAAACGGCTTCGGCCCCAGCCCGCACGCGCTGCGGGCGATGCAGGCGGAACTGCCGCGCCTGTGGCAATACGGCGATTCGTCCAGCCACGATCTGGTGCAGGCGCTGTCGGCGCATCTCGCCGTGCCCGCGCGCCACATCACCGTGGGCGAGGGCGTGGACGGGCTGCTGGGCAATCTGGTGCGGCTGATGATCGGCCCCGGCGATCCGGTCGTGACCTCGGACGGCGCCTATCCGACCTTCAACTATCACGTCGCGGGCTTCGGCGGGGTGCTGCACAAGGTCCCCTATCGCAACGATGCCGAGGACCCGGCGGCGCTGGTCGAACAGGCCCACCGGACCGGCGCAAGACTGGTCTATCTGGCCAATCCCGACAACCCGATGGGCAGCTGGCACAAGGCCCGCACCGTCCAAGCGATGCTGGACGACCTGCCCCAGGGCACGCTGCTGGTGCTGGATGAGGCTTATGTCGAATTCGCCCCCGCCGACGCGGTGCCGCAGATCGCGCCCGACGATCCGCGCGTGATCCGCATGCGCACCTTCTCGAAAGCGTACGGGCTGGCCGGGGCGCGGATCGGCTATGCGTTCGGCCATCCCGACCTGATCGTCGGGTTCGACCGCATCCGCAATCATTTCGGCGTGAACCGGGTCGCGCAGGCCGGCGCGCTGGCCGCGTTGCAGGACCGCGCGCATCTGGCCGAGGTGCAGGCCCATGTCGCCGCCGCCCGCGACCGTCTGGCCGCCATCGCCGCGGCCAACGGCATGACGGCGCTGCCATCGGCCACCAATTTCGTGGCCATCGACACCGGCCGCGACGGCGATTTCGCCCGCGCCCTGGTCGCCGCGCTGGAAGATCGCGGCATCTTCGTGCGCATGCCGGGCGTGGCGCCGCTGAACCGCTGCATCCGCATCAGCTGCGCCCCCGCCCCGGAACTCGACATCCTTGCCGACAGGTTGCCGCAGGTGCTGTCCCGGCTGTAACCGCGCCGCCGCAGCGCGCAACGCCACCGCGCGCAAGCGGTGTACGCCCGGTGCACATCCTGTGCGCGCTGGGTGCACGGCCCGTGCGGCTCCAAATGCAGCAAATCCCGGCCCGAACCGGCTGAGGCGCCGAAACGCGGCACCGCGCAACGCCCGCCGCCGTTGCGCAACACCGCTGCTTCTTCTTTGCCCAAATACCCGTTCCGCCCGCGCCGCCCGCGCGTCGGGCGGCAGGCCGTCACATCGCCGCCAGCTGCGCCAGCGCCGCCTGCAACCGGGCGATGTCATCCTCCAGCGCGGCCAGCTTGTCGCGCGTCTCCTCGATCACCTCGGCCTCGGCATTCGCCGCGAATTTCGGGTTCGCCAGCCGCTTGCGCAGACCCTCGGCATCCTTTTCCGACTTCGCCAGCGATTTCCGCAGCCGCGCGGTTTCCGCCGCCACATCAATGACATCGCCGATGGGCAGCGCGAAGCTGGCCCCGGTGACCGACACGGCGATGGTGCCCGTTCCGGCCGTGCCGGAACGGGGCGCGGCGACCCGCGCCAGCCGCTCGATCAGCGGCGAATTGGCGGTCATGGCCGCGCGCGCAGCCTCGTCGGCCTCGGTCACGATCAGGTCCAGCTTCGCGCCCGCCGGCACACCCATCTGCGCGCGCGCCGACCGCACCGCCTCGATCAGCGCGATGACCCAGTTCATCTCGCGATCCGCCGCCGGATCGATCAACTCGGCCCCGTAATCGGGCCAGTCGCCATGCACCAGCATCTTCGCGCGCACCCCCGTCAGCGCCCATAATTCCTCGGTCACGAACGGCATGATCGGGTGCAGCATCAGATAGCACTGGTCCAGCACCCAGCCCATCGTAGCCCTTGTTTCCTCGGCATTTTCCGTGTCGAACAGCGGCTTGGCGAACTCGACATACCAGTCGCAGACCTTGCCCCAGACAAAGGCGTAAAGCCCGGTCGCCGCGTCGTTGAAACGATAGCTGGCCAGCGCCTCGTCGGTGGCGATGCGGATGCGCGCCACCTCTCCGACGATCCAGCGGTTGACGGTGTGGCGCGGGTCCGGGCGCGGCCCGCCGCCGCGCACGCCGTTCATCTGCGCGAAGCGGCTGGCGTTCCAGATCTTGGTGACAAAGTTGCGCGCCCCCTCGACATGTTTCGGCCCCAGCTTGGGATCGCGGCCCATCGCGGCCATGCCGGTCAGGGTCATGCGCAGCGCATCGGCCCCGTATTCGTCGACCAGCGTCAGCGGGTCGATGACATTTCCCTTGGATTTCGACATCTTGGCGCCCTTTTCGTCGCGCACCAGCCCGTGGACATAGACATCGCGGAACGGCACCTCTCCGGTCACTTCAAGCTGCATCATCATCATCCGCGCGACCCAGAAGAAGATGATGTCGAAGCCGGTGACCAGCACGTCGGTCGGAAAATACCGGCGCAGTTCGGGCGTGTCGTCGGGCCAGCCAAGCGTCCCGATGGGCCACAGCCCGCTGCTGAACCAGGTGTCCAGCACGTCGGGATCGCGCCAGACCGGATAGACCAGATGGGTCGGGTCCTGCGACAGGTTATAGTCCGCAAGGCTCTGGGACAGCATGTCGATGGCGGCATCGCGGTCGCGAACCTCGACCACGCGGCTGATGTCCAGCGGCTGCGGCAGGCCGGCGATGTCGTCGCGGAACTTGCGCCGCACGGCATCGAAATCGGCGGCGCAATGCTGGCGCCGGCCCGCGTGGACAAGCCCGTCGACCAGCAGGCCGAACAGCTCGACCTCATCCAGCGCGCCGTCGCCCTCATCGTCGGTAAAATTCTCGATCCGCAGATCCAGCCCGTACCAGACCGGGATCTGGTGGCCCCACCACAGCTGGCGGCTGATGGTCCACGGCTCGATATTCTCCAGCCAGTTGAAATAGACCTTCCTGTGCTGTTCCGGCAGGATGCGGGTGCGGCCGTCGCGCACCGCCTCGATGGCCGGGCCGACGATGCGCTGCGTGTCCACGAACCATTGATCGGTCAGCATCGGCTCGATCACCACGCCGGATCGGTCGCCGAAAGGCTGCATGATCTGGCGCGCCTCGACCATCGGGTTGCCCTCGGCGTCGGTGACGGCCAGACCCTCGTCGGTGATCGCGTCGATCACCTTGCGGCGGGCGTCGTAACGGTCCAGCCCGCGCAATTCAGTGGGCACCAGGTTGACATTGGCGACATCGCCCACGTCCTCGCCCTGCGCGGCGCGCGTGGCGATGGCGGCGCTTTCCTCGTAGGACAGGCCGTCATCGCGCATCCGCGCCTTGCCATCCATCAGCACGTAAAGCGGGATGCCGGTGCGCATCGCCACGCCATAGTCGTTGAAATCGTGCGCGCCGGTGATCTTGACCGCGCCCGAGCCGAAATCGGGGTCGGGATATTCGTCGGTGATGATCGGGATCAGGCGGCGATGTTCCCTGGGCCCGACCGGGATCTCGCACAGTCGGCCCACGATGGGGGCATAGCGCGGATCGTCGGGATGGACGGCCACCGCGCCGTCGCCCAGCATGGTTTCGGGCCGGGTCGTGGCGATGCTGATATAGTCGCGCGTCTCGCGCAGGGTGACGTTGCCGTCGGCGTCGCGTTCGACATATTCATAGGTCTCGCCGCCCGCCAGCGGATACTTGAAATGCCACATATGGCCGGGAACCTCGCGGTTCTCGACCTCAAGATCGCTGATCGCGGTCTCGAAATGCGGGTCCCAGTTCACCAGCCGCTTGCCGCGATAGATGATTCCCTTGTCGTAAAGATCGACGAACACGCGGATCACGGCGTCGTGGAAATTACCCTCCTCGCCCGCGGGTGCGCCGGGGGCGCCGGACATGGTAAAGGCGTTGCGCGACCAGTCGCAGGACGCGCCCAGACGCTTCAGCTGGTCCATGATCGTGTCGCCGGATTCCTGTTTCCACGCCCAGATCTTGTCCACAAAGGCGTCGCGCCCGATCTCGCGCCGGCCGGGTTCCTGACGTTCCGACATGCGCCGTTCCACCACCATCTGCGTGGCGATGCCGGCATGGTCCTGTCCGGGCTGCCACAGCGTGTCGAAGCCGCGCATCCGGTGCCAGCGCACAAGAATGTCCTGCAACGTGTTGTTGAAGGCGTGGCCGATATGCAGGCTGCCGGTCACGTTCGGGGGCGGGATCATCACCGCGAACGTGTCGGATCGCGAGGCGTTGGCGCCGGCCGCGAACGCGCCGATGCGTTCCCATTCGGCGCTGATCCGGGCTTCGGCGGCGCGTGCGTCAAAACTCTTGTCCATGCTCATCCTGGCGGTCCCCTTGTTGCGACCGGATTACCGAAGCGGCGCGGAAAGGCCAAGAGACGGCGGACCGGAATGCGCGCGCGAAAGATTTTACTTGCGTCCCGACCGGCGCACCGTTGAGATACGCAAACGCATGGACGGGGCCGGCAGAGCCCTGCACAGATAAAAAAGCAAGAGAGAGGTATTCCCATGAAGATCATCCTGACCGCGGCCTGCGGGCTGTCGATCATGGCGACCGGCGCACTGGCCGACCCGGCCGGCTGCGACAGCGGCGAGACGGTCGTCAAGTTCAGCCACGTGACCAATTCCGACAAGCATCCCAAAGGCATCGCCGCGGCGCTGTTCGCCGAGCGCGTGAACGCCGAGATGGACGGCAAGATGTGCGTCGAGGTCTATCCGAACACGACGCTTTACGACGACGATGCGCTGCTTGAGGCGATGTTGCAGGGCGACGTGCAGATGGGCGCGCCGTCCTTGTCGAAATTCGAGACCTTCACCAAGGTCTACCAGATCTATGACCTGCCGTTCATGTTCAAGAACATCGCGGCGGTGGACGAGTTCCAGAACTCGGAACAGGGGCAAGAGATGAAATCCGCGATGGAACGTCGCGGCATCTCGGGGCTGGAATACTGGCATAACGGCATGAAGCAGATGTCCGCCAACAGGCCGCTGATCCAGCCCGAGGATGCCAAGGGGCTGAAGTTTCGCGTCCAGCCCTCGGACGTGATCATCGCGCAGTTCGAGGCGCTTGGCGCGTCGGCGCAGCCGATGGCCTTCTCCGAGGTGTATGGCGCCTTGCAGACCGGCGTCGTGGACGGGCAGGAAAACACCTGGGCCAATATCTATGGCCAGAAATTCCACGAGGTGCAGGACGGCATCACCGAAACCAATCACGGCGTTCTGGATTACCTGGTCGTCGCCTCGACCGACTGGCTGGACGGGCTGGACGCGGATGTGCGCGAGCAGATGCTGACCATCCTGAACGAGGTGACGGTGGAACGGAACGGCGCCGTCAACGAGGTCGATGACGAGGCGCGGCAGGCCATCCTGGACGCCGGCAGCGAGATCCGCGAGCTGGACGAGCAACAGCGTCAGGCGTGGGTCGATGCGATGAAACCCGTCTGGGAACAGTTCGCCGAAGGCGTCGGTCAGGACAATATCGACGCCGCGCAGGCGATCAACGAAAATCACTGAAATACCGGCCCGCCCCCATCCGGGGCGGGTCTTTCCCTGCCGGAGTGGACATGAGTCAAAGGTATCAGCCGCGCGACCGCCTGGGCCGCGCCGTGCATGGTTTCGAGGAAAATCTGATCGCGCTGATCCTGGGGCTGATGACGGTCATCACCTTCGTCAACGTCATCATGCGATACATCTTCCAGACCTCGCTGATCTGGGGGCTTGAACTGACGCTGACGCTGTTTGCGTGGCTGGTGTTGCTGGGCATGTCCTATGCGGTCAAGGTCAACGCGCATCTGGGCGTGGACGCGGTGATCAACATGCTGCCGCACAAGGCGCGCAAGGTGCTGGCGCTGATCGCGGGCGCGCTGTGCACGTTCTATGCGGTCCTGCTGCTGAAGGGGGCGTGGGATTACTGGGCGCCGTTCGGCGGGTTCAGCCAGACCGGCGGACGGTGGTTCCCCGAAGGCTTCGTGCCGACCCGCGACCGTGCGTTCTATGAAACCGAACAGATCCCGCTGCCGTTCCTGAATGCGTGGCTGGGCGATGTGTTCAACATGGGCGAGCCCTATGACAAGGTGCCGCGCTTCATTCCCTATGTCGTGCTGCCCTTCGGGGTGGCGCTGCTGCTGTTTCGTATCCTGCAAGCGGTCTGGCATGTCTGGACCGGCCGCCGCGAGGCGCTGATCGTCAGCCACGAGGCCGAGGACGCCGTCGAGGATGTCCGCCACATGAACCTTGAGGACTGACAGATGGATGTCGCGCTGCTGTTCGTGCTGATCGTCGGGCTGATGCTGCTTGGCGTTCCGATCGCGATTTCACTCGGTCTGGCCTCGACGCTGTTCCTGCTGCTGTTTTCCAGCACCTCGCTGGCGTCCATCGCGCAGACGCTTTACAACGCGATGGACGGGCACGCGACGCTGCTGGCGATCCCGTTCTTCATCCTCGCCTCGTCCTTCATGTCCACCGGCGGCGTGGCGCAGCGGATCATCCGCTTTGCCATCGCCTGCGTGGGTCATCTGCCGGGCGGGCTGGCGATTGCGGGCGTGTTCGCCTGCATGATGTTCGCGGCGCTGTCGGGATCGTCGCCCGCGACCGTCGTCGCCATCGGCTCGATCGTGATCGCGGCGATGCGGCAGGTCGGCTATTCCAAGGATTTCGCCGCCGGCGTCATCTGCAACGCCGGCACGTTGGGCATCCTGATCCCGCCCTCGATCGTGATGGTCGTCTATGCCAGCGCGACCGACGTGTCGGTGGGGCGGATGTTTCTGGCCGGCGTCATTCCGGGCCTGCTGGCCGGGGGGATGCTGATGGCCACGATCCTGGGCATCGCGATCTGGAAAAACCTTCCGCGCGGCGACTGGCTGGGCTGGGCCGAGATCTGGGACAGCTTCAAGGATGCGTTCTGGGGGCTGATGCTGATCGTCATCATCATGGTCGGACTGTATGGCGTGCCCGGCGTCACCAACGCCATCTTCACCCCGACCGAGGCCGCCGCCGTCGCCGCCGTGTGGGCCTTCATCGTGGCGGTGTTCATCTATCGCGACATGGGACCGCTGCGCGACGGCGACCGGCGCATTCCGCTGTGGCAGAAACCGCAGGCGCTGATCACCGCCTTCGTCCATCCCGGCACCCGCGACGTGCTGCTGGAGGCGGGGAAGCTGACCATCACGCTGATGTTCATCATCGCCAACGCGCTGATCCTGAAACACGTGCTGACCGACGAACAGATCCCCCAGCATATCGCCGGCATGATGCTGGATGCGGGGCTGGGCAAGATCATGTTCCTGGTGGTGGTGAACGTGATCCTGCTGATCGGCGGACAGTTCATGGAGCCGTCGGGCCTGATCCTGATCGTGGCGCCCCTGGTCTTTCCCATCGGGATCGAGCTTGGCGTCGATCCGATCCATCTGGGCATCATCATGGTCGTGAACATGGAAATCGGCATGATCACCCCGCCGGTCGGTCTGAACCTGTTCGTGACCTCGGGCGTGGCGGGCATGTCGATGATCCGGGTCGTGCGCGCCGCGCTGCCGTTTCTGGCGGTGCTGTTCGTGTTCCTGATCCTTGTGACCTATGTGCCGTTCCTCAGCACATGGCTGCCGACGCTGATGATGGGACCCGAGACGATCATCAGGTGATTTCGCGGCCGGGTCGCGGGCGCGACGCTCAGCCCCCGGCTTCGGCCCGCTGGATCAGGTCCAGCAGCATCCCGGGCAGTTCGGGGCGATGCAGGATCTGCATATGGGTGGTGTCGGGCAGCACCGTCAGCCACGCGCCCGGCACGGTTTCGGCGATCTGCACGGCATGGGCGAGGGCGGATGAAGTCGCGGTCGCCGATCGCCACCATCGCCGGCACCTCGATTGCGGCAAGCTGATCGTCGCTGAAGCCCCATTCGGAATTCAGCAGTGCGCCCAGTTTCTTCGCCACCGGCACCATGATGCCCGAACCGTCGGGATTCTGGTCCTGGTATCCGCGCCGCATGTCCAGAAAATCCCTGGGCGTGGGCAGGCGCGGCAGCAACTGGCTTGAGGGAACATGCGTCGGGTCGCGGTTCATCTGCGCCAGCTCCGGCAGGAACCCCTGCGCGTCGCGTCCCGCCGAGATCATGGTCAGCGACGCCACCCTGTCGGGCGCATTCACCGCCAGATCCAGCGCCTGCATCCCGCCAAGCGAAAAGCCGATGACATGCGCCTTGTCGATCTGCCGCGCGTCCAGCACCGCCAGCGTATCGGCGCGCAGCGTGTCCAGCGTGATCGGGCGCGCGCGGTCGGCGGTGTGTCCGTGGCCCTGCTGGTCGATGCCGATGACGGCGCGGTCGGCCGAAAGGCGCGGGATCAGATGCGACCACGCCAGATCCGTGTTCATCATCCCGCCATGCAGCAGCAGGATCGGGGGTTTCTCGGCGGATGCCTCGCCCTCGATGCGATACCAGATTGCATGTCCGTCGCGAATCGCCGTCTCGGCCCCGCCCGCACCGGGCAGCGACAGAAGCAACGCGGTCAGCAGGGCCGGTATTCTCATGTGCCAGCCTTTCTGCGCGTCGCCGGTGCCAGAACCGGGCGCGTCATGCGCGTCTTGTTCTTGGCCCGGCCACGGCGAAATGCGCGCCCTGCACGTCCTGCGCGATGGCGATGAACGCGCCGTCCGGAACCTCTTGCGGGCCGTGCAGGACGGTGCCGCCCAGTTCGCGGATCATGGCGATGGCCTCTTCGATGCCGTCATGGCCGAAATAGGGCAGCCAGATCGGGAACGGCGCGTCGCCCTGACCCTGCATCCCGCCGATATCCGCGCCGTCATGCGCAAAAAGCTGATAGGTTCCCATCGCGCCCATCGGGATGGCGGTGGATTTTTCCCATCCGAACAGTTCGCCGTAAAATCGCAGGGCGGCGTCGGGATCGCCGGTCATCAGCTCTTGCCAGTGGCAGTGGCCTGACTTTTCCGGGTCGAAGGCGTGCCCGTGTCCCTCATCCTGCATCGGCAGGGGGTCCAGGATGCCGAACGCCGCACCCTGCGGATCGGCCAGCAGCGCGAAACGTCCGGTGCCGGGAATATCGGCGGGCGGGCGATGAACGCGCGCGCCAGCCCCGGTCGCCGCCTGCGTCGCGCGGTCGGCGTCGTCCACCCCGAAATAGACCATCCAGAAAGGCGGCATGTCGGGCGCGTCGTCGGGCATCGGCATCATGCCCGCGACCATGTTCCCGTCCCGAGAGGCGAGGCGATAGTCGAACCCCGCCATTCCCGCATCCTCGATCTTCCAGCCGAACAGCGCGGCATAGAAATCCTCGGCCGCGTCGCGGCGGCCGGGGGCGCTGGCAAGTTCGTACCAGACGGGGCGTCCGTGGATCCTGACCATGCAAGCCGCCCCTTCAGCTTTCGTCCACGACGGGGGCGAACCCGCCCCAGAACATGCGCTTGCCGTCAAACGGCATCTCGGGCATCTGCTGCATGTCGGGGTCGTCCATCATAGACCGCCACGCGGCATCGCAGGTTTCGCGGTCGGGCCATTCGACCCAGGAAAAAACTGGCGTCTCGTCGTCCTTGGCCTGCGTTGCGCGATAGAAATCGGTCTGCTCGCCACGCGGCACATCCTCGCCCCAGCCCTCGACCATCCGCAGCGCGCCGCGTGCCTTGAACAGCGGCCACGCGGCCCTGGCATGGTCGATATAGCTTTGTCTGTTCGCGGTCGGCACCGCCGCGACGAAACCGGAATAATACGTCATCTGTCACCCCCTGCTGATTCGCTATGCGGCGTTTCACGCCGCAGCCGAAGCATCGCGCTTGAAGTATGAAAAAGCAACCAATAGTATTAAAAAATGACTGAACACGGCAACACCCCGCGCATCCGCTATGACGAGGGCTGTCTGGCCGCCCACGCGCTGAACGTGATCGGCGACAGGTGGGCGCTGCTGGTCGTGCGCGAACTGATGCTGACGCCGCGCCGGTTCCAGACGATCCGGTCGGGGCTGCCGGGGATTTCGGCCGCCGTGCTGACGCAGCGCCTGAGCCAGCTTCAGCAGGCGGGCGTAGTGCGCCACGATGCGGCCTTGGGCGTCTATGCGCTGACGGAATCGGGGCAGGGGCTGTTGCCGGTGTTGCAGGCGATGTGCCGGTGGGGCGCGATGCATCCGGGCCACGATCCGCGCCGGTTCATCAGCCCGACGGCGCTGATGATCTCGATGACCGCGATGATCGACGCGGCGGCGGCGCAGGGGCGGCATGTCCGGGCGGGCTTTGCCTCGGGCCCCGATCGGTTCGTGCTGTCGCTGGACGGCGATGGCGTGCTGCGGGCCGCGGCGGTGCGCGAGGTCGATGCCGATTTCACGCTTGCGGGCAGCGGCAACGATCTGGCCCGCGCCGTCTATGGTCCGGTCCGGCTGAACGATCTGGCGCCGGGCGGGATCGCGCTGTCGGGCGACGCGGACGCCGCGCAGGATTTCGTCGATCTGTTCCGGCTGCGCTGACGGTCACACCGCGCGGTCAAGCTTGGTCGACAGATGGATCAGGCTTTCCGAGGACCGCACCCCGTCCAGCCCGCCGATCCGGTCCAGCAGATCGTCCAGTTCCTGCGTCGATCCGGTGGCGAGTTGCAGCAGCAGATCGACGCGGCCGCTGGTGGTGTGGATCCGCTCGACCTGGGGCAGGTTGCGCAGGCGGGCCAGGATTCCCGGCAGGCCGCGCGGTTCGATCACCAGCAGCACCGTCGCCCGGATGCGCGACAAACGCGCGCTTTCGCCCAGTCGCAGCGTATAGCCGGCGATGGCGCCGGAACTTTCCAGCCGCTCCAGCCGCGTCTGCACGGTCGAGCGTGCGACCCGCAGCCGGCGCGCCAGCACCGCCACCGACACCCGCGCATCCTGCGCAAGCTGGGTCAGGATGTTCCGGTCCAGATCGTCCAAGGCCATGACTCCGCAACTTCGTCAGATCGTCACAGGTTTCGGCATATTAACCGGCTGACGCCGCAAATCTATCCTTTTCATCGGTGGAATCGGAACCCAAAACCGCCATTCTGGGTTAGAACCGCCCTTCCTGCCGATCCGGCCCCTCTTACGCGCGAAAGGACCGCCATGGGACATCACAAGACCGTCTGGGACAACCCGGCCGAACTGATCCGCCAGACACAGCCGGAAAACCCGGTCATGGTCTTTGCCCCGACCGTCCTTCAGGACCGGGCGAGGGAGTTTCTGGACGGGTTTCCCGGGCTGGTCACCTATGCAGTCAAGTCGAACCCGGATGAGGCCGTGGTCCAGAACCTCGTCACTGCGGGCATCAGCGGATTCGACGTCGCCTCGCCGTTCGAGATCGACCTGATCGGGCGGCTGGCGCCGCAGGCCGCGCGGCATTACCACAACCCGGTCCGCGCCCGGTCCGAGATCGCGCATGCCGTGCGCGCCGGCATCACCTCGTGGTCGGTGGACAGCCGCAGCGAGCTGGAAAAGCTTTTCGACATGGTGCCGACGCAGATCGAGGGGCGCGGGGTCGAAATCTCGCCCCGCTTCAAGCTGCCGGTCCTGGGCGCGGTCTATGATTTCGGATCGAAGTTTGGCGCGACGCCGGCGCTGGCGGCGGAACTGCTGCAACTGGTGGCCAAGCGGGGATATATCCCGTCGCTGACCTTTCATCCGGGCACGCAATGCGTCGATCCGGCGGCGTGGCAAAGCTATATCACCGTCGCGCGCGAGATCTGCGACGATTCGGGCGTGGCGGCCCGCAGGCTGAACGTGGGCGGCGGCTTTCCCTCGCACCGCGTCGGCGGGGTCGAGCCCGATCTTCAGGCCATCTTCGCCGCGATCCGCGACACGGCGGCGCGCGCCTTCGACGGCAATGCGCCCGATCTGGTCTGCGAACCCGGACGCGGGCTGTGCGCCGATGCGTTTTCGCTGGTCACGCGCGTCAAGGGCATCCGCGACGGCGCCAGCGTGTTTCTGAACGATGGCGTCTATGGCGGGCTGGCGGAACTGCCGGTAGTGGGCAATCTGGACCGGCTTGAGGTGTTCGATCCGCAGGGGCGGCCCCGGCAGGGCGATGCGGCCGGTCGGGTGATCTTTGGCCCGACCTGCGATTCGGTCGATCGCCTGCCCGGCGAGCTGAGCCTGCCCGCCGACATCGCCGAGGGCGACTATGTCGTCTTTCACGGCGCCGGCGCCTATTCGACGGTCACGAACACCCGCTTCAACGGTTTCGGCGTGATGGCGAATGCGACGGTGATGGCGCTGTCCTGAGCCGTCGGGCGATGGGCGCGGTCAGGGGCGGCGCGGTCAGGGGCGGCGCGTTCAGGCGACCGCCTCAAGATCGCGGACCGGCTGGATGCCCAGTGCGGCGCAGACATCGCGGGTCATGCCCGGACGGTTCAGCGTGTAAAAATGCAGCCGCTCGACCCCGCCCGCGATCAGCCGGTCGCACAACTCGGCGCAGATCGCGGTGGCCAGCAGCCGTTCGCGGTCGCCGCCATCGCGGATCGCGGCCGCGAACGCATCCTCGGCCCATTGCGGGATGGATGTGCCGCAGCTTTGGGCAAAGCGGCGGGCGCCGGCCCAGCCCTGGATCGGCAGGATGCCCGGAATGATCGGCGCATCGATGCCGGCCTTTTCGCATTTGTCGCGGAACCGGAAAAATGTTTCCGGCTCGAAGAAGAACTGGGTGATGGCGCTGGTCGCGCCGGCGTCGATCTTGCGCTTCAGCCACGTCACATCGGCATCGGAATCGGCGCTGTCGGGATGCGGTTCGGGATAGGCGCCGACGCGGATCGTCATGTCGCCGCGCGCCGCGATCGCCTCGATCAGTTCGATCGAGTTCGCAAAACCGCCCTCATGCGCGGTAAAGCGGTCCTGACCCTTGGGCGCATCGCCGCGCAGCGCGACGATCTCGCTGATCCCGGCATCGGCATAGGATTGCACGATGTCCATCGTCTCGTCGCGCGTCGCCTCGACGCAGGTCAGGTGCGCGGCGACGTTCAGCCCGTAATGGCGGTTGATGGTCGTCACCGCCTCGTGCGTCAGCCGCCGCGTGGTGCCGCCCGCGCCATAGGTGACCGAGACGAAATCGGGCGCCAGCGGCGTCAGCGCGCGCACCGTTTCCCAAAGCCGGAACGAGGCATCCAGCGTCTTGGGCGGAAAGAACTCGAAGCTGATTTTCGGGGTCGCGCGGGCCATGACGATTCCTTCTTGCATGACCCCTTGTGCCATCCGGCGGCGCGTGAGACAAATTCATAATCTTCAAGATAAACTTGAACACGGCTCACATGCATCTGGAATTGCGTCATCTGCGGACCGTCCGCGCCATTCATCAGGAAGGCGGGCTGGCCCGCGCCGCCGAAGCGCTGAACATCACGCAATCGGCCCTGTCCCACCAGGTCAAGGCGCTTGAGGAACAGGCCGGGGTGGAACTGTTCGTGCGCCGGGCCAAGCCGATGCGGCTGTCGGCGGCGGGGATGCGGCTGTTGCGGCTGGCCGAACAGGTGCTGCCGCTGGTCACCGCCACCGAGGCCGAATTCAAGGATGTCGAGGCGGGCCGGATCGGCCGGCTGCATATCGCGATGGAGTGTCACGCCTGTTTCGACTGGCTGCTGCCGGTGCTGGACATCTTTCGCCGCGCCTGGCCCGACGTGGATGTGGATATCCGCCAGCGCCTGGCCTTTGGCGCGCTGCCCGCGCTGGCGCGGGAAGAGGTCGATCTGGTGATCTCGTCCGACCCCGAGGATGTGCCGGGCGTCACCTATCAGCCGCTGTTCGACTATGCGCCGACGCTGGTCGTGCCGGCCGGCCATCCGCTGGTGGCCAAGGGGCATGCCGACCCGCAGGATCTGGCCGACCAGACGCTGATCACCTATCCGATGGATCGCGCGCGGCTGGACGTGTTCAGCCATTTCCTGACGCCCGCCGGCATCGAGCCTGCCGGCCAGCGGACGGTCGAACTGACCGCGGTGGCGCTGATGCTGGTGGCGTCGGGGCGGGGCGTGGCGGTCATGCCGGACTGGGTTCTGCGCCGCGAGGCCGCCAACCCAGAACTTGCGATGCTGCCCTTGGGGCCGCGCGGGCTGTTGCGCAGGCTGTATGCGGCGGTGCGCGAGGATGCGCTGAGCCAGCCTTACATGGCGCATGTGCTGCGGCTTTCGCGCACCGAGCCGTTGCGGATGCTGCGCGGCGCCGCCTGATCCTTGGCATTTGCGGCGCGTGCGCCTATGACGCGCGCAACCCCTTATGCGGAGCGAACGATGGCCAGCGCCAATCTCAACATCATGATCAAGGCTGCCCGCAAGGCGGGTCGCGCCCTCGTCAAGGATTTCCGCGAGGTCGAGAACCTTCAGGTCAGCGTCAAGGGCGCAGGCGATTTCGTCACCCGGGCCGACCGCGAGGCGGAACGGATCATCAAGGAGGAATTGCGCAACGCCCGCCCGAACTATGGCTGGCTGGGCGAGGAAACCGGCGAAGAGGCGGGCGAGGACCCGACCCGGCGCTGGATCGTCGATCCGCTGGACGGCACCACGAATTTCCTGCACGGCCTGCCGCACTGGGCCGTCAGCATCGCGCTGGAACACAAGCGCGAGATCGTCGCGGCGGTGATTTTCGACGCGGCCAAGGACGAATTGTTCTTTGCCGAAAAGGGCGGCGGCGCGTTCATGAACGATCAGCGTCTGCGCGTCTCGGGTCGCCGCAGGCTGGACGAGGCGCTGTTTGCGACCGGCATCCCCTTTGCCGGGCACGGCCCGCTGCCCGCCGCCTTGCAGGACCTGGCACGGCTGATGCCGCTGAGCGCCGGGGCGCGGCGTCTGGGCGCGGCGGCGCTGGATCTGGCATGGGTCGCGGCGGGGCGGTATGACGGGTATTGGGAACGCGGCAACCAGCCCTGGGACGTGGCCGCCGGGATCCTGATCGTGCGCGAGGCGGGCGGTCTGGTCGAAGGGATCCGCGACGGCGACGATCCGCTGGAATCGGGACGCCTGATCGCGGCCAACCCGCAACTGTTCGACGCCTTCGCCCGCATCATCCGCACCCGCGACTGACCGGCCACGCGCCCGTTCGTGATACCGCGCCGGGCGGGCCCGGCTTGACGAGGCCCGGCCGCCGCCGCATCGCCCAGGGCCAAAGGGAAACGCGCCATGTCAGACCCCGTCCACCGCGACCGCCGCCGCAAGGGCCGCTATTCCTCGTCATCCGCCGCCGCGGCATCCGCCCCGCCGCCGGTGCCGCCGCGTCTGCCCGCGCCCGCCGTGGACCGGACCGGGCCTGCCATCCTGCTGATGTGCGCGACCGCGTTCATCTTTGCGGTGCAGGACGGGTTCTCGAAGGTGCTGGGGTCGGAATATCCGCCGGTTCTGGTCGTGATGATCCGGTATTGGGTGTTCGCGCTGTTCGTGACCGCGCTGGTGTCGCGTCAGCCCGGCGGGCTTGCGCGCGCAATCCGCACAAGGCGGCCGCTGACGCAGATCGCGCGGGGCGTGATCCTGGTGCTGGAAAGCCTGCTGATCGTCGAGGCGTTCGTGCGGCTTGGCCTGGTCGAGACCCATGCCGTCTTCACCTCCTATCCGCTGCTGGTCGCCGCGCTGTCGGGGCCGGTTCTGGGCGAAAAGGTGGGCTGGCGGCGCTGGACCGCCATCGCCATCGGCTTTGTCGGCATCCTGGTGATCCTGCAACCCGGCGGAGGCGTCATGCAGATCGAGGCGCTGCTGCCTTTCGCGGCGGCGCTGATGTTCGCGCTTTACGGGCTGCTGACGCGCCATGTCTCGCGCGACGATCCGTCGATTGTCAGCTTCTTCTGGACCGGCATCGCCGGTGCCGGGGGAATCACGCTGATCGGCATCTGGCACTGGCAATGGCTGGCGCCGGTGGACTGGATCTGGATGGCCGCCTTGTGCGCCTGCGGCATGACCTCGCATTACCTGATGATCCGCGCCTATGAGCTGGCCGAGGCGTCGGCCCTGCAACCCTTTGCCTATACGCAGCTTGTCTGGGTCAGCATCATCGGCGTCGCGGTCTTTGCCGAGGAGCTGCGCCCCAACGTGGTGACGGGCGCGGCGATCGTGGTGGGGGCCGGGCTGTTCACGCTGTGGCGCGCGCGGATCCGGACGGCGGGCTGACCGGGCCGCGACGGTGCGACCAGTCCGATCGTTATCCGCCCGGTGCGTCCGCCGCGGCGGTTTCGGCCACGGGCAGCGACCGGCCGGGCGGCAGCAGCGGGCCGATGAAGGGCTTGGGCACAGGGCGCGCGGACAGCGCCAGCGTCAGTCGCACCGGCGGGGCCGGCATCAGCCCGCCGCCGGTCAGATCCCATGTCGGCACGATGGGCGCGGGCTTGCCGTGGATGCGGGCGCGATAGACCGGCATCGCCTCGGTCACGCGCATGACATAGTTGCGCGTCTCGTCGAAGGGGATTAGTTCGACCCAATCGACCGGGTCGGTTTCGCGCCTGAGATCGCCGAAATCCCGCAGCCAGCGCGCCGGCCGCCCCGGCCCGGCGTTATAGCCCGACGCGGTCAGCGCGGTCGAGGTGCCGAAACGGTCGCGCAACCCCGCCAGATAAGCCGCGCCGAGACGCGCGTTATAGGCCGGATCGCGGGTCAGGCGGGCAAGCTGATAGGGTTCGCCCAAAGCCTGCGCCATCTGTCGTGCGGTGCCGGGCATCAGCTGCATCAGCCCGCGCGCGCCGACATGGCTGCTGACGGTGTGGTTGAATTCGGATTCCTGTCTGGCGATGGACAGCACCAGTTCCGGCGGCAGGCCCAGCTCGGCGTTTTCCAGCCCGGTCAGCGGAAAATGCGCGGCCGGATAGATCGCGCCCTGATCGGCGGCGCGCTTGGACAGGCGCAGGCCGTGCCAGGGCGCGCCCGCCTCGATCATCAGCCGGGCCATGCGGGCGATGTCCGCAGGCTGCGCGGTTTCCGCCAGGTGCAGGAAGAATCGCTGCGCCTCGTCGGTCCGGCCCGTCGCCAGCAGCCACAATCCCGCCTGATAGACGCCGTTGTCGCGCATCGCGCCGCGCCAGTCGGGCAGGCTGTCGATGGCGCGGCCGGGCACGGCATAGGCGGCGGGCATGACCGCATCGACCTTTTCCGCCGCCAGCTGGCCGTAATAGACGCCGGGCTTCTGCGCCGCGCGGGCATAGGCGCGCCGTGCCGCGCGGTCGTCGCGCAAGGCCTCATGCGCGCGGCCCTGCCAATACAGGGCGCGGGCGGTGCTGATGGCGCTGCCGACGACGGTTTCCAGATGCGCGAAATGATCCAGCGCGCGATCCGGCGCGTCCTGTTTCAGTGACGCGAACCCGGCCAGCCATTCCAGATCGGCATAATGGCGGCTGTCCTGCGGCAGGTAATGCGCCGCCGCCAGCCTCTCGGCCAGCGCCCAGTCGCCGCGCCGCATCGCCAGACGGGCGTAATCCACCCGCATCTGGGCCCAGACTTCCGGCACCCGCAGCGCCGATTCCCCGGTCGAGGCCGCCAGCATCAGCTCTTGCGCGCCGTCATGCAGCTTGGCCGCCACGCGCCAGCGGAACCGGTCCATCGTCAGGCCGGGATCGGCGCGCCGGGCTTCGGGCAGCGCCAGGATCAGATCGTCCACGCCCGGCCTGCGGGCCTGCAACGCGATTCGCGCCGCCAGCAGCGGGCGGTCGGCTGCGGGCAGGCGGTCCATAAACCGCTCGGCCTGCCGCCATTCGCCCTGATCCAGCATCGCGGTCGCGCGGGCGGTCATCAGCGGCGTCAACTGCGGCTCGTGGCGTTGCAGAAACGCCCGTTCCTCGGCCGGATCAAGCGGCGTGGCGGTCCAGAAACGCGCCCGTTCGGCGCGTGCGGCGTCGGGGGCAAGCGTCGCCAGCAAGGCCGTCTCGGCGCGCAGAGTCGTGGGCAGACGGTCGCCCAGCCATTCGCGGATCGCCTGTGGCGGCAGATCGGGGCGCAGCCGCGTGTCGCCGTGCTGACGCAGCAGGGCCAGGCCCGGCCAGTCGGGATGGTTGCGGATGAAGCCCAGATAATCGTCGAAATCGCCGAACCCCGCCCGCAGCGCCTGCCAGCCGACCAGTGCCTCGGCCACCGGGCCAGAGCGCACGGCCGCGTTGCGCGCCGTGATCCAATCGCGCGCATCGGCCGCCGCCAGCGCAAGCGCCATCGCGCCCCGGTCCTCGGCCAGTGCGGCGGGGGTGGCAAGGGGCATCATCGCCAGAAGCGCGGCCCCCAACATGTCGCGCAGAAGTCGCATCATCCACATGTGTGGCCGCCACGGCGGGCGGACGCAATTCACAACCTTGGCAAGTTCCGCGCCCGGGCGTAGTTAGGCGCCACATGAAAGGATCACCAAGGAGCGTGTCATGTTCAAGGGTTCGTTGCCCGCACTGGTCACGCCGTTCACCGAGGACGGCGAACTGGATCTGGACACGCTGAAGAAACTGGTCGACTGGCACGTCGATCAGGGCAGCCACGGGCTGGTGCCGGTGGGCACGACGGGCGAGAGCCCGACCCTGACGCACGAGGAACACCGTCTGGTCGTGGAAGAGGTCGTGCGGCTGGCCGCGGGCCGGGTGCCGGTGATCGCGGGGGCGGGGTCGAACTCGACCCGCGAGGGAATCGGCCTGATCCGGCACGCGCAGGAGGTGGGGGCCGACGCTGCGCTGGTGGTCACGCCCTATTACAACAAGCCGACGCAGGCCGGGCTGATCGCCCATTACACCGCCCTGGCCGAGGCGGTGGACCTGCCGATCATCATCTACAACATCCCGGGCCGGTCGGTCGTGGACATGCTGCCCGAGACGATGGGCGTGCTGTCGCATCTGCCGCAGATCATCGGCGTCAAGGACGCCACCGGTAGGCTGGAGCGCGTCAGCCAGCAGCGCATCACCTGCGGGCCGGATTTCATCCAGCTGTCGGGCGAGGATGCGACCGCGCTTGGCTTCAACGCGCATGGCGGGGTCGGCTGCATCAGCGTGGCGGCGAATGTCGCGCCGAAACTGTGCGCCGAGTTTCAAGAGGCGACGCTGCGCGGCGATTATGCGCTGGCGCTGGAATACCAGGACCGGCTGATGCCGCTGCATCACGCGATCTTCGTCGAACCCGGCCTTGTGGGGGCGAAATACGCGATGTCGCGGCTGGGGCTGTGCAACGAACGCGTGCGCCTGCCGCTGGTCGCGCTGACCGAACCGACGCGCCGCCTGATCGACGCGGCGCTGGAACATGCCAGGCTGATCTGAGCCGGCGTGACTGCCGGTCCGCGTGGCCTCAGCGCGCGGCACGGTCCAGCCCAAGTGCCGCGTCCAGCGACCACGCGCCCGGTCCGCGCGCGATCACGATCAGGAAACAGGCGGCCCACAACCCGTGGGTCTGCCAGGCCGACGGATAGACGAAGATCTGGATCACCGCCGTCATCGCCAGCAGCGCCAGCGCGGACAGCCGCGTCATCAGTCCCAGCACCAGCAGAACCGGCAACACATGTTCGGCCGTCGCCGCCAGCCGTGCCGCCGCTGCGGGCGGGATCAGCGGCAGGGCATATTCGGTCTGGAACAGATACAGGGCCGAGGGTTTCAGGCTGAACCCGTCCAGCTTGGTGCGCCCGCTGGCCCAGAAGACGGCCGCCGGAAACAGCCGCGCGGCCAGCGCGACAGGCGCGTACGGGATGCGGTCGGCCAGCCGGTTGGCCCACCGCAGCCCTGCGGCGGGGCCGGAACCTGCGGGGCGGGCGGTCATGACGGCGCCCCCGGGTCGCAGATCAGCCCGTCGCGCAGCAGCAGCGTCAGCATCGGCACCGGGTCGGTCAGCACGGCGGCCGCCGCCATCGGCGCGCCCTGCATCAGCGCCGCGATGAAGCCGCCGTCCATCTGGGATAGCGGTTGGACCGAGACGCTGAAATCTGGACGCCGCCAGATCAGCGCGATCTGGGCGCCCACGGCGTCGGTCCGGCCGTCCCGGTCTGGCTGGTTGGCCTGCCAGATGCTGACGGCGGGATGGTCCAGATGCAGCAGATGCAGCGACGGGTGCAGCCGCAGCGGCCCGGTCTGGCCCAGGTTTCCGGCCGGCATCGGCACCGCGTCGGCGGCGTGATAGGCGCGGCCGCGCGCCCATTCGATCCGCGCCACATCGGCCAGAAAGGGCAGGGTGGCGACGGGCGGAAACATCGTCAGAAAGCGCGGAAACTCATCGCCCCATTCCTGGATGACCGGCGAGGCGGGCGGGTGCGCGGCGACGAACTCGGCCGCCATGGCATCGAAGAACGTCCCGCCGACCAGCCGCCGGATCGCCGGAAACCGCCGCGACAGGGCCGTGCGCAGGCTGTGGGCGACGTTGTTGCGATAGACCGCAAAGCGGCTTGCAGCCTCGGCCGGGTCCGGCGCACGCACGAAATCGGGCACCGCACCGCCGGCCAGCGCGGCGCGGAAAGCGCGGGTGAATTCTGCGTCGCTGTCACTGGGCCGCGGCATGGCGCCTCCGATCCGACAGCATGGCGGCGGCGCGGTCGGCCTCGGCCAGCAGCAGGTTCCATTCGGGAACGTCGTTGTCCCATTCGATCAGCGTCGGCAGCGGCCCGGCCCGTTCCAGAACCGCGTCGTACAGCGCCCAGACCGGCTGGGCCACCTCGGCCCCGTGGGCGTCGATCAGCAGCGGGCCCGAGGGCAGATCCTCGTGGTCGTGGCCGCCCAGATGGATCTCGGCGACCAGATCCAGCGCGAAGTCGTCAAGCCACGCCAGCGGATCGGTCCGGTGATTGACGCAGCTGACGAAGACGTTGTTGACGTCCAGCAGCAGCAGGCA
This sequence comes from Paracoccus stylophorae, assembly GCF_028553765.1. Lineage (NCBI taxonomy): Bacteria > Pseudomonadati > Pseudomonadota > Alphaproteobacteria > Rhodobacterales > Paracoccaceae > Paracoccus > Paracoccus stylophorae. The sequence continues at coordinate 3,266,402 of NZ_CP067134.1, read as the reverse complement.
TCCGGTGCGCCGCGCAATCTCGGCCAAGAACCGGGTTTCGGGAATATCGCTGTGCGCGAAGACCAGATAGGTGGCGGGATTTTCCAGCAGCAGGGGGCGTCCCAGAACCTCCTGCACGCGGTCCACGTGATCGCAGACCCGGTCCAGCGTCTGCCGCGTATAAGGCAGAGGCAGCAGATCGTTCAGATACTCGGTGCCGTGGCTTGACCAGGCCAGATGTTCGGAAAAGCTGTCGGGCTGATACCGGTCGCACAGCGCCTTCACGCGGGCCAGATGATCCTCGTTCAGCTGCGGGCCGCCGATCGACAGCCCGACCCCGTGGATCGAGATGGCGTGATCGCGTCGCAGCGCCGCAAGCATGGCGTGCGGGGCGCCGCCGGCACCCATGTAGTTTTCGGCATGAACCTCGAAAAAACCCAGATCGGGGCGGGTCTTCCGGATCGCGGGGAAATGCTGCGGCTTGAAGCCGACACCGGGCAAGGCGGGCAGGGTCATCGGATGCCTTTCTGAAACCTGATCGGGTTGCGCCGTGTCTGCGGCGCGTCAGGCGCGGATCGAAACGACCCGCGCCCGTCGTGGATCACATCTCGATCGGTTCCAGCGCGCCGTTATGGCCGGCCGGCGTCTCGATCTCGGAGCAGGTGCCGGCGGGCACCAGCTTCCAAGCGTTGCCCTGATAGTCCTTGGTCGAGGTTCCGGCGCAGGTCGTGCCGGGGCCGGCCGCGCAGTCGTTCTGACCGGCCAGGGCGACGCCATAGCATTTTTCCATCTCGGCGCTTTTCTTGGCGTCGTCTGCATGGGCGGCCGCGCCGGCAAGGCTGACGGCGGTGGCGATTGCTGCTGCGAGTTTCGGGCTCATCTTCTGACTCTCCTGTGTTGGATGGGCGGCAGGGCCGTCCCGCAAGGCCATTCGCCGAAGGGGCGCGATGCGTTACATCGTTCACGAGGTCGTGACGTGCAGACCGGGCAGCGCCGATGCTGTAACGATGGGGCGGGTCAGCGCGTAGGGAAAACCGATGATGACACAGGGCGGACGTGCTGACGCGGACTGGTCCGAACTGATGCGGCACGCGATCGCGGGCGATCGGCGGGCCTATCGGCAGTTGCTGACCGATGTGACGCCGGTCGTGCGCGGCCTTGTTCGGGCGCGGGCGGCGGGCATGGATGCGGCCTGGTGCGAGGATGTGGTGCAGGAAACATTGCTGGCGATCCATCTGAAGCGTACGACATGGGACAGCGACCGGCCGCTGCGCCCCTGGGTCTATGCGATCGCGCGTCACAAGCTGGTCGATGCCTTTCGCCGTCGCGGTCGGCATGTGCATGTCCCGGTGGACGATTTTGCCGATTCGCTGCCCGCCGACCCCGCGCCCGATCCGCTGGAACGGCGCGATGCCGAATCGCTGATCGGCCGGCTGCCCGAACGCGATGCCGCCCTGTTGCGATGCCTGGCGCTGGAAGAGCGTGGCCACGCGGAATGCGGCGCGCGCCTGGGCCTGACCGCCGGCGGGTTGCGCGTGGCGCTGCACCGGGCGTTGCAGCGTCTGGCCCGGCTGCGCCGGGAGGGGGCGTGATGCGCACCCCAACCCTGATCGCGCTGCTGGCGGCCGATGCAACGCCGCCCCGCCCGATTGCGCCGCGTCTGCTGCTGCGGGCGGGGGCGGGGCTGCTGGCGGCGGTCGTGCTGCTGATGCTGGTGCTGGGGATTCGGCCCGATCTGCGTGCGGCGCTGGACGAGCCGGTGACGCGGATGAAATGGCTGCTGCCGCTGGCCGTGGCGCTGCCTGCGCTTTACGCCGCGCTGCGGATGACGCGGCCGCAGGAACATGCGGTGCCGGCAAGGTGGCTGCCGGTGCTGATCGGCGGCGGGGCGCTGCTGTGGTGGCTGGTGGCCGCGATCTCGGCCGCGCCGGGGACGTTGTGGCCGGATATGCGCGGCAATTCCGCGATCCAGTGCCTGATCTCGATCACGCTGTTCGGTCTTTTGCCGCTGTTTCCGGGGCTGCGCGTCTTGGCCGAGGGGGCCAGCCCCGCGCCCGCGCGCAGCGGTGCCATGCTGGGGCTGGCCTGCGGCGGGCTGGCCGCCTGCGTCTATGCGCTGCACTGCAATGAGGATCTGCCGCTGTTCTTCCTGACCTGGTACGGCATCGGCATCCTGATCGTGGCGACCGTCGGCGCGCTGGCCGGGCGGCGCATGTTGCGCTGGTAGGTGGCCGCCGCATCGGCGCTGCGCCGCCGCCCCCTGTCGCGCATGAAACCGTCGCGGATTTTCTTCTTTCGCGGGCTTTTCATCCCCGTTTCCGCGACCCATATTGGAAGGAAGAAGAGGGGTCGTCATGCCATTGCCGCATTTCCTGCTGCTGATCGTCGCCGTGCTGCTGGCCGCGGCGCTGACCCTGTTCGTGTTCTTCGCCGCCGGCGTGCCCGAAATCGCGCTGGCGCTGATCGTGCTGACGGCTGCGGCCCTGCTGCATCTGGGTCAGCGCAACCGGCATGACCACGAGGGCTGAGCCCGCCTTTCCGATCGCCGCAGCCCCGCGCTGCCTGATGCTGGCCTGCGGCGCGCTGGCGCGCGAGTTGCTGGCGATCCGCGATGCGAATGGCTGGCACCACATGGACCTGCATTGCCTGCCCGCGGATCTGCATCTGCGTCCCGAACGGATCCCCGACGCGGTCGAGGCCGCGGTTCTGAAATATCGCGACGATTACGACCGGATCGTCGTCGTCTATGCCGATTGCGGCACCGGCGGGCTGTTGCAGGCGCGCTGCGCGAAGCTGGGCGTCGAGATGATTCCCGGTCCGCACTGCTATGCGTTTTTCGATGGTGTGGCGGCCCATGCGGGACGCGCCGAACAGGAATTCACCGCGTTCTACCTGACCGATTTTCTGGTCCGTCAGTTCGATGCCTTCGTGTGGCGGGCGCTGTGGCTGGACCGGCACCCGGAACTGCGGGACATGTATTTCGGCCATTACGACCGCCTGATCTATCTGGCGCAGACCGACGATCCGGATCTGGACGCGCGGGCGCAAGAGGCGGCCGAGCGGTTGGGATTGCGATATGAACGGCGGGCGACCGGATATGGCGATCTGCCGGGCGTTCTGGCTCAGCTTTCCAGTTCGGCGTCCCAGTAAAGGAAATCCATCCAGCTTTCGTGCAGGTGATTGGGCGGAAAGCGGCGTCCGACCGAATGCATTTCTTCGGGCGAGGGCTGGCGCGGTTTGCGGCGCAGGCTCATCCCGGAATGGCGCAGGCTGCGATTGGCCTTGCGCAGATTGCAGGGCGAACAGGCTGCGACCACGTTTTCCCAACTGGTGATCCCCCCGCGAGATCGAGGGACGACGTGATCGAAGGTCAGATCGCCGCGCGCGCCGCAATACTGGCAGCAGAATTCATCCCGCAGAAAAAGATTGAAGCGCGTGAATGCCACGCGCTTCTGGGGTTTCACGTAATCTCTGAGAACGACGACCGACGGGATCCTGAACGCCTGCCGCTGACTTCGGACCACCTCGTCGTATTCGGCGATGATGGTCACGCGATCAAGGAAGACGGCCTTGATCGCCTCCTGCCAGGGCCACAGCGACAGCGGATAATAGCTGAGCGGCCGATAATCCGCGTTCAGCACCAGTGCGGGGTGATGGCGCAGATTGCCGGGTTCGCGCACGAACCGGGTCCGAAATTCCGTCCGATGATATTCGTCCAGCATGGTGCCTTCCCGCCTGCCCCCCACTTGGCGCGGCGGGGGAGCCCGTCAGATTCGCAAAAGCGACTATATATCGGGTCGAGGCCCTGACAACCCCCCGCATGTATCTGTCACGCGCAGTTGTCGCGTCCGCCGCGATCACGCCGCGCGGGAAGATTGCCCTTTGACGGCCGCAATGGCACTGTATCGGTATGTCGAAGACCCCGCCCGACCTGCTTGGAACGCTGGAAACCGCGCTTTACGCCGACGATCTGGAGGCGGCCACGGTCTTCTGGCGCGATGTGATCGGGCTGCACCCGTTCCAGTCCGTCCCGGGCCGCCACGTCTTCTTTCGCGTGACCGACACGCCGCGCCCGCAGGTCCTGCTGGTCTTTCGGCCCGACGCGACCGAACAACCGCCGTCCACGGACGCGCGGTTTCCGGTTCCGCCGCACGGTACGCGCGGGCCGGGCCATGTCTGCCTTGCCGCCGAAGGGGACATGCTGGATGCGTGGCGCACGCATCTTCTGGCGCACGGAATCGGGATCGAGGCGGATTTCCATTGGCCGAACGGCGCCCGCTCGATCTATTTCCGCGATCCGGCCGGAAATTCGATCGAGATTGCCGACCCCGCGATCTGGCGCTGAGGCGCGAGTGTCGCCTATTTGCCCAACCGATCCTTGATGAAGGCAAGCGCGACGGACAAGCCGTCGGGCGCAATGCCGTGCCCGGTGCCCTTCATCACATGGCCATAGACGGTGAACCCGGCCTTTTCCAGCGCCTCGCCGGCCAGTGCCATATCCTCGAACGGAACCATCGGGTCCTGATCGCCATGAATCAGCACGACGGGCGGCTTCACGCGGGCCTCGGCCGCCAGCGATTCGGGCGCCAGCAGCCGGCCCGAGAATCCGACGATGCCCGCCACCGCCTCGGCGCGGCGGGGCAGAACGTGCAGCGCCATCATCGTTCCCTGCGAAAATCCGACCACCACCATCCGGTCGGCAGACAGCCCCTCATCGGCCAGGACCTTGTCCAGGAACCCGTTGATCGCCGCGACCGAGCCCTCCATCGCCGTCTTCGCGTCCTGTTCGGACGACCCGTCCAGCCACGGGATCGGAAACCATTGATAGCCAAGCGGATTGTTCCGGCTGCGTTCGGGCGCGTCGGGGGCGTAGAACGCGGTCTTCGGCAGATGCGGGGCCAGCGGGTCGGCCAGACCCAGCAAATCGGCGCCGTCCGCGCCATAGCCGTGCAGGAACACGACCACCGCATCCGCGTCCTGCGGTCCCTTGCGGGCGGATTTCAGTTCTGTCATCGGATTCCCTCGCGTCCTTTTGCCAGCCGGTAATAGGCCCACAGCCCCCGCGCCGCAACCGCACGCCAGGGACGCCAGGGCTGCGCCATCTCGCGCAGGGCGGCGGGGCCGGGACGATCCTTCAGCCCGTACATCTGGCGCGCGGCCTCTTGCAGGGCCAGATCGCCGGCGGCGAAGACATCCGGGCGGCCAAGCGCGAATTTCAGATAGATCTCGGCCGTCCAGACGCCGATACCCGGCAGCGCGACCAGTGTGGCAATGGCATCATCGTCGCTCATCTCGCGCAGCGCGTGCCAGTCGAGATTCGCGGCGGCGATGCCCCTGAGATAGCGTGCCTTGGGCCGCGACAGCCCGGCCTTGCGCAGATCCTCGTCGCTGGCGGCGGCGATGCCCTGCGGCGTCAGCAGACCCGCCACCGCCATCCGCTCCCAGATCGAGGCCGCCGCCGCGACCGAGATCTGCTGCCCGACGATGGCGCTGGCGATGGCGTCGAACCCGTCCTCGCGGCGGCGCAGCGGCAGCGGACCGATCCGGGGCAGGATGCGCGCCCAGACCGGGCAGACCCGCGCCAGATGGGCCGCGCCCTCGGCCAGATCGTCTTCGGTGCGGATCAGGCGGCCGGTCACGGGATCATCGCGCCAGCCGGGCGGCGCGGCCGCCGCGCCGCCGCGCGACGGATGCGCCCGACTGCGCCCCCTCGACCAGCACCGCGACCATCGGATGGGCCTGCGCGCCGGGGGCCGCCTGCGGCGCATAGTGATCCAGCAGCAGGCGGATGGCCGAGACCGGCGCGACGTGATCGGGCAGCGACAGCGCCCAGTCCACGAAGATCGACCGGCATTCGGGTGCGCCGATCCCCTCGATCCGGAAACTTTCGCGGATCAGGTTCTTGGGATCGGCCTGTGTCAGGGTCAGCGGCGCCGGGTCAGGCATGATCGCCCTGCGCCTCGAGCCTGAGGCGGGTTTCCCACGCCATCGAGATATGCTGGCGCAGCGCGCGGTCGGCGGCGTCGCCATCGCCCGCCGCGATGGCATCGACGATCCGCTTGTGTTCGGCCAGCGCCGTTTCGCCCCGCCCGTCGGCGGCCAGCGAGGTTCGCGCCATCAGCGCCATGCTGCGATGGACCAGATCAAGCTGCTGGACCAGATACCGGTTATGCGAGGCCAGATGGATCTGGTGGTGAAACCGCTTGTTGGCGCGGGCCAGCATCTGCGGATTGCCGATGGCCTTGTGATCCTCGGCCACCATCTGCGCCAGCACCCTGACCTCTTCGGGGGTGGCGTGGCGCGCGGCCAGCCGCGCCGCCAGCGCCTCGAGCTCGGCGCGCACGACATACAGTTCGGCCAGCTGGTTGTGATCCAGCGAGGCGACGATCAGGCTGCGCCCGTCGCGGACCAGCATCGCCTGCGTCTCAAGCCGCTGCAACGCCTCGCGCACGGGGGTGCGGCTGACGCCGAACCGCTCGGCCAGCTCGGATTCGACCAGCCGGTCGCCGGGGCGGTATGTGCCCGCCTCGATGGCGGTCAGGATCAGGGAATAGGCGTCGTCCTTCATGGCCGACACGATTGGCGCTGGCGTCGGCGATTGCAAGCGCGCCGTGGCCGGGATATGCGGCGCATATGGATTTCGCGCATGTGAATGTCTGGATCTTCGATCTGGACAATACGCTTTACCCGCCCGACATGGCGCTGTTTCCGCAGATCGAGGCGCGGATGACCGCCTATGTCATGCGGCTGCTTGCGGTCGAACAGGGGGACGCCGATCATCTGCGGCGCGATTACTGGCGCCGGCACGGCACGACGCTGGCCGGGCTGATGGCCGAACACGCGATCGACCCGCTTTCCTATCTGGCCGAGGTTCACGACATCGATTTCACCGCGCTTGCCCCGGCGCCCGATCTGGCCGCCGCCATCGCCGCGCTGCCGGGGCGCAAGATCGTGCACACGAACGCCGATTCGACCTATGCCGGCAAGGTGCTGGCCGCGCGCGGGCTGGATCTGTTCGAGGCGATCTATGGCGTCGAGGAAACCGGTTTCCATCCCAAGCCGCAGCGCGCCGCATTCGACGCGGTGATCGAGATGGCCGGGATCGACCCGACCCGCGCCGCGTTTTTCGAGGACGATCCCCGCAATCTGGAGATTCCCCACAGCATGGGGATGCGCACCGTTCTGGTCGGGCCGGGGCATCGCGGACCGAGCAGCGATGCCGATGCGGTTGACGACGCGGCGGACGACGCGATGGATCATGTCGGCCACCGGACCGACGATCTGACCGGCTTTCTGCAGGCGATTGCCGCGCGGTCCTGATCCGGGCTAGATGAAGGCGGAACGCGCCGATCCCTGAAGGAGCCCATGCCATGTCCGATCTTTCCGATTCCGAAAGCCACCGCCTTGCCGTCCGCATCTATCTGGCCATCGCCGCCGTGCTGGTCGTGGCCGTGCTGCTGGTCCTGGCCTTCGGCCTGCACGTGCTGGGCCTGATCGGCATCGTCCTGACGGTGATCGTGTTCGCGATCATGCTGGCCTTCACCGCAGGCAACTAGGCTGCGACAGCGCGTCCCCTGTCGCCGCCCGCGTGGCTGGCGCAGGGTCGGCGCATCCATGCGGGGGCGGTAATGGCCGGCGATTTCGAAGATATCGACATCCTGATTTCGGGCGGCGGCATCGCCGGGCTGATCGCCGCCGCAGCTTTCGGGTCGCGCGGGTTTTCGGTGCTGTGCGTCGATCCCGCGCCGCCGGTGACGGACGAGGCCGCCTCGGGCGCCGATCTGCGGTCCACCGCGTTCCTTGCGCCCTCGGTCGACCTGCTGCGGCGGATCGGGCTGTGGGACCGGCTGGCGCCCTTTGCCACGCCCTTGCAGGTGATGCGGATCGTGGATGCGGGCGGCGCGCGCCCCGAGGCCCGGCTGACCCGCGAATTCGATGCCTCCGAGATCGGCGATCAGCCCTTTGGCTGGAACCTGCCCAACTGGCTGCTGCGGCGCGAAATCTCGGCGCGGCTGACGCAGTTGCAGACGGTGCGCTTTCAGCCCGGCACCGGCACCGCTGATGTCGTGGCCCGCGACGAAGGCGCGCTGGTCGGCCTGTCGGACGGGCGGCGTCTGCGCGCGCGCCTGCTGATCGGGGCCGACGGGCGCGATTCGCCGGTGCGCCGCGCGTTGGGCATCGGCGTGCGGACCCTGCGCTATGGCCAGAAGGCGCTGGCATTCGCCGTCACGCATGAGCGGCCCCACGACAATGTCTCGACCGAGATCCACCGTTCGGGCGGGCCGTTCACGCTGGTCCCGCTGCCGGATCGCGACGGCCGGCCCAGCTCGGCCGTGGTGTGGATGGAGGACGGGCGCGAGGCCGCGCGGCTGGCGGCGCTGCCGCGCGAGGCGTTCGAGGTTGAGCTGAACGCCCGTTCCGCCGGCGTGCTGGGCCATCTGACGCAGGCGACGCAGCTGACCCGCTGGCCCATCATCAGCCAGATCGCGGATCGGTTCGCCGGGCCGCGCACGGCGCTGATCGCCGAGGCGGCCCATGTCGTGCCGCCCATCGGCGCGCAGGGCCTGAACATGAGCCTGGCCGATCTTGGCGCGCTGATCGAGTTGTCGGGCGACGATCCGGGCCGGGCGGAGTCGCTGCGCGACTATGACCGGGCGCGTCGTCCCGACGCCTATGCGCGGTTGTTGGGCATCGACGCGCTGAACCGCGCCAGCCAGGCGCGCGCGCGGCCCCTGCGCGATCTGCGCGCAGCCGCCCTGGGCGGGCTTTACGGCATCGCCCCGGTGCGCCGCCTGATGATGCGCGCCGGTCTGGGGCTGCGCTGAGGCACCACGATGGCGGCCTTGCCCTGCGTCCCGCGACGGCGGGGGGCTGCCTGCCCCCCGACCCCCGGAGGTATTTGGAAAGAGGGCGAGGAGCGGCGCAGGCTTGCCCGCCGCCGACGCCGCAATTAGGGTCCGCGTCAAGGACGACCTTGCTTTGTTCGGGTCATGCGCGCCGGGACGGCCCGGCCTTTTTTTTCGGAGAGTTTCGATGCCCTGGCTTACCCTGCTTGTCGCCGGATTGCTGGAAATCGTCTGGGCCACGGCGATGAAGCAATCCGACGGCTTCACCCGGTTCTGGCCCACCGCGATCATGGTTCTGGGGATGATCAGCTCATTCTGGCTGCTGGCGCTGGCGATGCGGGAATTGCCGCTTGGCACGTCCTATATGGTCTGGACGGGGATCGGCGCGCTTGGCAGCTTCGTTCTGGGCATCGTGCTGTTCGGCGAGGCTGTCACGCCCGGCCGTCTGGGGGCGGCGGCGCTGATCGTGGGCGGCATCGCGATGATGAAGCTGGCGTCGTGACACTCGCCCCTGCCGATCTGAGGCAGCGGGCGGGACCGGGCCTCACATCACGGCGCGCAGCAGCGTAAAGGCCCCCATCCCGATCATCACCAGATTTTCCGTCAGCGACACGAAGCCCAACGGCACGTTGCTGTTGCCGCCGACGCAGGCGCATTTCAGTTCCCGTTTCTCGATATAGACGGCGCGGAACACCGACCACGCGCCGATGCAGCCGATGAACAGCGCGACCGGCCCGGACAGGAACGGCAGGACCGAGGCGATCATCAGGATGCCCGCCCCGGTTTCCAGAAACGGATAGGCATAACCGTAAGGCACCCATTTCTGCGCCAGCAGGTCATAGTTGAGAAACATCGTGGAAAAGCTTTCCACGTCCTGCAATTTCTGCAGCCCCAGAAGCACCATCGCGGTCGCGGCAAAGCGCGGCACCACCATCCACCAAGGACCGCCGATCAGCCATGACATCGCCAGCGCGATCAGGGCCGCGACCGCAAAGATCGCGATGACGGGGGTATAGCTGGTGTCGCCCTCTTCCGGCAGCGGATTTCCGAAATGTGCGCGCAGATCGTCGTATCCGCCGATGCGTTCGCCGTCGATCCAGGCCTGCGGCGTGGTGTCCACCCCGTGTTCCTGCATGAAGGCGTCGGTTTCCTCGCGCGTGCGCAGCTTGTGATCCTCGACCTCGAAACCGTGCCTTTCCAGCAGCCATTTCGATTTGCGCCCGAACGGGCACAGATGCTTGGGCATCACCATGCGGTAAAGTGTGGCGGTTCTGGACATCGCGTGGTCTCCTTTCCTGCCGCCGATCACCGGCCATCCACGGCGGGGGTTGCGGTCGGTCCACCCTGAAGATCGGCGATCAGCGCCTCCATCTCGGCGATCTCAAGCCGCTGCGCCTCGATGATCCGGTCGGCCAGGGCGCGCACCCGCGCATCCTCGATATTGGCCCGCGAACTGGTCAGGATCGCGATCGAGTGGTGCGGGATCATCGCCTTCATCCACGACACGTCGTTTACCGTGGTCTGGCTGCGCACCATGAACACGCCCAGAAGGAAGATCAAAGCCGCCAGCACCAGACCGGTGATGTTGGCGGTCCGGTGGGGGAACATCCCCCACATCGCCGCCAGCATGACGATCGCCATGCCGCCGCCCATATACAGCGCCATCCATGCCCGCGTCTGGCTGAACCAGACATGACCCCAGGCATAGGTGTTGAGATACATCATCACGAACATGGCGACGGTCGAGACCGCGATGGTGGCCAGAAAACGGGAATAGGTCATGGAACGCTCCTGTCGAGGGGGCTTTGGGTCCCAACGACAGGGCGGGGCGCGGGTTCCGCGACGCGGCCTGCGGCGGCGGTCTAGAGGTCGTGCTGCCAGCGGGTCAGCGCGTCTTCGTCATCGGCTTTCGCGTCCACCCATCGGCTGCCGCCGTCCTGAGCGATTTCGCGTTTCCAGAACGGCGCGCGCGATTTCAGCCAGTCCATCAGGTAATCCGCCGCCTGAAAGGCCGCCTTGCGGTGACGCGCGGCGGTGGCGACCATCATGATCGGCTGGCCGACCGCAAGCCGGCCGTGGCGATGGACGATACGCCAGTCCGTCAGGTCGAACCGGCGTGCCGCCCGTTCGCCGAATTCGGCCAGGGCGCGTTCGGTCATGGCGGGATAATGTTCGATCTCAAGCGCGGCCATTCGGCCGGTGTCGTCGCGCACGATGCCGGTGAAGGTCACGACCGCACCCGCGCCCCGGCCAAAGCCGGCCAGTTCGGCCGCCGGATCGAAAGGGTCGGACTGGACGCGGGCAGACATCTCAACCTCCGGTCATCGGCGGGAAGAACGCCACTTCGCGGGCCTCGCCAAGCGGCGCGTCCAGATCGGTCAGCACCTGATCGACGGCGCAGCGCACCGCGCCAAGATCGGCAAAGGCGGCGGCGTGCCAATCGTCGCGTGCCGACAGTTCCGCGACCAGATCGCGCACGGTGACCGCCTGCGTCTGCACCGTTTCGCGCGGCAGGCCGATGCGTTCGCGCAGCCAGGCAAAGTAAAGCACGTCAAGCGTCATGTCCGGGCTCCTTCAGATGGGGCCGCGCCTTGGCGAAATAGTCCCAACCGGTCCAGCCGGTCAGCGCGGCCGCGATCCAGATCAGCGCCAGACCGATCTGGTTGGCCAGATCGGACCAGCTGTCGGACCACGGCAACTGGCCTTCGCCGACCAGAGGCGGCCGGCCATGTTCGACATAGGCAAGCCCGGTGCCCAGAAACAGCACCGCGATGGCGACCATCTGGCAGGTCGTCTTCCACTTGGCCAGCCTGGTGACCTTCAGCAGCTTTGCGCTGGAGCCCAGAAATTCGCGCAGGCCGGATACGAACACCTCGCGGAACAGGATGACGGTCGCGGGCAGGATCAGCCACGGGTTCATCCCGGAATAGCCGGTGATGACGACGATGGCGATCACCACCATCGCCTTGTCCGCGATCGGGTCCATGGCCGCGCCGAAGCGGCTTTCCTGTTCCCATGCGCGCGCCAGATAGCCGTCGAACCAGTCGGTGATCGCCGCGATCAGGAAGATCGTCAGCGCCGCCCAGTCAGCCCAGGGACGGTGGAAATACAGAAACATCAGCGGCACCGCCGGCGCCGCCAGCAGCCGCAGAAGGGTCAGAAGATTGGGAATGTTCCAGGGCATGGCGGCAGGCTAGTCCTTGCCGCGCCGGTTGGGAAGAGGCGGCGGTGCCGCGCCGGGCCAATCGGCCCGCCGGGTCCGCCGGCCGCGGTGCGGCGCATTGCCGCGCGCGGGTTCAAGGCCTCAGGCCGCGCCCTCCTCGGACAGATCGAACGTCTTGTCGCCGATGGTGACATGCGTGGCCTTGATGCGGTTCTCGCCGAACTGCGCCGTCCGGCGGCCGACGACCGAGACCTGATCGCCGGGCAGCGCCTGCGATTCGGTCAGCCCCGCCCTGGCATTGCGGCTGCGGCTGGCCAGTTCGATGGTCCAGTTGACGCCGTCATGGGCGCGAACCTGCAAGGTCGGATCGCTGCCGCCGATATTGTTGTCGGTGATTCTGGCGTTCAGCCGGATCAGTTCATCGCCGGAATCGGTCCATCGGTCCTGCGACAGCGCATCGTCGGGGGCGTGGACCGGCCTGCGGTCCACGACACGGCCGAAAGGGGGGAGGTGGGGCATGGCAGCCTCCTTCTTCTTCATCAAGGGTTCGGATGAGCAGGTCGCAACCATAACGTGAAGCAACGCCGGGCAGGCGGTAAGCAGCTACCGTAAATTTTGACCGATCAGATGAGGCGGTGCAAAAGCCGTCAGCCCTTGGCATGAAAATGGTCATAGACCTTCTGCGCCATCGCGGCCGAGATGCCCTCGACCGCCTGCAGATCCTCGACCCCGGCGCGGCTGACGGCCTTGGCGCTGCCGAAATGGGCCAGCAGCGCGCGTTTGCGCGCCGCGCCGATTCCCGCGATCTCGTCCAGCGGGTTGGCCATCACCGACTTGGCGCGCCTGGCGCGATGGGTGCCGATGGCCCACCGATGCGCCTCGTCGCGCAGGCGCTGGATGAAATACAGCACCGGATCGTTCATGCGCAGCGCGAAGGGGCGGCGTCCGGGGCGGTGAAATTCCTCTTTCCCGTGGTCGCGGTCCACGCCCTTGGCGACGCCGACCACCGGAATATCGTCAACTCCCAGATCGGCCAGGATGCCGTCCACGGCCGAGACCTGCCCGGCGCCGCCGTCGATCAGCAGCAGATCGGGCCAGGCGTCGGTGCGGCGGTCGGGGTCTTCCTTCAGCAGGCGGCTGAAGCGGCGCGTCAGCACCTCTTTCATCATGCCGAAATCGTCGCCCGGCGTGATCTCGGTGCCCTTGATGTTGAACTTGCGATACTGGCTTTTGATGAAGCCTTCGGGACCGGCGACGACCATGCCGCCGACCGCGTTCGTGCCCATGATGTGGCTGTTGTCATAGATCTCGATCCGGCGCGGCGTGACCGGCAGGTCGAACGCCTCGCCGACCCCTTCCAGCAGCCGGGCCTGCGCCGCGCTTTCGGACATGCGCCGGGCCAGGCTTTCGCGGGCGTTGCGCAGGGCGTTGGCGACCAGTTCGACCTTCTCGCCGCGCTGCGGGACCAGCACCTCGACCTTGCGGCCCGCGCGGCCGGCCATCACATCGGCGGTCAGATCGGGATCTTCGGGCGCATGGGACAGCAGGATCTGCCGGGGCGGCGGCTTGTCGTCATAGAATTGCAGCAGGAACGCCTGCATCACCTCGTCCGGGCTTTCGACGCCGCCAAGCCGGGGATAGAAATCGCGGTTGCCCCAGCTTTGATTGCCGCGGATGAAGAAGACCTGAACGCAGGCCTGACCGCTTTCCATGTGCAGCGCGACGATATCGGCCTCGGCCACGCCGCGCGGGTTCACGGCCTGAACCGATTGCACCGCCGTCAGCGCCTTGATCCGGTCGCGCAGCGCGGCGGCGCGTTCGTATTCCATCGCCTCGGCGGCGCGGGCCATCTCGTCGGCCAGCGCGGCCTGGATGTCGGTCGTCTTGCCTTGCAGGAACCGTTCGGCATCGGCCACCAATGCGCCGTATTCCCGTTTGTCGATGCGTCCGACACAGGGCGCGCTGCACCGCTTGATCTGGTACAGAAGACAGGGCCGGGTGCGCGATTCGAACGTGGAATCGGTGCAGTTGCGCAGCAGGAAGACGCGCTGCAACTGGGTCAGCGTGCGGTTGACGGCGCCCGCGCTGGCGAATGGGCCGTAATAGTCGCCCTTTTCCGACTTGGCGCCGCGATGTTTCTTGATCTGCGGAAAGTCGTGGCTTTTGGCGACAAGAATGTTCGGGAACGACTTGTCGTCGCGCAGCAGCACGTTATAGCGCGGCTTCAGCTGCTTGATGAGGTTCTGTTCCAGCAGCAGCGCCTCGGTCTCGGTGCGCGTGGTCAGGAACATCATCGAGGCGGTGTCGCGGATCATCCGCGCGATCCGCGCCGAGTGGCCCGAGGGTCGTGCATAGTTCGACACCCGCGCCTTCAGGTCGCGCGCCTTGCCGACATACAGAACCGCCCCCTGCGCATCCAGCATCCGATAGACGCCGGGACTGCCGTCAAGGGTTCGCAGATAGTCGTGTATCAGCGCGTGGCCGGTCTTTTGCGTCATGTCAGCTTAGAAAGTGATTCCCGCCCCCGGCTGCAAGTTCCGCAGGGCGAATGCAAGGGTGAAGCTGTCCACGACTCCTGTGGATAACTCTGTGGGCGAGCTGTGAGAGAGGCGGCCCCGGGCCAGCAATCGTTACGGTTTCGTGAACCTGCCGCTAAAATAGGCAGAAGATCAAGAGTTTGATAAAGCAGGATATTTTTATTCATCGGGGGTCGCGGAGGCGAAATTTCCAAGGAATCCGGCAGGGTTGGCGCAGCTTCATCATCAGGTGGACAAAAGCCCGCAGGACCTGCGGCGCGGCGTTTTCGGGGTCGGCTACAACAGCACCCACACATAAGCGCAATATGCCAGCACGAACCCGGCCCCGGCCAGCCGGCCGATCGGAATGCCGCGGAACAGGAACGGCGCCAGCAGCAGCGAACTGGCCAGCATGACCCACAGATCCAGGCGCATCATCTCGGCCGGGACGGGCAGCGGCCGGACCAGGGCCGTCAGCCCCAGGATCGACAGGATGTTGAAGATGTTCGATCCCACCACGTTCCCAAGCGCCATGTCCGCCCGCCCGCGCATCGCCGCGGCGACCGAGGCGGCCAGTTCCGGCAGCGAGGTTCCCACCGCAACAAGGGTCAGGCCGATCACCGCCTCGCTGATGCCGAAGGCCAGCGCGATGTCGCTGGCGCCGCCGACCAGCAGATTGGCCCCGACCGGCAGGGCGATCAGCCCGCCCGCCAGCCAGATCAGGATCCGCCGCCAGCGCGCGCCAAGCGCCACGCCCTCAAGATCGGTGGCGTCCTGATCCTGCGCGCGGGCGCTGGACAGTTGCCGCCACAGCACCAGCCCAAGCGCGGCCAGCAGGATCGCGCCCTCGACCCGCCCGATGGGGCCCAGAAAGGCCAGCACGATCAGCAGAACCGAGGCCGCGATCATCATCGCCCAGCTTTCGCGCAGATCGTGACCGCGCGTGACGATGCCCGACATCATCGCCGCCGCGCCAAGGATCATCAGCACATTGGCGATGTTCGAGCCGACGACATTGCCCACAGCGATGTCGGTCGCCCCCCTCAGCGCGGCCGACAGCGAGACGATCAGTTCGGGTGCCGATGTGCCGAAGGCCACGACCGTCAGTCCGACGACCAGCGGCGTGATGCCCAGCCTCAGCGACAGGTTCACCGCGCCCTTGACCAGCAGATCGCCGCCCAGAACCAGCAGCGCCAGCCCCGCCAGAACCAGCGCGATATCAACGATCACGACGCTTCAGCCCCAAGACTTTGGCAAGAAACCTGCGAAAGCCCGGCCCGCTGAACAGCGCCAGCGCGACCATGATCAGCAGGAACAGGACGACGACACGAACGCTCATCCCTGCGCCCCGAACCGGGCAAAGGCCGCGCGTTCCTCGGCGCTGTCGATCAGCGACTGGGCCGACAGGCCAAGCCGGCGGAACAGCGACTGGCGCGGGCGGTGGACGGTAAAGCGGGTCCGGTCGCCGTAAAGCGACTTCATCTGCGGCACCAGATGGCCGATGCCGTCGGCCAGCCCCAGGCGCACCGCCTCGCGTCCGGCCCAGAACTCGCCGGTGAACAGGTCTTGCGTCCCGCTCAGCCGGTCGCCGCGGCGGGTGCGCACGTGATCCTTGAAGGCCTGGTGGATCGGTTCCAGCACGTTGTGCAGCCGCGCCACATCCTCGGGCTTTTCGGGGCGGAACGGGTCCAGCGTCGATTTCGACTGGCCGGCGGTGTGGACCCGCCGCTCGATCCCCCAACGGGCGATCAGGTCCTGAAACCCGAACCCGGCCGAGATCACCCCGATCGACCCCAAGACCGAGCTTTCATCCGCCCAGATCCGGTCGCCCGCGCAGGCCAGCCAGTATCCGCCCGATGCGGCCATGTCCTCGACGAAGGCGTGGACCGGGGTGCCGGTCTCGTCGGCCAGTCGCCGGATCCGCGCGGCGATCAGCGAGGATTGCACCGGCGATCCGCCCGGCGAATTGATCGACAGCGCCACCGCGACCGGCTTGCCCCTGCGGAACGCGCGTTCGATCAGCGGCGCCAGCGCCGCGTCGCTCAGCGCACCGCTGCGCCCGGCCATGCCGATGGCGCCGTGCAGCCGCACGACCGAGACATGCGGCCCGCGCCCGATCAGCCGGTTCAGATACGGAATTTCCATGCTGTCCCAGATAGGGGCAGACCGCCCGCGCCACAAGACAAAGCGGTCAGGTCGCGCGAATGGTATCGCCGGGCCGGAAGCTGGGCGTCAGCGCCACGATCCGGTCGGCCGGCGGCGTATCCTTGCCCGCGACCAGCCGCGCGGCGCGGCGGCCGATATCAAGCCTGCGCGCGTCCGTGGTGGCCAGTTGCACCGGCAACCCGTCCAGAAGATCGACGCCGTTGAACCCGGCAAGACCGATCCGGCCGGGAATGTCGTAGCCCTTGTCCAGACAATGCAGCAGCCCGCCCGCGCCGATCATGTCGTTCGAGAAATACAGGAAATCCAGATCGGGCGCGCGGCCCAGGATCCGCCCGGTCAGTTCCCGGCCCTTCAGCAGCGACGATCCGCCCTGATAATATTCCCGCGCCTCAAGCTGCAAACCGGCCTCGCCAAGGCCCGTCTCGAACCCGGCCAGCCGTTTGCGGGCGCGATGATCCTCGGGCATGTGGGTGCCGACGAAACCGATGCGGCGATACCCGGCGGCCACGATCCGCGCCGCCATCTCGCGGCCCGCGCGGATATGCGAGATACCGACCAGCGTGTCGATCCCTTCGCCGTCGATATCCATGATCTCGACCACCGGAATGCCGGCATTGGTCAGCATCGCGCGCGACGCCTTGCTGTGCTCGACCCCCGCCAGGATCACGCCCGAGGGTCGCCAGGACAGCATGTCATACAGCACCATCTCTTCGCGCGCGGGGGAATAGTTGGTGACCCCGATCACCGGTTGCAGCCCGGTGTCGTCCAGCTCGGCCGAGATGCCGCCCAGCACATCGGGAAAGACCAGGTTCGACAGGGACGGGATCACCACCGCGACCAGGTTCACCCGCTGGCTGGCCAGCCCGCCCGCGATCTTGTTGGGCACATAGCCCAGCATCTTGGCCGCCGTCAGCACCTTTTCGCGCGTGGCGGCCGACACGTCGCCGCGATTGCGCAGCACCCGGCTGACGGTCATCTCGGACACCCCCGAGGCTTCGGACACGTCGCGCAGGGTCAGGGGACGGCGGGGACGGGAAGCGGTCATGACGGGCCAGACGTGACGGAAACGATACGCGATGTTAGCGAACGCCACCGCTCGCGACAACCTTGCCAAACCGGGCTGGCGCGTTCAAAAGGACGGACGAACGGCCCCGTGGCTCAACTGGATAGAGCAGCCCCCTCCTAAGGGGCAGGTTGCAGGTTCGAATCCTGCCGGGGTCACCACGGTCCCCCTTCGGTTTGAGGGCTTGATCCGGCGCGGGGCTTTGGCGATAAACGCAGGGCAGCAGCCCAGGAGGTTTTTTCGACATGCGTGTGCGCATCTATCAGCCGGCCCGTAACGCCATGCAGTCGGGAACGGCGCGGACCAAGGGCTGGGTGCTGGAGTTTCCGCATGCCGATCCGCGCAAGATCGACCCGCTGATGGGCTGGACCAGCAGCGACGATACGCAAAGCCAGGTGCGCCTGCGCTTTGAGACGCGCAAGCAGGCAGAGGACTATGCCCGCGACCACGGGCTGGATTACGTCGTGCAGCACCCCGATCGGCGCGGGCTGAACGTCCGCCCGCGCGGCTATGGCGAGAATTTCGCGACCGACCGTCGCGCGCCCTGGACCCACTGACGGGGGCGGTGACCTCTGGGCTGGACAGGCAGACGGTGATCGAAGAGCCGACGCCTGCCTTTGACGGCGGAAGGTGGAGAGAGACCGCCGCCGTTTTCCGCCTGGAATACGGTCAGCGTCGGGCCTGGCCTGCAGACCGGACGCGCGCAATCTTCGTCCACCGTCTCGCTGTGGTACCTGACCCGCACCTTGCAGGTGGATTTCGCCGGTCTGCTGGAATATCAGCAGGTCAGCCAGATCCGGGTGCCGGGCGCGCATGAGGTGCCGATCATCGGAAACGGCCGATTCTGCCATGAGTTAAATTGCGCCAAGATCGCAGGAGCCGCCGATGCCCGCCAGTTTTCTTGAAGATGTCCGCTCCACGCTTGAGACCATCGACGCCGATGGGCTGATGAAGCGCGAACGCCTGATCACGTCGCCGCAGGGAACCCGGATTTCCGTCGGCGACCGCGAGGTGATCAATCTGTGCGCCAACAACTATCTGGGGCTGGCCGATCATCCCGATCTGATCCGGGTGGCGCGGGACGCGATGGACAGCAAGGGGTTCGGCATGGCCTCGGTGCGCTTCATCTGCGGCACGCAGGATCTGCACCGTGCGCTGGAACAGAAGCTGGCCGATTTCCTGAACACGGACGATGCGATCCTTTACGCCGCCTGTTTCGATGCCAATGGCGGCCTGTTCGAGCCGCTTCTGGGCCCCGAGGACGCCATCGTGTCGGATGCGCTGAACCATGCCTCGATCATCGACGGGATCCGGCTGTGCAAGGCCCGACGCTATCGCTATGCCAACAACGACATGGCCGATCTTGAGGCAAGGCTGCGCGAGGCGCGCGAGGCGGGTGCGCGTCACGTGATGATCGCCACCGATGGCGTGTTTTCCATGGACGGCTATCTGGCCGATTTGCCGGCGATCACCCGGCTGGCGCGGGAATACGACGCGACGGTGATGGTGGATGACTGCCATGCCACCGGCTTCATGGGGCCGCGCGGGGCCGGAACGCCGGATCATTTCGGCGTTGACGTGGATATCCTGACCGGCACGTTGGGCAAGGCGCTTGGCGGGGCGATGGGCGGCTATGTCGCCGGGCCGCAGCCGGTGATTGACCTGCTGCGCCAACGCTCGCGCCCCTATCTGTTCTCGAACGCGCTGCCGCCCTCGATCGTCGCCGCCGGGATCGAGGCGATCCGGCTGGTGGAACAGGGCGCGGATCTGCGCGAACGGCTGTTCGACAACGCGCGTTATTGGCGCAAGGGGCTGGGCGATCTGGGGTTCGATCTGCTGGATGGCCAGCATCCCATCGTGCCGGTGATGCTGGGCGAGGCGCCGCTGGCGCAGAAGATGGCGGCCGGGCTGTTCGAACAGGGGGTCTATGTCTCGGGCTTCTTCTATCCGGTGGTGCCGCATGGTCGGGCGCGGCTGCGCACGCAGATGAATGCGGCGCTGACGACAGACCAGCTTGACCGCGCGCTGGCCGCCTTTGCGACGGTGGGCCGCGATCTGGGGGTGATCGGATGAGCCTGCCGAACACGATGAAGGCGCTTGAAAAGTCGCGGCCCGAAGAGGGGTTGTGGATGGTGCAGGCGCCGGTGCCCGAAATCGGGCCGGACGAGGTGCTGATCCGCGTGAACGCCACCGGCATCTGCGGCACCGACATCCATATCTGGAACTGGGACGACTGGGCGCAGGCCACCGTGCCCGTGCCGATGATCACCGGCCACGAATTCGCCGGCGAGATCGTCGAGATCGGGCGCAACGTCACCGGGCTTTCGGTCGGGCAGCGCTGTTCCGGCGAGGGGCATGTGGTGGGCACCGAAAGCCGCCAAAGCCGGTCGGGCAGGTTCCACCTGGACCCCGGTACGCGCGGCATCGGGGTGAACGTGCAGGGCGCGTTCGCGGAATATCTTCGGCTGCCGGCCTTCAACGTGGTGCCGCTGCCCGACGATATCCCCGATGAGATCGGAGCGATCCTCGACCCCCTGGGCAACGCAGTCCACACCGCCCTCAGCTTCGATCTGCTGGGCGAGGATGTGCTGATCACCGGCGCCGGACCCATCGGCATCATGGCGGCGGCGGTGGCGCGGCACGCCAGCGCGCGGCACGTGGTCATCACCGACATCAATCCCGACCGCCTGAAGCTGGCGCAGCAGGTCTGCCGGAACGTGCGGACTGTCGATGTGGGCCGCGAGGATCTGCGCGACGTGATCCACGATCTGGGCATGAAGCAAGGCTTCGATGTCGGGCTTGAGATGTCGGGCAGCCAGCAGGCGCTGGACCAGATGGTGGACAGCCTGATCATGGGCGGCAAGATCGCGCTTCTGGGGATTCCGCCGGGCAAGTCGCCGGTCGACTGGTCGCGCATCGTGTTCAAGGCGATCACCATCAAGGGCGTCTATGGGCGCGAGATGTTCGAGACCTGGTACAAGATGATCGCGATGTTGCAGAACGGGCTGGATGTCAGCCGGGTCATCACCCACCGGCTTGACGTGTCGGCGTTTAAGGACGGTTTCGCGGCGATGAAATCCGGCCAGTCCGGCAAGGTGGTCCTGAACTGGCGCTGAGGCGGAGGGGCAGGGCGGCGATATTCGCCGTCCGGCGATCCGGATTTGTCTGACCTGAACCGATCCGAAAGGCCGATCCGGCAATCGAAGCGGTGGACAAGGCGGCGCGAATCGGCCCAGCCTTTACCGGATGCCGCAACGTCGTTATGTCTGCGGCCCGACCCTGCGCCCGATCCTTTCGCGAAGGAACCGCCCGCCTCATGACCGCGCCCTCGATCAATCCTTTGGCCAATGCGTCCTTCCGCCGGCTGTTTGCCGCGCAGATCTGTTCGCTGCTGGCGATCGGGCTGATGACCGTCGCGATGTCGCTGGCGGCGTTCCGGATCGGCGGCGTGGCGGCGGCGGGGCAGATCCTGGGGTTCCTGCTGGCGGTGAAGATGGTGGCCTATGTCGCCCTGTCGCCGCTGGCCGAGGCGTTGCTGGCCGGGCGGTCGCGCAAGCGGGTGATGGTGGCGCTGGATCTGGCGCGGATGGCGCTGCTTGTGCCCATGGCCTATGCCACCCAGACTTGGCAGATCGCGCTGCTGGCACTGGGGTTTTTCGCCGTCTCGTCGGCGTTCACGCCGATCTTTCAGTCGGTCATCCCCGATCTGCTGCCGCAGGAGCGCAGCTATGGCCGGGCACTGGTCTGGTCACGTCTGGCCTATACGATGGAATCGGTGCTGTCGCCGGTGATCGCGGCCATGGCGCTGCAGCTGATCGCGGCGCAGTATCTGTTCTGGGTCGCGGCGCTGGCCTTTGCGGGGTCGATCCTGGCGGTTCTGCTGACGCGGTTTCCGGCCCGGATGCCGGATCGGCGCAAGGGGCCTTTCGTGCAACGCGCGCTGACGGGGCTGCGCATCTACGGCAAGACGCCCCGGCTGCGCGGGCTGTTCGTGCTGAACCTTGCGCTGTCGCTGAGCATGGCGTGGGTTCTGGTGAACTCGGTCGTGCTTGCGGGCGCGCGGCTTGGGGATGCGGAACGGCATTTTCCGATCCTGATGGCATTTTACGGGCTGGGCGCGGCCGTGGGCGCGATCATGGTGCCGCGCCTGATCGAAGCGTTCGACGAAAGGCGGGTGATGATCGCGGGCGCCGCAATCCACGCCGTCCTGGGTCTGGGGATCGCGCTGCCGCCAAGCCATGCGGGCTATCTGGCCTTGTGGACCGGGTTCGGGCTGGCCGCCTCGCTGGTGCTGACGCCGGGCGGGCTGGTCATCGCGCGTTCGGCCGCCGCCGCGGAACGGCCGGCGCTTTTCGCGGCCCAGTTCTCGCTGTCCCATGCCGGCTGGCTGCTGGCCTATCCGCTGGCGGGACTGCTGGCCGGGCTGGCGGGGCTGGAACCGGCGCTGCTGATGCTGTCGGCCATGACGCTGGTTCTGGCGGGGCTGGGCGCGCGGGTGTGGCCCGCGCGCGATCCGGTGACGCGCGAACACGACCATCCCGACCTGCCCGACAATCACCCGCATCTGCGCGCCATCGCCGCGCACGGACCGCGCCACCGCCACGCCCATATCTTCCATATCGACGATCTGCACCCGGATTGGCCGGCCGCGCAACCCGGCTGAGCGTGCCGGATCCGGGCAAGGACCAGAAGGAACGACCGCATGACATACGACACCGCCTCTTCGATCGACGGCCAGGGCCTGCCCGCGCTGGAGGCGCGGCTGCGCGAGGACCTGAAATTCCTGAACTGGCCGGGCAAGGACTGGGTCCCCGCGCGCAAGGGCGTCAGCGACGTGGTCATCATCGGCGGCGGCATGTGCGGCATGGTGGCGTGGATGGCGCTGAAGACCGGCGGCATCCACAACATGCGGATTCTGGATCGCAGTCCCGAAGGGCTGGAAGGGCCGTGGCTGACCTATGCGCGGATGGAAACGCTGCGCTCGCCCAAGGAGCTGACGGGGCCGGCCTATGGTCACGGCGCGCTCAGCTTTCAGGCGTGGTATCGGGCGCAGTTCGGCACCGCAAGCTGGGACGCGCTGGACAAGATCCCGCGTCCGATGTGGATGGAATACCTGCAATGGTATCGCCACGTGCTGAAGATCCCGACCGAGAACGGCGTTTCGGTCGATCTGGTCGAACCCGAGGGCGATCTGCTGCGGCTGCATCTGTCGGGCGCGGCAGAGGCGTCGATCCTGTGCCGCAAGCTGGTCTTCGCCACCGGCCGCGACGGCACCGGCAAGCCCAACATCCCCGGTTTCGTGCGGGGGCTTGACCGGAAATACTGGGCGCACAGCGCTGACGAGATCGACTTTGCGGCGCTGAAGGACAAGCGCGTGGCGGTGGTGGGCGTCGGCGCCTCGGCCGTGGACAACGCCGCCGAGGCGCTGGAACACGGCGCAGCCGAAGTCCGCCACCTGATCCGGCGCAAGACGATGCCGACGATCAACAAGATGATGGGGATCGGATCGTTCGGCTTCACCGCCGGCTATGCCAGCCTGCCCGACGAATGGCGCTGGCGCTTCATGCAGTATTCTTTTGCCACCCAGACCCCGCCGCCGCACGGATCGACCCTGCGGGTCAGCCGCCACGCCAATGCCTATTTTCATTTCGGCAAGGCGGTCGAATCGACCGTGGAACGCGACCGCGCGGTCGTGGTCGGCTTTGCCGACGGCACCGCCTATGAGGCGGATTTCGTCATCCTTGGCACCGGCTTTACCATCGACCCGCTGTCGCGCACCGAGTTCGGTCCGGCGGCGGACGATATCCTGCTGTGGCAGGACGTCTATACGCCGCCCGCAGACGAGCCGTCGCCCGATCTGGGCCGCTTTCCCTATCTGAACGGCGATTTCACCTTTCGCGAGAAGGTGCCGGGCCGGGCACCGTGGCTGTCGGAAGTCTACTGTTTCAACTATGGTGCATCGGCAAGTCTGGGCAAGGTCAGCGGCGACATTCCCGGCATCTCCGAAGGCGCGGACTGGCTGGCGCGCGAGATTGCGGCCAAGCTGTATGCCGAGGATGTCGCGATCCACTGGCAGGCGATGCTGGATTACGACAAGCCGGAACTGGATGGCAGCGAATGGACTCCGTCCGAACTGCCCGGCGACGACAGGAAAGGAAAGGTGGCCTGATGGCACTGGACACGACCGCACTGAACAGCGCAGGGATCGCGCCGGACACCGCCCTGGGCAAGGCCGTCGCGGGGCGCGCGCAGGTTTTCCGCATGACGCAGGACGCCGAGGATGCGGTGCTGCGGCCGCGCGACGCGGGGGCGTGGCCGCATCCGCTGCGGGCCGCGCTGGCGGCGCGGATCGCGAGGCTGAACGATGAGGGCGCGCTGGCCGCGCGTTACGCCGCCGACGCGGGCGAATTCGCGCCGCTGGCCGATCCGGAGGCGGACGGGCAGGCGCAGGGCCTGGCCCATGTCGCGGCCTTCATGGACAAGGTCGCCGCCGACACGCGCCATGTCGCGGCCGGCGACGTGGCCGGGTTGCAGGCTGCCGGAGTGGCCGACGCCGATATCGTCCGGCTGGCCGAGCTGAACGCGTTTCTAGCCTATCAGATCCGGGTGATTGCCGGGCTGCGGCTGATGAAGGCGGTGCCGGCATGACGCGCGTGGTCCGCAAGTTCACCCGCAACGTCCCGCATTGGCAGCCGCGCCTGAAGCCCGTCGATCTGCGTCAGGCCAGTCAGGAACAGCTGGACGCGCTGCAGGTCACGCCGTCCAACACCAAGGTGTCGGATTACGTGCTGACGCTGGCGCATGACGTGGAAAGCCTGAAGGTGCGATCGCCCCTGTTCAACGCGATCATGTATGACAAGGGCGGGCTGGGGCGCGCCGGGCGGGAACTGGGCGCGCTTGCGGCCTCGATGGTCAATCACTGCATCTATTGCGCCGCGGTCCACGCGATGCGACACGCCCAGATCGAGAACGCGACCGAGGTCACCGACAATCTGTTTCGCGACGGCGCGCAGGCGCAGCTTTCCCCGCGCGACCGGGCGATCTTCGATTTCGCCGCGGCGCTGTCGGAATGTCCGTCCCGCGCCACGCCTGCGCAGATGAAGGCGCTGCGGGATGCCGGGCTGGACGATGCCGAGGTGCTGGACCTGATCCTGTCGGCCGCGCTGTTTGGCTGGGCCAACCGGCTGATGCATGTGCTGGGCGATCCGGTGCGTCTGGACGATGCCGGGCAGGCCAACTGAATTGCGTGCCGGGCCGCGCTTCATCCCTCAGGTGAACGGCCCGGAT
Source organism: Paracoccus stylophorae (assembly GCF_028553765.1). Lineage (NCBI taxonomy): Bacteria > Pseudomonadati > Pseudomonadota > Alphaproteobacteria > Rhodobacterales > Paracoccaceae > Paracoccus > Paracoccus stylophorae. Next base: position 3,241,382 of record NZ_CP067134.1, on the reverse strand, counting down.
GCCGAACTGCAAGCTGCGAAAGGATGGATGTGAGCAAGACGACAGGACTGGCCGGCGCAGGCTCGATCGCGTTCGGAACCGCGGCTCTGCTGCACGAGGCCGGGCACAACCCGATGCTGTGGTCGCCCTCGGGCGCGGGGACGGCGGAACTGGCCGCAGGCGCGCCGCTGACCGCAAAAGGGGCGGTGGAGACCGAATTTCATCCGCGCATCGCCGACAGCGCGGCGATGCTGGCGCGCGAGAACGAGGTGCTGATCGTCGCCCTGCCGGGTTACGGCCACAAGACCGTGCTGGATGCGCTGGCCCCGCATATCGGGCCGCATCATCAGGTCATCATCTCGTCCCACGCCTCGTTGGGCGCGGTCTATCTGACGCAGCTTCTGGCCGAACGCGGCATCAGCGTTCCCGTCACCGCCTGGGGCACCACGATCTGCACCGGCCGCCGCCAGTCGGGAACCGAGGTGCAGGTGAACACCGTGCGCAGCCGCGTCGATCTTTGCACCGTCCCGGTCGAGCGGTCGGACGAGGCGCTGGAATTGTGCCGCGATCTGTTCGGCGACCGGTTCCAGCCGCGCGACGGATTGCTGGCGATCTCGCTGTCGAACCTGAACCCGCAGAATCACATGGGCATCGCGCTGGCCAACATCACCCGGATGGAACGCGGCGAAACCTGGAGCCAGGGGCAGAACGTCACGCCGGCGGTGGGTCGGCTGCTGGAACGGCTTGATCTGGAACGACTTTCCATCGCGCGCGCGCTGGATCTTGAGGTCAGGACGATCTTCGAACATTTCCATCTGTCCTTTCACGTGCCCGTCGCCTCGATTTCCGAAATGAACCAGCAGATGCATGCGCAGGGCAATGGCGGCACCGGGCCGGCCACCGCCGACAGCCGCTATGTCACCGAGGATGTGCCCTATGGGCTGGTGCTGACCGCAGAACTTGGGCGGCTTGTCGGGCGGCCGGCGATCCTGCACGAGGCCGGCATCCGCATCTTTTCCGCCATGTATGGGCGCGATTTCGCGGCCGAGAACGAGATACTGGCGGCGCTGGACCTGAACCGGTTCACGCTGGACGACCTGAAACGGGCGGCCAGAACCGGACTGTTGCGACAGCCCGCCGGCGCCTGACACGACAATCAAGAAGAACAGAGACCATCATCAACAAGGAGACCGACCGTGTCCAAACCGATCTATAACCGCCGCCGTTTCCTGGGCACCGCCGCCGTCACCGGCGCGGCCCTGACCTCTCCGGTGTATCTGCGCCGCGCCATGGCGCAGTCCGGCGGAGAGGTGAATATCTGGACCTACAGCGATTTCGTTCCCGAAAGCTTTCGAAAACAGTTCGAGGCCGATACCGGGATCAAGGTCAATATCCGGCTGGTCGACGATCAGGGCAAGCAGTTCAACCTGCTGGCCGCCGAACAGCCCAACCCCTCGGTGGACATCATGACCGTCGCGGGCCACCGGTTCCTGCAATTCATCGACAGCGATCTGCTGGCACCGCTGGACACCGGCCGGCTGAGCAACTGGGACCGGATCAACCCGGTCTTCTCGGACGGCGACTGGGCCACGATCCGGGGCGAGAAATGGGGCGTGCCGATCCTGTCGGGCATGGAGGTGCTGGCCTTCAACACCGAGGCCGTCAGCGCCGAGGAGGCGATGACCTGGCACACGCTGTTCAGCGAAGAGTACAAGGGCCAGACCGCCTATATCGTCCAGGACATGATGTCGATCGTGATGCTGATGATGGGCTATGACGGCAACATGGTGGCCTACAAGAACGACCCGGAACGGGCCGCCGCCATTGTCGAGGAAGCCAAGAACTTCCTGATCCAGAAAAAGCCTCTTGTTCGCAAATACTACGACAGCGGCGCGGAATTCCAGCAGATGATGGTCAACCAGGACATCTTGCTGGGCCATTCGTGGAACGGCCCCGCCGCCGCGCTGATCCAGGACGGATTCCCGCTGGGCATGACCATCCCGCGCGAGGGATCGTATGGCTTTGTCTACACCTACAACATCGCCAACAACGCGCCCAACGCGGACAACGCCTATACCTTCCTTGACGCGATCCTGTCCTCGCCCGAGATCGGGGCGGCGATGACACAGGCTTCGGGCTTCATCTCGACCTACAAGGACGCGACGCAGTATCTCAGCGATCTTGAGAAGAAGGCAACCTCGTTCCCCGAGGATCAGCTGGCACGAATGCAGTTCTTCCGGGCCGAGGCGAACGACCTGAAATACAGCCTTGTCGATCCGGCGGTCGAGGCGATCAAGGCCGCCTGACCCGATATCGGCAGACTACCCCGTCCCGCCCTGCGCGGGGCGGGCGGCGACACCGCGAAAGACGATCCGATGACGCATCACGCATCCGCAGGGCAGGACGGGCGAGCCATGATCGACAAGGCCGAAGGCCGCACATTCTGGGGACGGCTGGCAGGATGGGGCCCGTATCGCACGCTGATGCGGCTGGCCACCTCCTCGCCGCGGCGGCAATTCGTGATCCTTGCCGTCTTTCCGGTGCTGTGGGTCGTGACCCAGCATCTGGGCCCGATGCTTCAGATGCTGCGGGTGTCGCTGACCGACGCCTATCCGGTCGCGCCGGGTGTGCAGCAGCATTTCACGCTGGACAACTATGCCCGGTTTTTCGGCGACCGCATCTTCTGGATGCCGTTCTTTCGGACGCTGACCTTTGCCGGCGTGTTCACCTTCTGCACGCTGATCATCACCTATCCGGTCGCTTATTTCCTGGCCCGCCATGTCAGCCGCAAGAACCAGATGCTGTTTCTGCTGCTGCTGCTGGTGCCGTTCTGGGTGGGCGAGATCGTGCGCACCTATGCGATCATGATCCTGCTGGGCAATACAGGTGCTGTGAACCTTGTGCTGCAGACGCTTGGGCTGATCGACCGGCCGATCCCGTTCATGTATACCAGCTTTTCGATGGGCGTAGGCATCGTCTATCTGACCGCGCTTTACATGCTGCTGCCGCTGTATTCGGCGCTGGAAAAACTGCCCAAAAGCATGAACGAGGCGGCGGCCGATCTGGGCGCGGGGGCGTGGACGCGGTTTCGCCGCATCTCCCTGCCCCTGACGATCGAGGGGATCGCGTCGGGCTGCACGCTGGTCTTCCTGATCTCGACCGGGTTTTACGCCACGCCGATCCTGCTGGGGGGACCGTCCACCACCGTCTTTGCCCAGACCATCGCGGGGTTCTTCCACGTGGCGGGCGACGAATGGCCGACGGGCGCGGCCTTTGCCACAATCATGTTCATGGCCGCGCTGCTGATCACCGCGGCATTTCAGAAACTGATGGGGTCGCTGCGCAGAGGAGAACGACCATGAACGACCGGGTCGAATTGTTTCGCGGCAACCGGATCTTTCTAGCCTGCGTCTATTGGGCGTTCGTCCTTTACGTCTTTGTGCCGCTGATCCTGATGGTGGTGATGGGGTTCAAGGACAGCAAGTTCATCGGCTTTCCGATCCGGTCCTGGACCCTGGACTGGTACACCGGCGTCTTCGCCGATGCCGAGGTGCTGTCCACTTTCGGCTATTCGCTGGCCATCGCCGTTCTGGCGACGCTGGTGTCGGTGCTGGTCGGCACCTGGATCGCGGTCCTGCTGGAGGGGCGTCGCTTTGCCGGGCGACTGGCGATCTTCGGGCTGACCGTGCTGCCGGCGCTGGTGCCGGGCATCATCTCGGCCATCGCGTTTCGCATCTATGCCCGCTGGCTGGGGATCGAGCCGGGGATGGGCGCCATCGTCTGGGCGCATGCGGTGCATAACGTGCCGTTCGTGGCGCTGGTGGTGATGGCGCGCCTGTCGACCCTGCCCCGAAGCCAGATCGAGGCGGCGCGCGATCTGGGCGCCGATCCGCTGATTTCCTTCGTGCGCATCACCCTGCCGTATCTGGTCCCGGCGATCCTGGGGGCATCGATCTTCTGCCTGCTGCTGTCGTTCGACGATTTCGTGCGCTCGTTCTTCCTTGGCGGATACGACCCGACGCTGCCGGTGCTGATTTTCGCCAAGCTGCGGTCGGGCATGAGCCCCGAGATCAATGCCATCGCCACCGTCGCGCTGGTCCTGACCGCCGCCATCGGCATCTGGGCCGAACGCTTCACCCGCCGCCTGAACAAGGAAAGCTGAGCCATGACCGACCAGACACCGCTTGTCCGCATCGACGGGCTGTCCAAGCATTTCGGCCAGACCGTCGCGCTGGACAGCCTGACGCTGGACATCGCGCGGGGCGAGTTCGTGACCTTTCTGGGCCCCTCGGGCTGCGGCAAGTCCACCACGCTGCGCATCCTGGGCGGGTTCGAGCGTCCGACGACGGGGCGCGTGATCCTGGACGGCGTCGATGTGACCAACCAGCCGCCCGAAAAGCGCCATGTGAACATGGTGTTTCAGGATTACGCGCTGTTTCCGCACATGACGGTGGCGCAGAACGTGTCCTTCGGGCTGGAACTGAAGGGCATGGGCAAGGCCGCCATCAGCAACCGCCTGACCGAGATCCTGTCGTTTCTGGAACTTGAGGCCTATGCCGACCGCTATCCGGTGCAGTTGTCGGGCGGCCAGCGTCAGCGCGTGGCCCTGGCCCGTGCGCTGGCGCCCGATCCGGCGCTGCTGCTGCTGGACGAGCCGCTTGGCGCGCTGGACGCCAAGCTGCGCGGGCAGGTGCAGCAGGAACTGAAGTCGATCCAGCGCCGCACCGACAAGACCTTCTTCTTCGTCACCCACGATCAGGAAGAGGCGCTGACCATGTCCGACCGCATCGTGGTCCTGAACAAGGGCCGCGTCGAACAGGACGGCACGCCCGAGCAGCTGTATTTCCACCCCGCCAGCCGCTTCGTGGCCCAATTCATCGGCGAAACCAACCTGCTGTCGGGCCGGGTGCGCGGCACCGACGGCGACAGGATCGTGATGGACTGGCAGGGCACGACGCTGACGGGCACGGCGCCCGCCTCGGTGCCCGATGCGGGGCAGACCGTCACCGCCTCGGTCCGGCTGGAGAAGCTGGGATTTCACAACGAACGCCCGCAGACCGAGAATGCCGTGCAGGGTCGCGTGGTCGGCCGGACCTTCCTTGGCTCTCGCATGGCGATGCAGATCGCCGTGGGCGAGACCGAGGAGGCGCAGCTTCGGGCCTATGTCGATGCCGACACCGGCCGCGCGCTTGGCGGCGATCCGGTCTGGATCGGATGGGACGCCGATCACATGGCGGTTCTGAACGACTGATCCGGCTGATCCGGCCGCGCGGGCAGGCGCGACTGGCAGCACGCTGGACCGCGCGGCGTCTGCGGCCTATCCTTGGCGGAACCGTCATCCAAAGTCGTCCGCCGTGAACAAACCCGCGCGTCATACCCTGTTCGTGACCCCGCCCCGTGCGTCGTCCTTTATCGTCACCCTCTACGGCGACGTGGTCGAGCCGCGCGGCGGCGTCCTGTGGATGGGCACGCTGATCGCGTGCTGCGCGCGGCAGGGGATCAGCGAAAGCCTTGTCCGCACGGCCGTCTCGCGGCTGGTCGCGGCGGGCAGGTTGCAGGGCGAGCGGATCGGACGGCGCAGCTTTTATCGTTTGTCGGCCGCCGCGCAGGACGAATTCCGCCGCGCCGGCCGCATCCTGTTTTCGCCCCCCGATCTGCCGACCGCATGGGTCGTCGCGCTGAGCGCGCCGCCGCAGCCGGGCTGGGCCGCGCTTGGCGACGGGGCCATCGCGCCCGATTCACCGCGTCTGGTCCTGCCGCCCGGCCCGGTCCTGCGCGCCCGCAGCATCGCGGGCGTGTCCGATCTGCCGGAATTCGCCGCGCGCCATTGGCCGCTGGCGGATGTGGCGCGCATCTATCGCGCGTTTCTGGCGCGGTTTTCGGGCCTCGCGTCGGGGATCGAGACCGCCGGGCTGGAGGATGCCGAGGCGCTGGCCCTGCGCCTGCGCCTGACCGACGAATACCGCCACGCCGCGCTGGCCGATCCGCGCCTGCCGGCCGAGGCGATGCCCGCCGACTGGCCCGCCGGCGCGGCGCATGACTTGTTCCGGCATCTCTATGTGAAACTGTCGCCCGCCGCGGATCGTTGGGTCGGGGCCAGCTTTGCCGATTCTGTCGGTCTGCTGCCGGAAAGCACCCAAGAATCGCGGCGACGGGTAGAGGATCTGGCGCGGAGAGAGCGCAAGGAGCTGATCTGAAACGGGAAATCCTTCAAGGCCAACGCGTCACGGTTTTCCTGAAAATTTGTCTTTGCCAGTGATGTGTTGATCTGTATATTGGTGACCGAGCGGTCGGTGAATACCGGCCAACCGAGCGGAGGAGGCTTATATGACGGACGCATTCATCTGTGATGCACTACGGACCCCGATCGGGCGATATGGCGGCGCGTTGTCGTCGGTGCGCGCGGATGATCTGGCCGCGATCCCGTTGCGGGAACTGGTGTCGCGCAACGCCTCGGTCGAATGGGACCGGGTCGATGACGTGATCCTGGGCTGCGCCAACCAGGCGGGCGAGGATAACCGCAACGTCGCGCGCATGGCCGGCCTGCTGGCTGGTCTGCCCATCGAGGTGCCGGGCACCACGGTCAACCGGCTGTGCGGGTCGGGCATGGACGCCATCGGACTGGCCGCGCGGACGATCCGTGCCGGCGACGGCGACCTGCTGGTTGCAGGCGGCGTCGAAAGCATGAGCCGCGCGCCGTTCGTGATGGCCAAGGCCACCAGCGCCTTTTCCCGCAACGCCGAGATGTATGACACCACCATCGGCTGGCGGTTCGTCAATCCGAAGATGAAAAAGCAGTTCGGCACCGATTCGATGCCCGAAACCGCCGACAACGTGGCCGAGCAATACAAGATCAGCCGCGAGGATCAGGACGCCTTTGCCGCGCGCAGCCAGCAGCGTTGGGCCGACGCGCAAGAGGCGGGGTTCTTCGCGGACGAGATCGTGCCCGTCACCATCCCGCAGCGCAAGGGCGACCCGGTGGTGGTCGATACCGACGAACATCCGCGTCCCGGCACCGGCGTTGAACAGCTTGCGAAACTGCGCGGCGTCAACGGGCCGGACCTGTCGGTGACGGCAGGCAACGCCTCGGGCGTGAATGACGGCGCGGCGGCGGCGATCGTCGCCTCGGAACAGGCGGCGAAGACGCACGGGCTGACGCCGCGGGCGCGGATCGTGGCGATGGCTGCGGCCGGCGTGCCGCCGCGCATCATGGGCATGGGTCCGGTGCCTGCGACCCGCCGGGTGCTGGAGCGCGCGGGACTCACGCTGGACCAGATGGATGTGATAGAGTTGAACGAGGCTTTTGCCGCGCAGGGCCTTGCGGTGATGCGCGAACTGGGTCTGCCGGACGATGCGCCGCATGTGAACCCGAACGGCGGCGCAATCGCCATGGGCCATCCGCTTGGCATGACGGGCGCGCGACTGGTGATGACCGCCGCGCATCAATTGCACAAAGGCGGCGGTCGCTATGCCCTCTGCACGATGTGCGTGGGGGTCGGGCAGGGGATCGCCATGATCCTGGAACGGGTCTGATTGGAGACACGACGATGTATGCACAGATGGTAAAGTCGGAAGGCATGAAATCGGCTGACGAGATGTCGCCCGAAGAACGTGCCTTTCAGGAACGCATCGACCGGAACGAGAAGATCGAACCGAAGGAATGGATGCCTGCGGGCTATCGCAAGACGCTGATCCGCCAGATCGGGCAGCACGCGCACAGCGAGATCGTGGGCCAGCTGCCCGAAGGCAACTGGATCACCCGCGCCCCCACGCTGGAGCGCAAGGCGATCCTGCTGGCCAAGGTCCAGGACGAGGCCGGACACGGGCTGTATCTTTACAGCGCGGCCGAAACCCTGGGCGTCACCCGCGACGAACTGACCGAAAGGCTGCTGTCGGGGGCGATGAAATACAGTTCCATCTTCAACTATCCGACGCTGACCTGGGCCGATATGGGCGCGGTGGGCTGGCTGGTCGATGGCGCGGCGATCATGAACCAGGTGCCGTTGCAGCGCACCAGCTATGGTCCCTATTCCCGCGCGATGATCCGTATCTGCAAGGAGGAATCGTTCCACCAGCGGCAGGGTTACGCGATCATGATGAAGATGGCCGCCGGCACGCCCGAACAGAAAGAGATGGCGCAGGATGCGCTGAACCGGTTCTGGTATCCGGCGCTGATGATGTTCGGCCCGTCCGACAAGGACTCGGTCCACTCGGCGCAGTCGATGGCGTGGAAGATCAAGATGAACACCAATGACGAGCTGCGCCAGAAATTCGTCGACGAAACCGTGCCGCAGGCCGAATATCTGGGCCTGACCGTCCCCGACGAGACGCTGACCTGGAACGACGAACGCGGGCATTACGATTTCGCCGAGCCCGACTGGGAAGAATTCTTCGAGGTCATCAAGGGCAACGGCCCCTGCAACCGCGAACGGCTGGAGGCCCGCCGCGATGCCTGGGAAGAAGGCAGGTGGTATCGCGACGGGCTGACCGCCTATGCCGAAAAATCCGCCGCGCGCCGCCATGCCGCCGCAGTCGCAGCCGAATAGGAAGGGAACGACCGATGTCCAAGAAGGAATGGCCGCTGTGGGAAATCTTCATCCGCGGACAGCACGGGCTGAACCACCGCCATGTGGGCAGCCTGCACGCGCCCGATGCGGAAATGGCGATCAACAACGCCCGTGACGTCTATACCCGTCGCCGGGAAGGCGTGTCGATCTGGGCGGTGAAATCCGCCGACATCACCGCCTCGTCCCCCTCGGACAAGGGGCCGCTGTTCGATCCTGCGGAAAGCAAGGTCTATCGCCACCCGACATTTTTCGAGATTCCAGATGAAGTGGGGCACATGTAATGCCATCGCTGCCTGACATGACGACGCCGGACGTGATCGCGCTGGCCGAACGCGCCGCCGCGTCGCAAAGCCACGATCCGCATCTGAAGGATGTCGATCTTCAGCCTGCCTTTTTCGACTGGCTGTGCCGGATGGGCGACAACACGCTGATCCTGGGGCACCGCATTTCGGAATGGTGCGGCCACGGCCCGGTGCTGGAGGAGGACATCGCGCTGGCCAACACCGCGCTGGACCTGATCGGGCACACGCAGATGTGGCTGGGTCTGGCCGCCGAGGTCGAGGACGAGGGACGCACCGCCGACGAACTGGCGTTCCTGCGCGACGCGATGCGGTTTCGCAACCTGCAACTGGTGGAACTGCCGAATCGCGACATGGCGGTGACGATGATGCGGGAATTTTTGTTCGACGCATGGCATTTCCACATGCTGCGCGGGCTGACGCTGTCGTCCAGCCCGCGGGTCGCGGAAATCGCCGCCAAGGCGCTGAAAGAGGTCAGCTATCACCTAGAACGGTCCTCGGATCTGGTGGTGCGTCTGGGCGACGGCACCACCGAAAGCCACGACCGGATGCAGGCGGCGTTGGACCGGCTGTGGCCCTATACTGGCGAAATGTTTGCCGCCGACGGCGTGGACGAGGCCGTGGCCCGCGCCGACATCGCACCGTCGCTGGCCGAACTGGAACCGGCATGGCGCGAGACGGTGACCGAGATCCTGACCGAAGCCACGCTGGAGATCCCCGAAGGCCGCAACGACGTGCATCAGGGCGGCAAGCAGGGTCGTCACACCGAACATCTGGGCTTCATTCTGGCCGAGATGCAGTTTCTTCAGCGCGCCTATCCCGGCGCAAGCTGGTAGGGGCAGCGCGATGTCCGTTCCGTCCGATACGCAGATCTGGGAATGGCTGGCCGAGGTGCCGGACCCCGAGATTCCGGTCGTCTCGGTCGTCGATCTGGGAATCGTGCGCGATTTCCGGTGGGACGACGAGACGCTGGTGGTTGCCGTCACCCCGACCTATTCGGGCTGTCCCGCGACGGCGGTGATCGATCTGGCGATCGAAAGCCATCTGCGCGATCGCGGCGTCGGCGATGTGCGGCTGGAACGCCGGCTTTCCCCACCCTGGACGACCGATTGGGTCACGCAGGAAGGCCGCGACAAGCTGCGCGCCTATGGCATCGCGCCGCCCGTCGATGGTACCGCCTCGGATGGCGGCATGGCGGCGCGCGCGGCGCGGCTGTCGGGCCAGTCCAATCTGGTGATCGAATGTCCGCGCTGCGGGTCGGGCAATACCGAACGGATCAGCCAGTTCGGCTCGACCCCGTGCAAGGCCAGCTATCGCTGCAAGGACTGTCTGGAGCCTTTCGACTATTTCAAATGCCACTAGGGTCGCGGACCCTGGTTCTGCCCGGAGGAGGTCAGAGATGCCCCGTTTTCACCCCCTGGAAGTGACGGATATAAGGCGCGACACCCGCGATTCGGTGGTCGTGACCCTGCAACCGCGCGACACCGATGCCGATGCGTTCGAGTTCACTCAGGGCCAGTATCTGACCTTCCGCCGCGATTTCGACGGAACCGAGTTGCGCCGGTCCTATTCCATCTGCGCCGGGCTGGACGAAGGCTGTCTGCGCGTCGGCATCAAGCGGGTGGATGGCGGCGCGTTCTCGACCTGGGCGAACGAGGAATTGAAGGTCGGCGACGTGCTGGACGTGATGCCGCCGCAGGGACGGTTCTTCACCGTGCTGGAACCGGACAAGGCCCGGAACTATCTGGGTTTCGCGGGCGGGTCTGGGATCACGCCGGTCCTGTCCATCGTCAAGACCGTCCTGGCCCGAGAGCCGAATTCCACCTTCACGCTGGTCTATGCCAACCGGCAGGTCAATTCGATCATGTTCCGCGAGGAGCTTGAGGATCTGAAGAACACCTATCTGGGCCGGCTGTCGATCATCCACATCCTGGAAAGCGAAGGGCAGGAGATCGACCTGTTCACCGGCCGCATCGACGCCGAGAAGATGGAGATGCTGTTCCGGCTGTGGATCGACGCCGAAACCGTGGACACGGCCTTTATCTGCGGCCCCGAGCCGATGATGCTGGCCATCGCCGAAAGCCTGCGCAATCACGGCCTGTCCGACGATCGGATCAAGTTCGAACTGTTCGCCTCGTCCCAGCCCGGCCGCGCCAAGAAGCGCGCTGTGTCGCAGGAAGTTGGCACCTCGGCCAACAGTTGCGAGGTGTCGGTGACGCTGGACGGCGCCACCCGCACCTTCCAGATGCCCAAGGACGGCACCGCGGTGCTGGATGCGGCGCTGGATAACGACATGGACGCGCCCTATTCGTGTAAGGCGGGCGTGTGTTCGACCTGCCGCGCCAAGGTGCTGGAGGGCGAGGTCGAGATGGAAGTGAACCACGCGCTGGAAGATTACGAGGTCCGGGCCGGTTACGTCCTGTCCTGCCAGTGCATCCCGTTGTCCGACAAGGTGGTGCTCAGCTATGACGAATGATGCGGATACGATGCCGATTGCCGATTATCTGGCGCAGGGGGGCAAGCTGACCTCGCCCGAAAACGTGCCGCCACGCTATCGCGGGGAATTGCTGCGGCTGATGTCGTCCTTCGTGGACAGCGAACTGGCCGGGTCGGCGGGGTTCGCCGCCGCGATCAACTGGGCGCCGGGGATCAAGGAACGGATCGCCGCCAGCCGGATCACGCTGGAAAAGGCCGACCATGCCGAACGCGTGCTGAACCTGATGGGCACGTTCGGCACCGACACAAGACGCTATCAGCAGACGCATGACTGGGCGGCGCGCAAGGATCGCGATGCCACGGTCGATCCGCGCCGCCATGGCGGCGACAAGCGGCTGTCGGTGTTCCACTATCCGCTGGAGGGCTGGACGGATGCGGTGGTGATGAACGTGCTGATGGGCACCGCCACGCTGCATGCCGTGGGCGAGTTGGCGCGCAGCTCGTATCAGCCGCTGGCCGAGGTCCTGCGCGAGATCCTGCCGCGCGAACGGCGCCATGTCGAGTTGGGGATCGAAGGGCTGGAACGCCTTGCCAGGTCCGATCGCGACGGCGCCCGCGCCTCGGCCGAATACTGGTTGCCGCGCGTGGCCGAAACCTTTGGCCCGGCGCAGTCGGAACGGTTCGACCGGCAGAAGGAAATGGGCCTGCGCCACACCGATAACGAGACATTGCGCCAGAAATGGCGGGCCGAGGCGGACGAGATCCTGTCCTCGATGGAACTGAAATAGGAAAGGACGGGCAATGCTGGACATGCAACGCACCGCGCGGCGGCTGGAAAGCTTTGTTGAGGGCGAATGGCGGGCGGGCGAGGGCGAGGGCAAGAAGCTGGCCCATGCCGGCACCGGCGAAACCCATGCCATCATCTCGTCCGAAGGGATCGACTTCAAGGCGGCCTTGGAATGGGGCCGCGAGGTCGGCGGGACCGGGCTGCGCCGGCTGACCATCCACGAACGGGCGCTGATGCTGAAGGATATCGGCCTGCGCCTGATGGAGATGAAGGACGAATTCCACGCCGAAAGCCTGGCCACCGGCGCCACGCCCAAGGATGCGTGGCCCGATATCGACGGCGGGATCGGCACGATGCTGACCTTTGCGTCCAAGGCGCGGCGCGAAATGTTCAACACCAGGGTGCTGACCGAAGGCCCGGTCGAGCAACTGTCGCGCGATGGCAGCTTTGTCGGCCAGCATATCCTGATGCCGCTGCGCGGGATCGCGATCCACATCAACGCTTTCAACTTCCCGGTCTGGGGGATGCTGGAAAAGATCTCGCCCGCGCTGATCGCCGGCATGCCCTGCATCGTCAAGCCGGCCTCGCAGACGGCCTATGTTACCGAACTGGTGGTGCGCCGGATGCTGGAAATGAACATCCTGCCCGAAGGCGCGTTGCAACTGATCTGCGGCGGGGTCGGCGACATGCTGGATCACGTCACCGGCCAGGACGCGGTGACGTTCACCGGCTCGGCCTCGACCGGGCAGATGCTGCGCACCCATCCGGCGATCGTCGCCAACTCGACCCGCTTCACGATGGAGGCGGACAGCCTGAACGCGACGATCCTTGGCCCCGATGCAGGGCCGGACACGCCCGAATTCGACCTGTTCGTGAAAGAGGTCGCGCGCGAGATGACCGCAAAGGCGGGGCAGAAATGCACCGCGATCCGTCGCGTTCTGGTGCCCAGCCAGTTTGAGGATGCGGTGATCAAGGCGCTGTCGGACCGGCTGGCCGGCACCGCCATCGGCCTGCCCGACGACAAGAACGCTCGCATGGGCGCGCTGGCGTCGCGCGGGGATCGCGACGATGTGCGCGCCAAGATCGCCGACATCGCGCGCGAGGCCGAGATCGTGTTCGGCGATCCGTCGCAGGTTCAGGTGGTTTCGGGCGACGCCGAGAAGGGCGCGTTCATGTCGCCGGTGCTGCTGCGCTGCGCCGACCCGATGTCCGCGATCGCCCCGCACGAGGTCGAGGCGTTCGGCCCGGTCGCCACCGTCATGGCCTATGACGATATCGATCAGGCGGTGGAACTGGCGCGCAAGGGCAAGGGGTCGCTGGTCTCGTCCGTGTTCACGAACGATCCGGACGTGGCCGCGCAGACGGTTCTGGGCATGGCCTCGTTCCATGGTCGCGTGCTGATCGGCAACCGCGACAGCGCAAAATCCTCGACCGGGCACGGATCGCCTTTGGCGCCGCTGGTCCATGGCGGGCCGGGCCGCGCGGGCGGCGGCGAAGAGATGGGCGGCATCCGCGGGGTCAAGCATTTCATGCAGCGCACCGCCATCCAGGGCTCGCCCCGCCTGCTGTCGGCGGTGACCGGCGCATGGATCGAAGGCGCGCCCCACCAGACCGGGGAACATCCGTTCCGCAAGTCGCTGGCGGAATTGCGGATCGGCGATCAGATCGTCACCGAGGCGCGCGAGATCACGCGCGAGGATGTCGAACATTTCGCCCATTTCACCGGCGACACGTTCTATGCCCACATGGACAGCGATTCCGCCAAGGCCAACCCGTTCTTCGAGGATCGCGTGGCGCACGGCTATCTGATCGCTTCCTTCGCGGCGGGGCTGTTCGTCCATCCAGATCCGGGTCCGGTTCTGGCCAATTACGGCGTGGACAATCTGCGCTTTCTGGTGCCGGTCTATTTCGGCGACACCTTGCAGGTCCGGCTGACCTGCCGCCACATCAACCCGCGCGAGAACGCGATCTATGGCGAGGTGCGGTGGGATTGTCGCGTGACCAACCAGAAGGACGAGGTCGTGGCCCAGTATGACGTGCTGACCATGGTGGCCAAGACCTGGCCGTTGGAGGAGGACGCTTGAGCGTCTGGTCCTGGGACGGGGTGGTGCCGGTCGTCGATCCGACGGCCTTCATCCACCCTGACGCCGTCCTGATCGGCGACGTGATCGTGGGTGCCGGCTGCTATGTCGGGGCGGGCGCCGTGCTGCGCGGCGATTTCGGGCGCATCACCTTGCGCGAAGGATCGAATTTCCAGGAAACCTGCGTCGCCCATGCCTTTCCCGGCAAGGACGTGCTGGTCGAGGAGCTGGGCCATATCGGACACGGCGCGGTATTGCATGGCTGCCATATCGGGCGCAACGCCATGGTCGGGATGAACGCGGTGGTCATGGACGAGGCCGTGATCGGCGCAAACACGATTCTTGGCGCGGCCGCTTTCGTCAAGGCGGGCGCGCAGATTCCGGCAAACAGCATGGCCGTGGGCTCGCCCGCCCGCGTGATCCGCGAACTGACCGAGGCCGAGATCGACTGGAAACGGCGCGGCACCGGCGTCTATCAGCAACTGGCCATCGACGCCCGGACCAAGCTGGCACCTGCGCGACCGCTGACCGAACCGGAACCCGACCGGCGGCGCGTCAAGGCGCCGCAATACGATCCGCTGGTGCTGGAACGGCGCGGCTTCAGCGAACGCCCTTGATCCCTTCCAGGATCAGCGTGGTGGCCACGCTTGCGTAATCGGCACGGCTGATCGGCCCGTCCTCGCGGAACCACATATAGACCCAGTTCATCATCCCGAACAGCGACATGGTCACGGGCATCAGCAGCGGCCGTTCAGGGCGATCCAGTTCCGGATGCATATCGCGGATCACGGCGGAAAAGCGTCGGACGATCCGCCGCTCGATCGTGCGGATGCGGGACCGCTGATCCTCGGTCAGGGCGGCGCCTGCGTTCAGCTGGACCGTGTGCCGGTCGTCCGCCCCGCGATAGGATTCCAGCACCGCCAGCACGAAGGCTTCAAGCTGTTCGCGCGGGCCAAGCGCGGGGTCCATGGCGGCGTCCAGCCTTCGATCCAGTTCGTCCAGATGGGTATGGATGATCGCGAAGATCAGCGCGTCCCGTGACGGATAGTAATGATACAGCAGCGATTTCGACACGCCGGCCTGGGCCGCGATCTGCGACATCGACGCCTTGTCCATCCCCTGCCGGGCAAAGACATGCGATGCGGTCAGCAACAGCTGATGCTGCTTTTCCTCGAAATCCTCTGCTCGCGTCCGTGCCATGGGCAGCGCCGCTCCTTCGTTCTGGGTGTGCTTCGGGGTCGGGACGGTTCCCTTATCCCCGAAGCGCGCCCGGTGCCAGCCCTGCCGGGGTTCGGCCGGGGTCAGGCCGGCCGGTTATCCACGACGCGTTGGGCCTTGCCCTCTGACCGGGCCACGTCGTCGGGGTCGTGCACCTCGATCCGGGTCGAGATGCCGATGATCGACTTGATGTGATGGGCCAGTTCGCGGGCCGAGGCGGCGCGCGCCTCGGTCGCGGCCTCGGTGGCGGTGCATTCGACGTGCACGATCATCGCGTCCATGCGGTCCTTGCGGATCAGCTCGATCTGGAAATGCGGCGCAAGACCGCGGCATTTCAGGATCTGTTCCTCGATCTGGGTCGGGAAGACGTTGACGCCGCGCAGGATGATCATGTCGTCGGTGCGCCCGGTGATCTTCTCCATCCGGCGCATCGACCGCGCGGTGCCCGGCAGCAGCCGCGTCAGGTCGCGCGTGCGATAGCGGACCATCGGCAGCCCTTCCTTGGTCAGCGTGGTGAACACCAGCTCGCCGGTTTCGCCGTCGGGCAGCACCTCGCCTGTGGTCGGGTCGATGATCTCGGGATAGAAATGGTCTTCCCAGACATGCAGCCCGTCCTTGGTCTCGACGCATTCGTTGGCCACGCCCGGTCCCATCACCTCGGACAGGCCATAGATGTCGACGGCGTTCATGTTGAACGCCTGCTCGATTTCCTCGCGCATGGCGTTGGTCCAGGGTTCGGCGCCGAAGATGCCCACCTCGAACGAGCTTTCGCGCGGGTCCAGCCCCTGCCGTTTGAACTCGTCCAGGATCGACAGCATGTAGGACGGCGTCACCATGATGATGCGCGGCTTGAAATCGTTGATCAGCGTCACCTGCCGTTCGGTCATCCCGCCCGAGATCGGCACCACGGTGCAGCCCAGGCGTTCGGCCCCGTAATGCGCGCCCAGCCCGCCGGTGAACAGCCCATAGCCATAGGCGATATGGGCAATGTCGCCCTTGCGCCCGCCGCTGGCCCGGATCGACCGCGCCACCATGTCGGCCCACACGTCGATGTCGTTTCTGGTATAGCCCACCACCGTCGGCTTGCCGGTCGTCCCCGACGAGGCGTGGATGCGCACCAGCTGTTCGCGCGGCACGGCGAACATGCCGAACGGATAGGTGTCGCGCAGATCCTGCTTCATCGTGAACGGGAATTTCGCCAGATCTTCCAGCGTCTTGAAATCGTCGGGATGGACGCCGGCCTCGTCGAACCGCTTGCGATAGAAGGCCGAGTTGTCATAGGCGTGGCGCAGCGACCATGCCAGGCGCTGCTGTTGCAGCGCGGTGATTTCGTCGCGGCTGGCGGTTTCGATCGGGTCCAGAATGTCGGGGCTTGGGGTCAGGTCGTTCATCAGGTTTCCTCCCTGAGATGTCAGTTGTCGCCGGCATGCGGCAGGAACGTGCGGTTGATGGTGCGCGAATGGCCGCGGAATTCCGCGATCGCGGTGCCGTCCTCGCGGGTGATGCGCACATCGTAGATGCCCGAGCGACCCTTGCGCGACACCTCGCGCGCGGTCGCCGTCAGCCGGTCCCCCAGTGCGCCGGGGGTCAGATAGGTGATCGAACAATGCTGGGCGACGGTCACCTGATTATAGGTGTTGCAGGCGAACGCGAAGGCGCTGTCGGCCAGGGTGAACAGATAGCCGCCATGCGCGTTGCCGTGGCCGTTGGTCATCTGGTCGGTCAGCGTCATCTTCACCGTCGCCTGACCCGGCGCGACATGGGTCAGCGTCATGCCAAGGCGCTGCGAGGCGCTGTCGTCGTTCCACATCAGTTCGGCGCAGGCTTGCGCCAGTTCCTGCGGGGTCATGCTGGCGGCGTCGCGCATTCTAGTGCCCCCTGAACTGCGCCGGGCGCTTTTCCAGAAAGGCGGTGACGCCCTCGGCGTAATCGTCGCTGCGGCCCGCCTGCCGCTGGCAATCGCGTTCGCGGTCCAGATGGCTGTCCAGGTCGCTGGTCGCGGCCTCCTGGATCAGCTGCTTGGTCAGGCCCAGCCCAAGGGTCGGTCCCGCCGCCAGTTTCTCGGCCAGTTCGGTGGCCTGCGGCATCAGCTGCTCATCCTCGACCGTCTTCCAGATCAGGCCCCAATCGGCCGCCGTCTGCGCGTCCAGCGGTTCCGCCGTCAGCGCCAGCGCCTTGGCCCGCGCCTCGCCGATCAGGCGCGGCAGGGACCAGCTGCCGCCGGCGTCGGGCACAAGACCGATCCTGGAAAACGCCTGGATGAAGCGCGCCGACCTGGCCGCGATCACGATGTCGCAGGCGAAGGCGATATTCGCGCCGGCACCGGCCGCGACGCCGTTCACCGCGCAGATCACCGGTTTTTTCAGCGTCCGCAAAAGCCGGATCGCCGGGTTGTAATAGCTGTCCAGCGTGCGGCCCAGATCGGGCTTTTCGGTCGATTTGCGCGGGTCGCGGTCGCCCAGATCCTGCCCGGCGCAGAACCCGCGCCCGGCCCCGGTCAGCAGCAGGGCGCGCACCTCGTCGTCCTGATGCGCGCGGTCCAGTTGCGCGCGCAGCGCCTGATGCATCTCTTCGTTGAAAGAGTTCAGCTTGTCCGGCCGGTTCAGCGTCAGTTTCAGAACGCCCGATTCCAGAGCCGCGAGAACGGTTTGCGATGTCGTCATAAGATCCTCCGCGACCCCCCGTCGCGGGGGCGATGCGATTTACTGTTGCATAAGCCGTCCGGTCGGTCAATGATAACGGCAAAGGGGGTGGAGACGAGCCGGGCGAACCGGTCCGCGCCCTGCAATCGCGGTTTCATTCTTGGGAGGTTGGACATGAAACTTTTGACGCGGACGACGCTGGCGGTTCTTGCGACCGGCGTTGCCTTTCCACTGGCCGCGCAGGCCGAAATCAGGCTGGGCGCAAGCGTGTCGGCGACTGGCCCCGCGGCCTTTCTGGGCGATCCCGAGGCCAAGACCATCCAGATGATGGTCGAACAGATCAACGCATCCGGCGGCATCGACGGCGAAGAAATCGCCCTGTCGCTGTACGACGATGGCGGCGACCCGAACAAGGCCCGCACCTTCGCCACCCGCCTTGTCGAGGATGACGAGGTCGTGGCGATCATCGGCGGCTCGACCACCGGCACCACCATGTCGATTCTGGACGTCGCCGAGGATGAGGGGATTCCGTTCGTCTCGCTGGCGGGCGCGATCTCGATCATCGACCCGGTGCGCGAATACGTGTTCAAGACGCCCCACACCGACCGCATGGCCTGCGAGAAGATCTTTACCGACATGCAGGCGCAGGGAATCACCAAGATCGGCTTGATTTCCGGCACCGACGGTTTCGGCGCGTCGATGCAGGCGCAGTGCAAGGAGGTCGCGGGCGATCACGGGATCGAGATCGTGGCCGACGAAACCTACGGGCCCCAGGACGCCGACGTGACCCCGCAGCTGACCCGCATCCGCAACAGCGAGGGTGTTCAGGCGGTGCTGAATCCCGGATTCGGGCAGGGACCGGCGATCGTCACCCGCAATTTCGACCAGCTCGGGTTCGAGATTCCGCTGTATCAAAGCCACGGCGTCGCCTCGAACGCGTTCATCGAGCTTGCGGGCGCGGAATCGGCCGAAGGCGTGCGCCTGCCGGGAACCGCCCTGCTGATCGCAGAGCTTCTGGACGAAAGCGATCCGCAATATCAGGTCGTGACCGACTATACGGCTGCGTATAAAGAGAAATACAATCAGGAACCCTCGACCTTCGCCGGCTATGCGCATGACGCGGTGATGCTGGTGGTCGATGCGATCAAGCGCGCCGGCGAGGCCGAGCCGGATGCGATCCGCGACGCGCTGGAAGAGACGCAGAACTTCGTCGGCACCACCGGCACCTACAGCTTTTCGCCCGAGGATCACCTTGGGCTGGACCTGACCGCCTTCCGCATGCTGGAAATCAGCGATGGCGACTGGAAACAGCTGAACTGACGCTGCGCCGGCCGGGTTTCCGGCCGGACCCTTCCCGACCCCGAGGAGCCGCGCCATGGACTCTCTGCTGCAATTCATCTTTTCCGGCATGACGGTTGGCGCGGTCTATGCGCTGGTCGCGCTTGGATTCACCATCATCTACAACGCCTCGGACGTCGTGAACTTCGCGCAGGGCGAATTCGTGATGCTGGGCGGGATGATCACCGTCTTCGCGCATCAGGCCGGGCTGCCGCTGCCGCTGGCGGCGGTGCTGGCCATCGTCATCACGGCGGGGGTGGGCGTGGCGCTGAACAAGCTGGCGATCGAGCCGGCGCGCGGCGCGCCCGTCGTGTCGCTGATCATTATCACCATCGGCGCCTCGATCCTGATCCAGGGGGCGACGCAGCTGATCTTCGACAAGCAGCTGCACCGTTTCCCGGCCTTTTCGGGCGACGATCCGGTCCGCGTGATGGGGGCCACGATCCTGCCGCAAAGCCTGTGGGTCATCGCAGGCGCGGTGCTGGTCTTCGTCGGGCTGTGGCTGTTCTTTACCCGCACGCTGACCGGCAAGGCGGTTCTGGCCACGGCCAACAACCGCGTCGCAGCACAGCTTGTGGGCATCAACACCGGATGGGTGATGACGCTGTCATTCGGCCTGTCGGCCGCCATCGGCGCGCTGGCGGGCGTGCTGGCCACGCCGATCACGCTGGTCAGCTATGACGTGGGGGTGGCGCTGGCGCTGAAGGGCTTTGCCGCCGCGATGCTGGGCGGGATGGGCAACCCCAAGGGCGCGCTGGTCGGCGGGCTGGTTCTGGGCCTGCTGGAGGCGCTGACGGCGGGCTATCTCAGTTCGCAATACAAGGACGCGGTGGCCTTCCTGGTGATCCTGGGCGTGCTGTTCGTCATGCCGCAGGGCATCTTCGGCAAGAAATCGACGGAGCGGGTGTGATGGCGGCACGCAGGAAATGGATTCAGCTTGCGGTTCTGGCGCTGCTGATCGCGGTGCTGCCGCTGTTCTTCCCGTCGGGTTACTATTACCGCGTCGGCGCGCTGATCTTCGTGAACGCGCTGGCTGTGGTCGGGCTGGTGATCCTGATCGGCTATGCCGGGCAGATCAGCCTGGGCCATGCGGGCTTTGCCGGGATCGGCGCCTATGCCTGCGCGCTGGCGCCCGAACATCTGGGCCTGCACCCGTCGCTGGCGCTGGTGCTGGGGGCCGTCGTCTCGGGCGTGGTGGCGCTGCTGATCGGGCGGCCGATCCTGCGGCTGAAGGGGTATTATCTGGCGGTGGCCACGCTGGGTTTCGGCATCCTGGTGTCGATGGTGCTGACCAACGAACGCGCCCTGACCGGCGGCCCCGACGGCATGCAGGTCGAGGATCTGGGTCTGCGCGCGCTGCTGCGCGATCTGGGGTGGCGCCTGTCGGGCGGCGAGTTCTGGTATGGCGCCAGCGGCATCGTGCTGCTGATCGGGGCGTGGCTGGCGCTGAACCTGTATGACAGCCCCACGGGCCGCGCCATGCGCGCCCTGCACGGGTCCGAGGTCGCGGCGGCGACGGTGGGCGTGGACGTGGCCCAGCAAAAGCTGCGCGCCTTCGTGATCTCGGCCGTCTATG
The DNA here is from genome assembly GCF_028553765.1 of Paracoccus stylophorae. Lineage (NCBI taxonomy): Bacteria > Pseudomonadati > Pseudomonadota > Alphaproteobacteria > Rhodobacterales > Paracoccaceae > Paracoccus > Paracoccus stylophorae. The sequence goes on along the minus strand of NZ_CP067134.1, from coordinate 3,220,459 downwards.
CCTCGGTCGCGGGGTCGATGCTGGCCTTGCAGAACGGCTATATCACGCCCGATGTCGCAGGCTTCATGCACTCGATCGAGATGGTGACGATGGCGGTTCTGGGCGGCGTCGGATCGGTCCTGGGGGCCACGTTGGGCGCGGCGATCCTGACGCTGCTGCCGCAGGTGCTGACGGTGTTTGCCGAATACGAACAACTGGTGCTGGGCGCGGTGATGATCCTGGTGATGATCTTCCTGCCGCAGGGTCTGTTGCCATCCATCGCGCGCCGCATCCGGGGGAGGGGAGAATGAGCCTGCTGAACGTCAAGGGGCTGGGCATCACCTTCGGCGGGCTGAAAGCCGTCGACGAGGTCAGCTTTTCCGTCCGGCCCGGCGAGATCGTGTCGGTGATCGGCCCGAACGGCGCCGGCAAGACGACGCTGTTCAACATGATCTCGGGCGTCTATCTGCCGGGCCGCGGCACGGTCGAACTGGACGGCCACGATGTCACCGGCACGCAGCCGCATCTGCTGGCGCGGATGGGGCTGTCGCGGACGTTCCAGAACCTTCAGATATTCCAGGACATGACCGTGCTGGACAACGTGCTGGCCGGGTATCACCTGACCGAACGCGGATCGGTTCTGGCCGATTTGCTGTCGCTGCCGGGGATGCACCGGCGCGCCGCGATGGCGCGCGAGGGCGCGATGGAGTTGCTGACCCGCGTGCGTCTGGACAAGGCCGCAGGGCACGAGGCCGGCAGCCTGTCTTATGGCGCGCTGAAGCGGCTGGAAATCGCCCGCGCGCTGGCGCTGAAGCCGCGCATCCTGCTGCTGGACGAACCGGCGGCGGGCTGCAACGCGGTCGAGACCGAGGAAATCGACCGGCTGATCGCGGAACTGGCCGCGTCGGGCATCGCCATCCTGCTGGTCGAACACGACATGAAGCTGGTGATGCGCATTTCCAACCATATCGTCGTTCTGGATCACGGCGAGAAGATCGCCGAAGGCGACCCGGCCACGGTCAGCCGCGACCCGGCGGTGATCGCCGCCTATCTGGGGACCGAGGAAACGGAGGCCGCCCATGCTGACGGTTGAGGGGCTGCGGTCGCGCTATGGCCGGATCGAGGTGCTGCACGGCGTCGATGTGCAGGTGAACTCGGGCGAGATCGTCACCGTCGTCGGCGCGAACGGGGCGGGCAAGACGACGTTGCTGAAATGCCTGTCGGGCACGCAGCCGGTCAGCGACGGCAAGATCACCTTTCGCGGCGAGAATCTGGGCGTGGTGCCCGCCCATGACCGGCTGAAACGCGGCCTGGCCCAATCGCCCGAGGGGCGTCAGATCTTCACCAACCTGTCGGTCGAGGAAAACCTGCGGCTTGGCGCCTTTTTGTTCACCGACGACCGGGTCGATCACGACATGGCCGAGGCGTTCGCCCTGTTCCCGATCCTGAAGGAAAAGCGCAACCTGGCCGCCGGCGGGCTGTCGGGCGGGCAGCAGCAGATGCTGGCCATTGCCCGCGCGCTGATGGGGCGGCCGTCCTGCCTGCTGCTGGACGAGCCTTCGATGGGACTTGCACCGCTGCTGGTCGCGCAGATCTTCGAGGTCGTGACCGGGTTGCGCGAACGGGACGTCACCGTCCTGCTGGTCGAACAGAACGCCTTTGGCGCGCTGAAGATCGCGGATCGGGGTTACGTGATGGAAACCGGGCGGATCACGATGGAGGGGGCGGCGGCCGAGCTGATCGCCGATCCGCGTATCCGCGAAGCATATCTGGGGCTGTAGCATGGATCTGATCGATTGCCGCATGGATGGCGACATCGCCGTTCTGACCGTGAACAATCCGCCGGTGAACGCGATCTCGGCGCAGATGCGCCGCGAGTTGTGGCAAAGCGCCGAGGATCTGGACGCCGATCCGGACGTCCGCGCCGTGGTGCTGACCTGCGCCGGCCGCACCTTTATCGCGGGCGCCGATGTGCGTGAATTCGGCCAGCCCCCGGTGGAACCGCATCTGCCCGATCTGGTGGACCGGATCGAGCAAGCCGGCAAACCCTGGATCGCCGCGATCCACGGCACCGCCCTGGGCGGCGGGCTTGAGATCGCGATGGGCTGCCGGTTCCGCGTGGCGGTGCCCGATGCAAGGATGGGTCTGCCCGAAGTCAATCTGGGGATCATTCCGGGCGCGTCGGGCACGGTGCGGACGCCGCGGCTGGTGGGCGTGCCGGCCGCGGTCGATCTGGTCACCTCGGGCAAGCCGTGGAAGGCGCCGCAGGCGCTGAAGGCCGGGCTGATCGACGAGATCGTCGAGGGCGATCTGACCGAAGGCGCGCTGCGCTTTGCCCGCGCCGCGCTGTCGCGGGACCTGCCGCAGCCGGTGTCGGAACGGCCGATCGAGCCGCAGGACGATGCGTTCTGGTCGAAAGCCGCCGAAAAGGTGTCGAAGCCGGGGATGCAGGCGCAGGCCCGCGCGGTCGAATCGCTGCGGTTCGCGACGGAAAATCCCTTCCCTGCGGCGATGGCGCATGAACGCGAGATCTTTACCGAACTGCGCGACAGCGATCAGGCCGCCGCGCTGCGCCATGTCTTTTTCGCCGAACGCGCCGCGCCGCGCCCGCCCGAGCTGAAGGGCATCCAGCCGCGCGACATCGGCCGTGTCGGCATCATCGGCGGCGGCACGATGGGCGCGGGCATCGCCGTGGCCTGCCGCAACGCGGGCCTGCCGGTGGTGATGATCGAACGCGACCAGGCGGCGGTCGCGCGCGGGCTGGACAATATCCGCAGCATCCTTGACGGCAGCGTCCGGCGCGGCAAGCTGACCGAGGCGCAGCTGGACGACCGCATGGACGGGGTCGAGGCGACGCAGGATTACGCGGCCTTGTCCGATTGCGATCTGGTGATCGAGGCCGTGTTCGAGGAAATCGGCGTCAAGCGCACGGTGTTCGATCAGGTCGGGCGCGTCTGCCGCGACGATGCGGTTCTGGCCACCAACACCTCGTATCTGGACCCACGCCGTATTTTCGAGGGCGTGGCCGGACCGGAACGCTGCCTTGGGCTGCATTTCTTCAGCCCCGCCCATATCATGAAGCTGCTGGAAATCGTGCCGACGCCCGACACCGCCCCCGAGGTTCTGGCCACCGCGTTCTCGCTGGCCGCGAAGCTGGGCAAGATGCCCGTGCGCGCCGGCATCTGCGAGGGCTTTATCGGCAACCGCATCTTCAAACGCTATCGCGCCGAGGCGGAACGCCTGCTGGTCGAGGGACATTCGGTCGAAGAGGTCGATGCCGCGATGCGCGATTACGGGTTCCGCATGGGCCCGTTCGAGGCCCAGGATCTGAGCGGGCTGGACATCGCCTTCCTGCAACGCGAGGGGCTGCGCGCCGAGGGGCAGGACGTGCCCGACACGCTAAGCGACCGTCTGGTGCGCGCGGGCCGCAAGGGGCAGAAGACCGGCGGCGGCTGGTATGACTATGCCGAAGGCGACCGCAAACCCCGCCCGTCCGAGGAGACGCGCGCCGTGCTGGCCCCGCATGTCGGCGGCACGGGCGGCCTGTCGTCGCAGCAGATCGCCGACCGGCTTGTCGCCGCGATGGCCGATGAGGGGCAGCAGATCCTGTCCGAGGGCATCGCCAGCCGCGCATCGGACATCGATCTGGTGGAAATCCACGGCTATGGCTTTCCGCGCTGGACCGGCGGGCCGATGTTCGCATCCGGCGTGCGATAGGCTGCGGCGGGCAGTTCCTGCCCGTCAGTCCTTGCCCCCTGGTCCTTGCCCGTCAGTCCTTGATCGTGCGCAGGACCAGATTGGTCTGCGCGCTGGCGACGGCGGGAATCCGGAACAGGAAATCCTCCAGAAACCGGTTATACGCGTCCAGATCGCGGCAGACGACGTGCAGGTGATAATCCGATGTGCCGGTGGTCGCATAGCAGGCCCGCACCTCGTCCTTGGTGCCGATCATGCGGATGAATTCCTTCACCAGACCCTGATCGTGGCGGGTCATCTGCACATGGACGATGGCCTTGAAGGTCAGCCCGATGGCCGCGTCGTCCAGATCGATCGTATAGCGGCGGATCGCGCCGCGTTCCTCCAGCGCGCGGGTGCGGCGCCAGCAGGATGACGGCGACAGCCCGACCTGCGCCGCCAGATCGGCGTTCGAGATGCGGCTGTCGCGGCGCAGCGCCGCCACGATCCTGCGGTCGATCTCGTCATTGTCCGGCATGTTTCACCACCAGATGCAGAAATGAGGAAATATTATCCCTATTCTGGCAGGATTTCCACAAATCTGGTCAGATTTTTCAAACGAAACGGCGTAAGCTGGTCGAAGCCACGACCCCGGAAAGGCGCAGCCGATGACCAGACCCGATCCGAAATTCGACACCTATCAATTGAACGACCGCTATGACCGCAGCGATGGACGGGTCTTTCTGACCGGCACGCAGGCGCTGGTGCGGGTGATGCTGGATCAGGCGCGGCGCGACCGCGCGGCGGGGCGCAATACCGCCGGCTTCGTGTCGGGGTATCGCGGATCGCCGCTTGGCGGGCTGGATCAGGAATTGTGGCGCATCGGCAAGCGGCTGGAACAGGACCGGATCGAGTTTCTGCCCGCCGTGAACGAGGATCTGGCCGCGACCGCCGTTCTGGGCGCGCAGCAGGCGTCGCTGGACCCGCATTGCGAGGTCGAGGGCGTGTTTTCCCTGTGGTATGGCAAGGGTCCGGGCGTGGATCGGTCGGGCGATGCGCTGAAACACGGCAACGCCTATGGCAGCGCGCCCAAGGGCGGCGTTCTGGTCGTCGCCGGGGACGATCACGGCTGCGTCTCGTCCTCGATGCCGCATCAGTCGGACGTGGCGTTCATGTCGTGGTTCATGCCGACGCTGAACCCGGCCAGTATCGCCGAATACCTGGAATTCGGCGAATACGGGTTCGCCCTGTCGCGGTTCTCGGGCACCTGGGTCGGCTTCAAGGCCATCTCGGAAACGGTCGAGGCGGGCCAGTCGGTGACCCTGCCCAAGGACCGCGACTTCGTGCAGCCCGATTTCATCGGCCCGCAGGGCGGCATCCATGTGCGCCTGTCCGACCTGCCCAGCCCCGAGATCGAGACCCGCATCGGCCACAAGCTGCGCGCGGTCGAAGCCTTCGTCGAGGCCAATCCGATCGACCGCCGCATCTTCGATCTGCCCGACGCGCGGTTCGGCATCGTCACCACCGGCAAGGCCCATCTGGACACGATGGAGGCGCTGCGCCTGTTGGGTCTGGACGAGGCCGCGTGCCGCCGTCTGGGCATCGACATCTACAAGGTCGGCATGGTCTGGCCCCTGGCGCGCCGCGACGCGCTGGCCTTTGTCAGCGGCAAGGAAGAGGTGCTGGTGATCGAGGAAAAGCGCGGCATCATCGAAAGCCAGTTCAAGGAATATTTCTATGACTGGCCGGGCGCCAAGCCGCAGAAGATGGTGGGCAAGCATCGGTCGGCCGGCGACCCGCTGCTGCCCTGGACCGGAGAGCTGACGCCGCTGATGCTGGTGCCGGTGCTGGCGGAACGGCTGCACGCCTTCTTTCCCGACGAGGATCTGGTCGCCCGCGCCCAAAGCCTGACCGACACGCCCGCCCCGGTCCTGCAGGTGCCGGGCGCCACCCGCACCCCCTATTTCTGTTCCGGCTGTCCGCACAACACCTCGACCAAGCTGCCCGAGGGCAGCATGGCCGGCAGCGGCATCGGCTGTCACGTCATGGCCGGCTGGATGGACCGCAACACCGTGGGCTATGCCCAGATGGGCGGCGAGGGGGTCACGCTGGCCGTCGCGCAGCGCTGGAACGGCGGCAAGCACATGTTCCAGAACCTGGGCGAGGGGACGTGGTATCACTCCGGCTCGATGGCGATCCGGCAGGCGGTCGCGGCGGGCGCCAACATCACCTACAAGATCCTGTATAACGATGCCGTGGCGATGACCGGCGGCCAGCCCGTCGATGGCCCGGTCAGCGTCGTGGGCATCGCCCAAAGCTGCCGGGCCGAGGGGGTGACGCGGATCGCGCTGGTGTCGGACACGCCGCAGCGATTCGATCTGCGCGATTTTCCGTCGGGCACCACGCTGCACGACCGGGCCGAGCTGGACAGCGTGCAGCGCGAACTGCGCGAGATTCCGGGCGTGACGGTGCTGATCTATGAACAGACCTGCGCCACCGAAAAGCGCCGCCGCCGCAAGCGCGGCAAGATGAAGGACCCGGCGAAATTCGTGGTCATCAACGAACTGGTCTGCGAAGGCTGCGGCGACTGTTCGCTGGAATCGAACTGCCTCAGCGTGGAACCGGTGGAAACGCCGTTCGGGCGCAAGCGCCGGATCAACCAGTCCAGCTGCAACAAGGATTATTCCTGCCTGAACGGGTTCTGCCCCAGCTTCGTCACCGTCGAGGGCGGACAGCGGCGCAAGCCGAAACCCGTGGGCTTGGACCTGCCGTCCATGCTGTCCCGGCTGGACCAGCCGCGCATGTCCGATCTGGCGCAGCCCTTCGATCTGCTGGTGGCGGGGGTGGGCGGCACCGGCGTCGTGACCGTCAGCGCGCTGATCACCATGGCCGCGCATCTTGAGGGCAAGGGGTCCAGCGTGCTGGACTTTACCGGTTTCGCGCAGAAATTCGGCACGGTCCTTGGCTATGTCCGCATCGGGCGCGACCCGGCGGCGATCAATCAGGTCCGCATCGAACGCGGTCATGCGGATGCGGTGATCGGCTGCGACGCCGTCGTCTGTTCCTCGCCCAAGGCGTCGATCCATTACCGGCAGGGCACGCGGATCGTGCTGAACCGGGCCGAGATGCCGACCGGCGATCTGGTCCTGCATCGCGACGCGGATCTGCGCATCGACGACCGGGAGGCGCTGATCGGCAAGACCGTCGGGGCGGAAAACCTGCTTGGCTTCGACGCCAATCTGGCGGCCGAGCGGCTGATGGGCGACGCGGTCTTCGCCAACATCATGTTGCTGGGCGCGGCGTGGCAACAGGGGCTGGTCCCGGTCAGCGAGGTTGCGTTGAAACAGGCGATCCTGCTGAACGGCGTCGCCATCGACAAGAACGCGATGGCCTTCGATCTGGGCCGGATCATGGCCGCCGATCCCGACGCGCTGGCCGATCACCTGGCCGATCGACGGCCGGCGGAACCGCAGGGCGTGGCCGAGCTGATCGAACATCGCGCGGCGTTCCTGACCGAATATCAGGATCGCGACTATGCGCAGAAATACCGCGACCGGATCGCGCAGTTCGACGCCGCCGTGCCCGCCGCCTCGGACGATCACCGCAAGGCCGTGGCCAAGTCGCTGTTCCGGCTGATGGCCTACAAGGACGAATACGAGGTCGGCCGCCTTTACAGCCAGACAGGTTTTTCGGATGCGGTCGCGCAGCAGTTCGAGGGCGATTATAGCGTGCGTTATCACCTGGCTCCGCCGATGCTGCCGACCGGCACCGACGGTCGCGGGCGCCCGCTGAAAAAGGCGTTCGGGCCGTGGATGGGGCAGGGCATGAAGATGCTGGCCCGGATGAAGCGCCTGCGCGGCACGCGGTGGGATATCTTCGCGCGGACCGAGGATCGCAAGCTGGATCGCGAGTTGCTGGCGTGGTTCGATGGGGTTCTGGACCGGGTCGAACGGGATTTCGACCGTCTGGGCGCCGACCGGGCCCGCCAGATCCTTGAGGCGCCGACCGAGATTCGCGGCTATGGCCCGGTGCGCCACAAGGCCGCCGACCGCGTGCGCCAGCAGGTCGACCGGCTTCTGGCCTGATCCGGTTTGCAGTCCGTCAAGATGCGCGCGGCCCGGCGGATGCCCGGGCCGCGCGCGTCTGCGGTCTGGAACGGATGCGCAGCACAGGCGTTGTCAGCCCAAAGATCGGAGGCTTCTCATGTCCACATTCTCTGTCGGCGATCACGTCAGCTGGAATTCCGAGGCGGGCCGCGTGTCGGGCAAGATCGTCAAGGTGCATCACAGCGATTTCGACTATAAGGGGCATCGCCGCCGCGCCTCGAAGGACGAACCGCAATACGAGATCGAAAGCGACAAGACCGACCATATCGCCGCCCATAAAGAGGACGCGCTGACGAAGATCGACTGATGCCGGCGCAGTTCACCACGATCGGGCATTCCAACCGCAGCCTGGACGAGGTGGTGGGAATGCTGACCGGTGCGGGTGTCGGGCTGCTGGTCGATGTCCGCGCGTTTCCGCGATCACGCACCAATCCGCAGTTCAACATCGACACCCTGCCGGACGATCTGGCGCGGGCGGGGATAGATTACCGGCATTGTCCCGATCTGGGCGGCAGACGGACGGTGCAGCATGACGTGGACGATGCGTTGAACGCAACATGGCGCAACCGCAGCTTTCACAACTATGCCGATTATGCGCTTGGCGAGGGATTCGCGTCAGCGTTCGATGCGCTGACGCGATGGGTCGAGGCGCAGCGGGTCTGCCTGATGTGTTCCGAAGCGGTCTGGTGGCGCTGCCACCGGCGCATCATCGTGGATTACCTGCTGCTGAACGGGCACCCGGTCGATCACCTGATGGGACCGGGACAGATCGTGCCCGCCAAGCCCACGCCCTCGGCCCGAAGGACGGATGCGGGCAAGGTGATCTATCCGCCCGAGGACGCGGCGCAAGACGCCGCGCCGTGACCGGCGCCTTGCGGATGCAGACGATCAGCGTCGTCAGATGACGCCGAAGGCCAGCATCGCCTCGGCCACGCGCACGAAACCGGCGATATTGGCCCCGGCCACGTAATCCCCCGGCACGCCGTATTCCTCGGCCGTTTCATAGCAGCTGTCGTGAATATCGCTCATGATTTCGGCCAGACGGGTCTCGGTCTTCTCGAAGGTCCAGCGGTCGCGCGAGGCGTTCTGCTGCATCTCAAGCGCCGAGGTCGCGACCCCGCCCGCATTGGCCGCCTTTCCGGGACCGAACTTGACGCCGGCCTGCTGGAACATGCGGATCGCCTCGGGGGTGCAGGGCATGTTCGCGCCTTCGCCGACCGCCACGACGCCGTTCTTGATCAGCTTGCGCGCATCCTTGCCGGTCAGTTCGTTCTGCGTGGCCGAGGGCATGGCCACCTGGCAGGGCACGTCCCAGATCACGCCGGCGCCGGACTTGACGAAATAGGCGCCGGACTGGTCGCCCTTCAGCCGCGCATATTCGGCCATGCGCCCGCGCCTGACCTCCTTGATCTCCTTCAGCAGGGACAGGTCCAGCCCGTCATTGTCCACGACATAGCCGCTGCTGTCGGAACAGGCGATCACGCGGCCGCCGAATTCCTGCACCTTCTCGACCGTGTAGATCGCGACGTTTCCGGCGCCCGAGACGATGACGTCCTTGCCGTCGAAATCGTCGCCGCCGGTCTGCAGCATCGCGCGGGTGAAATAGGTGTTGCCGTAACCGGTCGCCTCTTTCCGGGCCAGCGAGCCGCCATAGAACAGCCCCTTGCCGGTCAGCACCCCGGCCTCGTACCGGTTGGTCAGCCGCTTGTACTGACCGAAGAGATAGCCGATCTCGCGCGCGCCGACGCCGATATCGCCCGCCGGCACGTCGGTATATTCGCCAAGATGGCGGTAAAGTTCGGTCATGAAGCTTTGGCAGAATCGCATGACCTCGGCGTTGGAACGGCCCTTGGGGTCGAAATCCGATCCGCCCTTGCCGCCGCCGATGGGCAGGCCGGTCAGCGCGTTCTTGAACGTCTGCTCGAACCCCAGAAACTTGATGATGCCGACATTCACCGACGGGTGAAAGCGCAGACCCCCCTTGTAGGGCCCCATGGCCGAGTTGAACTGGACCCGGAAGCCCCGGTTGATCTGCACCTGATTGTCGTCATCCATCCACGGAACGCGGAAGATGATCTGGCGTTCGGGTTCGCAGATGCGCGAGATCAGCGCCTTGTCCAGATAATCCGGACGTTTCGCGACCACGCGACCCAGGCTTTCCAGCACTTCGCGGACCGCTTGCAGAAACTCCGCCTCGCCGGCATTCCGCCGCATCACGTCGTCATAGACGTCCTCGAGCTTGTCGTCGATCTGTCCCAATGTCGTTCTCCGGTTGGTCGTGACGCATTCATAGCCGCAGCCTGACGCATCACAAGGGATTCCTGTCGATGGGCGGACGCGCGGCGATGGGCCGCAGCGCGGGTCCGGCGCGGGCTGTCGCGCCGCCCGATCCGGCCTGCCGGTTCCGGCGCGTCACGCGTTAGCACAGGGGGCGGCCGCCTGCCAGATCAGGCAACGGCAAACAGATGCCGCAGCGTGTCCGACCGCATCGCGGCATCCGCCAGGCTGTATCGGTCCAGCACGGACATGAACGCCTCTTGCGCCTCGGCGAACATCGGCGGCAGGCCGCAGCCGCGTGCAATCAAACAGCCGCTGCAATCGACGATCGGGCCACGGGTTTCGGTCCGGCGCACCACCTCGCCGATGGTGATCTCCTCGGCCGGTCGGGCCAGCCGCAGACCGCCATTGCGGCCGCGCACGGTCTGGATCACGCCTGCATGACCCAGATCCTGCGCGATCTTCATCAGATGGTTCTGCGAGATGCCATAGATGTCCGCGATCTGGCGGATCGAGATCAGCCGGTCGGGATGAAGGGCCAGATGTATCAGGATGCGCAGCGCATAATCGGAATAACGGGACAGCTTCATTTTGTCACACTGGATGGGATCGGGGTGGTTGTATATAGCGCCTGTATAGATGCAAACTGAATGCATGTTAAGGAGAAGCTGATGCCCGACTCGCTGTCGCCCAGGACCGTCGCCCTTGTGAAAGCCACCGTGCCCGCGCTGCAGGAACACGGCGCCGAGATCACCAAGGTCATGTATCGCCGCCTGTTCCAGGACGAACGGATCGCCGCGCTGTTCAACCAGGCCAACCAGCAAAGCGGCGCGCAGCGTTTCGCGCTGGCCAGTGCGGTGCTGGCCTATGCGCGCCATATCGACGATCTGGCCGCACTTGGCCCGGCGGTCGAGCGGATGGCGCAGAAACATGTCGGCTACGCGATCCTGCCCGAACATTATCCGCATGTGGGCCGCGCCCTGCTGGCCGCCATCGCCGAGGTTCTGGGCGATGCCGCCACCCCCGACATTCTTGCGGCGTGGGACGAGGCCTATTGGCATCTGGCCCGCATCCTTCAAGGACGCGAGGCGCAGATCCGAGACGATATCATGGCCCATCCCGGCGGCTGGACCGACTGGCGCCGTTTCGTCGTGGCCGAACGCCGGTCCGAGGCGCAGGACATCATGTCCTTCATCCTTCGGCCAGAAGATGGCGGTAAGGTCGTGCCGCACCGGTCGGGGCAGTATCTGACCCTGCGCTTCGATGCGGCCGGGCTGGCGGGCGTCAAGCGCAACTATTCGATCTCGTGCGCGCCGAACCACGATTACTATCGCATCACCGTCAAGCGCGAGCCGGGCGGCGAGGCGTCTGGGTTCCTGCACGATCGCGCCACGGTCGGAACGGTGATCGAGGCGACGCCGCCGGCGGGCGATTTCCACCTGACCGACCGTCCCGCGCGCCCGGTGGTGCTGTTGTCGGGCGGGGTCGGGCTGACGCCGATGGTCAGCATGATGGAACAGATCGCCGCGCAACACCCCGATCTGCCGACCTGGTATGTCCACGCCAACCGCAACGCCGCGCGTCACGCGCTGGATGCGCAGGTGCGCGATGCGGCGGGCCGCCACGGCCGGACCGAGATCGCCACCTTCTACGAGGATTTCGCCGGCGAGACGGACGTGCTGCCGGGCCGGGTCTCGGTCGACTGGCTGCGCCGGAACACGCCGCTTTCGCAGGCCGACATCTATCTGTGCGGCCCCCGGCCGTTCCTGCGGGCGCTGGTCACGGATCTGACGGCGGCGGGCGTGTCGTCCGACCGCATCCATTACGAGTTCTTCGGCCCCGCCGACGAACAGCTTGCCGCCTGACAGGAGGGATCGGATGGCCGGAACCGCGGAACGGATGCGCAGCTATCGGGGGCCGGCGCTGCTCAGCTTCGGGTTCCGGCCCTTCTTCCTGCTGGCCGCGATCTGGGCGGCGCTGGCGATGATCCTGTGGATCGCGATGCTGGCGGGGGCCGCGCCGCTGCCGATGCGCTTCGATCCGATCACCTGGCACGCGCATGAATTCCTGTTCGGCTATCTTGCGGCGGTCATCGGCGGGTTCGTCCTGACCGCCGTGCCCAACTGGACCGGGCGTCTGCCGGTCATGGGCTGGGGGCTTGGCGCGCTGGCCGGGCTGTGGGTGCTGGGCCGGATCGCGGTGTCGGTGTCGGCGCTGCTGCCGTGGCAGGCCGTGATGCTGGCCGATCTGGCGATGATCGTCGCGCTGCTGGCCTGTCTGCTGCCCGAGGTGGTGCGGGGCCGGAACTGGCGCAACCTGCCGGTTCTGGGGCTGGTCGCGGTGTACGGGCTGGGCAACGCGATGTTCCACATCCAGGCCGAACGCGCCGGCATCGCCTTCGAGGGCGCGGGGATGCGGCTTGGGCTGGCCGGGGCGCTGATGCTGATCGCGCTGATCGGCGGGCGCATCGTTCCCAGCTTTACCCGCAACTGGCTGGCGGCGCGCGACCGCACGACGCTGCCCGTGGCCTTCGGCCGCGCTGACGCCGCGGTTCTGATCGGCACCGGGCTGGTTCTGCTGCTGTTCGTGCTGTCGCCCGATCTGGCGGTGCTGCCGGTGCTGATGCTGGCGACGGGGGCCGCGCATCTGTGGCGCATGTCGCGCTGGTGCGGGCACCGCGTCCTGGCCGAGCCTTTGCTGTGGGTGCTGCATCTGGGATACGCGATGCTGGCACTGGGCTTTCTGGCCGAGGCGGCGGCGGGCCTGGGCGCGCTGTCACCTGCGGCGGCGCGCCATGTCTGGCTGGCCGGGGCGATCGGGACGATGACGATGGCGGTGATGTCGCGCGCCACGCTGGGCCACACGGGGCGCGCGCTGCATGCGGGTGCGGGCACGACGGCGATCTATCTGGCGCTGACCGGATCGGTCGCGGCGCGCCTGCTGGCCGGGCTGGCGGCGGCGCCTGGATGGATGATGCACCTGTCGGCAGGGCTGTGGATCGCGGCGTTTGCCGGGTTCGTGGCGATCTATGGTCCGATGCTGGTGCGCCCCAAAACCGCCCCACGCGCCGCATCGCCCTTACGGACATCGCGGGTGCGCTGAGTCGGGGGAGCGCCTGCGACGTGCCGGCGAGAAAGGCACCTCGCCCTGCCGATTCGCGCAAGCAGGGCCGGGTGGCTGTGCCCGTCTTCCCGTCCATACATCCAGTCATATCAGCGGCTTGAGCGCCGCAAAATCCGACGAAAAACTTTTCGTTGACAGGTCGCGCTGTATCCCCGATCATTTTATGAACATAGTGTTCTTATATGAACACACCTGCGGGATGGAGGAGACCAAGGGTGGACGTTTTCAAAGACCGACTGGCGCAGCGAGGCTGCGTTTCCGCGCAACCGGCACTGGCCCATCAGTGCTGCGGGCGAGAGATCGAACCGGCCGAGGCTGCGTTGACCGCGGCGCTGCCGGCCCATGCGCTTGCGGACATCAACGCGTCGCTTAAGGCGGCCTGTGCCGAGCATGGCCATGGCGCTTGAGTTCCGGAACCTGACCAAGCAGTTCGCGACCAATTCGGGCGCGCCGCTGACCGCCATCCGCGATGTCACCTTCACCGTGAATGCCGGGGAATTCGTGTCGGTCGTGGGGCCGTCCGGATGCGGCAAATCCACCCTGCTGTCGATGACCGCCGGTCTGTATCAGCCGACCTCGGGCGAGGTGCTGGTCAGCGGAGAGCCGGTGAACGGTCCCAACGATCACGTCGGCTTCATGCTGCAAAAGGATCTGCTGCTGCCCTGGCGCAACATCGTGTCGAATATCGAGTTCGGGCTGGAATCCCGACCCGGATCGAAGGCCGAGCGGCGCGAGCGGGCGATGTTCGAATTGCGCCGCTGCCATCTGGACGGGTTCGAGAACCAGTATCCCTATCAGCTTTCGGGCGGCATGCGCCAGCGCGCGGCCCTGGCCCGGACCCTGGCCATCGACCCCGAGATCATCCTGCTGGACGAGCCTTTCTCGGCGCTGGATGCGCAGACCAAGCTGCTGTTGCAGAACAGCTTTGCCGAGACCATCGCGGAAAGCGGCAAGACCACGCTGCTGATCACCCACGATCTTGCCGAGGCGGTGCTGATGTCGGACCGGATCTTCGTTCTGTCCGAACGGCCCGGCCAGATCGTCGCCGAGATCCGCGTCGATCTGCCCAACCGCGACCATCCGTTGAAGCGGCGGGTCATGCCCGAGGTTGCGGATTACGCCGCGCAACTGTTCCGGCATCTGAAACTTGAAGAAAAAGCCATCTGAAGATTTCCACTTGCAACCGAGGACGACGATATGAACCGCCTGCTTATGACTGCCGCAGCCGCCGCGTTCGCATTGGGCGCCATGTCTGCCCAGGCAGCCGAAAACGTCACCTACCTGTTCCCCGCGCCCGACTTCCTGCCGGCCTTCGCGCCGTTGCAACTTGCCAAGTCGAAAGGCTATTTCGAGGAGGCCGGGCTTGACGTGACGTTCCGCATCGGCAAGGGCGGCGCCGATGTCGCGACCCAGGTCGCTGCCGGCAATGCCGACCTCGGCGGCGCCATCGGCGACACGCCGATCATCGTTCGGCCCAATGGCCTTGACGTGCGCGGTGTCGCGCTGCTTGGCGGCCATGGTCTGACCCAACTTGCCTGGCGCACGGATACCGGCATAACCGGACCTGCCGATCTTGAGGGCAAGACGGTTGGCGTGATCTCATATCAGGCATCGACCTACTATGCGCTGCGGGGGGCTCTTGCGTCGGAAGGGCTGGACGAGAACGATGTCAGCATCCAGTCGGTCGGGGCGGGCGGGCTGATCCAGCTGATGGCCGCAGGCCGCCTGGACGCGATCGCGGATTCACCCGACGCGACCGTGGGTGTTCAGGAAGCCGGGATCGAGATCGACCAGGTCCCTGTCGATACTCTCTTTCCCTCGATGGCGCAGGCAATCATCGCCTCGGGCGAGACGATTGCTGAACGACCCGAAATGATCAGGGCGTTTGTCGCAGCGGTCCTTCGTGCGGTCGAGGACATTTCCGCCGATCCGGCAGCGGCGGCGCAGGAGTTCGCGGCCGTGGTGCCGCAATATCAGGACCGGGAAGACGAGGTCAGAAAGATCCTGGAAGACTATGCCACACTGGTCTATCCGCCGGCCGAAGGTCATCCCCTGGGCACCTTCGATCCTGCGCGGATGAAGGCGGTGCAGGACTTCTATCTCGAAGCAGGCATCGTGCAGAGCGCCGTTCCGGTCGAGGATCTCTATACCAACGAGTTCGTGCAATGAGCAGCGCCGCCGTCTCGGACGCCACCGCTCCGGCTGTCGTGCGCCCTCGCAAGCCCCGCACGGCGACATATGTCAGTCTGGCGCTTCTGGTCGCACTTCTGGTTGCATGGCAGGTCCTGCCGCCGGTCCTTGAAATCCCGAAATACATCATCCCGACCCTCTCTGACTGCCTCG
Source organism: Paracoccus stylophorae (assembly GCF_028553765.1). Taxonomy (NCBI): domain Bacteria; kingdom Pseudomonadati; phylum Pseudomonadota; class Alphaproteobacteria; order Rhodobacterales; family Paracoccaceae; genus Paracoccus; species Paracoccus stylophorae. The sequence goes on along the minus strand of NZ_CP067134.1, from coordinate 3,204,956 downwards.
CCGAGTTCAGGCGCATGTGGGCGACCGAGGGCCTGCTGATGCACACGCTGTCCACGGCGCTGTACGCGATCCTGGGCTTTGCCATCGGCAGCGCGCTGGGCGCGATGCTGGGCTATCTGCTGGGCATGTCCGAGTTCTGGGAAAAGGTGCTGTCGCCCTATATCCTGGCCCTGCAGATCGCGCCCAAGGTCGCCTTCGCGCCGCTGTTCATCATGTGGTTCGGCTATAACGCCATGCCCAAGCTGCTGGTCACGGTGCTGATCGTGTTCTTCCCGGTGCTGGTGAACGTGTTGCAGGCGATGCGGACCATCGACCGCGATCTGGTCAACCTTGCCCGCGCCTATAACCTGTCGCGCTGGAGCATCTTCCTGAAGGTCGAGATGCCCTCGACCCTGCCCAACCTGATGGCCGGCCTGCGCATCGCCTCGACCCTTGCGGTGATCGGCGTGACCGTGGGCGAGCTGGTCGGCGGCAATACCGGCCTGGGCTTCCTGATTTCCTATGGCGGGGGGCAGGCCAATGCCGCGATGGTCTTCGACGCGATCATCCTGCTGACCGTCATCGGCATCCTGCTTTATTTCGCCATCGTCCGGGTCGAAACGCGCCTGCTGCACTATCTGCCGCGCGCCCAGGTCTGACCGGTCGTTCCACCCCAACCGTCACATCAGAAGGAGAAGTCAATGTCTGCCGCGCCAAAGAAGTTTCCGTCGATCGAACCCGACGACGTGGTGATCCCCGAGGGCAAGACCCTGGGCGAATGGGTCGAAAGCCGGACCGCCCGCTATGAAACCCGGACGCTGGACTGGGACGCGCTGAAGTTCCAGGCCGATTACGACCCGATCTATCGCCGCGCGCAGATGCGCTATATCGGCACCGGCGCGACCGGCGTGACGGATGACGAGAATGTCGTCCCGGCCGAGAACTTCACCTTCTCGACCATGGTGCTGCCGGCCGGCTGCGAGGGGCCGCTGCACATCCACCGCGACGCCGAAGAGGTGTTCTTCATCCTCAAGGGCCACAAGATCCGCTTCTTCATCGAGCACAAGGGCGAGATGGTCGAGACGGTTCTGACCGAACGCGATCTGGTTTCAGTGCCGCCCGGCGTCTATCGCGGCCTGCGCAACGAGGGCATCGAAGAGGCGCTGATGTGCGTGCTGATCGGCAACCCCAAGCCGGTCACGCCGACCTATCCGCCCGATCACCCGGTCTCGAAGATCAAGCGCGACAAGAAGCCCGACGCCGCCTGACACCGCGGGGCAGGGCGGCAACGCCCGCCCCCTTGGCTTTGTCTTTGCCTGAGGATTTGTGATGTTCACGCCGCGCCATTCCTTGCAGATCGACTATCGCGAACGGGCCGGGACCGGCCCGGCGCTGGTGCTGCTGCATGGCATCGGATCGAACGCCGAGTCATTCGCCGGCCTGCTGCCGTTCCTGCCTGCGGACTGGCGCGTGATCGCGTGGAACGCGCCCGGCTATCTCGGTTCGGTCCCGCTTGAGGTGGAGTGGCCCACTGCTGCCGATTACGCGCAGGCGCTGGCCGGGTTTCTGGATCGGCTGGATCTGGACCGGGTGACGCTGGCGGGGCATTCGCTGGGGGCGCTGATGGCCACGGCTTACGCGGTGGGCCACCCGGACCGGGTCAGCCGTCTGGTGCTGGCCTCGCCCGCGCTTGGCCATGGCATCGCGCAGGGCGCGACCCTCAGCCCCGCCGCGCAGGACCGGATCGACGAGTTGGCGCGGCTTGGCCCGCAGGCATTCGCGAAAGCCCGCGCGCCGCGCCTGGTCTTTCGTCCGCAGGACAACCCCGACCTCGTCGCCGCCGTCGAGGCCGGGATGGCGCAGGTCACAAGCCCCGGCTATGCGCAGGCATCGCGGATGCTGGCCTCGGGCCGGCTGCTGGACGACGCCGCGCGGCTTGCGGTTCCCACCGACGTCATCGTCGGCGCCGAGGATGCCGTGACGCCGCCCGAGGGCGCGCGCCGGCTTCACGCGGCCCTCCCCGCGCCCTTTCGCGGCCAGCTGACCCAGGTGCCCGCCGCCGGGCACGCGCTGGCCACGCAAGCGCCTTTCGCCTTCGCTCAGGCGATGGCGGCCCAGATCACACCGGTCCAGTGACCGGCCCGAACCAAGGAGGACATACGCCATGACTGAGCCCGTCCGAGTCGGATCGCTGCGCGGCATCATGATGCGCGGCCCGGATGTCAGCGCCACGCTGCCGTTCTATCAGGATATGTGGGGGCTGAGCCTGTCCCATCAGGAAGACGGTCTGGCCCTGCTGCGCGGGACCGGGACCGAGCCGTTCCTGTACGGGCTGAAGGACGGCCCGGTCTACGGGATCGAATATGTCCATTTCGCCATGCCCGACCGCGAGTCGATGGACGCCCTGCACGCGCAGATCGTCGCCCGCGGCCACACCCCCTTGGGCGAGCCGGCCGAGTTCGACGATTGGGTCGGCGGCTATGGGTTCGAGACGCTGGACCCTGACAACCGCCGCCTGCGGTTCCGCACCGATGCCCGCGTGCTGGACGACCAGAAGGACTGGGCCAAGCCGAAAAAGGTCAGCCATGTCGTGCTGAACACGCCCGACATGGAAGGCACGCAGAAATTCTATGAAGACGTGCTGGGGTTCCGTCCGTCGGACTATTCCGCCGACCAGATGGTGTTCCTGCGCTGCAATTCGGACCACCATTCCATCGCGCTTGTCCGAGCCAATTACGCCAGCGTCAATCACGTCGCCTTCGAGATGCCGACGCTGGACGAATTCATGCGCGGCATCGGCCGGATGAAGCAAAAGGGCCATGTCCCGACCTGGGGTCCGGGCCGGCACGGACCCGGCAACAACCCGTTCGCCTATTTCGTGTCGCCCTCGGGCTTCGTGATCGAGTTCACGTCCGAGTTGCAGCAGATCGACGAGGCGACGCATGAACCCAAGGTCTGGTCGCGCGCCGATCCCGAGGCGATGGACCGCTGGATGACCGCGGGCCCGCCCACCCCGGCGCAGCGCGCCGTCATGCAGGGCCGCCCCGATCCGGGCTTCCCCGAGTTGAGGAGCGAGTGATGGATTACGGCTATCAGGGCAAGGTCGCGGTCATCACCGGCGGCACGTCGGGCATCGGTCTGGCAACCGTCCGGTTGCTGCTGGCGCAGGGCGCCAAGGTCGCATTCTGCGCCCGCAAGGAAGGGCGGCTTGAGGATATTCGCCGCGTCCTCGTGCGCGACCACGACGAGGATCGGGTTCTCGCCGCGCCTCTTTCGGTGCTGGACGCGGATGCGGTCAAGGGGTTTGCCGCGACCGTGAAGGATCGTTGGGGATCCTGCGATCTTCTGGTCAACAATGCGGGTCAGGGCCGCGTCTCGAACTTCGCCGACACCGGCGACGAGGACTGGCGCGCGGAATACGAACTGAAACTGTTCAGCCAGATCCATCCGATCCGCGCCTTCCTGCCGCTGCTGCGCGACAGCAACGGCGCCATCGTCGCCGTCAACTCTCTGCTGGCCTATCAGCCCGAACCGCACATGGTCTGCACCTCGTCGGCGCGGGCAGGGGTGCAGAACCTGCTGAAGTCGCTCAGCCGGGAACTCGCCCCCGAGGTTCGGGTCAATTCGGTCCTTCTGGGCCTGATCGAATCCGGCCAATGGACCCGCCGCTTCGCCGAACGCGCGGACCAGAGCCAGAGCCGTGCCGAATGGTATGGCAATCTTGCCGCGGAAAAGGACATCCCGCTTGGCCGTCTGGGCGATCCGACCGAGGCCGCTGCGGCCATCGCCTTTCTCGGCTCGAAGGCCGCCAGCTATATCACCGGTGCCCAGCTCGACGTGTCGGGCGGCCTTGCCCGCCATATGTGAAGGACAATGACCATGCTGCTTCAGCCGATCGACGACACCGCGGCCCAGACCGAAACCGTGGGCGATTTCATCGCGCGCTATCTTGCCGGGATCGGCGTCAAGACGATCTTCGGCGTGATTTCCATCCACAACATGCCGATCCTGGATGCCGTGGCGCGACAGGGCAAGATCCGCTTTGTCCCCGCGCGGGGCGAGGCCGGGGCGATGAACATGGCCGATGCCTATGCCCGCGTCACCGGGGCGCTGGGGGTCTGCATGACCTCGACCGGGACCGCCGCGGGCAACGCCGCGGGCGCGCAGGCCGAGGCGCTGACCGCCGGATCGCCCGTCCTGCACATCACCACGCAGGTCGACCGCGAATTTGCCGACCGCGACCGTGCCGCGATCCACGACGTGCCGCGCCAGCCCCAGATGCTGCACGGCGTTTCCAAGGCCGTGTTCCGGATGTGGGACGCCAACGGTGCCATCGGCGCACTGACCGCCGCCGTGTCCGCCGCGCTGTCCGCGCCCACCGGGCCGGTCAGCCTGGAAATCCCGGTCGATGTCCAACGCTCGCAGGCGCGCGGCCCCGCCCGCATCCATGTGCCGCAGCCGGTGCGGCCGCTGGCCCCCGACGCGGTGATCGACGAGCTGGCCGAACTGGTCAAACAGGCGCGCCGGCCGCTGCTGTGGCTGGGCGGCGGCGCGCGCGGCGCGGGCAGCCAGGCGACCGAACTGCTGCATCGCGGCTTCGGCGTCGTCACCTCGACCAATGGCCGCGCCGTTGTGTCCGAGGAAGAGCCGGGCAACCTGGGCGCGTTCAACATGACGCCCGAAGCGGCCGAGCTTTACCAAAGCTGCGACCTGATGATCGTCGTGGGTTCGCGGCTGCGGGGGAACGAGACGCGCAACAACCAGATGCCGCTGGCGCAGCGTGTGGCGCAGATCGACGCCGACCCGGCGCAGGGCGGGCGCAACTATCCGGTCGATCTGTTCGCGCATGGCGATGCCGCCGACACGCTGCAACGGCTGCTGGACCGGCTGCCCCAGAAGCTGGACACCGATCCGAACCTGCGTTTCGACATCGCCCGCGTCAGGGCGCAGGCCGAGGGCGGGATGCGCGACCTGCTGGGCCCCTATGGCGCCATCGCCGAGGCGCTGACCGAGCGTGTGGCCGCCGGCGGACATCCATGGGTGCGCGACGTCACCATCTCGAACTCGACCTTCGGCAACCGCTATGTCCGCATCGCCGCGCCGCGCGACGGTGTCCACGCGCTGGGCGGCGGCATCGGGCAGGGGATCGCCATGGGCATCGGCGCGGCGCTGGGATCGCCGGGGCCGAAGGCGGTGACGCTGCTGGGCGATGGCGGCGCGATGCTGGGACTGGCCGAGATGATCACCGCCGTCGATGAGAACGCGCCGCTGGTCTATGTGCTGATGAACGATCAGGCGTATGGCGTGATCCAGAACATCCAGGACGCCCAATACGACAGCCGCCGGCATTATTCCAAGGTCGCGGTGCCGGATTTCGACATGTTCTGCCGCTCGATCGGGATGCCGCATCGGGTGGTCCGCTCGCCCGACGAATTCGCCGCCGCGCTGGATGCCGCGCTGGCAGCCGACGGCCCGCAACTGGTCGAGGTCGACATGTGCAGCATCGGACCCTTCGCGGAATCCTTTGCCGGCCCGCCCGCCGGTGCCGCCGGCAAAACGGACTGAGGCCATGCGTCCGGGTCCCGATCGTCTTTGGCAATATGGCGACCCGGTCGCACTGTGAAGAAGGTGCTTTCACCATGAGGGGAGACGTCATGACCGATCTGCCAGAGGGCAAGCTGTTCGTTGCCGGCGAATGGGAGCAGGGCGGCGGGGCCGAGATCGCCTCGATCTTTCCGGCGGACGGGTCTGTCAACCGCGTGCTGAACGGCGCATCGGAAAGCGACGGTCTGCGGGCCATCGAACGCGCGAAACAGGCGCAGGCCGACCCGGCATGGCTGAACCTGCGCCCGCATGAACGCGCGCGGTTCCTGTATCGCATCGCCGACGGGATCGAGGCGAATATCGACCGCATCTCGCAGATCCAGACCCGCGATACCGGCAAGACGCTGCGGGAAACCAGTGCACTGGCCGCCTCGGCGGCGGGCACGTTCCGGTATTTCGGCGCCGTGGTCGAGACGCTGGACGAGACGCTGACCACGCAACGCGGCGACGCGCTGACGGCGTCGGTCCATGAACCGCTGGGCGTCGTGGCCGCGATCACGCCGTGGAACTCGCCCATCGCCTCGGACGCGCAGAAGGTCGCGCCCGCGCTTGCCGCCGGGAACGCCGTGCTGCTCAAGCCCGCCTCGTGGTCGCCGCTGGTCAGTCTGGAACTGGCGCGCATCATCGAGGAGTCTGGCCTGCCCAAGGGGCTGTTCTCGGTCCTGCCCGGCGCGGGGCGCGAGATCGGCAACCTGCTGGTCGAACATCCCGACATCGCCAAGGTCAGCTTCACCGGTGGCACCTCGACCGGCCGCACGCTGGCGCGCAAGGCGGCGGAAAAGCTGATGCCCATCTCGCTGGAGCTTGGCGGCAAATCCCCGACCGTCGTCTTTGCCGACGCCGATCTGGATCAGGCGGTGGCGGGGGTGCTGTATGGGGTGTTTTCCTCGACCGGGCAAAGCTGCATCGCGGGTGCGCGGCTGTTCGTGCAGCGCGCGATCCATGACGAGTTCGTGTCGCGCCTTGTCTCTGCCGCCGAGCGGCTGCGCGTGGGGCACCCCTTCGATGCCGCGACGCAGGTCGCGCCGATGATCCATGTCGACCATCGCGACGCCGTGGCCGGTCACGTCAGATCGGCCCTGTCCGAAGGCGCGGAACTGCTGACCGGCGGCAACGCGCCCGCGGGCGAGGATTACGACCGCGGCGCCTATTACCTGCCGACGATCCTGGCCGGCGTCGACAACACCGCCCGCATCTGCCGCGAGGAGGTCTTCGGCCCGGTGCTGGTCGTGCTGCCCTTCGAGGACGAGGCCGACGTGATCGCGCAGGGCAACGACAACGATTACGGTCTGGCCTGCGGCATCTGGACCCGCGATTTCCCCAAGGCATGGCGCGTCGGCCGGGCAATCCGCACCGGCACCGTCTGGATCAACACCTACAAGCAGTTTTCCATCTCGACGCCGTTCGGGGGCGAGAAGGACAGCGGCATGGGCCGCGAAAAGGGCCGCGACGGCGTCCGCGCCTATATGGCGCAGAAGTCGATCTACACCGACCTGACCGGCCGCCCGCTGGCCTGGGCCGGGGGGGCTGCGTGATGCCTGCCCCGGTCGCCATGGTCGGCACCGGCCCGTCGGGCTGCTGCCGGGCGCAGGCACTGCTGAAGGCGCGGCCCGATCTGCGCGTCGGTCTGATCGACCGCCTGCCGGTGCCGCAAGATCGCCGACTGCCGGCGAATTTCCCTGACGCGGGACATTCCGGCGGCATCTGGTGCGACCGGACCCGGTCTGCCGCCGACACCGACTTTACCGGAATCCAGATCCACGGACGGCTCTGGCTTCGCGGCGCGCAGGTTCAGGGTGCGCGCCTTAACGCCGACAGGTTTCCCCTGTCCCATGGCTATGCATATACATGACAGGAGTATCAAGATGAGCCTTGAAATCGGTATCTGCGGCGGCGGCGTCGGCGGGTTGACGGCAGCCATTGCCCTTGCGCGTCAGGGGCATGAGGTCACCGTGAACGAACAGGCCCGCGCGTTCGCCCGCATCGGGGCGGATGTCAACCTGACGCCCAACGCCGTGCGTGCGCTGGACCGGCTGGGGGTGGGCGAGACGCTGCGCGAGACGGCGGCGCGGCCGGCCTTCCGGATCAGCCGGACCTGGGACACCGGCGAGGAAACCTCTCGCCTGCCGATGGGCGACACCGCCGAGGAACGCTATGGCTCGCCGCAACTGACCATCCACCGGGGCGATCTGCTGCAGGCGCTTGAGGCGCAGGTGCCGGAATCGTCCATCAAGCTGGGGCGCAAGGCCGAGACGATTTCCGGCGGCACCGTCACCTTTGCCGATGGCAGCACCGAAACCTATGACGTGGTGATCGGCGCGGACGGCATCCATTCGGCGGTGCGGACGGCGATCTTCGGGCCGGACAGCCCGCGCTTCACCGGCCTCGTATCCTATCGGGCGGTGGTGCCGCGCAGCTCGGTCGAGGCGGAAAACCTTGACAGCTTTACCAAATGGTGGGGGCCGCAGCCCGATGTGCAGGTGGTCGTCTTCCCGCTGACCCGCGGCGAAGAGATCTTCATCTTCGCGACCACCCCGCAGGACGACTGGCGCGAGGAAAGCTGGACCATGCCCGGCGATGTCGAGGAACTGCGCGAGGTCTATAGCGACTTTCACCCCGATGTGCGCGCGCTGCTGGCTGCCTGCGAGACGGTGACCAAATCGGCGCTGTATGTGCGCGATCCGATGCCGCGCTGGTCGTCGGACCACGCCACGCTGCTGGGCGATGCGGCGCATCCGATGGTGCCGTTCATGGCGCAGGGCGCCTGCATGGCGATCGAGGACGCCGTCGTTCTGTCGCGTGCGCTTGAGGGGGTTAGCCCCGCTGATGTGCCCGCCGCGCTGCGCCGGTATGAGGACACGCGGCGCGAGCGCACCGCCAGGATTCAGGCGGGTTCGCTGGCCAATGACTGGATGAAGGGTCAGGGCAACGCCGACTGGGTCTATGGCTATGACGCGTGGAACGTGCCGCTGGCGGAATCCACGGAATCGGCCTGATCGCGAGGAAGGGCATCGTCATGGCACCGCAACGACGCACGATCCTGACCGCCGCGCTTGGACTGGCGGGCGGGGCGCTGCTGGCTGGCGGGGCGGCGCGCGCGCAACCCGCCCCTGCCGGTCCGGCGGAGCCGGTTCGGGTTCCCGCCACCGGCACGCATCTGCTGCTGCTGGGCACGATGGCCGGGCCGGTCCTCGATCCGCGCCGGATGATGGCCAGCCAGGCGGTGATCGTCGATGGCGCGGTCTATCTGGTCGATTGCGGCTATGGCACGATCCTGCGGATGGTCGAGGCGGGGCTGCGGCCGGCGGATGTGAAAGCGATCTTCGTCACGCATCACCACTCAGACCACAACGCCGACTATGCCAATCTGGTGCATCTGGCGTGGATCCAGGGGATCGGGGACCGCATCGTCAGCGTCGGCCCGCCGCCCTTCCGAGCGATCCATGATGCCGCCTTGGCGTTCCACCACGAGGATATCCGCATCCGCATCGAAGGCACCGGCCGCAAACCCATCGACGGTTATCTCGACGTGCGCGAGGTGACCGAGGCGGGTCCGGTCTATGAGGACGACAAGGTCCGCGTGACCGCCGCCCTCGCGGCGCATCCGCCGTTTTCGACGGCCCTGGGGTTCAGGTTCGAGACGCCGGACCGCACCATCGTCTTTTCCGGCGACACCGCTGCCAGCGACGACATCGCCACCCTTGCCGAGGGGGCGGACGTGCTGGTGCACGAGGCGATGTATGTCCCCGGCATCGACGCGATGCTGGCCAAACGCCCCTATGTGCCGCCGAAGCTGCGCGATTTCCTGGTGGACGGCCACACCACGGCCGAGGATGCCGGCCGCATCGCGGCGCAGGCAGGGGTAGGCACGCTGGTCCTGACCCATCTGCTGCCCGGCGATCAGCCAGAGGTGACGGACGAGGTCTGGGCGGCAGAGGCGGCCAAGCAGTTCGATGGCCGGATCGTCGTCGGCCACGACCTGTTGCTGCTGTGACGCCTGATCCGGCGGTCAGGCGGATCGGGGGTCTGAGGCGGGCGGCAGGCTTTGCGCCGGCCGCAGCGATCGGCTACCAAGCGCCGGACTGACGATGTTGGAAAGCAAGACCGTGCCCGACGATGCTGCCATTTACGGTGTTCCGCCTGTTGCGCGTGCATTTGCGCTTTTGCGCCATATCGCGGCCGGGAACCGCTGCCGGAACATCAGCAGCGTGGCGAAGGCGACCGGCATCAACCGCACGACCCTGATCCGTCTGCTGGCCACGCTGGAGCAAGAGGGAATGATCGAGGCGATTGCGGACGAAGGCGGCTACAGGCTGGGCACCGGTCTGGTCACGCTGGCGCAGAATGCCTTGCACGACCGCAGCATTGCCCAAGTGGCCCCGCGCTTTCTGGCCGACCTTGTCGCGGAGCTGAAGCTGTCGGCGCATCTGGGTATTCTGGAGGGGCGCGAGATCGTCTATCTTGCGCGTTGCACGCCGAATTCGCATCTGGTCAGCAACGTCAAGGAAGGCACGCGGCTGCCTGCGCATGCGACGACCATCGGGCGCATCCTGCTGGCCGATCTGCCGCGCGACGAGCTGGCGGCGCGATATGAGGGCGTGCGGATGGACGCCTACAGCGACAAGACCCGCACGTCGCTGCCCGATCTGGAACTGCAGTTGGCCCAGGATCGGGCGCTTGGCATTGCCTGGAGTGCGGCGAATTTCGAGCCCGAGATCGGCTCGGCCGCGGTTCTGGTGCGCGACAACATGGGTCAGGCGGCGGGTGCGATCAACGTCACCGGGCATGTCAGCGCCTTCACGCCCGGCAGTCCGCGCCTGTCCGAGATCGAGCAGGGGTTGAAGAAAGCCGCCTTGGGCATGTCGCGGGCGCTGGGCTACACGGCATAGGCGCGTGCGGGCCGCGTTCAGGGCGGCGGCTGAAAGTGCGTGACGTCGAATGCACCCGCCGGAACCCGGCAGGTGCGCAAGGCAGGAGTGACGCCGGCGGCTGTCAGGCCGCCTCGAATTTCACCGTTTCGGGCGCCGACGAGCCGACGACATACCAGACCGTCGCCGCCCCCGCCCCGTCATTGCGGAACCAGTGCTTGCGCCCGGCCGGCGTTTTCACCAGATCGCGCGGGCCCAGTTCGGTCTCGACCTGTTCGCCGTTTTCCTCCCACCCGACGACCAGGCTGCCCTCCAGGACAAGAAACGCGTCCTCGACATCGCGCACGAAGGGCTTGACGCCGACGCGCGAGGGGATGCCCAGCATCTCCTTGCGGCAGGTGTCGGTCTCGACCCCGCCGGGGCCGCAATAGATCTTGCGGTTGAAGCCGGCCTGTTCCCAGTGGGTTTTCAGACCCGCATGGCGGACGACGTGTTTCGCCATCAGCTGCTGCAACGGATGGGTGCTTTTGGGGTCGAACACCTGCGTCTTGCCCGGCTCGGCGCCGAAGGAACGTGCCAATTCCGGCGCGTGGCTTTTCGGGTGGTAATGATAGACCGGCGGCAGCGGTTTGCCGACATCGACGGAAATCGACATCATCACCGGCTCGACCCCGTCGACGCGGAAGCCGTGGCCGATCTCGCGGGCGTTCAGGATCATGTCCTTGGGGCCAAGGTTCACCTCGACCACCTCGCCGTCCTTCTCCCACCCCACGATCAGCGCGCCGTCGATGATCAGAAAGCTTTCCTCGATCTCGTGGCTGTGGCAGGCCGCGTATTTCCCCGGCTCTTTATAGATCAGGGACAGGGTGAAATGGTCGGGCTTGAGGGTGCTGGTGTCGCCGACCTTGGGCGAGCCGCCGGCGCCGATATAGCGCATCTGCGCGCGCGACAGTTCGGGGAAGCCGACATTCGACGGAAACGCCTCCCAATCGAATTTCTTGTCGGTAAAGCGGCCCGTATGCGCCGCCAGCTTGTCCGCAAGCGTGCCGATATTCTGATCCTGAACGGTCATCTGGAAGATCCTTCCGGTCTGTGATGGCTGTGTTGGGCTTTTTCATAGCCGAAAGGCGTTTTGCGCACTACCATACGTTTTGCCAGTAAAGCAGGGATGAGGCACATGGAGGAAAAACCGGACCGCTACATGGTGCCCGGACTGGTGCGGGGGCTGAACGTGCTGAAGCTGTTCACGCCCGAAACCCCGGTCCTGCGCCTGTCGGATATTGCCAAGGCGCTTGGCATCTCGCGCTCGGCCGCGTTCCGCACCACCTATACCCTGACCGAGATGGGGTGCCTGCTGCACGATGCGCGCGATCAAAGCTATTCGGTTGGCGCGGGGGTGCTGCGGCTGACCTATGGGTTCGTGGGTGCGCGCGAAATCCCCGAAATCGCCCAGCCCGAGCTTGAGGCCCTGCGCAACCGGACAGGCTGGTCGGTGCATCTGGGTGTTCTGGACGGCACCTCGGTTCTGTATATCGTTCGAGTGCCGGCCTTGCCGGGCGACATGTCGATCGTGCAGGTGGGCCGTCGCCTGCCGGCCAGAAGCACGACCATGGGCCGGGTCCTGCTGTCGGACCTGACCGAGGAACAGCTGATCGGCATGTTCCGGGCAGACTCGTCCTCTGCGGGGCTGGAAAAGGGCCGCACGATGCTGGAACTCCTCGCTCAGGCCAGGGCCGATCGCCAGGCCAGCGCGATCGTTCACGCCGGCGATTTCGAGGCGGGAATCGTCTCGGTCGGCGCGCCGGTTCGCGATCTGTCCGGGCGGGTCGTCGCAGCGATCAATGCGACCAGCCCGAACCGTCCCGATACCGTGAAGGCCGCGCAGGGTCCGGTAAAGGACGATCTGGTGCGGACGGCGCAGCGGATTTCCCGTTTGCTGGGGTTCGACGCCAGTTGAATGAAGATCGTGTTTTACCTGTAAAACGGCAACTCGTTTCTTCACGGCATCTGATTAGGATGCGGGAACCGCAACAGTCATATCAGGGAATCCTTCGGCCAATGAGTGATCTTGTCCCGACCATCGACCGTCGTGCATTTCTGGGCAGCACCGCCGCTGGCGTCGCTGTCCTGCTGGCTGGCGGACCGGCCGCCGCGCAGGGCGCGGCATTCCGCTTTATCACGCCGTTCAGCCTGTCGCTGTCCTTCGCGGCGGTGCTGTATGCCGACGCGGCCGGGTATTACACCGACGAGGGAATCGAGATGCAGATCGAGGCGGCGAACGGTGCCGCCATGGCCGCGCAGATGGTGCTGGCCGATCAGATGGATGTCGGGCGGACAGGCGGGACCAACTATATCGTGTCGCGTGTGGACAATAACGCACCGCTGATTTCGATTGCGACGATTGCGCAGATGTCGCCCTTCTTCATCATTTCGTCCGACGACAATCCGGTCAGCGGCGTTCAGGATCTGCCGGGCCGCACCGTGGGGATGGCGTCGCTTGGCGGGTCGATGGAAGGAACGCTGGATCTGCTGATGATGGCCGGCGGTCTGGACCCGGCCTCGGTCAACAAGGTCAAGGTCGCCGACAGCGCCGCATCTTTCGCGCTGATCGAAGCGGGCCGGGCCGGTGCGTTCATCGGCAACACCTCATCCATGATCAAGGCGAAAGAGGCGCGCCCGAACGTCCACGCCGTGCCGATGGATGACGGGATGCCGGGTCAGGTCTATGTCGCCCGCCCCGAGGATATCGAGGCGAACCCGGACAAATACGTGTCCTTCCTGCGCGCCACGCACAAGGCCGCGCGCGAGATCGCGACCGCCGGGGATCTGGACGCGATCATCGCCAAGATCGCAAGCGTGCACGAGGTGAACGGCATCGACGACCCGGAAACGGCCAAGATCGACCTGGCCACCAACGCCGAGAACTGGATGGCCAAGGGCGGGGACAACCTGCTTCGCAACGTACCCGAAGTCTGGCAGAACGCGGTCGAAAGGCTGCATGAGGCCGGCATGATCGGAACGGCGCCGGATGCCTCGACGCTTTATACCAACGCCCTGCTGGACAAGGCCATCGCGTGATGTCGTCAGAAGCTGCGCTGGCTGCGCCGGAAATTCGGATTTCCGGCTTGACGAAGATATTCGGCGAGGGTTCGGGGGCGGTCACCGCCATCTCGAACGCAAACCTGGAAATGCGCCAGGGCGAGTTCATTTCGCTGCTCGGACCTTCGGGGTGCGGCAAGACGACCCTGCTGCGCATCCTTGCGGGGCTTGAGGTTCCGACACGGGGCGAGGTGGAGGTGCGCGGCCTGCCGATCTGGGTCCGCGGGAAACGCGACCGGACCGCGACCCGGCCCGTTTCGATGATGTTTCAGGAGGCGCGGCTGTTTCCGTGGCTGACGGTGGCGGAGAACGTCGCGCTGCCGCTGCGGATCGCGCGCGTGGGGCAGGCCGACAGAATGGCCCGCGCGCGCAATATTTGCGGGACCGTGGGCCTCAGCGGGTTCGAGGACGCCAGCCCCACCGCGCTTTCGGGCGGCATGCGGCAGCGCGCCTCGCTGGCCCGCGCCCTTGTCACCGATCCGCAGGTGCTGCTGCTGGACGAGCCGTTCGGCGCGCTGGACGCGATGACCCGCGACACGCTGAACCTGGAATTGATGGATGTCTGCGCGCGGGCCAAGGTGACCACGATCCTTGTCACCCACTCGATTGCCGAATCCGCGTTTCTGTCGGATCGGGTTGTCGTTCTGGCACCGCGCCCGGCGCGGATCTTGGACGTCGTGGACATCCCGTTTCCCCGGCCGCGCGACCTGAACCTGCAAAGAACGCCCGAATTTCAGGACCTTGTCGCCAGCTTGCGGACACAAATGACGGAGGGCGCGGAATGAACCGCAAAACCTTGCGCATCGCGCTTCCCATCGCATCGGTGACGCTGTTTCTGGTCGGCTGGTCGCTTTACGTCCGCACCGCCCAGGTTTCGGCCTTCGTCCTGCCCCCGCCCGAGGCGATCGTCGCCGCGCTGTCGACGATGTTGTTCGATCCCGATCTGTGGTCGCACACTTTGGTCACCGTGATCGAGGCGCTGTCGGGTTTCGGCATCGCGGTCGGGCTCGGGTTGACGCTGGGGTTCACGATGGCGCGTGTGCCGCCCGTGGAATGGGCGTTGAAGCCCTTTGTCGTGCTTTTGCAGCTGATCCCGAAAATCGCGCTTGCGCCGCTGTTCATCCTCTGGTTCGGCTTCGGCCTTGAATCGAAGATCGTGATCGCCGCCGCGCTGGCGTTTTTCCCGATATTTTCCAATGCGTTGCAGGCGTTCAAATCGGTCGATCCCGGCGATCGCGATGTCTTTGTCATGCTTCAGGCGAACCCGCTGCAAAGATTCGTCCTGCTGGATTTCCCCAACGCTTTGCCGGTGATCCTGACCGGGGCCGAGGTGGCGGTCGTGCTGGCCATGATCGGCGCCATCGTCGGGGAGTTCATCGGCGGGAATCAGGGCCTGGGCTATCTGGCGGTCGCGCATCTTCAGAACCTGGCCGTGGCCGAACTGTTCGGGGTCATCGTCGTGCTGACATTGGTGGGGCTGGTGTTTTACACCGTCATAGGTCAGTTGAGGGCGCTGCTGACGCCGTGGCACGTGTCCAGCGACAGGAACCGCGCTCCGTAACGTCCGCGCGAATGGCCGACCGGCAACGTCCTCCGCAAGGTCGATCAGGGGGGCCGCATCAGCGGCCCGCCATCCCTGCCACGGCCAAGATCGCGCGCCGCTTGCAGCCCGGCCCGCTGGCTGCTAGATTCTCATCGAATCCGTTGGGGTGCCCCGTCAGGGGCTGAGAGGCGCAGGCCGACCCATCGAACCTGATCCGGGCAATACCGGCGTAGGGAACGGAGATCGAATTGGCGGGCTCGGTATCTTCCGCCTTTTTCTTCCTCCTTCTGGCGTCCGGTGGAGGAAGCGACGATGTCCCACCCGACCGCATTGACCATCGCCGGCTCCGACAGTGGCGGAGGCGCGGGCATTCAGGCCGATCTGAAGACGTTCGCGGCCCTTGGCGTCTATGGCACAAGCGCGATCACGGCGATCACCGCCCAGAATACGCGCGGCGTCTTTGCGGTCGCGCCGGTGGATGCGGCGACGGTCGCCGCGCAAATTGCGGCCGTGCGCGACGACATCCCGCCCGACGCGATCAAGATCGGCATGTTGGGCGCGCCGGACATCGTCGATACGGTGGCCGCTGCGCTGGAAGGCTATGACGGTCCGGTCGTGCTGGACCCGGTGATGGTCGCCAAGTCGGGGGCGGCGCTGTTGTCCCGCGATGCCGAGACGGCCCTGATCGCGCGGCTTCTGCCCCGCGCCGATCTGCTGACCCCGAACCTGCCCGAGGCCGCGCGCCTGCTGGGCTGCGCGCCCGCGCGCGACATGGCCGAGGCGCAGGCGCAGGGCAGGGCGCTGCTGGGACTGGGCGCGCGTGCCGTTCTGATGAAGGGCGGCCATGCCGACGGCCCCGACTGCATCGACATTCTGGTGACGGCCTCCGGCGCCGTCGAGATGGCGCAGCCCCGGCTTGCAACCCGCAACACCCACGGCACCGGCTGCACGCTGTCTTCGGCCATCGCGGCGGAACTGGCGAAGGGTGCCGGTCTTGAGGCGGCGGTCCGCCGGGCGCAGTCCTGGCTGCACGGCGCGATCCGGGCGGCGGATGCGATGGCCATCGGTGCCGGTCACGGCCCGGTCGATCACTTCCACGAGGTCCGGCAGTGAGGGCGGCCACCGTCATCGGCGCCGGCGTGGCCGGGCTTTGCGTGGCCACGGAACTGGTCGCGCGGGGCTGCAAGGTGACGGTGTTCGACCCGTCGCCCCGCCCCGGCCCGCAGTGCTGTTCGTGGTGGGCGGGCGGCATGCTTGCCCCCTTCTGCGAGGGCGAGACGGCGGAAGAACCCGTGGTCCGGCTGGGCCGGCAGGCAGCCGCGTGGTGGCAAGCCCAGGGCGTCGCGGTCGCGCGGCAGGGAACGCTGGTGCTGGCGCTGGGCCGCGACCGGGGTGAAATCGACCGCTTTGCGCGCCGCACCGTCGGGCACGAACCCCTTGACAGTGCCGCAATCGCCCGGCTCGAGCCGCAGCTGGGGGGACGGTTTGACCGCGGCCTTCATTTCCCGGACGAGGCGCATCTGGACCCGCGCGCGGCCCTTGGCCATCTGCGCGACCGGCTGGAGGATGCGGGCGTCGCCTTCGTGGCCGAGAGGGGCCGCGCCGCGGGTCTGACCTTCGATTGTCGCGGGCTGGCCGCGCGCGACGTTCTGCGGGATCTGCGCGGCGTGAAGGGCGAGATGGCGGTGCTGCGCGCGCCCGAGATCCGCCTGGACCGGCCCGTCCGCCTGCTGCATCCACGCATTCCGATCTACGTGGTGCCGCGCGGGGACGGGCTTTTCATGCTGGGTGCGACCCAGATCGAAAGCGACGATCGCAGGCCGCGCGTCCGGTCGGTGCTGGAACTTCTGTCCGCCGCCTATGCGCTTCATCCGGCCTTCGCCGAGGCAGAACTGGTCGAGATCGGCGTCGATGCCCGCCCGGCCTTTCCCGACAACCTGCCCCGCCTGCGCCGGATCGGCGGGACGATCCATGTGAACGGCCTGTTCCGCCACGGTTTCCTGCTGGCCCCGGCGCTGGCGCGGATGGCGGTCGAGGCGGGCTGCGATGGCACTATACCGGAGGTGATGGATGCAGATCATGGTTAACGGCACGGCGACCGAGGTGCAGGGCGAAACGCTTGCATCGGTTCTGGGTGAACTCGGCTATGGCGATGCGAAAATCGCCACGGCGGTCAACGGGGATTTCGTGCCCGCCGCGGCGCGCGACGTGCCCCTGGCCCCCGGCGACCGGGTCGAGATCGTCGCGCCAAGGCAGGGCGGCTGAGATGCGGCTTTACGACACCGACATCGCCTCGCGCCTGATGCTGGGAACGGCGCAATACCCCTCGCCAGCCGTGCTGGCCGAGGCGTTCCGCCGGTCGGGCGCGGGCATCGCGACCGTCTCGGTTCGGCGCGAGGCGGGCGGCGCGCAGGCCGGGGCGGCCTTCTGGGATCTGGTGCGCGATCTGGGCGTGAAGATCCTGCCCAACACCGCCGGCTGCCATTCGGTCCGCGAGGCGGTCACGACAGCGCAGATGGCGCGCGAGCTGTTCGACACCGCCTGGATCAAGCTGGAGGTGATCGGCCATGCCGACACGCTTCAGCCCGACCCGTTCGGTCTGGTCGAGGCGGCGGACATTCTTGTCCGCGACGGGTTCGAGGTGTTTCCCTATACGACCGAGGATGCGGTTCTGGCCGACCGGCTGCTGTCGGCGGGGTGCCGGGTGCTGATGCCATGGGGTGCGCCCATCGGCACCGGGCTTGGGCTGACCAACATCTACGCGCTGCGCACGCTGCGGGCGCAGTTCCCGGACGTGCCGATGATCGTCGATGCGGGAATGGGCCTGCCCAGCCATGCGGCAATGGCGATGGAGATGGGGTTCGACGCGGTGCTGCTGAACACCGCGGTGGCCAGGGCGGGCGATCCGGCGGCGATGGCCGAGGGATTTGCGCGCGCGGTCGAAGCCGGGCGGCTGGCCTTCGGCGCCGATCCGATGCAGCCGCGCGACATGGCCGCCCCCTCGACCCCGGTGATCGGAAAGGCGTTCCTTGAATGAGGCTGGACCGTTTCTATCCCATCTTCGACGGTGCCGGCTGGCTTGACCGCATGCTGCCCCTTGGTGTGAGGCTGGTGCAGCTGCGCATCAAGGATCTGCCGGATGAGGCGTTGCAACCCGTCGTTGCGCGCGCGCAGGCGATGTGCCGGGCGCAAGGGACGGTGCTGGTGATCAACGATCACTGGCGCGCGGCCATCGACGCAGGCTGCGACTGGGTCCATCTGGGGCAGGAGGATCTGGAGCACGCCGATCTGCCCGCGATCCGTGGGGCCGGGCTGAAGCTGGGGATCAGCACCCACGATCTCGCCGAACTGGACCGTGCGCTGTCGCTTGCGCCCGATTACGTGGCGCTTGGCCCGGTCTATCCGACGATCCTGAAGAAGATGACATGGACGCAGCAGGGTCTGGGGCGGGTGGCGGAATGGAAGCGTCTGATCGGAGATCTGCCCCTTGTCGCCATCGGCGGGATGAGCGTCGAGCGGGCGGCAGGCGCCTTTGCCGCGGGGGCCGACATCGTGTCGGCCGTCACCGACATCACCCTGCACGACGACCCCGAGGGCCGGGTGCGCCAGTGGATCGCGGCGACCCGATGACCCGCTATGCAAGACAGATCGCCGTTCCCGAATTCGGCGCGCACGGTCAGGCCCGCCTGCGGGACGCGCATGTGCTGGTCGTGGGTGCGGGCGGGCTTGCGGCGCCGGTGTTGCAATATCTGGGCGGCGCGGGCGTCGGTCGTATCCATCTGGTCGATCCCGACCGGGTCGAGCGTTCCAACCTGCATCGCCAGACGCTGTTCCGCGAGGCCGATATCGGCCGGCCAAAGGCACAGGCCGCCGCCGCCCATATCGCGGCGCTGAACCCGGAATGCCGTGTGGACGCCACCATCGCCGCGCTTGATCCCGCGAATGTCACCGCGCTTTGTGCGGGCGCCGATCTGGTCCTCGACTGCGCCGACAGCTTCGCGGCAAGCTATATCCTGTCCGATACCTGCCACGAAGCCTGTCTGCCGCTGGTCAGCGCCTCGGTGATCGGGCTGGACGGCTATGTCGGGGCCTTCTGCGGCGGTGCGCCAAGCCTGCGCGCGGTGTTTCCCGACCTGCCGCAGCGGCTGGGTTCGTGCGCCGAGGATGGGGTGCTGGGGCCGGTTCTGGGCGTCATCGGCGCGTTGCAGGCGCAGATGACGATGGCGCTGCTTGCAAGGCTTGTGCCGTCGCCTTTGGGCCGGCTGGTCACCTTCGACGCGCGGACGTGCCGCTTTGGCGGCTTCCGCTTCGACGCCGCGCCCGAGCCCGCCTCGCAGCCCCGTTTCCTTGCGCCATCAGAGATCGCCACCGGCGATTTCGTCGTGGACCTGCGGGCCGAGGCGGAGGGGCCGCTGGTCCGCCCCACGGCCCACCGCCTGCCCGTGGCGGCGTTCGGGCCGGACGGTCCCCGCCCCAAGCCCGGCCAGCGCACCGTTCTGTGTTGCCGCACCGGCCTGCGATCCTGGCAGGCAGCCGAGAGGCTGGCCACGGTCTGGGACGGAGACATTCGCCTTGTCGCCCTGGGCGACCCAACCGGAGATGAACCATGAAAGCCGTTCTCACCACTCTCGCCCTCCTCGCCGCAAGCCCTGCGGCGGCGCAGGAAAAGATGACCCTCGTGCTCGACTGGTTCGTGAACCCCGATCACGGGCCGATCATCGTCGCGCAGGAACAGGGATATTTCGCCGACGAAGGACTGGAGGTCGAGGTGATCGCCCCCGCCGATCCTGCCGATCCGCCCAAGATGGTCGCGGCCGGGCGCGCGGATCTTGCCGTCTCCTATCAGCCGCAGCTTCATCTGCAAATTGCCGAGGGAATGCCGCTGGTCCGCGTCGGCACGCTGGTCGCCACGCCGCTGAACTGCCTGCTGGTGCTGCAGGACGGTCCGGTGAAGTCAATCGCCGATCTCGCGGGCCGCAAGGTCGGCTTCTCGGTGGCCGGCATGGAAGAGGCGCTGCTGTCGGCGATGCTGCAGGCAAACGGTCTGTCGCTGAAGGATGTCGAACTTGTCGGCGTGAACTGGTCGCTGTCGCCCGCGCTGATGTCGGGACAGGTCGACGCGACGATCGGCGCGTTCCGCAATTTCGAACTGAACCAGATGCAGATCGAAGGCATCGATGGTCGGTGCTTCTACCCCGAGGAGGAAGGGGTGCCTGCCTATGACGAGCTGATCTACATCGCCAATCCCGAGACGATGGAGGCCCAGGACATCCGCCGCTTCCTTGCCGCGACCGAACGGGCCACGCAGTTCATCGTCAACCATCCGCAGGAAAGCTGGGACATCTTCGCGGGCACCGCTTCGGAACTGCGGGACGAACTGAACCGGAAGGCGTGGGCCGACACGATCCCGCGTTTCGCGCTGCGCCCGGCGGCGCTGGACGCGGGCCGCTATGCGCGGTTCGAGAGCTTTCTGAACGAGGCCGGGCTGATCGAAGGGACGCGCGCGGTTTCCGACCTCGCCGTCGAGCTGGGGGCGCAATGAGCTATGGCACCACCTTCCCGCTCTGGCGGGCGGCGGCGGGCGAGGCGTGGGACGCCTATACCCGCCACGCCTTCGTCGAGGGGCTGAAAGACGGAACGCTGCCGCGCGCGGCGTTCCTGCGCTATCTCGTCCAGGATTACGTCTTCCTCGTCCATTTTTCGCGCGCCTGGGCGCTGGCCGTCACCAAGGCCGAGACGCTGGACGAGATGCGCGCCTGCGCGGCCACGGTCCACACGCTTCTGGACGGAGAGATGCGGCTGCATGTCGCGATCTGTGCGGCCGAAGGCATCGCCGAGGCGGATCTGTTCGCCGCCGAAGAGGCGCCGCAGAACCTCGCTTATACCCGCTATGTCCTCGATGCCGGCCATTCGGGCGACTTCCTCGACCTGATGGCGGCGCTTGCGCCCTGCGTTCTGGGCTATGGCGAGATCGGTGCGCGGCTGGCGGCCGAGGCGGGCGAGACGCCCTATTCCGACTGGATCGCCAGCTATGCGGGCGAGGATTACCAGCGCGCCTGCGCCGATGTCGGCCGTCTGATCGATGCGGCGGCCTTGCGACGGCTGGGCGACAAGCCCGAGACAAGCCCCCGCTGGCCGCGCCTGTGCGAACGGTTCCGCACGGCCACGCGGCTGGAGGTCGGGTTCTGGGGCATGGGTCTTGTGGGATGACTCAGGCACCCGCGCTGCGCCTTGCGGGTGAGGCCCGGATCGGCGGCGCGACCGTCTTCGGGCCGGTGACGCTGGATGCGCCGGGCGGATGCTGGACCTGCCTGCTGGGACCTTCGGGCGTCGGCAAGTCCACGATCCTGCGCCTGCTTGCGGGTCTGGGCGACGAGGTTGCGTTCGCGGGCGACGTCACGGCGGATGACGGCCTGCCGCTTGGCGGGCGGGTCGCGCTGATGGCGCAAAGCGATCTTCTGATGCCGTGGCTTGACGCGCTGGACAATGTCCTGCTGGGCGCGCGCCTGCGCGGAACGACGCCCGAGCGGGAGCGGGCGATGACCATGCTGCAGCGCGTCGGCCTGGCCGGCCACGCCCGCAAGCGTCCGCGCGCGCTGTCAGGCGGGCAGAGGCAACGGGTCGCGCTGGCGCGCACGCTGATGGAGGACCGGCCGGTGGTGCTGCTGGACGAGCCGTTCTCGGCCCTCGACGCCCGGTCGCGCGCCGCGATGCAGGACCTTGCCGCGGACCTGCTGCGCGGCTGCACGATCCTGCATGTCACCCACGACACCGCCGAGGCGGCGCGGCTGGGCGATCGTATCCTGCTGATGACCGAGGCCGGCATTGCGTCCATTGCCCCGCCCGCGACGCCTGCGCCGCGCATTCACGACGCGCCCGAAACGCTTGCCTCGCAGGGGCATCTGCTGCGCCTTCTGATGGCTGCGCGATGACGCGGGTCTTCCGCATCTTCGGTGTGATACTGGCGATCCTGCTGGCCTGGCAGACCTTGATCTGGCTCGCGCAGATGCCGCGCTTCATCCTGCCCGGTCCCGTCGCGGTGATCTCGACGCTGTGGACGAGCCGGCTGCTGATCGCGCAGAACGCGCTGGTCACGGCGACCGAGGTGGGCATCGGCCTGGTCCTGGGCGCGGCGGCGGGGTTCGCCTCGGCGCTGCTTCTGGTGGCCTCGCCGCTTGCGCGGTCGGTCCTGCGCCCGATGCTTGTGTTCAGCCAGGCCGTGCCCGTCTTCGCGCTGGCCCCGATCCTGACGCTGTGGTTCGGCTATGGGATCTGGTCGAAGGTCGCGATGGCGCTGCTGATCATCTACTTTCCCGTGACGTCCGCCTTCTTCGACGCGCTGATGCGGACGCCGCGGGGCTGGCTGGAACTGGCGCGCGTGATGGGGGCCGCACCCGGCCGCGTCCTGTGGCGCATCCGCGTGCCGGCGGCCATGCCGGGCTTCGCCTCGGGCCTGCGCCTTGCCGCCGTCTACGCCCCCATCGGCGCGATCATCGGCGAATGGGTCGGGGCCTCGCGGGGGTTGGGCTATCTGATGCTGCTGGCGAACGGCCGGGCGAAGACCGACCTGATGTTCGCATCCCTGCTGGTGCTGGTCGCGCTGACATTCGTTCTTCACGCCGCTGTCGATGCGGTCTGCCGGCGGGTTTGGGAGGGTTGAGGCACCGGGCAGGGGCTTCGGCAACGCCCCACCATTACGCCAATCGCAACAATCAATGCAACATTATCCCTGTTCTGTCCTGCGTCGCGCGGCTCTATCTTCCGCCTCAAGCAAGATCGTTCAGGAAGGAGCCTGTCATGCTCGACCAGATCAAGGGCCTGCACCATGTCACCTCGATGGCCTCGGATGCGCAGGAGAACAACGATTTCTTCACCCGAGTGCTCGGCCTGCGCCGGGTCAAGAAGACGGTGAATTTCGACGCCCCCGATGTCTATCACCTCTATTACGGCGACCGGGTCGGCACGCCGGGATCGGTGATGACCTATTTCCCGTTCCCGCATATCGCCCAAGGCCGTCGCGGCACCGGCGCGGTGTCGGAAACCGCCTTTGCGGTGCCCCAGGGGTCGCTGGATTACTGGCGCGAGCGGCTGGCCGAGGCGGGCGCGGGCGAGGTGCAGGATGACACCCGCTTCGGCGAAAAGCGCCTGCGCTTTGCCGGTCCCGACGGCGACGGCTTTGCGCTGGTCGAGGTGGCGGACGATCCGCGCGCGGCCTTTGCCGACGGGCCGGTGCCGGCTGATCGCGGCATTCACGGCTTTCGCGGCGTGACCATGCGCCTGCGCGACGGCGCGGCCACGGCCGAGCTGCTGAAATTCATGGGCTATCGCGAACTGGGCCGCGAGGGCGCGCTGATCCGGCTGGGGATCGAGGGCGGCAACGGCGCCGACATCGTCGATCTCGAGGTGCTGCCCGACGCCGACCGGGCGCGCGAGGGGGCGGGATCGGTCCATCACGTGGCCTTCGCGGTCGAGAACCGCGAGGCGCAGGCCGAGGTTCGCCGCGCGCTGCTGCAGGCCGGCGCCCATGTCACGCCGGTCATCGACCGCGACTATTTCTGGGCGATCTATTTCCGCACCCCCGGCGGCGTCCTGTTCGAGATCGCGACCAACGAGCCGGGCTTCGACCGCGACGAGGATATCGCGCATCTGGGCGAGGCGCTGAAACTGCCCGACCAGCACGCCCATCTGCGCGCGCGGCTGGAAAAGACCCTGGCCCCGATCACCGGCTGACCGACCGCAAGAAAAGGAGAGACATCATGGACACCCACCACCTTGAAACCGTCTGGGCGCCGCGCATGCTCAGCGTGCTGCGGATCATGGCCGCGCTGATCTTTTTCGCCCATGGCACCGACAAGATCCTGGGCTTTCCCGATACCGGCGGCACGCCCCCCGCCTGGTCGCTGGGCTGGATCGCCGGGATCATCGAGCTGTTCGGCGGCGCGTTGCTGATCGTGGGGCTGTTCACCCGCCCGGTCGCGTTTTTGACCTCGGGCATGGCGGCGGCGGCCTATTTCATCGGACACGCGCCGGAAAGCTTCTATCCCGTGATCAACCGCGGCGATGCGGCGATCCTCTACTGCTTCGTGTTCCTGTACCTGGTCTTCGCCGGCCCCGGCCCGTGGAGCCTGGACGCGCTGCGCGCCGAACGCAGCCGCGCCTGATCCGTCACCGATTTCAACCCTGACCCCTGAAGGAGGCAAGATGTCCGTCAAACTCGCCATCATCTATTATTCGACCTATGGCACCAACCACCAGATGGCCTCGATCGCGGCCGAGGCGGCGAAGGCCGCCGGGGCCGAGGTGCGGCTGCTGAAGGCGCCCGAGACCGCGCCCGAGGCGGCAATCAACAGCCAGGACGCCTGGAAGGCCCAGGCCGAAAAGACCGCCGACATCCCCGAGGCCACGGCCGAGGACATGGAATGGGCCAACGCCTATCTGATCTCGGCGCCGACGCGGTTCGGCGTGATGGCCAGCCAGATGCGCGCCTTCATCGACACGCTGGGCGGCATCTGGGCCAAGGGCGGACTGGCCGGCAAGCCGGTCTCGGCCATGACCTCGGCCCAGAACCCGCATGGCGGGCAGGAAACGACGCTGGTGTCCTTCTATACCACGGTGATGCACTGGGGCGGGTTCGTGGTGGCGCCGGGCTATACCGACGAGGTGATCTTCAAGACCGGCGGCAACCCCTATGGCTACAGCCATTCGCAGGGCGCCGAGTTCACCGACGAGGTCAAATCCGCCATCGGCCACCAGACCCGCCGCCTGGTCGAGGTCGCGGGCAAGCTGGGCTGAGCGACGCCCCGCATCGGTTCCGTATCGGTCGGGTGGATGGCCGGCTTGCCGCCACCTGACCGCCCGCAATGCCTGAAGGCGACCGCCTTCGGCGTCTGGCAGTGCTGCTGGAACCCGAACCGACATTGGCAACGGTTGTCGGTCGGCAAGTTACCTTTCCCGACGGCCCCCGGCGTGGCGGGCCGCGGGCCACTCCCCAACCCCAAGGAGACGATTACGAGATCCACGATCAAGCTTGGCCGGACATTCCTGGCAATTGGGACGGCCGCAGCGATGCTGATGCAGCCGGTCGCGTTCACCGCGGCGCAGGCGCAGGATACCAGCCAGCCCCTGCATCTGCAGGGTCTGTCGAAAGAGCCGACCGAGGCCGCGAACGCCGCGCTTTACGATCCCACCGACGCGGTCCTGCTGCTGCTGGATCACCAGACGGGCCTGTTCCAGACGGTAAACGACATCGAGATCTCGGAGCTGCGCCGCAACACCGTCGCACTGGCCAAGATCGCAGAACAGGCCGACATCCCGATCATCTATACCGCGTCCGAGCCCAACGGCTCGAACGGGCCGCTGATGGAGGAACTGGTCGAGCTGCTGGAAGCTGACGACGATGCGCAATATGTCGCGCGTCAGGGCGAGGTCAGTTCCTGGGACAACGCCGATTTCGTCGCCGCTGTCGAGGCGACGGGCCGCAAGACGCTGGTCATCGCCGGCGTCTGGACAAGCGTTTGCGTCGCCTTCCCGGCGTTGCAGGCCCTTGCGGACGGCTATGAGGTGGTTGTCGTGATGGACGCCTCGGGCGATGTCAGCCAGATGGCGTCGGACGCGGCGCTTGCGCGGATGGTGGCGGCAGGGGTCGAACCCATGACCACCAACACCTTCCTCAGCGAGACGCACCGCACCTGGAACCGTCCCGATGCCGCCGAGTGGGGCGCGCTGTATGGCGAGGTGTCGCCCGGCTATCGCGCCGTGACCGAAAGCTTCAACCGCGCGCAGGAAGCCGCGACCGGCAGCGAAGACGGTCAGCAGGACAGCCAGTAAGTCCAATGCCCTGTTCCCCGGGACAGGCCTGAAACACGACCGGTCGCGCTGTGGCGCGGCCGGCTTCACCCCCTGAAACCAGGAGAATACGATGCTATCGTTCAGAACCACCGGTCTGCGGACCGTGGCGGTCGCCGCGCTTGTCGCCGGCACGCCCGCCCTGGCCCAGGATCAGCAGCCTGCCGATCTGATTGTCACGAATGCGGGCACCGTCTTCACGGGCGCGGACGACCAGTCCGCGGCCACGGCCTTTGCCGTCCGCGACGGGCTTTTCGTGGAAATCGGCGACGATGCCGACATGGACGCCTATCGCGGCGACGACACGCAAGTCATCGACGCCGATGGCCGCACGGTCATTCCGGGGCTTAACGATTCCCATTCCCATCAGATCCGGGGCGGACGTTTCTATAACCTCGAAACCCGGTGGGACGGGATTCCCACGCTGAAAGAGGCGCTGGACCGCATCCGCACCGAGGCCGAGCGTGTGCCCGAGGGCGAATGGGTCCGCGTCATCGGCGGCTGGTCGCCCTATCAGTTCGAGGAACAGCGGATGCCGACGGTCGAAGAGCTGAACGAGGCGGCGCCCGATACGCCGGTCTTCGTGCTGTTCCTGTACAGCCAGGGTTTTTTGAACCAGGCCGGCGTCGAGGCGCTGGGCTATACCCCCGAGACCGAGACCGCCGACGGATCGCGGATCGAGTTCCTGGAGGGGGGCGGCGCGATCCTGCACGCCGAGCCGAACCCGTCCATTCTTTACAGCACCATCGGCAAGCTGCCGCAGCTGTCGGAAGAGGACATGGTTAACTCGACCAAACATTTCTATCGCGAGCTGAACCGGCTGGGCATGACCTCGTCCATCGACGCGGGCGGCGGCGGGCATGTCTTTCCCGAGGATTATGTCGGCTCGAAGAACATCGCGACCAATGACGGTCTGCCGCTGCGGGTAAGCTATTACCTCTTTGCGCAGGAAGCCGGCAAGGAGGCCGAGGATTTTGCCGAGTGGATCGCCAATAACGAGGTGGGCACCAACGAGGACGTGCATCTGGAGCATGGCTACGAGCTGGAAGGCGGCGGCGAATTCCTGGTCCACAGCGTCGGCGACTGGGAAAACTTTTTGGCGCCCGCCCCCGACCTTGAAGAGCGCAAGGCCGAGGGTCAGACCCCCGAGGAAGACCTGCACGAGGTCACGACGCAGCTGGTCGAGGCCGGATGGCCGCTGCGCCAGCACGCGACCTATGGCGACAGCATCGCGCTGATCATGGACGTGTTCGAGCAGGTGGCCGAGGAGCAGGGCAAGTTCGCCCCGCGATGGGTCATCGACCATGCCGAAACCGTCCGCGATGCCGAGCTGGAGCGGATCAAGGCGATGGGCGGCGGGATCGCCATTCAGGACCGCATGGCCTTTGCCGGCGAATATTTCGTCGACCGCTATGGCGCCGAGGCTGCGGTGGCGGCACCCCCGGTGCGCAAGATGCTGGACATGGACATCCCGGTCGGCGCCGGAACCGATGGGACCCGCGTCAGCAGCTATGACCCCTGGCCCTCGCTTTACTGGCTGGTGACGGGCAAGACGGTCGGCGGCCTGCAATTGTGGGACGACGCCAACAAGCTGTCGCGCGAAGAGGCGCTTGAGATCTTCACCTCGGGCAGCGCCTGGTTCTCGCAGGAAGAGGACGTGAAGGGCAAGATCGAGGAAGGCATGTATGCCGATTTCGCGATCCTGTCGGATGACTATTTCTCGGTCCCCGAGGAAGAGATCATGGGTCTTGAATCCGTGCTGACGGTGACGGGCGGCAACATCGTCTATGCGGCCGAACCCTTCGCCGAGTTCGCGCCCGAGCCGCTGCCCGCGGTCAGCCCCGACTGGTCGCCGGTGGCGAACTATCAAGGTGCGTTCACGCAGCAGTAAACCGACGCCGCCGCGCCAGGTCCGGCGCGGCGGCTTTTTCTTGCCCGGCGGGGTTGTCGCACCCGGTCGCGCAGCAGACGACAAGCCGCCGGGGTTACGCGGCGACCTCTTGTTCCGGGGTCATCACGAAATCGAATTGCGAACGCCACACCGCATCGCCGTCGTCCACCCTTTCGAACGAGGCGATCAGCGTCTCTTTCACGCCGAACACCGTGTCGGAATCCAGATAGTCGTCCTCGGCCACGAACGTATGGGTGACGATCTTCTGAAAGCCGGGCGCGGTGACAAGGTAATGCATATGCGCCGGGCGATAGGGATGGCGCCCCAGGCTGGCCAGCATCTTGCCCACCGGGCCGTCGTCGGGGATCGGGTAGGACACCGGCTTGATCCCGTAGAACCGGTAAAGCCCGTCCGGCCCTGTGGTAAAGACGCCGCGGTTGTTCCATTTCGGCTGCACGTCCGGTTGCTGGACATCGTAATAGCCATCGGCATTGTCCGACCACAGGTCCAGCCGCGCGCCTTCGACCGGCCGACCCCGAAGATCGACGACCTTGCCGAAAAACAGGCAGCGTTCGCCCTTGCCGTCAAGCGAGATGTTCGCCCCCATCTCAAGCTCGGGCGCGCCATCGACGTGAAACGGGCCGAAAACGGTGTTCTCGGTCGCGCCTTGCGGACGGCGGTTGTTGATCGCATCGACCAGCATCGAAAAGCCCAGCACATCGGACAGCAGGATGAATTCCTGCCGTTCGTCCGAACAGATCCTGCCCGTCGCGGTCAGGAAATCGATGGCCAGATCCCATTCCTCCTGCCGCAACTCGACATCCTTGGCAAAGGCGTGCAGGTGGCGCACCAGCGAGGCCATGACCTGGCGCAGGCGCGGGTCGATGTGATCGCCCATCCGGGCGTTGACGGTGGCGACGGAGTCGTCTTCGGTGAAATATCGAGACATGGTTTGCGTCCTCCTGATGACGGCAAAGGGGCGGCCGCCCCCGCACCTGTCTATCTGTCCAGAATGGCTTTCATCGCCGTGGCCAGTTGGCCTTGCGGATCATCGACCATGCGTTCGCGGCGCCAGGCCACGTGATGATCCGGGCGCACCAGCAGGCAGCCCGAATCGGTGATTTCGCGGATGCGCGCCCAGTCGCCGGTGTGATCGACATGATCGCGGCGCGGGCCGATGACATGGACCTGCACCGTCACGCCCAGATCGTCGCCAACGGCCCTGGCCGCGTCCTGCCACGCCTCGCCGCCGATGCCGGTCAGCAGGCTGAAGACGCCGTGCCCGCACAGATCCAGCGTCGAGACCGCCGCGCCGGTGTCGTGACGATAGACCCAGGCATGGGGCAGGCGGGCGCCGGGCCAGGTGGTCGGCTGGTAATGCAGTTCGGCGTCCTTCTGAAAGGGCGGCTCGGGCTGATCCTCGGGCAGCACCGCGTCCGAGCGATAACGCTGGTTCATCTCGACCCCGTGGGCGTCGAATTCGTATTTCTTGAAGGCGATCGCCTGCCGGATCGCCTCGCGCTGCCGTTCGGCCTCGGGCGTGGCGTCGCTGCGGGCTTCCAGGTTCTGCTGCATCACCTCGGGGCGGACGCCCTCGCTCATCCCCAGGGCGTCGAAGATCGGCTTCGTCTCGGTGATCGACTTGTTCGCGCGGGTCACGATCTGCTTGGCGATGGGCGCGCGTTCGGCGTCATAGCTGTCCAGCAACCGTTCGCCGGCCTGACCCTTCAGCACCATCGCCAGTTTCCACGCCAGGTTGAAGGCGTCCTGAATCGAGGTGTTCGAGCCCAGCCCGTTCGACGGCGGATGGCGGTGGATCGCGTCGCCCATGCAGAACACGCGGCCCTTGGCGGTTTTCGTCGCATAGAAATTGTTCACCGTCCAGGTGTTCGCGCTGAGCAGCTCGATCTCCAGATCGGGGTCGCCGACCAGCTGGCGCGCGACCCGCGTGGCCAGTTCGTCGTCCACCTCGGGGGCGGGTTCGTTGATGTCGTAACCCCAGACGATCAGCCATTCGTTCCACGGCCGCACCATCCGCACCAGCCCCATGCCGATGCCGCCCACATCCGCGCCGGGTTGCATCACCCAGTAAAGCACCGATGGCCGGTGCGCGACGTATTTGGCAAGATCGGCGCGGAACACGATGTTCATCGACCCGCCGACCGCCATCTGCCCGTCGAAGGGCAAATCCAGATGTTCGGCCACCAGCGACTTGCCGCCATCCGCGCCGACCAGGTATTTCGACCGGATCGTGAATTCCTTGCCCGACAGCCGGTCGAGGCAGGTGGTGGTGACGCCGTCCGCATCCTGTTCGTGAGACAGGTATTCGGTCGACATGCGTGCCTGCGTGCCGCGCTGGCAGGCTGTCTTGAACAGCAAGGGTTCCATGAAGGTCTGGGGCAGGTCGTTCATCTGCGTCGGGCTGGACAGCTTGTGTTCGGCCTGGCTTAGCGGGTTGTTGCCCCAGGCGGTCATGCGCCCGATCTCTTCGCCGGCCAGGCTTTCGCAAAACACGTTCTCGCCCATCAGATCCTGATGCGTGGCGAACATGTAGGCTTCGTTCTCGACGTCGCGGCCCAGATCGCGCAGCACCTCCATCGTGCGCTGGTTGGTGATATGCGCCCGCGGCGTGTTGGCCAGCCAGCGATAGCGGTTGATGGCCATGTTCTCGACCCCGTAGCTGGACAGCAGGGCGGCCGTGGCCGCCCCCGCGGGGCCGGTGCCGATGACAAGCACGTCGGTGGTGATATCACTCATGTTGGGTCTCCTCCGGATTGGATATGTTCGGCACGCTAATCAGGTGACCGGCGCATCGCCCGCCCATGCGGCCTGCAACAGGGCGCGGATATCCCTGGCCGTGACCGGTTGCGGGTTGGGATAGGGTTTTTGCGTGGCCAGCTCGGTCGCCCGGTCAAGATCCGCCTCTTTCAGCCCCAGGGATTTCAGCGCCAGCGGCGCATCGACCCGCTTGGCAAAACGATACAGCGCCAGCCCCGCATTCTCGTCCCCGAAGATGTCGCAGACCGGCTGCAACAGATGAGGAACGGCGCGGGCATTGTAGGCGATGGCATGCGGTAGAATGATCGCGTGCGTGTCGGCATGCGGCAGGTCGAACGACCCGCCCAGTGTATGGCAAAGCTTGTGGTGCAGCGCCATGCCGACGCGGCCCAGAACCGTGCCGCAAAGCCAGGCGCCGCGCAGCGTCTGCATCCGCGCCTCAAGATCGTCCGGGGTGCGGATCACCCTGGGCAACCCGTCTGCGAAGGCCTGCAAGCCCTCGATTGCCTGCGCCGTGGTCTGGGCGGTGCGGTCGGTGGCATACAGCGCCTCGGCGGCGTGGGCCATGGCGTTCAGGCCCGAAGTCACGGTCATGCCGACCGGCAGGCTGCGCACCAGTTCGGGGTCGTACAGGATCACCTCGGGCAGCACGGCCGGATCGCTCAGCGTGGTTTTGACCCCGTCTTCGGTCTGACCCAGGATCGGCGTCGCCTCGCTGCCGGCATAGGTCGTGGGGATGACGATCTGCGGCAGACCGGTGCGCAGCGCGATCGCCTTGCCAAGCCCGGTGGTCGAGCCGCCGCCGATGGCCACGAGGCAGTCGGCATCGACGCTTCGGGCGTGGGCTGCCGCATCCTTGCTGACACTGACCGGGGTGTGCATCGCGGCCTTGCCATAGACCCCCGCCGCCAGCGGTCCCAGCAACTCGGCGATTTCCAGCGCCGCCTCGCTTTGCTGCGGCGTTGACAGGACCAGTGCGCGGCGGCAGTTCAGCCGCTCGACCTCTGCCCTGATCCGGTGGCGCATTCCGGCGCCGAAACGGACCCGCACGCCCTGGCTGTCGATGGTGTCTGACGCGGTCTGGTCGGCCATGATGTCCTCGCGGTTGATTTGGGCGTTTGATTTCGGACAGGGTATCATGCCGCAACGCGACGCTTGATCGAATTTCAGGAAAAGAACATAACCTGATGTTATGCAGATCGACCCAAATCACCTGCGGCTGCTGGCCGCAATCATCGACAATGGCGGGCTGGGCGAGGGCGCGGCGCATCTGGGCAAATCCCAGCCAAGCGTATCCCGCACGGTGGCGGCGCTTGAGGCGCGGATCGGATCACGGCTGTTCGAAAAGGGCAAACGCCCGCTCAGACCGACCGAGTTGTGCCGGATTCTTGCCGTTCAGGGACGCGCCGTCGCCGAGGCGACCGAACGGGCCGGGCAGGCGGTGGATCGCCACGCCGGCGGCAAATCCGGCACGGCGCGGGTCGCGGGGACGCCGATCTTCACCGATGGCGTGATTTCGGGCATGGTCGCGGGGTTCCAGACGGCATTTCCCGACGTGCGGATCGACCTGAGCTATGGCCAGACCGAGGATCTGCTTGAACAGCTTGTCGTCGGCAATATCGACCTGGCGATCTGCCCGCTGGTCCCGGGCGAGGTCGGGCAGGGTTTCGAGCGGGTCGAGATCCTGCCGGGGCGCAATATCATCGCCTGTTCGCACGCCCATCCGCTGGCGCGGCGGAAATCCGTCGAACAGCGCGACATCGCGGCCTATCCGTGGATCACGCCGGCGGCGGGCAGCGCGCTGTATCGCGACCTCAGGACCGTGCTGGCCGATATCGGCGTGACCGATATCAAGGTCAGCTTTTCGGGCGGGACGCTGGCCTCCATCGTCAACGTGCTGAACGGGTCCGAGGCGCTGACCGTGCTGCCCTATTCGGTCGTGTTCATGCAAAGGCATCTGAGGACGATGACGGCCCTGCCGATCCCGATCCGCCACCCGGCACGCGCGCTCAGCCTGGTGTGGCACACCGGCCGCCCGATGCGGCCGGCGGTCAAGCGGTTCCGGGGATTTCTTCAGGCCGAGTTCGCAAGCCTTGCTCAATCCATCGCCAGTCTCCGGCCGGATTGAGGGCATCGGCCCGGCGTCGGATGGCCGGGGCAGGGGTCGCCGCGCTTCCCGCGTCGGGTGCGGATGTCGCGCCGACCCTTCCTGGGGCGTCACGCGGCACCGGGGGCTGGCGACGCGCCTGCCCACCAAAGCCGGGATCGCAGCACTTGGCCGGCGGCGCGAAGTCTCACCACACGCCGCGACGGTGATTGTTCACCCAGCGATACATGCCGACAATGTTGGCCCAGCGCATGTTGTCGTATCCGAACCAGTCTTCCTTGTGTTCGTTCCCCGCCGTGATCGTGCGCCACAGCTGGTCCCACACCATCCCCTCGCGCAAGCGCGCCAGCACCTGATCGTGCAGATCGACCATATAGTCGCGCAGCGCGACGATATCCTCGGTCGTGGCCGGATCGTTATAGTGGCCCACGTCGATCAGATCGACATCCTGTTCGATCACCCAGTCCAGCGTGTTGATCCAGCCGTCATAATAGAAATCGAGGAAATCCATATAGGGGAAGGTCTTGGACTGGCAGACATCGGTGCATTGCATCGCCTGCTGACGCGGAAAGACGACCTGCACCATGCTGTTCGAGTGGCTTCCCGCCGGTTCGTGGTGCAGCAGGATCGTCTCGCCGCCCAGCTCGATCTCGGCCTCGGTGTCGAACACGCGATCGGGCGTGGCGACGGGCAGTTTCTCCCCGATGATCGGCTCGATCGCGTTGCGCTGCGCGATCACCGTCGCGCCGGCATCCTGCCAGACCTGCGTGCCGGCAAGGTGATCGAAATGGGCGTGGGTCATGACGACATACTTGATGTCCGCATCGAACCGCGTCTTGATCTCGTCCTGCAACCACTTGGCGACGCAGGTGTTGCCCGCATCGACCACCAGCGCACCTTCATCGGTGATCAGGACCAGCCCGCTATGGGTGGCGGGAAACGATCCGTTGGTGTGGCGCCACAGATTGTCCTTGAACTCGACCAGCGAGCGTTCGACATCGCACTGCCCCTCGGTCGGGTCGGGCAGCGTCTCGCGGCCCTCATAGACGGTCTGGTCCACCGGCTCGGCAGTGTCGCTTGCCGCAAAGGCGGCGGGCGCGATCAGGGTCGCGACCGCAAGCGTGGCGGCGCGGGTCAGCGTTTTCATGTGTGCCATCTCTCAGCTCCGGTTGGCTTCGGCGCTGGCGCCGACGAGGTTGATGAAGCTGGGGTCCAGATCGGCCAGTTTCGCCGCCCCGCTCAGCAGCATCGCGGATTGCAGTTCCGCGCGCAGATGTTCCAGCACCGACTGCACGCCCTGCGCGCCGCCCAGGCCCAGCCCGTACAGCACCGGACGACCCACGGCCACCGCATCCGCGCCCATCGCCAGCGCCCGCACCACGTCGATGCCGCGCCGCACGCCGCCATCCATGATCACCGGCACGCGCCCGTCCACCGTCGCCACCACGTCCGGCAACGCCGCGATCGAGGCCGGCACACCGTCGATCTGCCGCCCGCCATGGTTCGACACCTGGATCGCATCCGCCCCCGCCGAGATCGAGCGGTCGGCATCGTCGGCGCGCAGCAGGCCCTTGACGATCACCGGCAGGCCGGTCTGGTCCTTGATGAACTTGATCGCATCCGTGTCCAGGTCCAGCTTCTGGTCGAAGAAATTGCCCGACCCGCCCCGTTCCGGATCGTGGTTGCCAAACACCATGTCCGGCCGGAACGGAGAGCCCATGGCCTTGAAATCGTCCGGCTGGCCCGGCCCAAGCGCATCCGCCGTCAGCACGATCGCCGAATAGCCGGCGGCCTTGGCCCGGTCCAGCAGCGACCGCGTCACCTCGGTGTCGTTGTTCCAGTAAAGCTGGAACCATTTCGGCCCCTGCGTCGCCTCGGCGATCTCTTCCAGGGTGCGGTGCGAGGCGCCCGAGGAACAATACAGCGTGCCCGCCATGCCGGTGCCGCGGGCGGTGGCGACCTCGGCCTCTTCGTGGACCATGCCGTGGGCGCCCATCGGCGCGGTGAAGATCGGGAAGGGCAGCGACTGGCCCAGCAACTCGATCGACAGGTCGACCTCGGGCGAGACGCCGCGCAGACGCTTGGGCTCGATGCGGAAATCGTCGAAGGCGCGGCGGTTCTCGTGCAGGGTCCATTCGTCGCCCGCACCGCCCGACACGAATTCGTATCCGGCCTCGGGGATCGCCTCTTTCACCGCCGCGTCCAGACGTTCCAGCGAGACGATGTCAAGCGGCTGATCCGCGGTCGAGGCGCCATAATCGCTGG
The DNA here is from genome assembly GCF_028553765.1 of Paracoccus stylophorae. NCBI lineage: Bacteria > Pseudomonadati > Pseudomonadota > Alphaproteobacteria > Rhodobacterales > Paracoccaceae > Paracoccus > Paracoccus stylophorae. The sequence continues at coordinate 3,169,977 of NZ_CP067134.1, read as the reverse complement.
CCTGCACCGCGGACGTCGCCCCCGCCTCTGCCCCGCCCGCATCCGCCGGCGCATCCGCCGCGGTCTGCGCCGCAGCCGAGGTCACAAAGGGCAGGCTGCCCAGGCCGAAGGCCGTCGCGCCAAGAAAATTCCGCCGTGTCTCGTCCATGAAAGGTCCTTTCCGTTATAACGTCGAAGTCCGGAAGGCGCGATAAGACACCCTCCGGGAAGGCAAAGGCTGATCGTTTCAAGGGCTAGTCACAACGACAGCCCGCGTCAGAATGTTTTTTTGCATCGCATTTTCGCAAGATTGTTGCGCACGAATGGTCGCCGCCTTGCCTTTCGCGGCGACCGCATCCTTGAAGGCCCGCAGGCGTCCGGCGCATCCCAAACGCCCGCTGCCCGCGCCCTGTTCAAGCCGCGCGCCCCGTCCGACGCGGTCGCGCGGGGCGCGCCGCGCCCGGATCAATCCTCGGGCGGGAACATCACGCCCTGGGACAGGGTGATGTGCTTGTATTCGACGAAGTCGTCCATCACCGCCAGACCGTTCATGCGGCCCTGACCCGATTGCTTGAAACCGCCCTCCTCGAACTCGTCATAGATCTTGGCCCATTCATTGATCCAGACGGTGCCGGCGTCGATCTCGCGGGCGACGCGGAAGGCGCGGTTGACGTCTTGCGTGTAGACGCCCGCCGCAAGCCCGTATTCGCTGTCATTGGCCAGCGCCACGGCCTCTTCCTCGGTCTCGAAGACCTGCATGGTCACCACCGGGCCGAACGTCTCTTCCTGAACGATCGCCATCTTGGGATCGCTCACCTCCAGCATGGCGGGCTGATAGAAGGCCCCCTTGGCCAGTTCGCCCTCGGTGACCGGGCCGCCGCGCACGATGGGTTTCGCGCCCTTGGCGATGGCGTCCTCGACGATGCGGTCGATGCGTTCGACATTGCCCTTGTCGATCTGCGGGCCCATGTCGCTGGCCGGGTCCGAGGCCGGGCCGACCTTGATCGCCCGCATCCGCTCGGCCATCAGGTCGCGGAAGCGGTCCGCAATGCCCTTCTGCACCAGCCAGCGCGAGCCGGTCATGCAGAACTGCCCGGCGAACACGGTCAGCGCCTTCTCGAACAGGGGCGCCAGATCCTCAAGCCGCGCGTCGTCGAACATCACCAAGGGCGTCTTGCCGCCCAGTTCCAGCCCGAACCGCTTGAGATATTTGGCCCCGGCCTCGGAAATGCTGCGCCCGGTCCTGGTGGACCCGGTGAAGCTGATCGTCGGCACGTCGGGCGAATCGACCAGCAGGGCCGATCCCTCATAGCCCGTCTCGGTGAAGGCGTTGACGACGCCGTCGGGCAGGTCGGCGGCCTCGGCCATCACCTCCATCACCTTGTGGTTCACCAGTGCGGTCTGGCCGGGGAACTTGATGACGGCCGTGGTCCCCGCCGCCAGCGCGGGCGCCAGCGAGCGGATCATCAGCACGATGGGCGAGTTCCAGGGCACGATGATCCCGGCCACCCCGATCGGCTGGCGCAGCACCATCGAGATCGTGCCGTTCAGCGGCTCCAGCGCGCGGCCGTACTCCGTCAGCGTGACGGCGGCGTAAAAGCGCAGCTTCGCGGGCACCATGAACACCTCAAGCTCGGCCTCGGCGCGAACCTTGCCGTTGTTGAGGCACAGGAGGTCGATCAGCGCCTGCGCGTTCCGCTCGAACGCATCGGCCAGCTGGTTCAGCACGCGGGCGCGCAGATGGCGGTCGCGCGACCAGCGGCTGGTGCGGAAGCTGCGGCGGGCGGCGTCGATGGCGCGCTGCGCGTCCTGTTTGCTGGCATCGGCGAAGGTGCCGATTTCCTCGGACGTGGCCGGGTCGATGGCGGTCGAGATCTTGTCGGCATCGACCCATTCGCCGCCGATCCAGTTGAGGGCGTGTTTCATGTCAGCCATGAGAGGTTCCTTTCAAGATGCGGTTCGTCAGTAGATCTTGCCGGTCGCGGGATCGATGGCAATCTCGACCAGTTGCGGGCCGGCCGCGCCATGTGCGTCGCGCAGCGCCTGCGCCAGGTCGCCATGCGCGGTCACGCGGGTGCCGGGACAGCGCATGCTGGCGGCCAGCTGGACATAGTCGATGCCGGGCACGTCCATGCCGGGGATCGAGCGGCTTTGCATCAGCGCGGCGAACCCGCGCAGCGCGCCATAGCCCTGGTTGTTCAGCACCGCGAAGGTCACGGGCAGATCGTGCTGCACCGCCGTCCAGATCGCCTGGATGGAATACATGGACGATCCGTCGCCCACGATGCAGATGGTGCGTCTGTCGCGGTTGGCCAGCGACACCCCGACCGCGGCCGGCAGACCCCAGCCAAGTCCGCCGCTGGCCATGGTGAAGAACCCGCCGCCCTGCGTGATCGGCAGGTCACGCTGGATCGCCGGGCGGTGCGAGGGGGCCTCTTCCACGATCAGCGCGCCGTCGGGCCGGGTGGCGTCGATGGTCTGGATGGCAAAGTCGATGCCCATGGGATCGCGGCCCTTTGCCTTGTCGGGTTTGGCGCGCAGGGGCGTGGCGGGGTTCGCCTTCCGCTCGCCCAGCAGACCGGCCAGCGCCTTGATCGAGGCGCCGATGCTGCCCAGCAGGCTGGTCGCCACCTGGCTGTGCGCGGCCTCGTCCGGGTCGTCGGTGATCTGCCAGAACGCCGTGTCGCTGTCGAAGATCGGTGCGCGGCCGAAGATGTGGAAGGTAAAGACCGGCGCGCCGATCACCGCCACCACGTCATGCGGTTCCAGCAGCTTCGACAGCCCCTCGGGCATGGCGGGCAGAAAGCCCGCAAAGCGGGGATGATCCTCGGGGAAGTTCGCGCGGCTGCTGACCGGGGCCTCGAACACGGTGGCACCCATCCGTTCGGCCAGATCCACCGCCGCGTCGAAGGCGCCGTCGCGGTCGATACCGCTGCCCACCACGAGGGCGGGATTCTTCGCGGCTTTCAGCGCCGCGGCCATGTCGGCCAGCGCGTCGGGGCCGGGGACGGTGTCGTGCCGGGTGCGCGCAGGCGTCGGCATGTCTGCCGTCTCGGCCCAATCCTCGGACGGGACGGACACGAAGACCGGGCCGCGCGGGTGCTGCATGGCGATTTCATAGGCCTGCGCAATGGCCAGCGGCACGTCCTGCGGGCGCGCCGGCTCGATCGACCATTTGACGTAGGGGCGCGGAAACTCCGTCGCCCGGTCGGCACCCAGATAGGGCTGATACAGCAGGATGTCGCGCGCCTGCTGCCCGGCGGTGACGACCAGCGGCGTGTGGTTCTTGTAGGCGGTGAACAGGTTGCCCAAGGCATTCCCGACCCCCGCCGCCGAATGCAGGTTCACGAAGGCCGCGTTGCGCGTGGCTTGAGCGTATCCGTCGGCCATGGCGATGGCCGCAGCCTCCTGCAGGCCCAGGACATAGCGGAAATCCTCGGGGAAGTCGGTCAGAAAGTTCAGCTCGGTCGAGCCGGGATTGCCGAACATCGTCGTCATTCCGCAATCGCGCAGGACCTGATTGGTCATTTCTTGGACGGTGCCACGGGTCTTGGGTGCTTCGGTCTTCGTGGACATGGACTGTTCCTTTCAGCGCGATGATGTGGCGGGATCGACGGGGCGGGCGAACAGGACCGCCGCCGCCGCGATCAGCGCCGGAACGATCGGGATCAGCAGGATGGCCTCGGGCGACCAGCCAAGCGCCATCGGCACCGACGCCACCATGGGCGACACGATCGCGCCCAGCCTGCCGACCGCCAGCGTGCTGCCGATGACGGTGGCGCGGATCTGCGCCGGATAGCTTTGCGCCAGCACCACCACGATCAGCGCCTGACCGGCGATCCAGGCCGCCCCGGCAAGGAAGATCGCCACCATCAGCAGCACGACCGACCCGGTCGAGGCCGACGCCATGCCCAGCGAGGCGGCGCCCATGACGAACATTCCCGACAGCACCACGCGCCCGCCGAAACGGTCGGCCACCTTGCCCACGCCCAGACCGCACAGCACGCCGCCCAGGTTCAGCGCCGCCGTGCCCAGGATGGCCTGCGACGCGGGCAGCCCGGCCAGACCCAGCAGCGTCGGCGTCCAGAAGGCGAGAAAATAGAACCCCATCAGCATGACAAAGGCGCACAGCCAGAACAGCAGGGTCATCCGCGCCCGTCCGTCCTGAAACGCCTGCCGGACCGAGGTTCTGGACCCGCCTTCGCCGCCGACGCTTAGCGCCGTGTCTTCCGGCAGCGGGCGGGATGTGATCTGCCGGATGAAGCCGCGCAGCTTCGCCTGATCCTCGCGGATGCGGATCAGGGCCGAGGGCGCGGCGAACTGTATTTCGGAAATACCGGCGGCGCTGCCGGCCGGGTCGCGCCGCCACGGGCCGGGGGGGCCGGTATCAGCGTCGGGCACGGCGCCTATCAAGGCGTTGTCGGCTATTGGGGCAACCTGCCCTATGGCGGCGGCACCGGGCGGCCGGACAGGTGGGACTGGGCCGACGGCATCCCCGGCGGCAGGTTCGGGGCCGGTTATCGCACCACCGCCGGGGCGGTCAAGCTGGGCTATACCTCGCCCGACATGAACGGCTTTACCGTCGGCGCGTCGGTCAACCTCAACCCGACCTATCGGCGGGAGAAGGCGTCCGACACGCCCTCGGCCGGAAACGACCGGTTCGACGACCTGTCGTTTCGGAACGAATGGGAAGCCGGCATCCGCTGGAGCGGGGACCTGCCTTCGGGCGACAATCTGGCGCTTGGCCTGACGCATGGCCGGGCCTGCATCACGACCGCGACCTGTCACGACGGCAACATGGCCAGCGCGATGCTGACACGTGATCTGGGCGGAAACCGGCTGCGCGGCAGCCTGGCGCTGTTCAACATGGAATATGACCGGGTCGGCCCCGAAGTCCGGACCGGCGACGATGAATGGGGCTTTCATCTGGGCGCGGATTACCAGGTCGGCAAATGGACCTATGCGCTGAACTATATCCGCGCCTTCAACCCCAAGAACGGCCCGGCGCTGATGGATTCGGCTGCGCCGCATAACTGGGCGGTCAGCCTTGGCGCGGATTGCAAGATCGCCGAGACGATGGATCTTGGCGTCGGCGTGGTTCGGGCCAGCAATGGCCGCGGCGAAAAGGTGAACGAGGTGGGCATGTCGCTGACCTATCGCTTCAACGCCAGGGTGAATCGCGACAACAGCTTTGCCGACGCGACCAGCGGCATGTTCCGCTGAGCGGGGTCCGGGGAAGCCTGCGACATGCAGCGCCCGTGGCGCGGGCAGCCGATCCGGCCCGATGGCGGGGTATCGCCCGTTCGCAAGATGCCGTTCTTCGTGCATGATCGGGTCCGGGCGCATAACCTCAACCGCACCGGGGAGGAGATATGACATATCCATCCATCGCACGTCCGAAAGCCTCGTTCGTGGCCCTCGCGGGTATCGCGGCGGGACTGATCGCGGCCAGCGCGGCAGGCGCGCAGCAGGGCGGCCAGCCGCCGGATTTCACCCGACTTGGCGCGGAACCGGCCGGGCCGGGCAACGCACCCCGTTCCATGCGGGCCAATGAGACGATGATCCCCGTTCAGGCGGGGACATATGTGCTGGGTCGAGACGACGGACCCGACAGCGAACGACCGGCGCATTCGGTCGAATTGCCGGGGTTCCGGATCGACCGCACCGAAGTCACCAACGCGGCCTTCGCCGAATATCTCGACGCGCTGGCCATCCCGGTCGCGCAGGCTTTCGACGGCGGCCAGGCAAGCCGGACCGCCCTTTCGGACGAAAGTGCCGCCCTGTTGATGGAGGAACAGCGCGGCAGCGGCCTTTACCCGATCATCGCGCTGGACGATCCGCAGGCGCGCATCGGTTACAGCGGCGGCGCGTTCGTGCCGAATCCGGGATACGCGGATCATCCCGTCACTGAAACCACCTGGGCCGGCGCGCGCGCCTATTGCATCTGGCGCGGCGCGCGGCTGCCGACCGAGGCCGAATGGGAGGCGGCGGCGCGCGGCGCTGAAGCGGACCTCTATCCCTGGGGGAACGCCGCGCCCGACCGGACCCGCGCCTTCGTGTCGCGGCAGACGGGTGTGACCGCCCCGGTCGGAAGTCACCCGGCCGGGGCCACCGCGGCCGGCGTGCAGGACATGAGCGGGTCGCTTGCCGAATGGACATCCAGCCTGAAGCGCCCCTATCCCTATGATCCCTCGGACGGGCGCGAGGCACCCGACCGCGCCGGCGAACGGGTCACGCGGGGCGGCGATTACATCTATGACGCCGATGCCGCGACCCTGACCGCAACCCACCGCGACGGCTTTTCCAACGCGCCGGGCCGCGGGCATCGTCATATCGGTTTCCGCTGTGCCGCCGATACGGGCGCGGGCTGAGGTCGGGCGCGGCATCACGGCGAACAGCCGGCGACGGCCCTGCAGGCGGTGTCGCGAAGGCCAGCCAACGCCTGATGGCTGCACCCGTGCGGTGCAGCCATCAGGTCGGCTCATCCTGCTGTCGCCGCGCTGTCAGGCGGTCTGCGCCTCGGGCATGGGGGACTGTCCACGCTCGATATCGTGCAGCAATCCGCCGCGACGGGTGTAATAGGCCCAGGTCAGCCCCATGCAGATCGCGTAGAAGACCAGGAACGCCCACAGCGCGCCCACCGGGCTGCCCATCATCGCGATCGAGGTGCCATAGGCCTTGGGGATGAAGAAGGCGCCATAGGCCGCGATGGCCGAGGTGAAGGCGATGATCGCCGCGCTTTCGCGATCCGCCTGCCGGCGCAGTTCGGCACCCTGCAGTTCGGGCATCAGGCGCGGCACCTCGCGGCTCATGATGATCGGGATCATCTGGAACGTGGATGCGTTACCGACGCCGGTCAGGAAGAACAGCGCCATGAAGGCCACGAAGAAGGCGATGAAGCTGCCCGCGCCAAGCGCCGAGATGACGCCGAAGGTCACGACGATCATCCCCGCAAAGGTCCAGAACGTGACCCGTCCGCCGCCGAACCGGTCGCTGACCCATCCCGTGCCCGCCCGGCTGAGCGCGCCGACCAGCGGCCCCAGGAAGACGAAGTTCAGGGCGTTCACCTCGGGGAAGGCCAGCTTGGTCAGCAGCGGGAACCCGGCCGAAAAGCCGATGAAGCTGCCGAACGTGCCGGTATAGAGGATGCACATCAGCCAGTTATGCTTGCGCGTGAAGATGATCGCCTGCTCGCGGAAGCTGGCGCGCGCATCGGCGATGTCGTGCATCCCCAGCCACGCGGCCGCCGTGGCAAGGACGATGAAGGGCACCCAGACGAAGCCCGCGTTCTGCATCCACAGCTGCCCGCCCTCGGACAGTTGCTGCGGCGCACCGCCCATCGCGCCGAACACGCCGGCGGTAATGACCACCGGCACCAGGAACTGCATGACCGACACGCCCAGATTGCCCAGACCCGCGTTCAGCGCCAGCGCGTTGCCCTTTTCCGCCTTGGGGAAGAAGAAGGCGATATTGGCCATCGACGAGGCAAAGTTGCCGCCGCCGAAACCGCACAGCAGCGCCAGCGTCAGGAAGATCAGATAAGGGGTGTCCGGGTTCTGGACGGCATAGCCGATGCCAAGCGCGGGCAGCAGCAGCGAGGCGGTGGACAGCGTCGTCCACAGCCGTCCGCCGAAGATCGGCACCATGAAGCTGTAGAAGATTCGCAGCGTCGCCCCCGACAGGCCGGGCAGCGCCGCCAGCCAGAACAGCTGGCCGGTCGTGAACTCGAACCCGATCGCGGGCAGCCGCGCGACGACGACCGACCACACCATCCAGACCGCGAACGCCAGAAGCAGCGCGGGGATCGAGATCCACAGGTTGCGGCGCGCGATCCGGCGGCCCTTTTCGGCCCAGAACTGCGGGTCCTCGGGGCGCCAGTCGTCAAGCGTGCGCGGCATCCGCGTCCGTTCGGGGTCGTGAATCTCGGCCAGTTCGGGGAAGCTGGGCAGCCGGTCCAGCGCGGGACCCTGGGCCTGACGCTCCATCGCGCGGATCGAGAAATGCATCCAACCCATCGACACCACCACGATCACCAGCAGCAGCACGAAGCACGAGGTATAGACCCCGGTCAGGTCCAGAAGCGCACCGAAGGCGATGGGCAGGATGAAGCCGCCCAGACCGCCGATCATGCCGACCAGCCCGCCCACCGCGCCGACATGGTTGGGATAATAGACCGGGATATGCTTGTAGATCGCGGCCTTGCCCAGGCTCATGAAGAAGCCCAGCACGAAGGTCGTGATGATGAAGGGCCACAGATCCATCTCGGTCGAGAAGGTGATGGGGCCGTCCTTGCTGCGGATGACGTAATCGGTCGGCGGATAGGACAGCATGAACAGCAGCACGGCGGAAAAGCCGAAGGTCCAGTACATCACCGTCCGCGCGCCGAAGCGATCCGACAGCACGCCGCCATAGGCGCGGAAGATGCTGGCCGACAGGCTGAACGCCGCGGCGGCCATCCCCGCCATGCGCACATCGGCGCCGTAAACCTCGGTCAGGTAATGCGGCAGCCACAGCGCCAGCGCGACGAACCCGCCGAAGACGAAGAAGTAATAGATCGAAAAGCGCCAGACCTGCAGCTTCTTCAGCGGCGCGAATTGCTGGGCCAGGCTGGGCGGTGCGATGCCTTTCTCGCGCCGGGCGCGAAACGCGGGATCGTCGCGCGCGACCAGGAAGAACACCACGCCCATCAGGGCGATGACCACGGCCCAGATATGGGCGACGGCCTCCCACCCGAATGCGACCAGCACGAAGGGGGCCAGGAACTTGGTGACGGCGGCGCCCACGTTGCCCATGCCGAAAATGCCAAGCGCGGTGCCCTGACGCTCGGCCGGGAACCATTTCGAGACATAGGCGACGCCGATGATGAACGACCCGCCGGCCAGTCCGACGCCAAGCGCCGCGATCAGGAACGTCGCATAGCTGTCGGCCCAGGTCAGCGCCCAGGTCGCCGCCCCGGTCAGGATCATCTGCGCCGGAAAGACCAGCCGGCCGCCAAAGCGTTCCGTCCACACGCCCAAAATTAGCCGGGTCAGCGATCCGGTCAGGATCGGCGTGGCGATCAGCAGGCCGTACTGGAATTCGGACAGGCCGAGTTCCTGTTTGATTTCAAGGCCGATGATGGAAAAGATCGTCCAGACGGCAAAGCACAGCGTGAATGCCGTCGTGCTAAGCCAAAGCGCACGTTGCTGTTCCGCCGTCGTCGATGAAATGTCGCTCGACATGTCAAATGCTCCGTATCGTGCCGCACAGGGCGGCGGGTTCACAGCCGAGGATTCACGGATGCGGATGCCGGGAATTGACCTCGATCAAATGGATCGGCGCGGATGACGGAAAGCGGCGCGGTTTGAGATGTGACGGCGTTGCGGCGTGCAGTGTGCGCGTGGGCGCGGCGCACCTGACGGGCGAATGGCGCGTAATCGTTGCGCGGCGGATTGATTTAGGTCAATTGCCGGGGCCGCGTCACGCGCTAGCGTAAGACCGCCGATACGCGATTCGAAAGGCAGCACGATGCACGACAGCGACCGCGCCGAGATCAGAAAGCTGAAGCCGTTCAGGAACATGGCCTCGCCCGGCTTCGACGCGCTGATGCAGGCCGCCTATGTGCAGGAATTTCCCGCGCAGCTGTGCCTGGTCAGCCAGGGCATGCGCGCCAGCTTTCTGCATGTGCTGGTCGAAGGGCGGGTCGAGCTGTTCGCGGAATGGAACGGGCAAGAGACCACGATCGACATCCTGAAACCGGTCACCAGCTTCATTCTGGCCGCCTGCATCCGCGACGGCGATCATCTGATGTCGGCGCGCACCCTGCGCGCCTGCCGGATCGTGCTGATCCCGGCGGTCGATATGCGCGCCGCGTTTCGCCGCGATGTCGAGTTCGCCGTCGACGTGACCGAAGAACTGGCGCGCGGCTATCGCAGCATGGTCCGGCGCACGAAGAACCTGAAGCTGCGATCGTCCCGCGAAAGGCTGGCGGCCTATCTGCTGGCGCTGTCGGATGAACTGGGCGGCGCGGCGGGCTTTACCCTGCCGCACGAGAAACGGCTGATCGCGTCCTATCTGGGGATGACGCCCGAAAGCCTGTCGCGCTGTTTCAAAAGCCTGTCGCGCGACGGCGTCCACGTCGCCGGCGCGCGGGTGACGTTGACCGATCGGGCGCGGCTGACGGCGATCTGCCGGCCCGATCCGCAGATCGACTGAGCGAAGGGACGTGACGGTAGATGCCGAAATTGCGCCAGTATTTCCCGATCCTCGAATGGGGGCGGCGTTACGACCGGGCCGCGCTGTCCAGCGATCTGCTTGCCGCCGTGATCGTGACGATCATGCTGATTCCGCAATCGCTGGCCTATGCGCTGCTGGCGGGGCTGCCGCCCGAGGCGGGGATCTATGCCTCGATCGCGCCGATCCTGCTTTATGCGGTGTTCGGCACCAGCCGCGCGCTGGCCGTCGGCCCGGTGGCGGTGGTGTCGCTGCTGACCGCGTCGGCGGTGGGGCAGGTGGCCCAGCAAGGGACGGCGGGCTATGCGGTCGCCGCGCTGACGCTGGCCTTCCTGTCGGGCGTGTTCCTGATCCTGATGGGCGTGCTGCGTCTGGGGTTTCTGGCCAATTTCCTCAGCCATCCGGTGATCGCGGGATTCATCACCGCCTCGGGCATCCTGATCGCCGCCAGTCAGGTCAGGCATCTTCTGGGCATCGAGGCCGGCGGACAGGATCTGGCGCAGATCGTGTCGTCGATCATGCGCAATCTGGACCAGACGAACGGGATCACGCTGCTGATCGGCGCGGCCGCGACCGGGTTCCTGTTCTGGGCGCGCCGCCGCCTGCGCGCGACGCTGGCAAGGCTGGGCACACCCGATCTGCTGGCCGACATTTTGACGCGGGCCGGTCCGGTCGCGGCGGTGGTGGCGACCACGCTGGCGGTCTGGGCGCTGGATCTTGAGGCGCGCGGCGTCCAGATCGTGGGCCGCGTACCGCAGGGCCTGCCGCCGTTGACGATGCCGGGGCTTTCGCCCGATCTGCTGCGCGCGCTGCTGATGCCGGCGATCCTGATTTCGGTGATCGGGTTCGTGGAATCGGTGTCGGTGGCGCAGACCCTGGCCGCCAAACGGCGCCAGCGGATCGACCCGGATCAGGAACTGATCGGGCTGGGCGCGGCCAATCTGGGCGCGGCGTTCACCGGCGGCTATCCGGTGACGGGCGGATTTGCGCGTTCGGTGGTGAATTTCGATGCGGGCGCGCGGACCCCGGCGGCGGGCGCCTTCACTGCCATCGGGCTGGCCGTCGCCGCCGTCGCGCTGACGCCGCTGGTCCACCATCTGCCCAACGCCACGCTGGCCGCCACGATCATCGTCGCGGTGCTGAGCCTGGTGGATTTCTCGATCCTGCGAAAGACATGGCGCTATTCGCGCGCCGATTTCGTCGCTGTTGCCGTCACGATCCTGCTGACGCTGCTTCTGGGGGTCGAGATCGGCGTGGCATCCGGCGTCGCGATCTCGGTCATGCTGCATCTTTACAAGACATCGCGCCCGCACGTGGCCGAGGTGGGGCTGGTTCCCGGCAGCCAGCATTTCCGCAACGTCCTGCGTCACAGCGTCACCACCGATCCCCGCCTGCTGACGCTGCGGGTGGATGAAAGCCTGTATTTCGTGAACGCCCGGTTCCTTGAGGATCTGATCCAGAAACGCGTGACCGAGGGCTGCGCGATCCGTGACGTGGTGCTGATGTTTTCCGCCGTCAACGAGGTCGATTTTTCGGCGCTGGAAAGCCTTGAGGCGGTCAATCAGCGTCTGCGCGATATGGGCGTGGGGCTGCATCTGTCCGAGGTGAAGGGGCCGGTCATGGACCGGCTGAAACGCTCGGACCTGATCCGGCATCTGAACGGGCGCGTGTTCCTGGCGCAATACGATGCCTGGGTCGCGCTGACCGACGCGCCCGATCTGCGCGGCGGATCGGACGGCGCGCCCTGATCGCGGGTGCGCGCCGGCTCAGAGCGTGCGGCGCGCGGCCGGCAATCGCGCGATCAGCGCCAGCACGCTTGGCCCCAACGCCTGCACGATCAATCGCACGCCCGCGGCCGACGGATGCAGCCCGTCGGCTTGCAGCATCGCGCCGCGCCGGTCGGGCGCAAGTGCCGCGATGGGGGCGTAAAGATCGGGCCAGAGCAGCGTTCCGTGACGCCGCGCCAGACGCGGCCAGATCGCGGCCCATTCCTGCTGCGTCGCCCGGTCGCGGGCGGGCGAGCGGATGCCGACCAGCAGGACCGGACGCCCGCCCGCACCGGCGCGGGTCAGGATCGCGTCCAGATTGGCCTCGGCCTGGGCGGGCGGAAAGCCGGCCAGCATGTCGTTGCCGCCCAGTTCCACCATCACCGCATCGGCGCCCCGGCGCAGCGACCAGCCGATGCGCACCCGCCCGCCATAGGTCGTCTCGCCCGACAGGCCGCCATTGACGATCCGGGCCGGCTGCCCATGTTCGGCCAGCCAGTCCGACAGCACCGGAACCAGCCCCTCGCCCGCAGCCAGCCCATAGCCCGCCGTCAGGCTGTCGCCAAAGGCCAGGATGCGCGGCAGGGGACGGGCCGAGACCGGCCCCCCGGCCAGCGCCAGCGCCGCGGCCGACGCCAGGAATGCGCGCCGCCCGGTCACGCCGCGCGCCGCAGCCGCAGGGCGTTGCCGACGACGAAGACCGACGACATCGCCATCGCCGCCGCCCCCAGCATGGGCGACAGTTGCGGACCGCCGAACGGCACCAGCACGCCCATCGCGACCGGGATCAGCGCCGTGTTATAGGCAAAGGCCCAGAACAGGTTCTGGCGGATGTTGCGCATGACCGCCCGCGACAGCCGCACCGCGCGCACGACCCCGAACGGATCGCCGGAAATCAGCACCGCATCGGCCGATTCGATGGCGATGTCGGTGCCGGTGCCGATGGCGATGCCGGTTCCGGCCGCCGCCAGCGCGGGGGCATCGTTGATGCCGTCGCCGACGAAGACGGTGTGTTCGCCCATCTCGCCGATCGCCGTCAGCTTGTCATCGGGGCGCAGCCCGCCCTTGGCCTCGTCGATGCCCAGCCGTTCGCCGACGGCCTGCGCCGTGGCCTTGGTATCGCCCGACAGCATCACGCAGCGCAGCCCCAGTTCGTGCAGCGCCGCGACCGTGTCGGCCGATTCCGGCCGCACCGGATCGGCCAGCGCAAGGCTGGCGCTGTGGACGCCGTCGATGGACAGATGCACCGGTGTCGCGCCCTCGGCCGCCGCACCCTCGGCCGAGGATGCCAGCGTCGCGGACAGGGTCACGCCGGCCTCTTCCAACGCCGCGCGGTTGCCGATCAGCAGCGACCGCCCCTGGACCCGCGCCGTCAGGCCGCGCCCGGCGGCGGTGTCGATCTCGGTCGCGTCGGGCAGCGACAGGCCGCGCCGTTCGGCGGCGGCCACGATGGCTGCGGCCAGCGGGTGTTCCGACCGCGTCTCGGCCGCAGCGGTCAGACGCAGCGCCTCATCCTCGGCGATGCTTTCGGTCCAGATGCCGGTCAGTTCGGGACGACCAAGGGTCAGCGTGCCGGTCTTGTCGAACGCCACGGTCGTGGCCTCGGCCAGACGTTGCAGCGCCTCGCCGCGCCGGAACAGCACGCCCAGTTCCGCGCCGCGCCCGGTGCCCACCATGATCGACACCGGCACCGCCAGCCCCATCGCGCAGGGGCAGGCGATGATCAGCACGGCGACGCCCGCGACCACCGCCTCGGCCAGACCGGGGCCGAAGATCAGCCACAGCGCGACGGCCAGCACCGCCAGCGCCATGACCGCCGGCACGAAGACGCGGGTGATGCGATCCACCAGCGCCTGGACGGGCAGCTTGCCGGCCTGCGCGGCCTCGACCATCGCCACGATCCGCGCCAGCGCGGTATCGGCACCCGTCGCGGTCACGCGATAGGTCAGCGGGGCCGAGCCGTTCACCGTCCCCCCGGTCACCGGGTCGTCCGCCCCCTTCTCGACCGGCAGGGGTTCGCCCGTCAGCATGGATTCGTCGATGGAACCGCGCCCTTCGGTGATGACGCCATCGACGGCGACACGCTCTCCGGGGGCCAGACGGACCAGATCGCCGGTCTGCAATTCGGCCACCGGCACCTGAACCGGACGGCCATCGCGCATCAGCGTGGCGTGATCGGGCGCCAGTTCGACCAGCCGCCGGATCGCCTCGCCGGCGCGTCCCTTGGCCCGCGCCTCAAGCCAGCGGCCCATCAGGATCAGCGTGACGATGACGGCCGCCGCCTCGAAATAGACGTGGCGCGAGGCCGGCGGCACGATCTGCGGCGCCAGCGTCACCACGGTCGAGAACAGGAACGCCGTTCCGGCCCCCAGGGCGACCAGGCTGTTCATCTCGGGCGCGCCGCGCAGCAGCGCGGGAATGCCGACGGCAAAGAACCGGCGTCCGGGGATGGCCAGAACCAGCGCCGTCAGCACCATCTGCGCGACCCACAGCGGCGTCGTGCCCGTCAGCCCGACCAGCCAGTGGTGAAAGCCGGGGATCATGTGGCCGCCCATCTCGGCGATGAAGACCGGCAGGGTCAGGACCAGCGCGATCAGGAAATCGCGTTGCAGTTCGCGCGATTCGCCGCCGCGATCGGGTCCGGCGGCACGCTGTCCCGGCGCGGCCGGACGCGCGGGATAGCCGCTGTCGGTGACGGTGCGCGCCAAGGCCGCCGCATCCAGACCGGGGGCGTGGGTGACGCTGGCCGTGTTGGCCATCAGGTTGGCAGTCGCCGCCGTCACGTCGGGCCGCGCCAGCAGCGCGCGTTCGACGCGGCCGACGCAGGACGCGCAGCTCATTCCCTCGACGTCCAGCGTCGTGGTGGCCATCTGGGCGGGATAGCCGGCCCGGCTCAGCGCCGCATCGACCTGCGGCAGGGTGGCGCCGTCCAGCCGCAGATGCGCGCGTTTCGTCATCGTGTTCACGGAAATGTCGCTGACACCGTCAAGTGCGTTCAGCGCGTGTTCGACCCGGCCGGCGCAGGACGCGCAGCTGATGCCGGGGATGGTAAGATCGAGTTCAGTCGAGGCGGGCATGTCCTTGTCCTCTGATCATGCGGTTTGCAACGGGCATGGTCAGAGAGACAGGCGGCGCCTGCGGTCGGGCCGGCGCGGTGTCCGGCGCGGCGGCATAGAGGATTCCGCCCTCGCGGCGCAGACGTCTGGCGCTGCGCAGCGGGCGGGTCAGCCATGGGCGCGCATCGACGTGACAGCGGCAGGCACGATCCCCGCGCGCACGGCACAGGAACGCGGCCCGGCGGGCGGGCTTGCGGGGCTGTGTGCCGTGGCAGCAATCTGCCGTGCGGGGTTGCGCGCTGTGCATGGTTCAACAGATGTGGCCTGCCGGACCCTGGGTCAAGGCGGAATTGCGTCGAAAACGACCTCTTGAGTTGCAAGAGGGTGGTTCCGTCCTGTATTTTACCAGCCAATGAACAAGACATACAGGCTTAAGGACAATCGAACCATGAACCGCCGTCAGATGATTTCGCTGGCCCTGCCGCTGACGCTTGCACCGTCGCTGGTGCTGGCACAGGCCGCGCAGGTGACCCGCGTCGCCGCCGATGCGACCGACCCCTATGCCCCGACCGAGGTTGCGATCCGCAACGATTTCGAGGTCGGCAGCATCGTCGTCGTCAGCAAGGACTTTTTCCTCTACCACGTCGTCGCGCCGGGAAGGGCGATCCGTTACGGCGTCGCGGTGGGCAAGAACGAACTGGTCTGGAAAGGCCGCGCCAAGGTCGGCCGCAAGGTCGAATGGCCCAGCTGGACGCCGACGCAGGACATGATCAAGCGCAATCCGGGCCAATATGCCAAATGGGCCGACGGGATGCCGGGCGGACCCACCAACCCGTTGGGGGCGCGCGCGCTGTATCTGTACAACGACAAGGGACAGGACACCGCCATCCGCATCCACGGCACGACCGAGCCGGGGTCGATCGGGCGCGCGGTCAGCAACGGCTGCATCCGCATGCGCAACGAGGCGGTGATGAGCCTGTTCGACCAGGTTCCGGTGGGAACGCCCGTCTACGTCTACTGATCTTGACGTTCCGCCCGACCCGCGTCGCGGACCCCGCCCTTGCGGGGTTCGACGACATCATAGATGTCCGGTCGCCGTCGGAATATGCCGCAGATCACCTGCCGGGCGCGATCAATCTTCCGGTTCTGGACGATGTACAGCGGGCGCAGGTCGGCACGATCTATAAACAGGTGTCGCCCTTCGATGCACGCAAGCTGGGCGGGGCGCTGGTCGCCGCCAACGCCGCGCGCCACATCGCCGGACCGCTGTCGGATCGGGGCGGGGGGTGGCGGGCGCTGATCTATTGCTGGCGCGGCGGGCAGCGGTCGGGCAGCTTCCAGACGATCCTGTCGCAGATCGGCTGGCGCGTGCAGCGGATCGAGGGCGGCTACAAGACATGGCGCGGACTGGTCGTGGACCGGGTCCAGAACGGCCCTGTCGCCGCGCCGGTGATCGTGCTGGACGGCAATACCGGCAGCGCCAAGACCGCGATCCTGCAACGTCTGGCCGCGCGCGGCGCGCAGGTGATCGACCTGGAGGGGCTGGCCAATCACCGGGGCAGCCTTTTCGGGGCGATGGCGGGCGGACAGCCCGGCCAGAGGATGTTCGAATCGCGTCTTGCCATCGCGATCGAGGGGCTGGACCCCGCGCGTCCGGTGGTGGTCGAGGCCGAAAGCAGCCGGATCGGCGACATCACCGTTCCCAAGGCGATGTGGCAGGCGATCTGCGCCGCCCCGCGCATCCGGCTGGAGGTTCCGGTGACGGCGCGCGCGGAATATTCGGCGCGCGACTATACCGACGTGGTCGCGGACCCCGCCCGTCTGGACGCGATCATCGCCGCACTGGCACCGCTGCACCCGGCCGAACGGATCGCGGGCTGGCGGGCGCAGGCGCGGGAGGGCGCGTGGGCCGCGCTGGCCGAGGGGCTGATGCGCGACCATTACGATCCCCGCTATCTGAAACATCGCGGGCGCTATGCCGCGCGCGAACGGGCGGTCGTCACGCTGCCCGATCTGCGCGATCTGGACGCGGCGGCGGCGCGGGTCGAGGCCGAACTGGCGCGGCTGACCGGCTGATCGGGGCCTATTCCGTGGCGTTGTCGCGCAGAAAGCGGCGCAGCACCGCCTCAAGCTTGGATGCGCCGATGGGGGCCATCGCCTTGGTGTGGTCGTGGCTGATCGATTCGTCCGACAGCCCCGCCCCCATATTGGTGATGACCGAGATGGCGGCACAGCGCAGGCCAAGGAAGCGGCCAAGAATGATTTCGGGCACCGTGGACATGCCGACCGCGTCGGCGCCAAGCGTGCGGGCGGCGCGGATTTCGGCCGGAGTCTCGAAGCTGGGGCCGGAAAACCAGCAATAGACGCCTTCGGGCAACTCGATCCCCTCGGCGCGCGCGGCGGCGCTCAGCGCGGCGCGCATCATGGGGTCGTGGGCCTGGGTCATGGGCACGAAGCGCGCATCGGTTCTTTCGCCGATCAGGGGGTTGGTGCCGGCGAAGGCGATATGATCGTCCAGCAGCATCAGCCCGCCGGGCGGAATGTCGGGGCGCAGCGATCCGGCCGCGTTGGTCAGGATCAGCCTGTCGGTGCCAAGCGCCGCCAGCGTTTCCAAGGGCAGCCGCATCGCATCCGCGCGCCCGGATTCGTAGTAATGCGACCGCCCGCCGAACACCGCCACGCGACGCCCCTCGAACGCGCCGATCACCAGTTGCGGGACGTGGCCGGAGACGCCTGCATGCGGAAAGCCCGGCAGATCGTCATAGGGGATCGCCACGCCATCGACATGCGCCGACAGATGGCCCAGCCCCGACCCCAGGATCAGCCCGTATTCCGGCGCCTCGTCCCCGGCGCGCGACCGGATCAGGGCGGCAAGTTCAGCGCTCTTTGACATAGGGTTCTCCGCCCGCGCGCGGCGGGATGGCGCGGCCGACGAAACCGGCCAGGATGATGACGGTCAGGATATAGGGCAGCGCGTTCATGAACATCGACGGCACCGTGACGACGCCCAGATCCAGATTGGGATAGCGGTTGGCGATCGCCTCCAGCAGGCCGAAAAGGAACGTCGCGAACAGCGCGTTCCACGGCCGCCACTTGGCAAAGATCAGCGCCGCCAGCGCGATGAAGCCGCGCCCGGCGGTCATTTCCTTGACGAAACCCGCCGACAGCCCGGTGGCCAGATAGGCCCCGGCCAGCCCGCACAGCACGCCCGCAATGGCGATGGCCGCAAAACGCAGCCGCGTGACCGACACGCCCGCGGTATCCACCGAGGCCGGGTTTTCGCCCACCGCCCGCAGGCGCAGGCCGAAGCGGGTGCGAAACAGCACCCACCATGTCAGCGGCACGCAGAGAAAGGCGGCATAGACCAGGATCGAATGACCCGAGATCAGGTCGGCATAGACCGGCCCCAGAATCGGCACGTCGCGCAGCGCATCGGCGAAGGGAAGGGTGATGTCGCCGAACCGGCCATTGCCGGTCAGCGCCGGGGTGCGCCCGCCAAGACCGAAGATCTTGATCCCCAGCAGCACGGTCATGCCCGAGGCCAGGAAATTGATCGCGACGCCCGAAATCAGCTGGTTGCCGCGAAAGGTGATCGAGGCCAGCCCGTGGATCAGCGACAGCACCATCGACCCCGCGATCCCGGCCAGCAGGCCCAGCCAGACGTTGCCCGTCACGAACGCGACCGAGGCCGAACTGAACGCGGCCATCAGCATCTTGCCTTCCAGGCCGATGTCGAACACGCCCGAACGTTCCGAATACAGCCCCGCCAGACAGGCCAGCAGCAGCGGCGTCATCAGGCGCACGGCACTGTCGAGGATCTGGATGACGGTGGCGACATCCATCACGCATCCCTCCGCTTGCGCAGCGACAGGAACAGCCGTTCAAGCGGCATCCGCACCATGTTGTCCAGCGCCCCGGTGAACAGGATCACCAGCGCCTGAATGACGATGATCAATTCGCGCGGGATGCTGGTCCACAACGCAAGCTCGCCCCCGCCCTGATACAGGAACCCGAACAGCAAGGCGGCCAGAAACACGCCGAACGGATGGTTGCGGCCCATCAGCGCGACGGCGATGCCGATGAATCCCGCCCCCTCGACCGCGTTCAGCACCAGACGTTCCGATTCGCCCATCACGTTGTTGATCGCCATCAGCCCCGCCAGCCCGCCCGAGATCAGCATCGCGATCACGATGATCCGCACGGGCGAGATGCCGGCATACATCGCCGCCGGCTCCGACCGGCCAAGGGCGCGGATCTCGTATCCCAGACGGGTGCGCCAGATCAGCAGCCAGACCAGAAAGCAGGCGGCGACGGCGATGAAGAAGGTGATGTTGACGGGCGTGTGCTGGCCCCATTCAAGGCCCATCGCGGCGGCCATGTCGGTCAGCGCCGGCAGATGCGTGCCTTCGGGAAAACGGGCCGAGGCGGGGTCCATGCTGCCGACCGGGCGCATGACGTTGACCAGCATATAGTTCAGCAGCGCGGCGGCGATGAAGTTGAACATGATCGTGGTGATGACGATATGGCTGCCGCGTTTCGCCTGAAGCCAGGCCGGGATCAGCGCCCAAGCCGCCCCGAACAGCGCCGCGCCGACCATCGCGGCGGGCAGGGCCAGGGCCCAGTGCGGCCAGTCGATCATCAGGCAGACCAGCGCGACGCCCAGCCCGCCCATCATCGCCTGCCCCTCGCCGCCGATATTGAACAGGCTGGCGTGATAGGCGACGGCGACGGCCAGACCGGTGAAGATGAAGTTCGTGGTGTAATACAGTGTGAACCCCCAGCCATAGCTGGACCCCAACGCCCCCTCGACCATCGTCTTCAGCGCCATCGTCGGGCTTTCCCCGATGGCCAGGATCACCAGCGCCGAGATGCCCATCGCCAGCACCAGCGAAATCAGCGGCGTCAGGATCACGTCGGCCCATTTCGGCATCTTGTCCATCACGCGCGCTCCTGGGGCGGGGTCTCGACATGGCGGTGTCCGGGCGGGATGCCGGCATCCGCGTCGTGACGGTCGGTCTCGGTGATGCCGGCCATCAGCAGGCCCAGCTCTCCCGTGGTGGTTTCGGCGGGCAGGCGTTCGCCCATGATCCGGCCGTCGAACATGACCGCGATGCGGTCCGACAGCGACAGGATCTCGTCCAGTTCGACGCTGACCAGCAGCACCGCCTTGCCCGCGTCGCGCAATTCCACGATGCGCTTGTGGATGAACTCGATCGCGCCGATATCGACGCCGCGCGTCGGCTGGCCGACCAGCAGCAGGTCGGGGTTCCGCTCGATCTCGCGTGCGACGACGATCTTCTGCTGGTTGCCGCCCGAAAAATTGCGCGCGGCCAGGTGGCAGTTGCGCGGGCGGACGTCGAAATGATCCATCTTGCGTTCGGCGTCCTGCCGGATCGCCTGATTGTCCATCAGCAAGCCGCGATTGTATTCCGGCGCGCGGTGATAGCCGAAGGCGACGTTTTCCCACGCGGTGAAATCCATGATCAGCCCTTCGGACTGGCGATCCTCGGGGACGTGGCCGATGCCGCGCGCGCGCCGCGTGGCCGCGTCCGATCCGGTGCCGGTCAGGTCCAGCGCCTCGCCGTTCATGCGGATCGTGCCGCCGACGCGGGCGCCCTTTTCAGGGAAACCGCCCAGCAATTCCAGCAATTGCGTCTGTCCGTTGCCGGACACGCCCGCGATGCCCAGAATTTCGCCCGCGCGGATGTCGAAGCTGATGCCGCGCAGCCGTTCGACCCCCTCGTCATCGACCATCGTCAGGTCGCGCACCTCCAGCACCGGGGGGCCGGGGGTGGCGGCGGATTTTTCGACGTTCAGCAGCACCTTGCGCCCCACCATCAGCTCGGCCAGTTCCTCGGGGCTGGTGTCGGCGGTTCTGACCGAGGCGACCATCTCTCCGCGCCGCATCACGCTGACATTGTCGGTGATCTCCATGATCTCGCGCAGCTTGTGGGTGATCAGGATGATCGTCTTGCCCTCGTCCTTCAGCCCTTGCAGGATGCGGAACAGGTGATCCGCCTCGGCCGGGGTCAGCACGCCGGTCGGTTCGTCCAGGATCAGGATGTCGGCCTGCCGATACAGCGCCTTCAGGATTTCCACCCGCTGCTGATGGCCCACCGACAATTCGTCGATGGTCGCGTCGGGATCGACGTTCAGCTGATATTCCGCCGCCAGTCGTTTCAGCACGCCGCGCGCCTTGGCCAGCGAAGGGCGCAGCAGCCCGCCATCCTCGGCGCCCAGGATGATGTTTTCCAGCACGGTAAAGTTCTGGACCAGCTTGAAATGCTGAAACACCATGCCGATGCCCGCGCGGATCGCCGTCTGGCTGTCGGCGATGGCTGTCGGCTGGCCGTTCACCAGGATCTGGCCCCGGTCGGGCTTGTAGAACCCGTAAAGGATCGACATCAGCGTCGATTTGCCCGCCCCGTTCTCTCCGATGATGCCGTGGATCGTGCCTTTGGCCACGCGCAGGTCGATGTCCTTGTTGGCCTGCACCGGCCCGAAGGATTTCGAGATGCCGCGAAGTTCGATGGCATAGGGGGCAGCCGTTTCCGGCCGCCCCCCTGCGTCCTGTGCCGTCAGGGCCATTACTGAACCGGGCAGGCGTTGTCTGTCATATAGTCGTGGACCTCGATCTCGCCCGAGGTGATCTTGGCGGCGGCGTCTTCGACGGCGGCCAGCATCTCGGGGGTGACAAGATCGCGGTTGGCGTCGTCGATGGCCACGCCCACGCCGTCGGCGGCCAGATCCATGACCTTGACGCCCGGCACCATCTCGGTCCCCGCGGTGAAGACGTCATAGACGGCGTTGTCCACCCGCTTGACCATCGAGGTCAGAATGTTGCCCGGATGCAGGTGGTTCTGGTTGCTGTCCACGCCGATGCCCAGCTTGCCTTCGTCCGCGACGGCCTGAAGCACGCCGATCCCGGTGCCGCCGGCCGCCGCATAGATGATGTCGGCGCCCTGGCTCATCTGGGCCTTGGCCAGTTCGCCGCCCTTGACCGGGTCGTTCCAGGCGGCAGGGGTCGTGCCGGTATAGTTGATCAGCAGCTTGCCGTCGGGCTTGGTCGCCTTGAAGCCCTGCGCATAGCCGCATTCGAATTTGTGGATCAGCGGAATGTCCATGCCGCCGATGAAGCCCACGATATCGGTCTGCGAGGCCATGCCGGCCATGACCCCGGCCAGATAGCTGCCCTGTTCCTCGGTAAAGACGACCGACTGCACGTTGGGCTGATCCACGACCATGTCGATGATCGCGAATTTCGTGTCGGGATAGTCGGGGGCGACCTTGTTCAGCACGTCGCCAAAGGCAAAGCCGGTCATGACGATGGGATTGGCGCCGGTTTCGGCCAGCCTGCGCAGGGCCTGTTCGCGCTGCGCCTCGGACTGCATCTCCAGTTCCTTGTAGCCGTTGCCCGTTTCTTCGGCCCACCGCCTGGCGCCGACATAGGCGGCTTCGTTGAAGGATTTGTCGAACTTGCCGCCAAGGTCGAAGATCAGCGCCGGTTCCGCCTGCGCGGCCCCCGCGACAAGCGCGGTCAGCGCGCATCCGGCCAGAAACGATTTCATCAGGGTCATGGAAAGCCTCATGCTGGTGACGCGGGCGATTCAGGCCGCCCGCCTGATGGCCCGATTAGGACGCATCGCCAGAAAGGGGTCAACCGTCTTGTTCGCGATGTCAAAGGCCGAGCCGCAGAACCAGCCCGTCGCGGCCCGCGCCGTAATAGTTGCGCCTGAACCCCGCCTCGCGCCAGCCCAGGCTGGCATACAGCGCCCGTGCGGCAAGGTTGTCGGCCGCCACCTCCAGAAAGGCGGACGCGGCCCCGCGCCGGCGCGACGTGGCGGCAAAGTCGCGTGTCAGTTCGCGACCGAGGCCGCGCCGCCGCCGCGCCGCCGCGACGGCCAGCGTCAGCAGTTCCGCCTCGTCCGCGATGACGCGGCCGATCAGGAAACCGCCCGGTCGGTGCAGAAGGAAACTGCCCTGCGTTTGCAGGATCGCCTGAAACTCGGCCTCGCGCCACGGTCGGGGGTCGCGGGTAAAACAGGCGGCATGCAGCGCGGCCAGTTCCGCGGGGGTCACGGCAGGATGACCGGGGCCGGATCGCGGGACGGTGCGGCATCGGCCGGCCGCAGATAGATCGGCGCGGGCCGGGGCGCATCGGTATGCCTGCGCGCCAGCGCCCGACGCGCGATCCCCTCGGCCAGCGGAACCGCCGGCGCAGACGGCGCAGGGCCGGGCGGCAGCGCGCCGTCCGCAGCCTGCTGCGGACGGCCCCCGTCGCCCTGTTCATCGGTGCCGAAATCCTGCCAGACGACCTCGCCCCGCCGTCCGGGCAGGACCACGCGGCAGGGGCGGGGCAGCCCGAACGCCGCCGCCTCGGTCGCGGCGATGCCGATGGCCGGGATGCCAAGCGACAGCGCCAGCCCGCGCGCGGCGGCGACGGCCACGCGGATGCCGGTGAAGTTTCCCGGCCCGATGCCGACGCCGATCACGTCCAGATCGCGCCAGCCCAGTCCGGCCTCGGCCAGCATCTCCTCCAGCATCGGGAACAGGCGTTCGGCCTGACCTTTCGCCATGGTCTCGAACCGGGCGGCAAGGATACGGTCGCCGCACAGCAAAGCGGCCGCGCAATGCGCGGCCGATGCGTCGAAGCCAAGACAGACCGGGTCAGGCAATCGGCCGAACCTCGACCACCTCGGGGATATAGTGGCGCAGCAAGTTCTCGATCCCCATCTTCAGCGTCAGGGTCGAGGACGGACAACCCGCGCAGGCACCCTGCATGTGCAGATAGACCACCCCGCGATCAAAGCCGTGGAAGGTGATGTCGCCGCCGTCCTGCGCCACCGCCGGGCGGACGCGGGTGTCCAGCAATTCCTTGATCTGGCCGACGATCTGGGAATCGGGACCGTCCTGTTGGGCATGACCGTCGCCTTCGGGCACATCGCCCTCGATCACCGGGGCGCCGGACTGGAAATGTTCCATGATCGCGCCAAGGACCGAGGGTTTCAGATGGTCCCAGGGCACATTGTCTTCCTTGGTCACGGTGACGAAATCGCGGCCCAGGAAGACGCCGGCCACGCCCTCGACCTGAAAGATGCGGCGCGCCAGCGGCGATCTGCCGCCTGCGTCGGGCGTGGGGAAATCGGCGGTGCCGCTGCCCATCACGGTCTCACCGGGCAGGAATTTCAGCGTGGCGGGGTTGGGGGTGGTTTCGGTCTGGATGAACATCGGGGCGCTCCTTTCGACCTGATATGGCCATGGCGGCGCGCTGCGTCAAGCCGGGCAGGGGTCAGGTGATCGCCTCCAGCCGTTCGCGAGAGATGTCGCCGGGCACGATGGTGATCGGGCAGGACAGGCCGGACGCCTCGCGCAGCACGCGGTTCAGCACCGGGTTCGGTCCCGACTTGTCGGCGTTCAGCCCCAGCACCACCACCCCGATCTGCGGGTCCTCGCCAATCAGGGCGATCAGTTCCTCGGCCGGGTCGCCCTCGCGCACGATCAGTTCGGGTTCGACCTTGGGGCGCGTGCGCATCCATTTGGCGAAGACGTCGAAATGCGCCTCGATGCGCTGATGCGCCTCGGCGCGCATGACATCGGCCACGCCAAAGCCGTGCTGGATGTCGTCGGCGGGGATCACGGACAGGATCACCACCCTGCCGTCGCTGTTCGCCGCGCGCATGGCGGCGAAACGCATCGCGTTCAGGGATTCGTGGCTGTCGTCCAGAAGCACCAGAAATTTGCGCATTTTGAGGCCGTTCAAGTGGATTCCTGCCAATACAGTGGCCGAACTGCCATGCCCGCGCAAGTGATTGCACCAAAAGCCGCGGTCCCGGTTTCCTTGCCATAATCGTTATGCTACCGGGAAAAAACGCAGTGCAACCAAGGCGACGGGCGGGATCGTGACCATTCACCACGACTGGGACAAGACGGAGGCGCGTCGGCTTGCCACGCTGACCGCGCCCAAGATGGCCTGGTTCCTGGGCGAGGCGTCTGCGCCCGGCGTCGCACCGATGCCGCTGTCCAAGCGCGCGTTCGATATCGGGCTGGCGCTGATCCTGCTGGTGCCGCTGTCGGTGGTGATGGCGACGGTCGCGTTGATCCTGCTGGTCGTGCAGGGCCGCCCGATCCTGTATTCGGCGCAGCGGATGCGGTCGCCGGGCCGCGCCTTCACCCAGTGGAAATTCCGCACGATGCTGCGCCAGGAGGACGATTTCGGCGCGACCGGCGCGCACAAGCACTGGCGCATCACGCCGGTTGGCCATTTCCTGCGCCGCAGCCGGATCGACGAATTGCCGCAGCTGTTCAACATCCTGATCGGGGATATGAGCTTTGTCGGTCCGCGGCCGCCGCTGCGCGAATACGTGGAGCGCTTTCCGGCCGTCTATGCGCAGGTTCTGAGAAGCCGCCCCGGCGTGACCGGGCTTGCGACGCTGATCTATCACCGTCACGAAGACCGCATCCTCGCGCGCTGCAAAAGCGCCGAGGCGACCGAGATGGCCTATTATCGCCGCTGCCTGCCGGCGAAGCTGAAGATCGACCTGATCTATCAGCGCCACCGCGACATGCGCCTGGATCTGTGGATCTTGTGGAGCACGTTGAAAATCGTCGTCTCGCGCCGGGATGAGCGTCCGCGCCGCCGCGGCCGCAAGCCCTCGCCCACCGGCCGGGTGCAGGACGTGCAGGAGTCCCTGCGGCATTAGGTCGCGAACGGATCCTCGGGATAGCCGACCCCCGTCAGATACAGTCCGTGCGGCTTGCAGACAGGTCCGCAGGCGGCGCGGTCGCGGGCGGCCAGCGCCGTGCCCACCCGCTCGGGCGGCCATGCGCCGGCGCCCACCCGCTCCAGCGTGCCGACGATGGAGCGCACCTGGTTGTGCAGGAATGACCGTGCCGTCAGGGAAAAGCGATATTCGCGGCCATGCGGAATCGCGACCTCGTCGATGGCGATGTCGTCCAGCGTCTTGAGCGGGCTTCTGGCCTGACAGATCGAGGACCGGAACGTCGTGAAATCGTGATGCCCGATCAGCTGCGCCGCGCCCTGTCGCATCGCGTCGGCATCCAGCGTATTGCGCACCTGCCAGACAAGCCCGCGCAGATGCGTCATCGGCGCGCGGCGGGCGATCAGCCGGAACAGATAGCGCCGCTGCACGGCCGAAAACCGGGCGTGAAAATCGTCCCCCGTCCGCGCCGCCGCCAGCACGGCGATGGGCGCGGGCCGAAGGTGAAAATTCAGCGCCTCGCACAGCCGCGCCGGGTCCCAGTCGCGGACCAGATCGGCATGGGCGACCTGCCCGGTCGCGTGCACGCCGGCATCGGTGCGACCTGCCGCCGCGATCCGCGCGCCGGCGGCAAATCCCGCGTCCAGCCGCGCCAGCGCCGCCTCGACCGTGCCCTGGACCGAGGGTTGGTCGGCCTGCGCCTGCCAGCCGGCAAAGGGGCGGCCGTCATATTCGATCTTCAGCGCGAATCTGGGCATCGCAACCTAGCGGCGGGTCTTGGCCGGGTCGCGATCCGGGGTCAGCAGATCGTCCAGCGTGCGCGCATCCTGACTGGTCACGGCGCGCGGCGTCGCGGGTTCGGGCCCGGTCTCGCTGTCTGTCCGGGGCCGCACACCCTCGCGCGCCAGCCGGTCGCGCAGCACCGCGATCTCGATCTCAAGATCGCTGCGGTCGCCCTCCAGCAGGCGGTCCGAACGGGCGCTGAAATCCTTTTCCAGATCGTCCAGAAACGTCTCATAGGCGGCGCGCGTGCCGGGGTCTTCGGTGCGGCGATACAGCGCGGCGAACTTGGCCGTCGCATCGCGCGCGCCGACCAGATACACGCCCATGTAACGCCGCGCCGCCGACAGATCGCCGGGGTTTTCGCGAACCCGGTCGAACAGATCCTGAACCGTGGCGGCGAACATGGCCACGCGCGCCTGCAACTGGCGGTCGCGCAACTGCGCGACGGTATCCTGCATCTGGGCCAGATGCGCCTCGCCCTCTTCGATCATGCGCGCGGCGCGGCTTTGCTGGAAATCGTCCACGCCCTCCATGCCCTTGTCGCGCATCGGATCGGCGCCGAAGGCCAGCCAGTGCAGCGCCAGGCCGGCAATCCCGATGGCCCCCGCCCCAAGCGCCGCACCCGGTTCCGCCGCGCCCAGCCCCAGCCCAAGGCCGGTCAGAACGCCGCCGAACAGCTTGCGCGGGATCGCCGGGCGGCGGGCGACGCGCCGCGCGTCATAGGCGGCCTCGGCGGCCAGCCCCTCGCGCGTCATCCACATCGCGGCGGCGATCACGCCGAAGGCCGCCAGATCGGTGACCATGTCCAGCGGCCCCTGAAAGAACGCGCCGAGCAGAAACGGCGTGGCCGCGATGGTCACCCATTTCGGACGCGAGGCCAGGCGGTGCAGCCGGGGCGGGGATGGTGCGCGCCGGCCGTCGCGGTCGGGCATGTCGGGCGAGAACCGTCCGCCGAATCGTGTCGCCATCGCCGCGCCCTCAGCCCGCGCCGGCCAGCGACGCGTAAAGCGTCAGCAGCACCAGAAGATAGAAACTCAGCCTCTGCATGGCCTTGCGCGACATGTGGGTCCTTTCCGGCGTCGATTCGGGCGGCCTGCCCGCGTATCCGGCGCGGGCGGTCCTGTCCGCTATATCGGGACTGGCGGGCGGATTGCAAAGGGCGCGGCCCCTGTCTCACTCCGCGTGCCGGTCGGAAAACAGCGATGCCAGCACCGCATCCAGCGGCCCGGTATCGTCAAGTTCCAGCCTGACGGGCAGGGCCAGGACGTTCGGGCGAAAGCTGCGCGGCAGGCGGACGGCATCTTTTTCGGTGGTCACAAGCTGCGCATTCAGCGATCTTGCCTCGGCCTCAAGCCGGGTCAGAAGCGCGGCGGTGAAAGGTTGGTGATCGTCCAGCGCCTCGGCCCGGACCAGATCGGCCCCAAGGGTCCGCAGCGTCGCGAAGAATTTTTCCGGGTGCCCGATGCCCGCGAAGGCCAGAACGCGGTGACCCTGCCAGTCGATGCCGGTCTGCAGCGGCGCCAGCCGCCCGCGCAGGCGCGGCGGCGCGCCGGGCGGCACGGAAAAACGGTCCTGCATCTCGGCGGGACCGATGCTCAGCAGCAGATCGGCCCGCGCCAGCCCCGTCTCCACCGGTTCGCGCAGCGGACCGGCGGGCAGGCACAGCCCGTTCCCGAACCCCTTGGCCGCATCCACGACCACCAGCGACAGATCGTGGGCCAGCGCCGGGTCCTGAAACCCGTCATCCAGCAGGATCGCCCGCGCCCCGTCGCGCGCGGCGGCGCGGGCGCCGGCAAGGCGGTCATCGGCCACCCAGACCGGCCCGAAGGCGGACATCAGCAAGGGCTCGTCCCCGGTCAGCGCGGCGTCGTGGCGACGCTCATCGACGCGCAGCGGGTCTTTCTGCGTTCCGCCATAGCCGCGCGAGACGACGTGAACGCCGATCCCGCGATCCCGAAGAAGCTGCTGAAGATAGATGACCGTGGGCGTCTTGCCGGTCCCGCCGGCGTTCAGGTTTCCCACGCAGATCACCGGCACGCCGACCCGCGCCCGCGCACCGCCGGCCAGCCGCCGCGCCGTCGCACGCGCATAAAGCCGCGCCAGAGGGGTCAGCGCGCGCGCCGCAAGCGTGGGCGGGGTCAGGTACCAGAAGGGCGGTGCGCGCCTCATGGCCGGGCCTCGGCAAGCGCCTCCAGCACCGGCGCGGCGATGCGGTTGGCGACATCCGCGCCGCCGGTGCTGATCGTCCAGGCGCTGCTGGCCAGCGCCGCGACCAGATCGGGCTGCGTCAGCTCGGCGATGGTATCGGCCAGCTGCGCGGCATCGCCGACCTGCCGCGCCGCGCCTGCGGCGTCAAGCTGCTGCCATTCGGTCGCATGCCGCGCCGTCGCCGGGCCGTGCACGATGGCCGAACCCAGGGCCGCGGCCTCGAACGGGTGGCGGGCGGCCTGATCCTCGCCCGACAGGGTGCCGCCCATGAAGCTGACCGAGGCCAGCCGATACCAAAGCCCCATCTCGGTCGGGCCGTCGGTGATCATCACATGCACCTCGTCGGTGGGGTCCTCGTCCAGGCTGCGGCGCGCGACCAGCATCCCGTCACGCTCGATCGCCTCGGCCAGCGGGTCGATGCGGGCCGGGTCCAGCGGCGCCAGAACCAGCAGCGCGCGGTGCGATTGCCGCATCGCCGCGCGGTGGGCGTTCAGCACCGCCTCTTCCTCTTGCGGCGGGACGGCGACGGCGAACCAGGTGTGGCGGCCGCTGAGAAGCTGGGCGAAACCCTCGCGCTCGGCCTCGGTGCAGCTCAGCGGTTCGCGGATCTCGGCGACGGGGCCGGTCAGGACCACGCGGGCGGGATCGGCGCCCATGCGGATCGCGGTGCGGTGGCTGACCGCATCGGTGACCAGCACCGCGCGCATGCCCGCCAGCAACTGCCGGCGGACTGCCGCGCGCAGCCCCCATCGGGGCGTCAGCGGGTCCAGCCGCGCCTCGGCCAGGATCACGGGCACGTGCAGACGGTCGGCGGCGGCGATCAGCGCGGCGGGCAGATCGGCGCCCAGAAGAAGCACCGCGCCGGGCTTGGCCGCCGTCAGCAGGGCCTGCGCGGCGGCAAGATCGTCGCCGGGATCGGGAATGCCGGTCTGCCCGATCCGGGCGATCCGCAGATCGGGCAGGCTGGCCAGCAGCCGCGGCGCGACCTGCGTGGCCGCGCGCCCCGCCTCGTCCGAGATGTGCAGGATCAGCACGGGTCCGTCGCCCTTGGGCAGGGCGATCCGGTCCACGGGCATCCGGGGCGCGCCGCGCAGATGCAGCCACAGCCCCAGCCTGCCCAGACCGGAGGCCGCCATCAGCTGCCCAGTTCCTCGGTCGGGCTGATTTCGGTTTCCTCGTCGCGCAGCCGGTGCAGATGCGCGATGAAGTAACGGGTATGGGCGCTGTCCACGGTCCGCTGCGCCTCGGATTTCCAGGCGTTGTAGGCGGTCTGATAGTTCGGGAAGATGCCGACGATATGGATGTCGTCGGTATCGCGGAACTCGGTCGATTGCGGGTCGATCAGTTCGCCGCCGAAAACGAGATGAAGACGCTGGCTCATGGGCCCTCCTGGCTGCCGGAATCGCCGGACCCTAGCGCGGCGATCCGGCAAGATGAAGCGGCTTTGTCCGAAACCGCGCGCCGGTGCCGGCCGGCGGCTACAGCCCCGCAAGCTCCATCACCACGGCCCATTCCTCGTCCGTGACCGGCTGCACGGACAGGCGGCTGTTGTTGACCAGGACCATGTCCTTCAGGCGCGGTTCCTGTTTCGCCTGATCCAGCGAGACCGGGCGCGGAAGGGGTTTCACCGCCTTCACGTCCACGCATTCCCATTTCGGATCGTCCGCGGTCGAATCGGGATGCGCCTCGGCGATGACCTCGACGATGCCGACGGCCTCTTTCCCGATATTCGAGTGATAGAACAGGCCCAGATCGCCCTTTTTCATCTCCCGCATGTTGTTGCGCGCCTGATAGCTGCGCACCCCGTCCCATTCCTCGCCCCGGTCGCCCTTGGCGACCAGATCGTCCCACCCGAAGGCGTCGGGCTCCGACTTGAACAGCCAATACGCCATCAGCCGACCACCTTCTTCCATTCGATCACCTCGACGCTGTCGAACAGGCCGGCTGCCTTGTAGGGGTCCTGCGCGGCCCAGTCCGACGCCGCCGCAAGATCGTCCGTCTCGACGATCAGCAGCGAGCCGCACATCTCGCCCCCTTCGATCAGCGGGCCGGCCATGCGCACGATGCCGCTGTCATGGATGAAGCCCAGATGGGCGTCGCGGGTGTTCAGACGGATCTGAAGCGCGCCGGGCCTGTCCCGGCAGATCACGGCGAAAAGCGGCATCATTCCTCCTTCAGCGGTCGGCTCATCAGATGTTCCAGGGCGTTGTCGACCGAAACCAGCCCGTCGGCAAGCCGCGCGACCATCGCGGCGATGGGCATGTCCTGATCGATCCGGTCGGCCAGGCGGGCGACGGCGCGGGCGGTCGCGACCCCCTCGACGGTGGTGGCGGCGTCGAAATCGGCCCCCGCGCCAAGCGCGTGGCCAAAGCGGAAGTTGCGCGATTGCTGCGATGTGCAGGTCAGCGTCAGATCGCCCAGCCCCGACAGACCGGTCAGCGTTTCGGGCCGCGCGCCAAGCCGGCCGGCCAGCCGGGTCATTTCGGCGAATCCGCGCGTGATGATCGCGGCGCGGGCGCTGTCGCCAAGCCGCGCGCCGATGACGACGCCGGCGGCGATGGCGATGACGTTCTTCAGCGCGCCGCCCAGTTCCGCGCCGGTCACATCGGTCGTGCGATACAGCCGCAGGACCGGCGTGGACAGCGCGTGTTGCAGCGCCTGCCCCGTTGCCGGATCGGCGCAGGCCAGCGTCAGCGCGGTGGGCAGGCCGCGTGCGATGTCGGCGGCGAAGGACGGGCCGGTCAGCACGGCGATGCGCGCGGCGGGACATGCCTCGGCGATCAGCGCCGAGGGTCCGGTCAGCCGGCGCAGGTCGATGCCCTTGGCGGTGCTGACCAGCATCTTGCCGTCCAGCGCCGGCCCGTGTTCGGCCAGAAACCCGCCAAGCGCCTGCGCGGGCATCGCCAGCAGCATGGTGTCGCAGCCCATCGCCGCCGCCGGATCGTCGGTCACGGCAACCGCCTCGGGCAGGGGAATCCCCGGCAGGCGCGGGTTTTCGCCCCGCCATCCGATCCGGCGCCCCCACAGCGTCACCGGCCCCTTCACCGACAGCGCCACCGCCAGCGCGGTTCCGAAGGCGCCGGCGCCCAGGATCGCGATCTTCATGCCTTGGCCCCCTTCCTGCCGCTGCCCAGCATCGGTGCGGCGCGTTCGTCCAGGGGCCAGCGCGGCCGCGCGGCCAGATCCATCCCGTCGCGCCGGCCCAGGCGGAATCGCTCGATCCCGGCCCAGGCGATCATCGCGCCGTTATCGGTGCACAGCGGCAGGGGCGGGGCCAGAAAGCGCACGCCCCGATCGCCCGTCACCCGCTCCAGCGCGGCGCGGATGACCCGATTCGCGGCCACCCCGCCCGCCACGGCCAGCAGCGGCACCGGGCTGGCGGCCAGCGCGCGGCGCGATTTCTCGGCCAGGATATCGGCCACGGCGGTCTGAAAGGCGGCGCACAGATCGCTGCGGTCGGTCTGCCGCAGCCCGCCCTGTTCCGCGATCAGCCGGTCGCGCAGCCGCAGCGCCGCGGTCTTCAGCCCCGAAAACGACAACTCGCATCCGGGCCGGTCCAGCAGCGGGCGGGGCAGATCGAAGCGGTCGGGATCGCCGCGCAACGCCTCGGCCTCGACGGCGGGGCCGCCGGGCTGGGGCAGGGCCAGCAGCTTGGCCAGCTTGTCGAACGCCTCGCCCGGCGCATCGTCGATGGTGCCGCCCAGACGGCTGAAATCCTCGGGGCCGTCGACGCGCAGAAACTGGCAGTGCCCCCCCGAGACCAGCAGCATCAGATAGGGAAACGCCACCCCGTCGGTCAGGCGCGGCGTCAGCGCGTGGCCGGCCAGATGGTTCACCCCGACCAGGGGCAGACCCGCGCCCGCCGCGATGCCCTTGGCGCACATCACGCCGGCCATCACCCCGCCGATCAGCCCCGGCCCCGCCGTCACCGCGACGCTCGACAGATCGCGCAGCGCCACGCCCGCCTGCGACAACGCCTGTTCCGCCGCCAGGTCCAGCCGCTCGGCATGGGCGCGGGCGGCGATTTCGGGGACGACGCCGCCGAAATCCTCGTGCAGATCGGCCTGACTGCTGACGACGGACGACAGGATACGCCGGTCGCCGGTGACGATGGCGGCGGCGGTGTCGTCGCAACTGCTTTCAAGGCCGAGAAAAATCAGGTCGTCCATGGTCTTGCCGGGCAAGGAAGGGGCGCATACCCATGAGGACGTAACATCGACCAGAGAGGTTGCCAATGCCGGCGCGCAAGCTGCCTACGCTTCTGTTGACCCGCCCAAGGCCGGATTCGCAGCGCTTTGCCGACATGGTGCCCGGGTTTGCGGCGATCATCTCTCCGATCCTGCGGATCGTGCCGGTCGATCACGACGCGGCGCGGCTGCATGCGGCCGAGGGGCTGGTGTTCACCTCGGGTCACGCAATCGCCTCGGCCGGGCCGGGACGGGGGCGTCCGGCCCTGTGCGTGGGTCCGCGCACCGCCGAACTGGCGCGACAGGCGGGATTCGACGTGACCGAGGGCGCCACCGGCGAGGCCAGCGGCCTGCTGCCGCTGATCGCGGCATCGGACCGGCGGCTGATCCATCCCCACGGCCGCCATGTCGCGCGCGAACTGCCGGTCGAGGGGGTGGTGGTCTATGACCAGCAACCCCTGCCCCTGACGGCGCAGGCGCAGGATCTGCTGGCAGGAACCGATGTGGTGCTGCTGCCGCTGTTCTCGCCGCGTTCGGCCATGCTGCTGTCGCGCGCGGTGCGCCATGCCACCGCGCCGCTGTGGATCGCGGGGATCAGCCGGGCCGCGATCGACGCATGGGACGGCCCCGCCGCCCGCACCCGGATCGCCGCACGACCCGACGCCTGTGGTCTGGTCGGCGCGATCCGCCGCCTGACCGGAACGGAACCATGCTGATCACGGCGGGTTGAGCAAAGGGCCGCGCGTCATTAGTCTGGCGCCAAAGCTTTCGGCAGCGACGCCGGCGTGGGATGCGATGACGGGGACAAGACGTGAAAAAGCCAGACGACAAGAAGACCACGAGCAGCCCCAAGGCCACGCAGGCCGGCAAGGCTGCGGACACGACGCCCGCCGACACGACACCCACGGATGCCAAGCCGTCCGGGGCAAAGCCGGCAGATGAAAAACCCTCGGGTGCGACGCAGGCGGATGCAAAGCCATCGGGCGCAATGCCGGCGGATTCGGCCTCGGGCGAACCCTCTGCCGACCGCGCCAAGAAAGAGGCGGCGAAACCCGGAACCATCTCGACCAGGGATGTCGGGCCGGGGGACGGCAAATCGGCCGCGGAAGGGGGCGGCAAGGCCGGGGCGATGACTTCGGGCCTTGTGGGCGACGGCACCGCGAACGTCCCGCCGGCTGCGCCGAAATCCCAGCCCCCCGCGACGGGGGCGCAGACGGCCGGGAAATCCCCGGCCGACGACAAGGCGGACCAATCTGACAAGACGCGCGCCGCAGGGGCCGACGCCGATCCCGCGCCGAAAGGCCCGCTGAAGGACGCGCCGCCCGAGGCGATCTTGCGCGACACGCCGGCCTCGACCCCCGCGCCCACGCAGAACGTGACGGTGCAGCGAACCGGCTTTTGGCCCGTTGCCCTGGGCGGGGCGGTCGCGGCGGGGCTGGGGGCTGCGGTCACGATCTGGGCGCTGCCGAACCTGCCGGCCTCGTGGCTGCCCGAACCCCCCGCGCAAGAGGCTGCGCCCGCCGTCGATGCCGACGCGATCCGCGCCGAGGCGGTCAGCGCTGCCGAGGCTGCGGCGCGCGAACAGGTCGATGCCCTGCGGGCCGAACTGGCCGAAAGCGCCGCTGCGGCGGAATCGCAGGCCGCGTCCGAGCCGGAACCTGCCGCCGAAACCGCCGCCGCGGAAACGCAGCCCGCACCGGCGGAACCGACGAACGATCAGGCGTCCGAACGCATCGCGGAATTGCAGGACCGGCTGGACCAGCAGGCCGCGCGGATCGAGGAGCTGGCCGCGCGCCCGACCCTGGACCCCGATACCGCCGACAAGGTGATGGCGTTGGCCGATCAGGCCGACACGCTGGAACAGCAGATCCAGTCCGTCGCCGAAAGCGCCCGGTCCGAGATCACGGCCGCGCAGCAAGAGGCCGAAAGGCTGCAACAGGCCGCCGAAAGCAGCACCAGACGGGCCGAGGCGGTGGCCGCCATAGCCTCGCTTCAGGCCGCGCTGGACCGGGGCGTGACCCCCGATGAGGCGCGGGCGACGCTGGAAGGCGCGGGCATCGAACCGCCTGACGCGCTGAGGCGCGAGGTGCCCAGCCTGGACAGTCTGCAAGCCGATTTCAGCGATGCGGCCCGCGCCGCCCTGCGCGCCTCGCTGCGCGAGGGCGGCAGCGGGGGCGGCAACGTGCTGACCAATTTCCTTCGGGCCCAGACCGGCATCCGCTCCGTCGCCCCGCGCGAGGGCGACGATCCGGATGCGGTGCTGTCTCGGGCGAATGCCGAGGTCGAGGCCGGACAGATCGGCGCGGCGCTGGACGAGATACAGGCGTTGCCGGATGCCGCGAAATCCGCCCCGTCCATGGCCGACTGGATCGCCGGCGCCACCGCATATCGCGATGCCCAGTCGGCGCTGTCCGATCTGTCGGCCAATTCGAACTGAGGGCCCGATCATGTTCTTGTCGTTGTTGAAAATCCTTTTCTTCTTTGCCGTCGTGCTGGCCATCGCCCTTGGGGCCATGCACCTGTCCGAGACCGGCCAGATGCTGCGACTGGAATATGGCGGCACGGAGATCGCGCTGACCCCGGTCAAGGCGATCATCGCCCTGCTGATCCTGATGATCGTTGCCTGGATGATCTTCAAGATCCTGGGCCTGCTTCTGGCGTTGCTGCGCTTCATCGCCGGCGACGAGACCGCCATCGACCGCTATTTCGCCCGCTCGCGCGAGCGCAAGGGTTACGATGCGTTGGGCGAGGGGATGCTGGCCGTCGCCTCGGGCGAGGGGAAACTGGCACAGGACAAGGCCAGCAAGGCGGCGAAATATCTGGACAAGCCGCATCTGACCAACCTGCTGGCCGCGCAGGCGGCCGAGGTCGCGGGCGACGACGCCAAGGCCAACAGCGTGTATCGCCAGTTGCTGGACGACGACCGCACGCGCTTCATCGGCGTGCGCGGCCTGATGCGGCAGAAGCTGGCCGAGGGCGATACCGGCACCGCCCTGCTGCTGGCGCAGAAAGCCTATGCGCTGAAACCCCGCCACAAGGAGGTTCAGGACACGCTGCTGGAACTTGAAATGCGCGAAGGCGACTGGAAAGGCGCGCGGCAATTGCTGAAGGACAAGCGCAAGCAGGGCGATCTGCCGCAGGACGTGCATCTGCGCCGCGATGCCGTGCTGGCCCTGCAAGAGGCCAGCGAGGTTCTGGCATCGGGCAATTCCATCAGCGCGCGCGAGGCGGCGATTTCCGCCAACCGCGCCTCGCCCGACCTGATCCCGGCCGCCGTCTTGGCCGCCCGCAGCTATATCGCGCAGAAGGATCTGCGCAACGCCGCGCGCGTGCTGGAAAAGACGTGGTCGGTGCGCCCGCATCCCGACATCGCCGCAACCTATGCCGAGATTGCGCCCGACGAGACGCCGGCGGCCCGGCTGAAGCGGTTCGACCGGCTGATCAAGAAGAATCCCGATGCCGAGGAATCGCGTCTGTTGCAGGCCGAACTGTTGCTGGCGGCCGAGGATTTCCCCGGCGCGCGGCGCGCGCTTGGCGATCTGGCCGAGACGCATCCGACCGTCCGCACGCTGTCGATCATGGCTGCGGTGGAACGCGGCGAGGGTGCCGATGACAGCGTCGTGCGCGGCTGGCTGGCGCGCGCGCTGACCGCCTCGCGCGGGCCGCAATGGGTCTGCGACAACTGCCACAACGTGATGGCCGACTGGGCGCCGGTCTGCGACAGCTGCGGCGGCTTCGACACGCTGACATGGCGCGAACCCGACATGAAGCGCAGTGTCGCCGCCGCGCCCGCGACCGGGGCCGAAATGCTGCCGTTGCTGGTCGGCGCGCCCAGATCTTCGGACGAGGACGAACCGGCGCGGGACGACCGCGAGCCCAAGCGCGACCCGGTGATCGCCAAAGCCGCGCCGCCCGATCTGGAAACGCCGCCCGAGCCGCAGATCGAGCCGCAGCAGACAGCGCAGCCGGACCCGGAACCCGCGGCCCAGCCCCGGCCCGCGCCGCCGGCAACCGGCACCAAGCCCGCCAAGCCCGCGACGAGGATCGAGGTGGCCGATGTGGCGCCCGGCATGGTCCCGCGCGAGCAGGACTTTATCGAGATCGAACCGGCAAGCACCGACCGCACGCCCGAACCTGCGCCGGCAAAGGCGCCGCCGCCGGAGGCCGAAACCGTCCCAGCCCCGGCAGAACCCGCCGAGGCCAGCCCCGTGCGCCCCGATGTCGAGCCGCCCGAGGACGACAACTGGAACGAACCCGCACCCCGCAAACGGAAGTGACGGGGCGGGGGGGGGCGAAAAACGCATCGCCCCTCTTCCCCCTTTCGCCGGAACCTGCTATCCGGCGCCGCACAACCTGATGCCGGTGTAGCTCAGCTGGTAGAGCACGTCATTCGTAATGATGGGGTCGGGGGTTCGAGTCCCTTCACCGGCACCAGGTTTGATGAAAGACAGGCCGGTCCGCGCGACCGGCCTTTCGCGTTTCATGCCGGATGATCCGATGCCGGCGGGCTGGTGCGGGCGGCGGGAGTCGAACCCGCACGGGCTGGGCCCTAGCGATTTTAAGTCGCTTGTGTCTACCGTTCCACCACGCCCGCAAGCCAGACGTGGCTAGCCAAGCGATCTGCATTAATCAAGCGGAACATAGGTCCGTGCGCCACCGCTGCGTCAGCCATAGCTGCGGGTCGGGCGGTCGAAGACCTTGCGGCCCATCAGGCTGCCGACCAGATCGACCATCAGCCGCGCGGTGCGCCCGCGTTCGTCCAGAAACGGGTTCAGCTCGACCAGATCCAGCGAGGTCACAAGCCCGGATTCGTGCAGCAATTCCATGACCAGATGCGCCTCGCGGAAGGTGGTGCCGCCGGGCACGGTGGTGCCGACCGCCGGCGCGATCGAGGGGTCCAGAAAATCCACGTCCAGGCTGACATGCAAAAGCCCGTTCGCGGTGCGCACCCGGTTCAGGAAATCGCGCAGCGGCGCGACGATGCCCTGTTCGTCCAGAACCCGCATGTCGTTCACGGTGATGTCGGTCGGCTGCATCGCCGCATGTTCGGCGGGATCGACGCTGCGGATGCCGAACATGCAGATATTCGCGCCCGGAATCGGGTTCGGAAAGGCGGGCATCGGATCGAAGCCCGGCAACCCGCAGGCATAGGCCATCGGCGTGCCGTGCAGATTGCCCGAGGTCGTGGACTCGATGGTGTGGAAATCGCTGTGCGCGTCCAGCCAGATCACGAATTGCGGCCGGTTCACCCGGGCGGCATGGGCCGCGACGCCCGCCACCGTCCCAAGCGCCAGCGAATGATCGCCGCCCATGATGATCGGCAAGCCGTCTGTCAGGGCCGCCGCCGTGGCCTCGCGCAGCGCATCGGTCCAGGCGATGGTTTCGGGCAGGTGATGGACAGCGGGGTTGGCGCAGGTCTGGGTTCCCGGCGCGGCGGGGCGGACATCGCCGCGATCCTCGACGCTGTGGCCAAGCGCGGCCAGGGTCGCGGTCAGCCCGGCGGTGCGATAGGCGGCGGGGCCCATCAGGCAACCAGGACGGCGCTGGCCCTCATCGACCGGGGCGCCCAGCAGAATGCAGTGGGTCATCGGTTTCTCCTGTCACTTGCGCGCCAGCCAAGACCGGGCGGGACCGAAAGTCCACCTGCAATCAGCTGCGGATGCCGCTGAAACGCTGCTCCCAATCGGCGCGCTGATCGTCGGTGATCTTGGCGAACAGCACGTCGGGCACGGTGAAATCGTGACCCTCGGGCAGCGCCTGCAATGCCTGCGCCACGTCGCCCGGCCAGGCGCGGTTCTCGGTGCGCATCGCCTGCAACATGGACCGGGCGGCGAAGGGCAGGAACGGGGCGGACAGCACCGCGTAAAGCCGGATCAGGTTCAGCCCAAGCCGCACCTGCATCGCGGCCCGTTCGGGGTCGGTCTTGAAGGTCGACCACGGCGCGGCGCTTTGCAGATATTCGTTGCCCAGCACCCAGATCGCGCGCAATTCGGCCGCGGATTTGCGGATCTCCATCCGCGCCATGCAGTCCTGATAGGCCCGAAGACGGGCGGTCAGATCGGCGATCAGCCGTTCCTCGTCGGCGCCGTATTCGCCGCCGCCGGGCACGGTTTCGCCGAACTTGCTGCGGCAGAACTTGGTGACGCGGCTGACGAAATTGCCCAGCACGTCGGCCAGGTCCTTGTTCACCGATTGCTGGAAATTGTCCCACGTGAACTCGCTGTCGCCCGATTCCGGCGCGTGCGACAGAAGCCACCAGCGCCAGTAATCGGCGGGCAGGATTTCCAGCGCCTGATCCATGAACACGCCGCGCCCCTGCGAGGTGCTGAACTGGCCGCCGTCATAAGTCAGGTAATTGAAGGACTTGATGTAATCGACCAGCTTCCACGGCTCGCCCGAGCCGATCAGCGTGGCCGGAAAGGACAGCGTGTGGAAGGGCACGTTGTCCTTGCCCATGAACTGGGTATAGGTCACGTCGTCCGCGCCCTCGTCGGTGCGCCACCAGCGGCGCCAGTCGGCGTCGGGGCGGCCATGCGCGTCGGCCCATTCGGCGGTGGCGGCGATGTATTCGATGGGCGCGTCGAACCAGACATAGAAGACCTTGCCCTCCATCCCCGGCCAGTCCCGGTCGCCGCGCTTGACCGGGATGCCCCAGTTCAGATCGCGGGTGATGCCGCGATCCTGCAAGCCGTCGCCGTCGTTCAGCCATTTCCGGGCGATCGAGGTGGTCAGGATCGGCCAGTCGGTCTTGCTGTCGATCCAGGCTGCGATCTGGTCCCTGAGCGCGGATTGGCGCAGATACAGGTGCTTGGTCTCGCGCATCTCGAGATTGGTGCTGCCGGAGATGGCGCTGCGCGGGGCGATCAGGTCGGTGGGGTCAAGCTGCTTGGTGCAGTTCTCGCACTGGTCGCCGCGGGCCTTGTCATAGCCGCAATTCGGGCAGGTACCCTCGATATAGCGGTCGGGCAGAAAGCGGCCGTCGTCGATGGAATAGACCTGTTTTTCAGTGACTTCGCGGATCAGGCCGTTATCGGCCAGCCGGCCCGCGAAATGCTGGGTCAGGCGGTGGTTGCGGTCGCTGGACGAGCGGCCGTAGAGGTCGAAGGACAGCCCGAAGCCGTCCGCCAGATCGGCCTGCACCCGGTGCATCCGGGCGCAGTATTCGGCCACCGGCTCGCCCGTCCTGGCCGCCGCCAGTTCGGCCGGGGTGCCGTGTTCGTCGGTGGCGCAGATGAACATCACCTCGTGGCCGCGGGCGCGCAGATAACGGGCATAGAGATCGGCCGGAAGCTGGCTGCCGACCAGGTTTCCCAGATGCTTGATGCCGTTGATATAGGGCAGCGCGGAGGTGATGAGGTGGCGGGCCATGAGGGGATGCGTCCTTGTCAGTCGGCGCCGTGTCTAGCCGCGTTGCGGGGCGAAGGAAAGTGGCGGGCGTTGCATCGCGGCACCGCGCAACGGGGATCGGCAGCGGTGGGCGTCGAACGCCCGCAATTGCTGGGGACGGGGCCTGCACCGGCCATGCACCGGGGCGGCACCGCGCAGGCACAGCGTGTACACCGCTTGCGGGCGTTGCGCGCCCGTCCGAGCGCCGGAGGGGGGCGCTGCCCCCCGGGCCGTGCGGCCCGTCCCCCGGGATATTTGGACACCGAAGACGGGCCTGGCGGCGTTCGGGCGGGTGCGGGGCCGGGGCTTGCCCGGCGGGCGGGGGCGAGGCAGCATCCGGGGCATGATTCCCGAATCCGATGTGACCTTTGCTGGCAGCTTTCTGAACCGTGCCGACCGGCTGCGCGCGAACGGACCCGAGATGGCCGCGCGCCTGGCCGATCCGGGGTCGCTGGTGCTGCCGGTGTGGCGCGGCAAGCCGCTGTTCGATCTGGGCGCGGCGGGGCCGCGGCTGGCCTGGCTGTCGGCGGCCGAGGATCTGGTCACGGCCTGTCCCGAACCGGGTGTCTTCATGGGTCTGGACGGCGCGGGACGGGCGCATTTCGCCGCCGATGTCTCCTACCTGGCGCCTGCGGACGGCCATCCGGCGACGTTCATCGATTCGCGGACGCTGGATCTGTCCGAGAGCCGCAAGTTCATCGATCTGCGCGCCGTCATGGCCGACATGACCCATGCCGATGCGGGCATCGCCGCGGCGGCCAAGGGCATCTTCGAATGGCGGGTGACGCACGGGTTCTGCGCCAATTGCGGGCATCGCAACGTCGTGTCCCATGCCGGCTGGCGGTTCGACTGCCCGTCCTGCGGGCGCACGCATTTTCCGCGCACCGATCCGGTGGTCATCATGCTGGTGCTGGATGGCGACCGGGTGTTGCTGGGTCGCCAGCCGGGCTGGCCCGAGCGGATGTATTCGCTGCTGGCCGGTTTTATGGAGCCGGGCGAGAGCGTGGAGGAGGCGGTGCGGCGCGAGGTGATGGAGGAGACGGCGATCGTGGTGGACGAGATCCGCTATGTCACCTCGCAGCCCTGGCCGTTTCCGGCCTCGCTGATGATCGGCTGCGCGGGACGGGCGCTGACGACCGAGATCAGCCGCGATCCGCACGAGCTGGAGGATGCGATCTGGGTCAGCCGGTCCGAGATCGCCGAGGCGCTGGAGGGGCGCCACGACCGCATCGCGCCGGCGCGCAAGGGGGCGGTGGCGCAGGTGATCCTGCGGGCCTGGGTCCGGGGCCAGATCGACGGGATCTAGGGCGACGGATCGGTTCCCGCGCCGCCGGGGTGGCAGCACGCGCGGGACAGGATGGTGACGACATGTTCGGACAGCGGCAGATCGCCGGACAGGACCCGGTCCACCGGCCACCATGCCGCGTCCAGCGCGTCATCGGCCGCCACCGGCTGGCCCGAGACATAGTCGCACAGAACCGCCGCCAGCAGGAAATGAAAGCGCAGCGTGCCATCCGCGTCGCGCCGGATCAGATCGACATTGTCCAGATAGACACGCGGCGTCGCCACGATCCCGGTTTCCTCGGCCAGTTCGCGCACGGCGGCCGCCAGCGCGGTTTCGCCGGGATCGACATGGCCGCCGGGAAAGCCCCAAAGACCGGCATCGGGCGGGTTGCGGCGGCGGGCCAGCAGCACCCGATCGCCGCGCAGGGTGACGGCCAGCGCGGCGAGGCGGGGGAAATGCGTCACCGTCGCGCCGTCAGCGACGGCGGTCGCGGCGCGAGCTCATCGGCTGGAAGGCGACGCCGACATGCGCCTCGCAATAGGGTTTGCCGGGCTGGCTGGGCAGGCCGCAGAACCAGAATTTCTCGGTCGCCGGATCGCCGATGGGCCATTTGCAGGTCCGTTCCGTCAGCTCCATCAGGGTCAGCTTGCGGGCCTTCTTCTCGACCTCGCGGACCGAGGCCAGCGCCTCGGGGCTGATTTCGTTGGCCGAGGGCTGCGGCGGCAGCGGCTGGCCCGCCGGCACGATCTGGCGGCGCGGCGGCGGGGTGAAGGCGGCCTGGGTCGCAGGCTCTTCGCTGGCCGGTTCGGGCGTTGCGGGGCCAGCTTCGGCCTGCGGTTCCGGTCTGGGCGCGGCGGCGGGTTTCTTGCCGGCCTTCTTGTCCGGTTCGGGCGCGGGGGCCGGTTCGGGTTCCTCGTTGCGGTTCGACAGGCCCAGACGATGCACCTTGCCGATCACCGCGTTGCGGGTCACGCCGCCCAGTTCCTTGGCGATGGCGCTGGCCGACTGACCCTCGCCCCACATGCGCTTCAGCGTCTCGACTCGATCATCCGTCCAGGACATGGTTGCCTTTCCGGGCGGGTCCGACCTGCCGCCCCATCTTGAAACCTGCGAAAGTCCCCGTCACAAACGGGATGCCGAGATCTAGCCTTCGGCACGCCAG
The DNA here is from genome assembly GCF_028553765.1 of Paracoccus stylophorae. Classification (NCBI taxonomy): domain Bacteria; kingdom Pseudomonadati; phylum Pseudomonadota; class Alphaproteobacteria; order Rhodobacterales; family Paracoccaceae; genus Paracoccus; species Paracoccus stylophorae. Next base: position 3,127,235 of record NZ_CP067134.1, on the reverse strand, counting down.
AATTCAAGGACCGCAGCATGGACCGCATCAAGATCGAAGGCCGCCTTGAGATGGGCGTGCGCCGTTTCGGGCGCGTGAACTGGCTTGGGGTCAGGACGCTGGCCGCGCGCGAGGTCATGCGGTTCATGGCCGTCTGGCAGCAGACGATCTTTGCGCCGCTGATGACGGCGGCGCTGTTCGTGCTGGTCTTTGCGCTGGCTTTGGGGCGCGGGCGGGGCGAGATCATGGGCCTGCCCTATCTGGAGTTCCTGGGGCCGGGCATCCTGATGATGACGGTGATCCAGAATTCGTTCGCCAACACCTCGTCCTCGATCACCTCGGCCAAGGTGCAGGGCAATATCGTCGACACGCTGATGCCGCCCTTGTCGGCGGGCGAGTTGCTGGCCGGCTATCTGTGCGGGTCGGTGGCGCGCGCCGGGCTGGTCGCGGCGGTGATCGGGACCGGCATGGTGATCGTGACCGGGGCGGGGATCGCCCATCCGCTGTGGGCCGTCACCTTCGTGCTGCTGGCGGCGCTGATGCTGGGGGGGCTGGGCATCCTGGCTGGCATCCTGGCGCAGAAATTCGACCAGATGGCGGCGATCACGAATTTCATCATCACGCCGCTGTCGTTCCTGTCGGGCACGTTCTATTCCGTCCAGTCCCTGCCCGAGCCGTTTCGCAGCCTGTCGCACTGGAACCCGATCTTCTATCTGATCGACGGCGCGCGGTTCGGCGTGACCGGGGTCAGCGATGCGCCGCCGCTGCGCGGGCTGGTCGTGTGCGTGCTGGTGGTGGCCGCGATCCTGATGCTGGCCTGGCGCTGGCTGGATTCGGGGTTTCGCATGAAACCGTGATTGCGCGGGGCGCGAATCGGCGCTATGGGCGGGGCATGATCGCATGGACCGCCCGCATCGCCCGTCCCCGACGTTGACGCCCCGCCCTGCCGGGAGACCGTCGCCGTCCGATCACGCCTGCAACTCCAATCGCCATGACATCCGGGGAATCCGCCATGATTTCGCACGTTCTGCCGACCTATAACCGCGCGCCGCTGGCCTTCGACAGGGGCGAGGGCGCCTGGGCGATCGCCACGGACGGGACAAGGTATCTGGACCTGGGATCGGGGATCGCGGTCAATGTGCTGGGCCATGCGCATCCCGATCTGGTCGCGGCGCTGACCGAGCAGGCGGGCCGGATCTGGCATGTGTCGAACCTGTACCAGATCCCCCAGCAGGAGCGGCTGGCCGATCTGCTGGTCGAGGCGACATTCGCGGACACGGTGTTCTTCACCAATTCCGGCACCGAGGCGGCCGAGCTGGCGATCAAGATGGTGCGCCGCTACTGGCACGACCGGGGCGAGGACCGGACCGAGATCCTGACCTTCGAGGGCGCGTTCCACGGCCGCTCGACCGGGGCCATCGCGGCGGCGGGGTCCGAGAAGATGGTCAAGGGGTTCGGGCCGCTGATGCCGGGGTTCCGGCAACTGCCCTGGGACGATATCGAGGCGCTGAGTGCGGCGATGGGTCCGCACACCGCCGCCGTCATGCTTGAGCCGGTTCAGGGCGAGGGGGGCATCAGGCCGATGGCGGATGCCGATCTGCGCCAGATCCGGGCGCTGTGCGACCGCACCGGCGCGCTGCTGGTGCTGGACGAGGTGCAATGCGGCATGGGCCGCACGGGGCGGCTGTTCACGCATGAATATGCGGGCATCGAACCCGACATCATGATGGTCGCCAAGGGCATCGGCGGCGGCTTTCCCCTGGGCGCGGTGCTGGCGACCGAGGAGGCGGCGTCGGGGATGGTCGCGGGCACGCACGGTTCGACCTATGGCGGCAACCCGCTGGCCTGCGCGGTGGGCGCGCGGGTCATGCAGATCGTGGCCGACGATGCGTTCCTGGCCGAGGTCAACCGCAAGGCGGCGCTGTTCCGCCAGAAGCTGGAAGGTCTGGTCGCCGCCCACCCGACCGTGTTCGAGGGCGTGCGCGGACAGGGGCTGATGCTGGGGCTGAAATGCCGCGCCGCACCGGCCGATCTGGTCGCGGCGGGCTATGCCCAGCACATCCTGACCGTGCCCGCCGCCGACAGCACGCTGCGGCTGTTGCCGCCGCTGAACATCGGCGACGACGAGATCGCCGAGGCGGTGGCGCGGCTGGACCGGGCGGCCGCAAGCCTGGATGCCTGACTACGGGTTTCGTCCGGTGGTCGCAGCCGATCTGCCGATGCTGGCCGAATGGCTGCGTCAGCCGGCGGTGGCGCGATGGTGGCCGGGGCCGGACCGGCAGATCGCGCTGGTCCGTGAAGACATGGACCACGGTGTGATGCGGCAGGTGATCGCGTGCCGGGGCGACACGCCGCTTGGCTATGCGCAATCCTATCCGGCGCTGCACTGGCCCGCGCCGCATTTCGCCGGATTGCCGGCGGGGACCGTCGCCCTCGACGTCTTCGGCGGCCCGCAGGGGATGGGGCAGGGCGGGGCATGGCTGCGCGCGCTTGGCGATCTGTTACTGCGCGATGCGGAGATGCTGGCCATCGACCCGAACCCGGAAAACGCGCGCGCGATCCGTGCCTGTGAAAAGGCGGGCTTTGCCGGCACCCGGATCGCCGCCGACAGCGCGGGGCAGGCCGTCCGGGTGATGACGCGGCGACGATAAGGGCTTCTTCTTTGCCTGAAATACCCCGGGGGGGTCGCGCCGACAGGCGCGGCGGGGGCAGCGCCCCCTTGACCCGAAAGCCACAAGCGGGCTTGCTGCACGAAATCGCGGAAAGACATCAAGATGAAGCATTTTCTGGACATCCATACCACCGGCAAGGACGATCTGCGGGCGATCATCGATCAGGCGCAGAGGATGAAATCCGCCCGGAACGGCCTGCCCAAGGGCACGCCCGACGACGATCAGCCGCTTTCCGGGCGCATGGTGGCGCTGATCTTCGAAAAGCCCTCGACCCGGACCCGCGTCAGTTTCGATGTCGGCGTGCGGCAGATGGGCGGGCAGACCATGGTGCTGTCGGGGTCCGAGATGCAGCTGGGCCATGGCGAGACCATCGCCGACACGGCGCGGGTGCTGTCGCGCTATGTCGACCTGATCATGATCCGCACCTTCGAAGAGGCGACGTTGCAGGAGATGGCGGAATATGCCGATGTGCCGGTCATCAACGGGCTGACGAACCGCACCCATCCCTGCCAGATCATGGCCGATGTGATGACGTTCGAGGAACATCGCGGCCCGATTGCCGGCCGCAAGGTGGTGTGGGTGGGCGACGGCAACAATGTCTGCGCCAGCGTGATCCATGCCGCCGGACAGTTCGGTTTCGATTTCACCTTCACCGGCCCGCCGCCGCTGGACCCGGAACGCGAGGCGCTGGAATTCGCGCGGGCGCAGGGCGTGGGCGTGACCATCGAACGCGACCCCGCAAAGGCGGTCGAGGGGGCCGATCTGGTCTTTGCCGACACCTGGGTCAGCATGCACGACCCGCAATCGGCCAAGGAACGGCGTCACAACCAGCTGCGCGGCTATCAGGTGAACGAGGCGCTGATGGCGCGGGCCAAGCCCGATTCGCTGTTCATGCACTGCCTGCCCGCCCATCGCGAGGACGAGGTGACCAGCGCGGTCATGGACGGTGCCCATTCGGTGATCTGGGACGAGGCCGAAAACCGGCTGCACGCGCAGAAGGCGGTGATGCGCTGGTGCCTGGGCGTCTGAGGCGGGGCGCGGCGCGGCCATCGCCCCGCGCCTGATATGTGCGAACACGAAAGACGGGGCCACGCTGCGGCGCGGCCCCGTCTTCTTGCGGCGTGCGGCGTCCGTCAGCCGATGGCTGCGGCGCGCACGTCGTCGTCGATGGCGTCCAGATACTGGGCGAAATTGTCGCTGAACATCTGCACCAGCTTGGCCGCCTGGCGGTCATAGGCCTGCGGATCGTCCCAGGTTCGGCGCGGGTCCAGCAGCGTATCGTCGACCCCCGGCACGCTGACCGGCACCTCGAACCCGAAATTCGGGTCCTTGCGGAACTCGGCATCGTTCAGGCTGCCGTCCAGCGCAGCCGCCAGCAGCGCCCGCGTGGCCTTGATCGGCATGCGTTTGCCGGTGCCGAACGCGCCCCCGGTCCAGCCGGTATTGACCAGCCAGCAGCTTGCGCCGTGGCGGGCGATGCGGTCGGCCAGAAGCTTTCCGTAAACCTCGGGGCGGCGCGGCATGAACGGCGCGCCGAAACAGGTCGAGAAGGTGGGGATCGGTTCGGTCACCCCGATCTCGGTCCCCGGCGTCTTCGAGGTGAAGCCCGACAGGAAGTGATACATCGCCTGCGCCGGCGTCAGCCGCGCGATGGGCGGCAGGACGCCGAACGCGTCGCAGGTCAGCATGATGACGTTTCTGGGATGCCCGCCAAGGCTGGTTTCCGACGCGTTCGAGATCGCGTCCAGCGGATAGGCGCAGCGCATGTTGTCGGTGATCGCGTTATCCTCGAAATCCAGTTCCATCGTGTCGGGATCGTGGACCATGTTCTCGATCACGGTGCCGAAGCGCGTGGTGGTGGCGTAGATTTCGGGCTCGGCCGTCGGCGACAGGTTGATCGTCTTGGCATAGCAGCCGCCTTCGAAGTTGAAGATGCCCTTGTCGGACCAGCCATGTTCGTCGTCGCCGATCAGCACGCGCGACGGGTCGGCCGACAGGGTCGTCTTGCCGGTGCCCGACAGGCCGAAGAAGATCGCGCTGTCGTCGGGATCGCCGGGCGCGTGGTTGGCGCTGCAATGCATGGGCATGATGCCCTTGCCCGGCAGGATATAGTTCAGCAGCGTGAAGACGGATTTCTTGTTCTCGCCGGCATAGGCGGTGCCGCCGATCAGGATCAGCTTTTTGCGGAAGTTCAGGGCGATCACGGTTTCGCTGCGGCATCCGTGGCGTTCGGGATCGGCCTTGAAGCCGGGGCAGTTGATGATGGTGTATTCGGGCGTGAAGCTGGCCAGCTCGTCGGCCTCGGGGCGGCGCAGCAGATGGCGGATGAACAGGCCGTGCCACGCCAGTTCGGTGATCACGCGCACGTCCAGCCGTTCGTCGGGATCGGCGCCGCCATACAGATCCTGCACGAAATAGTCGCGGCCCTGCATATGGGCCAGCATGTCGTCATGCAGCCGGTCGAACGCCTCGGGCGACATCGGCTTGTTGTTTTCCCACCAGATCGAGTCCTCGACATCCGGGGTCCGCACGACGAACTTGTCCTTGGGCGAGCGGCCGGTATGCATCCCCGTCGAGACGAGGAAGGTGCCGCCAAGGCCGATCTCGCCCTCGCCGCGGGCGACGGCCTGCGTCATCAGCGCCGGCGTCAGCAGGTTGTAGTGCACCCGACCCAGCCCTTCGATACCCTGATCCTCCAACCGGCAATTCGGGTTTACACGCATGCTCATCTTCGTAACGCTCCTGACTACATGGTCGCCTGCGACAGATCCTTTACGCAGTATGGGCCGGCTATAGCATGCGCTGAAGTTGAAACCAGACGGGCGCGCTAACGGTTAGCGCAAACGTAAAATGTTAACGCAATCGGCGGCGGAGAGGCGCCGGTTTGGGCCGAAAATTAACCGTTCCGCGCAAGAATGAGGGGCAGGAGGTGATTCGGATGCAGGTGCACGCCACCACGATCGCGATGCAGGGGCGGGGGCTGCTGATCCTGGGGCCGTCGGGGTCGGGCAAATCGACGCTGGCGCTGGAACTGATGGCGGTGGGGGCGGCGCTGGTCGCCGACGACCGCACCGATCTGGACGAACGGGACGGGCAGGTGGTGGCCAGCTGTCCGGCCCCGCTGCGCGGTCGGATCGAGGCGCGCGGGCTGGGCGTGCTGGCCGCCGACGATGCCGGGCCGGTTCCCCTGGCCCTGATCGTCGATCTGGGGCGCCGGGAAGATGCGCGAATGCCGCAGTCGCGAAAACATGAGCTTCTTGGAATCGCCTTGCCACTTGTTCTTGGGCCGTATCGGCCGCATCTTTATGCTGCATTGCGGCAGATCCTGCTGCGGGGGCGTGTGGCGTGAGCGAAGATGAACTGCACGGATGACATCATGACGGCCCGGACCGACGCGTCCGCGACCCCGGACGGCCCGTCGCCGCGCCGGGACCGGCCGCAACGGCTGGTGCTGGTCACCGGGCCGTCGGGGGCGGGGCGGTCCACCGCGATCAACGTGCTGGAGGATCTGGGGTTCGAGGCGATCGACAACCTGCCGCTGTCGCTGATCCCGCGCCTGCTGGACGGGCCAAGCCGGCCGACGCCGCTGGCCCTGGGGCTGGATGTGCGCAACCGCGATTTTTCCGCCTCCAACGTGATCGAACTGATCGACCGGCTGACGCGCAGCCCCGATTACGCGCCCGAGGTGCTGTTTCTGGACTGCGCGACCGAGGTTCTGGTCCGCCGCTATAACGAGACGCGGCGCCGCCATCCGCTGGCGCCCAAGGGCTCGCCGCTGTCGGGGGTCACGAACGAGCTTGATCTTCTGGGCCCGATCCGGGCGCGGGCCGATGTGCTGGTCGATACGACCGATCTGTCGCCTCACGATCTGAAGGCGGAGCTGACGCGGTGGTTCGACATCCGGTCGGACCAGCGGCTCAGCGTGTCGCTGCATTCCTTCAGCTACAAGCGCGGGGTGCCGCGCGGGATCGACCTGATGTTCGATTGCCGCTGCCTGACCAACCCGCATTGGGAGGCGGGGCTGCGCGATCTGGACGGGCAAGATGCGGCGGTGCAGGAATTCGTCGCCGCCGACCCGCGATTCGACGAGTTCTTCGGCCGTATCCGCGACCTGATCCTGTTTCTGCTGCCCGCCCATCTGGAAGAGGGGAAATCGCACCTGTCGGTGGGCTTTGGCTGCACCGGCGGGCAACATCGTTCCGTCACTTTGGCCGAGAAGATGGCGGTCGCGCTTGCAGATGCGGGCTGGCCGGTGTCAATAAGGCACAGGGAACTGGAACGCCGCATGCCGATGCCGCTGTCCTTCGGGGGCAAGGCGCAGGGCGAGACACTGGATAACCCGGCCGGGTCACCGCAGCGTGGCGTCGGTCGGACTGGCGAATTTGGTGAAGCGCGTTGATCGGGATTGTCATCGTGGCACATGGTGGGCTGGCGCGGGAATACCGCTCGGCGGTCGAGCATGTGGTGGGGCCGCAGGCCAATATCGCCGCCGTCGCGATCGAGGACGATCACGACCGCGGGGCGAAGACGGTCGAGATCACGGCGGCGGCCAATGCCGTCGATCGCGGCGACGGCGTGGTGGTGGTGACCGATCTGTTTGGCGGCTCGCCCTCGAACCTGGCGCTGCCGGCCTGCGCGTTCCACGACCGCACCATCCTTTACGGGGCCAACCTGCCGATGCTGGTGAAGCTGGCGAAATCGCGCCATCTGCCGGTCGCCGATGCCGTCGCCTTCGCGAAAGAGGCGGGGCGGAAATACATCAATTCCTACAACGTGCCGCTTGGGGCCGGGCTTGACGTCGGAACGCCGGTGGGATGAAGGACACCGTCACCAGAACGCTGTCGATCATCAACGAAAAGGGCCTGCACGCGCGGGCCAGCGCGAAATTCGTCGATGTGGTCGAACGGTTCGAGGCGCAGGCGACGGTCGAGAAGGACGGCATGCGCGTGTCGGGCGATTCGATCATGGGTCTACTGATGCTGACCGCGCAGCGCGGCTCGACCATCACCGTCACGATCAGCGGCCCTCAGGCCGATGCGCTGGCCGACGCGCTGGAAACGCTGGTCGCGGATTATTTCGGCGAAGGCATGTAGGGCCGCGAAGGTGGCCGAGCGCAAACCCTATCACCACGGCAACCTGCGTCAGGCGCTGATCGAGGCGACGGCGGCCCTGATCGAGGAGATGGGACCGCAAGCCTTCACCATGGCCGAGGCCGCGCGCCGCGCCGGCGTGTCGGCCGCCGCCCCCTATCGCCATTTCAAGGGGCGCGAGGATCTGATCGAAGAGGTCGCGCGGCAGGGATTCGTGGATTTCTCGCGGCGTCTGGAAGCCGCGTTCGATGGCGGCCGCCCGCGCGTGCTGACCGCGTTCCTGCGGCTGGGCCAGGCCTATCTGGATTTCGCGCGCGAACGGCCCGGCTATTACATGGCGATGTTCGAATCCGGCATCTCGATTGCCGCGAATGCCGAACTTGCCCAGGCGTCCGAACGCGCGCAGGCGGTGCTGCTGGACGCCGCCGAAGGGCTTGCCAGCCATCTTCCGCCCGAACGGCGCCCGCCCGCGCGGATGGTCGCCAATCACATCTGGGCCATGAGCCACGGCGTGGTCGAGCTGTTTTCGCGCGGGGCGCCGGGGCGGCGCAGCTCGGTCGAGCCGGCCGAGATGCTGGAAAGCGGCGTCATCATCTATCTGCGCGGGCTTGGCCTGATCGGGGACTGAAAAAAACCGGCCCGTATTCTTGACGCGGACGATCCGCCACCCATTTATGTAAATGTGATTAACATTAACATGGAGGGATCACGCAGATGCACAGCGCATCACATCAGATGTCGGCCTATGGCACGGACGCCGCGCGCGGACCGGGACCGTTCGGCCGCGCCCGCGACTGGCTGGACGAACGCGGCAAGGTCGCGTGGATCATCGCCATGATCCTTGGCTTCGCCATCTTCTGGCCGGTCGGACTGGCCATCCTTGCCTATATGATCTGGAGCAAACGCATGTTCGGATGCAGCAACCGCAGCCCCGCGCGCCGCTTTCACGCAGCGTCCACGGGGAATTCGGCCTTTGACGCCTATCGCGAAGAAACGCTGAAACGGCTGGAGGACGAGCACCGCGAGTTCGTCGATTTCCTGACGAAGCTGCGCGAGGCCAAGGACAAGGCCGAATTCGATCAGTTCATGAACCAGCGCGGCGACAGGCCGCAATCGTGAACCGTCGATGAGGTCGCGGGGCCGGGTCAGCCGGCCCCGACGACGCGCCAGGCGTCAGCGCGTCGGCACCGGCGTATCGCCGCGATAGTCATAAAAGCCGCGGCCGGACTTGCGGCCCAGCCAGCCCGCCTCGACATATTTGGTCAGCAGCGGGCAGGGGCGATACTTGGTGTCGGCCAGCCCGTCATGCAGCACGTTCATGATCGCCAGACAGGTGTCCAGCCCGATGAAATCGGCCAGTTCCAGCGGCCCCATCGGATGGTTCGCCCCCAGCTTCATCGATTCGTCGATGGAGCGCACGTTGCCCACGCCCTCATACAGCGTATAGACCGCCTCGTTGATCATCGGCATCAGGATCCGGTTGACGATGAAGGCCGGGAAATCCTCGGCGCTGGCGGCGGTCTTGCCCAGTCGTTCCACCACCTCGTGCATCTGCTTGAACGTCGCCTGATCGGTCGCGATGCCGCGGATCAGCTCGACCAGCTGCATCACCGGAACCGGGTTCATGAAGTGGAAACCCATGAATTTTTCCGGCCGGTCGGTGCGGCTGGCCAGCCGCGTGATCGAGATCGAGGACGTGTTCGAGGTCAGGATCGTGTCGGGCTTCAGATGCGGCTGCAAATCCTCGAAGATGGCCTGCTTGACCGTCTCGCGTTCGGTGGCGGCCTCGATCACCAGATCGGTCTGGCCCAGATCGGCCAGCCGCAGCGTGGTCTTGATGCGGTCGATGGCGGTCTTCTTTTCCTCGGCCGTGATCTTGTTGCGGCTGACCTGACGATCCATGTTCCGCTCGATCAGCGACATCGCCTTGTCCAGCGCGTCCTGGCTGATATCGGTCATCAGCACGTCATAGCCCGCCAGCGCGAAGACATGGGCGATGCCGTTGCCCATCTGACCCGCACCGATCACGCCAACCGATTGAATCGCCATCTTCGCACCTCGTTTTCTGTCCGCGCGACGATAGGGCGGCCCGCCTGACGCTGCAACGCAAAACCGCCCCCGGATACGGGGGCGGTCGGTTGGCACGGGTCCGGCGGCAGGGCCGGTTACAGCTTTTCGGTCAGTTCGGGCACGATCTGGAACAGATCGCCCACCAGCCCGTAATCCGCGACCTGGAAGATCGGCGCCTCTTCGTCCTTGTTGATGGCGACGATCACCTTGCTGTCCTTCATGCCCGCAAGGTGCTGGATCGCGCCCGAGATGCCCACCGCGACGTAAAGTTCCGGCGCGACGACCTTGCCGGTCTGCCCGACCTGCCAGTCGTTCGGGGCATAGCCCGAATCGACCGCCGCGCGCGAGGCGCCGACGGCGGCGCCCAGCTTGTCGGCCAGCTTTTCGATCATCTCGAAATCGTCCTTCGAGCCGACGCCGCGCCCGCCCGACACGACCCGGCCGGCCGAGGTCAGTTCGGGACGGTCGCTTTCGGCAACCTCGTCGCCGACCCATGACGACAGCGCCGGGTCTTCGCCCGCCTGGATCGCCTCGACCGGGGCCGGGCCGCCTTCGCCCGCCGCGTCGAAGCTGGCGGTGCGGACGGTCATGACCTTCTTGGCATCCTTCGATTTCACCGTCTGGATCGCGTTGCCGGCATAGACCGGGCGTTCGAACGTGTCCGCGTCGATGATCGCCGACACGTCTGAAATCACCATCGCATCCAGCAATGCGGCAACGCGCGGCATGATGTTCTTGGCATCGGTCGTGGCCGGGGCGGCGATATGGTCGTAATCGCCCGCGAGGCTGACCAGCAGCGCGGCCGCCGGCTCGGCCAGCCGATGGCCATACAGCGGATCCTCGGCCACCAGCACCTTGGCCACGCCGTCGATCTTCGCGGCCTCGTCGCCCGCGGCGCTGGCCGAGGCGCCGGCGCACAGCACCGTCACATCGCCCAGGGTCTTCAGCGCGCCCACCGCCTTGGCGGTCGCGTCGCGGTTCAGTTCGCCATTCGAGACTTCACCCAACAGAAGAACAGCCATCACACGACCCCCGCTTCTTTCAGTTTCGACACCAGCTCGTCCACCGATTCGACCTTGATCCCGGCCTTGCGCCCCTCGGGCTCCTTGACCGACACGATCTCGAGCCGGGGCGAGACGTCGACGCCGTAATCGGCGGCGGTCTTTTCATCCAGCGGCTTTTTCTTGGCCTTCATGATGTTGGGCAGCGAGGCATAGCGCGGCTCGTTCAGGCGCAGATCGGCGGTCACGATCGCGGGCAGCTTGACCTGGATCGTCTGCAGGCCGCCATCGACCTCGCGCGTGACCCTGGCGCTGTCGCCGTCGATCTCGATCTTGCTGGCGAAGGTCGCCTGGCTCCAGCCCAGAAGCGCGGCCAGCATCTGGCCGGTGGCGTTCATGTCGTTGTCGATGGCCTGCTTGCCCGCGATCACCAGACGGGGCTGTTCCTCGTCGATGACGGCCTTCAGGATCTTGGCGACCGACAGCGGCTCGATATCGGTATGCACGTCGTCGGCGGCCACGATCAGGATCGCCCGGTCCGCGCCCATCGCCAGCGCCGTGCGCAGCGTTTCGGCCGCCTGCTTGACGCCGATGCTGACGGCCACGACCTCTTCGGCGACGCCCTTTTCCTTCAGCCGGATCGCCTCTTCGACGGCGATCTCGTCAAAGGGGTTCATCGACATCTTCACATTCGCCAGATCGACCCCGGACCCGTCCGCCTTCACCCGGGCCTTTACGTTATAGTCGATCACGCGCTTGACTGGCACGAGAACCTTCATGTGGCTGCTCTCCCTTGGTTGCGTTCGGAATTGAGGCTTTGTTACCGGCAGCCGCCGCATATTTACAGCGGAAAAAGCGTTCCCCGACGTGGCGTCCGCACGGGGCGTCCCGGCGCGGCGTTCCACGGCGCACGGGGCGGACGGGACGCTAACGGCTGGCGCCGGGCACCCACAGGATGTCTTCGCTGCCGCCGCCATTGGCCTGACGCGCCGCCACGAACAGCCAGTCCGACAGCCGGTTGAGATAGCGCACCGCAGACCCGTTCACATCGCCGCCCGCGGCCAGTTCGGTCGCCCGACGCTCGGCCCGGCGGGCGACGGTGCGCGACAGGTGCAGATGCGCCGACAGCACCGACCCGCCCGGCAGGATGAAGCTGCGCAGCGGTTGCAGATCGGCGTTCATCTCGTCGATCTCGGCCTCAAGGCGCGTGACCTGCGGGTCGATGATCCGCAGCACCGGATGGCCCGCCTTGTCGTCGGCGGCCATGTCGGGACGCGCCAGATCGGCGCCCAGATCGAACAGGTCGTTCTGGATCACCGACAGCCGGTCGGCCATCCGCCCCGCCGCGTGCAGACGGCACAGCCCCAGTGTCGCGTTCAGTTCGTCCACCGTGCCATAGGCCTCGACCCGCGGATCGTGCTTGGCCACGCGGCTGCCGTCGGACAGGGCGGTGTCGCCCTTGTCGCCGGTGCGGGTATAGATCTTGTTCAGGACGACCATCAGCCGGACCTCATCCACAGAAACAGCAGGATCAGCGCGACCGCCACCGCCTGCGCGATGATCCGCCAGCGCATCAGGCGATTGCCGTGCTTGCGATTGAATTCGCCGCCGCGCGCGAAGCCGCCGATCCCGGTGGCCAGGATCGCCAGCACCACAAGCGCGGACAGCACGACGAGATAGAACAGGGGTTTGTCTTGCATCGGAAACCGCCTTTCGGCCGCGACCCTATCCCCGGCGGGCGAACCAGTCCAGTGCGCGGCTGGACAAAACGCGCCGCCCGACGCCCGACAGCCATGTGGGCGCGGTCACATAGTAACGCGGCGCGGGATCGCGTGCCGTCAGCGCGCGCAGGATCTTGTCGCTGACGTCCGAGGGCGGCAGTTCGAACCGGTCCTTGCCCGGCGGTTCATACAGTCTTTTCAGCAGCGTGGCGCGATACTGCGCGGCGCGCGCGCTGCCCTGCCAGTCGATCCAGCGTTCGAAATGCGGGATCGCGTTTTCGCGGATGCGGCTGGCGATGGGACCGGGTTCGATCAGCACCACCTTGACGCCGGTGCCGCGCATTTCCAGCCGAAGCACATCGGTCAGCCCCTCCAGCGCGAATTTCGTCGCGACATAGGGGCCGCGCCACGGGATGCCGACCAGCCCCAGAACCGAACTGATATTGACGATTCGCCCGCCGCGGTCGCGGAAATGCGGGATCAGGCGGGCGGTCAGGTCATGGGTGCCGAACAGATTGACCTCGAAGATCGCGCGCAGGGCGTCGCGCGGAACGTCCTCGACCGCGCCGGGCAGGGCGAAGGCCGCGTTGTTGACAAGCGCGTCCAGCGGCGCGTCTTCCAGCACCGTCTGGACCAGCCGGGCGATGCTGCCCGCATCCGCCAGTTCCAGGTGGTGGCACTCCATCCCCTCGGCCCGTCTGGCGTCGATGTCGGCCTGGCTGCGGCAGGTGGCAACGACCTGCCAGCCCTGGGCCTGCATCCGCCGCGCCGCATCCAGCCCGATGCCCGACGAGCATCCGGTGATCAGGACCCGCCCGCCCATGTCAGTCGGGCTGCGCGGGCGACAGGAACTGCCCGGACATATAGCCGATGCGGCCGGCGGTGTCGCGGATATGGACCCATGCGGCGTCGGTCGGACCCAGTGCCTCGACCGCGTCGCCCTGCCCAAGCGCGCCGATCACCCGGTCGCCGGTCGAGGGGCCGGCGCGGAAATTCACGCTGCTGCCGGTGACATACAGGATCGGACCCTGCGCGCCTTGCGGCGGCGGCGCGGCTTCATCGGGCGTCTGGCCTACATATTCGGGCGACGGGCGCAGCGGCGGGCCGGGGAATTCCTGCACGCGCTGCGGCGTCTGCGCGGTCGTCTGCACGATCTCGGGGGCGGGCTGCGCCGGGTCGGGGTCCGTGGGCCGGGCTGCCGCCGCATCGGGCTGCGCTGCGTCCTGACCCGCCGGCATCAGCGCCTCGCGCCCGGCATCCTGCGCGGCGGGGCGCGGCGCGGCGACGGGATCGCGCGCGCCGCGCAGATCGCCGGCGCCATAGATCGTCATCACCAGATACAGCGCGACCAGTGTCGCCGTCATGAACGCGAAAAGCCGTGTCATCCCGTTGCCATCGTCCCCCGGCCTTGCCGTCTGCGCCCTGCTTAGCCCATCCGCAGGTTCCGCGCCACGACAACGCCGTCCCGCCTCGCGACGTTCCCGCAGGCGAATTTCCGGCTGGACCGGCAAGCCGCTGCGGCCTATCCATCCCGCATGTCCGACGAACCGCCCATCGACCCCGAACAGAATACCCAGGCCGAACCGCTGAGCCGTGCCATAGGCGAGCGGTATCTGACCTATGCCCTGTCCACGATCATGAACCGGGCGCTGCCGGATGCGCGCGACGGGCTGAAGCCGGTGCATCGCCGCATCCTTTACGCGATGCGCGAACTGCGCCTGTCGCCCAACGGCGCGTTTCGCAAATCGGCCAAGATCACCGGCGACGTGATGGGCAATTACCACCCCCACGGCGATGCGGCGATCTATGACGCGATGGCGCGGCTGGCGCAGGATTTCGCCATGCGCTACCCGCTGGTGGACGGGCAGGGGAATTTCGGCAATATCGACGGCGACAACCCCGCCGCCGCCCGGTATACCGAGGCGCGGCTTGCCCAGACCGCGGAATCGCTGATGGACGGGCTGGCCGAGGATTCGGTCGATTTTCGGCCCAACTATGACGGCACCCTGACCGAACCGGTCGTCCTGCCGGCGGCGTTCCCGAATCTTCTGGCCAATGGCTCATCCGGGATCGCGGTCGGCATGGCGACCAACATCCCCCCGCACAACCTGCACGAGGTGATCGACGCCTGCCTGCATCTGATCAAGACGCCCGATGCGCGCGACGACACGCTGGCCACGCTGATCAAGGGGCCGGATTTCCCCACCGGCGGCGTGATCGTCGAAAGCGCCGAGACGATTGCCCGCAACTATCGCACCGGCCGGGGCGCGTTCCGCGTGCGCGCGTCGTGGCAGCAAGAGGATCTGGGCCGCGGACAGTGGCAGATCGTCGTCACCGAAATCCCCTATCAGGTGCAGAAATCGCGGCTGATCGAACGGCTGGCCGAGCTGATCCAGACCAAGAAAGTGCCGATCCTGGCCGATGTGCGCGACGAATCGGCCGAGGATGTGCGCATCGTGCTGGAACCCCGCGCCCGCAGCGTCGATCCCGAACAGCTGATGGCGGCGCTGTATCGCGTCAGCGACCTTGAGATGCGGTTCAGCCTGAACATGAACGTGCTGATCGACGGCCGCGTGCCGAAAGTGTGCAGCCTCAAGGAGGTTCTGCGCGCCTTTCTGGATCACCGCCGCGAGGTGCTGGTCCGGCGCGCCCGTTTTCGGCTGGAGAAGATCGCCGCAAGGCTCGAGGTGCTGGAAGGCTATCTGATCGCCTATCTGAACCTGGACCGGGTGATCGAGATCATCCGCCATGAAGACGATCCCAAGGCGGTGATGATTGCCGAGTTCCATCTGTCCGACGTGCAGGTCGAGGCGATCCTGAACATGCGCCTGCGCGCCCTGCGCAAGCTGGAAGAGATCGAGCTGCGCACCGAACGCGACAGGCTGCACGCGGAACGCGAGGAGTTGCAGACGATGCTGGCCGATGAGGGCGCGCAGTGGTCGCGCATCGCCGACCAGCTGAAAGAGGTGCGCAACCTGTTCGGCAAGTCCACCCCGGAAGGCCAGCGGCGCACCCGCATCACCGAAGCCGACGATGTCGAGCCGCTGGACATGGACGCGATGATCGAGCGCGAGCCGCTGACCGTCATCCTGTCGAAAATGGGCTGGATCCGGTCGATGAAGGGTCATCAGCCGCTGGACGCGGAATTGAAGTTCAAGGACGGCGACGGCCCCGGCTTCGCCCTGCATGCCGAGACCACCGACAAGCTGGTCGTCTTTGCCTCGAACGGCCGCTTCTACACGCTGCCGGCCAACACGCTGCCCGGCGGCCGCGGCATGGGAGAGCCGCTGCGCCTGATGATCGACCTGCCGAACGAGGCCGGGATCGTCGCGATGTTCCCGTGGCGCGAGGGCGAGAAATACCTGGTCGCCTCGCGCGCCGGCGACGGGTTCGTCGTGCAGGCGGGCGACATCCTGGCGCAGACCAGATCGGGCAAGCAGGTCTTGAACGGCGAGGCGCTGCTGTGCAAGCCGGTCCGCGGCGATCACGTCGCGGTGGTGGGCACCAACCGCAAGATGCTGGTCTTTCCGGTCAGCGAACTGCCCGAGATGACGCGCGGCAAGGGTGTGCGGTTGCAGAAATTCTCGGGCGGGGGCGGGCTGGTCGCGCCCGATACGCTGTCGGATGCCACCTTCGTCACGCTGGCGCAGGGGCTGAGCTGGCCGATGAGCGGCGGCAAGACCCGGACCGAAAGCGATCTGGGCGACTGGCTGGGCAAACGCGCCGGAACCGGCCGCATGGCCCCGCGCGGCTTTCCGCGCGACAACAAGTTCGCCTGACCCGAAGGGGGGGCGCGGCCGATCTAGCGGCGGCGCACCCATTTCCAGCCGGTGATCATCGGGCGCACCAGATCCTCGTTCTTCCAGACCCGATAGAACAGGATCACCCCCACATGCAGAAGCACGAACAGCAGGATCACCGTCGCGCCGCGATGATGCCAGGCGACGGCGCCCTTGGCGGTCGCCCGGCTGACCTGATCGGCCAGCGGTCCGACATTCACGAAATCCTCGGGGTCCGAGATCAGGCCGGTGCTGACCTGCACGATCAGCACCACCAGCATCCCGATCACCGACAGCGCGCCCACCGGCGTATGGCCGCGCCAGTTGCTGGGCTCGCGCCGCCCCATCTCGCGCGCATAGCCCGCAATGGCCGACGGCCCGCGCACGAAACTGGTGAACCGCGCCGATTCAGGCCCGATCACGCCCCAGATCAGCCGGAACACCAGCAGGCCGATGATGGCATAGCCCAGCCAGAAATGCAGGGTCATGATGTTGGGACCGAACTTGCCCAGAAGCCAGGTCGCGATCACCAGCGTCGCCAGCGTCCAGTGAAAGATCCGCAGCGCCGGATCCCAGACCCGGACGCGCCGGGTTTCGTCGCGCGACATCAGTTCTTCTGGCGGAAATCGTCGTGGCAATCCTTGCAGGCGCCGCCAAGCTGCTGCAGCGCCGGCCCGACATTGCCCTGACCGCCCTTGACCGCGTCGGGGCTGACCGCGGCCGCCTCGGCAAGCTGGGTGAACTTGGCGGCGAAATCGTCGGGGTTTTCCCAGATCGCCGGCAACGCCTCGGAGTCCTCGATCTGGCCGGCCGCGGTGCCGTCCACGAACAGCGACGGCACATCGTATCGGGTCAGCGCGGCAAGGTTGGTGGCCGCCGTGGTGGCTGCGCCCTCATCGTATTCCATTTCGCCGCGCGCCATCGCCGCCAGCGTTCCCATGTTGATCGACAGCATCTTCATGTATCCGTGCCGCGCCTCCAGCGCGTCCTGCGCCATCTCTTCTGCGGATTGGGCGAAACCCGCCGCCGGCATCGCGGCGACAAGAAGGAAAGCGGCTGTCCTGGCGAGGGTCATGAAACGGCTCCTGTCTGGGTTCATCGGGGGTCATGGGTTCGAAGCTTGGCAGAGCGAGGCCACGCGATCAATCGCGCGCGTTCCCGCTCACGGAATTTCTATGGCGCGGGCGCGCGGGCGCGGGCCGCCGGGTCGCGTCAGCTGTAAAGCGGCATGACGCCCGCCTTGCGATGGATCGCGTTGATGCTGTCGCGGTCCAGCCGCATCGCCTGCGCCAGATCGTTCAGATAGCGCGCCTCGGCCTCGCTGTCGAAGTCGATGGCCAGCAGCGACATCAGATAGACCTGCGATTCCAGCCCCTCGGGCACCTCGCGCGCCAGCGCGGCGGCATCCACGGGCGCGGCCATCTGTTCGCGGATGAACTGGCGTTCGTCGTCGTCCAGATCGTCGCCCAGATGCCCCAGAAGGCGCTGTTTCTCGGCCTCGTCGATCTTGCCGTCGGATTTCGCGGCCTGGATCATCGCGCGCAGCATCAGGCCCGCCACCGCGTTCTGTTCGGGGGTGGGGGCGATGCGCGGTTCGTCGCCGCGTGCGACCGAATCGTTGAACAATTCGCCGAAGGTGGCGTCGTTGGTCTGCTGCGAATCCTTGCGGGCAAGCCCGCCTGCGGATGCGGCACCGGCCCCGCCCAGCAGCCCGCCAAGCAGATCGCCCAGCCCGCCGGACCCCGAACCGCCCGCACCGGACGACGTGCCCGTGCCGCCGGACCCGCCGCCGCCAAGCCGGCCCAGCACATCGCCAAGCCCGCCGCCGCTGCCGCCGCCGCGCCCGGTCAAATTGTCCAGCATGCCGCCCAGACCGCCCTGCGCGCCGCGTCCGCTTTGCGCGCCCGCATGGCCGGACTGTCCGCGCCCGCCCGACAGCACCTCGCCCAGCCTTTCGCTGAAGCTGCCGCCCGACGTGCCGGCGGTGTTGTTGCCGAGCAGATCGTCCAGCAATCCGCCGCCGCCTTGCCGGTCGCGCCCTTCCTGCTGGATGCGTCTGTCGTCGGGTCGGCCGCCCTGCTGGCGGCTGTTCATCACGGCGCCGACGCCCTTGGCCAGCATCACGCCCGCCGCCACGCGGGCAAGGGTTTTCATCAAGCTCATCGTGCGGTCCTTTCGCAGTGTCGCGACGCGCGGATTGCGCCGCGTTCCCACCCGAACGTCGCGGCCCTCAAGACCGTTCCGCGCGGCGTTGGGCCATGGGCGGGGCGTGGCGGGGCGGGGCCGTCCGCCCGCCCTTGATTTTTCCTGCGCCGGCTTATAGATCGCGGCGCACGTAAACCCGGGGGTCTGTCACGCCACGCCCCGCGATCAGGAGGCCCTAGATGGCAAAGGCAAAGTTTGAACGCAACAAACCGCACGTCAACATCGGGACGATCGGTCACGTCGACCACGGCAAGACGACGCTGACGGCTGCGATCACGAAGTATTTCGGCGATTTCCGGGCCTACGATTCGATCGACGGCGCGCCCGAGGAGAAGGCGCGCGGGATCACCATCTCGACCGCGCATGTGGAATACGAGACCGACGCGCGCCATTACGCGCATGTCGACTGCCCGGGCCACGCCGACTATGTCAAGAACATGATCACCGGCGCGGCGCAGATGGACGGCGCGATCCTGGTGGTGAACGCCGCCGACGGCCCGATGCCGCAGACGCGCGAGCATATCCTGCTGGGCCGCCAGGTCGGCATCCCCTACATGGTCGTCTATCTGAACAAGGTCGACCAGGTCGATGACGAGGAATTGCTGGAACTGGTCGAGATGGAGGTGCGCGAGCTGCTGACCAGCTACGACTATCCGGGCGACGACATTCCGATCGTCAAGGGCTCGGCGCTGGCGGCGCTGGAAGGCCGCGATCCCGAGATCGGCGAGAACTCGATCCGCGAGCTGCTGAAGGCGGTGGACGACTATATCCCGACGCCCGAACGGGCGGTGGACCAGCCCTTCCTGATGCCGATCGAGGACGTGTTCTCGATCTCGGGCCGCGGCACGGTCGTGACCGGCCGGGTCGAGCGTGGCGCGGTGAACGTGGGCGACGAGCTGGAAATCGTCGGCATCCGCCCGACGAAGAAGACCACCTGCACCGGGGTCGAGATGTTCCGCAAGCTGCTGGATCGCGGCGAGGCGGGCGACAATATCGGCGCGCTGCTGCGCGGCATCGACCGCGACGGGGTCGAGCGTGGGCAGGTTCTGTGCAAGCCCGGCTCGGTCAAGCCGCACACCAAGTTCGAGGCCGAGGCCTATATCCTGACCAAGGAAGAGGGCGGCCGCCACACCCCGTTCTTCGCCAATTATCGTCCGCAGTTCTATTTCCGCACGACGGACGTGACCGGCACGGTGAAGCTGCCCGAGGGCACGGAAATGGTGATGCCGGGCGACAACCTGAAATTCGAGGTCGAACTGATCGCGCCCATCGCGATGGAAGAGAAGCTGCGCTTCGCCATCCGCGAAGGCGGCCGCACCGTCGGCGCCGGCGTGGTGTCGAAAATCATCGAGTGATGTCATGGGGCGGATTGCCGCCCCGCGAACGCGAAAACAGGAAAGGGGTCGTCCGCAGGGACGGCCCCTTTTTCGTCCGGCGGTGCCGCGACAACGGGGCACGCCCCCCGATATTGCCAAAGCCCGGCGCGCCGCCCATCCTGCACCGCATCAAGATCCACATTGCAGGAGAACCGCGATGAACATGCGTTTCAAGGACAAGACCGCCATCGTCACCGGCGGCGCCTCGGGGATCGGCGCGGCCATCGCCGAGCAACTGACCGCCGAGGGCGCGACGGTCGTCGTGGCTGATCTGAAGCTGGACGAGGCCAAGGCCAAGGCGGACAGTCTGGACCGCGCCATCGCGGTCGAGGTGGATGTCAGCGACGAGGAGGCCGTCAGGGCGATGATCGCCACCGCCGTCGACCGGACAGGCGCGCTGCATCTGCTGGTCAACAACGCGGGCATCGGCGGCCCCTCGGCGCCCACCGGCGATTATCCGGTCGATGGCTGGCGCAAGGTGATCGACGTCAACCTGTCGGGCGCCTTCTATGGCATGCGCCATGCCATTCCCAAAATGAAGAAGGCCGGCGGCGGCGTCATCGTCAACATGGCCTCGATCCTGAGCTCGGTCGGGTTCGAAGGCTCGGTCGCCTATGTCGCGGCCAAGCACGGGCTTCTGGGCCTGACCAAGACCGCCGCGCTTGAACATGCCGCCGACAATATCCGCGTCAACGCCGTCGGGCCAGGCTTCATCCGCACGCCGCTGATCGACGAGAATCTGGATCAGGACCAGCAGACCCAACTGGCGCAGCTACACGCGCCGGGCAGGCTGGGCCGCCCCGAAGAGGTCGCCACGCTGACCGCATTCCTGCTGTCGGACGAGGCCAGCTTCATCACCGGGTCCTATCACCTGGTCGATGGCGGCTATACCGCGCGCTGATCGCATCGCGCGGGGCATCGGGCGGCGCGGCATCGCTGCGCCGTTGACCGCCGCCCGGTTCTGCCGCAAACTCGGCCACCCACCAACAGCCGGATCAAGCCGATGTGCCAGATCTTCGCGGGGCAGGACCCCGACCGCTATGAATCCGTCACCCGCAGGTTGCGGCTGAACGGGCAATCGACCTCGATCCGGCTGGAACGCGCGTTCTGGCGCATCCTGGACGACATCGCCGCGCGCGAAGGCGTCAGCACGCCCGCCTTCATCTCGAAGCTGTATGCCGAGGTGCTGGAACTGCATAGTGAGGCGCCGAACTTCACCTCGCTGCTGCGCTGCGCCTGCACCATCCATCTGGGCGAGGATCAGAGGATCGCCGCCATCGCCGCCGAATAGGCGAAAAAAACGCGGCTGTAGTAAACCGCTACTACCCGGCCCGGCCGGACGCCTTCTAGTGTTGTTCGACATGGACAAGCACGGAGGCCGCCTTCATGGCGAAATACATCCATTCGATGATCCGCGTTCTGGACGAGGCACGCTCGGTCGATTTCTACCGGCGCTGTTTCGGGCTGGAGGTCGCAGACCGGCTGGATTTCGACGATTTCACGCTGGTTTACCTGTCCAACGGCGAAAGCGAGACGGAACTGGAACTGACCGTCAACAAGGGCCGGACCGAACCCTACGATCTGGGCGACGGCTATGGCCATGTGGCGTTTTCGGTCGAGGATGTGGACGCGCTGCACGCCCGGCTTGAGGCCGAGGGATTCGCGCCGCGCAAGCTGGTCGATTTCGCGCCCGGCGGCGAGGTGATCGCGCGGTTCTTCTTTATCGCGGACCCGGACGGATACCAGATCGAGGTGCTGCGGCGCGGCGGCCGGTTCAGATAGCACGCGCCGCGGTCCGGGGAAGGGGGCCGCGGGGCATCACAAAGGGAAGGGGAGGAGGAAACATGTCTCAACTCAGCAAGCAAGGGCTGACCCGGCGCGCGCTGTTGTCGCGGGCGGCGGCGGCCGGCGCGCTGGCGGTGGCCGGGGCGGGCTTCATCGCCGCGCCCGACGCCGCCTGGGCGGTCGAGGTCGGCACGATCACCGAACACCAGATGGCGACGCTGTTGCAGATGGCGCGCGACATCTATCCGCATGACCGGCTTGGCGACCGGTTCTATGCGGTCGCGGTCAAATCCTATGACAGCGAAGAGGCGAAAGACGCCGTGTCCCAGGGCATCGCCGCGCTGGACGCCGCCGCCGTGCAGGCCGGATTCGACGATTACCTGTCCGTCGGGTGGGAGGCGGATCGCGTCGCGATCCTGCGCCGGATCGAGGATACGCCCTTCTTCCAGTCCGTCCGCGGCGGGCTGGTGACGGGGCTGTATAACCAGAAGGAAATCTGGCCCGTCTTCGGATATGAGGGCGAGTCGTTCTCGCAGGGCGGCTATATCGACCGCGGCTTCGATGACATCGACTGGCTGTGAGGGAGAGAGATCATGGCTGAGGCAGCGAAATTCGAACTGAACGACGACAGCGTGGTCGTCATCGTGGGCACCGGCGCGGGCGGCGGGGTTCTGGCCAACGAACTGGCGCAGAAGGGCGTCAAGGTCGTCGCGCTGGAGGCCGGCGGCCGATACATGCCCGAAGATTACATCAACGACGAATGGGACAGTTTCGGCCAGCTTGCCTGGACCGATCCGCGCACGACCAGCGGCGACTGGCGGGTGGCGCGCGATTTTTCCGGCCTGCCTGCGTGGATCGTGAAGGCGGTCGGCGGCACCTCGGTCCACTGGGCGGGGGCCAGCCTGCGGTTTCAGGACCACGAATGGAAGGCGCGCACCACCTATGGTCCGGTCGAGGGCGCGAACCTGCTGGACTGGCCGCTGGATTCGGCGGAGATGGCGCCGTGGTACGACAAGGCCGAGACCAAGCTGGGCGTCACCGGCGTCGGCGGGCGTCCGCGCCTGCCGGGCAGCAACAACTACAAGGTGTTCGAAAAGGGTGCGCTGGCGATCGGCTACAAGGAAGTGCACACCGGCAACATGGCGATCAACAGCGTCGATTACGACGATCGCATGGCTTGCCAGCAGACCGGGTTCTGCTTTCAGGGGTGCAAATGGGGCGCCAAGTGGTCCACCGCCTATACCGACATTCCGCGCGGCGAGGCGACCGGCAATCTGGAAGTGCGCGACCGCGCCCATGCGGCCCGCATCCTGCACGACGACACGGGCAAGGTGACGGGGGTCGAGTATTTCGACGGCGACGGCAATCTGCACATGCAGAAGGCGCGGATCGTCTGCGTCGCCGGGAACAGCTTTGAAAGTCCGCGCCTGCTGCTGAATTCGGCCAGCAGCATGTTTCCGGACGGGCTGGCGAACGGGTCGGGGCAGGTCGGTCGCAACTACATGCGGCACACGACCGGTTCGGTCTATGCGACGTTCGAGCGGCCGGTGCGCATGTGGCGCGGCACGACGATGGCCGGCATCATCCGCGACGAGGCCAAGCACGACCCCTCGCGCGGCTTTGTCGGCGGATACGAGCTGGAAACCCTCAGCCTCGGCCTGCCGTTCATGGCGGCGTTCCTGGACCCGGGTTCATGGGGGCGCGAATTCACCACCGCGCTGGACAGCTATGAGAACATGGCCGGCATGTGGATCGTGGGCGAGGACATGCCGCAGGAAGATAACCGCGTGACCCTGTCCGATGTCGAGGACGGGTTCGGCCTGAAGGTCGCGAACGTCAATTTCAGCGATCACCCCAACGACATCGCGATGCGCACCCACGCCTATGGGCAGGGCGAGGCGATCTACAAGGCGGTGGGGGCGACCCGCATCCTGCCGACGCCGCCCTATCCCTCGACCCATAATCTGGGCACGAACCGCATGTCGGAAAAGCCCGAAGACGGGGTGGTGAACCGCGACGGGCGCGCGCATGAGGTGAAGAACCTGTTTGTCAGCGACGGCAGCCAGTTCACGACGGGGGCTGCGGAAAACCCGACCCTGACGATCGTGGCGCTGGCGATCCGGCAGGCCGATCACATCGCCCGCGAGATGTCGGCCGGCAACGTCTGAGCTTGCGCAAATCGACGGCCGGCCCGGTTCGCCGGGCCGGCCGTGTGGTTCAAAGGGGCCTTACTGGCCGTCCATCGCCGCCTTGTTCACGCCGCCTTCGGCGATCTTGGTCATGCGGCGGTCGCCTTCCCAAGTGTTGTCCAGACATTCCTGCAACGAGGCCGCGTCGCCGTCCAGATCCAGCCGGTTGGCAAAGGTCCGCACGCAGCCATAGCCCGCGATCGCGTAATGCATCATCCGCTGATACTGGGTGATGATCGCCGCGTCCTGCGCATCCTCGTCGGCATATTCGGTCTCGAGCCCGTGCTTGCGCGCCTCGGCGACGATGCCTTCCATGCCCTTGCAATGCTCGCCCGTCGGGTCCACCCCGTGGCGGTCGCACAGTTCGGCCAGCACCTCCATCCCGCGTGAGATGCCCTGATTGCCGGCGATCAGCGCCTCGGACAATTCGCGGGACTGGGCGGCGCGGCCCAGTTCGGTCACGACCGGCATCGACTGCTTGCAGGCCGAATACAGGTCTTTCAGCTGGTCCAGATACAGGTCTTTCAGGTTCTTGATGGCCATGATGTCCTCCGTTCGGATGTCGGTGCCGCGCGGGGGCGCGGCATTCCACGCTTAACCGCCACCACGCGCCGCGCGTTCCATCGCGCCCGCCAGATTGCGCCGATTCGGCGCATTTTGCCGGGCAGGCCGCGCCGCGCGGGCTTGACTTGGCCGCAGGCGCGGGCCAGCAAACCCGTCCCTGCCTTGTCCATGTTTCAGTTCCGGTGACACCCTTGTTCGCGTGGTTCGAACGACGCATCGACCCCTATCCGTCCGACACGCCGGCGATGCCGCCGCGCGGGCTGTGGCGGTTCGTGCTGCATTACAGCCACGGCGCGATCCCGTGGCTGGTCGCGCTTGGGCTGTTTTCGGGCGTGATCGCGGTGATCGAGGTGATGCTGTTCGGCTGGCTGGGCGATCTGGTGGACCGGCTGTCCGACACCCCGCGCGACATGTTCTGGGCGCAGGAGGGCGCGCGGCTGGCGATGATGGCGGTGGTGCTGCTGATCGTGCTGCCGGTGCTGAACCTGCTGGCCTCGCTGATCCTGCACCAGTCGCTGATGGGCAATTTCCCGCAACGCATCCGCTGGCAGGCGCATCGCTATCTGCTGCACCAGTCGATCGGCTATTTCCAGGACGAGTTCGCGGGTCGGATCGCGCAGCGGCTGATGCAGACCGCGCTGGCGGTGCGCGAGGTGGCGATGAAGATCATGGATGTGGGCAGCTATGTGCTGATCTATTTCCTCGGCGCGCTGGTGCTGGCCGGATCGCAGGACTGGCGGCTGGCGCTGCCATTCGCGGGCTGGGCCGCGGCCTATGGCATCCTTCTGTGGCTGATCGTGCCGCGTCTGGGCCGGGTGGCCGAGGCGCAGGCCGACGCGCGGGCGGGCATGACCGGCCGCGTCGTGGACAGCTATGCCAACATCGCCACGGTCAAGCTGTTCTCGCATTCCGCGCGCGAAGAAGCGTGGATGAAGGAGGGAATGGATGCGTTCCTGCACACCGTCTATCGGCAGATGCGGCTGTCCACGATCCAGGACGTGACGCTGAACGCGATCAATGTCGCGCTGATCGGCGCGGTGACGACGCTTGGCCTGTGGCTGTGGTCCGAAGGGCGGATCGCGGTCGGCGCGCTGGCCGTCGCCGTGCCGCTGGCGATGCGGCTGAACAACATGTCGCACTGGATCATGTGGGAATTCGCCGCGCTGTTCGAAAATATCGGCACCGTGCGCGACGGCATCGCCAGCCTTTCGCTGCCGCGTCAGGTGCTGGACGCGCCCGACGCCATGCCCCTGCGGCCCGGCCCGGGCGAGGTGCGGTTCGACCATGTCACCTTCCGCTATGCCGGCCCGCGGGGCGCGCGGCCCCTGCCGGTGCTGGACGATCTGACGCTGCATGTCGCGCCCGGCGAACGGGTGGGGCTGGTCGGGCGGTCCGGCGCGGGCAAGTCCACGCTGATCAACCTGCTGCTGCGCTTTCACGACATCGAAGGCGGCCGCATCGCCATCGACGGGCAGGACATCGCCCGCGTCACCCAGGACAGCCTGCGCGCGGCCATCGGCGTCGTCACCCAGGACAGCAGCCTGCTGCACCGTTCGGTGCGCGACAACATCGCCTATGGCCGCCCCGACGCGTCCGAGGCCCAGATCGCGCAGGCCCTGCACATGGCCGAGGCGCACGGGTTCGTGCCGGGCCTGACCGACAGCCATGGCCGGCGCGGGCTGGACGCGCATGTGGGCGAACGCGGCGTCAAGCTGTCGGGCGGCCAGCGACAGCGCATCGCCATTGCCCGTGTCGCGCTGAAGGACGCGCCGATCCTGATCCTGGACGAGGCGACCAGCGCCCTGGACAGCGAGGTCGAGGCCGCGATCCAGTCGCGCCTGGACCAGCTGATGCGCGGCAAGACGGTCATCGCCATCGCCCACCGCCTGTCCACCATCGCCGCGATGGACCGGCTGATCGTGATGGATGCGGGCCGGATCGTGGAACAGGGCAGCCATGCCGACCTGCTGGCGCGGGGCGGGCTTTACGCGCGGCTGTGGGCGCGGCAATCGGGCGGTTTCCTTGCCGCCGACGCGGCCGAATAGGCCCGCCCGATCCCGCCGCGCGCCCTCGAACCCTCTTGCACCGTCCGCCGCGCTGCCGTAAACCGACGCTCGGCCACAGGGGTATAGCTCAGTCGGTAGAGCATCGGTCTCCAAAACCGAGGGTCGTGGGTTCGAGTCCCTCTGCCCCTGCCAGGCCCTTTCCCGCCATGCGCGCGCCGCCCGCACCCACCGCACCGCGACAGGCTTGCACAGGCGTCATGCCGCGCGAACCGCTGCATGGGCGGTGCGGGCTTGAAACCCCGGGCTTTCGGGGCTAGATGGGCGGTGATTTTGCAAGGAGCCGCAAGTGGCCACCAACCCCGTCCAGTTCATCAATCAGGTCCGCGCCGAGGCCGCCAAGATCACCTGGCCCACCCGCCGCGAGGTGATCACCACGACGATCATGGTGTTCATCATGGCGGCGCTGACCAGCCTGTTCTTCTTTCTGGTCGATCTGGTCATCCGCTTTGGCCTGACCGAGGGGCTGCGCTTTATCAGCGGCTGATCGGGGCTTGCAATCCGGGCCGTGCGGCGGTATCTGCGCCCGACTGTCCGGCATCCGGCGTGCATCGAAACCGCATGCGCGCCGATTTCGATTTTGCGGGACGTAGGTGAATTCAAGGGGTTGCCGCCGCGGCGGGTGATTCCCGGCAGACGAACAGGGGTCGATCGAGACATGGCAAAGCGTTGGTATTCGGTCAGCGTCCTGTCGAACTTCGAGAAGAAGGTCGCCGAGGCGATTCGGCAGGCGGCGTCCGAAAAGGGGCTTGAGGACGAGATCGACGAGGTGCTGGTCCCGACCGAAGAGGTGATCGAGATCCGGCGCGGCAAGAAGGTGACGTCCGAGCGCCGCTTCATGCCCGGCTATGTGCTGGTGCACATGGAGATGTCGGACCGCACCTATCACCTGGTGAACTCGATCAACCGGGTCACGGGGTTCCTGGGCGCGCAGGGCAAGCCGATGCCGATGCGCGACGAAGAGGTGAACACCATCCTTCACCGCACCGGCGACGGCGACGAGGCCGCGCCGCGCAACCTGATCCGCTTTGACGTGGGCGAGAAGGTGAACGTGACCGACGGCCCGTTCGAGGGGTTTTCGGGGATGGTCGAGGAAGTCGACGAGGCGTCGTCCCGCATCAAGGTCACCGTCTCGATCTTCGGCCGGCCGACGCCGGTCGAACTGGAATTCACGCAGGTCGCCAAGACCGCGTGATGGGTCGCGGGAGGCAGGGGACAAGCCCGATGCCGCACCGCTAAGTCAAGGCCCGCATCGTCGGGCGTGATGATGAAGGAGAAGGCCAGATGGCCAAGAAAGTCGTCGGCAGCCTGAAGCTGCAAATCAAGGCGGGGCAGGCGAACCCGTCGCCCCCGGTCGGCCCTGCACTGGGTCAGCGCGGGATCAACATCATGGAATTCTGCAAGGCGTTCAACGCCCGCACGCAGGAAATGGAACAGGGCGCCCCGGTTCCGGTCGTGATCACCTATTACGCCGACAAGTCGTTCACCTTCGAGACGAAGACGCCTCCGGCGGCCTTCCTGCTGAAGAAGGCGGCCGGGCTGAAGCCGGTGGGCAAGCGCAACCGCGCGCGCGGATCGGACAAGCCGGGCCGTGCCGCCGCCGGCAGCGTGACCGTCAAGCAGGTGCGCGAGATCGCCGAAGCGAAGATGCCGGATCTGTCCGCGACCGACATCGATCAGGCGATGAAGATCATCCTCGGCTCGGCGAAGTCGATCGGTATCGAGGTGAAGGGCTGAGCCATGGCGAAGATCGCAAAGAAAAAAGCCGCGGCACGCGCCGCCTTTGAAGGCAAGTCCGGCCTGTCCGTCGAAGACGCCGTCAAGCTGGTCAAGGACGCAGCGTCGGCCAAGTTCGACGAAACCGTCGAGATCGCGCTGAACCTGGGCGTCGATCCGCGCCATGCCGACCAGATGGTCCGCGGCGTGGTGACCCTGCCCGCCGGCACCGGCAAGGATGTCCGCGTCGCCGTCTTCGCCCGCGGCCCCAAGGCCGACGAGGCGAAAGAGGCCGGGGCCGACATCGTCGGCGCCGAGGATCTGATGGAGACGATCCAGTCGGGCAAGATCGAGTTCGACCGCTGCATCGCCACGCCCGACATGATGCCGCTGGTCGGCCGTCTGGGCAAGATCCTGGGCCCGCGCAACCTGATGCCGAACCCCAAGGTCGGCACGGTGACGATGGACGTGAAATCCGCCGTCGAGGCCGCCAAGGGCGGCGAGGTGCAGTTCAAGGCCGAAAAGGCGGGCGTCGTCCACGCCGGCATCGGCAAGGTCAGCTTTGACGAGGACAAGCTGGCCCAGAACCTGCGCGCCTTTGTCGACGCGGTGCAGAAGGCCAAGCCCACGGGCGCGAAGGGGACCTATATGAAGAAGGTCTCGATCAGCTCGACCATGGGGCCGGGCGTGTCGGTGGATGTAGCGTCCGCGACCGCCAACTGAGAAATTCCCCGGCCTTCAAGCCGGGGATGGCGGGGCAGCCGAAAGCCGCCCCGTCCTGTCCGAGACGGAGGGTGCCGCAGTCCGACAGGGCCATGGCTTAATGTCCTTCCCGAGATGGGAACAAGCATTTTTCCGAAGGTTCGCCTTCGGGCGATCTTGTCCCTCACGGACCCGATCCGACCCCTTGGGGTCGGAACAAAGTGAGAGCCGGGGGGAAACCCCCAAACTTGGAGTGAACCGTGGATAGAGCGCAAAAAGAACAGGTGGTCGAGGAACTCGGCCAGATCTTTGAAAGCTCTGGCGTCGTGGTGGTTGCCCACTACGAGGGGATGACGGTTGCGCAAATGCAGGACCTGCGCGCGAAGATGCGCGAAGCAGGTGGTGCGGTGCGTGTTGCCAAGAACAAGCTCGCCAAGATCGCCCTGGAGGGTAAGCCGTGCGAAAGCATCGCCGAATACCTGACGGGCATGACCGTGTTGTCCTTCTCGGAAGACCCCGTGGCTGCGGCCAAGGTCTGCCAGGAATACGCCAAGGGGAACGACAAGTTCGTGATCCTGGGCGGTGCGATGGGCGACACGGCGCTGGATCCGGCCGGTGTCAAAGCCGTGGCCGCCATGCCCTCGCGCGACGAGCTTATTGCCTCGATCGTGTCGTGCATCGGCGCCCCTGCTGCCAACATCGCCGGTGCGATCGGCGCGCCTGCAAGCAACATCGCAAGCATCCTCAGCACTCTGGAAGAGCGCGAGGCTGCGTGACGCAATCCTTTCCCGACTGGTGGTTGAAGACCGGACGTTGGAACACTAACTGAAAGAAACGGAAAAATGGCTGATCTGAAGAAACTTGCCGAAGACATCGTGGGCCTGACCCTGCTGGAAGCCCAGGAACTGAAAACCATCCTGAAGGACGAATACGGCATCGAGCCGGCTGCCGGCGGCGCCGTCATGATGGCCGGCCCGGCCGCAGGCCCGGCGGAAGCCGCCGAAGAAAAGACCGAGTTCGACGTCGTGCTGCTTGAGGCCGGCGCCAGCAAGATCAACGTGATCAAGGAAGTGCGCGGCATCACCGGTCTGGGCCTGAAGGAAGCCAAGGACCTGGTCGAGGCCGGCGGCAAGGTCAAGGAAGGCGCGACCAAGGACGAAGCCGAGGAAATCAAGAAGAAGCTTGAAGCAGCCGGCGCCAAGGTCGAACTGAAATAATCGGCCCGATGTCTGGATGAACGTGGCAGGGTCCGGGGTTTCCCGGTCCCTGCCGAACCTGTCTTGAAGGGCGGTCTGGGCCGGAACGGCGGCCAGACCTTCCTTCAGGGCAAGTTCGAGGTTCGGGAGCCGCGCGGTGGGACGCGCGGCACGAATGGAACCTCACCCCTGCATTCGTAGGCCGCATCCGGGTGACCCGACCCGGATCGCGCGCGAAGACGAAAGGTGACAAGACCCCATGGCGCAATCCTATGTCGGCCAGAAGCGTATCCGGCGCTATTACGGCAACATCCGCGAAGTTCTGGAGATGCCGAACCTGATCGAGGTTCAGAAATCCTCGTACGACCTGTTCCTGAATTCGGGCGAAGGCACCGACCATCACGATGGCGAGGGTATTCAGGGCGTCTTCCAGTCGGTCTTTCCGATCAGGGATTTCAACGAGACCGCGACGCTGGAATTCGTCAAATACGATCTGGAACGCCCGAAATACGATGTCGAGGAATGTCAGCAGCGCGACATGACCTATGCCGCGCCGCTGAAGGTGACGCTGCGTCTGATCGTGTTCGACGTCGATGAGAATACCGGCGCGAAATCGGTCAAGGACATCAAGGAACAGGACGTCTTCATGGGCGACATGCCCCTGATGACCCAGAACGGGACGTTCATCGTGAACGGGACCGAACGCGTCGTCGTGTCGCAGATGCATCGCAGCCCCGGCGTGTTCTTCGACCATGACCGCGGCAAGACCCATTCCTCGGGCAAGCTGCTGTTCGCCTGCCGCATCATCCCCTATCGCGGGTCGTGGCTGGATTTCGAATTCGACGCCAAGGATCTGGTCTTCGCCCGCATCGACCGCCGCCGGAAACTGCCGGTGACGACGCTGCTGTATTCGTTGGGCATGGATCAGGAAGGCATCATGGACGCCTTCTACGAGACCGTGGATTACACGCTGCGCAAGGACGGCCGCAATCAGGGCTGGGTCACGCGGTTCTTCCCCGATCGCGTGCGCGGCACCCGTCCGGCGTTCGATCTGGTGAACGCCGATACCGGCGAGGTCATCACCAAGGCCGGCGACAAGGTGACGCCGCGTCTGGTCAAGCAGTTGCAGGAATCGGGCGAGCAGGTGAACCTGCTGGTTCCGTTCGAACGCATCATCGGCCGCTTTGTCGCCAAGGACATCATCAACGAGGAAACCGGGCTGATCTATGCCGAGGCGGGCGACGAGATCACCGCCGAATACGACAAGGAAGGCGATCTGTCGGGCGGCCTGCTGAAGGTGCTGCTGGACAACGACGTGACCGAGATCCCGGTGCTGGACATCGACCACGTCAATGTCGGCCCCTATATCCGCAACACCATGGCCGCGGACAAGAACATGAACCGCGAACAGGCGCTGATGGATATCTATCGCGTCATGCGCCCGGGCGAGCCGCCCACCGTCGAGGCTGCCTCGAACCTGTTCAACAGCCTGTTCTTCGACAGCGAGCGTTACGATCTGTCCGCCGTCGGCCGGGTCAAGATGAACATGCGTCTGGATCTGAACGCGCCCGACACCCAACGCACCCTGCGCCCCGAGGATATCGTGGCCTGTGTGCGCGGTCTGGTGGAACTGCGCGACGGCAAGGGCGAGATCGACGATATCGACCATCTGGGCAATCGCCGCGTCCGCAGCGTCGGCGAGCTGATGGAAAACCAGTATCGCATCGGCCTGCTGCGCATGGAGCGCGCGATCCGCGAGCGCATGTCCGGGGTCGAGATCGACACCGTCATGCCGCAGGACCTGATCAACGCCAAGCCGGCCGCGGCCGCGGTGCGCGAATTCTTCGGTTCGTCGCAGCTGTCGCAGTTCATGGACCAGACCAACCCGCTGTCCGAGGTGACGCACAAGCGGCGCCTGTCGGCGCTTGGGCCGGGCGGTCTGACGCGCGAACGCGCGGGCTTCGAGGTGCGTGACGTGCATCCGACCCATTATGGCCGGATGTGCCCGATCGAAACGCCGGAAGGCCAGAATATCGGCCTGATCAACAGCCTTGCGACCTTTGCGCGGGTCAACAAGTACGGCTTTATCGAGACCCCCTATCGCAAGGTCGTCGACGGTCAGGTGACCGACGATGTGGTCTACATGTCCGCGACCGAGGAGATGCGTCACACCGTGGCGCAGGCCAACGCGACGCTGGACGAGGACGGCAACTTCGTGGACGAGCTGATCTCGACCCGCCAGTCGGGCGATTTCATGCTGAACCCGGTCGATGCCGTCGATCTGATCGACGTGTCGCCCAAGCAGCTTGTGTCGGTCGCGGCGGCGCTGATCCCGTTCCTTGAGAACGACGACGCCAACCGCGCCCTGATGGGGTCGAACATGCAGCGTCAGGCCGTGCCGCTGATCCGCGCCGAGGCGCCGTTCGTCGGAACCGGCATGGAGGCCGTCGTGGCGCGCGATTCCGGCGCCGCGATCACCGCGCGGCGGGGCGGCGTCATCGACCAGGTCGATGCGCAGCGTATCGTCGTGCGCGCGACCGAGAACCTGGAGGCCGGCGGTGCGGGCGTGGACATCTATCGTCTGCGCAAGTTCAAGCGGTCCAACCAGTCCTCGACCATCAACCAGCGCCCGCTGGTCAAGGTGGGCGAGAAGGTCGAGGCCGCGCAGGTCATCGCCGACGGTCCCTCGACCGATCAGGGCGAACTGGCCATCGGCCGCAACGTGGTCGTCGCGTTCATGCCGTGGAACGGCTACAACTACGAGGACTCGATCCTGATCTCCGAGCGGATTCACCGCGACGACGTGTTCACCTCTATCCATATCGACGAATACGAGGTCGCCGCCCGCGACACCAAGCTGGGCCCCGAGGAGATCACCCGCGACATCCCGAACGTGGGCGAGGAAGCCCTGCGCAATCTGGATGAGGCCGGCATCGTCTATATCGGCGCCGAGGTGGGGCCGGGCGACATCCTTGTGGGCAAGATCACCCCCAAGGGCGAAAGCCCGATGACGCCCGAGGAAAAACTGCTGCGCGCGATCTTCGGCGAAAAGGCGTCCGACGTCCGCGACACCAGCCTGCGGCTGCCGCCGGGGGCCTACGGCACCATCGTCGAGGTCCGGGTGTTCAACCGCCACGGCGTGGACAAGGACGAACGCGCCCTGCAGATCGAACGCGAGGAAGTCGAGCGTCTGGCGCGCGACCGCGACGACGAACAGGCGATCCTGGACCGCAACATCTATTCGCGTCTGAAATCGCTGATCCTGGGCAAGACCGCCGTCAAGGGGCCGAAAGGCGTCAAGGCCAACACCCAGATCACCGAGGATCTGCTGGGCACGCTGAGCCGTGGTCAGTGGTGGCAGCTTGCCGTGGGCGACGAAGAGACCGCCAAGGAAGCCGAGGCGCTGAACCATCAGTATGACGCCCAGAAGAAGGCGCTGGAAGCGCGCTTCGAGGACAAGGTCGAAAAGGTCCGTCAGGGCGACGACCTGCCGCCGGGCGTGATGAAGATGGTCAAGGTCTTCGTGGCCGTGAAGCGCAAGCTGCAGGCGGGCGACAAGATGGCCGGGCGTCACGGCAACAAGGGTGTCGTGTCCAAGGTCGTCCCGATGGAGGACATGCCGTTCCTGGCCGATGGCACGCCGGTCGATCTGGTGCTGAACCCGCTTGGGGTTCCGTCGCGGATGAACGTGGGGCAGATCCTTGAAACCCACATGGGCTGGGCATCGCGCGGCCTTGGCATCCGTATCGACGAGGCGCTGGAAGAGTATCGCCGCAACGGCGACATGACCCCGGTGCGCGAGGCGATGAAGATCGGTTACGGCGATGAGCTGTATGCCGACACTTTCGAGGGCATGGACGATTCCACCCTGGTCGAGCACGCGAATACCGTGCGCACCGGCGTGCCGGTCGCCACGCCCGTCTTCGACGGTGCCAAGGAGGCCGATGTCAACGACGCGCTGGCGCGTGCGGGCTTTGACACCTCGGGTCAGTCTGTCGTGTTCGATGGCCGCACGGGCGAACAGTTCACCCGCAAGGTCACGGTCGGGATGAAATACGTCCTGAAGCTGCACCATCTGGTCGACGACAAGATGCATGCGCGTTCGACCGGCCCCTACAGCCTGGTGACGCAGCAGCCCTTGGGCGGCAAGGCGCAGTTCGGCGGTCAGCGTCTGGGTGAGATGGAGGTCTGGGCGCTGGAAGCCTATGGCGCCGCCTATACCCTGCAAGAGATGCTGACGGTCAAGTCGGACGACGTCGCAGGCCGGACCAAGGTCTACGAATCCATCGTCAAGGGCGAAGACAATTTCGAGGCCGGCGTGCCGGAAAGCTTCAACGTGCTGGTCAAGGAGGTCCGGGGTCTGGGCCTCAACATGGAACTCCTGGATGCGGAGGAAGAGGAATAGCCGGACGATCCGATGGGGCAAGGCCCCGTCGCAGGCGAACCCGGCAGGGTGGGGGTTTTCCCCACCTTCCCCTTTTTCCCCGCGCCATTCATTAGGATTAGAAAATGAACCAGGAACTTGCCACCAATCCGCTGAACCCGATGGCTCCGCCGCGGCAGTTCGACGAAATCAAGATCTCGCTGGCCTCGCCCGAAGAAATTCTGGCGTGGTCCTTCGGCGAGGTGAAGAAACCCGAAACCATCAACTATCGCACGTTCAAGCCGGAACGTGACGGTCTGTTCTGCGCGCGCATCTTCGGTCCGATCAAGGATTACGAATGTCTGTGCGGCAAATACAAGCGCATGAAATATCGCGGCCTCGTCTGCGAGAAATGCGGCGTGGAAGTGACCTTGCAAAAGGTCCGCCGCGAGCGGATGGGCCATATCGAACTGGCCGCGCCCGTCGCGCATATCTGGTTCCTGAAATCGCTGCCATCCCGCATCGGCCTGATGCTGGACATGACGCTGCGCGATCTGGAACGGATCCTGTATTTCGAAAACTACGTCGTGATCGAGCCCGGTCTGACCGATCTGACCTATGGCCAGTTGCTGAGCGAAGAGGAATTCCTTGACGCGCAGGACAACTACGGCGCCGACGCCTTTACCGCCGATATCGGCGCCGAGGCGATCCGGACCATGCTGTCCAATATCGACCTGGCCGCGACCGCCGAACAGCTGCGCGAGGAGCTGAAGGAGGCGACGGGCGAGCTGAAGCCCAAGAAGATCATCAAGCGTCTGAAGATCGTCGAATCCTTTCTGGAATCGGGCAACCGCCCGGAATGGATGGTGCTGACCGTCATCCCGGTCATTCCGCCGGAACTGCGCCCGCTGGTCCCGCTGGATGGCGGCCGGTTCGCCACGTCCGACCTGAACGACCTGTATCGCCGGGTGATCAACCGCAACAACCGCCTGAAGCGGCTGATCGAGTTGCGCGCGCCCGACATCATCGTGCGCAACGAAAAGCGCATGTTGCAGGAATCGGTCGATGCGCTGTTCGACAACGGCCGCCGCGGCCGCGTGATCACGGGCAACAACCGTCGCCCGCTGAAATCGCTGTCGGACATGCTGAAGGGCAAGCAGGGCCGCTTCCGCCAGAACCTTCTGGGCAAGCGCGTGGACTTTTCGGGCCGCTCGGTCATCGTGACCGGGCCGGAACTGAAGCTGCACCAGTGCGGCCTGCCCAAGAAGATGGCGCTGGAGCTGTTCAAGCCGTTCATCTATTCGCGGCTTGAGGCGAAGGGGCTGTCGTCCACCGTCAAGCAGGCCAAGAAGCTGGTCGAAAAGGAACGCCCCGAGGTCTGGGACATCCTGGACGAGGTGATCCGCGAACATCCGGTCCTGCTGAACCGGG
Source organism: Paracoccus stylophorae (assembly GCF_028553765.1). NCBI lineage: Bacteria > Pseudomonadati > Pseudomonadota > Alphaproteobacteria > Rhodobacterales > Paracoccaceae > Paracoccus > Paracoccus stylophorae. Next base: position 3,091,333 of record NZ_CP067134.1, on the reverse strand, counting down.
CGCCGACGCTGCACCGTCTGGGCATCCAGGCGTTCGAGCCGATCCTGATCGAGGGCAAGGCGATCCAGCTGCATCCGCTGGTCTGTTCGGCCTTCAACGCCGATTTCGACGGCGACCAGATGGCCGTCCATGTGCCCCTGTCGCTGGAGGCGCAGCTTGAGGCGCGTGTCCTGATGATGTCCACGAACAACGTGCTGTCGCCGGCCAACGGCGCGCCGATCATCGTGCCGTCGCAGGACATGGTTCTGGGCCTGTATTACGTGTCGATGATGCGCGAGGGGATGAAGGGCGAAGGCATGGCTTTCGCCAATATCGAAGAGGTCGAACACGCCCTTGCCGCCGGCGGGGTGCATCTGCACGCCCGGATCACCGCGCGGGTCCGCCAGATCGACGAGAACGGACAGGAAGTCGTCCGCCGGTTCGAGACGACGCCGGGTCGGGTCCGTCTGGGCGCGCTGTTGCCGATGAACGCCAAGGCACCGTTCGAACTGGTCAACCGTCTGCTGCGCAAGAAGGACATCCAGAACGTCATCGACACCGTCTATCGCTATTGCGGTCAGAAAGAGTCGGTCATCTTCTGCGACCAGATCATGGGACTGGGCTTCCGCGAGGCGTTCCGCGCCGGCATCAGCTTTGGCAAGAACGACATGGTGGTTCCCGACAACAAATGGGACATCGTGGGCGAGGTGCAGGACCAGGTGAAAGAGTTCGAACAGCAATATCTGGACGGTCTCATCACCCAGGGCGAGAAGTACAACAAGGTCGTGGACGCCTGGTCGAAATGCAACGACCGGGTGACCGAGGCGATGATGTCCACCATCTCGGCCACCAAGACCGACGACAACGGCGCCGAGATGGAGCCGAACAGCGTCTACATGATGGCCCATTCGGGGGCGCGCGGTTCGGTCAACCAGATGAAGCAGCTGGGGGGGATGCGTGGCCTGATGGCCAAGCCGTCGGGCGAGATCATCGAAACGCCGATCATCTCGAACTTCAAGGAAGGTCTGACCGTTCTGGAATACTTCAACTCGACCCACGGCGCCCGCAAGGGCCTGTCGGATACGGCGTTGAAGACCGCGAACTCGGGCTATCTGACCCGGCGTCTGGTGGACGTGGCGCAGGACTGCATCATCCGCGAACACGATTGCGGCACCGATCAGGCCATCACCGCCTCGGCCGCGGTCAATGACGGCGAGGTGATCGCGCCCCTGTCCGAGCGTATTCTGGGCCGCACCGCGGCCGAGGACGTGCTGGTTCCGGGCGAGGACGAGATCATCACCCGCGCGGGCGATCTGATCGACGAACGCAAGGCCGACACGATCGAGCAGGCGGGCGTCCAGACCGTCCGCATCCGGTCCGCGCTGACCTGCGAATCCGAGGATGGCGTCTGTGCGCTGTGCTATGGCCGCGATCTTGCGCGCGGCACGCTGGTCAATATCGGCGAGGCGGTGGGCATCATCGCCGCGCAGTCGATCGGCGAGCCGGGCACGCAGCTGACGATGCGGACCTTCCACATCGGCGGCATCGCGCAGGGCGGTCAGCAATCGTTCCAGGCAGCCTCGCACGAGGGGACCGTCCAGTTCCGCAACGAAAGCACGCTGACCAACGCCAACGGCGAGCTGGTGGTGATGTCGCGCAACATGCAACTGCTGATCATGGATGAGCATGGGCAGGAACGCGCCAGCCACAAGCTGTTCTATGGCAGCAAGCTGTTCGTGAAGGAAGGCGACCGGGTGATCCGGGGGGCCAAGCTGTATGAATGGGACCCCTATACCCTGCCGATCATCGCGGAAAAGGGCGGCATCGCGAAATTCGTCGATCTGGCCTCGGGTCTGTCGGTCCGGGACGAGACGGACGATGCGACCGGGATGACGCAGAAGATCGTGACCGACTGGCGCAGCGCGCCCAAGGGCAACGATCTGAAGCCCGAAATCCTGATCGTCAGCGAGGACGGAGAGCCGGTGCGTAACGATCAGGGCAACCCGGTCACCTATCCGATGTCGGTCGACGCGATCCTGTCGGTCGAGGACGGGCAGGAAATCCGTCCCGGCGACGTGGTGGCGCGGATCCCGCGCGAAGGCGCCAAGACCAAGGACATCACCGGGGGTCTGCCCCGCGTGGCGGAACTGTTCGAGGCGCGTCGTCCCAAGGATCACGCGATCATCGCCGAGATCGACGGCTATGTACGGTTCGGAAAGGACTACAAGAACAAGCGCCGCATCAGCATCGAACCGTCCGAGGAAGGGCGCGATCCGGTCGAGTACATGGTGCCGAAGGGCAAGCACATCCCGGTGCAGGAAGGCGACTTCGTGCAGAAGGGTGACTATATCATGGACGGAAACCCGGCTCCGCACGACATTCTGCGGATCATGGGGATCGAGGCGCTGGCCGACTATCTGATCGACGAGGTGCAGGACGTCTATCGGCTGCAGGGTGTGAAGATCAACGACAAGCATATCGAGGTGATCGTTCGCCAGATGTTGCAGAAGATCGAGATCATCGACAGCGGCGAGACGACCCTGCTGAAGGGCGAGCATGTCGAACGCGACGATTTCGAGGCCGAGAACGCCAAGATCGAAGCCAAGGGGGGCCGTCCGGCCCAGGGCGAGCCGGTGCTTCTGGGCATCACCAAGGCGTCGCTGCAAACCCGCAGCTTCATCTCGGCCGCGTCGTTCCAGGAAACGACGCGCGTGCTGACCGAGGCGGCCGTTCAGGGCAAGCGCGACAAGCTGGTCGGGCTGAAAGAGAACGTCATCGTCGGCCGGCTGATCCCGGCGGGCACCGGCGGGGCGACCGCGCGCGTGCGGCGCATTGCCGCGGAGCGCGACGCCGAGGTGATCGAGGCGCGTCGCGCCGAGGCCGAGGCCGCAGCCGCACTGGCTGCGCCCGAGCCGACGATGGGCGAGACCGCGCCCGAGACGATGACCGAAAGCGCGATCAGCGATCTGCCGGAAACCAACGGCGAAGAGTGATCGTCCGGATGACATGGGAAAGGCCCGGCCGGCAGGTCGGGCCTTTTCGCTTGCGCCGCGCGGGGCGGTTCGATCGCGGGCGCAGGGGTTTTCAGCTTTTGCCGCAGGGGCCATTGCGATGATGCGCGTGCAGATGCTGGGCCTGTGCCGCTTCTCCTATCTGGGCGGGCGCGGATTTCAGGTCCGCCACGACAACATGCAGGACCGGCGCGCGTTTCTGTATGACCCCGGCCGGCTGTCCCGGCGCTGGTTCTGGTTCCGGCACGTGACCCTGCCTGGCCTGCTGGCTCAGTCCGATCCCGATTTCACCCTGGTCATCATGACCGGCCCCGACCTGCCGCAGCCGTTTCTGGACCGGTTGCGCGATCTGGTCGAACGGGTGCCGCAGTTCCGGCTTGCGCTGATCCCGCCGATGGACCGGCATCTGGACGCATGCCTTGCCGCGACCGAACCGCATATCGAGCCGGACGCCGACGTGGTCGGACATTTTCGGCAGGACGACGACGATGCCGTTGCCATCGACTATGTCCGCGATGCGCGCGGCGATTTTCAGGTGCTGGAACCGATCTGGCAGCGCCGAAGGCGGCTGTCCTGCGACTACTCGCGCGGACTGGTGCTGAAGGCGGCGCGGCAGGGCGTCTCGGTCGAGGCGCGGATGATCCATAACGCGGTGGCGGCGCTGACGGTCTATCTGCCGCCCGATGCGCGCCGCAGCGTGATGCATTTCCCGCACTGGAAGATCGGGCTGTCGATGCCCGGCGTGACGATGCCGGCCAAGCCGATGTTCGTGCGCCTGCTGAACCACGACAACGATTCCGGTGCGATCGGGTCGGGCTACGGCTGGAACGCAGGCGATCCGCCGGACTGGCAGGGGCTGCTGGAAGACCGGTTCCGCATCGACCTTGCACAGCTTGACCGGGCGGCGCGCGACCACGCCCTGCCGGGGGCCGACCGACCGAACTGGGGGCGCTGAGGGCGGGACGGCCAGGGCGACGGAACCGGTGTCCCGGCCTCTGTTGACTCGGTTCGGGAATCCCCATATACGCCCCACACCCGGCGGGAAACCGTCTCGGGGACCAGAACCTGTGTGGTCACGATCCGGGCCGTAACCTGCCCCGATCCTCTGGAATTTCCACGTCCACCCCGATATGGGGCCGGATGGGTTTGGCGTTTTGCGATTCGCGCAACGCGCCGTCGAGAAGTGGCGCAGCCCGAAGGCTGCGAGTATTGACAGAGCAAGACGGGGAACCGAATGCCGACGATTCAACAGCTGATCCGCAAACCGCGGCAGCCCAGGGTGCAGCGCAGCAAGTCGATGCACCTGCAAGGATGCCCGCAAAAGCGCGGCGTCTGCACGCGCGTCTATACCACGACGCCGAAAAAGCCGAACTCGGCCATGCGCAAGGTGGCCAAGGTCCGCCTGACGAATGGTTTCGAAGTCATCTCCTATATTCCGGGCGAAAAGCACAATCTGCAGGAACACAGCGTGGTTCTGATCCGCGGCGGCCGTGTGAAGGACCTTCCGGGCGTCCGTTACCACATCCTGCGCGGTGTGCTGGATACGCAGGGCGTCAAGGATCGTCGCCAGCGTCGTTCGAAATACGGCGCCAAGCGTCCGAAGTAAGGAGAGACATCGATGTCCCGTCGTCACGCCGCTGAAAAGCGCGAAATCCTGCCCGACGCCAAATATGGCGATCGCGTGCTGACCAAGTTCATGAACAACCTGATGGTTGACGGCAAGAAATCGGTTGCCGAACGCATCGTCTATAACGCGCTTGAGCGCGTCGAAGGCCGACTGAAGCGCGAGCCGATCGAAGTCTTCCACGAGGCGCTGGACAACGTGAAGCCCTCGGTCGAGGTGCGTTCGCGCCGCGTCGGCGGTGCCACCTATCAGGTTCCGGTCGAGGTTCGCCCGATCCGCCGCGAGGCGCTGGCGATCCGCTGGCTGATCATCGCGGCGAAGAACCGCAACGAACACACCATGGAAGAGCGCCTTGCCGGCGAGCTGGCCGATGCCGTCAACGGCCGCGGCACCGCCGTGAAGAAGCGCGAAGACACCCACAAGATGGCCGACGCCAACAAGGCGTTCAGCCACTACCGCTGGTAAACGGAAGGAAGGCCCCTCATGGCACGCGAGTACCCGCTTCGGCGTTACCGCAATTTCGGCATCATGGCCCATATCGATGCCGGCAAGACGACCACGACCGAGCGTATCCTGTTCTACACCGGCAAGAACCACAAGCTTGGCGAGACCCATGACGGGGCCTCGACGATGGACTGGATGGAGCAGGAGCAGGAGCGGGGCATCACCATCACCTCGGCCGCGACGACCACCTTCTGGCAGCGTCAGGAAGACCCGACCGCCGACGGCACCTCGGACACCAAGTATCGCTTCAACATCATCGACACGCCCGGCCACGTCGATTTCACCATCGAGGTCGAACGCTCGCTGGCCGTTCTGGACGGGGCCATCGCGCTGCTGGACGCCAATGCCGGGGTCGAGCCGCAGACCGAGACCGTCTGGCGGCAGGCCGACCGCTACAAGGTGCCGCGCCTGGTGTTCGTCAACAAGATGGACAAGATCGGCGCCGACTTCTTCAACTGCGTGAAGATGATCAAGGACCGCACCGGCGGCACGCCGTGCCCCATCGCGCTGCCCATCGGGGCCGAGGACAAGCTGGAAGGCATCGTCGATCTGATCAAGATGGAAGAATGGATCTGGAAGGGCGAGGATCTGGGCGCAAGCTGGATCCGCCAGCCGATCCGCGACGAGTTGAAGGATCTGGCCGAGGAATGGCGGTCGAACCTGGTCGAACTGGCGGTCGAGCAGGACGACGAGGCGATGGAAGCCTATCTGGAAGGCAACGAACCCGATGAGCAGACCCTGCGGAACCTGATCCGCAAGGGCACACTGTCGCTGTCGTTCTTCCCGGTGCTGGCCGGATCGGCGTTCAAGAACAAGGGCGTGCAGCCGCTGCTGAACGCCGTGATCGACTTTCTCCCGGCGCCCATCGACGTTCCGGTCCTGAAGGGCTTCAGCCCCGACGACGAATCGGAAGAGCGCAACATCGAACGTCCGGCGGACGACGACGCGCCCTTCTCGGCACTGGCGTTCAAGATCATGAACGACCCGTTCGTCGGCTCGCTGACCTTCACGCGGATCTATTCGGGTTCGCTGAAGAAGGGCGATTCGATCGTCAACTCGACCAAGGGCAAGCGCGAGCGCATCGGCCGGATGATGATGATGCATTCCGTCAGCCGCGAAGAGATCGACGAGGCGTTCGCCGGCGACATCATCGCGCTGGCCGGCCTGAAAGAGACGACGACCGGCGACACGCTGTGCGACGCCTCCAAGCAGGTGGTGCTGGAAACCATGACCTTCCCCGATCCGGTGATCGAGATCGCGGTCGAGCCGAAATCCAAGGCCGACCAGGAAAAGATGGGTCTGGCGTTGCAGCGTCTGGCGGCCGAAGATCCGTCCTTCCGCGTCGAGACCGATCTGGAATCGGGCCAGACGATCATGAAGGGGATGGGCGAACTTCACCTCGACATCCTGGTCGACCGCATGAAGCGCGAATTCAAGGTCGAGGCGAATATCGGCGCGCCGCAGGTGGCTTACCGGGAAACGATCAGCCAGCAGGCCGAGATCGACTATACGCACAAGAAGCAGACCGGCGGCACCGGGCAGTTCGCGCGCATCAAGTTGGTCATCACCCCGACCGAGCCGGGCGAGGGTTACAGCTTCGAATCGAAGATCGTCGGCGGCGCCGTGCCCAAGGAATATATTCCGGGCGTCGAGAAGGGCATCAGGTCGGTGATGGATTCCGGTCCGCTGGCCGGCTTCCCGGTGATCGACTTCAAGGTCGCGCTGATCGACGGTGCGTTCCACGATGTCGACTCGTCGGTGCTGGCGTTCGAGATCGCCTCGCGCGCCGCGATGCGCGAAGGTCTGCGCAAGGCCGGCGCCAAGCTGCTGGAACCGATCATGAAGGTCGAGGTGGTCACGCCCGAGGAATATACGGGTTCGATCATCGGCGACCTGACCAGCCGTCGCGGCATGGTTCGCGGTCAGGACACGCGCGGCAACGCGAACGTCATCGACGCCTTCGTGCCGCTGGCCAACATGTTCGGCTATATCAACAATCTGCGTTCGATGTCCTCGGGTCGCGCCGTGTTCACCATGCAGTTCGACCATTACGAGGCCGTGCCGCAGAACATCTCGGACGAAATCCAGAAGAAATACGCATAAGGGCGGTGCGCGGTCCGCGCACCCTACCACCCCCGTAGGGTGCGTGCCCGTCACGCACCGTCACACGAAAAAGGAGCCAATCAATGGCAAAGGCAAAGTTTGAACGCAACAAACCGCACGTCAACATCGGGACGATCGGTCACGTCGACCACGGCAAGACGACGCTGACGGCTGCGATCACGAAGTATTTCGGCGATTTCCGGGCCTACGATTCGATCGACGGCGCGCCCGAGGAGAAGGCGCGCGGGATCACCATCTCGACCGCGCATGTGGAATACGAGACCGACGCGCGCCATTACGCGCATGTCGACTGCCCGGGCCACGCCGACTATGTCAAGAACATGATCACCGGCGCGGCGCAGATGGACGGCGCGATCCTGGTGGTGAACGCCGCCGACGGCCCGATGCCGCAGACGCGCGAGCATATCCTGCTGGGCCGCCAGGTCGGCATCCCCTACATGGTCGTCTATCTGAACAAGGTCGACCAGGTCGATGACGAGGAATTGCTGGAACTGGTCGAGATGGAGGTGCGCGAGCTGCTGACCAGCTACGACTATCCGGGCGACGACATTCCGATCGTCAAGGGCTCGGCGCTGGCGGCGCTGGAAGGCCGCGATCCCGAGATCGGCGAGAACTCGATCCGCGAGCTGCTGAAGGCGGTGGACGACTATATCCCGACGCCCGAACGGGCGGTGGACCAGCCGTTCCTGATGCCGATCGAGGACGTGTTCTCGATCTCGGGCCGCGGCACGGTCGTGACCGGCCGGGTCGAGCGTGGCGCGGTGAACGTGGGCGACGAGCTGGAGATCGTCGGCATCCGTCCGACGAAGAAGACCACCTGCACCGGCGTCGAGATGTTCCGCAAGCTGCTGGACCGCGGCGAGGCGGGCGACAATATCGGCGCGCTGCTGCGCGGCATCGACCGCGACGGGGTCGAGCGTGGGCAGGTTCTGTGCAAGCCCGGTTCGGTCAAGCCGCACACCAAGTTCGAGGCCGAAGCCTATATCCTGACCAAGGAAGAGGGCGGCCGCCACACGCCGTTCTTCGCCAATTATCGTCCGCAGTTCTATTTCCGCACGACGGACGTGACCGGGACGGTGAAGCTGCCCGAGGGCACGGAAATGGTGATGCCGGGCGACAACCTGAAATTCGAGGTCGAACTGATCGCGCCCATCGCGATGGAAGAAAAGCTGCGCTTCGCCATCCGCGAAGGCGGCCGCACCGTCGGCGCCGGCGTGGTGTCGAAAATCATCGAGTGATCATGTGATCGGAAAGCCGCGCATGGCGCGGCTTTCACCGCAATCGCGAATGTCCCCGAAAAGGGGGTTGCCATCGGGCACAGCGGCCGCTAATTGGCCGCTCTGCCTTTTACAACGGTTCGATGCAGGCGTCGCATGGTGCGGGGTCTGCCTCTCAACTGAAATCCCATCCGAGGGATAAGACATGCAAAGCCAGAATATCCGCATCCGGCTGAAGGCTTTCGATTACCGCGTGCTGGACGCCAGCACCCAGGAAATCGTCAACACTGCCAAGCGCACCGGCGCGACCGTTCGCGGCCCGATTCCGCTGCCGAACAAGATCGAGAAATTCACCGTCCTGCGCGGTCCGCATATCGACAAGAAGTCGCGCGACCAGTGGGAAATCCGCACGCACAAGCGGCTGCTGGACATCGTCGATCCGACGCCGCAGACCGTTGACGCCCTGATGAAGCTCGACCTCGCCGCCGGCGTGGATGTCGAGATCAAGGTCTAAGGGAGGTCCTCATGCTGCGTACTGGTGTTATCGCCAAGAAACTGGGCATGACCCGGCTGTTCCTTGAGGACGGTCGTCAGGTTCCGGTTACCGTCCTGCAACTGGACAATCTTCAGGTCGTGGATCAGCGCACCGCCGAGCGTGACGGCTATACCGCCGTCCAGCTTGGCGCCGGCGTCGCCAAGGCCAAGCGCACGACTGCCGCTCTGCGCGGTCATTTCGCGAAAGCCTCGGTCGCGCCCAAGCGCAAGATCGCGGAATTCCGGGTGGCCGAGGAAAACCTGATCAATGTCGGTGAGGAAATCACGGCTGACCATTACTTTGCCGGTCAGTTCGTGGACATCGCCGGCACGTCGATCGGCAAGGGCTTTGCGGGCGCGATGAAGCGGCACAACTTTGGCGGCCTGCGCGCCAGCCACGGCGTGTCGATCAGCCACCGCTCGCATGGGTCGACCGGTCAGTGTCAGGACCCGGGCAAGGTGTTCAAGGGCAAGAAGATGGCCGGTCATCTGGGTGCCGTGCGCGTCACGACCCAGAACCTGCAGGTCGTGCGCACCGATGCCGACCGCGGCCTGATCATGGTCAAGGGGTCGGTTCCCGGCTCGAAAGGGGGCTGGGTGACGATCAAGGATGCGGTCAAGAAGACCGTGCCCGAGAACGTGATCTATCCCGCCGCGCTGAAATCGGCCGCCGAAGAGGCCAAGCGCGCCGCCGAGGAAGCCGCCGCGCAGGCCGCCGCCGAGGAAGAAGCCGCCCGCAAGGCCGCCGAAGCCGAAGCCGCCGCCGCCGAAGAAGCCGCGCTGAAGGAAGCCGAAGCCTCGATCGAGGCCGACAAGGCCGATGACGGCGACGCCGCGCCCGAAGGAGACAAGGAATGAAACTCGACGTGATCACGCTGGATGCCGGCAAGGCCGGGTCCATCGAGCTGGCCGACGAGGTGTTCGGCCTGTCGCCGCGCGGCGATCTGCTGCAGCGCGTGGTGCGCTGGCAGCGCGCCAAGGCGCAGCAGGGCACCCATTCGACCCTGGGTCGGTCGGACGTGTCCTATTCGACCAAGAAGATCTATCGCCAGAAGGGCACCGGCGGCGCACGCCACGGGTCCCGCGGCGCGCCGATCTTCCGCAAGGGCGGCATCTACAAGGGTCCGGTCCCGCGCTCGCACGCGTTCGACCTGCCCAAGAAGGTGCGCGCCCTGGGCCTGAAACACGCCCTGTCGGCGAAAGCCAATGCGGGCGAGCTGGTGGTGGTCGAGGATCTGAACCTGTCCGACGCCAAGACCGCCGCCGTCGCCAAGGCCGTCAAGGAAAACGGCTGGAAGCGCGTGCTGGTGATCGACGGTGCCGAAGTCAACGAAGGCTTCGCCCGCGCCGCCCGCAACCTTGACGGCGTGGACATCCTGCCGTCGATCGGCGCCAACGTCTATGACATCCTGAAGCGTGACACGCTTGTGATCACGCGGGCGGGTGTCGAAGCTCTGGAGGCTCGTTTGAAATGAGCGCGAAAGCGGAACATTACGACGTCATCGTCAAGCCGGTGATCACCGAAAAGGCGACGCTGACCTCGGAAAACAACGGCGTTGTCTTTCAGGTCGCCAACGACGCCACCAAGCCGCAGATCAAGGAAGCGGTCGAGGCGCTGTTCGGCGTCAAGGTGAAGGCGGTCAACACCACCATCACCAAGGGCAAGCAGAAACGCTTTCGGGGCCAGCTTGGCCGCCGCAGCGATGTGAAGAAGGCCTATGTGACCCTGGAAGAGGGGAACACTATCGACGTGTCCACCGGACTCTGATAGACGGCTGCGAATCTGCGGCCCCGGCGCGTCCGGGGCCGCGGTCGTTTGACTGAAACGGACCACCTCGGTCCAAAGCAACGGAAGACAGAAAGATGGCATTGAAGTCGTATAAACCGACGACGCCTGGCCAGCGCGGGCTGGTTCTGATCGACCGTTCGGAGCTTTGGAAAGGGCGCCCTGTCAAATCCCTCACCGAGGGTCTGACCAAGAAGGGCGGCCGGAACAACACCGGACGGATCACCATGCGTCGCCAGGGCGGCGGGGCAAAGCGTCTGTATCGCATCGTCGATTTCAGGCGCAGCAAGTTCGACGTGACCGCGGTGGTCGAGCGGATCGAATACGATCCCAACCGCACCGCGTTCATCGCGCTGATCAGCTATGAGGATGGCGAGCGCGCCTATATCCTGGCGCCGCAGCGTCTGGCGGTGGGCGACAAGATCGTCGCCGGCACCAAGGTCGACGTGAAGCCCGGCAACGCCATGCCCTTCAGCGGCATGCCGATCGGCACGATCGTCCACAATGTCGAGCTGAAGCCCGGCAAGGGCGGCCAGATCGCGCGTTCGGCCGGCACCTATGCCCAGTTCGTCGGCCGCGACGGCGGCTATGCCCAGATCCGCCTGTCCTCGGGCGAGTTGCGCATGGTCCGTCAGGAATGCATGGCCACCATCGGCGCGGTGTCGAATGCCGATCATTCGAACCAGGATCTGGGCAAGGCGGGCCGCAACCGCCACAAGGGCATTCGTCCTTCGGTGCGCGGCGTCGCGATGAACCCGATCGACCACCCGCATGGCGGCGGCGAAGGCCGCACCTCGGGCGGGCGCACACCGGTCACGCCCTGGGGCAAGGACACCAAGGGCAAGAAGACCCGTACGAACAAGTCGACCGACAAGTATATCCTGCGGTCGCGTCATGCACGGAAGGGGCGTTAATCGATGGCACGTTCTGTTTGGAAGGGCCCCTTTGTTGATGCCTATGTGCTCAGGAAAGCGGAAAAGGCGCGCGAGGCCGGCAGGTCCGACGTCATCAAGATCTGGTCGCGTCGTTCGACCATCCTGCCGCAATTCGTCGGTCTGACCTTCGGCGTCTATAACGGGCAAAAACATATCCCCGTGAATGTCAGCGAAGAGATGATCGGCCAGAAATTCGGTGAATATTCGCCCACGCGGACCTATTACGGTCACGCGGCGGACAAGAAAGCCAAGAGGAAGTAATCGTCATGGGTAAGGAAAACAATCCGCGCCGCGTGGCGGAGAACGAGGCCTTCGCCAAGACGAAGATGCTTCGCACCTCGCCGCAGAAGCTGAACCTTGTGGCGCAGCTGATCCGGGGCAAGAAAGTCGATCGTGCGCTGGCCGATCTGACCTTCTCGCACAAGCGGATCGCCGGCGACGTCAGGAAGTGTCTTCAGTCTGCCATCGCGAACGCCGAGAACAATCACGGGCTGGACGTCGACAACCTGGTCGTCGCCGAAGCCTGGGTCGGCAAGAACCTGGTGATGAAGCGTGGCCGTCCGCGGGCACGCGGCCGCTATGGCAAGATCATGAAGCCGTTTTCGGAAATCACCATCAAGGTGCGCCAAGTCGAGGAGCAAGCGTAATGGGTCAGAAGGTCAACCCGATCGGAATGCGCCTGCAGGTCAACCGCACCTGGGACAGCCGCTGGTATGCCGATGACAAGGATTATGGCGATCTGCTGCTTGAAGACCTGAAGATCCGGGACTTCATCAAGCAAGAGGCCAAGCAGGCCGGCATCAGCCGCGTCATCATCGAGCGTCCGCACAAGAAGTGCCGCGTGACCATCCATGCCGCGCGGCCCGGTGTGATCATCGGCAAGAAGGGCGCCGATATCGAGGAACTGCGCAAGAAGCTGGCGAACTTCACCGACAGCGAACTGCACCTGAACATCGTCGAGGTCCGCAAGCCCGAAGTCGATGCGGCCCTGGTCGCCGAATCGATCGCGCAGCAGCTTGAGCGCCGGGTCTCGTTCCGGCGTGCGATGAAACGTGCGGTGCAGAACGCGATGCGCATGGGTGCCCTGGGCATCCGCGTCAACGTCGCCGGCCGTCTGGGCGGCGCCGAGATTGCGCGGACCGAATGGTATCGCGAGGGCCGTGTGCCGCTGCATACGCTGCGCGCCGATATCGACTATTCGCTGGCCGAAGCCTCGACCCCTTACGGGATCATCGGGGTGAAGGTGTGGATCTTCAAGGGCGAGATCATGGAGCATGACCCGCAGGCCCATGACCGCCGCGCCGCCGAGGCGCAGGAAGGTCCGGCCCCGCGCGGTCCGCGCCGCGACGCCCGGTAAGGAGAACGACAAATGCTGCAACCGAAACGGACGAAGTTCCGCAAACAGCACAAGGGCCGGATCCACGGCAACGCCAAGGGCGGGTTCGACCTGAACTTCGGCTCCTTCGCGCTGAAGGCGGTCGAGCCCGAGCGTGTCACCGCCCGCCAGATCGAGGCGGCACGCCGCGCGATCACCCGCCACATGAAGCGTCAGGGCCGGGTCTGGATCCGGATCTTCCCGGACGTGCCGGTATCGTCGAAGCCGACGGAAGTCCGGATGGGCAAGGGCAAGGGCTCGGTCGATTTCTGGGCCGCCCGCGTGCATCCCGGCCGCATCATGTTCGAGATCGACGGCGTGGGCGACGACATCGCCCGCGAGGCGCTGCGTCTGGGCGCGATGAAGCTGCCGGTCCAGACCCGCATCGTCGAGCGCGCGGACTGGTAACGCCGCTGCGTGCCGCGCACGTGGACCGTGAAAGACGCCCCGCCGGAAACGGCGGGGCGTGCCATTTCGCCGATCCCCGGCCGAAGGGGGTTGCATAAACCGGAAGCCGGCTGTATGGGACGGCCTTCATCACGAAACTCCACCGGAATCAGGGTGGCCCGGACAGGCCGGGGCTCTCCGGTGATGTTGAAAAGGATATCGCGCAATGGACGCGCAGGAACTGAAATCGAAGACGCCGGACCAGCTGAAGGAACAGCTTGTCTCGCTGAAGAAAGAGGCCTTCAACCTGCGCTTCCAGCAGGCGACCGGCCAGCTTGAGAACACCGCCCGCATGCGCGCCGTGCGCCGTGACGTGGCCCGTGTGAAGACCGTTCTGAACCAGAAAGCGGCCGACGCCGCGGCATCGAACTGAGGAGGCTGAGCCATGCCCAAACGCATCCTGCAAGGCAAGGTCGTCTCGGACAAGAACGAGCAGACCGTGACCGTCCTGGTCGAACGCCGCTTCAAGCATCCGCTGCTGCACAAGACGGTTCGGATCTCGAAGAAATTCCGCGCCCATGACGCGGAAAACCAGTTCAAGGTGGGGGATTCCGTTCGCATCGTCGAATGTGCCCCGATCTCGAAGACGAAACGCTGGACTGTCCTGACGGACGACGCGGTTTCCGCATAAGTCCATCATCACAGATCAGAAATGATCGAAACCCTGGGGCTGCAAAGCGCAGTCCCCAAAGGTCGGGAGAAACCAAATGATCCAGATGCAGACCAATCTGGATGTCGCTGACAACTCTGGCGCACGCCGGGTTCAGTGCATCAAGGTCCTGGGTGGTTCGCACCGTCGCTATGCGTCGGTGGGCGACATCATTGTCGTGTCCGTCAAGGAAGCCATCCCGCGGGGCCGGGTGAAGAAGGGCGATGTCCGCAAGGCCGTCGTCGTCCGCACCGCCAAGGAAGTGAAGCGCGAGGACGGAACCTCGATCCGCTTCGACCGCAACGCCGCCGTCATCCTGAACAACCAGGGCGAACCCATCGGCACCCGGATCTTCGGGCCGGTCGTGCGCGAATTGCGGGCCAAGAACTTCATGAAGATCATCTCGCTTGCGCCGGAGGTGCTGTGATGGCTGCCAAGCTGAAAAAGGGCGACAAGGTCGTCGTGCTGGCCGGCAAGGACAAGGGCAAGCAGGGTGAGATCACCCAGGTCATGCCCAAGGACAACAAGGCAATCGTGGACGGCGTGAACATCGCGATCCGTCACCAGCGTCAGACGCAGAACAATCAGGGCGGCCGCCAGCCCAAGGCCATGCCCATCGATCTGTCGAATCTGGCCCTGATGGACAAGGACGGCAAAGCGACCCGCGTCGGCTTCCGCACGGAAGACGGCAAGAAGGTCCGTTTCGCCAAGACCACGGGAGACGTGATCTGATGCTGGACAAGACCGATTACACGCCGCGCCTGAAGGCGCAGTTCCGCGAGACGATCAAGGCCGCGCTGAAGGAAGAGTTCGGCTACAAGAACGACATGCAGATCCCGCGTCTGGACAAGATCGTCCTGAACATGGGCATCGGCGAGGCCGTCAAGGACACCAAGAAGGTCAAGCAGGGCGCCGAGGAGCTGTCGCTGATTGCCGGCCAGAAAGCCGTCATCACCAAGGCCAAGAACTCGATCGCGGGTTTCCGCGTCCGCGAAGAAATGCCCTTGGGTGCCAAGGTGACGCTGCGCGGCGACCGGATGTATGAATTCCTGGATCGCCTGATCAACATCGCGCTGCCGCGCGTCCGCGACTTTCGCGGCGTCAAGGGCACGGCTTTCGACGGTCGCGGCAACTATGCCATGGGCCTGAAAGAACACATCGTGTTCCCGGAAATCAACTTCGATCAGGTCGACGAAGTTCTGGGGATGGACATCATCATCTGCACCACCGCGAAGACCGACGCGGAAGCGAAGTCGCTGTTGAAGCATTTCAACATGCCGTTCAGCAGCTGAGTCGCGGAGGGAAAGAGATATGGCAAAGAAATCGATGATCGAGCGCGAAAAGAAGCGCCAGGCCTTGGTTCAGAAATACGCCGCCCGTCGCGCGGCCCTGAACGAGGTCATCAAGGATCAGTCCCGCCCGATGGAAGAGCGCTTCAAGGCCACGCTGAAGCTGGCCGAACTGCCGCGCAATTCCTCGCCGACGCGTCTGCATAACCGCGACCAGCTGACCGGGCGCCCCAAGGCGTATTACCGGAAACTGAAACTCAGCCGGATCTCACTGCGCGAGCTTGCCTCGAACGGTCTGATTCCCGGCATGGTCAAATCCAGCTGGTAAGGGGGCGCAAGATGAACATGAACGATCCTCTCGGCGATATGCTGACCCGCATCCGCAATGCGCAGTTGCGCGGCAAATCGACCGTTCGCACCCCGTCCTCCAAGCTGCGTGCCTGGGTTCTGGATGTGCTGAAAGCCGAAGGTTATATCCGCGGCTATGAAGAAGTGACGACCGACACCGGCCATACCGAGCTGGAAATCGGTCTGAAATATCACGATGGCACCCCGGTGATCCGGGAATTGTCGCGCGTGTCGAAACCCGGTCGTCGCGTCTATGCCGGCGCACGGCAGTTGCCGCAGGTCCGTCAGGGTCTGGGCGTTTCGATCGTGTCGACCCCGAAAGGTGTCATGTCGGATGCAGCGGCTCGCAACGCCAATGTCGGCGGCGAAGTTCTCTGCACCGTATTCTGAGGAGGGCAGCAGATGTCTCGGATTGGTAAACGACCGGTCGAACTGCCCAAGGGCGTGACGGCCGAAATCAAGGGCCAGACGATCGAGGTGAAGGGTCCGAAAGGCACCCGCAGCTTCACCGCGGCCGACGATGTCACCCTGTCGCTGGAAGACGGCGCGGTTCAGGTGACGCCGCGCGGCCTGTCCAAGCGGGCGCGCCAGCAATGGGGCATGACCCGGTCGATGGTCGAGAACCTGACCGTCGGCGTGTCGGACGGCTTCAAGAAAGAGCTGGAGATCCAGGGCGTGGGGTATCGCGCGCAGATGCAGGGCAAGACCCTGAAGCTGCAACTGGGTTATTCGCACGACGTGAACTTCGAAACGCCCGAGGGTGTGACGATCACCGCGCCGAAGCAGACCGAAATCGTTGTGGAAGGCATCGACCAGCAGGTCGTCGGCCAGGTGGCCGCCAACATCCGCGAGTGGCGTCAGCCCGAGCCCTACAAGGGCAAGGGAATCCGCTACAAGGGCGAATATGTCTTCCGCAAGGAAGGCAAGAAGAAGTAAGGGGCGCGAGAAATGGCACTGAAAAAGCAACAGCTGTTCCAGAAGCGCCGCCTGCGCGTGCGGAACAAATTGCGGGCCGAGAATAACGGTCGCCCGCGTCTGTCGGTCCACCGGTCGTCCAAGAACATCTCGGTTCAGGTCATCGACGACCTGAACGGCGTGACCCTGGCCTCGGCCAGCTCGCTCGAGAAGGATCTGGGCGTCATCGGCAAGAACAATGTCGAGGCCGCGGCGAAGATCGGTTCCGCCATCGCGGAACGCGCGAAGAAGGCCGGTGTCGAAGAAGTCGTCTTCGACCGCGGCGGCTTCATCTTCCACGGCAAGGTGAAGGCGCTGGCCGACGCCGCCCGCGAAGGCGGACTGAAGTTCTGATGTTGCGGGCGGCGCGCCGGTCTGGCGCGCCGTCCCGATGATCCGGGGATCTGCGATCCACCTGGATTGGCTTAACGGCGCGGATCGCGCCAGAATGTGAAGGATTGCCTGATGGCAGAACGTGACAACCGCCGGGGCCGCCGCGACGACCGCGACGAGAACCCGGAATTTCAGGATCGTCTGGTCGCGATCAACCGTGTGTCGAAGACGGTGAAGGGCGGCAAGCGCTTTGGCTTTGCGGCACTCGTCGTCGTCGGCGATCAGCGCGGCCGCGTCGGTTTCGGCAAGGGCAAGGCCAAAGAGGTCCCCGAGGCGATCCGCAAGGCGACCGAACAGGCAAAGCGCGCGGTGATGCGCGTGCCTCTGCGCGACGGCCGCACCCTGCACCACGATGTCGAGGGCCGTCACGGCGCCGGCAAGGTGATCATGCGGACGGCGGTTCCCGGCACCGGCATCATCGCCGGCGGCCCGATGCGCGCCGTGTTCGAGATGCTGGGCGTGCAGGATGTCGTGGCCAAATCGCAGGGCTCGCAGAACCCCTATAACATGATCCGCGCCACCCTGGACGGTCTGAGAAGGGAATCCAGCCCCCGTTCGGTCGCGCAGCGTCGCGGCAAGAAGGTGGCCGATATCCTGCCGTCGCAGGAAAAATCGCCCGAGGCGACCGTCGGCACGGATGCGACCGTGACGTCGGCGGCGCAGGCGTAAGGAGCAGGTCATGGCCAAAACCATCGTCGTCAAACAGATCGGCAGCCCGATCCGCCGCCCGGCCGTCCAGCGCGAGACGCTGAAGGGACTGGGCCTGAACAAGATGAACCGCACCCGCGAGTTGGAGGATACTCCGGCCATCCGCGGCATGGTCGCCAAGATCTCGCATCTGGTGGAAATCATCGAGGAACGCGGCTGAACCAGCCGTCCGAACGAAGCTTTAGAACGCCCCGAAATCGCTTCGGGGCGTTTTTTTCTGTCGCGGGGCCCATTTCCGCTCTCGCCACGTCGCCACGAATTGCTTAGCTTTCGTTCAACCTAAGGGTGATTTCGGAAGGAGCATGGTGCGGCGGTTTCTGGTCAGTCTTTTTCTTCTGGCGGCCCTGCCCGGCGTCGCGCAGGCCGGTCCGTGGCCCCGCGAGCCGGGCGGCGTCTTCACCTCGCTGTCTGCGGAACGCGACCGCAACGGCAATCTTTATTCCGGGCTTTACGCGGAATACGGCCTCAGCCCGCGGAACACCGTGGGCGTCGAAATCGGCCGCGCCAGCGTCGGCGAGACCACCGGCCTGATCTGGCTTCAGCGCGCGCTGGACGCGGGCGAGGGGCCGAACCGGTTCAGCGCGTCGCTTGGCCTGGGCGCGGTCGAACGCGACGGGCGGGTTCATCCGCTTGGCCAGATCGGCGCGGGGTGGGGGCGCGGCGTCCAGACGCGGCTTGGCGATGGCTGGATCACGGTCGAGGGGCGGGTGAAAATCGCGGGCGGGATGGATCTGGCCGGCCTGGCACGCGGGCTGACGCCGACCGAAGACAGCTATCTGACGCCCGAGACCGTGGCCAAGGCCGAGGTGACGTTCGGGCTGCGTCCCGTCGACGGGCTGATGGTCATCAGCCAGTTGCGGCTTGAGCGGCGACCCCACGAGGCGCTGTCCCAAAAGCTGGTCGGGTCGGTCGTGCAGGATCTGGGCGGGCCGGCCAAGATCGAACTGGGCCTGATCCTGCCCGTCGCCGGCCCCGGCGCGCGCGCCGTCAAGATCGGCACCTGGCTGGAGTTCTGACCCTCAACGCGCCCGGTCCCGGCAGGCATAGACCGCCCCGCCCACGGCCACGACCGACACGGCGGCGCCCGCGACGATGGCGGGCGATGCGGCCAGGCCGGCCGCCGCACCGCCAATCGAGGACAGCACCGCCGAGATATGTACCTGCGATCCGCTGAGAATCACCGCCCCCGACCCGTCCGGCAGCGCGCGCAGCCCGCCCGCAGCCCCGCGCGCGGCCGCCGACGACAGGGCGACCGCCGCGTTCCTGGTCGCGTTGACACGCTGGCAGGCGGTGCGGGCGGGCTTGTCGCAGCGGCCATAGGCATCGCGCTTGCCCAGATCATAGCCGATGATCGATTCGGTCTTCTTGTCGTGGCGCAGGCAGAACGGGGCGCGTTCCTCATCGGTCAGTCCCGGCGTCAGGCTGCGCAGCACGACATAGCTGGGGCAGGTATCGCGGCCCCATTGCGTGAACACGATCTCGCGCAGGCTGTAATTGTCGCGCAGGCTGGGCTCTTTCGGATCATAGGCCATTGGCACGTCCTTGCCGTCGATCCGTGTCGTGCAGAAGGACGGCTGTGCGGCATGGGCGGGCGCGGCGGCGCTGGCCAGCAGAAGGATGCAGAACGCGGAACGCAACATGACGGGTCACCGAAGATCGTGGTCAGGGCGCATCAGCATGGGACGATGCCGCGACGCCCTGCAATGGCCAGGATCGCGCCGTCACGCAGCTGTGACAACCCGTCGCCGGCAGGATTCAGGCCGGGTGCGACGCGGCGGTCCTTGCAGGACCCCCCCGCGCAGGACTACCTTGGCGGGATTGGCAACATCGCAGGTTTTTCATGCGTATCGGCATACTTCAATGCGGTCAGTCGCCCGCGCAGTTGAAGGACGATCTGGGCGACTATCCCGACATGTTCGTCCGGCTTCTGGACGGGCGCGGCTTCGAGTTTCGCAACTGGCATGTCGAGAAGATGGAATTTCCCGACAGCGTGCACGACGCGGATGGCTGGCTTCTGACCGGCTCGCGTCACGGCGCCTATGAGGATCACGATTTCATCGCGCCGCTGGAGGATTTCATCCGCCGCGCCTATTCCGACGGCGTGCCGATGGTGGGCATCTGTTTCGGCCACCAGATCATCGCGCAGGCGCTTGGCGGCAAGGTCGCGAAATATTCCGGCGGGTGGGCCGTGGGGGCGCAGGATTACGATTTCGGCGGCCGGCCCGTCACGCTGAACGCGTGGCATCAGGATCAGGTCGTCACCGTGCCGCAGGACGCGCAGGTGGCCGGGCGCAACGCGTTTTGCGAAAACGCCGCGCTGATCTATGGCGACCGCGCCTATACCGTGCAGGCCCATCCCGAATTCGCGGATGCGTTCATCCAGGGCCTGATGGACACCCGCGCCAAGGGCGTCGTGCCCCAGGACGTGCTGGATCAGGCCGCGCAGCGGATGGGTCAGGCCACCGGCGCGCAATTCGTGGCCGACAAGATCGAGGCGTTCTTCAAGCAGCCGCGCAAGCTGGCAAAGGGGGCTGCATGAGCGCCGCATGGATCGAACGCGCCCCCGTGGCGGCGCGGGAATATCTGGCCGGACGGCGGCTGGACGAGGTCGAATGCATCGTCGCCGACATCGCCGGCGTGGCCCGCGGCAAGGCGATGCCCGCATCGAAATTCGCCCATCAGGACAAGTTCTATCTGCCGAACTCGATCTTCCTGCAGACCATCACCGGCGAATGGGCCGACAACCCCTCGGGCGCGTTCACCGAACCCGACATGATCATGACGCCCGATTACAGCACCGCGACGGCGGCGCCGTGGACTGCCGACTGGACCATGCAGGTGATCCACGACGCGCAGGACCAGCAGGGCAACCCGGTGCCCATCGCGCCGCGCAACGTGCTGAAGCGGCTGGTGCGGCTGTATCGCGAAAAGGGCTGGTCGCCGGTCGTCGCCCCCGAGATGGAGTTCTTTCTGGTCGCCCGCAACATCGACCCCAACCAGCCGATCATCCCGCCCATGGGCCGCACCGGCCGGCGGGCGGCCGCCAAGCAGGCATATTCCATGTCGGCAGTGGACGAATACGGCAAGGTCATCGACGACATCTACGATTTCGCCGAGGCGCAGGGATTCGAGATCGACGGCATCCTGCAAGAGGGCGGGGCGGGCCAGGTCGAAATCAACCTGAACCACGGCGATCCGGTCGCGCTGGCCGACGAGATCTTCTATTTCAAGCGCCTCATCCGCGAGGCCGCGCTGCGCCACGACTGTTTCGCGACCTTCATGGCCAAGCCGATCGAGGGCGAACCGGGCAGCGCGATGCACATGCATCATTCCATCGTCGATCTGAAGACCGGCCGGAACATCTTCTCGGACGAACAGGGGCGCGAAACCGATGCCTTCCTGCATTTCATCGGCGGGATGCAGCGCCATCTGCCGGCGGCGGTCGCACTGCTGGCACCCTATGTGAACAGCTATCGCCGCTATGTCCCCGATTTCGCCGCCCCGATCAATCTGGAATGGGGCCGCGACAACCGCACCACCGGCTTGCGCGTGCCCGTGTCCAGCCCCGAGGCGCGGCGGATCGAGAACCGGTTGGCCGGGATGGACTGCAACCCCTATCTGGGGATCGCCGCCAGCCTCGCCTGCGGCTATCTGGGCCTGCTGGAACAAGAGGGGCCGCGCGCGGAATGTCTGGGCGACGCCTATATGTCGCGGGACGAGCTGCCCTATAACCTGGGCGACGCGCTGGACATCATGTCCGAAAGCCAGCCCATGCGCGAGGTGCTGGGCGACGAGTTTCTGGACGTCTACGAGGCGGTGAAACGCAACGAATACAAGGAATTCCTGCAAGTCATCAGCCCTTGGGAACGCGAACATCTGTTGCTGAACGTATGAACCTGCTGTTCCTGAACGACCGCCGGGGAAAGTATCCGCCCAGCATCTATGCCAACACGCGGCTGACGCTGGACCCGTTTGCCCGCATCCGCGGCGAGACGCGGGCCGATGTGGCCGTGGTCGGGGGCGGGTATTGCGGCCTGTCCGCGGCGCTGCATCTGGCGCGGCGCGGATACGTCGTCGCCCTGATCGAGGCGCATCGGGTGGGCTTCGGCGCATCCGGCCGCAATGGCGGGCAGATCGGGTCAGGGCAGCGCCAGGACGTCGACTGGCTGGAGGAACATCTGGGCCGCGACGCCGCGCGGCGTCTGTGGGATCTGGCCGAGGATGCGAAAACGCTGGTCCGGTCGCTGGCGGCCGAGGCGGGCGTGCCGGTGCGCGACGGGATCGCCCATGCCTGCCGCACGGAATCCGAGGTCGCGCATGCGCGCCACATGGCCGAGCGTCTGGCCCGCGATTACGGCTATGACCGGATCGAGCCGCTGGACCGCGACGAACTGGCCGCATTGCTGGGCAGCCACGCCTATGCCGGCGGCGACGTGGATCGGGGTGCAGCGCACGTGCATCCGCTGAATCTGGCGCTTGGCATGGCGCGGCTGGCCGAAACGGCGGGCGTGCGGATTCACGAAAACAGCCATGTCCATCGCATCACCCATGCCGACAGGGCCGACGGGAAATCCATCCTTCACTGCGATACCGGTCGGGTGATCTGCGATCATGTCGTGCTGGCCGGGAACGGCTATCAGGGCGATCTTGCGCCGAAAGTTGCCGCGCGGGTCATGCCGATCAACAACTATATCGTGGCGACCGAACCTCTGGGCGACCGATTTCCCGAAATCCTGCCGCAGGGGACCGCGGCCGCGGATACGAAATTCGTGGTGAATTACTGGCGGCTGGACGACGAACGGCGGCTGATCTTCGGCGGCGGCGAGACGGTGACCTATCGCTTTCCAAAGAATATCCCCGGCATCGTGCGGCCGCATCTTCTGGCCGTCTATCCGCAGCTTGCGGATGTGCGCCTGACCCATGGCTGGGGCGGCACGCTGGCGATCACGATGAACCGCATGCCCTGCTTCGCCCGCCCCGCCGCGAACTGCCTGTCGGCCAGCGGCTTTTCCGGACACGGCGTCGCCATGGCCACGCTGGCCGGGCGGCTGATGGCGGATGCGGTCGCGGGTCAGGCCGAGGGGTTCGACGCCATGCAGGCCGTGCCGACACGGGCGTTTCCGGGTGGCCGGGCGCTGCGCACGCCGCTGCTGGTGGCGGGGATGGCGTGGTACGGGCTGCGCGACAGGCTGGGGCTTTAGGCGCGGTCGCCCTGCAGACCCATATCGTCCAGAACCTTCTGCCGGATCAGCGCCGAATCGCGGTCGGGAACGCCCAGCAAGCCCGACACCAGCCGCACCATGGATTCCTCATCCATGTCGCGCCGTCCGTCGGCATAGGCAATTTCCCACATCGCGCCGATGACGCCGCTGCGATCCTCCAGCGCGATCCGGTCCTTGATCAGCCGGGTGAACCGGACCGTATCGGGCGCCTCGGCCTCAAGCATCTCGGCGGCGGCGCGCCGCTCGGCGGCCTCGTCGGCGTTCAGCCCGCGCCGGCGCGCCAGAACCCGGTCGATCCGCTGCTTTTCCGAGGTTTCGTAATGGTCGTCGGCCCGCGCGACCCGAACCAGCAGCGCGGCGATGGCCACCTCGGCATCCTCCGCGGCCAGGGGGCGCGGCTCGACATCATCGGAAAAGAGGCGATACAGCAGGTTGCGAAACATATCGACGATCATACGTGATTCAGCAGCCGCGACAAGCGGCTAGTCGTCGCCGGGCCATCCCTCGACGATCACCAGATCGGCGTCGCTGACCGGATCGCGCAACGCCTTGGCGCGCTGATATTCCGGGCTGCGGTAACACTCCTGCGCCGCCTGCAACGACGGAAATTCCAGCACCACGCAGCGCGGGCGCAACTGCCCCTCGACCACCTGCTGCGGCCCGCCGCGCACCAGGAACCGCGCCCCATGGGCGGCGAAGGCCGCGGCATTGGCGCGCCGGTATTCGGCATAGGCATCGGGGTCGTCGATGCTGACATGCGCGATCCAGTAAGCTTTCGTCATCTGTCCTCCGGAATGGCGATGCGGCCCTGTGCCACCGGCACGGCACGGCCGCGAACACGTATCTCGCGCAGTTTCCCGTTCTCGACAACGGCTGCCATGCCGATCCGCGACGGCCGCCCCATCTCGATCCCCTGGCGCAGGTCGATCCGCGTCACGCCGGGTCCGATGGCGCCGCTGGCCAGCAACTGCGCCGCAAGAATGGCCGAGGCCGCGCCGGTCGCCGGATCCTCGGGGATGCCCGCCCCCGGCGCGAACATCCGCGCGCGATAGCCATCCTCGTCGGGCGTGTAAAGATAGGCGCCGAAAACCTGCGCCGCCTCCATCGCCTGCGACCAGGACGGCTCGACCGGTCGCGCGGCGCGCAGATCCGCCGACCCGCGCAGCGGCACATACAGAAAGGCCGGCCCGCCCTGCCAGATCTGCGGGCGATGTCCGCCGAACCCGATCGCGACCGGGTCCAGATCCAGCGCGCGCGCGATCAGGTCCGGATCGGCCCGTCCGGGATGCGCGACGGGCAGGACCGGGGCCACGAACTCGGCCACGCCATCCGCGATCTTGACCGGCACCGGCCCCGCCTGTTCCTCAAGCACAAACCTGCCGTCGCGCCCGCCCGCCAGATGCAGTGCGCAGCCGATGGTGGGGTGGCCTGCGAAGGGGATCTCGGCGGTGGGCAGGAAAATGCGCACCCGTGCTGCGTGTGCGGGATCGCGCGGGGCCATGACGAAGATCGTCTCGGACAGGTTAAACTGCCGCGCCAGCACCTGCATCTGTTCGGCGGACAGCCCGTCCGCACCGGTCACGATGGCCAGCGGATTGCCGCTGAACGCCCGGTCGGTGAACACGTCCCAGATATGAAATTCCAGCACGACCGCCTCATCTTCGGTGTTCAAATATCCCGGGGGAGTCCCGAAGGGACGGGGGCAGCGCCCCCTTTCGCCGTCGGTTCCCGCGCCGCAGGCTCAGTATTTCTGCGGCACATACAGCTCGCGCGGCAGGACCTCGCGCTCATAGTCGGGGTTGAAGACGCGGTCGGGCAGATGCACCTCTTCCTGGGGCACGTCGGTGTATGGGATCAGCCCCAGAAGATGGCTGATGCAGTTCAGCCGCGCGCGTTTCTTGTCGTTGCCCGGCACGATATACCACGGCGCCTCGGGGATGTTCGTGCGTTCGAACATGTCTTCCTTGGCCTTGGTATAGGATTCCCACCGGACGCGCGATTGCAGGTCCATGGGCGACAGTTTCCACTGTTTCAGCGGGTCGTGGATCCGCATCAGGAACCGCATCTGCTGTTCCTCGTCGGTGATCGAGAACCAGTATTTCACCAGCCTGATGCCCGACCGCACCAGCATCCGTTCGAATTCGGGCACGTCCTGAAAGAACTGTTCCACCTCGTCCTCGGTGGCGAAGCCCATCACACGCTCGACCCCGGCGCGGTTGTACCAGCTGCGGTCGAACAGCACGATCTCGCCGCCGGCGGGAAGGTGGGGGACGTAGCGCTGGAAATACCATTGGGTCTTTTCGCGGTCCGAGGGCGCGGGCAGGGCCACGACGCGGGCGATGCGGGGGTTCAGGCGTTGGGTGATGCGCTTGATCGCGCCGCCCTTGCCGGCGGAATCGCGGCCCTCGAACAGCACGACGATCTTTTCCTTGTGGTGGCCGACCCAGTCCTGAAGCTTGATCAGTTCCGACTGAAGGCGCAGAAGTTCCTGGAAATACAGCTTTCTGTCCATCTGGTCGGGATGGTGCTCGCGATAGATGCGCCGGATTTCGGCGGACAGCACCGCGTCTTCCAGTTCGATCTCGTAATCCTCGTCCAGCGTGTCCTGCAATTCGGCGTCAAGCCAGTCGTTGGAATTCTCGCTCATCTCTCTGTCGGTCCTTTCGGGCGCGTCCGGGCCGGGCATGGCGCGCACATCCCGGCCACATTGCGGGCACAGCATGTGCACCGGATGTGCACAGCTTGCGCGCGTTGCGCGTTGCGTGTTGGCGGCTGCCTCATCGGGAAAACAGCCGCGCGCAGGATTGCGTCACCGCCAGCACGATGGCGCCGCCCCGGCCGTCGACGGTGCCGCACCACGCGCCGCCGGTCGTGAACAGGCTGCGCGTGCCGCGCGCCGGACGATAGGCGATGCGCCTGCCGTTCACGTCGAACAGGTTCAGCACGCCGACCGCGTTCGTGGCGTAATAGCCCAGCACCCCGCCATCGCCGGTGATGATCAGCCGCTTTTCGTTGGCCGGGTTGGTCGGCCGGTTCTCCCATGCCTGCGGCGAGTTCGCGGTGTTCCCGGCCGAGTTGCCGGCGGCGTGGGGCGAGTTCGCCGGCCGCGCCGGATTGTTCGCCGGATGGCCCGGCCCCAGATCGAAGGGCAGCTGCGTCCGGTCCAGCACGATGAGCGGCGCATCGGCACGGACCGGCGCGGTCAGCAGCAGCAGGCAGGCCGCGACGGAAAGTGTCGCGAGGGACCGGATCGCAAGGGGCAGGGGCAGGGGCGGGGTCGGCATCGTCCATCCGTATCTGCGGGATCACAGGCCCATCACTGGCACGCGGCAGGATTCGTCGCAAGCATCGGCGTGCGCCTGCGGGCGGGGCTGTGGTTGCGGGCGGGGGTCAAGGGGCGCTGCCCCTCTTGGCCTGCGGCCAATTCACCCCGAGGTATTTGGAAAGAGTGCGAGGGACGGGCGCGGCCGGACGCTCAGGCGGGGCCAAGGGCTGCGATCAGGCGGTCCCATTCGGCGCGGTTGCCGGGAATCCCCAGGCGCAGCCAGGTGTCGGAATAGGGAAACCGCCGCGTCCAGATGCGCGCCTGCGCCAGCGCGTCCTGCGCCGCGGCGGCGTCGGGCGTGTCGTAGAGGCGGAACAGATGCGTGCCGCCGACGCTGTGCCAGCCGGCGCGGCGGGCGATGCGGTCAAGGCGCAGCCCGGCCTCGGAATGATAGACGGTCGCGTCGTCGGCCCACGCCCGGTCGGCCATCGCCCGTGCCCCGATCTCGAGTGCCGGGCCGTTCACCGACCACGGCCCCGCCGCCTGCGCGATGCGGGCCAGCAGGTCGGGGGCGGCGATGACGAATCCCAGTCGCAGCCCGGCCAGACCCCAGAACTTGCCGAAGCTGCGCAGGATCACGGCATTGTCGGGGACGGCGCCGGCCAGCGACAGGTCGGGGCGCGGGTCGGCAAAGCTTTCATCGACGATCAGCCGGCCGACGCGCCCGGCCAGATCGGTCAGCCTCGCGCGGCTGAATTCGCGCCCGTCGGGATTGTTGGGGTTCACCACCACGGCCAGATCGGCGCCCTCCATGTCGTCAGGGTCCGGGGCATCGGTGACCGACCAGCCCGCCGCGCGCAGGCTGGCCGCGTGTTCGTTATAGCTGGGCGACAGCACGGCGGCGCGGCCGGGCGGCAGCAGCCGGGGGATCAGCTGGATCGCCGCCGTCGCGCCCGCCACCGGCAGGACATGGGCCGGGTCGCAGCCGAACCAGTCGGCGGCGACGCGGCCAAGCCGGTCGCATGAGGCGGCGGTGGGCAGGGCGCGCCACGCATGGTCGGGCAGGGCGCCGATGGGCCAGGGCCTGCGGTTGATGCCGGTCGACAGGTCGATCCAGTCGCCGCCGCCGTATCGGGCTGCGGCCGCGTCGATGTCTCCGCCATGGTCCCGGCGCATAAGGTGGTCCCCCGCCATTCTGGTCCCCCGCCATTCTGGTCCCCGCATCTGGTAGGCCAGCGTCGTTCCCCGTGCAATCGCCGCGGCAGATTTCACTTTACACCTGCCGCGTTCATCCCCACGATATATGGTAGGAACATTCGGGCACCCATGCCCGGTGTTGTGACGCCACCAAGCGCTTGCGGAGTCGCGGGCGCGCAGAGGCAGGAAGCAGGCCATGGCACAGACCGATCATTTCATTCCCGATGACGAGGTTCACCCGATCGACATTGTCGAGGCGGTGGCCGCCCATCACGACTGGGATTTCGACCGGCTGGCCGACGACCAGATCGCGATGGTGGTCGAGGGGCAGTGGCGCAGCTATTCCCTGACGCTGGCCTGGTCGGCGCGCGAAGAGGTGCTGCGGCTGATCTGCAGCTTTGAGCTGGACCCGCCCGCCGACCGGCTGCCGCTGATCCACGAGACGCTGAACCTGGCCAACGATCAGGTCTGGGATGGCGGTTTCACCTTCTGGAGCAAGCAGCGGCTGATGGTGTGGCGTTACGGGCTGGTGCTGGCGGGCGATGCCGTCGCCTCGACCGGGCAGATCGACCGGATGATCGGCGCCGCGCTGGTCGGCTGCGAACGGTTCTACCCGTCGTTCCAGCTGGTCGGGTGGGGCAATACCGCGCCGGCCGCGGCGCTGGACATCGCGTTGGGCCAGGCCTACGGACGGGCCTGACGGGGGCCGGTCTGACGGGGCGGATCGCGCGCCCCGCGCGGGACAGCGAAAGGGCAGGCGGATGAGCGAATTTGCGGATATCAATGCGCGCGGTCTGGTTCTGGTCGGCTGCGGCCGGATGGGCGGGGCGATGCTGAAAGGCTGGCTGGCGCGCGGGCTGGAACCCGGCGCCGTCACGGTGATCGACCCGAAACTGGCCCCGGAATGGCAGGACAGGGGGCTGCGCGTGAACGCCGATCTGCCCGACGATCCCGCCGTTCTGGTGCTGGCGGTCAAGCCGCAGATGATGAAGGACGCTTTGGGCGAGGTGCCGCGTCTGCGCGACACGCTGGTCGTGTCGGTCGCGGCGGGCACCACCATCGCCACCTACGAGGCGGCGTTTCCCGACGCGCCCATCGTGCGGGTGATGCCCAACACGCCGGCTGCCATCGGCAAGGGCATATCGGCGATGATCGGCAATGCCCGCGCCAGCGATGCCGATCTGGACCTGGCCGAGACGCTGATGCGCGCCGTGGGCCGGGTCGTGCGTCTGGAACACGAGGATCAGATGAACGCGGTCACCGGCCTGTCGGGCAGCGGCCCGGCCTATGTCTTTCACCTGATCGAGGCGATGGCGCAGGCCGGCGAGGCGCAGGGCCTGCCCGCCGGTCTGGCGCTGGAACTGGCGCGGATGACGGTGGCGGGCGCGGGCGCGCTGGCCATCGACGCCGACGAGGACCCGGGCGTGCTGCGCGAGAACGTGACCTCGCCCGGCGGCACCACGGCGGCGGGGCTGAAGGTGCTGATGGATGCCGAGACGGGCCTGCCGCCCTTGATGGCGCGCACCGTCGCCGCCGCCACCGCGCGCGGGCGCGAGTTGGGAAAGGGCGCGGCGTGACGATCGGCTTCGACGATTTCCTGAAGGTCGATATCCGCGCCGCCACGATCACCCGCGCCGAGCCGTTCCCCGAGGCGCGCAAGCCCGCGATCAGGCTGTGGCTGGATCTGGGCGAGATGGGCGAGCGCAAATCCTCGGCTCAGATCACGCGGCATTACCGGCCCGACAGCCTGGTCGGGCGGCAGGTGTTGTGCGTGGTGAATTTTCCGCCCCGCCAGATCGGGCCGTTCATGTCCGAGGTGCTGGTGCTGGGCGTGCCCGACGCAGAGGGCGAGGTGGTGCTGGTCCGGCCCGATCTGGATGTGCCGAACGGGGGAAGGCTTTACTGATGAAGCTGCTGGTGACACGCAGGATGACCGAACGCGCGACCGCGTCCATCGCCGCGCGATTCGAGGCGACGTTTCGCGACAGCGGCGCGCTGGATGCGGCCGCGGCGGGGGCCGCCCTGCGCGAATACGACGCGATCCTGCCGACGCTGGGCGACGATTTCGGCGCCGATGCCTTTGCGGGCGGCGATCTGCGGTGCCGGGTTCTGGCGAATTTCGGCGCGGGCTTCAACCATATCGACGTGGTGGCGGCGCGGGCGGCGGGGGTGGCGGTCACGAACACGCCCGACGTGGTGACGGATGCAACCGCCGACATCGCGCTGACGCTGATCCTGATGACGATGCGCCGCGCCGGCGAGGGCGAGCGCGTTTTGCGGGCGGGCGAGTGGGGCGGGTGGACGCCCACGCAGTTTCTGGGCGCGCATGTCACCGGCGCGACGGTGGGCATCGTCGGCATGGGGCGGATCGGCAAGGCCATCGCGCGGCGCTGTCATCTGGGGTTCGGGATGCGGGTGGTGTTTCACAACCGTTCGGCCGTCTCGGCGCTGGACATCCCGGCGCGGCAGATGCCCGGCCTGCACGAGACGCTGGCGGCGTGCGATGTCGCGGTGATCGCGGTTCCGGGCGGGGCGGGCACAAGGCACATGATCGGGCGCGAGGAACTGGCCGCGCTGGGGCCGGAGGGGTTTCTGGTCAACATCGCGCGCGGCGACGTGGTGGACGAGGCGGCGCTGATCGCGGCGCTGCAATCGGGCGCCATCGCCGGGGCCGGGCTGGACGTCTATGAGCGTGAACCGCATGTGCCGAAGGCGTTGATCGCGGCGCCGAACGCCACGCTGCTGCCGCATCTGGGCACGGCCACCGAAGAGGTCAGGACCGACATGGCGCTGCGCGCGCTGGACAACCTGATCGCGGTGGATGAGGGGCGGCAGCCCCCGGATCTGGTCACATAACATTTGCCGCGTCTTGGAACCCGGGCGGCGCTGGTTCGTTTTGCTGTCATATGAAAGCATGCATCCGAAGGAGGATCACATGAACTGGGACGTCGTCAAAGGCAAATGGAAGCAGATGAAGGGCTCCGTGAAGGAAAAATGGGGCGAGTTGACCGACGATGAGATCGATCAGGTCGACGGCAACAAGGACCAGCTTGCAGGCAAGCTGCAGGAAAAATACGGCTGGTCCAAGGACGAGGCCGAGAAGCAGATCGACGATTTCTCGCGCCAGCACGGCGGAAGCTGATCGCGGAAGACCGGATACAAGGGCGCCTTGGGGGCGCCCTTTTTCATGTCGGCGCGCAGGTTCCCGCCTGACACGCGGCCCCGCGACGGAGGCGATCCATGCTTTACGCCTATGCCACACGCGATGGCCGGCTGTTCCGGCTGGCGGCGGGCGACGATCTGGCGCAGGCCGTCTGGATCGACCTGATCCAGCCCGACGACGACGAGGTGTCGGCGCTGCGCGGTCTGGGCGTCGATGTGCCCTCGCTGGCGGATATGGAGGAAATCGAGATCTCGAACCGGCTGTATCGCGAGGGCGGGGTGGATTACATGACCGCCGTGCTGCCGGGCGAGCGGGGCGACGGCACGCGCGCCGCGATGCCGGTCAGCTTCATCCTGTCGCCCTCCCGGCTGGTGACGGTGCGCCACCACGCGCCGCGCCCGTTTCTGACCTTTCCCGACCACGCCGAGCGGTCCGCATTGGGATGCGCGACGGCGGACAGGCTGTTCCTGAGCCTGATCGAGGAGATCATCTCACGGCTGGCCGATATCCTGGAAGGCTCGGGCCGGGTGCTGGACGAAACCAGCGCGGGCGTCTTTGGCAGCGGGGCGGCGGCGCGGGATGCGCGGCCGCGTCGCGGTGTGGCCGAGCGGTTGCAACAGGCGCTGGCCGTGGTCGGGCGCGAGGCCGAGTTGATGGCGCATGTGAGGCTGGGCCTGCTGACGATCGAGCGGATTTTAGCGTTCCACCTTGCCGTGGTCGCGGACCGGAACGGTTCCGCGCGGCTGCGCCCGGTGATCAAGGGGTATCTGCGCGATGTGCAGGCGCTGGAGGTTCACGCCGATTTCCTGTCCTCGCGCGTCAGCCTGACCGTGGACACGACTTTGGGCATGATCAATCTGGAACAGAACAACACGGCGCGCATCCTGTCGGTGATCGCGGCGCTGTTCCTGCCGCCGACGCTGATCGCCAGCATCTATGGCATGAACTTTGCCCATATGCCGGAACTGGACACGCGGTGGGGCTATCCGGCGACGCTGGGCTTCATGCTGGCCACGTCGGTCGCGATCTGGCTGTTCCTGCGCTGGAAGAACTGGCTTTAGTCCCGGCTGCGCCTTGCGCCGGGGCCGCGATGGGCCATGATCGTCGGGGATGACGGGGGACGCAGGCATGGAATCATCAGACCGGACGCCGCAGGACGGCGCGGGCCGCGACGGCCAGCCGCCCGACCGCAGCCCCACCATCCGCACCATCGCGATGCCGGCGGACACGAATCCGGCCGGCGACATCTTTGGCGGCTGGCTGATGAGCCAGATGGACCTTGCCGCGGGCACCGTCGCGGCGCTGACCTCGCATGGCCGCAGCGCCACCATCGCGGTCGAGGGGATGAAGTTCCTGCGCCCGGTCAAGGTGGGCGACGAGGTGTCGCTGTTCGCCGATCTTGTCCGGCTGGGGCGCAGTTCGATGCAGATCCGGGTGCAGGCATGGCGTCGCCAGCGCGAACATGCCGGCAGCGAGAAGGTGACCGAGGCGGTCTTTACCTTCGTGGCGCTGGATGCCGAAGGGCGCGCCCGTCCGGTCAGGCAGCCGACTGCCGCGCCGGGCTAGGGTGCGCGGGGGCCGGGAGGGGCACGGGATCAGGGGCGACCGGCCTCTTCGGCGGTCAGGCGCTGGCGCAGCATCGCCTGATCCTCGCGGATCATGCCGGGGATCAGGAACAGGTCGATCAGCGCCCAGATGGTGACGAAGGCGATGGGCACCCACCCGATCAGGATCGGCGCGGTCAGCCAGCCAAGCCCCCACAGCAGCAGCATCACGAAGCCGCTGAGATAGCGGCCCAGATAGAACCGGTGCGCGCCGAATCCCCACAGCAGGATCGCCAGAAGATAGGCGACGAAGGGCGATTTCGCCTCGTTCGTCACGCGCTGTTCGATCAGCAATTGGCGGCCGGTTTCCATTCCTGTCCATCCTCGTGTCTGCCTGCGCGAAAACGCCGCGCGCCCGCTTTAGATAGGGCGCGGGGCCGGTCGCGCAAGACCGCGCCGGTCGTTGCGGTTTCGGACGAGGGGGCGGGGCGGCAGGTGCCGCGCGCCCTACCAATCCCGCGCGTCATGCGCTAACCAGCCGGACAAACGATGGCGGGCGCAGGCCCGAACGGACGGTTGCGACATGAAATTCACGCTTTCCTGGCTTAAAGAGCATCTTGAAACCACCGCGCCCCTGGACCAGATCGCCGAGGCGCTGACCGATCTGGGCCTTGAGGTCGAGGAGATCGTGGACCCGGCCGCGAGGCTGCGCCCCTTTACCCTGGCGCGCGTGCTGGAGGCCGAACAGCATCCCGATGCCGACCGGCTGCGGGTCTGCCGCGTGCTGACCGATGAGGGCGAACGCCAGATCGTCTGCGGCGCACCCAATGCGCGGGCGGGGATCACGGTCGTGCTGGCCAAGCCCGGCGATTACGTGCCGGGCATCGACGTGACGCTTGGCGTGGGGCGGATCCGCGGCGTCGAAAGCCACGGCATGATGGCCTCGGAACGCGAGCTTGAACTGTCGGACGAGCACGAGGGGATCATCGAGCTGCCATCGGGCGAGGTCGGGCAGCCTTTCGTGGACTGGCTGGCCGCCCACGCGCCCGAGCGGATCGACCCGATGATCCATGTCAAGATCACGCCGAACCGGCCCGACGCGCTGGGCGTGCACGGCATCGCCCGCGATCTGGCCGCGCGCGGTCTGGGCGTGCTGAAGCCGGTGCCGCAGGCGCAGGTTCAGGCGCGCTTTCCCTGCCCCATCGGCGTGACGATCCAGCCCGAGATCGCCGACAAGGCGCCGTTCTTCAGCGGTCGGGTGGTGCGCGGGATCACGAACGGTCCGGCGCCGGAATGGTTGCAGAAACGGCTGCGCGCCATCGGGCTGCGTCCGATCAACGCGCTGGTCGATATCACCAATTTCTTCACCTACGACCTGAACCGGCCGCTGCATGTCTTCGACGCGGCCCGGATCAGCGGCGATCTGGTGCTGCGCGCCGCGCAGGAGGGCGAGCGGATCGTGGCGCTGGACGACAAGACTTACACCCTGCCGCAGGGCGCGGTGGTGATCTGCGACGATTCCGGCCCCGAAAGCATCGCCGGGGTGATGGGGGGCGCGGCCTCGGGGGCGCAGGCGGACACGACCGACGTGTTCATCGAGGCGGCGTATTTCGATCCCATCGCCACCGCCGCGACCGGGCGGGCGATGAAGATCAATTCGGACGCCCGCTATCGCTTTGAACGCGGGATCGACCCTGAGTTCACTTTGCAGGGGCTGGATCTGGCGACGCAGATGGTGATCGAGCTGTGCGGCGGCGAAGCGTCCGAGGTGGTGACCGCAGGCGCGCTGCCCGATTGCGACCGCGCCTATCGTCTGGACCCGGCGCGCACTGCCAGCCTTGTCGGGCTGGACATTCCGGCAGACCGCCAACGCGCCACGCTGGAGGCGCTGGGGTTCCGGATGGACGGCGATCTGGCGCATGTGCCGTCATGGCGGCCCGACGTGCTGGGCGAGGCCGATCTGGTCGAGGAAATCGCCCGCATCGCCAGCCTGACCGGGCTTGAGGGCCAGCCGCTGCCGCGTCCGCAGGCCGGCGTGCCCAGACCGATCCTGACGCCGTTGCAGATGCGCGAGAACGCGGCCCGGCGGCAGGCGGCGGCGCTGGGGTATCACGAATGCGTGACCTACAGCTTCATCGACCGGCCGTCGGCGGCGCTGTTCGGCGGGGGCGGCGACGATGTGCGGGTCGAGAACCCGATCAGCAGCGAGATGACGCATCTGCGGCCCGATCTGCTGCCCGGCCTGCTGGCCGCCGCCGCCCGCAACCAGGCGCGCGGGTTCGCCGATCTGGCGCTGTTCGAGATCGGGCCGGTCTTCACCGGCGGCGAGCCGGGCGAACAGGTGACGCAGCTTAGCGGGCTGCTGGTCGGCGCGACCGCGCCGCGCGATCCGTTCGGCAGCCGCCGCAAGGTCGATCTGTATGACGCCAAGGCCGATGCGCTGGCGGTGCTGGCGGCGCTTGGCGCGCCCGCCCGTGCGCAGATCAACCGCAAGCTGGACGGCTGGTGGCATCCCGGCCGCGCGGGCAACATCGCGCTTGGACCCAATGTGCTGGCCACGTTCGGCGAGGTTCATCCCAAGGTGCTGCGCGATCTGGATGTGAAGGGCCCGGCGATGGCCTTCACCATCCGGCTGGCCAATATCCCGTTCCCCAAGGCGAAATCCGCCGCGCGCCCGCCTTTGGAGCTGATGGAGTTGCAGGCGGTCGAACGGGATTTCGCCTTCGTGGTCGATCCGCACATCGAGGCGCTGACGCTGGCCAATGCCGCGCAGGGCGCCGATAAGCAGCTGATCGAACGGGTGACGGTGTTCGACCAGTTCACCGGGCTTGAGGATGGCCGCAAATCCATCGCCATCACCGCGCGCCTGCAACCGCGCGACAAGACCCTGACCGATGCCGAGATCGAGGCCGTCAGCCGCAAGATCGTGGAAAAGGTCGAAAAGGCCACCGGCGGCGTCCTGCGCACCTGACGCGGCGGGGGCGGGCGGGACGACGAATCGTCACGTTCCGCCCGGTCGGCGCCGTGTCGTGGGGCAGGGGCAGGGATTGGAGCGGGTGATGGGAATCGAACCCACGTATTCAGCTTGGAAGGCTGCTGCTCTACCATTGAGCTACACCCGCATACACTTCGTATAGGCGCGCGGGCGGCGGGGTGCAAGCCGTCCGATCCGGTCGAATGGCGCAAGCTTACCTGCGCTGGGCGAAGAAATCCTGCAACAGGCGACGCGATTCGGCCGCGCCGATGCCGTCATAGATATGCGGGCGGTGATGGCATTGCGGGTGATCGAAGACGCGCGCGCCATGCGCGACCCCGCCCATGCGCGGGTCCGACGCGCCGTAATACAGCACCTCGATCCGGGCGGCGGCGAT
Organism: Paracoccus stylophorae; assembly: GCF_028553765.1. Lineage (NCBI taxonomy): Bacteria > Pseudomonadati > Pseudomonadota > Alphaproteobacteria > Rhodobacterales > Paracoccaceae > Paracoccus > Paracoccus stylophorae. The sequence goes on along the minus strand of NZ_CP067134.1, from coordinate 3,055,694 downwards.
GGCGGCGGCGCACATCGGGCACGGCTCCAGCGTGACCCACAGCGTGTGGCCGGGCAGGCGTTCCGACCCCGCTTGGGCGCAGGCGGCGCGGATTGCCAGGATTTCGGCATGCGCGGTCGGATCGGACATTTCGCGCGTGCGGTTGCCCGCGGCCGCCGCGACCCGACCGCCGGGCGCGACGAGGACCGCGCCCACCGGCACCTCGCCGCGATCTGCGGCCGCCCGCGCCTCGGCCAGGGCCTGCGCCATATGCGACGTGAACGCCATTCCCGCTTGTCGCAGCGCCGCCCGGTGCGCGCAAGCGGCCGGCCGGACCTTTCCCCGCGACGCGCAACCATGTAGAACGCCTGCTTTGCCACCGCAGAGATGCGCAGGAGAGATCGCATGACCGACACCCCCGAAAATCCCGACAAACCGGCCGAGGCCGACCGCATCGCCAAGGTGATCGCCCGCGCCGGCCTTGCCAGCCGCCGCGAGGCCGAGCGCATGATCGTCGAGGGTCGCGTGACCGTGAACGGACGCAAGATCGACAGCCCCGCGCTGGACGTGATGCCCGGCGACCGCATCACCGTGGACGGCAAGAAGCTGGACGAGAAGCAGGAGACGCGGCTGTGGCTGTATTACAAGCCGGTCGGTCTGGTGACGACGGAATCCGATGAAAAGGGCCGCCAGACCGTGTTCGACGCGCTGCCGCGCGATCTGCCGCGCGTGATGACGGTGGGGCGGCTGGACCTGACTTCGGAAGGGTTGCTGCTGCTGACCAATGACGGAGAGCTGAAACGCCGGCTGGAACTGCCGTCCACCGGGTGGTTGCGGCGCTATCGCGTGCGGGTCAACGGCAGCCCCAGTGACATCACCTTCGCGCCGCTGCGCCGGGGCGCGATCATCGACGGCGAGGAATTCGCGCCGATGGAGATCAAGCTGGACAGCCAGCAGGGCGCGAATGCGTGGCTGACCGTGGGCATCCGCGAAGGCCGCAACCGAGAGATCCGGCGCGCGATGGCGCATGTCGGGTTGCAGGTGAACCGGCTGATTCGCGTGGGCTATGGCCCGTTCCGGCTGACCGGGCTGGAAAAGAACCAGGTCAGCGAGGTCAAGCGCAAGGTGTTGCGCGATCAGCTGGGCGGGCTGCTGACCGGCGAGGCGTCGGAAAAAGAGCGCGAGATCCGGCCGCGCGGGGCCGAGGCGTCGGGCCGACCGTTCGGCAAGCCGGGCGACCGGCCGGGGGGCGGCGCGCGCCGACCCGCCCGCGACGGCGACGGGACCGACCGTCCGCGCCGGTTCGAGGCCAAGCGTCCGCGCCGCGAGGAGGGCGAGGCGCCGCGCGGTTTCCGCGGCAAGACCGATGCGGGATCGCCTGAGGGGCGGGGCGACAAGCCGCGTTGGGGCAAGGACGACCGTCCGGCCCGCGCCGGCAAGCCGTGGGAAAAGCCCGACCGCCCGCGCGGTCCACGCGCCGAGGGCGAGGCGGGCGAGCGTCCGCGCCGCAGCTTTGGCGACCGGCCGGGTGGGGATCGTCCGGCCCGCGCCGGCAAGCCGTGGGAAAAGCCCGACCGCCCGCGCGGACCGCGCGCCGAGGGCGAGGCGGGCGAGCGTCCGCGCCGCAGCTTTGGCGACCGGCCCGGCGGGGATCGCCCGGCCCGCGCCGGCAAGCCGTGGGAGAAACCCGACCGCCCGCGCGGTCCACGCGCCGAGGGCGAGGCGGGCGAGCGTCCGCGCCGCGATTTCGGGGATCGGCCCGCAGGCGGGCAGGGGCCGCGTGACGGGGCGCGCAAACCCTATGGCAAACCGGGCGGCAAGCCGCAGGGTGGCAAACCGGGCTTCAAGGGTGCGGATCGGGGCGGGGCCGGACGGCCGACGGGTCGCCCCGGTGCGAAACCCGGCAGCAAGCCGGGCGGTGCGCCGAGAGGCAAACCCTCGGGGCCGAAACGATGAAGACGGGGCGCCATGCGGCGCCCCGTTTTCATTTCGTCAGGATCAGCTTGCCCGCGCGGGTGATGCGCAGCTGATAGATCTGGTCGTCCAGCACGATCAGGGCCTGATTGCCGCCACGGGTCAGTTGCGTCGCGTCATGCTGCGGAATCCGGGCAAGCATCTGGGTGGCAGAGCCGGAAAAATCGGCGGGTCGGGCAGCGGTCATTGCAGGCCTCTTGCGGTGGTGGTTGCGTCGCCGCCGAAGCTGGCAAATTCCGCGACAGATGTCAAAGTAAAACAGTCAGGAATCCATCGGCGGCCGGATCACCCCTTGTCCAGACAGCCGGACAGCGTGTCGGCCAGACCGCGCATCGTGTCCAGATAATGCGACGGGCCCTGGGGCACGCCCGCCCCGGCGGGGTCCAGTTCGCCGCCGACGGTGACATCCGTGCCCTCGGTCACGGTGCGGATCAGGACGGGGTCGTGGCCGTATTCGGGAAACGCGCAGCGCGCGCCCGATTCGGCGATCTGCGCGCGCACCGCCTGCACCCGCGCCGCCGATGCGCTGGTGGCATCGCCCGGCAGGACGGCGATGGCCGGGCGCAGCCCGTAACGGTCGGTGAAATAGCCGTAAGCGTCGTGAAAGACGGCAAAATCCGCGTCTTCCAGCGGCGCCAGCGTCGCCGCGATCCGCTCGTCCAGCGCGCGGTATTCGCGCGCGGCCGCCGCCGCATTGTCGGCATAGATGGCGGCGTTCGGCGGGTCGAGTTCCGACAGGCGGCGGGCGATGTGGTCCAGCCAGACCGGCGCGTTGGACAGGTCCAGCCAGGCATGGGGGTCGGTGTCGCCATGGTCGTGATCGTGATGATGCGCGTCGGCAGGGTTCAGCGCGCGCAGGGTCGCGTCCGGGACGCTCAGCAATTGCAGCTGTCCGGCCTGATCGTCGCGCCCGCCGGCGGCGCGGTCCAGCCACGGTGTCAGCTGGGGTCCGAACCACACCAGCAGCTGCGCCGATTGCAGCGCCCGCGCGTCCGAGGGGCGCATCTGGTAATGGTGAACGCCGCTGCCTGTGGGCAGCAGCACATGGGGCTGGCCCAGATCGCCCATGATCTGCGACACCAGCGCGCCTGAAATCGCGGTGTCGGTCACGATCTGCGGCGGTGCGGCGTGGGCGGGACCGGTCAGCATGGCCAGCAGGGCGGCGGAAAGCAGAAAGCGCATGAACACTCCTTGAGACAGATTGCGGGGCGATGCTGTCTATGTGATAGGATAACAAGTCAACCGTCCTGTTATAAAGTTACACACCATGTCCCCCGTCCCAGCCCCTGATCCCACACCGCCCCCCGACCCCGGCGCGGCCTTTGCCCCGCACGATCACGGCGCCTGCCAGGCGCAGGCGCTGCAGGCGGCGCTGGCCCGGGTCGCGGCGCAGGGCGCGCGGCTGACCCCGGTGCGCCGCCGCACGCTGGAGATCCTGCTGGAATCGCATCGCGCCATGGGTGCCTATGAGGTGCTGGGGCGGCTGGCCGCCGAAGGGTTCGGGCATCAGCCGCCGGTCGCCTATCGGGCGCTGGATTTCCTGGTGCAGCACGGGCTGGCGCACCGGTTGCAGCGGCTGAACGCCTTTGCCGCCTGCCTGCACCCGGATCGGGATCATGCGCCGGCCTTTCTGATCTGCCGGTCCTGCCAGAAACTGGCCGAACTGACCGCCGCCCCCATGCGCGAGGCGCTGGCCCGGATGGCCCGCGGCAACGGCTTCAGCGTCGAGCGGGCGACGATCGAGGCGGTGGGGCTGTGTCCCGCCTGCATGAACGGCGAGGCCGCATGAGCGCGTTGATCGAGGCGCGCGACCTGACCATCCAGCGCCCCGGCAGCGCCGAGACGGTGCTGCGCGACGTCGATTTCCGGATCGCTGCGGGCGAGATCGTCACCGTGGTCGGGCCGAACGGGTCGGGCAAATCCTCGCTGGTGCGCGCGCTTCTGGGACATGCGCCGCTGGCTGGCGGTCGGGTTGCGCGACAAACCGGGCTGCGCATCGGCTATGTGCCGCAGCGCGTGCAGATCGACACGGCGATTCCGATGACCGTGCGCCGGTTCCTGTCGCTGCCGCGCCGGATCGCGGATCGCGATGCCGCCGCGGTGCTGGCGCGCACCGGCGTGCCGGGGTTGCAGCGACGGCAGCTGACGCAGCTGTCGGGGGGACAGTTCCAGCGCGTGCTGCTGGCGCGCGCGCTGCTGCATCGGCCCGACCTGCTGGTTCTGGACGAGCCGACGCAGGGGCTGGATCAGCCCGGCATGGTCGCCTTTTACCAATTGGTCGAGGATGTGCGTCGCCAGACCGGCGCGGCGGTGCTGATGGTCAGCCACGATCTGCTGGTGGTCATGCGCGCCTCGGACCGGGTGATCTGCCTGAACGGTCATGTCTGCTGCGAGGGCACGCCGCAGGATGTCAGCGTCGATCCCGCCTATCGCGCGCTGTTCGGGGCCGATGCGCAGGGCACGCTGGCGCTGTATCGCCATCATCACGACCACGATCACGACCATGACCATGACCATGACCATGCCCATGACCATGGCGACGGGCACGGGCACGGGCACGGCCATCTTCAACACGGTCAGGGCTGAGCCACGATGCTGGACGATTTCTTCATGCGCGCCCTGCTGGCCGGTCTGGGGCTGGCGGTCGTCACCGGACCGCTTGGCAGTTTCGTGGTCTGGCGGCGCATGGCCTATTTCGGCGATTCGACCGCCCATGCGGCGATTCTGGGCGTCGCGCTGAGTCTGGCGTTTCAGGTGTCGATCTATGCCGGCACGCTGCTGGTGGCGCTGTCGATGGCGCTGCTGGTGTCGGTATTGGCCGCGCGCGGGCAGGCGATGGACACGATGCTGGGCGTGCTGGCCCATTCGGCGCTGGCTATCGGTCTGGTCGCGATCAGCTTCGTCCCGGCGGCGCGGGCCGATCTGAACAGCTATCTGTTCGGCGACATTCTGGCGGTCGGGCGCGCCGATCTGGCGCTGATCTGGGGTGGGGGCGCGCTGGTGCTGGGGCTGCTGCTGTGGCGCTGGCAGCGGCTGGTCACGGCGACGCTGAACGAGGAGCTGGCGATGGCCGCCGGCATCGACCCTCGAACCGAACGTCTGGCGCTGTCCATCGCGCTGGCCGTGGTCGTCGCGCTGGCGATTCGGGTGGTCGGATCGCTGCTGATTTCGGCGCTGCTGATCGTGCCGGCGGCCGCCGCGCGCGGTCTGGCGCCCACGCCGGAACGCATGGCGGCGATCGCCGCGCTGATCGCGGCCGCGTCGGTGGGGGCGGGATTATGGGCCAGCCTGAAACTGGACAGCCCGGCCGGACCGTCCATCGTGGTGGCGGCGGCAGTCTTTTTCCTGCTGAGCCTGTTTTTCCGTCGCAATTAGGCCCGGGTTGCCCCAGAGTCGCGCAGGGTCCGGCGACACTGGAACCCGTTGGCGCGCCATGTGTTGGCCAATATGCAACAGTGGGCGCAACCCCTCGGCGGATTTGATTTAATGCTGCTTTTCAACCGTCGGGGATTGTGTAACTGTCACATCGATGTTGCCGGAGACGGCAGCTTTCAACGAAACGGAGCATGATCATGACCAAATTCGCTACTTTCGCTGCCGCCCTCGGCCTGACCGCATCTTCGGCTCTGGCCGGTGGCTATGTTGCCCCCGTCGTGGACGTCGAGCCCGTCGTGGTGGAAGAACAGCCCGCCTCGTCGAATGCCGGCCTGGTTGTCCCCGCCCTGCTGCTGCTGGGCGTGATTGCCGCCGTCGCTTCGGACGACGACGACAGCTGATTTCGGGACGGACCGGACCTTCCGGTCTGTTTCAAGGGGGCTGGCCTTCGGGCCGGCCCCCTTTTCTTGTGCGGTCCGGCCGGCCGCGATAGTCGACCGGCGGCGTGAACTCCGGTCACGAAAAAACCGGCCTGCAAGGGCCGGTTTCTTTCTGTCGGAACCTGTGGACGCGTCTCAGGGCCGCAAGGTCTGGATCGTCACATAACCCAGGGCCGGGCCGATCCACTGGCGGGATACCGCGATCTGGCCGCCTTGCACCATATAGCTGTTCTGGAAGCTGGTGCCGTGGCCCCGGCAATCTTCGACCAGCACGCCGGGATTGGGTCCGGCGCCGACCGTGCAGTCGAATTGCAGCGGGCGTTCCCGACCGTCGCCGCTGAAATAGCGCATCACGCGCTGGCCGCGTCCGGCGCTGCCCGCGCGGATCAGCGCCTCGGTTCCCGGTTCGGCGACGGACAGATCATGGCCCAGACCGCGCGTGCCGACCAGCATGCCGCCGCGCAGGATCAACGCCTCTTCGGCGGGGGTCATATAGGTGCGCTGGCCGCCATTCTGTCCGGTCATCGCCATGATCTGGGTCTGGCCCAGATTTTCAAACCCGGCCATGATCAGCGGGCCGGGATTGACGCGCAGCGCCTCGGCCGCGCGTTCCTGCGGCGTTCGGGCGGGTGCGGCGGGCTGATCGCGCGCGGTTCGGGACGCGATGGTCTGCTGCGCGGTGCTGGCCAGCACGCCAAGCGGGCCATAGCCCGCCTCGTCGCCGGTGGCGTTGCCGCAGGCCGACAGCGCGGCCAGCGCAGCCGCCGCCAGCGTGAACTTGGGCGCGGATGTCATCGCCAGAACCTCCCCCAGCCTTGATACAGTTTGACCGAATGGCTGTCGCGGACGCGGTCGTAAAGACGACCGTTCACGTTCAGCTGCGCGCCGCCGTCGCGCGACAGGGATCGCAGCGTCGTGGTCGCCCGTTCGCGCGAGGGTTGGCCGGTGGCCCAGGCCAGCGGGATCGACAGGGTGATGCCCTTGTCAAAGCTGCCTTCGCCGAATTCTTCGGCCGACAGGTCGGTCTTGGTGACAAAGGCGCCGATCTGCCAGCCATTCGCGAATTCGCGCGTCAAGGTCAGCGTCGCACCCTTGTCGCCGGCCAGATACTTGCCGACGTCAAGCTGCGCGGTGAAGCCCTGCGAAAATTCGTAATAGGCCGAGACATGGCCCATCGTCACCTCATAGTCGCGGAAGCTGAACAGCTGGTCGAAATCGCGTTTCTTCACGCGGTTGATTTCGGCCCCGAAGCCGAAGGCCGAGTCGGCGGGCTTCCAAAGCACCTCGGCCGACACGCCGCCATAGGCGCGTTCCAGCAGGCCGGTCGTCACGCGAGTATAGACGTTCTGCGCGGGCTTTGCATACCATGCCAGCGTCAGTTCCGGGATCACCGGATCGGTGTTGCCGGTATACATGCGCGTGTCGGATCGCACCCGCGGCACGCCCTCGGGCGTGGTTTCAAGACCCGGATCGGCCAGATATTCCTGCGGGGTATAGTGTTCGCCGCGTTCGCCGGGGATGCCCGGCCCGCGCTGGTCGATATTGCCGAAGGCGCGCTGGCGCAGCGCGCCGGTCAGTTCCAGACCGGGCACGATTTCATAGCTGGCGCGGGCTTCGCCGCCGACCTGATAGGTCAGGCCGTCCTCGGCGCTGAAGATGCCCAGATCCAGATAGGGTTTCACGCTCCAGCGGAACCGCGGATAGATGTCGGGGCTGCGGACCAGACCTGCGGGCGATGGCGCGGCGTCGGCGATTGTCGAGGCGGCGGCGATCCGCCCGGCCTCGGTATTCTCAAGCCGTTCGACGTCCGAGCGCGACAGCGTCACCGAGGATGTCGGCACGCCCTCGGCGGTCGATGTGATCACCAGCGTCTCGACCGAGGGCGGCAGCGCGCGGGTCATCAGCCTTGCGGTGCGGCCCACCGCCTCGGCCTGGTTCACGTAACGCTGGTTGCGGATCCGGACCTCGGCGCGGTTGGCCGACAGCGCCATCGATTCCAGGATCTGCCCCTCGTCGGCCAGCGCATCGGCCAGCGCCGTCTGGATCGCGGGCTGCGCGGTCGGGTCCTGCGACCAGCTTCCCGACCAGCCTTCCGGGTCTGCGGCAGGCGCGGGGCGCGTGCGCACGGGGGCGGGTGCCTTTTCCAGACCCGAGGGATAGGGCGCCTCGCGCGGGTTCAGCGCGACCGAGAACTGCGCCCCGAACGTCTTGCCGCCGATCGTGTAAAGTCCGACCTCATAGGCGCGGCCGAATTTGTAATAGGCGGCAAGGTTGAGGTTGCTGTCGGGTTCCTCGCCCTGCTGATAGACGCGACCGTTGCTGTAGCTGGCCACATATTCGTCGTTGGAATATTCGGCCACCAGGCTGAGCCGGTCGTTGACCTGCCAGCTGATCGAGCCGAAGGGCTTCGGGCTGCCCGAGAACCAGTCCTCGACATTCGGCGTCCCGCCCTCGTCATCGACGTCGATGACCCGGTTCTTGCCCGCCAGCGTGCCCCAGCCCAGGCCCGCCGAGGCGCGGATGGTGGGCGTGATGTTGCGGCTGGCGACGATGTATTCGCCCGAATAGACGCCGGTGCCCAGAAAGTCGCGCAGACCGACCGCGACCGCCGGCCGCCATCCCTGTTCGTCGAAGATCTGGTAATGCAGATCGAACGAGCGGTCCGAGATATAGCCGTCGTTGCGGTAATCGTTGATGCCGTCCACCCGCGCATAGCGCAGCACGGCGGTCAGGCCGGGCAGCGCCTGAAAGCTGACATTGGCCCTGCGCGCGTAATCGGAATAGGAAATCGTGCCGGACAGCGTGCCGTCGGGCAGGGTTTCCGCAGTGGGCGTGTCGATCCCGCCCGGCGTGCCGAAGCTGGACATGTTGCGCGCCAGCATCGGGTCGGCCACCGCCACCGACGTGGCCGAGCCGATGACAAGCGCGGCCGGAAGGGTCGTCGCCATCAGACGTCTGAAAAGCGGGGTTCGGCGCATCGGTGTTCCTCGTTCAGCAGGTGCCGCGATCATAGTCGCGACGCCGGGCGATTGGCAGGCCGCCGGCACGAAATGCCGGCTGGTGCGTCATCTGCGCCGCAGGTCGGGCGCGTTATTCGGTGCTGTCCGCCGCGTCGTCGTCCGCAGGCGCGGCATTGGCGGGTGCATCATCGGCGGGTGCCGCATCGGCGGGTGCCGCGACCGAGGGCGGGGTGGACGGCAGGCGCAGCGGCAGATCGGGCACGGCAGGGGTGGCGGGGCCGCTGTCGGGCGCGGGCGTCTGCGTCGCCGCGTTGCCCTGGGTGGCGCTGTCGCCGGTCGTTGCCGGGGTGGTGTCGGACGCGGGCGCGGTCTGGGCCGCATCGGCGGGCGAAGGCGTCGGGGTCGGTGCGGGGGCGGGGGCCGGTGCCGGTGCGGGGGCCGGTTTTGCGGCGGCGGGGCGCGAGGCTGCGGGTTTCGGCGCGGCCGCTTTGGGCGCGGCGGGGGCCGGGGCGCGGGTTGCCGCCACCGCCGATGCCACGTCGGCCGAGGCCGGCGCGGCGCAGCCGCGTTCGGTGCGCCCCGAGACCTTCAGTTCCGCCGACATCGTGAAACGCTGGCCGGACATGCTGTCGCGGCAGGGCGTGCCGCGCACGGTCAGCGCGAAGGGCCGGCCGTTCAGCACGCCCACATATTCCACCCCCTTGGCGAAGGCCAGCCGGTCCACGCGCACCGCTCGCCCCTTTGGGTTCTCCGGCGTGGTGTAGATCGCGGTGCTGCCGGCCACGTCCACTGACCAGGCGGGCTCATTGCCGCGCGCGCTGAACGCGTTGGTGTTGTAGGTCGCGGCCTCGGCGGTGGCGACGGCGCGGGCCTCGGCGGCACCGGTTTCGATCGGCTGTTCCAGCGGCGAGACGCCCGGAGGCCCCTGATGGCCCTGAACCTGGGCTTCCTGCTGGCTGCCCAGACCCGGCAGGCCGGTGCCTTCGCAGGCGGCAAGCGGCAGGGTCACAAGGGCGATGAGGGCGAGACGCGAGGACATCGGGCGGCCTTTTTGATTTTGGATCACTGTCAAAAGCGTTAGCAATCGCCGCCCCTCGGGGCAAGCGTCGTGCGCAGCCTGCGGCGGCAGATCGCCCGTCGCCCGGGTCTCAGCAATTGGGGACGTTGACGGCCAGCCCGCCAAGCGAGGTTTCCTTGTATTTCTCGGACATGTCGCGGCCGGTCTGGCGCATCGTCTCGATCGCGGCGTCCAGCGGCACGAAATGGCTGCCGTCGCCGCGCAGGGCCAGGCTGGCGGCGCTGACCGCCTTGATCGCGCCCAGACCGTTGCGTTCGATGCAGGGCACCTGCACCAGCCCCTTCACCGGGTCGCAGGTCATGCCCAGATGATGTTCCAGCGCGATTTCGGCGGCGTTTTCCACCTGCTCAGGCGTCCCGCCCAGCACCGCGGCCAGCCCGGCGGCGGCCATGGCCGAGGCGCTGCCGACCTCGGCCTGACAGCCGCATTCCGCCCCCGAGATCGAGGCGTTGTGCTTGATCAGCCCGCCCACCGCCGCAGCCGTCAGCAGGAAATCGGGCAGGTCGCGTTCGGACGCGCCCGGCACATGATCCAGCCAGTACCGGATCACCGCCGGCACCGTGCCCGCCGCGCCGTTGGTGGGGGCGGTGACGACCTGTCCGCCGGCGGCGTTTTCTTCGTTCACGGCCATGGCATAGGTGGACATCCAGTCGTTGATGACATGCGGCGCGGTCAGGTTCATGCCGCGTTCGGCCAACAGCTTTTCATGGATCGCGTGCGCCCGCCTGCGCACGTTCAGCCCGCCGGGCAGGGTGCCGGTGGCCGCAAGCCCCCGGTCCATGCAGTCGCGCATCACCTGCCAGATCCGCATCAGACCCTCGCGCAGATCGGCCGGGTCGCGATAGACCAGTTCGTTGGCGCGCTTCATGTCGGCGATGGATTTGCCCGATGTGCGGGCCATGTCCAGCATCTCGGCGGCGCTGGCGAAGGGGAAGGGCACCTGCGAGACGGCGTCGCTGCGATCCTCGTCGCCCTTGCGGGCCAGCTCCTCTTCGGTCAGCACGAAACCGCCGCCGACGGAATAATAGACCTGCCGAAAGATCACGTCGCCCTGCGCATCGGTCGCGGCCAGCGTCATGCCGTTGGCGTGTCCGGGCAGGGCGTGGTCATAATCGAAGCGCAGATCGGCCTCGGGATCGAATCGCACTTCGCCCAGCCCCTCGGGCGTCAGGACGCGGGATTCGCGGTTCGCGGCCAGCGCGGCCTCGGCCTTTTCGGCGTCCATCGTGGCGGGCACGAAACCTGCCAGCCCAAGGATCGTCGCCCGGTCGGTGGCATGGCCCTTGCCGGTAAAGGCCAGGCTGCCATGCAGGCTGGCTTTCAGCCCCTTTGCCCGGAACGGTTGTTGCCGCAGCGCATCCAGAAACCGCGCGCCCGCGACCATGGGACCCATGGTGTGCGAGGATGACGGGCCGACGCCCACCTTGAACAGATCGAAGACCGACAGAAACATGTGGCACCCTTGCAGGAAGGTGGCGAAAAAGACGCAAGGCGCGGCCCGCGCGGCCGGCCCGCACGCGACCTTGGCACGGAATGGAGCCAAGGTGAAACGCGCGTCGCGCCTGCCCGATAAATTTGCATGATGCCTGTATCTTGTGCAATGACCCGCGCGCAGCAGACAGGCGGACCCGCCGCCCCGAGGCGATTCTTGCGACAGGGGCGATGCCGGGCGAAGGACATGACGATGCATTTGCCGGACCCGATCATCCTTGGCGACACGCGGCTTGGGCCGCCGGTCTTTCTGGCGCCCATGGCCGGGATCACCGACCTGCCGTTCCGGCGGGCGGTGGCGCGGCACGGCGCCGGGCTGATGGTCAGCGAGATGGTGCCCGCATCCGAGATGGTGACGCCGCGCCCCTCGACCCGCGCGGCGATCCGGGCCAAGGCCCTGACCGGGGGTGCGCTGCCCGTCAGCGTGCAGATCGCGGGCCGCGAGGCCGGGGCGATGGCCGAAACCGCCCGGATCGTGCAGGGGATGGGGGCGGCGATCATCGACATCAACATGGGCTGCCCGGCCAAGAAGGTGACGGGCGGGCTGTCGGGTGCCGCGCTGATGCGGGATCTGGACCACGCGCTGAGCCTGATCGACGCGGTGGTCGGCGCGGTGCAGGTGCCGGTCACGCTGAAGATGCGTCTGGGATGGGACGACACCTGCCTGAACGCCGCCGACCTGTCGGCGCGTGCCCGCGATGCGGGGGTGCGGATGCTGACCGTGCATGGCCGGACGCGGGCGCAGTTCTACAAGGGCCGGGCCGACTGGTCGCGCATTGCCCGGGTCGCGGCGATTCCCGGCCGTCCGCCGCTGGTCGCCAATGGCGATGTCGTCGATGCGGCCTCGGCCCGCGCGGCGCTGGCGCAGTCCAGCGCGGATGCGGTCATGGTCGGACGCGGGGCGCAGGGTGCGCCGTGGCGGCTGGCCGGGATCGCGCATCGCCTGTGGGGCACGCCCGCCCCGGCCGTCCCGCGCGGCGCGCAGCTGGCCGATGCGGTCGAGGAGCATTACCACGACATGCTGGGCTTTTACGGCGCCGAGCTGGGCCTGCGCGTCGCGCGCAAGCATCTGGGCTGGTATGCGCAGGCGAACGACGCCCCCCTGCGCGCCGAGATGCTGCGCGCCGACAGCCCGGCGGCGACGGTCGCGCTGATCCGCAGCGCCTTTGCCGATGCGCCGGGGCTGGCGGCATGACGGCGGCGCCCGCCCGCTTCTTTCATCCGGCGCGGCCGGGTCCGGGGTGGGACGCGCTGCCGCTGCCGGCCCTGGTGCTGGACGAGACGGGGCGGATCGCGGCGATGAACGACGCGGCCGAATCGTGGCTGAACCTGTCGCGCAACTCGGCCCTTGGCAGGACGCTGGAGTCCGAGGCGGTGGCCGGGCGGCTGCGCATCCGGCCGTCGCTGCGCGATCTGATCGGCCGCGCGATGCGCACCGGCGAGACGCTGTATCAGGCCGAGATCTGTTTCCAGATCGCGGACCGGGCCGGGGGCCACCGCGCGCGGCGCGCCGCCGTCCATGCCGGACCGGCCGGCGGCGGCGGCGGGACCGTCGCGCTGCTGCTGGTGCCTGCTGCCGACGATGCCGGGATGCTGCATCAGAACCGGGCCGTGCGCACCGCCGCGCGCAGCGCCGTCGGCATGGCCGAGATGCTGGCCCACGAGATCAGGAACCCGCTGGCCGGAATCCGCGGCGCGGCGCAGATCCTGGGCATGAATGCCGCGCCCGAGGATCGCGAGATGGCCGACATGATCGTCGGCGAGACGCGCCGGATCGTGTCGCTGCTGGATCAGGTGGAACGGTTCGGCGACACCTCGCCGCCGCATCTGGCGGCGGTGAATGTCCATGACGTGCTGGAAAACGTGCGCCGGCTGGCAAAGGCCGGGTTCGCGCGCCGGATCGCGCTGCTGGCGGATTACGATCCCTCGCTGCCGCCGGCGCTGGCCGATGCCGACCAGTTGACGCAGGTCTGCCTGAACCTGGTGAAGAATGCCGCCGAGGCGCTGGCGGCCACCGACCGGCCGACGATCCGGCTGCACAGCTTTTACGACCACGCCCTGCGCCTGCCGCCCGATGCGGACGATCCCGCCGGACGCCCGCTGCCCTTGCAGATCGTGGTCGAGGATAACGGGCCGGGCCTGCCCGCGGCCATCGCCGACCAGATCTTCGAGCCGTTCGTGTCGGGGCGCGAGAACGGGACCGGGCTGGGACTGGCGCTGGTCGGCAAGATCGTCACCGATCACCGCGCGCTGATCCGGGTGAACTCGCGCCCCGGCTGCACGCGCTTTCGCATTTCGCTGCCCAAGGCATGAGGACCTGACGCCATGGACGGAACCGTTCTGATCGCCGACGACGACCGCACCATCCGCACGGTGCTGACGCAGGCGCTGACCCGCGCGGGCTGCCGGGTCCACGCCACCGGCAGCCTGGGGCAGTTGTCGAAATGGGTCGAGGAGGGGCGCGGCGATCTGGTCATCACCGACGTGATGATGCCCGACGGCAACGGCATCGACCGAATCCCCGCGATCCGTCAGGCAAGGCCCGATCTGCCGGTGATCGTGATTTCGGCCCAGAACACCATCGTCACCGCAATCCGCGCGACCGAGGCCGAGGCGTTCGAATATCTGCCCAAGCCCTTCGATCTGCCCGAACTGATGGCCAAGGCGCGCGCGGCGCTGTCCAGCCGGCCGCGCAGACCGGCGACCGATCCCGCGCCCGCGACGCTGGGCCGGGGCGCCGACCGCGACATGCCGCTGATCGGGCGGGCGCCGGCGATGCAGGCGCTGTTTCGCATGGTCGCGCGGGTGCTGAACGCCGATCTGCCGGTGCTGATCGCGGGCGAGCCGGGCGTCGGCAAAAGCACCATCGCGCGGTCCTTTCACGACCTGTCGGACCGCCGAGATCGCGGCATGGCGGTCCTGACTGCCGCCGATGCCGGTGCCGGGGCGATCGCGCGCGCGGCGGACGCGGCGCAGGGCGGAACCATCGTGATCGAGAACCCGGCCGGGTTCGAGCCTGCGGCGCAGGCGCGGCTGATCGGTCTGATCGAATCGCTGGAAGCCGGACCTGACCAGCCGGGCGCGCCGCGCATCGTGACCACCTGCGGCCCCGATCCGCAGGCCGATGTCGCCGCCGGCTATCTCCGCTCGGACCTCTATTACCGGCTGGCCGGGGTGACCATCGCGGTGCCGCCGCTGCGCGCGCGTGTCGACGACATCCTGCCGCTGGCCGATCACCTGCTGGGCCGCGCGGCGGCGCAGGGTCTGCCCGAACGCCGCCTGTCCGACGAGGCGGCGGCGCTGCTGCGGGCGCATCCGCTGCCGGGAAACGTGCGCGAGCTGGAAAACATCATGCGCAGGCTGGCGCTGACCTCGACCGGCGCGACCGTCACCGGCGCCGAGATGCGCGAGACGCTGAGCCAGACATCGGCGCCGCACCCGCCGGCGATTGCCGCGGGCGACGGGGCCGCCGCATCCGCCGGATGGGGCGCGACGCTGCCGCCGGGCAATGCCAGGCTGTCGGATTCGGTCGAGGCGCATCTGCAACGCTATTTCGATCTGCATGGCGACGAATTGCCGCCGCCCGGCCTGTATCAGCGAATCCTGCGCGAGATCGAACGCCCGCTGTTGCAGATCGCGCTGGATGCGACCGGCGGAAATCAGCTGCGTTGCGCCGATCTGTTGGGAATAAACCGCAATACTTTGCGCAAGAAGCTGACCGAGCTGAATATCGAGGTGACACGGCGCCGCAAACTGATGTAAAACCGCCACAGGTGGCAGCGCCAGAGTCACGGAGCTGCAACAGGCAAAGCCGCGCAAGACGGCGAGTGGGGGGACATGGCAGAGTCCGCATCAGGGCTGAGCTGGGACAGGCTGGCACGGATCAGGATTCCGCGTCAGTGGCGCGGCGTTCTCAGCTGGGGCGTCCTGCTGGTCGGCGGGCTGCTGGCGGTCGCGACCATGACCGTGCTGGGGCCGCTGAGCCACGGCGTCGAAAGCCGCGTGCTGCGCTTCATCCTGCTGCTGGATCTTTTGTATCTGATCTGCCTGATCGGCCTTGTGGTGGCCCGCATGGCGCGCCTGATCTCGGCGCGGCGGGCCTCGGCTGCGGGATCGCGGCTGCATTCGCGGCTGGTCGCGGTGTTTGCGGGGCTGGCGCTGGTGCCGACGGTGCTGGTGGCGCTGTTCGCGGGGCTGCTGGTCAATATCGGGCTTGAGGGATGGTTCTCGGACCGGGTCCAGCAGGTCGTCACCACCTCGCAGGCGGCGGCCGAAGCCTATCAGGAGGAACATCGCCGCGACCTGACCGAGGATGCGCGCGCGCTGGCCGGGGTGCTGACGCAGGCGGGCCGCAGCAACCCGATGATCGACGACGGCGAGATGCGGCAGTTGCTGGTGCAGGGGCAGGCCCTGATCCAGCGCGGCCTGCGCGAGGCCTATATCGTCAACGGCGCGGGCGAGATCCGCGCGCGCGGCGAACGAAGCTATCTGTTCTGGTACGAGGCGCCGACCGGCGAGCAGCTGGATCGGGCGCTGACCGAGGGGCTGGTCCTGATCGAGGACTGGCAGAACAACGAGTTCCGCGCCCTGGTCCCGCTGCCGCCGCTGGCCGACCGGTTCCTTTACGTCACACGCGATGTGGACGGCGATCTTCTGGGTCTGCTGGACGAGACCCGCGCCACCGTCGGCGATTACCGCCAGCTTGAGGAAACGCGCGGGCAGGTGCTGTTCGAATTCTCGCTGGTCTATCTGGGCTTTGCGCTGTTGCTGGTCGCGGCGGCGGTGTGGCTGGGGCTGTGGTTCGCCAGCCGCCTGTCGCGGCCCATCGGCGCGCTGGCCGTGGCCAGCGAACAGGTCGGACGCGGCAATCTGGACGTGCAGGTGCCCGAACCCGATACCGGCGACGAGATCCAGACCCTTGGCGAAAGCTTCAACCGCATGACCCGGCAGTTGAAGACGCAGCGCGAGGAGCTGGTCGAAAGCTATCGCGCCAGCGACGAACAGCGCCGCCTGTTCGACAATGTGCTGAGTTCGGTCACCTCAGGCGTGATCGGCCTCGATGCGGCGGGCGAGATCGATTTCGTCAACCGCTCGGCCACGCGGCTTCTGGGGCTGGACCCGATGCGCGATATCGACGCGCTGCTGTCCGAGGCGGTGCCCGAATTCGCGCCGCTGTTTGCGCGGCTGTCGGCCTCGGTCGCCGAGACGATCCAGGACGAGGTGCGGCTGGCGCGCGACGGGCGGATCGAAAGCCTGCTGGTGCGGATGGCGGTGCGGCGCGGCACCGATGGCGGGCTGGAAGGCTATGTCGTGGCCTTCGACGACGTGACCGAGCTGGTCAGCGCGCAGCGCATGGCGGCGTGGGGCGACGTCGCCCGCCGCGTCGCGCACGAGATCAAGAACCCGCTGACGCCGATCCAGCTGTCGGCGGAACGGCTGCGGCGCAAGTTCGGGCCGCTGGCCGGACCCGAGGACAAGGTGTCGCTGGATCAGTATGTCGACGTGATCATCCGCCAGACCGGCGATCTGCGCCGGATCGTGGACGAATTCAGCCGCTTTGCCCGGATGCCCGAACCCGACCGGGTCGAGACCGATCTGGCCGCGCTGCTGCGCGAGACGGTGCTGCTGCAACGCGACGCGCTGCAGGGCGCGCTGGTCGAGGACATTCCCGATCGGCCGGTGATCGTGGATTGCGACGCGGGCATGCTGCGCCAGGCGCTGACCAACCTGCTGAAGAACGCGGGCGAGGCGGTCGAGGAACGCGCCGCCGACGCGGCGGACGGCTGGGCCCCGCGGGTCGAGGTGACGATGAGCGCGGGTCCCGACAGCGTCACCATCCGCATCACCGATAACGGCCCCGGCCTGCCCGGCGATCGCGCCCGGCTGTTCGAGCCCTATGTGACGCTGAAGCCGCAGGGCACCGGGCTGGGGCTGCCGATCGTGAAGAAGATCGTCGAGGAACATGGCGGCAGCCTGGCGCTGACCGATGCGCCCGGCCGCGATGGCGCCATGGCCGAGATCCGATTGCCGCGCGAACGTCACCCGGTGCGCGGCGCACAACCCAGAAACAGGCATGACAAGGACGAGGCGGGAACGATATGAGCGACATTCTGATCGTCGACGACGAACGGGATATCCGCGAACTGATCGCGGACATCCTGAAGGACGAGGGGTTCGAGGTGCGGCTGGCCGCCAATTCCGACGAGGCGGTGAACGCGCTGAACGAACAGGAACCGGCGCTGATGGTGCTGGATATCTGGCTGAAGGACAGCCGGATGGACGGGATCGACATCCTCAAGCAGGTCAAGCGCAACAACCCCGATGTGCCGGTCATCATCATCTCGGGTCACGGCAATATCGAGATCGCGGTCGCCGCGATCCGGCAGGGCGCCTATGACTTCATCGAAAAACCGTTCAACATCGACCAGCTGATGGTGGTGGTGAACCGGGCGATGGAAACCAGCCGGCTGCGGCGCGAGAACAGCAGCCTGCGCCGGGGCGGCGACCGCGCGACCGAGATGCTGGGCCAGTCGGCGGCGTTCAAGCGTCTGCGCGACAATCTGGACAAGGTCGCCAAGTCGAACGGACGGGTGATGCTGTCGGGCGAGCCGGGGGCGGGCAAGGAACTGGCCGCGCGCTATGTCCACGCCCAAAGCCCGCGGGCAGGCGCGGCGTTTGTCACCGTTCCCTGCGCCAGTATCGAACCCGAACGCATGGAAGAGGTGCTGTTCGGCCGCGAGAGCCCGGAACGCGGGATCGAGCCGGGCCTGCTGGAACAGGCGCATGGCGGCGTCATCTATTTCGACGAGGTGGGCGACATGCCGCTTGGGACCCAGCCCAAGATCCTGCGCGTCCTGACCGAGCAGCAGTTCATGCGGGCGGGCGGATCGGACCGGGTGCGCGTCGATCTGCGCGTGATCTCGTCCACCAACCGCGATCTGCCGGCCGAAATCGCGGCGGGGCGGTTCCGGCAGGAGCTGTATGACCGGCTGAACGTGGTGCCCGTGGCGGTGCCGTCGCTGGCCGACCGGCGCGACGACATCGCCCTGCTGGCGCGCAGCTTCATCGAGCAGTTCAACCGCACGCAGGGCTTGCCCGCGCGCGAATTGCCCGAGGAAACCGTGGCCGCGTTGCAGTCGATGCGCTGGCCGGGCAATATCCGGCAGCTGCGCAACGTGATCGAGCGCGTGCTGATCCTGACCGAGGAAAGCGGCCCGATCCAGCCATCCGAGCTGGAGCCGCAGGGGGCCACGCCCGACAACAGCGACGCGCTGAGCCTGGGGCCGCAGATCACCGCCATGGCGCTGCGCGAGGCGCGTGAGATGTTCGAACGCGAATATCTGCTGGCCCAGATCAACCGGTTCGGCGGCAATATCAGCCGCACCGCGCAATTCGTGGGGATGGAGCGCAGCGCCCTGCACCGCAAGCTGAAATCGCTTGGCGTGGTGGGCGGGATGCGCAACGAGGAAGAGATGCTGGCCGGCAAATAGATCGCGGTATCGGTGCTGGCGTACGCCGTCCGGTCGCGACGTGAAACGAGGTCGGCGATGCGCTGCCAGCCAGCACCGCCGACCGCGCCCGGATCAGCCTGACGGGTGACGGCGTTCGGGGGAACAAACACGATGCGGCAAGGCGCCGGACGACGGACGCAGACGGAAACCGCGGCCGAACACCTTCTGCATTCTCCATCTCCGTGCGTTGTGTCATCTGGTCCGATTCACGAGCCTTTTTCCCAAGGCCCCGTGCCCGATCCTGCGGGTGGCAGACGGCAACAGCCCGACCCGCGCGCCGTGGATGCGCCATCCGCAATCTTCAGGATCGAAGGATTTAAACTACCCGATTTCCGCTCTCTTTTCAAGTGCGGCGGCGGCTGGATCGCAATTCAGGGTTGCGGCCCGACCCGGTCGCGGCACCGGACTTGCGGGCCGCGTTTCGCAAGACGGTTGCGCGCTGGCTGTGTGCGGCATAGGCAAAGATCAGGGCGGTGCGCCGCGCGGGAACGGGGACTGGGATGAAGATCATCATCTGCGGGGCAGGGCAGGTCGGCTGGCAGATCGCGCGGCATCTGTCGGGCGAACGCAACGATGTCACCGTGATCGACAATAACGGCGAACTGATCCGCCGCGCGACCGATGCGCTGGACGTGCAGGGCGTGACCGGCTTTGCCAGCCATCCCGACGTTCTGGACCGGGCCGGGGCGCGCGACGCCGATCTGATCATCGCGGCCACCCATTCGGACGAGGTGAACATGGTCACCTGTCAGGTCGCCCATTCCGTGTTCCAGGTCCCGCGCAAGATCGCGCGCCTGCGCAGCAGCGCCTATCTGGACGCGATCTATTCCGATCTCTACCGCACCGACCACCTGCCCATCGACGTGGTGATCAGCCCCGAACGCGAGGTCGCCAAGGCCGCGCTGCAACGCCTGTCCGCGCCCTCGACCTTCGATGTCGAGACATTCCTGAACGGCAAGATCCAGCTTCTGGGGATCGTGCTGGAGGATGATTGTCCGGCGCTGAACACGCCGCTGCGCCAGTTGAACGAGATCTTCTCGAGCCTGCGGGCCATCGTGACCGGGGTGCGCCGCGACGGCAGGCTGTTCGCGCCCGACCCGGGCGATCAGCTGTTCGCGGGCGATCAGGTCTATATCTTCACCCATATCGACGACGTGAACCGCACGCTGGAAATCTTCGGCAAGCCGCCGCAGAAACAGGAACGGGTGGTCGTCATCGGCGCGGGCAATGTGGGTCTTGCCGTCGCGCGGGCGCTGGAGGCGCGGGTGGACCGCATCCGCGCCAAGCTGATAGAAAAGGGTCGCGCGCGGGCCGAATTCGCCGCCGACCGGCTGGAACGGACCATCGTGCTGAACGGCGACGGCCTGTCGGCCGAGTTGCTGGAAGAGGCGGCGGTGCCCACCGCCGACGCCGTGCTGGCGGTGACCGACGACGACAAGACCAACATCCTGGCGGCGGTGCGCGCCAAGCAGGCGGGCGCGAAGATGGTCATCTCGCTGATCAACGATCCGACGCTGGTGCCGCTGATGGGGGCGCTGGACATCGACGCCTATATCAATCCGCGCGCCACCACCGTCTCGACCATCCTGCGCCATATCCGCCACGGCCGCGTGCGCGACATCTATTCCATCGGCGACGCCGAGGCCGAGGTGATGGAGGCGCAGGTGCTGTCCACCTCGCCCATGTCCGGCCGCGCGATCCGCGACATCGAATTTCCCGAAGGCGTGCTGATCGGCGCGGTCCAGAAGGGCGACCGGATCATCAAGCCGTCCTCGGACACGCGGATCGAGGAAGGCGATCTGGTGCTGATCTTCGCCCTGACCCCAGACGTGCCGGAGGTCGAACGCCTTCTGCAGGTCTCGATCGACTTTTTCTGAGACAGCCGCCCGTGTCGTCCTTTTCGCGCCAGCCCCTGCTGATCCAGCTGACCGTGATCGCGGCGCTGGCGATGCTGGTGCCGGCCTCCTACGCCTCGGTCGTGGACGAGAACGCGATTGCGCGGCATTTCCTGTATACCGCGCTGCTGGCGCTGATCCTGTCGGGCATGATCGGGCTGGCCACCGTCGCCAATCGCAGGCGGCAGGGCGCGCGCGACACGTTGCTGAACATGCTGGCCGCGATGGCGGTCCTGCCGCTGATCCTGGCGGTGCCGTTCGCGGAAAGCCTGCCCGATACCGGGCTGTTCAACGCCTGGTGGGAGATGGTGTCGTCGCTGACAACCACCGGTGCCTCGCTGTATTCGGCCGATCTGCTGCCCGCGCCGCTGCATCTGTGGCGGGCGATGGTCGGCTGGATGGGCGGCTTTTTCATGCTGGTGGCGGCAATCGCCATTCTGGCGCCGCTGCGGGTCGGCGGGTTCGAGATCATGTCCTCGCCCTATGGCCGCAGCGAACAGTTCGAGCGTCTGCCAGAATCCGCCGACCCCAGAGAGCCGCAGCCGCATCTGTCCGCCCCCGATTTTACCACCGATCTGAACGCGCCCGCCCTGCGCCTGCTGCGCAGCGCGCAGGCGGTGCTGCCGGTCTATGCCGGGCTGACGCTGACGATGTGGCTGATCCTGCTGCTTCTGGGCGACGAATCGCTGGTCGCGCTGTGCCGGGCGATGGGCACGCTGGCGACCAGCGGGATATCGCCCGTGATCGGCCCGGCGGGGGAAAGTTCGGGCGTCGCGGGCGAAATGGTGGTGTTCCTGTTCCTGATCCCGGCGCTGTCGCGGCGGTTCTGGCCGGGGGGCGGCGAGTTGCGCGCCACCGAACGGCTGATCGAGGACCCAGAATTGCGCATGGCCGCAGCACTGGTCGGGACGGTGGCGACGGTGCTGTTCCTGCGCCACTTCATCGGCGCCATCGAAACCGGCGTCGCCGAACCCGAAGCGCCGCGGATGCTGGCCGATCTGCGCAACACGCTGGCCGCGTTCTGGGGCGGGCTGTTCAACGCGCTCAGCTATCTGACCACGACGGGCTGGAACTCGGTCGATTGGCAGGGGGCGCGGGCGTGGTCGGGCCTGTCATCGCCCGGCCTGATCCTGGCTGGGCTGGCGATGATGGGCGGGGGCGTCGCCACCACGGCGGGCGGGGTCAAGCTGCTGCGGCTTTACGCCCTGTCCCGCCACGGCGAGCGCGAGATGGAGCGGATCATCCATCCCAGCTCGGTCGCCGGGGGCGGGCGGATCGCGCGGCGGCTGCGGCACGAGGGGGCGTATCTGTCCTTCATCTTCTTCATGCTGTTTGCCACCTCCATCGCGGTCACGGTCGCGCTGGTGTCGATCAAGCAGATCGAGTTCGAGACCGCCACCATCCTGTCCATCGCGGCGCTGACCAATACCGGACCGCTGGCGGCGGTGATTCCGCTGACCCCGGCCTTCGACGGCACGGCGGGCATCGCCTCCGCGCCGTGGGAAGGCTGGTCCGGCCTGCCCGTGCTGACCAAGATCGTGCTGGCCTGCGCGATGATCGTGGGCCGGCTTGAGACGCTGGCGATCCTGGCGCTGTTCTCGCCCGAGTTCTGGCGCCGCTGATCCGCGCGGCACTGGCGGCTTGACGTGCGGGCATTCCCGGTGCTTGCATGGCGTGAGGGCGTGCCATAAATGTCTGAAAGATCACGCCGCACAAAAACGGGAAACGAAAAATGGCCGGTGACAGACAAAACCTGCAGGACGCGTTCCTGAACCATGTCCGCAAGGCGAAGGTGCCGGTGACGATCTTTCTGATCAACGGGGTCAAGCTGCAGGGCGTCATCACCTGGTTCGACAATTTCTGCGTGCTGCTGCGCCGCGACGGGCAGTCCCAGCTTGTCTACAAGCACGCGATCAGCACCATCATGCCCGGCCAGCCGATCAACCTGCACGAAGGCGAGGACTGATTGGCCGAACCCACCTCGACCGAGGCAAGGCCGACCCGCGCCTATGTGATCCATCCCGATCTGGGGCAGGCGCGGACACAGCGACGCCTGCCCGAACATGCGCTGGCCGAGGCCGTGGCGCTGGCCCATGCGCTGCCCGGAACCGAGATCGTGGGACAGGAGGTCGCGCGCCTGCGCGATCCCAACCCGCGCACGCTGCTGGGCAAGGGCAAGCTGGCCGAAATCGGTCAGCGTCTGGAAGAGGCCGAGGCGGAACTGGTGCTGGTCGACGGGCCGGTCACGCCCGTTCAGCAGCGCAACCTGGAAAAGGAATGGGGCGTCAAGCTGCTGGACCGGACCGGGCTGATCCTTGAAATCTTCGCCGACCGCGCCCGCACGCGCGAGGGGGTGTTGCAGGTCGAACTGGCGGCCCTGTCCTATCAGCGGACGCGGCTGGTGCGGGCCTGGACGCACCTGGAACGCCAGCGCGGCGGGCTGGGATTCGTCGGCGGTCCGGGCGAGACCCAGATCGAGGCCGACCGGCGCGCCATCGACGACCAGATGACCCGGCTTCGCCGCCAGCTTGAACGGGTGGTCAAGACCCGCACGCTGCACCGCGCGGCGCGCGCCCGCGTACCCTATCCCATCGTCGCGCTGGTGGGATACACGAACGCGGGCAAATCCACGCTGTTCAACCGGCTGACCGGGGCGCGGGTGATGGCCAAGGACATGCTGTTTGCGACGCTGGACCCGACCATGCGGGCGATCCGGCTGCCCGATGCGGGCGGCGGCGCGTCTGGGCGCAGGATCATCCTGTCGGACACGGTGGGCTTCATCAGCGATCTGCCGCCGGAACTGGTCGCGGCGTTCCGCGCCACACTGGAAGAGGTTCTGGAGGCCGATCTGATCCTGCATGTGCGCGACATCAGCCATCCCGAGACCGAGGAACAGGCCGCGGACGTGGCCGATATCCTGGAAAGCCTGGGCGTGGACGAGGATGTGGAACTGATCGAGGTGTGGAACAAGATCGACGCGCTGTCGGCCGACACGCGCGCCGCGCTGCGCCGCACCGATTCCCGCACCGAAGGCGTGCAGGCCGTCAGCGCGCTGACCGGCGAGGGGCTGGACGATCTGATCGCGGCGATGGACGCGCATCTGGCGCGCGCGCTGGACGAAACGCGCGAGACGGCGACCGTCCGGCTTGGGTTCGGCGACGGCAGCAAACGGGCCTGGCTGCACGAGGCAGGCGTGGTCGAGCAGGAAGAGACCGGCGAAGACGGGCTTGTCCTGCGCCTGCGCTGGACGCCCCGGCAGAAGGCCGGGTTCGAGGCGCTGGACACCCCCGAGGAGTGACGGGTATCCGTCCGGCACGGGCCTGCGGATCGCCGGTCATCAGCGTCGTGCAACCCGGCCCCGCCGCCCGTCGCATCCTCAGCCGCTCATCAGGCCGGGCAGGAACGTGACGATCTGCGGAAATACCCAGATCAGGACGACGCCCAGAAGCAGCAGCAGAAAGAACGGAAACGCGGCCTTGGCGATGCGCAGGATGTCGATGCCGGTCAAGCCCTGAATGACGAACAGGTTGAAGCCGACCGGCGGGGTGATCTGGCTCATCTCGACCACGATCACCAGATAGATGCCGAACCACAACGGGTCGATGCCCACCGCCGACACCATCGGCATGATGATCGAGGTGGTCAGCACGATCACCGAAATGCCGTCAAGGAAACAGCCCAGCACGACGAAGAACACGGTCAGCGCCATCAGCAGGGCGGTGGCGGACAGGTTCATGTCGGAAATCCACGCGGCCAGATTGCGCGGCAACCCGGTAAAGCCCATCGACACCGATAGGAACGCCGCCCCCAGCAGGATCAGCGCGATCATGCACGAGGTCCGGGTGGCCGACATCACCGCCGCGCCGAACAGCCGCCAGCTGAAAGATCCCGACGCAAACGCCAGACCCGTCGCCAGCACCACCCCCAAAGCCGCCGCATCGGTGGGCGAGGCCAGCCCCGCATAGATGGACCCGATCACCCCGCCGATCAGCAGCGCGACCGGGATCAGCCGGCGCGAGGCCACGATCTTCTGCCGGAACGAAAAGCTTTGGTCGATGGCGGGGATCAGGTCGGGGTTCATCCAGGCGCGCACCGCCACATAGCCCGCAAACAGCACGATCAGCATGATCCCCGGCAGCACGCCCGCGATGAACAGCCGGGCGATGGATTGCTCGGTCGCGACGCCATAGACGATCAGGATGATCGAGGGCGGGATCAGCAGGCCCAACGTGGCCGACCCGGCCAGCGTCCCCAGGATCAGGTTCTCGGGATAGCCGCGCCGCGTCAGTTCGGGCACCGACATCCGGCCGATGGTGGCGGCGGTCGCGGCGGAAGAGCCCGAGACGGCGGCAAAGATGGCGCAGCCGAACACGTTCACATGCAGCAACCGCCCCGGCGCGCGGCTGAGCCAGGGCACAAGCCCGGTGAACATGTCATCGCTCATCCGCGATCGCAGCAGGATCTCTCCCATCAAGATGAACAGCGGCAGAGCGGTCAACGCCCAGCTGTGCGAATGGCCCCAGAAGGTCGATGCCAGCACCAGGCCGGACGGCGCGTTGGAAAACAGCACCAGCCCTGCCAGCCCGACCAGCGTCAGCGAGACGGCAACCCACACGCCCAACGCCAGCAGCCCGATCAGCAGCGACAGAAGAACGACGGCGATCATCGGATCGGACATGATCACACCTCATCCGGGGTTGTCAGCACGGGTCTGCCCGCCCGGACCAGATCGGCCAGCGTGTGCAGGATCGCGATCAGGAACAGCGCCATTCCGAACGTGGCCACGCTTTGCGGAATCCACAGCGGAACCGGGACGATGCCGGTGGACAGATCGTTGTAGTGCAGGCTTTCCAGCGTCAGGTCGATCATGAACCAGGTGAGGTAACCGGCCAGCGCGGCGGAAATCAGCAGGACCGCGGCCTCGACCACGACCTGCGCGCGCAGCGGCATCCGGGCGGTGACCAGATTGACGCGGATATGCCCGCCGGCCCGCAGCGTATGCGCCAGCGCCAGAAACGTGGCCCCCGCCAGCATGAACCCCGAAAAATCGCCATAGGAGGGAATGGTCGAGGGGAATGCGCCGGGCGCGAAACGCCCCACCCCGTTCAGAACGATCTGCGCCGAAATCAGCAGGCAGATGCACAGGATCAGCCCCCCCGCCAACGCGCCGCAGATTGAATACAGCTTTTGAAACAGATGGCCCATGCGCCCGCCCTTGTTGCCCGAAACCGAAAGGACCGGCAGAAATTCTGCCGGTCCCGATCTGCCGTTCAGTTGCGATACGCCTCAAGCACGGCCCTGGCGCTGTCGGAAGCCTCCTGCTGCCAGCTTTCCAGCATCGTATCGCCGATGGCCTGCAAGCCCTGCACCAGTTCTTCGCTGGGCTCATAGACGGTGATGCCGTTTTCGGCCAGCGCGGCGGTCTGGGTTTCGGCCTCTTCCATCGACATCTGCCAGCCGCGCGTCTCGGCGGCCTTGGCGGCTTCCAGAACGGCGGTCTGGGTTTCCTCGTCCAGCCGGTCGAATTCGCGCTGGTTCACGATGACGATGTTCTTGGGCACCCATGCGTTGATCGGGCTGTAATGGGTCACGAAATCCCACGCCGTGGAATTGACACCGGTCGAGGGCGAGGTGATCATCGCCGACACCTGGCCGGTCGAGAATGCCTGCGGAATATCGGGCGCCTCGACCTGGACCGGCGCGGCCCCCGCCAGCGTCGCGAATTCCTCAAGCGCGGCGTTGTAGGCGCGGAACCGCAGCCCGTTCAGATCCTCGACCGTCTTGATCTCGCCATTGGTGTAAAGACCCTGCGCGGGCCAGGCCACGGAAAACAGCGGCATCAGCCCCTGTTCGGCCAGCAGCTCGGTGATGACCGGACGTTGGGCATCCCACAGCCTTTGCGCGTCGTCATAGCTGGTGGCAAGGAAAGGCTGGCTGTCCATGCCGAAGACCATGTCCTCGTTCGACAGGGTGGACAGGAACAATTCGCCGATGGGAACCGAGCGGTTGCGCACGGCGCCCTTGATTTCCGAATGGGGAAACAGTGAGCCGGCGGAATGGATGGTGATGTCCAGCCCGCCATCCGTCGCCGTCCGCACCTCGTCGGCGAACTGC
Source organism: Paracoccus stylophorae (assembly GCF_028553765.1). Classification (NCBI taxonomy): domain Bacteria; kingdom Pseudomonadati; phylum Pseudomonadota; class Alphaproteobacteria; order Rhodobacterales; family Paracoccaceae; genus Paracoccus; species Paracoccus stylophorae. Next base: position 3,028,877 of record NZ_CP067134.1, on the reverse strand, counting down.
ATGATGTTCTGGGTGTGGAACGTGCTGTCGCCATAGGGGGTGGGCATGTCCCAGTTCTGCGCGTGAACCGCGGTCGCGGCGGTCAGGGCCATGGCCCCAATGACAAGATGTTTCATGGCTTCCTCTCTGTTGACGGCGGACCTGCATCGGGTCGGCTTCGATCCTCACCTTGACATTGCAGCACCGCGCTTGCCAACAGCGTCTGTTCCGCCGAAGGCCGGGCATGCGATGTTTCTTGCAGGGTGTTGCATGTCGGCGCGCGGGTCAGAGGAGCCGTGCGCGCCGGTCCAGCGGGTGTGACAGAGGGTCCGGGTCTGACTGCGGTTCAAGGTTGAACGTCAGGCAAAAAAGCTGCGGAAAACCGCAGCTTGCCAGTCTTCTTCCCGGTTCAGGCAAAGGCTTGCAGCGCCTTCGCCTGAACCGCCGATATGAAAGCCGGCGATCACCGGCCTTGCGTGCGCCCGGTCAGGGGCGGACGGCCACGACCTCGATCTCGACCAGCCAGGCGGGGTTGGCCAGACCGGCGACCTCGAACACCGAGCGCGTCGGCAGGTTCGGCTGATCCTCGGTGCCGAAGAACTTGGTATAGCCTTCCATGAAGCCCTGGAAATCCATTCCGTCGGCCCCCTCGGGACGCACCAGATAGGTCTGCATCTTGACCACGTCGCCCATGGTCAGATCCAGCCCGGCCAGCTTTTCCTCGATCGAGGCCAGCGTGCTTTCGGTCTGCGCCGCCGTGTCGCCATATTGCTCGGCCGAGCCGTCTTCGGCGGCTTCGTCGATCACCTGCGGCACCGTGCCGCTGAGATAGACCAGCGTGGCATCGGCCGGGATCTCGACCGCCTGCAGGATCGGAAAGTCCGAATCCGGGATCGGGTGTCGCGTCACCTCGGCCGAGGCGGCGGTCGTGCCAAGGATCAGGACGGTCGAGGCGAGGGCTGTCAGATGGTGTCTCATTCGTGCTCCGCTGTGTTGGGGTCTGCAGGATCGACCGGACGCGTAATCGCGACGTCTTCGACCGTCGCGTCCGGCGTGTAATCGTTACCAAGATGCGTCTGGATATACGAGGTCACGGCGACGACCTGCTCATCGTTGAGAAACGATCCGAATCCGGGCATCGCGGCCTGGCCGTTGACGATCAGCATGACCGGATAGGCCGCGAATTCCAGATTTGGGTTCTCTTTCAGCGCAGGATATTCGCCCGCACCGACGGCGCCGCTGCCATCGGCCATGTGACATCCCGCACACAGCGTCTGATACAGGGTTTCCCCATCGGTCGAACTGTACCCTTCCGGGCCGAAACTTTGCTCATCCGCCAACGCGCTGATGGCGCGTTCCTGCGGCCTTGCCGTCACCTCGACATCGGTCGATTGCGCGGCGACCGGGCCGGCTGCGAACAGGATGGCGGTCGTTATCAGAATGTTTTTCATGACTTCACCCGTTGATGACCTTGTCGTGCAGACGCGAGATCGCGTCCAGCGACGACAGAATTGCGCCTTCCTGCCAGGCGGGGATATAGGACAGGTGTTCGCCCGCACAGACGACGCGGTTGTCGATCTTGACGGCCTCGTCGTAGCCCTGCGCCTCGCGATCCTCCCAGATCCCGGAACAGCCCAGAACCCAGGGTACCTTGTGCCAGCTGACCGCGACGCCGGCTTTGAATTCCTCGCGATACTGCGGATGGATCTTCTCGCCCATGCGCAGCGCCCATTCGATCCGTTCGGCAGGCGTCATCGCGTTGAACTTGTAGGAATTCGCGCCCCGCCACGTATAGGCGCCCAGCAACACCGCCGGCCCGTCCGACTGGTATCCGGTCGAGGGATAGCTGATCTGCGTGATCGCCTCGTCGGTATAGCTGATCCCGCCATAGATCTGGTCGTCCTGTTCCCAGAAGCGCCGCTTGAACTCCAGCCCGACCTTGGTCGAGCCGTTGTAGAACATCGAGCTGATGGTGCTGGACAGGCCGGCCGACAGGTTGTGGTCGATCTGGCCCAGGATCGAGAAGGGGATCGTGCAGACACAGTAATCGGCGGTGCTGGTGTTGGTGCCGCCGCCCCCGCCGATATCCTCCCATGTGACGGTGACGCCGTTATCGTCCTGTTGCAGCGAGACCACCTTGGCGTTGTAGGTGATCACATCGCCGACCTCGCGTGCGAAAGCGACCGCGATCTCCTCCATGCCGCCGACCGGCTGGAACATGGGCGCCCAGTGTTCATAGGTTTCATGGACGGCCAGATACTGCCACAGCTGCGACTGGATCACCTGCTGCGGATCGTACAGATCCGATGGGATCGGCGCGGCGCCCACACCGCCGCCCGGCTGTTTCTCGTATCCGCGATACGTGCTTGTCTCCAGGCTTTTGACATAGGCGTTGTCGCCGTTCAGCACGCCGAAACTGCGCAGGCTTTCGATCAGCAGTTCCCGATCCTCGGCGCTGACCTCCTCGTCCAGCTTGCCCTGATCGACGGCCTTGGCCAGCAATTCCGACACGTGGCCGCGATAGTCGGTCAGGATCTTGCCCATCCGCTGCGGCTTGCCATCGAATGCGTCGCTGCGATGGACAAAGGCGTTGTAGTTGGTCTGGACGAACGGCTCCAGCGGCACCTTCAGGCGCTTGCAGTAATCCATCAGCGCATAGTGGTTATGCGGGATCCGCCACGGGCCGGGATTGATGTAATTGCCTTCGGCGAAATCGACGGTCTGCCGGTCGCCGCCAAGTTCGGTATATTCATCGCCCGAATGCAGCGTCCAGCAACGTCCGCCGGCTTTCTCGCGATACTCCAGAACCTCGACCTCATAGCCGGCGGCGCGCAACTCCAGCGCGGCGGTCAGGCCCGCCAGCCCGGCCCCGAGGATGAGAACCTTGGTCCCCTGCGGATCGCCGTCCAGCTTGATCGGCCCGGTATAGTCCGAGGGGGCGGCGTGACCCATCGCGGTCATCGCGTAATACATCGCCGAACTGCCGGCGGCCGTCCCGATCATCCCCAAAAGGCTGCGTCTGGTAAACTGGGTCATGCGTCCCCCCTCCTGTCATGGCGCCGACAGCGCCGATATCCCGAACCGCAGCGGATCATCCCGCGCAGATCCGGCCGACGTTTCGGCAATGAACGTGCCGGGTCGGGCTTTTGTTCCCGGATTTGTGATCTGCGTCCTGCGCCCTTCTTTGCACCGGCCGGTTGCAGCCGCGACGCCGGTCCGGAAAGCCCGGGACCGAATATGCTTGCCGCCGCGCCCGTCATCGTGGAGTCATGATCGCCGGGCCGCGTCTCGACCGCGTCGAACACCCGGCACGGCCCGACAGGAGGCGTCATGTTCGTAGACAACCAGATTCTCGATGTCTTGCTGCGCGGGACGCTGCTTTCGGTCCTGGGGCTTTTGTGGATCATCCTGCTGGTGCGTCTGGTCGGGCTGCGATCCTTCTCCAAGATGACCAATTTCGATTTCGTCATGACCGTCGCCATGGGGTCGCTGCTGGCGGGGGCCAGCCAAAGTTCGGACTGGTCCGGGTTCGGGCAGACCCTTGCCGCGATGGCCAGCCTGTTCGGGATGCAATACGGGGTCGCGCGGCTGCGGCAGGCTTCGGACCGGATCGAGGATCTGGTGCAGAACACGCCGGTCCTGCTGATGCGGGACGGTGTCGTGCTGGAGGATGCGCTGCGGCAGACGCGCGTCGGCCGCGACGATCTGATGGCGAAACTGCGCGAAGCGAACGCGCTGGATCTGTCGAAGGTGCGGGCGGTGGTGCTGGAAACCACCGGCGATGTCTCGGTCCTGCACGGCGATTCGGTGGACCCGGAATTGCTGGAGGGGTTGGCGTCCGTCTGACGCCGATTCGGGTCCGACACGGCCGCCGAACCGGTGCCGCGACCGTTCTGCGGGCCAGAAATGCGCCGAACCCTGTCAGAGATTAGTTCGCGCCGCCGCCCCAGACCCTAGGATGGGTCATGCTTCAAGGATCGGCGATTTGCCGGTCCAGGCGGCCAGTCTTGCCTGCGCGCCGGACTTTGCGCGCCGGCACAAGGCTGGCGATCCATCGCGGCCGAACGGTCAATTTACAGGGAAAAGATCATGAAATTCAGGATGAACATACTTGGCTCGGCGGCGCTTGGCGCGCTTCTTGCAGGCGGCGCCTTTGCGCAGACCGAGACTGCCCCCGCCGACGCGGCGCCCGCCGAAACCGCGCCTGCCGAAGAAACGGTCGTGCCGACCCAGGGCGGTCAGGTCGTGGTCGAGCAGGAGGATGCGACGGTTGACGTGAACGTCCCCGAACCGGACGTGTCCGTCGATCAGGCCGCGCCCGAAGTCACGGTCGAACAGCCGCAACCCGAAATCACCGTCGAGGTGCCCGAACCCCAGGTGACGGTCCAGCAGGTCGCGCCGACGATCACGGTCGAACAGGCGCAGCCGATCGTCACGGTGGTGATCCCCGAACCGATCGTCACCGTGCGCATCCCCGAACCGCAGGTCGATGTCGATACCGCCGATCCCGAGGTCAGCGTCAGACAGCCCGACCCGGTCGTGCGTTTCGTGCGCCCCGAACCCAAGATCACCATCGAGGAATCGGAACCGCAGGTGAACGTGCAATCGGCCGAGCCGACGGTGCAGGTCGATCAGGCCGACGACGCCGACATCTCGGTCGAGCAGGCCGAGGCGAATGTCGAGGTTCAGCAGCAGGAAAGCGCGGATGTCGACGTTCTGGCGGCCGAGGAAGAACCTCAGGTCAATGTCAGCGACGCCCCCGAGGCGCAGGTTGACGTCCAGCAGGACGAGGCGCAGATCGACGTTCAGCAATACGAGGCGGACGAGCAGGGGATGATGGCATCCGACGAGGATCGTCAGACCTATCGCGACACGCTGGCGGCCAGCCCGCTTGCCGGAATGCCGGTCTCGGAACTGATCGGCATGAATGTCCGCAGCGAAGGCGGCGAGGATGTCGGCGATATCGACAATGTCGGCGTGCGCGGCGAAACCGTCGTCGTGATCCTTGGTCTGGGCGGCTTCCTGGGTCTGGGCGAACGCGAGATCGCCCTGCCCATCGACCGTCTGCGCCTGCGCGACGGCGAGGTCTATCTGCCCCAGACCAGCGAGGCCGAGCTGGAAACGATGCCGGAATACAACACCAGCGAGGTCACCCTCTCTGACGGCACCGGCACCGTGTCGGACCTGGTGGCCAACTGACGCGCCTGGCCCGAAACGGGCCGGCCAAATACAGGAACCGCCGTCCCCTGACCGGGACGGCGGTTTTTTTGTGCGCCCGGCGGCGCCGGAATCCTGACTGTCTTATGAACGGGGCGATCCTCGAACCCGCGTTGCAGATCAGCCGTCGCTATCCCTGCGATTCGGCGACCGTGTCCGCCTTGACCGCGCCGCGTTGCCCCATCGGCCGATCCTTGCCGGTGGTGGTGTCCGTGCGGGTCTGGGCTTCCATTTCGGCGTTCAGCTCGGCGCCCAGAAGGATGATGAAGGCCGAGATCCAGAACCACATCAACAGCACCACGACGCCGGCCACCGTCCCGAAACTTTCGTTGTATGAGCCGAAATTGCCGACATAAAACGCGAATCCGGCCGATCCGGCGATCCACAGCAGGCATCCGGTGACGGCGCCCACCGACACCCATTTCCACTCCGCCGATTCGCGCGAGGGTGCAAAGCGATACAGGATCGACAGCCCCAGCATAGTCAGCGCGATCAGCGCGATGCACAGCCCCGCCGTGATCAGCGTGGTGACGACCGGACCCGGATTCAGGAAGGCAAGCAGGACGGGCAGGGCCAGCGCCGCGCCCAACGCGACCAGAACGCCCGCGATCAGAACCAGTGTCAGCGCCAGCGTCTCCAGAATCCGCCGCACCACACCGCGCGTTTCTTCCTCGTCATAGGCGGCGTTCAGCCCCTGCATCAGGCTGGCCATCCCCTTGGATGCGGAATAAAGCGCGACCGCCAGACCCAGAAACAACGCAAAGCCAAGCCCGCCCGAATCCGCGCCGGCGACCGCCGTCGCCTGGTTCTTGACGATGGCAATGACCTCGTCCGGGACCAGCCCGGATAACCGGTCGATCTGCGCCACGATCTGGTCCGGCTCGAACAGCAGGCCGCCCAGCGCCATCACAGCCGAGATGGCGGGAAACAGCGCCAGCATTCCGTAAAAGGCCACCCCCGCGGACAGAAGGCTGACCCGATCCTCGGCGATCTCATCATTGACGCGCATCGCGATGTCGAACCAGCCGGTCTTTGGAATCTGTGCGGGCGTCGTCGCGTCGTGGCCGCGTGTCATGGCGTCTCCGTTCATTCATGCCGGACCCGACGGCACGCCGCCGGGACCGGCACGGGGATGGGTCAATCCGTCCTGGGCTTGCCCAGGTTTTCGTCTTTCGCGGCGGTTTTCGCCGTATCCTCGACCCGGCGCGCGGCGTCTTTCGCCTTGTCGCCAAGGGCCTCGGCTGCGGTCTTGTCGCCGGGTGCGTCGCTGTCGATCTGCGACTTGGTTTCGGATGCGATATCCTTGACCTCGTCGGTGACGCTTTCAGCGACCTGTTTCGCCTTGGCCTTCTCTTCCTCGAAGATGCGTTCGGCCTCTTCGATCAGATGATCGCTCTGCTCGCCCATCAGGTCGTCCTCGACCCGCGTGCGCGGCAGCGCGCCGCCCAGTGCCGCGCCGAAGGCCAGCGCCAGCGCGCCCACGACCAGCGGTTGACGGTCATAGAAATCCGCCGCCGCGTCGGCGCCCTGCGCGACCGATTGCGACGTGCTGCGCCGCATCTCCAACGCCTTCTGGCGGGCGGCGATCACCCGCTTGCGGCCTTCCTCGGTCAGCGCCTCGGTGCCTTCGGCGATCCGGTTGCCGGCGGCGGCGACGCTGTCGCGCACCGACTCGGCCCCCTCGGCAATGGTCGAGCCGGCCGAGGATGCCGCGTCGCTTGCCGCCGACCCGGCCGAGGACAGACCGTCCTTGACCGATTGCGCGCCCGACCGGGCCGTGTCGCCGATGGAGGACCCATAGCCATCCGATCCGCCCTGCACGTCGTGGTCGTCGCGTGCCCATGCCGGGCCTGCACGCGTGGGCGCGACCTGCGATGTCGGCCGGGTATAGGGGCGGTCGTGATCCAGACGCGCGCGGCGGTAATCTTCCTCGACCCGGCCGGGGCTGGCGGGGGCGGGAGGCCGCGAGTTGCCGAACATCATCCAGGCAAGGCCGATGCCCGTCAGCGCCAGCGGGATCGGGTTGGCCTTGATCTGGTTGGTGATCGACCGGCTCATGTCGCCGCCATGTTCGCGGAACTGCTCTCCGATCTGGCGCACGAGGCCGTCGATCGAGAACCTGTCCTGAAGATCGTCAAGGGTCGAGGTCAACTCGGACCGTTGCTGTTCGATCTCGCGCTCGATTTCCTCGGGGGAGCGGGTTTCATTTGTCATCATAGACATCCTTTACGGCTTCGGCGTCGCGGCGCACATTCTTCGCCGTCCGCGTGGGTGCGAGGCTTGAAAGCTTCAGATCGTTCATGCCTTTCTGGATCATCACATAGGCGATCACGGCAAGAACCACGCCGACGATCAGCGCCGCCCATCCGCCGTCCAGCCCGGCCTCGGTCAGCGCCGCGACCAGCGCGGCGGCCAGCACGTTCAGCGCGACCAGAACGACGATGGCGCCGGCGGCGATCATGCCGGCGGCGACACCCGCCTTGGTCAGGTTCTCGTTGATCTCGGCCCGCGCCAGATCGACCTCGTTGCGGACCAGCGCGCTGACATTGCTCATGGCGTCCTGAACCAGGCCGCCGGCGGATTTGGTGCTGTGATCTTCGCGCATCAGAAACCTCCGCGATATGTGGTGGAACCGCCGGGCGTCGTGCCCTCGCCGTCGGCGGATGCCTTGGCAAAGCGCGTGGCGGCAAAGCCGATCAGCGCCGCGCCGCCCAGAAACACCATCGGGTTGGCGCGGGCAAAGCGGCTGACATCGCCGACCATCGTGCCCAGATCCTTGTCGCGCAGCGCGTCGGACGCATCGGCCAGGCTTTCGGCGATCTGGCCGAAAGTGCGTTCCTGCGGCGATCCGCTGCGCATCTCGTCGGCGGCCTTGCGCAGGGCCGACGACACCGACGACAGCTCGTCCGCGACGGCCGATTTGGCCTCATCGCCCTGTTTGCGGGCTACGTCCGACGCCTGCTTGACCGCGTCCTGCGCCATGTCGCCGGCCTTGCCCGCGACATCCTTGGCGGACATGTCCTGACCAGACTTGTCCTTCGCGGACATGTCTTGGTCAGGCCGGTCCGCCGGGCTGCTGCCGGTTCCGGACTGCGTCGTGTTGTCTTGTGAAAACGTCTTGTTCGTTGGCATGTGAATTTCCTCCTTCAGTGATCAGAAAACGAAACCGATAAGCGCCAGAACCACGACGACCACGCCGATGAGATAGAAGATATTGTGCATCACGGATTCCTTATCTGACGGCGACGGCATCGCCTCCGATTGAAAGTTACCTGCAAACAACGTGGCATATTCAGCCGGTGACGCGATTAATCTGTGTTAACGCTTTGGATGTCCGTGGGTTCAGGCGGGCGATTGGTTTTGGTGATCGCTACCCGGTTCGTTAGCCTGAGGCAGTCTTGAAAGGATTGACCCATGAGCATCGACACACTGGAAGATCTTTATCTGGAGCAACTGAAGGACCTGCACAGCGCGAACCGGCAGGCGCTGGACATCACCACGAAACTGGCGGACGCGGCGACCGACACCGATCTTGTGCGGGCGTTGGAGGCCGGCGCCGACGGCATACGGGACGGCATCGACGCGCTGCTGGCGATCGGCCAGCGCCACGACGAGACGCTTGACGGCGTTCAGTGCAAGGGAATGGAGGGGCTGGCCGCCGAGGCGCGGGCCCACGTGCTGGAGGCGGAATTCGGCGGGGACGCGATCCGCGACGCCATGATCGTCACCCAGTATCAGCGGCTTGTGCACTATGCGCTGGCCGGCTACGGCTGCCTTGCCGCCTTCGCCCGACGGCTGGAACTGGCCGAGGACGTCACCGCGCTGCAAGCTTGTCTGGACAGCAGCCGCGAGGGGGATCGGACGATGACCGAACTGGCGACGGGCGGCATCAACAAGGCCGCCGTCTGACGGCCTGCGTTGCGAAATGGACGCTGGCAGGGAAAAGGGGACCGCGCCGGCCCCCTGTTCCCTTGTCATGTCAGGCCGCGCTGCGACAGGACGGCTGCCGCGACGGCAGATAGGCGTGGATCGCCTGGCCGCGCCCGCTGGCGTAATCGGCGGCGACGCGCCGCCAGTCGATCCGGCCCGCCTGCGACCAGTCCACGTCATGGCAGGGTGCGGGTTGGGCGTTGCTGGCGCCGGTCAGCCGCTCGTTGCGTGAATAATCCACGTGACGCTGTCCCTCGTGGAACGCAGCCAGCGTCTGATCCCACCGCTGGCCCGTGATCGTCAGGCCAAGCGCGCGCGCCTGTGGATCGTATTCCGCCGTGAACAGCGTGCCGAACCCGGCGCGATAGCGGTCCTGCAACAGCGGCTTGCGCAAAAAATGGCGGTTCAGCTTGCGCGCGGGAACGCGCAAGGCGGCCAGATGCGCGTGGCGTTTCCGCGTGCGGGTGAAGTCCGGCCGAACCGCAACGGCTGTCGCCCCCTGATGATTGGTCGCGATGGGCTGCGGCATCACGGTGATCCCGCCGCCCGGCGCGACCTCGACGCTGGCGGTGTTCCCATCGGCATCCGCCAGAACCAGGTTATAGGCCATGTGCGACGGAATCCGCCGCAGCGCCGCCAGCGCCTGATCGACGGTGTCGCAGGTTTCCAGGACATAGCGCAGGATCGTGGCGATGCCGAACCCTTCGCCCACCTTCTGGCGGCCGCCATAAGCCAGCGCCACGGCAAGCCCGGCATCGTTGATCCCGTCCGACAGCCCCCACAGGAACTCGACCATGCCCATCACCGCGCGGCCGGTCCATTCGGTGCGCAGCAGCAGCCCCTCGTTCAGGTCGGGCGACAGGTCATAGTTGCGCACCAGCCGCACGTCCGACCCGTCGGCAACCGCCGCGATGGAACAGCCGCCAAGATAGGCCGGCGGGCACCAGCCGGACAGGAACCGCGCCGCCCGGTCCGACCCGCCGGCCAGTTCGACCAGCCGGTCATAGGTGGGCACCAGTTCGGGCATATGGCGGTGCAGGGCCGCGCGGCATTCGGTCCGCGACGGCCCGGCATCGCCGCCGCGGGCGATGAACCAGGCCTCGTATGCGGGCCACGACCGGGACCAGCGCGCCGCCCATTTCGGACCCGGCGCGGCTTCGTCCACGGCATCGAACGTCATGGTCATCTGTGTCATGTCAAAGCGCCTTGTCGGTGTTGTCGAAGAAAAAGCGGATCATCTCGGCACTGGCATCGGGGCCGGCCGGATCGGTGTATGACCCCGCAGCCTGCCCGCCGGACCAGGCATGTCCCTGACCCTCGATCACCCAGTGTTCGACCCGCGCGGCGCCGTCCGCATCGCTGGACACGACGCGCGTGAATCGTCGGCCCCCGGTTTCGCCCTTGGCGGTGGTCTGCACGCTTTCGGCGGTGCCGGCCAGCGCGCGCCGGGCGATGGCCGCGCCGTTCGACGGATGCACGGTGCTGTCCGCCGATCCGTGAAAGACGATGCTGCGCACGCTGCCGGCCTTTGCGGGCAGGTCGTGGGCGTCCAGCGCGTTGCCGGCCATCGCGGCGAAGGCCGAAGGGACATCCTTTGCCGCGCCCCGGGGCAGCCCGGAATGGGCGCCGACCGCCGCGAAGACGTCGTCATAGGTTTCGCCCAGGATGACCGCCATCGCCGCGCCGGCGGACAGGCCGGCCACGAAGGTATTCTGCCGTCCGACGCCGAATTCGGCGCAGACGCGCGCGGTCAGGCCCGCAAGGATGGCCGGTTCGCCCTGTCCGCGCCGCTGATCGCCGCGGCTGAACCAGTTCCAGCAGGATTGCGCGTTGTCGCCCCGCGACTGGGCCGGATAGACCACGACAAAGCCGTGCCGCTCGGCCAGCGCGTTCATGCCGGTGCCTGCGGCGAAATCCTCGGGCGTCTGCGTGCAGCCGTGCAGCATGACTACGACGCCCGTGACCCCGCTGGCCGCCGAGGCGGGAACATAGGTGCGGAAACTGCGCGTCCCGGCCTCGCAGGTAAAGCTGTCCTGCCGGAACTCCGCCCCTTCGGGCAGCGTGATCGCGGCCGCACCGGCATTGATGCGCGCCCCGCCCAGCCGCGCCAGCATGTCGTCCAGCGACGGCATTGCGGGCATGGTGGGCATTTCCCCGGTCTCGGCCTGGCCGGTCGAGGGGGCAAGCCCGTGCTGCGCCAGCGTGCGTTGCACAAGATCGTTGGCAGCCGACAGACGTTCGCCATCGGTCGCCCGACGCAAGGCGTCGGCGTTGAAAAGTTTCATCTTCTGTTCCTTTGTCAGATGTTCCGCACGTTATCCGATGCGGTCGGCAAGTGCCTTCTTGATGGCCGCGCTGGCCTGCAAGGCGCCCAGCACGGTGATCGAGCCGATGGTCTGTCGCGCCAGTTCGGGCGTCACGTCCGGGTCGATACGGGCAAGGCCCACGACCTTGACGTGCAGCATCTCGCCCGCGTCGCGGATCGCCTCCAGATCGGCGACCGAGTAATCGCGCAGGCCCAGCTCCATCGTGTGGCGTTCCAGCGATCTGCTGACCACCTCGGTATGGCTGTCAAGCTGGTTGCGGATCGCGGTGCGGATCAGGTCGCTTCGGTTGGAATAGAACCCTTCCTGCACCAGCAGGTCGATCCGCCCAAGATCCACGAACCCCAGATTGATCGTGATCTTCTCGTTTTCCGGCTGCTTGTCGCGCAGCTGCCTGACATTACTCATCTCAATCGCCATCCGTGTGGATGGTATATGGATGATTATTGTCGCCGAGGCAAGGGCGGACAGGGTAAACAAATGTAAAAACATCGCGCCGGCAGGGGCCGGCGCGATGGGCAGAACTTGTGAAGGGGGAGAAAAGCTGGGGGTCTTCGACGCAACGGTCCCGCCTTGACATCACACGGCTGCGGCGCGTCTTCCGTCGAATGATTGTCCATCAGCGCCCGCATCCCGCGCGGCCGCCGCAGCGCGGGCGCGGCGCATGTTGTCAGCGGCGCGGCGTTTTCAGATCGCGCCGTGGCAGTGCTTGAACTTCTTGCCCGAACCGCAGGGGCAGGGGTCGTTGCGCGAGGGGTTGCCCCAGGTTGCGGGGTCCGTCTCGTCGAAGCCCTCGATCAGCGGTGTGGGCTTGTCGGGATCGTCGTCCGATTGCCGGTCGGCGCCGTGTTCCATCGTCAGATGTTCCTGCCCGGCCTTCTGCTGCTGCGCCATCTGGCGCAGCATCTCTTCGCGCTCGGCGTCGGTCAGCGGGCGGATCTGCGCCAGACGCTGCGTCACGTCGCCGCGCAGGCCGTCCAGCAACTTTTCGAACAGCTGGAACCCCTCGGTCTTGTATTCCGACAGCGGGTCGCGCTGCGCATAGCCGCGAAAGCCCACGACGCTGCGCAGATGTTCCAGCGTCAGCAGATGGTCGCGCCATTTCTGGTCGATCATCTGCAACAGGACCTGCTTTTCGATCATGCGCATGTTTTCGGGGCCGAAACCCTGTTCCTTCTCGGCCATATAGGCGTCGGTGGCCTGCTCGATCCGTTCGCGCATCGCGTCCTGATCCACGCCTTCCTCATCGGCCCAGGCCTCGATTGGCAGGTTCATGTTCAGCTTTTCGCGCACCGCGGCCTTCAGCCCCTCGGTGTCCCACTGATCGGCATAGGACTTGGCCGGCATGAACTGGTCGATCAGATCCTCGATCACCTGGTGGCGCATGTCGGCGGCGATCTCGCCCACCTCGTCGCTGTCCATGATCTCGCGGCGCTGGCTGAAGATCGCCTTGCGCTGATCGTTCATCACGTCGTCGAATTTCAGCAACTGCTTGCGGATGTCGAAGTTGCGCCCCTCGACCTTGGCCTGCGCGCGTTCCAGCGACTTGTTGACCCAGGGGTGAACGATGGCCTCGCCTTCCTTCATGCCCAGACGGGACAGGACCGAATCCAGCCGTTCCGATCCAAAGATCCGCATCAGGTCGTCGTCCAGCGACAGAAAGAACAGCGACCGCCCCGGATCGCCCTGCCGGCCCGAGCGGCCGCGAAGCTGGTTGTCGATCCGGCGGCTTTCATGGCGTTCGGTGCCCAGAACGAACAGCCCGCCCGCATCCAGCACCTTCTGCTTGTCGGCGGCGTGTTCTTGCTCGATCCGGGCGCGCAATTCGTCGGGATTGGCGTCGGGATCGGCCTTCAGCGCCTCCATCACCTTCATCTCGACATTGCCGCCAAGCTGGATGTCGGTGCCGCGGCCGGCCATGTTGGTGGCGATGGTGACGGCGCCGGGCTTGCCGGCATCGGCCACGATCTGCGCCTCGGCCTCGTGCTGGCGGGCGTTCAGGACGTTGTGGGGGATGCCGTCCTTCTTCAGCATTTCGGACAGCATCTCGGATTTCTCGATGCTGGTGGTGCCGACCAGGGTGGGCTGGCCCTTCTCGTGCGCCTCCTTGATCGCCTCGATCACGGCGGCGTATTTTTCCTGCGCCGTGCGATAGACGCGATCATGTTCGTCCAGACGCTGGATCGGGCGGTTGGTCGGAACCTCGACCACGCCCAGCTTGTAGATTTCGGCGAATTCCTCGGCCTCGGTGGAGGCCGTGCCGGTCATGCCGGACAGCTTGTCGTAAAGCCGGAAATAGTTCTGGAACGTCACGCTGGCCAGCGTCACGTTCTCGGGCTGGATATCGACGCCTTCCTTGGCCTCGATCGCCTGATGCAGCCCGTCCGACAGACGGCGGCCCTTCATCATCCGGCCGGTGAATTCGTCGATCAGCATCACCTCGCCGTCGCGGACCATGTAGTGCTGGTCCTTCATGAACAGCTTGTGCGCGCGCAGGGCCTGGCTGGCGTGGTGGACGATGGTGGTGGATTCAGGGTCATACAGCGTCTGCCCCTCGGGCAGGACGCCATCGGCCCACAGCTTCTGTTCCAGAAACTCGTTGCCTTCCTCGGTGAAGGTGGCGTTGCGGGCCTTTTCGTCCAGCTTGTAATGGGTTTCGTCCATCAGCGGCACGTATCTGTCCAGCACCCGATACAGTTCGCTGCGGTCCTGGCTGGGGCCGGAGATGATCAACGGCGTGCGCGCCTCGTCGATCAGGATGCTGTCCACCTCGTCCACGATGGCGAAATTGTGGCCGCGCTGGACCATTTCCTCGACGCTGCCCTTCATGTTGTCGCGCAGATAGTCGAAGCCAAGCTCGTTGTTGGTGGCATAGGTCACGTCGGCGGCATAGGCCTCGCGCTTTTCCGGCTCGGCCTGGAAGGGATAGACGACGCCGGTGGTCATGCCCAGTGCGGCAAAGACCTTGCTCATCCATTCGGCGTCGCGCTTGGCCAGGTAGTCGTTGACGGTGACGATATGTACGCCCTTGCCGGTCAGCGCGTTCAGATAGGCGGGCAGGGTCGCGACCAGGGTCTTGCCCTCGCCGGTCTTCATCTCGGCGATATTGCCCTGATGCAGAAAGATCCCGCCCATCAGTTGCACGTCGAAGGCGCGCAGGCCCAGGGCGCGGCGGGCCGCCTCGCGGCAGTTCGCGAACGCTTCGGGCAGCAGCGCGTCCAGCGCCTCGCCATCGGCAACACGTTTCTGGAATTCGCGGGTCTTGTCGATCAGCCCCTCATCGGACAGCGCGGTGAACTGATCCTCCAGCGCGTTGATCCGGGCGACCAGCGGGCGGGTCGATTTCACCTTGCGGTCATTGGGCGTGCCAAAGACCTTCTTCGCCATAGTTCCGATGCCGAGCATATTACCTTCGCAATCACGTTCTTGGGAAAGTCCGTCAGAGGGGGCCCACTTGCCCCTCCCTTCCGCATTGCCGTATCAGAGGCCTGAACGAAAGCGGCGGCGGCGCCTTCCACGGTTGCGTCGGGATGTATGCCTCGGCCGCCTGACTGTCAACGCTGGCCCTGTCCCGTCCTGGGACCGGGTGTGACTTGCAAAGGAATTTTCATGCTGAAACGTTCGATTCTGGCCGCCGCCGTCATCGCGGCCCCGCTGATGGCGCCCGTGGCCGGGCTGGCGCAGGACAAGGGTGCGGACACGGTCGTGGCCACGGTGAACGGCCAGGACATCACGCTTGGACAGATGATCGTGATGAAACAGTCGGTCCAGGACCCGCAGATGGCGAACCTGCCCGATCAGGCGCTGTGGGACATGATGCTGGACCAGCTGATCCGCCAGACCGCCGTGGCCGCGACCGGCACCGAAACCGCCGGCACCCGCGCGCAGCTGGAACTGCAGCGGCGCAACACGCTGGCCACCGCCGCCGTCAGCCGGATCGCCGAGCCGGAGCCGACCGAGGACGAGATCAAGGCGGCTTACGACAGGCTGTTCGCCGATGCCGAGGCGGTGACCGAATATTCGGCCGCCCATATCCTTGTGGACAGCGAGGAAAAGGCCAAGGATCTGAAACGGCAACTGGATGAGGGCGCCGATTTCGGCACGCTGGCCGAAGAGAACTCGACCGGGCCAAGCGGCCCGAACAAGGGCGATCTGGGCTGGTTCAGCGCCGACCAGATGGTGCCGCCCTTCGCCGAGGCCGTGCAGGGCATGGAAAAGGACCAGGTGTCGGACCCGGTGCAGACCGATTTCGGCTGGCACGTCATCCGGCTGAACGACACCCGCGTCAAGGAAGCGCCGCAGCTGGACGAGGTGCGCGACGAACTGGCCCAGCTTGTCCGCCGCGAAAAGGTCGAAGCCGCCATCGAAAAGATCGTGGACGAGGCGACGGTCGAAAAGACCGAGGGCCTCGATCCCGCGCTGATGAACGACGACGACCTTCTGGGAGCCGAGTGATGGCCAAGGCCGGACTGCCGGTGTCGCCGCTGGCCCCGGCCGGGTTTCCCGACCTGCCGGTGATCGCCGGCGTCGAATTCGCCAGCGCCGCGGCGGGCGTCAAGTATCAGGGCCGCACCGATGTGACCCTGATCCGGATCGCGGCCGGATCGACGGTCGCGGGCGCGTTCACCCGGTCCTCGACCCGCGCGGCCTGCGTGCTGGACAACCAGGACAAGCTGGCCGGGGGCGGCGATGCCCCCGACGGCGCGGCGATCATCGTCAATTCGGGCAACGCCAACGCCTTCACCGGCGCGCGCGGGCAGGAATCCGTCGATGCGGTGACGGCTGCCGTGGCGGATGCCACCGGCGTTCCGGCAACGCGGGTCTTCTCATCCTCGACCGGCGTGATCGGAGAGCCGTTGCCGCATGAGCGTATCGTTGCGGTGGTGGGCGATCTGGTCGCCGGGCTGGATCAGGGGGGCGCGGCCGACGCGGCGCGCGCCATCATGACCACCGACACCTTCCCCAAAGGCGCCTCCGCCACCGTCGCGGGCAAGGGCGGCGAGATCCGCATTACCGGCATCGCCAAGGGGTCGGGCATGATCGCGCCCGACATGGCGACGATGCTGGTCTATCTGTTCACCGACGCCGCAATCGACGCACAACTGCTGCAACAGGCGCTGTCGTCGGGGCTTGGGACCACATTCAACGCCATCACCGTGGACAGCGACACCTCGACCTCGGACGCGCTGATCTGCGCGGCGACGGGGCGCAGTCCGGCTTCGCCCATCGCGTCGCTGGAGACGGTCGAGGGGACAGCCTTCGTGCAGGCACTGCACGGCGTCATGCGCGAACTGGCGCAACTGGTCGTGCGCGACGGCGAGGGGGCGACGAAATTCGTCGAGTTGCGCGTGACCGGCGCGCAGTCCGATGCCGACGCGAAAAAGGTCGCCATGGCCATCGCCAATTCGCCGCTGGTCAAGACCGCCATCGCGGGCGAGGACGCGAACTGGGGCCGGATCGTGGCCGCCGTGGGCAAATCGGGGGCCGAGGCCGACCGTGACCGCCTGACCATCGGCTTTGGCGACATGGTGCTGGCGCGGGACGGATGGCGCGCACCCGATTACGACGAGGATGCGGCCAGCGCCTATATGAAGAACCGCGAACTGGTGATCTCGGTCGATCTGGGGCTGGGGCAGGGCGCGCAGACCGTGTGGACCTGCGATCTGACCCATGGCTATATCGACATCAACGCCGATTACCGGTCGTGAAAACCGTCCTTGTCGCCGCCGTCGCCCTGATCGACCCCGACGGCCGCGTCCTGCTGGCGCAGCGCCCCAGGGGCAAGCCGATGGCCGGGCTGTGGGAGTTTCCGGGCGGCAAGGTCGAACCCGGTGAAACGCCCGAAGCCGCGCTGATCCGCGAACTGCACGAGGAGCTGGGGATCGACACCTGGACCTCGTGCCTTGCGCCGCTGACCTTCGCCAGCCACGGCTATGACGATTTTCACCTGCTGATGCCGGTCTTTGCCTGCCGCAAATGGCAGGGAATCGTGCAGCCGCGCGAGGGGCAGGCGCTGACATGGGTGCGGGCCGCCGATCTGCGGAACTACCCGATGCCGCCGGCCGACATCCCGCTGATCCCGGCCTTGCAGATGTGGCTGTAAAAGCCGGGCTTGCAGCGGGCCGACCCTTCGCCCGATGAAACCTGCCGCTGTCCGGCCCTGATGGACCCCGAGCACGGAAAAAGGGCGACCCCACCGGGCCGCCCTTGACGTTCTCACGGCATCCGCTTGGGTTACAGCGTGCGTTCGACCTCTTCACGCTCGAAGATCTCGATGACATCGCCCTGGCGGATGTCGTCGTAATTCTCGAACGCCATGCCGCATTCCTGACCCGACTGCACTTCCTTGACCTCGTCCTTGAAGCGCTTCAGCGTCTTCAGCGTGCCTTCGTGGATCACCACGTTGTCGCGCAGCAGGCGGACGCCTGCGGACCGGCGGGCAACGCCTTCGGTGACCAGACAGCCCGCAACCTTGCCGACGCCGGTGACCTTGAAGACCTCGCGGATCTCGGCATAGCCGATGAAGTTCTCGCGCACCTCGGCCGACAGCAGGCCCGACGCCGCCGCCTTGATGTCGTCCATCAGGTCGTAGATCACCGAATAGTACCGGATCTCCACGCCCTTCTGGTTGGCGCTGCTGCGGGCGGGCGCGTTGGCGCGGACGTTGAAGCCGATGACGGGGGCCTTGGATGCCTCGGCCAGGCCGATATCGGATTCGGTGATCGCGCCGACGCCGTAATGCAGCACGCGGACGCGCACCTCGTCGTTGCCGACCTTTTCCAGCGCCTGCACGATCGCCTCGGCCGAGCCCTGCACATCGGCCTTCACGACCACCGGCAGTTCAGCCACGGTCTGATCGGCCTTGGCCTTGGCCAGCATCTGGTCCAGCGTCACCGCCGCACCGGCCGCGGCGCGTTTGTCCTTGGCCTGCTGCATGCGGTAATCGGCGATCTCGCGCGCCTGCGCCTCGGTCTCGACGACGTTCAGCACGTCGCCGGCCTCGGGCGTGCCGTTCAGACCCAGAACCTCGACCGGGACCGAGGGCGCGGCTTCGTCCACGCGCTCGCCCTTGTCGTTGATGAGCGCGCGGACCTTGCCCCACTGTTCGCCGACGACAAAGATGTCGCCGCGCCGCAGCGTGCCGTTCTGGACCAGAACCGTCGCGACCGGGCCGCGGCCCACGTCAAGCTGCGCCTCGATCACCGCGCCCTGTGCGGCGCGGGCGGGGTTGGCGTTCAGTTCCAGGATCTCGGATTGCAGGGCGATGGCCTCAAGCAGTTCGTCCAGCCCCTGGCCGGTCTTGGCCGACACCTCGACATCCTGCACGTCGCCCGACAGCTTCTCGACGATCACCTCCTGGTGCAGCAGCGCGCTGCGCACCTTGTCGGGATCGGCGGCCGGCTTGTCGACCTTGTTGATCGCCACGATCATCGGCACGCCGGCGGCGCGGGCGTGATTGATCGCCTCGACCGTCTGCGGCATGACCGCGTCGTCGGCGGCCACGACCAGCACGACGATATCCGTGACATTGGCACCGCGCGCCCGCATCGAGGTGAAGGCGGCGTGGCCCGGCGTATCGAGGAAGGTCAGCGTCGCCCCCGATTCGGTCTGCACCTGATAGGCGCCGATATGCTGGGTGATGCCGCCGGCTTCGCCCGACACGATATTGGCGTTGCGGATCGCATCCAGCAGCGAGGTCTTGCCGTGATCGACGTGACCCATGATGGTGACGATCGGCGGGCGCGGTTGCAGATCCTCGGCCTTGTCCTCGACATCGGCGATGACCTGTTCCACGTCGGCGTCCGACACCCGCACCGCGTTGTGGCCGAATTCCTCGATCACAAGCTGCGCCGTGTCGGCGTCGATGGCCTGGTTCATGCTGACCATCATGCCCATCTTCATCAGCGACTTGACCACGTCGGCGGCGCGTTCCGCCATCCGGTTGGCCAGTTCCTGCACCACGATGGTTTCGGGCAGCTGCACGTCGCGCACCTGCTTTTCGGCGCGCACCGACTGGCCCATCGCCTTCTGGCGGGTGCGTTCCTGCTTGCGCTTCATCGCGGCCAGGCTGCGCTGACGGCCGCCTTCGCCCGACAGTGCCTGGTTCAGCGACAGCTTGCCGGCGCGGCGGTTGTCGTCGCGGGCGCCCTTGCCGCGCGCATCGCGGTCGGGGCCGCGGTCGGCGCGGTCGCGGTCGGTCTTGCGCGGACCGGCGGCGGTGACGCCCTTGGTCTCGGCGCGTGCGGCGGCAGCCTCGATCGCGGCCTGATCGGGGGCGGCGGGCGCGGCCGGCTTTTTCGCCGTCTCTTTCTTCGGTTCGTCCTTGCGCCGGGTCTTGTCCTCGGCCTCGCGGGTGCGGCGGGCGTCTTCCTCGGCCTTGGCCTTCAGCGCCTCTTCGCGTTCGCGGTCCTCGCGCTCCTTTGCCTCGGCCTCGGCGCGGCGGCGTTCGCGTTCTTCCTCGCGGGCCTTTTCCTCGGCCTCGCGTGCGGCGGCCTCGTCGACCTCGCGCGCCTTGGCGGCGGCCAGCGCCTTCAGGCGACGCTCCATCTCGGCTTCCGAGATGCCGGCCGGACGCCTGGACGGATCACCGGCATGCTTCGACACCAAGGAGGATTTCGGCTTGTCGGCGCCGGCCGCACCCGGCGCGGCGCCCGGCTTGGGCACCACGACGCGCTTGCGCTTGGTTTCCACGACCACGTTCTTGGTGCGACCATGGCTGAAGCTTTGCTTGACCTGACCCGAACGGCCAGCGCCGCCGAGTCCCAGGGTCTTCTTTCCGTCTTTGTCGCTCATCTGCGTCTTCATTCCTTCCCGGTGGCCGTATTACCACCGTCATGCCCGCGCAGACCCGTCAGTCTGCCGGCTTCCAAGATCACCTTGTCCGTCAGGCCACCCGCCGCAAGCGCGCCGTGTATGACATGATCGCGTCCGAAGGACAAACCCAATTCTGATGCGGTCAGGCAGCCGAACCAGCGCCCGCCGGTCGGCGTCCACAGCTTGCCCTTGCCGCGTTCCGATCCGTCGCTGGCCTGTAACAGCACCTTCGCGCGACCCTCGGACAGCCAGCCCTTTACCTTCTCGAACCCGGCCACCGCCTTGCCCGATTTCCGGGCCAGCGACACCAGTTCGACGACCCGCCGGGCCGTCGCGGCCTCGACCAGATCGGCCAGACCCTCGGGGGGTCTTGCCTGCGTCCTGGCCGCGCGCGAAAACAGCCCCTTCGCCGCCGCCTTATCGATGGCGGCGCGGTCGGCCGTCACCCAGATGCCGCGACCGGGCAGCTTTTCGGCCAGGTCGGGCACCACCGTGCCATCGGGGCCGACGACAAAGCGGATCAGCCCGCGCTTGGGTTGCACCTCGCCGGTGACGATGCAGCGCCGTTCGGGCTCATCGCGTTGCTTTATGCGTCCACCGCGGCTCAAGGGGGCAAATCCGGGGCATCACGCCCCGGCCTCCTCGTCGGTGCCGCCTTCGGCCCCGTCGGCCTCGGCGTCGGCGTCCGGGTCGTCCCCACCGTCCAATTCGGTCGGATCGACCCAGCCCAGCATGACGCGCGCGGTCATGACCATGGTCTGCGCCTCTTCCAGCGAAACCTCGAACGGTTCCAGCAGCCCTTCGTCCTTGACCCGCTGCCCGTTCACCGTGGTCCAGCCGCCGGCCAGTTCCCAGTCGGCGCAGGTGGCGAAATCTTCCAGGGTCTTGACGCCGTCCTTGGCCAACGCCTCTACCATCTGGGGGGTCAGCCCCTCGAATTCAATAAGGCTGTCCTCGGCGCCCAGTTCGCGGGCGTTGTCCAGCGCGGCCTTGGCCCGGGCCTCCAGTACGTCACGGGCGCGGGCCTGCAATTCGCGGGCCGTATCCTCGTCCACGCCGTCGATCGACAGAAGCTCGTCCTGTTCGACATAGGCCACCTCTTCCAGATCGGTGAAGCCTTCGGCGACCAGAAGCTGGGCGAAGAACTCGTCCAGGTCCAGCGCCTCCATGAACAGCTGCGTGCGGGCGTTGAACTCGGCCTGACGACGCTTGGATTCCTCTTCCTCGGTCAGGATGTCGATGTCCAGCCCGGTCAGCTGGCTGGCCAGACGCACGTTCTGGCCGCGCCGGCCGATGGCAAGCGACAGCTGTTCGTCGGGCACCACGACCTCGATCTTGCCGGCCTCTTCGTCGAACACGACCTTGCTGACCTCGGCCGGCTGCAGCGCGTTGACCAGGAAGGTCGCCTGATCCTCGTTCCAGGGGATGATGTCGATCTTCTCGCCCTGCAATTCGCCCACCACGGCCTGCACCCGGCTGCCGCGCATGCCGACGCAGGCGCCGACCGGGTCGATGCTGCTGTCATAGCTGATGACGGCGATCTTGGCGCGGCTGCCCGGATCGCGGGCCACGGCCTTGATGTCGATGATGCCGTCATAGATTTCGGGCACCTCCATCTTGAACAGCTCGGCCATGAATTGCGGATCGGTGCGCGACAGGAATATCTGCGGCCCGCGCGTCTCGCGGCGCACATCCTTGATATAGGTGCGGATGCGGTCATTCGGGCGATAGGATTCGCGCCCGATCTTTTCGTTGCGGCGCAGGATCGCCTCGCCCCGGCCGACATCGACGATGATGTTGCCGTATTCCTCGCGCTTGACGATGCCGTTGATGATGGTGCCGGCGCGGTCCTTGAACTCCTCGTATTGACGGTCGCGTTCGGCCTCGCGGACCCGTTGCAGGATCACCTGCTTGGCCGATTGCGCGGCGATCCGGCCCAGATCGACGGGCGGCACCACCTCTTCGAACACGTCGCCCGGTTGCGGCGCGCCCGAGAAATCGTCCAGCCGGGTGCCGTCGCGCCACCAGGTGCCGCGACCGTCCCTGGACGGCTCGAAATAGGTTTTCGCCTGATCCGGGGTGAACTGCGACTGATAGTTTTCCAGCTCCTCGTCCGTCACCACGGTGCGGGCGCGGGTGAATGTCGCGTTGCCGGTCTTGCGGTCGATCTTGACCCGGATGTCCATCTCGGCGCCATAGCGCGACTTGGCGGCCCGGGCGAGGCTGTCCTCCATCGCCTCGATGACCAGCTCGGGCTCGATCATCTTCTCGCGCGCCACCGCCTCGGCGGTTTGCAGCAGTTCAAGCTGGTTGGCAGAGGTGATCGCCATCGCTTACTCCTTGGCATCGGCGCCGTTGGCGCCTGTCTGTTCGCGGGTTTCGCCGCCGTCCTCGGTTTCCACCGCGTCGAAGGCGCTTTCATCCAGATTGTCGATCGCAACGCCGGCCTCTTTCTTCTGGCGCAGCATCTCGCGGATCAGCTCGTCGGTCAGCACCAGCTTGGCATCGGCAAGCCAGTCGAAGTTCAGCCCGATGGTCTGCACCTCGCCGCCCTCGTCGATGTTCAGCAGCACCTCGTCGCCGCCGGTGCCGGTCTCGACCCCCGCCAGCACGCCTTTCCAGCGCTTGCGACCGTCGATCGGCTGGTTCGTTTCCAGCTTGGCCTCGTATCCCTCGAACGCCTCGAAATCCTTCAGCCGGGTCAGCGGCCGGTCGATGCCGGGGCTGCTGACCTCGAGGTGATAGGCTTCCTCGATCGGGTCCTCGACATCCAGCGTGGCGCTGACGGCGACCGAAATCTGGCCGCAATCGTCGACGTTGATCCCGCCTTCGGGCCGGTCCGCCATGATCTGCAACGTGGCGGTCTTGCCGCCCTGCAGGCGGACGCGCACCAACTCAAAGCCCAGATCCTCGATCACCGGGGTGATGATCTCGGCCAGGCGCCGGTCGATGGCGGTCTTGGCGATCAGGTCGTTCGACATGAGAACCTTTGGATACGAAAAAGGGCCCGCAGCGGGCCCATGCGAAAGCGTCCGGTGGGCAGGGGGTGGAAGCCTGCACCGCTGTTAGGCAGGCATATAGACCGGGTCCGCAGCAATTGCAAGCACGCCGCGCGACCGGGCGCATCATCGCGGATCTGCCCGGTCGCGGGCCGGTTCCGCGCGCCCGGATTCAGGCCGCGCCCGTCGTGCGGTTGTCGCGCCAGATGCGCCAGTTCAGCGCCGCCGCCACGCACAGCCACGCCAGATAGGGCAGCAGCATGACCCCGGCCAGCACGTCGATTCGCCAGAACGTCACCGTCATGGCCAGCACGACCAGCCACAGGATGGCGATCACCGCCATGCCCGCAGCCATAAGATGCGCGCCGAAAAACACCGGCGTCCACAGCGTGTTCAGCGCGATCTGCGCCGCCCACAGCGCCAGCGCCAGGTCAGATCCCGGCACGCCCGCGACCCGGGCGGCGGCGATGGCCGACAGCAGATAGATCGCGGTCCAGGCAATCGGGAACAGCCGGTTCGGCGGCGTGAAGCCGGGTTTTCTCAACCCCTCATACCATGCGCCGGGCTTGAAGATCACGCCGGTCGCGGCGGCGGCGGCACTGGCCAGCAGGAACAGCAGGAAAATCATGCGCCGGCTCCGGTCCCCTGCCGGTCGGTGTCGCGGATTGCGTCCATGACGCGCAGCAACTCGGCCGAGATTCGCGGCTCGGACAGCGCGTGGCCCGAGGCGGGGACGATGCGCAACTCGCAGCGCGGCCAGCCTTCGGCCAGTTCATGCGCGCTGCCCGGCGGGCAGACCATGTCATAGCGGCCCTGCACGATCACCGCCGGCAGATGTTCGATCCGGTGCCGGTCGCGCAGAAGCTGGCCCTCGTCCAGAAAGCAGCGATGGCTGAAATAATGGTTTTCCAGCCGCGCGAAGGCACGGGCATATTCGGCCGGCGCGTGGCTGGACGGAGCCGATTGCAGACCCGCCAGCGCGTTTTCCCACATCAGCCAGGGCAGGGCATAGCGTCCCTGCCGCCCGGCATCGTCGGAAAACAGCCGCCGGCGATAGGCGCCGATCATGTCGTCGCGCTCGGCCTCGGGGATGGGGTCCTGGAACTGCGCCCACAGATCGGGAAAGAACCGCGCAGCGCCGCCGCCATAGAACCAGTCCAGCTCGCGCTGCCGGCCCAGGAACACGCCGCGCAGCACCAGCCCGGTGACGTGACCGGGATGCGCCTGCGCATAGGCCAGCGCCAGCGTCGCCCCCCAGCTGCCGCCGAACAGCAGCCACGCGGCGATGCCCAGATCGGCGCGGATGCGTTCGATGTCGGCGATCAGATGCGCGGTCGTGTTCGCCTCGACCGAGGCAGAGGGCCGCGACCGGCCGCAGCCGCGCTGATCGAACAGCACCACCCGGTAATGTTCGGGATCGAAGAAACGCCGCATGAACGGGCTGCATCCGCCGCCCGGCCCGCCATGCAGCACCAGCACCGGACGGCCGTCCGGGTTGCCGCATTGTTCGACATACAGGCGGTGGCCGTCGCCCACATCCAGCATGCGCCGGTCGAACGGCTCGCCCGCCGGGTGCAGGCGGCCATGTGTCGCGGAGTTTTGCTCTGCCATTCGGTCCATTCAGGCACTATAAGCCCAAGCGACAGCGCCCGCCAGAAGGACCGACGCATGAGCAGCATCGACGCCCAGGAAATCGCCAAGTTCGAGGCCATGGCCGCCGAATGGTGGGACCCCGAAGGCAAGTTCAGACCGCTGCACATGATGAACCCGGTGCGGCTGGACTATATCGCAACCCAGATCGCGGCCGAGTTCGGACGCGACCGCCGCGCCCCGCGACCGTTTCAGGGATTGCGCGTGCTGGATATCGGCTGCGGCGGCGGGCTGGTGGCCGAACCGATGGCGCGCCTGGGGGCCGAGGTCGTGGGCGCCGATGCCGCAGAAGGCAATATCGCCGTCGCCCGCCTGCACGCCGAACAGCAGGGGCTGCGGGTGGATTACCGCGCGACCACGGCGGAATCGCTGGCCGGGGCGGGCGAGGTCTTCGACGTGGTCCTGGCGCTTGAGATCGTCGAGCATGTGGCCGATCCGCCCGCCTTCATCGCCACCTGCCGCGATCTGGTCCGGCCCGGCGGTCTGGTCATCGTCTCGACCCTGAACCGCACCGCGAAAAGCTTTGGCGCGGCGATCGTCGGGGCCGAATGGGTCCTGCGCTGGCTGCCGCGCGGCACCCATGACTGGGGGCGGTTCATCACCCCGGACGCGCTGGCCGCGATGGCCGAACAGGCGGGGTGCGCGGCGGTGGACCGGCGCGGCATGGTCTTCAACCCGGTCGGTTTCGGCTGGCGGCTGTCCGACCGCGACCTGTCGGTGAACTATGTCATGACCGCCCGGCGCAGTCCGCAGACGACGGACTAAAGCGGCCCGCCCTCCAGCCTCAGGCGCAGTTCGCGCAGCACGGGCAGGGCGCCGCGCACCCGGTCGGCGCCGATATCGCGCACGACATCGGCGATCAGCGGCATGAAGGCGGCGATGGCCGCATCGCGCGCCGCGCGCCCCGACGGGCTGATCGACACGAATTTGCGCCGCGCATCGTCCCAGTCGGGGCGAATATGGACATGGCCTGCCCATTCCAGCCGCGACAGCGTGTTGGTCATCGCCCCGCGGGTGATGTGAAACGCCTCGGCCAGCTGCGCGGGGGTGCGTTCCTCGTTCACATGCGCCAGCAGGTTCAGGACCGAGAAATGCGAAATCTGCATCCCGCGCGGCAGCGCCTTGCTGATCAGGTTGCGCGACAGCTGGTCGGCAATCAGCACCTCGGCGAACAGGCTGGCGGCCAGCCGGTCGTTGGAATGCGGTCTGTCGATGTCGCTCACGGGTTTGTTCATCGCGCGAAAGGGATCAGGGGCCGTCGAAATGGCGGTCATGGGTCAAGGACGGGATGCGAGAGCGTGCCCTGTCCACTGCCCCAAGGTCAAGCTCGACCATGGTCAGACCCGGCGTCACGCCCCCGTCGGCCAGCACCTTGCCCCAGGGATCGACGGCCAGGGAATGGCCGTGGCTGCGGCGGGGCTGGCGGTCGGGGCTGTGCGGGGCGGCATGGATGCCGCATTGCGCCGGCGCCAGCACGAAGCAGCCGGTCTCGATGGCGCGGGCGCGCAGCAGGACCTGCCAATGCGCCTCGCCGGTGGTCGGGCTGAAGGCCGACGGCACGGTCAGGATACGCGCCCCCTGCTGCGCCAGCGCCCGGTAAAGATGCGGAAAGCGCAGATCGTAGCAGATCGTCATGCCCACCGGCACACCCGCCGCCTCGGCCAGAACCGCGCGGTCGCCGGGGCGATAGGCGGCGCTTTCGCGATATTGCTCGGTCTCGGAGATGGTCACGTCGAACATGTGCAGCTTGTCATAGCGGGCCGCGATCCCGCCGTCAGGGTCGATCAGGAAGCTGCGGTTGACGAAGCGGTCGTCATCGCCCGATTTCAGCGCAAGCGACCCGATCAGCAGCCAGATCCCGGCCCTGCGCGCCTCGGATTGCAGTGCGGACAGGGTCGGATCGTCGGCCTGTTCGCGCAGCACGGCCTGTTGCCGCTTGCGGTCGGGCGACAGGATGTTCGTGGCCTCGGGCGTCAGCACCAAGGTGGCACCCGCCGATGCCGCCTGCCGGATCAGCGGAACGGTCGCGGACAGGTTCGCCTGCGGGTCGTCGCCCACGTTCAGCTGCACCAGCCCGACCCGCAGCGCCGCGGCCTGGGTCATGCGGCGCGCCCTTCCAGCAGCGGGTCCAGCTTGCCGATGCGCTCCAGCGCGTGCAGTTCGTCGCTGCCGCCGACATGGGTGTCGCCGATGAAGATCTGCGGCACGGTGCGGCGGCCCTGCGCGCGCTGCATCATCTCGGCCCGCCGGGCGGGGTCGGCGCCGACATCGATCTCGGCATAGGCGACGTTCTTGCGGTCCAGCAATTGCCTGGCGGCGGTGCAGAACGGGCAGGTGCGGGTGGCATAGATTTCGACGGTGGGTTTCTGGGTCATGGCGTTCCGGTCGGTGATTGTGATGCGTCAAATCTAGTCATCCTTGACCGCGCGCGCCAGAACCGCCACCGAAATCGGTCCCGATCCGGCCGCCAGCAGCGCCTCGGCCGCCGCAGCCATCGTCGCGCCCGAGGTCATCACGTCATCGACCAGCAGCACCGCCTTGCCCCGTATCCGCGCGGCGCGGCGCGGGTTGATCGCCAGCGCGCCGGCGATATTGGCGAACCGGTCGCTGACGCTGCGGTGGTCCTGCCCCTCGGTATGGCGGCGGCGGATCAGCAGGTCGGGCAGATGCGGCAGACCGCGCGCCCGGGCCAGATGGGTCGAGACCAGCGCCGCCTGATTATACCGCCGCTTCATCAGCCGCCGCAGATGCAGGGGCACCGGCGCCACCACCATGCCGGGCCGGATCAGCGGCGCGGCCGCCCGCGACAGCCAGCCGGCCAGCGCGGGCGCCAGATCGGGCCGGTCGCCGTGTTTCAGCGCCAGCACAAGGCTGCGCCCGGTCCCGGCATAGACCACCGCCGCCCGCCCGTGCCGCCAGGGCCGCGCGATGGCCAGACAATCGTCGCAGATCAGCGATTCGTCGCCCGTCCCGCTGCCGTCGTCGGGCAGCGGCGCGCCGCAGCGATGGCAGGCAGCCGCGCCGATGAACCGGGTCTCGCGCCAGCAATCGGGACACAGGCGCAGGCTGCCGTCGCCGTCATCCGCCACCGGCAGCCCGCAGCCGATGCATTGCGGCGGATAAATCAGGCGCAGCGCGCCTTTCATCGCCGCCCGAAGCACCCTATGTTCCCCGCCCATGAACGCCCCTTCCGCCTCTGACCGCCCCGCGCTGACCGACCGACGGGCGCTGACCCGCCAGCGACGTCGCGCGATGCGCGCGGGACATGCCGACGTGCTGCACCGGCTTGCCGCCGACGAGATCCAGGATAGGCTGGCCGAGATTAAAAGATCGTTTACGCGCCCCGCCATCGTGACCGGTTTTCCCGATTTCTGGGCCGCGCGGTTTCCCGATGCGAAGATCGTGGCCGACGATCCGGTGCTGGATCTGGAACCGGGCGCGCATGATCTGGTGATCCACGCCATGGCGCTGCACTGGGCCGACGACCCGGTGGGCCAGATGGTCCATTCCGCGCGCGCCCTGCGCCAGGACGGGCTGTTCATCGGCGTCTGTCCCGGCGGGCAGACCCTGTCTGGCCTGCGCGCCGCGCTGGCCGCGGCCGAGGCCGAGATCACCGGCGGCCTGTCGCCCCGCGTCCTGCCGATGGGCGAGATCCGTGACATGGGCGCGTTGCTGGGCCGGGCGGGTCTGGCGCTGCCGGTCGCGGATCTGGTCAGCCAGCGCGCCAGCTATCGCGACCTGATCCATCTGGCGCGCGACCTGCGCGCGATGGGCGAGGGCAACGCCATGGCCGCCCGCCTGCGCCGCCCCACGCGCCGCGCGGTCCTGGCGCGGGCGGGCGCGATCATGGCCGAACACCACCCCGACCGCGACGATCCGTCCCGTATCGCCGTCACCTTCGATCTGGTCTTTCTGACCGGATGGGCACCCGCGCCGTCGCAGCCCAAACCGCTGCGGCCCGGCTCGGCCACGACCCTTCTTGCAGACGCGCTGAACGAGATCAGGAAAAAGACATGACGCCAGCCACCGTGCCCGCCCACGCGCCGACCGACCATCCCGCGATCACACCCGCCCGAACCGGCATCCTGATCGCCAATCTGGGCACGCCCGACGGCTACGATTACTGGTCGATGCGGCGGTATCTGAACGAGTTTCTGTCGGACAAGCGGGTGATCGACTATCCGGCGTGGAAATGGCAGCCGCTGTTGCAGGGGATCATCCTGACCAAACGGCCCTTCACCTCGGGCGCGAACTACAAGCTGATCTGGAACCACGACCGGGGCGAAAGCCCGCTGATGACGATCACGCGCGACCAGACCCAGGCGCTGCGCCAGCGCGCCACCGAGGAATGGGGCGACCGGGTGATGGTGGAATTCTGCATGCGTTACGGCAACCCCTCGACCGCCGAGGTGGTGGACCGCATGGTGCAGGCGGGCTGCCGGCGGATCGTGTTCCTGCCGCTTTATCCGCAATATGCAGGTGCCACCTCGGCCACCGCCAACGATCAGCTGTTCCGCGCGCTGATGGCGCAGAAATGGCAACCCTCGGTGCGGACCTGCGATCCCTATTTCGACCGGCCCGACTATGTCCGGGCGCTGGCCGACAGCGTGCGGCGCGCGCTTGGCGACAGGCGGCCCACGAAGCTGGTCGCCTCGTATCACGGCATGCCGAAACGCTATCTTCTGGAAGGCGATCCCTATCATTGCCAGTGCCAGAAGACCTCGCGCCTGCTGCAACAGGCGCTGGACTGGCCCGACGGCATCATCGACACCACCTTCCAGTCGGTCTTCGGCACCGAGGAATGGCTGCGCCCCTACACGGTCGAACATGTCGCGGATCTGGCGCGGCAGGGCGTGTCCGACATCGCCGTCATCTCGCCCGCCTTCGCCTCGGACTGCATCGAGACGCTGGAAGAGATCAACGGAGAGATCCGCGAAAGCTTTGAACATGCCGGCGGCCGCGATTTCACCTATATTCCGTGCCTGAACGACGATCCTGCCCATATCGAGGTGATGATGGGCGTCATCCGCGACAATATCGGCGGATGGGTCTAGCCTGCCCGCCGGGAACATCGGCCCCCGTCCCGCGTTGCCGCCGCAGCGTGAGCGCAGGAGGATCGAATGACGCAGCCGGACAGACCCGCCCCCGACAGGACCGCCCCCGACCAACCCGCCAGCGATCAGGAAAAACGCGCGCTGGCGAAGGACGAGCTGGACCTGGCCGACCGGGCGCGGCAACCCGGTCTGGCGCAGCTGTCCGATCGCGAGTTGTCGGACCTGATCTCGCTTCTGCGCGGACGGCGCGACCGGGCACGGGATCTGGCGGCGCGTCAGGGCCGCGAGGCGCGTGGCAAGGCAGAGCCGTCGGGCGCCACCCCCGCCTCGGGCAATCTGGGCACGCTGACCAAGCAGGACTATCTTGCCGCAGCCCTCGACCGCGCCACCGCAGAACGCCACCGGCGCGACGGCGCACAGCTCGGCGACCCGCAGCCGTGACACGAAAACAGCCGCCCATGGGGGCGGCTGTGCGCTGACATCCGGGACAAGCCGCAAGTTCTACAGCAACAGGACCTGCGTGCCGATATTGGACAAGGCGAACAGTTCCTGGATGTGTTCATTATACAGGCCGATGCAGCCATTCGACGATTTGCGCCCGATCTTGCGCGTGTCGTGGGTGCCGTGGATGCGGTAATACTGCCAGCTCAGCCACAGCGCATGGGTGCCAAGCGGGTTGTCCGGCCCGGGCGGCACGAAATCGGGCCATTCGGGATTGCGCTGCTTCATCTCGGGCGTGGGGGCCCAGGACGGGCCTTCGACCTTGCGGATGATCTCGGTCCGTCCGGTGCGCGTCAGATCGGCGCTAACCGGGATCGAGGACGGATAGACGCGATAGACGCTTTCATCCTCGGACCAGAAATGCACCGCGCGCGAGGTCAGATCGCACAGGATCGCGCCATTGGTCAGATTGTCGAAATAGGGCCGCCAGTCCTGCGCCCGAAAGCTTGAGATGTTGTGGCGCTGGTCGGCCTGGCTGTCATACTGGACCGCGCCCGCATCGGGGGTGGCGCCCGGCGTCGCGCCGATCACCTGCTGTCCAGTATAGGGGTCGATCTGCTGCGCAAAGGACGGCCCCGCCAGACCGGCGGCGCCAAGCGCAGCGGCCGAGCCAAGGAAGGCCCGGCGGCTGAGGGCAGACGATGTGCTCATGGCATGTGTCCTTCGTTTCCGTGATCGTTCTGGGACGACCTTGACTGCTCCGCCTCATGCGGATGATCGATTCTATACTCCGCGCCGTGCATCCGGGCAATTCAAACCCGCGCCAGCGGCAGGGCTGCAACAGCGGCTTCGCTTCACGCTTTCGTGCCTTTGAAGCGCCGCCGCCTTTTCGCTAGATCAGCAAGAAGGAATCCGGGGAATGTGGATCATGATGAATTTCAAGGTGTTTGCGGTGCTGTCGCTGATCGCGCTGGCCGCCTGTCAGCCGCGCACGATGCCCCAGCTTGGCCCCGACGGCCAGCCGCTGCCCGTCGCCTACAGGATCGACCAGCGTGAGGCGGCCGAAATTCCCGCCCGGGTGTTGCAGCAAATCAACATGCTGCGGGCCAATGTGGGCGCGCCGCCCCTGATGCAGAACCCGCAGCTGGATGCCGCCGCCCTGGCGCATTCGCGCGACATGGCGGCGCAGAACCGCGCCTGGCACTGGGGATCGGACGGGTCGTCGCCGCTGGACCGGGCGCGCGCGCAGGGCTATTTCGGCACCCTGATCGGAGAGAACATCTCCGAGACCTATGAAAACGACATCCAGACGCTGAACGCCTGGATGTCCGAACGCGACACCCGCGACGTCATCATGGACCCGACCGCGACCGGGCTTGGCGTGGCGTGGTATCAGGAACCGTCGGGCAAGATCTGGTGGACGCTGCTGACCGGCAGCTGACACCGGCGCGCGGCAATCGCATCGCCGTCAATTGAAACGGGCGTCCGATATCTTGTCGGACGCCCGTAAACTTTGGCGGGGACCGGGTTTTCCGGCCCAACGCGGACGGTCAGGGCTGGATGAAGATCGGCGTACCCGGACGCAGCATGGCATAGACCTCCTCGATCTCTTCGTCCTTCACGGCGATGCAGCCGGCGGTCCAGTCCCGTTTCTTGGGCGCCAGCGCGTTGCCCTCGGGTCCCCAGCCATGGATGAAGATGTCGCCCCCCGGACGCTGGCCCAACGCCTCGGCGAAGGCCACATCCCGCTCGCTGGGATAGGAGACGCCGACCGACAGATGGTATTTGCTGCGCGGGTTGAACCGGTCGATGAAATACATCCCCTCGGGCGTCTTGCCGTCGCCCTCGAACCGCTTGGTGCCAAGGGGTTGATTGCCCAGACCGATATCGAACGATTTCAGAACGGTCTGGTTGTGCAGCAGATACATCCGCCGCTTGCCCTTGTTCACCACGACCTGGGTGACGGGGGGGCCGTTATAGGTCTTGAACTTGGATTTGCCTGCGCCACACGCCGCCAGCAGGGCCAGCAGCGAAAAGGTGACGGTCCGGCGTGTCGCTCGATACATCACTGCCTCGGGTGGTTTCTTTTTATGTCTTCTGATTAGCATGAAAGCCGCGGTCGGGCTAGCGGCGGCGAAACTCGGCCACGGTTTCGACATGGGCGGAAAAGCGGAACTGATCGACCACCCACAGCCGCGTCAGATGCAACCCGCCCTCGGCCAGAATCCGCGCATCCCTTGCGAAATTCACCGGATCGCAGGCCACGAACGCGATCCGGGCCACGTCCGAGCGCGCAATCTGGCGGCATTGCGCCTCGGCGCCCGCGCGCGGCGGGTCGATCACGATTGCGTCAACACGCGCGATCTCGTCCGGCAACAACGGGTTGCGGGCCAGATCGCGAATCTCGGTGGTGACGCGCTGCAACCCGGGCGCGCCGCGCCATCCCGCCTCCAGCGCCGCCAGCGGCGCGGCCAGCCCCTCGACCGCGTGCACCTGCGCCGACCGGGCCAGCGGCAGGGCGAACGTGCCGCAGCCGGCAAACAGATCTGCGATCCGGGCCGCCCCGCGCAGGATCTCCTGCACCGCGGCCAGCAGCGCGGCCTCGCCCTCGGCGGTGGCTTGCAGGAACGCGCCGGGCGGCGGCACCACCTGCGCCCGTCCCATCGGCAGGGCCGGCGCGCGGCGGGTGATGGCCTCGCCGTTCCAGTCCAGCCGGGCCAGATCGCCCCGATCGGCCAGCGCCGCCAAGGTCCGGAACAGCGCCGCATCCATCGCCTTGCCGCCCTGCGCGGCCACGTCCAGCCCCGCGGGACCGTGGATCACCGTCAGCGCGATTTCCGCCGACCGCGACGCCCCCGCCGCCACGATTGCGCGCAGCAGCGGCAGCGCGGCCATAATCTCGGGCCGCACCACGTGGCAGTCGGCCAGATCCACGATCACCTCCGAGGCGCGGGCGTGAAACCCCACCAGCGCGCCCTTTTTCGTGCGCCGCCCCGACAGCACCGCCCGCCTTCGCGACCGCAGCGGCGAGACATGCACCCCCGCCAGCGGCGCCGCCAGCCCCTGCGCCGCCAGCGCGGTTTCGACGACCTGACATTTCCACGCCGTCGTGAACGCGCCTGTCGCATGCATCAGCGAACAGCCGCCGCAGGCGCGGTAATGGCCGCAGACCGGCTTTATCCGGTCGGCCGACGGGGTCACGATCCGCGGCGCGGCGATGCGGCCATCGACGGCCTCGCCCGCGACCGTCTCGCCCGGCAGGGTCAGCGGCGCCAGCGCGCGGCCGCCATCGCCCACCGCCACCCCGTCGCCGCGCCGTCCCAGACGCGCGATCCGCCACAGGCTCACTCGGCGGCCTCTTCGGTGCCCAGAAACCCGCCCGACTGGCGGTTCCAGTAACGCGCATACAGCCCGCCCTGCGCCAGCAATTCGGCGTGAGAGCCCGATTCGACGATCCGGCCGGCATCCATGACGATGATCCGGTCCAGTTCGGCGATGGTGGACAGGCGGTGGGCGATGGCCAGCACCGTCTTGCCGCGCATGGCGCGGGACAGCGCCTCCTGCACCTGCGCCTCGACCTCGCTGTCCAGCGCGCTGGTGGCCTCGTCCAAGACCAGGATCGGCGCGTCCTTGACAAAGGCGCGGGCCAGCGCGATCCGCTGACGCTGACCGCCCGACAGGTTGACGCCGCGTTCGCCCAGACGCGCATCGTATCCGGTGCGCCCGGCGTGATCCTGAAGCCCCAGGATGAACTCGTGCGCCTCGGCGGCGCGCGCGGCGGCCTCGATCTCCGCGTCGGTGGCGTCGGGGCGGCCATAGACGATGTTGTCGCGCGCGGAGCGGTTGAACATGGCGGTTTCCTGCGTGACCATGCCGATCTGCCGGCGCAGGCTTTCCTGCGTGACCTGCCGCACGTCCAGCCCGTCGATGCGGATCGCGCCGCGTTCGACGTCGTAAAGCCGCAGCAGCAGCGCGACCAGCGTAGATTTGCCCGCACCCGACGCGCCCACGATGCCGACCTTTTCGCCGGCCGCGATCTCCAGCGTCAGGTCGCGGATGCCGCCCGCCTCGTGGCCATAGGCGAAATCGACGTGATCGAAGACGATGTGGCCGCGCACCCGGTCCAGCGTGACGGCATCCGGCGCATCGGTCAGCGCGTGGGGCGGCGACAGGGTGCGCATCCCGTCCTCGACCTCGCCGATGCTGCCCCAGACGCCCATCAGCGCCATGCTGACCCATCCGGTCATCTGGCTCAGCCGCATGGCGATGGCGCCGGCGGCGGCGATGTCGCCCGGCGTCGCCTGCCCCTGACGCCACAGCAGGATCGACCCGCCCACCAGGATCACCGGCAGGATACCCGCCACGATCATCAGCGACAGCCGGAACCACGTCGACACGATCCCGAAATCCAGCGCCCGTTCGCGAAACCCCGCCATCGCCCCCAGGGCGGCGCGATCCTCGTGCTCGGCATGGGCGAACAGCTTGACGGTCTTGATGTTGGTGATCGTGTCCACGACCTGCCCCGTCACCATCGCCCGGGCCGAGGCGCGCGCCCCCGACCGCAGCCGGATGCGCGGCAGAAAGAACCGGATCAGCGCGAAATATGCCAGCAGCCACACGACCAGCGCGACTGCGCCCCAGCCATCGACCGACAGCAGGAACGCCGCCGACCCGATCACCGAGGCCAGCGCGAACGCGACCACGTTCACCATCTCGCTGGCGACATCGGTGACGGCGCGGGCGGTCTGCATCTGCTTCTGCGCCAGCCGCCCGGCGAAATCGTTGTCGAAGAACGTCACCGCATGGCCCATCGTCCAGCGATGCAGCCGCGACAGGACCAGCGGCAGGATGTTCGGCCCGATGATGACGCTGGAACTGGCGGTGGACAATCCGAAGATCGCCGGGCGCAGGATCAGGAAAAAGCCGATGAACAGCGCGATCAGCAGCCAGTTCTGCGCCCAGAATCCGACCGTGGCGTTGCCGCTGACCGCATCGACCACGCGCCCCAGCAGGATCGCCGCGATGACATCCGCCGCACCCCCCATGGCCGAGGCCACGGCGGCCACGCCCAGACCGCGCCACGCCCCCGACAGGCACCAGCGGAAGAACGCCAGCAACGTGTCGGGCGGCGGTCCCTCTGCGGGGCGAAAGGCATCGACCATGCGGCCAAAGCGTTGATGCAGGCTCATGGCGCGGCCTTTCCGGCCAGCAGGGCGGCGTCGATCAGCGCCGGGGCCGGCACCGCGAAATCGCCCGCGATCCACATCGCCTCGGCGGCCTTCAGGCCGCGACCGATCTGGTGGCCCTGAAGATCGGGGATCAGATCCTTTGCCGCGATCGGCAGGCGCGCCTGCGCCGCGTGGGCCAGCCGGTCGGCCCAGCCCTCGGGCAGATCGTGGCCCGATGCGGTGCGGATCAGGGCATGATCGGTGGCCAGATCGCGGCCCAGCCGATAGCCCGCCTCGTTCAGCGACCATCCGGCCGACAGCGCGCCGGCCAGCGCATCCTGCACCCGCGCCTCCTCGCGCGACAGGCGCAGCGCCTGGGCCGCATCGGGCGCGCGCAGACAGGCCAGACGGCGCGGCCATGCAGGCGGCCGCCCGCCCTCGGCCGCGATCAGCGCGGGCAGCGTGTCCGCCTGCGCCCCGGGCAGGATCTGCGCCAGCACGCCGGTATCCGCCATCAGCCGCACTGCGTCCGAGGGGTCGGGCGCGGCCAGCAGTTTCCGCATCTCGGCGCCGATGCGTTCGGGCGCGATCCGCGCCAGCCCGTCCTTCAGCGCGGCGCAGGCGGCCACGGCGCGGGGATCGGCCTTGCGCCCATACCAGGCCAGAAAGCGAAAGAAGCGCAGGATGCGCAGGTAATCCTCGCGGATGCGGGCCTGCGGATCGCCGACAAAGCGCAGCCGCCCGTCCATCAGATCGGGCAGGCCGCCCACCGGGTCGATCACCCGGCCCGCGCGGTCGGCATACAGCGCGTTCATGGTGAAATCGCGCCGCCGCGCATCCTCGGCCAGATCGTCCGAGAACGCCACGACCGCGCGCCGCCCGTCGGTGTCGACATCGCGCCGGAATGTCGTGACCTCAAAGCCGCGTCCGTCTGCCACGACGGTGATCGTGCCGTGGTCGATGCCGGTCGGCACCGGCTTCAGCCCCGCGTCCCGGGCCAGTCGCATCACGTCCCTGGGGCGGGCGTCGGTGGCGATGTCCACATCGTCCACCGCCCGCCCGATCAGCGCGTTGCGCACCGCGCCGCCGACCAGGAAACCGCGCCTGTCCCCGGCCTCGATGGCGTCCAGAACCGCGCTCAGCGCCGGGTCGGCCAGGACGGGGGCCAGCGCCTTGCACGGCGCATCGCCGTCGGTCAGCGCGCTCACGACCGGAACCTTTCCGCCAGCCCCAGCAGCATCCGCGCGGTCGCGCCCCACAGGTAATACGGACCCCACGGCGCCACGTAATAGCTGCGCCAGCCGCCGCGCCAGCGCCGCTTTTCGACGCGATAGCTGGCCGGATCGGCGATATGGGCGAAGGGCATGGCAAAGACCTCATCGACCTCGCCGGGTTCCGCGACCGGAACGAACGGGCCGCGGATGATGCCGATCACCGGCGTCACCGCAAAGCTGGTGACGGTCCGGTGCGGCGCCAGCGCGCCGACCAGATCGACCTGCGCGGGGTCCAGCCCGACCTCTTCGCGGGCCTCGCGCAGCGCCGCCGCCACCTCGTCGGCATCGCCCGGATCGACCTTGCCGCCGGGCAGGGCGATCTGGCCCGGATGATGGCGCAAACCCGAGGCGCGCTTGGTCAGCACCAGCCGCCCGTCATCCTCGTGAAACGCCGCCAGCACGCCGGCGGACCGGGTCGGCGCGTCGGGCAGGGGCATGTCGTCCAGATCGTAATCCGAACTTGGCCCGGCCATGTCCGCCAGGGCCGCGCGCAGCCGCGCCTCGGACCAGGCGGCCGTCACTCGGCGGCCCTGTCCTGCGCGCCGCCGGCATCGTCGCCGTCGCGGTCGATGGGTTGGCCCTCGGCATCGACCGTCGCCTCGAATCCCAGGCTGTCGGGGTCGAATTCGTAATGCGCGCCGCAGAACTGGCAGTCGGCGGTCACGATGCCCGCATCGGTGGTCATGTGCGCGATGTCCTTGGCCGAATAGATCGACAGCGTCTCGCGCACCCGCTGGCCGGTGCACGAACAGCCGAACTCGACCCGCTGCGTGTCGAAGACGCGCGGCGTTTCCTCGTGAAACAGGCGCAGCAGCAGATCGGTCGGACCCACGGTCGGGCCGATCAGTTCCAGCGTCTCGACCGTGTCCAGCAGCAGGTTGGCGCGGTTCCAGTTCTCGGATTCCGCGCCCTGCAGGATGTCTGCG
Source organism: Paracoccus stylophorae (assembly GCF_028553765.1). Lineage (NCBI taxonomy): Bacteria > Pseudomonadati > Pseudomonadota > Alphaproteobacteria > Rhodobacterales > Paracoccaceae > Paracoccus > Paracoccus stylophorae. Next base: position 2,991,101 of record NZ_CP067134.1, on the reverse strand, counting down.
GCCTCGATCAGCCCGTCCTCGCCGCTGCCGCCCTCGCCCATGCCCATGGGCTGGGCGGGCAGGGTCTGCAACATGACGCCGCCGGCGCGCCAGTGCTCGGGCTCGCCCGACAGCTGCGAGCGGCCATAGGCGACCGAGAATCGCGTCGGCAATTGTTCGGACTGCGCGAAATAGGTCTGCGCGCAGGACGACAGCGACCCGCCCGACAGCGGCGTGATCCCCTGATAGGGATGGGTGCCCTGACCCTGATCGATCAGGATCGCGAAATATCCCTCGCCGATCTGCTCGAAGGGCGGGCGGTCGTCCAGCCGGTCGGCGTCGAAACTGGCCCAGGCGCGGATGCGGGCGGGCTGGCCCTCGGCCTCGGGGGCATAGAAATCGGTGGCGATGGTGCGCACCGCGCCGTTGCCGCGCACCTGCAGGCTCAGCTTCCAGCGCAGCTTGACGGTCGGCCCGATCAGCGCCGTCAGCAGCGCCAGTTCCGCGACCAGCGCGCTGACCGCCGGCGGATAATCGTGGCGTGACAGGATGTGGTCCAGCACGCCATCCAGCCGCGCGACGCGGCCGCGGATCGAGGATCTGTCCAGCTGGAAGGGCAGAACCGTGTCGTCCCAGGCGATCTGGTTGATCATGCTCATGGCGTATCCTTGAAGTCGGTGGCCCGCACCGACCGGGTCGGGCGGGCCTGTGTCGCGCCCAATATAAGGGTTTCGACGCCGATCCCAAGGGGGCGCCCGGCGCGCAGCCGCGATGCCCGATGCACGCGCCAACGCGGCCGGCCAGCAGCAGGCGGCGTTGACGATGATGCGTTTCGCCACCCCCGCGCGGCCGCGGCGGCTGCCCGTGCGCCGCCGCAGCCCGCGTCACCGGGGCGTCAGGCCGACCGGATCGGCGGGACGCAGATATTCGACCAGCACCGCCGACATGTCGTCGGGACGCTCGCCCCGGCCATATTCCGACACCGACCAGGCCATCGATTCCAGAAATGCGTGGCCGCCCAGAAAGGCGTTGGTGCGCATGATCGCCTCCAGCCCGTCCTCGCCCAGCAACCGGCCCGCCGCGTTCGCAGCCTCGGTAATCCCGTCCGAGGCGATCAGCAGCCGGTCCCCCGGCTCCATCCGGAACTCGATCTCATCGAAGATCGGCGTCTCGAACACGCCCACCGGCATCCCGCCCCTGCCGATCCGCAGCACCTGTCCGTCGGCCTTTTGCAACATCGGATGCGGGTGGCCGGCCTGCACCATCCGCACCTGCCCGGTGACATGGTTCAGTTCGGCATAGATCATGGTGAAATAGGTTTCTGTATTCACCTCTTCCAGCATCATGTTGTTGAAGAAATGCGCCAGGGCTGCGGGCGGCACCGCATCGCTGCCCGATTGCGCCGCGCGCAGCGCCACGTTCTGGTCCGACGCCCCCGACAGATGCACCGACAGCTGCGCGGTCAGCAGCGCCGCCGTCACGCCGTGGCCCGACACGTCCAGCGCGTAAAGCCCGACCCGGTCCCCGGTGATCGGAAAGAACCCCACCAGATCGCCGCCGATATGGCCCGCGGGCCGCAGCAGCAGCGACAGCTGGATCTGGTTGAACCGCCCCGCGCGTTCGCGCACCAGCCCCTGTTGCAGCTTGCGCGCCTCGCGCAGGTCGCGGTCGATGGCGGCCTGCGTTTCGCGCAGCTTGTCCAGCGTCTGGCGCAGCTGCGCGTTGCTGGCGCGCAGTTCGTCCTCGACCCGCAGGATGCGTTCGCCCGCCGACAGCCGTGCCAGCAATTCCTGCCCCGAGACCGGCTTGCGCAGGAAATCGTCCGCCCCCGCCTCCAGCCCGCGGGCGATGTCGCCCTCGTCCGCGGTGTCCGTCAGCAGCAGGAAATACCCGTATCCGCTGCGGTCGCGGGCGCGGAACGCGCGGCACAGATCCAGCCCCGACATGTCGGCCACATTCCAGTCCGACAGCACGAAATCGGGCTCGGCCGCGTCGCAGAGGGCCAGCGCCTGCGCCACCGATTCCGCCTCGCTGACACGGTATCCCGCCTTGCGCAGCCGGGTCCCGATCAGCCGCCGCTGCGCCGCGCTGGCATCGACCAGCAGCACCTGTCGCGCGGTGCGCACGGCACCGGCAAAGGACGAGATGGCAGGGGATCGATTCGGCGATGTCATGACACGACATCTAGACCGTCGCGGGTGAAGAAGCCGTAAATCCGCCCCGATCAGCCGCGCCGAACAGCGACAATTTTCGTCATCTCGGCTGCGGACATCCGTCCGCCCGACCCTTCAGACCAGCAATTCGGCCAGGATCCCGTCATTGGTGATGTCGCGAAAGGCAAAGCCCGACTGTTCCAGCCGCGCCGCCAGCGTGGTCAGGTTCGCGGGCTGCGTCGTTTCGATCCCGATCAGGACCGAGCCGAAGTTCCGCGCCGATTTCTTCAGATACTCGAACCGCGCGATATCGTCATCGGGACCCAGAAGTTCCAGGAAATCGCGCAGCGCGCCGGGGCGCTGCGGCATCCGCAGCACGAAATACTTCTTGACGCCGCTGTGGCGCTGCGCGCGTTCCTTGACCTCGGGCAGGCGCTCGAAATCGAAATTACCGCCCGAACAGACGCAGACCACCGTCTTGCCGGTCAGATCGCCCAGATCGCCCAGCACGTCCAGCGCCAGAGCGCCGGCCGGTTCCAGCACCACGCCCTCGGTGTTCAGCATCTCAAGCATGGTCAGGCAGATCCGGTCCTCGGGCGCCAGATGCACGTCGGCGGGCGAAAAGCGGCGCAGCGTCTCGAAGGGCAGGGCGCCGATCCGGGCCACCGCCGCGCCATCGACAAAGCTGTCGATCGCGGGCAGCGCGACCGGCGCGCCGGTTTCCAGCGCGGCTTTCAGGCTGGCCCCGCCAAGCGGCTCGGCAAAGGCGAATTGCGTCTCGGGCGCCACCTCGCCCAGATAGCGGGTGACGCCCGACGACAGGCCGCCCCCGCCCACCGGCAGCACCACCAGATCGGGCGCGCGGCCAAGCTGGCCCAGCATTTCCAGCCCGACCGTCGCCTGCCCCTCGATGATGTCGGGGGCGTCGAAGGGCGACAGGAACTGCGCCTGCCGTTCGGCGCAGAACGCCTGCGCGGCGGCCAGCGTCTGGTCGAAATAATCGCCCCTCAGCACGATCTCGACCGCGTCGCCGCCGAAGATCTGGGTCTTGTGGATCTTCTGCTGCGGCGTCGTGACCGGCATGAAGATCGTGCCGCGCACAGCGAAATGCCGGCAGGCATAGGCCACGCCCTGCGCGTGGTTGCCGGCGCTGGCGCAGACGAAATGCGCCCGTGCAGCCGACTGCCCGCCCACCAGCTTGCGCATGGCGTTGAACGCGCCGCGCAGCTTGTAGCTGCGCACCGGGGTCAGATCCTCGCGCTTCAGCCAGATATCGGCCCCGTGTTTCGCCGACAGATGATCGTTGCGCTGAAGCGGCGTGGGGTCGAACAGGTCGCGCAGGGCGGCCTCGGCATCCTGGACAGAGGCGACAAAGTTTTCCATGGCCCACGCCCATGCCGCGAAAGCGCCGGCTTGGCAAGAGGTCAGCGCGCCCGCCCGCCTCACCGGCGCATGTCGCGCACGCCCCTGCCGCCGCGCGCGCCGCGATCAAGCGCGCCCTTGTGGGACTGCGCGATTGGCCGTATCCCGGCGCGAAACTCGACAAAGGGATCCGCCATGTCCGACGCGCCGAAGAAAGTCGTCCTTGCCTATTCCGGGGGCCTCGACACCTCGATCATCCTGAAATGGTTGCAGACCGAATATGGCTGCGAGGTCATCACCTTCACCGCCGATCTGGGACAGGGCGAGGAACTGGAACCGGCGCGCGCCAAGGCCGAGATGCTGGGCATCGCCCCCCAGAACATTCATATCGAGGATCTGCGCGAGGAATTCGTGCGCGATTTCGTCTTTCCGATGTTCCGCGCCAATGCGGTCTATGAGGGGCTGTATCTGCTTGGCACCTCGATCGCGCGTCCGCTGATCTCCAAGCGTCTCGTGGAACTGGCCCACCGGCACGGCGCCGACGCGGTCGCCCACGGCGCCACCGGCAAGGGCAACGATCAGGTCCGCTTCGAACTCAGCGCCTATGCGCTGGACCCGGCCATCCGGGTGATCGCGCCCTGGCGGGAATGGGACCTGACCAGCCGCACGAAGCTGATCGAATTCGCCGAACAGAACCAGATCCCCATCGCCAGGGACAAGCGCGGCGAGGCACCGTTCAGCGTGGACGCGAACCTTCTGCACACCAGCAGCGAGGGCAAGGCGCTGGAGGACCCCGCCGTCGAGGCCCCGGCTCATGTCTATCAGCGCACCGTCGCCCCCGAGGATGCGCCCGATCAGCCCGAATATGTCGAGGTGACGTTCGAACGCGGCGACGCGGTGGCGATTAACGGCAAGAACCTGTCGCCCGCCACGATCCTGACCGATTTGAACGAGCTGGGCCGCAAGCACGGCATCGGCCGGCTGGATTTCGTGGAAAACCGCTTTGTTGGCATGAAGTCGCGCGGCATCTATGAAACCCCCGGCGGCACGATCCTGCTGGAGGCGCATCGCGGCATCGAACAGATCACGCTGGATTCGGGCGCGGGCCATCTGAAGGACAGCCTGATGCCGCGCTATGCGGAACTGATCTATAACGGCTTCTGGTTCAGCCCCGAACGCGAGATGCTGCAGGCCGCCATCGACAAAAGCCAGGAACACGTCACCGGCACCGTCCGGCTGAAACTGTATAAAGGCAGCGTCTCCTGCGTCGGCCGCTGGTCGGATCACTCGCTTTACAGCGAAGCCCATGTCACGTTCGAGGACGACGCCGGCGCCTATGACCAGAAGGACGCGGCAGGCTTCATCCGCCTGAACGCGCTGCGCCTGAAACTGGTGGCGAACCGGAACGCGCGGGTGAAATAGCGTTCGTTTACGTTATATGCAGCTACCGACCTTGCCAAAGAAGGGGCTTTGGAATGCCGCAGACACGGGTCGAAGAAATCCTTGCGACGATCAAGCCGCTGGCATCCGAGTATATGAGGATCACCGGTAAGCCATTGGGCGTGACTGGTGAGATTGCCGAATACGTTGTCGCACAGAAGCTGGGGCTGGAACTGGCGTCCGCGCGGACACCAGGCTACGATGCGCTGCGTGTGAAAGACGGCAAGATAGAGCGCGTTCAGGTGAAGGGACGTGTTGTCGGACGATCTCCCTCACCGGGACAGCGGGTGGGCGCGATCAAACAGAACGCTGACTGCGATGTCGTCATGCTGGTTCTCCTTGATGACGACTTGGACGCAATCGAAATCTGGGAAGCGCCTTACGGCACGATTGCCGAGATTCTTTCTCGTCCCGGCTCCAAAGCGCGAGAGCGGGGGCAGCTTGGAGTAGCAGCCTTCAAGGCGGCTGCAAGAAAGATATGGCCTTCGCCGACGAGCACGAATCAAAGCGCGAACAGTTGTCCGGAGTGCGGGAAGGTCTTCAAGAACGGTTGGATCGGCATTGATGCGCACTGGAAATCCAGACACAATCATATCATGGATTATGATCAGGCGTGGCCTTTACTGAAGTCCGGCAGATACACACAAAGGCCCCGCCCATGACCCGCCCCGCCCGCATCGCCATCCTGACCGTCTCCGATCGCGCCGCGACCGGCGAGTATGAGGACAAGGGCGGCCCCGGCGCCGAAAGCTGGCTGCGCGACACGATCACCTCGCCGGTCGAGATCGCGCGCCACATCGTCCCCGACGGGCGCGAGGGCGTGGCCGCAAGGCTGCGCGAACTGGTCGAGGCGGGCACCGACCTGATCCTGGTGACCGGCGGCACCGGCCCCGCCCCCCGCGACCAGACGCCCGAGGCGGTGATGGACGTGGCCCACCGCGAATATCCGGGCTTCGGCGAGGAAATGCGCCGCGCCAGCCTGCGCGAGGTGCCGACCGCGATCCTGTCGCGCCAGACCGCCGTCAGCCGCGACGCCACGCTGATCATCACCATCCCCGGCAAACCCTCGGCCATCGCCACCTGCCTGAACGCCGTCTTCGCCGCCGTGCCCTATTGCCTCGACCTGCTGGGCGCGGCGCGGATCGAGACGGACCCCGACAAGATCGCCGCCTTCAGGCCAAAGGGGAAATAGACGGGCGACGTCGCGCAGCGAAGCACGGCTTCAGCCAGATGCCGCCTGATGCTGCTGCCCAAGGATCCAGCCCTCCCAACCCGAGATGGCCGGATCCCTTGGCGCACCTTCCGGACGATGCCCATCGACCACGTCCAGCATCCCCAGAAGGCCGACCAGCGCGTCGAACTGATCCTCGCCGTCGGCGCGATCCGAGAATCCGTTGCGGATGACATCTGCCAGCCCCTCGGCCAGACCATGACCGCGCTGCGTTGTCCGTGCCAGAAGATGGCCGCCGACGCTTGCCCTGCCGGCCTGCTTTCGTTTGCTCCAGACCGGTCTTCTCGGAATCCCCAGATGGTCATAGACCTCTCCGGGATAGGTTTCCGCGACGACGATATCCCGCTGCGCAAGCAGGCTGTGCAGGTCGCCGTCAAAGGGCCACAGCCCGATCCGAGGCAGGTTCGGCTTCAGGATTTCCTGCCAGCCGGTCGCCGCCGCTTTCCCCACCTGATTGCCGCCAAGTGTCCAGAACAACATGCAGGCCGCGGGCCTGCTGGCCGTTCGTCGCTCGCAAAGCCTGCGGGCCGACACGCCATCCAGCGCAAGACCGTCCAGCAGATGCGCAAGCCGCCGTCCGCCGGGCCGCATCGGATAGAAGGGCCGGTGCAGACTGATCTGGCTTGCATCGTCGCAAACGGCAAACCAGTCCTGCCATGCCCCCGCGCAGCCGAACGCCTCGACGGCCTCGCGAAAGCCGTCCAGACCCGTCCGGGCGCCATAGGTTAGCGGAAGGCCGATCGGGAAATCGAAGCCCGCGAACAGGCGACCGGGCTTTGCGCCCTCTCTCATCCGGTCAAGGACATCCTCGGTCGATCCGACCCGCTGCGGCAGTTCCAGGCGCCACGAACCGCCGTCTCTGGTTGCCTTCGCCTGCCATCTTTTGGCGGCGTCCTTGCTCCAGTCGCAATGAACGACGACATCCGGTTTCATCGGTCGAACCCTATCGGGATGCTCGGCCGGGTCGTCGCGGCATCGACCGCCAGCAACTTACCGGGCCACCGCACGAACTCCTCCGCGTCAGCCCGATTTCTTCCGCGAGGCGCGCTTTTTCGGCGGCGCCTCGGCCTCGGCTTCGGCGGCCTGTTGTTCGTCGCGTTCCAGTCGCGCCTTGCGCAGCTTGGCCGACAGTTCTTCGCGGCGGGTGCGGTCCTCGTCGATGATCAGCCTTGCGGCCGCCGTCGTACGGTCCTGAAGGGTTTCGGGCGCTTTGAAATACTGGCCGAACAGCGGGCTGGGTTTGCTTTTGCGTGTCACGCGGATCTCCCTGAAAATTCTTGCGGAACGTGGATGCGGCATGACGCGGCCGCAGCGGCGGGCCGGTTCATCGCACCCGCGCACGGGCGCGCATCGACGCCGGGCCAGCGGACCGGGGCGGTCCCTGTGGCATGACGAAGGGCGTTGCGGTTGGTCTGGCACCTGTGGCGGGCGATGATCGCGTTCTCTGTGTGACGCCCGGGCGGATGTGCCGTGCTCTGCCCTCTATATGGGAAGTCTTCGGCGAAATACATCACGACCGCGTCAGAAACTGGGCCGAGGCAGGGCGCGACGCACGCGCCACCGTGCGTTGCCGGTGCACACATTGTGCACGCGCTGTGCCGCCCTGCTGCACGCCTTGTGCAGCCGAAATCCCAGCATTTGCTGGCCCCGCCGGCCCGCCGGCCCTGCGGCGCAGACGCCGCGCGCCTGCAACGCGCGCTGTTGCGCAACGGCTCAGCCGCCGAACAGCCGCAGCGCCAGCGGCGCGATGATCGCCGTCAGCACCGCGTTCAGCCCCATGCCGATGCCCGAAAACGCGCCTGCCGTCTCGTTCACCTGGAAGGCGCGCGCGGTCCCGATGCCGTGCGCGGCCACGCCCACGGAAAAACCCCTTGCGCGCCAGTCCTTTACGCGAAGAAGGTTCAGCAGCGGCGTCACCACGATCGCGCCGAAGATGCCGGTCAGCAGGACAAGTGCGGCGGTCACGGTGGGCTGGCCTCCGATCCGTTCCGCGATCCCGATGGCGACCGGCGCGGTGGTCGATTTCGGCGCCAGGGATGCCAACACAGAGCCTTGAATCCCAAAGGCTTTCGCAATCGCCAGCGCCGACACGACCGCCACTGTGGACCCCGCGACCAGCCCCGCCAGCATCGGCCACGCCGCCTTCTTCACCCGCGGCAGATTGTCGTAAAGCGGCAGGCCCAGGGCCACCGTTGCCGGCCCCAGCATGAAATGGACGAACTGCGCCCCCTCGAAATAGGTGGCATAGTCGGTGCCCGTCGCCATCAGCAGGATCGCCAGCAGGATGATCGCGATCAGAACCGGATTTGCCCAGCTTTTCCGGCGGGTTGCGCGAAAGACCGCATCCCCGATCAGATAGGCGGCCAGCGTCGCCGTCAGCCACAGCAGCGGCCCCTCGGCCAGATAGGACCAGATCAGCAGCGGATCAGCCATCGCGCCCGTCCTTCAGCGCGGACGGGTCCTCGGACCCGGTCAGCCGCGCAACGGCGGTAAAGGCCAGCGCGCCCGCGCCGATCGCCAGCACCGTCGATCCGACGACCGCCAGCGCCAGCCCCACCCCCTCATCCCGCAGCAGGTCCCAATGCGCCACGATGCCGACGCCCGCCGGCACGAAGAACAGCGACAGATGTTGCAGCAATCCCAGTGTCGCGGGCCTGATCCGCTGCGCCAGCGCGGGCCGGGCAAGGCAGGTCCCGACCAGCAGCAGAAGCCCAACGACGGGACCCGGCAAAGGCAGGTCCAGCGCCTGCGCGACGATCTCGCCGACAAGCTGGAAGGTCAGGATGATGGCCAGGGTCGCGATCATGGCGCGACGCTATCTTCACCCTGCGTCCAAGGCCAGTGGCCATGAGGCGCAAATCGTCCGGTGCATCTTGTGGGCACCCGCCCGGCATCCGCCATATATGGGGTTTCGGTTGACTTGTAGCGGTCGAGCGGGAACACTTCGCCAATCGAGCGCAGCAAGAACGGAGTGCCGGGGTGCGATTCGACCGTCTTCGCCTGAACGGCTTCAAAAGCTTTGTCGATCCGACCGATCTGGTGATCCGCGAAGGGTTGACCGGCGTGGTCGGGCCGAACGGCTGCGGAAAGTCGAACCTGCTGGAGGCGCTGCGGTGGGTCATGGGCGAGAACCGCCCGACCGCCATGCGCGGCGAGGGGATGGAGGACGTGATCTTCGCCGGCACCTCGCGCCGGTCGGCGCGCGCCCATGCCGAGGTGTCGCTGACGCTGGACAATCGCGACCGGCTGGCGCCCGCCGGGTTCAACGACGAGGACCGGTTCGACATCGTGCGCCGGATCACCCGCGACGCCGGCTCGGCCTATCGCATCGCCGGCAAGGACGTGCGGGCGCGCGATGTGCAGATGCTGTTCGCGGACGCCTCGACCGGCGCGCATTCGCCGGCGCTGGTGCGGCAGGGGCAGATCAGCGAACTGATCAACGCGCGGCCCAAGAACCGCCGCCGGATCCTGGAAGAGGCGGCGGGAATCAGCGGCCTGTATCAGCGCCGTCACGAGGCCGAACTGAAGCTGAACGGCGCCGCCACCAACCTGTCGCGCGTCGACGACACGCTGGACCAGCTGTCCACGCAGGCCGCCTCGCTGGCGCGTCAGGCCCGTGCGGCGGCGAAATATCGCGAGATCGGGGCGGCGCTGCGGCTGGCCGAGGGGGTGTTGCTGTATCGCCGTTGGGCCGAGGCCGAGGCCGCGCGGCTGGCGGCGGCCGAGGCGCTGGCGCAGGCGGTGAAAACGGCCGGGGCGGCCGAACTGGCCTCGCAGCAGGCCGGCGCGCGGCGCGAGGCGGCGGATGCGGCATTGCCGCCGCTGCGCGAGGAGGAACAGGTGGCGGCGGCAATCCTGTCGCGGCTGGTCGTCGAACGCGAGGCGCTGGACGAGGCCGAGACGCGGGCGGCGGACGCGGTGCGCGCGCTGACGGCGCGGATCGCCCAGCTTGATCGCGACATCGAGCGCGAGGAGGCGCTGAACCGCGATGCGGGCGAGGTGGTCGAACGGCTGGCCCGCGAAAAGGCCGAAATGGACCAGGCCGGGCAGGGGCATGACGACCGGCTGGACATGGCCGCCGCGCAGGCCGACGAGGCCGCCGAGGCGCTGCGCGAGGTCGAGGCGCGGCTGGCGGAACTGACCGACGAATCGGCGCGGCTGGCCGCACGGCATCAATCGGCGGAACGGCTGGTTTCGGATCTGCGGGCGATGCTGGACCGGGCCGAGCGTGCGGCGGCAGAGGCCAGCGAAACCGCCGCACGCGCCGCCGCCGCAGGCACCGAGGCCGAACAGGCGCTGCGCACCGCCGACGCGGCGCAGGAAGCCGCCCGCGCCCGCGCCGAGGCCGCCGAAGACGCGCTGGCCGGGGCCGAGGCCGCGCGCGCCGAGGCCGAAACGACCGAGGCCGCCGCCCGCGCCGCCCGCGCCGAGGCCGAAGGCGAATCCGGCGCGCTGGCGGCCGAGATGGCGGCGCTGCGCCGGCTGGTCGAACGCGGCCGGTCGGGGGGCGACGCGATCCTTGACCGGGTGCAGGTCGCCAGCGGCTATGAGGTCGCGTTCGGGGCGGCGCTTGGCGACGATCTGCGCGCCGGGCTGGCCGGGGACGGCGAGACGGGCTGGCACCTGCTGCCGGACGGGGGCGCAGTGCAGGCGCTGCCCGACGAGGCCTCGCCGCTGGCCGCGTATGTCGAGGCGCCGGCGGTGCTGGACCGCCGGCTGTCGCAGACCGGGCTGGTCGCGGATGCGGCGGCGGGGGCCGCGCTGCAGGCGGGGCTGGCGCCGGGGCAGCGGCTGGTGACGCGCGACGGCGATCTGTTCCGTTGGGACGGGATGCGGGTGATGGCGGGCGAGGCCGCATCCTCGGCCGCGCTGCATCTGCAGAAGGTCAACCAGCTGCGCGACATCGCCCGACAAGCCGAGGCAGCCGAGGCCCGCGCCGCCCACGCCGCGGACGCGCACGATACCGCCCGCGCCCGGCTTGCCGATCTGTCGGGGCGCGAGAAATCCGCCCGCGACGCGCGGCGCGAGGCCGAGCGCCTGTTGTCGGATGCCGCGCGCGCGGCGACGCGGGCGGAATCGGATCTGGCGATGGCTGCCAGCCGCGCCGAATCGGCCGAGGCGGAACTGGCGCGGCACCGGCACGACGCGCAGGACGCCCGCGCCCGGCTGGTGCAGGCCGAACGCGCGCTGGCCGATCTGCCCGACCGCAGCGATGCGGCGGCGGCGGTCGAGAATGCCCGCACCGGGGTCGAGGCCGCGCGCATCGCGACCATGACCCGCCGCGCCGCGCTGGACGAGCTGCGCCGCGAGGGCAATGCCCGGATCAAGCGGTTGCAGGACATCGCGACCGAGGAATCGGGCTGGACACGGCGCCTGCAACAGGCGGGCACCCGCGCCGCCGAACTGGCCGCGCGCCGCGATGCCGCCGCCGCCGAGATGGAACAGGCTGAGGCGCAGCCGGCGATCCTGGCCGACAGGCGCGCCGGCCTGACCGAACGCGAGGCCGAGGCCGAGGCGCGCGTGACCCGTGCGCGCGCAGCACTGGCCGACGCCGACAGCGCCGCCCGGGCGGCGGCCCATGCGGAACGCGACGCCGAACGCGCGGCCTCGGAAGCGCGCGAAACCCGCGCCGCCCGCGAGGCGCGCGCCGAGGCGGCCCGCGACGCCGAGGCTGCCGCCCGCGCCCGCATCCACGAGGAGACCGAGGACACGCCGCAGGCCCTGCGCGACAATCTGGGCGAGGCCGATACCGAAGCCGACGCCGCCGCGCTTGAGGATCGCATCGCCCGGCTGCGCGCGCAGCGCGACGGGCTGGGCGCGGTCAATCTGCGCGCCGACGAGGACAAGCGCGAACTGGAACAGGAACGCGACCGGCTGGCGGCCGAAAAACACGATCTGGAAGAGGCGATCCGCAAGCTGCGCGCCGGCATCGGCAGCCTGAACCGCGAGGGGCGCGAACGCCTGCTGTCGGCCTTCGACACGGTGAACGCGAATTTTACCACGCTGTTCACCACCCTGTTCGGCGGTGGCGAGGCGCGGCTGGTGCTGGTAGAATCCGACGATCCGCTGGAGGCGGGGCTGGAAATCATGTGCCAGCCGCCGGGCAAGAAGCTGTCCACCCTGTCGCTGCTGTCGGGGGGCGAGCAGACCTTGACCGCGCTGGCGCTGATCTTTGCCGTGTTCCTGGCCAACCCCGCGCCGATCTGCGTGCTGGACGAGGTCGACGCACCGCTGGACGACGCCAATGTCAGCCGTTTCTGCGATCTTCTGGACGAGATGACGCGCCGCACCGACACCCGCTTTCTGATCATCACCCACCATGCGGTGACGATGGCGCGGATGGACCGGCTGTTCGGCGTCACCATGGTCGAACAGGGCGTCAGCCAGCTGGTCAGCGTCGATCTGAAACGCGCCGAAGCTCTGGTCGCCTGACCCGGCCCGCGCTAGGCTACGTGCGAATCCTTCTTCCGGATGCGCAGCTTTACGAGGACCCCATGAGCATCGAAGCGACCTTGGCCGAAAAAGGCATTACCCTTCCCGACGCGCCGGCACCGGCGGCGAATTACGTGCCGTTCGTGAAAAGCGGCAACCTGATCTTCGTCTCGGGCCAGATCAGCGCCGACGGGAACGGGCTGATCACCGGCAAGCTGGGCGACGGCATGTCGGTCGAGGACGGCGCCGCCGCCGCCCGCCGCTGCGGCCTGTCGCTGATCGCGCAGCTGAAAGCGGCCATCGGCGATCTGGACGGCGTGAAACGGGTTGTGAAGCTGACCGGGTTCGTGAACTCGACCCCCGATTTCACCGATCAGCCCAAGGTCATCAACGGCTGTTCGGACCTGATGGTCGAGGTGTTCGGCGACGCCGGCCGCCACGCCCGCGCCGCCGTGTCGGCCGCCTCGCTGCCGCTTGGGGTCGCGGTCGAGGTCGAAGCGATCTTCGAGGTCGCCTGATGGCCGTTCTGCCGCCGCAGCTTGTCCGCATCCCCATCGCCCATCGCGGCCTGCACGGGCCGGGCGTGCCCGAAAACAGCCTGGCCGCCGCCAAGGCCGCCATCGAGGCCGGATACGCGATCGAGGTGGACATCCAGCCCGCCGCCGACGGCGTGCCGATGGTGTTTCACGACTATGACCTGGCGCGGCTGGCCGGGGATGAGGCGTTCATCGCCGATATCGACCCCGACGATCTGGCGCGGATGCGGCTTCTTGATACGGATCACGCGATCCCGACGCTGGCCTCGCTGTTGCGGCTGGTCGACGGGCAGGTGCCGCTGCTGATCGAGATCAAGGATCAGGATGGCCGGCTTGGCCCGCAATTCGGCGACGTGCACCGCCATGTCGCCGACCAGCTGAAGTCCTATGAGGGTCCGGTCGCGGTGATGTCGTTCAACCCGCATGTGGTGAAGGCGTTTCACGACCTGGCGCCGCAGATCCCGGTGGGCATCACCACCTGCGGCTTTGCGGCCGAGGACTGGCCGGCGCTGGACGACGAGACCCGCGCGCGTCTGGCCGATATCGACGATTTTGCCGATATCGGCGCGTCCTTCATCTCGCACGACAAGACCGACCTGACCAATCCGCGCGTCGATGCGCTGAAGGCGCAGGGTGTGCCGGTCCTGTGCTGGACCGTCCAGTCGCATCAGGAAGAGGCCGCGGCCCGGATGATCGCCGACAACGTCACCTTCGAAGGGTATCGCCCGGCGGTGTGACCCGTGCCACGGCGCCCCGGCACCGGCGGCGCGGCGGAGCATCCCCGCGCCGCGTCATCGGGCGCACCGGCGCAGCACCGTTTGCCCCGCCGGTGCCCGACGCCGCATCCCGTGATCACGCGGCGGGCTGACAAACCCGCGCGCAATGCCTAGCTTGCCTCGCATGACCGCCGCGCTGACCCTGAACACCCATCCCCACATTGCCGCCATCCCCGCCGAGACATGGGATGCGCTTGGAGACGGCAATCCGTTCACGACGCATCGTTTTCTGCACGCGCTGGAGGTTTCGGGTTCGGTCGGGCGGGGGACCGGCTGGCAGCCGCTGCACCTGACGATCGAGCGGGAGGGCCGGATCGTCGGCGCCGCGCCGCTTTATGCGAAATCGCACAGCCAGGGCGAATACATCTTCGACCACGCCTGGGCGCAGGCCTATCTGCGGGCCGGCGGACATTATTATCCCAAGCTGCAATGCGCGGTCCCGTTCACCCCCGCATCCGGCACGCGCCTGCTGTCGCCCGACCCCGATATCCGACGGTCCCTGCTGGCCGGCATGACGCAATTGGCCGAACGCGGCGGCGCGTCGGGCGTGCATGTCACCTTCTGCACCGAGGACGAGGCGGATCTGGGCGCCGATGCGGGGTTTCTGCCGCGCGTCACGCAGCAATTCCACTGGTTCAATCGCGGCTATGCCAGCTATGACGAGTTTCTGGCGCAGCTGTCCTCGCGCAAGCGCAAGGCGCTGCGCAAGGAACGTCAGCGCGCGCAGGATTTCGGCGGCACGATCCGGCATCTGCGCGGCGACGATCTGCGCCCCGAACACTGGGACGCGTTCTGGCGGTTCTATCAGGACACGGGCGGGCGGAAATGGGGCACGCCCTATTTGACGCGCGAATTCTTCGACTGCGTGCAGCAGACCATGCGCGACGATGTGCTGCTGGTTCTGGCCGAACGCGACGGGCGTCCGATTGCCGGGGCGCTGAACTTCATCGGCCCCGATGCGCTTTACGGACGCTATTGGGGGTGCGTCGAAGATCACGCCTTCCTGCATTTCGAACTGTGCTATCATCAGGCCATCGACCATGCCATCGCCCACGGTCTGGCGCGGGTCGAGGCCGGCGCGCAGGGCGAACACAAGCTGGCGCGCGGTTACCTGCCCGCCCCGATCCATTCGCTGCACTGGGTCCGGGACGAGGGGTTCCTGCGGGCGCTGGCCGATTATCTGGACCGCGAACGCGAGGCGATGGGCGACGAGATCGAGGCGCTGACCGATTGGGGCCCGTTCCGCAAACAGGGCTAGGCCGCGCGCCGAAACAGGTGCGGATCGCCGATCCCGCGCGGGGATCGGCGCGGTTCAGACCTTTTCCAGCAGGGCCTCGCCCGCGCTGACGCTGCACGTGCCGGGCGAATCCTCGACATCCATCACCTCGACCCTGCCATCGCGCAGCAGTGCCGCGAACCGCTTGCAGCGGCCGTAAAGACCGGCGGGCGGGGCGTCGAAATCAAGCCCAAGGGCCTTGGTGATGCTGCCATCGGCATCCGCCAGTACCTCGATCCCCGCCTCGGACGCGCCGGTCGCCTGCGCCCAGGCGGCGCAGACGAAGGGGTCGTTCACCGTCAGGCAGACGATCCGGTCCACGCCCTTCTGGCGGAACTGGTCGGCGGTGCGGACAAAGCTGGGCATATGCGCGTTCGTGCAGGTGCCGGTGAAGGCGCCGGGCAGTCCGAAGATCGCGACGCGCCCCTTGTGCAGTTCGGCCGCATCGACGGTTTCGGGGCCGCTGTCGCCGGCCCGCAGCAACTTGCCGTCGGGGAATGTATCACCAGCCTGAATGCGCATCGAGCTTCTCCATGAATTGCAACGGATTCGGCGTGACTATAGGCTGCGCGCCGAAGACAGGCCAGCGGCGGTAAGACAAGCATGCGTATCGTGATCCTTGGGGCAGGGCAGGCGGCGGCCTCGATGGCGGCAAGGCTGCGCGCCGGCGGCCATGACGGTCCGCTGACGGTGGTCGGCGCGGAACCGGTCGCCCCGTATCAGCGCCCGCCCTTGTCGAAATCCTATCTTCTGGGTCAGATGGGGCTGGACCGGCTGCTGCTGCGCGCCGACGACTGGTGGCCCGATCAGCGGATCGAGTTGCGCCTGGGCGAGACGGCAACCGCCATCGACACGGCGTCCCGGCTGGTCGCCACCGATCGCGGCAGCCTGGAATACGATGCGCTGGCGCTGACCCTCGGCGCGCATCCGCGCCGCCTGCCGGCGGCGATGGGCGGCGATCTGCCGGGCGTGCATGTGGTGCGCACGCTGGCCGATGTGGACGCGCTGGCCGCGCAGATGCTGCCCGGACGGCGGCTGATCGTGATCGGCGGCGGCTATATCGGGCTTGAGGCGGCGGCGGTGGCGCGCAAGCTGGGGCTGACCGTCACGCTGATCGAATCCGCCCCGCGCATCCTGGGCCGCGTCGCCGCACCCCAGACCGCCGACATGATCCGCGCCCTGCATCTTGCCCACGGGGTCGAGATCATGGAGGCCGTCAGCATCGAGCGCATCATGGGCGACAGCCACGCCACCGGCGTCGCGCTGGCCGACGGGCGCGAGTTGCAGGCCGACCTGATCGTCACCGGCATCGGCGTGGCGCCCGAAACCGCGCTGGCCCACGCCGCAGGGCTTGCCATCGACAACGGCATCGCCGCCGATGACCGGGGCCGCACCTCGGACCCGGCGATCTGGACGGCGGGCGACTGCGCCAGCTTTCCCTGGCAGGGCGAACGCATCCGTCTGGAAAGCGTGGGCGGTGCCATCGACATGGCCGAGACGGTGGCCGACAACATCCTTGGCGCCGACCGTGTCCATGATGCGAAACCGTGGTTCTGGTCGGACCAGTTCGATGCGAAACTTCAGATCGCAGGTCTTGGCGCGGGTTATGACCGGATTGTGACGCGACCGGGAGACGGCCAGCACGGCGGATCGGTGTGGTATTTCCGCAATGGCCGGCTGATCGCGGTCGATGCGCTGAACGACGCCCGCGCCTACATGATCGGCAAGCGGCTGATCGACTCCGGCCGCTCGCCCGATCCGGCGGCGATCCCGACGGTGCCCGACCTCAAGGCGCTGATGTGAGCGGTTGCGGACGGCAGGGCGCATGAGGATCGTCGGCGGCAGCCTGCGCGGCCTGAAACTGGCCGATATGGGTCAGGGCGACAGCGCCGCCCATCTGCGCCCCACCGGCGACAGGGTGCGCGAGGCGATCTTCAACCTGCTGATCAATGGCCAACACGGCAATCCGGTGCCGGGCGCGCGGGTGCTGGATCTGTTCGCGGGCACCGGTGCCCTGGGGATCGAGGCGCTGTCGCGCGGCGCGTCGCGGGTCACGTTCGTCGATGACGGCGCGACGGCGCGGGCGCTGATCCGGGCCAATATCGAACGGGCGCGGGCGATGGGCGTGACCGATCTGTGGCGACGCGACGCCACAAGGCTGGGCGTCAATCGCGGTCCTGCCTATGATCTGGTCTTTCTCGACCCGCCTTATGGCAAGGGGTTGGGCGAATTTGCCCTCGCCTCGGCGCTGGACGGGGGCTGGATCGCCCCCGGCGCCGTGGTGGTGTGGGAGGAATCGCGCCCGCCCCTGCTGCCCGCGCCGCTGGTGCCGCTGGATCAGCGCCGCTATGGCGACAGCATCGTGACGATGGCGCGGCTGCCCGGCGACGACTGAGGCTCGGCCTTCTGAATGTCAGGCGGGTTCGGCCAAGACCCGCGCGGCGGCGTCCAGCCCACCCGCGCCGTGGTCGATCCCCAGGGCGATCATGCCGGCCTGCATCGCGCCCAGAACGCCCAGCATCATCGCCGCGTTGCAATGGCCCATATGGGCGATGCGCAGCGCGCCCGCCGGGTTTTCGGCCCCCAGCCCGATGCCCAGGGTGACGCCGCATTGACGGCTGACCCATTCGCGCAGCGCATCCGCACCGGGCAGCGTCACCGCCGTGACCGACGCCGCCCGCGCCGACGGATCGGCAATGGTAAGGCGAATCCCCGGATTGCCCGCGCCCCACGCATCGACCGCGGCCCAGACGCTGCGGGCCAGCGCCGCGTGACGCGCCCAGACCGCGCCCAGACCTTCCTCGTCCAGCAGCATCCGCAGCGCCTCGTCCAGCGCGAAGATCTGCTGCACCGGCGGGGTGCCGCCCCAGAACCGCCACAGGCTGTCGCGGCCGGCGCCGGCGCGCATGTGCCAGTCCCAATAGGGCGTCGTCAGCCCGCGCGTCCCCCGCGCCGAGGCGCGGTCGGAAAACCACACGAAGGCGGTGCCGGGCGGGCACATCAGCCCCTTCTGGCTGGCCGAGATCAGCACATCGACGCCCCAGTCGTCCATCAGCATCGGCGCACAGCCAAGCGAGGCGATGGCATCCACGACCAGCAGCGCCGGGTGATCGCCCATCGCCGCGCGGATCGCCGGAATATCGGCCATCGCCCCGCTGGCGGTGTCGGTCTGGCAGATCAGCACCGCATGTACCTCTGCCGCGTCGTCCGCTGCCAGCCGCGCGGCCAGCCGGGCGGGATCGGCCGGCGCGTTGCCGAAATCCATCCGCTCGACCGCGACTCCCATCGCCTCGATCTGGCTGGCCCAGGACCTGCCGAAATGGCCCGAGATCAGCACCAGTGCCCGGTCGCCGGGCGAAAACAGGTTGGCGGCAGCCGCCTCCCACCCGGCGTGACCGTTGCCGATATAGGGGGCGAGATGGCCGGTCGTGCCGGCCAGACGTTTCAGCTGCGCCATGACATGCAGGTTCAGATCGGCCAGTTCCGCGCCATAGATGTCGGGCGCGGCGCGATGGGCTGCGCGCATCACGCGGGCGGGCAGGGGCGAGGGGCCGGGAATGGCGATGGCCGGATGGCCTGCGGCAAGACTCATGTCCGAAAATCCTTCACGATCTGCGGGATCGGTAGGCGCGGGCGCGGGCGGCGTCAACGTCCGGCCGCGATGCCTGCGGCGGCCGGGCAGGGGGGCGCTGCCCCCCGTCGCGTCCGCGACTCCCCCCGAGGTATTTGGAAAGAGGGCGAGGGGCGGGGCGCGCATGCCGAGGCGGGTCAGCGGGACCGGCCGGCCGGGCTGCGCCTTGTCCGGGCGGGGGCGGCGGGATATGGCTGGCCCGATAGGCCATGCCGTCATCAGGAGGCTGTCGCGCCCGTGAATCCGACCCTTCCCTCATCCGACCTGTTTCGCAGGCTGTGGGCAGATTATCTGCGCCCGCACCGCGCGGCGATGGCGCTGGCCTTCTTGCTGATGACGCTGGAGGGATCGACGCTGGCGCTGATCTCGTGGATGCTGAAGCCGCTGTTCGATCTGGTCTTCGTGGGCAAGCAGAGCGGCGCGATCTGGTGGGTGGGCGGCGCGATCTTTGGCATCTTCCTGCTGCGCGCCGTCACGCTGGTGTCCAGCCGGTCGCTGCTGACGCGGATCTCGCTTGGCATCTCGACGCGGATGCAGACCGATCTGCTGGCCCATATCCTGACGCTGGACGGGCGGTTCTTTCGCGAGAACCCGCCCGGCGCGGTGATCGAACGCATCCAGGGCGACACGATGGCGGTGCAGGGCGTCTGGGCCACGCTGCTGACCGGGGCCACGCGGGATGCGATCTCGCTGGTGATGCTGTTCGGCGTCGCGTTGACGGTCGATCCGCTGTGGACGCTGGGCGCGATGATCGGCGCGCCGCTGCTGATCGCGCCGGCGGCGCTGGTGCAGCGTTATGTAAGGCGCAAGGTGCGCCAGAACCGCATCAATGCCAGCGCCCGGGCCACGCGGCTGGACGAGGTGCTGCACGGCATCGCCTCGATCCGCCTGAACCGGGCCGAGGCCGATCAGACCGCCCGTTACGCCGCCATCGTCGCCCGCATAAGGCAGGCCGAGGTCAAGGTGGCCGCCATCGCCAGCGTGATGCCGGCGCTGACCGACATCGTCACCGGCATCGGCTTTGTCGCCGTGCTGGCGCTTGGCGGCAAGGACGTGATGGCCGGAGAGCGCAGCGTGGGCGATTTCATGTCGTTCTTCACCGCGCTGGCGCTGGCGTTTCAGCCGATGCGCCGTCTGGGCGGGCTGGCCGGCAGCTGGCAGACCGCCGCGGCCAGCCTGGAGCGCATCTATGAGGTGTTCGACACCGTCCCCACGATCCGGTCGGGGCCGCGCACCGCGCCGCCGCCCGACACCACCGTGGCGCTGCGCGATGTCTGGCTGTCCTATGACGGGCAGCCGGTTCTGCGCGGGCTGGATTTCACCGCCGAGGCCGGGCGGACGACCGCGCTGGTCGGACCGTCCGGGGCGGGCAAATCGACGGTGTTCAACCTGCTGACGCGGATGGTGGACCCGGATCGCGGGCAGGTCCTGCTGGGCGGCGTGCCGGTGTCGGAGTACGACCTGGCGACGCTGCGCGACCAGTTTTCCACCGTGTCGCAGGAACCGGCGCTGTTCGATGAAAGCCTGCGCGACAATATCCTGATGGGACGCCCTTGTGCGGACGCCGAGGCGCTGGACCGGGCGCTGGACGCGGCCCATGTCAGCGACTTCCTGTCCGGCACCACGCGCGGTCTGGACAGCGCCGCCGGGCCGCGCGGATCATCGCTGTCGGGCGGCCAGCGTCAGCGCGTGGCGATTGCCCGCGCCGTGCTGCGCGATGCGCCGGTGCTGCTGCTGGACGAGGCGACCAGCGCGCTGGACACCGCCAGCGAACGGATGGTGCAGGACGCGCTGGACCGGCTGTCCCAGGGGCGCACCACGCTGGTGATCGCGCATCGCCTGTCCACGATCCGCAACGCCGACCGGATCGTCGTGATCGAGGGCGGCAGGGTTGTGGAACAGGGCAGCCATGACCAGTTGATGGCCGAAGGCGGCGCCTATGCCCGCCTTGTGGCATTGCAATTCGGAGAAATACCATGACCCGTCAGATCATCCGTGTCACCGGTCAGGATCGCGTGGACTTCCTGCAAGGGCTTGTCACCAACGATGTCACCCGCGCGCCGTGCTGGGCCGCGATGCTGACGCCGCAGGGCAAGTATCTGGCCGATTTCCTGATCGTGCCGAAGGGCGAGGCGCTGTTGCTGGATGTCGATGCGGGTCTGGCCGACGACCTGGTTAAGCGGCTGTCGATGTACAAGCTGCGTTCCAAGGTCGAATTGCAGCCGGTCGACATGACCGTGGCGCGCGGCACAGGCGAGGCGCCCGAAGGGGCGATCCAGGACCCGCGCCATCCGGCCCTGGGCTGGCGACATTACGGGGCCGAGGGCGATGACGGCACCGACTGGGACGCGATCCGCGTGGCCCATTGCATCCCCAAGACCCTGGTCGAGCTGATCCCGAACGAGACCTTCATCCTGGAAGCCGGGTTCGAGCGTCTGCACGGCGTCGATTTCCACAAGGGCTGTTATGTCGGGCAAGAGGTCACGGCGCGGATGAAGCACAAGGCCGAACTGCGCAAGGGGCTGACCACGCTGCGGGTCGAGGGCGAGGCGCCGGTGGGCACGCCCATCACCGCCGATGGCCGGGCGGTCGGCACGCTTTACACACAGTCCGGCGGTCGCGGCATCGCCCATGTCCGTTTTGACCGGCTGGCAGACGGGATGGAGGCCGGCGAGGCCCGCCTGTTCCCGGAATGACCGGCGGGGCCGACATGGCCCCCGCCGCGCAGCCGGTGCTGCGCCGGATCATCCATATCGACATGGATGCGTTTTATGCCTCGGTCGAGCAGCGCGACAATCCCGACCTGCGCGGCAAGCCGGTCGCGGTCGGCGGCGGATCGATGCGCGGGGTGGTCGCGGCGGCCAGTTACGAGGCGCGGGTGTTCGGGGTGCGCTCGGCCATGCCGTCGGTCACGGCGCGGCGCCAATGCCCCGACCTGATCTTCGTCAAGCCGCGCTTTGACGTCTATCGCGCCGTCAGCGCCCAGATCCGCGACATCTTCGCCGATCACACGCCGCTGGTCGAACCGCTGTCGCTGGACGAGGCCTATCTGGACGTCACCGACCATCTGTGGCCCGGCCAGACCGCGACGCAGGTGGCGCGCGAGATCCGCGCCCGCATCCGCGAGGCGACCGGGCTGACAGCCAGCGCCGGCGTCAGCTATAACAAGTTTCTGGCCAAGCTGGCCTCGGACCGGAACAAGCCCGACGGGCTGTGCGTGATCACGCCCGAACGGGGCCCTGATTTCGTGCTGGACCTGCCGGTCGGCCGGTTCCACGGCATCGGACCGGCCACCGCACGCAAGATGGACGCCATGGGGATTCGCACCGGGGCCGATCTGCGGGCGCAGGATCTGGCGTTCCTGACCCGGCGGTTCGGCAAGTCGGGACGCTATTACTGGAACATCGCGCGCGGGATCGACCACCGGCAGGTGCGGCCCGACCGCGTGCGCAAGTCGGTCGGCGCCGAAAGCACCTATCACACCGATCTGATGACGCTGCCCGAATGCGACGCGGCGCTGGCGCCGCTGGCGTCCAAGGTCTGGCGCCACGCCAGCCGCCACGAATTGCGCGGACGGACGGTGACGCTGAAGGTGAAATTCGCCGATTTCCGTCAGGTGACGCGCGCGCGGACCCTGCCGCGCGCGGTCGAAACCGAGGCCGAGATGCTGGACATCGCCCGCGACCTGATCGCCGCCGTCATGCCCGACCCGCGCGGGGCGCGGCTGTTGGGGATCACGCTGTCAGGCTTCGGGCGCGACGGCGGCGATCCGGCGCAGCTGGACCTGTTTGCCTGAGATGCGGTCGCAGGCTGCCCTCAGGCGCGTTCGCTGTATTCGAACATCTCGGTGTTGACGACGATATTCTCGCCCTCGCCCACGAAGGGCGGGATCATGATCCGCACGCCGTTGTCGAGGATCGCGGGCTTGTAGCTGTTGGCGGCGGTCTGGCCCTTCACCACAGGTTCGGTCTCGGCCACCTTGCAGGTGACCTTCTGCGGCAGCGACACCGACAGCGCCTCGTCACCGTAATATTCGATGGTGGCGGTCATGCCGTCCTGCAGGAACGGGCGGCGTTCGCCCAGAAGATCGGCGTCCAGTTCGGTCTGCTCGAACGTCTGGCTGTCCATGAAGACCAGCTTGCCGTCGCTTTCATACAGGAATTGCTGGTCCTTCTGGTCCAGCCGGACGCGTTCGACCTTGTCTTCGCTGCGGAACCGCTCGTTCAGCTTGCGGCCGTCGCGCAGGTTCTTCAGTTCGACCTGCGCAAAGGCCCCGCCCTTGCCGGGCTTGACATGGTTGACCTTGACCGCGGCCCACAGACCGTTGTCATGCTCCAGCACGTTGCCGGGGCGGATTTCGTTGCCGTTGATCTTGGGCATGCGTTGAACTCTTGCGAATGTTGCGGGATTTCGGGCCGTCCGGGCGTTGAACGACGCGGTCGCGACCCTATATCGCTGGCTGGACCGCAAGGCAACCGGAACGGATTTGCCGCGTTGTCAAGACGGGAACTGCAGCGCGATGTTGCAGAAAAAATTAGGTCGAGGGAAGATTTATCTGATTTTTGCACGAATTGCAGGTTATGCATGGCAGCCATGCGATTGAGGGAATATCGAATCGGTGCCGAACTGGTCTATGTCAGGCGGTACCGTCAGAGAAACGGAAAAGTAAATGACGCGGGGTGGACCGGAACCCCCCGCATGGTCCGCAGGTTGACGCGGACCCAGAACATGGACGAATGAAATGCGCGATTTTGTGGATGGCTCGGCTTTCAATTTCGAACAGGGACAGCGCGCCCGCAAGCTGTTTGCGGCGGTTGTGCTGGCTGCGCTGGACGATGCCATCGCCGACGACAAGAAATATGGCAACGGACCCGAACAGATCGCGCGGTGGGCGCGGTCCCGCGACGGCCGCGAGGTGCTGAGCTGCGCCGGCATCGACCCGAACGAACGGGTCGTGAAAGGGCTGATGGATTTCGTGTCCAAGGGCGTGCGCACCTCGGTCGCGCTGTCGCGCGAGGAAAGCGAACGCCGCATGGCCGCCGAGGCGGAAGAGGCCGAAGCGGCCTAGATCGCGCCGGCAGGATGGATGGATCGTTGCAGGCCGCCTTTCGGGGCGGCCTTTCCGATTCCGCAGCCTGCATCGCGGCAAAGCCGTTGGGACGGTGTGCGCGGCGGCATCACAGCCGCGTCACCACCCGATCCGCGAACAGGCGCGTCACGTCATGCGCGTGGCACAATTCGGTGGCTGGCGTCATCACCGCCGCCGAGGCCGCCGCCGCGCCCAAGGCCAGCGCCTCTTGCACCGGCCAGTCGCGCGCCACGGCCAGAACGAACCCGGCCACGAAACTGTCGCCCGCGCCCACCGCGCTGACCACCGGCACCGGCGGGATCGCGGCGTGCCAGGCGCCGTCCGGGCCGGCAATGACCGATCCATCCGCGCCGCGCGCCACGATCACCGCCCGGGCCGCGCCGTCACGCACCAGCCCGGCGGCAAAACCGGCGCTGTCGCCGCGCTGCGGCAGCTTGCGGCCCGCCAGAGCCTCGGCCTCGTGGCTGTCCATGCGCAGCACATCGACCGGGATCGACGATCCGGCCAGCGCCCGCAGCGCGTCGCCCGACGTATCGACCAGCAATCTGGCGCGGCCGTCCTTCAGCCGCACGGTCAGCATCTGTTCGAAGCCCGGCGCGACGCCCGGCGGGTTCGATCCCGACACGACCACCCACCCGCCCGCGCGGGCGCTTTCCGCGATCGCCGCCATCATGTCGGCCACATGCGTCTTGTGCCATTCGGGTCCGGGCATGACGAAACGATACTGACCGCCCGTCGCCCGGTCGGTCACGGCCAGCGACTGGCGCGTCTCGCCCGGTGCGGTCAGCCGCACCAGCCGCAGCCCGTCGGCCTTCAGCATGTCGGCGATCCGCGTGCCGGTCGCGCCGCCAAGCGCGACCATCGCCGTGGATTGTCCGCCCATCACCTTGATCGCGCGACTGACATTGATGCCGCCGCCGCCCGGATCGACCACCGGCTTGTCGCAGCGAAGCTTCAGATCCGGGCGCACCTCGTCGGCGGCGGTGGACAGATCCAGCGCCGGGTTCAGCGTGACGGTCAGGATCGGGACCTGCGGCGCGCCCTCGGCCAAGGTCATTCCCACCACCTGTCGATGCGCGCGATATCGTCGTCGGACCAGCCGAAATGATGGGCCAGTTCGTGGGTGACGACATGGCCGATCAATTCGCCCAGGGTCACGTCCCCGCGCGAGGCCCATTCGTCCAGCAGCGGGCGGCGGAACAGCCAGACGATGTCCGGCCCGCCGGGCTGGTCGGCGACCGATTTTTCGGTCACCGGGATGCCGTCGTAAAGACCCGTCAACTCGAACGGATCGTCGATCTGCAATTCGTCCAGCATCTCGTCGGGCGCGAACTCGGCCACCCGGATCGCGACATCCTGCGCGTGACCCGCGAATTGCGCCGGCAACGTCGCCATGGCGGCGCGTGCCATGCTTTCGATCTCGGTTGCGTCGGGTGCCCGCACGCCGTCCCAGTCAGTCATCCGCACCTCCTGCGTTGCGTCCCCGATATGGACAAAAATCGCGCCGTGTGAAAGAGCACCGGACAACAGGAGACGCCCATGACCACCACCCGCTTTGCGCCCTCGCCCACCGGCCACATCCATGTGGGCAACCTTCGGACCGCGCTGTTCAACTATCTGATTGCGCGCAAGGCCGGCGGGACCTTCATCCTGCGGCTGGACGACACCGACCGGGACCGCAGCAAGGAGGAGTATGTCGAGGGGATCAAGCGCGATCTGGACTGGCTGGGCCTGCACTGGGACCGGGTCGAGCGGCAGTCGCAGCGGCTGGACCGATACGCGCAGGTCGCCGACGATTTGCGGGCCGATGGGCGGCTTTACGAGGTGTTCGAAACCCCGACCGAGCTGGATCTGAAGCGCAAGAAGCAGCTGAACATGGGCCGGCCGCCGGTCTATGACCGCACCGGGCTGGCCCTGTCGGACGCCGACAAGGACCGGCTGCGCGCCGAGGGGCGCGAGGGATACTGGCGTTTCCGGCTGGATCACGAGCGGATCGAATGGCAGGACGGCATCTTGGGCGACATCTCGATCGACGCGGCCTCGGTCAGCGATCCGGTGCTGATCCGCGCCGACGGGCAGGTGCTGTATACTTTCGCCTCGTCGGTGGACGACACCGATATGGGGGTGACCGATATCGTGCGCGGATCGGATCACGTCACCAACACGGCCACGCAGATCCAGATCATCCGCGCCATCGGCGGCACGCCGCCGAATTTCGCCCATCACAGCCTGCTGACCGGCGCGCGGGGCGAGGAATTGTCCAAGCGTCTGGGCGCGCTGTCGCTGAAGGATCTGCGCGAGGCGGGGGTCGCGCCCCAGGCGCTGCTGTCGCTGATGGGCAGGCTGGGGTCGGGACAGCCGGTCCGGCTGACCGACCTTGACGAGCTGGCGGAGGCGTTCGATCTGTCGCAGTTCGGCGCCTCGCCCACCAAGTTCGACGCCGAGGATCTGTGGCCGCTGACCCGCGAACGGAACCAGTCGCTGCCCTTCGCGGCGGTTCGCGACCGGATTCTGGCGCTTGGCGTGCCCGAGGATCAGGCCGAACGGTTCTGGCGCGTGGCCTCGCAGAACATCACCCGGATCGAGGATCTGGCCGACTGGTGGCGCATCTTCAACGAAGGGGCCGAGCCGCAGATCGACCCCGAAGACGCCGATTTCGTCGCGCAGGCGATGACCATGCTGCCGCCCCCGCCCTATACGGATGCAAGCTGGGGCGAATGGACCGCACGTGTGAAAGAGGCGACGGGCCGCAAGGGCAAATCGCTGTTCATGCCGCTGCGCAAGGCGGTGACGGGGCAGGCGCACGGCCCGGACATGTCCGACGTGATGCCGCTGCTGCGGGTGGTGAAGGCGCGCGGCTGACGGCGCGACCGCGCGGGCCGGCAACGGTTGCCGCGCACCCGCAAAGGCCGGCAAGTTCGTCTGTCGCCACGAAACCCCTTGACGCCCCTGACGGCTTTCCGTAAATCGCCGGCACCCGTGGCGGAGTAGCTCAGTTGGTTAGAGCAGAGGAATCATAATCCTTGTGTCGGGGGTTCAAATCCCTCCTCCGCTACCATTTCATCTTTCAAGGTTTTCCCTTGCCAACAGGGGCGAAAACCTGCGGTGCGGGCGGTCTTGTCATCGTGCACGGCCGACGCGTCACCGGCTCAGCAGCGTCCGGGTCAGCGGGCTGTCGGGCCGGGTCAGCGCCTCGATCACGTCGAAATGGTGCCGGCCGGGATCGACGACGCTGTCGGTCGCGGCGCCCAGACCTGCCCAGATATCGGCCAGCAGCCGCGACTGGCGCAGAAATTCCGGCCGTTCCATGCCGCCGACCCACATGGTGACGGGGATGTCCGGCCTGGGGGTCAGCAGGGCGGGGCTTTCCCTCTGTGCCTCGTCGGCGTCGATGGACAGCGTCCGGTTCATCGCGGTCCGCATCAGCGGGCGCAGATCGGACAGGGCCGAGATCGGGACGCAGGCGCTGACCCGTGCCGCGACGGGATCTGAAAGGGTGCCGTCATCGCAGATCATCCGTGCCGCCAGATGCCCCCCGGCCGAGTGTCCGGTCAGTGCAATCGGACCGGCGACGCGGCTTGCGGCGTCCTCGATCGCGGCTGCGACCTCGCGCGTGATCGCGGCGATCCGTGCCGCCGGCGCCAGCCTATAGGCCGGCATCGCCACCGCCCAGCCCGCCGCCAGCGGACCTGCCGCCAGATAGGACCAGAGGCCGGGATCGAAGCTCATCCAGAATCCGCCATGGATGAACACGGCCAGCCCCTGCGGCTTGGCATCGGGCAGGAACAGGTGACCCTTTCCCAGATCCTGCGAAGCATGCGTCGCGCGGAAATCGGCAGATCGCTGCCGCCAGCGGTCGGGAAAGGCGTCGCCGCCCGGAATATGCGGGGCGTTCGCATAGGCGTCGTCCCAATCGGTGACCTGATAGAACATCGTGCACTCCTTGTTGCCGGCAACAGAACCGGCAGTCCGCCAGCGGTCAAGAGGCAGGATCGGCGCAGGGCCGGATCGATGGCATTTTCGATAACGCGGTGCGGTGACGTAGGGACAGGGGGGCTTTCCAACAGGTGGATTCTGCCGCAAAAGCGGTTCATTGGAATGGTGTCTGTTATGGTTGTCCTGCGCGTCCTTGCGGTTTTCCTTGCCCTGCTTCCCTTGGGCGTCGGGGCGCAGAGTGCCGATCTGCGGGTGGAATACGTGACCGCGCGGCAGGAACCGCTTGCCGTCGATCTGCAACTGTCCGGTTCGATCGAGGCGCTGGACAGCGTCGATCTGGGCTTTCGCCAAAGCGGCCGCGTCGTCGAGGTGCTGGTCGAGGAAGGCGACCGGGTTCAGCCCGGACAGGCGCTGGCGCGGCTGGATTCGGTTCAGCAGGATCAGGCGCTGAAGGTGGCGCAGGCCAATCTGGCGGCGGCCGAGGCGGCGCAGGCGCAGGCACGTCAGGCCAGCCAGCGCGCCAATGCCATGCTGGAACGCGGCGTCGGCACCCGCGCGGCCCGCGACGCCGCCGAACAGGGCCTGTCCGAAGCGACGGGATCGGTCCAGCGCGCGGAAAGCGCGGTCGATCAGGCACGGCGCGCGGTCGATGACACCGTGCTGCGCGCGCCGCAAGCCTCGGTCGTGACGAACCGCGCGGTTGCGCCCGGACAGATCGTCGGCGCCGCGCAGCCGGCCTTTTCGCTGGCCACGCTGGAGGGGCTGGAGGCGGTGTTCCAGGCGCCCGATCACCCGCTGCTGGATGCGGCGATGGGGCGTGAGGTGCGGTTGACGACCATCGACATCGACCGGCCCGACCTGACCGGCACCGTGACCGAGATCGCGCCGCTGGTCGATCCCCGCACCGGCACGGTGACGCTGCGCGCCCGGATCGGCCCGGTCACCGGCAACATGTCGCTGTTGGGTGCGGCGGTGCGTGGCCATTTGCAGATCTCGACCGATGCGGGGATCGTGCTGCCCTGGACGGTGCTGATGCGTCAGGGCGAAAGCCCGGCGGTCTGGATCGTGGACGACGACGACCGCGTGCGCCTGACGCCGGTGCGGATCAGCCGTTTCGGCAACAACACCGTCTATCTGTCGGACGGTGTCGAGGCCGGTCAGACGGTGGTCGGTGCCGGGTCGCAGCTTCTTTATCCGGGGCGCAAGGTTCAGCCGGCGGGGGCGCAGCCATGATGTGTCGGCTCGCCTTGTTGCTGGCGGCGGCGCTGGCGCTGGTCGGTCCCGCGTCCGCGCTGGAACTGCCGGACTGGCTGGGCTTTGGCGATGAACCTGTGGTGCAGGCCGACCCGCGCCCCGTCGTGACCGAGATCGTCGAGGATCGGGGCGAGGCGTGGCGGTGGGTGCCCGGCACCGTGCAGGCCCGCACCCAGGTCACGATGGCGTTCCAGACGCTTGGCCGGATGGTCAGCCGCGATGTCGATCTGGGCGACATGGTCGAAGAGGGTCAGGTGCTGGCCGAACTCAGCACCGAGGACATGGCCGCCACCACCCGCGCCGCGCAGGCCGCCGTCGACGCCGCCCAGGTGCAGTTGCGGACCGCGCGCACCACGCTGGAACGCACGCAAGAGCTGGCGCGGCGCAATGTCGCCTCGAACGCGCAGCTGGAACAGGCACAGCGCGCCGCCGCCCTGGCCGAGGCTGCGGCCGATCAGGCGCGTTCCGAACTGGTTCAGGCGCAGGACGCGGAAAGCTTTGCCACCATGACCGCGCCGTTCGCGGGCGTGGTCAGCGCCGTCTTTGAAACGCCCGGCGCCGTCGTGGATGCCGGCGCGCCGATCCTGCAACTGTCGGCCGATGACCGGCTTGAGGCGGTGATCGACTTGCCGGAATCGGCGCTTGGCGGTCTGCCCGACGACGCCGCGTTCACAGTCTGGCAACGCACCGATGCCGACCGGCAGGTGCCGGCCACGCTGGACCGGATCGAGCCGCTGGCCGACCGCGCGACCCGCACGCGGCGTCTGTATCTGACCCTGCCCGCCGACGCGCCGTTCCGTCTGGGCGCGCTGATCCGCGCCCGGCTTGGCACCGCCGGCGAACCGGCGCTGACTGTCGCGCCCAAGGCGATCTTTTCGCGTGACGGGCGTGACTGGGTCTGGCGGGTGCTGCGCGAGGGCGACACCGCGCGGGTCGAGGCCGTGCAGGTCCGCACCGGCCCCGAAATCCAGGATCGTACGCTGATCCGGTCGGGGCTGTCGGACGGGGACGAGGTCGTGATCCGCGGCGTTCATTCGCTTGAGGACGGCCAGCCGGTCGGCAGGGGGGTCGAGCCATGAGGCGGTTCAACCTGTCCGACTGGGCGCTGCACCATCGCAGCTTCGTGTGGTTCCTGCTGATCGTGTCGATGCTGGCCGGGGCCTACAGCTATCTCAACCTGGGCCGCGAGGAAGACCCGAACTTCACCGTCAAGACGATGCTGATCGGCGCCGCGCTGCCCGGCGCCAGCATCGAGGAGACGCTGAAACAGGTCACCACCCGGATCGAGACGAAGCTGGAAGAGCTGGACGAGCTTGATTACACCCGCTCGGTCACGACGCCGGGGCAGACGGTGGTGTATGTCGAGCTTTTGCCGACCACGCGCGGCCCGCAGGTGCCCGAAATCTGGAACCGCGTGCGTCAGATGATGGCCGACATAAGACCCGAATTTCCGCAGGAATTTCAGGGCTTCCAGTTCAACGACAATTTCGGCGACGTGTTCGGCAACATCTATGCCTTCACCTCGGACGGGTTCACCCCGCGCGAATTGCGCGACCGGATCGAGGATATCCGCAAGCAGGTCGCGGCGCTGGATGCCGCCGGCAAGATCGAGCTTCTGGGCGAGCAGGACGAAGAGATCTATCTGGAATTCTCGTCCGCGCGGCTGGCGGCACTGGGGCTGAACGAACAGCAGGTGATGGCGACACTGGCGACGCAGAACGCCATCGCACCGTCGGGCGTGATCCAGGCCGGAGATGAGCGCGTGCTGGTGCGCGTCGGCGGCCAGTTCGACGATGCCGCCTCGATCGCCGCGGTCAATCTGCGGGTGGGCGAGCGGTTCTTCAACCTGTCGGACGTGGCCACGGTGCGACGCGGCTATGAAGACCCGCCCCAGTCGCTGTTCCGTTACCGGGGCGAGCCGGCCATCGGTCTGCAGATCGGGATGCGCGATGGCGAGAACATCCTTGAATTCGGGCGGCAACTGGACGCGCTGATGGCGCAGGTCGCCGCCGATCTGCCCATCGGGATCGAGATGGCGAAGGTCGCCGACCAGCCGCATGTCGTCGACGAGGCGGTCGGCCATTTCGTCACCGCGCTGGCCGAGGCGGTGATCATCGTGCTGATCGTCAGCTTCATCAGCCTGGGGTTCCGGGCCGGGTTCGTGGTGACGCTGACCATCCCGCTGGTGCTGGCGATCACCTTCGTCATCCTCGACCTCTATGACATCACCCTGCAGCGGATCTCGCTTGGCGCGCTGATCATCGCGTTGGGGCTGCTGGTCGACGATGCCATGATCGCCATCGAAACCATGATCTCGCGTCTGGAACTGGGCGAATCGCTTGAAAACGCGGCCAGCTATGCCTGGACCTCGATCGCGTTTCCGATGCTGACCGGGACGCTGGTCACCGTGGCCGGCTTCATTCCCATCGGGCTGAACAACTCGGCCGCGGGCGAGTTCACGTTTTCGCTGTTCGTGGTGATCGCCGTCTCGCTGCTGATCTCGTGGGTGGTGGCCGTGCTGTTCGCGCCGCTTCTGGGGGTGACGTTCCTGACCACCAAGATGGCGCATCAAGAAGGCCATCGCCCCGGCTGGCTGCGCCGCCGGTTCCATGGCCTGCTGCGGATCGCCATGCGGTTCAGGTGGCTGACCATCGCGATCACGCTGGCGATCTTTGCGCTGTCCGTGTTCGGGATGCGCTTTGTCGAACAGCAGTTCTTTCCCACCTCGGACCGGACCGAGGTTCTGGTCGATGTGACCGAACGCCAGAACGCTTCGATCGCCAAGACGCGCGCCGATATGGACCGGCTGGAGGCGACGCTGGCCGACGATGCGGATGTCAGCTTCTGGACGTCCTATGTCGGGCGCGGCGCGCCGCGCTTTGTGCTGTCGATGGACGTGCCGACGCCGGGGCCGCATATGGGGCAGATCGTGATCCAGACCCCGGATCTGGCGGCGCGCGACCGGGTCAAGGCGCGGTTGAACGATCTTGCCGCGCGCGAATTCACGGGCGTCGACATCTATGTCAAGAACCTCGAAATCGGTCCCCCGGTCGGCAAGCCGGTGCAGTATCGCGTCAGCGGCGACAGCATCGACGCGGCCCGCGACGCGGCGCGCGGTCTGGCCACCGTGCTGGCGTCCGAGCCGCGTCTGCGCGACATCGCGATGGACTGGAACGAACCGGCGCGGGTCGTGCGGCTTCAGGTGGATCAGGACCAGGCGCGGCAACTGGGCGTGACCAGCCAAGACATCTCGGATTCGCTGTCGGCGCTGTTTTCGGGCGTGGTCGTGACGCAGCTGCGCGACGATATCTTCCTGATCGACGTGATCGCGCGCGGCGACGCCCAGGATCGCGAATCGCTGGAATCGATCCGCAATCTTCAACTGACCACCAGCACCGGCCAGCGGATCCCGATGACCGCGCTGGTCAGCCTGAATTATGGCACCGAACAGCCGCTGATCCAGCAGCGCAACGGGCGGCCCACGGTCACGGTCATGGCGGCCATCGCCACCGCTGACCAGCCCGCCACGCTGGTTCAGGATCTGGCGCCTGCCATCGACGATTTCCGCGCGGACCTGCCGCCCTCCGTTTCGGTCGAACTTGGCGGCACGGTCGAGACGTCGGGCGAAAGCCAGGCGCCGATCGCGGATGTCGTGCCGATCATGCTGCTGATCATGGCCACGCTGGTGATGGCGCAGATGCAGGGGTTCCGCCTGTCGCTGATCGTGTTCGCCGCGGCGCCACTGGGCCTGATCGGGGTGGTCGCGGTGCTGGTGCCGTTCGGCGTTCCGATGGGGTTTGTGGCGATTCTGGGGATCCTTGCGCTGATCGGCATCCTGATCCGGAACTCGGTCATCCTTGTGCACGAGATCCAGGAACTTCTGGGAAAGGGCCGGTCCAGATGGGACGCGGTCTTCGAGGCCTCGGACAGCCGTGCGCGGCCCATCCTGCTGACGGCGGCGGCGGCGTCGCTGGCCCTGATCCCGATTTCGCGGCAGGTGTTCTGGGGGCCGATGGCGTTCGCGATGATGGGGGGCATCATCGCCGGCACATTGGTCACGCTTGTCTTCGTGCCGGCGCTTTACTGCGCCGTGTTCGGCGTCAAACCGCCCGCGAAAGACCCGGCGGAGACCTGAAGACGGGGCCGCCGGTCTGCCGTGCGGCCCCGTCGGGCGCTGTCCGCGCGTGACGCGCTATTCGGCGGCGCTGCGTTTCGGCAGCACCCAATCGGGGCGCGGAAAGTGACAGGTATAGCCGTTGGGGATGCGCTCCAGGTAATCCTGATGTTCCGGCTCGGCCTCCCAGAAATCGCCGGCGGGTTCCACCTCGGTGACAA
This sequence comes from Paracoccus stylophorae, assembly GCF_028553765.1. Classification (NCBI taxonomy): domain Bacteria; kingdom Pseudomonadati; phylum Pseudomonadota; class Alphaproteobacteria; order Rhodobacterales; family Paracoccaceae; genus Paracoccus; species Paracoccus stylophorae. The sequence goes on along the minus strand of NZ_CP067134.1, from coordinate 2,957,671 downwards.
CCCGGCCCGGCCACAACCCCGAGGCATCCACATCCGCGATCGTGTCCAGCGCGGTCTGTTTCTGATCCTCGTCAAGGTAATAGATCGCCGACCGATAGCTGGGGCCGACATCGTTGCCCTGCCGGTTCGGCGTGGACGGATCGTGGATCTGGAAGAAGAATTCCAGCAACTGGCGATAGCCGATGCGCGCGGGATCGAAGACGATTTCGATCCCCTCGGCATGGGTGCCGTGGTTGCGATAGGTGGCGTTCGGGACATCGCCGCCGGTATAGCCCACGCGGGTCGAGATCACGCCGGGCAACCGCCGGATCAGGTCCTGCATGCCCCAGAAACAGCCGCCGGCCAGGATTGCGCGTTCGGTCATCTCAAGCCTCCTCGACCTGATCCAGATAGTCGCCATAGCCTTCTTCCTGCATCTTCTCTTTGGGGACGAAGCGCAGCGAGGCCGAGTTGATACAGTAACGCAGACCGCCCTGGTCGGGGGGGCCGTCGGGAAAGACATGGCCCAGATGGCTGTCGCCGTGCCGCGACCGCACCTCGGTCCGGACCATGCCGAAGGACACGTCGCGATGTTCGGTCACGTTGCCGTCGACGGGTTTGGTAAAGGCGGGCCAGCCGCAGCCGGAATTGTATTTCGCGGCACTGACGAACAGCGGTTCGCCCGACACCACGTCGACATAGATGCCCGGTTCGAAATGATGATCGTATTCGCCGGTGAATGCGCGCTCGGTACCGTTTTCCTGCGTGACGCGATATTGTTCGGGCGTCAGCCGCGCGACGGCTTCGCTTGTCTTCTGATAGGCCACTTCATCCTCCACGGCTCGGGTCCTGTTCGCACCCGTATATGGGAACGATTACCCGGTTTCGCAAAGGGGTCAAAGCTGCGCGATGCGGGCCTTGGCCGCGGCATATTCGCGGGCCAGCCGGTCGATGCGCGCGGCGGCGGGCTGAATGTCGCGCACGGCGCCGATGCCTTGGCCCGATCCCCAGATCTGGCTCCATGCCTTGGCCTTGGACGATCCTTCGGCGAAGCTCATCGATTCGGCGCCGGCGCTGTCCAGATTGTCGGGGTCCAGCCCGGCCTTGCGGATCGAGGGCGCGAGATAGTTTCCCGAAACCCCCGTGAACAGTGACGAGGTGACGATGTCCATCGCCCCGCTGTCGCAGATCATCTGCTTGTAATCCTGCGGCGCGTTCGCTTCGGCCGTGGCGATGAAGGGGCTGCCGATATAGGCCAGATCGGCGCCCATCGCCTGCGCCGCCAGAACCGCGCCGCCCGTCGCGATCGCGCCGGACAGCAGCAGCGGGCCGTCGAACCAGTCGCGGATTTCCTGGACCAGGGCAAAGGGCGATTGCGGTCCGGCATGTCCGCCCGCCCCGGCGGCGACCGCGATCAGCCCGTCGGCGCCCTTCTCGATGGCCTTTCGGGCAAAGACGTTGTTGATGATGTCGTGCAGCGCGATGCCGCCGCAATCATGCGCGGCGGCGTTCACCTCGGGGCGCGCGCCAAGCGAGGTGATCCAGATCGGCACCTTGTGGCGGTGACAGATCTCGATGTCGCGATCCAGCCGTGCATTGCTGCGATGCACGATCTGGTTCACGGCGAAAGGCGCTGCGGGACGATCCGGGTTGGCCTGGTTGTGCCGGTCAAGCTCTTCCGCGATGCGGGTCAGCCACGTGTCCAGCACCGGGGCCTCACCGTCTTTCTCGCGCGCGTTCAGCGCCGGAAAGCTGCCGACGATGCCGGCCTTGCACTGCGCGATCACCAGTTCGGGCCCGGACACGATGAACATCGGCGCGGCGACCACCGGAATGCGCAGGTTTTGCAGGATGGGTGGCAGCATCTGATCCTCCGTCACGATTCGGGGCAAGATGGCGCGGGCGCGCGCAGCGGACAAGCGGTAACGCGGCGACAGCCCAAGGCGATTGGCAGAACGGCGGCGCTGCGGCAAGGTGTTTGCCAGCCATCAGAAAGGATTCCCATGACCCGCCTCCGTCGCATTGCCCTGACCGCCTCGCTGATCCTGATGACCGGCCCCGTCATGGCGGATGAGGTGCCGCGGATCGCGGTCATGTCCGCCTTTCCGCCGGAATGGGTCAGCCTGCAGGCGGACATTCAGGACGCGCGGACCCGAACGATCAACGGTGTCGAGTTCGTGACGGGAAGGCTGGGCGAGCGGCAGGTGGTGCTGTTCCTGTCCGGCGTGTCGATGGTCAACGCCGCGATGACGACGCAGCTGGCGCTGGATCATTTCGACATCGACGCCATCGTCTTTTCGGGCATCGCGGGCGGCGTCGATCCGTCGTTGAATATCGGCGATGTGGTCGTGGCGGGGCAGTGGGGGAACTATCTGGAAAGCATCATGGCGCGCGAGGCCGACGGGAAATTCGCGATCCCGCCCTTCCTCGATTCGCCGTTTCCCAATTACGGCATGATCTTCACCAATGAAACGACCGTCGCCTCGGATCGCGGCGAACCGCAGACGCGGTTCTGGTTTCCGACCGACGAGGCGATGTTGCAGGTCGCTGCGGAGGTGGCGGCCCGGACCGAACTGGCGGAATGCAACGACCAGAACGCCTGCCTGTCGCATCGGCCCCGGATCCGCGTCGGCGGAAACGGTGTCTCGGGCTCTGCCTTCGTGGATAACGCCGCGCTGCGGACGTGGATCTTCGACACGTTCGCGGCGCAGGTGGTCGATATGGAATCGGCTGCCGTGGCGCAGGTTGCCTGGGCCAACGAGGTGCCGTTCATCGCCTTCCGGTCGCTGTCGGACCTGGCGGGCGGCGGCGAGGGCGAGAACGAGATGGGCGTGTTCATGTCGCTGGCCGCGCAGAATTCGGCCGCACTGGTCAAGCGTTTTCTCGCGGCTTTGCCGACGGAGGAATAGTCGGCCCCCGGAAAAGGAAAGCCCCGGCAGGATGCCGGGGCTTTCGCAACGGTTGCAATCAGTGCAGCGTGGCGTCGGGCTTTGGCCCTTCGCCGACGGCGCCCAGCTTGTGGCCCGCCGTGCCGATGCGGTTGCCGACGACCAGCCCGTCGTCGCTGGCACCGACATGGACCGTCTGCCCGTCCAGCACCTCGCCCGACAGCAGCAGTTCCGCCAGCGGGTCCTGCAAGGCGCGCTGGATCACCCGCTTCAGCGGGCGGGCGCCGAAGACCGGGTCGTAACCCTGATCGGCCAGCCATTTGCGGGCATCCTGATCCAGTTCCAGCGTGATCTTGCGCTGTGCCAGACGCTGTTCCAGACGCATCAGCTGGATATCGACGATCCCGTCCATGTTCTCGCGCGACAGGCGGCGGAAGATGATGATCTCGTCCAGCCGGTTCAGGAATTCGGGGCGGAAATGGTTCCGCACCGCCTCCATCACCTGATGACGCGCGTCGGTCGAATCGGCGTCCTCGGGCAGATGCGACAGCGCCTGCGACCCCAGGTTCGAGGTCAGGATGATCAGCGTCTGCTTGAAATCCACCGTCCGGCCCTGACCGTCGGTCAGCACCCCGTCATCCAGCACCTGCAACAGCACGTTGAAGACGTCGGGATGGGCCTTTTCGACCTCGTCGAACAGGATCACCTGATAGGGCCGCCGGCGCACCGCCTCGGTCAGCACGCCGCCCTCGTCATAGCCGACATAGCCCGGAGGCGCGCCGATCAGCCGCGCCACCGAGTGCTTCTCCATGAACTCGGACATGTCGATGCGGACCATCGCGGAATCGTCGTCGAACATGTATTCGGCCAGCGCCTTGGTCAGCTCGGTCTTGCCGACGCCGGTGGGGCCAAGGAACAGGAACGACCCAAGCGGTCGGTTCTCGTCGTTCAGCCCCGCGCGCGCACGGCGGACCGAGTTGGCGACTGCAGTCACCGCCTCGGACTGGCCGATCACGCGCTTGGTCAGCTCTTCTTCCATCTTCAGCAGCTTTTCGCGCTCGCCCTCCAGCATCTTGCTGGTGGGGATGCCGGTCCAGCGTTCGACGACCTCGGCGATCTGTTCGGGGCGCACGGCCTCTTCGACCATCAGCCCGTCGCCTTCGGCGTCTTCCGCCTGGGCAAGCTGCTTTTCAAGACCGGGGATGACGCCATAGGACAATTCGCCCGCGCGGGCCAGATTGCCCTCGCGCTTGGCCTGGTCCAGCTCGGCGCGGGCGCGATCCAGCTGTTCCTTGACGTTGCGCGAGCCTTCCAGCCTGTCGCGTTCGGCCTGCCAGCGCGCGGTCATCTCGGCGCTGCGTTCCTGCAGGTCGGACAGGTCCTTTTCCAGCCGTTCCAGACGGTCCTTGCTGGCCTGGTCGTCCTCTTTCTTCAGCGCCTCGGCCTCGATCTGCATCTGCAGGATCTGGCGGTCCAGCGCGTCCAGTTCCTCGGGCTTGCTGTCCACCTCCATCCGCAGGCGCGACGCGGCCTCATCGACCAGGTCGATGGCCTTGTCGGGCAGGAAACGGTCGGTGATATAGCGGTGGGACAGCTGCGCCGCCGCCACCAGGGCCGCGTCGCTGATGCGCACGCCGTGATGCAGCTCGTATTTCTCCTTGATGCCGCGCAGGATGCTGATCGTGTCCTCGACGGTCGGTTCGACGATCATCACCGGCTGGAACCGGCGGGCAAGTGCGGCGTCCTTTTCGATATACTTGCGGTATTCGTCCAGCGTCGTGGCGCCCACACAGTGCAGCTCGCCCCGCGCCAGCGCGGGCTTGATCAGGTTCGCCGCATCCATGGCGCCATCGGTCTTGCCGGCGCCGACAAGCGTGTGCAACTCGTCGATGAACAGCACGATCTCGCCTGCGGCGGCCTCGATCTCCTTCAGGATCGCCTTCAGACGTTCCTCGAATTCGCCGCGATATTTCGACCCGGCGATCAGCGCGCCCATGTCCAGCGCCATCAGACGCTTGTCGCGCAGGCTTTCGGGCACGTCGCCGTCGATGATGCGCAGCGCCAGACCCTCGGCGATGGCGGTCTTGCCGACGCCGGGTTCGCCGATCAGCACCGGGTTGTTCTTGGTGCGGCGCGACAGGACCTGCATGGCGCGGCGGATTTCCTCGTCGCGGCCGATGATCGGGTCGATCTTCCCTTCGCGGGCGGCCTCGGTCAGGTCGCGGGCGTATTTGTTCAGCGCGTCATAGCCTTCCTCGGCGCTGGCCGAATCGGCGGTGCGGCCCTTGCGCAGATCGTTGATCGCGGCGTTCAGGTTCTGCGCGCTGACGGCGCCAGCCTCCAGCGCGTCCTTGGCGTTGGTGTTCACCATCGCCAGCGCCATCAGGACCCGTTCGGCCGGCACGAAGCTGTCGCCGGCCTTCTTGGCGATCTTCTCGGCCTCGTCCAGCACGCGCACCATCGAGGTGTCGACATAGACCTGATTGCCCGATCCCGACACTTTCGGCAGTTTCGCAACGGCCTGATCCACCGCCTGTTTCACGCGCCCCGCATCCCCGCCCGAGCGGTTGATCAGATTCGCGGCCAGACCCTGATCGTCATCCATCAGCGCCTTCAGCAGATGTTCGGGAACGACCCGCTGGTTTTCCTCGCGGATCGCGATGGTCTGGGCGGCCTGCAAAAAGCCGCGCGACCTTTCCGTGAACTTTTCCATGTTCATCGGCATGTTCTCCTTCTCACTAGCCCCCGTGTCGCAGGCGCCCTGATGCGGCACGCCCCGGTCCGGGTCTTCGCCTATGATCTGGGATGTTCCGGGGCCGCTTTCAAGCGCGCGGGGCCTGTGCGATAAGCCCGCGATCTGCGGCATACGGAGGCAAGCATGGATGATCGTCTGATCGTGGCGCTGGACGTTCCGGACGCGCTGGCCGGGCTGGATCTGGCGCGCAAGCTGGGCGACAGCGTCGGGTTCTACAAGATCGGTCTGGGCATGCTGACCGGCGGCGGGCTGGCATTGGCCAATGAGCTGAAACAGGATCACGGCAAGCGCATCTTTCTGGACATGAAGCTGTTCGACATCGGCGCCACGGTCGAGGCGGCGGTGCGCGGGCTGGCGCAGTTCGATCTGGATTTCCTGACCGTGCACGGCGACCCGCATGTGGTGCGCGCCGCGAAAGAGGGGGCGGCGGGGTCAGGTCTCAGGATCCTTGGCGTGACCGTCCTGACCTCGCTGGAACGCGCGGATCTGGACGCCGGCATGATGCAGGCGGGCGATGTGCATGACATCACTGTCGAACGCGCCGCCCGCGCCTTCGAGGCCGGGGCCGACGGCGTCATCTGTTCCCCGCGCGAGGCGCAGGCGATCCGCGCCCTGCCGGATGCGCGGCTGATCGTGACGCCGGGTGTTCGGCCCGCCGGGGCCGACCGGGGCGATCAGAAACGGGTCGAGACGCCCGCCAGCGCGATTGCCGCAGGGGCCGATCATGTCGTCGTGGGCCGCCCGGTCTGGCAAGCCGCCGACCCGAAAGCCGCGGCGCAGGCGATCCTGGCCGAGATGGCATCGCCGCAGGTATAAGCGCCGGGCAGGCCGATCTGTCCCGTTGACCCGGCCGGCCCGCCGCGCCACCCTGTTCATCGCTGCGGGAAAGGGGGGCAAAGGCATGAAGGATCCGCAAGGCGTCGTTCAGAAGGCCGAGAACGATCTGGTCCTGTCGTTCCTGTCGGTGCGGCGCGCCATCGGGGCGCTTGGCTTTTTCCTGCCGGTTGCGCTGCTGGTCTATGGCCTGTTCTCGGCCGACGGAATCCTGCGCAGCATCTCGGCCGCCTATTACTCGCCCATGCGCGAGATTTTCGTGGGCACCCTGATCGCGCAGGCGGTCTTTCTGTGGAGCTATGAGGGGTTTCGCCGCAACGCGGGCGAGATCGTCAGCGACAAGGCCACCGCCCGCATCGCCGCCGTCGCCGCGGCCCTGGTCGCGCTGGCGCCCACCAGCCCTGCGGGCATCCTGCCACCCACCGCGCCGCCCTTCGATCCGGTGGCCGACTGCACACTGCTGCAATGCCAGCTTGGCATCGCGCTGACCGGCCGGCTGCATCTGGCGGCGGCGGCGATCTATTTCGCCGCGCTGGCCGTCTATTGCCTTGTCCTGTTCCGTCGCGGCCGCGTGGACAGCGACGAGAAGCTGGCCTCGAACCGGATCTACCGGATCTGCGGCTGGACCATCGTGGTCTGCATCGCGCTGATCGGCCTGCTGTTTCTGACCGGACTGGATGAAACGCTGTCGCTGCTGCGCCCGATCTTCTGGCTGGAACTGGTGGCCACCTTCGCCTTCGCGACAAGCTGGATGGTCAAGGGCGACGCGCTGCGCCCGCTGGTCAGCGCGATGACCGCATGGCTTTAGGCCGCCGCTGCTTCTTCTTTGCCCAAATACCCGTTTCCCATCGCCAAAAGCGCCGTCACTCGCCTCTGTGCCTGCGCCGCCCGGCCACCCGCCGCAGGATCAGCCAGACGATTGACGCCCCAATTCCGGTCACCATCAGCGTGACAGGCAGACCCGCAGACCAGATGTCGGACAGCATCAGCACGCCCATCAGCCCGACCGCGGCGGCCAGTCCGATGAACACCCATCCCGGCGCCAGCAGTTCCAGCGCCGCCAGGATCAGTGCCGCCGCGATCCAGATCCACCCGTTCAGCCAGATCATTCCGACACCTCTGCAGGCGCCCTGACAGCGACGGATTGTTCTGCGTTCACGATCTGCATGTCCCGGTCCGGCTGGCGGTTATTCGGCGGCGATGCGGTCGCCGGCGCAGCCGCCCGCGTCCAGCATCGAAAGCCGCGCGATCACGCGCCCGATCCGCCCGGCGAAACGGTCGAAATCGGGGCGCGGTGTCACCGTTGCCTCGTCCATATACAGCGCGCGGTCGATCTCCAGCTGGACGACATGGACGTTCTGGCGGGGCCGGCCATAGGCCGCGCAGATATAAGCCCCCGAGAAGGGTGAGTTGCGCCGGATGCGCCACCCTTCGGCCTCGACCGCCGCGATCACCGCATCCGACACGCGCGCCGCCGCCGACAGGCCGTGGCGGTTTCCAAGCACCATGTCCGGGCGCGGTCCGGGCAGATGCGACAGCGCATCGTGCGGCATCGAATGCATGTCGATCAGGATCGCCTGTCCGAACCGGGCGCGCGCCTCGGCGATCAGCGCGCCAAGCGCGTCGTGATAGGGGCGCCAATAGGCAGCGATCCGGCGTTCGGCCTCGGCCCGGTCGATGGGATGGTCGTGGATCGCGCGCCCTTGCGAGACGACGCGCGGGATCACGCCCAGCCCGGCCAGCGTGCGTTGGTTCAGGGGATGGCGCTGCACGCCGCGCACCACCAGCGGGTCGATCTCGTCCGCGCCGCGATTGACATCGACGATGCAGCGCGGCACCTGCGTCGACAGCATCGCCGCGCCGAATTCGGGCGCGCAGGCGATCAGCCGGTCGACGAACGCATCTTCGGACGACCGCAGAACCGGCATCGGCAGGCGGGTGCGATCCAGAAACCAGTCGGGATAGGTGCGACCGGAATGGGGCGATGCAAAGATCACCCCGCTGACCCACCGGTCGGGACGGACAAGCGAAACGGGCAAGTCGGTTATCGACAAGGTCTGACCCCGCCATTGCTGCATATCGGACCCGTTATAGCCGCAAAGTTCGTGGTGCCGATAGGTCTTGAATCCCTCGCATTGCAGCTATATAGGATCGCGGACCAAGGCGGTTCGGCCGGGATTTCCACACGAATCCAGACAGAATCACCGAAGGACGGGCGGTTAGCTCAGCGGTAGAGCACTACGTTGACATCGTAGTGGCCACTGGTTCGATCCCAGTACCGCCCACCATTGTTTCGCCGCCCCCGGCCGCAACCGGGGGCATTTCGTTTTCCAGGGCGGCTGCGCAGCGCCGCGAAGATGGAGAAGACCGATGAAGGTTCGCAACTCGCTCCGCTCGCTCAAGAGCCGGCACCGCGACTGCCAGGTCGTGCGCCGCAAGGGCCGCATCTATGTGATCAACAAGACCAACCGCCGCTTCAAGGCCCGCCAGGGCTGATTGGGTCGCGGGATCACCGGACGAAGACGAAAACACCCGCCCTTGCAGGCGGGTTTTTTCATGGCCGGGTTCCGGTGTGGGGAAGGCATGATCACACGCAGTTACCGCGACGACCGGGCGGACAGCGCGGCGGTCTATTCTGATTGCGAAACCTATCGCTATGCGCTGACGCGGGAATGGGGCGGCGGCGGGCGGCTGTTGTTCGTGATGCTGAACCCCTCGACCGCCGATGAGCGTCGCAACGATCCCACGGTCGAACGCTGCGAACGTCGCGCCCGCGCACTTGGGTTCGGCGCGATGCGGGTCGCCAACATCTTTGCGTTCCGCGCGACCGATCCGCGCGTGCTGCGCCGGGCGGAGGATCCGGTCGGGCCCGACAATGACCGGGTTCTGGCGCAGTCGGCGGATTGGGCCGATATGGTGCTGTGCGCCTGGGGCGTGCATGGGGCGCATCTTGGCCGCGGCGCGCGGGTCGAGGCCGATCTGCGCAGACGGGCGGCACGGCTTTGGTGTCTTGGCCTGACGCGCGCCGGCGCGCCGCGGCATCCGCTGTATGTCGGCTATGCGATCCGGCCCTCGGAATGGCGTTAACCTTCTATTAAGAAAGCGTTTCCGGGCTGGCATTGCAGTGGGTTATCCTGCGTGCGGGAACCGGCCCCTGCGGCCTTGTCGAAGGATTGCGTCATGTTCATGTTGGCAGGGCTTGTGGGGCTGCTGGTCGCCGGATTGGCCGTGGACATGACGGGCCTGACCCAGACCGAACCCGAACCCGACCCGGACGATCTGCCGCCCGCCGATATCGGCGACGGGTCGCTGCCGCCGATCATGCCGGACGATCCGTGGGACGAAACGGGCGAGGCCGGTCTGCCTGCGGGCACCGGTCCGACGGACGGCCAACCGACAGGTCCGGTGACGCCCGAACCCGTCCTCGAACCCGTCGTCGGCAGCGATCTGGCCGATCTGTTGATGGGCGGCGACGGCGCCGACCTGATGCTGGGCCATGGCGGCGACGACGATCTGCGCGGCGGGGCCGGCGACGACACGATCCATGCCGGGGACGGGAATGACTGGGTGCAGGGCGATGCCGTCTATGGACCGGGCGGCAACGATGTCATCCATGGCGGTGCGGGCGACGATTCGCTGTGCGGGCAGGGCGGCGACGACCTGATCCCCGGCGATTCGGGCGACGACACGATCTTCGGCGGCGAGGGGCACGACACGCTGATGGGCGGCGCGGGGACCGACTGGCTGTCGGGCAATGACGGCGACGATGTGCTGATCTCGGGCGGCGGGGCGGACGATCTGGACGGCGGACGCGGCAACGATCGCCTGATCGGATCGGACGACGCGGACATGGTCTGGATGCATGGCGGCGAGGGCGACGACACGCTGGAGCCGGGCGCGGGCGACTATGCCGAGGGGCTGGCGGGGGCGGACAGTTTCGTGCTGAAAGAGGTCAGCGGGATCGTGCCGATCATTGCCGATTTCAGCGCCGAGGAGGATGTGATCCACCTGCATCTGGGACCGGACGTGCCGGACGACGTGCAGATCGGACTGCGCGAGGATCTGGACGGCAGCACCCTGATCGAGGTCAACGGCGCGGCGGTCGGACGGCTGTTGCAGGCCGAGGGTCTGCGGCCCGAGGATATCGTCGTGCGGCGCGGTCTGGCCTGATCGTCCGAGGGTTTCGGGACCGGGCGGAATGGCGGGGCTTTCCTTTGGCGGCGAAACCTTTTATAGCCGCCCGGCCATGCGGCGTTGGTGCCGCGGCGCTCCACGGGCCTGTGCTGGACGACATCCCGGCCTGCGCCATGACCCTGACCTGAAAAGGAGACCCCGATGTCGATTACTGTCGAAGAAAAAGCCCGCGTCATCAAGGACTTTGGCACGAAGGAAGGCGATACCGGTTCGCCCGAGGTGCAGATCGCGATCCTGACCTCGCGCATTTCCACGCTGACCGAACATTTCAAGACCCACAAGAAGGACAACCATTCGCGTCGTGGCCTTCTGAAGCTGGTGGCGCAGCGCCGCAAGCTGCTGGACTATCTGAAGGGCAAGGAAGAGGCCCGTTATCAGGACGTCATCAAGCGTCTGGGCATCCGCCGCTGATATTGCCCACGGACCGGATCGGAACGCCCGTCGCGACAGCGGCGGGCGTTTGCCGTTGCGCAACGGGGCGGGCGTTGCGTCGTGCACCTGCTTGGCGGTTCGTGCCGGAAAACCCGGGAAATGCCGGGTTTGGCGCGTCACCGGCCATGCACCGCGGCGGCACCGGGGGTGCACAGCCTGTACACCGCTTGCGGGCGTTGCGCGTGGCGGCCTCGGGGTCGGGGGCGCTGCCCCCGTCGCTGCGCGACTCCCCCGAGGTATTTGGAAAGAGGGCGAGGGGCGGGCGCGGCTGCGGTTCCGGGCCGACACTTTTCAAGCCCGGTCTTTTCCTGTATTGGCCGACAATCTGTGACGTGACGCCCGGCCCCGGGGCGACGCATAAGGATCGGGGCGGCGGCAATGGGGCCGCCACATGACATGGCGCGCCCGGAGGGCCGGACCCGCGCCCAGAGGACATCAGATGTTTGATCAAGTGACAAAATCGATCCAGTGGGGGCAGGAGACCCTGACGCTGGAAACGGGCAAGGTTGCCCGACAGGCCGATGGCAGCGTCGTCGCCACGCTGGGCGAGACCAGCGTCATGGCGAACGTGACCTTCGCCCGCGAACCCAAGCCGGGACAGGATTTTTTCCCGCTGACGGTTCATTACCAGGAAAAATATTACGCCGCCGGCAAGGTTCCGGGCGGCTTTTTCAAGCGTGAGGCGCGTCCGACCGAGAAGGAGACGCTGACCGCGCGCCTGATCGACCGGCCGATCCGTCCGCTGTTCGCGCCGGGCTTCAAGAACGAAGTGCTGGTGATGTGCACCGTGCTGAGCCACGATCTGGTCAACGATCCCGACGTGGTGGCGATGATCGCGGCCAGCGCCGCGCTGACCATTTCGGGCGTGCCGTTCATGGGGCCGATCGGGGCCGCGCGCGTGGGCTTTGTCGATGGCGAATACGTGCTGAACCCGGATGTCGAGGACATGCAGGGTCTGCGCCACCATCCCGAACAGCGTCTGGACCTGATCGTCGCCGGCACCAAGGATGCGGTGATGATGGTCGAATCGGAAGCCTATGAGCTGTCCGAGGACGAGATGCTGGGCGCGGTGAAGTTCGGCCACGAGCAGATGCAGCCGGTCATCGACCTGATCGTGGATCTGGCCGAGGCGGCGGCGAAAGAGCCGTTCGATTTCCGGTCGCCCGATTACAGCGCGCTTTCCTCGCGCGTGAAGGAGCTGGGCGAGGCCGACATGCGCGCCGCCTATGCCATCCGCGACAAGGGCGAGCGTCGCGACGCGATCGAGGCCGCGAAGGACAAGATCGTCGCCGGCCTGTCCGAGGACGAGCAGGCCGATCCCAATCTGGGCAGCGCGCTGAAGAAGCTGGAATCGGGCATTCTGCGCGGCGACATCATCGGCGGCGGCGCCCGCATCGACGGCCGCGACACCAAGACCGTGCGCGCCATCGAAAGCGAGGTGGGTTTCCTGCCGCGCACGCACGGATCGGCGCTGTTCACGCGTGGCGAGACGCAGGCGCTGGTCGTGACCACGCTGGGCACCGGCGACGACGAACAGATCATCGACGCGCTGCACGGCAATTTCCGCAGCAACTTCCTGCTGCATTACAACTTTCCGCCCTACTCCGTGGGCGAGGTCGGCCGGGTGATGGGGCCGGGCCGGCGCGAGATCGGGCACGGCAAGCTGGCCTGGCGCGCCCTGCAGGCGGTGCTGCCGGCGGCGACCGATTTCCCCTATACGATCCGCGTCGTCAGCGAGATCACCGAATCGAACGGGTCGTCCAGCATGGCCTCGGTCTGCGGCGGGTCGCTGTCGATGATGGATGCGGGCGTGCCGCTGAAGGCGCCGGTCGCGGGTGTCGCGATGGGTCTGATCCTGGAAGATGACGGCCGCTATGCGGTGCTGACCGACATTCTGGGCGACGAGGATCATCTGGGCGACATGGACTTCAAGGTCGCCGGCACCGAGGCGGGGATCACCAGCCTGCAGATGGACATCAAGGTCGCGGGGATCACGCCCGAGATCATGGAACAGGCGCTGGCGCAGGCCAAAGACGGCCGGCTGCACATCCTGAACGAGATGTCGAAGGCGATCACCGAGGCGGGCTCGTTCTCGACCCACGCGCCGCGGATCGAGACGATGCAGATCCCGACCGACAAGATCCGCGAAGTGATCGGGTCGGGCGGCAAGGTGATCCGCGAGATCGTCGAGGTCTCGGGCGCCAAGGTCGACATCAACGACGACGGCGTGATCAAGATCGCCTCGGCCAATGGCGATGCCATCAAGAAGGCTTACGACATGATCCATTCGATCGTGGCCGAGCCCGAGGAAGGCCAGATCTATACCGGCAAGGTCGTCAAGCTGGTCGATTTCGGCGCGTTCGTGAACTTTTTCGGCAAGCGCGACGGGCTGGTCCATGTCAGCCAGATCGCCAACAAGCGCCTGGGCCATCCCAGTGAGGCGTTGCAGGAAGGCCAGGAGGTCAAGGTCAAGCTGCTGGGCTTTGACGACCGCGGCAAGGTGCGCCTGGGCATGAAGATGGTCGATCAGGACACCGGCGAGGAAATCAGCGAGAAGCGGGAAGAAACCGCCGACTGAACGGGCTTCGACCCGCGCTGAAAATGCTGTAAGATCAAAGACAGCCCCGGCCGGTCCGGGGCTGTCGTCACATTGCAAAGGTGGTGCCGGTGGGATCAAGCCCCGAAACGCTGCTGTCGGTCTTCGACCGCATCTATGTCATCAATCTTGCCCATCGCGCCGACCGCCGCCGCGAGATGGAGGCCGAGCTGAACGGCATCGGGCTGAGCCTGGATCACCCTGAGGTGACGCTGTTTCCGGCCAGTTTCCCCACCGATGAAGGCAATTTCTCGTCGCGCGGCGCGCGGGGCTGTTTCGAGAGCCATCTGGGCGTGCATCGCGCGATCCTTGAGGATGGCGTGCAGCGCGCCCTGATGCTGGAGGACGATGCCAGTTTCGTGCCGGATTTCGCGTCCATTCTGGCGGCAATCGGCGGCGATCTGGAACGGATCGACTGGGACATGCTGTATTCGGTGGCGCCGCTGGACCCGCAGCCGGGCGATCAGGCGGTGGGGCAACATCTGCTGGCGCTGTCGCCCGAGCACCGGTTTGCGCAGGCCCATTTCGTAGGCTTCAGCCATCGGCTTTCCGAACGCGCCGTCCCTTATCTCGAGGCGATGCGGGCGCGGCCGCCGGGCGATCCGCAGGGCGGGCCGATGCATGTGGACGGCGCCTATTGCTGGATGCGCGCCGCGTATCCCGAGATGACGGTGCTGGGCGGCCGCCAGCCGCTTGCCGTGCAGCGATCCTCGCGCAGCGACATCGCCGAGCTGCGGTTCTGGGACCGCTGGCCGGTGCTGCGGCAGGCGGCGGGGGGGTTGCGGCGGTCGCCGGTCCTGCGGCAGATGCGGGACAGGGTGCGGCGGCGGTAGCGGGCCGCCGATTCGTCATTCCGGCAGGCGTGTGTCGCGGCGGAAGCGGGATCGTGCCAGACGGTATTCAAATGCCAGCGGCGCGGCGCGCAGCGCGTGTTTCAGCGGCACCGGCTGCCATGGCTTGTATTTGCCGTGATAGTGGATGACCACCGGGCCGGTCGCCGCGGTGGCCGGGTCGGTCGGGATGCCGGTGGCGGCCTGATACTGCCTTTGCCGTGTCAGCCTGCGCCAGGAACAGTTCCATTCCGGACCCAGATGCAGGATGCGTCCGGCAAAGACCCGGTTCAGGTGGTCCTGATCGGCCAGCGGATAGGTTGCGGCGGCCTGCACATCCTCCAGCTGCGAGACGAGGGCCGGTTCGGCGGTGATCCGGTCCATGTCCAGCAGGATCAGCCCGGCATTGACATAGCTCGCCGGAGGAGCAGGACAGGTGATGGGCGCGATCCGCTCAAGGCGGCGGGCACCCTTGCCGCCGCGATCCTTGCCCTGCGCGACACGGCTTGCCCATTTCTGGACCACGTAATCGCATACCGCCGCGGCCGGCCGGCCGTCCAGATCGGCGCGGGCGATGCGGGTCAGGTCGCCGGTCACGAGGATGTCGCCGTCCAGATAAAGCACCCGGCCCGAGACGAAGCGGTGCAGGAACAGCCGCGCGAACGTGGCGCTGGAGATATAGGCGGAGGGTGAGCGCACGTCCTGCAGCAGGTCCCGGTGGAAGCGGACGGGATCGACAGAGGCGTCGGGAAAACGCCCGACGGTGGTTTCGACCGCCGACCACCCGGCCGCGGAGAGGTCGATGCCGACGAAGATCACCCGCACCGGGGCGGTCGCGTGACGCAGGGCCGACCACATCGCCACAAGGGTCGGCTGCAACGCGTTCGTATCGGTGATGAACGCGATCTGAACGGGGTTCTGGGTCATTGCGGTTCCGGCGGGAAAGGGGCGGTGCCCATGTTTCTGGTTGCCTTGATATCTGTCACGAATGCGCGTCCGGTCCCATTCCCGCGCGCCTGCTGGGAATCCAGCGTCGTTTCCATCTGCGGTAACGGGCAGCCAGCCGGCTTGGCCAGCCGCGCCGGGGCGGCATCGGCGGCCGTCGGGACGGATCGGCCGCCGCATCGAGCGTCGCAAGAAAAGCCGCGTCATAGTCGGCCAGCATGTCGCGCGCCCCTGCCGCGCAGGTGCGGGCCGATTGCCGCATCTGGGGGGTCAGGCAGCGGCGCAGCGCCCCGGCCAGCGTTTCGTCCGGGGTTTCATCAAGAACGTAGCTTTCGGGCCAGCCCAGCAATCGCGTCTGCCGCGTGACCTTGTCGCCGCCACGGATCGCGTCCACCGCCACGACCGGCACCCCGCATTTCAGGGCCAGCACCGTCCCATGCAGCCGTGTCGTCACCACAGCGTCAAGGCGGGCGCAGATCGATTCGAATTCCTCGGGGGTGCCGATGCCGGCGTGGTTCATGGACCGAGGCAGGGCAGTGTCAAGCTCGACGATGGCCGCCCCGGTGCTGCGGATCACGTCGCGCAGGCGGCGCGCGGCCACATCGTGTTGCTGGCGGTTTCCGTATTCCCGCTGAGACTGGACAAGGCACAGGCCGACGACCGGCACCCGGGGCGCGTCGGTCAGGAAGCTGAGATCGGGGCGCACGCTGCGGTCGCTGTCGCGTTCGATCAGCGCGTCGAACGGGTTGCAGCTTTCCAGCGGCGCGACCATGGTCAGGTTGACGCCGATCTGCGTGCAGTGGCGGAACCGCCCGAAAATCCATGGATATTCGGCAGGATAGTCGGGCGCATAAGGGCCGCAGATGACGAACAGATGGGTGAATTCCGACGGGTCCAGCGCGTCGGCCGGCACCCATGACGGGTCGCTTTTGACGCGGTGCTGGCTGAACGGCGTGACCGCGTAAGGCATCCCCACGGCGTCAAGCCGCGTCTGGACCTGGTGCAGCACCTCGACATCGCCGACGGTCGAGAAATGTCCGGTCAGAAGGGCGCGGCGCGGCGTCATGGGGCGTTCCTGTTCAGGGGTCGGACTTTGCTTGCAGGCGTGAAGACAGGGGATAGCCGATATCCAGCAATGCCGAAACCGGTGAGGCGCATGTCAACTCGATGCCGCGGCGGGCGGCCGCCTGTCGGGCAAGCGCAAAGCCCGCAAGGATGCGGTCGAGGCCCGCGGACAGGCCCGAACGCGCGGTGTCGGCGGCCTCGTAGAAACGCGGCTGGCGGTCATTCGTCAGGTCGATCCCGGCCAGCACGATCCGTTCGGGTCCGGCCGCCAGCGCGAATTGCAGCGCCGAAAAGGCGACGGTGCCGGTGATAACCACGCCCCGGTCGGGGTCCAGCGACAGCGCGCCCCGCTGGCCGCGCAGGACGATGTCGCGCAGCGCCGGGTCGGTCAGGGGACGGCGCGGCCAGCCGGCGGGCTTTTCGAGATTGTCGATCAGAACGACGGCGCGGTCCGCCAGTGTCGCGGTGCCGCGTTCGGCGCAGGCGCGCAGCGCGGCGGGCGACAGCATCAGCGGGATGTCGCGGGGCAGGGCGGCCAGCATCGCGTGGTGACGGAAGACGAAGCGTTCATCCTCGACCGCGACGGCCAGCGGGCGGATGCGGTCGGCCAGCGTCGCGGCCCCGTTGCACAGGATCGCCGTGCCATCGCCCAAGGTCTCGACCCGCTGATCCCTCAGCGACGGGCCCGAGCCGACGACGGCGATCGTGTCCAAACCCGGCGGGACGACCTGCAACGCGGGCCGCAGGGTGGTAAGCGGACGGCCGCGCCATGTGACGCGGCCGTCGCTGCGGTCGATGGCAAGGCCCGGCCACATGTCCTGCCGGTGCGCCCGCGACCGCCCCAGCATGCGAAAGCCAAGGCGGATCAGCCTGCGCCCAAGCGGCCGGTCCGAGCGGGCCATGAGCCCTTAAGCCGGGTCCTTGGCGTAGCGCAGATAGGGCAGCTTGATGTCCAGCGCGCCGTATTTCTGTTCGGCGGCCTTGTCGTCCAGCGACAGGGCGACGATCACGTCCTCTCCCGGCAGCCAGTTGACCGGGGTGGCCAGCGGCACGCCGTCGGTCTTCTGCACCGCGTCCAGCGCGCGCACGATTTCCGCAAAGTTGCGGCCCACCGACATCGGATAGGTCATGGTCAGGCGCACCTTCTTGTCCGGGCCGATGATGAACACGGTCCGCACGGTCGCGGAATCGGCCGGGGTGCGGCCTTCCTGCGGCAGGTAGAATTCGGCCGGCAGCATGTCATAGGCCTTGGCGACGTTCAGAGAGGTGTCGTCGATGATGGCGAAATTGGCCGGGGTGCCCGCGATCTGCTGGATGTCGTTCTTCCATTTCTGGTGATCCTCGACCGAATCGACGGACACGCCCAGAACCTTGGTGTTGCGCTTTTCGAATTCCGGGACCAGCTGCGCGACGGCGCCGAATTCGGTGGTGCAGACCGGCGTGAAGTCGCGCGGATGGCTGAAGATCACGCCATAGCTGTCGCCCAGCCAGTCGTGAAAGCTGATCTTGCCTTCGGTCGAATCGGCGGTGAAATCGGGGGCGATGTCGTTGATGCGCAGGGACATGGGCCGCGTCCTTTCGATTGGTTGCGTTGCCCTGAACATAGGCGCGGCGACGGGGATTGCCAGAGGGGGCGACAGTTTGACCGGCCCGACCGGCAGAGTGCCGCGCCACGCGGCCTTGCGGCCGGACAGGCGCGGTGCCACCTTCTGTCCGACAGTCTACAGGAGGACGCCATGAGCAAGCTGCTGGACAAGCGCAAATTCTATATCGACGGCCAGTGGGTCGATCCGGTGAAAGCCAACGATCTGGAGGTGATCGACCCCTCCACCGAGGAGCCGGTGGCGGTGATCAGCCTGGGCGATCAGGGCGACACCGATGCCGCCGTCGCCGCCGCCAAGGCCGCCTTTCCGGCCTGGTCGCGCACCAGCCCCGAAGAGCGGCTGGCGTTCATCGAGAAGATCCTGGAGATTTACGAGCGGCGTGCCGAAGACATGGCCTGGGCGATCAGCCACGAGATGGGCGCCCCCCAAGACATGTCACTGGGCGATCAGGTCGGCGCCGGGCGCGGCCATATCCGCAACTTCATCCGGGCGTTCAGGGATTTCCGGTTCGTGCGGCCCCTGGGCGATCACGCCCCCGGCAGCGTGACCGCGTGGGAGCCGGTGGGCGTCGTGGGGCTGATCACGCCGTGGAACTGGCCGATGAACCAGGTCACGCTGAAGGTCATTCCGGCGCTGCTGGCCGGCGATACGGCGGTGCTGAAACCGTCCGAGATCGCGCCGCTGTCGTCGATGCTGTTTGCCGAGATCATCGACGAGGCCGGGGTGCCGGCGGGCGTCTTCAACCTGGTCAACGGCGACGGGGCGGGCGTGGGCACACAATTGTCGGTGCATCCGGATGTCGCGATGATCAGCTTTACCGGCTCGACCCGCGCCGGCATCGCGATCACCAAGGCGGCTGCGGACAGCCTGAAGAAGGTGGTTCTGGAACTGGGCGGCAAGGGCGCCAACATCGTCTTCGCCGATGCCGACGACAAGGCGGTGGTGCGCGGTGCGGCGCATTGCTTCTATAACAGCGGGCAGTCGTGCAACGCGCCGACCCGGATGCTGGTCGAGCGGTCGGTCTATGACCGCGCGGTCGAGACGGCGGCGAAGGTCGCGGACCGGACCTCGGTCGGCAGCGCGCATCAGCCGGGCAAGCATATCGGCCCGGTGGTCAGCAAGGCGCAGTGGGAAAAGATCCAGGATCTGATCCAGACCGGCATCGACGAGGGCGCGCGGCTGGTCGCCGGCGGCACCGGCCTGCCCGAGGGCGTCAACCGCGGCTATTTCGTGCGCCCCACCGTGTTTGCCGATGTCAGCAACGACATGACCATCGCCCAGCAGGAGATTTTCGGCCCGGTGCTGTCGATCATTCCCTTCGACAGCGAGGACGAGGCGATCGAGATCGCCAACGACACGCCCTACGGGCTGACGAACTATGTCCAGTCGCAGGACGGGGCAAGGCGCAACCGCGTGGCCCGGCAGTTGCAGTCGGGCATGGTCGAGATGAACGGAGAGCCGCGCGGGCCGGGATCGGCCTTCGGCGGCGTCAAGGCCTCCGGCCGCGCCCGCGAAGGCGGCGTCATGGGGCTGGAGGAGTTCATGGACAGCAAGGCGATCAGCGGCTGGGACCGCGAGGCGTGATCGCCGGGGCTTGCGGCCTGTCCTGACGGACGGGCGGGGCGGGGGCAGCCCCCGCCCGCACCGCGTCCGGGTATTTACGCAAAGAAGAAGATATCAGCCGGTTTCGGCCAGGAAGATATAGCCCGCGCCATAGATCGTCTTGATCAGGCGCGGGTTTTTCGGGTCCTCGCCCAGTTTCGTGCGCAGGCGCGAGATGCGGACATCCATGGCGCGGTCGAAGCTGTCGCCCGCCGCGCCGCCCAGGGTTTCCAGCATCTGCGCGCGGGTGATCAGCCGGCGCGGATTGTCGGTGAACATGCGCAGCACCTCGGCCTCGGCGTGGCTGATGGGGGTTTCGCGGCCGTCGGGGGCGATCAGCAGATAGCGGTCGAAATCGGCGGTCCAGCCGGCGAAGCGGACCGTGCTGCTGCCGCGCATCGCCTGCGCGGGGCGGCGCAGCCGGGCGCGGATGCGGGCCACGACCTCGGCCGGTTCGAACGGCTTGATGATATAGTCGTCGGCGCCCAGTTCCAGCCCGGTGACGCGGTCTTGCACCTGCGCGCGGCCCGAGATGATGATGATCGCCGCGCCCGATTCGGTGGCCAGCCGGTGGACCAGCGCCAGCCCGTCGCGGTCGGGCAGGCCCAGATCGATCAGGCAGGCATCGGGGGTGATGCGGCGCAGCGCCGCCTCGAACTCGGTCGCGCGGGCGAAGCTTTGGGTGCGGAACCCGGCCTCGGCCAGCGCGGCGGACAGAAGCCGGCGGATCTCCGGCTCGTCATCCAGGATCGCGATCAGGGGGGCGTCGGTCATGTGGGCACTTTCGCATCGGCCAGCGCGGCGGCAAGCCGGGCGGGGGTGACGGGTTTGGTCAGCACCGGCACGGTGGCCCGCGCGCGCACCGGATCGCCCGGCGGCAGCGAGGTCATCAGCACCAGCGGCAGCGACGTGGCCAGGTCCAGCCCCAGCCCGTCGCCAAGCTGGATGTCGGACAGGATCACGCCAAGACCGGGCAGGTCGGTCATGCCGCGCGCCTCGGTCAGGCTTGCAGCCTCGAGCACGGCGTGGCCGAGACCGGTCAGCATGTCCCGGATATCGGCGCGGATGCTGTCGTCATCCTCGACCAGCAGGACCATCTGCCGCGCGACGGGGCGCAGCGGCAGGCGCAGCGTCACGCGCGCGCCAGGGGCGGTATTGTCCAGCCGCATCGTGCCGCCGGCCAGCTTGGTCTGGTCATAGACCATCGACAGGCCAAGGCCCGACCCCTGTCCGGTCTTGGTGGTGAAGAACGGTTCGGTGGCGCGGGTCAGCGCCTCGTCCGAGAAACCCGGGCCGGTGTCGCTGACCGAGATGCGGACCCATTCGCCGCTGGTCCGGGCCGACAGCGCGATGCGCCCCGGCCCCGCGATCGCCGCGTTGGCGTTCAGGATCAGGTTCAGCAGCGAATCCTGCAACGCGCCGGGGTCCAGCAGCAGCTGACCGTCAGGCAGGTCGATCTGCAAGGACAGATCCACCCCTTCGGCCAGCGAGGGGCGCGCCAGCGCGGCCAGATCGCGCAGCAGGGCGGGCAGATCGACGGGATGCAGCGACAGGTCGCGCTTGCCGCTGATCCGGGCCAGCCGGTCCAGCAAAGTGGCGCCGCGGCGGGCGGCGGCAAGCGTCGCCTGCACGTCCTGCGCGGCGCCTGCGGGCAACTCCATCGCCGCCAGCCGCCCCTGAAGCCCCAGGATGATGGTCAGCAGATTGCCGAAATCATGCGCCATCCCCGAGGTCAGCTGCGCGGCAAGGCTGCGCTTGGAGGCGTGGGTCAGCGCCTCGCGCGCCTGCACCTCGGCGCTGACATCGGTGGACAGCACATAGACGCCGTGGCCGGCGCGGTCGGGCGTCAGCGCGATGCGGATGCGCCGCCCCGAGGCGGGATGGGTGATCTCGAACACCTGCGGCTCATCGGCCAGGGCGCGGTCCAGCCAGGGTTTCAGGGCCAGAAACATCGTCGGCCCAAGCGCCTGTTCGACGGTCAGGCCCACCGCCTCGGCGCGCGCGCCGGGAAAGACCGCAGGCAGGCGGCGGTTCGAGAACGTATAGCGATATTCCGCATCGACATGGGCGATATGGGCGGGCACCATCTCGGTGACCTGACGGGTGCGCGCCTCGGTCCGGGTCAGGACGCGCTGCGCCTCTTGCAGGGCGGCGTTGGTGGCGGCCAGTTCGCGGTTGGCGGCCGACAGGCGTTCGGCATGGTCCAGCACCTGTTCGGATAGTTCCGCCGACCGCGCCCGCAGCAGCGATTCCTGACGCTTGATGTCGGTGATGTCGGTATAGACGGTGATCCAGCCGCCCTGCGACAGCGGTGCGCCCTCGACCGCGATCCAGCGGCCGTTGACGCGCATCCGTTCGAAATAATGCGGCTGGAAGGTGCGTGCCTGTTCGACGCGGAAGGCGACGGCGGCGTCGGGATCGTCCTGCGGGCCGTATTCGCCGCGCGCCACCAGAAACCGGATCGTGTCCTCGAAGCTGGTGCCGGGACGGGTCAGGCGGTGCGGCAGGTCGAACATCGCCTGGTACTGGTCGTTGGCGACGGCCAGACGCAGATCCGCGTCGAAGATCGACAGCGCCTGACCGATCAGGTTCAGCCCCGACCGGATCAGATCGGCGCGCAGCCGGTCGGGGATCACGTCGCGCGGATGGTCGTGTGGTTGTTCCACCCTGCCTCCTTTCCCGGCCGCATCGCCGCGATGGCCGCGATGGCGCCGTAACATTTCGTTGGAATTGGGAAAAACTGCGGCAATGATTGCCGGCGACAGTCGCCGTGTCCGAAACGCCCCTTGGGAGTCGCGGGCAGCTTGGCATGAGGCCGCGACAGGGAGGATTCATGACGGACACGCACCCGCCTTCCGGCGACTTGCAGTCGATTCCGGCGCTGCTGGCGCGCAATGTCGCGCGGTTCGGCAGCCAGCCCGCCTGGCGCGAAAAGGAATTCGGCATCTGGCAAAGCTGGACCTGGGCCGAGGCCGCCGAAGAGATTCGCGCGCTGGCGCTGGGCCTGCTGGCGCTGGGGCTGCGGCAGGGCGATTACGTGGCCATCATCGGGCGCAACCGCCCGGCCCATTACTGGGGCATGATCGCGGCGCAGATGTGCGGCGCGATTCCGGTGCCGCTGTATCAGGACGCCGTCGCCGAAGAGATGACCTATGTGCTGGAACATTGCGGCGCGCGTTTCGTGCTGTGCGGCGACCAGGAACAGGTCGACAAGGTGCTGGAGGTCGAGGAGACGGTGAAGGGGATCGAACAGATCGTCTATACCGACAAGCGCGGGATGCGCAAATACGACCACGCCCGCATGAATGCGCTGGAGGACGTGCAGGCCGAGGGGCGCGCCGCCTCGGCCCGGCTGGGGGGCGAGCTGGACGCGCGCATGGCGGCGCTGGATTACGACAGCACCTGCGTCATGCTGTATACCAGCGGCACGACCGGCAAGCCCAAGGGCGTCGTGCTGTCGAACCGCAACATCATCGAGACATCGAAGAACAGCGCCGAGTTCGACAATCTGACCCGGCGCGAGGAGATCGTGGCCTATCTGCCGATGGCCTGGGTCGGCGATTTCATCTTTTCGGTCGGGCAGGCGCTGTGGGCGGGGTTCACGGTGAACTGTCCCGAAGGCGCGCACACGATGATGACCGACATGCGCGAGATCGGGCCGACCTATTTCTTCGCGCCGCCGCGCGTCTTCGAGGAGCAGCTGACCACGGTGATGATCCGGATGGAGGATGCCGGGCGCATCAAGCGCTGGCTGTTCCGGCATTACATGGAGGTGGCGCGCCGCGTCGGCCCCGCGCTGCTGGACGGCAAGAAGGTCGGTCCGGGGGATCGTCTGTCCTACGCGCTGGGCAATTTGTTCGTCTATGGCCCGCTGAAGAACACGCTGGGCTTCAGCCGCATCCGCGTCGGCTATACCGCCGGCGAGGCGATCGGGCCCGAGATCTTCGATTTCTATCGCAGCCTGGGCATCAACCTGAAACAGCTTTACGGCCAGACCGAGGCATCGGTGTTCATCACCCAGCAACCCGACGGGCAGGTGCGGTCGGACACGGTCGGCGTGCCCAGCCCCGGCGTCGAGGTGAAGATCGCCGAGAACGGCGAGGTCTTCTATCGCAGCCCCGGCACCTTCGTCGAATACTACAAGAACGCCGACAGCACCGCCTCGACCAAGGACGCCGAGGGTTGGGTGGCCACCGGCGATGCGGGGTTCTTCGAAGACGGTACCGGCCATCTGCGGATCATCGACCGCGCCAAGGACGTGGGCAAGATGGCCGATGGCAGCATGTTCGCGCCCAAATATGTCGAGAACAAGCTGAAATTCTATCCCAACATCCTTGAGGCCGTGGTGCTGGGCAATGGCCGCGATTACTGCACCGCGATGATCAATATCGACCTCAGCGCGGTGGGCAACTGGGCGGAACGCAACAACATCGCCTATGCCAGCTATCAGGAGCTGGCCGGCCATCCGCAGGTCTATGCCACGATCAAGGATCACCTCGAGGCGGTGAACCGGTCGGTCGCGGAAGACCCGATGCTGTCAAACTGCCAGATCCACCGCTTTCTGGTGCTGCACAAGGAGCTGGACCCCGACGATGGCGAGATGACGCGCACGCGCAAGGTGCGCCGGTCCGTCATCAGCGACAAGTTCGGGGATCTGGTCGATGCGCTGTATGACGGGTCGGACAGCATCTATACCGAGACCGAAGTCACCTACGAGGACGGGCGCAAGGGCAAGATCAAGGCCACGCTGAAGATCGAGGACGTGCAGGTCTTCGGCGACGCGCAGGGCCAGAAGGTGGCGGCGGAATGAGCCGGGCGGTGATCACCTATCGGCCCAGCTATGTCGGCGGCGGGCTGATCGCGCTGGCGGGGCTGATCCTGGCATGGCTGCTGCCGGGTTTCCTGCCCGCCTGGATGAGCGATCTGGTCGCGGGCCCGCTGACCGGCGGGTTCGGCGTGGCCGCGGCCAGCCGCCTGTGGCCCGGTCTGCCGCTGACGCAGATGATCCAATACGGACCGGCGGTGGCGCTTTACGGCGTCGTCATCGGCCTGATCGCGGGGAACTGAACCGATGCTGGACAACACCGAAAGCCATACCACCGCAGACGGCCGCCAGATCGGCGGCGTGCTGATGGAGATGAAGAACATCACCCTGCGCTTCGGCGGGGTCGAGGCGATCAAGGATATCAGCTTCGACATCCGCCAGGGCGAGATCCGCGCCATCATCGGCCCGAACGGTGCCGGCAAGTCCAGCATGCTGAACGTCATCTCGGGGTTCTACAACCCGCAGGAGGGCGAGGTCTGGTTCAAGGGCTATCGCCGCGGACCGATGAAACCCTATGAGGTCGCGCGGCTGGGCATCGCCCGCACCTTTCAGAACATCGCCCTGTTCGACGGCATGACGGTGCTGGACAACATCATGACGGGTCGGCTGAACAAGATGAAGGCGGGCATTTTAAGCCAGGCGATCTGGTGGGGCGCGGCCGAGCGCGAAGAGATCGAGAACCGCGAACAGGTCGAGCGGATCATCGACTTTCTGGAAATCCAGAACATCCGCAAGACGCCGGTCGGGCGGTTGCCCTATGGCCTGAAAAAGCGGGTGGAACTGGCGCGCGCACTGGCCGCCGAGCCGCAGATCCTGCTGCTGGACGAGCCGATGGCCGGCATGAATGTCGAGGAGAAAGAGGACATGTCCCGCTTTGTCCTGGACGTGAACGACGAATTCGGCACCACCATCGCACTTATCGAACACGACATGGGCGTGGTCATGGATCTGTCCGACCGGGTGGTGGTGATGGATTACGGCCGCAAGATCGGCGACGGCACGCCCGACGAGGTCAGGAACAATCAGGAAGTCATCGACGCCTATCTGGGGGTGGCCCATGACTGACCGCAGGAGGGGAAGATGGATCAGCTGATCTACGCGACCGAGATCTTTCTGAACGGGCTGATGACCGGCGTGATGTATGCGCTGGTCGCGCTGGGCTTCGTTCTGATCTTCAAGGCATCCGGGGTGTTCAACTTCGCCCAGGGCGTGATGGCGCTGTTCGCGGCGCTGACGCTGGTCGGCATCCAGCAGGGGCAGGTGCCCTTCGCGCATGTGATCAACGCGATCTTCGGCACGCATCTGGACCATTTCGGCTGGACGGTGCCGTCGGTGCTGGCGATCCTGCTGGCCGCCGCGGCGATGGTGCTGCTGGCCTTCCTGATCGAGAAGCTGGTGCTGCAGCACCTGGTCGGGCAGGCGCCGATCATCCTGTTCATGGCGACGATCGGGCTGGCCTATTTCCTTGAGGGGCTGGGCGACGTCATGTGGGGCGCCGACATCAAGACGCTGGATGTCGGCCTGCCGCAGGGCATTTCCGACGGGATCGAGCGGGTGACGGCGGACTGGTTCGGATACGGCTTCTTCATCGACCGGCTGGATATCTGGGCCACGGCCATCGCGGCGTTGCTGGTCGCGGCGCTGATCGCGTTCGCGCAATTCACCAAGCAGGGCCGGGCGATGCGCGCCGTGGCCGACGATCATCAGGCGGCGCTGTCGGTGGGCATCAGCCTGCGTTTCATCTGGGTGATGGTCTGGTCGATCGCGGGGTTCGTGGCGCTGGTCGCGGGCATCATGTGGGGCACCAAGTCGGGCGTGCAGTTCAGCCTGTCGCTGATCGCGCTGAAGGCGCTGCCGGTGCTGATGCTGGGCGGCTTCACCTCGATCCCCGGGGCCATCGTCGGCGGGCTGATCATCGGCGTGGGCGAGAAGCTGTTCGAATTCTTCGTCGGCCCGATGATCGGCGGCGCGACCGAGACCTGGTTCGCCTATGTGCTGGCGCTGCTGTTTCTGGTGTTCAGGCCGCAGGGCCTGTTCGGCGAGCGCATCATCGAACGGGTATAGCCATGCAGATCGACGCGGCAAAACGGCAAAACGCGGATTTCCGCAGGAAATCCGGATCGTGCGGGGGGAATGACTGATGTTTTATCGCGAGGCGGGCGATTTCAAGACAAGCTATCGCGACGACGGCCAGACCTTTCCGATCCGGCTGGATCGCTGGGGATACTATGCCACGCTGGTGGTGGCGGTGGGTGTCATTCCGTTCGTCATCAACGATTACTGGGCCAGCGCGGTCATCGTGCCGTTCCTGATCTATGCGATCGCGGCGCTGGGGCTGAACATCCTGACCGGCTATGCCGGGCAGGTCAGCCTGGGGACCGGCGGGTTCATGGCGGTCGGCGCCTATTCCGTCTACAAGCTGATGACCGCCTTTCCCGATATCAGCATCGCCATCCACATCCTGCTGGCCGGCGCGATCACCGCGGTGGTGGGCATGCTGTTCGGCCTGCCCAGCCTGCGGATCAAGGGGTTCTATCTGGCGGTCGCGACGCTGGCGGCGCAGTTCTTTCTGGTGTGGCTGTTCAACAAGGTGCCGTGGTTCTACAACTATTCCGCGTCGGGCCAGATCACCGCGCCCGAACGCACCATCCTGGGCCACGCCGTCACCGGACCGGCCAGTTCCGCGCCGGCCAAATACCTGATCTGCCTGGCCTTCGCCTTTGTGCTGGCCTGGATCGCGCGCAACCTGACGCGCGGGACGCTGGGCCGCAAATGGATGGCGATCCGCGACATGGACATCGCGGCCGAGATCATCGGCGTCAATCCGCTGTCGGCCAAGCTGTCGGCCTTTGCCATCAGCAGCTTTTTCATCGGCATCGCCGGGGCGCTGCTGTTCGCCGTCTATCTGGGCGCGGCCGAGGTGGGCGAGGCGTTCGGCATCAACAAGAGTTTCCTGGTCCTGTTCATGGTCATCATCGGCGGGCTGGGCAGCATCTTCGGAAGTTTCGCGGGCGCGGCCTTCATGGTGCTGATGCCGGTCTTCCTGAAGAACGTGCTGGTCGGCACGCTGGGCTGGCCCACCGATCTGGCCGCGCATTTCGAACTGATGATCGTGGGCGCGCTGATCGTGTTCTTCCTGATCGTCGAGCCGCACGGCCTGGCGCGTCTGTGGGCGCTGGCCAAGGAAAAACTGCGGCTGTGGCCGTTTCCGCACTGACATCGCCAAGACCGGGCAACCGGCATGACAACACCCTGGGAGGAGACCCGAATGAAGACCAAACTGACCGCTTTCGCCCTGGCGGGCCTGATGACCGCCGCGCCTGCCATGGCCGATCTGGTCGTGCCCAATCTCAGCTATCGCACCGGCCCCTATGGCGCCAACGGCACGCAATATGCCGACGGGTTCAACGATTATTTCACGCTGCTGAACGAACGCGATGGCGGCATCGGCGGCGAGACGATCCAGGTGCCCGAATGCGAGACCGCCTATAACACCGAAAAGGGGGTCGAGTGCTATGAATCGACCAAGGATACAGGCGCGCTGGTCTATAACCCGCTGTCCACCGGCATCACCTATCAGCTGATCCCGAAGGTTGGCGTGGACAAGAAGGTTCTGTACACGCCGGGCTATGGCCGCACCTCGGCCAAGAACGGCAAGGTGTTCGAATGGGTGTTCAACGCGCCCGCGAATTACTGGGACGGCGCCTCGGTCGCGATCAAGTATCTGCTGGACCAGAACGGCGGCGATCTGTCGGGCAAGAAGATCGCGCTGGTCTATCACAACAGCGCCTATGGCAAGGAACCGATCCGCACGCTTCAGGACCTGTCCGAAAAGCACGGGTTCGAGCTGACCGAGATGCCGGTCGAGGCGCCGGGGCAGGAACAGAAATCTCAGTGGCTGCAGATCCGCCGCGACAAGCCCGACTATGTCATCATGTATGGCTGGGGCGTGATGAACCAGGTCGCCATCCAGGAGGCCGCCAATATCCGCTTTCCGATGGAGAACTTCATCGGGATCTGGTGGGCAGGTTCGGAAATCGACGTGGGCCCGGCCGGCGCGGGCGCCGACGGCTACAAGTCGCTGACCTTCAACGGCGTCGGCATGGATTATCCGCTGTATGACGAGCTGAAGACCCATGTCATCGACACCGGCAAGGCCAGCCAGGGCGGCGAGCATGTCGGCTCGGCCGTGTATTCGCGCGGCATGTATGCCGCCGTCGTCATCGCCGAGGCGATCCGCAAGGCGCAGGAAATCGCCGGCAGCTCGCAGATCACGCCCGAGCAGCTGCGCGAGGGGTTCGAGAATCTGGACATCACGCCCGAGCGTCTGGAAGAGATCGGCCTGCCCGATTTCGGCCCCGAGATCGCGCTGAGCTGTGAAAACCACGGCGGCAGCGGCATGGCCCGTCTGCAGCAATGGGACGCGAGCGCGGGACAGTGGAACCTGATCACCGATTTCATCGAGCCGGATCAGGAAATCCTTGCGCCGCTGATCGAGGAAGACAGCATGAACTATGCCGAGGAAGCGGGCATCACCCCGCGCGAGTGCAACTGACGATCAAGCCCGGCGGCATCGCGCCGCCGGGACCACCCACGCCGGAGGCCGCCATGTTCGACGCTGACGCGCAGGAAACCCTGCTGGAAGTCAACAATATCGAGGTGATCTACAACCACGTCATCCTGGTGCTGAAGGGCGTCAGCCTGTCGGTGCCCAAGGGCGGGATCACCGCGTTGCTGGGCGGCAACGGCGCGGGCAAGACCACGACGCTGAAGGCGATCTCCAGCCTGCTGGCCAGCGAACGCGGCGAGGTGACGAAGGGCAGCATCATCTATCGCGGCGAACGTGTGGCGGATCAGAACCCGGCCGCGCTGGTCAAGAAGGGCGTGATCCAGGTGATGGAGGGGCGGCACTGCTTCGAGCATCTGACGGTCGAGGAAAACCTGCTGACCGGCGCCTATACCCGCAGCGACGGCGCGGCGGCCATCAAGCGCGATCTGGACATGGTCTATGACTATTTTCCCCGCCTGCGCGAGCGGCGCAAAAGCCAGTCCGGCTATACCTCGGGCGGCGAACAGCAGATGACGGCGATGGGCCGCGCGCTGATGAGCCGGCCGGAAACGATCCTGCTGGACGAGCCGTCGATGGGTCTGGCGCCGCAGCTGGTGGAACAGATCTTCGAGATCGTGAAGGCCGTGAACGAGGGCGAGGGCGTGACCTTTCTGCTGGCCGAACAGAACACCAATGTCGCGCTGCGATACGCCCATTACGGCTATATCCTTGAAAACGGCCGCGTGGTGATGGACGGACCCGCCGCCGCGCTGCGCGAGAACCCGGACGTGAAGGAATTCTATCTGGGCATGTCGGACGAGGGGCGGAAATCCTTTCGCGACGTGCGCAGCTATCGCCGCCGCAAACGCTGGCTGGCCTGAGGAGAGCGCGATGCCATCCCATTACGACGATCTGGAAACCCGCGACGACAGCGCAAGGCAACAGGCGCTGGCCCGCGATCTGCCCGCCGCGCTGAGCCGCGCCAAGACCGCGCCGGCGCTGGCGCGGCTGTTGCGCGATATCGACCCCGACCAGATCACCGACCGCGCCGCGCTGGCCCGTCTGCCCGTGATCCGCAAGGCGGAACTGTCGGCGGCGCAGAAGAAATCGCCGCCCTTCGGCGGCTATACCACCCGGCTTGCGGCCGAATTCGACCATATCTTTCAAAGCCCCGGCCCGATCTATGAACCCGGCCGGCGCGAAGGCGACTGGTGGCGCCTGGGGCGGTTTCTGCATGCCGCCGGCGTCGGGCGCGGCGATATCGTGCAGAACTGTTTCGGCTATCACCTGACGCCGGCGGGGATGATGTTCGACAGCGGCGCGCGCGCCGTCGATGCCGCGGTGCTGCCCGCGGGCACCGGCCAGACCGAATTGCAGGTGCGCGCCGCCGTCGATATCGGCACCACCTGCTATGCCGGGACCCCCGATTTCCTGAAGGTGATCCTGGACCGCGCCGACGAGATGGGCGAGACGCTGGCGATCACCAAGGCGGTGGTCGGCGCGGGCGCGCTGTTTCCGTCGCTGCGCAAGGCCTATGAGGATCGCGGCATCGTCACCCGGCAATGCTATGCCACCGCCGATCTGGGCAACATCGCCTATGAAAGCGAGGCGGTCGACGGCATGATCGTCGATGAGGGCGCCATCGTCGAGATCGTGCGCCCCGGCACCGGCGATCCGGTCCCCGACGGCGAAGTCGGCGAGGTGCTGGTGACCACGCTGAACCCGGATTATCCGCTGGTGCGTTTCGCCACCGGCGATCTGTCGGCGGTGATGGCCGGCACAAGCCCGTGTGGCCGCACCAACATGCGCATCAAGGGCTGGATG
The DNA here is from genome assembly GCF_028553765.1 of Paracoccus stylophorae. Taxonomy (NCBI): domain Bacteria; kingdom Pseudomonadati; phylum Pseudomonadota; class Alphaproteobacteria; order Rhodobacterales; family Paracoccaceae; genus Paracoccus; species Paracoccus stylophorae. Next base: position 2,926,749 of record NZ_CP067134.1, on the reverse strand, counting down.
GGCCGCGCCGATCAGACGACCAAGATCAAGGGCATGTTCGTGCGCCCCGAACAGGTCGCCGCCCTGCTGGCCCGCCACCCCGAAATCGCGCGCGCCCGCGTCATCGCCGACCGCGAGGGCGAGATGGACGTGATGACCGTGCAGCTTGAAACGCCCGCCGAGTCGACCGACGCCTATGCCGATTCCGTCGCGGACACGCTGAAGCTGAAGGGCCGCGTGCAGATCGTTGCACCGGGCAGCCTGCCCAACGACGGCAAGGTGATCGAAGATCGCCGCAACTATGACTGAATAGGTTGCATTTGACCGGTTGACTTGTCTGGCAGAGGCGCTCCGGCGACACTCGTTTCGAAGATGTCAGGAACGGGTGGCAGGATGGCTGCGGCAAAGGGCTCGACCGGGGCCAGGATCATCGTCAGGCGCGCGGACGGCAGCGCCGAGGCGGGCCATCACGGCGGCGCGTGGAAGGTGGCCTATGCGGATTTCGTGACCGCAATGATGGCGTTTTTCCTGCTGATGTGGCTGCTGAACGCGACCACCGAAAAACAGCGGGCGGGACTGGCCGACTATTTCAACCCGACCATCGTGCACCGGCCCGGCGCGTCGGGCGACGGCATCCAGCAGGGCGTCCGCCACGCCGTGCTGCGCGACCTTCCCGACAGCGAAAAATCCGCAGATTTCGAACGGCTTGCGCAGGAGATTCAGAACCAGCTGACGGGAACCGGCGCCGAATCGATGCAGATGACCAATCTGCTGCGCCATGTGGTGACGCGGATGACCGACGAAGGGCTGGTGATCGAGCTGACCGATCTGACCGGCCAGCCCCTGTTCGTGGACGACACCGCCCAGCCCCAGCCCGCGCTGATCGAGCTGTCGCGGCTGCTGGCGCGGGTGTTGGGCCGGGTGCGCAACGAGCTGGCGATTGCCGGCCATGTCCGGTCCTATCCCGAGATGCTGGTCTCGTCGCCGGTCTGGGCGTTGTCGGACGCGCGCGCCCATGCGGTCCGCAACCTGGTCGAACGTGCCGATCTGGACGGGCAACGGATCCAGCGCGTGACCGGCTATGCCGACCGCCGCAACCGTTCGGGAAATCCCATGGATCCGGCCAATAACCGGATCGAGGTGATTTTACTGAGATGAGGTCCGTAACCGTCGGCCATTAGGCGAATCTTAAGCTGTCGGGCCGATAGTCGGCTGAAATCGAACTGAAAGGACGACCCCATGTCGATGTCTTCCGCGATGAGCGCCGGGGTATCCGGTCTGGCCGCGAACTCTACGCGTCTGGCGACGATATCGGACAACATCGCGAACTCGGGAACCTATGGCTACAAGCGGATGGAAACCGAATTCGACGCATTCGTGCTGAACCAGAACCAGGTCGGCGGCCTGCATTCGGCGGGCGGCGTCCGGGCGCACACGCATCGCGACATCATGGAGGGCGGGGCGCTGGAAACCACGTCGCATCCGCTGGACATCGCGATTGGCGGGCGCGGCATGTTGCCGGTGACATCGGCGGTCGATCTGGACAACGGCTTTCAGGAATTGCCCTTCATGATGACCCGCACCGGCGCGTTCCGCACCGACGAATCGGGTATCCTGCGAACCGAGTCGGGGCTGGTCCTGCTGGGCTGGCCGGCGCAGCAAGGCGGCGTCGCCGGGGTGGTGGGCCGCGATTCGATGGGCGCGCTGGAACCGGTGCGCATCCCCGATCACCAGACCGAGGGCGATCCGACGACCGAGATCCATCTTGGCGTGAACCTGCCCGCCGCGCAGGCGAATCCGGTCGGCAGCGGCGATCCGCTGCCCACGCTGCGCGTCGAATATTTCGGCAATCTGGGCACGTCCGAGGCGCTGAACATCGACTTCACGCCGGTGGCAGGCGCCGCCAACACCTGGACGATGAATGTCCATGACGCCGCGACCGAACCCGCAACGCTGGCCGGAAGCTATCGCCTGACATTCGACGATTCGCCCGCCAATGGGGGCAGCATCGCCAGCGTCACGGCAATCACCGGCCCCGCCTACGATCCGGCGGACGGAACCATCCCGCTTGCGGTGTCCGGCGGCGGCGTCATCGACATGTTCATCGGCACGCCGGCTGGCCCGTCGGGCCTGCGTCAGCTGTCCGCCAGCTTCTCGCCCACCAACATCTCGAAGAACGGCTCGCCGGTCGGGCAGCTGTCCAGCGTCGAGATCGACGAGGATGGCCATATCAAGGCGACCTTCGACACCGGTTTCGTGAAAACGCTGTATCAGATTCCACTGGTGGACGTGCCCAACCCGAACGGGCTGATCTCGGTCGATGCGCAGGCGTTCAGGATCTCGCAGACATCGGGGAATTTCTTCCTGTGGGACGCCGGTGACGGGCCGACCGGCCCGATCCTGGGCTATGCGCGCGAAGCATCGACCACCGATGTCGCGGAAGAGCTGACGCATCTGATCCAGACGCAGCGCGCCTATTCCTCGAACGCCAAGATCATCCAGACCGTCGATGAGATGTTGCAGGAAACCACCAACATCAAGCGCTGATGACATCGGCGTTCCACGACCCGTTTCCGGAGAGATGAGATGAGTATCGCCAAGGCGCTGACGAATGCCGTCTCTGGTCTGACCGCGACGGCGCGCGGAACCGAAACGGTGGCCGCGAACCTGGCCAATGTCATGACGCCCGGCTATGGCCGCCGCGAAGTCGCGCTGAGCGCCCAGACCCTGGGCGGGCACGGTGGCGGGGTGCGGATCGACGGGATCAACCGGATCGTCAATGCCAGCGTGATCGCCGAGACGAGATCAGCGATGTCCGCCGGCAGAAACGCCGCGACCCGCCTCGATTTCCTGCAGCGTATGGGCGACATCGTCGGTCTTCCGGGCGAAAGCGGCTCTTTGGGCGGCGCGCTGGCCGATTTCCGCAACAGCCTTCAATCCGCCGCGACACGGCCCGACGACGAATTGCGCCTGACTGCTGTTGTCGATGCCGCACAGCGTCTGACCTCGCGACTGAACGCCGCGTCCGCGGCGGTCCAGAACGCCCGCGGCGCCGCAGACCGCGCGATCGGGTCGGATGTCGACCGGCTGAACGCCGATCTTGACCAGGTCGCCGATCTGAACCGACGGATCGCCATCATCGACAGCGACGGCGGGGATGCGACATCGCTGCTCGATCAGCGTCAGGCAGCCATCGACCGGATCGCCGCAATCGTTCCCGTGCAGGAAATCGTCCGCGATCACGGCAGGGTTGCGCTGTTCACCGCCGAGGGCGCCGTTCTGCTGGATGGCAGCCGGCCTGCACGACTTGAATTCACCCCGGTGGGGCAGTTGACCCCCGATATGGTCGTCGAAACGCCCCCGGTGATGCGTCTTGTCCAGAACGGAACCGAACTTGGCGAATCGCAGATGCGGCTGTTTGCGGGCGGATCGTTGGCGGCGAGCTTCCAGATCCGGGATGAGTTGGGCGTGCAATTGCAACGCGAACTGGATGTCTTGGCGTTCGACCTGCACGAACGGGTGGCCGATCCCGCTGTCGACCCTTCTATTGCGGCGACCGGCCCTGGTCTGTTCACGGATGGGGCGGATCGTGCGGTCTCGGCATCCCTCATAGGGTTGGCGGCACGGATCGGCGTGAATGAACTGGTGCGGCCCGATCGCGGCGGCGATCTGTGGCGCCTGCGCACCGGGCTTGGCGCGGCGGCGGCGGGCCCGGTCGCCGAGTCGCGTCTTCTTTCCGCGTTCTCGGACGCCATTGCCGATTCCCGGCCGCCGGTCGGCGGCAGCGATTTTCAGGGCAGGGGAACCCTGACCACCCGGTTCGCCGAGATCGAGGCGCGCGTCGCGACGCGCCGCGTCGCTGCGGAAAGCGACAGCGCGATGCGCAACAGCCGCGCCGAGGCATTGTCCGCCCGGCTGATGGAAGACGGCGTCGACAGCGATGCAGAGATGCAGCGTCTGCTGCAATACGAACAGGCCTATGCCGCCAACGCCAGGGTGATCCAGGCCATTCAGGACATGCTGGACCAGATAATGAGGCTGTGACCATGAACGTGCATTCCATCGGCGATCAGGCGCGCGCCTTTGCGCTGCAGGCCGCGTCCCACCGGCTCAAATCCTCGCTGGACACCCTGACCCGGGAAATGGCCAGCGGCGAGGTGGCCGATATCGGTCAGCGCCTGCAGGGAAATACGCAGATCCTGAACCAGATCGAAACGCGTATCGGCCTTTTCGACCAGTTCAACCGCAACGCCGCGGAAGCCGCGCTGCTGACCACGGGCATGCAGGACGTCCTTGAATCGGTACATGCCGAAACAGGCGCGATGGCGCGTTCGCTTGTCGTCCAGCCTGTGGCCGAAAGCAGCGGTCTGCTGGCCATGCGGGCCGATGAGGTCGCCCAGGCTTTCCAGACGACGGTGGCGCGCCTCAACGGCGCGGTCAGCGGGCGGTTCCTGTTCTCGGGCCTGAACAGCGACGAACCGGCGCTGGCTCCGGCGGCACAGATCCTTGATGCGATCGAGGCATCGGTCGCGGGTCTGACCAGCGCCGCCGATATCGCGCAGGCGGTGTCGGACTGGTTTGACGCGCCCCAAGGTGGCGGTGGGTTCATGGATGTCGCCTATCGCGGAACGGTCGGCATGGCTCAACGGATCGAGATCGCGGACGCGCAGTCGATCGGTCTGTCGGTTTCCGCCGCAACGCCGGCGCTGCGGGATGTGCTGAAAGGGCTGGCGACATCCGCCATGGCCGGTCGCGGCGTTCTGGCCGGGCAGCATGGCGCGCAACGCGAGCTGATGCAGCGGGGCGGGCAGATCCTGCTGAACAATGAAACGCCGTTGCTGGGCGAGATGGGCAGGATCGGACTGCAACAGCAGATCATCGAACGCGCCAGAACCGAAACCGCCGCGTCGACGGCGACGCTGCAGATCACCCGGAATGAATTGCGACGCGCCGATCCCTATGCGACGGCGGGCGCTTTGCAACAGGTCTCGTCGCAGCTGGAGGCGCTTTACGCGGTCTCTGCGCGGCTTTCAAACCTCAATCTGGTGGATTTCCTGCGGTGAAAGCTTTTCTGGCGGCGTTGCTGTTCCTGATCGCTCCGGTGGCCTTGGCGGCGGCGCCGGTCCGGATCAAGGATCTGGCGGATTTCGATGGTGTGCGGGGCAACGATCTGGTCGGCTACGGGCTGGTCGTCGGCCTGGACGGGACCGGAGACGGGTTCAGAAACGCACCCTTCACCGAAGAGATGCTGGCCGGGCTTCTGGAACGGCTGGGCGTGAACGTCACCGACGACGCCCTGCGGTCCAAGAACGTCGCCGCGGTCGTCGTGACGGCCGCGTTGCCGCCTTTTGCACGTTCGGGCAGCCGGATCGACGTCAGCGTGTCCACGATCGGAGACGCGAAAAGTCTGCTGGGCGGAACGCTGGTGATGACCCCCCTCAAGGCGGCGGACGGGAACATCTATGCGGTCGCGCAAGGCTCGATCATCGCCGGAGGCGCGTCGGTGTCGGGCGAGGCGTCGCGCGTCGTCCAGGGGGTTCCGACCGCCGGATCGATCCCCGTGGGTGCGCGGGTCGAACGCGAGGTCGAATTCGACTTTGCCGAAGTGCAGAATATCCGCATCGCCCTGCGCAACGCCGATTTCACCACCGCAACGCGGATCGAGGATGCGATCAACCGCGATTTCAACAAGCGTCTTGCCGTCACGCAGGACAGCGGCACCGTGGTTGTCGAGTTTCGCGATCTTGGCGATGTGAATCCGGCCCGTGTCGTCGGTCGGATCGAAAACCTGATGATCGAGCCCGAGGATCGCGCCAAGGTCGTGATCGATCACAAGGCCGGCACCATCGTCATGGGCGAGCAGGTGCGGATTTCGCGCGTCGCCGTTTCGCAGGGCGGACTGACCTTGCGGGTCAGCGAAGCGCCGCAGGTGTCGCAGCCCAACCCGTTTGCGGAAGGAGAGACGGTGACCGTGCCCCGAACCTTTGCGGAACTGCGCCAGGAACCGGGGATCGGCTTTGCCGAGGTCGCCGGCAACGCCTCGCTGAGCGATCTGGTCGAGGGCCTGAATGCGTTGGGGGTGCGCCCGCGCGAGATGATCGACATACTGAAATCCATCCATGCGGCGGGGGCGCTGCATGCGGATCTGATCGTGGAATAGGCGAGGAGCCAAGCCGGATGGTCATGCCAAGTCGATTTCTGTTTGCAGTCCGGCGCGATTCAGGCGCGCGCCGCGACATCCTCAAGGCTTTTCGGGAGTTTTGCCGAGGTCGCTGGATATGGTTGGGGCTGTCTAAGGATCGGTGTTGCGAACAGGTTGCGTGGGCTTTGTTCGCGCAGGCCCGTCACCTGACGTTCAGGCACCGAAAGATGTAGGTAAAAGATGTAGGTACGTGTCTTGGGATACGAAATGACGCGGCGGTGCAAATTGCAGGGACGGCGGACGGTGTCGCGGGCGGACCAGAAATTGCGGACTTGCACCCAGCGGCTTGGTGCGGCCAAGGTGCCGACATCGATGCAACGGAGATCATCATGGACACCCACCACCTTGAAACCGTCTGGGCGCCGCGCATGCTCAGCGTGCTGCGGATCATGGCCGCGCTGATCTTTTTCGCCCATGGCACCGACAAGATCCTGGGCTTTCCCGATACCGGCGGCACGCCCCCCGCCTGGTCGCTGGGCTGGATCGCCGGGATCATCGAGCTGTTCGGCGGCGCGCTGCTGATCGTGGGGCTGTTCACCCGCCCGGTCGCGTTTTTGACCTCGGGCATGGCGGCGGCGGCCTATTTCATCGGACACGCGCCGGAAAGCTTCTATCCCGTGATCAACCGCGGCGATGCGGCGATCCTCTACTGCTTCGTGTTCCTGTACCTGGTCTTCGCCGGCCCCGGCCCGTGGAGCCTGGACGCGCTGCGCGCCGAACGCAGCCGCGCCTGATCCGTCACCGATTTCAACCCTGACCCCTGAAGGAGGCAAGATGTCCGTCAAACTCGCCATCATCTATTATTCGACCTATGGCACCAACCACCAGATGGCCTCGATCGCGGCCGAGGCCGCAAAGGCCGCCGGGGCCGAGGTGCGGCTGCTGAAGGCGCCCGAGACCGCGCCCGAGGCGGCAATCAACAGCCAGGACGCCTGGAAGGCCCAGGCCGAAAAGACCGCCGACATCCCCGAGGCGACGGCCGAGGACATGGAATGGGCCAACGCCTATCTGATCTCGGCGCCGACGCGGTTCGGCGTGATGGCCAGCCAGATGCGCGCCTTCATCGACACGCTGGGCGGCATCTGGGCCAAGGGCGGACTGGCGGGCAAGCCGGTCTCGGCCATGACCTCGGCCCAGAACCCGCATGGCGGGCAGGAAACGACGCTGGTGTCCTTCTATGCCACGGTGATGCACTGGGGCGGGTTCGTGGTGGCGCCGGGCTATACCGACGAGGTGATCTTCAAGACCGGCGGCAACCCCTATGGCTACAGCCATTCGCAGGGCGCCGAATTCACCGACGAGGTCAAATCCGCCATCGGCCACCAGACCCGCCGCCTGGTCGAGGTCGCGGGCAAGCTGGGCTGAGCGTGACACACCTGCCGGCGGGCAAGACGCGCCGGCAGGGGGTTACGGATGGCGAGACAGGCGAGTTCGGCCTCATCCCAGAAAGGTCACGGCCCGGATCAGTCGCAACGACGATCGGCGCGAACATACTCGCTTACCGAACAGGCCGGCGGCGTGCTGCGAAGAATGCGCGTGTCAACGATCCGCCACTCTGCCGGGTCGATGGCGGGGAAGAACGTGTCCGCCGCCTCTGCCGATATCTCGACCGTGGTCAGCAGGATCCGGTCGGCAAGCGGCATCATCTGGCGGTAAATCTCCGCGCCGCCGATGCAGTAGATCCGGTCATACCCGGCCTGCCGCGCCGTTTCGACCGCACGGTCGAGCGAGGTGAAGACCGCCTCGCCTTCATAACAGGCGGGGCTGCGCGTGATCACAATATTCAGCCGGCCGGGCAGCGGCTTTCGGGGCAGGCTGTCCCAGGTCTTGCGGCCCATGATGACGGCGCCGCCGGTGGTTTCGCGTTTGAAGAACGCAAAATCTTCGGGGATATGCCACGGGATTGCGTTCCGGTGGCCGATGGCGCCGTTCCGATCCTGCGCTGCAATCAGGGTCAGGGTCATGTCAGACCGCGACCGGAGCCTTGATGGCCGGATGGGGATCGTAGCCGTCGATGGCGAAATCCTCGAACCGGAATCCGGTCAGGTCCTGCACCGGCCGCAGGATGCGCAGCGTGGGCAGGGGGCGCGGCTGACGGGTCAGCTGTTCGCGAACCTGATCCATGTGGTTGCTGTAGATATGCGCGTCGCCGATGGTGTGGATGAAATCGCCGGGCTGGTAGCCGGTCACATGGGCGATCATGTGCGTCAGCAACGCATAGCTGGCGATGTTGAACGGAACGCCCAGGAACATGTCGGCCGACCGCTGATACAGCTGAAGATGCAGCTTTTCGGCTAGGATGCGGACCTGCCACAACGTATGACACGGGGGCAGGGCCATCCGGTCGATCTGCAGCGGGTTCCAGCCGGTGACGATCAGCCGGCGGCTGTCCGGCGTGGTGCGGATCGCGCGAATCAGATTGGCGATCTGATCGCCGCCATCCGCGCCTTCCTCGCCCGGCTCGGCCCCGAAATTGCGCCATTGGTGGCCATAGACGGGACCCAGATCGCCGTTTTCATCGGCCCATTCGTCCCAGATCGTCACCCCGTTGCGGTTGAGGTATCCTGTATTCGTGTCGCCGGACAGGAACCACAGCAACTCGTGGATGATCGAACGCAGATGCAGTTTCTTCGTCGTCACAAGGGGAAAGCCCTGCGACAGGTCGTACCGCATCTGCAGCCCGAACCGGCACAGCGTTCCGGTGCCGGTGCGATCCGAGGAGGGAACGCCATCCTCGACGATGCTGCGTAAAGCCTGCAGATACTGTTTCACGTCATCCTCCGCCGATGCGCCCGGGCCGTGGTCAGCTAGCTACGATGGTCGGCGCGGAATGCCAAGCTGCGGCGGTGCGGCGCGGATGGAATTGGCTCAAATGCCGTGTTTCTTTCTTGCCGCGCGGCTTGTCATGGCGGGCGGGACGCGGAATGATCGCGGTCGTGACTTGGGCGGCGCAGATGTCTATACGGGCGGAAATATCCGTCACGAGTGGTTGAGGAATGCAGATCGAACACACATCGTTGCCGGGCGTGCTGCTGATCACGCCGGACCGGCATGGCGACGACCGGGGGTTTTTTTCCGAAAGCTGGAACCGGCGCAGCCTTGAGGCGGCGGGGGTCAGCCTGCCGGAATTCGTGCAGGACAACCATTCATTGTCGCGCGAGGCCGGAACGCTGCGCGGCCTGCATTACCAGTCGCCGCCGCATGCGCAGGGCAAGCTGGTGCGGTGCGGGCGCGGCCGGCTTTACGATGTCGCGGTCGATGCGCGCGCGAACAGCCCGACCTATGGCGAGTGGCTGGGGGTGGAATTGTCGTTCGAGAACGGCAGGCAGATCTGGATTCCGGCAGGCTTCCTGCACGGGTTCGTCACCCGGGAACCGGACACCGAGATCATCTATAAATGCACCGCCCATTACGACCGCGCCAGCGATGGCGGCGTCCGGTGGGACAGTCTGGACATCGACTGGGGCGTGACCGATCCGATCCTGTCGGAAAAGGATCGCACAGCGCCGCGATTTGCGGACTGGACGACGCCGTTTCGCGACGAGGTCACGGCATGAAGATCCTTGTGACCGGCGGTGCCGGGTTCATCGGATCGGCGGTCGTGCGGCTGGCGGTTCGGCGCGGACATCAGGTCGTCAATCTCGATGCGCTGACCTATGCCGCCAATCTGGACAACGTGGCGCCGGTGTCGGACAGCGAGCTTTACCGGTTCGAACAGGCCGACATCCGCGACCGCCCGACGCTGGACCGGATATTTGCCAGACATCGTCCCGATGTCGTGATGCATCTGGCCGCGGAAAGCCATGTGGACCGTTCGATCGACGGGCCGGCGGCGTTCATCGAAACGAACGTCATGGGCAGCTTCAACATGCTCGAGGCTGCGCGCGCATACTGGACGGATCAGGGGCGGCCGCAGGATTTCCGGTTTCACCACATTTCGACCGACGAGGTGTTCGGATCGCTGGGCAAGACCGGCCAGTTCACCGAAACCACGCCGTATGATCCGCGCAGCCCCTATTCCGCCAGCAAGGCGGGGTCGGATCATCTGGTGCGGGCCTGGCACGAAACTTATGGACTGCCGGTGGTGCTGACCAATTGTTCGAACAATTACGGGCCGTATCATTTTCCCGAAAAACTGGTCCCGGTCGTCATCCTGAACGCGTTGGCGGGGCGGCAGATTCCGGTTTATGGCGACGGCGGCAATGTGCGCGACTGGCTGTATGTCGAGGATCACGCCGATGCGCTGCTGCTGGTGGTCGAGAAGGGGCGCGTCGGCCGCAGCTACAATATCGGGGGCGAAAACGAAGCGACGAACATAGATCTTGTCCGGACCATCTGCGCACATATGGACGATCTGCACCCGCAGGGCGCCCCGCATGATCGGCTGATCGCCTTTGTGCCTGACCGTCCTGGCCATGACCGCCGCTATGCGATCGATCCGGCCCGCATCCGCGATGAACTGGGCTGGCGGCCCTCGGTCACGGTGGAACAGGGGCTGAGGCGCACCGTGGAATGGTATCTGGACAATCGCGACTGGTGGCAACCGCTGCTGGCGCGCGATGGCGTGGGCAAGCGATTGGGGACCGGATGATGCAGGATCTGCTTGTCTTCGGCCGGACCGGGCAGGTCGCGCGGGAACTCGCGCGGCTTGCACCCGAGGCACGGTTTCTGGATCGCGATGCCGCCGATCTGACGCGGCCCGACGACTGCGCCGCCGCGCTGCGTGCGGCCCGCCCGCGGCTGGTCATCAACGCCGCAGCCTACACCGCTGTCGACCGCGCCGAAACCGCAGCCCGGACCGCAAGCCTTGTCAATTCGCTGGCGCCTGCGGCGATGGCGCGTGCGGCGGCGGATCTGAACGTGCCGTTCCTGCATGTCTCGACCGATTATGTCTTCGACGGCAGCGGGGATACGCCCCGCGCGGAACATGCCGCCACGAATCCCCTGGGCGTCTATGGCGCGACCAAGCTGGAGGGAGAGCAGGGCGTGATCGGGGCCGGCGGGCAGGCCGCCATTCTGCGAACCTCATGGGTCTTTTCGGCGCATGGCAGCAATTTCGTCAAGACGATGCTGCGCCTGGGCGCCGAACGGGATGAGGTGCAGGTCGTGGACGACCAGATCGGCGGGCCGACGCCCGCCGCCGACATCGCGGCGGCGCTGCTGGCGATGGGTCGTGCGATGCGGGACGATCCCGAAAGACGCGGAATCTATCACTTCGCCGGTGCGCCGGATGCAAGCTGGGCCGATTTCGCGACCGAGATTTTCGCGCAGGCCGGCATCGCCTGCCATGTGCGCCGCATCGCCACCGCGGATTATCCGACGCCGGCGCAGCGACCCTCGAATTCCCGGCTGGATTGCGCGGCCATCGCCCGCGATTTCGGCATCGCGCGTCCCGACTGGCGCAAGGGGCTGGCCAATGTGCTGGCCAGGCTGGAGCAGACGACATGACACAGCGCAAGGGTATCATCCTAGCTGGCGGGTCGGGCACGCGGCTGTATCCGATCACGATGGGCGTGTCGAAACAGCTTTTGCCGCTTTATGACAAGCCGATGATCTATTACCCGATAACGGTGCTGATGCTGGCCGGCATCCGCGAGATCGCGATCATCACCACGCCCGAGGACAATGCCCAGTTCCAGCGGCTTCTGGGCGATGGCAGCCAGTGGGGCCTGCGATTCGAATGGATCGTCCAGCCCTCGCCCGACGGGCTGGCGCAGGCCTATCTGCTGGCCGAGGATTTTCTGGCGGGTGCCGCCTCGGCGATGGTGCTGGGTGACAATATCTTCTTCGGCCACGGGTTGCCGGTCCTGCTGCACGCCGCCGATTCGCGCGACAGCGGCGGCACCGTCTTCGGCTATCGCGTCTCGGACCCCGAACGCTATGGCGTGGTCGATTTCGATGACACGGGCCGGGCCCGGGCAATTGTCGAGAAACCGCGGGTTCCGCCGTCGAACTTTGCCGTGACGGGGCTTTATTTTCTCGACGGCACCGCGCCGAGGCGGGCCGCCGCCGTCACCCCCTCCGACCGGGGCGAGCTTGAGATCACGACGCTGCTTGAAAGCTATCTTTCCGACGGGTCGCTGACGGTGGAAAAGATGGGGCGCGGCTTTGCGTGGCTGGATACCGGCACCCATGCCAGCCTGCTGGATGCCGGGAATTTCGTGCGCACGCTGGAAAACCGGCAGGGTCTGCAGACCGGCTGCCCCGAGGAAATCGCCTTCGAGGCGGGATGGATCGACGCCGATCAGTTGCGCGAACGGGCGCGGAAATTCGCCAAGAACGACTATGGCGCCTATCTGCTTCAGGTGCTGGGCGAACGCGGCTGACGCAGCCTTCCGACCGCCGCGGCGGCATACAGCGCCGCCGTCCCGGCGCGCGTATGGCGATACAGGCCCAGCCTGCGCAGCGCGCGGGCGGCCTGTGGCCCGGGCAGGGGCAGCGCGGCATCGACATCCGCGACCAATCGCCTGTTTTCCCCGGTCAGCAGATTGCCGACGGCGCCAAGCGCCTGAAGATTGGCCGACAGCCAGCCGCCATAGGCGCCCGCGAACAGCTGCGCCAGCCGTGCCGCCATGGCGCGCGGCGTATCGTTGCGTCCCATCGTGCTGTGGCGGTGCTGACGATAGAACAGCGCCGGCACCTCGTCGTGAATCAGTGTCGCCCCGGCCCCCGATGTCAGCTGATATGCCCACCAGTCATGCGATTCGACACCTGCCCGCCGCGCCGCAGCGGCCCCCTGCTTCAACAGGTTCGCCGCCGCAGGGTTGAAGACCGACGTGTTGCCCGCCATGCAGGCCTGCACCAGCGCGTTGCGAAAGCCGAACTTGCGCCGGAATTGCCGCGACCGGGCGACCGGCCGAAGATCGTCGTCGGTGATCACCGTCCGGGCCGCGTAGTGACCGGCGCCCGCGATCCGGGCCAGATGCGCCATGGCACGGGCCAGCTTGTCGGGAAACCAGACATCGTCCTGATCGCAAAATGCCAGCGTTCGGTTGGCGGGCGCCTGTTGCACCAGATGCAGGAAATTCTGCGTCGCCCCCGATTGCGGCCCGTCGATCAGACTGATCTTTCCTTCGGAAAAGCCGGCCGCAAATCGCGACACGATGTCGCGCGTTCCGTCCCGCGAGCCGTCGTCCGACACGATCAGTTGCCAGTCGCGATGGCTTTGAGCGGCGATGCTGTCCAGCTGTGCCTGGATGAATTCGGCACCCTGAAAGCTGGCCAGCAGGATCACGACGGTGCCGTGGCTTGCGGCGGCGGAATCCTCACCGGTTGTCGTCATCTGGGCGTTTGCGGCGGTCACGTCGGGTCCTTGCGCGGCGATGGCCTCTTCTGCCGCGCCGCCGCAGCAGAGGCAATCGCATCGTCCGACTTTCCTGCCGCTGCGGCGGATGGCGGATCAGCTGGCGGCCTGGCGGGCGATCTCTTCGATCAGCACCGCGCCGATGGGCAGGTCGGTCGCCTCCCGCACCGCCCGCAGCAATGCTTCGCGCAGGACGCGGGTTCGCGGCTCGGTGGTGAAATTGCCGTCGAACGCGCCGGTATTGGCCAGGATCAGCAATTGCCGCAGCAGGGCGTCGCGCAGCCGGTGTTCCTGACGCTTCATCGGCTCCAGCGCGCTTTCGGTGGTTTCGATGCTCAGCGTCAGGATCATCATCGCGCCCATGTCGCCGTTGCGCATCATCGGGACGAAGAATTGCGACGGGAATGTGAACCACGCGGCCGGGCCGCCTCTGCCGTGTTCATGTTCCCCCGTCGCCGGACTGTCCTGGGCCGGTCCGCCATCGGCGTCGGCGTCGGAACTTGCGGGCGCGGCGGCCTCGGTCGCGGCTTCGTGCGGCGGCGGGTCGCCCCGCAGCAGCGTGCCGCCGAACGTTCCCGCCCCAAATGCCAGCAGCGGCAGAAGCAGTGTCAGGATCTTCTTCATGGCCGAACTCAGTAAGGCAGCAGGATGTCGGCGATCTGCTGGCCGTAACGCGGCTGCTGAACGTCGGTGATCTGGCCCCGCCCGCCATACGAGATGCGAGCCCCGGCGATGCGGTCATAGGCGATTTCGTTGTTGCGGTCGATGTCGCCCGGCCGCACGAAACCCGCTACCGTCAGTTCGCGCAATTCGAAGTTGACGCGCACCTCTTGCGTGCCCTCGATCTGCAAGGTGCCGTTGGGCAGGCGATCCGTGACCGTGGCCGCGACGCGCAAGGTCAGCTTGTCGCGCCGCGTGATGTTGCCCGCGCCCTTGTAGGTCGAGGAAGACGAGGCATCGGCCAGTTCGTCGAAGCCCGCCCCTTCGGGAAGCTTGTGGGCCAGACGCTGCGGGATGCCCATCATCTGCGGCATGCCAACCTTGTCGCCCGCCGCGCGCGAGCGGCCCGAGCTGTTGCTGATCTCGGCGCGGTCGTCGATCTCGATGACGACGGTCAGGATATCGCCCCGCGCCGTCGCGCGACGATCGCCGATCAGCGAGGATGTCGTGCCCGCCCACAGCGATGCCGCAGCCTCGGGGCGGCCGGAATCCACCGGGATTTCCAGCGGCGGATTGGTCATGGCGGCGAATTCCTGGCTGTCGCGCGGCGAGGTCAGATCCGGCGCCTGCCCGACATTGGCGACCCGCGAACAGGCGCCCAGGGCCAGTGCCAGGCAGATCAGATGGATGGGTTTCATGCGGTTTTCCTTGTCTGTCCTGCGCGTCAGCGGCCTGCAAGAAGGCTGCCATCGGCCATGACGCGGGCGGTGATGGTGTTGCGCGAATCCAGGTTCATCACCCGCACCAGATCGCCCGCCGCGCCGTCGCCAAGCAGGCGGCCTTCGGTTTCGATGCGCAGCGCGCCGCGCTGAAACGACAGGCGCACGATCTGGTTGCGGCTGACCAGCCGGGGCGCGCGCAGCAGATTGGCGTGGATCGGCCGACCCTCATAGATGGTGATGCGGGTCTGAAGCCCGATGGCCTGTGACGGATCGCTGAGGCCGGGACGGTCGCTGTCGACAGCGCGCAAATCGGACGCGGAAATGACGGTGCCGGCGGGCAGGGTGCGGGCGGCTGCCAGAACCCCGGCCTGCAACGGGCCGGGCAGCAGCGCGATCAGGGCAAGGACGCGGATCATCAGCGCACCTGCGTGGTCGCGCCAAGCATCTGGTCGGCGGCGGTGATGACCTTGGCGTTCAGTTCATAGCCGCGCTGCGCCTTGATCAGTTCGGTGATCTCGCGCACCGCATCGACCGAGCTTTCCTCAAGATAGCCCTGCCGCAGCGTGCCCAGCCCGTCCTGCCCCGGATTGGCGATCTGCGCGTTGCCCGAGGCGGCGGTTTCCAGAAATAGGTTCGATCCGATCGCCTCAAGCCCCTTTTCGTTGGCAAAACCGGCCAGCGTGAACTGACCCAGCATCTCGGGCTCGACCCGGTCGTTGAAATAGGCATAGACCTCTCCGCCCGCGTTGATCGAGATCGAGCGCGCGTCGTCGGGCACGGTGATGCCGGGCACGACCGGATAGCCGTCCGAGGTGACGATCTGACCCTCGGCCGACCGTTTCAGCCCGCCGTCGCGGGTATAGCCCGACAGGCCGGACGGCAGCGTCACTTCAAGATAGCCGTCGCCGTCGATGGCCATGTCCAGATCGCCGCCGGTCTGGTTCAGCGACCCCTGTTGCAGGTTGATGCTGACCGCAGTTGGCCGCACGCCCAGCCCCAGCTGCACCCCTGCCGGGATCACGGTGCCGTCGGCGGCGGTCACGGTGCCGGGCCGGGTGGCCTGCTGGTAATGCAGATCGGCGAATTCGGCGCGGCGCGCGTTGTAGCCGGTGGTGGACATGTTGGCGAGGTTGTTCGAGATGACCTCGACGCGGGTCTGCTGCGCGCTCATGCCGGTGGCGGCGATTTGCAGGGCTCTCATGGCGGCTCCTTGTCTAGCGGGTCATGGACGAGATCGCGTTGCGGATGCGCTGATCCTCGCGATCCAGAAAGGACTGGCCCAGCTCGTAGGCGCGCTGGATTTCGATCATCCGGGTGATCTCGAACACCGGATCGACATTCGACTCCTCCAGGAAACCCTGTCGGATGCGGGCATCCTCGACCGGCTGCGGATCGGCATCGACGGCAAAGCCGGTTCCGCCGTCATGCGTGATCAGCGCGTCTTCCGGCGGCGCGAAGACACCGACGCGGCCAAAGCTGACGCCGTTGGCGGACAGTGTGCCGTCGGCGCCCACGGCGACGCGGCTTGCGCCGGCCGGGATGATGATCGGCGCCCGGCCTCCATCCAGCAGACGGTGGCCATCGGCGGTCATCAACTCGCCCTCGGGCGAGGGCATGAAGGCGCCCGCCCGGGTCATTCGCGGACCGTCGGGCGTGTCCAGCAGAAAGAACCCCTGGCCGTCGATCGCCAGATCGAAACTGTTGTTCGTCTGGGTCAGCGCCGCCTGTCGCAGATCGACCTGCCGCCCCTTTGCGTGGGCCATCGACAACGTATCGCCCTGCCGGTCCAGCGCCGTCAGGTGTTCGGCAAAGATCACGCCTTCGCGCCGAAAGCCGGTGGTGCCGGCATTGGCGATATTGTTGGCCACGACGCGCATTTCGTTCATCAGCCCGGTCTGGCGCGTCAGCGTGGCATAGATGGCGTTGTCCATGGATCAGCTGCCCGCGATCAGGGGGATGATCTGGCCGAGATAGAAATCGGACAGGGCGGTGGTCATGAAGCTCATCGTGACCCAGAAGACGATCAGCATCAGCCCGACCTTGGGCACGAAGGTCAGCGTCATTTCCTGCACCGAGGTCAGCGCCTGGAACAGGCCGATGACGACGCCCGCGATCAGCGCAACGCCCAGCATCGGGGCGGATATGCGCACCGCGATCAGCAGCGCCTGGCGAAGCATGTCGAACAGCAGCGTTTCGGTGGTCATGGCTCAGACCGGCATCCGCAGGATTTCCTGATACGCCTCGACCACCTTGTCGCGGATCGCGACGACCGTCTCCATCGCAAGCTGCGATTCGGCGATGGTCTGGACCAGCTGATGCGTGTCGGTCCGGCCGGTCATCGCGCCGGTGGCGACGGCATCGACCTGCGCCATCTGCGCGGCGAAATCCTGCGCCGCCTGGCCCAGCTTCTCGACCGGCGAGGGGGCGGCGGGCGATCCCGGCCGAACCGCGCTGCGGGCGGCGGAATAGGCGTTGGCGGCGTCAAATGCGGTAATCATGGAAAATCCTTTCAGCGGCGCAGCAGATCCAGCAGGGAAGCGCCCATCTGCCGGGTCTGTTCGAACATTTTCAGGTTGGCTTCATAGCTGCGACCGGCCTCGCGAGAATCCGCGATCTCGACCACGAGGTTCACGTTCGAGCCGAGGTAATAGCCGTTCTCATCCGACATCGGATGCGCGGGATCGTGGATCCGCGGCAGTTCCGTGCGGTCAAGCAGGGTGCGCGACGCCTGAACCTCGCCGGTCGGGCGGCCGAACCGCGCGGCCTCGTGAAACGTGACAAGCTTGCGGCGATAGCCGGGCGTGTCGGTATTGGCAATGTTTTCGGCCGTGCGGCGCAGGCGTTCGCTTTGCGCCTGCATGCCGGATGCCGACAGCCGCAGCGGCGAGAGGGGTTCGGTCATGGTGAGGTCCTTCAGCCGCGCCGGCCGATGCTGGTCCGCATCAGGTCCAGCGCCGAGCGATAGATGCCAAGCGACAGGTCGTGGTCGCGCTTCAGCTGGGCGGCCTTGAACATCTCGTCCTCAAGCGAGACCGAGTTGCCGTTGGGCGACACGCCGCTGTCGGTTTCGGTGATCCGCGTGCCGGCGGGCGACCAGTGCGGGTCCGGCAGGTGGCGCGGGTCGGTGGTGCGCAGGGCCGCCGCATCGCCGCGCCGACGATAGCTGTCCTGAAAACCCTCCATCTCCTGCGCCCTGAAACCGGGCGTATCGGCGTTGGCGATGTTGCGGGCCACCATCGTCTGACGTTCGGCGACGTGCTGGCCCATGGCGCGCGCCATCCGCATCATTTCGATTCTTTCAAGCATGAGGCTTCTCCTCAGTGGCGATAACCCGGTCTTAACCCCAATTGGTTTAGAAACAGTTTCAGGCCGCCGGATGCGTGCCGGACAGGAGCGCCGTGAAATGGATAAACTTGAATCGATCTGTCACCGCCTGCGCCATCTGCCGATGCTGCGGCATTTCGGCCGCGTGCAGTCGGTCCAAGGCGGGCTGATCCGGGTCGAGGGTCTGAACCGCCATGCCTCGGTCGGCGACAGGGTCGCGATGTCGCGACCTGACGGCACCGTGACCGGCGAAATCGTCGGGCTGGCGCCGCGCCACGCCGAAGTGCTGGCCGAGGGAAACCCCGAAGGGCTGTCGGTCGGGGCCGAGGTCGAATTGCTGTTCGCACCGACAATCGCGCCCTGCGATGCCTGGATCGGACGGATCGTCGACCCGTTGGGCGAGCCGCTGGACGGCCGCGCCCTGCCGCGCGGCCTCGCCCCGCGCCCGTTCCGTGCCGAGGCGCCGCCCGCCGTGCGGCGCAAGCGGCTGGGCCGAAGACTGCCGACCGGGCTGGCGGTGTTCGACACGCTGCTGCCGCTGGTCGCCGGGCAGCGAATCGGGTTGTTCGCGGGGTCGGGCGTGGGAAAATCGACGCTGCTGTCCAACCTTGCGCGTGGGGTTCAGGCCGATGTCGTCGTGATCGCCATGATCGGAGAGCGGGGGCGCGAGTTGCGCGAGTTCGTCGAACGCACGCTTGGGCCCGACGGCATGGCGCGGGCGGTGATCGTGGCCGCGACCTCGGACCGCTCGCCCCTGATCCGGCGGCGCTGCGCCTGGGCGGCGATGGCCGTGGCCGAGCATTTTCGCGATCAGGGCAAACACGTCCTGCTGCTGGCCGATTCGATCACCCGCTTTGCCGAGGCGCATCGCGAAATCGCGCTGACGGCGGGCGAACCGCCCAGCTATCGCGGATTTCCGCCCTCGGTGTCGAACCTGATCATGGCGCTGGCCGAACGCGCCGGTCCGGGGCTTGAGGGCAGCGGCGACATTACCGGCATCTTCAGCGTTCTGGTGGCCGGGTCCGACATGGAGGAGCCGGTGGCCGACATCCTGCGCGGCACGCTGGACGGGCATGTGGTGCTGGAACGCAGCATCGCCGAACGCGGGCGGTTCCCGGCCATCGACGTGGTGCGGTCGGTATCGCGGTCGCTGCCCGATGCCGCCACGGAGGAGGAAAACGCCCTGATCGGTCGGGCGCGCGCGGCCCTGGGCGCCTATGCCGAATCCGAGCTGATGATTCGCGCGGGGCTTTATGCCCCCGGCTCTGACCCGCTTCTGGACGAGGCGGTGCAGCTTTATCCGCAGTTGGACGAGTTCGTGACGCGGAAAAGCGAGGGGATCGCACAAGGCTTTGCCGCCCTGTCCGAGGCGCTGCGCCCGCGGGCACGGCCGAAACCCGCCGGTCGTGCGCCACAGCCTGTCGGCGGGGGCAGCGTCCGGATTTGATGAATGTTATAAGCAGGACTGTTGCCATTGCGCGGAAAACCGCAATTTGCGACTGTCTTCAAGCCGTTGCAAAGGGGACGCGGATGGCGATCAGCGATTATTTCATCCGCTATCTTGAACAGCGCGACACGCTTTCGGACGCCGATCTGAAACGCCTGCGGGCGTTGCAGACGCAGCACGTGTCCTTTGCCCCCGGTGAGGTCATCGTCCCCGAGGATCGTCTGGCCGAGCGCAGCTGCATGATGTTGCGCGGCATTTCGGCGCGGTCCCACAAGGTGATCGGGCGTCCGCAGGAACGGGTAATCACCGCCTTGCAGGTGCCGGGCGATTTCGTCGATCTGCACGGATTCGTGCTGGCCGGGCTTGAACATTCGGTGATCGCGGTCGGGCCGGCCGAGGTCGAGTTCGTCAGCCATGAACAACTGATCGACATTACCGAGAATTTTCCCCATCTGACCCGGCTTTTGTGGCTGGCGACGCTGATCGACGGGGCGATCCACCGGCAATGGCTGGTGGCCGCCGCGACGCTGCGATCCAGCGCGCATCTGGCGCATCTGCTGTGCGAGATCCATACGCGGCTGAACGCGGTCGGCGCGACCAGCGGTTACCGTTTCGAACTGCCGCTGCTGCAACGCGAACTGGCGATCATCCTGGGCTATTCCCCGATCCACGTGAACCGCGCGGTGCGGGAATTGCGGGATCGCGAACTGATCCGCTGGTCGGGGGCCGAGGTTACCATCCTTGACTGGAAGGGTCTGACCGCGCTTGCGCATTTCGATCCGACCTATCTGGACATGCAGCAGATCAGCCGCTGAGCGTCACTGGCACAGACGCCAGCCGCCGCGCCGGTCGGCAAGATCCAGATGCAGATGGTTCGCGTGCGCGGCATTGGCGCCGGGGCCAAGCACCGTGGTGAAGAACAGGCAGGCGGCGCCGCGAATCGCGCGCTGGAACGCCTCGGTCCGGTCGCCGCTGTCGCGGCGCGGCGCGACGCGCAGCGGGTCGGCGTCCTGAAAGGTGAAGCCCATGATGTCGATGGCATTGCCAAGCGCGTGTTCGGACAGGCGCGGCCGGGCCTTGCCGGTGCCGACGCGCGCCCGGCAATCATAGGTCGATCCCGGTTGCAGGCCGGTCACGCGCGGCGCGCCGGGCAGGGTGGCCGCCGCCGGCCGCAGAAAGTCGCGCACCCAGAACCCAAGCGCGCGTGCCGTGTCGCACCGCATCACCGCCCCGCCCTGCACCGACAGATCGGGCAGGATGCGGGTGACGCGGATCGGGCGCGCGATGCCGCAATCGCGATCGTCGGGGTCGGTCAGGGGCGGTTCTTCGCGATAGACGGTTCCCAGAACCGCAAGCGCAAGGCGGCAGGCGGCGTATTCCTGATCGGTCTCGCGCAGCGTATACCAGCGCGGGGGCGGGGGCGGGCCGTGAACCTCTGCATCGTCCGGTGCGTCGGCCTGTTCCTCGGGCGGTGCGGCGCCATCTTGCGGCGCATCGGGTTTGTCCGGCGGGCGGGCCGAGGAACCCTCGGCCTCGTCCTGCTGCGCGGGTTCGGGCGGGTGCGGCGGGCGTTCCTGCGCGCCGGCCAGACCCGCCCACAGACATGCCGCCGCGATGGCCAGCGCGCGACCGATCACTGACCTTCGTCCAGGGGCGGGGCGACGAACCCATCGGGCAGCGCGCCCGACAGCGCCTGGCTGAGCGGATCGGCCGAAGATGGCTGCGCCGCCGCGTCGGCCTCCTCCTCCGAGGTGTTCTCGTGGAGACTGGCGCCGGCGAGACCCGTCTGCGCGCCCGGATCATCGGGGAAATCCAGCGGCGCGGCGGTCGCGGCCGCATCCGCCGCCGGGGTTTCGCCGTCCGTAACCTGAGCCTCGGCCGCGATCTGTTCCAGCGGTTGCGACGTCTGGACGGGAGCCGAGGGGGCAACCCCGGTGACGTCCGCGATGGTGACGCCGGGTTCCAGAAACTCGACCCGGGTGACATTGGCGCGCACCATGCCGGCCAGTTCCTCGGCGTCCCAGTTGGTCAGGCGGACGCAGCCATGTGACTGGTTGTGAAACAGCCGCGACGGGGTCGCCGTGCCGTGGATGCCATAGCTGGGTTTCGACAGATCGATCCAGACCGATCCGACCGGCCCGTTCGGCCCCGGCGGCACGATCAGCGGCTTGTCGTTGTCGCCCTGCTTGAAGTTCCGCGCGGGGTTGTAGGTATAGTTCGGGTTCATCGCCACCGTCACCACGTGATGATCGCCCGAGGGCGAGGGCGTGGCATCCGACCCGATCGTGGCCGGATAATCGACGATCATCCTGCCCTGGGCGTTATAGCCGGCCACCCGGCGGCTGGCCTTGTCGACGATGATGCGCGTGACCTGTCCCTTCACCGGACTGCCGGGATCGGTCACCCTGATCGTGGCCCCCGGTTCCAGCGCCACCCCCGGATTGAGAAAGGCGATGAACTTTTCATCCATGTGAAAGCGTTCGCCCAGCCTTTCGGCGATGCTGGTATAGCCTTGCGAGCTCATCCTGGCCTTTTCGGCGTAATCGGCGGGGATCGCATCGACCAGTCCTTCGGCGTCCTGCGGGGTGATGGTATACTCCATCGTGATCGGCTGATGCGCAAAGCTTTGCAGCAGGTTCCACACATGCGGGTCCATCACGCCGTCCATCGGCAGGCCCGAACGCCGCTCGAACGCCATGATCGCGCTTTGGCTCATGCCGCCCTTGAACCCGTCGATCACGCCGGGCGACGTGCCGGACCGGTCCAGCAGCACCTGGACCTTCGCCGTCAGCGCCGAGCGTCCGGGCGGCAGATCGCCGCCATCGTAACCCGCATCCTCGATCTGCGACGCCGTGAAGACGGTGTCGGATTGCGCAAAGGCGGGAACACCGGACGCGATCAGCAGGATCAGCGCGGCCAGATGGGCGGTGGGAAGGCGGGTCGGCATGACATTCTCCGGGTGTGGGTCGTCGCAGCATCCCGCGTTCGACAGGAAAGCGCCAGATATCCCGCCGGTCACGATCGGGTCAATTCCAAGTTGATTCCAGCCGAGTGGCGTCGCAAGCTGGATCGCAGGACGGGGGGCAGGATGACGAACAACCGCGCCATGCGTGCGGCGGGCATCGCCGGTCGCCGGACATGCGTTGCATCGCCCTGCCGGATGCGCCGGGCCGGCGGCGAGCCCTGTCGCGTCCCGGCCGCATCTGCCTGTGAAACCGGGCGCGAGGCGGGCTGAGATGGCGGTGGCGGCCATCGGCGTTCTGGGCCTGCTGCTTGCCGCGATCCTTCTGATGCTGCGCGCGCCGATCCCGGCCGTTCTGGCGGGCGTGGCCGTGGCGGTGGCGGCACTGATCTTCGGGGCGGGCAGCGGGATGCCGGGGCCGGGTCTTGCGGCATCGGCGGTCTTTCGCGATCTGATCGAACTGGTCCAGACCCCCGACATTGCGATGATCCCGCTTTTCGTCCTGTTGGGAAACGTCGCCTTCTACAGCGGCATCAGCACCCGCATCTATGACGCCGCCGCAGTCTGGCTGCGCCCGATGCCGGGCGGGCTGGCGATGGCCGCGGTCATGGGATGCGGCGGGTTTTCCGCGATTTCGGGGTCGTCCGTCGCCTGCGCCTCGACCATGGGCCGGATCTGCGTCCCCGAGATGCTGCGCGCTGGATACGACCCGAAGCTTGCGACGGCATCGGTGGCCGTGGGCGGCACGCTGGGGTCACTGATCCCGCCATCGGTGCTGTTCATCCTTTACGGCATCTTCACCGACACCTCGATTGCAAGGCTGTTTCTGGCCGGGCTTCTGCCGGGGCTTCTGTCGCTGGCGGGGATGTTGGCGGTGATCGCGTGGTGGGTCGGCCAGCATCCGCAGGCCGCGCCCCGAACCGCCGATGCCTGCAGCAGCCGGGCCGAGGCCGCCATCGCCGCCTGGCCCGCATTGCTGCTGTTCGCGGTGATCGTGGGCGGCATTTATGGCGGGATCGTCAGCGTGACACAGGCTGCGGCGATCTGCGTCGCGCTGACGCTGGTCATCGGCTTTGCGCAGCGGCGGCTGACGCCGGACGTGCTGTGGCGCGCCGTGCGCGAAAGCGCGGTGCAAAGCCTGACGATCCTGCTGATCGTGGCGGTGGCGAAAATATTCGTGGGCGTCATCGCCCTGACCGGCACCGCAGCCCATGTCGTGGTCTGGGCCGAGGTCGCGCAGATGCCGTTCTTCCTGACGATCGCGGCGGTGGTGGCGGTCTATCTGCTTCTTGGGCTGTTTCTGGACCCGGTCAGCATTCTTGTGCTGACGCTGCCCTTCGCCATCCCGCTGGTCGAAGCCTATGGGTTGGACCCGATCTGGTTCGGGGTGATCGTGATCAAGCTGCTTGAGATCGGGTTGATCACGCCGCCGGTCGGGCTGAACGTGTTCGTCATCGGTCAGGTCACGCCGAAGGTGACGACCGACCGCATCTTTGCCGGCGTTGCCCGGTTTCTGGCCGTGGACATGCTGGTTCTGCTGATCCTGATCCTGTTCCCGGTCGTCTCGACGCTGCTTCCATCGTCGATGTGACCGCGGCGCGGCAACATGCGGCGCCGCGATCACCCGTTTTCAGTCCTCGGAGACCAGACGGTGCTGGGGGGGATAGAATTGGCGCGCGAAAGAGACGGGGGTCGCATCGCTCCAGTTCGTGCGCTCGATGGTCAGGACCGGGGTGCCGCTGTTCACTTGCAGGTTGCGGGCGCAGTCGCCGGTCGCGCCTTCGGCCAGGATCGCAAAGCGGCCTTGCGTCAGCGGCACGTTGCGCGCCAGCCATTCATGCGCCGGCTGCGTCTCGACCTCTTCTTCCGACAGGCGCGGCAGGGCGCGGGGGTTCAGCCAGATCGCCTCGCAGCAATGCGGCAGACCGTTCGCCAGATATTGCGCCTTGACCAGGATCAACTCGTCGCTGGCGCTGACCTGCAAGGCGCGGATGACATCCTCGGTCGGATGCGCGCGCGAAAAGCTGGTCATGCGATAATCATAGCTGGCGCCCAACGCCTCGATCTCGTCGCGGATCACGGGCATTTCCAGCGTCGCGCGCCGCGAGGGGGTGGCCGTCACCCGCGTTCCCACCTTGCGGCGGCGTTCGATGATCCCGCTGTCGGCCAGTTCGCGCAGGGCCCGGTTCACCGTCGCCCGCGCGCATCCCAACTGCACCGCAAGCTGCTGTTCGGTCGGAATCAGCTCACCCGGCGGCCATTCGCGGGAACGGATCTTTTCCATGACCTCGGCCCGGACCGACTGCCACGTGTTCATGCGTTTCGACGCGCGCGCAAGGCCCGTGGGCCTCAGCGAGCGCGCCACCGGACTGGGTAACTTCGTCATGATGACTTCAAACTCGATAACTGACTGTTCCGTTAACAATCATAGCGTATAGGAAAGGGAAAACCTGTCTAAATAGACAAAACCGACCGTCTCGGGCGCAAACCTGTGCTTAAAGACAATCGCTTGACCGTCAGGGTTGTGCGACAGGCATATTCTCAATCACGCCCGGCTCTGCTATTTGCAGGTCGTGCAAGACAATCGGACGGGACGCCGGCACATGAACCGCGAATCACAGATCCCGACAGCCCCGACCGCCGCCGTGTCCTCCCCCGGAACCGGACAGGCGACGGGTACGGTCTGGCCGATCCTGCTGGCCATCAGCCTGTGTCACATGGTCAACGACGTGATGCAGTCGATGCTGGCGGCAATCTATCCGCTGCTGCGGGCCGAATTCAGCCTCAGCTATGCCCAGATCGGGGTGATGACCTTTGCCTTTCAGGTCACCGCGTCGCTGTTGCAGCCGCTGATCGGCGCCGCGACCGACCGCCGCCCGCAGCCCCGGTCGCTGCCGGTGGGCATGATCTCGACCTTCTGCGGGGTGCTTTTGCTGGCATTTGCGCCCAATTACGGCCTGTTGCTGGCGGGGGCGATGCTGATCGGGATCGGATCGGCGGTGTTTCATCCCGAAAGTTCGCGGGTCGCGCGTCTGGCCTCGGGCGGGCGCTTCGGCACGGCGCAATCGCTGTTCCAGCTTGGCGGCAATTTCGGGCAATCGCTTGGGCCGCTGCTGGCCGCGTTCATCGTCGTCCCGCTTGGCCGGCCGGCGGTGGCCTGGTTCGCGGCGGCGGCGGCCGTCGGCGCGGGGCTGTTGTGGCGCGTGGGCGCATGGGCCGAGGGGCGGCGGCGCGCGCAGGCGGCGAAGGCCGACACCACCCTCAGGATGCCGCGCGGGGCGGTGTTGCGCGCCATCATCGTTCTGGCGCTGCTGACATTCACCAAGAACATCTACAACGCATCGATGAACAGCTATTTCACCTTCTTCACGATGGAGAAGTTCGGCCTTGGCCCGCAGGGCGCACAGATCATGCTGTTCCTGTTCCTGGCGGGCATGGCGGGGGGCGTGATGCTGGGCGGGCTGGTGGGCGACCGGGTCGGGCCGCTGCGGGTGATCTGGTTCTCGATCCTGGGCGTTCTGCCATTCACGCTGGCGCTGCCGCATGTCGGATTGATCCCGACCGGCATCCTTGCGGTGGTGATCGGGCTGATCCTTGCCTCGGCCTTTCCCGCCATCGTGGTCTTCGCGCAGGAGCTGGTGCCCGGCCGCACCGGCACCATCGCGGGGCTGTTCTTTGGCTTTTCCTTCGGCATGGGCGGCATTGCGGCGGCGGCACTGGGCCTGCTGGCCGATGCGCGCGGGATCGAGGCTGTCTTCGTGCTGTGCTCGATGCTGCCGGTGCTGGGCATCCTGACGATCTTTCTGCCGCGCTCGGTCCGGTAAGCCCGGATCGTGAAAACAGTTTATCCGCGGGCGGCGTGCCGAACCGGGTGGCGGCACGGAAAATCATTTTAGATCAGGAGTTTGAGGGCCGTAAGTAAGCGGCAACAGGGTGCGTGCCGCGACCCCGCCCTTCTCCCGCCTTCTCGACGGGCGCGATCCGCCGCGCTACAGCGCGGCAAGGAGGACAAAGATGACCACCATTCGTATCGAGCCGATCAGCCATCAGGCCTTCGCGCCCTTCGGCCAGGTTCTGGCGCCCCGACCCGCGCCCGACAGGATGATCAACGAGGGGCGCTGCGAACGCCACCACGCGCTGGCCACGGTGCAGCGGGGCGGGGGCGAGGCGATCATCTCGATCTTCCGGTCGCAGCCGGTCAGCCTGCCCTATGAGTGCGCGTTGCTGGAACGCCATCCGCTTGGCTCGCAGGCGTTCATGCCGTTGGGGCCGGACCCGTGGCTGTCGGTCGTGGCACCGGATGCGGACGGCCGACCCGGCACGCCGCGCGCGTTTCTGGTGCCCGCCGGCGTGGGCGTGAACCTTGCTGCCGGGGTCTGGCACGGCGTGCTGACGCCGCTGGACCGCGCGGCGGATTTTCTGGTGATCGACCGGGACGGCGATGGCGTGAACCTTGAAGAGGCGCGTATTCCGGTTGTAACCATCACCGCATGACGCTGCCCGATTACAGTTTCGAAACCCTGGCCCTCGCGCGCGGCGCGCGGCTGGTGGCCGGCGTCGATGAGGTCGGGCGCGGACCCCTGGCGGGGCCGGTGACGGCGGCTGCCGTGGTGCTGGACACCGCCAGTATCCCCGACGGGCTGAACGATTCCAAGAAACTGACGCCCGCGCGGCGCGAGGTTCTGGCAGGCTGGATCATGGCGCATTGCCAATGGTCGGTTGCCCATGTCGCGGTCGGCGATATCGACCGGCTCAACATCTATCACGCCGCGCATCTGGCGATGTGCCGCGCCGTCGCCGGTCTGCGCCGCGCGCCCTGTCACGTGCTGGTGGACGGCAACCGCATCCCCGCCGATCTGGGCCGCCCGGCCGAGGCTGTGGTGGGCGGCGACGGGCGCTGTCTCAGCATCGCGGCGGCCTCGATCCTGGCCAAGGTGTTGCGGGATCGCATCATGGTGGATTTGGCGCAACAGCATCCCGGCTATGGCTGGGAGGCAAACGCGGGCTATGCCACGCCCGCGCATCGCCGCGCCCTGCTAGATCTTGGAGTGACGCCCCATCATAGGCGTTCGTTCGCGCCCGTGCACAATATATTGTGTAAAGCCCCTTCCGCAAGCTGTTGATTCAAAAAACAAATTGACGACGAATCGGGTCTGACTCATCTTTGGGGACATACCAGACCGGCCAAAGCCGGCATCCCCACGAGGCAGAGATGACGAAGATCGAAGACCAGCGCGCCACGGCGGCGCGGCCCTTGCCCCTGAACCGGATCCTGGCCGGCGACTGCATCCAGATCATGAATTCGCTTCCCCCCGAAAGCGTGGACCTGATCTTTGCCGATCCGCCCTATAACCTGCAACTGCGCGGCGATCTGCACCGCCCGGACAATTCGCGCGTCGATGCCGTCGATGACGACTGGGACCAGTTTTCGGGCTTTGCCGCCTATGACAGTTTCACCCGCGACTGGCTGGCCGCCGCCCGCAGAATCCTGAAACCGCATGGCGCGATCTGGGTGATCGGCAGCTATCACAACATCTTCCGCGTCGGCGCCGAATTGCAGAATCAGGGTTTCTGGATCATGAACGACGTGATCTGGCGCAAATCGAACCCGATGCCGAATTTCCGCGGCAAGCGCCTGACCAACGCGCACGAGACGATGATCTGGGCCTCGCGGTCGGAGGCGTCGAGATACACCTTCAACTACGAGGCGCTGAAATCGCTGAACGAAGGCATCCAGATGCGGTCGGACTGGGTGCTGCCGATCTGCAACGGCGGCGAACGGCTGAAGGATGCGAACGGCGACAAGGCGCATCCGACGCAGAAGCCCGAGGCGCTGTTGCACCGGGTGCTGGTCGGGACCACCAATCCGGGCGATGTGGTGCTGGACCCGTTCTTCGGCACCGGCACGACCGGCGCGGTCGCCAAGATGCTGGGCCGCGACTTTATCGGCATCGAACGCGAGGCCGCCTATCGCGAGGTGGCGCAGAAGCGGCTGGACCGCATCCGCCGCTTTGACGCCGATGCGATCGCCACCACCCGGGCCAAGCGCGCCGAACCGCGCGTGCCGTTCGGTCAGGTGATCGAACGCGGCATGTTGCGTCCGGGCGAACAGCTTTATTCCATCGGCAGCCGCCACAAGGCCAAGGTGCGCGCTGATGGCTCGCTGATCGGCAACGACGTCAAGGGCAGCATCCACCAGGTCGGCGCCGCGCTGGAAGGCGCGCCGTCCTGCAACGGCTGGACCTATTGGCATTTCCGGCGCGAGGGCAAGATGATCCCCATCGACATCCTGCGCCAGCAGATCCGCGCCGAGATGCAGGGCGAGGTCACGCGCCCGAACTGACCGATCTTCACGTTTCGCCAGCGTTCCGTCGCCTGCCGCGCGGCGGAACCGACTTGCCCCGCCATCTTTGCATGGCGGGGCCTTTTCAATGCGGGCCGCACATGCATATCTGTCTTGCCATGTCCCACCCTTACGCAGATCTTCCCGCCACGGCTTTCTGGCGCCGCGCGGTCGCCGAGACCCCGGCCGACGCCCCGCAGGGGGTCCATGCGCCCAGGCTGCGATTGGGCGGCAAGACCCGCGTCGCCACGGCGGGAAGCTGTTTCGCGCAGCATATCGGCCGGGCGCTGCGATCCGCCGGGGTGACGCTGCTGGACGCCGAACCCGCGCCGCCCGGCATTCCGCCCGCGCTGGCGCAGCGTTTCGGATTCGGGCTGTATTCGGGGCGTTACGGCAACATCTACACCGTCCGCCAGATGGTGCAGCTTTTGCAAGAGGTCGGGCAGCAGGTTCCCGACCCGGACGTGGTGTGGCAGCGCGATGGGCGGTTTCACGACGCGATGCGGCCGGGGCTTGACCCCGACGGTCTGGACAGCGCCGACGAGGTCTTGCAGATCCGTCGCCGCCATCTGGCCCGCCTGCGGCCGATGCTGGAACAGGCCGACATCTTCGTCTTCACCCTCGGCCTGACCGAGGCGTGGCGCAACCGTGCGACCGGGCGTGTCTATCCGACCTGTCCCGGCGTCATCGCCGGACGGTTCGACCCCGACCTGCATGAATTCGTGAACTTCGCCTATCCTCAGGTTGCCGATGATCTGGCGCGGCTGCGCGACATGCTGCACGAATTCAACCCGGCGATGGGCCTGTTGCTGACCGTCTCGCCGGTGCCGCTGGCCGCTACCGCGTCGGGCGGCCATGTCCTGCCCGCGACCCAGTATTCCAAGGCCACGCTGCGCGCCGCCGCCGGCGATTTCGCCGCCGCCCATGCCGATGTCGACTACTTCCCGTCCTACGAGATCGTGACCAACCCCGCCGCGCGCGGCCGTTTCTTCGACGACGGGCTGCGGCAGGTGACGACCGAAGGCGTGGCCACTGTCATGCGGGTCTTTCTTGCCGCGCACGGGTTGAAGGAACGGCGCGCCGACCCGCCGCCCGGCGCCGACGACGTCGATCTGATCTGCGAAGAGGCGCTGCTTGAGGCGTTCGGAGAATGAGCCTGTCGCTGCCGCGCGTGCTGTTCATCGGCAATTCGCATCTGGGCGCGCTGCGGCTGGCCCATGCGGCGCAGCCGGAACGCTGGCCGGGATGGGACATCTATTTCCTCGGCGTTCTGGCGAACAGGCTGGGCGAGCTTGATTTGCGCGGCGACCGCTTGGTGCCGATGACCGACGCGGCAAGATGGCAGCTGCGATACTACAACCACGTGCCCAGCCTGGACATCGCCGGGTTCGATGCGTTCGTGATCGCGGGGGGTGTCTCGTGGATCCGGATGGCGGCAATCTGCGCCGATCATCGCAGCCTCGATTTCCCGTCCATCGCCGCCGGCGACAGCCGCCCGCAACTGGTCGGACGCAGCTTTCTGCAACAGGCGCTGCACGCAAGGCTGGCGCAATCCTCGGCCGGCAAGCTGCTCTCGCGGATCGCGGGGCTGGGAAAGCCGGTCGTGGTCGTGCCCGAACCGATGCTGTCGGCGGATGCGGCGCAGGATGCCGACCGCTATGCGATCTATCTGGACCTGATCGCCCGCGGCGATGCGGATCATTGGCTGGATGTCTTTCGCCAGGCGCGCGAACGGGTTTTCGGGGCGTCGGCGCGGGTGATCGACTGGCCGGACGAGGCGCTGGTGGGCCGGTTCTATACCGATCCGCGTTTCATGCGCGGCTCGCGGCGGCTGGCGCCGGTCGACGGGGCCGCCCATCCCGATGACGATTACGAACACGCCAACGCGGCCTATGGCGCGCTGGTCATGGATCAGGCGTGGTCCGCGCTGCGCAACGGGTGATCACAGCGCGTTGCGCGGCATCGGCAGATCGCCGGACGCATAGGCCGACCAGTCCGTGATATCGGGATAGAATTGCCGCCGCCATGCCCGCACGCGCGGATTCATCCGCCGCCGCCACCACGGCGGCACCATCGCCACGAAGGTCATCGCCGGATAGCCAAGCGGCAGTTGCGGGGCCTGATCCTCGTTATAAGTTTGCAACAGCGGAAAGCGGCGGTCGGGCTTGTAGTGGTGATCGGAATGGCGCTGCAGATTGATCAGCAGCCAGTTCGACGCCGTGTGGCTGGCGTTCCAGCTGTGATGCGGCTGGATATGTTCGTATCGACCCTGGCCCAGATGGCGGCGCGTCAGCCCGTAATGTTCGACATAGTTGGTCAGCTCCAGCTGCCAGATCGCGATGAACGCCTGAAAGACGAACAGCAGCAGCCCCTGCGCGCCCCCCAGGATCAGCGCCAGCACGATCATCGCCAGTTGCAGCGCGCCGTATCGCCAGAACGGGTTGCGCCGGTCCCATATGCGGCGTCCCGCGCGCGCCAGCATCCGCGATTCGGCCCGCCATGCGCTGACCGGGCTGTCGCGCAGGACGCGCCAGAAAAAGCGATAGAACCCTTCGCCATAGCGGGCCGAGACCGCGTCGCGCGGCGTGGCCACCCAGGAATGGTGGACCAGCAGATGTTCGGTCCGGAAATGCGAATACAGCACGCTGGCCAGCAGCAGATCGCCCAGCCAGCGTTCCAGCCGCGTCTTCTGGTGCAGCAACTCGTGGGCATAGACGATGCCGATCGTGCCCGACAGCACGCCGATGCCGAAGAACAGGCCCAGTTTCTCGGCCCCCGACAGGTGGCCCGCATGGCTGACATACCAGATCGTCCCGAAGATCGCGCCGAATTGCAGCGGGAACCAGACGATGGTGACGGCGCGATGCCAGAACAGGCGGCGGGTTTCGGTCTGCGGATCGGGGTTGTTGGCGTTCAGGCCCAGCACCCCGTCCAGCGCGGTCGTCAGATACCAGGCGTATCCGGGCAGCAGCATCCACCAGAACCCGCCCTGCGTCGCGGCGAGGGCGACCAGCGGCAGCATCAGGACCGACATCCAGAACGGCGCGGCGGCGGGCAGGATCGAGGGGGCGGGTGGCGTCATGCGGCGCAGTCTAGGCCGCGATGCGGGATCGCGCCATATCCCAGACCTTGCGCATCAGGCCGGGCAGGGCGCTGCGGTCGATCTGCCGCAGCGGCACAAGACGGCCACGGTCGGGCGCGCCGTCCAGATCGCCCATCATCACCGTCAGCGACAGGTTGAAATGGGTAAAGACATGCCGCACCTCGCCGATCTCGTGCCAGTCGGCGACACCGGGCGGCGGCAGATCGCGCCCGTCCCACCCCGCCGAGGGAAAGGCCAGCGTGCCGCCCAGAAGCCCGCGTGCGGGACGTTCCTCCAGCAGCACCGCCTCGCCCTGCCGCGCGATCCAGGCGATGCCGATGCGGGACGGTTTGGCGGCTTTGGCCGCCTTGCGCGGCAGTTCCGCCGCGATTCCCTGCGCGCGGGCGTCGCAATCGTCGATCAGCGGGCAGATGCCGCAGGCGGGGTTGCGCGGCGTGCAGATCGTCGCGCCCAGATCCATCATCGCCTGCGCGAAATCGCCCGCGCGCTGCCGTGGCGTCAGGGTTTCGGCCAGCCCGGTCAGTTCGGGCTTGGCGGCGGGCAGCGGCGTGCGAACGGCGAACAGCCGCGCCACCACGCGCTCCACATTGCCGTCAACGACCGTTTCCGGCAGGTCCCAGACGATGGCGGCAATGGCGGCCGAGGTATAGGGGCCGATCCCCGGCAGGGTGCGCAGAC
Organism: Paracoccus stylophorae; assembly: GCF_028553765.1. Lineage (NCBI taxonomy): Bacteria > Pseudomonadati > Pseudomonadota > Alphaproteobacteria > Rhodobacterales > Paracoccaceae > Paracoccus > Paracoccus stylophorae. The sequence goes on along the minus strand of NZ_CP067134.1, from coordinate 2,894,026 downwards.
CGTCGCGGGTGGTGGGGAACCCGCCCGCCGCACTCACCGCCCTTGCGCAGGCGAGCAGGTTGCGGGCGCGGGCGTAATATCCCAGCCCGGCCCATTCAGCCATCACATCCGCGTCATCCGCTGCGGCCAGATCCTGAACCGTGGGCCACAGCGTCGTGAAGCGGATGAAGTAGTCCTTTACCGCCGCCACGGTGGTCTGTTGCAGCATGACCTCGGACAGCCAGACGCGATACGGATCGGCGCGGCCGCCGCCCGGCGGAACGCGCCATGGCAGGTCGCGGGCGTGGCGGTCGTACCAGTCCAGCAGATGCGGCGCGATCACCTTGTTGTCACGCAATTTTCAGACCCCTCGCCCCGCAGCGCGCTTTCATCCGGCGTGCCCGCTCAGTAAGAATGGGCCCGTGATAACCGATCAGGCGAAGATGGCACAGAGGCCAGCAAGACCGAACACCCCGCCCCGCCGCCGCAAGCGCGGCTTCGAGGCGGCGTCGTCCCTGCTGGCCGACCGCGTGCGCAAGGCGGCCGAGGGGCGGGGCTTTGCGATAAGCCGTCTGCTGACCCACTGGCCCGAGATCGCGGGCGACCGGCTGGCCGCGATGACCCGCCCGGTCCGCATCAGCCACAGCCGCGGCGGGTTCGGTGCGACGCTGACCCTGCTGACCACCGGTCCGGTCGCGCCCATGGTCGAGATGCAGGTGCCGCAGCTGCGCGACCGGGTGAACGCCTGCTATGGCTATAACGCGATCCAGAAGATCGTGCTGACCCAGACCGACGCCAGCGGCTTTGCCGAGGGTCAGGCCAGATTCGCGCCCGCGCCGCGCCCCGAACCCGCGCCCGACCCGCAGGCGCAGTCGCGCGCGCAGGACGTGGCGGCGCAATTCGACGATCCGGCGCTGGCCGAGGCGATGGCCCGGCTGGCGCTGAACCTCTCATCCCGAAGAAACCGAAAGGATATTTCATGTTGATCCGCTCTGTCGCAACTGCCTTGGCCCTGGTGCTGGCCGGACCCGCACTGGCACAGGACGCGCAGGCCGAGGCCGAGGCGACCGGGACCGCCGAGGTCCAGACGCTGCCCGACATTCCGCTTGGGGCTCAGGATGCGCCGCTGACGGTCGTGGAATATGCCAGCTTCACCTGCGGCCATTGCGCGGCGTTCCACGACCAGAACTGGCCCAAGCTGAAGGCCGAATATGTCGATACCGGCAAGGTCAGGTTCATCCAGCGCGACGTCTATTTCGATCAGGTCGGGCTGTGGGCGGGCATCCTGGCGCGCTGTGGCGGCGACGACAAATACTATGCCGTCTCGGACATGCTGTTCGAGGATCAGAAGAAATGGCTGTCGGGCAGCAACGGCGAAGAGATCGCCGACAACCTGCGCAAGATCGGCCTGAAGGCGGGCATGACCGACGACCAGATGACCGCGTGCTGGGACGACAGCGCCAAGGCCGAACAGCTGATCGCGACCTTCCAGAAAAACGCGACCGAAGACGGCATCGACGCGACACCGACCTTCGTGATCGGCGGCGAGAAGGTGATGAACCAGCCGTGGGAGGATCTGAAGGCGGTGATCGAGTCCAAGCTGGAAGGCTAGGGCACGGCCAGGCCGGATATGGCATGTCGGCGGGCCGTCCCGATACGGCCCGCCGACCTGACGCATCGCTGCCTGGGCGTGTCGCGGCGGTTCAGGCTTTCGTTCCGGTTGTGCCGGCACGCTGATATTTCGGCAAAATTGCCGCGCCCCGGCTGAAAATGCGCGGGTTGCCCCATCCGCGACGGTCGAACGCTTGGCCGAACCGGCAAAGCGATCTAGCATCCCATCCTGTTGCGCCCAAGCGCGCGTTTCATGGGGATGGCAGGTTTCATGCTGAAGGAATTCAGGCAGTTCATCGCCCGCGGCAATGTCATGGACATGGCCGTCGGCATCATCATCGGTGCGGCGTTCACCGCGATCGTCGGCTCGATGGTCGACGATCTGATCAACCCGATCATCGGGCTGTTCACCGGCGGGATCGATTTCACGAACAAGTATCTGGTGCTGTCGGGCAACGTCCCGGACGGAGCCAGCCTCGAGGTTGCGCGCGCATCCGGGGCGGCGATCTTCGCCTATGGCGCTTTCCTGATGGCGGTGCTGAACTTTCTGATCGTGGCCTGGGTGGTGTTCCTGCTGGTCAAGGCGGTCAACCGCGCCCGCGACATCACCATGCGCCGCGAAGAGATCGAGGACGCGCCCGCAGGTCCGACGCAAGAGGAATTGCTGGCCCAGATCCGCGATCTTCTGGCCGGCCGTTCGGCCGTCTGACGGCACGTCCTCGCCGTTCAGCCGGCCAGAAGATCGTCGGCCGGAATCGCCCCGATGCCCAACGCCTCGCCCACCGGCGATGATGTCAGCTGTCCTTCGTGGGTCGACAGGCCCGCGCGCAGATGCGGATCGTCGGTGATCGCCTGTCGCCACCCCTTGTCGGCCAGCGCCAGCAGAAAGGGCAGCGTCGCGTTGCCAAGCGCGATGGTCGAGGTGCGGGCGACCGCGCCGGGCATGTTGGCCACGCAGTAATGCATGATGCCGTCGACCTCGTAGATCGGGTCCTGGTGGGTGGTGGGTTTCGACGTCTCGAAACAGCCGCCCTGATCGATCGCCACATCGACCAGCACCGCGCCGGGCTTCATCGTCGCAAGCTGGTCGCGCGCGACCAGCTTCGGCGCGGCCGCGCCGGGGATCAGGACCGCGCCCACGACCATGTCGGCAAGCGCGATCTGCGTGGCGATATTGGCGGTGTTGGCGAACTGCGTCTTGAACAGCCCGCGATGCAGATCGTCCAGATAGCGCAGGCGGAACAGCGATTTGTCCAGCACCGTCACATCGGCGCCCATGCCTGCGGCCACGCGGGCGGCGTGGGTGCCCACGACCCCGCCGCCGATCACCGCGACATGGGCGGGCGGAACGCCGGGCACGCCGCCCAGCAAGGTGCCGCGCCCGCCATTGGCCTTTTGCAGCGTCCACGCGCCCATCTGCGGCGCAAGCTTTCCCGCCACCTCGGACATCGGCGCCAGCAGGGGCAGGCCGCCGGCGCGGTCGGTCACCGTCTCATACGCGATGGACGTCACGCCGCTGTCCAGCAGATCCCGCGTCTGGTCGGGATCGGGGGCCAGATGCAGAAAGGCGAACAGCACCTGTCCCTTGCGCAGCAGGCTGCGTTCCGAGGCCAGCGGCTCCTTGACCTTCACGATCAACTCCGCGTCGGCAAAGACGGTTTGCGCGTCCGGGGCGATGGCGGCACCGGCGGCGCTGTAATCGTCGTCGTCAAATCCGGCCCCGACACCTGCGGCGGTCTCGACCAGCACGTCGTGTCCGCGCGCCACGGCCTCGGCCGCGGCGGCCGGGGTCAGGCCCACGCGAAACTCTTGCGGCTTGATTTCCTTGGGACATCCGATCTTCATCGCCGCTCCTTCCAGGTTTCTGCGATCCGTTCGTGGCGCGATTGTGACAAGGAAGAGGCGCGAAGTGTAGCAAAACCGTCACCTCCGCGCCCCGCCGCACGACGCGAAACGGGCTGGCGCGGGCACGGGTTTTCGCGGAAAGCTTGGGCATGAGCGAACTTGACGCAATCGACCGCCGCATTCTGGCGCAGCTTCAGACCGAAGGCCGGATCAGCAACGCCGAACTGGCGCAGCGCGTGCACCTGTCACCCTCGGCCTGCCACCGGCGGGTTCAGCGGCTTGAGGAGAGCGGCGTGATCTCGCGCTATGTCGCGCTGCTGGATGCGCGGGCGCTGCGCCGCCAGACCACCGTGTTCGTCGAGATCACCCTGTCGGGGCAGGCCGACGAATTGCTGGACGGGTTCGAACGCGCCGTGCGCACCATTCCCGACGTGCTGGAATGTCACCTGATGGCGGGGGCGGCGGATTACCTGCTGAAGATCGTGGTCGAAGATACCGACGACTTCGCCCGCATCCACCGCCAGCATCTGGCCCGCCTGCCGGGCGTGGCGCAGATGCATTCCAGTTTCGCGCTGCGCACCGTGTTCAGGACGACGGCGATCCCGGTCTAGGCCGCCAGAATGTCGCGATGGCATAGCTGAACATCAGCGACAGGAAGATCATCTCGCCCCCGTCTTCCACCGCGCCCGCCAGCCCCGAACCCACCGAACGGTCGGGCAGCGAGGCATGGATGAAATCGACGCCGATCCCGCAAAAGGCGATGGCCCCGAACAGCAGCAGAAGCGGCGCGACCTTGCGCCGCAGCGGCGGGTCCGCCCGGAACCAGCCGATCAGCAGCGGCACCGCGACCGCAAGCCCGACCGTCGCGAAATAGCCGACCTCGCGCAGGGCAAGATCGGACCGTTCGATCAGGCCGCTGCGGGTGGTCCAGCGGTTATGCGTTTCGTGCAGTTGCAGCGTGTCGTCGGCCAGCGTGACGATGAACAGCAGCGCAAGGGCCAGAAAGATGAAATTCGGCGCGCGGCGATAGGACACGATCATCGCCGCGATCAGAAAGATCCATTTCGCATAGCCGATCATCTCGCCCAGGCTCCAGTCGCGGCCGACATTCAGCAGATGCGGAATCTCGCCCAGCCTGCCGATCACGACCATATAGCCCAGGACCAGGTAGATCAGCACCAGCGTGACATCCAGCGCGACCAGCCAGACCGCCAGCCGGACATCGAAGGACCAGCCGGGATTGGTCGTGGTCCCGTGGACCGGGGCAGTGTTGGAGAGGCGCATGGAGTCTTCCGTTTTTCGGGCGGGGTCGTGCAACATCTACATCGTTTTGCCGTCTAAAACAGCGATGTCCAGCGATTCCGCATCGTTTCACACAGCAAAACGGCCCCCGCCAAAGGGCAGAGGCCGGTCTGAATTGTACGATTCGCGGCGTCGATCCGACGCGCCGGCGCTTACAGCGCGCCTTCGCGCTGCGCCTTTTTACGGGCCAGCTTGCGGGCGCGGCGGACGGCCTCGGCCTTTTCACGGGCTTTCTTGACCGACGGTTTCTCGAAATGCTGCCGCAGCTTCATTTCGCGGAAGACCCCTTCGCGCTGAAGTTTCTTCTTCAGGGCGCGAAGCGCCTGTTCGACGTTGTTGTCGCGAACATTGACCTGCATGTGGTTGTCACCACCTTCCTAGGTTAGAGTTGCAAGATTGCAGGAGGCGTTCCAATAACAAAGCGGAACGCCGTTGTCCAGAAGAGGCCGCCATGACCCAGTCCCGACGAGACGACCTGTTGCAGGCCGCGCTGACCCATGTGCCCTTCGACGGCATGAACGACAAGGCGCTGCGGGCCGGTGCCCGCGATCTGGGCATGTCCGAATCCATCGCCCGCGTCCATTTTCCGCAGGGCGGCGCCGGGCTGGCCGCCGCCTATCACCGCCGGGCGGATGCGGAACTGCGCGACTGGCTGGCGAAAGATCCGCCGCAGGGACGGTTCCGCGACCGGATCGCCGCGGCGGTGTGGCACCGGATCGAACTGGTCGAGCCCGAACTGGTGCGTGCCGGCGCCGCGACCCTGGCCCTGCCGCAGAACGCCGCGCTGGCCGCCCGCCTGATCTGGGAGACGGCGGACGCGATCTGGACCGGGCTGGGCGATACGTCCGACGACGTGAACTGGTATTCCAAGCGCGCGACGCTGTCGGCGGTCATCAGCGCGACGGTGCTGTTCTGGCTGGGCGACGAGTCCGAGGGTCATGCGGCCACCCGCGCCTTTCTGGATCGCCGGATCGACGGCGTGATGCGCTTCGAAGGCGTCAAGGCGCGGCTGCGCAAATTGCCGGGGGCCGAGACGGCCGCAAAGGCGGTCTTCGGGCGCATCCGTGCCCCGCGCGCCCGCGACCTGCCCGGCAGAACCACACCCTGAACGAAGGCCAGAACGAAGGAGAGACGATGTTTCCCGATGCGATGAACGCGGTCGAGATCGCCGGTCCGGGCGAGGCGGACCAGTTGCAGCTGACCCGCCGCCCGGTGCCGGTGCCGCGCCATGACGAGATCCTGATCAAGCTGGCCTATGCCGGCGTGAACCGTCCCGACGTGGCGCAGCGCCGGGGCACCTATGCGCCGCCGCCGGGCGCCTCGGACCTGCCGGGGCTGGAGGGCGCGGGCGAGATCGTCGGCATGGGCGCGGGCGTCACCCGCTGGAAGAAGGGCGAAAAGGTCTGCGCTCTGCTGCCGGGCGGCGGCTATGGCGAATATGCCGCCTGTCACGCCGATCACGCGCTGCGCGTGCCGCGCGCGCTGTCGCTGCGCGAGGCCGCCTGCATCCCCGAGACCGCCTTCACGGTCTGGTCGAACGTCGTGGAACGCGGCGGTCTGCGCGGGGGCGACAGGTTCCTGGTCCATGGCGGCACGTCGGGCATCGGCATGATGGCGATCCAGATCGCGCAGGCCCTGGGCGCGCGCGTCTTCGCTACCGCCGGCAGCGACGAGAAATGCGAGGCCATCGCGGCGTTGGGGGCCACGGCGATCAACTACAAATCCGAGGATTTCACCCGCATCCTGGAGGCCGAGGGCGGCGCGGACCTGATCCTCGACATGGTCGGCGGCAGCTATATCCCGCGCAACATCAAGACTTTGGCCCACGATGGCCGGCTGGTGATGATCGCCTTTCTGGAAGGGCCGAAGGCCGAGGTGAACTTTGCCCAGATGATGGTCAAGCGGCTGACCCTGACCGGATCGACCCTGCGCCCGCAATCCGACGCCGCCAAGGCCGAGATCGCCGAGGCGCTGCGCAAACGCCTGTGGCCGCTGATCGAGGGCGGCGCGGTCAAGGTCACGATCGACAGCGAATTCGCGCTGAAGGACGCGGCCGACGCGCATCGCCGGATGGAAAGCAGCAACCATATCGGAAAGATCGTGCTGAAGATCGCGGGTGACTGAACCTGCAACGGCGGATCGTGCGGCGCGGTCGGATGCCTCCGGCGGGGATATTTGGGCGCCAAAGACGGGCAGGGCGCGCGGTGCTCCGCCGGTGTCGCCGTCGCCTGGCCCGCCGGGTCTAGCGCACCTGCGGCATCAGGATGTCGGGGCGGGCGCAGTCGCGGCGGATATCGGGCGCGCAGTCGCGCGGTTGCAGATCGCGGGTCAGGCAGATGCGAACCTCTTGCAGGGCCTGTCCGCGGCAGGTGATCGTGATGGCGTCGCGCGACAGGTCCGGGTTCGCCTCGATGAAGGCATCCTCGATCACGCGGGCGGGCAGGCGGATCGTGCGGTTCAGATCGTCGAAGACATCGGGCAGGGCGATCCGGGCCGAGGCCGCGCGGATCGCGGCATAGTATCCGTCCGCCGACAGGCCCGAGCAGCGCCCGTGTTTCTGCCATTGATGCCACGCCAGCCCGCCCGACCCCATCAGATCGGCCATCGCCCGGCTGTCGCGGCGCAAGGGATCGCGCGCCTGCGTGCGGCAATAGCTTGGCCAGCCGTCTTCGTATTGCGGCCAAAGACCGTGGACGACGAAATCCGTCCGGCGTCCGGCATCGCATTGCGGCGCATCGCGGGCGTCACCCTCGGCCCGGCACCATGACGGCGACCAGCTGAGCGACAGGACGTAATAGTCGAACTGACCGGCGACATCCTGCGCGCGGACGGTCAAGGGGGCCAGAAGGATCAGCAGGGCGGCTAGAAGGCGTCTCATGGCGCGCAGACTAGCGGCTTTGACGGCGGCGTCCACGAAGAGTGCGCGAATCCCCTTTCATCCGGCGCCGCAAAACGCTATATCCGCGCGCAATTCCCCCCTGAAAACGAGGAATGGCACCCGCCGAAAGCCGTTTTCCCGGCCCTGACGGGGCGTGGCGCGGGGACACAGACGCGAAGGAGACTGACATGAACAAGCCGCTGATGGCCAAGGCCACCGCCGTCTGGCTGGTCGACAACACGACGCTCAGCTTCAAGCAGATCGGCGATTTCTGTGGATTGCACGAGCTTGAGGTGCAGGGCATCGCCGACGGCGACGTGGCCGCCGGCGTCAAGGGATACGATCCGGTCGCCTCGAACCAGCTTGACGTCGAAGAGATCAGACGCGGCGAGGCGGACCCTGCCCACAAGCTGAAGCTGAAGCACAACCCGGCCGCCGAGGGCGAGGAGAAGCGTCGCGGCCCGCGTTACACGCCGCTGTCCAAGCGTCAGGACCGTCCGGCGGCGATCCTGTGGCTGGTCAAGTTCCATCCCGAACTGGCGGATTCGCAGATCGCCCGCCTTGTCGGCACGACCAAGCCGACCATCACCTCGATCCGCGAACGCACGCATTGGAACATACAGAACATCCAGCCCATCGACCCGGTCGCCCTGGGCCTGTGCCGGCAGACCGAGCTGGATGCCGCCGTGCAGAAGGCCGCCAAGAAGCGCGGCTCTGAAGGCGAGGTGATGTCGGACGATGAACGGCGCAAGCTGGTCAGCACCGAAACCTCGCTGTCGATGACCGACGAGCCGCGCCTGCCCACCGCCATCGCCGGGCTGGAGAATTTCTCGCTGTCCAAGGATCAGGAGGACGGGCGCGATAAGCCGCAGCGCAAGCTGGACGCCGACAGTTTCTTCAACCTGCCCGACAAGGGCGATGACGAGGATGAGGACGACCGCTGACATCGCGGCCCTGACCCATGAAAAAGCCGGCGCGATCCGTTGCGCCGGCTTTTGCGTTACCCGGGGGCTGCCCGATCAGGTCTTGCTGCGGATCAGCCTGCCCAGCCAGATCAGGATGCAGGCGCCGACCACGGCGACGACAAGCTGTCCGATCACCCCGCCGGCGGTGCCGCCGATGATCAGGCGGAACAGCCAGTTGCCGACCAGCGCGCCGACGATGCCCAGAATGATGTTCATGATCAGGCCGTGATCGCTTTTCATGATCTGCTCGGCGATCCAGCCGGCGATTGCGCCCAGAATGATCGACAGAATCCAGCCGAAACCTTCCATGTGATGTCCCTTTCGTAACGACATTGTTCTGCGCCGCCCGTGCGGCGCCATTGCAACGAAATGCGCGGCGGGACACTTCGTTCCCGCCGCGCCCGCGATTTTCGACGGTCGGTCCCGGTCAGATCGACAGGCAGATATATTTCATTTCCAGATAGTCGTCGATGCCGTGGCGGCTGCCCTCGCGGCCCAGCCCGGACTGCTTGACGCCGCCGAAGGGGGCGACCTCGGTCGAGATCAGGCCGGTATTCACCCCGACGATGCCGTATTCCAGACCCTCCTGGACGCGGGTGATCCGGCCCACGTCGCGGGCATAGAAATACGAGGCCAACCCGAAGATCGTGGCATTGGCCTTTTCGATCGCCTCCTCCTCGGTCTCGAACTTGAACAGCGGGGCCAGCGGGCCGAAGGTTTCTTCATTGGCGACTTTCATGTCGTCATTGACGCCGGTCACGACCGTCGGCTTGAAGAACAGCCCCTCGATACGCTCGCCGCCGGTGACGATGCTGCCGCCGTGATCCAGCACGTCCTTGATATGTTCCTCGACCTTCTCGACCGCGTCCTTGTTGATCAGCGGACCGGTGGTGGTGCCTTCCTCCAGCCCGTCGCCGACCTTCAGCTTGTCGACCGCCGCCGCCAGGCGCTTGGCGAATTCGTCATAGACGCCGGATTGCACATAGATGCGGTTGGCGCAGACGCAGGTCTGGCCGTTGTTGCGGAATTTCGACGCCATCGCGCCTTCCACCGCCGCATCCAGATCGGCGTCGTCGAAGACGATGAACGGCGCGTTGCCGCCCAGCTCCATCGAACATTTCAGCACCTGATCGGCGGCCTGCCGCAGCAGGATGCGGCCGACCTCGGTGCTGCCGGTGAAGGTCAGCTTGCGCACCTTGGGGTTTTCGCAGAATTCCTTCCCGACCTCGCTGGACCGTGACGAGGTGACGACCGACAGGATGCCCTTGGGCAGTCCCGCGCGTTCGCCCAGCACCGCCATGGCCAGCGCCGACAGCGGCGTCTCGGCAGCCGGCCGGGCCACGAAACCGCAGCCCACGGCCAGCGCCGGTCCCGCCTTGCGCGCGATCATGGCGTTGGGGAAATTCCACGGCGTGATCGACCCGACCACGCCGATGGGCTGGCGGATCACCGTCAGGCGCTTGTCGGGCTGGTGGCCGGGAATGGTCTCGCCATAGACGCGCTTGGCCTCTTCTCCGAACCACTCGATGAAGCTGGCGCCATAGGCGATCTCGCCCTTGGCCTCGGCCAGCGGCTTGCCCATCTCGGCGGTCAGGATGCGGCCCAGATCGTCCTGGTTCTCCATCATCAGGTCGAACCATTTGCGCATGACATTGGCGCGTTCCTTGGCGGTTTTCGCAGCCCAGCCCTTCATCGCCTCGGCCGCCGCGTCGATGGCCTTTGCCACCTCGGCACGGCTGAGATCGGCGACCTTGGCGATCACGTCGCCGCGCGCGGGGTTCGTCACGTCGAATGTCGCGCCATCGGCGGCGTCCACCCATTCGCCCGCCACGAAGGCGCGCGTCTCCAACAATGAGGGGTCGCGCAGCAGGGTTTTCAGATCGGTCGAATGTTTGGTCACGGCAGCCTCTTCCGCTTGGATTTCGGTTAATATCTTGAACACGTCGCTTAGCACTTGTCAAAGCGGGCGGGTTCCCTTGCGGGCGCTGAATGGCCGGCGCGGAACGGCCGGAATAACGCTGCGGAAAACAACCGGTATTTGCGATGTTTCGGTGAACCCGACCGGGCGTCAATTCGTTCGCTCATATCGCTAAGGTGTCCCTCTTGGCGATCTCTGGGGGCGGTGCGCGCGTCGCGCCGCCCTTTTCTCATCGCGAAACAAGGCTTTGCCAGCAGGGTTGCAGATCGCCCGGCGCCGGCGTGGCCGCATGGACGGCCCGCGCCACCGCACGCGCCAGAACGCAGGCGGCCGCATGGCCCAACAGGAACGGATCGCCGGCGGGATCGGGCAGCGCGACCGCGCCGGTCGATGCGGCAAAGACCAGATCGCCGTCAAAGGGTGTGTGGCTGGGCACCAGCGCGCGCGCCAGACCGTCATGCGCGGCGGTGGCAAGACGTTGCAGGGCGGGCTTTTCCATCGCGGCATCGGTGGCAACGATGGCGATCGTCGTCGCCTCGCCCAGACGCTTGGCCGCGGGCGGCTCATCCCCCGCCGGAAATTGCGATGGCAGGCCCAGACCGTCGAACTCCTCCTCCATCTCCCACGGCGCGGCCCAGAACTGCGCCGTTTCGCCGATCGTGGCCGACCCCAAGGCGTTGACGACGACCAGTGCGCCCACGCTCAGCCCGTTATCCAGCACGGCCGAGGCCGAGCCCAGACCGCCCTTCAGCCGCCCGGTCAGCGCGCCGGTGCCCGCGCCTGCGCTGCCGATGGCAAATTCGGGTCCGGCGGTCGCCCAGGCTGTCCGGCCCAGCATCGGATAGGGGTTGTCGCCCCAAGCCTTGTCGCCGCCGTTCAGCAGATCGAAGACGATGGCGCCGGGCACGATGGGCACGCGCGCGGTGCCCACCGCAAAGCCGCGCCCCGCGGCCGCAAGCCCCGCCATCACCCCATCGCAGGCGGCCAACCCAAAGGCCGATCCGCCCGAAAGAACCAGCGCATCGACCTGGCCGACCAGCTTGTCGGGCGCCAGCAACTCGGTGTCGCGCGTGCCCGGCGCGCCGCCCATGACATGCACCGCCGCCGCGAAGGGCCGGTCCGCCGTCAGCACGGTCGTGCCGGATTTCAGCCCCGGATCGGCGGCATTGCCGACCCGCAGCCCGACAATATCGGTGATCAGGTTGCGTGGTCCGGGTCGCATGGGATCGTCTTTGTCCAGGGGCGGGTTGCCGCGCGGCGTTGGGGTCAGCCTAGCCGGGCGTGCCGCGACAGGCCAGCGCGAACAGCCCTTGCGCCCGCGGCGGACGGCACCCGTCGCGCGGGCTTTACAGCCGCCGCCGCCCCCCCTATCTAACCCGGTCATGGCCAAGGAACCGGAAAACAAGAACTACAAGGTGATCGCCGAGAACCGGCGCGCGCGTTTCGATTATTTCATCGAAAGCGATCTTGAGGTGGGGATCGTTCTGACCGGGTCCGAGGTGAAATCGCTGCGCACCGGCCAGTCGAACATCGCCGAAAGCTATGCCAGCATCGAGGACGGCGAATTGTGGCTGATCAACGCGCATATCGCCGCGCTGTCCAATGCCGGCGTCTTCGGCCACGAGGAACGGCGCAGGCGCAAGCTTCTGGTCAGCCGCCGCGAACTGGCCCGGCTGTGGCAGGCCGTCGGCCGCGAGGGCATGACGCTGGTGCCGCTGGTGATGTATTTCAACCACAAGGGTCTGGTGAAGCTGAAGATCGGCGTCGCCAAGGGCAAGAAGGTTGCCGACAAGCGCGAGACAAGCGCCAAACGCGACTGGAATCGGCAGAAACAGCGCCTGCTGAAGCAGGGATAGCGCCAAGTGGCGTTGCAGCGCCGCGCTTCCCCCTGTAAATCGGTCGGCGGGCCGATACAGGGGGACAACGATGCAGGATGATCCGAAGACGCTGGTCTCGACCGACTGGCTTGCCGCGCATCTGGCGGACCCCGATCTGCGGGTCATCGACGCCAGCTGGCACATGCCCGCGACGGGGCGCGATGCGCGCGCCGAATATGAGGCCGCACATATTCCCGGCGCGCGGTTCTTCGACATCGACGCCATCTCGGACAGCCGCAGCGAATTGCCGCACATGGCCCCCCCGACCGAACTGTTCATCAGCCGGATGCGCGCGCAGGGCATCGGCGACGGGCATCAGGTGGTCGTCTATGACAATTCCGACCTGCGCAGCGCCGCGCGCGTGTGGTGGATCTTCCGGCTGATGGGCAAGACCGACGTGGCGGTGCTGGATGGCGGCTTTGCGAAATGGCAGGCCGAGGGGCGCGAGGTCGAGGATATGGCCCCGATCCTGCGCGACCGTCACATCACCGTGCAGCGTCAGGCCGGGCTGGTGCGCGACGTGACGCAGGTCGCCGCCGCCTCGAAGCTGGGCGATCACGAGATCATCGACGCCCGCGCCCCCGAACGCTTTCGCGGCGAGGTGGCCGAGCCGCGCCCCGGCCTGCGCGCGGGCCATATTCCGGGATCGAAAAACGTGCCTTTCGGGCGGCTGCTGAACGATGACGGCACGATGAAGGACCCCGACGCGCTGCGCGCCGAGTTCGAGGCGGCCGGCGTCGATCTGTCGAAACCGGCCATCACCAGCTGCGGCAGCGGCGTGACCGCCGCCGTGCTCAGCCTGGCGCTGGAACGGATCGGCCATCGCCGCCACTCGCTTTACGACGGAAGCTGGACCGAATGGGGTAGCTTCGACGACCTGAATATCGCAACCGGAGACGCCTGAGATGCTGTCCAATCTGAAGCCGCAAGACCCCGACAAGATCCTGATGCTGATGGAGGAGTTCAAGGCCGACACCCGTCAGGGCAAGGTCGATCTTGGCGTCGGCGTCTACAAGGATCCGCAAGGCGTGACGCCGGTGATGCGGGCGGTGAAGGCGGCCGAAAAGCGCATCTGGGAAGAACAGACGACCAAGGCCTATACCAGCCTTGCCGGCACGCCCGAATATCGCGACGCGATGGCGCGGATGGTGCTGGCGGATGTGCCGCAGGACCGGCTGGCCTCGGTCGCGACGGTGGGTGGAACCGGCGCGATCAGGCAGGGGCTGGAACTGGCGCGCATGGCCAATCCCGACCTGACCGTCCATGTCTCCGACCCGACCTGGCCGAACCATCTGTCGATCATGCGGTTCATGGACCTGCCCTTCGTGCAGTACCGCTATTTCGACAGCGACACGCGCGGCGTCGATTTCGAGGGTCTCAAGGACGACATCGCCAAGGCGAAACGCGACGACATCGTGCTTCTGCACGGCTGCTGCCACAACCCGACCGGCGCCAACCTGACGCTGGACCAGTGGCACGAGGTGATCGAGATTCTCGACCGCACCGGCGCGGTGCCGATGATCGATCTGGCCTATCAGGGTTTCGGCGACGGTCTGGACGCCGATGCCGAAGCCACGCGGCTGGTCGCACGCAGCCTGCCACAGGTGCTGATCGCCGCCTCGTGTTCGAAGAATTTCGGCATCTATCGCGAACGCACCGGCATCCTGATGACGCTGACCGGCGATGGCGGCGCACGCGACATGGCCCAGGGCGCGATGGCGTTCCTGAACCGTCAGACCTACTCCTTCCCGCCCGATCACGGCGCCCGCATCGTCAGCACCATCCTGTCCGACGAGGCGCTGCGCAACGACTGGAAGGACGAGCTTGAAGAGGTGCGCAACACGATGCTGGGGCTGCGCGATCAGCTGGCATCGGAACTGCGCGAATTGTCGGGCAGCGACCGGTTCGATTTCATCGCGCGCCATCGCGGCATGTTCTCGCGCCTCGGCGCCACGCCGGAACAGGTGCAGAAGGTCAAGGACGAATCGGCCGTCTACATGGTCGGCGATTCGCGGCTGAACATCGCCGGGCTGAACCGCGACACGGTGCCGGTGCTGGCGCGCGCGATCATCGACGCGGGCATCTGACGGGCGCGCCCACCGCGTCTTTGGCGCGAAAATATCCTCGGGGGTGAATTGGCCGCAGGCCAAGAGGGGGCAGACAGCCCCCTTTTCCTTCCGCCCGCCGCCTCAGCGGCGGGCCAGTTTCATCTCGATATAGTCCCGCAATTCCTCGACCTCGGTCCGGCTTTCGCGCAGCCCGTCCATCGCCGCCTGCAATTCCAGCTCGGCTCCCGCAAGGCGGCTGGCCAGATCGGCCTCGCGCTCTTCCAGCTGCGCGATGGCGGCATCGCGCGCCTCTTCGGCCTCGTGCAGTTGCTGGGCCATGCGGTCAAGCTCGGTCATGCCCGATCTTGTCGGGCGGGTCAGCCGATGGACCAGCCAGCTGGCAAGCCAGCCCAGCACGAAGGCGGCGAACAGGATGATGGCGGTGACGGTGATGAATTCGGTGCGGTTCATTCGGCGGCGGTCGCGTCTAGGGGTGTCGCGTCTTCGGGTTCTGCCGGCGCGTCCGCGTCCTCGGGGCGCGGGCGGGGGCGCGGGGTGTCGTCATCCGGGGTCTGCACCGGCAGCCTAATGTTTTCCTCGCGCGCGTCCAGTGACTCGAACTGTTCGCTGACGCCGACGACGGCGGGTGCCGCCATGGCCGGACCGGCCGCGATCTGCGGCAGTTGCGGCCCCTGCGGCTGCGGTGCAGCCCTCTCCCCGCCCTCGGCGCCGGCACCGCTCGGCACGGCTGGTCCCGACGCGGCTGGCGGTGCCGCCGCCGCCTCGGTGGTCACGCCCGACAGCGTCACCGGGGCGGGCAGGGGGGCGCTGCGCACCGGCCGGTCCGACAGCAGGCGGAACTGGATGCGGCGGTTTTCCTCGCGCCCCTCTTCGGTGTCGTTGCTGGCGATGGGCTGGCTTTCGCCGTAACCGCGCGCGGTCAGGTTCGCGGTGTCGATCCCGGCCTCGGCCATCGCCGCGACCAGCGCCTGCGCACGGGCGCGCGACAGATCGGCGTTGAACCCTTCCGAGCCCTGCGAATCGGTATGGCCGCCGGCCTCCATCTGGAAATCCGCGCACTCGGCCATCACCCCGGCCATACGCCGCAAGGTGGGTGCCGGATCGCCCGCGATCTGCGACTTGCTGGGTTCGAAGCCGATTTCGGATTCGGACATGACGATGTTCAGACGGCGCACGCATTCCTCGCCATCGGGCAGGTTCAGCGCAGGGTCCAGCCGCCGGTCATAGCGGATCGTCAGATCGTAACGCGCCCCCGCGCCCAGTCGCTGCGACAGCGTGGCGGCGCTGTGTTCGGCGGCGTTCGGATCGCCCGAGGTGCCGGTGATGCGGATCAGTTCGGGCGTGACATCGACGGTGCCGCTTTCCAGGCTGTCCATCGCCTCCAGCGCGGCGATCACCCGCACCGTCCAGCCGCCCGGCACCGTCGCGTCGCTGCGCAGGCTGCCCTGCACGGCGGCAAAGCGCGACCGGGCAAAGCTGTCCACGGCTTCGCGCATCCGCTCATCCGTGATCCGGCCGCGCATCGACAGGTTGCGCTCGCCCGACAGCGCGGCGACGAACTCGGCCGGTCCGCGATCCACCTGTTCGGGCCGGTCGCGCAGCGCCTGCAACGAAAAGACGCGCGGCAGACGTTGCTCCAGCCGGCCCACGACCTCGTCGAACCGCGCCTGCGCGACCGATTGCGGCGCGGTCAGCGCGATATCGGCATCCGAAATCGTGACCGACCCCGCGCCCATCGCCGCGACCGCCTCGATCGCGGCGACGGCGGCATCCGCCCAGTCCTGGCTTGGCGCGCCCAGACCCAATGTGCAACCGGGCTTGCCGCCCGTGCCTGCCGCCAAGGCGGCGGCCAGGATGCGGGCGCGCCCCGCCTCGTTATCGGCGGCGCAGGCGTCAAAGCGCGGGCCGTCCTCGTCGATCAGAAAGCGCAAGGTGAACGGCGCGATAACCGGGCGCGGGGCCGAGATCTGCGTCTCAAGCGCGATCCCGTCGGGCAGGGCGCGCTGCAATTCGGTTTCAAGCCGCCCCTTTTCGACCCGGCTGTCGGTGATCGCCGCGATCCGCACCTGTCCCGGCGCGATCGAGATCTTGGCGCGCGCGGCCATCTGCGCCGCGCGCAGCCCGAACGCCATCGCCTCGTCCCAACGCTCGGGCACGGCGTAATCTGCGCTTTCCAAAAGATCGGTGATCTTCGGTGCGGCGGTTTCGGATTTCAGGGTGCGCACAAGTCCGGTGCGGTCGGTGCCCGCCGGCACCAGCCCGATCAGCGAGATGCCGTCGCCGTCGCGCAGCAGTTCGACCTTGAAGTCGGGCGGCGTCAGCGCCTCGGTCGAGGCTACGGTCATGTCGTCGATCACCCGCGACGGATCGACCGCCGAGGCGGCGCGGGTCATGGCGCGAAAGCGGGCGACCTCGGTCGGGGCGGTGCCGCGCAGACGGACCTGCAACCCGTCGGTCGCGACCTCGACCCAGTCCTGCCCGCCGGTGGACAGCGCGACCTGCACATCCTCGCGCGCGCGCTGTTCGATGAACGCGGCCGCCGACTGCGCCGCCCACCAGCACAGCCCACCGGCGGCGGACAGGACGACAAGGGTGGCAAACGCGGTCGGAATGCGGCTGCGGGACGGTGCCATGCGATTAGGGGCCTCGGTCTGTGGCAAGCCGGGACGGTCTAGCCGCGCGGTGCCCGGCGCGCAATCAGGCCAGCCCCGCGACGGCAAGAAACAGCGCAAGGATCAGCCCGGCATCGCGGTTCGACCGGAACAGCTGCAGGCACATAGCGTCCTGATCCGGCTGGAAAAGTCGCAGCTGCCACGCCAGATGCGCGGCGAACGCCGCCAGCCCGGCCCAACCGATCAACACATTGCGACCGGTCATCCCGATGGCCACCGCCAGCAGCACGACCGCCAGAACCGCAAAGCCCGCCAGGATGCGCGGGCTGTTCCGGCCAAACAGCAGCGCGGTGGATTTGACCCCGATCAGCGCATCGTCCTCGGCGTCCTGATGGGCATAGATCGTGTCGTAAAAGATCGTCCAGGCGATGCCCGCCAGCCACGCGACGACCGGCGCGGCATCGACGCGGCCCGCATGCGCCGCATAGGCCAGCATCACGCCCCAGTTGAACGCCAGCCCCAGAAAGATCTGCGGCCACCACGTGAACCGCTTGGCAAAGGGATAGATCGCCACCAGCGCCAGAGAGGCCACGCCCATCCAGATCGCGGCCGGCCCCAGGGTCAGCAGGATCACCAGCCCGACCAGCCCCTGCGCGATCAGCCACAGATACGCGCCGCGCAGGCTGACCCGCCCCGATGGCAGCGGGCGCGACCGGGTCCGCGCCACCTGCGCGTCGATCCCGCGATCGGTGATGTCGTTCCAGGTGCAGCCCGCGCCGCGCATCACGATGGCGCCGATCCCGCAGGCCAGCGCGATCCACAGATCGAACCAGCGCGGCGCGCCCGCCATCATCGCCAGCCCGATCCCCCACCAGCAGGGCAGCAGCAGCAGCCATGTCCCGATGGGCCGGTCGGCGCGCGACAGGTGCAGAAACGGACGCCACGCATCGGGCGCCCACCGGTCCACCCAGTTGCCCTTGGGCGCGTCGATGACGGCATCTGGCCTTTCGGTCTGGCTTTGCATAGCGTCGGCCCCATCATGGCGAAGATCAGACTGTTCATAGATCACCCGCTGGCGGCGGGACAACCCGTGCCGCTTGCCTCTGCGCAGGCGCATTACCTGTCCGGGGTGATGCGGCTGAAGCCGGGCGACGCGATCGCGGTGTTCAACGGGCGCGACGGCGAATGGGCCGCGCAGATCGAACAGGCCGGCAAGCGCGGCGGGTCGTTGCAGATCGCCGAACGCACCGCGCCGCAGCGCGATCCGCCCGATCTGTGGCTGATCTTCGCGCCGATCAAGAAGGCGCGCACCGATTTCATCGTCGAGAAGGCGGCCGAGATGGGGGCGGCGCGGATCCTGCCGGTGCAGACCGATTTCACCAATTCCGAACGCATCCGGCAGGATCGTCTGCAAGCCCACGCGGTCGAGGCCGCCGAACAATGCGGCGGAACCTACGTGCCGCAGGTCGAAGACCTGCAACCGTTGTCGCGGCTGCTGGACGGGTGGGACGCCCGCCGCCGCATCCTGTGGGCCGATGAGGCTGCCGCCGGACCGGCCGCGACGCTGGCCGATCTGCCGGCCGGTCCGTGGGCGATCCTGATCGGCCCCGAAGGCGGGTTTTCGGACAGCGAACGCGCAAGGCTGCGCGGCATGGACAGTGTCAGCAGGGTAAGCCTCGGCCCGCGCATCCTGCGCGCGGATACCGCAGCCGTGGCCGCGCTGACGCTGTGGCAGGCGGAACTGGGCGATTGGCGCGGGGGCTGAGTGGCGCGCTTGATGCCGCGCCGCAGCATGGCGGGACCGGGCGGGGCGGGCAGGATCAACCTTGTTCGAGCAGAATGGAGTTTAGTTGCTCTACCGGCTGAAATTAAAAAATTTTCTGTTTCTTAGCCGGCGAAACCCACCCGCCAATCCCCTCATGCAAAAACCGCATGGCCGCCTTGCGTGGATGGCTATGGCTTTCTGCATGTGCAAACACTACATGCAGTCTGACTGAAACTTGCCCGCATTATGGGCACTCTGAGAACAGGTGATACAATGTCGGCCATCGAAACGAACCGCAGCTTTGCTGACGGAGGCCATGGCAGCGTCGTCGCCCGCTTCTTCTCGCTGTTCACGTCCTGGCAGGATATGCGCAAGACGCGACGCGAGTTGCACCGCCTGTCGGACCGCGAACTGGACGATATCGGTCTGTGTCGCGGCGATATCGAGCGGGTTGCGCGCGGCTTTTAAGGCCATCGCAGCTTGACGAACGAACCCCCCTTGCACCCGCAGCGGGGGTTTTTTCGTGCTTCCCCGGCCGCATTGCGCCACCCCGCCACGCAAGCGCCCGCGAATTGAACCGCCACCGCCGCCATGCGTTGTCGCCGGTGACACAAGGGCGCATCGTTGCGACCGCATCGCGCGGCCTGCGCCCCCCCGAAACAGCCAGCAAGGACCGACATGACCCAGACCAGCCGAGAATTGAGATCGACCGTTTCCGAAGACGGCACCCTGCGCCTGAACCTTGAACGCGTGGACATTCCCGACCCCGGACAGGGCCAACTGCTGGTCCGGGTCGAGGCCGCGCCGATCAACCCCTCGGATCTGGGCCTGCTGCTTGGGCCGGCCGACATGGACAGCCTGCATGCCGAAGGCTCGCCAGACGATCCCGTATTGACGGCGCGCATCTCGCCCAAGGCTTTGCCCGGCCTGCGGGCGCGTCTGGGAAAATCCATGCCGGTCGGGAATGAGGGCGCCGGGACGGTGATCAAGGCTGGTCCCGATCTTCAGGATCTTGTGGGCAAGCGCGTGGCGATGATCGGCGGCGCGATGTATGCCGATCTGCGGCTGATCACGCCCGATGCCTGTATCGTGCTGCCCGACGACGCCACCCCGGACGAGGGCGCATCGCTGTTCGTCAACCCGCTGACCGCTCTTGGCTTTGTGGAAACCATGCGGGCCGAGGGCCACAGCGCCATCGTCCACGCGCCGGCGGCGTCTAACCTGGGTCAGATGCTGGTGCGGATCTGCAAGGATGACGGCATCGGGCTGGTCAACATCGTGCGCAGCCAGAAGCAGGTCGATCTGCTGAAGGGCATCGGCGCGACCCATGTGGTCGACAGCAGCGCCGACGATTTCTTCGACCGTCTGTGCGATGCCATCGACCGGACGGGCGCAACGCTGGCCTTCGACGCCATCGGCGGAGGCGAGATGACCGGCACGATCCTGAACGCGATGGAGGCGGTCGCGCTGCGCAAGATGGACGATTACGACCGCTATGGTTCGGCGACGATGAAGCAGGCCTATATCTATGGCGCGCTGGATACCGGGCCGACGATCCTGAAACGCGGCTTCGGGTTTCAGTGGTCGATCGGCGGCTGGCTGTTGTTCCATGCCCTCAAACGCATCGATCCGGCCGTCGTCAAGAAGATGCATGAGCGCGTCGCGGCCGAGATGCGGACCACCTTCGCCAGCCACTATACCGCCCGGATCAGCCTGGCCGATGCGCTGAAGCCCGAAAACGTGGTGGCGTATCAGAGGAAATCGACCGGCTCGAAATACCTGATCGTGCCGACCGAGGGCTAGCCGCCGTCACGAACCGTCAACGCCGCCCAAAGGTCCGGGGCGGCGTTCTTCGGACAGCATCACGTTCGCCTCGACCTGGCCCACGCCGGGCAGGGTCATGATCCGGCGGCGCAGGATGCGTTCGAAATCGCTGATGTCGCGGGCGACGATGCGCAGACGATAATCGAACTGGCCCAGCACGTGCTGCACCGTCTGCACCTCGGGAATGGCGGTCACCGCGCGCTCGAAATCCTCAAGGCTGGTGCGCCCCTTCGCGGCCAGCCGCACCCCCAGAAACACGGTCACGCCGAACCCAAGGGCAGCGGTATCGACCGCCACCCGCCGCCCGGCCAGGATGCCCTGATCCATCAGCCGGCGAATCCGCCGCCACGCCGCCGGCTGGCCGATGCCGACGGCGCGCCCGATCTGGGCCGCGCTTTTCGTGGCATCCGCGCCCAGCATGCGCAGGATCGCCAGATCGGTGGCGTCCAGCCCGGTCACAGCGCAAGCTCGGCGCTGTCCTTGATGGTCGAGACCAGCATCAGCGCATCGCTGTCGGACACATGCGGCAGGCGCAGGATCCGGTCGCGATAGATCTGCTGCCAATGCGCCATGTCGCGCGCGATCACCGAAAGGCGCAGATCGACGCTGCCCAGAAAGGTCTGGATCTCGGTTACCTCGGGCACCTCGCGCGCGGCGGCGATGAAATCGTCGAAGGCGCGCGGATCGGTCTTGTCCAGCGTGAAGCGCAGGCTGACCTGAACCTCGTATCCCATGGCGCGCCAGTCGATGCGGGCCTGAATGCCGGCGATGATCCCCCTGTCGCGCAGCCTGTCCAGCCGTCGCCACAGGCTGGTCGGGGTAACGCCCGCGCGTCTGGCCAATTCGGCATTGGGCGCGTCGGGATCGGCCAGCAGCTGGCGCAGGATGCGGCGGTCGGTGGCATCAGGCATGATTTTTTCGGCTTCTTCTGGTGATGGACATGATCGCAGCGATAATCTTGCATAAATCGCAAAAAATGAACATCCCCTCGGCAAGCCGTTCGCTAGAACCCGGTTATCGAAAAGGAAAGGACCCGCCGATGCGCGTTTACTATGATCGCGATTGCGATGTGAACCTGATCAAGGACAAGAAGGTCGCCATTCTGGGCTATGGCAGCCAGGGCCATGCCCATGCGCTGAACCTGCGCGATTCGGGCGCCCGCAACGTCGTCATCGCCCTGCGCGAGGGCAGCCCGTCGGCCAGGAAGGCCGAGGCCGAGGGCCTGAAGGTGATGGGCATCGCCGAGGCCGCCGCATGGTGCGACCTGATCATGTTCACCATGCCCGACGAATTGCAGGCCGAAACCTATCGCAAGCATGTCCATGACAATCTGCGCGACGGCGCGGCCATCGCCTTCGCGCATGGCCTGAACGTGCATTTCGGGCTGATCGAGCCGAAACCCGGCGTCGACGTCATCATGATGGCGCCCAAGGGGCCGGGCCACACGGTGCGCGGCGAATACGTCAAGGGCGGCGGCGTGCCCTGCCTTGTGGCCGTCGACCAGGATGCCAGCGGCAAGGCGATGGATCTGGCGCTCTCCTATTGCAGCGCCATCGGCGGCGGCCGGTCGGGCATCATCGAGACGAATTTCCGCGAGGAATGCGAAACCGATTTGTTCGGCGAACAGGCGGTGCTGTGCGGCGGTCTGGTCGAACTGATCCGCATGGGCTTCGAAACCCTGGTCGAGGCCGGATACGAACCCGAGATGGCCTATTTCGAATGCCTGCACGAGGTGAAGCTGATCGTCGATCTGATCTATGAAGGCGGCATCGCCAACATGAACTATTCCATCTCCAACACCGCCGAATACGGCGAATATGTCAGCGGCCCGCGCATCCTGCCCTATGACGAGACGAAGGCGCGGATGAAGGAGGTGCTGCGCGACATCCAGTCGGGCAAGTTCGTGCGCGACTTCATGCAGGAAAACGCCGTCGGCCAGCCGTCCTTCAAGGCCACGCGCCGCATCAACGACGAACACCAGATCGAGAAGGTGGGCAAAAAGCTGCGCGAGATGATGCCCTGGATCAGCAAGGGCAAGATGGTGGACCGCGCGCGGAACTGATCCGCGCGCCAAAGCCGGGGGCTTCACGCCCCCGGACCCCCGTGGGATATTTATGCGCCAAAGACGGGCCTGTCCTTGGCGCTCAAATATCCCGGGGGAGTCCGAAGGACGGGGGCAGAGCCCCCATTTTTTCCTAGCCTTCGATCTTGTCCTGCGTTTTCGTCTGGAAATCCTCGGCTGAATGGCGTTCCCACAGCTGTTCGGACGGCTCGCCCGAAGTCTTGTTGACCATGATGCCGCGCTGGACCGCCGGGCGCGCGGCTATCTCGTTGGTCCAGCGGGCCACGTGTTCATAGCTGGCGCCGTCAAGGAAGGTTGCCGCATCGCCATAGACGCCGCCGGTGGTCAGCCGTCCATACCAAGGCCAGATCGCCATGTCGGCGATGGTGTAGTCTTCGCCGGCGATGAAGCGGCGGTCGGCCAGCTGCCGGTTCAGCACGTCCAGTTGCCGTTTCGTCTCCATCGTGTAGCGGTCGATGGCGTATTCGATCTTGACCGGCGCATAGTGATAGAAATGCCCGAATCCGCCGCCGACGAAGGGCGCCGCGCCCATCTGCCAGAACAGCCAGTTCAGCGTCTCGGTTCGTGCGGCCGTGTCGCGAGGCAGGAACGCGCCGAATTTTTCGGCCAGATACAGCAGGATCGCGCCCGATTCGAACACGCGTTGCGGCGGGTTCGCCGAATGATCCATCAGCGCCGGGATCTTCGAGTTTGGGTTGATCTCGACAAAGCCGCTGCCGAACTGGTCGCCCTCGCCGATGCGGATCAGCCAGGCGTCGTATTCGGCGTCATGTCCCGCCTCCAGCAGCTCTTCCAGCAGGATCGTGACCTTCTGCCCGTTGGGCGTGGCCAGCGAAGACAGTTGCAGCGGATGCTTGCCGACCGGCAGTTCCCTGTCATGGGTCGGGCCGGCGACGGGGCGGTTGATGCTGGCGAATTCGCCGCCATGCTTGTCGTTCCAGGTCCAGACCTTCGGCGGGGTGTAATCGTTCATCGTGAAATCCTGTCGTTCTGCGGTCGTTCCCTGCAACATGTGCGGGATCGCGCCGCAGTTCAACGTGCCGCCGCGCCAGATGCTATCCGCTGGCCGCCATGCGGTTGTGTTTGCGCAGGATGAAGTCCTTGGCCGTCTCGACCGCCACGGCCGCGTCGCGGCAATAGGCGTCGGCGCCGATGGCGCGGCCGAATTCCTCGTTCAGCGGCGCGCCGCCCACCAGCACGATGTAATCGTCGCGGATGCCCTGTTCCTTCATCGTGTCGATCACGACCTTCATATAGGGCATCGTCGTCGTCAGCAGCGCCGACATGCCCAGAATATCGGCCTCTTCCCGCGCGATCGCCTCGAGATATTTCTCGACCGGGTTGTTGATGCCCAGATCGACGACCTCGAA
The DNA here is from genome assembly GCF_028553765.1 of Paracoccus stylophorae. Classification (NCBI taxonomy): domain Bacteria; kingdom Pseudomonadati; phylum Pseudomonadota; class Alphaproteobacteria; order Rhodobacterales; family Paracoccaceae; genus Paracoccus; species Paracoccus stylophorae. Next base: position 2,869,928 of record NZ_CP067134.1, on the reverse strand, counting down.
ACCCGCGCCCTCCATCATCATGCTGACCAGGTTCTTGCCGATGTCGTGGATGTCGCCCTTGACGGTGCCGATCACCATCTTGCCCATGCGCGGCGCGCCCGTCTCGGCCAGAAGCGGTTTCAGGATCGCCATCCCGCCCTTCATCGCATTCGCGGCCAGCAGCACTTCGGGGACGAACAGGATGCCGTCGCGGAAATCGTGGCCGACGATGGTCATGCCGGCGACCAGCGCCTTGGTCAGCACGTCATAGGGGGTCCAGCCGCGCGCCAGCAGGATGTTGACGCCTTCCTCGATCTCGTCTCGCAGACCGTCATACAGATCGTCCATCATCTGCTGGACCAGTTCGTCGTCGTCCAGGTCCGACAGGATGATCTCGTCGTCGTTATCGGCCATGGCGCGGCTCCTGCGTGTCTGTTCCCTCTCGAATGGCCGGTATTCGGCCGATCCGGACGGCTCAAAGCGACCTCGCAGGGGCCGGCGGCGACGCGCGCACCGAATCGCTGGCGCCTGTTCCTGTAATGTTCTATAACACGCCCATGCCGCCACCCCGCGATCCCGACCGACTCCTCAAGGCGCGCGGCGCCGACACACGCCCCGACGGACGGTTCGAGCCGTATCGCCGCGAACGCGACTCCGACGGCTGGGACATCCCCGAAGAGGCGCATCTGCTGCGGACCGAGGTGGTGACGGAAAAGCCGCGCAGCATCATCACCCGCAACACCTCGCCCGACATCTCCTTCGACCGGTCGATCAACCCTTATCGCGGCTGCGAACATGGCTGCATCTATTGCTATGCCCGTCCCAGCCACGCCTATCTGGGACTGTCGCCGGGGCTGGATTTCGAAACGAAGATCACCGCCAAGCCCGATGCCGCCCGGCTGCTGGAACGCGAACTGGCGCGGCCGTCCTACAAGCCCGCGCCGATCGCGCTGGGCACGAATACCGACCCCTATCAGCCGATCGAATCGAAGCTGGCGATCATGCCCGGCATCCTGCGCGTGCTGCGCGACTGGAACCACCCGGTCACGCTGGTGACGCGCGGCCAGACGGTGCTGCGCGATCTGGATCTGTGGGCCGGGATGGCGGCCAAGGGGCAGGCGGCCGTGGGCATCAGCGTGACGACGCTGGATCCGCCGCTGGCCCGCGCGCTTGAGCCGCGCGCACCCGCACCGGCCACGCGGCTGCGGATGATCCGCGAACTGGCCGATGCCGGCGTGCCGGTGCGGGTGATGGTCGCGCCGGTGATCCCGGTTCTGACCGAGCCCGAGATCGAGGCGATCCTGACCGCCGCGCGCCAGGCGGGCGCAACCACCGCCAGCATGATCCCGCTGCGCCTGCCGCACGAGGTTGCGCCGCTGTTCCGCGACTGGCTGGACCGGCACCGTCCCGGCATGGCCGCGCATGTGATGAACCGCGTGCAGGCGATGCGCGGCGGGCGCGACAACGATCCGCGTTTCGGCCACCGCTTCCGCGGCGCAGGGATCGAGGCGGAACTGGCGCTGAAACGGTTCCGCCTTGCGCGGACGCGGCTGGGCTTTCGCCAGGCGGCGCCGCAGCTTGACTGCACCCGCTTCGGCCCGCCGCCTCGCGCAGGCGACCAGCTGTCGCTGTTCTGACGATCCGCTGCCCCGATGCGGCGCTAGCTGCGCCGGCGACCGCGCCGTTCGCGGCCGGGGCCTGAATCGTCGGACCCGTCGCTGGCCGAGCTGAACCCGCCAAGCTGGCGTGTGATCGTCTCAAGCGACGGGCGTTCGCCGCGCGGGCGGCTTTCCAGCGCGATGCGCATGGCGCGCAGATGTTCGGGCATGGTGCCGCAGCAGCCGCCGATGATCCGCACCCCCAGATCGCGGGCCAGGCAGGCGTAATCGGCCATCAAGTCCGGCGTGCCGTCGTAATGGATGTGTCCGCCCTCGAACCGCGGGATGCCGGCATTGCCTTTCGCGATCAGCGGGCGTTCGCTGCCCGAGGCGGCGAAACCCGACACGGTGCGCAGCAGATCGGAGGCGCCGACGCCGCAATTGGCGCCATAGGCCACCGGCGGGTTGGGCAGCTTTTCGACCAGCGCCGAAAGCTGGGCGGGGGTCAGGCCCATCATGGTGCGGCCGGCGGTGTCGAAACTCATCGTGCCGCACCAAGGCATGTCGGCCAGACGCGCGGCTTCGGCGGCGGCGCGGTATTCCTCGGCGGCGCTGATCGTCTCGACCCACAGCACATCGACGCCGCCCTGTTTCAGCGCCTCGGCCTGTTCGTGAAACATCTCGACCGCGACCTCGTGGGTCAGGCTGCCCATCGGCGCCATGATGTCGCCGGTCGGCCCGATGCTGCCGGCCACGATGACCGAGCGGCCCGAGGCATCCGCCACCTCGCGCGCCAGTTCGGCGGCGACGCGGTTCAGTTCGCCGACCCGGCCCTGCGCGTTGTGCAGCCGCAGCCGGCTGGCATTGCCGCCGAAACTGTTGGTCAGGAACAGGTCGCACCAGGCCTCGACCGGGCCGCGATACAGCGCCCGGATACGGTCGGGGTGATCGACGTTCCACAACTCGGGCGGGTGGCCGGCCTCCAGCCCCATGTTGAACAGGTTGGTGCCCGTCGCACCATCGGCCAGCAGCCAGTCGCGGTCCGCAAGAAGGCGGGTCAGGGCATCATGCATGACGGTTCCTCGGGGTGTTCACTTCAAGGTTGCAGGGCTGTCTCACAGGGGCGGGGGCGCGTCAAACCTTATCATCTGCGGGCGCGCGGATGCGGCTTCAAGCCCGGAACGAAAGAACCGCGCCGGGGGTCCGGCGCGGTTCTGAAGATGTGCAGGAAAAGCGACGCGATCAGCCGCGTTCCTCGTCCGCGCCGCCCTCGTCCTCGGACGAGGCGCCGCCGATATCGTCGAACAGCTCGGCGATCTCGAACTCGGCTTCGGCATCGGCTTCGGCGGCCACGTCCTGGATGGACTTGCCCTGCGCCTGCAACTCGGCCTCTTCATTCGACCGGGCGACGTTCAGCGTGATCGTCGCCTCGACCTCGGGGTGCAGGACGATCACGACCTCGTGCAGGCCCAGCTCCTTGATCGGGTCGCCCAGCACGACCTGCTTGCGGTCGATGGTGAACCCGGCCTCGGCGGCCGAATCGGCGGCGTCGCGCGTCGTCACCGACCCGTAAAGCGCCCCGGAATCGGACGCGGAACGGATGATGACAAAGGTCTTGCCGTCCAGCCTGTCCGCGACCTTCTGCGCCTCGGCCTTGGTTTCGGAGTTGCGCGCTTCCAGTTGGACCTTGCGATCCTCGAACGCGGCGATATTGGCGTCGGATGCGCGCAGGGCCTTGCCCTGGGGCAGCAGGAAGTTGCGGGCATAACCCTCTTTCACCTTCACCACTTCGCCCATCTGGCCCAGCTTGGCCACGCGTTCCAGCAGGATGACTTGCATGTTCCGGTCTCCTTACTTCACGACATAGGGCAGCAGCGCCAGAAACCGCGCGCGCTTGATGGCGCGGGCCAGTTCGCGCTGCTTCTTGGCCGACACGGCGGTGATGCGCGAGGGTACGATCTTGCCGCGTTCGGAAATGTAACGCTGCAACAGGCGCGTGTCCTTATAGTCGATCTTGGGCGCATTCTCGCCCGAGAACGGGCAGACCTTGCGGCGGCGGAAAAACGGTTTGTTCGCCATGGATCAGTCTCCTCAGTTCCGGTCGCGACGGTCGCCGCGGCGGTCGCCGCGTTCCTCGCGCTTCTGCATCTGCACCGAGGGGCCTTCCTCGTGCTCGTCCACGCGGATCGTCATCACGCGCATCACGTCGTCATGCAGACGGGCCAGACGCTCCATCTCCTGCACGGCGTCCGAGGGGGCGTCGCTGCGCAGGAAGGCGTAATGGCCCCTGCGGTTCTTGTTGATCTTGTAGGCGAGGGTGCGCACACCCCAGTATTCGTTGTCCACGACCTTGCCGCCGTTATCGGCCAGCACGGTCGAGAAATGTTCGATCAGCCCTTCGGCCTGCGTGTTCGACAGGTCCTGACGGGCGATCAGCACATGCTCATACAGAGGCATGGCGATCCTTTCTTCATCGGGCGCACTTCACAGGCGGGCTTCGACCTTCCGCACCCGCCACGAGAGGTTGCGCGTTATGCATGTCTCGGCGGAAGGAAGGCGTCTTATAGCGGCGCGCGCCATGGGCGCAAGGTGATTCGGGCGTGCCGCCCGGTCGCCCCCGCGCCGGTCAGGGTCGCGGTTGCCGCGACATCGAGTCTTGCTTACATTCCGCCGGGGCGCGATTATATTCCAATAACGATATGTAACAATCCGGGGGATGTCATGTTCAGCAAGGAAAGTCCGTCGCGGGGCGCAGGCTCGCCGCAGGTTCTGGGATTTTATGACAAGCCGACCGGCAGCGCGCAATATCTGGTCTGGGACGTGGCGACGAACAAGGCCGCGCTGATCGACGTGGTGCAGGATTTCGACCCGCGCAGCGCCTCGATTCGCCACGACGCGGCGCAATGGGCGCTGGATCAGATCGAACGGCGCGGCCTGGACCTGCAATGGATTCTGGATACCCATCCCCATGCCGACCACCTGATGGCTTCGGCCTGGCTGAAGGACCGCACCGGCGTGCCGAACGCCATCGGCGAGAAGGTCGTGCAGATCGCGCGGCTGTGGGAAGACATCTACAACCTGCCCGGAGCCTTCGATCCGGCAGCCGATTTCGACCGTCTGTTCGCGGATGGCGACAGTTTCATGCTGGGCGAGATTCCGGTGCGGGTCATGCTGTCGCCGGGGCACACGCTGGGGTCGATCACCTATGTGGCGGGCGATGCGGCCTTCGTGCACGACACGTTCATGCAGCCCGATGCCGGCACCTCGCGCGCCGATTTCCCCGGCGGCGATGCCGGCCAGCTTTACGACAGCCTTCAGGCGATCCTGGCGCTGCCCGACGACATGCGGCTGTTCATCGGCCACGATTACGGGACCGAGGATCGCGACGAACCGGCATGGGAATCGACCGTGGCCGAACAGCGCGCCCACAATACCCATATCGGCGGCGGCGTCGGGCGCGAAGACTATGTCCGCATCCGCGAACGGCGCGACGCCACGCTGTCCTTGCCCGACCGGATGCTGCACGCGTTGCAGGTCAATCTGCGCGCCGGCCGGCTGCCCGACCCCGAGGCGGACGGACACAGCTATTTCAAGATCCCCGCAAACAAGTTCGAGGAGCCCAAGCGATGAAGACCGAGGACACCGGACAGGGCACGCTGGAGACATGGACCGTGGACGAGGTCGATGAGGCGCTGCAAAAGGGCGAGATCGCCGTGATCGACGTGCGCACCCCGCAGGAATACATGTTCGAACATATCGACGGCGCGCTGCTGGCCCCGATGGGGCAGATCCGCGCCGACCGGTTGCCGTCGATGCAGGGGCGGACGCTGGTCTTCTATTGCGGCTCCTCGAAACGGTCCGAATCGGTGGCGCGGTCGCTGCTGTCGCAGGGGCATGACCGGATCGTGCACATGGATGGCGGCTTTGCCGCCTGGAAACAGGCCGGCAAGGCCCATATCGGCACCGACATGGCGACCGGCGCCCCCAAGCGCGTCGACTCCTCGGGCTAAGCCGCGCGGGCCGGAGCCGCGGCCGGGCTTGCGGCGGCCCGGTGGCGGCGGCACTGTGATCGCCGGACGGATCGCCGGACGGATCGGCGGGCAGGGGGTTTCATGGCGCTGGAAGATGCGAAGACGCAGGTGGATCAGGCCTTCACGCGCGACGATCCGCGCGGCCTGTCGTTCGAGAACGCGTTCGGCGGCGCGACCAGTTTCCTGCGGCGCCGCTATTCCAAGGATCTGGCCGGCGTCGATGTCGCGGTGACGGGCATCCCTTTCGATCAGGCGGTGACGCACCGCCCCGGCGCGCGGTTCGGGCCGCGCGCCATCCGCGAGGCCTCGACCCTGCAACCTTACGATCCGCCCTATGGCTGGGGATACGACCCGCTGTCGCTGCTGCATGTGGTGGATTACGGCGACATGGCCTTCGACTATGCCAACACGCGCGAGGTGCCGCCCCGGATCGAGGCGCATCTGGGCGCCATTCTGGATGCGGGCGCGATGCCGCTGGTGCTGGGGGGCGATCATTTCGTCACCCTGCCGATCCTGCGCGCGTTTGCTGCGCGGCGCGGGCCGGTGGCGCTGATCCAGTTCGACGCCCATTCCGACACCTGGGTCGATGACGACCCCGACCGGATCGACCACGGCACGTTTCTGTACAAGGCGATCCGCGAAGGGGCGGTCGATCCCTCTGCCAGCGTCAGCATCGGCATCCGCACCGAAAACCCCGACACGATGGGGGTGACGATCCTCGACGCGCCGTCGGTCCATCGGGACGGCATCGCGGCGACGCTGGCGCGCATCCGTGCGGCGGTGGGCCAGCGTCCGGTCTATGTCACCTTCGACATCGACGCGCTGGACCCGGCCTTCGCGCCCGGCACCGGCACCCCGGTCTGGGGCGGGCTGGCATCGTGGCAGGCGGCGGCGCTGCTGCGCGGGCTGGCGGGCCTCGACCTGATCGGCGGCGACGTGGTCGAGGTCTCGCCCCCCTACGACACCACCGGCGCGACCGCCGTGGCCGGCGCCCATGTCGCGATGGAGCTGATCGCGCTCTATGGCTGGAACCGGCGCTGAGTTGCGTCCCGCGGCGGCCGGGAAGGGCGCTGCCCTCCCCGGACCCCACCCGGGATATTTCCGCGCCAAAGACATCCGCCTTGTTCCTGCGCCGCTGGGCGGGTAATCGGCTTGGATGCTGCCAGAAGACCGTCTTGCCCGGATCACACAGCGTTTCGATTTTCTCGAAGCGCAGCTGCATGCCGGCGCCGATCCCGCCACCATCGCCCGGATCAGCCGCGAATATGCCGATCTGAAACCGGTGGTCGAGCGGATCGCCCGCTGGCGCGCGGCGCAGGACGGCATCGCCGAGGCCCGGGCGATGCTGGACGATCCCGAATTGCGCGAACTGGCCGAGGAAGAGCTGGCCCGCCTGCGCGACGAAGTGCCGGGGCTTGAGCAGGATCTGCGCATCGCGCTGCTGCCCCGCGACGCGGCGGATGCGCGCCCCGCCATCATCGAGATCCGCCCCGGCACCGGCGGCGACGAGGCGGCGCTGTTCGCGGCCGACCTGCTGGCGATGTATCGCCGCCATGCCGAATCGCAGGGCTGGACGTTCCAGATGCTGGATCTGACCGAGACCGAGTTGGGCGGCGTCAAGGAGGCGGTGGCCCGGATCGCGGGCGAGGGCGTGTTCGCCCGGCTGAAATACGAATCCGGCGTCCATCGCGTCCAGCGCGTCCCCGAGACCGAATCGGGCGGCCGCATCCACACCAGCGCCGCCACCGTCGCGGTGCTGCCCGAGGCCGCCGAGGACGCCGATATCGACATCCCTGCCGGCGATATCCGCATCGACACGATGCGCGCCAGCGGCGCCGGCGGGCAGCATGTGAACACCACCGATTCGGCCGTGCGCATCACCCATCTGCCCACCGGCATCGTCGTGACCAGTTCCGAAAAGTCGCAGCACCAGAACCGCGCCAACGCCATGGCCGTGCTGCGCGCGCGTCTTTACGACATGCAGCGCCAGAAGGCCGATGCCGAACGCGCCGCCGACCGCAAAAGCCAGGTCGGCTCGGGCGACCGCAGCGAACGCATCCGCACCTATAATTTCCCGCAGGGCCGGATGACCGATCACCGCATCAACCTGACCATCTATGCGCTGGATCGGGTGATGGCGGGCGATCTGACCGAGATCATCGACGCGCTGACCGCCCACGATCAGGCCGCGCGGCTGGCCGCCGACACATGATTCTGTCGCAGGCGCGCGCGCAGGCCGCCGCCACGCTGCGCGAAGCCGGGATCGAGGGTGGCGCGCGCGACGCCGACCGGATCCTGGCCGCCGTGCTGGACATCGCGCCCGACCGGCTGCGCGGTGCCGACGATGTCGAGTTGACCGATGACCAGATCGCGCGGCTGGAGGCTTGCATCGCCGCCCGCGCCGCCCGCCAGCCGGTCGCGCAGATCGTGGGCTTTCGCGATTTTCATGCCCACCGCTTTGTGGTCACGCGCGACACGCTGGACCCGCGCCCCGAAACCGAAACCCTGGTCGAGGCTGCGCTGGACCTGCCGTGGCGCAGCGTGCTGGACATGGGCACCGGCACCGGCGTGATCCTGATTTCCCTGCTGGCCGCGCGGCGCGGGGCGTCGGGGACGGGCACCGACATCTCGCCCGCCGCCCTTGACGTGGCGCGGCGCAATGCCCAGCTGATCGGTGTGACGGCTGCGTTCCACGCGGCCGACTGGTATGACGGCGTGACCGGCCGCTTCGATCTGATCGTCGCCAATCCGCCCTATATCGCGCTGGACGAGATGGCATCGCTTGCCCCCGACGTGCTGGATTGGGAACCCCATGCCGCCCTGACCGACGGTGCCGACGGGCTGAGCGCTTATCGCACGATTGCCGCCGGCGCGGGGGCGCATCTGACCGCAGGCGGTCACGTGCTGGTCGAGATCGGGCCGACGCAGGGCGCGCCCGTGGCGCGGATATTTCACGATCAGGGCGCGAAAACCCGCCTGATCCGCGATCTGGATGGGCGGGATCGTGTCGTTCTGGCCCGTTTCGACGCCTAGAATGCCGGTTTTCGCATGGAATTGCCGCCGCTGGGCAAGTTTTTCCTTGTAACCCCCGGTGCCGCGTGGTTAGTCACCCGCGTGCCGGGGCCGCAAAGCCGCCGCACGGGTCAGCCTGACAAAGCCGAAACCGATGGGGTGCGCGACGCGCGCTGACACAGGTGCAAGGCGGGGCTGCACGGCAAGGCGCGGATTTCGCCGCGATGCCGCCCGAAACGCCGTCCAGACCAACCTGGAACCTACAGACAGACAGACTGATGAGATCATCGAAATCCCGTTCGCGTAACAAGTCGAACCGCCAGCGCTCGCTGGGGAATATCGTCAACCGTGTCTTCGACAGCTCGGGGCCCGAGGGCAAGGTCCGCGGCACGCCCCAGCAGATCATCGACAAATACCTGACGCTGGCCCGCGACGCGCAACTGTCCAACGACCGCGTGGCCGAGCAGAGCTTTCTGCAACACGCCGAGCATTACACGCGCATGCTGGGCGAGGCGCAGCGCGAAATGACCGAGCGTCAGCAGCAGAATCAAAGCCGCGACGACGACCAGTCGCAATCGCGCGATGGCAATGGCGGCGGCCAGAACGGCCGCGATCAAGGCGGGCGCGACCAAGGTGGGCGCGATCAGGGCGGGCGCGATCAATCCAGCCGCGACCAAGGCGGCCGCGACCAAGGCGGGCGCGACCAAGGCGGGCGCGACCAGAACGGTCGGGGCCAGGGCGGGCGCGACGGTGCCACGCAGGATCAGCCGCGCCGGCAGGACGATTTGTCGGACGACCAGCGGCGCGATCCGGCCCAGGCGGGCGATCAGTCAGGCCAGGCCGACCCGAAAGCCCAGCCCGACCAGAAACCACAGCGCGCCCGCACCCGCCGCGTCAAGCCTGCCTCCGGCGATGGCGGCTTGCCGGATGCGGTCAGTTCGGACGACTCGGCCTCTGCCGGTCCGGTCCCGACCCCCGAAAGCGACGCCCAGGAGGGCGACCGCGACAGCAAGCCGAAACCGGCCCGCGCACCGCGCACCCGCCGCAAGCCGGTATCCGATCAGGGCGGCGATCAAGGTGCCGATCAGGCCGGTGAGGCCGACAAGCAAGCCGCCGAACCGCGCCCCGACACCGCCGATGACGGGGCCGATCAGGGCTGACGCGGCGTCTTGCGCACCAGACGACGATCAGGGGCCGCGGATGCGGCCCTTTGTCGTTGCGCGGACCCGGGGGCGGCAGGCGTCAGCCGCGATCTGCGGCGCGTGCGGCAGACAGGCCCCGCGCCAGCGCGCAGAACCGTTCCAGTTCGATCTCTTCGGCCCGGGCGGTCGGCGCGATGCCCGCGTCACGCAGCAGCGTGTCGATCTGCGGATGCAGGCCGCGCAGGCTGGCGCGCAGCATCTTGCGGCGCTGGTTGAAGGCGGCGGCGGTCACCCGCGACAGCACCGCCGGATCGGCCGGAAAGCGCGGTTCGGGCAGCGCCGTCAGATGCACCACCGCCGAATGGACCTTGGGCGCGGGCACGAACGCCTCGGGCGGCAGGGTCATGACGATCTGCGCCTCGGCGCGCCATTGCGCCAGCAGCGCAAGCCGGCCATAGGATTTGCTGCCCGGCCGCGCCACGATCCGCTCGGCCACCTCTTTCTGGAACATCAGCGTCAGCGACTGCCAGAAGGGCGGCCAGTCCGGCGGCGTCAGCCAGCGGATCAGCAATTCGGTGCCGATATTATAGGGCAGGTTGGCCGCCACGCAGATCGGCGGCGTCAGATGCTGCAACGGATCGACCCGCAGCGCATCGCCGTTGATGACCGACAGCCGGCCCGGATAGGCCGCCGCGATCTCGGCCAAAGCGGGCAGGGCGCGCGCATCCTTTTCGATGGCCAGCACGTGGCGCGCACCCTCGGCCAGCAGGCCGCGGGTCAGCCCGCCGGGGCCGGGGCCGATTTCCAGCACGTCGCAATCGCGCAGATCGCCGGCCTGCCGCGCGATCTTGGCGGTGAGGTTCAGGTCCAGCAGGAAATTCTGGCCAAGCTGCTTTTTCGCGCGCAGATCGTGGCGCGCGATCACCTCGCGCAGCGGCGGCAGATTGTCGATCGCGCTCATCCCGGCACGGCCGGGGGTTTCACACCCCCGGACCCCCGTGGGATATTTGCGCGCCAAAGACGGATCATGCGCGGTTGGCGGCCATGTCGCGCGCCATCCGCAGCGCGGCGATGGTCGAGGCCGGATCGGCGCGGCCCTGCCCGGCGATGTCGAAGGCGGTGCCGTGATCGGGCGAGGTGCGGATGAAGGGCAAGCCCAGCGTGACGTTCACCCCGCCGGCGAAATCCAGCGTCTTGATCGGGATCAGCGCCTGATCGTGATAGGCGCAGATCGCCGCGTCGTATCGGCTGCGGGCCGGGGGATGGAACATCGTGTCGGCGGGCAGCGGCCCCGCGATCTGCATCCCCTCGGCGCGCAGCCGGTCGAGAAGGGGGCGGAAACGCCGGATCTCCTCGTGCCCGATGGTGCCGCCCTCGCCGGCATGGGGGTTCAGCCCGGCCACCGCGATCCGCGGCGCGGCGATGCCGAAATCGCGGATCAGCGCCGCATGGGTGATCCGGATCGCCTGTTCCAGCACCCGGTCGGTCAGCGCATCCGGCACCTGCGACAGCGGGATGTGGATCGTCGCCGGCACCACCCGGCAGGGCGGCGTCACCGTGGTCGAGGCCAGCATCATCGCCACCGGCACACCGCCGGCCAGATCGGCCAGATATTCGGTGTGGCCCGGAAATCCGAAGCCCGCACCTTCCTTCAGCGCCTGCTTGCTGATGGGCAGCGTCGTCATGGCGCGCGATTCGCCGCGCATGATCAGATCGACGGCGCGGGCGATCACCTCGATCACGTCCGGCGCGTTCGCGGGATCGGGTCTGCCCGGCGTGGCGGGGGCGGCGAAATCGTGCGGCAGCACCGGCAGCCGGCCCTCGGGCACCGGGTCCGAAGGGGCCACGACCTCGTGATACGCGGTGCCCTCGGGCAGGTGGCGGGGATCGCCGATCCAGACGAAATCCACACCCGATTCCAGCGCCAGCGGCGCCAGTTCCGGGCCGATCCCGGCCGGCTCGCCGCAGGTCAGCAGGATGCGGTCGGTCATCGGCGCGCCATCGCCGGTCACGGCCGCCGGATCACCGCGTCGGCGCGCAGCTCCGCCAGATAGGCGTCGGCGGCCGCGCTGGCCTTGCGGTTGAACAATTCCTCGCGCACGGCCTCGCGGCTGGGCACGGCCTGCGCGTCGGGCACCGCATCCTCGACCCCGTCATCGGGCAGGGCGGTGGTGGCGACGTCGTTTCCGGCCTCGGCCAGGATCGCCGGCTGGCGCGAACACAGCATCACCAGATCGGCGGCGTTGCCGTAATCGATGACCGTCGCCTCGTCGTCGTCCAGCGAGGCCAGCTGCGCCGCGATCAGCGTCGGGATCGCGTTCTGCGACCGGGTCTGGCGCTGGATCGCCGGGGCGGCCGATCCGGCATCGCCGTAAAGCGTGTCGCAGGTGCGTGCCCGCGCCGCCAGCCTTGCGGCATCCGCGGCCGACGCCAGGCGCAGCGTCATGTAGTCCAGCACCTGTTCGGTCGCCCCGGGGCGCAGCGTGCCCTGCGTGTCGCGCAGATGGAAGATCACCACCGCCCCCGGCACCGTCAGCGGGCGCGAGGTCTGGCCCGGTTGCAGCCCCGCGATCACCGGGCGCAGCGACGGCGGCAGATTGTCGATGTCCAGCCAGCCCAGCCGCCCCCCGGCCGAGGCCGAACCGGCGGCGGAATACTGGCGCGCGGCCTGGGCGAACTGGTCCTCGGTCGGGCGCGAACCGGCGATCCGGTTGGCCAGATCCATCGCCGCCTGTTCCTGCCCCGGCGGCGCCGGCAGGATCAGTTCGGACATCAGCACCCGCGACAGGATCGGCGTCTGGACCTGGCGTTTCAGTTCCTGCTCGATCTCGGCGTCCGACACCGACAGCAGCGGCACAAGACGCTGGCGGATCACGCCGCGCCAGACGATCCCGGCGCGGACGAAATCGCGATAGACATGCGGTTCGACCCCGCCCCGTTCCAGCGCGACGGTGAACTGCGTCGCATCCATCCCCGCGCGGGCGGCGAATTCGTCAAGCCCGGCCTGCAACCCCTCCTCCGTGGCCTCGATGCCCAGCTGTTCGGCGGCAAAGACCCGCAGCCGGTCGTCGATCAGCGCCTGTTCGGCGGCCCGGTCGTCGGTGTCCGGCGCGCCCAGGATCTGCATGAACCGCTTGCGCTGCTGCACCTCGTACCGGGTCACGGCCTTGTCGTTCACATAGACGACCGGCTCGAACGGGTTCTGCGCCGTGGCCGACACGGTCGCGCCGATAAGCAGGGTCGCCGCCAAGGCGATGCCGGAAAGAATGTGCCGCATCTGCTGCCCTCAATATTCTTGTCGCCCAAACACTAGCGCATGCAACTGCGCCGCGCCACCGTGCCGGGACCGTCGCTGCTGCTGCCGAATCCGCCCAGCCTGACCGACAGATCGAAGCTGGTTTCCGGGCGCACGCTGCGCGAATCGGTAAAGCGCCGCGACAGCCCCATGTCCAGCGTCAGGCATTCGTTGCGATAGGTCAGGTCCAGCGAGGCGCGCTGCGCCCGGTCCGCCACAAAGTCATAGCGGGTGCGCGCATTGCCCCACCAGCCATCCGCGATCTGCCAGCCGACATGCGCGGTCAGTTCGCTGATATCGCTGTCGCGGCTCTCGTTCTCGTCGCTGTTGATCCACAGATGCCCGGCCGAAAGCTGCAGATCGGGGCGCAGCCAGCCCACCCGCAATTCGTTTCGCGAAAAGGTGAAGGAATCATCGAACAGGGCGCGGTTGGCGACGGCAAGGCCGGTGCCGCTGTCGTAATGCGTGGCCAGCAGCCAGTCCGACCGCCGCCCGCCCAGGGGCGAATCGGCGGCAAAGACATCGTCGTCGCGCGCGCGCAGCACCCGCCCCCCGGTCAGCCCCAGCGACCAGCCGGTCGGGTCGATCCGGGTCCAGCCGACGCCCAGATTCGCGCGCAGCCCGGTTTCGCGCGCGTCCCAGCCCGGAAAGCGGTTGTCGGAAAACAGGTTGCCCTCGTCGAACTCGATCAGGCGGCTGTCCTCGTTGGGGATGTTCTGGTCCTCGCCGCGCGGCGACCACAGCAATTGCGCCACCGGCTCGACCAGATGCGTGGCGCCGGCCTGTCCGCTGCCCGCCAGCGGCCAGCGCAATTCGACACCCACCAGCGGATCGACGCGGCCTTCGACGGGGTCAAAGCGGTCGTCCTGCGCGATCCGGTACAGGTCGGCGTCCAGCCCCGCAATCGCCGCGCCGACCAGCCCGCCCGGCAGGATCTCGGTCCGGCGCCAGTCCAGCCCGACCGAGCCGCGGGCGATATCGCGCCCGTCGATATCGGCGTCCGAGGGGCGGCGATGGGCGTGGATGGACCATTCCATCACGCCCTCGCCGCCGATCAGCCGGGGCGAAAACCGGCGCTGCCACAGCACGTCGGCCACCTGCGCCGGCGAGGTCCGGTTGTCCTCGTCGTCGCGCAGCGAATGGTAATTGCCGACCCGGCCATAGAACAGCCGCTCGCGGGTGATCCGTTCCAGCGTCAGCCCGCTCCACAGACGGTCGGCATCGGTGATGTCGTAATCCAGCAGATAGCCGCGATCGGTCGCCGCCTGCACCTGCACCCCCAGCCGATAGCCGCGCGGCAGATCGACCAGCGCGTTGCCAAAGACATAGCCGCGCGTCTCGCCCGGCTGGATGTCGTCGCGGCTGACCGCGCCGTTCCATTCGGTGACGGCACGGCGCCACGCCTGGCGATAGCGCAGTTCCAGCGTGCGGGTGCGGCTGGCCGAGACATAGGGCGTGATCGTCAGATCGGCGTGATCGCCCATCGTCTGGAAATAGGGCAGCTTGACCCCGAACCCCAACCCCGAGGTGGTGCGGATCTCGGGCTTCAGAAAGCCCGATTTCCGCTCGACCGTGGGATCGGGCGCGGTGACGGTCAGCGGCACGGCGGCAATGGGGACGCCGAAGGCGCGCAGTTGCGGGCTTTCGAATGTCAGCAGCCGGGTTTCGGCATCGTGGGTGATGCTGCGGGCGCGAATCTCCCACAGCGGCGTGGGATTGGCGGCGCAGACCTGGCAGCTCGAGGCGACGACGTTGCGCAGCCGGGTGATGCGCCCCTCGTCGCTGCGGGTCAGGTCGGTCGCGGCCAGTTGCAGCTCGCGCGCGATCACCAGCCGCGCGCCGCGGATGATGCCGTCCTGCAACTTGCGGTCAAGCTGCGCCGAATCGGCGACCAGCACCGCCTCGGCATCGGGATCGGCCGCGCCGGGGCGGGACAGGTGGATGGGTCCCTCGATGGTCAGATCGCCGCTGGCCCCGTCCACGATCAGCCGCGACGCGACCAGCCGCGCGCCCTGATACCAGATCACGACCCCGCCCGCCGCGATCAGCGTCCGGTCGTCCTGCAACACCATCGTATCGGCCAGCACCGTCGCCGCATCCGTCGCCTCGCCCGGCGCGGGCCGGTCGGGCAGCGTCACGTCGGCATCGGGCTCGACCACCTCCAGCGTCGCGCCGCCCTGGGTCCGGTCGCCGCGCAGATCCTCGCCCAGCCCGGCCGCGCTTGGCGCCAGCGCCGCCTGACCCGAGGACGTGGCCAGCGGTGCCCCCGTCATCCGCCCCGACGGCATCGCGCGGTCGTCATCGCCGAAGATCGTCTGCGCGCCCGACGGCACCGGCAGCGCGGCCGGCAGCAGCAGCGGCGCGGCAAGCCCGGCCAGCAGCCCCGCGACCCGCGCGATTTGTGTGCCCCTGCGTCCGGCGCCCGTCATCCATCCTCCCGTTGCAGGATCAGCGCCACGGCCAGCAGGATGCCCACCAGCGGCGGCGTCCATGCGGCCATCGCGGGCGCGATCTGCCCGTTATCGCCCAGAACCTGCGCCAGATTGCGCAGAAAGAACAGACCGATCCCCGCCCCGAAGGCCAGAAGAACCGCGGTGCCGGCGCTGCGGCCGCGCAGATGGCGCATGGTGAAGGCGGCGGCGACGAACAGCATCGCGGCCATCAGGAACGGCCGCGCCAGCTCCATCTGGAACCAGACCCGGTGGCGGTCGGCGCGGAACCCCGCGCGTTCCAGCCCGGCGATGAAGCCCGGCAACTGCCAGACCGGCACCGCCTCGGGGCGGCCGAACCCGTCGCGGATGCGCTGCGCCGTCAGGTCCGAGGCCAAGGTCACCGTCTCGCTGGCCTCGGCCTGCGCCTCGGGGTTGGGCTGGTCCAGCGGATAATCGCGCACCCCGCTCAGCCGCCATTCGCCGGGGCTCAGCCGCGCCTCGTGCGCCTCGATCCGGCGCACCGGCCCGCTGCCGCCGTCGAATACCAGGAAGGTCGCGTCATACAGCGTCGTGGCGTCCGGGCTGGCGCGGCGGGCGCGGATCACCACCTGCCCGGCCTCCTGCCCGCTGTCGTCGATCACCGCCTGACGCAGCCACACCGCGCGATCCCCGATCGACACGGTCTGCCGGCCCTCGCGCTCGATCTCCGACACGGCGGCGTCGAATCGCGCGCCGGTCACGGCGACCAGCGGGTTGACCAGCCCCACCGCCAGCGCGCCCACCAGCGCCGCCGTCACCGCCGGCGCCGTCACCACCTTCAGCGCCGACCGCCCCGAGGCGCGGATCGCCACCATCTCGGAACTGCGCGACAGGCCCAGAAACAGCGCGATCCCGGCCAGCACGGTGATCAGCGGCAGGATCGAATAGAAACTGCCCGCGATGTTCAGCGCGGCCAGCCGGAACGCCCCCGACAGCCCGATATCGCGGCTGGCGAAACGGCGGATCATCTCGATCATGTCGATCAGCAGCAGGATCAGCAGGAACACCCCCCCGATCAGCAGCAGCGAGCGCAGAAACCGCCGCGAGACATAGCGCGCAAGGATCATGCCGCCCCCCCGCCCGCCAGACGCTTCCGCCGCCCGCGCGGCCGCGCCGCCAGCCACAGCAGCCCCAGACACAGCGCGCCCCCCGCCAGCGCCGGCAGATACAGCAGCGGCCACAACGCCGGGTCGCGCTCGGTCTGGTCGGCTGCGGCATTGGTCAGGAACTGCACCGCGATCAGCCCCAGGATCGCCCAGAACACCTGCCGCCAGACCCCGAACCGCGAATAGCCGCCGATCAGCAGCGTGGCGAACCCGATCATCGCGGCGATCGGCGACAGCAGCGGCTGGGCGATCCGCTCATGCGCCTCGCGCCGCGCCTCGGGGGCGCTGGCGGCTGTCGCCTGCAACAGCGCCGCATCCGGGTCCAGCAGCCGCAGCGTGCCGTAATCGCGCAGGTCGCGCCCGGTCCGGCCGCGCGTGTCCAGCATCGCCCCGATGTCATAGCTGAGCTCGTCGAACCGCGTCACCGACAGCCGCCGCTGATCGCCCTGCGCGCGCAGGTTCTGCGACATGCCGCGCAGCAGGATCAGCACCGGCCCGGTGTCGCGCCGCACCACCAGCGCCTCCTGCGAGGTGTGGATCGTCTGGTCGTCGGGATTGCGCGCATCCTCGATGAACAGGTCCAGCAGCCGCCCGTCGGTCGCCACGTCGCGGATGAACAGCGTGACCCCGCGCGCCGGATACTGGAAGCTGCCGGGCCGCAGGAACTGCGCGGTGATGTTCTGCGCGATCTCGGCCTGCCGCTCGGCCAGCCGCGCGCGCGCCATCGGCACCAGCCCGTGGACCAGCACCGCGACCATCAGCCCCACGAAGACGCCGAAGACCAGCACCGGCCGCGCCAGCCGCCAGGGCGACAGCCCGGCCGACTGCATCGCCACCAGCTCGGATTCGTTGGACAGCCGGTTGGTGCCATAGGCGGTGGCGGCGAACGCGGCCACCGGCAGCACGATGGAAATGACCAGCGGCAGGGTCAGCGCGGTGAATTCCAGCACCACCAGCGCCGTCTGGCCGTCGTTCAGCAGGTCGTCGAACAGGCTGACCGCCCGGTTGATCCAGTAGACCGACACCAGCACCAGCGCGAAAAAGCCGAACAGCGTCAGCATCTGGCCAAGAATATATCTGTCGATCCGGGGCATCTGGGCTTGCGCGATCCTGCAAGGGCGTCGACCCTGATTAGCGGCTGGGGCGGCTCTGGCCAAGGCCCGGATGCGGGTCTAGGCTCTCGCCCGACCAGATATGAGGACCGCCATGACCCATCCCGTCGAGATCGATTTCACCGAAACCGCCACCGACCGGCTGGCCGCGCATGAAGGCCGCGTCGCGCTGATCGTGTCGCAGAACGGCCGCCTGCCGGCGGGGCTGCCGCGCGGTACCCGCGATGCGGCCCTGCGCGCGCTGGAGTCCAGGGCGGGCAAGGCGCTGAAGCCCGGCGACACGCTGGAACTGGCCTTCCCCGCCGGCATGGCGGCCGAGGCGCTGCAACTGGTCGTCCTGCCCGGCGGCGCCAGCGTGGCCGAGGCGCGCAAGGCCGGCGCCGCCATCGGCGCAAGGCTGGGCAAGACCCATACGCTGGTTCTGGCCGGCGGGCACAAGCGCGCGGGCGAGGTGGCGTTGGGGATCGCGCTGCGCGGCTATGATTTCTCGGTCTATAAGACCGATTCCGAAAACGGCGACGACGGCGCGGCGCGCGATGCCGGATCGGACACGCCGCCGCAGACCGTCTCGCGGCAGGGCGCGGCGCAGGATGCGCGTCTGTCGGACGCCCAGACGCCCGGTCCGGCCGGCAACGGAAACGGCGACGCCCCGGTGCCCGACAAGGCGCGCGTGACCTTCATGGCCCGCGATCCGCAGGCGCTGGCCCGATCCGCGCAGGACGCCGCCGCCGTGGCCGAGGGCGTGTTCTTCACCCGCGATCTGGTCAACGAACCGGCCAACGTGCTGACCACCACCGATTTTGCCGACCGGCTGAAGGCGATGGAGGAGATCGGCCTGACGGTCGAGGTGCTGGACGAGGACGCGCTGCGCGATCTGGGGATGCGCGCGCTGCTGGCCGTGGGGCAGGGCAGCGCCAGCCCCTCGAAGGTCGTGGTGATGCGCTGGCAGGGCGGCGACAAGGATGCCGCGCCGCTGGCGCTGTGCGGCAAGGGGGTGGTGTTCGATTCGGGCGGCATCTCGATCAAGCCCGCCGCCGGGATGGAGGAGATGACGATGGACATGGGCGGCGCGGGCGTCGTCGCGGGCGTCATGCGCACACTGGCGCTGCGCCGCGCCAAGGCGAATGTCGTGGGCGTCGTCGGCCTGGTCGAGAACATGCCCGACGGCGCCGCGCAGCGCCCCGGCGACATCGTGAAATCCATGAAGGGCGACACGATCGAGGTGATCAACACCGACGCCGAGGGCCGGCTCGTGCTGGCCGACGTGCTGTGGTATGCGCAGACCCGGTTCGAACCGCGCGCGATCATCGACCTTGCCACGCTGACCGGCGCGGTCATCATCGCGCTTGGCCACGAAAACGCGGGCGTGTTCGCCAATGATGACCGGCTGGCCGACAACATCCTGTCCGCCGCCCGCGCCGAGGGCGAGGGCGCATGGCGGCTGCCGCTGGCCCCGGCCTATGACAAGCTGATCAAGTCTCGGCTGGCCGACATGAAGAACACCGGCGGCCGGCCGGCCGGCTCGATCACGGCGGCGCAGTTCCTGCAACGCTTCATCCGCAAGGATCAGGCATGGGCGCATATCGACATCGCCGGCGTCGCCCTGCCGCCCTCGGCGACCGAACTTGCGCCCAAGGGGGCGACCGGCTGGGGCGTGATGACGCTGGACCGGCTGGTGCGCGACCGGTTCGAAGAGGAATGAGCCGCGCAACGCCCGCAAGCGGTGTACAGGCTGTGCACGCCCGGTGCGCGGCCGGTGCATGGGCGGTGCGCCCCGAAACCCGGCATTTGCTGGCGCTTTCGTCGCGCAGGCCCCTTGCGCGGCATCACGCAACGCCCGCTGCCGTTGCGCGGATCTAAGGCGGCGGCGCGATGGGCAATGTCCTCTTCTACCACCTGACCCGTTCGCCCGCCGAACAGCTTCTGCCGGTCCTGATCGGCAAGTCGCTGGCCGCGGGCTGGCGGGTCGAACTGCGCGGCGCCGATCCCGACCGCATGGACTGGCTGGACCGGCAATTATGGCAGGGCGACGGCTTCCTGCCGCACGGTCTGGCGGGCGGCCCGCACGACGCCCGCCAGCCCGTCCTGCTGACGCTGCAAGGGCAAGAGGCGGCGAATGCCCCCTCCTGCCTGATGGCGCTGCACGGGGTCGAGGTCGCGGCCCCAGAGGCCCTGCGCCTCGACCGCGTCTGCATCCTGTTCGACGGCGGCGACAGCACCGCCGTCGCCCGCGCGCGCGAACAGTGGAAGGCCCTGACCGCCGCCGGCGCGACGGCGCAATACTGGTCCGAGGAAGGCGGCAGCTGGCAGCGGAAACGCTGATGTGCGCGGTGCGGAAATGCCGCGATACCAGCGGGTTGCGCGACCTTCCTGCGCCGCTGCGTGAGGGGCGGTCTAGGACGCGGCGTCGCGCAGCAGGCGGCGCCGTGTGGGCGGGATGGCGCGGATCTCGACCCCGGTGAACACATGCATCGTCTGCAAGGCCGGATCGACCACCGCATGGTCGCTGACCCAGCCCCCCATCGCCAGATAGCTGCGCAGCAGGGGCGGCATCGCGGCCATCGCGCGCCGTGGATCGGGCGCCGAGATGCGCCGCGCGCGGGCAAAGCGGACCACGCGCGGCGCCTTGACGCGCGGCCACCAGCGGCGCGGCGCAAGGTGCCGTTCCTTCAGGATCGCGAACGCCTCTTCATGCGCGCTCGGGTCGGTGCCGGCAAAGCTGGAACAGCCGAACAGCATCTCGACCCCCTCCTGTTCGACATATCGCGTCATCGCCGCCCAGGCGGTGCGGATGATGTCGGGATCGCGCGCGCCCGGAAGGACGCAGAACCGCCCCATCTCGACCATCTTGCCGTCGAATCGCGACAGCGCGCTGAGATTGTAGAACTGCGCCGAATAGCTGCGCACGATCTGCGACCCGGCCGCCAGCGGCAGGAACCGGAAACAGCAGACCAGCCGCCCGCTCGCCTCATCCTCGATCAGCACATGGCGGCAATCGGCGTCCAGCGAATCGGCGTCGATCCGGGTGCCGGTGTCGTCATGCCCGCCGTAAAAACACAGCCAGCGCAGGCGTTGCGCGGCCCGGACATCCTCTTCGGTCGCGGCAATCCTTGCCCGATACCGGCCCTTGCGAAATGGCTGCATCCCATGCCTCTGCCGTCACGGCCTTGACCCGGACCCAGTCTTGTCCCGGATCCGTGACAGCGCAATGACGGCGCCGCGAATTTTCGCGCGCAGGGGCAATATTTCCGACGCAGGCCGGGTGCCGCGTCACTTCGACAGGCGGTCGCCCAGCACATCCTCGACATAAAGCCGTTTGACCAGGATGATCGACACCAGCAGCAGCGGCGTAGCCAGAATCACCCCGAACAGGCCGAACATTCCGCCGAATGCGACGATCGCCAGCACCGTCAGAACCGGCGGCAGGTTGGCGGCCGATTGCTGGATCATCGGCATCAGCACGTTGCCCTCGATCTGCTGGATCACCAGAAACAGCAGCGTGACATACAGCGCCTGATCGACCCCCTGCGTCAGCGCGAACATGACCGCCGGGATGCCGGACATGAACGGGCCGATGACCGGGATGATGTTGGTCAATCCCGCGATCAGCCCCAGCACCAGGGCCAGCGGCACCCCCAGAAGCCACAGCCCCGCGCCGGTCAGCAACGCCACGATCAGCATGTCCAGCGCCTGTCCGCCCATCCATCGCCCCAGGGCCGAGCCGCATTCGTCCACGACCCTGCCGGCCCGGTCGCGATAGGAAAGCGGCACCAGATGCAGGAACCCGCCGCGATAGGTGGGCCCGTCCAGCGCCAGAAAGATCGCGATGGTCAGCATCAGCACCAGATCGGCCAGCACCCCGAAGACCGTGGTGATCGTGCCGGTCAGATAGCCGAAGACCGAGGGCAGGCTGCCGGTCGCGGCCTCGGGCGCCGATCCGCCGCCCGCGTCGATCCGGCGTTCGATGAACTGCCCGATGCTGCTGTTGCCCAGCCAGTCGTTGACCTGCTGCCAGGCCTCGGGAAGGCTGCTGAGAAGCTGGTTGAACTGTCTCGACACCGACGGGCCGGCGGCCCCGAACGCCGCCACGATCACCGCCACGGCAACCAGCGCGGTGATCAGCACGCCGGGCTTGAACCCCAGCCCGGTCCAGCGATGCAGAAGTGTCGCACCGCCGCGCAGCGCGATCGCCACAAGGATCGCGGCGAATGCCATCAGCAGCACGTGCGACCACATCCAGATCGCGGCCATCAGCGCGGCGATGGCAAAGACCGCGATGATCGTGGCGAAGGGCACGTTGTGCCGCCGGGACAATCCGGCGGCGTCGCCGGGTTCGTGCGTGTCGCGCGGCGACGTGGTCATGGGCGGCTCCTTCGCAGGGGTGACGGTCCTGCCGCAGGACTAGCATGTTTCGCGGCAGGCGACATGCCCGCCGAAGCACATGGCGCGGTCCCGCCGGCACCGCGCCCGCGCGGCTTGTTCTTGCCGGCGCGAAACAAGCCTGTTAACCGGGCGCGGATCCGATTTTCACAGACCGGCGGGCCGCCCGCCGCACGCAGACAAGGTAGAACCATGGCCACCGAACGCACCCTTTCGATCATCAAGCCCGACGCGACCAGGCGCAACCTGACCGGCAGGATCAACGCCAAGTTCGAGGATGCCGGCCTGCGCATCGTCGCGCAAAAGCGCATCAAGCTGTCGCCCGAGCAGGCCGGCAAGTTCTATGAGGTGCACAAGGACCGCCCGTTCTATGGCGAGCTGGTCGAATTCATGGCCTCGGAACCCGTGGTCGTGCAGGTGCTGGAGGGCGAGGACGCCATTGCCAGAAACCGTGAAGTGATGGGCGCCACCAATCCCGAGAACGCCGAGCCCGGCACGATCCGCAAGGAATTCGCCCTGTCGGTGGGCGAAAACTCGGTCCACGGATCGGACGCGCCCGAAACCGCGAAAGAAGAGATCGCGTTCTTCTTCTCGGGTCTCGAACTGGTCGGCTGATCGGGCGTTCGCGACATCGCGCGCAGGACAAGGGGGCCTTTGCGGCCCCTTTTTTCATGCCATCCGCGCGCGTCAGTTGCGACAGCGGGGCCTGCGCGCTATGGGTTTGGACGAAGAACAACCAGATCAGGGGGCCGCAATGCGGGCATTCGTCTTTCCGGGGCAGGGGGCGCAGACCATCGGCATGGGCCGCGAACTGGCCCAGACCTATCCGGCGGCGCGCGACGTGTTCGACCAGGTGGACGAGGCTTTGGGCGAGAAACTGTCCGATCTGATCTGGGACGGCGATATCGACACGCTGACCCTGACCCGCAACGCGCAGCCCGCGCTGATGGCGACCTCGATGGCGGCGTTTCGCGCGCTGGAGGCGGAAGGGCTGGGCATCCATCACGCGAATTTCGTCGCCGGCCATTCCCTGGGCGAATATTCGGCGCTGTGCGCCGCCGGGGCGCTGACGCTGGAGGATACCGCCCGGCTGCTGCGCCTGCGCGGGCAGGCGATGCAGGAGGCGGTTCCGGTCGGACAGGGCGCCATGGCCGCGATCCTGGGTCTGGATTTCGAGACGGTGGACCGCATCGCGCGCGAGACCGCCGGCGACGAGGTCGTGCAGGCGGCCAATGACAACGATCCGGCGCAGGTGGTGATCTCGGGGCACAAGGGGGCCGTCGAACGCGCGGCCGAGGCGATGAAACAGGCGGGCGCCAAGCGGGCGCTGATGCTGCCGGTCTCGGCGCCGTTCCATTCGGTGCTGATGCAACCCGCCGCGGCGGTGATGGCCGATGCGCTGGCCGGGGTCGAGATCCAGCCGCCTGCCGTGCCGCTGATCGCCAATGTGCGCGCCGAGGCGGTGATCGAGCCAGGCGCGATCCGCCGGCTGCTGGTGGAACAGATCACCGGCACCGTGCGCTGGCGCGAATCCATCGCCAACCTGGCCGAGGCGGGCGTGACCGAGTTCTGGGAGATCGGGGCCGGCAAGGCGCTGTCGGGCATGATCAAGCGGATCGCCAGGGATGCGACGGTCCGGAATGTCGGCGCCTCGGCCGATATCGCGGCGCTGAAGGGCTGACGCGGCTTTTCGGGTATTTGAGCAAAGAAGAAGGGGCAGGCATGTTCGATCTGACGGGAAAGAACGCCTTGGTGACGGGGGCGTCGGGCGGCATCGGCGGCGCCATCGCGCAGGCGCTGCACGGGGCCGGGGCGACGGTGGCGCTGTCGGGCACGCGCGAGGGGCCGCTGCGCGATCTGGCCGCCAGCCTTGGCCCGCGCGCCCATGTGGTGCCCGCGGATCTGTCGGATGCCGATGCGGTCGCGGGCCTGCCCAAGGCTGCGGCAGGTGCGATGGGATCGGTCGATATCCTGGTCAACAATGCGGGCATCACCCGCGACAATCTGTTCATGCGCATGTCGGACGACGAATGGTCGCAGGTTCTGGACGTGAACCTGACCAGCGTGTTCCGGCTGTCGCGCGCCGTGCTGCGCGGCATGATGAAGGCCAGGTGGGGCCGGATCGTGAACATCACCTCGGTCGTGGGCACGACCGGCAATCCGGGGCAGGGCAACTATGCCGCCGCCAAGGCCGGGCTGGTCGGGATGTCGAAATCGCTGGCCGCCGAGGTCGCGAGCCGCGGCATCACCGTCAACTGCGTGGCGCCCGGCTTTATCCAGACGGCGATGACGGACGGGCTGGACGACGATCAGAAGGCCCGGATCCTGAACCAGATTCCCGCCGGCGCGATGGGAACGCCCGCCGATATCGCGGCAGCCGTAGCGTTTCTGGCCAGCGCCGAGGCCGGCTATGTCACCGGGGCCACGCTGCACGTCAATGGCGGCATGGCGATGGTCTGAACCGGGCTTGGCAACGCTGCAACGCGGCGCGAAAATCCGCCGAAAACAGGTTGCATGCGCGTTCATCGGTGCTATATGCCCGCCTTTAGCAGCAGGGGAACCGCCCTGTGCCGAACCGGGCCAGTGCCCGCGCAAATCCTGGGCGGATGCCCGCGAGAATGAGGATATGACATGAGCGACATCGCTGATCGCGTGAAGAAGATCGTGGTTGAGCATCTGGGCGTCGACGAGGACAAGGTGGTCGAATCCGCTTCGTTCATCGACGATCTTGGCGCTGACAGCCTCGACACCGTCGAACTGGTGATGGCTTTCGAGGAAGAGTTCGGCATCGAGATCCCGGACGACGCCGCCGAGACGATCCAGACCGTCGGCGATGCCGTGACCTTCATCAAGGGCGCGGTCTGACGACGCCCGACCCATTGCAGGTCTTTCAGGCGGCGCTTTCCGGATGGAAGGCGCCGTTTTTTCATGGCTGGCATGCAGTGTCGCGATGGAACCGCGCAGGGCGATGCGGGTTGTCTGGCCAACGAATGAAAGGAGCATATCATGGCTGTGAATCTGCAGGGTTTGTCAGACAATGCACGCAAGACGGCGATTTCTGAACTGAACGCGCGGCTGGCGGATGCGCTGGCCTTGGGCATGGCGATGAAGCAGGCGCATTGGAACCTGAAGGGCAAGAACTTCATCGCGGTGCACGAGCTGTTCGACACCGTCTATGCCAACAATCAGGAACATGTCGATCTGATGGCCGAACGGGTGCAGATCCTGGACGGCGTGGCCGTCGGCACCGCCGAGGAGGTCGCGAAGAAGTCCTCGCTCGATCCCTATCCGACGGATCTGACGAAATCCGAGGATCACATCAAGGCCGTGTGCGACCGGATGCGCGATCACGGTGCCAAGCTGCGCAAGGGCATCGACACGGCCGAAGAGGCCGGCGACGCCAACACCGCCGATCTGCTGACCGCCGCCTCACGGACCGCCGACAAGGATCTGTGGTTCCTGGAAAGCCATCTGGAGTGACGGGCGGCGTCCGACCCTGACACCTCTGACGACATCACCGCTGATCCGGCCGGGTTTTCCGCCGGGTCAGCGCCCCAGCTTGGCGTGTACCTCGTCCAAGTCGATCTCGCCCACGGGCATCTTGTTGTCCGGATCGTCGAAATCGTAACGGAACAGCTGAAAATCGGACTTGTAGATTTCCCAGATCAGGTGGCGTGACAGATCGTCGAAATAGGCGCTGACCTTGTGGGCGCGCTTGGGGCCGTGGCCTTCGGATTCGTTGAAGCGCGGCACCTGGGCCAGATCGACGCTGACCGGGGTCGGGCAATCGTCCAGCACCTGCCGCATGCCGTCATTGAAGGTCTCGGTAAAGAAGATCCGGTCGTATCGCCCGCCATTCACGATGAAGGTCGCGATATGGCCCGACATGGCGGACCAGTGGATATCAGGCTCCATCGGTCGGCGGAACCTGATCGTGTCGCGCGCGAACAGCAAAAAGCGGCGGAAACTGGCGATCTGGTCGAACTCGAACCCGTTTTCGGGGCTGCCGACGTCGATGCCGTAACGCTGGATCAGCTGCGGCACCAGCTTGCCGCGATAACGCCGGCCGTTGCGCTGGATGCCGGCGATCTTGTCGAAGAACGATGACAGGATCCGCGCATAGGGGTTGCGGACGCAGGTGAAGGACGGCGCGGACCGGTCGCGCACCGCGCGTTCGATCAAGGGCTGGCTGTCGTCCTGCGACCATTTGTGAAGCCCGGCCTTCGAATCGTGGATATCGCCGTCGAAGAATTGGCCGTGATCCGAATAATACATGATCTGACCGATGGTCGAGCAGGCGCATTTCGGCACCACCCGATAGATCATGCTTTCGCTTTCCGTCATCCAGACGCCTGGAAAACCCATTCTACCCTTACCCCGATCGCTGTGGCCGCTGAACCGCACGCGCCCTGTTGCACCGCTTGCCCAGACGCCGAAAATGCTTACAGACAAAAACAAAAGGGCGCGGGAAATTCAATATCTTCCCGGTGCCCGACTGACCTGAAGGGACATCCCGGCACGACATGGCACGTATCGCGTTCATCCTTCTGACGCACAAGGACCCCGACGGGGTGATCCAGCAGGCCTGCAGACTGTCCGCCGCGGGCGATTATGTCGCCATCCATTACGACCGGCGCGCGCCCGAGGCCGAGTATCGCGCAATCCGCAGCGCGCTGGCGGACGATCCCAACGTGACATTCGCGCCGCGCCGGATCAGATGCGGCTGGGGCGAATGGTCGCTGGTCGCCGCCTCGCTCGAGACGTTGCGCACGGCCGAGCGCGTGTTCCAGCAGGCCACGCATTTCTATCTGCTGTCGGGCGATTGCATGCCGATCAAGTCGGCCCAGTTCACCCGCCAGTATCTGGATGGCGACGACTGCGACTATATCGAAAGCGTCGATTTCTTCCACGGCGACTGGATCAAGACCGGGATCAAGGCCGAACGGCTGATCTATCGCCACTGGTTCAACGAACGGACGCACAAGACGCTGTTCTATGCCAGCATGGCGTGGCAAAGGCGGCTTGGCCTGACCCGCCGCCTGCCCGACGATCTGCAGATCATGATCGGGTCGCAATGGTGGTGCCTGCGGCGGCAAACCGTCGAATCCATGCTGGCGCTGATCGATTCGCGGCCGGAACTGGTGCGGTTCTTCCGCAGCACGTGGATCCCGGACGAGACGTTCTTTCAGACCCTGGTGTCGCATGTGGTGCCGAAAACCCAGATCCGGTCGCGTTCGCCCACCTTCCTGATGTTCACCGATTACGGGATGCCGGTCGTCTTCTACAACGATCACTATGATCTGCTGTTGCGGCAGGATTACCTGTTCGCGCGCAAGATCAGCGCCGAGGCGCGGGATCTGCGCGCGCGTCTGGGCAACCTGTGGCAAGCCACCGGGCAGGAGTTTCCGATCTCGGCCGAGGGGCCGCGCCTGTTCAGGTTCCTGACCGGGCGCGGGCGGATCGGCCGCCGGTTCGCGCCGCGGTTCTGGGAAAGCGATGGCAGCCTCGGCAGGTCGCGAATCGTGCATCTGGTGGTCGCCAAGAAATGGCATGTCGCCAAGCGGCTGACCGACCGGGTGCGGACGCTGACCGCGATCCCGGCGGTCGATTACCTGTTCAACGAATTCAATGCCGGGTTGCCGGACATGGGCGGCGTGGCGTCCAGCGTCGAAAAACGGCAACGCCACCGGCGTGCGCTGGTCAGGCTGCTGTTCGACCGGTTCGAGACGCGCAATCTGGTGCTGTGTCTGGACCCCTCGGCGCTGAGCCTGATCGGCGATTTCGCCTCGGACCGGGCCGAGACGCGCATCCTGCATGTCGATTGCGATTTCGACGACGATTACCTGCGTGGCCACATGAAGCGCACCGGGCTGGCCAGCGACAGGACGCCCCAGGACGTGCTTGATCGGCTGGTGCCGGTCGTGCGGGCCGATCTGGAACACGAGGGAGAGCGGCTGCGCGACATGGAATTCGCGCGGTTCGAGACGATCTCGGCCGCCAGCACGCCCGAACGCAATGCGGCGGCCATTGCGCGGTTTCTGGATGTTCCGGAGGAAATCGCGCAGGATCTGGCCCGGACACCCCATCTTTTCGATGACTGAGCAGGAGGCTTTGCGATGCGCCCGACCTATGACGACGACAATATCTTCGCCCGGATCTTGCGCGGCGAGATTCCCAACGACACCGTGGCCGAGAACGAACACGCGCTGGCCTTTCGCGACATCTCGCCCAAGACGCCGGTGCATGTTCTGGTGATTCCCAAGGGCCGCTATGTCAGCTTCGACGATTTCGCGGCCAACGCGTCCGAGGCAGAAATCACGGGCTTCATGCGCCTGTGCGCACAGGTCTGCGCCGCCGAGGGCGTCTCGCTGGCCGAGGACAAACCCGGCTTTCGCGCGATCACCAATGCCGGCCCCCATGGCGTGCAAGAGGTGCCGCATTTCCACCTGCACATCATGGGCGGTCAGCCAATGGGGCCGATGATCAGCCTGCGCGATTAGGGTCGCGTCCGACCGACGGCGATGGGCGGCGGCGATGCGGGTTCGCGAGACCTGGCGGCGGTGTGTCTCAGCTTGTGGTCAGTTCGACAAAGACATCCTCAAGATCGGGCGCCTCGGTCGCGACGTCGGCGATGGGCACGCCCGCCCCGCGCAGCGCGTCGATCAACTGATCGGCGCGGATGCGCGACGGGGGATAGCTGATGGCCAGCCGCCCATCCTCGCGCCATTCGGGCCGCGCGCCCTGCGGCAAAGGCGGCAGATCGACGCGCCCGCCCGCGTCGATGACCAGCGTCTTGCCGTCGGCGCGCGCCAGCAATTCGCGCGTCGCCTGTCGCACGATCAGTTCGCCGTGGTTGATGATGGCGATCTCGTCGCACATCTGTTCGGCCTCTTCGAGATAGTGGGTGGTCAGGATGATCGTCATGCCCGCCTGGTTCAGACGCCGGACATTGTCCCACAGCATCGCCCGCAGCGTGATGTCGACGCCCGCCGTCGGCTCGTCCAGCACCAGGATCTGCGGACGGTGGACCAGCGCCTTGGCCAGCAGCAGCCGCCGCCGCATCCCGCCCGACAGGTTGCGGGCATAGGCTTCGGCCTGATCGGTCAGCCCGACCAGTTCCAGCAGCTGATCGGTCCAGCGTTCGGATTTGGGCACGCCGTAAAGCCCCGCCTGCACCTCAAGGCTGGCGCGCGGCGTGAAGAACGGGTCCATGTTCAGTTCCTGCGGCATCACCCCGATGGCGGCGCGGGACTGGCGCGGGTTCACGTCCTGATCGAAACCCCAGATCGTGACCTTGCCGGCGGTCTTGTTCACCAGCCCGGCCAGGAT
The DNA here is from genome assembly GCF_028553765.1 of Paracoccus stylophorae. Lineage (NCBI taxonomy): Bacteria > Pseudomonadati > Pseudomonadota > Alphaproteobacteria > Rhodobacterales > Paracoccaceae > Paracoccus > Paracoccus stylophorae. The sequence continues at coordinate 2,840,473 of NZ_CP067134.1, read as the reverse complement.
GTTGATCAGCGTGGATTTGCCCGCGCCGTTCGGCCCCAACAGCCCGAAGATGCTGCCCGCGGGGATCGCCAGATCGACGCCTTTCAGCGCCTCTTTCGCGGGCGCGTTTCCCTGCGCGCGATAGGTCTTGCGCAAACCGGCGATGTCGATGGCGTTGGTCATGGAAGGGTCCTTGCGGAACTTGCGAAAGCGGGGTCGGCTGCGCTAAGGGTTAGACCAGATGATGCACGCCGCCACAAGAAGGCCAGCCATGAACGATCACGCCATTCCCGAACCGCCCTTCGTGGCCGGACACGAGCTTGCCGAGCTGCGCATGCCCGCCCCCGAAGAGGTCGTGGTGACAAGCTGGCACATCGCCTGCGACGGCGACGACGCGGCGGGACTGGGTCATCCGCGCGTGTGGCTGGCCATCTCGCCCGAGATCGGGTTCGTCGATTGCGGCTATTGCGACAGGCGGTTCATCATCGACCCCGCACATGCGGCCGGCGGCCACTGACACGACCGACCCGCGCGCGCCAGGCCGGGCGTCCGCGCCCCTTTGCGCCTGTCCGGGCTTTCTGCCAGAACGGTCCGCGACATCGCGAAAGGACCGTTCCCCATGACCACCGACGCGCCTGCATTCGGCAAGGGCTGCCATCTGCATCTGATCGACGGATCGGCCTTCATCTTCCGCGCCTATCACGCGCTGCCGCCGCTGACGCGCAAATCCGACGGGCTGCCGGTCGGGGCCGTGGCCGGGTTCTGCAACATGTTGTGGAAATACGTCACCGACGAGCACGGCAGCGACGCGCCCACCCACGCCGCCGTCATCTTCGATCATTCGGCCAGGACGTTCCGCAACGACATCTATGACCTCTACAAGGCCAATCGTCCCGAACCGCCCGAGGATCTGCGCCCGCAATTTCCGCTGACCCGGCAGGCGACGCGCGCCTTCAACATCGCCTGCATCGAGATCGAGGGGTTCGAGGCCGACGACATCATCGCCACGCTGGCCTGCCAGGCGCGCGATGCCGGCGGTTCGGTCACGATCATCAGCAGCGACAAGGACATGATGCAGCTGGTGGGCGACGGCGTCGAGATGCTGGACCCGATCAAGGGCAAGCCCATCGGCGTCGATGAGGTGCGCGAGAAATTCGGCGTCGGACCCGACCGCGTGGTGGATGTGCAGGCGCTGGCCGGCGATTCGGTCGATAACGTGCCCGGCGCCCCCGGCATCGGCATCAAGACCGCAGCGCAGCTGATCGCGGAATACGGCGATCTGGAAACGCTGCTGGCCCGCGCGGACGAGATCAAGCAGCCCAAGCGCCGGCAGACCCTGATCGATCATGCCGAGCAGATCCGGATTTCGCGCCGGCTGGTCGAACTGGATTGCGACACGCCGCTGGATTTCAGCCTGCAAAGCCTTGAGGTGCGCGACCCCGACCCCGACGCCTTGCTGGGCTTTCTGGCCGAGATGGAGTTTCGGACCCTCAGCGCGCGCGTGGCCGAAAAGCTGGGGGCAAAGGCGCCGGTCGTGCCCTCGGCCCCGCCAAGCGACGTGCCGGCGGCACCCGAACTGCCGGCGATCGCGTCCTCGGGGCATGACTGCGTGCGCGACCGGGCGGCACTGGACGCGTGGGTTGCGCAGATCCGCGAGGCCGGGCACGTCGCCATCGACACCGAAACGACCGGGCTGGACGAGATGCGGGCCGATCTGGTCGGAATCTCGCTGGCGGTTCATGCGGGGTCCGCCTGCTATGTGCCGGTCGGCCATGTCGCGGGCAGCGACGATCTGTTCGGCGCGGCCCGGCTGGTGGACGGGCAGTTGCCGCTGGACGAGGTGCTGACGGTTCTGAAGCCGGTGCTTGAGGATCCCGCGATCCTGAAGATCGGCCAGAACGTCAAGTATGATTGGAAGGTGCTGGCCCGCCACGGCATCCGCATGGCGCCGGTGGCAGACACGATGCTGATGTCCTATGCGCTGAACGCGGGCACGCATAATCACGGCATGGACGAATTGGCCGAACGCTATCTGGCGCATCGCTGCATTCCGATCAAGGATGTGATCGGCAGCGGCAAATCCCAGATCAGCTTCGCGCAGGTTCCCATCGACACTGCCGCCCCCTATGCCGCCGAGGATGCCGAGGTGACGCTGCGGCTGTGGCAGCATTTCGCCCCGATGCTGCCGTCCGAGAAGGTCACCACCGTCTATGAAACGCTGGAACGGCCGATGGTGCCGGTTCTGGCGGATATGGAAATGGCCGGCATCCGCGTCGACGGAGAGACGCTGAAGCGCATGTCCACCGCCTTTGCGCAGAAGATGGCGCAGCTTGAGGATGAGATTCACGCGCTGGCGGGCGAGACATTCAATATCGGCAGCCCCAAGCAGTTGGGCGAGATCCTGTTCGACCGGATGGGGCTGGCCGGCGGCAAGCAGGGCAAGACCGGCGCCTATTCGACCAGCGCCGATGTGCTGGCGGATCTGGCGGTTGAACACGACCTGCCGGCGCGGGTGCTGGACTGGCGCCAGATCAGCAAGCTGAAATCGACCTATACCGATGCGTTGCAGGGCCATGTGAACCCCGACACCGGGCGGGTGCATACCAGCTATTCCATCGCCGGGGCGCAGACCGGGCGTCTGGCCTCGACCGAGCCGAACCTGCAGAACATCCCCGTGCGCAGCGATGAGGGGCGGCGCATCCGCGAGGCGTTCGTGGCCGCCGACGGGCACCGGCTGGTCAGCCTGGATTACAGCCAGATCGAGTTGCGCATCCTGGCCCATGTGGCCGACATCCCGGCGCTGAAACAGGCGTTCCGCGACGGCATCGACATTCATGCCATGACCGCCAGCCAGATGTTCGGCGTCCCGGTCGAGGGCATGGACCCGATGATCCGCCGTCAGGCCAAGGCGATCAATTTCGGCGTGATCTATGGTATTTCGGGGTTCGGGCTGTCGCGCAACCTGCGGATTCCGCGGGCCGAGGCGCAAGCCTTCATCGACACCTATTTCCAGCGTTTCCCCGAGATCCGTGCCTATATGGACAAGACGGTCGCCGACGCCAAAGAGACGGGGTTCGTCAAGACCCTGTTCGGCCGGCGGATCAACACCCCCGGCATCAACCAGTCGGGACCGGCGGCGGGCGGCGCGCGGCGCGCGGCGATCAACGCGCCGATCCAGGGGGCTGCGGCCGATATCATCCGGCGCGCGATGATCCGCATGCCCGACGCGATCCGCCACCTGCCGGCGCGGATGCTGTTGCAGGTCCATGACGAACTGGTCTTCGAGGTGGCCGAGGACGCGGTCGATGACCTGATCGCCGTCGCGCGGCAGATCATGGAGGGCGCGGCCGAGCCGGCGATGAAACTGTCGGTGCCCCTGGTCGTCGATGCCGGCAGCGGCAGGAACTGGGCCGAGGCGCATTGATGCCGACGCGCCCTGTCCCCGCAGGCCGCGTCAGGCGTCAGATGGCGTGCGAATGGCTGGTGGGCGCGGTGGCATAGCCGTCCAGCTGCTGCGCGATCACGCGGGTCAGGGGGCGACCCTGCGGGGTGATGGACAGCGCGTCCGGATCAAGCCGGATCATGCCGCCGAACCGCGCGACCAGAGGCGCGAACAGATGCTGCAACTGCGCCGGGGACAGTCCGAACCGCAACGTCATCTCGTGCAGGTCGATGCGGAAATCGCACATCAGCGCCTCGATCATGCGGCCGCGCCACGCATCCTCGTGCGTGAACACATGGCCGCGCGCGACCGCCATCCGCCCGTCGCGGATCGCGGCCGTATAGGCACCGGTCGCCGGCACGTTCTGCGCATAGCCTTGCGGAAAGCGCGAGATGGACGAGGCGCCAAGACCGATCAGCACCTCGGACCGGTCGTCGGTATAGCCCTGAAAGTTGCGCCGCAGACGCCCCAGATCGCGCGCGCGCGCCAGACTGTCGGCGGGACGGGCGAAATGGTCGATGCCGATCTGAACCAGCCCGTCGGCCATGAACAGCTCGCGCGCGGTGGTGAACAGGCTCAGCCGCGCCTCGGTGCCGGGCAGTTCGCGTTCCGGGATCATCACCTGCCGCCGCGACATCCACGGCACATGGGCATAGCCGTAAAGCGCGACCCGGTCCGGGCTCAGCGCCAGCAGCTTTTGCACCGTGGCCGCCATGCGGAACCGGTTCTGATAGGGCAGACCGTAAAGAATATCGGCGTTCAGGCTGGCGATGCCGTGATCGCGGATCAGCCGCACCGCATCGGCGGTCATCCTGAAGCTTTGATGCCGTCCGATGGTCTTCTGGATCAGCGGATCGAAATCCTGCACCCCGATCGAGGCGCGGTTCATCCCGGCCTGGGCCAGGGCCTTCATGCGCGGCGCGTCGATCTCGGCCGGGTCGATCTCGACCGAGAATTCGCCGCCCTTGGCCAATGGAAACGCGGTGAACACGGCGTCGGACAGGCGGCGCATCAGATCGGGCGGCAGCAGGGTGGGCGTGCCGCCGCCCCAATGCAGGCGCGACAGTCGCACACCCGGCGCCATCCGCGCCCGCAGCTGCGCCAGCTCGGCCAGCAGCGTCTCGGCATAGGCCAGCACCGGGTCCAGGCTGCGCGTGCCCTGCGTGCGGCAGGCGCAGAACCAGCACAACCGGCGGCAGAACGGCACATGCATGTAAAGCGAGATTTCCGCGCCCGCCGGGATCGACTCGATCCAGCCGGCGACAAGGTCGGCATCGACCGCATCGGTGAATTGCGTGGCCGGAGGATAGCTTGTGTAGCGCGGGACACGCGCGTCAAACAGTCCCAACTGCCTCAGTTGCGAAACATTGCTCATGATCCTATGTTTGGGCCATCATGAGGACGCGGACATTGACCCAGATCAAGCAGGACATCGCCCCGATCGACGTGATCGGCGGGGCGCGCTGCGACGAGTGCCCGATCCGCTATCGCGCGGTCTGCGCCCACTGCAATGCCGACGAGCTGTCCTATCTGGAAAGCATCAAGTTCTATCGCAGCTTCGAACCCGGACAGGCGATCGTCTGGGCCGGGGACCGGATGGATTTCGTGGCCTCGGTCGTGACCGGCGTGGCCAATCTGACGCAGACGCTGGAAGACGGCCGCACGCAGATGGTCGGATTGCTGCTGCCAAGCGATTTCCTGGGCCGGCCGGGGCGCGAGCGGGCGGCCTATACCGCCGTGGCGACGTCGCGGGTGGTGCTGTGCTGTTTCCGGCGCAAGCCGTTCGACGACATGATGCGCGAGATGCCGCAGCTGTCGCACCGTCTGCTTGAGATGACGCTGGACGAGCTGGACGCGGCGCGCGAATGGATGCTGCTTCTGGGGCGCAAGACGGCGCGCGAGAAGATCGCGTCATTCATCACCATCATCGCGCGGCGCGAGGCGGCGTTGCTGAAACGCCTGCCCGGCGGGCGCATGCAGATCGAACTGCCGCTGACGCGCGAGGCGATGGCCGATTATCTGGGGCTGACGCTGGAAACCGTCAGCCGCCAGATCAGCGCGCTGAAGCGCGACGGGCTGATCCAGTTGCAGGGCAAGCGCGGCGTGCTGCTGCCCGATTTCGCCCGGCTTGTCGACGAATCGGGCGACGATGCCGATGGCGGCTGGATCAGCTGATCCGCGCCGGTCTTTGCCGACGGGTCCGATCTTGAGGCTTGCGGAACCGGGTGCGACGGCTTATATGGATCTTGCTACGTTATCTCTTCTTCGATCTGTCTCCCTAATCCGGCTTCAGACTTCGAGTTTGATCTGACCGGCCAGGCCGTCGCATTTCCGCGGACGGCAATCTTAAGGGAGATCTCACGATGGCCAACGGCACCGTGAAATGGTTCAACGCCACCAAAGGCTTCGGCTTCATTCAGCCGGAAAGCGGCAAGCGCGATGTGTTCCTGCACATCTCGGCGATCGAGCGTGCGGGCCTGCCGCACCCCGAGGACGGTCAGGCTGTGACCTTCGACATCGAAACCGGCCGTGACGGTCGCGAATCGGCGTCGAACCTTCAGTTCGTCTGATCGCGGCGGTGCGTCCCGCGACGGCCGGGGGCCAGCCCCCGGACCCCCGGGATATTTGAACACCAAAGACATGAGGGCGGCGTTCGGGCCGCCCTTTTGCGTTTTTTGTCTGCGGATGGGATTCTTGTCCGGCGCCGCCAGTGCAAGGCGAGGGCAGCGCCGGGGTTGCGCGCCCGATCTAGCGGGCCATGAAGACCGGGATGCTGGCTTTTTCCAGCATGTTTCTGGTCGCGCCGCCCAGGATGGCCTCGCGAAAGCGGGAATGGCCATAGGCGCCCATGACGATCATGTCCGCGTCGATCTCGGTCGCGCGGCGGACCAGCTCGTCGCTGATGGCCGGGGCCGTGCGGGCCAGAACCGCGATTTCCGCCCGCACGCCGTGACGGATCAGCATCTGCGCCAACGCCCCGCCGGGGTCCGAACGTTCCGGCCCGCTGCGGCGCGGGTCCACCACCGTGATCTCGATCGTCTCGGCGGCCTGAAGCAGCGGCAAGGCGCGACGGATGGCGGCCAGCGCCTCGACCGACTGGTTCCAGGCGACGAGAATCCGGCGCGGCGGATCGGGCGGCAATTCGCAGTCGGGCAGGACCAGAACCGGGCAGCCGCCTTCGAACATCGCAGCCTCGGTCACGGCCTCGGCATCGCCGGTCGCCGCCTCGCCATAGGGGCGGGCCAGGACCGTCAGATCGGAGAACCGCGCGCGCATTCCGACCAGATTGGCGATGCTGCCGATCTGGGCCACCGCCGATTCGACCGACCAGCGCACATCGCTGGCCGACGCCAGATGCCGGCGCACCGCCTTTTCCAGCGATTCGGCCTGTGTCATCGCCGCGCCGATGGTGTCCTGGAACGCATAGGGCGTGCCGCCGGGGAAATAATAGCCGGCCTGGCTGTGATCCACCCCCAGGCAGAGAACGTCCAGATGCCCGTCCTCGCGCACGGCGAGGGCGGCGGCGGCATCGACCTGTTTCATCTGACGCGGATCGGACAGCACGGTCAGGATCGTCTTGTAGGCCATCGAAGCCTCCTTGCTCTGCAGATCGGTCGATCATCGCCGCTATGGCCGCGCCTTACCTTGATCGGAATCAAACGCCGAGTTTGATACAGATCAATGTGTTCCCGCGACCGCGCCTCTATTGCCCGTCCCCGAGTGAAGATGTCCTGGGTCGCAGATCCGGCTGCACCCGCATGGGCATCTGCGAACGGGACACGGTGAAACCATGTGGAATTATGTAAAGCTGATCTTGCTGGGGGCCGTCGCGCTGGCGGCGGCGATCGGGGCCAACCTGGCGCGTGACCCGGCCTATATGGTCAACGCGCTGACCTTGATGCTGGTGGCGGCGGGCCTGTTCGTCTGGACGCTGCGCCGGATCGACGAGCCGGTCGTGGCGGCCGATCCGAACGAATACATGGACGACGTGATCCGCGCGGGCGTGATCGCCACCACCTTCTGGGCCGTCATCGGCTTTCTGGTCGGCGTCGTCATTGCCTTTCAGCTTGCCTTTCCGGCGCTGAACTTCAGCGAACTGACGCAGGGTTACACGAATTTCGGCAAGCTGCGTCCGCTGCATACCAGCGCGGTGATCTTCGCCTTCGGCGGCAACGCGCTGATTGCGACCTCGTTCTATGTGGTCCAGCGCACCTCGGCCGCGCGGCTGTGGGGCGGCAATGCGGCGTGGTTCGTGTTCTGGGGATACCAGCTGTTCATCGTGCTGGCGGCGACCGGATATATCCTGGGCGCCACCCAGTCCAAGGAATACGCCGAACCGGAATGGCTGGCCGACTGGCTGCTGACGGCGGTCTGGCTGACCTATCTGGCCGTGTTCCTGGGCACCATCGTCATGCGGAAAGAGCCGCATATCTATGTGGCGAACTGGTTCTACCTGGCCTTCATCGTGACCATCGCGATGCTGCACGTGATCAACAACCTGTCCCTTCCGGTCAGCCTGTTCGGCAGCAAGTCGGTGCAGCTTTTCTCGGGCGTGCAGGATGCGATGGTGCAGTGGTGGTATGGCCACAACGCCGTGGGCTTTTTCCTGACTGCCGGATTTCTGGGGATGATGTATTACTTCATCCCCAAACAGGCCGAGCGTCCGGTCTACAGCTACAAGCTGTCGATCATCCATTTCTGGGCGCTGATCTTTCTCTATATCTGGGCCGGACCGCACCACCTGCACTATACCGCGCTGCCCGAATGGGCCGCGACCCTGGGCATGGTGTTCTCGATCATGCTGTGGATGCCGTCCTGGGGGGGCATGATCAACGGTCTGATGACGCTGTCGGGGGCGTGGGACAAGCTGCGCACCGATCCGATCATCCGCATGATGGTCGTCGCCGTGGGCTTTTACGGCATGGCGACCTTTGAAGGGCCGATGATGTCGATCAAGGCCGTCAACAGCCTGTCCCATTACACCGACTGGACTATCGGCCACGTCCATTCCGGCGCGCTTGGCTGGAACGGGATGATCACCTTCGGGGCACTTTACTATCTGGTGCCGCGGCTGTGGGGGCGCGAGCGGCTGTATTCGCTGTCCCTGGTCAGCTGGCATTTCTGGCTCGCCACCATCGGGATCGTCCTTTACGCCGCCTCGATGTGGGTCACCGGCATCATGGAAGGCCTGATGTGGCGCGAGGTGGACAGCCAGGGCTTCCTGGTCAACGCCTTCGCCGACACCGTCGCCGCCAAGTTCCCGATGTATGTCGTCCGCGCCCTGGGCGGGGTGCTGTATCTGGCCGGCGGGATCATCATGGCCTGGAACCTGTGGGCGACGGTTGCCCGGCAGCCCCGGGCCCATCCCACCGCCATCGCCGTTCCGGCGCAGTAAGGATCTTCGACCATGGCAATTCTTGAAAAACACAAGATCCTTGAAAAGAACGCGTCGCTGCTGCTGATCTTTTCGTTCCTGGTGGTGACCATCGGCGGCATCGTCCAGATCACGCCCCTGTTCTATCTCGAGAACACCATCGAAGAGGTCGAGGGCGTGCGCCCCTATACGCCGTTGGAACTGACCGGGCGCGACATCTATGTGCGCGAGGGGTGCTATGTCTGCCACAGCCAGATGATCCGCCCGATGCGCGACGAGGTCGAGCGTTACGGCCATTACAGCCTGGCCGCGGAATCGATGTATGACCATCCGTTCCAGTGGGGGTCCAAGCGCACCGGTCCCGATCTGGCGCGGGTCGGCGGACGCTATTCCGACGAATGGCACATCGACCACCTGCGCGATCCGCAATCGGTGGTGCCGGAATCGATCATGCCGAAATACGGCTTTCTTCTGGATCGCCGCATCGAAGCCGACCATATCGTGCAGCGTCTGGAAACCGACGCGATGGTGGGCGTGCCCTATTCCAACGAGATGATCGCCGCCGCGGTCGAGGATTTCCGCGCCCAGGCCAATCCCGATGCCGATGCGTCGGGGATGGAGGAACGCTATCCCGGCGCGCAGCAGCGCAATTTCGACCTGCAACCGCAACTGACCGAGATGGACGCCCTGATCGCCTATCTTCAGATGCTGGGCACGATGGTCGATTTCTCGACCTTCCAGCCCGATCCCACGCGCTGAGGAGACCGGAATGCAGGTTTACAGCTTCCTTCGCGAACTGGCCGACAGTTGGGTCCTGCTGGCCCTGTTCGTGTTCTTCATCGGCGTGGTCCTGTTCGTGTTCCGCCCCGGAGCGCGCCGCAAGCATCGCGATGCCGCCGCAAGCATCTTTCGACATGAAGACCGCCCGGAAGACCCGGATGACAAGGAGGGCCGGTGATGGCCGAGGACAAGGACGACAAGCATCGCGAAGAAAACCGCCTCAGCCTGGAACGCGAGGCGGCCGATGCCGAACATGCGGCCAAGATCGCCGGCGACATCCCGCCGCGCGACGCCCCCGACAAGCCCGAGGCGCCGAAACACCGGCCGGCGCGCCGGGGCCGGCGCGGCAAGACGGTGCAGGAGGTGCCTTCGACCGGTCACGAATGGGACGGCATCACCGAATACGACAACCCGATGCCGCGTTGGTGGCTGTGGACCTTCTATGCGACGATCATCTGGGCGGTGGGATACGTGATCGCCTATCCGGCCATCCCGATGGTCAGCCAGGCGACGCAGGGTTTGCTGGGAACGACGACCCGCGACCGCGTCGCCGCCGAGATCGAGCGGTTCGATCAGGCCAATGCGGCGGTGCAGACGCGGCTGGCCTCGGTCGAATTGGACCAGATCCCCGATGACCCCGAACTGATGAACTATGCCACCAATGCGGGCGGGGCGGTGTTCCGCACGTGGTGCGCGCAGTGTCACGGATCGGGCGCCGGCGGGGCCAGAGGCTATCCCAACCTTCTGGACAACGACTGGCTGTGGGGCGGCACGCTGGAGGATATCCATCTGACCCTGCTGCACGGCATCCGCGATCCGCAGGACCCCGACACCCGCTATTCCGAGATGCCGCGTTTCGGGCGTGACGAATTGCTGGACCGGACGCAGATCAACCAGGTCGTGGATTACGTGATGTCGCTGTCGGACCTGCCGCACGATGCCGCCAGTGCCCAGGCGGGCGAATCGGTGTTTATGGACAATTGCGCGGTCTGTCACATGGAGGACGGCACCGGCGATCAGTCGCAGGGCGCGCCGAACCTGGCCGATGCCGTCTGGCTTTACGGCGACGACCGCGAAACGATCACCCGCATCGTCAGCGAAGGTCCGTTCGGGGTGATGCCCGCCTGGTCCAACCGCCTCAGCGAGGCCGACATCCGCGCTGTCGCAACCTATGTCCACAGTCTGGGCGGCGGCGAATAGCCCGCCCGGATTTCCCGGTTCACGCTGCCCAAACGGCGTGAATGCGGTCGCCCTCGTCCTGTTCGCGCGTTCCTGAGGGCGACCGCAACATCAATCCCCGGGCGCGGCGGCGGTTCCCGCCCGGCACCGGCGATGACCGTGCCCGCGCGGGGCGGCGTTCAGGCCGCCAGTTCGCCGCGCAGGGAATTGGGCGCGCTTTCCACGATCCGCACCGACAGCAGATCGCCGATCCGGGCCTGCGGCGCCTCGGCAAAGACCGAATGAAGATAATCGGATTTGCCGACCATCTGGCCGTCGATGCGGCCGGGCTTTTCGAACAGCACCTTCAGCGTGCGTCCGATCATGCTTTCCTGCGCCGCCTTTTGCTGGCGGGTCAGCAGCGCCTGCAATTCCTGCAGGCGGGCATCGGCCACGGCGGCCTCGATCTCGGGGCGTTCATAGGCCGGCGTGCCCGGACGCGGCGAATAGCGAAAGCTGAACGCGCTGCCAAAGCCCACCCGTTCGATCAGGCGCAGCGTGTCTTCGTGGTCCCGGTCGGTCTCGCCCGGAAAGCCCACGATGAAATCGCTGGTCAGCATGATGTCGGGCCGGGCCTCGCGGATGCGGTCGATCAGGCGCAGATACTGGTCGGCCGTGTGCTTGCGGTTCATGGCCTTCAGGATCCGGTCGCTGCCCGATTGCACCGGCAGATGCAGATAGGGCATCAGCTGCGGCACATCGCGATGCGCCTGGATCAGGTCGTCTTCCATGTCGTTGGGATGGCTGGTCGTATAGCGGATGCGGGCCAGACCGTCGATATCGGCCAGCGCGCGGATCAGCCGCCCGAACCGCCATTCCCGCCCGTCCGCGCCCGCGCCGTGCCAGCCATTGACGTTCTGACCCAGAAGCGTGATTTCCCGCACGCCGCGGGCGACCAGATCGCGCGCCTCGCGCAGGATGCGTTCGACCGGCCGGCTGACCTCGGCACCGCGGGTATAGGGCACGACGCAGAAGGCGCAGAACTTGTCGCAGCCTTCCTGCACGGTCAGGAAGGCCGCCGGCGCGCGGCGGGTCGCGCGCGGTGCGGGCAGATGGTCGAACTTGTCCTCTTGCGGAAAGTCGGTGACGATCCGCGGCGCCTCGCCCCGCACCATCGCCGGCAGACGGTGATAGGTCTGGGGACCGACGACCAGATCGACCAGCGGCATCCGGCGGATGATCTCCTCGCCCTCGGCCTGTGCCACGCACCCGGCCACGCCGATCTTCAGATCGGGCTTTCCGGCCTTCAGCGGCTTCAGCCGGCCCAGATCGGAATACAGCTTTTCGGCCGCCTTTTCGCGGATATGGCAGGTGTTCAGCAGCACCATGTCGGCCTGCGCCTGATCCTCGGTCAGCACATAGCCCTCCGCGCCCATGGCCTCGGCCATGCGCTGGCTGTCATAGACGTTCATCTGGCAGCCATAGGTCTTGATGAAAAGCTTCTTGGCCGCGGGGGCGCTGGCGTCGTCGGTCATGTTGTGCTGTCCTTGGAATCCCCGTGCTGATACAGCAATGCGCCGCTTTTGGAAAGCCGGGCAGGGGGGCGCTCTACTCCGCCGCCGCGTCCATCTGACGCGCCAGGAACCGGCCGGCGCGGCGCCAGGAGTCGTCTGTATCGCCGCGAAAGGTCAGGTTGCGGCTGACGATCAATTCGCCGCTGCCGGTATCGACCAGATTGGCGAACAGTTGCAGGATCAGCGTGCTGGTTTTCTGCGCCACGATGAACAGGGCGCGCTCGGCGCCGTCGTCACGGGCCAGCGCCAGCAGACATTCGGTCGTCTCGGGCGTGCAGGAGGCCAGCCGGTCCCGGTCGATGATCGACGCCTCGCCCGCCTCGGCCGCGATGGTGTCGGCCAGCAGCGCAAGCCGCCGGTCGTGGTCCGTCTGCTGGTCGCGAACCTCGTGCGAGGTGTCCAGCAGCTTGACCGGCAGGATCGCCGTCTGCTGCGCTGCGGCGCAGGCCGGCAGGATCGCGATCAGCACGGCGGCGATGGCGTGGCGCATGGGGTTCCTCCGCCGCCACATTAGGGCCGGGGTCCGGGCGCCCGCAATCGGCAGTTCGTCTGATCCATCCGCCGTTCCGACCGGAAAACCGGACGCTGCCCCGGCATTCTGCCAAAGCGCGACCGCCACCCATTGAACGCGTTTCGCCGCGCGGCTAGCTTGCCGTCAGATCCGTCCACGGAGGCATGACGATGAACAAACCGCAAAGCTGGGAAGCCCGCGCCGACGAATATTCGCTGTATGGTTTTACCGACCTGCCAAGCGTGCACAAGCGCGGGGCTGTGGTTCTGACCCATGGCGAGGGGCCCTATGTCGTCGATGTGAACGGCCGGCGCTATCTGGACGCCAATTCCGGGTTGTGGAACATGGTCGCGGGCTTCGATCACAAGGGCCTGGCCGACGCGGCGAAGGCGCAATACGACCGGTTTCCGGGCTATCACGCGTTTTTCGGGCGCATGTCCGACCAGACCGTGATGCTGTCGGAAAAGCTGGTCGAGGTGTCGCCGTTTTCGCGCGGCAAGGTGTTTTATACCAATTCGGGCTCCGAGGCGAACGACACCATGGTCAAGATGCTGTGGTTCCTGCACGCCAGCGAAGGCAACCCGCAGCGCCGCAAGATCCTGACCCGCGTCAACGCCTATCACGGCGTCACCATCGTCGCGGCCAGCATGACCGGCAAACCCTATAACGAGGTGTTCGGCCTGCCGCTGGACGGATTCATCCACCTGACCTGCCCGCATTACTGGCGCGAGGGCCGCGAGGGCGAGAGCGAGACGGAATTCACCGCCCGCATGGCGCGCGAGCTTGAGGACACGATCGAACGCGAGGGCGCCGACACGATCGCAGGCTTCGTGGCCGAGCCGGTGATGGGCGCGGGCGGGGTGATTCCGCCATCTAAGGGCTATTTCCAGGCGATTCTGCCGATCCTGCGCAAGCACAACATCCCGATGATCTCGGACGAGGTGATCTGCGGGTTCGGGCGCACCGGCAACACCTGGGGTTGCCAGACCTATGATTTCATGCCCGATGCCATCATCAGCTCCAAGAACCTGACCGCCGGACTGTTCCCGATGGGGGCGGTGATTCTGGGACCGGACCTGTCGGACCGGTTGCAGGCCGCCGTCGAGAAGATCGATGAATTTCCGCACGGCTTCACCGCCTCGGGGCATCCGGTCGGGTCGGCCATTGCGCTGAAGGCCATCGACGTGGTGATGAACGAGGGTCTGGCCGAGAATGTCCGGCGGCTGGCGCCGCGGATGGAGGCCGGGCTGCGCGCCATCATGGACCGCAGCGACCATATCGGCGAGCTGCGCGGCATCGGCTTCATGTGGGCGCTGGAGGCGGTGCGGGACAAGGCCACAAAGACCCCCTTCGACGCCGATCTGTCGGTCAGCGAACGGATCGCGAATACCTGCACCGATCTGGGCCTGATCTGCCGGCCCCTCGGGCAATCCATCGTGCTGTGCCCGCCCTTCATCCTGACGGAAGAGCAGATGGATGAGATGTTCGACAAACTTGAAAAGGCGCTGAAGCAGGTCTTCGCCGAGGTCGCCTGAGGCAGGCCGGGTCAAGGGGCGCTGCCCCTCTTGGCCTGCGGCCAATTCACCCCGAGGTATTTGGAAAGAGGGCGAGGGCCGGATGCGCGCCGCGGCGCGGGCGTCATTCCGCCGCCCGGCGCGAGGCGGTGATGTCGGGCCGCGTGTTGCTGAAGTCGATGGCCAGCGCGCCTGTTGCGCGCAGTAAGGGCGGATCGAGCAGAAGACAGGGCGCATCGCCGGTGGCGGGGCGCGGCACCTTTTCGGTCGCAACGACGATATGGCGCGGTTGGCAGAGGGCGGCGGCGCGCGCGCCCGATCCCTTGCCGGTAAAATGCAGGATCGTCCAACCGTGCGGCAGCGCGGCGCGGCGGTCGCGGCGGTCCCCGGTCCAGCCCGGACGCGCGGCCGCGCCGGATTGCGTGGCGGTGTCGCCGTCCTCCAGCAGCCAGGTGCTGACCGAAAAGGCGCCCCCCGATGGTTTCGAGATCGCGCGGCCCTGCGGCGTCATCAGGCCGACCGCCTCGCCCTCGGATGCGATCAGGATCAGCGGACGGCTTGTCGTCACCCACAGCGCAAGCGCCGCCGCCAGCATCGTCAGCCCGGCCGCGAAACCCAGGGCGGGCGCGGCGGTTCCGCGCGCCCCCAGCCCCCTGCGCCAGCACAGCACGCCCAGCACCGCCCCGAACCCCATCAGCGGGATCACCGCGGCCGGCGGCAGCGTGATCGCCGTGACAGCACCGTCCAGCCCCGCGACGAACCGCGCCACCGCCAGCATCCAGGCGGTGCCCACCCCCATGATCCACAGCGCCGGCCCCGCCAGCCCCACGGGCGCCAGCAGCGCGCCGACCACGCCGGCCGGCATCACCAGGGTGCCCATCACCGGCACCGCCAGCAGATTGGCCAGCAGCCCGTATTGCGACATCCGGTTGAAATGCGCGGCGGCAATCGGTGCCGTCACCATCGCCGCCACGAAGGACGAGATCAGCAGGATCAGCACGGGGCGCAGCCAGGCGGGCACATGCGGGGAAAGCCGCGACCACGGGTCATAGACCAGGATCAGCGCCACGGTGGCCGCAAAGCTCATCTGGAAGCCGGGCGAAGTCAGCGCCTCGGGGCTGTAAATCAGGATGATCGTCGCCGCCAGCGCCACCGTTCGCAACGAGATCGCGCGCCGGTCCGCCAGGATCGCACACAGCATCACCGCGACCATCACGAAGGCCCGTTCGGTCGCCACGCCCCCGCCCGACAGCCACAGATACCCGGC
Organism: Paracoccus stylophorae; assembly: GCF_028553765.1. NCBI lineage: Bacteria > Pseudomonadati > Pseudomonadota > Alphaproteobacteria > Rhodobacterales > Paracoccaceae > Paracoccus > Paracoccus stylophorae. The sequence continues at coordinate 2,824,874 of NZ_CP067134.1, read as the reverse complement.
CGAGGCGGCCAGCGCGCCAAGCGCCGCCAGCTTGTGAACCGCCTGCGGCAGCGGCGCGCCCAGCCCCTGCGCCAGCACCAGTGCCCATCGCAGGGCGGCATAGACGAAGCCGGCCAGCATGCTCATGTGCAGGCCCGAGATCGAGATGATGTGATAGAGATTCGAGGCGCGCATCAGGTCGTTCGTCGCCTCCTCGATCCCGGAACGGTCGCCGGTCATCAGCGCGGCCGCAACCGCGCCCGACTGCCCGCCGATGCGCGACTGGATCGCGGCGCTGATCGCCATCCGGGCGCGGTGCATGTTCCAAATCCCGCCCTGCGGCGGGCCGACCGCCATGACCGGCGTGCGGCTGTAGCCGACCGCGCCAAGCCGTTCGAACCGCGCATGCTGGCGGAAATCGAAACTGCCCGGCGCGGCGGGGCCAGGGGGCGGTCCCAGATGGCCGGTCAGCATGATGCGCTGGCCAAGCGCGGGCAGCGGTTCCGTGGCCGCGTCCATCAGCGACAGCCGGACGCGGGCCGGCGTGCGGTCGGGGGCGACATCGCGCAGCGTGACCCGGTCCAGCGTCAGGCGGATGCGGTCGCGGGCCGAGCGGTCGATGGCGACCAGCCGCCCCTCGACCGGGCCATAGTAGCGCCATTCCAGCACCGGCGCCGCGACCTGCACCGATCGCAGCCCGGCCAGCCCGGCACCCGCCACGATCAGCGCCACGGCGATCCCGGTCAGGCGCAGCGTATCGGCGACAGCCCAGCCCAGATGCCCGCGCTGCGCCAGCGGTTGCGCCGCGCGCGCGCCCGCCAGCGATGCAAGCGCGACGGCCGCCGCCGCCAGCGTCTGCCACAGGGTCGGCGGCGTCGGCCAGGCGAACCATGCGGTGATGCCCACCGCCAGACAGACCGGCACCCAGGCAAACAGCCCCGCCCGACCTGCGGCGGCCGGGCGGGGCGGGCGACGTGTCGCGTGCCGCGAGGCGCGTGCCGGGGACGGAGCGGACCTCGACACCGCCGCGGGCACGGACACCGCCGTGGCGGCGACGATCTGACCCGACAACGCGCTGGCCGGAACGGTCATTCTTGTCCTTTCCGAAGGGCTTTCGTATTCCTTGTGATCTCGACCATGGCACGCGCTGCTTAGCAAAGCGTTAACGCGCCTGTGCCAGCCCGGTTTTGCGACCAGAAAGGCCCGAATGCCCGACCAATCTGCCATCGTCACCCGCTTTGCACCCTCGCCCACCGGCTATCTGCACGTCGGCGGGGCGCGGACCGCGCTGTTCAACTGGCTTTACGCCCGCGGCCGGGGCGGAAAATTCCTGCTGCGGATCGAGGATACCGACCGCGCCCGGTCCACGCCCGAGGCCACGGCGGCGATCCTGCAGGGGCTGGAATGGCTGGGGCTGGACTGGGACGACGAACCGCTCAGCCAGTTCGCCCGCCGGGACCGGCACGCGCAGGTCGCGCGCCAGATGCTGGAGGCAGGGGCGGCCTATCGCTGCTATTCGACGCCCGAGGAGATCGCCGCCTGGCGCGAGGCGCATCCGCGCGAGCCGTTCAAAAGCCCGTGGCGCGATGCCACCGATCACCCCGACGCGCCCCATGCCCTGCGCCTGAAGGCCCCGCGCAGCGGCGAGACGGTGATCCAGGATGCGGTGCAGGGCGAGGTTCGCGTGGCCAACGACCAGCTGGACGACATGGTGCTGCTGCGCAGCGACGGCACCCCCACCTATATGCTGGCCGTTGTGGTGGACGATCACGACATGGGCGTGACCCATGTGATCCGGGGCGACGATCACCTGACCAACACCGCCCGCCAGATCCAGATCTATGACGCGATGGGCTGGCCGCGGCCGGTCTTCGCCCATATTCCGCTGATCCACGGCGAGGACGGCAAGAAACTGTCCAAGCGGCACGGCGCGGTGGGGTTGCATGAGTTCGCGGCATTGGGATATCCGGCGGCGGCGATGCGGAACTATCTGGCGCGGCTTGGCTGGAGCCATGGCGACGACGAGCTGTTCGACGATGCTCAGGCGCGCGAATGGTTCGATCTGTCGGGGATCGGCCGTGCGCCGGCGCGGCTGGATTTCAAGAAGCTGGAACATGTCAGCAGCCACCATATCGCCGCGATGGACGACGCCGCGCTGGTGGCGGCGTTGCAGGATTACCTGTCCGCAACCGGCGCGCCGCCGCTGTCGGAGACGCAGACGCAACGGCTGATCCCGGCGCTGCCGGCGTTGAAGGCCAAGGCCCGGACCCTGCCGCAACTGCTGGAGCAGGCGCGTTTCGCGCTGATCCAGCGCCCGGTCGAGATGGACCGGAAAGCCGCCGGTCAGCTGGACACGGTATCCCGTGGTATGCTGGAATCGTTGACTGCCGCGGTGCAGCATGCTAGCTGGACGCGAGACGAGCTGGAGCAGGCGGCCAAGAAGGTCGCCGAGGAATACGGCGTCGGGTTGGGCAAGCTTGCGGGGCCTTTGCGCGCCGCTCTGGCCGGGCGTTCGGCAACCCCCAGTGTGTTCGACATGATGACGGCGCTTGGTCGCGAAGAATCGCTTGCCCGGCTCCGGGACCAGACGGAATTGGCGGGATGAGACCCGCTTACACATGCCAGGGTCGGTTCCAAGCATGTCCTTGCGATCGACCGGGCGCAGCCGGAAAGGACGTTTTGGATGGCCGATAAGAAGACCGCCAACTTGATGATCGGAGACGCCGAGGTCGGATTGCCGATCCTGACCCCGACTGCGGGGCCGGATGTCGTGGACATCCGCAAGCTGTATGGGCAGGTGGGCGTGTTCACCTATGATCCGGGGTTCACCTCGACCGCCAGCTGCGATTCGACCATCACCTATATCGACGGCGACGAGGGCGAGCTGTGGTATCGCGGCTATCCGATCGAGCAGCTGGCCGAGAAATCGCATTATCTGGAAGTCTGCTATCTGCTTCTCTACGGCGAATTGCCCGACGCCGAGCAGCTGACCGATTTCGAAAATCGTGTGACCAGCCACACGATGGTGCATGAACAGATGCACAATTTCTTCCGCGGATTCCGCCGCGACGCGCATCCGATGGCGACCATGGTCGGCGTGGTCGGGGCGATGTCGGCCTTCTATCACGATTCGACCGACATCACCGATCCGTGGCAGCGCGAGGTCGCCTCGATCCGGCTGATCGCGAAACTGCCGACGATTGCCGCGATGGCCTATAAATACTCGATCGGGCAGCCTTTCGTGTATCCGCAGAACGAACTGGATTACGCCACGAACTTCCTGCACATGTGCTTTTCGGTCCCGGCCGAGAAATACACCGTCGATCCGGCGCTGGCCAAGGCAATGGATCGCATCTTCACCCTGCATGCCGATCACGAACAGAACGCCTCGACCTCGACCGTGCGGCTGGCCGGATCGTCGGGCGCCAATCCGTTCGCCTGCATCGCGGCCGGCATCGCCTGTCTGTGGGGGCCGGCGCATGGCGGGGCGAATCAGGCGTCGCTGGAAATGCTGCGCCAGATCGGCAGCGTGGAAAACATTCCAGAATACATCGCCCGCGCCAAGGACAAGGAGGACCCGTTCCGCCTGATGGGCTTTGGCCACCGGGTCTACAAGAATTTCGACCCGCGCGCCAAGGTGATGAAGGAAAGCGCCGACGAGGTGCTGGATCTTCTGGGCGTCCACGACAACCCGACCTTGCAGGTTGCCAAGGAACTGGAAAAGATCGCGCGCGAGGACGACTATTTCGTCTCGAAGAAGCTGTATCCGAACGTCGATTTCTATTCGGGCATCATCCTCGAGGCGATGGGTTTCCCGACCTCGATGTTCACGCCGATCTTCGCGCTGTCGCGCACGGTCGGCTGGATCGCGCAGTGGAAAGAGATGATCAGCGATCCGCAGATCAAGATCGGCCGTCCGCGTCAGCTGTATGTCGGTGCCGACAAGCGCGATTATGTCGATCTGGACAATCGCTGAGCAATCGCCATCGCCGCATGAAGAACGGGTCCGGGACGCATCCGGGCCCGTTCGGCTGCGCCCGCATCATGTGCTGTGCGCGATCGGCTGGCAGGGGCGCGGCTATTCGCCCGATTTCACCCGCAACATGAACCGGATTGTGCAGGACCGGCTGCGTGCCGACCCCGCGACCGAGGTGGTGTTCACGGCCGGCGCGGATGCGATCTGCGGCCCGTGCCCGTCGCGCCGCGGGACCGGCTGCGCGGCGCAGGACCGGATCGACGCGCTGGACCGCCGGCATGCCGAGGCGCTTGGCATCGCGCCGGGCGCGCGGATGGGCTGGGCCGAGGCGCAGTCGCGCGCGGTCAGCCGGCTGGTGCCGGACGATCTGGACCGGATCTGCGCTGGCTGTCAGTGGCTGGAACTGGGGCTGTGCAAGGACGCGCTGGCGCGTCTTCAGTCAGCGGTATGAAAAACGCCGCCCCGGCCGGGCGGCGTTATCGCAGGTGCGGGTTTCGGCGCTCAGCGGCGCTTGAACAGCGTCCAGCCGCCGGCAACAATCATGGCCGCGATCACCGCCTTCACGACGGCCCCGATCAGGAACGGCGATACGGCCAGCGCGACGGCCTCGCCCGCGGATTTGCCCAGCACGACCGACAGGGCGGCGGCACCCGGCACGAACAGCAGCAGCCCCGGCACCAGCCCGGCGACGAACAGGCGCAGGAAGCCGCGATCCAGTCCGCGTTCCACCAGCCAGCCGGTCAGCCAGGCCATGCCGACAAAGCCCCACAGAAAGCCTGCGGTCGGCCCCATCAGCGGCGCGATTCCGCCCGAGGCGTTGGCGAAGACAGGCAGACCCATCGCACCCTCGGCCAGATAGGCCAGCAGGGTGATCGCGGCAAGGCGCGCGCCATAGGTCAGCCCGATGATGGTGATGGCCAGCGTCTGCAGCGTCATCGGCACCGGCCACATCGGCACGCTGGCCTGCGCGGACAGCGCGACAAGGGCCGATCCGGCCAGGACCAGCAGGACATTGGTGAAGGTCGAGCGCGCCGGCAGCGCGGCTTGGGTCAGCGTCATGGAAGCCTCGTTTTCGCCAAATTCGGTGGATCGCATGTTGACGCTGCGCGGGCGAATGTCAATCGCGGCGCTGACGCCGCGCCGCGTCCGGGGGTCTTGCGCGCAGGGCGGCGTTCTGCAAAAGGCTGCTGGCATGACGCAGGATCAGAACACCCGACCCGGACCCGTCGCCCTTGTGACCGGCGCATCGCGCGGGCTGGGCGCGGCCCTTGCCGAAGGGCTGGCCGCGCGCGGCTTTCACGTGCTGGCCGTGGCCCGCACCGTCGGCGGCCTGGAAGAGCTGGACGACCGCATCCGCGCGGCCGGCGGCACGGCGACGCTGGCGCCGATGGATGTCAGCGACGCGGCGGCGATGCAGCAGCTGGCGCAATCGGTCGGCGCACGATGGGGCGGGCTGGATCTGTGGGCGCATTGCGCCATCCACGCCGCGCCGCTGTCGCCCGCGCCCCATATCGACGGCAAGGACTGGTCGAAATCGCTGCTGGTCAATGTCGATATCGTGCGCGGCCTGATCGCCCTGTTCGAGCCGATGCTGCGCGCGCGCGACGGCACGGCGATGTTCTTCGACGATCCGCGGGCGGGGCAGAAATTCTTCGGCGCCTATGGCACGACCAAGGGCGCGCAGATCGCGCTGGCGCGCAGCTGGCAGGCGGAAACCGTGCGCACCGGGCCGCGCGTCGTCATCGCGCAGCCCGCCCCGATGCCGACCGCGGTCCGGGGCCGGTTCTTTCCGGGCGAGGATCGCAGCGCGCTGACGCCCTGCCGGTCCGAGGCCGAGCGTCTTCTGGACGCGCTGTAACGGCGCCGCGGCGCCGGCCGATCGTCAGGCCGAACATGCCCCGCCAATCGGCTGCGTCGCCTTGCGCAGCCAGTCCTGCGCGGGCCGGTCCAGATGCGGCGACAGCAGGTCGCGGACGCGGGCGTGATAGGCGTTCAGCCAGCCCGCCTCGTCGCGGGACAGCGCCTGCCGGTCGATGGCGCGGGTGTCGATGGGGCACAGGGTCAGCGTCTCGAAGCCCAGCATCTCGCGTCCGGGTTCGGCCTCGGCCGGGATCACCGCGATCAGGTTCTCGATCCGGATGCCGAACGACCCTTCGCGGTAATAGCCGGGTTCGTTCGACAGGATCATGCCCGCCTCCAGCTTGGTATCGCTGGCGCGGCTGATGCGCACCGGACCTTCGTGGACGCACAGCGCCGCGCCGACGCCGTGGCCGGTGCCGTGGTCGTAATCGAACCCCGATTGCCACAGGAACTGCCGCGCCAGCGCGTCGATATGCGCGCCCGCCACACCCTTGGGAAAGCGCGCGCGGCTGATCGCGATCATGCCGCGCAGCACCGCGGTATAGGCGGTGACGGCGTCGGGCGACGGCTGGCCCAGGGCGACCGTGCGGGTGATGTCGGTGGTGCCGTCGATATACTGGCCGCCCGAATCGATCAGCAGCATGTCGTCACGCCCCAGCCTGCGATTGCTGGACCGGGTGACGCGGTAATGCACGATGGCCCCGTTCGGACCCGCGCCCATGATCGTGTCGAAGCTGATATCGGTGATGCCTGCCTCGATCCGCAGCGATTCAAGCTTGCGGACGATGTCGATCTCGGTCAGCGCGGTGTGGTCCTGCGCGTCCAGCCATGCCAGCAGCCGCACCATGGCGAGGCCGTCGCGCAGATGCGCCTGCCGCATCCCGGCCAGTTCCGCGTCGGATTTGCGCGCCTTGGGCAGGATCGCCGGATCGGGGGCGCGCGCGATATCGGTGCCCGCGCGTTCCAGCAGGCGGAATGCGGCCTCGGGCGCGGTGTCCGGGTCGATCCGCACCGGGCCTTCCAGATCCAGAAGCGCCGCGGACAGCCCCTCGGGGTGCAGGATCGCGACCTGATCGCCCAGATGGGCGCGCAGCCGGTCGTCGAACTTGTCCGGATCGCTGAACAGCGCCACATGCCCGTCATCGGACAGGACGGCAAAAGCCTGCACCACCGGGTTCTTTGGCAGATCGCTGCCGCGAATGTTCAGAAGCCACGAGATCGAATCGGGCAGGGACAGGAACGCGGCTGCCTGCCCCGCATCGCGCAACTCGTCCGCTAGGCGCGCGCGTTTCTGCGCCGATGTCTCGCCCGCCAGCGCGTCGTCATGGGCGCGCGCGGGACCGACCGGCGGGGCGGGGCGGTCGGGCCAGACGGCATCGACCGGGTTCTGGTCGACGGCGATCAGCCCGATGCCGGTGCCGTCCAGCCCGCGCTCCATCGTCTCGATTTCCTTGCGGGTGTGCAGCCACGGATCGAAACCCACGCGCCCGCCCTCGGGCAGCGCGTCGCGCAGCCACGCCGAGGGTCGCGTCGCCGGCCAGTCCACGGCCGCGAACTGCGCCGGATCGACCTGCTGTCGGACCTGCACGCGATAGCGGCCGTCGGTGAACACCGCCGCGCGATCCTGCGTCACGATGGCAAAGCCCGCGCTGCCGGTGAACCCGGTCAGCCAGGCCAGCCGTGCATCGGCGTCGGCCACGTATTCGCCCTGATGCGCATCCGCGCGCGGCACGATGAAGCCGTCCAGGTCCATCCGCCGCAGACGGGCGCGCAGATCGGCCAGCCGGGCGGCGTGATCGCCTCCCCCGGCGGGATCGTCGAAGGACTGAAAGCTCACAACTCGATGGCCTTCATCACCTCGGGCTCGATCACCTCGACGCCGGGCAGGCCGTCGATCAGCTCCTGCGCCGACTGTTCCAGCAGCGGGAATGTCTTGTAATGGCAGGGGATGACGGTCTTGAAGTCGAAATATCTCCGCGCTGCATAGGCCGCGCGGCGCATGTCCATGGTGAAATGCCCGCCCGCGCACAGGATGCCGATATCGGGACGGTGATAATCGGCCATCCATTCCATGTCGGCCATGATGTCGGTGTCGCCCGAGACATAGATCACCCGATCCTCGCCCGCGATCATGAAGCCGGATTCGTGGCCGGCATAGATCGGTCCGTCCGCGCCATCCAGCGAACTGGAATGGGTGGCGTTGACCATCGTCACCTTTGCGCCGCCCAGATCGACGGTGCCGCCCTTGTTGAAGCCGATGCCGTCGATGCCCTGGTGGTTGCCCCAGCTGTTGATCAGGTCATAGATGCCGGCGACCGGGATCTTCAGCTCTTTCGCGATGGCCAGCGTGTCGCCCGAATGATCGCCGTGCCCGTGGGTCAGAAGGATATGGGTCGCGCCCGCGATCGCCTTGTCGCGCCTGTCCTCGGGGAAGACCGGGTTTCCCGACAGCCACGGGTCGATCAGGATCACCGCATTCTCGATTTCCAGCCGAAAGCCGGAATGTCCAAGCCAGGTCAGTTTCATCTCTGCCTCCTATCGGATGTCGCCGCCAGACTAGCGAGGCGTCCCGGCCCTGACCAGAGGTGCGATGAGCCTCAGACCGGGGCGGCGTCGTCCAGCCGCAGGCGCAGCCTTTCGCGCCCGCCCCAGGTGGACAGTTCCAGCTTGCCCGCCAGATGAAAGCGCCGTCCCTTGGCGCCGATCAGCGCGGGGCCAAGCGGGCCGTTCATCGCCCCCCATGCGACCGCCTCAAGCTTTGGGCCGCCGGGGCTGCGGAAATTCAGCCGCAGATGGCTGTCGCCCATCGTCGCGGCACTGTCGATCAGCTGATCGGCAAAGGCGAAGCGTGGGGCAGGGGCGGCCTGTCCGAACGGGCCTGCATCCTCAAGCTGGCGAAACATCTGCGGCGTGGCGCCCGCCCCTTCCAGCAGCCCCGAGATGCGCAGCTCGCGCGCGCCGCCGCCGCGCCCGGCCAGATCGCGCGACAGCAACTCGGCCAGCCGCGCCATGGCCGGTTCCAGCTTCGCTTCCTCGACCGTCAGCCCGGCGGCCATCTCGTGCCCGCCGCCCTTCAGCAGCAGACCCTCGGCCGCCAGACGCTGGATGGCACGGCCCAGATCGACGCCGGGCACCGACCGGGCCGATCCCTTGCCGATCCCGCGGTCGATGCCGATGGCGACCGAGGGCAGGTCGGTCGCCTCTTTCAGCCGTGCGGCGACGATGCCGACCACGCCCGGATGCCAGCCTGCGCCCGCGGCCCAGGACAGGACAGGATGGCCGCGCGCCTCGACCTGGGCCATCGCCTCGTCGCGCACCTCGGCCTCGATGGTGCGGCGGTCGCGGTTCAGCTGATCCAGCCGGGCGGCCAGATCCGCCGCCTGGGCCGGATCGCGCGAGGACAGGCACAACGCCCCCAGATCCGCCCGCCCGATGCGGCCGCCGGCATTGATGCGCGGGCCAAGCAGGAACCCCAGATGAAACGCGTTCGGAGGACCGTCCAGCCGCGCCGCATCCGACAGCGCGACCAGCCCCGGACGCTGCCGGTGCGCCATGACCGCCAGCCCGGCGCGCACGAAGGCGCGGTTCACGCCGATCAGCGGCGCCACATCCGCCACGGTGGCCAGCGCCACCAGATCCAGCATCGCCATCAGGTCGGGTTCGCGGCGGCCCATGCCGCGCAGCACGCGCCCGGCCTGAACCAGCGTCAGAAAGACCACCCCCGCCGCGCACAGATGGCCAAGCGCGCCATCCTCGTCGGCGCGGTTGGGGTTCACGACGGCCAGCGCGGGGGGCAGCGCCTGCGCGCCCAGATGGTGATCCAGCACGATCACGTCGGCTCCCGCCGCAGCCGCCAGCGCATCGTGACCCTGCGTGCCGCAATCGACGCAGACGATCAGGTCGTGCGCCTGGGCCAGCGCGGCCATCGCGGCGGGGTTCGGCCCGTAGCCCTCGTCGATCCGGTCGGGCACATACAGCGTGGCGTCCCGGCCCTGCTGGCGCAACCAGTCCAGGAGCAGCGCGGCCGAGCTGCCGCCATCCACGTCGTAATCGGCAAAGATCGCGATCCGCTCGCCCGCGATGGCGGCGGCCACCAGGCGATCCGCGGCAGGCCCCATGTCGCGCAGCGACAGCGGGTCGGGCAGCAGATCGCGCAGCTTCGGGGTCAGGAAGCCGCCGGCGGCCTCGGGCTGAACCCCGCGTTCGGCCAGCACCCGCGCCACCGCCAGCGGCAGCGACGCCTTTTGCGCCAGACCCTCGGCCAGACGCTCAAGCCCGGCATCCGGCCCGGTCCAGCGCCGGCCGCTTAGCGATTGATCGATCCCCAGAAACGCCACGGAATCCCTTCTTGCCTGCCCGAACGGCCCGAACGTCGCGACGGGGCCGGGCGGACCGTCCCTGTCACTTGACCGGGTTGCGATAGATCATGCGCCGGACGGACCCGGTCTTGGACCGCATCAGGATGGTCTCGGTCTGAAGATAGCCCGGTTCGCGCTTGACGCCCGCCACGATCGAGCCGTTGGTGACGCCGGTCGCGGCAAAGATCACATCCGCCGTCACCAGGTCGTCGCGCGCATAGATGCGGTCAAGATCAGTAATTCCTGCGGACTTGGCGCGCCCCTTTTCGTCATCGTTGCGAAACAGCAGGCGGCCCCACATCTGTCCGCCCATGCATTTCAGCGCGCTGGCCGCCAGCACCCCTTCGGGCGCGCCACCCGATCCCATATACATGTCGATGCCGGTCAGTTCCGCCTCGGCGGTGTGGATCACGCCGGCCACGTCGCCATCGGTGATCAGGCGGATCGCGGCGCCGGTCTGGCGCACCTCGTCGATCATGTCTTCGTGGCGGGGGCGTTCCAGGATGCAGACGGTGATGTCGCTGTCCTGACAGCCGCGGGCACGGGCCAGGGCGCGGACACGTTCAGCGGGCGACATTTCCAGGCTGACGACATCGACGGGATAGCCCGGCCCGATGGCCAGCTTGTCCATATAGACGTCGGGCGCGTGCAGCAGGGTGTTGCGCGGCGCCATGGCGATCACGGTCAGCGCGTTCGGCATGTCCTTGGCCGTCAGCGTCGTGCCCTCCAGCGGATCAAGGGCGATGTCGACCTCGGGGCCGTTGCCGTTGCCGACCTCTTCGCCGATATACAGCATCGGCGCCTCGTCGCGCTCGCCCTCGCCGATGACGACGACGCCCTTGATGTCCAGCATGTTCAGCTGATCGCGCATCGCGTTCACCGCCGCCTGATCGGCGGCCTTTTCGTCGCCGCGGCCGATCAGCCGGGCCGAGGCATGGGCCGCCGCCTCGCTGACACGGGCCAGTCCCAAGGACAGCATGCGATCGTTGAAATCCCTGGGCAGGGTCATGGCCTCATCCCTCGTTGTCATTCGTGTTGGCCGGCTTCTACGCGCCGCCCCGGCAGGCGGCAAGCCTGACGGCGCTAACGGCTCAGCTGTCGGACAGTTCCAGCGCAAGCGCGTGGATGCGCGGAACGATGTCGCCCAGGGTGTTGTGGATCAGCCGGTGGCGCTGCACCCGGCCGATCCCGGCAAAGGCGGGGCTGGCCATGCGGATGCGGAAATGGCTTTGCCCGCCCTCGCGATACCCGGCGTGGCCGCGATGCGCCTCGCTTTCGTCGATCACCTCAAGCCGCGTGGGCGACAGCGTCGCCAGCCGGTCCTGTATCTCGTCCGCGATCATCCCCATATCCTTCCGTCAAGACCTTTCATGTGCCGTCAAATAGCCTAAACTGCCGCCTCCGAGTCGCAAAGGTGCCCCAGCATGAGCAGTAACGACCCGTTCGGTTTCGACATTTCCGCCGCCAAGGACAAGAAGCGGCGCAACAAGGGCCGCCGCGGCATGTCCGGCGCGTTCGAAACCTCGACCCGCATCTGCGAGCGCGAGGGGTGCAACGAACCCGGGCAGTATCGGGCGCCCAAGAACCCGCGCAATCTGGACGATTATTTCTGGTTCTGCAAAGACCATGTGCGCGAATACAACGCCAACTGGAACTATTTTCAGGGCCAGTCGGAAGAGGAGTTCCAGAAATTTCTGGACAACGCCACCGTCTGGGAACGCCCGACCAAGCCGTTCGGTCGCGCCGCGCAGGAACAGGCATGGGCGCGCCACGGCGTCAGCGACCCGCACGAGATCCTGGGCGCGAACGGCACCTCGTCCGAGGCGCGCGCCCGCGTCGCCCGCAAGCTGCCGCCGACCGAACGCAAGGCGCTGGAGATCCTTGAGGCGCGCGACAGCTGGACCCGGACCGAAATCCGCAAGCAATACAAATCTCTGGTCAAGGATCTGCATCCCGACATGAATGGCGGCGACCGGTCGGACGAGGATCGGCTGGCCGAGGTCGTCTGGGCGTGGGACCAGGTCAAGGACAGCCGGCATTTCCGCGACTGAGGCCACGACCGAGGCAAGGGGGCCTCGCCGGCCCCCTCTTGGCCTGCGGCCAATTCACCCCCGCAGGTATTTGCAAAGAGGGCGAGGGGCGGGGCCGGTGCCCGTCCCCGACCTGTCGCGCAGATCGGGCGGTCAGGGGCGCGGCGGTCTGTCTTTGGTGCGCAGGCGGGGCAGGAGGGCGGCGGCGATCAGCGCCAGCAGCGCAAGAATGACGACCGGGGCGGGGCCTGCGCGCGACCAGACGGTCTCGGGCAGCGCGCCCGGCAGTTTCGCGTCGATATGGCCGATCCCGCCCAGGGCCAGCCGGTCCCGGACCCGGCCGCGCGCGTCGATCACCGCGCTGACCCCGGTATTGGCGGCGCGAATCAGCGGCAGCCCGGTTTCGATGCTGCGCAGCCGGGCCTGGGCCAGATGCTGATAGGGGCCGGAAAGCCGACCGAACCAGCCATCGTTGGTGGCTTGCAGGAGCCAGCCGGGCCGCGCGTCGAGCCCGCGCAGATGCTGGGGAAAGATCGCCTCGTAACAGATCAGCGGCTGGAAATCGGGCAGGCCAGGCGCCGACATCACCGCCGGCCCCGGCCCTGCGGAGTAGCCGTGACCGTAGCGGGCGGCGAAGGCGGTGATGCCCATATTGGCCAGCGCATCGCCCCAAGCCATGTATTCGCCGAACGGCACAAGGTGGAACTTGTCATAGGTGGACAGGATCCGGCCCTCGGGCGACAGCAGGGTCAGGCTGTTGTAAAAGCGGCTGTCCTGTCGCCGCTGGATGCCAAGGACCAGCGGCGCACCCGCGGCCTGAGCCATCGCCGGCAGCACCTCGTCCGCGTCGTTCAGCAGGAAGTTGACCGCCGTTTCGGGCCAGATCACCAGATCGCGCCGGCCGGGTTCGGCCGACAGGTCCAGCAGGCGGCGAAAGAACACCGCCGACCATTCGGGGTCCCATTTCAGGTGCTGTTCGGCATCGGGCTGGACGATGCGCACAACCGCGTCCCGGTCGGCCGGCAGCGGTTGGGCCAGTCGCGCCAGACCGGCCGCCCACAGCCCGCCCGTCAGCACGATGGCCAGGATCGCGCCCGGCAGAAAGCCGAAGATCGTTCGTTCCGACGGACGCCACAGCAGCGCCGGCAATGATGCGAGGGTCAGCGTCAGCAGGCTGAGACCGACCGCGCCGATCCAGGCCGCCGCCTGCGCGACCGGCGTGTCGATCCAGACATGGCCGATCCGCGCCCAGGGCAGGCCGGTGAAGATCCAGCCGCGCAGCCAGTCGGACAGGATCAGCGCCGCAGCCATGGCGATGATGCGGCTGCGCCAGCCCGGCGCCACCCGCGCCGCCAGCCACACCGGGATCGCCCAGAACAGCGCGCCGCCAAGCGCCATCAGGATCAGCGCGAAGGGCGCCATCCAGCCATAGATGTCGGGTTGGACCAGAAACGGCTCGACGATCCAGGACATCGCGAGAACGAACCAGCCCAGCCCCGCCGCCAGCCCGTGCCAGAACACGGCGGCGGGCCGGGCGCGCGCCAGCCGCCACAGGATCGCGGCGAGGGCGACGACGGTTGCGCCCCACACGCCGGCAGGCGCAAGGCCAAGCGCCGCGATCAGCCCCAGCCCCAGATCGGGCGCAAGCCGGATCAGCGGCGGGCGTCGCGGGTGCAGGTGCGGCGGGCTCAGTCGGTCCTGCATCGGCCGGATCAGGCGCCGGCGTCGGCGTTGTCCTGAGAGTTGCCGTTCGCCTGGTGGTCGTTCCCGTCCGAGGCGTCGGAGTCTGTCTTCTTGCGCCGCGTCCGCCGTGGCTTGGGCGCATCCTCCGAGGCTTCGGCCTCGGGCGCGTCCTCGACCTTCTTGCGGCGGGTGCGTTTGGGTTTCGGCGTCTCTTCGGCGGTGTCAGGCGCGGCTTCGTCGGTCTTGGCCTTGCGCGCGCGCGTCTTGCGCGGCTTGGGCTGAGCGTCCGGTTCAGCGCCGGGCTCGGCCTGTGCCTCGGGCGTTTCCGCCTTCTTGCGCCGGGTGCGCTTAGGTTTCGCCGGTGCCGCCTCGGCCTCGGCCGCATCTTCGGTCTGGGACGTGTCGGTCCGGTCGGCTTCTTTTGCCTCGGTCGCCGGTTCGCGCGTATCGGCCGCATCCTCGGCCTGACGGGCGGGCTTGCGGCCGCGCGCGGGCTTGGGCTGCGCGGGTTTTTCGGCTGCCTGATTGTCGGGTGCATCCGGCGCGTCGGAATCGGACGTCTCGGCGCTTTCGACGGCCGGGCGCAGGCTGACCAGCATGAATTCGGGCACGTGATCGCCCATGCCCGTGACCGCCGGGCCGCGATGATCGTCGCGCCCGCGTCCGCGACCGCGCTGACGGTCGTCGCGCCGCGTGTCCTGCCGCTCGGTCCGGTCCTGCCGCTCGTTGCGGTCCTGCCGCTCGTTCCGCTCCTGGCGCGGCGTCGCTTCGGCGGCGGGCGCGGGCGACTTGTCCTCAGGCGTTTCGGCGGCTTTCTGATCGTCCGGCTTGCGGTCGTCGTCGCGGCGGCCGCGGCGGCGCTTGTCGCGGCCGTTCCGGCGATCGTCGCGGTCGCGGTTGCGGTCGCCATGAGACGCCGGGCTGCCGCTGTCGGACAGCGAAAATCCCTCGGGCGCGTCGGCGCGGGGCAGGCTTTGCTTCAACAGGTTCTCGATCGCGGCCAGGTATTTGTCGTCCGAGGGCGTGGCGATGCTGATCGCGGTGCCCTGCCGGCCCGCGCGTCCGGTGCGGCCGATGCGGTGGACGTAATCCTCGGCATGGCTGGGCAGGTCGAAATTGAAGACATGGCTGACGGCGGGAATGTCCAGCCCGCGCGCGGCGACGTCCGAGGCGATCAGCAGCTTCAGGCTGCCGTCGCGGAAACTGTCCAGCGTCCGGGTGCGGTGGCTTTGATCCAGATCGCCGTGGATGGGTGCCGCGTCATAGCCGTGCTTGGCCAGCGACTTGGCGACGATGTCCACATCGGTCTTGCGGTTGCTGAAGATGATCGCGTTCTTCAGCTTGTCGCCCTCGGCGTCGATCAGCGCGCGCAGCAATTCGCGCTTCTGCTTGGCGGTCTGGTCGCGGCGCGTCGGCGTGATCTCGATCAGCTTCTGGGTGATCGTCTCGCTGGCGGTGGCCTGCCGCGCGACCTCGATCCGTTCGGGCGTGTGCAGAAAGGTGTTCGTGATCCGCTCGATCTCGGGGGCCATGGTGGCGCTGAAGAACAGGGTCTGGCGGGTGAAGGGCGTCAGCTGGAAGATACGTTCGATGTCGGGGATGAAGCCCATGTCCAGCATCCGGTCGGCCTCGTCCACGACCATGATCTGCACGCCCGTCAGCAGCAGCTTGCCGCGTTCGAAATGATCCAGCAGCCGGCCGGGCGTCGCGATCAGCACGTCCACGCCGCGGTCGATCAGCTTGTCCTGTTCGCCAAAGCTGACGCCGCCGATCAGCAGCGCCTTGGTCAGCTTGGTGTGCTTGGCGTAGATGTCGAAATTCTCGGCCACCTGCGCGGCCAGTTCGCGGGTCGGACACAGCACAAGCGACCGGGGCATGCGCGCGCGCGCGCGGCCGCGGCCCAGCAACGTGATCATCGGCAGGGTGAAGCTGGCGGTCTTGCCGGTGCCGGTCTGGGCGATCCCCAGAACGTCGCGGCCTTCCAGCGCGGGCGGAATCGCCCCGGCCTGAATCGGCGTCGGCGTTTCATAGCCTGCCTCGGCGATGGCCTTCAGCACCTTCGGGTCAAGCTTGAGATCGGAGAATTTTGTCATGCGGGGCTTTCCAAGATGTCGCGCGCTGTTGCACGATGCGTTCCATGCCGCGCGCCCGGAATGGCGCCCATGCGGCCCAGATGGGACGCAAATCCGCACGCCCCTTCGGTCAGCCCGCCGGATGCGGGCCACGTTTCGCCTAGACCAAAGCGCAAGAAACGTCAATCTGTCAGGACATCACCCTGACAAAGTGACAGGTTTCGGGAACCGCGCAGGCCCCGACAGGTTCTGGCAGGACAAGGGACAGGATCAGGCATGGCATTGGAACTGACGGGCGGGCTTGGCCCGATACAGGCATTCGCGGTCGTGGGCGCCGCCGGGGTGGGCGCGCAGTGGCTGGCGTGGCGGTTCCGGCTGCCGGCCATCGTGCTGATGCTGGCGGCCGGGCTGTTCCTGGGACCCGTGACGGGGATCTTCGTTCCGGCCCGCGATATCGGCGACATCGTTCCGCCGATGATCTCGCTGGCGGTGGCGGTGATCCTGTTCGAGGGCGGGCTGACGCTCAGCTTCAAGAAGCTGGCCGATGCGCGGCCGGCGGTGCGGCGGCTGGTCTATATCGGCGCGCCTCTGGGCTGGGCGCTGTCGTCGCTGACACTTGTGCTGGTGGCGGGGCTGGGCTGGCAGGCGGCGATCGTTCTGGGCGGCATCATGATCGTGACCGGCCCGACCGTGATCGCGCCGCTGCTGCGGCAGGCCAAGCTGACCTCTCGTCCCGCGCAGACGCTGCAATGGGAGGGGATCGTCAACGACCCCATCGGCGCGCTGGTCGCCGTCGTCGCGCTGGAGATCGTGCTGGTGCGCAACACCGGCGCGACCTGGGACGAGGCGTTGGCGCAGCTGATCCTGGGCACCGGCTTTGCCGCGGCGATCGGCGTGGTCGCGGGCTATCTGCTGGTGCAGGCGTTCCGGCGGGGCTGGGTGCCCGAATACATGAAGGTGCCGCTGCTGTTCGTCGCCGTGCTGGGGGTGTTCGCGGGCGCCGATAGCCTGCTGCATGAAAGCGGGCTTCTGGCGGTCACGGTGATGGGTCTGGTGATCGCGAATGCCGATCTGCCCAGCTATCAGGAACTGCACCGGTTCAAGGAACATGCGACGATCCTTCTGGTGTCGGGCGTGTTCATCCTGCTGGCGGCGGGGATCGAGTTCGACACGCTGGCGCAGCTGAACTGGCTGCGCGCCGGGCTGTTCGTCGCCGCCGTGGTGCTGGTCGCGCGGCCCCTGACGGTGATGATCTCGCTGATCGGGACCAACCTGCCGATGAAGGAACGCTGGCTGATCGCGCTGACCGGCCCGCGGGGGGTGGTGCTGGTCGCCGTGTCGGGCATCTTTGCCGACCGGCTTGTGGCCGAGGGCATCGAAGGCGGCGCGCAGATCGCGCCGCTGGCTTTCGTGCTGGTGCTGGCGACGGTGGTTCTGCACGGCTTCACCCTTGCGCCGCTGGCACGCCGGCTTGGCCTGACCTCGGGCGAAAAGCCCGGCCTGCTGATCGTCGGCGGCTCGCTGTTCGCCACCAGCCTGTCGAAGGCGCTGGAAAAGGCCGATGTGAACGTGCTGATCACCGACACCAACCGCGACCATCTGCGCACCGCGCGGGCGGCGGGCGTCCAGACCTTCTATGGCGACATTCTGGGCGAGGCGGCGGAATACAACGTCGAATTCATCGCCTATGGCGCGATCCTGGCGGCGTCGGACAACGATGCCTACAACACCCTGGTCGCCACCGATCTGGCGCCCGAATTCGGACGCGAGAAGATCTGGCAACTGGCGCGCCACAAGGAAGACCGCGCCCGCCACGCCCTGCCCACACAACTGGGTGGCCAGACCATCGACGGCAACCGGACGCTGGCGCAGTATCTGGAACTGCTGGCCGAGGGCTGGATCATGCGCACCACCCGCCTGACCGAGGAATACGGGCTGGAAGACTGGCGCGCCGCGCGCGAGGGGGCGATCGCGCTGGCCGTCGTGCAGAACGGAGAGATGTGGTTCGTCAGCGACGATGACGATCTGGTGGACAAGCCGGATGTGCGGATCGTGTCGATGCTGCCGCCCGAGGTCGCGCAAGAGATCGAACGCGAGAACGAGGCGCAGACCAAGCCGCAGGAAAAGGCCAAGCAGGTCGCCCGCGCCGAGGCCGAGGCGGTCAAGCGCGGCGAGGGCAATGGCAGCGTCGCGGGCGGCGAGGCACGCGACCAGGCCGACGAGCTGCGCGAAGAGCTGAAGGACGACCCCGAACTGGTCGAGACCGAGGGCGATGCCAGCGACGGCAAGACGCCCGATGAAGGCGCGCCCCAGCCCGACCCCGACGCCGACCTGCCGGATGAGGACGAACCGGCCCCCGACAAGGACAACGACAAGGACAAGGGCCGCAAGTCCGACTGACCCGGCCATCTTGCGCGCGCCCGCCCTGGCTTGCCGGGCCGGGCACGGGTCGCGGCTGCCGTCGCTGTTGACCTTCCCCGGTCGCAGGCGTTAACCCGCGCAGGTCAGTCAGGAAGCCGAACATGAACCTTTTCACCGATCTTCGCGGCGTCGTCTTGGATGCGCTGGACCAGATGACGCAGGCGGGCGAACTGCCGGCCGGTCTGGATTACGCCAATGTCGCGGTCGAGCCGCCGCGCGATCCGGCGCATGGCGATCTGGCGACCAATGCCGCCATGGTGCTGGCAAAGCCCGCCGCGATGAAGCCGCGCGAGCTTGCCGAGAAGCTGGCCGCGCGCCTGACCGATCCGCGCATCGAAAAAGCCGAGATTGCCGGACCGGGCTTTCTGAACCTGCGCCTGTCGCCCTCGGTCTGGCAGGACATCGTCGCCACCGCGATCCGGGCGGGCAACGATTTCGGCCGCTCGACCTTTGGTCAGGGCGAAAGGGTCAATGTCGAATTCGTCAGCGCCAACCCCACTGGCCCGATGCATGTGGGCCATGTGCGCGGGGCGGTGTTCGGCGATGCGCTGGCCAATCTGCTGGCATTCTCCGGCCATGACGTGACGCGCGAATACTATATCAACGATGGCGGTGCGCAGGTCGATGTTCTGGCGCGCTCGGCCTATGAACGCTATCGCGAGGCCAACGGGCTGGCGCCCGAGATCCGCGAGGGGTTGTATCCCGGCGATTACCTGATCCCGGTCGGCGAGGCGCTGCGCGAGAAATACGGCGGCAGCCTGCTGGACCGGCCCGAATCCGACTGGCTTGACGAGATCCGCGATTTCGCGACCGAGGCGATGATGCAGGTGATCCGCGCCGATCTGGCCGCGCTTGGCGTCCGCATGGATGTGTATTCCAGCGAGAAGGCGCTTTACGGCACCGGCAGGATCGAGGCCGCGATCGCACGGCTGGACAGTCTTGGCCTGATCTATCGCGGTGTGCTGGAACCGCCCAAGGGAAAGCTGCCCGAGGATTGGGAGGCGCGCGAACAATTGCTGTTCAGATCGTCGGCGCATGGCGACGACGTGGACCGTCCGATCCAGAAATCCGACGGCGCATGGACCTATTTCGCGCCCGACATCGCCTATCACTGGGACAAGATCGACCGCGGCTTCGACCAGTTGATCGACGTGTTCGGCGCCGATCACGGCGGCTATGTCAAGCGGATGAAGGCGGCGGTCCGGGCGCTGTCGGACGGGCGTGTGCCGCTGGACATCAAGCTGGTCCAGCTGGTCAGGCTGTATCGCAACGGCGAGCCGTTCAAGATGTCGAAGCGCGCCGGCACCTTCGTCACCCTGCGCGACGTCGTGCAAGAGGCGGGCGCCGACGTCACCCGCTTCATCATGCTGACGCGCAAGAACGACGCGGCGCTGGATTTCGATTTCGCGCGCGTGCTGGAACAATCCCGCGACAACCCGGTCTGGTATGTCCAGTATGCCAGCGCGCGGGTCCATTCGGTCCTGCGCCGCGCCGCCGAGGCCGGAATCGACGTGTCGGACGACGCGCTTCTGTCGGCCGATCTGACCGCGATTTCGCATCAGGCCGAGCTTGACCTGGCCCGGAAAGTTGCCGAATGGCCACGCCTTGTGGAAATCGCCGCCCGCGCGCACGAGCCGCACCGGGTCGCGTTTTTCCTCTATGACATCGCCTCTGACCTGCATTCGTTGTGGAACCGGGGCAATGACGATCCGTCGCTGCGCTTTCTTCAGGATGGCAGCGCCGCCACCAGCCAGGCAAAAATCGCGCTGGTCCGGGCCGTCGGCGTTGTCATTTCATCGGGCCTCGCTATCCTTGGCGTGACTCCGGTCGAGGAAATGCGCTGATTCAAGGCGCCCCGCCGGACGAAAACGAGCAGTCAACGGTAACACCGGGTCAACCGGGCAGTCAGGCAGGCAGGCTATGGCAGTGATGGATTTCCGCGAAGGCGGCTATGTGTTCTCGCGTCACAAGGTGCGGCGCGAATTTTCCTATGAACAGGGTGGCTGGGACGACCAGGGCCAACCGCAGGACGACCGGCGCTTTGCGGCCGACCCCGACGGGGCCGAAGGGTTCACGGCCCGAATCGCGCGGCTGACGCATTATCTGGGCGCGCTGGCCTCGGTCGGGCTGATGGTCGGGCTGATGGCGTGGGGCTGGCAACTGGTGTCGCGCGACGTCTCGGGCGTGCCGGTCATCAAGGCCATCGCCGGCGAGGCGCGCACCACCCCCGACGATCCGGGCGGCGAACTGACCAGCTATACCGGCTATGCCGTCAACGACGTGGCCGAAGGCGCGCAGCCCGCCCCGACCGACCGGGTCGCCATCGCCCCCTCGACCACCGAGCTGAGCGATGAGGATCTGGCGATGGGCCAGTTCGGCGCCACCGCGCGCGAGCCGGAAAACCCGTCCGAGGTGCCGCTCAGCTTCGATGGCGAGCCGATCACCCCGCTGTCCGACAGCGAGGCGCGCGCGCTGGCCGAAGCCGAGGCCGCAGCCGAGGCGGAACGTCTGGCGCTGGCCGACCACAGCGTCGAACAGGCCGCCATCATCGACGCGCCGGCGGCCGAAGGCCCCGTGAACGAGGTCGTCACCGACGAAAACGGCGCACCGGCCCAGCCCGACGCAATCACCGCCGCGCTGATCCAGGCGCAGGCCGCAGCCAATCCCGGCATCCTGACTGCATCGCCGCGCCCCGCGCCGCGCCCGCGCACCGCCCGCGTGGCCGCCGCATCGCCTGCGGCCAGCGTCGCCCGCCCGGCCGCTGCGGCAGATTCCGCGCCGCCGCCGCCTTCACCCGAACCCGCTTCGGCCCCCGCCCCGGCGGCCGCCTCTGCCGGCGGTCCGCTGGTCCAGATCGGCGCCTTCGACAGCAACGCCATCGCGTCGGGCGAATGGAACCGGCTGACGGGCAAGTTCGGCTCGCTGTTCTCGGGCAAGGGGCAGGTGATCCAGCAGCACAGCGCCAACGGCCGCACCTTCTGGCGTCTGCGCGTCGCGGGCTTTGGCGATATCGGCGAGGCACGGCAGTTCTGCGCCGCGCTGAAATCCGGCGGCACGGACTGTCTCGCGCTGGCGCCGTAATGGCGCCGAACGCGACGATCCTGGGCGGGATCGCCGGCACCGCACTGACCGCGGCCGAGCGGGATTTCTTCCGCGCGGCCGACCCTTGGGGTTTTATCCTGTTCGGTCGCAACATCGACCGCCCCGACCAGCTGCGCCGCCTGACCGGCGATCTGCGCGACGCGGTCGGCCGCGATGCCCTCATCACCGTCGATCAGGAAGGCGGCCGGGTTCAGCGCCTGCGCGCGCCGCACTGGGCGGAATGGCCCGCCCCGCTGGACCAGGCGCGGGCAGGGGTGCGGGCGATGTGGCTGCGCCATTACCTGATCGGGCGCGAACTGCACGATGTCGGCATCGATTCGGACTGCGCGCCCACGCTGGACGTGGCGCAGCCCGACACCCATCCTTTTCTGCGCAATCGCTGCCTGGGCACCGATCCGGGAACGGTGGCGGAACTGGGCCGCGCCGCCGCCGACGGGCTGCTGGCCTCGGGCGTGCTGCCGGTGATGAAACATCTGCCCGGCCACGGCCGCGCCATCGCCGACAGCCACCACGACCTGCCGACCGTCACCGCCGGCCTCGACGATCTCGACGCGCTGGATTTCGCCCCGTTCCGCGCGCTGAAAGACCTGCCGATGGGCATGACCGCCCATATCCGCTTTCCGGCGCTGGACTATGCGCCGGCGACCGCCTCGGGCACGGTGATCGCGCTGATCCGCGACCGGATCGGCTTTGACGGGCTTTTGATGACCGACGACATCACCATGAACGCGCTGTCGGGGACCGAGGCCGAACGCGCCACCGCCGCCATCGCCGCCGGCTGCGATCTGGTCCTGCACTGCAACGGCACGATCGCCAGCATGCAGCCGGTGGTCGAGGCCGCAGGCCCCCTTGGCCCGAACGCGCAACGCCGCGCCGATGCCGCGCTGGCGCAGCGCCGTCCGCCGCAGGATCACGACCGCCGCGCGTTGATGGCGGAATGGCGCGACCTGGTGGCCTAGACCGCCGCACCCCTCGCCCTCTTTCCAAATACCTCGCGGGGGGTCCGGGGGGCGCGAAGCCCCCCGGCGGTCGCGGGACGCACGGAACGGCCCGCTTGACTCGCACCGGCCGAAGACGGACTCTGGCCGCCGACAGCGACGGAGACCCCTTGGCCAGACACCCGACAGACGTGCCCTATCTGCGCCCCGTGCCGGACGAACCGGCCCGCGATGTCGATGCGGGTTCGGTCGCGGCCAGACGGGCGGAAGAGGCGTTGATCGTCGATGTCGACGGGTTCGAGGGGCCGCTGGATCTGCTGCTGACGCTGGCCCGCAGCCAGAAGGTGGACCTGATGCGGATCTCGGTCCTGCATCTGGCCGAACAATATCTGCTCTTCGTCGAACAGGCGCGCAAGCTGCGGATCGAACTGGCCGCCGATTACCTGGTCATGGCCGCGTGGCTGGCATTCCTGAAATCGCGTCTGCTGCTGCCGCCCGATCCCGAAGCCGATGGCCCCTCGGCCGAGGATATGGCCGCACATCTGGCGTTCCAGCTTGAACGCCTGGACGCGATGCGGCAGGTGGCGGCGCGGCTGATGGGGCGCGACCGGCTGGGGATCAGCCGGTTTCCGCGCGGCGCACCCGAGGCCATCGCCCGCAGGCGGCGGACCGAATGGCAGGCCGGGCTGATCGACCTGATGCGCGCCTATGCGCGGATGAAGACGCGCGACGAATTCCGCCCCTATGCCTTCGACCGGCAGGACGTGTTCAGCATGGAACAGGCGCTGGACCGGATGCGGCGGATGATCGGGTTCGCGGGCGACTGGACCGATCTGTCGGACTTCCTGCCCGACGGGTGGCAGGCTCACGGTGCGCGCCGCCGCTCGGCCACCGCCGCGACCTTTGCCGCCTCGCTTGAACTGGCGCGGCAGGGGCGGTTGCAGATCCGCCAGTCCGACACATTCGCGCCGATCAGCTTTCGCCGCACACCGACAGCCGAGACCTGACGTGACCGATCCGACCCCGCCCGACCGATCCGACCCGTCCAATCCGCACGAGGCGGCCGCGCCGCATTTTCCGCCGCCGCCGATGGATCAGCAGGAACGGATGGTCGAGGCGATCCTGTTCGCCTCGGCCCAGCCCGTTTCGGTGCGCGACCTGGCCGCGCGCCTGCCCGCCGGCTGCGATCCGGCCGAGGCGCTGGCGGGGCTGCGGCGGCGCTATGACGGGCGCGGCGTGACGATCGAGCGGTTGGGCGACGGCTATGCCTTTCGCACCGCCGCCGATCTGTCCTTCCTGATGCAGACCGAAACGGTGGAACAGCGCCGCCTGTCGCGCGCGGCGGTCGAGACGCTGGCGATCGTCGCCTATCACCAGCCCGTCACCCGCGCCGAGATCGAGGAGATTCGTGGCGTTGCCGTCAGCCGCGGCACGCTGGATCAGCTGATCGAGATGGAATGGGTCCGCATGGGGCGCAGGCGGATGACGCCGGGGCGCCCCGCGACCTTTGTCGTGACCGAAGGCTTTTTGGACCATTTCGGCTTGGAATCGGCGCGCGATCTGCCCGGCCTGTCCGAACTGCGCGCAGCCGGCTTGCTGGAATCGCGCCCGCCCGATGCCGGCATGGCGGTTCCCACCATTGCACGCGACGAGGACGACGACCTTGACGACGGCACGCCCGCCGACGATCTTTTCGACGACGCATAGGAGAGACGGATGAACCAGATCATCGCCATGCTGACCCGCATGCTGACCAGCCGCGCCATGAACTGGGGCATCCGCAAGGGAATGAGCCGGATGGGCAAGCCCGGCGGCGCGACTCCGGCCACATCGGCAAAACAGGCACGAATGGCGCGCGAGACGACGAAACGCGCGCGGCAGGCCGCACGCCTGACGCGGCGGATCGGACGCTGAACCTGCTCGCCAAGCGGGGCGCGACCGGCTAGATCTGCGCGATGGATGCGGATCGGTTCGAAATCTTCATGGTGGCGACACCGGGGCTTGAAGCCCCGCTGGCGGACGAGATGCGCGAACTTGGCTGGTCGCCCGACATCCAGCCCGGCGGCCTGACGATCCGCGGCGGCTGGACCGATGTGTGGCGCGCCAATCTGATGCTGCGCGGGGCGACGCGGGTGCTGGCGCGCGTGGGCAGCTTTCGCGCCCTGCATCTGGCGCAGCTGGACAAGCGCGCGCGCAAGTTTCCGTGGTCCGACGTGCTGCGGCAGGATCAGCCGGTCAAGGTCGAAGCCGTCTGCAAGGCCAGCCGCATCTATCACGCCGGCGCCGCCGCGCAGCGGATCGAGCGGGCAATCCGCGAGGAACTGGGCGCGCCGGTCAGTGCCGATGCCGGGATCGTCGTGAAGCTGCGGATCGAGGACGATCTGGCGACGATCAGCCTGGATACGACCGGCCCCTCGCTGCACAAGCGCGGCCACAAGCCGGCCGTCGCCAAGGCCCCGATGCGCGAGACGATGGCCGCGATGTTCCTGCGCCAGATGGGTTTCGACGGCAGCCAGACGGTGCTGGACCCGATGTGCGGATCGGGCACATTCGTGATCGAGGCCGCCGAGATCGCCGCCGGGCTTGCGCCGGGCCGCAGCCGCAGCTTCGCCTTTGAAAACCTTGCCGGTTTCGATGCCGCGGCTTGGCAGCGCATGCGCGACTCGGTGGTGCCGCGCCAGCCCGGGCTGCGGTTTTTCGGCAGCGACCGCGATGCCGGCGCAATCCGGATGAGCAGCCGGAACGCGGAAACCGCCGGCGTCGAGAACCTGACCCGGTTCGAATGCCGCGCCATCGGCGATCTGGCGCGTCCCGATGCGGCACCGGGCATCGTGATTGTCAATCCCCCCTATGGCGCGCGGATCGGGAACAAGGGGCCGCTGTTCGGACTGCACGCCGCGATGGGCGAGGTGTTTCGCAGCCGGTTCCAAGGCTGGCGCGTGGGCATCGTGACCAGCGAGGCGGGACTGGCGAAGGCAACCGGTCTGCCGTGGCAGGCTCCGGGCCCGATCGTCGCGCATGGCGGGTTGAAGGTCCGGCTGTGGCAGACCGCACCGTTATAGCGACGCGCAACGGCCACGCGCGTTGCGCAGTCGGGTCTGGACCCTATCGGAACTGCTTGGCCAGTTTCAGCCCCTGTCCCTGATAATTCGACCTGATGCCCGCGCCATACAGCCTGTCCGGGCGCGCGGCCATGCGCTCATAGACCAGCCGGCCCACCACCTGCCCGTGTTCCAGCACGAAGGGCGCTTCGTGGCAGCGCACCTCAAGCACGCCGCGGGCGCCGGAACCGGCGGTGCCGATGCCGAAACCTGGATCGAAGAACCCGGCGTAATGGACGCGAAATTCGCCCACCATCGCCAGATAGGGCGCCATCTCGGCCGCGTAATTGGGCGGGATCGCCACCGATTCGCGGCTGACGAGGATATAGAACGCGCCGGGATCAAGGATCAGGCGGCCTTCGGTCGTGCGCAACTCGTCCCAGAACTCGGTCGCGGGATAGGCGCCGATCCGGTCCAGGTCGATCACCCCGCTGTGCGGACGGGCGCGATAGCCGACCAGATCGCCGGTCCGGGGGCGCAGATCGACGGAAAAGCCAAGCCCGTTGTCGATCAGCGCGGGACCGCCGACCAGAGATTCGCGGTCGTTCAGATCGCGCAGCTCGGCATCGTTCAGCACCGCCTGGCCGCGCCGCAGCCGCAACTGGTTCAGGCGCATGCCGGGGCGGACCAGCACGGAAAAGCTGCGCGGACAGATCTCAGCGTAAAGCGGACCGTCATAGGCTTCGGGCAGGCGGTCGAACTCGGTGCCGTCATCGGTGACCAGCCGCGTCAGCAGGTCCAGCCGTCCGGTCGAGGATTTGGCGTTGGCCACGGCGGTCAATCCCGCGGGCAGGGTCAGCCGTTCCATCAGCGGCACCAGATAGACGCAGCCGCGTTCCAGCACCGCGCCGCCGTCAAGATCCATCTGATGCATGCGCAGTTCGGCAAGCCGGTCGGCGATGCGATGCCCGCGCCCGGCCAGAAAGCTGGCCCGCAACCGATAGGCGGTGGCCCCCAGACGCAGATCGAGGCTGGCGGGCTGGATCTGTTCCGGCAGGATCGGGGGATCGGCGGCAATCGCGCCGCGGTCGATCAGCGCGCGGATTTCGCTGTCAGGCAGGACGCCGTTCATCGCTTACCCCTTGTTGCGTCCGTGCGCGGTCCGGATATGGAAACGCCCACCCCGCAGGCGGGATGGGCGTTTTCGGAATGGTCGGGCCGGCGAGATTCGAACTCGCGGCCTTCCGCCCCCCAGACGGACGCGCTAACCAGGCTGCGCCACGGCCCGACGCCGGCCATATAGAGCGAAGCGGCCCCGCTGCACAAGGGCCGCAAGGCGGAAATCTGCATCGTTCCGGCGGTTCTAGTAAAGTCCCGCAATGGCGTCGCACAGCGCGGTCATGTGCGGACGCGCCCGGCCAAGCGCCGGATGGCCGCCGGGCGTCTGGCGCAGCCGCGCCGACAGATAGGTCAGCCGCGTCAGCCACGCCGCGTCGGGCGATGTCCGGTCCAGATCGGGGAACAGCGGCAGACTGCCATCGTCCGATTGGCCGTGACGGCGGCGGCGATGACGCGATCGGGGGCTGTGGTCGGCCATGTCGTCCTGTTCCTCATCATCGAAATCCGGCGGCGGGTCGGCGGCACTGGCGGGCAGCGGCGCAGGCCCGTTCGCGTGGCCGCGCGCGGGTGCGGGCACCGGCGCGGCGGTATCGGCGTCGGGCGCCGTGTCAGCCGCGTCCGGGGGCAGGGCGGCGCTGTCCGGCTGCGGCTTGCCGATCAGCCCGTCGATGCGGGCGGCGCCGCGGGCGCGGATCGTCTCGCCCCGGTCGCGCGCCAGCAGCTTCTTCGCGCCGCGGATGGTCAGGCCATCGTCGCGCAGCACCTCGCACAGGCCGGCGGCCAGCCGCACGTCATCGGGCCGGTAATAACGGCGCCCGTCGGGGCGTTTCATCGGTCGAAGTTGCGGAAACTGCGTTTCCCAATAGCGCAGGACATGGGGCGCGACGCCGATCAGCTTGGCAACCTCACCGATCGAGCGGAATGCATCTGCGCCCTTCTTCATGGTGGAAAAACCGCCCTATCGCTTGTTGCCCGCCGCGACCCGTTCCTTCATCAGATGCGAGGGGCGGAAGGACAGCACCCGGCGGGGCGTGATCGGCACCTCTTCCCCGGTCTTGGGGTTGCGGCCGATGCGTTCGTTCTTGTCGCGGACGCTGAACGTGCCGAAGGACGAGATCTTGACCTGCTCGCCCCGGACAAGCGCGTCCGAGACATGGTCCAGCACGCTTTCGACCAGCTGCGCGGATTCATGGCGCGACAGTCCGACGTCACGGAACACGGCTTCGGCCAGGTCCATCCGGGTCAGAGTTTTTTCGCCCATGATCATTCCTCTTGCTGACAGCAGGATGTGACGGAATCCCTGACCTGTCAACGAGAAGGGCGGGGAAATCGTTCCCCGCCCGTGGCTTGTGCCGGAAGTTGCGCAGTTTACTGCGCGCACTCCTGGATCTTGGCCAGGTCCGGCCCGTCAGGCGTCCGCCCCAGGTTGAACGGCGCCGAGGCGTCGCGCCACTGGGCATAGTCCTGAAGATAGCCGATCTGGCTGGCATAGACCTTGGCCGACAGCGGGTTTTCGCAGGCCACCTCTTCGATGGTTTCGTTGGCCATGGTCTGGATCTGGGCCAGCGTGTCGTCGTCCAGACGCGTGATCTCGGTCCCGGCTTCCTTGAACTTGCCGAAGGCCTCGGTGGCGCGCTTTTCGGTAAAGGCAAGGCTCCACAGCATGGTCGCATCGGCGGCGGTCTTCAGCCGCGACTGCGTCTCCTCATCCAGCGCGTCCCACGCGGCCTTGTTGATCATCACCCCAAAGACCGACGACGACTGGTGCCAGCCCGGCGTGGACCAGTATTTGGTCACCTGCTGGAAGCCGCCCGAGAAATCCACGTTCGGCGTCGAGAACTCGGCCCCGTCGATCACGCCGCGTTCCAGCGACTGATAGATTTCGCCGCCGGCCATGCTGACCTGGTTGCCGCCCAGCTTTTCCAGCAGCTTGCCCTGTTCCAGACCCGACAGGCGCAGGCGCAGCCCCTTGAGGTCGTCGATCGTCTCGATCGGCTTGTCGACGGTGCGGAAACCCGATTCGTTGTTGGTCACGCCATAGGGCAGATAGACCATGCCGAACTTGCCATAGACCTCGTTATACAGGTCCGCGCCGCCCCATTCCTGGATCCAGTTCACATAGTCCACGGCGTTGAACAGGCTGGCCGTGGTCGACAGCGGCGAGAATGCCGAATCGCGGCCCGCCCAGTAACCCGGCCAGTCGGCCCCGGCCTGGATCGTGCCCGATTCGACGGCGCCGAACACCTCGCCCGCTGGCACAAGGCTGCCGCCGTCGTAGAACTCGATGGTCAGCTTGTCGTCGTCGACCAGATCGTTGGCCAGTTCGACCCAGTGCCTGTCGATCTCGATCAGTTCAAGGCTGGAAGGCCAGGTCGTCGTCATGGTCCAGGTGTCGGCCATGGCCGGCGCGGCGGTGGTCAGCGCCACAATGGCGGTCGTCATCAGGTGTTTCATCAACTCTACCTCCTCGTTGACAGTAAAATTCGCGCGAAAGGGTCAGCCGCCATACAACGCCGTCGGCAGCCAGGTGACCAGTGCGGGAAAGACGATGATCATCACGCACATGACGATGATCAGCGCAATGAACGGAATCACGCCGCGGATGATGTCGGTCGTCGTCACCTCGGGCGGGGAAATCGCCCGCATATAGAACAGCGCGTATCCGAAGGGCGGCGACAGGAAACTGGTCTGCAACACCACGGCCATCAGCACGACGAACCACAAAGGGTCGATTCCCATCTCGGCGACCAGCGGCAAGAAGATCGGGAATGACAGCAGCACGATCCCGGTCCAGTCCAGGAACATCCCCAGGATGAACACCACCAGCAGCATCACCGCGACCAGCGTATAGGGATCGTCGGCCAGACCGCGGATCAGGTCCTGACTGGCGCGCAGCCCGCCGGTGATATTGAAGACGCCGGTAAAGGCGGTCGCGCCGACCACGATGAACAGGATCATCGCCGAGGTCCGCCCGGTTTCCAGCAGCGCCGAATAGAAGGTGCTCCATTCGAACCGGCCGCGCATGATCACGATCAGCAGGGCCAGAACCGCGCCGATGGCGCTGGCCTCGGTCGCGGTCGCGACGCCGGCCAGCAGAGAGCCCAGGATGCCCAGGATCAGGATCAGCGGCGGCACCGCCTCGACGATCAGCATCCGCCACATCGCGCCGCGGCTGATCTGTTCCTCGTCCGCGACGGGCGGCGCCCATTCGGGCTTCAGCCAGGCGATGAAGGCCACATAGACCGCATACATGACGCCCAGGACCACGCCCGGCAGCATCGCCCCGGCGAACAGCTGCCCGACCGACAGTCCCGGCGCATAGGACGCCATCAGGATCAGCATGATCGAAGGCGGGATCAGGATGCCCAGGCAGCCCGAGGCCGCGATCAGCCCGGTCGCCAGCTTCCTGTCATAGCCGTATTGCAGCATCGGCCGCAGCGCCATCATGCCCATCACCGTGATCGAGGCGCCGATGATGCCGGTGGTCGCGGCCAGCAGGATCGAGATGAACACGACCGCCAGCCCCAGCCCGCCGGTGACGCTGGCCATCAGGTGGCGCAACGCCTCGAACATGCGGTCGGTGACGCCGCTGTCGGACAGGAAGCGCGCCATCAGCACGAACAGCGGAATGGCGATCAGCACGTAATTGTCCAGCACGTCGCCGAAGATGCGGTTGATGACGATGCCCAGCACCATCGGCTTGCCGGCGATCACCGCGCCCAGAACGGCGGTGCCGCCCAGCACGAAGGCCAGCGGATGCCCCATGAACAGGCCCAGCAACAGCAGGCCCGACATGATCAGGGCAATCGATTCACCGGACATCCAGCGGCTCCATCGGTTCGAGGTGATCGGCCTTGTCCAGGACCAGCTTCAGGATCTCGCTGACCCCCTGGATCAGCAGCAGCACGGCAGCCACGAACATCGCCATCTTCAGCGGATAGACCGGCAACTGCACCGCGCCATAGGTCACCTCGCCCTGGTTGTACGAGGTGATGGCGAAATCCCAACTGCGCCGGGCAAAGACCCAGGCAAAGGGAAAGAAGAAGATCACATAGCCCGCCACCTCGGTCCAGCGGCGAGCGGTGTGGCCCAGACGCTCGGTCACCAGATCGACGCGGACATGGGCCTGATGGCGCAGCGCGTAACCGCCCAGCATGATGAAGTAAAATCCGTAAAGCTGCTTGGTCAGGTCAAAGGCCCATCTGGTGGGTTCGCCCAGGAAGTACCGCATGAAGACGTCATAGATGATGATGCCGGCAAAGACGATCGCAACGTTCGACACGATCCGGCCGACAACCTCGTTGACGCCGTCGATAAGGCGGATGATCGGCAAGTTCGAAACCCTCCCACGGGACAGCGGCGCAGTTTGCTGCACCTGCATTCGGGCGGCAGTCTTTCCAACCGGCGACGGGCTGTCAACCGAAAGCCCATCAACCTTTCGCATTTGAAACATGACGCAACGGCACCTATCTTGACGGTTGCACAAGGAGAAGGGCATGGCCGGCGGATGGGCCCGCGACGACGCGGTGAACGAACAGATCGAGATCAGCACGGCAGAGGCCATCGCCCGCGCGCGCCAGCGTGCGGCGCGCACAGCCGCGATTCCGTCGGCC
This sequence comes from Paracoccus stylophorae, assembly GCF_028553765.1. Taxonomy (NCBI): domain Bacteria; kingdom Pseudomonadati; phylum Pseudomonadota; class Alphaproteobacteria; order Rhodobacterales; family Paracoccaceae; genus Paracoccus; species Paracoccus stylophorae. Next base: position 2,793,682 of record NZ_CP067134.1, on the reverse strand, counting down.
GAGTTCTGCGCCGAATGCGACGACCCCATCCCGCAGGCGCGCCGGGACGCGATTCCGGGCGTGCAGCTGTGCGTCGATTGCCAGTCGGGGCGCGACAAGGCGCGCGCGCCGGTCGGCGGCATCAACCGCCGCGCCAGCAAGGATTCGCAGCTGAAATAGCCGCCCGTCGCGCCTTCCGTGCGAATTTCTTCTTTGTGAAAATACCCTGGGGGACGCCCGAAGGGCGGGGGGCAGCGCCCCCTTTTGCGCCCTACCAGCGCAGGACCACCGCGCCCCAGCTTAGCCCGCCGCCGATGGCCTCGGTCAGGATCACGTCGCCGCGCGCGAAGCGGCCCGCCCTATCCGCCACCGACAACGCCAGCGGGATCGACGCGGCCGAGGTATTGCCGTGATCGGCCACGGTCAGCACGACCTTCTCGATCGGCAGGCCCATCCGCTGCGCGGTGGCGGTGATGATGCGCATGTTGGCCTGATGCGGCACCAGCCAGTCGACCTGATCCGCATCCAGCCCGGCCTTGTCCAGCGCCGCGTGGGCGGTCCGGGCCAGCTTGTCCACCGCGTGGCGGAACACCAGATTGCCCTGCATCCGCAGCCGGCCCGCCGTGCCCGTGGTCGACACGCCGCCATCCACATGCAGCAACTCGCGATACTGTCCGTCGCTGTTCAGGTCGCTGGACAGGATGCCGCGGTCGTCCGCGCCGCCCCGACCCTCTTGCGCCTCCAGCACGACGGCGCCGGCGCCGTCTCCGAACAGCACGCAGGTGGCGCGGTCGGTCCAGTCCATGATGCGCGAAAACGTCTCGGCCCCGATGACCAGCACGCGGTCGGCCTGGCCGGCGCGGATCATCGCATCGGCATTGGCCAGCGCGAACACGAACCCCGCGCACACCGCCTGCATGTCGAAGGCAAAGCCGCGGCGCATCCCCAGCCCCGCCTGCACCATCGTGGCGACGGCGGGGAAGGTGTAATCGGGGGTCGAGGTCGCCACGACGATGCCGTCCAGATCGTCCGGTTGCAGCCCGGCCCGGTCCAGCGTCGCGCGGGCGGCGCGAATCGCCAGATCGCTGGTCGCCTGATCGTCGGCGGCGAAATGCCGCCGCTCGATCCCCGACCGCGACCGGATCCATTCGTCACTGGTGTCCAGCCTGTCCTCGAACCAGCTGTTCTCGACCACGCGTTCGGGCAGGTAATGGCCGGTGCCGACGATGACGGCGCGGCGGGTCACGACGCGGTCCCCGGCTGGGCCGCGGCCTCGGCGCTGGCCGAGGCGGCGGCACCTTGCGCCACGCGGGCGGCCAGCCGGTCCTGAAAGCCCGATTTCGCCAGCGTGAAGGCCAGCTTGATCGCGGCCGAGACGCCGGTCGCGTCGGCCGAGCCGTGCGATTTGATGACGGTGCCGTTCAGGCCCAGGAATATCCCGCCGTTCACGCGGCGCGGGTCGATGCGCTTCTGCAAACGCTTCAGCGATGTCATCGCCAGCAGGGCGGCAAATTTGGACATGATGGAATTGGCAAAGGCCGCTTTCATGAATTCGCCCACCAGCTTGGCTGTCCCTTCGCCGGTCTTCAAGGCCACGTTTCCGGTGAACCCGTCGGTGACGATCACATCCACGCGCGATGAGGGCAGATCGCCCCCCTCGACGAAGCCGACATAGTCGAAACCGCCCTCGGCCGCCGAGGCGGCGATCAGGTCGTGGGCCTGTTTCAGTTCGGGCCGGCCCTTGTGTTCCTCGGTTCCGACATTCAGCAGGCCGATCCGCGGTTGCGCCACGCCCAGCCCGTTGCGGGCATAGGACGAACCCATCAGCGCGTATTGCAGCAGATCGCGCGCATCCGCGCGGATATCGGCGCCCACGTCCAGCATGATGTTGAAGCCCTGCGCGTTCTTGGACGGCCACAGACAGGCGATGGCCGGGCGATCCACCCCCGGCAGCTTGCGCAGGCGCAGCATCGACAGCGCCATCAGCGCACCGGTATTGCCGCAGCTGACGGCCGAATCGGCCTCGCCCGACCGGACCGATTCGATGGTCGCCCACATCGAGGTGTCGGCGCCCTTGCGCACGATCTGGCTGGGCTTGTCCTCCATCGTCACGACGCCGGGGGCGTGACGGATGTCGCAACGGCCCGACAGGTCGCGGCGGCGGTCGATCAGGCGGCGCAGCTGCGCCTCGTCTCCGTGGACGACGAACCGGATCTCGGGGTTCTTGCGCGCGCTTTCGGCCATGCCGGCGACGACGACGGCGGGGCCGCGATCCCCGCCCATCGCGTCAACCGAAATCAGCACGCTGCCCCGGTCTTCGGGGGCGCGCGGCGGCGGGCTGGTCGAGGAAGCGTCGGTCATTTCCTGGCGGTGCCGGCCCGGGTCAGGCCGCGTCGTCGTCCAAGTCGATCTCGTTGGCCTGCGCGACCACTTCGCGGTCGGCGTAGTGGCCGCAGGAAGGGCAGACGTGATGCGGACGCTTCAGTTCGCCGCAGTTCGAGCATTCGTTGGGGTTCGCCGCAACCAGGGAATCATGCGCGCGGCGCATGTTGCGCTTGGAGCGGGTTACGCGGTTCTGAGGGACTGCCATGTCACAACCTCGGTCAGGGGGGTGCCGCGTCGCCGGGACGGCAGGGCACCCGTGTGTCTTGAATTCGCAAATGAACCGCGCAGATACGCGATGGCGACGTTGCCCGCAAGCCCCTGCTGCGCGGCGATTGGCCCAAAATGCGCGCAATCTCCGGCCTGTGCCAGCCTTGCATCGCACCGGGCGCGTGTCGGCGGCGCGCGGGGCGGCAGCGGTGTGGCAAGGCTGCAACGGCCGTGGCGCGGCGTCGCCCCGTCAGCCCCGGTCGGGATCGCCGCCGATCAGCTTGCCCAGCCCGGCAAAGGGACGGCGGGTGTCGGGCGCGTTGTCCTCGATCGCGCTGTCGCCCAGGGCGGCGCCCTCCGCGCGCGGATATTCGGGCAGCGCCAGCGCCAGTTCCTCGATCATCACCGCCGACAGGTCGATGAACCGGCCAAGCGGTTCCAGCGTCTCGTCGGGCATCTCGACCTCTTCGGCGTCGGGTTCGCGCAGATGCGGCGTATAGTGACGCACGACCTGTTCGCGCAGATCGGTGCGGACGGGTTTCAGCGTGACCACGCAGGGCTGCACGACCCGCGCGGCAAGCTGACCGGTCAGCGACCAGGCATCGTCGCGTTCGGCGCGGATCGTGCCCTGAAACGACAGGCGCGGCAGGTCGAGCAGGTCGAGTTCGGCGGCGATGGCCTGCCGCGTGTCCGCATCGGGTTCCAGCGCGAACGGGTTGTCCCCGCGCGGGTTCAGATGCGCCACGCGCAGGCGTTGCGGATGCGGGATCGGGGCGGTCATGGCGGTGCCTCCGGCAGGGTCGGGATGGGTCGGTCGTGCGGCGGGTCTGGCCAAACCCCGACCGCGGATGGATATTCTTGAGCGCAGGGACCGAGTTTGCTAAGCGGGTCGGGCCGCGTCAACCGCCCGAGCGAAGGAAGATCCTTATGGCTGCCCTCAGGAACCTGCTGATCCTGGCTTTCGTGGCCGTATTGGGCCTGTCGGCCTGTGCGCCGGTCTTTCGCAATCACGGCTATGTTCCGCCGGACGAGGATCTGGCGCAGATCGTCGTCGGCCAGACCACGATGGACGATCTGCAGGGGATGATCGGACGTCCCTCGGCGCAGGGTCTGCTGACCGGGTCGGGGTGGTATTATGTCGGGTCGCGCTGGCGGCATTATGGCGCCGCGCGCCCGCAAGAAGTCAGCCGCGAGGTCGTCGCGATCTCGTTCGCGCCCTCCGGCACGGTCAGCAATGTCGAACGCTTCGGGCTGGATCGCGGGCGGGTCGTGGTGCTGTCGCGGCGCGTGACCGAAGGCAGCGTCAGCGAGGTGTCCTTCATCGGGCAATTGCTGAGCAATCTGGGCAATTTCCAGGCCGGCGACTTCATCGACTGACGCCACGGCAAGCCCGTGCTGGCCGGCCCCTGTCGGCCGCCGGTCAGGCCGCCGCGACGATTCGCGCGCCCAGACGGTGCAGATCCTCGCGATAGCCGGTGCGCGCCGAGGGCTGGTCGGGGTCCGAGGTGATCGCGATGGCCATGGCGGCGGCGCGGCGGGTCGCGGGCAGCACATAGATCATCTGCCCGCCATAGCCCCAGCCATAGCGCAGATCGCGCCCCGCCATCCGGCCCAGAAACCAGCCATAGCCGTATCCCTGGCCGGTGAACATCGACGAGGCGCGCGGCTGCCAGCTTTCCGCGATCCAGTCTTGCGGCACGACCTGCCGCCCGCCGGCCCGTCCCCGGTTTGCATAGGTCGCGCCGAAGGCCAGCAGCGACCGCGTGCTCATCGCCATCTGGTTGCCGCCCAGATAGATGCCCTGCGGATCGCGTTCCCACCCGGTGATGCGGAAACCCGGGATCTCGCCCAGCCAGTCGCGCGCCAGATCCAGGGTCGAGCGTCCGGTGGTCCGGGTCAGGATGGCCGAGACCAGATGCGACGAGGCGGTGGAATACTGCATCCGCCCGCCCGGATCCTGCGTAAAGGGCGCGGCCAGCGCCGCGCGCACCCAGTTCGGGCTGCTGACCCATCGCCCGTAATTCGCCCCCGACTGGCGTTCCAGCCCGGCCCGCATCGACAGCAGATGCCCAAGCGTGATGCGCGACAGGCGCGGATCGGGATCGGCGGGCAGATCGGATGACAGCAGCGGCGCGATGGGCTGATTCGGGCCGGACAGGTGCCCCTTGTCGATGGCGATGCCGGCCAGCGCCGAGATGATGGATTTCGACGCCGACTTGATGTTCGTGGGGCTGTCCGGGCCGAACCCGTTATACCCGTGTGCGGCGATCTCCTGTCCGTCGCGCCAGACGGCGATGGCGCGCAGCCGGTCGGCCTCGTCCGGGCGGGACAGGACTTGCGACAGATCCGCCGCGCGAAGGATCTGCGGGGCGGTCAGCAGCGGCGCCAGCGCGGCGCAGCGGATCAGGGTGCGGCGTTGCATGGCGCGATTATGCGCATGGCGGCGCGGCGGGCGGAAATCACGGCTGCGTCAGGCGGGTCTTGCCCGGCCCCGGGCGGGCTTGTAGGGCAGGGCGACGATCAGCCTTTCAGGGGTGCCGATGACCGCGCTGGACGACCTTGCCGCGATCCCTTTCCACGATGCCGACGCCGGTCTGCGGGCGCGAATGCTGTCGCGGCTGGCCGACACCGAATTGTCGGTGGCGCTGACCCACGAGCCTGCCGGCGACCGGATCGAGCTGCGCATGTTCCAGCTGGAACACGGCCCCGTCGCGCTGGCCTGCGATGCCGAGGATCGGCTGGCGGGGTTCTTCGACGGGCCGGTGGCCTATGCGGCGCTGCCGGGGCGGGTGCTGGCGGGGTTGCTGCGCGCCGAGGGGGCGGGGTTGCTGGTCAATCCCGGCCAGCGGTCGGAAATGCTGCTGGATGCGGCGATGCTGGACTGGCTGTCCAGTGCGCTCTCGGCCGCGCCGCAGGCGGCCGAGGCGCGGCTGCGCCTGACCGGACCCGCCCCCGACACCGTCGCCGCGCTGGCCGAGCCGCTGGCGGCACGGCTGGCCGACATGCGCGGGCTGATCGCCGGCGGCTGGCTGGCCGGGGTGCGCGGCGGCGAAGGCGAGGGTGACGGCGGCGTGACGGGGCATGTGCTGGTGATCGCGGGGGCCGCGCCCGACCATCACGACCGGATCGCCAAGGCGCTGTCCGAGACGCTGGCCTTTCTGCCGCCGCAGCCGGGCGGCGTCGATATCAGCTTTTCCGATGCCGCGCCTTGCCCCGGCGCGGTGCGCTTCGACGCCGAACCGATCCCGGCCGCGCCGCCGCCCGACCGTCCCAAGGGTCCGCCGATCCTGCGATAAGGATGACGCGCGCGTGTTGCGCAGACCGCACCGACCTGACACAAAAGGCGGATGCAACTGCGTCACAAGGCCCTGTGCGTCCATCTTCTGACTGCCACCGGCGCGGTCCTGTCCATGCTGGCCATGCTGGCGGCGGTGACCGAGGAATGGTCGCTGATGTTTCTGTGGCTGGTGCTGGCCTTCGTGGTCGATGGCATCGACGGGCCGCTGGCGCGCCGCTATGACGTCAAGACGAACTGGCCGAATTACGATGGCGTCCTGATGGATCTGATCATCGACTATCTGACCTATGTGTTCATCCCCGCCTTCGCTCTGTTCCGGTCGGGGCTGCTGGATGGCTGGACCGGCTGGTTCGCGATCATCGTCATCACCTATGGCAGCGTCGTCTATTTCGCGGATACGCGGATGAAGACGACCGACAATTCCTTCGCGGGCTTTCCCGGCTGCTGGAACATGGTGGTGCTGGTGCTGTTCGCGACACGGCCGCACTGGATCGTCATCCTGGTGATCGTGGTGGCGCTGACCGTGGCGATGTTCACCAATATCAAGTTCGTCCACCCGGTCAGAACCGAACGCTGGCGGGCGATCACGCTGCCGGTGGCGGTGCTGTGGGTGGTGTTCGCGGGCCGTGCGGCATGGGTCGATTTCCACCCCTCGAGCTGGGCGATCTGGGGACTGGTCGTCACCTCGCTGTGGCTTTTGCTGGCCGGCCCGGCGCAACAGCTGCTGGAGCGGCGCGGCTGACGCTTGCCTTGGGGGCCAATTCCGTCCGATGATCCGCCGCAGGACAGGGATCAAGGGGGACCGGCCGAATGCTGGACATGTTGAAATCATCCGTGGCGGCGCTGGCGCTGATGGCGGGCGGGGCGGCGGCGCAGGACGCGATCACCCTGGGCATGGTGCTGGAGCCGCCGAACCTGGACCCGACCGGCGGCGCGGCGGCGGCCACCGACGAGGTGGTCTATGCCAATCTGTTCGAGGGGCTGACCCGGTTCGGCCCCGACGGCACGGTGTTGCCCGCCTTGGCCGAAAGCTGGGACATCGAGGATGAGGGCCGCGTCTATGTCTTTCATCTGCACGACGGCGTGACCTTCCACGACGGCAGCGCGTTCGACGCCCAGGACGTGGTCTTTTCGCTGGATCGGGCGCGGGCCGAGGAGTCGACCAACGCGCAGAAGGTGCTGTTCGAGGGGATCGAGCGGGTCGAGGCGGTGGACCCGCAGACCGTCCGCGTCACCCTGTCCGCGCCCGACGGAAACTTTCCCTTCAAGATGGCGTGGGGCGACGCGGTGATGGTCGATCCGGCCAGCGCGGGCGATCTGGCCACCGATCCCGTCGGCACCGGACCGTTCCGCCTTGACCGATGGGTGCAGGGCGACCGGGTCGTGCTGACGGCGTTCGACGACTATTGGGGCCAGGCGCCGGCGCTGAAGACCGCGACCTTCCGCTTCATCAGCGACCCAAGCGCGGCCTTTGCGGCGATGATGGCCGGCGACGTGGATGCGTTCCCGAACTTTCCCGCGCCCGAAACGCTGCCCCAGCTTGCGGCCGATCCCCGCTTCAAGGTGATCGTGGGCACCACCGAGGGCGAGACGATCCTGGCGATGAACAACACCCGCCCGCCGCTGGACAACGTCAAGGTGCGGCAGGCCATCGCGCACGCCATCGACCGGCAGGACATCATTGACGGGGCGATGTTCGGATACGGCACCCCCATCGGCAGCCATTTCGCCCCGCATCATCCCGATTATCTCGATCTGACCGCGCAATCGGTTTATGACCCCGAGATGTCGAAAAAGCTGCTGGACGAGGCGGGGGTGGGCCCGGTCAAACTGCGGCTGGCGCTGCCGCCCCCGTCCTATGCGCGGCGTGGAGGCGAGATCGTGGCGGCGCAGCTGCGCGATGTGGGGATCGAGACCGAGATCACCAACATGGAATGGGCGCAATGGCTGGAATCGGTGTTCAAGGGCGGCGATTTCGACCTGACCATCGTCAGCCATACCGAGCCTTTGGACATCGATATCTATGCCCGCCCGGATTACTATTTCCACTATGCCAAACCCGAATTCGTGGCGCTGATGGATCAGCTGAAACAGGCCGTCAGCCCCGAACAGCGCAGCGCGCTCTATCAACAGGCGCAGCAGATGATCGCGGACGATTACGTCAACGCGTTCCTGTTCCAGTTGGCCAAGACCGGCGTGGCGAATGCGCGGATCGAGGGGCTGTGGGAAAACGCGCCGACGCAGGCGAACGATCTGACGCAGGTGCGCTGGACCGACTGAGATGCGCGCCGGCTGCGGATCGCAAAGCGCAAAGGCCGGGCTTTCGCCCGGCCTTTGCCGTTTTTTGCGCCTGTGTCAGACGAATTTCCTGATCTCGCCCGAACGCAGCCGCGCCATATAGCTGTTCATCTCGCGCTTGACGATCGGCATCAGCAGATACAGCGCGATGATGTTCACCACCGCCATGGCAAAGATCGCGGCGTCGGAGAAGTCGATCACCGGCCCCAGGCTGGCCGCCGCGCCGATCCAGGTGAAGATGCAGAAGATCACCTTGAAGACCAGTTCCTTCTTGTGGCCTTCGCCGAACAGGAACGTCCACGCCTTCAGCCCGTAATAGCTCCACGAGATCATGGTCGAGAAGGCGAACAGCACCACCGCCAGCGCCAGGATATAGCGGAACCAGCCGAACGTGCTGCTGAACGCATCCGATGTCAGCGCCACGCCGCTGTTGCCGGACAGGGTCTGGACCATGCTGCCATCCTCGGTCAGCACGAACATGCCGGTGGCGGGATCGGTGACAAGCTGGCCGGTGATGATGATGACCAGCGCCGTCATGGTGCAGATCACGACGGTGTCGATGAACGGCTCCAGCAGCGACACGAAGCCTTCGGTGATCGGTTCCTTGGTGCGCACCGCCGAATGGGCGATGGCCGCCGACCCGACGCCCGCCTCGTTCGAAAAGGCCGCGCGGCGGAAGCCCTGGATCAGCGCGCCGGTCGCGCCGCCGACCGCCCCGTCCCAGGTAAAGGCGCCAAGGATGATCTGCCGGAACGCGGTGCCGATCATGTCGAAATTCATCAGGATGATGACCAGCGCGGTGGCGACATACAGGATGCCCATGAACGGGACGATCTTTTCGGTCACCTGCGCGATGGATTTCAGCCCGCCGATGATCACCAGAAACACGATCGCGGCAAAGACCAGCCCGGTGATCCAGCCCGGATAGTCGCCGACGACATTGGCGATCTGGGCATGGGCCTGATTGGACTGGAACATGTTGCCGCCCCCGAACGAGCCGAGGATGCAGAAGATCGAGAACAGCACCGCCATGAACTTGCCGCCGCCGATGCCGCGTTCGGCAAAGCCCTTGGTCATGTAATACATCGGCCCGCCCGAAACGTGGCCGTCTTCGTATTCGTTGCGGTATTTGACGCCCAGGGTGCATTCGGTGAATTTCGACGCCATCCCCATCAGACCCGCAAGGATCATCCAGAAGGTCGCGCCCGGCCCGCCGATGCCGACGGCGACGGCGACACCGGCGATATTGCCCAGCCCGACCGTGCCCGACAGCGCCGTGGCCAATGCCTGAAAGTGACTGACCTCGCCCGCGTCGTCAGGGTCGGAATAATCGCCCCGGACCAGCGCGATGGAATGGGGAAAGGCGCGGAATTGCACAAAGCCGAAATAGATGGTGAAGACGGTCGCGCCGGCGACCAGCCAGCCGACGATCCACGGAAAGCCGGTGCCGGGAAAATCGGCAAAGATGAAGGCGACGAACCAGCCCGTCGAGTTCGCGAAGATCTGGTTCACCGTTTCGTCAAGTCCCTGGGCCAGTGCCGGCCCTGCGCCCAACGCGCTGGCCAGGAGAGTGGCGGGAACGAGGCGTCTTGCGTGTCTGGTCATCTGGATTTTCTCCTTGTTTGCGGGCGTTCAGGGCACGATCGTCACGGGCACCGGCGCGATCTGCGCCAGCGTTCCCGCGACCGATCCGAACAGGCGCGAGGAAATGCCCGACGCGCCCATCCGGCCGATGAAGATCAACGCCGCATCCTCGTCCTCGGCGATCCGGCACAGGGTCTCGGCGATATGGCCGTATCTCATCACCGAACTGACCGGCACGCCCGCATCCTCGACGGATTTCAGGACCGGCCTGATGATGGCTTCCTCGGCCCGGGCCAATTCTTCGTTGCGTCGCTTGTGCCGCTCTTCCAGCTCGTTGGGCGTAAGAAAACTGTAGGGCGACCATTCCAGGACATGCGCGACGACGATGCTGTCCCCCATCGCCTTGGCGCGGCTGACCGCAAAGTCCAGCGCGCGGCGCGAGGCCTGGCTGCCGTCAAAGCCGACGACGATCTTGCGTGACATTTGTTTCCCCCTGACGCTGTGTTTTGTAATTTTCTGTCGGTAATCGCACACTAGTCACGGCAGCGGCATCAGCGCCAGAAAAAATGCAACGCCGTCTGCCGATTGTCCCGGCCGCGCGGATCGCCGCAAAAGCCGCGGTTCGTCGCGGAACCGCCCGTCAGCCACGGCGGCGCGGATGGGGATTTTTGCCCTTTTCAAACCGGATCGTGCCCGGCATAGTCCGGCCCATGACCCGGATGCCCCATACCACCACCGCCATCGCCGCGCCCTCCTGCGCGCGCCCGGCCGTGCTGCCCCGCGGTCTGCTGCTTCTTACGCTGCGCTGAGCGGGTCTGCCGGGCCGCCGCTCAGTCAGGTCAGTGCCCGGATCATTCCCGACACGACACCAAGCGCACGAAAGACCGACCCATGAGCGACAAGAACCGCGTCTATATCTTCGACACCACCCTGCGCGACGGCGAACAATCGCCCGGCGCCACCATGTCCCACGCCGAAAAGCTGGAAATCGCCGCCATGCTGGACGAGATGGGCGTAGACATCATCGAGGCGGGCTTTCCCATCGCCTCGGAAGGCGATTTCGCCGCCGTCAGCGAAATCGCGAAACTGGCGCAGAACAGCGTCATCTGCGGCCTGTCCCGCGCCCAGATCCCCGATATCGACCGCTGCTGGGAGTCGGTGCGCCACGCGAAACGCCCGCGCATCCACACCTTCATCGGCACCTCGCCGCTGCATCGCGCGATCCCCGATCTGGACATGGACCAGATGGCCGAGCGGATCGAACAGACCGTCACCCATGCCCGCAACCTGTGCGACAACGTGCAGTGGTCGCCCATGGACGCGACGCGGACCGAACACGACTATCTGTGCCGGGTGGTGGAAATCGCCATCAAATGCGGCGCGACCACGATCAACATCCCCGACACGGTGGGTTATACCGCGCCGCGCGAAAGCGCCGATCTGATCCGGATGCTGCTGGAACGCGTGCCGGGCGCCGATCAGGTGATCCTGGCCACCCATTGCCACAACGATCTGGGCATGGCGACGGCCAACAGCCTGGCCGCGGTGCAGGCCGGGGCGCGCCAGATCGAATGCACCATCAACGGTCTGGGCGAACGCGCCGGCAACACCGCGCTGGAAGAGGTGGTGATGGCGCTGCGGGTGCGCCACGACATCATGCCCTATGACACCGGCATCGACACCACCAAGATCATGGGCCTGTCGCGGCGCGTGGCGCAGGTCTCGGGCTTTCCGGTGCAGTTCAACAAGGCCATCGTCGGCAAGAACGCCTTTCTGCACGAAAGCGGCATCCATCAGGACGGCGTGCTGAAGAATGTCGAGACGTTCGAGATCATGAAGCCCGCCGATATCGGGCTGAACGAATCCAACATCGCCATGGGCAAGCATTCGGGCCGCGCCGCCCTGCGCGCCAAGCTGGCCGATCTGGGATACGAGGTGGGCGACAACCAGCTGAAGGACATCTTCGTGCGCTTCAAGTCCCTGGCCGACCGCAAGAAAGAGGTCTATGACGAAGACATCGTCGCGCTGGTCCAGGACACCACCGCCAACACCGAGGACGATCACCTTCAGGTCAAGCATCTGCGCGTCATCTGCGGCAGCGACGGTCAATCGGCCGATCTGACCATGATCGTGGACGGGCAGGAAAAGACCGTCCACGCCACCGGCGACGGTCCGGTGGACGCCTGTTTCCGGGCGGTCCGGCAGATCTTTCCCCACGATGCGCGGCTGCAACTGTATCAGGTCCACGCCGTCACCGAAGGCACCGACGCGCAGGCCACCGTCAGCGTCCGGATGGAGGAGGACGGCCGGATCGTGAACGGTCAGGCGGCCGATACCGACACCATCCTGGCCAGCGTCAAGGCCTATGTCGGCGCGCTGAACCACCTGATCGTGCGCCGCGCGCAGAAGGGGCGCGACGAAAAGCAGATCAGCATGTATTCGCACTAGGCGGGCCGGCTGTTGCCCGACGGGCGCGCGGGGGGCTGTCCCGCCCGCGCGCCGCGTCAACGGGGCTTTCACGGTGGCGCTTTGCCTTCTATATGGGGCCACGCCGTCTGCGGGCGATTCCGCGTGGTGACGGCGGCGCCGCGGGCGCGACAGAAACGGGCAGGGCCGGAGAAACCGGCGCGAAAGGAATACGGGCATGGCATTCGGCGGTTTGTTTTCGACCGATATCGCGATCGATCTGGGCACGGCGAACACGCTGATCTATGTCAAGGGCAAGGGCGTCATCCTGAACGAACCCTCGGTCGTCGCCTATCACGTCAAGGACGGCAAGCGGCAGGTCCTGGCGGTGGGCGAGGACGCAAAGCTGATGCTGGGCCGCACGCCCGGCAGCATCGAGGCGATCCGGCCGATGCGCGAAGGCGTCATCGCCGATTTCGACAGCGCCGAAGAGATGATCAAGCATTTCATCAAGAAGGTGTTCAAGCGCACCACCTTTTCCAAGCCCAAGATCATCGTCTGCGTCCCCCACGGCGCCACCCCGGTCGAAAAACGCGCCATCCGTCAATCGGTGCTGTCGGCGGGCGCGCGCCGCGCCGGGCTGATCGCGGAACCCATCGCGGCGGCCATCGGCGCGGGGATGCCGATCACCGAACCGACCGGGTCGATGGTCGTCGATATCGGCGGCGGCACGACCGAGGTCGCGGTGCTGTCTTTGGGCGACGTGGTCTATGCCCGCTCGGTCCGGATCGGCGGCGACCGGATGGACGATGCGATCATCAACTATCTGCGCCGCAACCAGAATTTGCTGATCGGCGAATCCACCGCCGAACGCATCAAGACCGGCATCGGCACCGCGCGGATGCCCGATGACGGCCGGGGCGCCACGATCATGGTGCGCGGCCGCGACCTGCTGAACGGCATCCCCAAGGAGATCGAGATCAGCCAGGCGATGATCGCCGAGGCGCTGTCGGAACCGATGCAGGCGATCTGCGAGGCGGTGATGGTCGCGCTGGAATCCACGCCCCCCGATCTGGCCGCCGACATCGTCGATCGCGGCGTGATGCTGACCGGCGGCGGGGCGATGCTGGGCGATCTGGATCTGGCGCTGCGCGAACAGACCGGCCTGTCGATCACGCTGGCCGACCAGCCGATGAGTTGCGTGGCGCTTGGCACCGGCAAGGCGCTGGAATTCGAAAAGCAGTTGCGTCACGTCATCGACTACGACAGCTGACGCCCCCCGTGCTGAGGGCCTGAATGGCGCGCAAGGGACCAGATTTCGCAACGCCGCTGCGGCGGGTGCTGATCGCGCTGATGGCGATCCTGCTGTTCGCGCTGTTCCTGTTCTGGCGCATCGACAGCCCGCGCGCCGAACGGATGCGCACGGCGCTGATCGACCGATTCGTGCCCAGCTTCGAATGGGCCTTCGCGCCGGTGACCCAGATCAGCCAGATGATCGCGGGCTTTCAGTCCTATGCCCGCATCTATGAACAGAACCAGGAATTGCGGCGCGAATTGCAGAAGATGCAGGCCTGGAAAGAGGCCGCCGTCCAGCTTGAGCAGGAAAACTCGAAACTGCTGGCGCAGAACAATGTCCGCATCGACCCGGCGCTGACCAGCGTCACCGGCGTGGTGATGGTGGACAGCGGATCGGCCTTCCGCCAGTCGGTGCTGCTGAACGTGGGCGCGCGCGACGGCATCGTCGATGGCTGGGCCACGATGGACGGGCTGGGGCTGGTCGGGCGCATCTCGGGCGTCGGGCAGCGGACCAGCCGGGTCGTGCTGCTGACCGATCCCTCGTCGCGGCTGCCGGTCACGATCCAGCCGTCGGGCGACCGGGCGCTGCTGACCGGCGACAACACCGCGCTGCCGGTGCTGGATTTCATCGAGACGCCCGACAATGTCCGCCCCGGCGACCGGGTCGTGACCTCGGGCGATGGCGGCGTGTTCCCGCCCGGCCTGCTGGTCGGGCAGGTCGTGCAGGCCAGCGACGGGCGGCTGCGCCTGCGTATGGCCGCCGATTACGGCCGGCTTGAGTTTCTGCGCGTGCTGCGGTCCCACCCCGCCGAGGCGGTGGTCGATTCCGGCGCCATCATCCGGCCTGGCGATCAGGGGCTGATCGGGCCGCAACTGCCGACCTCGCCGGTCGATGCGGCGCAGGCCGCCGACCCGCTGCCCACGGGCACCGGCGATGATTGAGCGGACGGGCCGCGGGCTGGCCATCGGAACGGCGCTGTTCGTGCTGTGCATGGGCGTGCTGCTGTTTGTCCGTCTGCTGCCGCTGTCGGCCGGGCTGACCGGCTGGCCCGGCCCCGATCTGGGCCTGTGCCTGACCTTCGCCTGGGTGCTGCGCCGCCCCGATCAGCTGGCCGCGCCGGTGATCGTGCTGGTATTTCTGATCGAGGATGTGCTGCTGCTGCGCCCGCTTGGCTTGTGGACCGCGCTGGTCCTGCTGGCGACCGAGGCCGCACGCCTGCGTGAGGCCCGTTGGCGCGCCCAGCCGTTCATGGTTGAATGGGTGCGCGTCGCCATGCTGATCGGCGCGATGATGCTGGGCTTTCGTGTGGTCATGTTGCTGTTTCTGCTGCCCGCCCCGGCCCTGGGGCAGATGATCCTGCAATATATCGCCACCGTGTCCGCCTATCCGCTGGTCGTGTTCGCGGCGCGCTGGTTGATCGGGTTGCGCCGGATCACCCAGGCCGAGGCCGAGATGATGGGATACAGCCGATGAAAAGATCGCCGCAGGACATGCAGGACGGAAGCCGCCGGGTCGGACGCCGCGGCCTGCTTCTGGGCGGCATCCAGCTGGGCGTCGTCACCACGCTGGCGCTGCGCCTGCGCTCGATGCAGCTGGACCACGCCGAGGAATACCGCCTGCTGTCGGACGGCAACTCGATCAAGATCCGGCTGCTGCCGCCGGCGCGCGGCCTGATCCACGACCGCAACGGGCTGGTCCTCGCCGGCAACGAACAGAATTACCGCGTCACCCTGACCCGCGAAGAGGCCGGCGGCGAGGTCGAGCCGGTGCTGCGCCGCCTGTCCCGCCTGATCCCCATCAGCGAGGATCGGATCGCCGAATTGCTGGCCGAATTCGCGCGCCGCAGCGCCATCACCCCGATCGTGCTGGCCGACCGGCTGAGCTGGGAACAGTTCAGCTCGATCGCCGTGAACGCGCCGTCTTTGGCCGGGGTCACGCCCGAATCCGGCCTGTCGCGCGCCTATCCGCGCCGGGGCGACCTGGCGCATGTGGTGGGCTATGTCGGCCCGGTATCGGATTACGACCTGTCCCGGATCGAGGACCCCGACCCGGTGCTGATGCTGCCCGAATTCCAGCTGGGCAAGGTCGGGGTCGAGGCGAAGATGGAACATGTGCTGCGCGGCCGCGCCGGCGCCCGCCGGGTCGAGGTCAACAGCGCCGGGCGCGAGATGCGCGAACTGAGCCGGCAAGAGGGCGAGCAGGGCGAGACGCTGCAACTGACCGTCGACGCGCGGTTGCAGAACTATGCCGCGCAGCGCATGGGTCAGGAAAGCGCCGCCGCCGTCGTGATCGAGGTGCAGACGGGCGATCTGGTGGCGATGTGTTCCTCGCCCAGCTTCGATCCGAACAAGTTCGTGCGCGGCATCTCGTCGGCCGATTACCGGATGCTGATGAACCACGATCACCGCCCGCTGGCCGACAAGACCGTGCAGGGCGTCTATCCGCCCGGCTCGACCTTCAAGATGGTGACGCTGCTGGCGGGGCTGGATTCGGGGCTGATCAACGGCGGCACGCGCTTTTACTGCCCCGGCCATACCGAGGTCGGCGGCAGGCGGTTCCACTGCTGGCGTCGCGGCGGGCACGGCACGATGGACCCTGTCGAAAGCCTGGAACAAAGCTGCGACGTCTTCTACTACGAACTGGCGCAGCGGGTGGGCATCGACCGCATCGCCGCCATGGCGCGCCGCCTGGGCATCGGCGTGCATCACGACCTGCCGATGTCGGCGGTGGCCGACGGCATCGCCCCCGACCGCGCCTGGAAAAAGGCGCGCTACGATCAGGACTGGCAGATCGGCGACAGCCTGAACGCCTCTATCGGGCAGGGCTTCGTGCTGGCCTCGCCGCTGCAACTTGCGGTGATGACCGCGCGGGTGGCCAGCGGTCGTGCCATCGCCCCGCGGCTGGTGCGCGCCATCGGCGGCGTGCCCGAACCCGCGCCCGAGGCCGACACCCTGGGCATCGACGACAACCTGCTGCGCATCGCGCGGACGGGCATGGACGGCGTGATGAACGGCCCGCGCGGCACCGCCCGCAGATCGCGGATCGCGCGCGAGGACTGGCGCATGGCCGGCAAGACCGGCACCAGCCAGGTTCGCAACATCACCGCCGCCGAACGGGCGCGCGGCGTGATCCGCAACGACCAGCTGCCGTGGAACCGGCGCGACCACGCGCTGTTCGTCTGCTATGCCCCGGTCGCCGCGCCCCGCTATGCCGTGTCGGTCGTGGTCGAACATGGCGGCGGCGGCTCGACCGCGGCCGCGCCCATCGCCCGCGACATCCTGCTGTTCGCGCTGGAAGGGGGGCTGCCGCCCCTGGACGCCGTGCCCTCGGATCAGCGCGCCGAGATGGCGGCCCGCCACGACGCCATGGATCTTTACACGCCCGAGCCGCCCAAGCCCGGCCGGACCCGCGCGTAAGGGGGGCTTTGATGTCCTATCTCGATTATCAGGTCGCGCAGACGCCCACCGGCTTGCGCAAGCTGTTCTATCTGAACTGGCCGCTGGTCTTTCTGCTGTCCGCCGTCGCCTGCATCGGCTTTCTGATGCTGTATTCGGTGGCCGGCGGACAGGCCGAGATCTGGGCCGAGCCGCAGATGTACCGCTTTGCCGTCGGCATGGCCGCGATGTTCGCGCTGGCCTTCGTGCCGATGTGGTTCTGGCGCGGAATCTCGACCGCCACCTATGTCCTCTGCCTGCTGCTGCTGGTCGCGGTCGAGCTGGTCGGCGATATCGGCATGGGCGCGCAGCGCTGGATCGAGTTCGGGCCGCTGCGGCTGCAACCGTCCGAGCTGATGAAGATCGCGCTGGTCCTGATGCTGGCGGCCTATTACGACTGGCTGTCGCCGGACCGCGTCTCGCGCCCGCTGTGGGTGCTGATCCCGGTCGCGCTGATCCTGATCCCCACCGTGCTGGTGCTGAAACAGCCCGATCTGGGCACGGCGCTGATGCTGGTCGCGGGGGGCGGCATCGTGATGTTCGCGGCCGGCGTGTCGCTGTGGTATTTCGGCGCGGTGCTGGGGCTGATCGGCGGGATGGTCTATGCGGTGATGGCCAGCCGCGGCACCGACTGGCAGCTGCTGAAGGATTACCAGTTTCGCCGCATCGACACGTTTCTGGACCCTTCGGTCGATCCGTTGGGCGCGGGCTACAACATCACCCAGGCGCAGATCGCGCTCGGCTCGGGCGGGTGGTCGGGCAGGGGCTTCATGCAGGGCACGCAGTCGCGGCTGAACTTTCTGCCCGAAAAGCAGACCGATTTCATCTTCACCGTGCTGGCCGAGGAATTCGGCTTCATCGGCGCGATCTCTCTGCTGGCGCTTTACACGCTGATCATCGGGTTCTGCCTGTATTCGGCGCTGACCAACCGCGACCGGTTCGGCGCGCTGCTGACCATCGGCATCAGCGGCACGTTCTTCGTCTATTTCTCGATCAACATGGGCATGGTGATGGGGCTGCTGCCGGTCGTCGGCTCGCCCCTGCCGCTGGTCAGCTATGGCGGCACGGCGATGATGATCCTGCTGATGGGATTCGGCATGATCCAGTCCGCCCATGTCCACAGGCCAAGGTGATGCGATGAAGGTGCTGTTTGCCGCCCCCGATGCGATGTGGCCCGAATGGGCGCCCGCCCTGCGCGCGGCTTGTCCCGAGATGGAGCTGACCCGCACGGGCGACCCGGCCGGCTTCGACGCGATCATCTATGCGCCCGGCGGCGAGATTCGCGATCTGTCGCCCTATGTCAACGCGCGGCTTGTCCAAAGCCTGTGGGCCGGGGTCGAACGGATTATCGACAACCCGACCCTGACCCAGCCCCTGGCGCGGATGGTCGATCCGGGTCTGGCGCGCGGCATGGCGGAATACTGCACCGGATGGACAATGCGCGCGCATCTGGGCATGGACCGCTATGCCCAGGACGGCATCTGGCGCAACGGAACCGTCCCGCCGCTGGCCCCCGAACGCGAGGTCGTGATCCTGGGCATGGGCGAGCTGGGCCGCGCGGTCGCCGCGATGCTGGCCCCGATCGGCTTCCGCCTGACCGGCTACAGCGCCTCGGGCCGCCCGGTCGAGGGGGTCGAGGTTCTGGCCCGCGACGGGCTGGACCGGGCGCTGCAACGGGCGCAGATCCTGATCGCGCTGCTGCCCGACACGCCCGACACGCACAACCTTCTGGATGCCGACCGCCTCGCGCAACTGCCCCAAGGCGCGTGGGTGATCAATCCGGGCCGCGGCACGCTGATCGACGACGACGCGCTGCGGGCGGCGCTGGATCGCGGCCATCTGGGCCATGCCGTGCTGGACGTCTTCCGGCACGAACCCCTGCCCGCCGACCACCCCTTCTGGTCGCATCCGCGCATCACCGTCACCCCCCATATCGCCGCCGACACCCGCGCCGACAGCGCCGCGCGCGTGGTCGCCGACAATCTGCGTCGGGCCATGTCGGGCCGCCCGATCCTGCATCTGGTGGACCGCGCCAGGGGCTACTGAGGGTCTTTGGCGCTCAAGTATCCCGGGGGGAGTCCGCAGGACGGGGGGCAGCGCCCCCCTCGTGCATCGCCTCATGCGCGGCGGTGGTGGCGAGGGGGCCGCCGGGGACGCTGCCGGTCACGCGGGCGATCCGTTCGGCCATCTTCTTCTGCTTCCTGCGGTGATAGGCGCGGATCACCGGCACCGTCAGGTAATGCGCCACGATGCTGACCAGCAAGCCGATGATCGCGCCGCCCACCATATAGGGCCAGTAGATCTGGTGAAAGAACTCGCTCAGATGGCCCCAATGGGCGCGTTCCGGCCCCAGGGCCGAGCGGATATTGTGCCACAACTCGGCGCTGGCGCGCGCGAATTCGCCGAAGATCTGCTGCGGCCCCAACTCGCCGCCATAGCCCAGGATCCGACGCCCCAGGCTGACGGCCAGAACCGCGATGAAGGGGAACGTGACCGGATTGCCCACGAAGGTCGCCAGCAGCGCGGCCAGGATATTGCCGCCGATCAGCCAGGCGCAGGCGGCGGCGGTGGCGAAATGAACCCCGAAGAACGGCGTGAAGGACACGAACACGCCCGCCGCGACGCCGCGCCCGATCCGGTGCGGCTGGTCGGGCAGGCGGCGCAGCCGGTGCAGCACATAGGTGCCCGCCCGCCGCCATCCGCCGCGCGGATAGATCAGGTCGCTGGCCATCTGGCCATAGCTGCGCGGTGTGCGGCGTCTGAACAACTCTCACCCGTTTCCTCAAAATCCCCGGACCCCTGGCCCGAAGCCCGGCCCCGCCCCGGCCGCGGCCCTAGGGCTTCAGCGCCGGATCGCGGACCCGGATCACCTGCGCCACATCGCTTTCCGCCTCAAGTGCGGTCAGCAGATTGTGCAGATGCTCGTGATCCCGCAACTCGACCTCGACCTCGATCCGGTAGAAATCCGGCTTGCGGTCGATGAACTCGAGATTCGAGATATTCGCCCCCTGCGCCCCGATCAACCCGCAGATCCGGCCCAGCACCCCGGCATCGTGGCGGATGGTCAGATCCAGCAGCGTGGAATAGGCGGCGGGATGGCGCCCCTCGCGCCATTGCAGATCGACCCACCGGTCGGGGCTGTCCTCGAACTCGGCCAGCACCGGGCAGTCGATGGCGTGGATCACCACCCCCTTGCCGCGATAGGTGATGCCCACGATCCGCTCGCCGGGCAGGGGGCTGCAACAGGGGGCGCGCTGGAACTCGGCATCGGCCTCCAGCCCGGCAAAGGGGCGGGCGCCGTCGATCTCGTCCTGCGGGGCGCCGGCAAGTTCGGGATACAGAACCTCCAGAACCTCCTTGGCGGAATGTTCGGCGCTGCCGATCCGGGCCAGCAATTCCTCGGGCCGGTCCAGCCCCATCTGCCGCGCGGCGGTGCGCAGCGCCTTGTCGGTGGGCTTGCGGCCGACATGCTCGAAACTGACGCGCACAAGCTCGCGCCCCAGACGGATAAAGCGGTCGCGATCCTCTTCGCGCAGGCTGCGCCGGATCGCCGCCTTGGCGCGGCCGGTCACGACGATGTCCAGCCAGGTCGATTGCGGCCGCTGACCGGACGCCGCGATGATGTCGACCGACTGCCCGTTCTTCAGCCGCGTCCACAGCGGCACGCGGATGCCGTCGACCTTGGCGCCCACGCAGCTGTTGCCCAGGCGCGTGTGGATCGCATAGGCGAAGTCAATCGGCGTCGCGCCCTTGGGCAGTTGCATCACGTCGCCCTTGGGCGTGAAGCAGAACACCTGATCCTGATACATCTCAAGCTTCACGTGTTCGAGAAACTCGTTGTGATCCTCGCCCTCGAAGCGGGCGGCAAGGCTGTCGATCCAGGCCGCCGGATCGACGGCGAACGGGTTGCGGGTGCGCACCCCGTCGCGATAGGCCCAGTGCGCAGCGACCCCCGCCTCGGCCACCTCGTGCATCTGGCGGGTGCGGATCTGCACCTCGACCCGCTTGCCGTCGCGGCCCGACACGGTGGTGTGGATGGACCGATAGCCGTTCGATTTCGGCTGGCTGATATAATCCTTGAACCGGCCCGGCACCGCCCGCCAGCGGTGATGGATCACGCCAAGCGTGCGATAGCAGTCGGCCTCGCTGCGGGTGATGATGCGAAACCCGTAAATGTCCGACAGGCGCGAAAAGGCAAGCTGCTTTTCCTGCATCTTCCGCCAGACCGAAAACGGCTTCTTGGCGCGGCCGAACACGTCCGCGTCGATGTTTTCGCGTTCCAGTTCGGTGCGGATATCGGCGGTGATCTTGCCGATGATGTCGCCCGAATCCTTTTGCAGGCTGACAAAGCGGCGGATGATGGAATTGCGCGCCTCGGGGTTGATGACCTTGAAGGCCAGATCCTCCAGCTCCTCGCGCATCCACTGCATCCCCATCCGCCCGGCCAGCGGGGCATAGATGTCCATCGTCTCGCGCGCCTTCTGGACCTGCTTGTCGGGCCGCATCGACCGGATCGTGCGCATGTTGTGCAGACGGTCCGCCAGCTTGACCAGGATCACGCGAAGATCGCGTGACATGGCCATGAAAAGCTTGCGAAAATTCTCGGCCTGCTTCGATTGCGCGCTGCTGAGTTGCAGATTGGTCAGCTTGGTCACGCCATCGACCAGATCCGCGATCTCGGCGCCGAAAAGCTGCCGGATCTCTTCCTTGGTCGAACGCGTGTCCTCGACCGTGTCGTGCAGCAGGGCGGTGACGATGGTGGCATCGTCCAGCCGCATCTCGGTCAGGATCGCCGAGACGGCGACCGGATGGGTGAAATACGGCTCGCCCGAATGGCGAAGCTGTCCGTCATGCATCCGCATCCCGTAATCATAGGCGTTGCGGATCAGGTCGGTGTCGCTGCGTGGATTGTAATTGCGAACCAGTGCAATCAGGTCTTCGACGTCGATCATCCTGACGCGGACCTCCGATCGCGGTCGTCAGCCGCGCTGGCTGGCTTCCAGCATCATGCGCAGCATGCGTTCTTCGGATTCCTCGTCGGAGGGCTTGGGGCGATCGACCTCGGCGCCCAGCAACAGCGCCATCGCGTCCTCCTCGGGCTCGTCCACCTCGATCTGGGTCTGGGTCGCTTCGATCATCCGCTCGCGCAGCTCGTCGACCGGTTGCGTCTCGTCGGCGATCTCGCGCAGGGCGACGACCGGGTTCTTGTCGTTGTCGCGGTCCACCGTCGGCGCGCTGCCTGCGGCGATCTCGCGCGCGCGATGCGAGGCCAGCATCACCAGATCGAACCGGTTGGGAACCTTGTCGACGCAATCTTCAACCGTTACGCGGGCCATGTCTCACCTGTAAAGTTGCGAATCGGGAATGGGGCGAAGACGGAATACTGATTGCTTGACGCGCAAATGTCAAGGAAAAGCCCCGGTTCCGGGTCCGCGCGCCGGTTCCATGCCGGCCACGCCCGCCGGGCCAAGCGCGCGCAGCATCGCCACCGTGCTGAGCCCGGTGACCGGATGGCGCCAGTCGGGGGCGATCTCGGCCAGCGGGCCCAGGACAAAGCCGCGATCCTGCATCCGCGGATGGGGCAGGATCAGCCGGTCCGGCGCCTCGGTCCGCTGCCGGGCCTGCGGCAAATCGACCCAGTGCCGCTGCGTGGCCGGATCGGGCAGCACCAGATCGTCCAGCGCGATCAGGTCCAGATCCAGCACCCGCGCCGACCACCGCCCGGTGCTGCGATCCCGCCCAGCCTGCGCCTCGATCGCGTGCAGGCGGGCCAGAACCGCGTCCGCGCCAAGCGGGGTGCGGAACGTGGCCACCGCATTCGCGTAATCCGGTCCCGATCCGGCCGGAATGGCGGGCGTCCGCCAGATGCGGCTGATCGCGGAGATTGAAATATCCGGTTCATCGTGCAGAATACGTATCGTCGACCGCAGCGTGACGATCGCGCGGCGGTCCGGGGTCGGCAGGTTGGCGCCCAATGCGACGATACCGAAAGACAGCTTGACCATGCCTGCCCGACCATCCTCGACTGAACCTGCGAACCGGGCTTTCCTGTCAGGTATACTGCCCTGATCACAAGCCCCAACGATGAAAAAAACAAGTCTGATTGAAGGCGACACGGATGTTCTACAAGGATGACAGATTGGCGATGTTCATCGACGGAGCCAATCTTTACGCGGCGGCGAAGTCGTTGGGCTTCGACATCGACTACAAGCTGCTGCGGCAGGAATTCGACCGTCGCGGCAAGCTGACGCGCGCCTATTACTACACCGCCCTGATGGACGGAGAGGAATATTCCCCCATCCGCCCGCTGGTCGACTGGCTGCATTACAACGGATTCTGCGTCGTGACCAAGCCGGCCAAGGAATACACCGACGCGTTGGGCCGGCGGAAGGTCAAGGGCAACATGGACATCGAACTGGCCGTCGACGCGATGGAACTGGCGCCGCGGCTGGACCACGCGGTGCTGTTTTCCGGCGACGGCGATTTCCGCCCGCTGGTCGAATCGTTGCAGCGTCAGGGGGTGCGCGTCTCGGTCGTGTCGACCATCCGCTCGCAGCCGCCGATGATCGCCGACGATCTGCGCCGCCAGGCCGACAACTTCATCGAACTGGACGCGCTGCGCGACATCATCGGCCGCCCGCCCCGCGAGGCCACGCCGTCCGAGACCTGAGGGCGGGCCGCTTCCCGGCCTGCCGACGCGCGCCACCGTGGCGCGCGACAGGGCGGCGGTTCACACCAGCCGCCCTTCCTCCATCGCCGCGCGCACGAAACCCGCAAACAGCGGCGCCGGCGCGAAGGGCTTGGATTTCAACTCGGGATGCGACTGCACGCCGATGAACCACGGGTGGTCGGGGTATTCGATCACCTCGGGCAGCTTGCCGTCCGGCGACATGCCGGAAAACCGCAGCCCCGCCGCCTCCAGCGCCTCGCGATAGGCCGCATCGACCTCGTAACGGTGGCGGTGCCGGTCCTCCATCTGCGTCGCGCCGCCATAGACCTCGGAAATCCGCGACCCCTCGGCCAGCAGCGCCGTATAGGCGCCCAGCCGCATCGTGCCGCCCTTGTCGTCGCCCGGCTTGCGGTTGACGGTATAGTTTCCCTGCACCCATTCCTTCAGGTGATAGACGACCGGCGTGAACCGCGTCTTGCCGGCCTCGTGGTCGAACTCTTCCGACCCGGCATCGGGCATCCCCGCCAGGTTGCGCGCGGCCTCGATCACCGCCATTTGCATCCCCAGGCAGATGCCCAGATAGGGCACGTCCTTTTCGCGCGCGTATTTCGCCGCCGCGATCATGCCCTCGGTGCCGCGCTCGCCGAAGCCACCGGGCACGACGATGCCGTGATACCCGTCCAGCAGATGCGCGCCCTCGCCCTCCAGCTTTTCGCTGTCCACCCAATCGGCCTTGACCCGCACCCGGTTCGCCATGCCGCCATGGGTCAGCGCCTCGGCGATGGATTTATAGGCGTCCTCAAGCTGCGTGTATTTGCCCACCACGGCGATCCGCACCTCGCCCTCGGCATTGTCCAGCCGGTCCATCACATCCTCCCACCGGGTCAGATCGGGACGCGGAGCGGGGCTGATGGCGAACGCGTCCAGCACGGCACGATCCAGCCCGGCGCGGTGATAGGCCAACGGCGCCTCATAGATCGAGCGCAGATCATAGGCCGGGATCACCGCATCGGGGCGCACATTGCAGAACAGCGCGATCTTGGCGCGTTCCTTTTCGGGGATCGGATGTTCGCTGCGGCAGACCAGAACATCGGGGGCCAGACCGATTGATTGCAGTTCCTTGACGCTGTGCTGCGTGGGCTTGGTCTTCAGCTCGCCGCTGGCCGCCAGATAGGGCAGCAGCGTCAGATGCATCAGGATGCACTGCCCGCGCGGGCGTTCATGGGTGAACTGGCGGATCGCCTCGAAGAACGGCAGACCCTCGATGTCGCCCACCGTGCCGCCGATCTCGCACAGCATGAAATCGACCTCGGCATCGCCGATGGCAAGGAAATCCTTGATCTCGTTGGTGACATGCGGAATCACCTGGATCGTCTTGCCCAGATATTCGCCGCGCCGTTCCTTTTCCAGCACGTTGGAATAGATGCGCCCGGCCGAGATGCTGTCGGTGCGCCGCGCCGCCACGCCGGTAAAGCGTTCGTAATGGCCCAGATCCAGATCGGTCTCGGCCCCGTCATCCGTGACAAAGACCTCGCCATGCTCGAAGGGCGACATGGTGCCGGGATCGACGTTCAGATACGGGTCCAGCTTGCGCAGCCGGACGGTGTATCCGCGCGCCTGCAACAGCGCCCCCAGGGCCGCCGACGCCAGCCCCTTGCCAAGGGACGACACGACGCCGCCGGTGATGAAGATGTAACGCGCCATGAAGACCCCGCGATGTGCAAAAATTCAGTGATCTGCGGCCCGTCGAACAGCCGGCATCACGGGACTAAAGCCATAGACGATTCGCCCCGTGGCCGCAACGGACCGCAAGTTGCTGTAGGGCAGAATTATGCCGCCCCAATGTCTGGTGTGACCCTCAGTTCGCCGGTGCGGGTGCCGGCGCGGGGCTGGCCGGTGCGGGCGCAGACCGGGCAGGCGCAGACTGGGCAGGCGCAGGCTGGGCAGGCGCAGACGGCGCGGGCGCAGGCTGGGCAGGCGCCTCGGACGCGGGCGGTGCCGTCGCGGCCGGCGGTGTGATCGCATCCGCCGCGCCGTCCCCGGCTGCGGGTGCCGGGGTCGCGGGCGCCTCGGCCGCAGGTGCCGGCGCGGCCGCATCCGGCGCGGGCGGCGTCAGCGGATCGCCCCCGCTTGAGGGCGGCGGCGCATAGGCCGGCAGCGTCGGCAGCGACGATTCGGGTCCCTGTTGCCGCTCGGGCACGCCCATCTGGTCCATGATCGAGCTGTTCGAGGATTCGCGCGCCGCGATCACCGTCAGGCCGATCGAGGTGCAGAAGATCGCGATGCCCAGAATCCATGTTAGCCGCGTCAGCACGTTGGCGGCCTGCCGTCCGCTCATGACGCCGCCACCGCCGCCGCCGCCCATGCCAAGCCCGCCGCCCTCGGATCTTTGCAGCAGCACGACCCCGGTCAGCAGGACCGCCAGGATCAGGTGGATGGTCAGCACGACGTTTTGCACGGAATTCGGCCTTTCATTTGCGGACGCGCCTATCTAGTCACCGATGCGGGTGATGGCAAGCAGAGTGTCCGACATGCCGGCAGTGATGATACAGGGCACGGGATCGAATGTGGGCAAGTCGTTGCTGGTCGCCGGGCTGTGCCGCGCCGCCCGCCGCCGCGGCCTGTCGGTCGCCCCGTTCAAGCCGCAGAACATGTCGAACAACGCCGCCGTGACCGCCGACGGCGGCGAGATCGGGCGCGCCCAGGCCTTGCAGGCGCGGGCCTGCCTGCTGGAGCCCGTGACCGACATGAACCCGGTGCTGCTGAAGCCCGAAACCGACACCGGCGCACAGGTGATCCTGCACGGCCGCGCCATCGCCCGGGCCGAGGCGCGCGACTATGCCGCGCTGCGCCCGCGCCTGATGGCGGGCGTGCTGGACAGTTTCCGGCGCCTGTCCTCGGCCCATGATCTGGTCCTGGTCGAAGGCGCGGGCAGCCCGGCCGAAATCAATCTGCGCCCGCGCGACATCGCCAATATGGGCTTCGCGCGCGCGGCCGGCGTGCCGGTGGTGCTGGCAGGCGACATCGACCGGGGCGGGGTGATCGCCCAGATCGTGGGCACGCAGGCGGTCCTCGACCCCGACGACGCCGCCATGATCCGGGGCTTTCTGATCAACCGGTTCCGCGGCGATCCGCGCCTGTTCGACGACGGCTACCGCTTCATCGAGGATCGCACCGGCTGGCGCGGCTTTGGCGTGGTGCCGTGGTTTCACGACGCCCACCGCCTGCCGGCCGAGGATGCGGTCGATCTGCGCGCCGCGCGCGGCGCCGGGCTGCACGTGGTCTGCCTGACCCTGTCGCGGATCGCGAATTTCGACGATCTGGACCCGTTGGCCGCCGAACCCGGCGTGCGTCTGACGATGCTGGGTCCGGGCCGGCCGATTCCGGGCGACACCGATCTGGTGGTGATCCCCGGCACCAAATCCACGCGGGGCGATCTGGCCTTCCTGCGCGCGCAGGGCTGGGACATCGACCTTGCCGCCCATGTCCGGCGCGGCGGCCATGTGCTGGGCATTTGCGGCGGCTATCAGATGTTGGGGCGCACGATCCGCGATCCTCTGGGCCATGACGGACAGCCGGGCGAGACGGCGGGGCTGGGCCTGTTGCAGATCGACACCGACATGGCCCCCGACAAGCGGCTGGAACGGATCGCGGGCACCGCGTTGGGTCAACAGGTCAGCGGCTACGAAATTCATATCGGCCGCAGCGTCGGGCCGGACTGCGCGCGCCCCTTCGCGCATGTGCCCGGCCCCGATGGCGCGATCAGTCCCGATGGCCGGATCGTCGGCACCTATCTGCACGGCCTGTTCTCGAATGACGGGTTCCGCGCCGTGTGGCTGGCCCGCCTGAACGCCGCCTCGCAGCCGGGCTACGAGGCCGGCGTCGACCGGACGCTGGACGCGCTGGCCGATCATCTCGAAACGCATCTGGACGTCCCGGCGCTGCTGGCCCTGGCCGACCCTGGCTGACCCCGCCCGCTTCTTCTTTGCCCAAATACCCATGACCGCCGATGCAACGCGCAACGCCCGCAAGCTGTGCACATCCGGTGCACATGCTGTGCCGCCCCGGTGGACGCATCGTGACCCCGCCGACGCTGGACGAAACGGCCGCGCCGCGCTAGGTCAGCGTCATGGAACAGACAAAGCCGCCCCTCACCCTCTATCTCGCCGCGCCGCGCGGTTTCTGCGCCGGCGTCGACCGCGCCATCAAGATCGTCGAGATGGCGTTGCAGAAATGGGGCGCCCCGGTCTATGTCCGGCACGAGATCGTGCACAACAAGTATGTCGTTGATTCGCTTCGCGAAAAAGGCGCGGTCTTCGTCGAGGAACTGGACGAATGTCCCGATGACCGACCGGTGATTTTCTCGGCCCACGGCGTCCCCAAATCCGTCCCCGCCGAGGCGCGGCGGCGCCAGATGGTGTTCGTGGACGCGACCTGCCCGCTGGTCAGCAAGGTCCATGTCGAGGCCGAACGCCACCATGCCGCCGGCCTTCAGATGGTCATGATCGGCCACGAAGGCCACCCGGAAGTCCTTGGAACCATGGGACAATTGCCCGATGGCGAGGTGATTCTGGTCGAAACCGTGGCCGATGTCGCGCGCATCGCGCCGCGCGATCCCGACAGGCTGGCCTTCATCACCCAGACGACGCTGTCGGTCGATGACACGGCGGGCATCGTCGCCGCGCTGCAGGCCCGCTTTCCCGCCATCGTCGGCCCCGCCCGCGAAGACATCTGCTATGCCACCACCAACCGTCAGGCGGCGGTCAAGGCGGTGGCGCCGATGATCGACGCGCTGCTGGTCATCGGCGCGCCGAATTCCAGCAATTCCAAGCGCCTGGTCGAGGTCGGGAAGGCCGCCGGCTGCGCCTATTCCCAGCTTGTCATGCGCGCCGACCAGATCGACTGGCGGGCGATCCACGGCGCCCGCGCGGTCGGCGTCACCGCCGGCGCCAGCGCCCCAGAGGTGCTGGTGAACGAGTTGATCGACGCCTTCCGCGACCGGTACGACGTGACGGTCGAGATCGTCGAGACCGCGCAGGAAAACGTGGAATTCAAGGTGCCGCGCGTCCTGCGCGAGCCGGCGTGACCCGCGGCATGCGCCCGCACCGACCGGGGGATGCGCGCAGATGGTCAAGGTGATGGCCTGGACCGATGGCGCGTGCAGCGGCAATCCCGGCCCCGGCGGCTGGGGCGTGCTGATGCGCGCGATGGATGGCCAGACGGTGCTGAAGGAACGCGAATTGTCGGGCGGCGAGGCGGCCACGACCAATAACCGGATGGAGCTGATGGCCGCGATCTCGGCGCTTGAGGCGCTGACGCGGCCAAGCGATGTCGTGATTACAACCGACAGCGCCTATGTCAAGAACGGCGTCAGCCAGTGGATCCACGGCTGGAAGCGCAACGGCTGGCGCACGGCCGACCGCAAGCCGGTCAAGAATGTCGAGTTGTGGCAGCGGCTGGACGAGGCGCAGCGCCGCCATCAGGTCGAATGGCGCTGGATCAAGGGCCATGCCGGCCACGTCGAAAACGAACGCGCGGACGAACTGGCCCGCGCCGGGATGGCGCCGTTCAAATGACGCCCCAAGCCCTGATCGCGGCACTGGATTACGGATCGGTCCTGGTCTTTGCCCTGACCGGCGCGCTGGTCGCCAGCCGGGCGCAGCTGGACCCGGTGGGCTTTGTCTTCATGGCCGCGTTGACGGCGGTGGGCGGCGGCACGCTGCGCGATCTGATCCTGGGACGCGCCGTGTTCTGGGTCGTGCAGCCCACCTATATCCTGATCGCGGCGGCGGCTGCGCTGCTGGTCTTCTGGACCGCGCATCTGTTCGAAAGCCGCTATCGGCTGCTGATCTGGCTGGACAGCGTCGCGCTGTCGGTCGCGGTCGCCGCAGGCGTGGGCGTGGCGCTGGAAACCGGGTTCGGCCCGGTCATCGTGATCATCATGGGCATCTCCACCGGCACGTTCGGCGGGCTGATGCGCGATGTCGTCGGCAACGAGGTGCCGCTGGTCCTGAAACAGGGCGAGCTTTACCTGACCGCCGCGTTCGGCGGCGCGCTGGCCGCAGTGCTGCTGGACACCGCAGGTTTCGACGACGAAGAGGCGTTACTGGCCTGCGCGGCGGTGGTGTGGGTGCTGCGCGCGGGCAGCCTGATCCGCGGCTGGCGGTTGCCGGTCTATCGGCCGCGCCCGCCCAGACGGCGCGGCTGACGGCGCGGCTTAGGGGCGCGCCTGTCAGCGCAGGATCGGGGGGCCTGCGGCCATGTCGGGGCGCGCATCCTCGATCCCCATGCGCAGGCCGCGACCGATCCGGTGGGCAAGGGCCGACCACCGCTCGGCCTGTTCGGGCTTCAGCGTCCGGCGCAGGGTTTCGTCGAACAGTGCCAGCCAGTGGGGAAAATGCGACGCCATCACATCGCCCGCCATCAGATGCGCGCGCATCGGATTGCCGTCATAGCCGGGCTGATACAGGATCGCACGTTTCCAGAACCGGGCGATCTTGGCCTCGTGTTCGGACCAGTCGGTGACGTGGGCCGCAAAGACCGGGCCCAGAATCTCGTGCCGGCGCACGGCGGCGTAGAAGACCGCGACGACGCGGTCGATCTGTTCGGGCGTGATGTCGAATCTGGCAAGCATGTCGCGGCAAGCGTCCCGCTTTGCACGGCAAGTTGCAAGGCGACGGGATGCCGCAGAACCGCCCCAGAGGCCGTCTGCGCCGATAATTCGCCGGGTGGGCCTTGCGTTGCGCTTGCAGCGGATTGGCCGGCTTCCTATAGAGAGCAGCATGGAATTTCCGGCGTGCGGACATCGAATTAGCAGCCCGGTGGCGTAGCAGGAACCTGCGCCGCCGGGTCAGTCTTGTCCGAACGATTGACGAAGGAACGCCCCGATGAGCGCAGATGCAAGCGCCGAGACCCCCGATTACCGTGACACCGTCTTCCTGCCGCAGACCGATTTTCCGATGCGCGCCGGCCTGCCCGCGCGAGAGCCGGAATGGCTGGCCCGATGGGCGCGGATCGGCATCTATGACACGCTGCGCGAGCGTGGCCAGGGCCGCACGCCCTTTATCCTGCATGACGGTCCGCCCTATGCGAACGGCCATCTGCATATCGGTCACGCGCTGAACAAGGTGCTGAAGGATTTCATCGTCCGCAGCCAGCAGATGATGGGCCGCGACGCGCGCTATGTTCCGGGCTGGGATTGTCACGGCCTGCCGATCGAATGGAAGATCGAGGAACAGTATCGCCAGAAGGGGCAGGACAAGGATGCCGTCGACATCGTCGAGTTCCGGCAGGAATGCCGCCGCTTTGCCGATCACTGGATCGACGTGCAGCGCGACGAGTTCAAGCGTCTGGGCGTCACCGGCAAGTGGGACGATCCCTATCTGACCATGAACTATCACGCCGAGGCGGTGATCGCGGCCGAGTTCATGAAGCTGCTGATGAACGGCAGCCTGTATCAGGGCAGCAAGCCGGTGATGTGGTCGCCGGTGGAAAAGACCGCCCTGGCCGAGGCCGAGGTGGAATATCACGATCACACCAGCCACACGATCTGGGTGCGGTTTCCGGTGGTCGAAGGACTAGCCGATCTCGACGGATTGTCATCGTCTGTTGAGCGAGATGAGGATCTCAACCGGCTAACTACGTCGTCACTTGATGTACTTGAGCCAACAAACGTGTCGGTGGTGATTTGGACGACGACACCTTGGACAATTCCTCAGAACCGAGGCGTTGCATACTCACCGCAGATTGCCGCCGATCAATTCACTGCGGACGGTAACAATGCGGGGTACGGTCTGTACCGGGTCGGCGAGGTCATGGCGAATTCGACGGCGAAGCCGAGTGAACGATTACTGCTGGCTGATGCATTGGCCGACAGTGTGAAAGCCGCGGCGAAAATCGAGGATTGGGAACGCATTCGTTCTGTGCGACCGTTCGAGCTGGAAAACATGAAGCTGGCCCATCCCCTGCGCGGCGTCGAAGGCGCACGGGGCGAATGGGATTACGACGTCCCCATGCTGCCCGGCGATCACGTCACCGACGAGGCGGGGACGGGGTTCGTGCACACCGCGCCCAGCCATGGCGACGACGACTATCAGCTTGGCCTGAAACACGGCCTGCCCATGACCTATAATGTCGAGCCGGACGGCACCTATCGCGCCGATCTGCCGATCTTCGGCGGCGAGGCGATCGTGCAGCCCGACGGCAAGGACGGGCCGGCCAATGTCAGCGTCATCAAGAACCTGGCCTGGGCCGGCGCGCTGCTGGCCAAGGGCAAGATCAAGCACAGCTATCCCCACAGCTGGCGGTCCAAGGCGCCGCTGATCTATCGCAACACGGCGCAGTGGTTCGCGGCCATCGACAAGCCCCTGGACGACGGCATGGGCGAATATGGCGACACGATCCGGTCGCGCGCGCTGACCTCGATCGACAGGCTGGTGCGCTGGACGCCGAAGTCCGGGCGCAACCGCATCCATGCGATGGTCGAAAACCGGCCCGATTGGGTGCTGTCGCGCCAGCGGGCCTGGGGCGTGCCGCTGACCTGTTTCGTCAGGCGCGGCGCACGGCCCGACGACGCGGATTTCCTGCTGCGCGATGCGCGGGTGAACGACCGCATCGTCGCCGCCTTCGAACGTGACGGCGCAGATGCGTGGTATCGCGACGGCTTCAAGGGCGAGATGCTGGGGGGCATCGCCGATCCGGACGACTACGATCAGGTGATGGACGTGCTGGATGTATGGTTCGATTCCGGTTCGACCCATGCCTTCGTGATCCGCGACCGCGCCGATGGCAGCCCCGACGGCATCGCGGATCTGTATCTGGAAGGCACCGACCAGCATCGCGGCTGGTTCCAGTCCTCGCTGTTGCAGGCCAGCGCGACCAAGGGGCGCGCGCCCTATAAGGGCGTGCTGACGCACGGGTTCACGCTGGACGAAAAGGGCATGAAGATGTCCAAATCGCTTGGCAACACGATCGTCCCCGCCGAGGTGGTCGAACAATACGGCGCCGATATCCTGCGCCTGTGGGTGGCGCAGGTGGATTACACCGCCGACAGCCGCATCGGGAAAGAGATCCTGAAGGGCACCGCCGACAGCTACCGCCGGTTGCGCAACACGCTGCGCTTTCTTCTGGGCGCGCTGGCCGGCTTCGACGAGGCCGAGCGGCTGGAACCGGCCCAGATGCCCGAACTGGAACAATGGCTGCTGCACCGGCTGGCGCAGCTGGATCATCTGGTGCGCAAGGGTTACGACGCCTATGATTTCCAGGGCGTGTTCCAGACGCTGTTCCAGTTCTGCACCGTCGATCTGTCGGCCTTCTATTTCGACATCCGCAAGGACGCGCTGTATTGCGATGCGCCAGACAGTGCGCGGCGGCGGGCGGTGCGGACCGTCATGGACATCCTCTATCACCGGCTGGTGACGTGGCTGGCGCCGATCCTGCCTTTCACGATGGAGGATGTGTGGCTGTCGCGCTTTCCGTCCGAAGCCGACAGCGTGCATCTGCACGACTTTCCGACAACGCCCGCCGACTGGCTGAACGAGCCCCTGGCGGCGAAATGGGATCACGTGCGCCGTGCCCGCCGCGTCGTGACCGCCGCGCTGGAAATCAAGCGCGCCGACAAGACCATCGGCGCCAGTCTTGAGGCCGCGCCCATCGTGCATGTCGAGAACCCCGAGACGCTGGACGCGCTGAAATCGGTGAACTTCACCGATATGTGCATCGTCTCGGACCTGGCGCTGACCGCCGATCCGGCCCCGAACGAGGCGTTCCGCATGGCCGAGGCACCGGGGCTGGGCGTGGTCTTCGAACTGGCCGAGGGCGAAAAGTGCCAGCGTTGCTGGAAAATCCTGCCCGATGTCGGCACGCACGACCATCCGGGCGTCTGCGCCCGCTGCGATTCGGTTCTGGACCGGCTATGACCGATGACAACCTGCGCCGGGCGATCCTGGCGCGGGTCGCGGGCCTGCGCCCCGGCACGACCTGCTGCCCCAGTCGGGTGGCGCGGGATCTGGCGGATGACTGGCGCGTGCTGATGCCGCGCCTGCGGGCGCAGGCGTTCGGGCTGGCGCGCGCGGGCCTGATCCGCGTGACGCAGAAGGGCAGGGACGTCGCCGAGGACGCGAGCGGGCCGATCCGGCTTGGCCCGAACGCCCGCACGCACAGCGAGGAACAGACATGACCTATCAGCCGGCCGACGACCGCCATCAGCGGATGATCTATCGCCGTTGCGGACGATCCGGGCTGAAGCTGCCCGCGATCAGCCTGGGGCTGTGGCACAATTTCGGCGACGACACCCCCTATGAGGTCAAGCGCCGGATCTGCCGCACCGCGTTCGATCTGGGCATCACCCATTTCGATCTGGCCAATAATTACGGCCCGCCCGCCGGCAGCGCCGAACAGGCGTTCGGCCAGCTGCTGCGGACCGATTTGGCCGGGCTGCGCGACCAGCTGATCGTCAGCAGCAAGGCCGGATACGACATGTGGCCCGGCCCCTATGGCGAATGGGGCAGCCGCAAATACCTGATCGCGTCCTGCGACCAGTCGCTGCGGCGGTTGGGGCTGGATTACGTCGATATCTTCTATTCGCACCGGTTCGATCCCGATACGCCGCTGGAGGAGACGATGGGCGCGCTGGACCATATCGTGCGGTCGGGGCGGGCGCTGTATGTGGGCATCTCAAGCTATAACCGTCAGCGCACCGCCGAGGCGGCGGCGATCCTGCGCGATCTGGGCACGCCCTGCCTGATCCACCAGCCCAGTTACAACATGCTGAACCGCTGGATCGAGAAGGACGGGCTGCTGGACACGCTGGACGATCTGGGCATCGGCAGCATTGTCTTCACGCCGCTGGCGCAGGGGATGCTGACCGCGAAATATCTGAACGGCATCCCGCAGAACAGCCGGGCGGCGCAGGACAAGTCGCTGTCCACAGGCTGGCTGAGCGACGACATGATCGGCCGGCTGAGGGATCTGAACGATCTGGCGGTCAATCGCGGGCAGTCGCTGGCGCAGATGGCGCTGGCCTGGGCCTTGCGCGATGGCCGCGTGACCAGCGCGCTGATCGGGGCATCCAGACCCGCGCAGGTGGAGGATTGCGTCGGCGCGCTGACCAATCTGGATTTCACGCAGGAGGAACTGACGCGCATCGACCAGCTGTCTTCTGCGGGCGATGTCAATCTGTGGGCCGGATCGTCCGAGGGCGCGGGCGAGGGGCGGGCGTCCTAGACCAGCCACCAGCCCTTGTTCTTCAGCGTGTTGCGGATCGGCTGTTCCCGGGCGGGCAGCGCCGCGCGGTCGAACAGCGGCCGGATCTTGTCGCGGCCCTTGCCCTGATAGATCAGTTTCTTCGCCGGGGTCCAGTCGCGCAGCCGCTTCTTGATGCGGTTGGGTGCGACGGCAGTTTCCAGCGCGTCCAGCACGGCGTCGTCCTCGCGCGCGTAAAGCAGCGGCAGGTTGCGGTAGTGGCAGGTGATCGCCCCGTCCATCCCGGCAAGGTCAGGCCCCGGCCGGCCGCCGCCAAAGGAATGGATCACCAGGGGCAGCACGACCTGATCCAGCCACGGATCGAGGCTTTGGCAGGCCAGTTCGTCGCCCGGCTCGTCGCGGATCGCGATGGCCCAGTTCAGGAAACGGCGCCCGAACTCGGCGGGGTCGGGGCCGAAGAACCAGCCGGCGTTAAAATAGAGATAGCGTTCCCAATGCTCGTCGGGCTGGCCCAGATCCAGCGACGTATCAAAATCCAGCCCGAACCGGTCATAAAGCGATTTCCAGATATCGCCATAGCCCGGCCCGTAAAGCGGCGGGATCGGCCACGTCCCTTCACGCCGCATCGAGGCCGAGGGACGGTCGACATCGAACCGGACCCGGTCCAGCGGTCCGCGGATCAGCGTGTCGGTGTCCAGAAACAGGAACGGCTGGCCCGCGGGCAGGGCGAACAGCGCCTCGATCTTGTTGCCATAGGGATAGGATGCGCCGAAATGCCGGGCGGTAAAGGGCACGATCCGGGCCCCAAGCCCTTCAAGCGCGTCACGGGTCGCGGGGGCGATG
Source organism: Paracoccus stylophorae (assembly GCF_028553765.1). Classification (NCBI taxonomy): domain Bacteria; kingdom Pseudomonadati; phylum Pseudomonadota; class Alphaproteobacteria; order Rhodobacterales; family Paracoccaceae; genus Paracoccus; species Paracoccus stylophorae. The sequence goes on along the minus strand of NZ_CP067134.1, from coordinate 2,758,079 downwards.
GCGGTCTCGTGACCCTGCCACGCGCCGTCCGGTTGCGGTTCGGCGACGAACAGATCGCCGGTCCAGTCGGGGGAATGACGGCGCAGGCTGGCGGCCAGGATCAGCGCCTCGAATTCCAGCCGTCCGGCCTGCGCCACGACCAGAAGGTTCGGGTGTTGCGCGGCGTCTTCGGGCGGCTGGCGGGGGGTGTAGTCGTCGGTCATCGCGCCTGTTCTGCCCTTCGCCGCGCCGCCGATCTTGCCGGCCGTCGGACAGCGGTCTGCCCGCGCAGGCGTCGGCGACTGGTCTGGGGAAATGGTGGGCGACCCTGGAATCGAACCAGGCATGGGTCTCCCCGGCGGAGTTACAGTCCGCTGCCGCACCTTGCAGCACGTCGCCCGCCGAACGCCGTCGGCGTGGGGGCGTGATTAGCCGCCCCGTCCGGGGGCGTCAAGCGGATTTCCGGGGGTTGCGCCAGCGCCCGGATTGCGCGCACAGAGACGGGCGACAGATTGCGCGCACAGAGACGGGCGACAGAAGGATACCCGCGATGGCCGACAGACCCGCCAAGCCCCAGAAGCCTGCCTGGGTGATCGACAAGGAACGCGCCCGCCGCGCCGCCGAGGCCGAGACGGTGTGGCTGTTCGGGCTGCATGCCGTGCGCGATGCGCTGGCCAATCCCGCGCGTCAGAAACTGCGGCTGGTGGCGACGCGCAACGCGCTGGACCGGTTGGGCGATCTGCACGGCATGACCCCCGAGATCACCGATCCGCGCGTCTTCGGCAAACAGGTGCCGCTTGCCCCCGACAGCGTCCATCAGGGCGCCGCGCTGGAGGTGCGGCCGCTGAAATGGGGCAGCCTATCCGAGGTCGCGCTGCGCGAGGCGCCGGGCGAGGTGCGTCCGCTGCTGGTGGCGCTGGACCGGGTGACCGATCCGCATAATGTCGGCGCCGTCCTGCGCTCGGCCGAGGTGTTCGGGGCGCGCGCGGTGATCGCGCCCTCGCGGCACTCGGCCCCCGAAACCGGCGCGCTGGCCAAGACCGCCTCGGGCGCGCTGGAACGGCAGCCCTATCTGCGCGTCCCGAACCTGGCCGAGGCGCTTGGCCAGCTGAAATCCATGGGCTTCATCCTGATCGGGCTGGACGGGACCGGCACCGACAGCCTGCCCGATCTGCTGGCCGATCTGTCCGGCCGGGCGATTTGCCTGGTCATGGGGGCCGAAGGGCCGGGGATGCGCGATCTGACGCTGAAAAGCTGCGATCATATCGCGCGGATTCCCTTTGCCGCCGATTTCGGGTCGCTGAACGTGTCGAACGCGGCGGCGGTGGCGCTGTATGCCGCGTCGCGCGGCTGAGTTCACATCCCTGCGACAGGTTGCATCCCTGCGTTGAGAATCCGTCCCATGCCTGCCAACTAGTCTGGCACCCAAAGACGATTCGCCATGAAACCGCTGCTTCTGTCCCTGCTGCTTCTGATTGTGCCCGCGCTGCCGGCGGCGGCGCAGGATTGGGCGTTGGGCGGCTTTGACGCGGTCGCCTATGCGCGGGCCGGCCATCCCGTCCCCGGCCGCAGCGATATCGTCACCATGTGGAAAGGCAAGCTGTGGCATTTCGCGTCCGAGGATAACCGCGCCCGGTTTGAGGCCGATCCCCGCGCCTATGCGCCCGGCTTCAACGGGCTTTGTCCGGTGTCCTTGTCAGAAGGCCGGCGGGAAAAGGGCGATCCGCGCCATTTCATCATTCTGGACCGCAAGTTGTATCTGCTGCGTTCGGAATCGGCGGAACGGCAGATGCGGGCCGCGCCCAAGGATGTCCTGTCGCAGGCCAAGCGGATCTGGGGCAAGATCCGCTAGTTCCGCCGTTTTTCGTGATTCGAAATCACGAAACCGCGAGAGGGCTGGAACTTTCGTCCCGTGATGCACATTTGTCTATCAGAACATGACCCCGGAACGGTCATGTTCGGATCACTGTCCCTCGTTCCGCGACTTGCGCCCGGCCAGATTTCTGGACCGGGCGCCTTTTATATGCCAGTCTTTCGCGACCCGAAGGCGAAGCAAGGGGGGACAATGGACCCTGATCTGACCGAAGACGAAGACATCGCCCGCATCGTGCGCGAGACGCGCGTGATCGCGGTGGTGGGCCTGTCCCCGAATGAGGCGCGACCCAGTTGGGGCGTCGCGCGGTTCTTGCAGGCGCAGGGTTACAAGGTGATCCCGGTCAATCCCGGACATGCCGGCAAGACGATCCTGGGCGAGCCGGTCCATGCCAGCCTTGCCGCGATCCCGAAGGATGCGGGCGTGCAGATGGTCGACATCTTCCGCCGGTCCGACGCCGTCGCCGGTGTCGTGGACGAGGCGCTTGCGCATCTGCCGCAATTGCAGGTGATCTGGACCCAGATCGGGGTGCGCGACGATGCGGCGGCGCAGAAGGCGCGGGACGCAGGCATCACCGTCATTCAGGACCGCTGCCCGAAAATCGAGTTTCCCCGCCATATCTGACCGGGCTGGCGTCGGCCGCAGGCGTGGCCTGCGACCGCACGGCGCTTAGTCGCGCCAGTATTCGTTGGCTGCGGCGATGGTCGCGAACCATGTCGCCGCGACGCCGGACACCTGGATCAGATCGGTGGCGTCGGCGGCATAGGTCGGGCGCAGCAACTTCAGCGTGTCGACATCCGGCTGCGTCGTCTTGACCGCCCGGCGCGCCATCGAGATGGCAAGATCGAACCCCTCTTGCGGGGTTTCGGTCATCAGGCTGGGCAACCAGGTTTCGGCGGCGTCCTGTTCGGCCATGGCGTCCTGTTCGGCCATCGCGTTCTGTTCGGGCGCGGCCTCGGGTTCGGACATCGTGTCCTGCGCGAATGCCGGTGTGGCCAGAAGAAAGCCGGCCATGGCGATCAGCGAAAGCGATTGTCGGGTCATATCTCTGCCTCCTGTGGATGCACGGGGTGGATCGCGCCGCAGGCCGTAAACAGGATGCGGGCCGGATCGCGACGCCGCGATCCAGCCTAGCCGGAAAAACATGTATGGTAAATGCCGGGTTTCGGGACCGCCTTCCTATGACGCTTCGGCGGTCTTCAGCAGATCGGTGATGCGGCGCACCGACACGCGGCGGTTGGCGCGGATATCGCCTTCCGACCGGACCTTCAGGAACTGTTCACCGTAACCCTGCACGATCAGGTTCTCGGGCGGGACGTCGAAATATTCCGACAGCGCCAGCGCCACCGATTCGGCCCGCCGGTCGGACAGCGCAAGGTTCATCGAATCCGACCCGACCGTGTCGGTATAGCCTTCGATCAGGAACATCTCGCGCGGGTTTCCGGCGATGGTTTCGCGGATCGCCTGGCCCAGACCGGACAGTTTCTCGGCCTGATCCGGCCGGATCGCGGCCGATCCGGTGTCGAAGGTGATTGCGTCGATATTGATCGGCGCAACCAGCGAACGGACCTCGGGGATGTTGCGGATCTGGCCAAGCGTGAAGCGGCGGTCGATGCCGGCCTCGCGTTGCAGCGCCTCGCGCAGCGCCGCCTGATCCAGCGATGTGCCGTCGTTGAAGACGGGGGCGGGGGCGGGCAGGCTGGAGATATCGACGGGCGCGACGGTTTCGGTATCGTCGATCAGCCGCGTGGTGCGGCCGTCGGCCGAAATCAGCGTGCGGCGCAGCACCCGCAGACCGGCGTCGCGGATCGTGACCACCTTGCTGCCGTCGGGGCGCGTGACGATGGTGCGCGACGAGCCGTCGTCGAAATTCTCGGTCGCCACGGTCGCGCCGGGCTGACGCAGCAGCGCGGTTTCGTCCTTCACCACCTCCTGGCTGCCATCGTCGCGGGTCAGGACCACCCGGTCCGGCGTGCTGAGCGCGACCTGACGGTTGTTGTTCAGCATCGAGCCGACGGCCAGCGCACCGGCCCCCAACAGCAGCGCCTTGACCAGATCGTTGTCCTCCTTGCCGGATGCGGCAGGCTTACGGTCGTCGCCGCGCCCCGTCAGCGCGTCGCGCAGGCTGGTGGCGAAATCCTCGGCGGATGAGCGGCGGCCGGCCTCGGTGATCCGTTCTTCCCGGACATTCTGGCGCTTTTGCGTGTCGTCCAGCGCGTCGGCCTTGCCCGCGCCCGTCTCGTGCGCGGCATCCTGGCCCGCGCGGGTCTCGCGCTGATCCTCTTCCGGCGCGCGTGCGACCAGCTTGCCATCGCCATCGACGCGATACATCTGCGCCGACCCCGGCGCCAGCAGATAGGCGCCGTTTCTGTTGCGTTCGACCACGACGCCGCGCGGGGTGACGCGCCGTTCTCCTTCCTTGCAGGGCAGCTTGCCGCCCGACATGCATCTCAGCCGTCCTTCGTCCAGACCCTGCGCGATCTCGCGGTCCAGAACATCGCTGAGACGCATCATGCGCATTGCACGTTCATTGGCCGTGTCCGAGGTCGCGCGACGGAACGGCGCGGATGCGGCCTGCGGCTTCTTGACCGGCTTGCTGTCGGCCTTCTTCGGCTGCGGCTTTCTGTCGTCCTTGCGGATCTGGGCATCCTTGGCCTTCTTGGGCTTGCCGGCTGGCTGATCGCCTTTTGCGGGTGTGGCCTTTTTCTGATCCTGCGCCTTGCGTTCGGCCTTCTTCGGGCGGTCCTTTTCGACCGTCTTCTTCTGGCCGCCATCCTTTTTCACCGCGCCCTTTTTCACCGCGTCCTTTTTCACCGCGTCGTTTTTCGCAGCATCCTTCTTGTCCGCGTTCTTCTGCTTTTTCGGCGCGGGCTTGCGGGTTCCGTCCGCCTTGCGATCCTTCTTGTCGGCCTTCTTTGCCGCGTCCTTGGCGGCATCCTTCGCCTTGCCGGCCTTCTTCTCGGCCTCTTTCTGCGCGTTCAGCAGCTTTTCCTGAATCAGCTTGCCCAGATCGTCGCGGCTGACATCGTCCTGCGCCATGATCACGGCGTCCTGCGCAACCGGAGGGTCGGCCGGCAGCGCGGTGTTGGCGGTTGCCAGCTGCGGCAAGACCATCGACAGGCAGGCCGCGATGGCAGTGGTGTTGCTGATGATCCGGCGCATGAAGGCTTCCCCTGGTGATGACTCGGCAATGCTGCGTGTCTAACAGCCCGCCGCGCGGGGCGTTCCAAACAACCGCGTGAGCCGGGCGGAATTGTGCCGAATGAAGCCACGGAAAAGGGCGCAGCCCATGCCGCGTCCTTTCACGATCATTCGGAAAACGTAGGGTCAGACGCCTTCGCCGACGAACGCCTTTTCAACCACGAATTCGCGCGGTTCCGAATTCGCCCCCTCACGCAGGCCGAATTCCTCCAGCACCGCCTTGACGTCGACGTTGAAGGCCAGGCTGCCGCAGATCATCGCCCGGTCGGTTTCCGGCGAGATGGGCGGCAGGCCCAGATCCTGAAAGATCCTGCCCGAGTTCAGGTTGTCGGTGATCCGGCCCATCTGCGCGGACTGTTCGCGGGTGGTCGTGGGGTAATACAGCAGGCGGCTGGCGAAATCCTTGCCGTAAAGCTCGCCCAGCAAGGGATCGTTCTTCAGATCCCCGACCAGTTCGCGACCATAGGCCAGCTCGTCCGCGGTGCGGCAGGTGTGCATCATCACCACCTGCTCATAGCGTTCATAGGTTTCGGGATCGCGCATCAGCGACGCAAAGGGCGCGATGCCGGTGCCCGTGGCCAGGAACCACAGCCGCTTGCCCGGCAGCAGCGCGTCCAGAACAAGCGTGCCCACGGGTTTGGGACGCAGGATGATCTGGTCGCCCGGCTGGATATGTTGCAGCCGCGAGGTCAGCGGCCCGTCCTGCACCTTGATGGAATAGAACTCCAGCTCATCGTCCCAGTTGGGCGAGGCGATGGAATAGGCGCGCAGGATCGGCTTGCCGTTATCGTCCGGCAGACCGATCATGACGAACTCGCCCGAGCGAAAGCGCAGGCTGGCCGGTCGCGTCACGCGAAACGAGAACAGCTTGTCCGTCCAGTGCGTGACCGAGGTCACGGTCTGGGCATCGGACTGGGTTTTCTTGGCAGTCTTGGGGGCGGCGTCGGCCACGGTAAGGTCCAGCGTCATCTCTCAATTCCTGAATGTCCTAGGCGATCTGGCGGCGAAACGAAAGGGGGGCTCAGCCGGCAAGGCGCGACCGATGGTCCCATTCGCGCCAGTCCGCGCGTGCAAGCCACTGATCCTGCGGCTGGCGGTCGGCGATGTCGGGTGCGACCTCGACCTCGTCGAAGCCGACCCGGCGCGCCATCGCATACTGGTCGGCGATCAGGCGACCCACGGCGCGCAGACGCCCCTCATATCCCATATCCCGCAGCAGGCGGGCAAGGCTGAAGCCGCGCCCGTCCGAGAAGACGGGAAACTCGATGGCGATCAGCGCGCGGTGCAGATGATCCACCAGCTCGTCCGGCGCGGTGTCGGGGGGCAGGGTGACATCGGCCTCGGCGTCCACGGGATGAAAGCCGTCGTCGCGGGCGATGATCCGGTCGTTTTCGGGCTGGCTGCTCATGCCGTGACCTTTCTGCGGCTCATCCGGCCGCCGATGAAGTGGATGCCGCATTCGGTCTTGTCGCGGCCGCGCCAGCGGCCCGCGCGCGGATCCTCGCCCGGTGCGACCGCCGAGGTGCAGGGCGCGCAGCCGATCGACGGATACCCCTTGGCGATCAGCGGATGACGCGGCAGGTTGTTCTCGATCATGTAGTCCTGCACATCCTGCGGCCGCCAATGTGCCAGCGGGTTGACCCGCAGCCGCGTCGGCGGTTCGGGCTCGAAGAAATCCAGCGTCGCGCGCTGGCCGCCCTGAAACCGCTTGCGCCCGGTGATCCAGGCATCGAACCCGGCCAGCGCCTGTTCCAGCGGGACCGTCTTGCGCAGATCGCAGCACGCATCGGGATCGACCCGGTGCAGGCTACCGTCGGGGTCGCGCGCCGCGATCCGGTCCGCGCCTGCGCGGATCACCCGCACGTCCGTCAGGCCAAGTCTGGCCGTCACCGCGCGCTGATAGTCCAGCGTTTCGGCAAACAGCATCTGCGTGTCGATGAACAGGACCGGCAGGCCCGGCGCCACGACGCTGACCATGTGCAGCAGCACCACCGATTCCGCCCCGAAAGACGACACTAGTGCCACCCGGCCCAGATCGGGATCGCCCACGGCGCGGCGCAGCACCTCGGAGGCGGCGTGGTGGCGATAGCGGTCGTTCAGCCGCCAGGCGCGGCCGTCCAGCGTTCCGTCAAGCATCGGCCCCCTCGGGGTAAAGCGCCGCCTTGAACGGCGCGGGGCCGACGCGGCGATAGGTGTCGATGAACCGCTCGTCCTCGTCCTCGCGGACCTCGAGATAGGCGCGCAGAAGCCGGTCGATGGCGGGCACGACCTCATCGGCGGGAAAGCCCGCGCCGGCGCGCTGGCCGATGGAAGGGATGTCGTTGGCATCCCCGCCAAGCGTGATCTGGTAGTTCTCGACCCCGGCCCGGTCCAGGCCCAGAATGCCGATATGGCCCAGATGGTGATGCCCGCAGGCGTTGATGCAGCCCGAGATGCGGATGTTCAGCTTGCCGATCTCATCCTCCAGCCCGTGGGCGCGGACGTGATCGGCAATGTCCTGCGCGATGGGGATCGACCGGGCGGTGGCCAGCGTGCAGTAATCCATGCCGGGGCACGAGATGATGTCGGACACCTTGCCGGCATTGGCCGTGGCCAGCCCCGCCGGGCGCAGCGCGGCATAGATTTCCGGCAGATCCGATTTGTGCACATGCGGCAGGATCAGGTTCTGGTCGTAATTCACCCGGATATCGCCATGGCCGAGCCGTTCGGCCAGGTCGGCCACCAGCCGCATCTGGTCCGCCGTCGCATCGCCCGGCGTGGCGCCCGGCGCCTTCAGCGTGATGATCGCGCTGGCATAGCCGTCGGCGCGGTGCGGGTGCAGGTTGGTATCGGTCCACGACCGGAAACCGGGATCGGCGGCGCGTGCCGCGTCATAGGCATCGGTCGGCGCGCGGCGGAAATCGGGCGGCAGGAACCGGGTCCGCAAATCCTCAACCACGTTCTGGTCGCGGCCGTCGAACAGGGCGCGGCGGCGCAGGAATTCGGCCTCGACATCTTCCTTCATCGTGTCCAGCCCGCGTTCGGCCACGGTGATCTTGATGCGCGCCTTCCATTTGTTGTCGCGCCGGCCTGTCCGGTTGTAGACCGCAACGATCGCTTCCACGTAAGGCAGGATATCGGCCTGCGGCAGAAACTCGCGGATGACCTTGCCCAGCATCGGCGTCCGCCCCAGCCCGCCGCCGACCCACACCTGAAAGCCGCGCTGCCCGTCCTTTTCGACGATGCGCAGCCCGATGTCATAGGCCGAGACGACCGACCGGTCCTGCGCCCCGGCCGAGACGGCGATCTTGAACTTGCGCGGCAGGAACTGGAATTCCGGGTGATCGGTCGACCACTGCCGCAATAACTCGGCCCAGGGGCGCGGGTCCTCGACCTCGTCGGCGGCCGCACCGGCAAAGGCGTCGGCGGTGATGTTGCGGATCGTGTTGCCCGAGGTCTGGATCGCATGGATCCCGACCGAGCCGAGCGCCTCCAGAATGTCGGGAATGTCGATCAGCCGGGGCCAGTGATACTGGATGTTGGTGCGGGTGGTGAAATGCCCGTATCCGCGGTCCCACCGTTCCGCGACATGGGCCAGCATCCGCAGCTTGGCCGGGTTCAGCGTGCCATAGGGGATGGCGACGCGCAGCATGTAGGAATGCAGTTGCAGATATACGCCGTTCATCAGGCGCAGCGGGCGGAATTCCTCTTCGGTCAGGCTGCCGTCCAGACGGCGCGCGACCTGCGCGCGGAACTGCGCGGCGCGATGCTGGACATAATCGGTATCGACGGGACGGACATCAAACATTGGCGGCCTCGGCCTGCGGGCGGTTGTGGTTGGTGGGGCCATTCTGGCGGAAGGTTTCGCGGAAATGGGCTGGTTCGGGACCGTTCGGGCCGCGCCGTGCCTCGACCAGATAGGGGCCGACGACCAGGTCCGCCTGTCCGATCGCCTTCAGCAGCGCCAGATCGGCGATGGCCTCGTCCTCGAACAGGATCGCCTGCGCGGGATCGGCGGTCCAGCCGCCTTCGCACATCCAGACATTGTGGCCCTTGCGCAGATCGTTGGCGGTGATGACGCCGGGGCGGGCGATGGATGGAGTAAAGGCTTTGCTCATCGTTTCGGACCTTTCCGTTGGTCCGGACAATATAGAATTTTGTTCTGGTATTTTGCGATACGGTCGGCGAAATAAGGATGAACAGGCAGGAGAGGGCGCGATGGCGGAACAATTTTTGCAAGAGACGGGCGAAGCCCAAACGCCTGTCCGTCTGGACGAGGTGGACCGCAAAATCCTGTCCCTGCTGCAACAGGATGCCAGCCTGTCGCTGGACCAGATCGCCGAGCGTGTGGGCGCGTCGAAAACGCCGGTCTGGAACCGGATTCGCAAGCTGCGCGAGGCCGGGGTGATCCGCCGGCAGGTGGCGATCCTGAACCCCGAGGCGTTGGGGCTGGAGGCCTGTTTCTTCGTGCTGATCCGCACCGCCGAACACGACCGGGACTGGGCGCAGCGGTTCCTGAAGGCGCTGCGCGAGCGGCCCGAGGTGGTCGAGGCGCACCGGCTGGCAGGCGACATCGACTATATCCTGAAGGTGCAGGTCAGGAATGCGCGCGCCTATGACCGGTTCTACCAGTCGCTGATTTCCGAGGTCCGGATCTATAACGTTACGGCATTGCTATCCATGGAAGAAATCAAGGCGACATCGGCGCTGCCGATTGCCGAGGCCGCGAGGTGAGGGCGATGGGCGAGGCGTGGGTGATCTGGCACAATCCGAAATGTTCGACCTCGCGCTTCGTGCTGGAGGCGCTGCGCGAGGCGGGGGTGCAGCCACGGGTGCGCGACTATCAGAAACAGCCGCCATCCGAGGCGGAACTGCGCGCGGCGCTGACGGCGGCGGGGATCGGCGCGCGGGATCTGCTGCGCCGGAAAAGCCCGGCTTATGAACAGCTTGGGCTGGCCGACAGCAGCCTGACCGAGGACCGGTTGATCGCGGCGATGGCCGCCCGGCCCGAGGCGATCGAACGGCCGCTGGTCTTCGCGCCGGACGGAACCGCGCGGCTGTGCCGGCCCAAGGAGGCGGTGTTCGAGATGCTTGCGGCGACATCCTGACGACGCGCGCAACGGGGCGCGCGTTGCGTGATGCGGCCGGGTGCGATCCGCGGCGTCCAGCCCCTGCAAATGCTGGGTTTTCGGCAGCACATGGCGTGCACTAGGGCGGCACCGCATGTGCACAGGCCGTGCACCGGCAACGCGCGCTGCCCTGACGGCGGGGTTATTCGTCGACGACGCTGAGGATCTGCGGCAGGGCCGGGCAGGGCAGAAGCTGGTTGCGCGCCACATCGGCCAGAGTGTGGTTGTGCAGGAAGACATAGACATGCGCCGACAGGCTTTCCCACAGCCGGTTCGACAGGGTCTGGGCGCGCGACCCCGACACGCCGCCCGTCGCGCCGCCGCCCACATGCATGGCGCTGACGGTTTCGTCCACCGCCTCCAGCACCTCGGCGATGCGGATGGTTTCGGGCGCGCGCGCAAGCCGGTATCCGCCGCCCGGCCCGCGCACCGAGGCGACCAGACCGGCGCGGCGCAGCCGCACGAAAAGCTGTTCCAGATAGGGCAGCGAGATGTCCTGCCGTTTCGCGATCTCGGCCAGAGAGGTCAGTTCGCCCTGCCGGGCGATGGCCAGATCGGTCAGCGCGATGATCGCGTAGCGGCCCTTGGTCGACAGTTTCATCGCGTGGTCCCCTTGCTGGCTGGCGCCCGCTGCATTGACGGGTAAGGCAAGGCTGGGCTATGCCCCGCAGGCCCGTTTCTTGCGCAATCGGCGCTGGCTTCCCAGATATGCTGGTCTAGAAGCCGGACGCGAAGGCGTCAAGGAACCTCAAAGCCCTAGAAGGACGACGATGCCAGAGCTGATTTTTCCAGGCCCAGAAGGCCGTCTTGAAGGCCGCTATCACCCGCAGCCCGGCAAGCCCGACGCCCCCATCGCCATCGTCCTGCACCCCCACCCGCAATACGGGGGCACGATGAACAATCGCGTGGTCTATAACCTGCATTACGCCTTTCACAAGATGGGCTTTACCGTCATGCGGTTCAATTTCCGCGGGGTCGGGCGCAGCCAGGGCGAATTCGATCAGGGCGTGGGCGAATTGTCGGATGCGGCCTCGGCGCTGGATTACCTTCAGGCGATGAACCCCAATTCCAAGCATTGCTGGGTCGCGGGGTTCAGTTTCGGCGCGTGGATCGGGATGCAATTGCTGATGCGCCGCCCCGAGATCACCGGCTTCATCAGCGTGGCGCCGCCTGCCAACATGTATGATTTCAGCTTTCTTGCGCCGTGCCCGTCCTCGGGGCTGATCGTGAACGGCACCGCCGACCGCGTGGCGCCGCCCAAGGACACCCATGCGCTGGTTGCCAAGCTGCGCGAACAGAAGGGGATCACCGTCACCCACGAAGAGATCGAGGGCGCGGACCACTTTTTCCGCGACGACGAGGCGCATATGAAGCCGATGATCTCGCTGGTCCAGACCTATGTGCGGCGGCGGCTGACCGAAAGCACGCGCTGAGGCATGGCCGACGGCATCGCCCGCCGGATCGGGTTCCTGCGCGAGGCCGACCGGCTGAAATCGGTCGCCCGCGCGAATGTGCTGATGGATCTGTCGCGGCCGGAAAACAGCGCCGAACACAGCTGGCACGTGGCGCTGTGGGCGCTGGTGTTCGGGGCGTCGGATCGCGCCGTCGCCATGCTGCTGATCCACGATCTGGTCGAGATCGACGTGGGCGATCATCCGATCCATCTGGATCACGACGCGGCCACGCTGGCCCGGCAGGAGGCCGCGGCGGCGCGGCGGATCTTCGGGCTTTTGCCGGGTGGTGGGGCGCTGCTGTCGCTGTGGCAGGAATTCGAGGCGGCAGGCAGCGCCGATGCGGTGCAGGCCAAGCGGATGGATCACGTCCAGCCGCTGTTTCAGGTGCTGATGGCGAGCGATCCGCTGCCGGATCATGTCCGGATCGTGCGCGACAACCTGTCGACGGGACGCGCCGCCCGGCTGCACCGGGAATGGGCGCCTGCGGTGCGGGCCGCCGAAACCCTGCTGGCGGGGGGCGTGCCGCAGGGCGATCTGGGCGCGCGGCTGCGGTTTCTGGCCAAGGCCGACCGGCTGAAATCGGTGCAGCGCGCCAGCACCCTGATCGACGGATCGCGGCGCGAGAACAGCGCCGAACACAGCTGGCATCTGGCGCTGTCCGCGCTGGCTTTCGCGGATCGGGCCGGGCCGGGCGTCGATATCGGGCGGGTGATCCGGATGCTGCTGATCCACGATCTGGTCGAGATCGACATGGGCGATGTGTCGCAGTATCTGGCAGGCGGGACGGCGCAGGGCTCGGCCGGGGTCTGCGCGGCCAGGGGCGTGGCGGCGGAGCGGATCTTCGGGCTGCTGCCACCGGCGCAGGGCGCGGCGCTGCTGGCGCTGTGGCAAGAGGTCGAGTCAGGCCGGACGCCGGACGCGGACTTCGCCCGCGCGCTGGAACGCTGTCAGCCGGCGATCCGGACCTTGCCGCCCGGCGCGCCCGCAATCGGGGACTGGCTGGATCGTCGGGCGGGCGCAGTTTTCAGCGATGGCGCATCGCAATCGGACGGCGCCGGGGAACGATCCCGGACGTGACGTGTTGAGGACTGTATCAGACACATCACCATCAGGGGTAGAGTTATGAAAATCAATATCCTGGCTATCAGCGCCGTGACCGGAATGGCATTCGGCGGTGCCGCGTTCGGTCAGACCATGATCGGCGGACAGGAAATCACCAGCGGCGATCTGGCTGCGGTGACCGCCCATTGCGAGATGCTGGCGGCAGGCGGTGCCACGACCGATGTTGCCCCGGGCAATACCGGTAATCCCGACACCACGGGGCTTGAGGCGAACGCGGATGCCTCCGACCTTGGCGATGCCAGCAACGAGGATGTGGTGGCGGGGAATGAGGGCAACCCGAATGCCGGCGAAAGCGACGCCAATGAGGCCGCCGATGGCATGGTCGGCGAAACCGACGTGGCGGCGGACGGAAATTCCGGGAATGTGGATGCCGAAGCGGAGGTGGCCACCCTCAACCTTCAGGACATCACCCTTGCCGATTGCGAAGCTGCCGGTCTTTGATCATCGGCGGCAGGTGTCGCGCGTCTGACGGGCGGCATCGGAGGGAAGGAAGGGCGCCGGATATGCTCCGGCGCCCTTTTCACGTGCCGAACAGCGGTTGGCGGTTGGCGGCGTGACGATGGGCAAGGGCGCGCGCGCGGCCCCCGGCTGCGAAGGGGCGGGCTTCGGGAAAGCGATCCCGCGCCGTCCCCAGTTGCGGAAAGATCGTGAGGATTTCCGCCACCGCGTCCGTGCCCAGTGCCGCCATCGCCTGCGGTCCGGGATAGAGCGATTCGGTTTCGGCGCCGTTCGACATCAGCACCTCGTGCCGGTCGAACATCAGGTGGACATAGGTGACGCGGTCGCTGTCGGTCACCTCGTCGATGCCCTCGATCTCGGTCAGCTGGCGGGCGGCGACCAGCAACTCGGCGGTGCCGAACATGCGCTGCGCGATCCGGGACCGGACCAGAATCCGGTGCTGGGGCGAGACGGTCAGATCGGTGGCGGGGCGGTTCGGCCCCAGGGCATGCGCGCGGATGCGGATCGGGCGGATGCGCGGAATGGCCAGAAGATCGCGGCGGTCGAGGTCGCGCAGGCCGCGCCAGCGGATCGGCTGGAACCCGTGATCGCGGGTCCAGACCAGATCGCCGACGGCCAGATCCTCGATCCGGCGTTCGCCGCGATCGGTCAGGATCATCGTGCCGGCGGTGAAGCACGGCACGAAGCTGGTGACGTCGTAGCGGTCGGTATAGACGCTGCCGTATTCCGTCACGAAATCACGCGAATTGCTGGGCAGCCGGATGCCGATGATCGGATATTCGGTGACGCCGGCGACCTCGCCCCGCTCTCCTCCGCCCAGGGGCGGCGGCATCAGGAAGGTGTTGCCTTCGGTGTCCTGGAACATCCGCAGCGTGGTGGTGACGGTGTCGGTGCGGCCATCGGGCAGTTGCCGGGTGATGTCGACATTGCGGATGCGGACCGTGCTGTCGATCTCGGCCTCGTGGTTGGTGCCGTCCAGACGGTAGCTGACGGTTTCCTGACGCCCCGGCGCGTTGTTCAGGTCGATCCGGCCGTCGCCGTTGCGTTCGTTCATCGAAACGTTCAGGACGTTCTGGTAAAGCGGGTTCGCGGCGTTTCCGAAGGTCTGGCCGCGCAGGATCTGGACCGCGCGTTCGGCGTCGTAATCGGGACGGAACCACCCCTGCTCGACCACGTCCATGTCGGGCAGGTTTCCAAGGAAGATCATTCTGTAGACGGGCATGACAAACAAATCCGGTGAACTGGTAACAACTACGCGTCAGCGATAGCGGCGGCGGCCGCGCGCGTGAAGCTGTCGAATTCGGCAGTTTCGATGCAAATGCAAGCGATCGCGCATCGGCGGGCAAAGTGCATACCATGGCATACCGTCTTTCATTCCGCGCCGAATGCGGCTATAGGGCGCACAGCAGCAAATCCAACGCCAAGGGGGCCATGCATGTCGAAGATCAAGGTAGAGAACCCCGTCGTCGAGCTTGACGGCGACGAAATGACCCGGATCATCTGGGACTTCATCAAGCAGAAGCTGATCCTGCCCTATCTGGACATCGACCTGAAATATTATGATCTGGGCATCGAGGAGCGGGACCGCACCGACGACCAGATCACCGTGGACGCGGCCGAGGCGATCAAGCAATACGGCGTCGGCGTAAAATGCGCCACGATCACCCCCGACGAGGCCCGCGTCGAGGAATTCGGCCTGAAAAAGATGTGGCGCAGCCCCAACGGCACGATCCGCAACATCCTGGGCGGCGTGATCTTTCGCGAGCCGATCATCTGCAAGAACGTGCCGCGCCTTGTGCCGGGCTGGACGCAGCCGATCATCGTCGGCCGCCACGCATTCGGCGACCAGTATCGCGCCACCGATTTCCGCTTTCCGGGCAAGGGCAAGCTGACGATCAAGTTCGTGGGCGACGACGGCGAGACCATTGAGCACGAGGTGTTCCAGTCGCCCGGCTCGGGCGTGGCCATGGCGATGTACAACCTGGACGATTCGATCCGCGATTTCGCCCGCGCCAGCATGAATTACGGCCTGTCGCGCGGTGTGCCGGTCTATCTGTCCACCAAGAACACGATCCTGAAAGCCTATGACGGGCGTTTCAAGGATCTGTTCCAGCAGGTCTTCGACGAGGAATTCGCTGACAAGTTCGAGAAGGCCGGCATCACCTATGAACATCGTCTGATCGACGACATGGTGGCCAGCGCGATGAAATGGTCGGGCGGCTATGTCTGGGCCTGCAAGAACTATGACGGCGACGTGCAGTCCGACACCGTCGCGCAGGGGTTCGGCAGCCTGGGTCTGATGACCAGCGTGCTGATGACGCCGGACGGCAAGATCGTCGAATCCGAGGCCGCGCACGGCACCGTCACCCGCCATTACCGCGAACATCAGAAGGGCAATGCGACCTCGACCAACTCGATCGCGTCGATCTTTGCCTGGACCGGCGGGCTGAAGCATCGCGCCAAGCTGGACGACAACGACGCGCTGATGAACTTTGCCACGACGCTGGAAAAGGTCACGGTGCAGGCGGTCGAGGACGGGTTCATGACCAAGGATCTGGCGCTGCTGGTCGGGCCGGACCAGAAATGGCTGACCACGATGGGCTATCTGGAAAAGGTCGACGAGTATCTGAACAAGGCGCTGGCCTGATCCGGCACGCCCGCAGACGAAACGACCCCGCAGACGAAACGACAAGGGGCCGCGCGATTGCCGCGCGGCCCCTTTTTTCATGTGGCCGGCCGAGCGGTCGTTCAGCCGTCGTCGGCGGGCAGATCCTCGAACGGGGTGCCGATGCTGATCAGCTTGGCCGGCGCCTGCACGTCCGGGTCCGAGGCGATCATCACCGGGTTCGGCGCATCTGGCAGATAGGTCAGCCAGCCGTCATCGCCAAGCGTCACCCGGTTGGCGTGATAGAGCCCGACCGAGGGCACCAGCCTGACCCCCTCGAACCCCTCGGGGACGGTGAATTCCAGCGTCACTTCGCCGTCCATTTCGGTGGGCACGTATTCGGGGATGCTGGCATAGATCGCCGTGGACTGGCCGCTGGCGGACAGCAACTGGCCCCAGATCGTATAGGAATAGCCGGCGACCAGATTGCGGTGCTGGACGCGGGCCGCGATGGTGCCGCCGGCCGGGTCCAGCATCGAATCGCCGTCCGCCGCGTCCGCCGCCGTCACCGAGATGCTTTGGATCGCGTGGACCTGGATCGCCTGATCGGCGTCGTCGGGATCGGCGGCTTCGGCCAGCGGATCGCCCGAACCGTCGGGGCCGGCGAACAGTTTCAGCGCCACGACGAAATCCTGATTCGAGGGCGTGCGATTGGGCGCGACCGGCAGTTCGATGCTGACGCTGCCCTGCGCCGCATCGGCGGTAAAGCCGTGCGAGACAGGCTGACCCGCCTCTTGCCCCGTGGCCGGGTCGATCAGGACCGCCGTCAGGGTATAGTCCTGTCCCGGCTGAAGGCCGGAATAGCTGACATCGTCGCGCACCGTGCCGCCCAGGCGGGTGAAGAACCGGTTGTCGTCGGCCGCGTCGATGGCGACGCCGTCCAGCGTCACCGCATCCTGCGCCGAGGCGGCGAAGGGCAGGGAACAGGCGAGGCCGACGGAGAACGTCGCGACCGCCGCGCTGCGCGAAATTGCTGATGGGAAGATGTTTTTCATGCCGAATTTTACGTTCCCGATGCCGGTCTGTCGATCACCTTTGCGCGGCACGGCGCGGCGGCTTTTCAAACCGGCGCGGATCGGGTATCGGATCGGGGCCGCAACCATCGGAGTTCGCGACATGAAAGCCGCCGTCATCACATTTCCGGGATCGAACTGCGATCGCGATCTGGCCGTGGCGCTGGATCGGGCCGGGGCGCGGGTCGCCCGCGTCTGGCACAAGGACGATTCGCTGCCCGCAGGCACGGATCTGGTCGCGGTGCCTGGCGGGTTCTCCTTTGGCGATTATCTGCGCTGCGGGGCGATTGCCGCCCATTCGCCCATTGCGCGCGCGCTGCGCGACCATGCGGCGCGGGGCGGGTTCGTGCTGGGGATCTGCAACGGGTTCCAGGTGCTGACCGAATTGAAGCTGCTGCCCGGCGCGCTGATGCGCAACCGGGGGCTGACCTTCATCTGCCGGCCGGAGGCCGTGCTGCGCGTGGCCACCGCCGACAGCGATTTTACCCGCGGTTACCGGTCGGGGCAGACGATCAGGGTTCCCGTCGCCCATCACGACGGCAATTACCAGATCGACGCGGACGGGCTGGCGGCGTTGCGCGATCAGGACCGGATCGCCTTTACCTATGCTCCCGGCGTCAACGGGTCGGTGGCCGATATTGCCGGGGTCCTGTCGGAAAACCGCCGCGTTCTGGGCATGATGCCGCATCCCGAACGCGCGGCCGATCCGGCCCTGGGCGGCACCGACGGGGCGGCGCTGTTTTCGTCGCTGGTGGGCAGCCTGCAGAACGCCTGACTTGAGCGAAGTCGATTCCGCGCCTAGATTGCGTCAGCGAGCGATTTCGTCGGATTGACGCGGTGACCCAGAAACAGCCGAAACAGAGCACGGCCAAGCGGGCGGTCCGGGTCGGGCCGCAGCTCGCCAATCCGTGGTGGCTGCGGCTGGCGGTGGCGCTGATCTTTCTGACCGCGCTGGCGGCGATCTGGATCACCAATGCCTGGCTGACCGAACGCTTTGCCGAGAATACGCGGATGCGGGCCGATCTGCGGCTGGCGCTGTATACCGGCAATCTGCGCGCGGAACTGGACCGAAACGAGGTGGTGCCGCGGCTGCTGGCCCGCGATCCGGCCCTGATCGGGGCGCTGACCAGCAACGATTTCTCGACCACATCGGCGCAGCTGATCGCCGCGCAGAAAGAGATCGGGGCAGGCTCGATCCGGCTGCTGGATGCGACCGGGCGGACGGTGGGATCGACCGACCGCTATCAGATCGGCACCAACAACGCGCTGTCGCCCTATTACGTCGAGGCGCTGCGGTCGCGCGACACGGTGTTCAGCATCTCGACCACGGAAACCGGCGCTTACGAGTTCAACCATTCCCGCGCCATCGTCGCGGACGGCAAGACGCTGGGCGTGATCGTCGTCGGTGCGGATCTGAGCCAGCTTGAACGGCAATGGGCCGGCATCGCCGAGGCCGTCGTCGTGACCGACAGCGAGGGCGCGATCATCCTGTCGACCGAGCCGCGCTGGCGCGGGCTGACCGTCCCCGAGGCGTTGCAGGTCCGTTCGGCCCCATCCGCGATCCAGCGGGCGTTCCAGGTGACGGCGGACTGGACGGCGACGCCGGCCGACGCCTATCTGGCGGGGCGCGCGGTGATGCGCAGCGAACAGCGCATCGCGTTCCGCGGCTGGAAGATGATCGCGTTCACCACCTATGCCTCGACGCGCGAGCGGGTGAACGCGGTCCTGGCGCTGGAGATCATGGGGTTCGCCATCCTGCTGGCGCTGACCTTCTGGCTGCTGTCGCGGCGGGCGCGGATGCAGTCGGTCGCCTTCATGCGGGAATCGGCCGATCTGCGGGCGCTGAACGCGCGGCTGACGCGCGAGATCGCCGAGCGCGAGCGGGTGCAGAAGGAATTGCGCGTGGCCGAACAGACGGTGCAGCAATCGTCGAAACTGGCCGCCCTGGGCGAGATGTCGGCGGGCGTCAGCCACGAGCTGAACCAGCCGCTGGCCGCGATGAAGACCTATCTGGCGGGGGCGCGGCTGCTGCTGCAACGCGGGCGCAGCGAAGAGGCGCTGTCCAGTTTCCAGCGTATCGACGATCTGATCGAGCGGATGAACGCCATCACGCGGCAACTGAAATCCTATGCCCGCAAGGGCGGCGAGGCGGTCGAGCCGGTGGATCTGCGCGCCGCCGTCAGTTCCGCGCTGACCATGATGGAGCCGCAACTGCGCACGCGGTCGATCCGCGTGACCCGCAGCGCGCCGCGCGGGCGGATCATGGTGATGGCCGACCGCATCCGGCTGGAACAGGTCATCATCAACCTGCTGCGCAACGCGGTGGACGCGGTCCGCGACCGGCGCGACGCGGCGATCGAGATCACGGTCGAGGCCGGCGCTCACGCCTATGTGTCCGTGCGCGATAACGGTCCGGGTGTCTCGGATCTGGAAAAGCTGTTTGAACCCTTCTGGACAACCAAGAAACCCGGCGAGGGGACCGGGCTGGGGCTGGCGATCTCGTCCTCGATCGTGGCGGATTTCGGGGGGCGTCTGACGGCGCATAATGCTAATGAAGGCGGTGCCGTCTTTCAGGTCGAGTTGCCGTTGCACCGGCCCGGAGAAACCCGCGAGGCGCTGGCCGCCGAATGATGGATCGAGAGAGGTGATGCGATGTCTCGCAAATTGAAGATTGCGATTGTTGACGACGAACCCGACATGCGGGAATCGATCAGCCAGTGGCTGGTCCTGTCGGGGTTCGAGACCGAAAGCTTTGCCAGCGCCGAAGACGCGCTGAAGGTGATCGGGGCGGACTGGCCCGGCGTTGTCGTGTCCGACATCCGCATGCCCGGCATGGACGGGATCGCCTTTCTCAAGCGGCTGATGGGCCTTGATTCCGGCCTGCCGGTGATCCTGATCACCGGGCACGGCGATGTGCCGATGGCGGTCGAGGCGATGCGTCTGGGCGCGATGGATTTCATGGAAAAGCCGTTCAACCCCGACAAGCTGACCCAGCTTGCCAAGAAGGCCACGCAGGCGCGGCGGATGACGCTGGACAACCGCGCCCTGCGCCGCGATCTGTCGGAAGGGCAGCAGGTCATGTCCAAGCTGATCGGCGCCAGCCCGGTGATGGAACGTCTGCGCGAGGATATCCTGGATCTGGGGCAGGCCGACGGGCATGTGCTGATCGACGGCGAGACCGGGACCGGCAAGACGCTGGTGGCCCACGCGCTGCATGCGGTCGGCCCGCGCGCGTCGAAGAAATTCGTGCCGGTGTCGTGCGCCGCCTATAACGACGAGGCGCTGGCGGCGCGGCTGTTCGGCCCGATCGAGGACGGTCTGCCCGCGGTCGAGGAAGCCCGCGGCGGCACGCTGTGTCTTGAGGATGTCGAGGCATTGTCGGAACCGTTGCAGGCGCGGCTGCTGGCCTTCATCAGCGATCAGGGCGGCCCGGCCGAGACGCGGATCATCGCCATCTCGAACGCGCGCGGCGAGGGGCGCAAGGCCGAGGATTCGCTGCGCCCCGACCTGTTCTATCGCCTGTCGGCGCTGAAGATCACGCTGCCGCCCTTGCGCGCGCGGGGCGAGGATATCCTGGCGCTGTTCACGCGCATGGCGGAACAGTTTTCCGAGGAATACGGGTGCGAGCCGCCGCAGGTCAGCGCGCAGGAGGCCGCGCAGCTGTTGCAGGCGCCGTGGCCGGGCAATATCCGCCAGCTGATCAACGTGGCCGAACGCGCGGTGTTGCAGAACCGGCGCGGATCGGGGTCCATCGCCTCGCTGCTGATGGCCGATGGCGAGGACAACCAGCAGGCCACCACGACCGAGGGCAAGCCGCTGAAGGAATATGTCGAAAGCTTCGAGAAGATGCTGATCGACAACACCATGC
This sequence comes from Paracoccus stylophorae, assembly GCF_028553765.1. Lineage (NCBI taxonomy): Bacteria > Pseudomonadati > Pseudomonadota > Alphaproteobacteria > Rhodobacterales > Paracoccaceae > Paracoccus > Paracoccus stylophorae. Next base: position 2,737,337 of record NZ_CP067134.1, on the reverse strand, counting down.
GCCGCCACAAGGGCAGCATCGCCGGCGTCATGGAGGAGTTGTGCCTGCCGCGCCGGACCCTGAACGAGAAGATGGCGAAATACGGGTTGCAGCGCAGCGATTACCTGTGATCGCGGCGGTGCCGGCGCGGGGCGGGGCCGGCGGGCTTGCGCCGCCGCCGCCGTGGCAGTAACCCGGCGCAGGACCGGCAAGGACAGTTTCATGACGACGCGCGACAAGAATCTTCGTCCCCGCACGCGGGCGATTCATCACGGCACCAGGCGCAGCCAGTATGGCGAGATGTCCGAGGCGATCTTTCTGACGCAGGGTTTCGTCTATGACAGCGCGGGCCACGCCGAGGCGCGGTTTCAGGACAGCGGCCCGGACGAGTTCATCTATGCCCGCTACGGCAACCCGACCAGCCGCATGTTCGAGGACCGGATGGCCGCGCTGGAGGGAACCGAGGACGCCTTTGCCACCGCCAGCGGCATGGCGGCGGTCAACGGCGCGATGTTTTCCATGTGCGCGCCGGGCGATCGCGTCGTTGCGTCGCGGGCGCTGTTCGGGTCGTGTCTTTACGTGCTGGACCTGCTGGCGAAGTTCGGGGTCGAGATCGGCTTCGTGGATGGCACCGATCTGGATCAGTGGCGGGACGCGATCCGGCCGGGCACGAAGGCGGTGTTCTTCGAATCGGTGTCCAATCCGGGGCTTGAGGTGATCGACATCGCCGCCGTGGCCGATCTGGCGCACCGGGCGGGCGCGACGGTCGTGGCCGACAACGTCTTTGCCACGCCGGTCTTTTCGCGCGCGGTCGATCTGGGCGCCGATGTCGTCGTCTATTCCGCGACCAAGCATATCGACGGCGGCGGCCGGGCGCTGGCGGGGGTCATCTGCGGCAGCCGCGATTACATCCGCAACACGGTCGAGCCGTATCTGAAACATACCGGCGGGGCGATCAGCCCGTTTCACAGCTGGATCATGCTGAACGGGCTGACCACGATGGATCTGCGGGTGCGGGCGCAGGCCGACAGCGCGCTGTCCATCGCCCGCGCCTTGCAGGGCCATGCGGGTCTGGCGCGGGTGATCTATCCGGGTCTTGAGGACCATCCGCAGCACGATCTGGCGATGGCGCAGATGGGGTCGGGCGGCACCATGATCGCGCTTGAGATCGCCGGCGGCAAGGAGGCGACATTCGCCGCGATGGACCGGCTGCGGATCGTCAAGATCTCGAACAATCTGGGCGATGCGCGCTCCATCGTGACCCATCCCGCGACCACCACCCATCAGCGCCTGTCCGAAGAGGACCGGGCGCGTCTGGGCATCACGCCGGGCCTGCTGCGGCTGTCGGTCGGGCTGGAGGACACGCAGGACCTGATCGACGATCTGACCGGGGCGCTGGACGGCTGAGGCGCGGCGGGGCGGCCATGTGCCGGGATTTCGGGCGATTTCTGCCGCCGGGTCTTCAGAATCGCACTCGATGCCCCCATATTGCGACCGCTGTCCCCAGGAGGATGTCCGCATGACCGAAGCCCGTCCCATGGTCCCGGCCTATCCGGCGCTGATCCGCGATTACGATTCCCAGTTCCGCTCGGACGAGGAATACCGCGCCGGTCTGCCCGATCTGCAGAACGGGCCGGCCAGCCTGATCGTGGGCGCGCGCGCGCCGATCCAGCATGTCGGCATCTCGAATTTCCGGCTGCCGATCCGTTACCAGACGCGGCCCGAAAACGGTCGCGAGGGCGGAGAGATCGCGCTGGAAACCAGCGTCACCGGCACGGTCAGCCTGGAGGCCGACCGCAAGGGCATCAACATGAGCCGGATCATGCGGTCCTTCTATGCCCATTCCGATCACCTGTTCAGCCTGAAGGTCCTGGAGGCGGCGCTGGACGACTACAAGACCGATCTGGACGCGTTCGATGCGCGCATCCAGATGCGGTTTTCCTATCCGATCCGGGTCGAGTCGCTGCGGTCGGGCCTGTCGGGCTGGCAGTATTACGACATCGCGCAGGAGGTCGTGGAACATCGCGGCCAGCGGCTGCGGATCATGCATGTCGATTACGTCTATTCCTCGACCTGCCCCTGTTCGCTGGAACTGTCGGAACACGCGCGCGAGACCCGCTCGCGCCTGGCGACGCCGCATTCGCAGCGCTCGGTGGCGCGGATTTCGGCGGTGATGAAGGGGCCGGAAAAGCTGTGGTTCGAGGATATGGTGGAACTGTGCCGCCGCGCCGTTCCGACCGAGACGCAGGTGATGGTCAAGCGCGAGGACGAGCAGGCCTTCGCGGAACTGAACGCCTCGAACCCGATCTTCGTCGAGGATGCGGTGCGCGCCTTCGCGCGCGAATTGCAGCATGACAGCCGGATCGGCGATTTCCGCGTTCTGGCCAGCCATCAGGAATCGCTGCATTCCCACGACGCGGTCAGCCTGCTGGTCGAGGGGCCGACATTCGCGCAGGCCTCGCTGGACCCGATGACCTTCGCGGGGCTGCGCGGCTGAGTGCGTCCCGCGCGCGCCGGGGGTTTTGCACCCCCGGACCCAAGCAGGATATTTGCGCGCCAAAGACAGCTGCCGGAACATAAGTGGAACGCCGGCTTTCCTTGGGCGGGGTTCGCGACTATGTTGGGGGGATGAAGCTTCTGGACGATTCCGACGATTTCGATGGCGTGCCCCTGTCGCACCGGGCGATGGCGGCGCGGCCTGCGCCCTATCTGGACGGGCTGAACGCGGCGCAGCGCGCGGCGGTCGAGGTGCTGGACGGGCCGGTGCTGATGCTGGCGGGCGCGGGCACCGGCAAGACGCGGGCGCTGACCACGCGGATCGCGCATCTGCTGATGCTGGGGCGGGCGCGGCCGGGGCAGATCCTGGCGGTGACCTTTACCAACAAGGCCGCGCGCGAGATGAAGGACCGGATCGCCCGGCTTCTGGGCGAGGCGGTCGAGGGGATGCCGTGGCTGGGCACGTTCCATTTGATCAGCGTGAAGATCCTGCGCCGGCATGCCGAACTGATCGGCAATGGCGATCTGCATCTGAAGCCCAGCTTCACGATCCTGGACACGGACGACCAGATCCGGCTGATGAAGCAGCTGATCCAGGCCGAAAACCTTGACGAGAAGCGCTGGCCCGCGCGGCAGCTTGCGCATCTGATCGACGGCTGGAAGAACCGCTGTCTGACGCCATCGAACCTGCCCAGGGGCGAGGCGGCGGCGTTCGACGGCTGGGGCGGGCGGCTGTATGCGGCCTATCAGGATCGGTTGCTGACGCTGAACGCGGTCGATTTCGGCGATCTGCTGATGCATTGCGTGACGCTGTTTCAGGCCCATCCCGACGTGCTGAAGACCTGGCAGGACCGGTTCCGCTATATCCTGGTGGACGAGTATCAGGATACCAACGTCGCGCAATACATGTGGCTGCGGCTGCTGGCGCAGGGGCATCGCAACATCTGCTGCGTGGGCGATGACGACCAGTCGATCTATGGCTGGCGCGGCGCCGAGGTGGGTAACATCCTGCGGTTCGAGACCGATTTCCCCGGCGCGCAGGTGATCAGGCTGGAACAGAATTATCGCTCGACTCCGCAGATCCTGGCGGCGGCGTCGGGGCTGATCGCGGCCAATGCGGGGCGGTTGGGCAAGACCCTGTGGACCGACGCCGAAGAGGGCGAGAGGGTGCGCCTGATCGGCCATTGGGACAGCGAGGCCGAGGCGCGCTGGATCGGCGAAGAGATCGAGGCGTTTCAGGGCGGGCATCGCGCCGCGCTTGGGCCGGTCAGCCTGAACGACATCGCGATCCTCGTGCGCGCGTCCCACCAGATGCGCGCCTTCGAGGACCGGTTCATGACCATCGGTCTGCCCTATCGCGTCATCGGCGGCCCGCGTTTCTACGAGCGGCAGGAAATTCGCGATGCCATGGCCTATTTCCGGCTGGTGGTCAGCCCCGAGGACGATCTGGCGTTCGAGCGGATCGTGAACACGCCCAAGCGGGGTCTGGGCGACAAGGCGGTGCAGACCATCCAGACCATCGCGCGGCAGAACGGCGTCAGCCTGCTGGAAGGCGCGCGCATCGCGGTCGAGGAAAAGCACCTGTCGGGCAAGGGGCTGGCCAATCTGCGCGGTCTCGTGACCGATATCGGACGCTGGCATGCCGACGCCATCGACAGCACCGTGCGGCATGTGGAACTGGCCGAGAGGCTGCTGGACGAATCGGGCTATACCGCGATGTGGCAGAACGAGAAATCGCCCGATGCGCCGGGCCGGCTGGACAACCTGAAGGAGCTGGTCAAGGCGCTGGAGGAATTCGACAATCTTCAGGGCTTTCTGGAACATGTCGCGCTGGTCATGGATCGCGACGACGGCGAGGCGGGCGAAGAGGTCAGCATCATGACCCTGCATGCTGCCAAGGGGCTGGAATTTCCGGTCGTCTTCCTGCCGGGGTGGGAGGACGGGCTGTTTCCGAACCAGCGCGCCATGGACGAGCAGGGGACGCGGGGGCTGGAGGAGGAGCGGCGGCTGGCCTATGTCGGTCTGACCCGGGCCGAGCGGCTGGCCACGATCAGCTTTGCGGGCAACCGGCGGCTTTACGGGCAGTGGCAATCGTCGATGCCGTCGCGCTTTGTCGATGAGCTGCCCCAGGATCATGTCGAGGTGCTGACGCCGCCCGGTCTTTACGGCGGCGGCTATGGCGGGGCGATGGCCTTTGCCGGCGCGAATGCGGGCACCGACATGCATGACCGGGCGGCGAAGGCCGATGTCTATAACTCGCCCGGATGGAAGCGGATGCAGGCGCGCGCGGCCGAACGCAAGGCGCCGGTGCATCGCACGCCGGTGACCATCGACGCCGAGCCTGCGGCGAAATTCGGCGTCGGCGACATGGTCAGCCACGCGAAGTTCGGCGAAGGCCGGATCATGGGGATTGCCGAGGATACGCTGACCGTGCAGTTCGAAACCGGCTTTAAGACCATCAAGGCCGGGTATGTCCGCCCTGTGGGCGATGGCGACGACGTGCCGTTCTAGCGTCCGGCGCGGCCGTGCGTGCGATCAGGCGTCGCGCAGCACGGATCGCACCGTCTGCCAGACCTGCGCATCGGTCCAGTAGCCGGTATGCCCGCCCGGCGCGACGCGGTGGTTTTCGACCCGGTCGCCGGGCAGTTGCACCGTGGTTCCCACGAAATCGTCGCAGCGATAGATGTTGATCCAGCGAACCAGCCGGTCGGGCAGGTCGGCCATGTCGAAGCCGCGGGCGAAATACTGGCCATAGATATGGGTCAGCGGGCTGCCCATCGTGACCAGGCTGGTGGGTTTTTCGGGTGCCGCCCCCTCAAGCAGGGCCTGCGCCGCGATGACGGTGCCCTGCGAATGGGCGATGACGATCAGCCGGTCATGGGGATATTGGCGCGACAGATGCGCCAGCACGGTGTGAAACCGCGCCTTGATGCGCTGCCGTGTGGCATAGACGCTGTGGCCTTGCGGCGTGTCGGGGCTGAAGGCCAGCGTGCGCGCCGAATAGACCGAGATGTCGCGCGCCACCCCCAACGCGGCCGAGACGAAATCGGCGGCGCGATAGGCGGCGACCCCGGCCAGGCCGACCAGGGCGATGGCCATCGGGTTATAGGACCTGACGGTTTCGTGGAACCGGATCAGCCCGCCGAGCAGCGTGTCGCTGTTCCAGGGGCGATAGTCGATGTCCAGCACCTCGAACGCGGTGCGCACCGCCTGCAACGCCCCGCCAAAGGCGATCCACAGGATCAGCACCATCAGCAGCAGGTTCAGCACCGGGTTCAGGATCAGCCGGCCGCACCAGACATCCAGCCAGCTTTCGGGGTCCAGCGCCAGCGCCTCTTTCCGGCGCTGGCGGATCAGCAGCGGCACGACCCCGGCCACGATCAGCGCCGCGACCCCGAAGACGATATAGGACATCGTGCTGGTCGCCAGGACGGAATAGTCGGTGTAAAGCTGGCTCAGCAGGCTTTGCCCGCCCTGCGGCCCGTCGATCCTGCCGATCAGTTCGGCAAAGATCGACCAGATCGCGGCCGAGATCAGCATCCACAGAAACAGCATCGCGTTGCAGATCGGCAGATAGATGCGGGCGCGGCGGCCGAACAGCCGGGTCAGGCGGCCGATGGGATCGGCGTCGCGAAAGGCCAGCTGGCGCGCAAAGACCGCGCCCGCCGCGATCAGCAGCGCCATCAGCAGGGTCAGGTGCCACGGGCCGGGCGCAAGCTGGATCGCCAGCATGACCGCCAGCGCCGCACCCGCCACGGCAAGGGTGCGCCACACCCCGATATCGAGAACCGCCGAGATCGCGAACATCACCAGCAAGATTGCGACCGCGACCAGCCAGGTCAGCGCCATCAGCATGCTGAACGCCCATAGCAGCGCGGCGATGTCCTGATAGGCAGGGTTCCAGCAGGCGGTCAATTCGATGGAGTTGCACGAGGTGCGGCGCAGCCAGTCCAGCCAGAGGGGCGGCGGGGACGGGATCGCGGGGACATAGGCCTGCGGATTGTTCAGGTCGATCACCGCCAGATCGGGGCGTGCGGGCAGCGCCAGACGGACGGACATCGCCGCGATCAGGATCAGCACGCCCAGCCCGCCGATCCCGGACATGAAGCAGCGTTCCAGATACGACGTCCGGGGCCGCCGCAGCCGGGATCGCCAGCCCAGATACAGAACCGCCGCGATCGCGCCCAGAATGGCCATCAGCGTCGCGCCGTGCAGCGTGTCGGGGCCGATGCGGATCACGAACCGATCGGTCAGCATCAGGATCGAGCCAAGCAGCAGCAGCGCGTTCATCGGCGCGATCAGCGCATAGAAGATCCAGACGAACAGATGCACCAGCGCCCGGATCCAGCGATGCGCGGCCTGCCGGCCCTGCGCCACGTTGTCCAGCGCCAGATAGCCAAGCGTCAGCACCGTGCGCAGCAGATCGAACCCGGTGGACAGCGGGCCGCGCGGGGCGGGCGAAAGATCGGACCAGTGAACCTCGGCGGCCAGCACGTCCTGATCCTGCCCGCATCCGGCCACGGCGGCGGGCAGGACGGTGCGGCGGATATGGCAGGGAAACAGGTGCAGCTGCCGTTCGTCCGGCCGGTCCTCGGCGATCATCTCGACCCGCGACTCGACGGGGCCGGGCAGGCCCAGTTCGCGGATCGCGCCGCCCGTCAGCGCATCCAGCGTCTGACCGGCCTTCTGTTCGCCGATGCCGTGAACGACAAGAACCAGATTGCGCTGCACCGAAACCGCTCCGCCACGTTGTCACGCAACCACGATAACACGGACCGGGCAGCTTTTGATTTCTTTGACGATTCCGCGTCTGCGTCTGCGGCTGCGGCGGGGCCGGCCGCGCGGTTCAGCCGGGCGGGTCGCCGGCCAGCAGTTCGGCCAGCACCAGCGCCATCACCTTGGCGCTGTCGGCCATGTCATCGACGCCGATCCATTCATCCGGCTGATGCGCCAGATCCAGCACGCCCGGACCATAGGCGATGCAGTTCTTCAGCTTGCCGATCCGGTCGATATGTTTCTGGTCATAGGTGCCGGGGCTGACGACAAAGCCCGCCTCGCGGCCCAGCACGTTGCGGATCGCGCGGGCGGTCGTCGTGACCACCGGCGCGTCGCGATCGGTCATCGACGGCACCACCTCGAACAGATCGCGCACCTCATAGCGGAAATCGGGCCGCTGCGCCTTTACCCGTTCCAGCAGCGCCGTGACCTCGGCCTTCACCTCGGCCAGGTCCTCCTCGATCAGGAAACGGCGGTCGATCACGATGCGGCAGCGGTCGGGCACGCAGGGCGCGGGCAGGCCGGTGTAATCCGCCTCGGGTTCTGCCGCGCCGCCGTGGATGGCGTTGACGTTCAGCGTCGAGGATCGCGCCCCTTCCGGGATCACCGGCATCTCGGTGCGCTTGCCCGCCAGCAGCGGCCACAATGTCGCCTCCATCTCGGCCAGCACGGCGCCCATGTGGCGTACGGCGCAATCGCCCAGAAACGGCATCGAGCCGTGGGCGATGCGGCCCTGCGTCTCGATCTCGGCCCACCAGACGCCGCGATGGCCCAGGCAGATGCGGTCCTTGTGCAGCGGTTCGGGGATGATGACGTGATCGACATGGGCGAAGGCGCCCTGTTCGGCCAGATAGGCGACGCCGCCGTAACCGCCCGATTCCTCGTCCGCCGTCGCGCTGATCTCGATGCTGCCGGCGTGGTCGGGATATGTCGCAACGAACGCCTCGGCCGCGATGATGCTGGCGGCCAGCCCGCCCTTCATGTCGCAGGCGCCGCGCCCATAGATGCGGCCGCCGTCCAGTTCCGCGCCGAACGGGTCGCGGGTCCAGCCATGGCCCACCTCGACCACGTCGTGATGGCTGTTGAAATGCACGCACTCGCCGGCCCGCGCGCCCTGCCGGCGCGCCACGACGTTCCAGCGCGGGAACCGTTCGCTGTCGCCGGGTGTGCCGGTGGCGCGCACCATCCTGCATTCCCAGCCCTGCTGCGACATGCGCGCGTGCAGATAGTCGCAGATGTCGCGGTAATGCCGTCCCGGCGGGTTCAGCGTCGGGATGCGGACCAGATCCTGGGTCAGCGCGATCAGGCTGTCGCGGCGTGCGTCGATGGCGTCACGAAGGCGGTTCATGGCGCAACGCTAGGACGCGGACGGGGGCGTGACAACAGGGGGTCGGCGAAACTTTGGCCCGGCCGGCCCTTGCGTCCGAAGGTCAGGGGCCTAACATCCGCAGCGACTCGGGGGATTGGGAGGCCGTTGATGGCATCGCTGGAACAGCAGATCGACGACAGCAAGACGCAGGTCGCGGCGGCGCAGGACCGCATCGCCGGCGTGACCGCCGCGCTGGATCGGGTCGCGGCCGATGCCGAGGTGGCGGAACTGCCGGTCGATGTCGCGAACGCGACGTTGCAGGACGTCCACGCCCATACCGAGGCGATGAACGCCAATATCGCCGAGCTGATCATGGGGCTGGACGACGTGACCGCCGGGTTCAGCCGCGATTTCGAGGAATTGCGCAGCAAGACCGGGTGGGAGAAATTCGTGGGCGTCTTCGCCTCGGGCAGGTCCGAGGCGATGCGCCAGGAACGGCTGCGCGCGGCCAGCATCGACGACAAGTTGCAGGACCTGATCGCGAAATCGGACACGATCACGCGGCTGTTGCAGGGCCAGTTGCAATTGCTGAACGACCAGAAGGCGAAGGTCGAGGCGAACCTGACCCGCACGCTGGCCGAACGCGAAGAGGCGGTGGCGACGCTGGAATCGCTGCGCCAGCGTATCCGCGCGATGAACCCGCGGCTGATCGAGCTTGAAAACCGCATCGCCGCGACCACCGATGCGACCGAACGCACGCGGCTGGAAACCGAACTGGCCAATGCCAACCGCGATCACAACGCGCTGGTGCAGGACGAACAGGTGGCGCTGGCGAAATCGCAGACGCTGGAGCGTTATATCGAGGCGGGCAAGACCTGGGTGGACAGCCTTCAGAACCAGGCCGCCACGCAGATGGTGCTGATCAACAAGCTTCAGACCGACACACGTCAGCGGGTCGTTCTGTATGACGCGCTGACCAAATCGCTGAAGACCGCGCAGCAGCAGGACATCGCCCACCGCATCAACGAGATCGGCGTGAGGACCGACCAGGAGGCGCAGGCCGCCATGGCCGCCATCGGCACCGCGACCAACGACCGGATGGCCGACATGCTTGAGGCGCATGGCGATCACATGGTGTTTGCGCGCAAGGTGCTGGAAGAGAAGGCCAAGGCCGACGAACGTTTCGCCCGCCGTTTTGCCGAGATCGTGAAGAAGCACGACAGCAACCTCTATGGCGGCTGAGGCGGTGGCCGAAACGGGCAATCTGGACGCCGATCACCGGGCGCTGGACGACGACCTGACCGCGCGCGCCTTTTTCGACCAGACGCGGCGTATCGCGGCGGTTTTGCCGGCCGCCCTGTCCGAGATGGTGCGCGACGGGCTGTTCACGCGGACGGACACCGAGGCCATCGGCCTGTATCTGGCCGCGCTTGGGACCAGTCTGGATGCGCTGTCGATGAAATACCTGGTCGCGGGCCGGATCGAGGGGCCGCTGCGCCGCCATGTCACCATCGACATCCACGAATCCGGCCTGCCGGTCTGGGCCGAGATCGCGCAGACCGCCGCCGACGCCGCGCAGGCCGCCGAGGAACTGGCCCGCACGCCCACGCCCGACGCGATCAAGGACGACATGATCCGCCAGATCGTCGGCGATCTGACGATCCCCACTCGGCTGCAATACGCGCTGTCGCAGCGGCTGTATTACCAGGCGCTGGCGGCGGGGGGGCTGTTCTGGCCGCAGATGCATCCGCAGGCGCTGCGGCTGTCGGGGCAGGGCGGCCAGCGGCGGCGCTGGCTGATCCACTGGGCGGTCTATGACAGCCGGTTAAACGTGCCGGTGATCTATCTGATGGAGACCGACGACAGCGGCCGCCGCCCGCTGGACGAGGATGCGAAACGCTGGCCCGAGTTGCGCGCGCATCTGCTGGCGCAATCGGTGACGTCGCTGCAACTGGTGACCATCGCGCAGGGTTTCGACCGCGATTTCGACACGCTGCATCCGCGGCGGCTGCGGCGGATCGTGCTGGGCCCGATCTATTCGCAGGGGTTCACGTTGCAGGACGGCCCGATCCGTCAGGTGCTGGAAAGCGCCGCAGCACCCGTGGGCGAGGATTGGGCGATGGCCCTGACCGTCGAGGATCTGCGGGCCGAGCGTGCGACGCTGGAATCCCGCGGTCTTTTCAGCGTGGTCGAACGGCAGGTGTTCCGGCTGGACCCGCTGAACGCGGACGGCGCAGGGCAGGGCGCGACCGGCGCCACCCGCGTGCTGATCCTGCCACAGCGCCCCTATCAGGCGCTGGCCGCGCTGGACCCGGCGGGGTTTCGCGACATCCGCAAATACGTGCCCGGCCCCGACGGCCGCGTCGCGGGCTATCGCTGATGGCTGCGGGCGGCGGGGGAACGGGGGTGCTGATCCTGTGGCGGCGGCTGGACACGCCCGGCCACGACGCCTGTTGCCTGCGCCATGACGGCGAGCGGTGGCAGCTTGAGGGCATGGCGGTCTGGCGCGATGCTGCAGGACCGGCGTGGATGGGATACACTGTGGCGTGCGGCGATGACTGGCTGCCGCGCTCGGCCCGGGTGCAGGGACGGGTGGGCGGGCGCGCGCTGAGCCTGTCGATCCGGCGCGGAGGTCAGGGCGAATGGCGCGTGAACGGCGACGAGGTGCCGGGCAGCCACGGGCTGATGGATCTTGATCTTGGCTTTACCCCGGCGACCGTGACGCTGACCCTGAACCGGCTGAAGACCGCCGGCGGCGGCGACAGCGCGGCGGCGTCGCTGGACGCCGGCGACTGGCGATTGAAGCCGCTGCACCGGACCTGCCGGCGGCAGGATGACGGGCGCTGGCATTTCCGCGCCGCCGAAACCGGGTTCGAGGCGGTGCTTGCCGTGAACCGCCACGGCTTCGTGACGGATTATCCGGGTGTCTGGACCGAAGAGGACTGAATGGACGCGCGCAACGAGATGGAACTGCCCGAAGACGAGATCCGGCAGCATTACCCGCAGGCCCTGTCGCTGCTGACCGGGTTCGAACATGCGCCGCGTCTGGGCCGGCCCACGCCCGAGGCCGCGGCCGAACGCTCGCCCGGGATCGTGACGGGCGCGCGCTTTCGCCCGACGACGCCGGGGCTGGTCGGGCGTCCCGCCGCGCAGGCCGACGGCGTGCATCTGCTGGAGAGGATCGAGGATGCGGGCGGCGACGATCTGCTGACGCCGGCGGCGGCGACCATGGCGCGCGTGCTGCGCCGGGCGACCGCCATCGCGCTGGCCGTCGCGGGCGAGGTCGCGGCACGATCGGGCGCGGCCGAACTGAAACGCATCAATCTGCAAAGCCGCCTGTCACCCGACCGGCACCGGGAATTCGCGGAACTGCTGGCGGTCGAATCGCTGGCGGCGCTGTCGGTGCTGGCCAATGCGACGGCGTTCCTGCTGGCCGATCACGCCCCGGGCCGGACGGTCGATTCGGTCAGCGTGGACGAGATCCTGACCGACAACGCGCAGACAGCCTTGCAGGGCGCGCTGTGGGATCTGGATCGCAACCTTGCGCGCGAGGCGAAGGACGACGCCAGCCTGATCGCCACCGCCCTGGCCTGGGCCGAGGCGCTGTCCAGCGCGGTCGCCGCGCGGGCCCAGAACGCGCCGCGCATCCGCGCCTTTACCGGCGCGTCGTGGCGCGTGGCCGCCGACGACATGCCCATCGCGGGCTTTGCCCCGCCCACCAAGCGACAGCGCGGCCCGGTGGCGATGACCTTCAAGCGCCCCGACGAGGTGGTGGGCAACGCCATCGCCAAGCATCAGGCGATGCGGCTGGCGCGGATGATCGTCGCTTATGATTTCGACCGGATGATGAACCCGTTCGTCGAACTGGGCGGGTTCGTCTTTACCTTTCTGGGCGACGGACGCCCCGGCACCGGCAAGACCACGCTGATCCAGATGATGGCCGGGCTGATCCACGAATATTGCCAGGTCGCGGATTATCCGTTCCGCTATCGCAACCTGTCTGTGGACAATATCGACAGCTATCAGGGCAAGTCGGGCCAGAACGCGCGCGCCTTTGTCAACGCGGTGATCGACCCCAAGGTGATCGGCTTCGGCACCATCGACGATATCGACCAGATCGCCGGACGGCGGGGCGACCGGCAATCCTCGTCCGGGCAGCAGGAAATCACCGCCGTCCTGATGGAGGCGTTCGCCGGCGCCCAGACGGTGGTGCGCGGCAATGCCACGTTCGGGATGTTTTCCAACCACGCCGAGAATATCGACGACGCCCTGCGCCAGCGTGCCAGCGCAAGGCTGCTGATCGACGGGCCGAAGACCCGCGCCGATTTCATCGACATTCTGGGGCTGTTGCTGGGCGAACGCCACCAGATCCCGACGGGCGATCACGATCTGATGCGGGCGCAGGCGATCCGGCGCGCGGTCGCCGAAAGCTATGAGGGTCATGCCCGCCCGCACGAGCCGGGGCTGGAAAAGGTCTTTGCCCATGTCGCGGCGACCCATGGCCCGCTGGACGATCTTGCCGATCTGGGCAGCTATCTGCACGCCATCGCCCAGGCCGAGCCGCGCTTCACCGGCCGGTCGGTCAAGAACATCACCGACGCGGTCAAATCCCGCGCGATGGATTTCGACATGCCCGACGACTGGTTCCAGACGCCCGGACCGTTCCTGCACCAGCCCTATGACCGCAAGCTCGAGATGATCGAGGCGCTGCGCCGCCCGGTCACGACCGAGATGGTGATCCAGGAAATCAACCGCTATGCCGACAGCGAATGGCGCTATGCCGACAGCGCCGACGAAACCGCCATCGAGGAGGCCGTCAGGAACATGCAGCGCATGGCCGAGGCAAAGCGGCGGTTCGAGGAGGGGAAGGAGGGAATCTAGTGCCGCAAGGGATGGGTGCCGCAGCACGGACGCCGCGACAGGGCCTGCCGGCATGAAGCGCCTGATCGCGCAGGGGCTGATGTTCGGCAATCTCATCCGGGTGGATTCGGCCGCCTGGGTGGGGCTGTATAACCGCGCGCTGGACCGCATCACCGGCAGACAGACCGCCCTGACCGAGTTTCACATCGACATCGGCGGCCATTCCCCCGAGATCGGGGACGAGTTCGGCGACATGGACTATCTGTCGCCCGAAGGTGGTGAGCGGCAGTTCATCCTGCTGACGACCGAGCAGAAGACCGCGCCGATGCTGACCCCGGATCTGTCGGTTCTGCGCGACGTGCTGCGCCGTTTCATCGTCGAGAACGAAAGCCAGCTTTTCAGCCTGACCGCGCGCGATGCGGTGGTCGGCCGGATCGACGACGGGGTCTGGCGTCTGGCCGGGCCCGCCGATCTTCCCAATATTTCGCGCCTCACGCTTGCCGCCGACACGACCGGCAACCACGTGGCCGAGGCCGACCGGCTGGCCGCGATGATCGACAGGTTCCGCCGCGACCCCAATGCGTGGTGGGATGACGTGCTGATCGCGCAAATGATCGAACAGGCCCGCAAATCGGGCGATGTCCTGCGCCATCCGGTGCGGCTGGACCATACCGTGTTCGACGTTCCCGATTTCTGGACCGCGCGGTTCGGCGGCGTCTATCTGATCCGGTCGGCGGCCGAACCGGCGATGATCTTTGCCGATCCCGCCCAACGCACCGAGGTCCCGGGGTTTCTGACGCTGACGGTTCAAGACCGCCATCCGATTGCCGCGTGGCTGGCCCGCAACGCGCTGGCCGAGCCGATCATCAACGCGCGCGGCGCGGATGCCGCACCGATCCTGCGCCAGAAGATCGACTTCATCCTGGCCGACGCGGCGATCCGGCTGGGGCTGGACACGGGCGATGGCGGACGGGCCGCGCTGCGCCGCGCCGCCGGGCGCATGGGCGACGACCTGCCGCCCGAGATCGCGGGGCTGGCCGCGTTGCAGCGCTATGCCGAACAGGGCGGCGACTGGCCGGTGATCGACAGCGGCGATCCGGCCTATTTCCACGCCATCCGCGCGACGCCCGGGCCGGCGCGGGATCTGGTGAACCGGCTGCTGTCGGAGCTGGCGCCGCGCGATGTGCGGCAGTTGTTCATCACCCACAAGCCGCTGTTCTATCGGCTGTATCAGGGCTGGCCCGACGCCAAGCGCGAATATGTGGCGCAGATGCTGGCGCGCGAATACGCCATCGACAAGCAGGGCACGCGCACCGCCCTGTTCGGCCCCGAACCGGGAATGGCCCGGCCCGATCCGGCCACCCGCGACGGCCCGTGGGGTCGCGCAGCGGCCGCGCGGTCCGATACCGGCTTGCCGCGTCCGGCAGGTCCGTGGGGCCGCGCGGCGGAGGACGGGTCTTGATCGCGTTGTTTCGCCTGATCGTGCTGGTCTTTCTGCTGGAGGCGATGTTCTATCTGCTGCTGCGCATCTATATCCGCTCGCTCAGGCGGGAAAGGCTTGAGGAAATCTGGGACGAACGTCATCCCGACATGGCGGGGAACAACGCCCTGCGGGACGAGTTTGTCCGCAAGGCGATGGTCGGCTTCGACAGATCGCTGAAGTCGCGGCTGCTGTGGCTGGTCTTCATCCTTCCGACGCTGGCGATCATGGCGATCGTCTATTGGGTCAACTGGCAATAAGGGGCCTGTGCACATGTATTACGTCAAGGTGGTTCTGGGGGTCCTGCTGGGGGTCGCGGTGTTCCTGTTTCTGGATTACGCGCTGCCGTCGAAGAACACGGTCCGCATCACCAACACCTATAACCGGCTGACCCCCGTCACGACGTCGAACGCGATCTTCTACGCCTCGGAAGATACTGGCACGGTCGAGAATGCCGCCGGTCAGCGCGATGTCCGCTTCATCGAGACGGTGCGCCCCAACGGCAAGGTCTTCGTCTATCGCAACGAGGATACCGGCTGGATCTGGCCGCCCTATTTCAAATACGACAGCGCCAATCTGCATGCCGAGGCGACGAACCTGAAATCGACCTCGGGCGATCCGACCTGGGTCAGCGTGACCGCCTATGGCTGGCGGATTCCGTGGCTGACGGCCTATCCCAACGCCATCTCGATCGACACGCTGGCCAATCCGAACGACCGGCCCCGCAACTGGGCCGCGATGGTGATCTGCGCCATCCTGCTGATCCTGCTTGGGCTGATCTGGCGGATGTGGGCGCAGTTCCGCGAACGCACGATCGACCCCGCGATCAAGTCCGTGGATGACCGGTGGGACCGCACCAGCGACCGTGTGGCCGCGGATGCACGGGACGCACGCGGGCGGGTGCGCGGATGGTGGACGCGGTGGTCGGGCAAGCCGCGTCAATAAGGCGCGTGGCGCAATCCGTCCCAAACGCCGCGTCGCGCCAGTGTGCGCGTCTTGCCGCGCTGGTCGGGCGGGTCTAGCGTGGCGGACGATCCCAACGGCAGAGGCGACATGTCAGGCACGCGCAATCCCGGCACCGGGCTGGACGCCCATCTTCTGGGCGATATTCGCATCAACACCCCGGCGGTCGAACGCCGCGCCGCGACCCTGCCGGTCCGGCGCAGCCTGAAAAAGGAATGGCAGGCCGGCTGGCTGCTGAACGCGGTCCGCTGCATCGACCTGACCACGCTGTCGGGCGACGACACGCCCGACCGCGTCGCCCGCCTGTGCGCCAAGGCGCGCCAGCCGGTCGCCCCCGATCTGCTGGACGCGATGGGCGTGCAGGGCCTGACCACCGGCGCGGTCTGCGTCTATCCGACGATGGTGGCGGCGGCGAAACGCGCGCTTGGCAATTCGGGCATCCCCGTCGCCAGCGTCGCCACCGGCTTTCCCGCAGGGCTGATGCCGCTGGATCTGCGGCTGGCGGAAATTCGTCATGCCGTGGATCAGGGCGCGGACGAGATCGACATCGTGATCGCGCGCGCCCATGTCCTGCGCGCCGAATGGAGCGCGCTGTATGACGAAATCCGCGCCATGCGCGACGCCTGCGGCACCGCCCGCATGAAGGCGATCCTGGCCACCGGCGATCTGAAATCGCTGGAAAACGTCGCCCGCGCCAGCCATGTGGCGATGCAGGCGGGCGCGGACTGGATCAAGACCTCGACCGGGAAAGAGGGGGTGAACGCCACGCTTCCCGTCTCGCTGGTCATGTGCCGCGCCATCCGCGACCATCACGCGCGCACCGGCCACAAGGTCGGCTTCAAACCCGCAGGCGGGCTGCGCACGGCCAAAGACGCCATCGCCTGGCAGATCCTGATGCGCGAAGAGCTGGGCCGCGACTGGCTGGCGCCCGACCTGTTCCGCATCGGCGCCAGCAGCCTTCTGGGCGATATCGAACGCCAGATCAGCCATCACGTCACCGGCCGCTATGCCGCCGGGTATCGTCAAGCCATCGCCTGAGGAAGAAATGAGCCGCGTGAGCGAAATCATGGAAAGCATGGAATACGGCCCCTCGGTCGAAGACAGCAGCGCCGTTCGCGACTGGTTGCGCGACCGTGGCCCGTTCGGCCATTTCATCGGCGGCAGCTTTACCCGTCCGGGCGACAGCTTCACCACGCGCGACCCGGCAACCGGCGAGGCGCTGGCCCAGATCGCGCAGGGCACCGAACAGGATGTCGCCGAGGCGGTAAAGGCGGCGCGCAAGGCGCAGAACAGATGGGCAAAGCTGTCCTGCAGCGAACGGGCACGGTATCTCTATGCCATCGCGCGCCATGTCCAGAAACGCGAACGCTTTCTGTCGGTTCTGGAAACGCTGGACAACGGCAAGCCGATCCGCGAAAGCCGCGACATCGACGTGCCGCTGGTCGCGCGCCATTTCTATCATCACGCCGGCTGGGCGGAGCTGCGCGACGACGAATTTCCCGGCCACGCGCCCCTTGGCGTCTGCGGCCAGATCATCCCGTGGAACTTTCCGCTGCTGATGCTGGCCTGGAAGATCGCGCCGGCGCTGGCTGCCGGCAACACGGTGGTGCTGAAACCGGCGGAATACACGCCGCTGACCGCGCTGGCCTTTGCCGAAATCTGCCGTCAGGTCGGATTGCCGGAGGGCGTCGTCAACATCGTCACCGGCGACGGCGCGACCGGGGCTGCGCTGGTCCGGGCGCAGCCGGACAAGATCGCCTTTACCGGCTCGACCCAGGTGGGGCGCGGCATTGCCGCGACGCTGGCCGGAACCGGCACGAAACTGACGCTGGAACTGGGCGGCAAATCGCCCTTCGTGATCATGGACGACGCCGATCTGGACGCCGCGGTCGAAGGGGTGGTGGACTCGATCTGGTTCAATCAGGGTCAGGTCTGCTGCGCCGGATCGCGCATCCTGGTGGCCGAGGCGGTGACGTCGCGGTTCGAATCGCTGCTGCGCGCGCGCATGGACCGGCTGCGCGTGGGTGCGCCGCTGGACAAATCGACCGATATCGGCGCCATTGTCGATCCGGTGCAAAAGGATCGCATCCTGTCGATCTGCGCCGCGGCCACCGCCGCCGGGGCCGAACTGGTCGGAGGGCAGGCGGGCGAGGGGTGTTTCATCGCGCCCGGCTATCTGCGCAACATCGCCCCCGCCAATCCGGGGATGGTGCAGGAAATCTTCGGTCCCATCGCCACGCTGTCCACATTCCGCACCGCCGATGAGGCGGTCGAACTGGCCAACAACACGCGCTATGGTCTGGCCGGGTCGGTCTGGTCGGAAAGCGCGGCGGTCGCCACCGACATCGCCGCGCGGATCAAGGCCGGCGTCGTCTGGATCAACGGCGCGAACATGTTCGATGCCGCCGCCCCCTTCGGCGGCTATCGCGAAAGCGGTTTCGGGCGCGAGGGCGGGCGCACCGGGATGCGGGATTATCTGGCCGAGCCGCCGGTGAAACCGGCGAAGGACACTGCGCCGACGCCACCTGTGCTGATGGCGGAGGGCGAGGGCAAGGGCGGCGGCATCGACCGGACGATGAAGCTGTATCTGGGCGGGGCGCAGAAACGGCCGGACGGGGGCGCGATGTACACGGTGCCGGGCGGGCTGGCGCCGCTGGGCAACCGCAAGGACATCCGCAACGCGGTCGAGGCGGCGGCGAAGGCCGGCAAATGGGCCGCGATGGGCGGGGACGGCCGGGCGCAGGTGCTGTATTACATCGCCGAGAACCTCGCTGCGCGCGCCGACGATTTCGCCGCGCGCACCAGCCGCGCAGAGGCCGATGCGGCCATCGCGCGCGCCTTTCACTATGCCGCGCGCGCGGACAAGTTCGATGGCGCGAATGTGCAGACTAGACCGGGGCATCTGGTCAACGTGATCCCCGAACCTTACGGCGTCATGGCCATCACCTGCCCGAACCGCCAGCCGCTGGCGGCGTTCATGTCGCTGGTGATGCCGGCCATCGCGATGGGCAACAGCGTCGTTGCCATCGCCTCGCAGGACGATCCGCTGGTGCTGGCGGATCTGTATCAGGTGTTCGACACCTCGGACCTGCCCGGCGGCGTCGTCAATATCGTCACCGGCGCCACGGCCGAGCTTGCGCCCGTCGCCGCCGCGCATGATGGCGTGGCCGCGATGTGGCATGTCGGCGGCGGCGAGGGGCTGGAACGGGTCGAGCGTGCGGCGGGGGGCAATCTGAAGCCCGTCTGGTCGCCGGTCAATCGCGACTGGACCGGACCGGATGCGCAGGGGGCGGCGTTCCTGCATCACGCGGTCCAGTGGAAGACGGTCTGGCTGCCCTATGGCGCGCTGCCCGCCGGGACCGGCAGCGCCGCTTACTGAGGAGACGCGGACTTACCTGCCGCGGATGCGCGGGTCCATCGCGTCGCGCAGACCGTCACCGATATAGTTCACGCACAAGACCGTCAGCGAGATGAAGACGCCCGGCAGGATGACGCGGCTTGGATACAGCACCATCTGGTCCACCGCGTCGAAAAGCAGCCGGCCCCAGGTCGGGAAATCGGGCGGAAAGCCCAGCCCCAGAAAGCTGAGCGCGCTTTCGGTGATGATCGCGGTGGCGATGCCTAGGGTCGCCGCCACCATGATCGGCGACATCACGTTGGGCAGGATGTGGCGCAGGATCATCCGGCGCGGCGGCGTGCCGATCGACTTGGCGGCCAGGATGAATTCGCGTTCCTTCAGCCCCAGCACGTCGCCGCGCACGATCCGCGCCGACTGCATCCAGCTGGTCGCGCCGATGGCCGACACGATCAGGATGAAGATCCCCATCGCCGGCCCGAAATTCTGCGACAGCGGTTCGCGGAACAGCGTCACCATCAGCAGCAGCAGCGGCAGCAGCGGCAGGGCCAGAAACAGCTCGGTCAGGCGCATCAGCGGCGCGTCCAGCCGGCGGAAATAGCCGGCCACGACGCCGATGAAACTGCCCAGGGTGACGGCGATGATCATTGCCGTCAGCCCGACCGCGATGGACACGCGCCCGCCCGCCATCAGCCGCGCCAGCATGTCGCGGCCAAGCTGATCGGTGCCAAGCGGATGGGCGGGAACAAAGCCCGTGTTGCGCGCCCGGATATCGACATAGGTCGGGTCCAGCGTCCACAGAAGCGGGCCGATCGACACGAACAGCAGCACGCCCACGAACAGGACCAGCGCCACCATCGCGCCCTTGTGGCTGCGGAACTGGCGCCAGACATCGTGCCACTGGCTGCGCGTCTCGCCCCCCGCCCGCACCGGGTTGTCGGGCGGCAATTCGCTGGTGACGGGCGCGCCCGACGCGGATTCGTCGACCAGTTCCTGCGTGTCCAGCCGGCGCTGTTTTTCGGCCTCAGTCATAGCGGATCCTTGGATCGAGAAGGCCGTAAAGCACGTCGGCGATCAGCGTGAACAGGACGATCAGGATCGCGAACAGGAACGTCACCGTCAGCACCATCGGCAGGTCGTTGGCATAGATCGCGGTGATCAGCAACTGGCCGATGCCGTTGACCTTGAACACCTGTTCGGTGATCAGCGCGCCGCCGAACACGGTGGGCAGGCCCAGGGCGATCACGGTGACGACCGGGATCAGGCTGTTGCGCAGCACGTGTTTCAGCACCACCTTGCGCTCGCTCAGACCCTTGGCGCGGGCGGTGCGGACGTAATCCTGTCCCAGATTGTCCAGCATCGAGGCGCGCATGAACCGGCTGACCTGGGCTGCGTTATACAGCGCCAGCACCGTCACCGGCATCACCATCTGCCGCGCCTGCGCCAGAAAGCTGTCCCAGTCGCGCACGACCAGCGTCGTGTCATAGACCGACGGAAACCATTGCAGCTTGACCCCGAAGACGATGATCATCACCACCCCGGTGAAGAAGGTCGGCATCGAGAAGCCGATCATCGACACGAAGGTCCCGACCTGATCGAACCACGAATATTGCCGATAGGCCGACAGGATGCCGATCGGGATCGCGATCATGACGCCGACGATATAGGACATGCCGACCACGATCAGGGTCTGGGGCAGGCGCTGCGCGATCACGTCGAAGACCGGGCTGCGCGACTGAAAGCTGATGATCCGCTGCCTGCCGTCGCTGAAGCCGGTGCCGAAGAAATGGTCGAACCAATGCAGCGGCTCGACCCAGAAGAACTGCTTCAGCCACAGGACATAGCGGATATACCACGCCTGACCCAGCCCCAGCGCCTCGCGCATCCTTTCCTTGACCTCGGGCGGCACGGTCAGGGGCACATCGCCCAGCGGATCGCCGGGCGACGCCTCGAGCAGCAGGAAGATCACCAGCGAGATGAACAGCAGCGTCGGAATGGCCAGCAGCAATCTGCGGATCGTGAAATTCAGCATCTGACCCTCTGGTGGCGGGCTTTTGCGGCGGTCGTCGGCGGCGCGGATGCGGCGGGAAGGGTCATTCTGCCGCGCGGGACCATTCGGCGATGTTCCAGAACTCGCTGTCCCATGCGTTCATCTGCACCCCGTCCAGCCGGTTCGAACTGACCGAGACGCGGCCGCGCGCGATCAGCGGCAGCATTCCCATCGAATCGCGGGTCAGCATCAGGTTCGCCTGGCGCGCCAGTTCGCCCCGCTTTTCGATCCCGGCGGTGCGGCCCAGCTCATCGATCAGCGCGTCGTATTCGGGGTCGCAATAGCGGCCCGCATTCTCGCCCTGCCACTGGTTTTCCGGTCCGGGCGCCTTGTCGCAGGTGCGCTTGGCCAGATAGCTGCCGGGGTCGGTGCCGTCGAAGACGGTCGTATACATCTGCGCGTCGGCATAGAACTTGGTCAGCGTGTCGGGCGAGCCGGGATCGCTGCCGAAAAAGACCGAGGCATCGACGGTCTTCAACTCGGTCTCGACCCCGATTTCCGACCACCACTGCTTGATCAGCGCCTGAAAATCCTGCCGGACCGAGTTGACCGAGGACTGGAACAGCAGCGACAGTTTGCGCCCGTCCTTGTCGCGCACGCCGTCGCCGTCGCTGTCGGTCCAGCCGGCCTCGTCCAGCAGTGCGCGGGCGCCCTCGATGTCCTGGGTCAGGCAGTCGGTGTTGTCGGCGGCGAACACCTCGGGGGCGGGAACCATGTTGCAGGTGGCGCGGCCGGTGTCGCCATATCCCACCTCGTTCAGCAGATTGCGGTCGATGGCCATGGACAGGGCGCGGCGCACGCGTTCGTCGGACAGGATCGGGTGCGGATGCTGGATCGTCGACCGCTCGCCCTCGGACAGATCGGGCGAGGGGTCGGACATGTTCAGCACCACATGTTCGACGGTGGCGCCGAAATCGACCTCAAGCTGGCCCTTGCCGGCGGCCAGCATGCCCTGCAACACCTCGGGGGAAAGCTGCACGTTCCAGCCGTAATCGTATTCGCCGGTTTCCAGCACCGCCCGCGCCGCCGAGGCGGAATCGCCGCCGCCCTTCAGCGTCACGGTCGCAAAGGCGGGCAGAGACGGGTCGCGATATTCGGGATTGGCCTCGTAGGTCGAGACATCGTTGGTCAGAAACCGGGTGACGCGGAACGGTCCGGTGCCGATGGGGCCGAAATTCTGGTCGGTGCAGGAACTGGTGCGCGCGCCGGTGCAGTCTGCGAACTGCGCCTTCTGGATCACCGGCGCAAGGCTGCCGACGAACGCCTCATAGGGGTTGGGGCGCGGTTCGGTAAAGCTGATCTTCACCGTGCGCGGGTCCACCACCTCGACCTTGTCGATGCCTTCGAATTTGGCAAGCTGCGCACAGCCGCCTTGCGGGTCCATGCAGTAATCGGCGGTGAATTTCACGTCCTCGGCGGTGACAGGGCTGCCGTCGGACCATGTCAGCCCTTCCTTCAGCGTCCAGGTGATCGAGGTCAGGTCTTCGGCCAGACCGCCGTTTTCGGTGGTGGGGATCTCGGCCGCCAGACGCGGATAGATGCTGCCGTCCGGCGCGAACCCGGCCAGCGGTTCCAGAACCAGCGACGAGGCCAGCATGTCCTTGGTGCCGGTGGACAGATAGACGTTCAGCGTCGAGGGCGCCTGCCACAGCATCAGCCGCAATTCGCCATCCGTCCCCCGTTCGGCAAAAGCCGGAGAGGCGGCGCACAGGGCGGTCAGCGCGGCGGCGGTGGTGCGGCGGCGTGTGGCGGTGCCGGTCATCGGTCTGTCCTTTCGTTGTGGCGATGGGGTGCCGGACGCAGGGGCGCGACCCCGGCAACGACCGCGCCGGGCGTTCTGCCCGGCGCGGCCCGATATGCGTCCCGCGTCATTCGGATTTGCGATACCAGTCCGCGACGTTCCAGATCTCGGTATCCCAGGCGTTCAGTTCGACGCCGCCCAGCGTGTCGCTGACGGCCGAGGCGGTGCCGCGATAGACCAGCGGGATGACCGCGTGGCTGTCGCGGGTGATCATCTCGTTCATCCGCTTGCCCAGATTGCCGCGTTCGGTCAGATCGACCGTCTGGCCCAGTTCCACCACCAGCTTGTCATATTCCGGGTCGCAATAGCGGCTGGTATTCTCACCCTGCCACTGGTTGTCCGGTCCCGGCGCCTTGTCGCAGGTGTTCTTGGCCAGATAGGGTTCGGGGTTGTTGCCTTCGAAGTTGTTGGCATACATCTCGACATCGGCATAGAATTTCTGGAACGTGTCGGGCGAGCCGGGATCGCTGCCGAAGAAGACCGAGGCATCGACGGTCTTCAATTCGGTCTCGATTCCGATTTCCGACCACCACTGCTTGATCAGCGCCTGAAAATCCTGCCGCACCGCGTTCACGGCGGTCTGGTACAGCAGCGACAGCCGCATCCCGTCCTTTTCGCGCACGCCGTCGCCGCCCGGCACCCACCCGGCATCGTCCAGCAGCTTTTTCGCGCCTTCGATGTCCTGGTTCAGGCAATCCATGTTTTCCGAGGCCCAGGCTTCGGGCGCGGGAACCAGATTGCAGGTCGGCTGACCGGCCTGGCCATAGCCGATCTCGGTCAGCAACTGCCGGTCGATGGCCATGGACAGCGCCTGACGCACCGCCGGATCGGTCAGGAACGGATGGGGATGCTGGGTCGTCGACCGCTCACCCTCGGGCAGCGAGGGCGAGGGGTCGGTCAGGTTCACATGGATGCGTTCCACAAGGCTGCCGAACGCGGTCTCGACATGACCCTTGCCGTTCGCGGCCATCCCCGCCAGCACGTCGGGCGCAAGCTGGGTGTTCCAGGCATAGTCGAATTCGCCCGTTTCCAGAACCGAACGCGCCGCCGCCGCCGCATCGCCGCCGCCCTTGATCGTCAGCGTCGCGAAGGCGGGTTTTTCGAGGTCGCGATATTCGGGATTGGCCTCGAACGTGATCACGTCGTTGGTCTTGAACTCGATCACCTTGAAGGGGCCGGTGCCGATCGGGTTGAAATTCTGTTCGGTGCAGGTGGGCGCGGCGGCGCCGATGCAGTTTTCGAACTGCGCCTTTTGCAGGATCGGCGACTGCCCGCCCACGAAGGCCGAGAACGGGTCGGGATGCGGTTCGGTGAACGTCACCTGCACGGTCAGCGGATCGACCGCCTCGACCTTTTCGACGCCCTCGAACTTGGCAAGCTGCGCGCAGCCGCCATCGGGGTCCAGGCAGTAATTGGCCGTGAAGACCACGTCATCGGCGGTCAGGTCGCTGCCGTCCGACCACTTGATCCCCTCTTTCAGCTTCCAGGTGACGGTCTTCAGATCCTCGGAAATCCCGCCATTTTCCAGCGAGGGCAGTTCGGCCGCCAGGCGCGGGGTCAGCTTGCCGTCGGGGGTGAAGCTGGCCAGCGGCTCCAGCGTCATGCTGGCGGCGATGATGTCCTTGGTGCCGCTGGACAGATACAGGTTCATCGTCGACGGCGCCTGCCACATGATGATGTTGACCTGACCGTCCGCGCCGCGTTCGGCCATCGCCGCAGGGGCCAGCGACAGCGTCGCCGCCGCGCCCATCAACAAGGTTCTCAGTTTCATCAATCGCTCCTGTTGGGGATAGGTCCCGTCGGGGGCAGGGCACGCCGCGCGTCGCAAGCCGTTGAAGGGCCGTCGGTTTTCATTGTCTTTCCGGTTGTTCCGGGTGTCGTTCTGCGTGCCGCCATCCCTGCGGACTGCCCTCAGTTTCAAACCAACCCCATTTGAAAAGCAAGCGTTTTTGAAAGCCCCGTCCGGGCTTTGTGACACCCGGCGGTTTCGCTTTGACATTCGCGGTTGCCCGGCTAGCCTTCGCGGATGGCCTGAACCGGGGATGTTCCATGCTGGACGAAAATCCGCTTGTTTCCATTGAAAAGCTGCGCGTCGAATTCGACACCAATGACGGTGTCGTGGTCGGGGTCAAGGATGTCAGCTTCGACATCCGGCCCGGCGAATGCGTGTGCGTGGTGGGCGAATCGGGATCGGGCAAGTCGGTCAGTTCGCTGTCGCTGATGCGGCTGGTCGAATTCGGCGGCGGCACGATCACCAATGGACGGCTGATGTTCGATCCGGGCGATGGCGTGATGATCGACCTGGCGCGGCAGTCGACGCCCGCGATGCGCGACATTCGCGGCAACCGGATCGGCATGATCTTTCAGGAACCGATGACGGCGCTGAACCCGGTCTTCACGGTGGGCGACCAGCTTGCCGAAGGTCTGGTCGCACATCGCGGCATGGACAGGAAACAGGCCCGCGCCCGCGCGCTGGAGATCCTGCACCAGGTGCGCATCCCCGAACCCGAACGCCGGCTGGACCAGTATCCGCACGAACTGTCCGGCGGGATGCGCCAGCGCGTGGTGATCGCCATCGCCATGGCGTGCGAGCCGCGCCTGCTGATCTGCGACGAACCCACCACGGCGCTGGACGTGACCATCCAGGCCGAGATCCTGGCGCTGATCGACCGGCTGAAGCGCGAAAAGCAGATCGCGGTGATGTTCATCACCCACGACATGGCGGTGGTCGCGCAGATGGCCGACCGGGTGGTGGTGATGTATCGCGGCGACAAGGTCGAAGAAGGACCGGTCACCGAGATCTTCGAAAATCCGCAGCAGGATTACACCCGGATGCTGCTGGCCGCCGTGCCGCGCCTGGGCGAGATGACCGGCAAGCCTGCCCCAGAACGGCTGCGGCTGATGCATGACGGCACGATGGGCAAGCCCGAACCGATCATCGTGGCCGATCCCAGACCGCTGCTGACGGTGAAACATCTGACCACGCGCTTTGCCGTCAAGGGCGGTCTTCTGCGCCGCACCGTGGCGAATGTCCACGCGGTCGAGGATGTCAGCTTCACGATCAATTCCGGCGAGACGATGTCTCTGGTCGGCGAATCGGGGTGCGGCAAATCCACCTGCGGCCGCTCGATCCTGCGGCTGGTCGAGCCGCAATCGGGGCAGGTCGATCTGGACGGGACGGATGTGCTGGCGCTGTCGCCCTCGGCGCTGCGCCGCGCCCGGCGCTACATGCAGATGATCTTTCAGGACCCGTTCGCCAGCCTCGATCCGCATATGAAGCTTTACGATCAGGTGGCCGAACCGATGCAGAATTTCGGCATCGGCAGTCGCTCGGAACGGCAGGACCGGATCGCCGCGCTGTTCGACCGGGTGGAACTGCCGCGCCATTTCATGCGCCGCTATCCGCACGAGATGTCGGGCGGCCAGCGACAGCGCATCGCGATCGCCCGCGCCCTGGCGCTGAACCCGAAACTGATCGTCGCCGACGAGGCGGTGTCGGCGCTGGACGTGTCGGTGCAGGCGCAGGTGCTGAACCTGCTGATGGAGTTGCAGCAGGATCTGGGCATCTCGATGCTGTTCATCAGCCACGACATGGCGGTGGTCGAACGGGTCAGCCATCATGTCGGCGTCATGTATCTGGGCCGCATCGTCGAGATGGGAACCCGCCAGCAGGTCTTCGAAAATCCCCAGCACAGCTATACGCGGCAACTGATGCTGGCGGTGCCGGTGGCCGATCCGCGCCAGAAGAAGATCAGCGAGGATCTCAGCTTCCAGCCGATTCCCTCGCCCATCCATCCGGTCGATCATCAGGCCTCGCCCTCGGTCTATCGCGAGGTCGCACCGGGCCACCGGGTGCTGGTCGAGCCGAGGACGCATTCCTGACCGCAGACCCGGTGCGGCCTGCATCCCCCGGCCGCGCCTGTGCCCCTGCCGCCTCGCCCTCTTTCCAAATACCTCGGGGGAGGCGCCGCAAGGCGCCGGGGGCAGCGCCCCCACTTGCACGGCATGCACAAAGATATCATCCTTATGGGCGAAGGAGACCGATCATGCCCGTCAAGAACCGCTTTGCCGAACTGCTGCCCCAGATCACCGCCTGGCGCCGCGATTTCCACGAACATCCCGAACTGCTTTACGACGTGCACCGGACCGCCGGAAAGGTCGCCGACCTGCTGCGCGAATTCGGCTGCGACGAGGTGACCGAAGGGATCGGCCGGACCGGTGTCGTGGGCGTCATCCGCGGAAATTCCGACAGCAAGGGCCGGGTGATCGGCCTGCGCGCGGACATGGATGCGCTGCCGATCCACGAACAGACGGGGGTCGAATACGCCTCGAAGACGCCGGGCAAGATGCATGCCTGCGGCCATGACGGCCACACCGCGATGTTGCTGGGGGCGGCGAAATACCTGGCCGAGACGCGCAATTTCGACGGCACCGCGGTGGTCATCTTCCAGCCCGCCGAAGAGGGCGGGGCAGGCGGCGACGCGATGGTCAAGGACGGTCTGATCGAGCGCTGGAAGATCGACGAGGTCTACGGGATGCACAACATGCCGGGCGTTCCCACCGGCACCTTCGCGATCAAGCCGGGGGCGATGATGGCCGCCGCCGACCAGTTCGACATCACCGTGACCGGCAAGGGCGGGCACGCCGCCAAGCCGCATGAATGCATCGACACCACGCTGACGGCGGCGCAGATCGTCGTCGCGCTGCAATCGGTCGTGTCGCGCAATATCGACCCGCTGAAGAACGCGGTGATCTCGGTCTGTGTCGTCTCGACCGATTCGACGGCGCACAACGTCATCCCGCAGGTGGTCAAGCTGAAGGGCACCGCCCGCAGCCTGGAACCCGGCGTGCGCGACCAGCTTGAGGAAGGCATCACCCGCGTCGCCACCAATGTCGCCGCCGCGATGGGCGCGACCGCCAGGGTGGAGTATGAACGCGGCTATCCGGTGACGATGAACGACGATCAGGCGACCGAATGGGCCGCCGACGTGGCCCGCCAGATCGCCGGCGACGTGAACATGGACATGCAGCCGATGATGGGCGGCGAGGATTTCAGCTATATGCTGCTGGAACGTCCGGGCGCCTATATCTTCGTGGGCAACGGCGATACGGCGATGGTCCATCACCCGGCCTACAATTTCAACGACGACGCGATCCCCGCCGGCGCAAGCTGGTATGCCGGCATGGTCGAAAACCGCCTGCCCGCCGCCTGAGCGGGCGGCCCGGCCGCCGGGCATGTCGCAGGAAGGGCGTGGCCGGTCGGAAACGTCATGCCGCCCTTGCGCGATCCGGTCGAAACGCAGGTTCTTGAAGAAAGAAAGCGGACCCCCGTCATGAACAGCTATACCCTGCGCGTCACCTGCGCCTCGACCCGCGGGATCGTCGCCGCCATCTCGGGGTTTCTGGCGGCGAAGGAGTGCAACATCACCGACAGCGCGCAGTTCGACGATGCCGAGACCGGCCGGTTCTTCATGCGCGTCAGCTTCCGCTCGGAAGGCGGGGCCAGCCTGGATCGCCTGCAGCACGAATTCGCGCCCATCGCGGCCCGGTTCGACATGCAGGTCGAGATCGGCGACGATTCGGTGAAGAAGAAGGTGCTGATCATGGTCAGCCGCTTTGGCCATTGCCTGAACGATCTGCTGTATCGGTGGCGGATCGGCGCGCTGCCCATCGACATCGTCGGCGTGATCTCCAACCATCACGACTACCAGAAGGTCGTGGTGAACCACGACATCCCCTTCCACATGATCCGCGTGACCCCCGGCACCAAGCAGGCGGCCGAGGCACGGCAGATGGAGATCATCGAGGACAGCGGCGCCGAGCTGATCGTTCTGGCGCGCTACATGCAGGTCCTGTCGGACCGGATGTGCCAGAAGATGTCGGGGCGCATCATCAATATCCACCATTCCTTCCTGCCCAGCTTCAAGGGTGCCAATCCCTACAGGCAGGCCTATGAAAAGGGCGTCAAGCTGATCGGCGCGACCTCGCATTACGTCACCGCCGATCTGGACGAGGGGCCGATCATCGAACAGGACACGGTGCGCGTGACCCATGCGCAGTCGTCCGGCGACTATGTCAGCCTTGGTCGCGATGTCGAAAGCCAGGTCCTGTCGCGCGCGGTCCATGCCCATATCCATGGACGCGTGTTCCTGAACGGCGCCAAGACGGTGGTGTTTCCCGCCTCGCCCGGCAGCTATGTCAGCGAACGGATGGGCTGATCGCAGACGTGGCCGGGGGCTTTGCGCCCCCGTCGCGCGTGCCGCGCGACTCCCCCGCAGGATATTTGACCCAAGGCAAAGCCCGTTAACCGGGTCTTAACCGTTGCTATGGTATTGCGGATGCACGGTACAGGCGGGGACGCCGATGACCGTCCAAGGCAAAGCGCCCCGTTTCCTTGCGGAAGCGGGGCGTGATGGTTTTGCCTTGGTCGAAATATCCCGGGGGAGTCACCGCAAGGTGACGGGGGCAGTGCCCCCGCCTTTGGGGGCTCAGTTGGGGATTTCTGCGCCGATGCCTTCGACGAAGAAATTCATGCCCGACAATTCCTCGTCGGTGGCGGTCTGGCCCTCGGCCAGCCATTCGCTGCCGTCGGCCTTGTTCAGCGGGCCGGTGAACGGGTGGTATTCGCCCGAGGCGATCCTGTCCTTCAGCACCAGCGCCTCTTCCTTGACCTCGGCGGGCACGGCATCGGTAATCTCGCCGATCTCGACCTCGCCGTCGCCGATGCCGGCCCATGTGGATTTGGATTCCCATGTCCCGTCCAGCACCGCGCCGACCCGTTCGATGTAATAGGGCGCCCAGTTGTCGATGATCGAGGACACGCGCGGCGTCGGCTTGAAGGCGGCCATGTCGCTGGCCTGACCAAAGCCGATGGCGCCCGCCTCTTGCGCCTTGGCCAGCGGCGCGGTCGAATCGGTGTGCTGCAGGATCACGTCCACGCCTTCGGCCAGCAGAGCGGAGGCGGCATCGGCCTCTTTCGCGGGATCGAACCAGCTATAGGCCCAGACCACCTTCATCTCGACATCCGGATTGACCTTGCGGGCGTGGATGAAGCTGGAATTGATGCCCTGGATGACCTCGGGGATCGGGAACGAGCCGATATAGCCGATCTTGTTCGATTCGGTCATGCGTCCGGCGATGGTGCCCATCACCGCGCGGCCTTCATAGAAGCGCGCGTCATAGGTGGCGACGTTGTCGGCGCGCTTGTAGCCGGTGGCATGTTCGAACTTCACGTCGGGGAACTTGGCGGCGACGTTCATCACCGGGTCCATGAAGCCGAAGCTGGTGGCGAAGATCAGCTTGTTGCCGGCCAGCGCAAGCTGGGTCAGCGCGCGTTCGGCGTCGGCGCCTTCGGGCACGCTTTCGATATAGGTGGTCTCCACCCGGTCGCCGTATTCGGCCTCGATCGCCTGCCGGCCCTGATCGTGCTGATAGGTCCAGCCGCCATCGCCGACCGGTCCGACATAGATGAAGCCGACCTTCAGCGGCGCATCCTGCGCCAGGGCGGGGGCGGACAGGGCGACGGTCACGGCGGCGACGCCTGCGAAAAGATCTCTGCGGTTCATGTCATTCCTCTCTGTTGATGCCCTGCGTCAGCGCAGGGCGTGAAAGTTCCGGCCGAGCGAGCCGGGGGCGGCGCCCCCGGCGCGGCGGCTGAATTTCTGCCGGGCCGAGATCAGCACCAGCACGACGATGGTGGCAAGATAGGGCGCCATCGACAGCAACTGCACGGGCACCTTGATGCCGGCCGCCTGAAGGCGCAACTGCAGGACGGTGACGCCGCCGAACAGCCACGCCCCCGCCAGCACCCCCACCGCCGTCCAGTTCGAGAAGACCACAATGGCCAGCGCGATCCATCCCGCGCCCGCGGTCATGCCCTCGGTCCATTGCAGCACCGTGGCGATCGAGATGAAGGCGCCGCCGATCCCGGCCATCGCGCCGCCGAAACCGATGGCCGCCACCCGCGTGCCCCGCACCGAATAGCCAAGCGCGTGGGCCGCATCGTGATTTTCGCCCACCCCGCGCAGGATCAGACCGGGGCGAGAGCGGTTCAGGAACCACCACACCACCGGCACCATCGCGATTCCCAGCCAGACGATCCAGTTGATGCCCAATGGGCCGGCCATCATCGGCGGCGCCTTGATCCCCTCCAGCGGCTTGCCGAACAGCGCCGCCAGCCCCAGACCGAACAGCGTCAGCGCCAGCCCCGAGGCGACCTGATTGGCCAGCAGGAACTGGGTCAGCAGCGCGAACAGCATGGCGATGGCGGCCCCCGCCAGCCCCGCCGCGACAAAGCCCGCCAGCGGACTGCCGGTGGCGTGGGCGGCGGCGAATCCCGCCAGCGCGCCGGTAATCATCATCCCCTCGACGCCCAGATTCAGCACGCCCGCCCGTTCCACCACCAATTCGCCAAGCGCCGCGAACAGGATCGGCGTCGCGGCGGCCAGCAGCAGCAGAAAGACGGACAGCGGGTCGATCATGCGGTGATCCTTCGGGCGATGCGGAACCGGGTCAGCAGGTCGAAGCCGAGAAGAAAGAACAGCAGCATCCCCTGAAACACCTGCACGGTCGCGGCGGGCAGTTGCAGGGTCAGCTGCGCCAGTTCGCCCCCGATATAGGTCAGGGCCAGCAGCAGACCGGCCAGCAGGATGCCCACCGGGTGCAGCCGGCCCAGAAACGCGACGATGATGGCGGTAAAGCCATAGCCCGATCCGAAACTGTCGGTGATCTGGCCTGCGGGGCCCGCGACCTCGAACAGGCCCGCCATGCCGGCGAAGGCGCCCGACAGGCCCAGGCAGAAGGCGACAAGGGTTTCGGGCCTGACCCCGGCAAAGCGCGCGGCGCGCGGCGCAAGCCCGGCGGCACGGATATGGAAGCCGCGGATATGGCGGCTCATCAGGAACCATGTCGCCAGCACGGCCAGCGCGGCGGCGACCACGCCCCAATGCGCGCCGGTGCCCGCGATCAGTTCGGGATTCGCGGCCGGCGGATATTGTTGCAGGTTGCGCGAGCCCGGAAAGCCGAACCCCTCGGGGTTCTTCATCGGCCCGAACGCCATCCACGCCGCGATCTTCTGCGCGACATAGACCAGCATCAGCGACACCAGGATCTCGGACGCGCCGAACCAGTTGCGCAGCAGGGCAGGGATCATGCCCCACGCCCAGCCCCCAAGCGCACCGGCGGCGACCATGGCGGGAAAGATCCACGCCCCTTCGGCCGGATAGGCGGCCAGCGCCACGGCGGCACCGGTGATGCCGCCGAAGATGTATTGCCCCTCGGCCCCGATATTCCAGATCCCCGCGCGAAAACCGATCGCCAGACCCGAGGCGATCAGGATCAGCGGCGCGGCCTTGACCAGCAGTTGCGGGCGCGAATAGCCCGAGGCCATGCCGAACAGCGGGTCCCAGAAGATCGTGCGGATGGCGGCGAGCGGGTCGTGGCCCATCACCGCGAACAGCACCCCGCCCGCGATCATCGTCGCCAGCACCGCCAGCAGCGGCGTCGCGACCTGCCACGGGGCCGAGATTTCGGTTCGGGGAACCAGCCGGATCATAGATGCGCCACCTTCATGCCATGCGCGCCGCCCAGCATCAGCCCGATCTCGTCGATGCTGAGATCACGGGTCGGGCGCGAATCGGATAGACGACCCGCGTTTAGGGCGCAGAACCGGTCGGACAGTTCCATCAACTCGTCCAGATCCTGGCTGATGACGATGACGCCCGCGCCCGACCGCGCCAGATCCAGCAGCGACTGGCGCACGGCGGCGGCCGCGCCCGCATCGACGCCCCATGTGGGCTGGTTCACGACCAGCACCACCGGGTTCTGCAACACCTCGCGGCCGATCACGAATTTCTGCAGATTGCCGCCCGACAGCGCGCGCGCGGCGGTGCCGGGGCCGGGGGTGCGGACGTCGAAATCGCGGATCACCTGGCGGGCATAGTCGCGCGCGGCGTCGCGGTCGATCAGCCCGTTCCGGACAAGCTGCCGGCGCGGACCCGCGGTCAGAAGCGTGTTTTCGGTCAGGCTGAAATCGGGCACGGCGGCATGTCCCAGACGGTCTTCGGGCGCCGACAGCAGCCCGGCCGCACGCCGCGCCTGCGGCGCGGCGGCGGACAGATCGCGGTCTTCCAGCGCGATCGTTCCGGGCCGGCTGCGCATCTCGCCCGACAGGGCGGCCAGCAATTCCTCTTGCCCGTTGCCGGCGACGCCGCCGATGCCCAGAATCTCGCCCGCGCGCAGGGTCAGGCTGAGGGATTTCAGCGCCGTGCCCTCGGCATTCGGGGCGGGCAGCGACAGATCGTCGATGTCCAACAGGACCCGGCCCGCCTGCCGGCCGCTGCGGTCGATGACCCGCATCTCGCCGCCGACCATCATCGCGGCCAGTTGGCGCGCCGAATGGGCGCGCGGATCGCAGCTGTCGACCACCCGGCCAAGCCGCAGGATCGTCGCGCGGTCGCAATGGCTGCGGATTTCCTCAAGCTTGTGGCTGATATACAGGATCGCGGTTCCCTGATCGGCCAGCTTGCGCAAGGTGTGAAACAGCAGTTCCGCCTCTTGCGGGGTCAGGACGCTGGTGGGTTCGTCCATGATCAGAAGCCGCGGGTCCTGCAACAGGCAGCGCACGATCTCGACCCGCTGGCGTTCGCCCGCCGACAGGGTGACGATGCGGCGGGCCGGATTCAGCGGCAGGCCGAAATCGTTGCTGACCTGCGTGATCCGCGCGGCCAGTTCGCGGCGCGGCGGCGGATTTTCCATCCCCAGGGCGATGTTTTCGGCGACCGTCAGCGCGTCGAACAGCGAGAAATGCTGGAACACCATCGCGACGCCCGCGGCCCGCGCAGCGCGCGGATCGGCCGGTTCGTGGGGCGCGCCGTTCAGGAACATCCGCCCGTCATCGGGCCGCACCAGCCCATAGATCATCTTGACCAGCGTGGACTTGCCCGCGCCGTTCTCGCCCAAAAGGGCGTGGATCTCGCCCGGGGCGACCTGAAAGGACACGTCGTCATTGGCGCGAACGCCGGGATAGGACTTGCCGATCCCTTCGGTCCGGAACACCGCTGCCACCGCCAAATTTGTCCCTCCGGTCAAAGCCTTTCCCTGTCTAGCGCGACAGACGGGCTTTGGGCAATTGCGCTGTTTGGACAGGCTGGGATATCGTCGCGCCATGGCGACCACATCCCCCCGATTCATCCATCTGCGCACCCATTCCGAACATTCGCTGCTGGAAGGCGCGATTCCCGTGGCCAGGCTGCCTGCGCTGGCCGCCGAGGCGGGGATGCCCGCCGTCGCGCTGACCGACACCAACGCGATGTTCGCCGCGCTGGAGTTCAGCGTGAAGGCGATGGACAAGGGCGTGCAGCCCATCGTCGGCTGCCAGGTCACGCTTGAGGCCGAGGCGACGGGTCCGGTCGTCCTGCTGGCGCAGAACCAGACCGGGTGGCTGAACCTGATGGCGCTGTCCACCTGCCTGTATCTGCGGGCCGATGGCAGCCTGCCCCATGTCACGCTGGATGAACTATGCGCCCGCGCCGACGGGTTGATCTGCCTGACGGGCGGGGCGACGGGGCCGTTGGGCCTGTTGATCGCGCGCGGACAGGCGGACCGGGCGGCGGCGCTGGCCCATCGGCTGGCGCAGGCGTTTCCGAGCCGGCTTTACATCGAATTGCAGCGCCACCCGGGCGAGAACGGGCAGCTGATGGCCGCCGAGGCCGCGTCCGAATCGGGCCTGATCGACCTGGCCTATGCACGCGAACTGCCGCTGGTGGCCACCAATGACGTCTATTTCCCCAAGCCCGATCTTTACGAGGCGCATGACGCGCTGATCTGCATCGCCGAAAAGGCCTATGTCGATCAGTCGCAGCCCCGCCGCCGCCTGACGCCGCAGCATTACTTCAAATCGGCCGAGGAAATGGCGGTGCTGTTCGCCGATCTGCCCGAGGCGCTGGAAAACACCGTCGAGATCGCCCGCCGCTGCGCCTTTGCGGTTGAACGGCACAAGCCGATCCTGCCCCGCTTCGCCGATGACGAGGTCGAGGAGTTGCGCCGTCAGGCCAAACAGGGGCTTGAGGCGCGGCTGCGCGTCATTCCCCACGCCGTGCCGGTCGAGGAGTATCACGCGCGCCTGGAGTTCGAGCTGGGCATCATCGAACAGATGGGCTTTCCCGGCTATTTCCTGATCGTGGCGGATTTCATCAAATGGGCCAAGGATCACGATATTCCCGTGGGGCCGGGGCGTGGGTCGGGCGCGGGCAGCCTGGTGGCCTATGCGCTGACCATCACCGATCTGGACCCGCTGCGCTATTCCCTGCTGTTCGAGCGGTTCCTGAATCCCGAACGCGTCAGCATGCCCGATTTCGACATCGATTTCTGCATGGATCGCCGGGAAGAGGTGATCCGCTATGTGCAGGACAAATACGGCAAGGAAAAGGTCGGACAGATCATCACCTTCGGTGCGCTGCTGTCCAAGGCCGCGGTGCGCGATGTGGGCCGGGTGCTGCAACTGCCGTTCATGCAGGTGGACCGGCTGTCCAAGATGATCCCGGTCGAGGGGGTGAAACCCGTCAGCATCGCCCGCGCCCGCGCCGAGGAGCCGCGCCTGCGCGAGGCCGCGCGCGAAGAGGTGGTGGGCCGCCTGCTGGATTACGCCGAAAAGATCGAGGGGCTTTACCGCAACGCCTCGACCCATGCGGCGGGGGTGGTGATCGGCGACCGTCCGCTGGACCGGCTGGTGCCCCTGTATCGCGATCTGGGGTCGGACATGCCGGCGACGCAGTTCAACATGAAATGGGTCGAACAGGCCGGGCTGGTCAAGTTCGACTTTCTGGGGCTGAAGACGCTGACGGTGATCCAGAACGCCGTCGATCTGATCAATGCGGGCGGGCGGCCGCTGCATGTCGCGGCCGACGGGCGCAGGCTGTACGATCCGCCCGAAGGGGCCGAGAACCAGATCAACGCCATCCCGCTGGAGGACGAGGCGACCTATGATTTGTTCGCATCCGCTCGGACGGTGGCCGTGTTCCAGGTGGAATCCAGCGGCATGATGGACGCGCTGCGCCGGATGCGGCCGACCTGCATCGAGGATATCGTGGCGCTGGTCGCGCTGTATCGTCCCGGCCCGATGGAGAACATCCCGACCTATTGCGACGTCAAGAACGGCGCCCGCGATCTGGAATCGATCCATCCGCTGATCGACCATATCCTTGAAGAAACGCAGGGCATCATCGTCTATCAGGAACAGGTGATGCAGATCGCGCAGGTGATGGCGGGATATTCGCTTGGGGGGGCCGACCTGCTGCGCCGCGCGATGGGCAAGAAGATCGCGGCCGAGATGGCCAAGGAACGCCCCAAATTCATCAAGGGCAGCATCGAGAACGGCGTGTCCGAGAAGAAGGCGGGCGAGGTGTTCGACCTGCTGGAAAAATTCGCCAATTACGGCTTCAACAAATCGCACGCGGCGGCCTATGCGGTGGTCAGCTATCAGACGGCGTGGCTGAAGGCCAATCACCCGGTCGAATTCATGGCGGCGGTGATGAACTGCGACATTCACCTGACCGACAAGCTGGCAATCTATAAACGCGAATGCGACCGCATGGGGATCGAGATCGTGGCCCCCTGCGTGAACCGGTCGGCGTCTAAATTCACCGTCCGCGACGGGCGCATTCATTACGCGTTGGGGGCGCTGAAGGGGGTCGGCATCGATGCGATGGGGCTGATCGAACAGGCACGCGGCGATACGGCATTCGTCGACATGCACGACTTTGCCCGGCGCGTGGACATGAAGCGCGTGGGCAAGCGGCCGTTGGAGATGCTGGCGCGGGCGGGCGCCTTCGATGCGCTGGACGACAACCGGGCAAGGGTGCTGAAATCGCTGGACGGGCTGGTTGCGTGGTCGGCCGCGGTGCAGGATCAGGCCGCCTCAAGCCAGTCGTCGCTGTTCGGCGGGGGCGAGGATCTGCCGCCGCCGCGTCCGGCGCTGGCCCCGATCTGGCTGCCGACCGAAAAGCTGGGCGAGGAGCACCGGGCCGTCGGCTTCTACCTGTCGGGGCATCCGCTGGACGATTACCTGCCCGCCCTGCGCCGCAAGCAGGTCCAGACCCTGGCCCAGATCAGCGCCCAGGCGGCGGGCGGGCCGCTTGTCGCGTCGATCGCGGGCACGGTGGCGGCGCGGATGGAACGCAAATCGGCCAAGGGCACGCAATACGCCTTTGTCAGCCTGTCGGACCCGACCGGGCTTTACGAGGTCACGGTATTCTCGGATCTGCTGAACGCATCCCGCGACCGGCTGGAACCGGGCGAGAACGTGGTCTTGCAGGTCAAGGTCGAGCCGTCGGGCGATCAGGTCAAGATGCTGGCCAACTCGGTCGCGCGGCTTGAGGATGCGGTGGCGGATGCCGGTGCCGGCTGCCTTGCGGTCGAGATGCAGGGTGCCGATACCATCCCGCGACTGGCCGAGGTTCTGGGCCGCATCCGCACCGAGATCGCGGTGCCGGCGCGCAATCGCGGCCCCGTCCTGCTGCGCATCCGCGAGGGGCACGACCTGATCGAGATCGAGGTGGCCAACGACGCCCCGCTGACCACGCCGGCGCGTCAGGCCCTGCGCGCGGTTCCGGGCGTCGTCGAGGTCATCGAGGAATAGGGGCCGGGTCTGGCATCGCGCCCCGCATTTCGGTGCGAGGGCGCGGGCGGCACCCCCCCGGCACTGGCGGCAAGCCTATTCGCCGTTATCGTGTCTGCGGTCCTCATCCGCGTCGATCACGTCCATCAGGCTGCAATCGGCCGAGTTGCCGAACGTGGCCCAGTTGCCGTCTTCGCCCGGATGGGGCAATTCGTCGGGGTTCCAGGTCAGGTGCATGTTCGTCTTGGCGATCATCAGCCCGGTGACCGGCGCGGTCAGGAACAGAAACAGCGTGATCAGCAATTCATGCCAGCTGAGATGTTCCCCGAAAAACCCGAACCACAGCAGAGAGGCCATCAGCACGCCCCCGACGCCAAGCGTCGCGGCTTTGGTGGGCGCATGCAGGCGGGTCATCTGGTCGGGCAGCTTGACCAGACCGAAAGACCCGACCAGCCCGAAGAAGCCGCCCAGAACCAGCATGGCCGAGATCAGGATTTCCGCGATCATCTCTGTGTTCCCCCCTCTTATTCGATCACGTCGCCGCGCAGCAGGAACTTGGCATAGGCCACGGTCGACACGAACCCGACCATCGCGAACAGCATCATGATCTCGAAATACATGGTGGTGTCGTGCAGGATGCCGAACAGCGCGATCAGCGCGATCATGTTGATGGCCATGGTGTCCAGCGCCAGCACCCGGTCGCCCACGCCGGGCGCGAAGACGACGCGGTAAAGACAGAACAACTGGCCGATCCCGAAACAGGCGAAGGCAAAGTAAAGCGCGTATCCGATCATTCGAAGATCTCCTGCAGCCGGGCCTCGTAGCGGTTCTTGATGTCCAGGATCACCGATTCCGGTTCCGGCGCGTGCAGGCAATGCACCAGCAGCGCATGTCCGTCCTGCGACAGATCCGAACTGACCGTTCCGGGCGTCAGCGTGATCGTGCCGGCCAGCACCGTGATCGCCTCGGGCGAGCGGATGTCCAGCGGGATCGTGATCCAGGCCGGTTGCAGGCGGCTGTTGGGCTTGAACAGGATGATCATCGCCACCTGCACATTGGCAACCATGATGTCCCAGAACACGAGCAGCAGATAGGCCGCGATCTTGCCGGGATGGCGCAGCTTTGCGCGGTCGGGCCAGTAAGGCTCGGTCAGGGCCGGGATCGCGATGCTGAGCAGGATGGCAAAGACCAGCGACCCCCACGCGAAATGGTTGACCAGCAGCATCCAGATCACGACCAGCAGCGCGGACAGATAGGGATGGGGGAAAAGACGGCGGATCATCGCGACCCCTCCTGCCGGCGCAGCACCGATTCGTGGTAAAGTTCGGGCGTGTTCAGCTGAATGGCGGTGTCCTGAAGATAGCGCGTGACCGGCCCCGCGAACAGCGTCAGCGCGACCGACCCGGCCAGCAGCGTGCCCGTCGCCATGAACGACAGCCACGGCGCGGCGGAATCGTCGACATCCTGGATCGGCTCGTCGGTTTCCAGCTTGGTCGGGATCGGGCCGGGGGCCGGCGGCTCTCCCTCATCGGTGTCGTTGCCGGGTTCGGGGTCCATCTCGTGCGATTTCCAGAACAGGATCGACCCGGCGCGGGCAAAGGCCACCAGCGCGATCAGCGAGGTGACAAGGATCACCGACCAGATCGCGGGCATCCACGGATCGGCCTGTCTTGCGCTGAGGATCATCAGCTTGCCCAGAAAGCCCGACAGCGGCGGCAGGCCGACGATGGCGATGCCGGTGGCGAAAAACAGCGCCGAGACCAGCCCGGTATTGCGAATGGCCGGCCTGAGGCGCAGCCAGAAATCCCCGCCCCGCCGCGCCGCGATCAGATCGACGACCAGAAACAGCGCGCCCCCCGCCAGCGTCGAATGGATCAGATAGTAAAGCCCCGCCGTCAGCCCCGGCGTGTCGAACCGCGCCACCGCGATCATCAGCGTCCCGATCGAGGCGATGGCAGCGAAGGACGCCAGACGGGTCAGGCTGCGCGTGCCCAGAACGCCGATCTGACCCAGGGTCAGGGTGATCAGCGCCGTGGGCAGGATCAGGTCGGTGGCGATGGTCTCAATCACCGAATCCTGCGGAAAGACCAGCGTGAAGAAGCGGATGATGGCATAGACGCCGACCTTGGTCATGATCGCGAACAGCGCGGCGACCGGGCCGGGCGCGTTGGCATAGGTCGAGGGTAGCCAGAAATGCAAGGGCACGATGGCGGCCTTGATCGCGAAGACCAGCAGCAGCAGCACCGCGCCGGTGCGCAGCAGGGCCGTGTCCTCGGCCGGCATCATCGCCACGCGTTCGGCCATGTCGGCCATGTTCAGCGTGCCCGTCACCGCGTAAAGTGTCCCAAGCGCGGCCAGAAACAGCGTCGATCCGGCCAGGTTGTAGCTGATATACTGCACGCCCGCGCGCAGCCGCATCGGCCCGCCGCCATGGATCATCAGCCCATAGCTGGCGATCAGCAGGATCTCGAAGAACACGAACAGGTTGAACGCGTCGCCGGTCAGGAACGCGCCGTTCAGCCCCATCAGCTGGAACAGCCACAGCGAATGGAAATGCCACCCCTTGCGGTCCCATCCCGACCCGATGGCATAAAGCTGCACCGCCAGGGCAAGGACCGCCGTCAGCAGCAGCATCAGCGCCGCAAGCCGGTCCAGCATCAGCACGATGCCGAACGGCGCCGGCCAGTTGCCAAGCCGATAGACGTGAACATCGCCATCCGCCGCCATCGTGTTCAGCTTCAGCGCGACGGCCAGGATCAGCAGGCTGCCGATGACGCCGAAGACGCGCTGCTGCAACAGATCGTGACGCATCCACAGGACCATCAGCGGCCCCAGAAGGGCGGGCAGCAGGACCGGAACGATCAGCCAGTGGGTCATGCGGTCTCGTCCTCGGTCAGCGCAGGGTCGTCGACGGTCTTCAGCTTCGGCATGATCCGGTCGTCATCGGGCATGTCGATATGGTCGTCGCCGCTTTCGATGAAGGCGCCAAGCGCCATCATCACCACGACCGCGGTCATCCCGAACGAGATCACGATGGCGGTCAGGACCAGCGCCTGCGGCAGCGGATCGGTATAGTCGGCGACATCGACCTGGGCGTGTCCGTGAAGGATCGGCGGCATGTGCACGACCAGCCGCCCGGTCGTGAACAGGAAGGCATTGATTGCATAGGTCAGCATGGTCATGCCCAGAACCACCGCGAAGGTGCGCAGGCGCAGGATCAGATAGGTGCCGGCGGCAGCGGTCGCGCCGATGGCCGAGGCGACAAGCAGTTCCATCAGGTCGTCTCCTTCGGCTGTTCGCTGCTGAGGTCGATATCCATCGGCCGCTTGTTCACCGTCTCGCCCGCCTTGCGCGCGATCCGCGACAGCGAATTCAGCGCCAGCATCACTGCGCCGACGACGCACAGGAACACGCCCAGATCGAAGCCCATGGCAGTCGCCAGCTCGAATTCCTCAAGGAACGGCAGCTTGATGTAGCCGTAATCCGAGGTCAGGAACGGCCGGCCGTTGAACCACGCCCCGATCCCGGTGACGCCGGCGGCCACGACGCCCGCGCCGATCAGCGCGTGATAGGGCAGGCGCTGCCGGTCCTGCGCCCAGGCATAGCCCGAGGCCATGTATTGCATCAGCAGCGCGATGGCCACGACCAGCCCGGCGATGAACCCGCCGCCGGGCTCGTTATGCCCGCGCAGGAAGATATACAGCCCGACGACCAGCGAAATGGGCAGGATCACCCGCGTCGCGATGACCAGGATCAGCGGATGGCGGTCGCCCGCGCGGCGCTGTTCGTGGACCCAGTTGGTCAGGCGCCGGGCCGAACGCCCCTCCAGCAGGGTCTGGGTCAGCGCAAAGATCGCCAGCGCGGCGATGCCCAGCACCGTGATCTCGCCGAACGTGTCATAGCCGCGGAAATCGACCAGGATGACGTTGACGACGTTGTCGCCGCCGCCCAGCTTGTAGCTGTTTTCCAGCATGTAGCTGGAGATCGTCGGAAAGGCGAAATCGCTGCGCAGCACCGCATAGGTCAGCGACCCGAATCCCAGCCCGGCCAGCGTGGCGATGAAGGCGTCCCATCCGCGATGGACCGAACTGGTTTCGGTCAGCGTCCGCTTGGGCAGGAAATTCAGCGCCAGCAACAGCAGGATGACCGTCACCACCTCGACCGAGATCTGGGTCAGCGCAAGATCGGGGGCCGAGAAATATCCGAAGAACACCGATGTGACCAGCCCGACGATGCCCACCAGCACCAGCGCCAGCACGCGGACGCGGTGAAAGAACACCATGCAGCCCGTCGCCACCATCAGCATCAGCCAGCCGATGAAGGGCACCGGATGAACCGGCAGCATCGGCCGGCTGAACGTCCCGGTTTCGCCCGTGAACCAGGCGAAGACGCCGGCAAACAGCGTCGTCAGCGTGAACGCGGCCAGCGCGCGCGGCATCGAGCCGTTGGTCACCCCGTCCGTCACCGCCCGCCCGGCAAGCACGCAGCGCAGCACGATCCAGTCGAAGATCGCCTTGGCCTCGGGGCGCGGGGCGCCGTTCCACGCCGACAGCAGCGGCCGGTGCATCGACAGCAGGATCGCGCCGCCCGCGACCGCGATCATCGACATGATCAGCGCCGCGTTCACGCCGTGCCACAGCGAGATATGGGCATGGGCCGCGTGGCCGGTGACGGCGCTGGCCGAGGCATCGACCAGCCAGCCCGCCATGGTGTTCGGAAACAGCCCGATCAGCACGACCAGCACCGTCAGCAGCCCCGGACCGGCCCACATGCCAAAGCCCGGATCGTGCGGATGGTGGGGATAGTCGTCGCGCGCATCGCCCAGAAAGACCTGCACGATGAAGCGCAGCGAATAGCAGACGGAAAACAGCGCCGCGAAGGTCGCCACGACCATGAAGATCTGGCGCGCCATTTCCAGATGGCTGACCTCGTACAGCATCATCTCCTTCGACAGGAAACCGTTCAGCGGCGGGATGCCCGCCATCGACAGCGCCGCGACCGTGCCGATCAGGAAGGTGACGGGCATCAGCTTTCGCAGCCCGCCAAGCCGCGCGATGGACCGTGTGCCGGTCTCGTGGTCGATGATGCCGGCGGTCATGAACAGCGCCGCCTTGAAGGTGGCGTGGTTGATGATGTGGAACACCGCGGCGATGGCGGCCGCCTCGGTGCCGAACCCCAGAAGCATGGTGATCAGACCCAGATGGCTGACCGTCGAGAACGCCAGCAGCGCCTTGAGATCGTCTTTGAACGTCGCGATCACCGCCCCAAGCGTCATGGTGATCAGCCCGGTCGTGCCGACGATCCAGAACCATTGTTCGGTCCCCGCCAGCACCGGCCACAGCCGCGCCATCAGGAACAGCCCCGCCTTGACCATCGTGGCGCTGTGCAGATAGGCGCTGACGGGGGTGGGCGCGGCCATCGCGTGGGGCAACCAGAAATGGAACGGGAACTGCGCCGATTTGGTGAACGCGCCGATCAGGATCAGGATCAGGGCGGTGGTATAATGCGGGCTGGCCTGAATCGCCTCTTTCGCGTTCAGGATGTCGCTGATGTCATAGCTGCCGGCGATCCGGCCCAGGATCAGCATGCCCGCGATCATCGCCAGCCCGCCCATGCCCGTCACCGTCAGCGCCATCCGCGCGCCCTGCCGCCCCTCGGGCAGGTGGCGCCAATAGCCGATCAGCAGGAACGACGACAGCGAGGTCAGTTCCCAGAAGATCAGCAGAAGCAGGATGTTGTCGGACAGCACGATGCCCACCATCGCGCCCTGAAACAGCATCAGATAGGTATAGAACTTGCCGATCGAGTCGCTGCGCGACAGATAGAATCGCGCATAAAGGATGATCAGCAGCCCGATCCCCAGGATCAGGATGGCAAACAGAAGCGCCAGCCCGTCGATGCGAAAATTCGCGTTCAGCTGGATCAGTGGCAGCCAGTCGAAGCGCGCCAGAATGATCTCGCCGCGCATGATGGCGGGGATGTGCAGCAGCAATCCAAGCAGCGCCAGAAAGGTCGCGGTGCCGCAGGCGGTCGCGGCGACGGTGCGTCCGGAACGGATCAGAAGACCAGGCAACAAGGCCCCGATGAAGGGCAGCAGGGCAATGAGGGCTGGCGACATGGGTCCTCGTTCCTGTTGGTCTTGTTGTCGGTTTTACCCTCGTGTGTTTCCAATCGGGGCGTTGAAGTCAAGCAGATGCCCGAACCGATTGCGTTTGCGCTGGCCGATGTTCTGCTTTCGTGCTAACCCGTTGGAAAAAGAGAGGGGCAGCCATGCGGGTTCTGGGCATCGATCCCGGTTTGAGGAATATGGGCTGGGGCGTGATTTCGGTCGATGGCTCGCGGATGGGCCATGTCGCGAACGGGGTGATCCGGTCGTCGGCGGGCGGCGGGCTCCAGGATCTTGCGGCGCGGCTGTCGCATCTGTTCGCGGGGCTTTGCGCGGTGATCGCGGAACATCGCCCCGACGCCGCCGCGGTCGAGCAGACATTCGTGAACAAGGACGCGGCCGGCACGCTGAAGCTGGGACAGGCGCGCGGGATCGCGCTGCTGGCGCCGGCGCAGGCGGGGCTGGCGGTCGGGGAATACGCGCCCAACGCGGTCAAGAAGACCGTGGTGGGGGTCGGTCACGCGGGCAAGGAACAGGTCCAGCACATGGTTCGCGTGCAACTGCCGGGCGTGGTCTTCGACGGGCCGGACGCCGCCGATGCGCTGGCCATCGCGATCTGCCACGCGCGCCATTTGCAGGGCCGGTCCCTGCGCGAGGCCGGATCGCGCCGGGGTGTCGCATGATCGGCCGGATCGCCGGGATCATCCTGCA
The DNA here is from genome assembly GCF_028553765.1 of Paracoccus stylophorae. NCBI lineage: Bacteria > Pseudomonadati > Pseudomonadota > Alphaproteobacteria > Rhodobacterales > Paracoccaceae > Paracoccus > Paracoccus stylophorae. The sequence goes on along the minus strand of NZ_CP067134.1, from coordinate 2,692,837 downwards.
CCGCGCGCGCGATCACGTGCTGATCGACGTGCGCGGCGTCGGCTATGTCGTCCATGTCAGCGAACGCACGGCAGCCGGCCTGCCGCCGGCCGGGCAGGCGGTGGCGCTGTACACCGATCTGCTGGTGCGCGAGGATCTGCTGCAACTGTTCGGCTTTCCCACCCTGCTGGAAAAGGAATGGCACCGTCTGCTGACCAGCGTTCAGGGCGTGGGCGCCAAGGTGTCTCTGGCCATCCTGGGCACATTGGGCGCCGAGGGGCTGGGCCGCGCCATCGCGCTTGGCGACTGGTCGTCGGTGCGCCGGGCGCAGGGCGTGGGGCCGAAACTGGCGCAGCGGATCGTGCTGGAACTGAAGGACAAGGCGCCGGGCATCATGGCCCTGGGCGGCAACCTGACGGTCGATGCGGGCGATGCCGGCGCGCCGATGATCGCGGCTGACGCGACCGCCGCCGATGCACCGGCAAAATCGCCGCCCGCATCGGCGCGCGCAGGCGCCGCGCCCTCGGCCACCGCCACAGCCGAGGCGTTGTCGGCGCTGGGCCATCTGGGTTACGCTGCCTCGGAAGCCGCCGCCGCCGTGGCCGAGATGCAGGCCCGCGATCCCGGCGCGGACACGCCGACCCTGATCCGGGCGGCACTGAAATCGCTGGCTCCGAAAGGCTGAGGGCACATGGCTGGAACTGCGCGCACCTTTCTTCTGATGGCCGCGATGACGGCGCTGGTCATGGGGCTTGGCTGGCTGATGGGCGGGCGCGGCGGCATGATCCTGGCGTTCCTGTTCGCGGGCGCGGGCAATCTGTTCGCGTTCTGGAACAGCGACCGGATGGTGCTGCGCCAGCAGGGCGCGGTCGAATTGTCGCCGCAGCAGGGCGGCGATCTGCACGCGCTGGTGGCCGGACTTGCCGCGCGCGCGAGGCTGCCCGTGCCCCGGGTCTTCCTGCTGCCGACCGAACAGCCCAACGCCTTCGCCACCGGCCGCAATCCGCAGAACGCCGCCGTGGCGGTGACGCAGGGTCTGCTGCGCACGCTGAACCGTGATGAGCTGGCCGGTGTGATCGCGCACGAGCTGGCCCATATCCGCAACCGCGACACGCTGATCATGACGATCACCGCCACCATGGCGGGGGCCATCGCGATGATGGGCAACATGCTGCTGTTCAGCGGCGGGCGCGAGGGGCGCGGCGGGCTTATGGCCGGACTCGTGGCGATGGTGCTGGCGCCGATTGCGGCGATGATGGTGCAGATGGCGATCTCGCGCACCCGCGAATACGAGGCCGACCGCGCCGGTGCCGAAATCTGCGGACAACCGCTGGCGCTGGCCTCGGCGCTGGACCGGATCGCGCGGACGGCCGGGCGCAGCGTGAATGTGCCCGCCGAACGCAACCCGGCCTCGGCGGCGCTGTTCATCATCAACCCGCTGCACGGGATGCGCATGGACAGGCTGTTTGCCACCCATCCGCCGACCGGGGACCGCATCGCCCGGCTGCAACGGATGGCGGGCGGTTCGCATCAGGGTCCGTGGGCGCGCACATGAGCCAACCCGATCCGACCCTGCGCCCCGAACCGCTGGAGGGCGAGACCGAGGATCGCGCCCTGCGCCCCCAGGCCCTGACCGATTTCGTCGGCCAGGCCGAGGCGCGCGCCAATCTGCGCGTCTTCATCGACAGCGCCCGGATGCGCGGCAAGGCGATGGACCACACGCTGTTCTTCGGCCCGCCCGGTCTGGGCAAGACCACGCTGGCCCAGATCATGGCGCGCGAACTGGGCGTCAGCTTTCGCATGACCTCGGGCCCCGTGCTGGCGCGGGCGGGCGATCTGGCGGCGATCCTGACCAATCTGGAAGCCCGCGACGTGCTGTTCATCGACGAGATCCATCGCATGAACCCCGCCGTCGAAGAGGTGCTGTATCCGGCGATGGAGGATTTCGAACTGGATCTGGTGATCGGCGAAGGTCCGGCCGCCCGCACCGTCCGGATCGAATTGCAGCCCTTTACCCTTGTCGGCGCGACCACGCGGCTGGGCTTGCTGACCACGCCGCTGCGCGACCGTTTCGGGATTCCCACGCGGCTGCAATTCTATGAAACCGCCGAGCTTGACCTCATCGTGCAGCGCGGCGCGCGGATGCTGGGGATCGAGGCCGATCCCGACGGCACGTTTGAGATCGCGCGCCGCGCGCGCGGCACGCCGCGAATCGCGGGACGGCTGCTGCGCCGGGTGATCGACTTTGCGCTGGTCGAAGGCGATGGCCGCCTAACCCGGCAGATCGCGGATAGCGCGCTGACGCGGCTGGGGGTGGACGATCTTGGCCTGGACGGCGCGGATCGGCGCTATCTGATGCTGATGGCCGAACATTACGCGGGCGGGCCGGTGGGCGTCGAAACCCTGTCGGCCGCCCTGTCCGAAAGCCGCGACGCCATCGAAGAGGTGATCGAACCCTATCTGCTGCAACAGGGGCTGATCGCGCGCACCCCGCGCGGACGGCAACTGGCGGCCCGGGCGTGGTCGCATCTGGGCCTCGCCGCACCCGCGCCGCCGCGTCAGCCGGGGCTGTTCGAGGGCTGAGGCCGTTCCCGGACGGCCCGCGAAGCCGTTGGCGTTATGGCGTCAGCCCTTCGGGATCGGGCAGGTCGTTCTTGCGCGCGGTCGCGGTCAGCGTATTGGCCAGCAGGCAGGCGATGGTCATCGGGCCGACGCCGCCCGGCACCGGCGTGATCGCGCCGGCCACCGCGCGGGCGGCCTCGAAATCCACATCCCCAACCAGCCCGTCCGGCGTCCGGTTGATGCCCACGTCGATCACGGTGGCGCCCGGTTTGATCCAGTCGCCCTTGACGAAGCCGGGCCTGCCCACCGCCGCGACCAGAATATCGGCCTCGCGGCACAGCGACGGCAGATCCTGCGTCCGCGAATGGGCGATGGTCACCGTCGCGCTGTCGCGCAACAGCAGCTGCGCCATCGGCTTGCCCACGATGTTCGACCGTCCGACGACCACCGCGCGCCTGCCCGACAGATCGCCCAGATGATCGCGCAGCATCATCAGACAACCAAGCGGCGTGCAGGGAACCATCGCCTTCTGACCCGTCGCCAGCAGCCCGACATTCAGGATGTGGAACCCGTCCACATCCTTGGCGGGATCAACCGCGTTAATGATCGCCGCCTCGTCCATGTGTTCGGGCAGCGGCAACTGCACCAGAATCCCGTTCACCGCCGGATCGTCGTTCAGCCGGCCGATCAGCGCCAGCAGATCGCGTTCCGAGGTATCCGCCGGAAGCCTGTGTTCGAACGAGGTCATGCCGACCTCGCGGGTCTGCTTGCCCTTGGCGCGGACATAGACCTGGCTGGCCGGATCCTCGCCCACCAGCACGACGGCAAGCCCCGGCGTGATGCCGCGCGCCCGCATGGCGTCGACCTGGCCGGCGATGCCCTGGCGCAATCGGGCGGCGAACGCCTTGCCGTCGATCAAGGTGGCGGTCATTCGCGGTCCCCCTTCAGGTGACGGTCTTCCTGCGCGATCGCGGCCTCGACCAGCTGGCGCCAGATCTGCGCGAACAGATCGCCGTCCAGCCCGGCGGCGTCCGCGTTGCGACGGGCATTCTCGATCACCTCGTCCACGCGCCAGCCGATGCGCGCGGGCAGGGACTCGGCGGCCTTGATCCGGGCGGCGCGGTCGATCAACGCGCTGCGACGGGCGAACAGCGCGATCAGCTGCGCGTCGACCTGGTCGATCCGGGTGCGCAGGGCGTGCATGTCGGGAATATCGTCGATCTCTGTCATGGCAGGTCGCACATGCACCGGCAGCGGCCGGGGTTCAAGTGCGATCAGGTCGCAGCCACCGCCAGCAGCCATGCGACCCCGGCGACGATCAGCACGATGCCGATCAGCTGCGCCCTTTGCGTCGTCTCGTGAAAGATCCGGCCGGACACGACCTGCGCGAACACCACCTCGACCAGGGCCAGCGTGCGGACATTGGCCGCAGGCGTCAGCGCGAACCCGATGAACCAGAACAGCGAGGCAAACGCGCCAAGCGCCCCCGCCGCCAGCGAGATGCGCCATTCGGCAAAGATCGCGCGCAGCGTCCCGGGTGCGGTCGCGCCCAGCCAGACCAGCATGGCGAAGGATTGCAAGGCCAGCGTCAGGACCAGAACCGTCAGCGCGTGGATGAAATACCCGCCCTCGGGCAGGGACAGCAACGCGCCGCGGAACCCGATCGCCGAGACACCGAACAGCGCCCCCGATGTGACCCCGGTCAGCACCGGCGCCAGGCTGATCCGCGACCAGCGCGCCCCGGATGCCAGCACGACGCCGGTCGTCGCCAGCGCGATGGCCGCCATGCGCGCCGGGCCAAGCGGTTCGGACAGGGCCAGCGCACCGAAAATGGCCAGCGTGACCGGTTCGGTCTTCATCAGCGCGGTCGCGATGCCGAATCCCTGGCCGCGCATGGTCAGCAGCATCAGGGCGGTCGCGGCGATCTGCGCGGCCGCGCCAAGCGCGGTGAACCCGACCGCGCGCAGGCCAAGCGACGGAATTTCTGCCACCGGCGACAGTATCAGCAGGAACAGCGCCGCAAAGGGCAGCCCGAATAGGAAACGCACGGCGGTTGCGCCGATGGTGCCGACGCGCCCGGTCAGCCCGGCCTGCGCGGCGTTCCGCCCGGTTTGCGCGATCGCCGCGATCAGCGTCGCCGCGACCCAGATCATGCGCTGCGAACGGCCTCGATCATGCGGGCGACATTGTCGGGATCGGCGTCGGGCGTGATGCCGTGGCCCAGGTTGAAGACATGCGGGCCGCCGCGAAGGGCGCGGGTGATGCGCTGCGCCTCGGCCACCAAGTCGGGGCCGCCGGTCACCATGTGGCGCGGGTCCAGATTGCCCTGCACGCAGCCATCGACCTGCAGCTTTTCCGCCGCCCATCCCGGATCGACCGACGTGTCCAGCCCGACGCAATCGGCGCCGGTGGCACGGGCAAAGCCGACATAGCGCGCGCCCGCCTCGCGCGGGAAGGCGATGACGGGGACGGCGGGATGACGTTCCTTCAGCGCGGCGATGATGCGGCGCGTGGGGGCGATGGCGAAATCGTCGAAGTCCTGCCCCGACAGGCTGCCCGCCCAGCTGTCGAACAGCTTGACGACTTCGGCCCCCGCCTCGATCTGGGCCGAGAGATACAGGATCGTCGCCTCGGCGATCCGGTCGATCAGGGCCGAGAACGCCGCCCGATCCGCCGCCTTGAATGCGTGCGCGGGCTGCTGATCCGGGGTTCCGCGCCCGGCGATCATGTAGGTGGCCACCGTCCAGGGCGCGCCCGCGAAGCCGATCAGCGTGGTTTCGGCTGGCAGTTCGCGCGACAGGATGCGCACGGTGTCATAGATCGGCGCCAGCGTCTCGTGAACGTCCGCGGCGGGTTTCAGCGCCGCGACCCCGGCGGCGTCCGTGATCGTGGACAGGCGCGGCCCCTCGCCCGTCACGAACCACAGATCGGCGCCCAAAGCCTGCGGAATCAGCAGGATGTCGGCAAACAGGATCGACGCGTCAAAGCCGAAGCGGCGGATCGGTTGCAGCGTCACCTCGGCCGCCAGTTCGGGGTTGTAGCACAGCGACAGAAAGTCGCCCGCCCGGGCGCGCGTGGCGCGATATTCGGGCAGGTACCGCCCGGCCTGGCGCATCATCCAGATCGGCGGTGTCGGCAATGTCTCGCCCGCCAGTGCGCGCAGCAGAAGTTTGGTCATGACGCCTCCTTGCGCCCCCATCAAGTCGAGCCGGCGGACGTTGTCAAGCGCGCGGCCGGCGGCTATGGCAGGGTCATGACACAACGGCCCGACCCCTCCCGCCCGCTGAAGATCGGAACCCGCGGCTCGGTGCTTGCGCTGGCGCAGGCGCACGAGACGCGTGCAAGGCTGATGGCCGCGCATGATCTGCCGGCCGAGGCGTTTCAGGTGGTGGCGATCCGCACGACCGGCGACCGCGTGACCGACCGGCCGCTGAAAGAGATCGGCGGCAAGGGCCTGTTCACGCGCGAGATTGAAGATGCGCTGATCCAGGGCCGCATCGATATCGCCGTGCATTCGATGAAGGACATGCCCACCCTGCAGCCCGACGGGCTGATCATCGACTGCCTGTTGCCGCGCGAGGACGTGCGGGACGCCTTTGTCAGCCCGCATGTCGCCTCGATTATGGATCTGCCGACCGGGGCGGTGGTCGGATCGTCCAGCCTGCGGCGGCGGGCGCAGCTTGCCCATCGGCGGCCCGATCTGAAACTGGTCGAGTTTCGCGGTAATGTGCAGACCCGGCTGAAAAAGCTGGAAGATGGCGTGGCAATGGCCACGTTCCTGGCGATGGCGGGGCTGCGGCGGCTGGACATGGTGCATGTGTCGCGCGGCCCGATCGACCCGGCCGAGATGTTGCCCGCCGTCGCGCAGGGCGCCATCGGCATCGAAAGACGCGCGTCGGACGATGCGACCGCCGCGCTGCTGCGTCCGATCAACGATGTCGGGACGGCCCAGAGGATCGCGGCCGAGCGTGCGTTTCTGGCCCGGCTGGACGGGTCCTGCGAGACGCCGATCGGCGGACTTGCCGATCTGATCGACGGCCGCCTTGTGCTGCGCGGGGAAATCCTGCTGCCTGACGGGTCGGTGGCGATCAGCGGCCGGCGCGAAGGCGAAATCGCCGACGGCCCCGCCATGGGTCGCGATCTGGCCGAGGAGCTTCTGTCGAAAGCCGGACCGGATTTCTTCGACCATATCTGACCCTGTCCGGCTGATCTTGCGGGAATTGCCCGCCAACTGAAGCCATGACATTCCGCGCCCGGCGCGTTGAGCCGAAAACAGTTGCATCCCCGAACCCACGAAACGCGCGCCCCTTGCGGTCGGGTTAATAGCTGCGGATCAGACCGACCAGCCGGCCCTGGATACGCACGCTTTCCTCGGGCAGGATGCGCGTTTCATAGGCCGGGTTTGCCGCTTCCAGCGCGATCATCGCGCCCTTGCGCCGATAGCGTTTCAGCGTCGCCTCGTGTCCTTCGATCAGCGCCACGATGATGTCGCCGTTTTCGGCGTTGTCCTGTTCGCGGATCACCACCACGTCGCCGTCGTTGATCCCCGCCTCGATCATCGAATCGCCCTTCACCTCCAGCGCGTAATGATGTTCGCGACCCGACAGCATGGTGCCGGGAACCGCGACGTGATGGGCCGCGTCGGAAATCGCCTCGATCGGGACGCCGGCGGCGATCCGGCCCACCAGCGGCAGGTCGATCGCCGGGCTGTCCGCGACGCTGATCGCACCGCGCGGGCGGGCCGGTCTGACATTCGAGATCACGCGCGGCGAAAATCCGCGACCCGCCGGCTTTCCCGCCATCGCAGGTTCGGTATCGGAGGCCGCGGCCAGCGCATCGGGCAGCCGCACGATTTCCAGCGCGCGGGCGCGATGCGGCAGGCGCCGGATGAAGCCGCGTTCTTCCAGTGCCGTCACCAGCCGATGGATGCCCGATTTCGAGCGCAGGTCCAGCGCATCCTTCATCTCGTCGAATGAGGGCGGCACCCCGTCGCGCGACATCCGCCTGTGAATGAATTCCAGCAACTGGATCTGCTTCTTGGTCAGCATCGGCCCGTCCTTACCCAAGTGTTCCACTAATGTTCTATCCCATCGACCGAATCACGTCAACAAAGAGAACAGGGCAGAATGAAGAACCGGTTAATATCAGCGCGGCAGCGGCACGAACTGCACGATCTCTTCCGCCTTGCGCGCGGGATCGTCGGCGGGCCGCACCAGCAGCGCATCGGCGCGCGACATCAGCGTCAGCCGGGCCGAATCCTGTTCGCCGAAGGGGCGGATCAGCGGCAGGTCCCGCCCGTCCTCAAGGACCGCGCGCAGGTAATGCTGGCGGTTGCCTTCGGGCGGCAGATCGCAGGCCAGACGCGCGCGCAGCAGCTTTTCCGAGGCGTCCAGCCCCTGCATCCTGCGGATCAGAGGTTGCATGAACAAGATCGCGCAAACCATTGCCGAGACAGGGTTTCCCGGCAATCCAATCATGGCGGAATCGCCGATGCGTCCCGCCATCAGCGGTTTGCCCGGCCGCATCGCGATCCGATAGAAGCTGCGCTGCATGCCCAGTTCAAACGCGACCTTGCCGACCAGATCGTGGTCGCCGACCGAGGCGCCGCCGATGGTGACGATCAGATCCGCGCCCGCAGCCTCGGCAAAGCGTTCGCGCAGGCTGTCTTCGGTGTCGCGCGCGATGGGCAGGATGCGGGGCATGCCGCCCGCTTCGGCCACCTGTGCGGCGATGGCCAGATCGTTCGAACTGACGATCTGCCCCTCGCGCAGGGTCTGGCCGGGGCGGACAAGCTCATCCCCGCTGGCCAGAACGGCGACATCGGGGCGGCGCGCGACGCTGATATGCGCGACGTTCATCGCCGCCAGCAGGCCGATATCGGCCGCGTTGATGCGACGCCCGGGCCGCAGGACGACATCGCCTTCCGCGAAATCGCCGCCGCGCGCCCGGATATGGGGGCCGCCCGCAGCGTCCATAACGGTTAGAACATCGCCGTCGCGGGTGACATGTTCCTGCATCACCACCCGGTCGAAACCGGCAGGCACCGGCGCGCCGGTGAAGATGCGGATGGCGGTGCCGGGGGCGGCTTCGCCGTGCCACGGATGACCCGCCGCGGATTCCCCGACGATCTTCAACGGGACATCGACATCCGCGCTGCGCAGCGCATATCCGTCCATCGCGGCCGAATCGAAGGGTGGCTGCGTCAGCCGGGCAATGGCCGGCTCCAGCAGGGCGCGGCCCGCCGCGTGCTGCAAAGGCACGGTTTCCGCCGTCGGAGCGGGGGCGAGGGCCAGGACAAGTTCACGTGCTTCGCCGACGGAAATCACGGCGCGGCCCTGTAATCGCCGGACTTTCCGCCGGTTTTTGACACCAGCCGGATCGATTCGATCCGCATGGATTTCTCGGCCGCCTTCAGCATGTCATAGACGGTCAGGCAGGCGGTGGTCACGGCGGTCAGCGCCTCCATCTCGACCCCGGTGCGGCCGGTCGTGCGGACGGTCGCGGTGACGCGGATGCCGGGCAGGGCCGCGTCCGGGGTCAGGTCCAGCGCGACGCGCGACAGCGGCAGCGGATGGCACAGCGGGATCAGGTCGGCGGTGCGCTTGGCCCCCATGATCCCGGCCAGCCGCGCGACGCCGATCACATCGCCCTTCTTCGCGCCGCCCTGCGCCAGCGCCAGCGTCTCGGGCGACATGATCACGCACCCCTCGGCTTTGGCCTCGCGCAGCGTGACCTCCTTGTCCGAGACATCGACCATGTGGGCCTGACCGGCGCTGTCGAAATGCGTCAGGCTCATGCCGCGCCCGCCGGCTGGATGTTTAGGATGTGCCGCGTCGCCGCCGCCACGTCGGGCTGGCGCATCAGGCTTTCGCCGATCAGAAAGCGCCGCGCGCCCGCCTGCATCATCGCGGCCACGTCGTCCGGCGTGAACAGCCCGCTTTCGCAGACGACATCGCGGTCGGCGGGAAGGCGCGGCGCAAGGTCGCGCGTGACGTGAAGGCTGACCTCGAAGGTCTTGAGATTGCGGTTGTTGATGCCGATCAGGGGCGATGTGAGCCGCAGCGCGCGGTCCAGTTCGGTTGCGTCGTGGATCTCGATCAGGGTGTCCATGCCGTAATGGTTTGCCGCATCCTCAAGCTCGGCGGCCAGCGCGTCATCGACCGAGGCCATGATGATCAGGATGCAGTCGGCGCCCCACGCTCGGGCCTCGGCGACCTGATAGGTGTCGTAGAGGAAATCCTTGCGCAGCACCGGCAGATCGCAGGCGGCGCGCGCGTCGGTCAGAAATTCGGGCCGGCCCTGAAAGCTGGGTGCATCGGTCAGCACCGACAGGCAGGCCGCGCCGCCCTGCTGATAGGCGCGGGCCAGCGCGGGCGGATCGAAATCGGCGCGGATCAGGCCCTTGGACGGGCTGGCCTTCTTGATCTCAGCGATCAGGGCCGGCCCGGATGCGGCCCGGTCGAACAGGGCGCGGGCAAAGCCGCGCGAGGCCGGGGCCGCGCGGGCGGCAGCGTCGATATCGGCCAGTGGGCGCGCGCGCCGGGCGGCGGCGATCTCGTCCAGCTTGTAGGCGCGGATCTTTTCCAGAATGTCCATGCCACGGTTCTAGCGCCCGGCGGCCGATGAGGGAAGGGGGCGCTGCCCCCGTCCTGCGGACTCCCCCGGGGTATTTCCGGCAAAGAAGAAGATCAGGTCGTCCAGTCGATCGGCGGACGTCCGCGGGCGGCCAGCCATTCATTGACGCGGCTGAACGGCCGGCTGCCGAAAAAGCCGCGCCGTGCCGACAGCGGCGAGGGGTGGGCGGTGGCGATCACCAGATCCTCGTCGCGCGGCAGGCCGGCCACCGTCTTGCGCGCCTGCGCCCCCCACAGCAGGAAGGCCAGCGGACCATGGGTCTGCGCCCGCGCAATCGCCTGGCGGGCAAGCCTGTCCCAGCCCCAGCCTGCATGCGCGCCCGCCTGTCCCGGGGGAACCGTCAGCGAGGTGTTCAGCAGCAGCACCCCCTGTTCCGCCCAGTGCGACAGATCGCCGGTGGCGGGCGCACCCCCCAGATCGTCGCGCAGTTCCGCGAAGATGTTGGCCAGCGAGCGGGGCGGCGCGATCCCCGGCGCCACCGAAAAAGCCAGGCCGTTGGCGTGGCCCGGCGTCGGATAGGGGTCCTGTCCCAGGATCACGACGCGGGCCCGTTCCGGCGGCGTGGCGGCCAGAGCGGCAAAGATCCGCGCCGGCCCCGGAAGCCAGTCGCACCCCGCCAGCCGGTCGCGGATCGCCGGCCAGTCCTGACGGAAGAAGGGCAGATCGGCCCAGGCGTCGGGCGGGGTCACGGCTCGGGCGGGCCGGTGATCTGGGCAAGATCTGTCAGCCGCGCCCTGGCCGCGCCGCTGTCGATTGCCTCGGCCGCAAGCGCCGCGCCGTCGCGCAGATCGGCGGCCTTTCCGGCGACCAGCAGGGCGGCGGCGGCGTTCAGCAGAACGGCATCGCGATAGGCGCCGGTTTCGCCGTCCAGCAGCGCGCGGAAGGCGACGGCGTTCTGCGACGGCTCGCCGCCGATGATCGCCTCGAACGGGTGGCGGGGCAGGCCGGCATCCTCGGGGGTGACGGTGAATTCGGTGATCTCGCCGTCCTTCAGCGCCGCGACGGCGGTGTCGCCGACGATGCTGATCTCATCGGTGCCGTCGCCGCCATGGACCAGCCAGGCGGCATCGCTGCCCAGATCGCGCAGCACCTCGGCCATCGGGCGGATCCAGTCGGCCGAGAACGCGCCGGTCAACTGGCGGCGCACCGAGGCCGGGTTGGTCAGCGGCCCCAGCAGGTTGAAGACCGTGCGCGTGCCCAGCTCGGCCCGCGGCGGGCCGACATGGCGCATCGCCGGATGATGCATCGGCGCCATCATGAAGCAGATCCCGGCCCGGTCCAGCGCCTGCTGCGCCACCGCAGGCCCGCCCATGACGTTGATCCCCATCTGGGTCAGCGCGTCGGCCGCGCCCGATTTCGACGACAGGTTGCGGTTGCCGTGCTTGGCCACCGGCACGCCCGCGCCCGCCACCACGAAGGCCGCCGCGGTCGAGATGTTCAGCGTGCCCTTGCCGTCGCCGCCGGTGCCGACGATGTCGATGGCGCCGGGCGGCGCGTGGACGCGGTTCATGCGGGCGCGCATGGCGCGGGCGGCGGCGGCGATCTCGTCCACGGTTTCGCCGCGCACGCGCAGCGCCATCAGCAGCCCGCCGATCTGGGCCGGCGTCGCCGCGCCGTCGAACAGGGCCGAGAACGCGGACTCGGCCTCGGGTCCGGTCAGCGGACGGACGGCGGCGGTGCCGATCAGCGGGCGGATATCCGTGCTCATGCGGCGGCTTCGCCCAGATGGCAGCGGGACAGGAAATTGCGGATCATGTCGTGGCCGTATTCCGACGCGATCGATTCGGGATGGAACTGCACGCCCTCGATCGGCAGGCCGGTGTGGATCAGCCCCATGATCGTGCCGTCATCCGATGTCGCGGTGACGCGCAGGCAGTCGGGCAGCGTCTCGGGCTGGACCGTCAGGGAATGATAGCGTGTCGCCTTGAGGGGCGAGGGCAGGGCGGCGAACACGCCGGTGCCGTCATGGGTGATCGCATCGACCTTGCCGTGCAGGATGCGGTTGGCGCGGACCACCCGGCCGCCGAACGCCTCGCCGATGGCCTGATGGCCCAGGCAGACCCCAAGCAGCGGGATCGACCGGTCCGCCGCCGCCCGGATCAGATCGAGGCAGATGCCCGCGCGCGCCGGATCGCACGGGCCGGGCGAGATCACGATGCCGTCAGGCCGCATCGCCAGCGCCTCATCCACACCGATCCGGTCGTTGCGGCGGACGGTAACCTCGGCCCCGGCCTCGGCCAGGTAATGCACGAGGTTCCAGGTGAAGCTGTCATAGTTGTCGATCAGAAGGATCATCGCGGGCGCCTTGATCTGGGGTGACGGCGTGGGGGCGGTTTCCCCCCGGAAAGCGGTCCGCTATAGATGGGCCAAAGCGCGGCGGGGGGTCAAGCCCGGCCGAAGGAAGATGAGGCGCATGGCACGCGGTTTCTGGACGGGATTGGGACATGGCGCGGCGCTGAGCGTCGCCGTTCTGCTGGCATTGTCGCTGGTTTCGCCGGTGACTCTGCCCGCGCCCGACACCGCGCCGCAGGGCGGCGGGGGGCAGGACGCAGCCGAAGACGGGACCACCGTCGGGTCGCAGCCGGATACGGCGCCGGTGTCCGAGGACGAGGTGCCGACCCCGCCCGACGCCCAGCAAGCCGAGCCGCCACCGTCCGACACCGTGTCAGCGCCGCCGGAGTCGCAGGACCAGACGGCGATGCCGCGCGCCGAGGCGGTCGGGCTGCCGGTCGGATCGGAATTCGGGCGCGGCGGCGATGTGGTGCCGGTGCTGCCCGCGCCGCTGGCTGCGCCGTCCTCGCGCATGGATCAGGCCGACGCGCCGGCGGTCAGCGCCCCCGCCGCCGAACCGGCCCCGGTCGCGATCACCGAGGGCGACACCCGCCCGGACACGCAGGACAGGGCCGCCGAACCCGCCCAGACACTGCCCGAGGCGGGCGACGCCGCGCCCGATATGGCCCAGCCCCGTTCGCTGGACGTGCCGGCGCGGCCCGACATGCCGCAGATGTCGGTGCTGGGCGTGCCCGACGCGGTGCCCGATACATCGGCGATCCGTGACGATCCGGGCGCGGCCCCGGCGACGGCCGACGACGTGCAGGACGTTTCGCGCGCGACCGAACAGCCGGCGCCCGAACCCGCAGCGCAGGACAGCGTCGCGCCGGATGCGGCGTCGGACGATCCGCCCGCGCTGCCCGCGCCGTCGCTGGATCTGTCGCTGCCGCCCGATCTGACCGATCTGCGCGCGATGGAACGCGACTGAGGTGGACCGCGTGACCCATTCCGTCGCCGCCACCCGCGCCCGCCGCTCACGGTATGGCGACGGCGTTGCCCGGCGCGATGCCACGGCGGACGGACAAGTGCGATGCCCGGCCTCTGTGCCCGGCCTTCGCCAGGGACGATCACGCGGAAATCGTGCAACCGGCCGAAAGGCTTACGGCGTTCCCACCCTCAAGGCTTGTCGCGCCGCCATCGCAGTCGTAAAGACGGCCGGTCAAGACCCGGGAAAGGCCGCGCCATGAAGAACCTGCGCACGCATGGAAAATCGACCGTCGTCTGGATCCTGATGGGTCTGCTGATCCTGGGTCTGGGCGGGTTCGGCGTCACCAGCTTTTCGGGCGGCTCGGCCGAGATCGGCGCGGTGGGCGAAACCAAGGTCACGGCCGACGAATACGCCCGCAGCCTGCGCAACGAGCTGAACGCCTATTCCCGCCAGACCGGCCAGCCGATGACGATGGCGCAGGCGCAGGCGATGGGGCTGCCGCAGGCGGTGCAGGCGCAGCTGTTCACCGCCGCCGCACTTGAGGAACAGGCGCGGCGCATCGGCGTGTCGGTGGGCGATGACCGGGTGCGGCAGACCATTCTGAACGCCGACGCCTTCAAGGGTCCGAACGGCAGCTTCGACCGCACCGCCTATACCCAGGTGCTGCGCCGCGAGGGCATGTCCGAGGCCGAATTCGAACGCGCCATCCGCACCGAAGAGGCCAGATTGCTGATCCAGCGCGCGGTGGTCGGCGGCGTGGTCGCGCCGCCCACGATGGTCAATCAAAGCGCTGCGTGGCTGCTGGAAACCCGCGACCTGTCGTGGTTTGAGCTGTCCGAGGATCAGCTGACCTCGCCGGTGGCGCAGCCCGATCGCGACACGCTGGAATCCTGGCATCAGGCCAACGCGGATCGCTTTACGGCGCCCGAGATGCGCCGGCTCAGCTATGTCTGGCTGACGCCCGAGATGCTGACCGACGAGGTCCAGCTGGACGAGGACGCGCTGCGCGACGCCTATGAGGCCAATATCGACCAGTATCGCCAGCCCGAACGCCGCATGGTCGGCCGGCTGGTCTTTCCGACGCGCGAGGAGGCGGAACAGGCGAAGGCCGCCATCGACAGCGGAAGCCGGCAGTTCGAATCCTTCGTCGCCGCCCGCGGCCTGACGCTGGACGATGTCGATCTGGGCGAGGTGACGCGCGAGGATCTGGGCGCGGCCGGCGAGGCGGTCTTTGCGCTGGAACAGCCGGGTGTGGTCGGGCCGGTGGACACGGCGCTTGGGCCGGCGCTGTTTTCGATGAACGCGATCCTCGATCCGATCGAGATCCCGTTCGAGGATGCGCGCGCCGCGCTGAGCGAGGAGGCCGCACTGGACCGCGCGACGCGGATGATCGACGACCGCTCGGCCGAATTCGAGGATCTGCTGGCCGGCGGCGCAACGCTGGAACAGGTGGTGGAGGAGACGCCGATGCAGCTGGGCCAGATCGACTGGAACGCCGACGATGCGCCCGCGGAAGGCAGCATCGCCGGATATCAGGCGTTCCGCGACCGCGCGGCCCAGATCACCGAGGCCGATTTTCCCGAACTGGTCCGGCTGGACGATGGCGGCGTCTTTGCGCTGCGCCTGGACAGCATCGTGCCGCCGACGCTGAAGCCGTTCGATGAGGTCCGCGATCAGGTCGCCGCCGACTGGCTGGCGGCGGAAAAGCATCGCCAGCTTCTGGCGCTGGCCGAGGAGCTGAAGCTGCAGGCCGCCTCTGCCGCCGCGCCCGCGCCCGATGTGCCGCCCGCCCCGGAAGGGTCCGGCTCGCGCGTGGCGACGCCCGAGTCGCAGGAAGATGGGCAGGACGACGGGCAGGGCGGAGCACCCGCCGCCACCGCGGATGCCGGCGGCGCTGCGCTGGACTGGACGCAGGAAACCGGGCTGACCCGCGACGGCTGGATCGAGGGTGTGCCCCCCGAAATCGTCAGCCATGTCTTCACCATCGACCGGCCGGGAGAGATCGAGATCGTCGATGCCGACAACCGCGTCTTTCTGGTCCGGCTGGACGCGATCCACGAAGCCGACCTGTCGGATCAGGATGCGGTGCGCGTGACCGATGCGGTCAGCGACCGGCTGAGCCAGTCGATGCAGGCCGACATCTTCGACTATTACGCCCGCGCCGCGCAGCGCCAGGGCGGGGTGCAGATCAATCAGCAGGCGATCAACGCGATCAACGCGCAGGTCCAGTGATGGATCTGACGCCGGATTTCCCCGCGTTCGAGGCGGGCTGGAAGGCGGGGCAGAACCAGCTGGTCACGATCCGGCTGGCCGCCGATCTGGATACGCCCGTCAGCCTGATGCTGAAACTGGCCGAGGCCGCGCCGCAAAGCTTCATGCTGGAATCGGTCACGGGCGGCGAGGTGCGCGGGCGATATTCCATGGTCGGGATGAAGCCGGACCTGATCTGGGATTGCCGCGACGGCCGCGCCCGGATCAACCGGCAGGCGCGGTTTTCGGGCGATTTCCAGCCCGATCCGCGTCCCGCGCTGGACAGCCTGCGCGCGCTGATCGCGGAAAGCCGGATCGAGGCGATGCCCGACGGCGTGCCCGCGATGGCGGCGGGGCTGTTCGGCTATCTGGGTTATGACATGATCCGGCTGGTCGAACATCTGCCCGACGTGAACCCCGACCCGCTGGATCTGCCCGATGCGATGCTGATGCGCCCCTCGGTCGTGGCGGTGCTGGACGGGGTGAAGGGCGAGGTGACGTTGTGCGCGCCGGCCTGGCACGATGGCGGGGATGCGCGCGCGGCCTATGCGCGCGCCGCCGAACGCGTCATGGATGCGCTGCGCGCGCTGGACCGCCAGCCGTCCGAGCCGCGCGCCCTGGGCCGCGATGCCCGGATCGGAGAGCCGGTGTCGAATTTCGCCCGCGCCGATTACCTGGCGGCGGTGGAAAAGGCCCGCGACTATATCCGCGCCGGCGACATCTTTCAGGTCGTGCCGTCGCAACGCTGGCGGATGGATTTTCCGCTGCCGCCCTTCGCGCTGTATCGCAGCCTGCGCCGCACGAACCCCTCGCCCTTCATGTTCTTCCTGAACATGGGCGGGTTCCAGATCGTCGGCGCCAGCCCCGAGATTCTGGTGCGGCTGCGCGATGGCGAGGTGACGATCCGCCCCATCGCCGGCACCCGCAGACGCGGCACTGACGAGGCCGAGGATCGCGCGCTGGAGGCCGATCTGCTGGCCGACCAGAAGGAACTGGCCGAACATCTGATGCTGCTGGATCTGGGCCGCAACGATGTGGGCCGCGTCGCAAAGCCCGGCACGGTGCGCCCGACCGAACAGTTCACCATCGAACGTTACAGCCACGTCATGCATATCGTGTCGAACGTCGTGGGCGATCTGCGCGATGGCGAGGATGCCCTGTCGGCGCTGCTGGCAGGCTTGCCGGCGGGCACGGTGTCGGGGGCGCCCAAGGTGCGCGCGATGCAGATCATCGACGAGCTGGAGCCGGAAAAGCGCGGGGTCTATGCCGGCGCGGTCGGCTATTTCGCCGCCAATGGCGAGATGGACATGTGCATCGCGCTGCGCACCGGGGTGGTCAAGGACGGCGCGCTGTATATCCAGGCCGGCGGTGGCGTGGTCTATGACAGCGACCCCGAGGCGGAGTTCGAGGAAACGGTGAACAAAAGCCGCGCCTTGCAGCGTGCCGCCGAAGGGGCGGCGCGTTTCGTGCGCGGCAACGGCTGATCCGGTCGGTTCAAATAAGATGAAAGGCGGCCCGAAGGCCGCCTTTGGTGATCTGCGCGATGCAGAGCCGATGTGTTACGCTCTCGATCAGTTGCTGGCCGGCTGCTCGGTTTCGCCTTCGGCCGGTTCCATGTCGGTGTCGGCTTCGGCTGCGGGTTCCGCAGCGTCTGCCGGGGCGGCAGAGTCTGCGGGTGCAGCGGCATCGGTTTCCGCCGGCTCCATCGTGTCAGCATCGGCGGGTTCCATGGCCTCGCCTTCGGCGGGCTCCATGGGTTCACCGTCGGCCGGCTCCATCGCCTCGCCTTCGGCAGGCGCCATTGTGTCGCTGTCGGCAGGTTCCATCGATGCCGCGTCAGGGGCGGCCGCGCCATCGGCGGGCGCCATCGTTCCATCAGCAGGCGCAGCCGTGCCATCGGCCGGGGCGACGGTGCCGCCGGCGGCGGGGGCCACGCTTGGGGCCTGTTCGCGCTCGCGGAACACGTATTCGGGGGCTGCGTCAGCCTCTTCCTTGGTCAGGTCGCTGCTGATTTCCTGCGCGTCATAGTTGACCGTCAACTGGTCCCAGGGAACAGCGATCTGCTTGACGCCGATTCCAAGAAAGCCGCCAACGCCGATGATGGCCGCAATCATCTGGCCGCTTTCGCCATCCACGATCAGATCGTTGATGTCGCCGATCGAGCTTCCGTCGGGCGAGGTGACGGTGGCGTCGGTGATCCATTCCAGGCGCAGCTCGTTGGCGGCCTGTTCCTGCGCGACCTTGCCGCTGGCTGCGACCTCGGCGGCCATCGCCTCTTTCTGGGCAGCGGCGGCATCCGGATCGGCGGCCACGCCGGTGTCGGCTGCGGGATCGGTTGGCATGGGGGTGGTGACATCACCCTCGGCGGGCTGGGTCGTGGCGGCCGGATCGTCGGTGGCGGCTGCGTCCTGCGCATAAGCCGCGCCAAGCGACATCGGCATCATGAAGGCGGTCGTCAAAAGAAGCTTACGCATGGTATCCTCCAATATGTGACTGCGCGGCGCGGCAGACAGATGGCGGCGCGCTTCGAAGGGACAATGTGCGATCGGCATCGGCGGTTCCGGCGATTGACGGATTAAAGCGGGATTTCGCCTGCGGCTGCATCGGCAATCGTCATCGCGCGACGTGGTGGGCGCGCAATTCCGTCTTAAATCAAAGGGTTCCCGGAGGATTCAGGCTCGGCGCAAGCCTGCCGAGACCCGCGCGATGCCCTAGTCCCGCAGCGCGACGGCAAGTCTGGGCAACGTCCCTCAGCCTCGCCCTCAATCCTCGCCGCGATAGGGCTGGACGTATTGCAGCGCCATGTCCCACGGAAAGAAAATCCAGGTGTCCTGGCTGACCTCGGTCACATAGGTCTGGACGATCGGCTTGCCCTTGGGCTTGGCATAGACGGTGGCGAAATGCGCCTTGGGCAACATGTCGCGGATCAGTTCCAGCGTGCGCCCCGAATCGACCAGATCGTCGACCACAAGAATTCCCTCGCCATCCGCCATCAACCCGGCATCGGGACGTTTCAACACCTCAAGCTGGCCTTGCCCCGCGGCGGTGCCGACGCCGCGATAGGACCGGATCGAGATCGTGTCGATGGTGCGGATATCCAGTTCGCGGGCGACGATCATGGCAGGCACCAGCCCGCCGCGCGTCACGCCCAGAACCGCCCGCCATTCCCGCCCGTCCAGCCGCCACGACAGCGCGCGTGCGTCCCGGTGCAGCTGGTCCCAACTGACATGGAAACCCTTTTCATGGGGCAGGCGGTCCATCATCCTCGTCTCCTTCACTGGCGCAGGCAAAGGACGCCCGCGAATCTGGCGGCATCATAGCGGCAGCGATGGAAACGCAAACCCACCCGCTGCATCCGGACGCAAGGAAATCGCGCGCGTCCGGCCTGGGCATGGCGGGATCAGTCCTTCTTGACGGTCGCGATGTCGGGGGCGTCCACCGCCTTCATGCCGACGACGTGATAGCCTGCATCGACGTGATGCGTCTCTCCGGTGACGCCCGCACCCAGATCGGACAGCAGATACAGGGCCGAGTTGCCCACATCCTCTTGCGTGACATTGCGCCGCAGGGGCGAGTTCAGCTCGTTCCATTTCATGATATAGCGGAAATCGCCGATGCCGCTGGCCGCCAGTGTGCGGATCGGGCCGGCGCTGATGGCGTTGACGCGGATGCCGTCCTTGCCGAAATCTTCGGCCAGATAACGCACGCTGGCCTCAAGCGCGGCCTTGGCAACGCCCATGACGTTGTAATGCGGCATCACCCGTTCCGCCCCGTAATAGGTCAGGGTCAGCATCGACCCGCCATCGGGCATCATCGCGGCGGCGCGCCGGGCGACGGTGGTAAAGGAAAAGACCGAAATGTCCATCGTCTTCAGGAAATTGTCGCGCGTGGTGTCGGCATAGCGTCCGCGCAGCTGTTCCTTGTCGGAAAACCCGATCGCGTGGACGACGAAATCCATCCGCCCCCATTCCTCGGCCAGCCGGTCGAACAGCGCTTCCAGCGAGGCTTCGTCGCCGACATCGCAGGGCAGGACCAAGCTGGACCCCAACTGTTCGGCCAGCGGGCCGACGCGCTTTTTCAGCGCCTCGCCCTGATACGAAAACGCAAGCTCGGCGCCCTGGTCGCCAAGCGCCTTGGCGATGCCCCAGGCAATCGACTTGTCATTGGCCAGCCCCATGATAAGGCCGCGTTTGCCGGCCATCAGGCCGGGATGCTGCTCGCTTGACATGTGCTGCCTCTCGCGCTTTCAACCCTTTGTCACGTGATTAGGGCAAGAGTTCTGCCGCAGCAAGCGCAAGGGGACATGGATGAGCGACCGGACCGGAATCTTTGCGGGCGACGACCCGTTCGCCATCGCGCGCGCCTGGCTGGCCGAGGCCGAGGCGGCCGAACCCAACGACCCCAACGCCATCGCGCTGGCCACCGTCGATCCCGACTGGCTGCCCGATGTCCGCATGGTCCTGCTGAAGGAGATCGAGGCCGACGCCTTTGTCTTTTATACCAATTACGACAGCGCCAAGGGCCGGCAGATCGCCGCCTCGGGCAAGGCCGCGTTCGTCATGCACTGGAAATCGCTGCGCCGCCAGATCCGCGTGCGCGGCGATGTGACCCGCGAGGAAGGGGCGCAGGCCGATGCCTATTACGCCAGCAGGTCGCTGCAAAGCCGGCTGGGGGCATGGGCGTCGAAACAGTCGCAACCGCTGGAAAGCCGCGCCGCGCTGGTCGCAGCCGCGGCGCGTCAGGGGCTGGTCCACGGCACCAATCCGGCGCGCCCGCCATTCTGGGGCGGCTTTCGCCTTCGCCCCCTGCAGATCGAGTTCTGGAGTGACGGCGCGTTCCGCTTGCACGACCGTTTCCGTTGGACAAGACAGGCGGATCGTCGCTGGCAGGTGGACAGGCTGTATCCGTGAAGCTTGACGACAAAGGTGCAAGTCCCGAAATTCGTGCGGGAAAAAAGATGAAACGAGCTGGAGATTCCGCGCGACTGCAACCGGGCCGCCCGCCATCAAAACGTTTGAACGCGATGGCCGGTGCGCGTAAAGTTCGGAAATGCGTCCATGTTGCGCGGTAATGGTGAAAAGATGACGGAAGAATGCGGCCTCAAGCTTGTGTCCGGGCGGGTCAAATGGTTCGACCCGGCCAAGGGCTATGGCTTCATCCTGAACAGCGATGGCGGCCCCGATATTCTGTTGCATGCCAACGTGTTGCGCAATTTCGGCCGCAGCTCGGTCGCGGACCAGTCGCGCGTCACCGCCTGGGTTCAGCCCACCACGCGCGGTCTTCAGGCGTCCGAAGTGGTCGAGATCGAGCCGCCCGAGACGGACGGAACGCCCCCCATCGCGGATATTGACAGCGAGGTGATCGATCAGCTTGATTCGCTGCCGTTGCGGCCGGCGCGGGTGAAATGGTTCGACAAGGGCAAGGGGTTCGGGTTCGCCAATATCTTCGGCCATCCCGACGACGTGTTCATCCATATCGAGGTGCTGCGCCATTCCGGCTTTTCCGATCTTGCCATCGGCGAGGCTGTGGGCATCCGCGTGGTCGAGGGGCCGCGCGGTCTGATGGCCGCGCAGATCACCAGCTGGGATCGCGGCGATGACGAAAACGGCGGTGAATTGCACCCGCTGCGGCTGCACGACGACGACGACAACGGCGATGCGGACGAATACCTGGCGCATGTCGCCGAGTAGCGGTCTACACCGGCGGATCGTTGCGGCGGCGTTCGCGCTGTGCCTGTCGGGTCTGCCGGCCGTGTCCGATGCGATTGCGGACACCGCGCCTGCCGATTGCAGCCCCGACCGGGTGATGTTTCCGACCCGGGACGGGGTGCAGACGATCCGGGTCGAAATCGCCGACACGCCGGACGAACGCGCCCAGGGGCTGATGTTCCGCCGCGCGCTGCCTGCGGGGCAGGGGATGCTGTTCATCTACGACACACCGCGCGAGGTGGCGTTCTGGATGCGCAACACGCTGATCCCGCTGGATATCGTGTTCCTGGACGCCGCCGGAGTGATTCGACATATTCATCCGATGGCCCGCCCGCTGGACGAGACGCCCATTCCCGGCGCCGCCCCCGGCGATCCCGACCCCGCGCGTCTGATGGCGCTGGAAATTGCCGGCGGCGAGGCGGCGCGTCTGGGCCTGCAGGTCGGCCAGCCGATGGCGTTTCCCGCCATCGCGCAGGATCGGGCCGCGTGGCCCTGTCGCTGAACCCTCTTTCCCCGGTCTTCCGCATCCGCTAGAACCGCGTTCGTCGGGGCGTAGCGCAGCCTGGTAGCGCGACGGTTTTGGGTACCGTAGGTCGGAGGTTCGAATCCTCTCGCCCCGACCAGCATCCCGATCTTTTCCCCATCTTGTTCCCTCGCGATGCCAGCGGCTTGCGCGCCGTTGGCCGTGCGCGCGCATGGGCGTGGCTGCCGGCGAAGAAAAGTCGGAAATGGTGTTGCCAGCGTGGCTTGCGGGCGCTTAACCTCAGCCTCGCGCTGAATAACGATATCATAACGGGGAGAGCGCTCATTGCTGGATCAACGCACTGGCGACGCCTATGTCGCCTTTGAGCATGTGCAGAAAAGCTATGACGGCCAGACGCTTGTCGTCAAGGACCTGAACCTTTCGATCGACAAGGGCGAGTTTCTGACGATGCTGGGGCCGTCGGGGTCCGGCAAGACCACCTGCCTGATGATGCTGGCCGGTTTCGAGACCGCCACCCATGGCGAGATCCGGCTGGCCGGCCGGCCGATCAACCAGGTTCCCCCCCACAAGCGCGGCATCGGCATGGTGTTTCAGAACTATGCGCTGTTTCCGCACATGACGGTGGGCGAGAACCTGTCCTTTCCGCTGGAAGTGCGCGGCATGGGCAAGGCCGAACGCGAAAGCCGCATCCGCAACGCGCTGGACATGGTGCAGATGGGCAGCTTCGCCAGCCGCCGTCCGGCGCAGTTGTCGGGCGGGCAGCAGCAGCGTATCGCGCTGGCGCGCGCGCTGGTCTTCGATCCGCAACTGGTGCTGATGGACGAACCGCTTGGCGCGCTGGACAAGCAGCTGCGCGAACATATGCAGTTCGAAATCAAGCATCTGCACGAGAAACTGGGAATCACGGTCGTCTACGTCACCCACGATCAGGGCGAGGCGCTGACGATGTCGGACCGGGTCGCGGTCTTCGACGATGGCCGCATCCAGCAGCTTGCCGCGCCGGCGGACCTGTATGAGCGGCCCGAGAACAGTTTCGTGGCCCAGTTCATCGGCGAGAACAACAAGCTGCCCGGCACGATCGAGAAGCTGAGCGGTCAGAACGCGCTGGTGCGCCTGTCCTCGGGCGAACTGATCGACGCGACCCCGGTAAACGTCACCGAAAAGGGTCAGAAGACGCTGGTCTCGATCCGCCCCGAACGGGTCGAGTTCAAGCCCGAGATGATGCCGCAGGGCGCGCACATGATCGACGCGACCGTGGTCGAGGTGATCTATATGGGCGACATCCTGCGCGCGCGGCTGAACGTCGCGGGGGCCGACGATTTCGTCATGAAGATGCGCAACACGCAGGGCCAGACGCATCTTCAGCCGGGCCAGAAGATCAAGGTCGGCTGGCACCCCGCCGATGCCCGCGCGCTGGACCCGATCGCCCATGCCGCGCCATCCGAACAGGAAAGGACAAGCCCGTGAATAAAGCGATGCTGATCTGCACCGCGCTGGCCGCCCCCTCATGGGCGCTGGCGGAGGGCACGGTCGAGGTCATGTCGTGGGGCGGGGCAACCGCAATCGGCGTCAGCATGACCGATATGGGCAACCTTGCGACGCCGGTTCAGGCGCGCCGGAACATGACCAACGCGCTGCCCTTCGACAACGATTTCTGGGTCGACCACATGTCGCAGCTGAACGAACGATTTGCGGCCTGGCTGGCCTCGTGAACAAGCGGCCGGTGCCTTGGCGGGCCCGGCCCTTTTCCGCCCGCAAGGGCCAAGAATGACGGCCAAAGCGCCGCGATCACCATGGTATTGGAGCTATCGATGACCCGAACTCTTGTGTTGACCACCGCGCTTGGCCTTGTCGCCTCGCCGGTTCTTGCCGATGTCAATCTGCTGTCCTGGGGCGGCGCCTATGGCAACAGCCACCTTGAAGCCTATGTGAAACCCTTCGAATCCGAGACCGGGATCAAGGTGACGATGTCGGATACCGACAACCCGGCCACGCCGATCAAGGCGATGGTCGATGCCGGCAACGTCACGACGGACGTGGCCTCGGTAGAATATGCCGACGCGGTGCGCCTGTGCGACGAAGGGCTGCTGGAAACCATCGACCCGGCGATCCTGGAACCCGCGCCCGACGGAACCCCGGCGGAAGAGGATTTCATCGAGGGCGCGATCACCGACTGTTTCGTCGGCACCGACGTCTATTCGATGGTGCTGGCCTATGACGACAGCCGGTTTTCGGACGCGAAGCCTGCCGGTCCGGCGGATTTCTTCGATCTTGAGGCATTCCCCGGCAAGCGCACCATGCGCAAGGGCGCCAAGTTCAACCTGGAACTGGCGCTGATGGCCGATGGCGTGCCCGCCGATCAGGTCTATGACGTCCTGCAGACCGCCGAAGGCGTCGATCAGGCCTTTGCCAAGCTGGGCGAGATCAAGGACAGCGTGATCTGGTGGGAGGCCGGCGCGCAGCCGCCGCAACTGCTGGCCGATGGCGAGGTCAGCATGGCCTATGCCTTCAACGGCCGGATCTTCAACGCCGCCCATGGCGAGGGCAAGCCGTTCGAGATCATCTGGGACGGTCAGATCTATGAGATGGAAGGCTGGGTGATGCCCAAGGGCGCGCCCAATCTTGAGGACGCGCAGAAATTCATCGCCTTCTCGACCGCACCCGAGCAGCAGGCCCGCGCGGCCGAATTCATCAGCTATGGCCCGCCGCGCCGTTCGGCGGCGGAACTTGTCGGCAACATCGAAGGCACCGACACGCCGATGGGGCCGAACCTGCCCACGACCGAGGCGAACATGCAGAACGCGCTTGGATCGGACCTGGATTTCTGGGTCGATCACGATGCCGAGCTGAATGAGCGTTTCAACAGCTGGCTGGCCAGCTGACACAAGACGGCAGGCGGGTTTCGCGATCCGCCTGCCGGACTGCCGACCAATAAAACACACGGCACCAACGCCGGATCATCCAACGGGAGCAACAAGATGAACAGGAAAACCCTGATACTCACCACCGCCATCGCCGGTTTCGCCTCGGCGGCGCTGGCCGAGGGCGAGGTGAACGTCGTGTCCTGGGGCGGCGCCTATGAGCGGTCGCAGGTCGAGGCGTATAACCTCCCCTTCACCGAACAGACCGGCATCAAGGTCAACATGATCGCCGCCGACAACCCCGCCACGCCGCTGAAGGCGCAGGTCGAGGCGCGCAACATCACCGGCGACGTGTTCGACATCGAGGTGTCCGACGCGATCCGGCTGTGCGACGAGGGCGCGCTGGTCGAGATCGACCCCGCCGATCTGCCCCCGGCCCCCGACGGCACCCCCGCCGAAGAGGATTTCCTTGACGGCGCGTTGCAGGATTGCGCCGTCGCCAACATCTTCTGGGGCACGGTGATCGCCTATGACGAGACCAGGTTCCCCGACAATCCGCCCGACAGCGCCGCCGATTTCTTCGATCTGGAACAGTTTCCGGGCCAGCGCGGCCTGCCCAAAAACCCCAAGCGCACGCTGTATCTGGCGCTGATCGCCGATGGCGTGCCGGCCGACCAGATCTATGACAAGCTGGGATCGGACGAAGGCGTCGCGCAGGCATTCGCCAAGCTGGACACGATCAAGGACGAGGTCGTCTGGTGGGAGGCCGGCGCACAGCCCGTGCAGCTGCTGGCCGATGGCGAGGTGGCGATGGCCACCGGCTATAACGGTCGCTTCTTCGATGCGATGGTGGCCGAGGGCAAGCCGTTCAAGATCATCTGGGACGGCCAGTACATGGATCTGGACATGTTCGCGATTCCCAAGGATTCGCCCAATCCCGAGGAGGCGATGGAATACCTGAAATTCGCCACCGACACGCAGCGTCTGGCGGATCAGGCGAAGTACATCGCTTATGGACCGGCGCGGAAATCCTCGGCCGGGCTTGTGGGCAAGTATCAGGACGGCGAGACCGACATGGCTCCGCACATGCCGACCAATCCCGAATACATGCAGACGGCGGTGATGGACGATCCGGAATTCTGGGCCGACCACGACGCCGAACTGACCGAGCGGTTCAACAGCTGGCTGGCCGGTTCGTGACCTGACCCTGCCGCCTTCGGCCCGCCGGGCCGGGGGCGGCGCCGATAGTGCCGGAGACTTTATGGCGAACGCTCTTGATCCTCATGCCGCCATCGTCACCACCGCCGGGGGCGGGGCGGACGGGGCGTTGACGACCGCCGACGGCAAGCCGCTGTCGCGCGCGCTGGCGCGCAGCCAGTTGCGGGCCAAGCGCCGCGCCTTTCTGCTGGTGCTGCCGCTGCTGGCCTTCATCCTGATCACCTTTGTCGTGCCCATCGGGCAGATGTTGCAGCGGTCGTTCTATAATGACGGGTTCTCGGCCCACATGCCGCAGACCTCGCAATGGTTTGCCGAAAACCCGCGCGGCACCGACCCCGACGAGGCCGCATGGGCCGCGCTGGCCGCAGATCTGCAGGCTTCGGCCGAGGCGCGCACGATCGGCGTCGTCGGCACGCGGATCAATTATGACGTGCCGGGCACGCGGTCGCTGTTCACCTCGACCGGCCGCAAGGTGCGGCGCGGGATCGAGCCGCCCTATGAACAGGCCCTGCTGGAGATGGACGAGGAATGGGCCGACCCCGCCTTGTGGAGCGCGATGCGCGACGCGGCAACGCCCTATACCGGCAATTTCTATCTGGCCTCGCTGGACCGCACGCGGGCCGAGGACGGCAGCATCCAGCGCGTCCCCGAACGCCAGCGCGTCTATGTGATGCTGTTCATGCGCACCTTCTGGCTGTCGGCCCTGATTACCGGCCTGACCTTTCTGCTGGGCTTTCCGGTCGCGCATTTGCTGGCGACGCTGCCGATGCGGAAATCGAACCTGCTGATGATCCTGGTGCTGCTGCCGTTCTGGACCTCGTTGCTGGTGCGCACGACAAGCTGGATGGTGCTGCTGCAACAGCAGGGGGTGATCAACGACATCCTCGTGTGGCTGGGCCTGATCGGCAACGGCCAGCGATTGCAGATGATCTACAACCAGGCGGGAACGATCATCGCCATGACCCATATCCTGCTGCCCTTCATGATCCTGCCGCTGTATTCGGTGATGCGCACGATCAACCCGTCCTATGTCCGGGCCGCGCGCAGCCTGGGCGCGACCAGCTGGACCGCGTTCCGCCGGGTCTATTTCCCGCAGACCCTGCCGGGGCTGGGGGCCGGGGCGCTGCTGGTCTTCATCCTGGCGGTCGGATACTACATCACGCCCGCGCTGGTCGGCGGATCCTCGGGGCAGCTGATCTCGAACATGATCGCCATGCACATGACCGACACGCTGAACTGGTCGATGGCCGCGGCGCTGGCGGCGCTGCTGCTGGCGTCGGTCCTGATCCTGTACTGGCTTTACGACCGTATGGTCGGCATCGACAATCTCAAGCTGGGGTGAACGCGAATGGCTGTCCCGACCTATGCAAGCCCGCTGGAACGCGCTTGGCATTACGCCTATCTGGTGATCTGCGGCCTGATCTTCTTTTTCCTGATCGCGCCGATCGTGGTGATCATCCCGCTCAGCTTCAACGCCGAGCCGTATTTCACCTTCACCGACAGGATGCTGGAATTCGATCCGGCAGGCTATTCCATGCGCTGGTATGACAGCCTGCTGACCTTTGGCATGATCGATCCCGACGGGCCGCGCGACGCAAGCTGGTGGGCCGATGCCTGGGCGAATGCGAAATGGGTGAACGCGGCCAAGAACTCGATCATCATCGGCTTCTTCGCGACCCTGCTTGCGACGGTGCTGGGCACGCTGGCCGCGCTTGGCCTGTCGCGGCCGGAAATGCCGTTCCGGCGCGCGATCATGGCGACGCTGATCTCGCCCATGATCGTGCCGCTGATCATCACGGCGACGGGCATGTTCTTCTTCTATTCGAACCCGTGCGAGCTGTTGGGCCTGGTGGGGCTGCCGACCAGTTGCGGGCGGCTGGCCGGCACCTATCTGGGCGTGGTTCTGGCCCATGCGACGCTGGGCATCCCGTTCGTTATCATCACCGTGACCGCGACGCTGGTCGGGTTCGACCAGTCGCTGAACCGGGCCGCCGCGTCGCTGGGCGCCAATCCGCGCACGACCTTCTTTCGCATCACCATGCCGCTGATCCTGCCCGGCGTGATCTCGGGCGCGCTGTTCGCGTTCGTCACCTCGTTCGACGAGGTGGTGGCGGTGCTGTTCATCGCCGGACCCGATCAGCAGACGATCCCGCGCCAGATGTGGAACGGCATCCGCGAACAAATCAGCCCCGCCATCCTGGCGGTGGCGACGCTGCTGGTGATCTTTTCCATCGCGCTGCTGACCACGGTCGAGTTGCTGCGCCGCCGGTCCGAGCGTATCCGGGGTATCACCCCGCATTGAAGGCGATCCCGGCGCGGCCCGCGCCGACTTCGCGGATCGTGGCGACGGCGTTCCGCAACCCGCGCCTGCGACCGGACAGCCTGCACAGAAGGAAAGCTGCATGACCGACCCCACCGCCGCGCCCGCGCAGACCGATCTGGATCGCGCGCTGCACCGGTTCCGCCCCGTCTCGGCGCCCGCCATTGCCGTGGCCGAGATGCAGGCGCGGCTGTCCGCGCTGCAAGACCGAATCCGGGCGGCGGGGCTGGCGGCGGTCTGGCTGGATGCGTCCACCTCGCTGACCTATTTCACCGGCCTGCGGCTGGGCCAGTCCGAACGCATCCACGGCGCGCTTGTGACGGCAGAGGGTCCGCCGGTCTATCTGACGCCGGTATTCGAGGCGCCCAAGCTGGAAAGCCTGCTGCGCATCCCCGGCCCGATGCTGATGTGGCAAGAGGATGAGGACCCGTTCGCCCTGGTCGCGCAGCATCTGACTGGGCTGACGGGGCAGGGTCTGGCGCTGGACCCGGCGACGCCGTTCCGGTTCGCGTCGGGGATGATGGCGGCGATGGACGGGCAGGTGGAATCGGCCGCCGACATCATCGCCTCGCTGCGCCAGATCAAGTCGTCGGCCGAGATCGCGATCATCCAGGCGGCGATGGATGCAAGCTGGCAGGTCCAGCGCGCCGTCCACGCCGGGCTGCGCGCGGGCGTCACCACGACCGAGATCGGGCAGTTCATCGACGCCGCGCATCGGGCCTGCGGACTGACGCCGCTGTTTCATGCCGTGCAGTTCGGCGAGGCGACCGCCTATCCGCATGGCGTGCCCGATCCGCAGACGCTGCGCGAGGGCGACATGGTTCTGGTCGATATGGGCGGCACGTTGCACGGCTATCAGTCCGACATCACCCGCACCTATGTCTTCGGCACGCCGACCGACCGACAGCGCCATCTGTGGCAGGTGGAACATGACGCCCATCGCGCGGCCTTCGAGGCCGCACGGAACGGCGCGGCCTGCGAGGCTGTCGATGCCGCGGCGCGTGACGTGATCGCCGGGGCCGGGTTCGGCCCGGGTTATCGGGTGCCGGGCCTGCCGCACCGGACCGGGCACGGGCTGGGCATGGACATCCACGAGGAACCCTGGATCGTGAAGGGAAACCGCACGCCCCTGCAACCGGGCATGTGTTTTTCCATCGAACCGATGCTGTGCGTCTATGGCGAATGCGGCGTCCGGCTGGAGGATATCGTGTGCATGACCGATGACGGGCCGCGCTGGTTCTGCCCGCCCTCGCAGACGCTGGACCGGCCCTTTGGATAGGCAGGATCGACCTTGCGCGTCGCGCGGCGTTTGTGCAGGAAAGGAACAGCCCGATCGGGACCGCTGGAACGGCCCGATCTTCCGGGTATAACCAATGCAAGATGCACGGCGAATCCCGTTCGGGGACAACGCCGTCACAAGTTCAACAGAGAGTCGAAAGGATCACCGAAATGCAATACCTGTCCCGCAGTCTTCTGGCCGTGTCGGCGCTGGCCCTGACCACCGCCGTCGCCGAAGCCAAAACCTTCGTCTATTGCTCGGAAGCGTCGCCCGAAGGGTTCGACCCCTCGCCCTATACCGCAGGCACGACCTTCGACGCCTCGGCCCATCCGATCTATAATCGCCTGACCGAGTTCAAGAAGGGCACGACCGAGGTCGAACCCGGTCTGGCCGAAAGCTGGGAGGTGTCCGAGGACGGCACCGAATACACCTTCAAGCTGCGCGAAGGCGTCAAATGGCAGTCGAACGACCGCTTTACGCCGACCCGCGATTTCAACGCCGATGACGTGATCTTCTCGTTCCAGCGTCAGGGCGATCCCGATCACCCGTGGAACCAGTATATTCCGGGGATCACCTATGAATACTATACCTCGATGAACATGCCGAACCTGGTGAAATCCATCGAGAAAGTCGATGATTACACCGTCAAGTTCACGCTGAACCAGCCCGAGGCGCCGTTCCTGGCCAATATCGCCATGCCCTTCGCCTCGATCGTGTCCAAGGAATATGCTGACACGCTGGAAGAGGCGGGCGCGCAGCAGGACCTGAACAACCTGCCCATCGGCACCGGCCCGTTCAAGTTCGTGGCCTATCAGAAGGATGCCGTGATCCGGTATCAGAAGAACCCCGATTACTGGGGCGATGCGCCCAAGATCGACGATCTGGTGTTCGCGATCACGCCCGATTCCTCGGTCCGTCTGCAAAAGCTGAAGGCCGGCGAATGTCACCTGATGCCGTTTCCCTCGCCTGCCGACCTGGAATCGATCAAGGCTGATGACAGCCTGAAGCTGGATCAGCAGCCGGGGCTGAACGTGGGCTATCTGGCCTATAACACCACGGTCGCGCCGTTCGACAATCCCAAGGTGCGCAAGGCGCTGAACATGGCCATCAACAAGGAGGCCATCATCGACGCGGTGTTCCAGGGCGCGGCGGAACCCGCCAAGAACCCGATCCCGCCGACCATGTGGTCCTATAACGACAGCATCGAGGACGATCCCTACGATCCCGAGGCCGCGCGCGCGATGCTTGAGGAAGAGGGCGTCACCGATCTGTCGATGAACATCTGGGCGATGCCGGTGCAGCGGCCCTACATGCCGAATGCGCGCCGGACCGCCGAGCTGATGCAGGAGGATCTGTCCAAAGTCGGCGTCAGCGCGGATATCGTGTCCTATGAATGGGGCGAATACCTGTCCAAGTCGATGGAGGCCGGCCGCGACGGCGCGGTGATCTTGGGCTGGACCGGCGATAACGGCGACCCGGACAACTTCCTGTCGGTGCTGCTGTCCTGCGATTCCGCGCAGGAAGGCGGCGCGAACCGCGCGTTCTGGTGCAACGAGGAATTCTCGGACCTGCTGCAACAGGCCAAGGTGACCGCCGATCAGGACGAGCGCACGAGACTGTATGAAGAGGCGCAGGTCATCTTCAAGGATCAGGCGCCCTGGTTCACCATCGCCCATTCGACCCAGTATGTGCCGATGGCCAAGAACGTCGAAGGCTTCCAGATGAGCCCCTTGGGCGATTTCACCTTCGAGGATGTGGATCTGGCCGAATAAGCCTGCCGCGTCATTTCTGATTGACGCACGAACGCGCGGACACGACGTCCGCGCGTTCCCAAAGGAAAGAGGCACATGGTCCGGTTCCTGCTGTCAAAGCTGCTTTATCTGGTCCCGACCTTTCTGGGGATCACCATCATCGCCTTCGGGTTCGTGCGGATCCTGCCCGGCGACCCGGTGCTGCTGATGGCCGGCGAACGCGGCGTCTCGCCCGAACGCCACGCCATGCTGAGCGCGCAGCTGGGTTTCGACAAGCCGCTGGTGATGCAATATCTGGATTTTCTGGGCCGGCTGATGCACGGCGATTTCGGCAATTCGCTGGTCACCAAGAAACCCGTCCTGACCGAGTTCCTGGCCCTGTTTCCGGCGACGGTCGAGTTGGGCCTGTGCGCCATCCTGATCGCCACGCTGGTCGGCGTGCCGGTGGGCGTGCTGGCCGCGATCAAGCGCGGCAGCTGGTTCGACCAGATCTCGATGACCTCGGCGCTGGTCGGGTTTTCGATGCCGATCTTCTGGTGGGGGCTTTTGCTGATCATCTTCTTTTCCGGCATTCTCGGCTGGACGCCGGTATCGGGCCGGATCAGCCTGATGTATTATTTCCCGCAGGTGACCGGGTTCATGCTGATCGACAGCCTTCTGTCGGGGCAGGACGGGGCGTTCCTGTCGGCGGTCAGTCACCTGATCCTGCCCTCGGTCGTGCTGGCGACGATCCCGCTGGCGGTGATCGCGCGCCAGACCCGGTCCGCCATGCTTGAGGTGATGGGCGAGGATTACGTCCGCACCGCGCGCGCCAAGGGGATGCCGCGCCGCCGGGTGATCGGGGTGCACGCGCTGCGCAACGCGATGATCCCGGTCGTCACCACGATCGGCCTTCAGATCGGCGTGCTGATGGCCGGCGCGATTCTGACCGAGACGATCTTTTCCTGGCCCGGCATCGGCAAGTGGATGATCGATTCCATCTCGCGCCGCGATTATCCGGTCGTGCAATCGGGCCTTTTGCTGATCGCGGGCATGGTGATGATCGTGAACCTGCTGGTCGATCTGACCTATGGCCTCATCAATCCAAGGATCCGCGCATCATGAGCACCACAGCGCCGCTTTCGGCCGCCGCGATCCGCCGCCAGATGCTGGCCGAGTTCTGGTTCTATTTCCGGCAGAACCGGGGGGCGGTCGCGGGGCTGTTCGTGTTCATCCTGCTGGTGCTGATCGCGATCTTCGCGCCGCTGATCGCGCCGCACGGCGCGGCCACGCAGTATCGCGACGCGCTTCTGCTGCCGCCGGTCTGGCAAGAGGGCGGGCGCAGCGAGTTTCTGCTGGGGACCGATGCGGTCGGGCGGGACATGCTGTCGCGGCTGATCTTCGGCGCGCAGTATTCGCTGTTCATCGGCATCGTCGTGGTGTCCATCGCACTGGTCGGCGGCATCTTCATCGGCCTGATCGCCGGGTTCTTCCGGGGCTGGGTCGATACGCTGATCATGCGCGTGATGGACGTGATCCTGGCCTTTCCGTCGCTGCTGCTGGCGCTGGTTCTGGTCGCGGTGCTGGGACCGGGGCTGACGAACGCGATGATCGCCATCGCCATCGTCTATCAGCCGCATTTCGCCCGCCTGACCCGCGCCGCCGTGATGGGAGAGATGCGGCGCGAATACGTCACCGCCGCGCGCGTCGCGGGCGCCGGCAATTTCCGCCTGATGTTCAAGACCATCCTGCCCAATTGCCTGGCGCCCCTGATCGTGCAGGCGACCCTGTCCTTTTCGGCGGCGGTGCTGGATTCCGCCGCGCTTGGCTTTCTGGGGATGGGCGCGCAACCGCCCGCGCCGGAATGGGGCACGATGCTGGCCGAGGCGCGCGAATTCATCCTGCGCGCCTGGTGGGTCGTGACCTTTCCCGGTCTGGCGATCCTGATCTCGGTGCTGGCGATCAACATGATGGGCGACGGCCTGCGGGACGCGCTTGACCCGAAACTGAAGCGGAGCTGAGCGATGTCCCTGTTGACCATCCGCAACCTGACCGTGAAATTCGCGACCGCCACCGGCAGCTTTACCGCCGTGGACGGGATCGACGTGTCGGTGGACCGCAGCGAGGTTCTGGCCATCGTGGGCGAATCGGGGTCCGGCAAGTCGGTGTCGATGCTGGCGGTGATGGGGCTGCTGCCCGACACCGCCACCGTCACCGCCGACGAGATGACCTATGACGGTCAGGACATGCTGGCGATGACCGACGCGCAGCGGCGCAAGCTGATCGGCCGGCAGATCACGATGATCTTTCAGGAACCCGTCGCCTCGCTGAACCCGTCCTTCACCGCCGGTTTCCAGATCGAGGAGGTGCTGCGCATCAATCTGGGCATGTCGGGCAAGGAGGCGCGGGCACGCGCGCTGGAACTCTTCCGCTCGGTCGGGATACCGGACCCCGAGGAGAAGCTGAAATCCTATCCCCACCAGATGTCGGGCGGCCAGTGTCAGCGGGTGATGATCGCCATCGCCATCGCCAGCAACCCGCGCCTGCTGATCGCGGACGAACCCACCACGGCGCTGGATGTGACGATCCAGAAACAGATCCTGGACCTGCTGATAAGCCTGCAAGAGGATTACGGCATGGGCCTGATCCTGATCACGCATGACATGGGCGTGGTGGCCGAGACCGCCGACCGGGTGGTGGTGCAATACAAGGGCCGCAAGATGGAGGAAGCCGACGTGCTGACCCTGTTCGAGGCACCGCAAAGCGGCTATACCCGCGCGCTGCTGTCGGCGCTGCCCGAACACGCGACCGGCGACCGTCTGCCCACCGTGTCGGACTTTTTCCAAGAGGAGACCGTGCGATGAGTCCCGTCGTCGAAGGTCGCGGCATCGTCCGGGATTATCACATGCCGGGCAGCATGATGCGCCGGTCCACGACCGTTCGCGCCCTCAAGGGCATCGACTTCAAGGTGGAAAAGGGCAAGACGCTGGCCATCGTCGGCGAATCCGGGTCGGGAAAATCCACCCTGGCCCGCATCGTGGCGCTGATCGACGCCCCGTCCGAGGGCGAATTGCTGATCGACGGCCAGCGCGTCGATATCGAGGCGAAACGACCCGGACCGGAACTGCGCTCCAAGGTGCAGATGGTGTTCCAGAACCCCTATGGCAGCCTGAACCCGCGCCAGAAGATCGGCGACGTGCTGACCGAACCGCTGATCATCAACACCGACACGCCGGCGGGGGAACGCCGCGACCGGGCGCGCGCGATGCTGGAAAAGGTCGGGCTGATGCCCGAGCATTACAACCGCTATCCGCACATGTTCTCGGGCGGGCAGCGGCAGCGGATTGCGATTGCGCGCGCGCTGATGCTGAACCCATCGCTGCTGGTGCTGGACGAGCCGGTGTCGGCGCTGGATCTGTCGGTGCAGGCGCAGGTGCTGAACCTGCTGGCCGATCTTCAGGACGAGATGGGGCTGACCTATGTCTTCGTCAGCCACGATCTGTCGGTGGTGCGCTATATCGCGGACGAGGTGATGGTGATTTCCAAGGGCGAGGCCGTCGAACAGGCCTCGCGCGACGCGATCTTCGCCAACCCGACCCACCCCTATACCAAACAGCTGTTCGCCGCGACCCCCGTCACCGATATCGAGGCGATCCGCGCCCGCGTGGCGCGGCGAAAGGCCGCGCGCGAGGCCGCTGCGGGGTGAAAGGGCGCAGCGCTGCGCCGTGACATGCGTCGTTCCGCCCCGCTGTTACCGCCGCGCCATAATGCTGGCCAGATCGGCGCGAGCAGGATGACGATCACGATCCGCAGCAGGTGATGGCTGACGACATAGGCCAGATCGGCCTTGGTAATGGTCGAACTCCGACGATCAACGGGCGTCGCCGGCGCCGGAGCGTCAGCCCGTCAAGCTGGTGTCCCTGACGGTCGACGGGATGATTGGCAGTTCGGCCGCCGCCCGGTTCATCGCATCGGGCGTCCGGCTGTCGTGCAGCGTTGCGTCGCCTGACAACGTGAAAAGAGCCGCCGGCGCGGTCATGCGCCGGCGGGCATTGCCGTAATCGTCCGGATGTTCGTCCAGCGGAATGGACGGGGCGGTGCGAACGATCTGGGGCGACACGAGATCCCCGCGGCGCGATTCGTGCGGCGCCACACGGCAGTCCAGCGTGGTCTTGTGCGGGATGCTGATCGCGATCTCGTGTCCGATCCGGGTCGGCATCACCCGACGGTGGCATCCATGGTCACGTCGGCGTTGAACAGTTTCGAGATGGGGCAGCCGGCCTTGGCCTGCTGTGCCAGATCCTCGATCTTGGCCTTGTCGCCGTCGCCCGCCACCTTCGTGGTCAGATGCGCCTTGGTCACGGTAAATCCCTCACCGTCCTGTTCCAAAGTGATTTTGGAGCTGGTCTCGACGCTGACATTGCCGATCCCGGCCTCTTCCAGCATCTTCGACAGCGCCATCGAGAAACAGGCCGCATGGGCCGCGCCCACCAACTCTTCAGGGTTGGTGCCGGGCTTGTCCTCGAACCTTGTGTTGAACCCGTAGGGCTGATCGGACAGGACGCCGCTTTCGGTCGAGACCTTTCCCTTGCCGTCTTTCAGACCGCCTTCCCAATGGGCCGAACCGCTGCGTGTGAACTTGGCCATGTGCAGAACTCCTTCTGTCTGTGCGAATTCACAGCCCAACGCCCGGCGACGCCCCAGGTTCAAAGCTGCGGCAAATATCGCTGCTCAGCCCTGTTTCGGGGCGGCAAACAGGCGCTGATGTTCCGAGATGGCATAGCGGTCGGTCATCCCGGCCACGTAATCCAGCACGACGCGCGCGCGGTGGGTGGTGTCCGGATCTGCCATGGCCGCGGCATGCCATTGCGCGGGCATCTGGTCGGGTTCGTTCAGAAACAGCGGGAACAGATCGTTCAGCATGGCGGTGACGCGGTGGCGTTCGTCCACGACCGAGGGCGCGCGATACATGCGCGTGAACAGGAAGGACTTGATCGCCTTGATGTTCTGATAAAGCGGTTTGGAAAACCGGATGATCGGCCCGTCCATGTCGCGGATTTCCTGCGCCGATTGCGGTTGCAGGCCGGTCAGGCGGTTCTGGGCCACGGCGATCACGTCCTCGACCATGACGCCGAAGACGCGGCGCAGCGCCTCGTGCCGGCGGCGCATCCGGTCCAGACCGGGGTGAAGCTCGTCGACCCGCGCAAAGGCGGGGCCGATGACGGGCAGTTCGGCAAGCTCTTCCTCGGTGAACAGCTCCGCCCGCAGCCCGTCATGCAGATCGTGGTGATTATAGGCCACATCGTCGGCCACGGCCGCGACCTGCGCCTCGGCGCTGGCATTGGTGGACAGTTCCAGATCCCACTGGGCGTTCACCTGCGCCAGCGCATAGGGCAGATCGCCGGTGACCGGGCCGTTATGCTTGGCGATCCCCTCCAGCGCCTCCCATGTCAGGTTCAGCCCGTCGAAATCGGCGTAGTGCCGTTCCAGCGCCGTGACGATCCGCAGGGCCTGGGCGTTGTGGTCGAACCCGCCATAGGGTGCCATCAGCGTGGCCAGCGCATCCTCGCCCGTGTGGCCGAAGGGCGGATGGCCCAGATCGTGCGCCAGGGCCACGGTCTCGGCCAGATCGGTGTTCAGGCCAAGCGTGCCGGCGATGGTGCGGGCGACCTGCGCCACCTCGATCGTGTGGGTCAGGCGGGTGCGGAAATAGTCGCCGCGATAGGCGTCGCCGTCATGTTCGACGAACACCTGCGTCTTGTGCTTCAGCCGCCGGAAGGCGCTGGAATGGATGATGCGGTCGCGGTCGCGCTGCCACGGAGAGCGGAAGGTGGACATGCGTTCGGGCCATAACCGTCCGCGGCTGTCTTCGGGCCTGCTGGCATAGGGGGCGGTGGTCACGTCGCGGGCCTTCCTTGCGGGAACTGCGCCGGAACCCTATATTCTGCATCCAAGCACGAAAACGGGAACGCGCCATGAACCTGCCTCCGAAAGTGACCGAACGCGCCTTTGCCCGGCTGGCCGAGATCAATGACGGCGCCGAGACCCGCCCGCTGCGCGTGGCGGTGTCGGGCGGCGGCTGTTCCGGATTTCAATACGACATCCGGCTGGACCGCGCCGAAGACGACGACATGGTTCTGGAAGGGGCCGGTCAGGCGGTGGTGGTCGATCCGGTGTCGCTGCCCTATCTGGCCGGGGCGGTCATAGATTTCAGCGACGAACTGATCGGCGCGCGGTTCGTGATCGACAATCCCAACGCCTCGTCCAGCTGCGGCTGCGGCACCTCGTTCTCGATCTGATCAGTCGCAGGGGCGTTCGCGCAGGCTGAAGCCCCATCTTTCGTCCTGCGGCGTCGGGATATCCCTTGGCGGCTCGACTTCGGGCAGGCGGTCAAAATCGCGCGGGCCGAAACGGTCTCTCAGGTCGTCCAGATCGTTGTGCCAGGTCGGGATCTGGCACCAGTCCAGCGGCCGCGTCTGGACAACCTGCATTCGCCCGTCGCGCTGCGCCAGCGTCACCAGATGGCCGCCGCGCCGACCACGGCCGCGCAGGGCGAATGTCAGGGGCCGGGCCGTTTCCACGGTCTGCGTCGCGTCCCCGAACAGGCGGTCCTCGCCCTGCCAGTCGCGGCCATGCGCGAAGCGCAGCAGATAGTCGCCGGGCGGCACCAGCACCCGCAGCAATTGCCCGCCATGGATGAAGGCCGCCATCGCCTGTCGGTCGGTGTCGGGGTCGATCAGGAACATCACGTGATCCTGCCCCTGCGGGGTCCGCACATGCAGCGGAAAGGTCGCGGGCAGGCCGGTGCGGTTCCACATCAGCCCCGCCGGCGGGCGCGACTGGGCCAGCGCCGCGGCGGGCAGGATCAGGCACAGCAATATCGCGGTCAGCCAAGGGCGCATCATCCCCGCAGCTTAACGATGCCGGGCGGCGGTTGCCAATCGTCCTGCCGCTGCTAAAGATGCGGCAATGAAGATCGCAAGTTTCAACATCAACGGCATCAAGGCGCGCATCCAGGCGCTGACCGACTGGCTGGCCGGTGCCGAGGCCGATGTGGTCGTGCTTCAGGAAATCAAGTCGGTGGATGAGGGGTTTCCGCGCGAGCATTTCGCCGATCTGGGCTGGAACGTGGAGACCCACGGCCAGAAAGGCTTCAACGGGGTCGCGATCCTGTCGAAACTGCCGCTGGAGGATGTGGCGCGCGGTCTGCCGGGCGACGACAGCGACGAACAGGCCCGCTATATCGAGGCGACGGTGGTGGGCGACAGGGCGGTGCGCATCGCGGGACTGTATCTGCCCAACGGCAATCCCGCGCCCGGCCCGAAATACGACTACAAGCTTGCCTGGATGGAACGGCTGCGCCGCCGCGCGGCGCAATTGCTGGCCGATGAGATGCCGGTGGTGATGCTGGGCGATTATAACGTCATTCCCGAACCGCGCGACGCCGCGCATCCCGAAAGATGGACCGATGACGCGCTGTTCCTGCCCCAAAGCCGGGCGGCGTTCCGGGCGATCCAGTGGCAGGGCTGGACCGATGCGGTGCGGGCGCGCGATCCGTGGACCTCGCGCGGGCCGTTCACCTTCTGGGACTATCAGGGCGGCGCGTGGAGCAAGGATAACGGCATCCGCATCGACCATCTGCTGCTGTCGCCGCAGGCCGCCGATCTGATGATCGAGACCGGCATCGACCGCGAGGCGCGCGCCGGCGAAAAGCCAAGCGATCACGTGCCGGTCTGGGTGCGGCTGGCAGCCTGAGCCGGTTCTGACAAGGTCGTGATGGCAGGTGATTCGTGCCGGCCTCGACGCCGCGCGCGCGATCTGGCAGATTGCCGCCATGAATCCCTTTCGCGCCCTGTTTCTTGTGCTGATCGTGCTGGCCGTCCTGCCCTGGGGCGCGTTCGCGTCGGCGCAGGTGCCGGCATCTGCCGGCGTGGCCCAACCGGACATGGTCGCCCGCGCGCAGGTTCTGGACGATCCCGCGCCGGGGGCGAAGGTGACGGTCGGGCTGCAACGTCGCTGCCCCGGTCCCGCGCTGCCGGGCGCGCCCTGTCAGCCGGATCATGTCCTGCTGCCGGTTCAGACCGAGCCGCCGGAGGACCGCCCGATGCGGGCGCCGGTGCCGCATTCCGACGCCGTCAGGGCAGGGCTGAACCCGTCGCGGCCGCTGGACCCGCCCCGGACCGTCTGATCCGGTCCGCCGCGCCATCGCGGCAATCTGTCAGACACCAATCCAAGGAAGACCATTGTGAAACGTCGTATTTTCCTGACGGCCGGTGCCGCCGCTGTCCTGTCCGCATGTACCACGCAGAAGGAACTGAAGGCCGTCGAGACGCTGCCGTCGCAGACCGCCCAGCTTCTGCCCGCCCGCTATGGCGCCATCACCGATGAGCCGTTTCCGATCCCGGCGGTGCCCGAAGGCGTGGTGCCGACCGATCTGCTGCGGCAAGAAGTGAACAATCCCGATCCCGCGCAGCCCGAAGGCACGGTGATCGTCGATCCCGACCGGGCGCTGCTGTTCCTGGTGCAGAAAGACGGCAAGGCGCTGCGCTATGGCGTCGGCGTCGGCGCGGCCGGGTTCGGCTGGTCCGGCGATGCGGTGATGCAGTTCAAGCGGAAATGGCCGCGCTGGACGCCGCCCGATGAAATGGTCGCGCGACGCCCGGATCTGGAACCTTATTCCATCGCCAATGGCGGCATGGACCCGGGGCCGGGTAACCCGTTGGGATCGCGCGCCCTGTATCTGTTCCAGAACGGCCAGGACACGCTTTACCGCATCCACGGCGCGTGCGAGCCGAAATATCTGGGACAGGCGGTGTCGTCGGGCTGCATCCGCCTGCTGGATCAGGACGCGATCGACCTTTACGAACGCGTCCCGCACGGGGCCAAGGTCGTCGTGCTGCCCTCGGTCTGGAAGGACGGGGCGCGCGGCATCTATTGAGGCCGGGGCCGGATCACAGGACCACGACGCCCGAATGTTTGGCCTTGTGGTCCGGTTCGACATGGATGGTGATCTCGGCCTCGTCCAGCCGCGCCCGCAGCGACTGTTCGATGCGGTCGCAGATGGCGTGCGCTTCCTCGACCGTGGTCTGGCCGTCGACGACAAGATGAAAGTCGATGAATGTCACGCGGCCGGCGTGACGGGTGCGCAGATCATGCGCCTCGATCGCGCCGCTGGCCTTGTCCGAGATGATGGCGCGGATATCCTCAAGCGTGGCTTCGGGAACCGCCTCGTCCATCAGCCCGCTGACCGAGGCGGCGGTGACCTTCCAGCCGGCCCACAGGATATGCAGGCCGACGACACCCGCAAGGATCGGGTCCAGTACCGTCCAGCCGGTCAGAACCGCCAGCGTCACCCCGATCAGCACCCCCGCCGACGAGATCACATCGGTCAGCAGGTGGCGTCCATCCGCCACCAGCGCCGGCGATTTCAGGCTGCGGCCGCGCGTGATCAGGATCCAGCACCAGCCCGCGTTGACGACACCGGCAAGCGCGTTCACCGCCATGCCCCGGAACGGCTGGTCCAGCACCGGCGGATCGAAAAGCCCCAGCCACGCCTCGCGCATGATCAGCAGCGCGGCGACGATGATCATCACGCCTTCCAGAACCGCGCTGAAGAATTCGGCCTTGTGATGCCCGTAAGGGTGGCCGGAATCGGCGGGCATCGCCGCCACGCGGATGGCGATCAGCGCGGCCAGCGCGGTGGCGACGTTGACCGTGCTTTCCAGCGCGTCCGACAGCAGCGCGACCGATCCCGTCATCCACCACGCCAGCAGCTTCAGCGCCAGCACCGCCAGACCGACCAGAATACTGCCAACCGCGATCCTGAGAGTGCTGGACATGCCGTCTGCGTTCCTTTGGCGCCGCAGGACGACGTCGTTGGGGCTGTATCGCGTGCGGGCGCGGCGTCGCGCGTCAGTCGCCGTCGTCGGGATAGTCCCCGTCATCGCCGAAGCGCGCATCGTCGTCGTATTCGTCCTCGCCCTCGTTCACGTATTTCGCGCTGAGCGAGATCGAATGATTGTCGTGGATCGGGTCCATGACCACGTCGGACGGAATCTCTCCGGCCAGCCATTCGCGCAATTCGTCGCGCACCTCGGACGCCTCCTGTCCGGTCGCCTCGACGAGATAGGCGATGAAGGCGCGCTGGTCGCCGTCGATTTCGTCCAGATCGGCCTCGTCCACCTCTGGCCATTTCTCCTGGATCGCCTCGTAGAAGGCGGCCCAGTTTTCCTTCACATGGTGCCATTTCATCCTAGTAACTCCTGGGCAGACCCTGCTGGAACCAGCGGGCGCCGCCGG
Source organism: Paracoccus stylophorae (assembly GCF_028553765.1). Classification (NCBI taxonomy): domain Bacteria; kingdom Pseudomonadati; phylum Pseudomonadota; class Alphaproteobacteria; order Rhodobacterales; family Paracoccaceae; genus Paracoccus; species Paracoccus stylophorae. Next base: position 2,651,253 of record NZ_CP067134.1, on the reverse strand, counting down.
TAATGTCCTCGCCCACTCCGGCGACGGTGTTGCATCCGGCCAGCAACGCACAAGCCAGGATCATCGTTGCGACTGCTCTCATTCTTTTTCCTCCTGCCACCAGACCTCGGGAAGGAATCCGGGCCAGTCTCCGTAAAGAGGCGTTTTTTCAGGATAATGCAGGTCGGCGGAATGGGCCAGCCGCGAGATCGGCGAGAAGCTGACCGGAATTACATAGCGGCCGGCGGTCAGCACTCGGTCCAGCGCACGCACGGCGGCGGTGAAATCGTCCTCGCTCTGCGCGTCCAGAATGGCGGCGATCATCGCCTCGGCCGCGGGGCTGTTCATGCCCATCCAGTTGCGGCTGCCGGGCAGGGTCACGCCGTCATGGCCCCAATACAGCATCTGTTCGTTGCCCGGCGACAGCGACAGGGCGCGTTCATACCATGTCATGTCGAAATCGTAATTCGAGGTGCGCTGCACGTATTGCGCCGAATCCAGCAGCGTCAGGCGCGGCGTGATGCCCAGGTTGCGCAGCGCCTCGATATAGATATCGACGATCTGCTGCGTTTCGGAGGCGGTGCGCATGGCGCTGCCCGACTGGTTCAGCAGGATCTCGAACGCGAAGGGCTTGCCGCTTTGGTTCTTCAGCGCGCCGTCCTGCACGGTCCAGCCGGCCTCTTCCAGCAGCTTCAGCGCGGTGCGCAGCGATTTGCGGTCCAGCGGGCGGTCGCTGCCCTCGGGCAGGATATATCCCTCGATCGCGCCGGGGGGCAGCTGGTCTGCGAAAGGTTCCAGCAATTCGCGCACCTTCCCCTCGGCCGGGCCGGGCTGCATCGCCAGCACCGAGTTCGAGAAATACGAGGTGATGCGCGGGTCCCTGCCGCCGTTCAGCGTGTTGTTGATGAACTGGAAATTGAACGCTTCGATCATCGCCTGCCGCACGCGCCAGTCGGCAAAGATCGGGTTGCGGGTGTTCATCACCAGCCCCATGATCCCCGACGGGCGTTCGTTGGGGATTTCCGATTTCACCACCTTGCCTTCGGTCAGCAACGGAAAATTGTATTCGCTGTCCCATTTCTCGGCCGACAATTCGCGCCAGACATTCACGTCGCCGGCCTTGAAGGCCTGAAACATCGCATTGGCATCGCCGAAATAGTCATAGCGGATTTCATCGAAATTGTTCAGCCCGCGATTGATCGCCAGATCCGCGCCCCAGTAATCGGGATCGCGGCGAAAGGTGATCTGGCGGCCCGGATCGACGCGGTCGATGACATAGGCGCCCGACCCGATGGGCGGCTCCAGCCCGGATTCGCTGAAATCGCTGTCCTCCCACTGGGTTTTCTTCAGGATCGGGCGCATCCCCATCAGCATCGCCAGTTCGCGGTCCTGTTCGGTGAAATGAAACCGGACGCTGCGTTCGCCGGTCTGTTCCATCTTCTCGACCTTGGCCCACGCCCCCAGATAGCGCGGATGCCCGACCGTCCCCAAGGTCTCATAGGACCACATCACATCCTCGACCGTCACCGGCGTGCCGTCGGAAAACCGCGCCTCGGGGCGCAGCGTGAATTCGACCCAGCTTCGGTCATCGCCGGTTTCCACCGACTCGGCCAGCAGGCCATACAGGGTGAACGGCTCGTCGATGGATCGAAACATCAGCGTTTCGGCGACATGCACCCCCACGCCCCAGGCCGGGTTTCCCTTGAGAACCCAGGGCTTCAACGAGTCGAACGCGCCCGGTTCCGCCAGGCGAATCGTCCCGCCTTTCGGCGCGTCGGGATTCGCGTAGGGCAGGTGGGAAAACCCTTCGGGCAGCGCAGGTTCTCCATACATTGCAATGCCATGGGCCGGCTGCGCGGCGCTTGCCAGCGGCATTGCTGCAACACCGAAAGCCGCCAGCCAGACCGCCGGCCACGCGCATTTGATCGCGCATTTGTTAAGGATTTTGAAGATTCGCATTGCCGCCCGCCTCGTCATTCTTGGTTTGGCGGCGATTTCAACAGGCTCGATCAAAGCCCGTCAATGGCCGCCTGAACTTCGCTGTTGGACTCGGGCGGTGAGTCGCGTATAAATGGCTTACTGCTCGATAGGTTTCTTGCCTGTATGAAACCTGCCTCATGACTTGCGCCCGCCTTGTGCGGGCGCTTTTTTTTTGCCCGCCCGTCCGGCGCGCCGGTGGGCAGATTGCGGCAGGGCACGGTTTTGCGGCTGCACTTGTCCTTGCGGGAAGATAGAGTGCGCACGAAGGCAAAGAACCATCAGAGGATGCAATGTTTCAGAAATTCCTGACAGGCAAGACGGCGGTCGTGACGGGATCGACCTCGGGGATCGGGCTGGGCATCGCCCATCGACTGGCCAAGGCCGGCGCCGACGTGGTGCTGAACAGCTTTACCGACACCGACAAGGATCACGCGCTGGCCGATGAACTGGCCCAGCAGCACGGCGTGAAGGTCCGCTATATCAAGGCCGACATGTCGAAGGGCGATGAATGCCGGGCGCTGATCGAACAGGCGGGGCAATGCGACATCCTGGTCAACAACGCAGGCGTCCAGCACGTCGCGCCGATCCCGGATTTCCCGGTCCAGAAATGGGACGCCATCATCGCCATCAACCTGTCGTCGGCCTTTCACACCACTGCCGCCGCGCTGCCGATGATGCGCAAGGCCGGGTGGGGCCGGATCGTGAATATCGCCTCGGCCCACGGGCTGACCGCCAGCCCGTTCAAGTCGGCCTATGTCGCGGCCAAGCATGGCGTCGTCGGGTTCACCAAGGTCACCGCGCTGGAAACCGCGAAGGAACAGATCACCTGCAACGCGATCTGCCCGGGCTATGTCCTGACGCCGCTGGTCGAGGAACAGATCCCCGACACGATGAAGGAATACGACATGAGCCGCGAGGACGTGATCAACAACGTCATGCTGGAACGTCAGCCCTCCAAGGAATTCGCCACCGTGGAAGAGATCGGCGATACCGCCGTGTTCCTGTGCAGCGACGCGGCGGCGCAACTGACCGGCACCACGATCAGCGTGGATGGCGGCTGGACCGCGATGTAGCGCGTGACAGGGGGGGCGCGCGGCCGGGCGCGCCCTCAGCCGCAGCCTTCGCAGAACCGGCGGATTCGCGTCACGGCCTCGCGCAGCTGGTCGTCGCCGGTCGCATAGGAAATACGGAAATGCGGGCTGAGGCCGAAGGCCGCGCCGAACACCACCGCGACCCCGGTTTCATCCAGCAAGGCATCGGCAAAGGCGCGATCGTCTTCGATCCGGGTTCCGCCGGCGCTGGTCAGACCGATCAGCCCCGCAATCGAGGGATAGACATAGAACGCGCCCTGCGGCGTCGGACACTCGATCCCCGGACACTCGTTCAGCCCGGCCACCACCAGATCGCGACGGCGCTGGAACACCGCGCGGCTTTCGCGGACGTAATCCTGCGGGCCGGTCAATGCGGCCTGCGCGGCATGCTGGCTGATCGAGCAGGGGTTCGAGGTCGATTGCGATTGCAGCTTGGCCATGGCGCGGATCAACGGCTCGGGGCCGGCGCCATACCCGATCCGCCAGCCGGTCATCGCATAGGCCTTGCTGACCCCGTTCATCGTCAGCACCCGGTCCTTCAGGCGCGGCTGGACCTGCGCCGGCGTCACGAACTGAAACCCGTCGAAGACCAAATGTTCATAGATGTCGTCCGACAAGACCCACACATCCGGATGCCGCAGCAGCACATCGGTCAGCGCCTGCATGTCCTCGCGACCGTAACCCGCGCCCGACGGGTTCGACGGCGAATTCAGGATCAGCCATCTGGTGCGCGGCGTGATGGCCTTTTCCAGCGCCTCGGGCGTCAGGCGAAACCCGTCCTGCACGCCGCATTCCACGATCACCGGCGTGCCGCCCGCCAGCAGCACCATATCGGGATAGCTGACCCAGTAAGGCGCAGGCACGATCACCTCGTCCCCCGCATCCACCGTCGCCATCAGCGCGTTGAACAGGATCTGCTTGCCGCCGGTGCCGACGGTGATCTGGGAAGGGTCGTAATCCAGCCCGTTCTCGCGCGCGAACTTGTCGCAGATCGCGCGTTTCAGCGACGCGATTCCATCGACCGGGGTATAGCGCGTGTGACCCGCGTCGATGGCGGCCTTGCCGGCCTCGCAGATATGTCGGGGGGTGTCGAAATCGGGCTCGCCCGCAGAAAGGCTGATGATGTCGCGGCCTTCGGCGCGCAACTCGGCTGCGCGGGTGGTCATGGCGATGGTCGGTGACGGCTTGATCCGCGTCAGGCGTCGGGCGAGAAAGCTCATCTGAACCTCGTCGGTTTGAACTGCGTCCCGGCATGGCTTACGCTGTGGGGCACAAACCCACAAGCGAGGGCAGGATGGGCCATCACGGTTACGGCGAGAATGAGGCGACACTGGGCGACAGGCTGACCGCCGCGCGCGAGGGGGCGGGCCTGTCGGTCGCGGAACTGGCCGACCGGCTGGGCGTCCGGGCCGAGACGATGCAGGGATGGGAGGCCGATCAGGCCGAACCGCGCGCGGTGTTCCTGGGCCGGCTGTCGGGGATGCTGGGCGTGCCGCTGACCTGGCTGCTGACCGGCAAGGGGCAGGGGCCGCAGACCGGCGGCGACGGCGCGGCCAGCCTGCCCCGGACCGAGTTGCGCGAGCTGCGCCGGTTACTGCACGAAGCCACGCAGCGCATCGACCGTCTCGAGGAGTTGCTGGCCAATGACTGAACGCGACGATCCCGGCGCGATCCGCCTGCGGCGGCTGAGGATGCGCAGCTGGCGGCGCGGAATGAAAGAGATGGACCTGATCCTGGGTCCTTTCGCCGACGGTCCGCTGGCCGATCTGTCCGAGGACGAACTTGCCGTCTACGAGGCGCTGCTGTCGGAAAACGATCAGGACCTGTATCTGTGGGTGACGCGGCGCGTGACCGGCACGCCCCATCCCGATCTTGGGCCGCCGCATCTGTCCGCGCTGCTGGACCGGATCGCCGCCGATGCCGGACAGCGCCATTCGGATGCAGGGGCCTCCTGACCGGCAATTGGCGGTCGTCCTGCGGTGTTAACTGCGGATTCGCATTTCTGGTCTAGCCTGGCGGACAGCAGACCCTGACAGGACAAGAACCGAAATGTTGAGTCACATGCAAAATCTCGACCATCGCCGACCGGAACGGCCGGTCATCGACGAAAGCTGCGAAAACGCCGAGGCCTATCTGGAATCGTTGCAGCTTCTGGAACGGATGCACCGGCTGATGCTGGATCTGGTGAAGGACGAGTTCGAGCGGTTGGGCCGGAACGATCTGACGCCGGTTCAGGCGCTGATCCTGTACAATCTGGGCGAATCCGAGGTGACGGCCGGCGAATTGCGCTCTCGCGGCATGTATCAGGGATCGAATGTCAGCTATAACCTGAAAAAGCTGGTCGCGATGGGCTATGTCCATCACGAACGGTGCGACACCGACCGGCGTTCCGTGCGCGTGCGGCTGGCCGATGCGGGACAAGAGGTGCGATGTCTGGTGCATCGCATGTTCCTGCGCCACGCCGAAGGGCTGGCGATGTCGGGCGTGCTGGACGATCCCCCGCTGGACCGGGTGAACATGCAGGGACGGCGGATCGAGCGTTTCTGGTCCGAACAGATCCGCTATATCTATTGACGCGGGCGGCTGTGGTCGCGGCCCCGTCCTGCGTGTGGGGCGGGCCGGGCATATGGCGGGGACCGCATCGGGGGCGGTCCGCGCATGAAGCGATAAGGCGGCCACAGCGTCGTGACCGGCGCGGCCCCTTCTACCAGTGGCCGGTGTTTTTCATGCTCGACCACGGCTCTTGCGGCGGCAGGCTGTCGCCTTCTTGCAGCAATTCGATCGAGATGTTGTCGGGGCTGCGGACAAAGGCCATGTGTCCGTCGCGGGGCGGGCGATTGATCGTCACGCCGGCGTCCTGCAGTCTTTGGCACATGTCGTAGATATTCTCGACCCGATAGGCCAGATGCCCGAAATGGCGGCTGTCCGAGGGCAGGCCGTCATCGCCGTCCCAGTTATAGGTCAGTTCGACCGGACATTCCGGCTGACCGGGCGGCGCCATGAAGACCAGTGTGAAACGGCCTTTCTCGTTGTCGGTGCGGCGCGTCTCTTCCAGCCCCAGAAGCCGGAAGAACTGCATTGTCTTGTCCAGATCCTTGACCCGGACCATCGTGTGAAGATAGCGGATTCGCAATTTCCCCTCCTGCGTGGTCATGGCCGCGCGTCATCGACGCGGGCCGTCACGCGCCACGTTGGCACAAAGCGGCGGGGCTGACAAACCGGCGCGCGGTGTCGCCTAGGTCTCCTCGCCCAGCAACTCGGCCGCGATCTTGCGCACGATGGGCGCAGCCTCGGCCTCGGACATGCCGGGGCGCAGGCGCGGATCGTAGAGGATCTTCAAAAGCAGTTCGTCATGGCGCGTCAGCAGCGCGAATTCTTCGTCATCGTTGAAGATCGAGGGGCGCGCCTGCGGGCTGTCATTGGCAAGTCCCATGCCCTGCGCCAGCTCCTCGTGGATGCAGGAGCTGCGCAGCAGCGCGGGCAGTTCGGCACGGATCAGCGCGACGGCGCGGACATAGACCGCCGAGCGGCCGCGCGAATAGGCAAAGACGGTGCAGAAATTGCCGGGATCTAGATCGCGCAGCGTGGCCACATCGGGTGATGGCAGGTCCGGGATCAGCCGCGCCAGCAGCGGGCCGAGATTGCGGCGTTCATCCTCGTTCAGGACCAGCACCAGGAAATTACCGCCCGAGTCGCTCAGCCCGACCGAATGGCCCGAGGCGCGCTGAAGCCGCGCGGCGAAGTCCGCAATTTCGCTGCGATAGGTGGCGCGCAGCGCGGCGTCGGCCGAATCCCCGAACTCGACCTGGAACCGGACCGGCGCCTGCCACCGGCGCAGGGGCGCGCTGTGCGCATCCGCGACCATCTCCGACCCCTCGCGCCGGTATTCGTCGCGCAGGGCGATCTGCATGAAGTTGCGCGCCAGCAGACCGGCGTCGATCGGCGCATCCATCGGCACGCGCTCGCGCCGCAGCCGACCGTCCGCGCGCAGCCTGCGTTCGATGCCGGCATATTCGGCGGTCAGGGTCCGGCTGGTCCGGCTGGCCGAGTCCCGCGCGTCGGCGGCGGCGGCGTTCACTGTGCGGTTGCGTTCGGCGCGCGCCTTGCGGATCTCGGCCTGGCTGGGGCCGCTTTTCTGCGGTGCGGGCAGGGCCGGTCGGGGCTGCGGCGGGACCGGATCGACATCCGGTGCCGTTCCGCACGACGCCAGCAGCGCGATCAGCGCCAGTCCCGGCCACCGAAACCCCCGCCGCGCCGCCCGGATCATGGCTTGCCGGTCCGGTCCGTCACCGCCTCTTGCCGCCGCGCGGTCGCGGTCGCCAGCGCGTCGCGCAGATCCGCTTCCATGCGCGTCAGATCCTCTTCGGCGGCGGCGCGGCGGGCGCGCCCCTCATCGGCGATGCGCAGGCTGTCCTCGATCGTGGCGATCAGTTCGGCGTTGGCGGTCCGGACCGCCTCGATATCGAAGACGCCGCGTTCGGTCTGGGTGCGGATCTGGGTGTTGGCCTGACGCAGGTTTTCGGCATTGCGGGTCAGCAAATCGTTGGTCAGATCGCCCGCCTCCTTGACGGCGCGCGCGGCCTCGGCGCTGCGCTGGATGGTGACGGCCTGCGCCAGCTGCGTTTCCCAAAGCGGCACGGTGTTGACCAGCGTCGAGTTGATCTTGGTGACCAGCGACTTGTCGTTTTCCTGCACCAGTCGGATCGAGGGCAGGGACTGCATCGTCACCTGCCGGGTCAGTTTCAGATCGTGGACGCGCCGTTCCAGATCGTCGCGGGCCGCGCGCAGGTCGCGCAGCTCCTGCGCCTCCATCACCTGATCGGGCTCGCCCGCCGCATTCAGCGCGGCTTCCTTGGCGGGAATGACCTTGTCGTCAAGTTCGCGCAGCTTGGCCTCGCCGGCGGCGATATACAGGGCAAGTTCGTCATAGAAATCAAGCGTGCGGTCATAAAGCATGTCCAGCGCCTTGATGTCCTTCAACAAACGCTGTTCGTGCCCTTCAAGGTCCGAGGTCACGCGGTCGATCTGCGTCTGCACCTGTTCGTAATTGGCGACGAACTTGGCGAAGGGCGCAGAGCGGCCCAGCAGCCGTTCCCACCAGCTGCGGTCGCGGCGCATGTCCAGTTCGGAACTGGAAAAGCCGCGGATCGTGGTCACGATCTCGCGCAGGCTTTCGCCGGCCGGGCCGACATCCTTGTTCTTCACATCGGCCAGCATCTTCTGGCTGATTTCCTGCAATTCCGACTGCGCGCGGGTGCCGAACCGCACGATGGAACCGCTGTCCTCGATGTCGATTTCCTCCATCCGGCGGCGGATCTCGTCGCTGGTGGGGGGATCGGCCTTGTCCAGCGGCACCGGCGCGTCGGGTTCGGGCAGCACCACCGAGGTCACGTCTTCGATGTCCTTCTGCGCAGCCTCGGCGCGGCGGCGTGTGTCTTCGGTCATCGAGATCGTTCCCTTTCGGATGGTCAAGGCGCGATGCAGGGCCGTTGCCGGCCCCGTTATTGCATCGCAGCATAAGCCGTTTCGTGCCGCATTCAACGCCAGAGGGCGGCGAAAGTGCCGCCCTCCGTGTCATCGGCGCCCATGGGTGTGGCGCATTTGCCGCAAAGGGGGCTGCCCGTCAGGCGGCCTGCGCGCGCGACCCGAAGCGGTCATAGAAGCGGTCGCCGTCGCGGGCCATCTGGCGCAGCAGGTCGGGGGCAGCGAACCGGTCGCCGTGGCGTTCGGTCAGACCCTCGCAGATCTCGACCGCGCGGGCGGCGCCCATCATGTCCAGCCAGCTGAACGGCCCCCCGCTCCACGGTGCGAAGCCCCAGCCCAGGATCGCGCCGACATCGCCTTCGCGGATATCCTCCAGCACGCCTTCCTCCAGCGCGCGCACCGCCTCCAGCGTCTGCGCGAACATCAGCCGGTGCTGCACCTCGGTCAGGTCGGGCTGATCGTCGGAACGGGGATAGCGATCGGCCAGCCCCTGCCACACTCCCTGGCGCTTGCCCTTGTCGTCATAGGCGTAAAAGCCCGCATTCGACTTGCGGCCCAGCCGCCCCTCATCGGCCATCCAGAACAGCACCTCGTCCACGGCGCCGTCGGGATATGCCTCGCCCATCGCCGCGCGCGTCGCCTTGGCGATCTTCACGCCCAGATCGATGCTGGTCTCATCGACCAGTTGCAGCGGGCCAAGCGGCATGCCCATCATCTTCGCGGCGTTTTCGACCAGCACCGGGTTCACACCCTCGGCCACCATCCGCACGCCTTCGTTGATATAGGGAATGATGCAGCGATTGGCGTAGAAGAAGCGGGCATCGTTCACCACGATCGGCGTCTTGCGCATCTGGCGCACGAAATCCAGCGCCTTGGCGACGGCGCGGGGGCCGGTCTCGCGGCCCTTGATGATCTCGACCAGGGCCATCTTGTCCACGGGCGAGAAGAAATGGATGCCGATGAACTGGTCGGGCCGGGCGCTGGCGCGGGCCAGATCGCTGATCGGCAGGGTCGAGGTGTTGGTGGCGAAGATCGCGTCGGTGCCGATCACGGCTTCGGCCTTTTTCGTCACGTCGGCCTTGATCTGCGGGTCCTCGAACACCGCCTCGACCACCAGATCGCAGCCGTCCAGCGCGGCGTAATCGGTCGTCGCGGTGATGCGGCCCAGAACCTCGGCCTTCTTCTCCTCGGTCGATTTCCTGCGGCTGATGGCCTTGTCCAGCAGCCCCTCGGAGTAGGATTTTCCCTTGTCGGCGCTTTCCTGTGTCGCGTCGATCAGCACCACCTTGATGCCCGCCATCGCGCTGACATGGGCGATGCCCGCCCCCATCATGCCGGCGCCCAGAATGCCAAGCTTCGTCACCTTCTGATCGGGCTGGTCGGGACGGTTCGCGCCCTTTTCCAGCGCCTCCTTGTTGATGAACAGCGAGCGGATCATGGCGCCCGAGGACGGGTTCATCAGCACGTTGGTGAACCAGCGCGCTTCGATCCTCAGCGCCTGATCGAAGGGCACCATCGCGCCCTCATAGACCGCCGACAGCAGCGCACGGGCGGCGGGATAGACGCCCATGGTCTTGCCATGCACCATCGCCGAGGCACCGACGAAGGTCATGAAGCCCGCGGGATGAAACGGCTCTCCTCCGGGCATCTTGTAGCCCTTGGCGTCCCACGGCTTGACCAGATCGGCGTCTTCCGCGGCCAGAACCCATTCCTTCGCGGCAGCCAGCGGATCGTCGACCACCTCGTCGATCAGCCCGGCAGACTTGGCCTTTTTCGGATCGGACAGCTTGCCTTCCAGCAGGAAGGGGGCGGCGGCCATCGCGCCCAGCTTGCGCGACAGGCGCGTGGTGCCGCCCGCGCCCGGAAAGATGCCGACCATGATCTCGGGCAGGCCGATCCGGGCCTTGGGGTTGTCGGCGGCAAAGATGCGATGCGTGGCAAGCGGCAGTTCCAGCCCGATCCCAAGCGCGGTGCCGGGCAGGGCGGCGGCGACGGGCTTGCCGCCCTTCTTCGTCTTGCGGTCCATGCCGGCCAGTTCGATCTTGCGCAGCAGGTGGTGCAGCCGCATCACGCCGTCAAAGACGCCCTGCGCGCCGCCATCCTCTTTCATGCCGGCGATGACGTTCAGGTCCATCCCGGCGGCGAAATCCGCCTTGCCGCTGGTGATGACGATGCCCTTCACCGCCGCATCGGCCAGCGCGTCGTCGATCAGCGCGTCCAGCGTGTCGGCGCCCTGCATCGACAGCACGTTCATGGACTTGCCGGGCACGTCCCAGGTGATGATCGCGACGCCGTCGGCGTCTTTTTCCATCGTGAAATCGGTCATGGTCTGATCCCTCACACGCGTTCGATGATGGTGGCCGCGCCCATGCCGGACGCGATGCACAGGGTCGCCAGACCCACGTTCTTGTCCTGCCGCTCCAGCTCGTCCAGCAGCGTGCCGATGATGATCGCGCCCGTCGCGCCAAGCGGATGGCCCATGGCGATGGCGCCGCCGTTGACGTTGACGCGCGCCGGATCGACCTGAAACGCCTGCATGAAGCGCAGCACGACGCTGGCGAAAGCCTCGTTCACCTCGAACAGGTCGATATCGCCGATGGACATGCCGGAATCGCGCAGGATCTTTTCCGTCACCGGGACCGGGCCGGTCAGCATGATCGTCGGATCGGTGCCGATCTTGGCGGTGGCGCGGATGCGGGCGCGCGGTTTCAGCCCGTGCGCGCGTCCGAATTCGGCGTTGCCGACCAGCACCGCCGCCGCGCCGTCCACGATCCCCGACGAGTTGCCGGCATGGTGGATATGGTCGATGCGGTCCAGATGCGGATATTTCAGCATCGCCACCTTGTCGAAGCCGGGCATGGTTTCGCCCATCTCCTTGAAGGCCGGTTTCAGCTTGGCCAGATCCTCGGCCGTGGTGCCGGGGCGCATGTATTCGTCGCGGTCCAGGATGGTCAGGCCGTTCTGGTCCAGCACCGGCACGATGGATTTGTCAAATCGGCCTTCCTGCCACGCCTGCGCCGCGCGGCGCTGCGATTCGACCGCCAGCGCGTCGGCCTGATCCCGGTCGAAGCCGTATTCGGTGGCGATGATGTCGGCGCTGATCCCCTGCGGCACGAAATAGGATTTCATCGCCAGGCCGGGATCGACCGCGATGGCCGCGCCGTCGCTGCCCATGGGCACCCGGCCCATCATCTCGACGCCGCCGGCGATATAGGCCTGGCCCGCGCCGCCCCGGATCTGGTTGGCGGCGAGGTTCACCGCCTCCATCCCAGATGCGCAGAAACGGTTGATCGACAGGCCGGGGATCGATTCGTCCAGATCCGAGGCCAGCACCGCGCTGCGCGCCAGACAGCCGCCCTGTTCCTTGACCTGCGTGACATTGCCCCAGATCACGTCCTCGACGGCGTGGCCCTCAAGCCCGTTGCGGTCCTTCACCGCGTTCAGCAGGCGCGCGGACAGCGCCAGCGAGGTGACCTCGTGCAGGCTGCCATCGGGCCGGCCCTTGCCGCGCGGCGTGCGGGCGGCGTCATAGATGAATGCGTCGGTCATTGATCCTCCTTCGGCGCCCGGTCGGAGGGTTTGCCGGGCATCAGGTCATAGGGATGTTTCCAGCCGGGCAGGGCGGCGATGCCGTCCAGCCAGCGGTCGATATTGGGCCAGTCGGCGCGGTCGAAGCCGAACGGCTCGGGATAGAAAAGATAGCCGCAGCAGGCGAAATCCGCGATCGTGGGCGCGCGGTCGGCGACCCAGTCGCGATCCGCCAGATGGCCGTCGAGGATCTTGTAAGCCGCCCTGACCCGGCCGGCCAGATAGTCGATGCCGCCCTGCGGACGCTTTTCGGGGGGCAGGAAATTCATCATGAAGCGCAGCGGCCCGGCCTGACCCGACAGCTTGTGATTGTCGAACATCAGCCAGCGCAGCGTCTGGTTCCGGTCGGCACCCAGAAACCGCCCCGTGCGTTCCGCGACATGCATCTGGATCACCGCCGACTGGGTCAGCGTCAGATCGCCCTCGCGAAACACCGGAACCTCGCCCATCGCGTTCAGCGCGCGAAACGCCGACCCGCGCGTCTCGCCGCCGAAGAAATCGACATAGACGGGCGACCAGTCATAGCCTGCCAGTTCCATCGTCAGCGCGGGCTTGTAAGCGTTGCCCGATTCCCCGAAACACCAAAGTTCTGCGGTCATCTTTCCTCCTTGCCTGCGGGGGGCTGCGCGCCCCCCGCACCCCCTGCGGGGTATTTCTGCAAAGAAGAAGGGCCGGTTAACCCTTCTTCAACCTCGCGCCGTCATAACCTTTCCTGCGGTACAGGCTGGGGAGCCGATGACCGCCAAAGGAGAAGTCGTCCCGGTCCCTGGCCGTCAACGCCCGACCCGCCGGAAGGCGGGAGGGGCCGGGACGCATCCTGTGCTTCTTCTTTGCACAAATACCCCGGCCCCGGCCCCGGATCGTGCGACGGTTCAGAATGCCTCGGCCTCCAGCGCCATGACGGGCTGTGCGCCGGACTGGATGCGGGCCAGATGCGTGGCCGTGATCGGCAACTGCCGCTGCATGTAGTAACGTCCGGTGATCAGCTTCGCCTTAAGGAAGTCTGCGTCGCCCTGGCCCGCCTCCAGCGCCTGTTGCGCGGCGGCGGCCATCCGCGCCCACATGAAGCCCAGCGCGACATGGCCGAACAGATGCATGAAATCATGGGACCCGGCCAGCGCATCGTTGGGGTTCTTCATGCCGCGTTCCATGAAGAAAGTCGCGGCGGTCTGCAGATCCTTCGACGCGGCTTTCAGCGGGGCCACGAAATCGTCGGCCAGCGTCGGGGTGCCGGCATGATCCTGACAGAACGACTTGACCTGGCTGAAGAACTCCATCACGTGCCGGCCGCCGTCCTGCGGCAGCTTGCGCGCCACCAGATCCAGGGCCTGGATGCCGTTCGCGCCCTCATAGATCATCGCGATCCGGGCGTCGCGGACCAGCTGGCTCATGCCGTGTTCCTCGATATAGCCGTGGCCGCCGAAGACCTGCTGGGCCTGCACCGTCGCGGCAAAGCCCTGATCGGTCAGGAACCCCTTGGCGACCGGCGTCAGCAGCGACACCAGCCCCTCGGCCTCGGCGTCGCCCTGATGGCCGCGGTCGATCAGATGCGCGCACCACAGAACCAGCGCCCGCGCACCTTCGACGAACGACCGCTGATCCATCAGGCTGCGGCGGATGTCGGGGTGAACGATCAGCGGATCGGCCGGTCCCGACGGGTTTTCGGTGCCGGTGGCCGCGCGGCCCTGCAACCGTTCGCGGGCATAGATCGCGGCGTTCTGGTAGGCCGCTTCGGCGCAGGCATAGCCCTGCATCGCCACGCCAAGACGGGCCTCGTTCATCATCGTGAACATCGCCCGCATGCCCTTGTGCAGATCGCCCAGCAGCCAGCCTTTGGCGGCGTCATAGTTCATCACGCAGGTGGCGTTGCCGTGGATGCCCATCTTGTCTTCCAGGCTGCCGACGCTGACATTGTTCCGCTCGCCCGGCGATCCGTCCTCGTTCACCAGAAACTTGGGCACGATGAACAGCGAGATGCCGCGCGTTCCCTCGCCGCCGCCCGGCGCCTTGGCCAGCACCAGATGGATGACGTTCTCGGCCATGTCGTGATCGCCGGCCGAGATGAAGATCTTCTGCCCGGTGATCAGATAGCTGCCGTCGTCCTGGGGTTCGGCCTTGGTGCGCAGCAGGCCCAGATCGGTGCCGCAATGGGGTTCGGTCAAGTTCATCGTGCCGGTCCATTCGCAGCTGACCAGCCGGGGCAGATAGGTCTGCTTCTGCGTCTCCGTGCCATGCGCGTGAATCGCCGAATAGGCGCCATGCGTCAGGCCCGGATACATCGCGAAGGCCATGTTCGCGGTCGAGAACATCTCGGCCGTGGCCGAACCGATGACATAGGGCAGCCCCTGCCCGCCATAATCGGGGTCGCAGTCCAGCGCGGTCCAGCCGCCCTGCCGCATGGCGTCGAACGCCTGCGCGAAACCGTCCGGCGTGCGCACGATCCCGTTCTCCAGCCGGCAGCCCTGCCGGTCGCCGACGCCGTTCAGCGGCGCCATTACCTCGCTGGCCAGCTTGCCCGCGGCCTCAAGGATGGCTTCGGTGAAATCGGGGTCCAGATCCGCGTGGCCGGGCAGGCCCGAGTCCGGGATGTTCAGAAGATCCTGCAACACGAATTGCAGATCGCGAACGGGGGGGGAATAGCTGTGCATCTGTTGTCTTATCCTGTGGACGTGTCGTCGTCGGGCAGGGCGGCAAGCCGCGCCTCGGCATCGACGATCTGGGTCTTCAGTTCTGCGATCGCCTCGCTCAGTTCGGCATGCTGGCGTTCCATGTCCGCCAGCCTTTCGCGGCCGACGGCCACGGTGGCCGCGATCTGGGTGCGATTCGTGCCGCCGGGCTCATAGATCTCAAGCAGCTGGCGCATCTGTTCCAGGCTGAACCCGAAACGCTTGCCGCGCAGGATCAGCGTCAGCCGGGCCCGGTCGCGCCGGTCGTAAAGCCGGTGCTGGCCGCGGCGTTCGGGAAAGATCAGTTCGCGCGCCTCGTAGAAACGCAGCGTGCGCGGGGTGACGCCGAAGGTCTCGCACATCTGGCGAATTGTCATCAATTCGTCGGGCATGACGTCCAGCTCCTCCTTCTGTCCAGCATGAGCCTTGCAGACCATATAGGGTCTACTTGACGCGAACGTAAGCAAGACGCTGCGTCACGATGTCGGGTGGCGGGATCGCCGTCTCAGTCGCGGTCCTGCACCGCCTGCGCGGTCCGGTCGCGCAGGGATTCCAGATCGGCGCGGGCCGCCTGCAGATCCGCGATCTGGTCGTCCAGCACCTTCAGCTGCCGGTCCGCCAGGGCCAGCCAGACCTCGTGCTGTTCGCGGCTGCCCTTTTCCTCATAGATCATCAGCCATTGCCGGATCTCTTCCAGCGAAAAGCCAAAGCGGCGGCCGCGCAGGATCAGCGTCATGCGCGCGACGTCGCGGGGGCGATAGAACCGCGCGCGCCCGTCGCGGTGCGGGCTGAGCAGTTCGATATACTCGTAATACCGCAGCGTGCGCGGGGTGACATCGAAGCGCGCGCACATCTCCTTGAAGCTGACAAGCTGTTCGTCGGACATCCGGCTTCTCCGCGACGTTCGTTTCCGGTGGCAGGCTAGCGGGTCGCTCCGCGCTTCTCAACCGTCACGTGAAGACGGCGCGGAACCTCCGCCCCGAACGGGCGCGCGCCAGCATCGTCGCGGCAGGGCTTGAGCATGACCCGGTGCCGGGGCTAATGCTGTCTCACACGCAACGGAGACGCAGCATGTCCGCCAACGACGACGAGTCACAGGAACAGCAGGACCGCGCGCGCATCACGCAGCAGTTCATCGACGCGATCCCGCATGCGCGCGCCCTGGGGATGCGGGTGGACGAGTTGGGGCCGGCGCGGGCGGTGATCAGCATGCCCTGGGCCGCGCATCTGGTGGGCGATCCGCGCCGCGAGGTGGTGCATGGCGGCGTCGTCTCGGCGCTGATGGATACGTGCTGCGGGGCGGCGGTGATCATGCATCCGGCGGCGCCCCGTTCGACGGCGACGATAGATCTGCGCATCGACTATATGCGGTCGGCCGCGCCGCGACAGCGGATCACGGCGCGGGCCGAATGCTATCACATGACGCGCAGCGTGGCGTTCCTGCGGGCGGTCGCGATGGACGAGGATGGCGACAACCCCGTCGCCACCGCCACCGGCACCTTCACGGCCGAGAGGTGAGGCGGATGGACCGCAACGAGCCCTTGCACCGCATCAAGTCGCGCCGCGATGCCGCGCTGAACGCGCTGGTCACGGGCGTCCCCTACATGAGCTGGCTGGGCATCCGCTTTGACCGGCGCGGGGATGAGCTGACCGCGGTGCTGCCCTTCGACGAAAAGCTGATCGGCAACCCGATGCTGCCGGCGCTGCATGGCGGGGTGACGGCGGCGTTCCTGGAAATGACGGCCATCGTGGAACTGTCCTGGTCCGCCATCTGGGAGGATCTGGAATCGGGCCGCATCGCGCCCGACGCCGCCGTGCCCGACAGCCTGCCACGGCTGCCCAAGACCATCGACTTCACCGTCGATTACCTGCGCAGCGGGCTGCCGCGCGACGCCTATGCCCGCGCGCGGGTGGTGCGGTCGGGGCGGCGCTATGCCTCGGTCCATGTCGAGGGGTGGCAGGACAACCGCGCACGGATGTTTGCGCAGGCAACCGCGCATTTCCTGATGCCCCAGGGCTGAGGCATGCAGAACCCGACGGTCCCGCTGACGCATCGGCGGGTGCTGAACATCGCGCTGCCCATCGTGCTGTCGAACGCGACCATCCCGCTTCTGGGGCTGGTCGATACCGGCGTGGTCGGCCAGCTTGGCCGGCCCGAGCCGATCGGCGCGGTGGGGATCGGCGCGGTCATCCTGGCCTCGATCTACTGGATCTTCGGGTTTCTGCGGATGGGCACGTCGGGTCTGGTGGCCCAAAGCCACGGCGCGGGCGACGGCGCGCAGGTCGGCGCCCATCTGCTGCGCGCGCTGACCATCGCCGCGGTCGCCGGGCTGGCATTCGTGCTGTTGCAGGTGCCGCTGTTCTGGGCCGCGTTCCGTCTGGCCCCCGCCAGCGCCGGGGTCGAGGATCTGGCGCGCGACTATCTGGCGATCCGCATCTGGGGCGCGCCGGCCACCATCGGGCTTTATGCCATCACCGGCTGGCTGATCGCGGTCGAACGGACGCGCGGCGTGCTGGCGCTGCAACTGGTGCAGAATGGGCTGAACGTGGCGCTGGATCTGTGGTTCGTGCTGGGGCTGGGTCTTGGCGTGGCCGGGGTGGCGTGGGCGTCGCTGATCGCGGAATGGTGCGGTCTGGGGCTGGGGCTGTTCATGGCGCGCCACGTGCTGCGCGCCGCCGTCGCGGCCGCGCGCAACCTTGCCACGCTGTTTGCCCGCGACAAGCTGGACCGGCTGCTGCGCGTCAATGGCGACATCATGATCCGGTCGGTGCTGTTGCAGGCCAGCTTCACGACCTTCCTGTTTCTTGGCGCGGCGCATGGCGATGTGACGCTGGCCGCCAATCAGGTGCTTGTGCAGTTTCTGTCGATCACCGCCTTCGCGCTGGACGGGTTCGCCTTTGCCGCCGAAAGCCTGGTCGGGCAGGCGGTCGGCGCGCGCCGGCCGGAACGGGTCCGGCGGGCGGCGATCCTGACCTCGCAATGGGGGATCGGCGGCGCGCTGATCCTGGCGCTGATCTTCTGGTCTGGCGGGGCGGCGATCATCGACCTTCTGACCAACGCCCCCGCCGTCCGGGTCGAGGCGCGGCAATATCTGGTCTGGGTCGGTCTGGCGCCGCTGATCGGCGTCGCAGGCTGGATGTTCGACGGCATCTTCATCGGCGCCACCCTGACCCGAGAGATGCGCAACGCCATGGTGCAGGCGGTCGCGATCTATGCGCTGGCGATCGTGGCCCTGCCGCCGCTGATCGGCAATCACGGGCTGTGGGCGGCGCTGATCACCCTCAACATCGCGCGCGGCGTGGCGATGGCGCGACTGTATCCGCGGGCCGAGGCCGCGGCTTTGCCCGCCGGCTGACGGCACGCGTCGCGGCGCCGTCCCTTCAGCCGGCGGCGGCCGGGGCGTCGTCGGGTTTCGGCGGGACGGTGAACACGCCCTCGATCATGCCGTCATCGCTGTGCGTACGCGCGCCCAGCGCACGGACCAGCGCCCGCATGCTGTCATTGCCCGGCACATACAGGATGCGGATCGTGCCGATCCCGGTGCGGCGCGCGACCAGAACCAGGGCCAGGCTCAGCATCTTGCCGATGCCCATATGCTGGAACGGACGCTCGACCGAGATTGCCAGCTCCGCCTGATCGCCCGCCGCGTTCGGCACCAGCTCTCCGACGCCGCGCAGCACGCCCTCGACGAAAGCGCCGAAGATCCAGGCCCGGCTCCAGTCCAGATCGCGGGAATAGGCGGCGATGGCCTTGTCCGACATCGACGCGTTGAACCGCGCGCGGCGATCCTCGGGCGTCAGGCGCAACAGATGCGCGGTGTGCAGCGGCCGGTCCCGCGCCAGCAGACCTTGCAGGCGCACGCAGGGCGCGGCCTCCTGCGGCGCGGCGCGGTCGTCATCGCGGGTCGGGCGTTGCGTCTCGGTGGCGGAAAACGGCATGGTCAGGGTCTGGCAATCCGATTTTTCTGTGGCGCAGCGCATGGATGCTGCATGGCAGAAAGATGGGTCCGGTCCCGGCGCGGATCAAGCCGATCCGGTCGGAACGCCGCGTCGTGGCACGGCCCGGCACGCCGCCGCCGCTGCGTCATTTGCGGGCCTTGCGCCCCTTCTGCCACGGCGCGCCCCATTGCAGCCAGATCGCGGCCAGCCACCACAGCGTCAGCATCGCCCACAGATCGACCAGCAGCTTGCGCAGCACATGCTGATCGGGCGGGTTGACCTGGAACGCGTCGCCCAGCACCGACAGCAGCACACAGGCGATAAAGGACCACAGCCCGCCCCGGCCGATCTGTTGCAGCCCGACGCCGATGCGGGTCGCGGCCAGCCGTTCCATGATACCGGCCAGCGGCACCGCGACCAGCCAGCTTGCGGCAAGGATCGCCAGATAGCGGGTGCCGTCCAGCCGCCATTTGTCGATCGAGCCATAGACAAGCTTCAGCGCGTTGCGCAGGGGCAGGGCCGGCTCTCCGATCTGCGCGGCGATGATGATGGTCGATCCGAACAGGAACATCGCCCACGCCACGATCGTGATCAGCCGCGCATGGGGCAGCAGGACCGGCATCAGGCGCTGACGGAACAACCCCATCGCCACGCCCGAAAAGAACAGCATCTGCCAGCCGAACGGATTGAACAGCAACCCGCCATCGCTGTGATTGGGAACAAGCCGGTTCAACACCGGCGCAAACCACCACATCGCCACCGAAGCTGCGGCAAAGCTGAACGGAAAGCGCAGCATCAGCGGCACCAGCAGCGGGGCCGAGGCGATCAGCACGACATAGACGGCCAGCACGTCCAGCAGGTTGGGTTGCAGCCACATCGTCGCCAGCACGCCCAGATAGCCCCACGGATTCTCGACCACCCAGTGCGCATACTGGTTCCAGATCGCGGTGTGCTTCAGGCCCGCATGCAGCAGCGCCGCCGACAGCAGCGCCATGATCAGCCCGCCCACCACCAGCGCGCGCCAGACCTCGAACGCGCGGCGGGCAAAGCGCCATTGCGCGGCCCGCCGCCCCTCGTTCCGCTCCACGCCTTGCCAGACCAGACCGACCAGGAACCCCGACAGCAGCACGAACAATTCCGCCGCATCGAAGATCGCGAAATTCGCCAGCGTGTATTCGCGCAGCGCCGAGGCCGGCATGTGGTCCAGCAT
The DNA here is from genome assembly GCF_028553765.1 of Paracoccus stylophorae. Classification (NCBI taxonomy): domain Bacteria; kingdom Pseudomonadati; phylum Pseudomonadota; class Alphaproteobacteria; order Rhodobacterales; family Paracoccaceae; genus Paracoccus; species Paracoccus stylophorae. The sequence continues at coordinate 2,631,316 of NZ_CP067134.1, read as the reverse complement.
GATGCAGACCAGAGCATAGCCGCGCAGCATGTCTAGGGCGATCAGGCGTTTCATGGCGCGTGTTGTCCTGCGGCCGACGGCTCACGCCGGCAGGCGGCTCCAGCGTTCGAGAAGGGCGGGATCGAGAATCAAAGCCTCGGTTTCGTCCGCGTCCAGAAACCGCAGCGCCTGGGCGCGGGTTTCGGCGTGGGCGATCTTGGCCTCGGCGGTGATGCGCGTCAGCCGGTCGTTTTCGGCCAGGTCGGCGGGCAGGTCGGCGGGGGGTACCAGCATGGCAAGGTGACGGCGGCGCGCGTCGGGGTCGTCTGCCAGTTGCAGGATCGCCCCGTCGCCCTCGACCGGGCGGGGCAGGGCGCGGGTCGCGGCCAGCGCGTCGGACAGAATCGGCGGAAAGCTGCGTTCCTCGGGCGTGACCAGCAGCCCGCGCATCCGCGCCCATCGCCCGAAGACCGGGCTGGCAGACAGCCGCGATGTCAGCGGCGACAGGATCAGCCCGGCCAGGATCGGCGACAGCCAGATCAGTTGCGGCGGCGAAAACTGCGCCAGCACCAGCAGCGTGCCGACCCCCAGCAGGACGTGACCCCAGTGCCGCGCGATCACCACGCCCCAGCCGGGCATCGACCCGGCGCGGACCTGCGCGTTCCAGCCGCTGTCGCGGCCGCGCAGGATATCCAGGATCTGCCGGGTCTGGATCAGCATCTGCACCGGCGCGATCAGCGCCGACAGCAGGATCTCGAACAGCGCGCTGGCGAAGATCCGCACCGGCCCGCCCGAGGCGCGGGCCAGGGGGCGCGCCCAGGCGCGAAAGGTGGCGATCAGCTTGGGCAGCAGCAGCAGCGTCATCGCGGCGATGAACAGCCACAGCATCCGGCGCGCGTCGAAGACCGGCCAGTCGGGGAAAAGCTGATAGGCGTTGGGAAAATATTCCGGCGTGGACAGCAGCACCGTGGCCGACAGCGCCAGACCCACCAGGATCAGCGCCAGCCACAGCGGGCTCATCAGGAAGCCCAGGATGCCGATGACGAAATGGACGCGACTGATCGCGCAGGCGCCGCGCATGGTCAGCAGGCGCGCATGTTGCAGATTGCCCTGCGCCCACCGGCGTTCGCGCACCGCCATGTCCAGCAGCGTCGGCGGCCCGCCCTCATAGCTGCCGCGCAGATCGTGGTCCAGCCGCACCTTCCAGCCGGCCCGGCACAGCGCCGCCGCCTCGACGAAATCGTGGCTGAGGATGGTTCCGCCGAAGGGCGGGTTGCCCGGCAGGCGCGGCAGGCCGCAGGCACCGGCGAAGGCGCTGACGCGGATGATGGCGTTGTGGCCCCAGTAATTGCCGCTGTTGCCCGACCACGCCGCGACGCCGCGGGCGATCATCGGGCCATAGACGCGGCCCGCGAACTGGGTCAGCCGGGCAAAGATCGTCTCGCCCCCGACCAGCATCGGCATGGTCTGGATCAGCGCCAGATCGGGATCGGCCTGCATCCGCGCCGACAGGGCGCGGATCGTCGCGCCGGTCAGCACGCTGTCGGCGTCCAGCACCACCATCTGGTCATAGCGCCCGCCCCATCTGCGCACGAAATCGGCCACGTTGCCGGATTTGCGGTCGTCATTCGTCAGCCGGCGGCGATACCAGATCGGCAGGGGCGCGGCCTCGCGCGCGGCGGCGACGGCCAGCGTCTCGTTCACGGTCACGTCCGGGTCGCGGCTGTCGGACAGCACGAAGATTTCGGTGCGGTCGCCCATCCCCTCGCGGTCCAGATCGCGGGCCAGCGCGATCAGCAGGCCGATGCTTTTGCCGGCATCCTCGTGATAGACCGGCATGACGACGGCGATGCGCGCCGGGTTCGGCCCCTGCGGCGTGCGCAGGCGCGGCGCGAACAGCCCCGCGATCATGGCGCAGAACGAGAACCCGACCCAGGCAAAGGTCGGCACGAACAGGACCAGCAGCGCCCACTGCATCGGGGTGGGCCGGTCGCCGAACGACGCCCACATCTGCAGGAACCCGGTCACGGCCAGCGCCGCGGTGCCGCCGAACGCGATCAGCCGCGCCGCATGGACGCGCCAGCCTTCGGGCTTGCGGCTGCGGCGGGTGGCGGGCGGGGCGCGGAAATCCTGGATCGGCATGGCCAGCGGCGCATCGGGCGGCACGGCCGCGACCGGCGGGCAAAGGGCGGCGCTGTCCACCTTCATTCCGTCCAGCGCGCCAGCCAGCTTTCGCTGAGCGCCATGCCGTTGCCGTCGGTCAGCAGCGCCTGAAGATCGGCCAGCGCGGCACCGCCCGGATCGAACTCGAACGCAAGGCGCAGGACGCGCTGCTCCGGCAACGGTTTCAGATAGGCATGAACGATGCTGCCGGCCGAGGTCGTGACCTTGGATTCGGGCATCTGGTCGCCAAAGGGCGACATGTCGAAATCGACGACATAGGTGCGCGTGGATTCGACATTGATCGACCGGCCGGACCGGACCTGTCGCACCTTGGCCAGCGGCACATCGTTCGGCGGCAGCGGCGCGAAGCCGAGAAGATAGCGGAATTCGTGACGTTCGCCCTTGGCCATCGGCTGCTTGGGCAGCCAATAGCTGACGATGTTGTCGTTGAACTCGTTCTCGACCGGGATTTCGATCAGCCGCACCTCGCCCTCGCCCCAGTCGCCCTGCGGCTGGATCCAGGCCGAGGGGCGCAGATGATACATCGCCTCGGCGTCCTGATAGTCTGTGAAGTCGCGGTCGCGCTGGATCAGGCCGAATCCGTCGGGATTGCTGTCCACGAAGGACGAGATCTGAAGGTTCTTGTGCGAGGCCAGCGTCCGCCACAGCGCCTGACCGGCGCCGGTATGCATCTGCAACCCGTTGCTGTCATGCACGGCGGGCCGGTAATCGTCCACGTTGCGGCGGCTGGCCGGGCCGAACCAGAACATCGAGGTCAGCGGCGCGATGCCTGTCTCGCGCAGCTCGACCCGCGGAAAGATCGCCAGCCGCGTCCGGATCGTCGTCGCAGCACCCGGATTGACGTCGAACTGGAACGCGGCGGTCAGCGACTTGCTGTCCAGCAGGGCGTGGATGCGCACCCGGTCCGAACCGGCGGCGGGTTCGTGGATCCAGAAATCGGTGAACAGCGGAAATTCCTCGCCGTCGGGACTGCCGGTCTTGATCGTCAGGCCGCGCGCCGACAGCCCGTACAGCGTGCCGCGCGCCACGGCGCGGAAATAGCTGGCCCCCTGGAACACCAGAAATTCGTCCATCACGCCGGGACGGTTCAGGATCGTGCGCAGCCGGAACCCCGACCAGCCCATCTCGCCCCTGGTCTCCAGATCGGCGCCCTCGGGAAATTGCGAGGGGTCGAACTCCAGCAGGCGCGGATCGAATTCCAGCTTCTGCGGGGTGCCGTTGCGGACGATGCTGATATTGACCGGCTCGTAGAAGATCGACCCGGGCGGCAGCAGGTCCATCCCGAAAAGGCCATTGTCCTTCAGCGGGTCGTGTTCGCGGCGAAACCGGATCGCGCGATAGCGGTCATAGTTCAGATCCGCAAAGCTGCCGACCAGATCGGCGACGGGTTGCTTGTAGACGCGGGTGGCGCGTTCCTGCGCCAGCGTCGCGACATCCTCGAAATCGAAGCCGGACACCGTAGGCGCGGATGCGGTCGCGGCGCCGTCGGCGGCGATCTGGGCATGGACACGCGTGACAGCCAGCGAACTGCCGGCGACCACCGCAGTCGCGGCATGGAGAAATTGACGACGCTTCATAACCGCAGATTTATGCCAGAAAACCCGGTCACTATATGGTCCGCCCGACAGCGCAGCAAGCCGCAACGCGCATCCCCGAACTCGCCCGCCGCTTGTGTCGGCAGCGGCTTGCCGGGCGCGTTCGGCGCTTTCGTGCCGATGGCGTCTATTGCCGCGCCAGCCATTCGGTCACCGGGCGGCGCAGATTGGTCAGGCCGTTACCCTCGGCCTCGTCGATAAGACGGCGCAGATCGGCGATCGAGACGCGCCGGATCAGATGCTTGACCGGCCCGATCGAGGCGGGACGCATCGACAGCCGCCGGATGCCCAGCGCGGCAAAGGTCAGCGCCTCGACCGGGCGGCCGGCATCCTCGCCGCAGAAGGACAGCGGCACCCGCGCCTCTTCGCAGCGCGCCACGATCTGGCGCAGCAGCGCCACGAACGATGCGTTCATCGTGTCATAGCGGCGGCGCACGCGTTCATTCTCGCGGTCGGCGGCAAAAAAGAACTGTTTCAGGTCGTTACCGCCGATGGACACGAAATCGCACATCTCGAAGAACTTGCGCGGGGCAAACGCCATCGACGGGGTCTCAAGCATCGCGCCCACCCGGACATCGGTCGGCATCTGGTGGCCCAGCCGCCTTTCGCGCGCCAGTTCCTGCATCAGGATGCGATAGGCGTCCTCGTATTCGGTCATGTCCGCGATAAAGGGGAACATGACGTGCAGCGGACGGCCCTGCGCCGCGCGGATCAGCGCCTGCAACTGCATCCGCAGCACGCCTCGCTTGTCCAGCCCGACGCGGATCGCGCGCCAGCCCATCGCCGGGTTGGGTTCGTCCTGCGGCTTCATGTAGGGCAGGACCTTGTCCGACCCGATATCCAGCGTGCGAAACATCACCGGCCGGCCCATCGCCCGGTCCATCACGTGACGATAGATATCGGCCAGCTCGCCCCGGCGCGGCACATGGTTGCGGACCAGGAATTGCAGCTCGGTCCTGAACAGCCCGACGCCTTCCGCGCCCGATCCCTCCAGCGAGGGCAGATCGGCCATCAGCCCCGCGTTCATGTAAAGCTGGACCGTGGTGCCGCAGGTGCCGGTGGCGGGCAGGGTGCGCAGATCGGCATAGCGGCTTTGCGCCTCGGCCTGCATCGCCATCTTGTCGCGGAACGCCGCCGCCACCGCGTCCTCGGGGCGCAGATGCACCACGCCCTGATCGCCATCGACCAGGATCGGGTCGCCGTTCAGCGCCTCGGACGTGATCCGTTCGGCATGGATGACCAGCGGAATCGCCAGCGCCCGCGCCACGATGGCGGCATGGCTGCCGACCGACCCTTCCTCAAGCACGACGCCCTTCAGGCGGCGGCCGTATTCCAGCAGATCGGCGGGGCCGATATTGCGCGCGACCAGGATCGGCTGATCGGGCATCTGCGCGCCGGTATCGGTGCCTTGCCCGGTCAGGATTCGCAGCAGCCGGTTCGACAGATCGTCCAGATCGTGCAGCCGGTCGCGCAGATAAGGATCGGTCGCCATCTCAAGCCGGGCGCGGGCGGCGGATTGTTCCTTTTCCACCGCCGCCTCGGCCGACAGGCCAAGCTGGATGTTCTCCTCCATCCGCTTCAGCCAGCTGCGCGAATGGGCGAACATGCGATAGGTTTCCAGCACCGCCATGTGATCGCCCTCGCCGCCCATATCGGCGGCGGCGACCATCGAATCGACCCGCTGGCGCAGCCGGTCCATCCCCTCGTGCAGGCGCGCCCGTTCGGTGTCGGGATCGTCGCCCACCGGGTTGGCGATCACGACGCGCGGCTCGTGCAGCCAGACCCGCCCCTCGGCCGCCCCCTCTTGCGCGGTGGTGCCGCGGAACATCAGCGGGAAACGGTGCGATTGCGGCAGGCAGTCGGACTGGCTGCCCTGAAAGGCGCCCAGCTCGGTCATCTCGGCCAGGACCATCGCCACGACTTCAAGCCCGTAGATCTCGTCCTCGCTGAACTGGCGCGCATCGCTGCACTGCACGACCAGCACGCCCAGCTTTTCACCGACGCGCTGGATCGGCACGCCCAGAAAGCTGGGAAACACCTCTTCGCCGGTCTCGGGCATGAAGCGGAAACCGGGTTCGGAGGGCGCGTCGCCCGTGTTCACGAACCGCCCCGTGCGCGCCACGCGGCCCACCAGCCCCTCGCCCAGCCGCAGCCTTGTCTTGTGGACCGCCTCGGGGCGCAGCCCTTCGGTGGCGCACAGTTCCAGCGTCTCGGCGTCGCGGAACAGATAGATCGAGCAGACCTGCGTTCCCATCGAATCGGCGATGTGATGGGTGATCTGGTCCATCCGATGCTGGCCGTCGCCCGGCGCGGCCAGAATGTCCTTCAGCCGTCTCAGCAGCTTGCGTGAATCGCTGTCCTTGCGGTCTTGCATCGCGGGCCTGCCTTTGCTGTCGCGATGGCCACGCGGGCCGGCGTCGTTCCCAGGCTGTCTCAGGCCGCTTCCAGGCCGAAGGCATCATGCAGCGCCTGCACCGCAAGTTCCATATATTTGCGGTCGATCAGCACCGAAATCTTGATCTCGCTGGTGGCGATGACCTTGATGTTGATGTTCTCGTCGGCCAGCGCCTTGAACATGGTGGCGGCCACGCCCGCCGCGCTGCGCATGCCGATGCCCACCACGCTGACCTTGGCCACCTCGGTATCCGCGATCAACTCGTCATAAGCGACCGTGCCGGCGGCCCGCGCCTCTTCCATGGCGCGCTTGGCGCGTTCCACCTGGTTGATCGGGACCGAGAAGGTCATGTCGGTGACCGACCCCTTGTGATGCTCGAAGTTCTTTTCCGAGATGTTCTGCACGATCATGTCCACATTCACGCCCGCCTCGGCCAGCGGCGCGAAGATCCCGGCCGAGACGCCGGGACGATCCTCGACCGTGACCAGGGTGATCTTGGCCTCTTCGCGCGAATAGGCGACCCCGTTGACGACTTTCGATTCCATGATTTCACCCTCATCGCAAACCAGCGTGCCCGAGTTTTCGTCCGTGTCCTCGAACGAGGACAGCACGCGCAGACGCACCTTGAACCGCATCGCCAGCTCGACCGAGCGGGTCTGCAACACCTTGGCGCCAAGGCTGGACAGTTCCAGCATTTCCTCGAACGCGATCCGGTCCAGCTTGCGCGCCTTCGAGGTGATGCGCGGGTCCGTCGTATAGATCCCGTCCACATCCGTATAGATGTCACAGCGTTCCGCCCCGAATGCGGCGGCAAAGGCCACCGCCGTCGTATCCGACCCGCCGCGCCCCAGCGTCGTGATGCGCCCGTCCGGGGCCAGCCCCTGGAACCCCGCGATCACGGCGACGCGGAAACCTTCGGCGAATTTCTGGTCCAGATTGGCGCGCGGGATGTCCACGAACCGCGCCGCCGAATGCACCGCAGTCGTGTTGATCGGCACCTGCCAGCCCTGCCAGCTGCGCGCGGGCACGCCCATGTCCTGCAAGGTCAGCGCCATCAGCCCGGCGGTCACGTTCTCGCCCGAACTGACCACCGCGTCGTATTCGCGCGCGTCGAACATGGCCGAGGTCTGTTCGACCCAGCCCACAAGCTCGTTGGTCTTGCCCGACATCGCGCTGACGATGACGATCACGTCATAGCCGCGCTCGACCTCGCGCTGCACCTTGCCGGCGGCGTTCCTGATCCGGTCAAGATCGGCCACCGACGTGCCGCCGAATTTCATCACCAGAAGCGGCATCGCAGGCCCCCAGCCTCACAGTTGTTGGTCGGCGCGGCTTTTATGTGGGGGGTGGGGAAAGGGCAAGGGAAAACGCGGCGGCAGCGGCCAGCGGGTCGCCGCCGATGGCGCGGCCGGAACCGTCTCAGTTGGCCTTCTGGCGCGGGATGAAGGGCAGGGGCGCGACCGGCACGCCATCCTCGATCAGCTTCTTCGCATCCTCGGGCCGCGCCTCGCCGTGGATCGAGCGGTGCGCGCTGCGCCCTTCATGCATGGCGCGCGCCTCATCGGCAAAGCGTAGCCCGACATAGTCCGAGTTCCGCTCGACATGCTCGCGCATTTTCTTCAGCAGCGCCTCGGCGGGGTTGCGCGGGCCGGTCAGCGGGCGCGGCGCGCGGTCGCTGTCCCGGGGCACCGATGGCGCCATCAGGGTTTTCTCGACCCGCTGCGATCCGCAATCGGCGCACGCGACCTGACCCGCCTGCCGCATCGTCTCGAAACTCTCGGACGAGCGGAACCAGCCGTCGAAATCATGCCCATTCTCACAGCGCAGCGTATAGCGGATCATCCTCAATCCCCGGTGAACTTTCCTGTTATATCGGGTCGTCAGGGCGCGTTCGCAAGATCGCGCAGCCGCGCGATGAGGGGCGCGGGGTCGCCCGCGCGCGCAATCAGGACCGCCCGCGCCGCATCCCCCATCGCATGCGCCCGTGCCGGATCGCCGGTCAGCCCGGCCAGACGATCGGCCAGACTGCCCGCGTCGGTCAGAACGGCGGCATCCCGGTCGTGCAGCGCGGCATAGGCGTCGGTGAAATTGCCGATATGGGGACCGTGCAGGATCGCGCAGCGATGGGCGGCGGGTTCCCATGGCGTGTGACCGCCCTTGTCGACCAGCGAGCCGCCAACGACGCAGATCGCCGCGCGCCCATACCAGCGATCCATCTCGCCCAACGTGTCGGCCAGCAGGACCGGGCCATCCGCGTGACCCTGGGACCGGCGCAGGACTTGCAGGCCGCGCGCCGCGATCAGCGCCGCCACCGCGTCCGCGCGCCTTGGATGACGGATCGCCAGGATCAGCCGCAGATCGGGGCGTGCTCGCCGCGCCGCAAGCCAGCCATCCAGGATCGCCGCCTCTTCCCCCTCATGGGTCGAGGCGGCCAGAACGGTCCTGTCGCGCAGGTCCGTGTCGCGCGGCGGCGTCACCCGCGCGGGCGTCAGCAGCTTCAGGTCCAGCCCCGGCAGAACCGCATCGTCGCGCAACCCCAGCCGGCGCAGCCGCGCCTCGCTGGCCGGGTCCTGCGCCGACAGCGCCGCGATGCGCGACAGCATCGGCCCGATCACGCGTGGCAGCCGCGCCCACAACGCCGCCGAGCGTTGCGACATCCGCGCCCCGATCACCGTCTGATGGACCCCACGCTGCGCCAGGATGCGCGACCGCAGGGGCCAGAATTCGCTTTCCAGCGTCAGCTGCATGCGCGGGCGCACCGCGTCCAGAAACCGGCCCAACGCGCCCGGCATGTCCAGCGGCGCCAGCCGCGCGGCAAACCCCCAGCCCGCGGCCATCTGACGCCCGGCCTCGGTGTTGGCGGTCACCAGCACCGGCAGATCGGCGGCCAGCGCCTCGATCACCGGCCGGGCCGAGGTCAACTCGCCCACCGACGCGCCGTGAACCCACAGCCGCGCCGGGTCGGGGAGGGGCCCCGTCACCAGCCTTTCGCGCAGCGCCGCCGATCCGCCAAGCCGCGCCCGCGTGCGCAGCGCGGCCTCGGCGACACGGGTTGAGACGGCATAAAGCAATCGACTGTCTCCGCAGGATCGGGATATCGACCGCCAGCAGCGCCGCTTTTCACGCCGATTTCAAGACCGGAATCGGCGGAAACCGCGCGGCGATGCTGCTGGGTCGGTCAAGCAGGCGCACAGGATGTCCAGAACACGGATGGAGGTGGGTATCGGAATCGAACCGATCTTCACGGATTTGCAATCCGGTGCGTAACCACTCCGCCAACCCACCGCCGCGCCATGCGCCGCTGCGGTTTAGCGGCTTCGGGCCAAGGACGCAAGATGGCGCGTTTCGGGATTTGCCGTGCCGCGATGACGTGGCGCGGGTCGCCGGTCTCAGCGACCGGTTTCCAGCATCACGCCGATCATTCCCCCCTCACCGATATCGCCCTCGGCGGGTTCTTGCCACGACATGGTGTGTTGAACGACAGGCTTCACCCCCTCCATGCGCGTGGGCGTCACGTCAAGGGTGCTGCCGATATCAAGGGGCGGTCTGTCCTCGGACCACAACAACAGATGCTTGAGTTGCTTTGCGCGCAGCCGGCCGTCGGGGTTGATCTGGGCAGAGAAGGGACCGATCTCGGTGCCGCCGGACCGAAACATGATCGCAGGCTCGGACCGGCTTGAAATAAGAAAGCATGCCAACAGCCGCCCTGTCGCCGTGAAGCGCAATGGTGATGACAGAGGATGGATGTCGCAGGTCATCAGACGGTTTTTGAACTGCGTTCCCCCCGCACCGTCCGGGCAAACGAGTTTCAGATCGCGGTCAGCGAAACGCTGCCGGGTTCGCGCGGCCCCGTCTGGCACGCGGGCACGATCGGCTTGCGCCATAACCGCGTCCGCGACGGCAGGCAGGAATCCTGTCGCGGTCGAATAATGCGGCTCGTCCTTGTAAAGCGTCGAGGTGTCGAGATGCGAAAAGCCCTCGCGCCAGAACTGCCGCAGGTCCAGAGGGATCAGCCGATGCGCCGCAAGCGTCTCAGCCAAGCGTCGCCGATACGCGTTGTCCTCGTTCGCGCCCGCCTCGCTCCGGTTGTGCATGATCAGCGGCAGGACGCGATACGACCGACGCGCGCACAGTTCCAGCAACCATTCAAGGTGATGCAGCATCGCCGCCGACGACCGCAGGCGGGTGAAGTAATTCGACTCGTTCAGTGCGTATTCCCACACGATCACCGGGTCTTCCGGCAACTCGGTGCAGGACAGCAGCCGATAAAGACCCATGGCCGTGGTTGCGGCACCGATGCTGAGGTTCAGGATGCCATCGGAATTCGGATGGATCGCCTTCAGCCGATCCACCCAGCCATCGGTCAACAGGGAATTCGAGCCGCCGAGGATCACGATGGAGGGAACCGTTCGCCTGATACGCATCGCAGCCTGATCCTGTCTGTGGTTCGCCGGAATTGTGTCGGAAAATTTGCTTATCGGGTCAAGATGCAGGTCGCGCCCGCCATTCCGGGCACGGATCGCAATTCACCCCCGCATGACCGGCGTTGCCCGTCTTTCGGAATCGTGGCAATAAGCGTTCACAAGCAGGTCGCAGAGGTTCCCGAAATGACCGATTACGCCGCGCGGCGCACGATGATGGTGGACACCCAGGTCCGTCCAAGCGATGTCACGAAATTCCCGGTGATCGAGGCGATGCTGGCGATCCCGCGGGAAGATTTCGTGCCGCCTTCGCGGCGAAGCGTCGCCTATTCGGGGAAGAACCTGGATATCGGCCATGGCCGGGTCATGCTGGAGCCGCGGACCCTGGCCAAGATGGTCGATTTTCTGGACATCCAGCCCGACGATCTGGTTCTGGATCTGGCCTGCGGCTATGGATACTCCTCGGCCGTCATGGCGCGGATGGCCGAAGCCGTCGTCGCCATCGAGGATCACGAGGAACTGGCGGCCGAGGCCGAACGGCGGCTGTCCGAGGCGGGCGTCTTCAACGTCGCCGTGCTCAGCGGTCCGCTGGCCCAGGGCGCGCCCAAGCAGGGACCCTATGACGTGATCCTGATCGGCGGCGCCGTCGAAGAGGTGCCGCCCGCCATCGTCGAGCAGCTGAAAGAGGGCGGACGCATCGCCGCGCTGTTCCTGGAAGGCGCGCTGGGCGTCGTCCGGATCGGCCACAATCTGAACGGCCGGGTCAGCTGGCGCTATGCGTTCAACGCTCATGCGCCGCTGCTGGACGGGTTTTCCAGGGAACGGGGGTTCAGCCTGTGATCTTCGCAAGACCGCTTCGCCGCCTTGTCGGCACCGCCGCCATCGTGCTGTGCACCGCGCTGCCCGCCGCCGCCGAATCGCTGGCCGATACGCTGGTCGCGGCCTATCGCCACTCGGCCCTGATCGAACAGAACCGCGCCGTGCTGCGCGCCGCCGACGAGGATGTCGCAAGCGCCGTGGCGCAGTTGCGGCCCGTCGTGCAATGGGTGCTGGAACACAATGTCCAGCGCAACGAGGGCACCACGACCACGCGGACCACATCGCTGCAACTGGGCGCGCAGATCACGCTGTATGACTGGGGCCGCTCGCAATTCGCCATCGACGGGGCGAAGGAACAGGTTCTGGCGACGCGGCAGGCCTTGCTGGGCGTCGAACAGGACATTCTTCTGAACGCGGCGCTGGCCTATTTCGACATCTGGCGGGCCAAGGAACAGGTCGCGCTGCAACAGAACTCGGTCGAGGTGCTGTCGCGCGAACGTCAGGCGGCGCAGGACCGTTTCGACGTGGGCGAGATCACCGTGACCGACGTCGCGCTGGCCGATGCGCAGCTGGCGCAGACGCGCGCCGCGCTGGTCGCGGCCCAGGGCGACCTCGAGGTTGCGCGCGAAGCCTATATGGCGGCGACCGGGCGTCGCCCCGGCACGCTCAGCGGGCCGCCGCCGCTGCCCAGACTGCCGGCATCGGTCGATGCGGCGCGGGCGGTGGCGCAAAAGACCCATCCCGCGATCCTGCAGGCGCAGCGTCAGGCCGCCGCGGCGGAACTGGGCGTGCTTGCCGCGGCCGCCGAACGCCGTCCGACCCTGTCCGCCAATGCCGGCGTCGGCGTGACGCGCGGGCCCGACAGGTTCGGCGAATATGACGACCGCGTCGGCGCGTCGGCGGGGCTGAACCTCAGCCAGACGATCTATTCCGGCGGCCGTCTGCCTTCGGCCCATCGCCGGGCGATGGCGCAGCGCGATCAGGCGCGGTCCGCGTTGCTGAACACCTCGCGGCTGGTCAGCCAGAATATCGGCGAATTCTGGGCCAATATCGACGTCGCCCGCGCCCAGATCGGGGCGCTGGATTCGCAGATCTCGGCGGCGCAGCAGGCCTATGACGGCGTCCGGGAAGAGGCGATGCTGGGCGCGCGCACCACGCTGGACGTTCTGGATGCCGAACAATCGCTGCTGCAGGCGCGGGCCGACAAGATCTCGGCCGAGGTCAATCTGCAATTAGCACATTATCAACTTCTGTCCGCTATGGGTCATCTGACGGTAGAACACCTGAACCTGGGGATTCCGACTTATGACCCATCGCAATACTACAACGCCGTGCGCAACGCGCCCTATACCAGCCGACAGGGCGAAAGCCTCGACCGGGTCCTGCGCGCGCTTGGCAAGGGAAACTGACGCTTTCGTGAAAGGGGGGCGGCATGGCTGATCATCGCGCCTCCCCGAACGCCGCCCGCCTGTCCGAAGATATCGGCGACGTCCTCAGCGCCATCCGCCGCCTGATCGCCGAGGATGAGGGGCTGACCCCGCCCCGCGACCGGCCCGATACCCCGCCCGACGCGCCGACAATCGACGAGGATGCCGGCGAATTCCTGGCGCGGCGGCATGGCGGCAACGCGGCGCTTGCCCGTCGGCTGGTGGGCGACGGCGATGCCGCAGGACGCGCGCTCCAGCGACCCGCCGATCTGGCGGCCGCGCTGTGTCGTGCGTCCGATGCGGCCGGGCAGGATGGCGATCCGTGGCCCTTGGGTCAGGCCGCCAACGATCCCGGCGCGGCGCGGCCCCGGCCGGTCATCCCCGAAACGCCGATCCCCAACACCGCCCCGCCCCCGCAGCGCGACGCGCGACCGGGTGATCGGGCGGCGCAGGACGGCTCCGGCGCGCCCGCTGCCGCACATGCGCTGCGCAGCGTGCCGTCCGTGAAGATGCCGCAGGATGGCGAGGCGGTTCCGCTGCGCCTGGATGCCTCGCGCCGGGTAGAGGCGGCGCGCGAAGAAGGCGGCTGGCGCGGCTGGCTGCGCTCGCGCCCCAGAACGCCTGCGCCTGTCCCGGAAACCGTCGCCGCGACACCGCCTGCCCGGACCTCTGTTGACGACAACGATTTCGCCGAGGCTTTCGACTGGAAGGCGCGCATGCGCCCCGACCTGCCCGCGCCTGTGCAGGACCTTGCCCCCGCGGCCGCAGCGCATCCGGCAGAGGACGACACGCAGGACGACAGCGCGGTTGCAGACATCCCCGCACCCGACTTTGCCGAGGTTCTCGACGCGGTCACCCGCGCCGATGCCGCAGGCGAGCCGCAGCAGCCGCAGCCCCCTGCCGACGCGGTCGCAACGCAGGACGATGCGGGTCTTGCCGCGCAGCTTTCCGAACAGCGCATCCGCGATCTGCTGCGCGACATGATCCAGGAGGAATTGCACGGCGAACTGGGCGAACGGTTCTCGCGCAATCTGCGGGCGGTGATCCGGCGCGAGGTTGCCGCCGCCATCGACGATCAGCTGGATCGTCTCTAAGCCTTTCGGGGCGGCGCGCCGCCGGTGCGCCCCCCGCCTGTCTGCCCGCGCGGGCCGTGATCTAACGCAGATAATCCTCGGGGTCGACGCTTTCGAAGCCGCGCCGCACCTCGAAATGCACAAAGCCGCTGTCGCCCGCCGTGCCCAGGGCCTGTCCCGCCGAAAGCTGGTCGCCCTTCGACACGTCAAGCCTGTCCAGCCCGGTATAGACTGTCATCAACCCGTCGCTGTGGCGCACGACGACGATGGGCACATTCGCGGTGTCGCGGGTGATCGCGGCGACGGTCCCGCTGCCGGCGGCCTTGACCGGCGTGCCGGACGGCGCGGCCAGGTCGATGCCGTCATTCTTGCCCTTTTCATAGACGCGGATGATCGCGCCCGATACCGGCATCTGGAACCGTCCGCTGCCCGAGGCCGCCGTGCGCGTCGCGCCCAGATCGGTCTGCGGCGCCTTGGGTGCGGGGGTGGCGGCGGGGGTCGTATCCTCTTTCGGCAGCGGCTCGGCCGCCGATGGCGGTCGCGGCGTCGGGCTGCCGCTGCCCGGCGCGGTGGTGACGCGCGCGGGATCGGGCGCGCTCTGGCCTGCGACCGGGATCATCAGCCGCTGGCCGACCCGCACGCTCATGGATGCGGGCAGACCGTTCCAGGCGGCCAGATCGCCCACGCTGACCCCGTATCTGCGCGAGATCGACCAGGCGGTCTCACCCGCCGCCACGACGTGCTGGCGCGGCTGGGCGGTGGCGGTGGCGGTGGCGGTGGCTTGGGTGTTGCCGGCCGACTGCGCCAGGGTGGCGTCGGTCCGGCCCGGCACCTGCGGCCGCGCCGTGCTCTGACCGGCGAAGGGATCGTTGACCAGCCCGGTTCCGCCGCCCGCAGGCGTGCCGCCCGCGACCCGCCGCGGCAGGACCAGCGACGCGCCGGGGTCCAGCGGCGCGGCCGGCGGCAGGGCGTTGTGGCGGGCCAGTTCGGCCGCATCCAGCCCCAGACGCGCGGCGATGGTGGCGGGCGTGTCGCCCTGCCGCGCGATGGCGACCTGATAAGCGGGAAACGAGATCACGCCCCGGCTGTCGGGTTGCGGACGCGGCGTCGCCTGCGCGGCGGCGTCCGCCGTGTTCAGCGCACCGGGCATCCAGCGGCGCAGATCGGGGTCGAAGCCGCCCCCCGGACCGCACGAGGCCAGCAGCGAAAGGGCGGCGCAAGCGCCGATGCCACGCGTGGAAAACCTGCTCATCCTGTTTGTCCTCAACCTGCCTGATGCGCGGCCGGAGGTCATGTCTGTCCCAACCCCTCGACCAGCGGCACGAACCGCACCTGCCGCAATTCGTCATAGTCGAACCCGGCCTCGGACCGGGTCACGCGGATCAGCGTCTGCACCGCGTCCGATTGCCCGACCGGAACCACCATGATACCGCCGATCTTCAGCTGTGCCAACAGCGGTCCGGGCGGGTCCTCGGCCGCGGCGGTCACAAGGATGCGGTCGAACGGCGCCTGATCGGGCAGGCCGCGCGATCCGTCGGCCACCTGCGCGGTGATGTTGTGCAGGTCCAGCTGGCGAAAGATCGCCTCGGCCTCCTGCACCAGCCGGCGGTGGCGATCGACGGTATAGACGCGCCGGCACAGCCCCGACAGCACCGCCGCCTGATAGCCCGATCCGGTCCCGATCTCCAGCACCGTGTCGCGCGGGCCGGGGTTCAGCGCCTGGCTCATCAGCCCCACGACCGAGGGCTGGCTGATCGTCTGCCCGCACGGGATCGGCAGCGGCGTGTCGTCATAGGCCCGGTCCGAGAACTGTCCGCGCACGAACAGGCCGCGGTCGATCCGCTCCATCGCCTCCAGCACGCGCGGATCGGTCACCCCGCGCGAGCGCAGCTGGAACATGAAGCGCATCTTGCGCTCGGCCGCGGGGTCGGTTTCGTCGTCCGGCCCGCTCATCCGGGTTCACCGGCTTCGGCCACGCAGGGGGCGGCGGCGCCGTTCAGCGCCCGCGCCAGCCCGTCCAGCGAGGCGTGGCAGGTCAGATCGGCGCGCATCGGCGTCACCGACACATAGCCTTCCATGTTGACGGCGACGTCGCTGCCGGCCCGCGCCGGCGCCTGCTGCGATCCGCCCGACACCCACATGAAGCGCCGCCCGTTCGGCGCCTCATAGGGCACGACGCCGAACCGCGCGCCCTGACGGCGGCCTTGCGGGGCCACGCGCACGCCGCGCACCTCGGCCGAGGGGCAGGGCGGAAAGTTGACGTTGTAGAACAGCCGGAAATCCTCGTCCGAGGTCCAGTCGCCGTGATCCAGCAGCCGCTGGATCACGGCCGCGCCATGGGTGCGGGCGGCTTCGAACGGATCGGCCAGATCGGCCGTGCGCGGCCCCAGATATTGCGACAGCGCAACGGCGGGCAGACCCTGCAACGCCGCCTCCATCGCGCCGCCCACCGTGCCCGAATACATCGCGTTCTCGCCCGAATTGTTGCCCCGGTTCACGCCCGACAGCACCAGATCGGGCGGCGTTCGGGCCATCACGTCGGCGATGGCCGCCAGCACGCAATCGGCCGGGCTGCCCTCGGCGGCATAGCGGCGTTCGGACAGGCGCGCGATCATCGTCGGGTGGGTATAGCTGATGCAGTGTGCCACGCCCGACTGCTCGAACGCGGGCGCGACGGTCCAGACCTCGCCCTGCGGGCCGGCCAGCTGCCCCGCGATCTGCGACAGCACCTCGAGGCCGGGGGCGTTGATGCCGTCGTCATTGGTGATCAAGATGCGCATTGCGGCCCCGCGCGTTACATGCGCCCGCCGTGGACCGGCACGCGCCATTGCTGTCCTTTGCTTAGCGAGGCGCGGGGCGCGCTTCAACCCGTTGATGACCTGACCGAAAGCGGTTTGACGCGCCGCAGCTTGCGTTGCATCCTCGCGTCAGGTCCATTGGCGCGCGAAACATGCAGATTTTCCTTCCCATTGCCGAGGTTTCGGTCAACGCCTTCACCCTGGTCGGGCTGGGCGGGGTGGTCGGTCTGATGAGCGGGCTTTTCGGCGTCGGCGGCGGATTCCTGATCACGCCGCTGCTGTTCTTCATCGGCATCCCGCCCCCGATCGCCGTGGCCACCGGCGCCAATCAGGTCGTCGCCTCGTCGGTCAGCGGCGTGTTGGCGCATGTCAAGCGCAAGACCGTCGATTTCCGCATGGGCGGGGTTCTGCTGGCGGGCGGGCTGGCCGGGTCGGGGCTGGGCGTCTGGGTGTTCACGATCCTGCAAGATCTGGGCCAGGTCGATCTGGTCGTGCAGCTTTGCTATGTCGTGTTTCTGGGGCTGATCGGGGCGATGATGCTGCATGAAAGCGTGCGCACGCTGCGCCGGTCGCGCAACCCGGCCCATCGCAACCGCCTGCATCAGCGCAACTGGGTGCATCGCTGGCCGATCAAGGTCAAGTTCCGCGTCTCGGGGCTGTATATCAGCGTGCTGCCGGTGCTGCTGGTGGGGCTGGCGGTGGGGGTGCTGGCCGCGATCATGGGCGTGGGCGGCGGCTTCATCATGGTGCCGGCGATGATCTATCTGCTGGGGATGCCGACGAAGGTCGTCGTCGGCACGTCGCTGTTCCAGATCACCTTCGTCACCGCCTTCACGACGCTGATGCACGCGGTCAGCTATAACACCGTGGACATCATGCTGGCGGTGCTGCTGATCGTGGGCGGGGTGGTCGGCGCGCAGGTCGGCACCACGCTTGGCGCCAAACTGCGGGCCGAACAATTGCGCATCCTGCTGGCGCTGCTGGTGCTGCTGGTCTGCGGCACGCTGGCGCTGGATCTGTTCATGCGGCCCGACGATCTGTATTCCATCACCACGGAAACGCATTGATGCGGCGCGTCTTCCCCCTTGCAGCGTCGATCTGGCTGGCAGCGGCGATGGTCGCGGGGCCGGTCGCGGCACAGGACGCGCCGCCCCGGCAGGCGCCCGGATCGACCGTGCCGCTGGCGCCGGCGCAGCAGGGCTATCCGCTGTATCCCGGCCACGACGATCCGCGCCTTGACGACGCCGAACTGGCCGCCGACCCGGATGAGCAGGTGGTGGCCGGCCTGTCCAGCGACGCGGTCGCGATCACGGCCAGCTTCGATGGCTCGGACATCCTGATCTATGGCGCCGTCAAGCGCGAGACGCCGATCCCGCCCGGCGCGTCGCTGGAGATCATCGTCACCATCGAGGCCCCGGCCCAGGCGCTGACCGTGTGGCGCAAGGAACGGCGCATGGGCATCTGGCTGAACGCCGAAAGCGTCGAGATCGGCGCCGCCCCCGGCTTCTACGCCGTCGCCACCAGCGGCCCGCTGGACCGGATCCTGGACCCCGAATGGGACAGCCGCTATCGCATCTCGCTGCCGCTGGCGCTGCGCGCCTTCGGCGGCAAGCTGAATGTCGAGGACGCCGTGCCCTATACCGAGGCGCTGATCCGCCTGCGCGAGGCGAACGGGCTGTACCGGCTGGAGGAGGGCAGCGTGAAACTGGTCGACCAGACCCTGTTCCGCGCCGATATCAGCCTGCCCGCCAACCTGATCGAGGGCGATTACAAGACCCGCATCTTCCTGCTGCGCGACGGCGAGGTGGTCGATGTCTATCGCGCCCCGATCGAGGTGCGAAAGGTCGGGCTGGAACGCTGGCTGTATCGTCTGGCCTTCGATCAGCCGCTGCTTTACGGGCTGATGTCGCTGGCGGTAGCGGTCGCGGCGGGCTGGGGCGCCTCGGCCGTGTTCCGCAAGATCCGCCGCGCCTGACCCGCGCCCGACCCGCGCCCGACCCGCCGCGTCAAGGGGGCCGCGTCGCAGCGGTCCCGCACCACGCGACAGGCCCCGCGGTCGCCCGCGGGGCCTGTGCCCTCCCACGTCGCGGCGCCGACCCCCTCCGCTGGTCCGGCGCCGCTGGTGTGCGCTATTTCGCGGCGATCAGTTCGGCCTGACGCACGATCACCTCGGCCTGCTTGATCGAGGCGATATCGACCAGCCGCCCCTTGTAGACGGTCGCGCCCGCCCCCTCGGACCGGGCCGTTTCCATCGCCGCCAGAATCTCGCGCGCCTCGGTCACGGCGGCCTCGTCGGGCGAGAATACCTGGTTGGCCAGCGCGATCTGGCTGGGATGGATCGCCCATTTCCCGACCATGCCCAGTGTCGCCGACCGACGCGCCTGCGCCAGAAAACCGTCCTGGTCGGAAAAATCCCCGAACGGCCCGTCCACCGGCAGCAGCCCGTGCGTGCGGCAGGCGGCGACGATGGCGGCCTGTGCCCAGTGCCACGGGTCGGGCCAGTATTTCTGCCCCTCGCGGATCATGTAATAATTCTCCTGCGTCCCCCCGATCCCGGTCGTGGCCATCCCCATCGAGGCGGCGAAATCGGCCGCGCCCAGGCTGATGGCCTGCATCCGGGGCGAGGCGGCGGCGATCTCCTCGACATGGCAGATGCCGGCGGCGCTTTCGATGATGACCTCGAACCCGATGCGCTTCTGGCGGTCGCGGGCGCGTTCGATGGCGGTGACCAGCGCATCGACGGCATAGATGTCGGCGGCATTGCCGACCTTGGGGATCATGATCTGGTCGAGCCGCGGACCCGCGCGTTCCAGCAGATCGACGACATCGCGATACCAGAACGGCGTGTCCAGACCGTTGATCCGCACCGACAGCGTCTTGTCGCCCCAGTCCACGTCGCCGATGGCCTCGATGGTCTGCTTGCGGGCATTGTCCTTGTCGTCGGGCGACACCGAATCCTCAAGGTCGATATTGATGACATCGGCCTCGGACGCGGCCATCTTCTGGAACAGGGCCGCGCGCGAGCCGGGACCGAACAGCTGGCAGCGGTTCAGGCGGGCAGGGGGCGGCGGTTGAAGACGAAAGCTCATTGCAGATCCCCAAGGCTGGACGAAAGGAAGTTGCGGCACCCTTACCCCCGCCCCGTCCGGCTTTCAAGTCCGCCAGGGCGGCCCCCACGCCCTGGTCCGCGCATCCTGTCGCTTGACCGCCGCGCGCTTTGGGCGCAGGACCGGAACCACGCGCCGGAACGGAGGAGCAAAAGATGACGCGGACGGTTTACGTGAATGGCGACTACCTGCCCGAGGACGCGGCCCGCGTGTCGATCTTCGACCGCGGGTTCCTGATGGCCGACGCGGTCTATGAGGTGGTCAGCGTGCTGGACGGCCGGCTTCTGGATTTCGACGGCCACATGGCGCGGCTTGACCGCTCGCTGGATGCGCTGGCAATCGCCAACCCGCTGAGCCACGACGATTACCTGGCCGCGCATCGCGAACTGGTGGACCGGAACGCCATCACCGACGGGCTGGTCTATCTTCAGGTCACGCGCGGCAATCCGGGCGACCGCGACTTTGCCTATCCGCCCGAGGACACGCCGCCGACCGTGGTGATGTTCACCCAGGCCAAGCCGGGGCTGGCCGATGCACCGGCCGCCAGGACCGGCTGGAAGGTGGTCGGCGTCGAGGATCTGCGCTGGGGCCGGCGCGACATCAAGACGGTGCAGCTTCTCTATCCCTCGATGGCGAAGATGGAGGCGCGCGCCCGCGGTGCCGACGATGCCTGGCTGACCGAGGCGGGACACGTGACCGAAGGCACCTCGAACAACGCCTATATCGTGCGCGGCGGCGTCATCGTCACCCGCGAATTGTCGCGCGACATCCTGCACGGCATTACCCGCGCCGCCGTGCTGCGCTTTGCGCGCGAGGCGCAGATGACGGTCGAGGAACGCCCCTTCACAATCGCCGAGGCGCAGCAGGCCGACGAGGCCTTCGTGACCTCGGCCTCGGCCTTCGTGATGCCGGTGGTCGAGATCGACGGCAAGAAGGTCGGCGACGGCACGGTCGGCCCGGTCGCCACCCGCCTGCGCGAGATCTATCTTGAGGAAAGCCGCAAGGCCGCCATCTGATCCGCTGATCCGCGCGCGCGGTAACGGTGACGAACCCGCAGGGGTTTCGCGTCCCGCGACCGCCGGGGGGCTTCGCGCCCCCCGGACCCCCCGCGAGGTATTTGGAAAGAGGGCGAGGGGCCTACAGCCCCGCCTTCGCCAGCGTCCGCGCGATCACCGGGGCCAGCCGGTCGGCCCATTCCTGCTGTCCGGCCGGAGTCGCGATCAGGTCGTTGCGCAACTCGATCAGCAGGTTCGGGCGACCGTGGGCCAGGGCGTGACGGTCGATCGAATCGCCTTGCAGATGACCGCTATAGGGCTGGTTCTCGCCGGTGATCCAGCCCTCGTCGCGGCAGGCCTGCACCATGGCGGGGCCGAGGCGCGCGTCGCGATGCGAATAGAGGATGCCGATCTGCCAGGGCCGGGGCGGGCGTCCGCGCAGCTGCCGGGTAAAGCTGTGGACGGCGCAGATGCACCGCGCCGGGTGGCGCGACGCCAGCCGTTCCAGCGCCCGGTGATAGGGACGGTGCAGCCGTTCCAGCCTTCGTTCGCGTTCGGCCGGTCCGGCGGTCTTGTTGGCCGGGATCACCGTGCCGTCGTAAAGCCGCATCAGCAGGGTCGGGTCGTCCTCGCCCCGGTTCGGGTCGATCACGAGGCGCGAGAAATCCGACAGGATCGCCGGCGCGTCCATCGCCCGCGCCAGCCGCCGCGCCAGCCCGGCCGCGCCCACGTCATAGGCGATGTGGCGCGCCATATCGGCCGTCGCGATGCCCAGATCGCCGCCCGCCACCCAGTCCGGCACGCGGTTGGTGGCGTGATCGCAGGTGATCAGCCAGCGCGAGGGACGATCCTCGCCGATGATGCGGAACGGGTGCGCGGTGCTGTGGTCTTCATCCTTCATCTTGCCCGATCTGTATGCCAGACAGGAACCGGACGCCAGTTGTCGCGATGCGCGGGCTGTGGCATTGCCGGCGACAACCCCGCGACGCCGGGACCGGACGGACAGGAAAAGGGGCGGAGGATGAGACGACATCGCAATGTGAAGATCGTGGCGACGCTGGGGCCGGCATCGGCCAGCAAGGAGATGATCCGCGCGCTGTTCGACGCCGGCGCCGACGTGTTCCGCCTGAACATGAGCCATGGCAGCCACGACGATCACCGCGCCCGCCACGCCACCATCCGCGAGATCGAGGCCGAGACCGGGCGGCCCATCGCGATCCTGGCCGATCTGCAAGGCCCCAAGCTGCGGGTCGGGCAGTTCGCGGACGGCCCCCACGATCTTGCGGAGGGCGACCGGTTCCGCTTCGACCTCGACCCCGCCACCGGCGATGCGCAGCGCGTCCAGCTGCCGCATCCCGAGATCTTCGCGGCGCTGGAACCGGGCGCGGAACTGCTGGTCAATGACGGCAAGATCCGCCTGCGCGTCGACGCGTGCGGCCCCGATTTCGCCGATTGCACCGTGACCGTGCCGGGCACGATCAGCGACCGCAAGGGCGTGAACGTCCCCGACGTGGTGCTGCCGCTGGCGGCGCTGTCGGACAAGGACCGGGCCGATCTGGAATTCGCCTGCGAGCTGGGCGTGGACTGGCTGGCGCTGTCCTTCGTGCAGCGGGCCGAGGATGTCGAAGAGGCCAGGCGGCTCGCCCAGGGCCGCGCCGCCGTGCTGTCTAAGATCGAGAAGCCCGCCGCCGTCCGCGCCTTCGACGAGATCCTGAAGGCGTCCGACGGGATCATGGTCGCGCGCGGCGATCTGGGCGTGGAACTGCCGGTCCATTCCGTGCCGCCGATCCAGAAACGTCTGGTGCGGCTGTGCCGGGCCGCCGCCAAGCCGGTGATCGTGGCCACCCAGATGCTGGAATCGATGATCGAAAGCCCGATGCCCACGCGCGCCGAGGTCAGCGACGTCGCCAACGCCATCTACGAGGGCACCGACGCGGTCATGCTGTCGGCCGAAAGCGCCGCCGGCGCCTATCCGGTCGAGGCGGTGACGACGATGGACAGCGTCGCCCGCTCGGTCGAGGCCGATCCGAACTATCGCGCCATCATCGAGGCGTCGCGCGCCGCCAAGCTGCACAGCGTGGCCGACGCCATCGTGACCGCCGCGCGCGAGATCGCGGAAACCACCGACATCGCCGCGATCTGCGCCTTCACCCAGTCGGGCGCGACGGTCAGCCTGGTCGCGCGCGAACGCCCGCGCGTGCCGATCCTGGCGATGAGCCCCGTCGATACGGTGCTGCGCCGGATGTGCCTGACCTGGGGGGCGCATTGCGTCAAGACGGCACGGCTCAGCCGCTTCAAGGAGGCGGTGGTGACCTCGACCCGGACGGCGCGCGAATTCGGCTTTGCCGACGAGACCCGGCAGGTGGTGGTGATGGCCGGCGTGCCCTTCAACGTGCCGGGCACGACCAACATCCTGCGCATCGCGCCCTGCGACGAGCGGTTGATTTACGCCACCGATCCGGAATAGACCCGCGTGACCATATAGAAAACGGGTGGTGTCCATGTCCGATTATCTGCTGCTGGCCGGCGTCGCGCTGTGCGTGATCTCGGTTGTCGTCGCCATCGTCCAGCTGGTGCAGACCCACCCGCCACGGACGGCCGCGATCATCCTGATCCTGGGCATCGCCGCGATCTTCGCCTCTGCCTGGCTGGACCCCGAACCGCTGCGGCTGCGCGACGTGCCGCAGGCCTGGAACCGTGTCGTGGACGAGGCGCGCGGCGCCGTCCGCTGACCCGCCCGCAGCCCTTGTCAAATCCGCGCCGCCGCCTTATACGGCGCGCTTCTACCCGCGCTTCCGGCCCGATGGCATTGCCGAGTCGCGCGCTCACTCTGATCCGAAGGAGATGAAAATGCCGAAGATGAAGACCAAAGCGGCCGCCAAGAAGCGGTTCTCGATGACGGCCACGGGCAAGGTCAAGGCCGCCCAGGCCGGCAAGCGCCACGGCATGATCAAGCGCACGACGAAGTTCATTCGCAACGCGCGCGGCACCACCGTCCTGTGCGACGCGGATGCCAGGATCGTCAAGAAATACATGCCCTATAACCGCTGATCTGCGAGGACTGAACAATGGCAAGAGTTAAATCCGGCAAGGTCACCCACGCCCGCCACAAGAAGATCCTGGACAAGGCCAAGGGGTATTACGGCAACCGCTCGCGCACCTTCCGCACCGCGACGCAGGCCGTGGACAAGGCCAACCAGTATGCCACCCGCGACCGCAAGAACCGCAAGCGCAATTTCCGCGCCCTGTGGATCCAGCGCATCAACGCAGGCGTCCGCGCCATCGACGCCGAACTGACCTATTCGCGCTTCATCAACCTGCTGTCGAAAGCCGGCATCGAGGTCGACCGCAAGGTCCTGGCCGATCTGGCCGTGAACGAACCCGAGGCATTCGGCGCCATCGTCGAAAAGGCCAAGGCCGCCGCCTGAACGGCACCCCCCGACGACCCAAAGGCCCGCGCTGTCCGCGCGGGCCTTTTTCGTGCGCGGGCGGCATGTGTCACACCCCTGACACCCACCGGCAACGTCAGGGGGAGAAACTCGCGATAAAGGGCTTGTGAACTACAAGTGTTCATGTCTAGGTTGTGGGGCCGAAAGTCATCAGTCCCGGCCTGTCATCCGGTGCGGTGCCCTGAACCCGTTTCTTGAAATCGCCCTGATGCGGGTCTGCATCGGGCATGATGGTGGACACGCAATGCCCTATATCACCGAGATTCCGCGCTCTCTGATCACGGTCAATGCCGATGGTGAGATCGTCTTTCTGCCCGACACCTCGCTGGTCAACGCGTTCGGACCGTCGCAGGAATTCGCGCGCTACGACGTCGATGCGACGACCGGAACGACCATCGAAAACGGCGACAATATCGCGCCCGTGGATTCCAGCGGCGATCCGCTGATTTCCGGCACCTATGTCGGCACCGCCACGGTCAGCAACGCGGCCACCAGCGTCGGCCTGCCCACGATTGCCGATATCACGCTGCAGGTGAACCCGCTGTCGGGCCATATCATGCAGGACGATGCGTCGGGCGATTACTATTTCATCTCGGACGACCCCATCGACGACGACCACCTGCAGGTGACCGCCTCGATCGAAGTGGCCGGCGTCCCCATTTCCGTCACCGCGCCGATTTCCTCGATCACGGATGAGCTGGCCGACGCCGTCGCCGAGGTTCCGCTCGCTGGACCGGTCGTGGCAGGGGTGATCCGCGGCGCGACCGGGGTGATCCAGACGACCGCCAACGCCGCCATCGTGACGATCGACAACGATTCCACCGGCACGCTGGTTCTGGACGATGATGAGGTCGTCCCCTGTTTCCTGCGCGGAACGCTGATCGAAACCGCCGACGGCCCGGTCCCGGTCGAGGATCTGAGGGTCGGCGATCTGGTCCTGACCAAGGATCACGGTCTGCAACCGATCCGCTGGCGGGGCTGCGCCCGGCTGGACGCCGCCTCGCTGGCGAAGAAAGACAAGCTGCGCCCGATCCGCATCCGCGCCGGCGCGCTGGGCGGCGGAATGCCGGCCCGCGATCTGCTGGTCTCGCCCCAGCACCGCATCCTCGTCCGCTCGAAAATCGCGATCCGCATGTTCGACGCCGAAGAGGTGCTGATCGCGGCCGGGCAACTGCTGGAGGTCGAGGGGGTCGAGGTGGACCGCAACCTGACCGAGGTCGAATACCATCATTTCCTGTGCGACCGGCACGAGGTCGTTCTGGCCAACGGCGCGGCGGCCGAGGCGATGTATACCGGCGATCAGGCGCTGAAAGCCGTCGGTCACGCCGCGCGCGAAGAGATCTTCACCCTGTTTCCCGAATTGCGGGGCGGGCAGGTGCGCTGGCCCTCGGCCCGGCCCATTCCCTTGCGCAGAAAGGCGCGGAAACTGGTCTCGCGGCACGTGCTGAACCGGCGCGAACTGGTGTTCTAGCCCGCTTGCCGATTGTGGGAACGGCGGCGGCACCCTATCTTTGGCCGATGATGCACAACCAACAGTCGGCCAGAATCCCCGCAAGGGTGCCGCTGGCCACGCGGCCGGCGGGAATCCTTCAGACCGTGATGATGGCGCGGCGCAACGTGCTGTCGATCATTCCCGAACTGGCGCTGCGCCAGCCCATCGTGTCCGGCAAGACCGGGATCCGCTGGCACATGGTCATGGACCCCGAAAGCAATCGCCGCATCCTCAAGGACCGGGTCGAGGATTATCCCAAATCCGTCACCACCAAGCTGGTGCTGGAACCCGCCATCGGCGACAGCCTGTTCATCGCCGAGGGCGCCCAGTGGCGCTGGCAGCGGCGCGCGCTGGCCCCGGCCTTCGCGCATCGCCACGTGACCGCGCTGGGCCCGGTGATGACCGCCGCGGCCGAGGCGTCAAGCCGCCGTCTGGCCGCCGCCACCGGCCCGGTCGATCTCTTCGAGGAAACCGTGGCCGCCACGTTCGAGGTGATCTCGGACGTGACCCTGTCGGGCGACGCCAGTTTCGACCGCAAGGCGGTGCATCACGCCATCAACGGCTATATCTCGCAGACGGCCAAGGTGTCGCTGCTGGACGTGCTGGGCCTGCCCGCATGGCTGCCGCGACCGGGGCGGCTGATGTCGGGGGGCGAATTGCGGCGGATGAAGGGTGTCGCGGACCGGGCCATCGCGGCGCGGGCGGGGGCGGCCCGCGACGGCGCGCCGGACCTGCTGGATCTGCTGCTGGACGCCGCCGACCCCGAAACCGGCCGCCGCATGACCCGCGAGGAGTTGCGCGACAACCTGCTGACCTTCATCGTGGCGGGCCATGAGACCACGGCGCTGACGCTGGCATGGGCGCTGTATCTGTGCGCCTTCGATCCGGCGGTGCAGGAACGCGCCGCGACCCAGGCGCAGGACGTGCTGGGCGACCGGGCGGCGACGGCGGGCGACATGGACGCGCTGCCTTATGTCGCGCGGATCGTGAACGAATCGCTGCGGCTCTATCCCGCCGCGGCCTTCCTGTCGCGCACCGCGCAGGCGCATGACACGCTGTGCGGGCGCGAGGTGCGCCCCGGCGACACCGTCATGCTGCCGATCTATGCGCTGCACCGCCACCATCTGCTGTGGGACCGCCCCGACGCGTTCGATCCCGACCGTTTCGACACCACGCCCGACCGCTATGCCTTCCTGCCCTTCGGCGCCGGCCCGCGTATCTGCATCGGCGCCAGCTTTGCTATGCAAGAGGCGGTCATCATCCTGGCCACGCTGCTGGCCCGGTTCCGGTTCCGCGCACTGCCCGGCCGCGCGCCCGAACCGCGCATGATCCTGACCCTGCGCCCGCATGGCGGCGTCGTGCTGAACGTCAGCCGGCGCTGAGGCCGCAGGCGCCCGCCGCGGTTGAAGCTTGCATGGATCACGCATCCGTTACAGTCTGATCGCATCGCGCTTTCAGGAGGCTGACGCATGAATGCGGTCATCGATTTTCTCAACACGATCTTCTGGGGATATGTCCTGATCTATGGCCTTCTGGCCGTGGGCATCTACTTCACGCTTCGCCTGGGCTTCATCCAGATCCGCCATTTCGGAGAGATGTGGCGCTGCGTCCTGGGCTCGGACAAGACCGACCGCGACGGCATCTCGCCGTTTCAGGCGCTGACCGTCAGCCTGGCCAGCCGCGTGGGCACCGGCAACATCGCCGGCGTCGCCGTGGCGCTGACCCTGGGCGGGCCGGGCGCGATCTTCTGGATGTGGATGGTGGCGCTGGTCGGCATGGCCACCGCCTATGCCGAATCGACGCTGGCCCAGCTTTACAAGATCCACGGGCCGGGCGGCATGTATCGCGGCGGTCCGGCCTATTACATCTCGGCCGGGCTGAAACAGCCCTGGCTTGCGGCGGTGTTCTCGGTCGCGCTGATCCTGTCCTTCGGGCTGATCTTCAACGCCGTGCAGGCAAATTCCATCGCCGAGGCGGTCGAAAGCTCGTTCGGGATCGACAAGGCCATCGTCGGCGTCGTCGTCGCGGCGCTGACCGCGGTGATCATCTTCGGCGGCATCCCGCAGATCGCCCGCGTGGCCGAAATGGTGGTCCCGCCGATGGCCGCGCTGTACCTGCTGGCCGCGATCGTCGTGCTGATCCTGAATATCGGCGAGGTGCCGGGCATCCTGGCGGGCATCGTCAAATCCGCCTTCGGCCTGCAAGAGGCGGTCGGCGGCGTCACCGGCGGGGTGATCGCGGCGGCGATGAACGGCATCAAGCGCGGCCTGTTCTCGAACGAGGCGGGGATGGGCTCGGCCCCCAACATCGCCGCCGTCGCGACCCCCGCGCCGCACCACCCCAGCTCGCAGGGCTTCGTGCAGGCGCTGGGCGTGTTCATCGACACGCTGCTGATCTGCACCGCCACGGCGGTGATGATCCTGCTGGCCGACGTGATGCCGTCGGCGGAACTGACCGGGGTGAACCTGACGCAGGCGGCGCTGACCGATCATTTCGGCGGCTTCGGCGGGGTCTTCGTGGCCGTCGCCATCTTCTTCTTCGCCTTCACCTCGATCATCGGCAACTATTCCTATGCCGAAAACGCCGTCGTCTTCCTGGGCGGCGGCACGACCGGGATCCTGGTGCTGCGGGTGGCGGCGCTGGCCATGGTGATCTGGGGGGCGATGCAGGCGGTCTCGACCGTGTTCAACTTCGCCGATGCCAGCATGGGGCTGATGGCCACGGTGAACCTGATCGCCATCGTGCTGCTGTCGGGCACCATCGCCTATGTGACGCGCGACTATCTGCGCCAGCGCAAATCGGGGCAAGAGCCGCGATTTCACATCGACCAGCATCCCGAGATCGCGCCCGGCGTGAACCGCGAGATCTGGAAATAGAGAGGCACTGGCGGGAAGGGCGCAACCGCGCCTTTCCCGCCGCCTGACCCGCGCGCCTCGCGGCCTTCCCCCGCGCGCCGACAAATGCTAACCGGGACGCGACAGCGACCCGAGGCATGACGATGGACGATCTGACCCCCCTGCGCCAGCAATGGCTTGACCGCATCAAGGATGCCGCCGACCCGGCCGCGATCGAACAGGTGCGCCTTGCCGCGTTGGGCAAGAAGGGCGAAATCAGCCTGAAGATGCGCGAACTGGGCCGGATGAGCCCCGAACAGCGTCAGACCACCGGCAAGGCCCTGAACGCCCTGCGCGACGAGATCGACAGCGCCCTGCGCGCCCGCCGCGAAAGCCTCGAGGATGCGGCGCTGGAATCGCGTCTGGCCGGCGAATGGCTGGACGTGACGCTGCCCGGCCGCCCGCGTCCGCAGGGCACGATCCACCCGGTCAGCCAGGTCACCGACGAGGTGACGGCGATCTTTGCCGATATGGGCTTTGCCGTGGCCGAAGGGCCGCAGGTCGAAACCGACTGGTATAATTTCGACGCGCTGAACATCGCGCCCGAACACCCCGCGCGGCAGGAACACGACACGTTCTTCATGCACCGGGCGCCCGGCGACGACCGCCCGCCGCATGTGCTGCGCACCCATACCTCGCCGGTCCAGATCCGCGCCATGCAGGATCAGGGCGCGCCGATCCGCATCATCGCGCCGGGCCGCGTCTATCGCATGGACATGGACCAGACCCACACCCCCATGTTCCACCAGATCGAGGGGCTGGCCATCGACCGCGACATCTCCATGGCGCAGCTGAAATGGACGCTGGAGGAATTTTTTTCGGCCTTCTTCGGCACCCGTGTGAAGACCCGGTTCCGCGCCAGCCATTTCCCTTTCACCGAACCCTCGGCCGAGGTCGATATCCAGTGTTCCTGGGAAGGCGGCACGCTGAAGGTGGGCGAGGGGGATGGCTGGCTCGAGGTGCTGGGCTCGGGCATGGTCCATCCCAACGTACTGCGCTCGGGCGGGATCGACCCGGACCAGTGGCAGGGCTTTGCCTTCGGCATGGGCATCGACCGGATGGCGATGCTGAAATACGGCATCCCCGATCTGCGCGCCTTCTTCGAAAGCGATCTGCGCTGGCTGCGCCATTTCGGCTTCATGCCGGGCGACGTGCCGTCGGTCGCGGGCGGCCTGAACCGTTGAGCTTCTGGCGCGGCATCTTTCGGCACGAGCGCCGCGAGGCCAGCCCCGCCACGCGCCGCCTTTACGCCCGGTTCGAGATCGCGCACACCATCGTCGATTTCTCGGCGGCGCTGTGCTTCATCATCGGCTCGATCATGTTCTTCTCCGAGGCGTGGATGACCCCCGCCACATGGTTCTTCACCGTGGGCTCGTTCCTGTTCGCGATGAAACCGACGCTGCGCCTGTGGCGCGAGATCAAGCTGTATCGCATGGGCAAGACCGACACGCTGGCGGATCGGTGGGGCTGATCGCGGCTGTCGCGCCCGACGCCCGGCGCGTGCTGGAACCCGCGCCGCGATGCCTGGCGCGATCCGTGACGCCGCATTGCCGCTGTCGGCCCGCGCGTGTCCTTCATCCGGCCGCCGCCGTCAGCCCCGCCTGACGCGCCTGCATCGAAAGCTGCTGATACGGCTGCGCAAATCGGGCGATGCCGACATGCCCGCACGGGGCCGCGAAAAAGAACGCGATTTCGCATCCCGGTGCTAGACTGGAAATCCCGAATCGTCCCGCTAACCTTCGAGAGGGCGTCATGTTCAGATTTCCCGCGTTTTGCCTTGCCGTATTCCTTCCGACCGTGGCCGCGGCGCAGGACTGCAAGCCGATACGTTTCGCGCCCGGAGATGACGGCGCCTTCATCGACGACGTGCTTCCCCCGAAAGTGCCGGACGGCTCTGGCGGGCCGCGCTGTTACAGCCTCGACGTGCGCAAGGGGCAGCGCATCTCGGTCGAGGTTGTCGGCGGGGACGAAAACGTGGCGGTCAGTGTCATCGACGTCGGCGATGCGCGACGCAGCTTCGATTTCGTGGCTCCCTCCAGCCGCGTCGAGTTCGTCGTCTTTCAACTGTTTCCATCGCCCGAAGAGGCCGATTACTCGCTGCTCGTAAAGGCCTTCTGAAACCGGCGCCCCGGGCCGGCCCCGACCCTGGGTCATGCTCGGCTATTCTGCGCGCGGCAACAGCCGTGTTCGATCAGCATCTGTTGCCGGGTGTCCGGGGTCATGAAATCCTCGGTTGACGATCGGATGTCTCGCCGGCCGCAGGAACGCGCGCCGCAGGCCCGGTGTGGCACCGAAAGGTTGAGGTTTCCCTAACGCCCGCAAGAATCCTTGTCCACCGCTCGCAATCGGTGCACGACCGGTGCACATTCTGTGCCGCCCCGGTGCACGAAGGGTGCAGCGAAAACCCCTGCATTTGCTGGGCCTGACGACCCCGCCGCCGCGCCCGGCCCTGATGCAACGCGCGCAGGCGTTGCGTCGGGGCGCGGGGCAGGGGTCAGCGGTTCGGCCAGATCGGCGCGTGCCGGTTCACGTCCTTGTAAAGCAGATAGCGGAACCGTCCCGGCCCGCCGGCATAGCAGGCCTGCGGGCAGAACGCGCGCAGCCACATGAAGTCGCCCGGCCCCACCTCGACCCAGTCCCGGTTCAGCCGGTAGACCGCCTTGCCCTCCAGCACGAACAACCCATGCTCCATCACATGCGTCTCCGCGAATGGAATCGAGCCGCCGGGCTGGAACGTGACCACCGTGATATGCATGTCGTGGCGCAGATCGGCCGGGTCCATGAACCGCGTCGTGGCCCACGCGCCATCCGTGTCGGCCATGGGCGAGGGCGCGATATCCTGCTCGCGCGCAACGAACGGATCGGGCTTGTCGACCCCCGCGCAAGGCTGCCAGCGCTTGCGCCACCAGTGAAACCCGGTCTCGCCCGAGGTGGTGTTCCTGACCGTCCATCCGGTGCCGGCGGGGATATAGGCAAAGCCGCCCGGACCCAGCAAATGCTGGCGTCCCGCGATGGTCACGCACAATTCTCCGCCGGTCACGAAGACCGCGTGCTGGATCTCGGGATCGTCGTCGGGCGCATCGCTGCCGCCGCCCTCGGCCAGTTCCACGATATACTGACTGAACGTCTCGGCAAAGCCCGACAGCGGGCGGGCCAGCATCCACATCCGCATGCCCGTCCAGCCGGGCAGATAGCTGGTCACGATGTCGCGCATCACGGTGCGCGGGATCACGGCATAAGCCTCGGTGAAGACGGCGGTGTCGGTCGTCAGCCCGGTCTGGGGCGGCAGCCCCGCGACCGGACCGGCATAGGGTCCGTCGTGCCTGGGCGCGGTCTGCACCTGTGCGGGATCGCCGGTCGGGGCGCCGTGGGGCGGGGTATGGGTCATCTGCTTCCTCGATCGTGGCTGCGACCTTCTGGCGAAGGATCGGTCATTTCAGGATGTCGTTCAGCCGCAGTTCCGCGATCCGCATGACCTGTTTTTCGGCCTCGGCGCGTTCGGTCTCGGTGTCGTTCTCGACCCGCTGGCGCATGGCGGCCTGGATGCCGGCCTTGTCGTAATCGCGCACGGCGATGATGAACGGGAAGCCGTGCTGGGCGGTGTAGGCATCGTTCAGGCGCATGAACTCGGCCCGTTCCGCGTCGGTCAGCGCATCCAGCCCCGCACCCGCCTGTTCCGCGGTGCTTTCAGCCGTCAACTGCCTTGCCGCGGCCAGCTTGCCGGCCAGATCGGGGTGGGCGACCAGCACGCCCAGCCGGTCCGCGTCGTCGGCGGCGCGAAAGATTTGCGCCATCCGGCGCGACAGGCCCGTGGCGCTGTCGTGGACGGCGCCGATCTCGGAGTCCCAGACACGCTCGGCCACCCAGGGCGAATGTTCATAGACACCGCCGAACCTTTTCACGAATTCGTCGCGGTCCATCCGCGACGGCCGCAGCCTTTCGCGATAGGGATGCGTCTCGGCCCAGTGCCGCGCGATGTCCAGCCGGGATGCCAGCCAGACCCCTTCATGCGCGCGGCAATGATCCAGAAAGCGCTGCACCGCCACCGCGCGGCCGGGGCGGCCGGCCAGGCGGCAATGCAGCCCGACGGACATCATCTTGGGCGCGCCCGCCTGACCTTCGGCATACAGCATGTCGAAACTGTCGCGCAGATAGTCGAAGAACTCGACCCCGGTGCCGAACCCCTGACCGCTGGAAAAGCGCATGTCGTTGGCGTCCATCGTATAGGGCACGATCAGCTGCGGACGCCCCTGATGGACATGCCAATAGGGCAGGTCGTCGGCGATGCTGTCGGCCAGATACGCGAAGCCGCCCTCTTCGCAGCCCAGTTCGACCGTGTTCATCGACGTGCGGCCCTGATAGAAACCATAGGGGCGTTCGCCGGTGATGCTGGTATGCAGGGCGATGGCGCGGGCAAGATGTTCGGCCTCGACCTCGCGCGGGATGTCCTTGTAGTCGATCCATTTCAGCCCGTGGGTCGCGATCTCCCACCCGGCCTGCTGCATCGCGGCGACCTGTTCGGGCGCGCGTTCCAGCGCGGTGGCGACGCCATAGACCGTGACCGGCACGTCCTTCAAAATCCGGTGCAGGCGCCAGAACCCGGCCCGCGCGCCGTAATCATAGATCGATTCCATGTTCCAGTGCCGCTGGCCCGGCCAGGGCTTGGCGCCGATGATCTCGGACAGGAACGCCTCGGAGGCCGCATCGCCATGTTCGACGCTGTTCTCGCCGCCTTCCTCGTAATTCATCACGATCTGGACCGCGATCTTCGCGCCGCCGGGCCATTTCGGGTCCGGGGTCGTCTCACCATATCCTCGCATGTCGCGGCTGTAGCGCATCTGCCTGTCCTCCGACCTCGCCTGCCGACAGCAAACCGCGCGCGGGCCCGTGGGGCAAGCCGGCAGAAGCACGATTCTGTATCAACGAATCGGCGAAGATGGGGCGCGGTTTCAAGACATCGTTGAAAGACTTGCGGGCTGCGGGCGATTGCGGGCGTCGTGAACCGCCCCATAAGCTTTTCGCATGGCGGCACGGAAAAAGCCGCGGGGAGGAATATCAATGGATCGTTATTTCAAGCTGTCCGAACACGGCAGCAATGTCAGGACCGAGGTGGTCGCGGGGATCACCACCTTCCTGACGATGGCCTATATCATCTTCGTGAACCCCGACATCCTGTCCTCGACCGGGATGGACCGGGACGCGGTGTTCGTCGCCACCTGCCTGGCTGCGGCCATCGGGTCGGCGGTGATGGGGTTCTGGGCGAACTGGCCCATCGGCATGGCGCCGGGCATGGGGCTGAACGCCTTCTTCGCCTTCACCGTGGTCGGCGCGATGGGCTTTACCTGGCAGCAGGCCCTGGGCGCGGTCTTCATCAGCGGCCTGATCTTCCTGTTCCTGTCGGTGACGGGCATACGGCGCTGGCTGATCGAGGGGATTCCGCTGTCGATGCGCAGCGCCATCGCGGCGGGGATCGGCCTGTTCCTTGCGATCATCGCGCTGAAATCGTCGGGCATCGTGGTGGCCAGCCCGGCCACGTTCGTGATGCTGGGCGATCTGACCGAAAGCGGGGCGTTGCTGACGATTGCGGGGTTCTTCATCATCGCCGCGCTGGATGCGCTGAAGGTTCCCGGCTCGATCCTGATCGGTATCCTGGTCATCACCGCCGCCTCGATCCTGCTGGGGGTCAGCCAGTTCGGCGGCATCATGTCCGCGCCGCCCTCGATCGCGCCCACCTTCCTGCAGCTGGATCTTCTGGGCGCGCTCAGCTTTGGCATTTTCCATGTCGTGCTGGTCATGGTGCTGGTCGAGATCTTCGACGCCACCGGCACGCTGATCGGCGTGGCCAAGCGCGCCGGATTGCTGGTCGAGGGGCCGGCGCATCGCAACCGCAACCTGGGCCGCGCGCTGATGGCGGATTCGACCGCGATCCTGGCCGGTTCGGTGCTGGGCACGTCCTCGACCACCGCCTATGCCGAAAGCGCGTCGGGCGTGGCTGCGGGCGGGCGCACCGGGCTGACCGCGCTGGTCGTCTCGGGGCTGTTCGTGCTGGCGATGTTCTTTGCGCCGCTGGCGGGGGCGGTGCCCGCCTATGCCACCGCGCCCGCGCTGCTGTATGTCGCGTCGCTGATGGTGCGCGAGATGGTCGAGATCGACTGGGACGACGTGACCGAAAGCGCGCCCGCCGTGCTGACCGCGATCGCGATGCCGTTCACCTATTCCATCGCCAACGGGCTTGCCTTCGGTTTTGTCAGCTATGCGGTGCTGAAGCTGCTGACCGGCCGCGCGCGCGAGGTTCATGCCGCGACCTGGATCGTCGCTGCGCTGTTCGTGATCCGCTTCGCCTTCTTCCCCGAAGGGTGATCGCGCCGCGCCATTCTGCGCCGACGCCCCGCCATCTGCCGGCGGGGCGTTTGCCGTTTGGGGGGAACGTTCCGGGCGTGGTCTAGCCGCCCAAAGCCTGCGTCAGATCGCCTGCCGCCGCGGCGACGGCCGCCCCCAATGTCTTGACATGGGCCGGTCCGATCCGGTGGCTGGGCCCGCTGACGCTGATCCCCGCGACCGCCTCGCCGGTCAGGTCGAAGACGGGGGCGGCGATGCAGCGCATGCCGCGGGTCTTTTCCTCGTCGTCGAAGGCGAATCCGCGTTGGCGGATACGCGCCATGTCTTCGCCAAGCGCCTCGGCCGTGGTCAGGGTCTTGTCGGTGAACCGCTTCAGCGGCGCCTGTTCCAGCAGCGCCGTCAGGGTTTCGGGCCGCCCGAAGGCCAGCAGCGCCTTGCCGATCCCCGAGGCGTGCAGCGGCGACCGGGTGCCGGGCGGAAAGAAGGCGCGGATCGTCTCGTGCGTTTCGGCCTGGCTGACGAACAGCACCGCATCGCCGTTCAGGATGCCCAGATTGGCCGTCTCGCCCGTATGTTCC
Organism: Paracoccus stylophorae; assembly: GCF_028553765.1. Lineage (NCBI taxonomy): Bacteria > Pseudomonadati > Pseudomonadota > Alphaproteobacteria > Rhodobacterales > Paracoccaceae > Paracoccus > Paracoccus stylophorae. Next base: position 2,595,771 of record NZ_CP067134.1, on the reverse strand, counting down.
ATCAGCGCGCGCAGCACCGGCCGGGCGCGCTCCACAATCCCCGACCGCCGCATGAACGCCGACCCCAGGCGAAACGTGGCGGGGCCGATATGCCAGGTCTGGGTCGCCGGATCGGTTTCCGCGACGCCGCGCGCGGCCAGCGTGTGCAGCACCCGATGCACGGTCGAGGGCGACTGGTCCGATTTCTCGGCCACCTCGGACAGGGTCAGGCCGGGCTGGGCCGCCAGCAGGTCCAGAATGTCCAGCGCCCGGTCCAGCGCCAGGATGGTACCCGCGCTGTCCGGTGCGCTGCGCGGGCGGCCGCGTTTGCGTGTCGGTTCGGCCATTCTTCTCCCCCGGTTAACAATGCATCCTGATTCCCGCGAAAATCGCCGATCGCAAGTGGAAAAACACAACGTCATGTTTCGACGCGGTTTTCCAGCATATTTTCGCAGGTCGGAAAACATTTCCAGAAAAATTGTGGGATTGCGGATCACCAGCTAGGTTTGATGTTGACCCGCAGGAGGAATCGTCATGACCAGCCAGAACCCCGTTTTCATCCCCGGCCCGACCAACATCCCCGAGGTGCTGCGCAAGGCCGTGGACATGCCCACGATCGACCATCGCAGCCCGCTGTTCGGCAAGATCCTTCATCCCGCGCTTGAGGGCGTCAAGAAGGTGCTGAAGACGACCGAGGGGCAGGTGTTCGTGTTCCCCTCGACCGGCACCGGCGGATGGGAGACCGCGATCACCAACACGCTGTCGCCGGGCGACAAGGTGCTGGCCACGCGCAACGGCATGTTCAGCCATCGCTGGATCGACATGTGCCAGCGGCACGGGCTGGACGTTCAGGTGGTCACGCAGGAATGGGGCGACGGCGTTCCGGCCGACAAGTTCGAAGAGATCCTGACCGCCGACAAGGAACACCGGATCAAGGTCGTGCTGGCCACGCATAACGAAACCGCGACCGGCGTGAAATCCGACATCGCCGCCGTGCGCCGCGCGCTGGACAGCGCGAACCATCCCGCGATGCTGTTCGTCGATGGCGTCAGCTCGATCGGGTGCTATGATTTCCGCATGGACGAATGGGGCGTCGACGTGGCCGTCACCGGCTCGCAAAAGGGCTTCATGCTGCCCCCCGGCCTTGGCATTGTCGGCTTTTCGCCCAAGGCGATGCAGGCGACCGAGACCGCGACACTGTTCCGCACCTATTTCGACGTGCGCGACATGGCAAAGGGCTATGCCAATAACGGCTATCCCTATACGCCGCCGGTCGGCCTGCTGAACGGGCTGAACGTGTCCTGCCGGATGCTGCTGGACGAAGGGCTGGAAAACGTCTTCGCCCGCCATCACCGCATCGCCGAGGGCGTTCGCCGCGCCGTCGATGCGTGGGGTCTGAAACTGTGCGCGCTGCGCCCCGAGCTTTATTCCGACAGCGTCAGCGCCATCCGCGTGCCCGAGGGCATTGACGGCAACAAGGTCGTCAGCCACGCGCTGAACGCCTATGGCGTGGCCTTCGGCACCGGTCTGGGCGATGTCGCGGGCAAGGTGTTCCGCATCGGCCATCTGGGCAGCCTGACCGATGTCATGGCGCTGTCGGGCATCGCCACGGCCGAGATGGTCATGGTCGATCTGGGCATGAACGTGAAGCTGGGCAGCGGCGTCGCTGCCGCGCAGGAACATTACCGTCAAAGCGCCGCGGCGGCGCAGAAGGCGGCCGCGTGATGAAAGACCGCCAGATGGTCATTCCGACCTATGAGGACATGCTGGCCGCGCATGAGCGGATCAAGCCGCATATCCGCCGCACGCCGATCCGCACCTCGGATTACCTGAACGAGTTGACCGGCGCGCAGCTGTTCTTCAAATGCGAGAATTTCCAGGAGCCGGGGGCCTTCAAGGTCCGCGGCGCCAGCAATGCCGTCTTCGGGCTGAGCGAGGAACAGGCGAAGCGCGGCGTGGCCACCCATTCCTCGGGCAACCACGCCTCCTGCCTGTCCTATGCGGCGATGCGGCGGGGGATTCCCTGCAACGTCGTAATGCCGCGCACCGCGCCGCAGGCCAAGAAGGACACCGTCGCGCGCTATGGCGGCCAGATCACCGAATGCGACCCCTCGACCAGTTCGCGCGAGGCGACCTTCGCCCGCGTGCAAGAGGAAACCGGCGGCGATTTCGTCCATCCCTACAACGATCCGCGCGTGATCGCGGGTCAGGGCACCTGCGCGCGCGAGTTCATGGAGCAGACCGATGGGCTGGACATCGTCATGGCGCCCATCGGCGGGGGCGGCATGATCTCGGGAACCTGCCTGACGCTGGCAACGCTGGCGCCCGAGACGAAGGTGATCGCGGCCGAACCCGAACAGGCCGACGACGCCTATCGCAGCTTCAAGGCCGGCCACATCATCGCCGACGATGCGCCCAAGACCATCGCGGACGGGCTTCTGGTGCCGCTGAAGGATCTGACCTGGCATTTCGTCAGCAACCACGTCTCGGACATCCTGACCGCGTCCGAGGACGAGATCGTCGAGGCCATGAAGATCGGCTGGAAACATCTGCGGATCGTGCTTGAGGCCAGCAGCGCCGTGCCGCTGGCCACGATCCTGAAGAACCGCGACAGATTTGCCGGCAAGCGGGTCGGCGTCATCATCACGGGCGGCAATGTCGACCTGGACAAGCTGCCCTGGACCTGAGGAGAGGTAACATGAACGCACCCACCAATTTCGACAATCTCGAAGTCGGCTTCGACATCCCCGCCGTGCCCGGCATGGACGAGGCAGATATCCAGACGCCGTGCCTGATCCTCGATCTGGACGCGCTGGAGCGTAACATCAAGAAGATGGGCGACTATGCCAAGGCGCACGGCATGCGTCACCGCGCCCATGGCAAGATGCACAAATCGGTCGACGTGCTGAAATTGCAGATGGATCTGGGCGGCGCCGTCGGCGTCTGCTGCCAGAAGGTCAGCGAGGCCGAGGTGTTCGCCCGCGCCGGCATCAAGGAAATCCTGGTATCGAACCAGGTCCGCGACCCGCTCAAGATCGACCGTCTGGCGCAGCTGCCCAAGCGGAGCGGCGGCGAGGTGATCGTCTGCGTCGACGATGTGGACAACATCGCCGACCTGTCGCAGGCGGCGCAGAAGCATGGCACCGAACTGGGCATCTTCGTCGAGATCGACTGCGGCGCCGGCCGCTGCGGCGTGACCACGACCGAGGCTGTGGTCGAGATCGCCAAGGCCGCGCGGGACGCAAAGAACCTGACCTATCGCGGCATCCAGGCCTATCAGGGTGCGATGCAGCACATGGACAGCTTCGAGGACCGCAAGGCCAAGCTGGACAAGGCCATCGCGCAGGTCAAGGACGCGGTCGACGCGCTGAAGGCCGAGGGGATCGAAACCGATCTGGTCTCGGGCGGCGGCACCGGCAGCTATTACTTTGAAAGCAATTCGGGCGTCTACAACGAATTGCAGTGCGGCTCCTACGCCTTCATGGATGCCGATTACGGGCGCATCCTGGACAAGGACGGCAACCGCATCGACGCCGGCGAATGGGAAAACGCGTTCTTCATCCTGACCAGCGTGATGAGCCATGCGAAACCCGACAAGGCCATCGTCGATGCCGGGCTGAAGGCGCAATCCGTCGATTCGGGCCTGCCCTTCATCTATGGGCGCGACGATGTGGAATACATCAAGTGTTCGGACGAACACGGCGTCGTCGCCGACCCCAAGGGCGTGCTGAAGATCAACGAAAAGCTGAAGCTGGTCCCGGGCCACTGCGATCCGACCGCCAATATCCACGACTGGTATGTGGGCGTGCGGGGCGGCAAGGTCGAAACCCTGTGGCCGGTCAGCGCCCGCGGAAAGGCCTATTGATGTGGGTCGTTCCGGAAAGTGAGATTGCCGGGCTGATGACCGCCGAGGCCGCGTTCGACGCGGTCGAGGCGGTGTTCGCCGCGATGGCGCGGGGGGATGCCTACAACTTCCCCGTGGTGCGCGAGGCCATCGGATACGAGGACGCGCTGTACGGCTTCAAGGGCGGCTTCGACAGATCTGCGCTGAATCTGGGGCTGAAGGCGGGCGGCTATTGGCCCAACAACCAGAAGCACGGGCTGATCAACCACCAGTCGACGGTGTTCCTGTTCGATCCCGATACGGGCCGCGTGGCGGCCGCCGTGGGCGGCAACCTGCTGACAGCGCTGCGCACCGCCGCCGCCAGCGCGGTGTCGATCAGGCATCTGGCGCCTGAAGGTGCCCGCGTGCTGGGCCTGATCGGCGCGGGCCACCAGTCGGCGTTCCAGATGCAGGCCGCCGCGCGGATCGCGGATTTCGACCGCGTGCTTGGCTGGAACCCGCATCCCGAGATGCTGGGCCGGCTGGCCGACACCGCGGCCGAACTGGGCCTGCCCTTCGAGGCGGTCGAACTGCCGCGCCTGGGGGCCGAGGCCGATGTCATCATCTCGATCACCTCGGCGTTCGAGCCGTTGCTGATGAACGGGCAGGTGAAGGGGCCGACCCATATCGCCGCGATGGGCACCGATACCAAGGGCAAGCAGGAGCTTGACCCGGCGCTGGTCGCGCGGGCGCGGCTGTTCACCGACGAGGTCGCGCAGTCGGTCAGCATCGGCGAGTTCCAGCATGCGGCGGCGCAGAAGACGATTTCCGACGAGGATGTGACCGCCATCGGCCGCGTCGTCATCGGCAAGCATGAGGGTCGCGGCGACGCCGAGATCACCATTTTCGATGGCACCGGGGTCGGGCTGCAAGATCTTGCAGTCGCGGGCGCCGTTGTCGAACTGGCGAAACAGCAAGGAAAGGCCATCGAGGTCGCGATCTGAAACAATCCGACATCCGTGGAAAGGGAGGTCCGCAATGTCCGATGCAAGCATCAATTCCGGCGCACCGACGGTTCATGCCGTCGACGAGGTGCTGCCGGCACCGAAGCTCATCACACTAGGTTTCCAGCATGTGCTGGTCATGTATGCAGGTGCGATCGCGGTTCCGCTGATCGTGGGAAGGGCGCTGCAACTGTCGCCCGAAGAGGTCGCGTTCCTGATCTCGGCCGACCTGTTCGTCTGCGGGATCGTGTCGATCATCCAAAGTCTTGGCGCAACGCAGTATTTCGGCATCAAGCTGCCGGTCATGATGGGCGTCACCTTTGCCTCGGTGGGGCCGATGGTGGCCATCGCCCAGACGACGCCGGGGCACGAGGGGGCGCGCGCCCTGTTCGGCGCGATCATCGCCGCCGGTCTCATCGGCATCCTGATCGCGCCCATCGTCAGCAAGATGCTGCGCTTCTTTCCGCCGGTCGTCACCGGCACCCTGATCCTGACCATCGGCATCAGCCTGATGCCCATCGGCATCAACTGGATCTTCGGGCTTCAGGTCGGGCCGACCGCGCCCCATGTGGTCGATCCCGAAGCGGCCGCGTGGCTTGAGACGATCCGCACCACCGGACAGGTGCCGCCAAGCGTGCAGCTGGCCGCGACCGTGGACAACCCGGCCTATGCCTCGTCGAAGAACATCGTCATCGCGCTGCTGGTACTGGCCACGATCCTGGTGGTGTCGCGGTTCGCGCGCGGCTTCATGGCCAATATCGCGGTGCTGATCGGCATTGCCGTCGGCGGTGTCGTCGCCGCGATGCTGGGCATGATGCATGTGGACAAGGTGGGCGAGGCGCAGTGGTTCGCGCTGATCAAGCCGCTGCATTTCGGCATGCCGACCTTCGATCCGGTCATGATCGTGACGATGCTGCTGGTGATGCTGGTCACGATGATCGAATCGACGGGTATGTTCCTGGCGCTCAGCGATATCTGCAAGAAGCCGATGACGCAGAAGGCGCTGGCCGCGGGTCTGCGGGCCGACGGTCTGGGCACGGCCATCGGCGGGTTGTTCAACACCTTCCCCTATACCTCGTTCAGCCAGAACGTGGGTCTGGTGGGGGTCACCGGCATCCGCTCTCGCTTTGTGTGCGTGGCGGGCGGGGCGATCATGATCGTGCTGGGGCTGATCCCGAAGATGGGGGCGCTGGTCGAAAGCCTGCCGACCACCGTTCTGGGCGGCGCCGGTCTGGTGATGTTCGGCATGGTGGCCGCGACCGGTGTGCGCATCCTGGCGCGCGTCGATTTCGTCCACAACCGGCACAACCTGTTCATCGTCGCCATCTCGGTCGGCATCGGCATGATCCCGATGGTCGCGCCCGATTTCAACCAGTGGATGCCGCATGCGATCCATCCGCTGATCCATTCGGGCATCCTGCTGGCCGCGATCAGCGCGGTTCTGCTGAACTGGTTCTACAACGGCGCGCCCCATATCGACGAGGCCGAGATGCGCGAGGCCGGCAAGGCAGCCGATGCCCACTGAACGTCTGCTGATCCGCGGGGCCGAGGTCGTCGTCACCATGGACGACGCCCGCTCCGAGATCCCCGGCGGCGACGTGCTGATCGAGGACGGAAAGATCGTCGCGGCGGGCCTCGGCCTGCCGCGCGAGGGTGCCGAGGTGGTCGAGGCGGCGGGCTGCGTGGTGACGCCCGGACTGGTGAACACCCATCACCATCTGTTCCAGACCCTGACCCGCGCCGTGCCGGATGCCCAGGACGCGCCGCTGTTCGGCTGGCTGCGCACGCTGTATCCGATCTGGGCGCGGATGACGCCGGACGATATCCGCCTGTCGGCCGAGATCGGGCTGGCCGAACTGGCGCTGTCGGGCTGCACCTGTTCGTCCGATCACCTGTACATGTTCCCCAACGGCGCGCGGCTGGACGACAGTATCGAGGCTGCGTGCAAGATCGGCCTCCGCTTTACCGCCACGCGCGGCGCCATGTCGATCGGCGAAAGCAAGGGGGGGCTGCCGCCCGACGCGCTGGTCGAGGATGAGGCCGCGATCCTGCGCGACAGCGAACGTGTCGTCGATGCGTTTCACGATCCGGCCGAGGGCGCGATGGTGCAGGTCGGGCTGGCGCCCTGTTCGCCGTTCTCGGTCAGCCGCGAGCTGATGCGCGACGCGGCGATCCTGGCGCGCGACAAGGGCGTGCGGCTGCACACCCATCTGGCCGAGAATGACGAGGATATCCGCTATTCCCTGGCGAATTTCGGGATGCTGCCGGGCGATTACGCCGAAAGCCTGGGCTGGACCGGCGACGATGTCTGGCATGCCCATTGCGTCAAGCTGTCGGAGCCAGAGATCGACCTGTTCGCCCGCACCGGCACAGGCGTCGCGCATTGCCCCTGTTCCAACGCGCGGCTGGCCAGCGGCATCGCCCCGGTGCGCGCGATGCGCGATGCGGGCGTGCCGGTGGGGCTGGGCGTGGACGGCTCGGCCAGCAACGATTGCAGCCATCTGGGGCTGGAGGCGCGGCAGGCGATGCTGGTCTCGCGGCTGCGCGACGGGCCGGGGGCGATGGGCGCGCGCGAGGTGCTGGAGATTGCGACACGGGGCGGCGCCCGGGTTCTGGGGCGGCGCGATATCGGCGCGCTGCGGCCGGGGATGCAGGCCGATCTGGTGCTGTGGGACGTGGCCGATCTGCCCGCCGCCGGACAATGGGACCCGGTCGCCGCGCTGGTCTTCTGCGCGCCGGTTCGGCCGCGCGCGGTCTATGTGCAGGGCCGCGCGATCGTGCGCGATCACCGTCTGCTGAGCGCCGATCCGCGCGCCCTTCAGCGCCGCGCGCAAGAGGCCGTGGCCCGGCTGGCGGGATGACATGCGGTGCCGGGCCTGACGGCCCGGCGATGGCCGGGGGGCTGTCTGCCCCCCGGACCCCCCGAAGGTATTTGGAAAGAGTGCGAGGGTGAATGCGACGGGGATTGTCTACGAAATCTTAAGACTGCCTTGCTGACGGGCTATCTCGTCCGGATGCGAGGATCGGTTATCAATCTGGAAGCGAAAATCAGGGGAGGGGAATATGCCGGGTTACCTGACGACCCATGTTCTTGACACCGCCCGCGGCAAGCCTGCCGAGGGTATGGAAGTGGCGCTGTTCCGTCTGCAAGACGGGCAGCGGGCCGAACTTGCGCGGCTGACCACCAATTCCGACGGCCGCACCGACCGGCAGATCCTGCCCGAAGATGCGTTCCGCACCGGCATCTATGAGCTGGAGTTCCACGCCGGCGCATGGATGGACGCGACCGGCGTGCCGGCGGAATCGCCGCGCTTTCTGGATGTCATTCCGATCCGCTTCGGCATGTCGCAGCAGGACCACTACCACGTCCCGCTGCTGATCTCGCCCTTCGGGTTTTCCACCTATCGGGGGAGCTGAGGCATGATTCCCGATTACACCATCATCTGGGAATGGTCTGCCTTTGCCATCCGCTGGCTGCATGTCATCACCGCCATCGCCTGGATCGGCAGCTCGTTCTACTTCGTGGCGCTGGATCTGGGGCTGACGAAGGCGCCGAACATGCCCAAGGGCGCGCATGGCGAGGAATGGCAGGTTCATGGCGGCGGCTTCTACCACATCCAGAAATATCTGGTTGCGCCCGAGCGGATGCCCGAGCATCTGACCTGGTTCAAATGGGAAAGCTACATGACCTGGATCAGCGGCGTGGCGCTGCTGATGGTCACCTACTGGGCCAGTGCGCATCTGTTCCTGATCGACCCGGCCAAGATGGAACTGGCGACATGGCAGGCAATCCTGATTTCCGGCGGATCGCTGGCCATCGGCTGGCTGATCTATGACACGCTGTGCAAGTCCAGGCTGGGCGAGACGCCCACCGTGCTGATGGTGCTGCTGTTCGTTGCGCTGGTGGTGATGGGCTGGGGATACGACCAGGTCTTCACCGGCCGCGCCGCGCTGCTGCATCTGGGTGCGTTCACGGCGACGATCATGACCGCGAACGTGTTTCTGGTCATCATGCCCAATCAGCGCATCGTGGTGGCCGATCTGAAGGCCGGGCGCGCGCCCGATCCGAAATACGGCAAGATCGCCAAGCTGCGTTCGACGCACAACAACTATCTGACCCTGCCGGTCGTGTTCCTGATGCTGTCGAACCATTATCCGCTGGCCTTCGCCAGCCAGTATAACTGGCTGATCGCGGCGCTGATCTTTCTGATGGGGGTGACGATCCGGCACTTCTTCAACACCATGCACGCGCGCAAGGGCGAATTGTGGTGGACATGGGCAGTGACGGCGGTGCTGTTCGTGATGGTGATGTGGCTCAGTTCGATCGGGCTGAACCAGGACAGCTATGAGGACGCCGAGGCCCGCGTCCTGTCGCCTGTCGAGCAGCGGTTCGCCGATGCCGAGGGCTTCGATCAGGTCAGCGACATCGTGATGGGCCGCTGCGCGATGTGCCACGCGCGCGAGCCGGGCTATGAAGGCATCTATCACGCGCCGAAGGGGGTCTTTCTGGAGACCCCCGCCGACATTGCGCGCGCGGCGCGCGACATCTATGTCCAGTCGGGGCTGACCGATGCGATGCCGCCCGCCAATGTCAGCTTCATGGAGCGCGAGGAGCGCGCCCGCATCATCCGCTGGTTCCGGCAGGCGGGCGGGGCCGATCTGGCGGGGATGTAGCCGCGAGGGCTTGGGCGGCGGGCGATCCTGGCCTATCCTGCGGGGGAACGCGCAACCGCGAAAGCCCGCCACGATGACGCCGGAACCCCGGGCCGATCTGGCCACCCATGACGTGACGAACCAGCCGCCCGTGCCGGGGGACCGCGATCTGTGGGCCGACGATCCGCTGCTGCGGCGGCTGGTGGGCGATGTCGCGGGGGCGGACGGGCTGGCCGAGTATGGCCTTGTGCTGGGCCGGGCCGAGATGGCCGACGCCGCGCGCGAGGCCAACCGCAATCCGCCGCGACTGCAGCTGTTCGACCGCGGCGGCAGGCGGCTGGACGAGGTCCATTTCCACCCCGCCTATCACCGCTTCATGCAGGCCTCGGCACGGGCCGGGTATCATTCCATCGCGTGGCAGGGCGGGGCCAGGGGCCGGGCGGACGGGCACCGGACCCATGCCGCCATGGTCTATCTGGCCAGCCAGGTCGAGCCGGGGCATTGCTGCCCGCTGACCATGACCTATGCGGCAATGCCGGTGATCGCGGGTGCGGCGGATCTGCCCGGCGAGTGGCGCGAAAAGCTGCTGTCGCGGGATTACGATCCTTCGGTGCAGCCGGTGTCGGCAAAACGCGGCGCAACGCTTGGCATGGCGATGACCGAAAAGCAGGGCGGATCGGATGTGCGCGCCAATACCACCCGCGCGGTCCCTGATGGCGATGCGTGGCGGTTGACCGGGCATAAATGGTTCTGTTCGGCGCCCATGTCCGACGGGTTCCTGACGCTGGCGCAGACCGATGCGGGTCTGACCTGTTTTCTGGTGCCGCGCTGGCTGGAACAGGGGCGCAACGGCATCCAGATCCAGCGGCTGAAGGACAAGCTGGGCAACCGGTCCAACGCCTCGGCCGAGATCGAATATCGCGACGCGCTGGCCTTTCGGATCGGCGAGGACGGCGGCGGCATCCGCACCATTCTTCAGATGGTGCACCACACAAGGCTGGATACGGCGATGGCGCCCGCCGGGCTGATGCGCGCGGCGCTGCGCGAGGCGCATCACTGGACGGTGCACCGGCGCGTGTTCCAGCGGCCCCTGATCGACCAGCCGCTGATGCGGGCGGTGCTGGGCGATCTGGCGCTGGACATGGCGGGCGCGCTGGCTTTGGGGCTGCATGTCGCGGCCAGTTTCGACGGGCAGCGACCGCAGGACCGCGCCTTTGCCCGGATCGGCGTGGCGCTGGCGAAATACCTGTCGAACAAGCTGTGTCCGCTGGTTCTGGCCGAGGCGATGGAGGTGCTGGGCGGCATGGGCTATGTCGAGGATACGCCGCTGCCGCTGCTGTATCGCGAAGCGCCGCTGAACGGCATCTGGGAAGGGTCGGGCAACATCATCTGCCTTGACGCGCTGCGCACGCTGGCGCGCGAACCTCTGGCGGGGCAGGTGCTGGCGGACGAACTGGATGCAGGCGCGGGGCTTCAGCCCGATTACGATGCCGCGCTGGCCGATTACCGCGCGCGCTGGCGCGACACGCCGCCCGAGGCCGAGGCGCGGTGGTTCGTCGAACGCAGCGCCCTGCTGCTGACGGCGTCGATCCTGCTGCGGCGGGCCGATGCCGAAATGGCCGCGGCCTTCTGCCGGACGCGGCTGCGCGGCGGACGGGGCCGGCTGGCCGGTGCCATCCCTGCCGGAACGGCGGATGCGGTGCTGGAGACGGTCTTTTCCGGCTAGGCCGTCAGAAGATCTTCTTCAGCTCGCGCACGGCAAAATCGGCGAACATGCGCACCTTGGGGTCCTGCAATCGCCGATGCGGCGTCAGACAGCCGAACTGGCCGGGCAGGGGCGGCGCGTCGGGCAGAACCTTGACCAGTGTGCCCGCCGCCAGATCGTCGCGGATCTCGTAAAGCGGGCGGTTGGCAATGCCGTGCCCGGCCAGCGCCCAGGACCGCAGCACGTCGCCGTCATCGGTGTCATAGCGCCCGTTCACCATCATCTTCTGCTGGCCCTGTTCGGTTTGCAGCACCCAGAAATATTCCGGGCTGCGCGGATAGCGCAGCAGCAGACAGTTGTGATCGGCCAGATCCTCGGGCTTTTGCGGGGTTCCGTGCGCGGCAAGGTATTCGGGCGATGCCACCAGCACCCGCGGCGCATCCGCGATCTTGCGCCATTTCAGCGCCGAATCGGCCGGCTCGCCCAGAAAGAAGGCCAGATCTATGGCGTCCTCGACGATGTTGACGTTGCGATCCGACAGCCGCAGGCGGAAATCGACGCCGGGATTGTCGGCGCAGAACGCCGGGATCAGCGGCGCGATCAGCCGCCGCCCCAGCCCCAGGGGCGCAGTCAGCCGGATCACCCCCTGCGGCTTGCCCGAAAAGCTGCTGACCAGTGCCTCGGCCTCGTCCAGCGTGTCGATGACGCGGCGGGCATGGTCATAGAAGGCGCGCCCGATCTCGGTCGTGGTCAGCTTGCGGGTGGTGCGGTTCAGCAGCCTGACGCCGAAGCGATTTTCAAGATCCTTGATGCGGTTGGAGGCAACGGCCGGGGACAGCCGCAAATCCCGTCCCCCGGCGGTGATCGACCCCAGCTCGACCACCCGGACGAACACGCGCAGGCTTTCCAGATACGACATTCTTCCCCCCGCTTTCAACGTTTCGTGTAAAGTCTTCCGTGTCGCGGCCGATTTCGCAAATCCTTTTTCCGCCCTACTGTTTTGGACGGGTCCACCGCCAGGAGGGAATGTCATGTCGTCCGAGTTGCGCTTTTTGCTGAACGACCGGGAAATCCGCACGTCCGAGGTCGGCGCGGCCGACACGCTGCTGGATTTCCTGCGCATCGACCGCCGCCTGATCGGCACCAAGGAAGGCTGCGCCGAAGGCGATTGCGGCGCCTGCACCGTGCTGGTCGGGCGGCTGACCGACACCGGCCTGATCTATGAGCCGATCAATGCCTGCATCCGGTTTCTGGCCTCGTGCCACGGCTGCCACATCGTCACCGTCGAACATCTGCGTGGACCCGATGGCGGGCTGCACCCGATCCAGAAGGCGATGGTCGAACATCACGGCAGCCAGTGCGGCTTTTGCACGCCGGGCATCGTCATGTCGCTTTACGCCCTGTGGATGCGCGACCCGGACGCAAGCGTTGCCCGCATCGAACAGGCGTTGCAGGGCAATCTGTGCCGCTGCACCGGATACGAGCCGATCATCAAGGCCGCGCAGGCCGCCGGACAGGCCGGCGGGCAGGCGCAGGACGCGCTGGCCGTGGAACGCGAGACGGTGACCGAAGCCCTGCGCGCGATGCGCGGACAGCGGATCGAGCTGCGCAAGGGCGATCAGCGCGCGATCATCCCCGCGGATGCGGACGATCTGGCCGCCGTGCTGGAACAGGACCCGAAAGCCACCCTTGTGGCGGGCGCGACCGATGTCGGGCTGTGGGTGACGAAATTCCTGCGCGACGTCTCTCCGGCGGTGTTCATCGGGCATCTGATGAAGGGGGTCGAAACCCGCGACGGCGAGATTCGCCTGGGCGCGGGCGTCACCTATTCCGAAGCCGCGCCGCTGATCGCGGAACACATTCCCGCCGCGCATGATTACTGGCTGCGGATCGGCGGATGGCAGGTGCGCAACATGGGCACGATCGGCGCCAATATCGCCAACGGCTCGCCCATCGGGGACACGCCGCCGCTGCTGATCGCGCTTGGCGCGCGGATCGTGCTGCGCAAGGGGCAGGCGCGGCGCGAGGTGGCGTTGCAGGATTTCTTCATCGACTATGGCAAGCAGGACCGCGCACCGGGCGAGTTCGTCGAGGAAATCGCGATCCCGATCCGCCGCGATGCCCGCGTGGCCGCCTACAAGATCAGCAAGCGCCGCGACAGCGACATCACCTCGGTCGCCGCCGGGTTCTGCCTCGACGTCGAGGGCGACACGATCACAAGCGCCCGCGTGGCCTTTGGCGGCATGGCCGCGACGCCGAAACGCGCGGCGCGGGCCGAAGCCGCGCTGACCGGCCAGCCCTTCGCGGCCGAAACCTTCGAGGCCGCCGCCCGCGCCGTCGCGGGCGATTTCCAGCCGCTGTCCGACTGGCGCGCCAGCGCCGAATATCGCAGCACGGTGGCGGCCAACCTGTTCCGCCGGTTCTGGCTGGAACATTCCGAACAGGGTCTGCCCGTGCGGCTGACCCACGCGGTGGAGGCATGACGATGAAAGACGACACCACGCTGACCGGCCTTGCCCATAGCGGCACGATCCATGACAGCGCGATCAAGCATGTCACCGGTCGCGCCGAATATACCGACGATCTGGCCGAGCCTTACGGGCTGATCCACGCCTATCTGGGCCTGTCGCAATGCGCGCATGGCACGATCACCGGGATGGATTTCACCGACACGCTGGCCCATCCCGGCGTGCTGGGCGTACTGACCGCCGACGATCTGCCGGGCGTCAACGACGTCTCGCCCAACGGCAAGAACGACGATCCGGTCTTTGCGGACGGCAAGGTGCTGTTCTGGGGCCAGCCGGTCTTTGCCGTGATCGCCGAGACCCGCGATCAGGCCCGGCGCGCCGCGCACAAGGCGAAGATCGACTATCAGCCGCTGCCCTTCGCGCTGGACCCCATCGCCGCCCGCGATGCCGGCCACGACTACGTCACCGACCCGCTGACCCTGCGGCGCGGCGACGCGCGCGCCGCGATGGCCAGGGCGCCGCGGCGGATCAAGGGCCGGTTCGGGATCGGCGGACAGGACCATTTCTATCTTGAGGGCCAGATCGCCATGGCCGTGCCGGGCGAGGACGAGGACGTGGTCGTCAACGTCTCGACCCAGCACCCGTCCGAGGTGCAGCACATGGTGGCCCACGTCCTTGGCGTGCCCAGCCATTCGGTCGTGGTGAACGTGCGCCGCATGGGCGGCGGGTTCGGCGGCAAGGAAACGCAGATGAACCTGTTCGCCTGCGTCGCCGCCGTCGCCGCGAAACGCTGGAACCGCGCCGTCAAGATCCGCCCCGACCGCGACGACGACATGATCGCCACCGGCAAGCGCCACGATTTCGTGGTCGATTACGAGGTTGGCTTTGACGACGAAGGGCAGATCCTTGCCGTGCAGGGCGACTGGTACGCGCGCTGCGGGTTTTCGGCCGATCTGTCCGGCCCGGTCACCGACCGGGCGCTGTTTCACGCCGACAACGCCTATTTCTATCCCGACGTGGAACTGCGCAGCCATCCGATGCGCACCCACACCGTCAGCAACACCGCCTTTCGCGGCTTCGGCGGCCCGCAGGGCGTCATCGTGGCCGAACGGATCGTCGAGGAAATCGGCTATGCGCTTGGCCGCGACCCGTATGAGATCCGGCAGAAGAACCTGTATCGCAACGGCCAGCTGACCCCCTATCACCAGGAGGTCAAGGACCAGATCCTGCCGCGCATCTTCAACGAGCTTGAGACGGCAAGCGACTATCACGCCCGCCGCCGCGCCGTGCTGGACTGGAACGCCCGGGGCGGGGTGATCCGCAAGGGCATCGCGCTGACGCCGGTGAAGTTCGGCATCAGCTTCACCGCCACGCATTTCAACCAGGCCGGATCGCTGATCCACATCTACTCCGACGGCTCGATCGCGCTGAACCATGGCGGGACCGAGATGGGGCAGGGGCTGAACACCAAGGTCGCGCAGGTCGTGGCCGAGGCGTTCCAGTGCGACATCGGCCGCATCAAGATCACCAGGACCACGACCGAAAAGGTGCCCAACACCTCGGCCACGGCGGCGTCGTCGGGGACCGACCTGAACGGGATGGCGGCGCTGGACGCGGCCGACCAGATCAAGGCGCGGCTGATCGAGTTCGTCGCCGAACGCTGGCAGGCGCCGCGCGACGAGGTGCGGTTCGTGCCCGGCCATATCCGCGCCGGCGACCGCGACATCCCGTGGTCCGAGGTGATCGCGGCGGCCTATGTGGCGCGCATCCATCTGTCGGCGGCGGGGTTCTACAAGACGCCCAAGATCCACTGGGACCGCGCCACGGGCCGGGGGCGACCGTTCTATTACTTCGCCTATGGCGCGGCGGTGTCCGAGGTGTCGGTCGATACGCTGACCGGCGAATACGTGATCGACCGGACCGACGTGATCCACGATGTCGGGCGCAGCCTGAATCCGGCCATCGACAAGGGCCAGATCGAGGGCGCGTTCGTGCAGGGCACCGGCTGGCTGACCTGCGAGGAATTGTGGTGGGACGACAAGGGGCAGCTGCGCACCCATGCCCCCTCGACCTACAAGATCCCGCTGGCGTCGGACCGGCCGCGCATCTTCAACGTGACGCTGGCCGACTGGTCCGAAAACGCCGAACGCACGATCAAGCGGTCCAAGGCCGTGGGCGAGCCGCCCTTCATGCTGGGCATCAGCGTGTTCGAGGCGATCAACATGGCCGTGGCCTCGGTCGCGGATTACCGCGAACCGGCGCGGCTGGATGCGCCCGCGACGCCCGAACGCGTGCTGATGGCCGTGAACCGGCTGAAGCCATGATCCGCGTCCGCGTGATCCGCGCCCAGGGTTCCACCCCGCGCGACGAGGGCGCCGAGATGTTCGTGGGCCCGGACCGGATCGAGGGCAGCATCGGCGGCGGCCAGCTGGAATACATGGCCATCGACCGCGCGCGGCAGATGCTGGAATCGCGCGAGGCCGAGGCGCAGATGGACGTCCCCCTGGGCCCCGAGATCGGGCAGTGCTGCGGCGGCCGCGTCCTGTTGCAGCTGGACCGCGACGGACCGACCCCGCAACAGCAGCCCGATGTGCTGGTCTTCGGCGCGGGCCATGTCGGCCGTGCGCTGGCGCTGGCGCTGCGTCCGCTGCCGGTGAACCCGCTCTTGATCGATTCGCGGCCCGAGGAACTGGCGCAGGCCGCGCCGGGCCTTGCCACCCGCCTGACGCCCCTGCCCGAGGCGGAACTCCGCGCCGCCCGTCCCGGCAGCGCCGTCGTGATCCTGACCCACGATCACGCGCTGGATTTCCTGCTGGCGGCCGAGGCGTTGTCCCGCAACGATCTTGCCTATGTCGGCATGATCGGCAGCGCCACGAAACGCGCGCGGTTCGACCGTTTCGCGCGCGAGCGTGGCCTTGACCCCGCGCCATTGACCTCCCCGATCGGCGCGGGGTTTTCCGATGACAAGCGGCCCGCCGTGATCGCCGCCTTCACCGCCGCCGAACTGATCGCGCGGCTGATCGTCACTTCTTCTTTGAACAAATACCCATGCAACAGCTGATCCGGGGCCGTGTCCTCGACTTTCACGCCGACCCGGCCGAAACCGGCGACAACCACCGCTTTCTGGAAGACGGCGCCATCCTGATCGAAGACGGGCGCATCCTCGCGGTGGACGATCACGCGCGGCTTGCGCGGCCGGACCTGCCGGAAATCGACCACCGCCCGCATCTGATCCTGCCGGGCTTCATCGACACCCATATCCATTTCCCGCAGGCGCAGGTCGTGGCCAGCTGGGGGGCGCAGCTGCTGGACTGGCTGAACACCTATACCTTCCCCGAGGAGGGCCGTTTCAACCAGCAGGGGCACGCCTCGGCCATGGCGGACGCGTTCCTGAACCTGCTGACCGATCACGGCACGACCACCGCCGTCGCCTTCTGTTCCGTCCATCCCGAAAGCGTCGAGGCGCTGTTTTCGGCCGCCCATGCCCGCAACATGGCGATGATCGCGGGCAAGGTGATGATGGACCGCAACGCCCCGCCCCAGGTTCTGGACACCCCGCAGCAGGGATACGACGGCAGTAAGGCGCTGATCGCGCGCTGGCACGGCAAGGGGCGGCAGCGTTACGCGATCACGCCGCGTTTCGCGATCACCTCGTCCCCCGAACAGATGGCGGCGACCGGCCAGCTTGCCCGTGAACATCCCGATTGCCACATCCAGACGCATCTGTCCGAAAACCTGGACGAGATCGCATTTACCCTCAGCCTCTATCCGCAGGCGCGCGATTATCTGGATATCTACGAAACCCATGGGCTGCTGTCGGAAAAGCTGCTTCTGGGTCACGCCATCCATCTGCGCGACCGCGAGATCGCGCGCATGGCCGAAACCGGCAGCCGGGCGGTGTTCTGCCCGACCTCGAACCTGTTTCTCGGATCGGGCCTGTTCGACGAGGCCGGGCTGCGCGCGGCCGGGATCACCTGCGGCATCGCCACCGATATCGGCGGCGGCACCAGCTATTCCATGCTGCAAACCCTGAACGAGGGCTACAAGATCCTGCAACTGCGCGGGCAGAAGCTGGACCCGCTGGCGGCCTTCCACTGGGTCACGCGCGGCAACGCGATGGCCTTGGGCATGGCCGACCGGATCGGGACGCTGCAACCGGGCAGCGACGCCGATCTGGTGGTGCTGGACGTTCGCGCCACGCCGGCCATGGCGCTGCGGGCCGAACGCATCCGGTCGCTGGCCGAGGAATTGTTCATCCTGCAGATCATGGGCGACGACCGCGCGGTGGCGCAGACCTATGTGGCGGGCGCACCCATGAAGGGCCGCGGATAGGCGCGATGCGTCCGCCGCTCTCTTGGCGCGGGCGGCGTCATGGTCTATCCCGCACGGACCGCATTGCGTCGGGCATCGCGTGTGACAATGGCGGCCGCGAACGGCGCGGGCAGGAGGGGTCTGGATGGACAAGATTACACCGGTTCTGATGGCAGGCGGGTCGGGAACCCGGCTGTGGCCCGTCTCTCGCAAAAGCTTTCCCAAACAATTCGCGCCGCTGATCGGGGATGAGACGCTGTTTCAGGCATCGGCCCGGCGGCTGTCGGGTCCGCGTTATGCCGACCCGATCGTGATGACCAATTCCGATTTCCGCTTCATCGTCGCCGAGCAGCTGGAACAGATCGGCATCGCCCCCGGCGCCATCGCCATCGAGCCGGTCGGCCGCAACACCGCGCCGGCGGTTCTGGCCGCCGCGCTGATGGTCGCGGACGAAGATCCCGAACGGTTGCTGCTGGTCGCGCCATCGGATCATGTCATCCCCGACGCGGACGAATTCGCCGCCGCCGTCGCCTTGGGCACCGGCCCCGCGCGCGAGGGGCGGATCGTGACCTTCGGGATCACCCCCGACCGGCCCGAGACCGGCTATGGCTATCTGGAACTGGCCGGAACGGGCAAAGGGCCGCAGCCTTTGGCCCGCTTTGTCGAAAAGCCCGACGCCGCGCGCGCCGCCGCGATGCTGGCGCAGGGGAACTTCCTGTGGAACGCCGGCATCTTCCTGTTCAGCGCCCGCGCGATGATCCAGGCGTTCCGTGCCCATGCCGGCGAGTATGTCGAGCCGGTCGAGACCGCGCTGCGCGAGGCGCGCACCGATCTGGGCTTTCTGCGGCTGGCGCGCGGGCCGTGGGAACGGCTGCCCGACAATTCTATCGACTATGCGGTGATGGAAAAGGCCGACAATCTGACCGTCGTCGCCTATTCCGGCCGCTGGTCCGATCTGGGCGGATGGGACGCGGTCTGGCGCGAAGAGTTGCGCCGCAACCCTTCGGATGACGGGGTCGTGGCGGATGCGAATTCGACCGCCATCGACTGCAAGGACGTGCTGCTACGCTCGGACAGCGCGGATCTTCAGGTCGTGGGCATCGGTCTGCGGGACGTGATGGTGGTGGCCACCGGCGATGCGGTTCTGGTCGCCGACAAGGCGCGCGCGCAGGATGTCCGGCAGGCCGTCACCGCGATGAAGAAGAAGAACCGCCGTCAGGCCGTGGCCTTCCCGCGCGACCACCGCCCCTGGGGCTGGTTCGAGACGCTGGCGCTGGCCGACCGGTTCCAGGTCAAGCGCATCGTCGTCAAGCCGGGCGCGGCGCTGTCGCTGCAAAGCCATGTGCACCGGTCCGAACACTGGATCGTCGTCAGCGGCACGGCGCGGGTCACGGTAGACGACACGGTGACTTTGGTGACCGAGAACCAGTCGATCTATGTGCCGCTTGGCGCGGTTCACCGGATGGAGAACCCGGGCAAGGTGCCGATGGTGCTGATCGAGGTGCAGACGGGAAGCTATCTGGGCGAGGATGACATCATCCGATACGAGGATGTCTATGCCCGCGACAGCGCCGAATGACGCGACGCCGGGTCAGGCGGCGGCGTCGCGGGGGACATAGTTCAGCACCGGCGCCAGCCAGCGTTCGGTTTCCTCAAGCGTCATGCCCTTGCGCGCGGCATAGTCGCGGGCCTGATCCTCTTCGATCTTGGCCACGCCGAAATAATACGCGTCGGGGTGCCCGATATAAAGGCCCGACACCGACGATCCGGGCCACATCGCCATCGATTCGGTCAGCCTGACCCCGGTCGCGGCCTCGGCGTCCAGCAGCCGGAACAGGGTCGGCTTTTCGGTGTGGTCGGGCTGGGCAGGATAGCCGGGCGCGGGGCGGATGCCGTCATAGGGTTCGGCGATCAACTCGGCCGGGGTATAGGCTTCGTCCGGAGCATAGCCCCAGAACTCCTTGCGCACGCGTTCATGCAGCATCTCGGCCATCGCCTCGGCGATACGGTCGGCCAGCGCCTTGACCATGATCGCGGCGTAATCGTCATTGGCGCGTTCATAGCGCAGCGAAATCTCCTGCTCTTCCGAGCCTGCGGTGACGACGAACCCGCCGACGTAATCGCGCCGCCCTTCGGGCGCGACAAAGTCCGACAGCGCCACGTTGGGCCGGCCGCCACGCTTCGTGACCTGCTGGCGCAGCGTGTGCAGCATCGCCAGCTCCTCGGTCCGGTCCTCGCCGGTGAACAGGCGGATATCGTCGCCCACCGCGTTTGCGGGCCACAACCCCACCACGGCGCGCGGCCGGAACCATTTGCCCTCGACGATCCGTTCCAGCATCTCTTGCGCATCGCGGAACAGGTTGCGCGCGACCTCGCCCTGTTTCTCGTCGTCCAGGATGCGGGGATAGACGCCCTTCAATTCCCATGTCTGGAAGAACGGCGTCCAGTCGATGTAACGCGCGATCTGGGCCAGATCCCAGTCCTCGATGACGCGGGTGCCGGTGAAGCCGGGCGTCGGCGCGGCAAAGTTCGACCAGTCCAGTTTCAGCGCGTTGTCCCGCGCGGCCTGAAGCGGCAGGCGCTGCTTGGCGGCCTCGGACCGTTCGTGTTTTTCGGCCACCTGCGCATATTCCGCGCGGATGCCATCGACATAGGCCGCCTGCTGCGCCGGTGACAGAAGCGACGAGACCACGCCCACCGCCCGGCTGGCATCGGTGACATAGACCGCCGGCCCCTTTTCATAGCGGGGCGCGATCTTGACCGCTGTGTGGATCTTCGAGGTCGTGGCCCCGCCGATCAGCAGCGGCACCTGGAACCCCTCGCGCTCCATCTCGGAGGCGACGTTGATCATCTCGTCCAGCGACGGGGTGATCAGGCCGGACAACCCGATCACATCGACCTTCTGTTCCCGGGCGACCTCGAGGATCTTCTGGGCCGGAACCATCACGCCCAGATCGATCACCTCGTAATTGTTGCAGGCCAGCACGACGCCGACGATGTTCTTGCCGATATCGTGGACGTCGCCCTTGACGGTGGCCATCAGCACCTTGCCGGCCGTTTCGCGATCGTCGCCGCCGTTCAGGCGCTTTTCCTCTTCCATAAAGGGCAGAAGGATGGCGACGGCCTTTTTCATCACGCGCGCCGATTTCACCACCTGCGGCAGAAACATCTTGCCCGCGCCGAACAGATCGCCGACCACGTTCATCCCGGCCATCAGCGGCCCTTCGATCACGTGCAGCGGGCGTTCGGCCTGCTGGCGGGCCTCTTCGGTGTCGGCCTCGATATATTCGGTGATGCCGTTGACCAGCGCGTGTTCCAGCCGTTTCTCGACGCTCAGTTCGCGCCAGGACAGGTCTTTCTCGCGCTTCTGCACGCCGCCGTCGCCGCGATAGCGTTCAGCGATCTCCAGCATCCGTTCGGTCGCGGTGCCGCCGCCCTTGGGCTGGCGGTTCAGCACCACGTCCTCGCACGCCTCGCGCAGTTCGGGGTCGATCTGGTCATAGACGGCCAGTTGCCCGGCATTGACGATGCCCATGTCCATGCCCGCCTGAATGGCGTGATACAGGAACACCGCATGCATCGCCTCGCGCACGGGTTCGTTGCCGCGGAAACTGAAGGACAGGTTCGACACCCCGCCCGAGACATGCGCGTGGGGCAGGTTCTGGCGAATCCAGCGTGTGGCCTCGATGAAATCGACGCCGTAATTGTCGTGTTCCTCGATCCCGGTGGCGATGGCGAAGACGTTCGGATCGAAGATGATGTCTTCGGGCGGGAACCCCACCTCGTCGACAAGGATGCGATAGGCGCGTTCGCAGATCTGGATCTTGCGCGCGGCCGTGTCGGCCTGACCCTGTTCGTCGAAGGCCATGACCACGACCGCCGCGCCATAGGCCAGGCACAGCCGCGCCTGATGGCGAAACTGTTCCTCGCCTTCCTTCATGCTGATCGAGTTGACCACCGGCTTGCCCTGCACGCATTGCAGCCCGGCCTCGATCACCTCCCATTTGGAGCTGTCGATCATCACCGGGACGCGGGCGATGTCGGGTTCGGCCGCGACCAGGTTCAGGAACTCGACCATGGCGGCGCGGCTGTCGATCAGCCCCTCATCCATGTTGACGTCGATGATCTGGGCGCCGTTTTCCACCTGATCGCGCGCAACCTCCAGCGCCGCGGCATAGTCGCGGTTGGTGATCAGCTTGCGGAACCGGGCGCTGCCGGTGACATTGGTGCGCTCGCCCACGTTCACGAAGGGGATGTCGGGCGTCAGGACAAAGGGTTCCAGACCCGACAGGCGCAGCTGACGCTCAAGCATATTCGGGGACCTTTCGCGGGCTGAATTCGGCCACCGCATCGGCGATGGCGCGGATATGTTCGGGCGTGGTGCCGCAGCAGCCGCCCACGACGTTCACAAGACCCTCGCGCGCGAAATCGGCGATCTGGCGGGCGGTGTCCTGCGGGCCTTCGTCATACTGGCCGAACGCGTTGGGCAGGCCGGCATTCGGATAAGCGCAGATCAGCGTGTCGGCCACGCCCGACAGTTCGGCCAGATGCGGGCGCATGGCGGCGGCGCCAAGCGCGCAGTTCAGGCCGACCGTCCACGGACGCGCGTGGCGCACCGAATGCCAGAAGGCGGTGGGCGTCTGCCCCGACAGGGTGCGCCCCGATGCGTCCGTGATCGTGCCCGAAATCATCAGCGGCAGCGCCTGCCCATGCGCCTGCATCGCCTGAAGACAGGCGAAGATCGCGGCCTTGGCGTTCAGCGTGTCGAAGATCGTCTCGATCAGCAGGATGTCGGCGCCGCCCGCGATCAGCCCCGTGGCCTGTTGCAGATAGGCGGCGCGCAGATCGTCGAAGGTCACGGCGCGATAGCCCGGATTGTTCACATCCGGGCTGATCGAGGCGGTGCGGTTCGTCGGACCCAAAGCGCCGGCGACAAAGCGCGGCCGCCCGTCCTCGGCGGTGGCGCGGTCCAGCGCGCGACGCACCACCCGCGCACCTTCGGCGTTCAGATCGGCGACTGCCTGCTGCAACCCGTAATCCGCCTGCGCGATGGTGGTCGAAGAAAAGGTGTTCGTCTCGACGATATCGGCGCCGGCCATGGCGTAACGATAATGGATGTCCTCGACCGCCTGGGGCTGGGTCAGGATCAGCAGGTCGTTGTTGCCCTTTTGCGGATGGTCGCTGTGATGGCGGCAGGCATGGCCAGACGCGCGCCCGGTAAAGTCGTCCTCATCCAGACCCAAAGCCTGGATCTGCGTGCCCATCGCACCGTCTAGAATCAGGATGCGTTCGGCGGCAATCCAGTTCAGCGCCGCAAAGGCAGGGGAGGGTGGCAGATGTCCGTTCATCGTCGCGATCCGTTCTATGCAAGACGCGAACATAGGCCGTGGCGCGCCTGGCCGCAAATTCATAATATTCCAGAAGATGATGAGCGGTTTCGATAATCATCCGCCGCAGGCGCGCATCACGGCAGCGCGACGCCGCGTTCGTCCTTCAGCGTCTTCAGCACGATCTCGGACCGGACCTGTGCCACCTGCGGATGCGGCAGCAGGTGGCGGTGGACGAAATCGGCAAAGGCGTCCAGATCGCGCGCCCGGATGTCCAGCACGTAATCGGCGTCGCCCGAGACCGAGAACGCCGACCGGATCTGCGGATGGGCGGTGACGAAGCGGGCGAAATCATCCTCTTTCGTCTGGCCGTGGCTGGACAGGTTCACGCGGATAATCGCCCGCAGCCCGTGTCCCAGCCTGGTCGCGCTGAGCCTTGCGACATATCCCTCGATCACGCCGGCCTGTTCCAGCGCCGCGCGCCGGCGCGAACATTGCGACGGCGACAGGTTGACGATCTCGGCCAGCGCCGCGTTGGTCATCGACCCGTCGCGCTGCAATGCGGCAAGCAGTGCAATATCGAAGCTGTCCAGTTCCATATCGTGCGTCAGCCGTATGTTTCATGCGCATTCCGTGCAATACTGCCGCAGCGCGCCCGCGCTTCGCAAGCATCGTGCATGGGTTTTCCACGATACTTCGGCCATCGCGACATGGCCGCACCAGACAGGAGGAGCAGATGGGTCCTTTCCCGCACAATGCCCCGAAGGCAACCATTTCCAAGGCGAACCCCGCCGGCACCGACGGCTTCGAGTTCGTCGAATACGCCCACCCCGAACCCGAAAAGCTGGACACGATCTTTCGGCAGATGGGCTTCACCCCGGTGGCAAAACACAAAAGCAAAAATATCACCCTGTATCGTCAGGGCGACATCAACTATCTGCTGAACGCCGATCCCGACAGCCACGCGGCAGAATTCGTCGCCGAACACGGCCCCTGCGCGCCCGCCATGGCGTGGCGCGTGGTCGATGCGCAGGCCGCGCTGAAACGCGCCGTCGATCTGGGCGCCAAGGAATATACCGGCGCCGGCAAATCCATCGACGCCCCGGCCGTCTTCGGCATCGGCGGTTCGCTGCTGTATTTCATCGACCGCTATGGCGATACGGGCAGCGCCTATGACGCCGATTATGACTGGCTGGGCGAGGCGGACCCGAGGCCCGAAGGGTTCGGCTTCTACTATCTCGACCACCTGACCCACAACGTGATCCGCGGCAACATGGACACGTGGTACAAGTTCTACCACGACACGTTCAATTTCCGCGAAATCAAGTTCTTCGACATCAAGGGCAAGCAGACCGGGCTGGTCAGCCGCGCCCTGACCTCGCCCGACGGCAAGATCCGCATCCCGATCAACGAATCCACCGACGAACACAGCCAGATCGAGGAATATCTGCGCGAATACAAGGGTGAGGGGATCCAGCACATCGCCATCGCGACCGAGGATATCTATGCCGGTACCGACCGGATCAGCGATGCGGGGATGGAATTCATGCCCGGCCCGCCCGACACCTATTACGAGATGTCGCACAAGCGGGTGAAGGGCCATGACGAGCCGATCGAGCGGATGAAGAAACACGGCATCCTGATCGACGGCGAAGGCGTCGTCGGCGGCGGCGAGACGCGCATCCTGCTGCAGATCTTCTCGAAGACGGTGATCGGCCCGATCTTCTTCGAGTTCATCCAGCGCAAGGGCGATGACGGCTTCGGCGAGGGCAATTTCCGCGCCCTGTTCGAATCGATCGAGGAAGACCAGATCCGCCGCGGCGTGCTGACCGCCGATCCGGCCGAATGACAGGGACGGCCCCGTCCGGAACATGGCGGGGCCGGTTCGCATGAGTTGGACCGATTACAGCACCGCCCCCGCCCCCGGCACGCCCATCTGCCCGGCTGCCGAGGTGACGGGCGTGCACGCCTTGACCATGCAGGGCGACAAGGGCGCGTTTCCGATCCTGGTGCTGCGCGATGCCGGCGATTATTTCGCCTATGTGAATGCCTGCCCGCATCAGTATCTGCCGCTGAACTATCGCAGCGACCGGATCCGGTCGGCAGACGGCACGATGCTGCTGTGCACGGGCCACGGCGCGCGGTTCGATATCCGCACGGGTGAGGCGATCATGGGCGTGGATTGCGGCCTCGACCCGGTGCCGGTGAAGCTGGTCGAGGGGATGCTGGTGATCGGGGACTGAGATTTCCCGCGTCAGCCTTCCTCACGGACGAAAAACGGAAAGGCCGGGGCAACGAAGCCCCGGCCTTTCCTTGCAGCAAGTTGCCTGCGGTCAGAAACCCGCCTTGATCTTCTCGAACTCGGCCTGCTGGCGTTCGCGCTGTTCGGGCGAATTGGGCGTCTGCGCCAGTATCGGCGCATCGACGGGCGACAGACCTTCCTTCACCGCCGGGTCGTCCTCGACCGTGGCCATCGCCTCGGTCGAGGTGTGGCCATAGCCGATCGTGTCCAGCAGCGCCTGTCCCGCCGACGGCTCCAGCCATGCGTTGATGAAATCATAGGCCTTTTCCTCGTTGCCCGGCCCGTCCTTCAGATTGACGAACCCGCAGAAGAAGGTCGAGGACCCTTCGTCGGCGGCACGCTGGAACGCGATGGGATAGTTGTCGGCCTTCAGATAGGTCACGCCGTCGTTCCACGACCACGCCACATCGACCGCCCCCGACGCCATCAGCTGCGCCTGTTCGGACGGGTCGGACCAGTAGGCCGCGACGTTCTGATGCGCCTGGCGCAGCCAGTCGGCTGCCTTCTGGAACTGTTCGTCGGTCACGTCGGTCCAGTCCGTCGTGCCGGTCGCCAGATAGGCCAGCGCCCAGACATCGTCGGGGCTGTCGGGCAGGGATGTGCGGCCCTGATATTTCGGATCGACAAAGATCTGCAGGGTCGACACATCCTCGGCCGGGACGGTTTCGGGGTTGTAGGCCACGGCCGTCGCGCCCCAGTCGGTGGGGATATACCAGACGCCCTGATCGTCCTTGAAGATGGGCGAATCCAGGAATTCCGGGTCGATCTTGTTGAAATTCGGGATCTTCGAGGTGTCCCACGGCTCGATCAGCCCGGCGTCGCGATATTTGCTGATCATCTGGCTGCACGGATGGGCCACATCGGCCTTAAACCCCGAGGCGATCTTCTGGAACGCCTCGTCGTCGTCGCCATAGAAGGCGAATGTCGGGCTGTCGCCGTGCTTGTCGATATAGCCCTGAAAGATCGACGGTTCCTCGAATCCCGCCCAGTCAAAGACGGTCAGTTCCGAATCGGCGGCGAAGGCGGCTCCGGCAAGGGCGGAAACCAGCGTGGTGGTGGTCAGCAAGCGCATGATCCTGGGGCCTTCCTGTTGGTCCGTTTTCAGGAACGCTAAACGCCCGCCCGCGCCCGCGCAAGAGGATCGCGCCGGCCTGCGCGCCGCCCGCTCAGCGCATGCGCAGCGCGCCGTCCAGCCGGATCACCTCGCCGTTCAGATAGGCGTTCTCGACGATGAAGGCCGCAAGGCGGGCAAATTCCGCCGGATCGCCAAGCCGTGCGGGGAACGGCACCTCGGCGGCCAGGCTGTCCTGCACCTCTTGCGGCAGGCCGCGCAGCATGGGCGTGCCGAAGATGCCGGGCGCGATGGCGCAGACGCGGATGCCCTGACCGGCCAGATCGCGCGCGATGGGCAGGGTCATGCCGGCGATCCCGGCCTTCGAGGCGGCATAGGCGGCCTGTCCCTTCTGCCCGTCAAAGGCGGCGATGGATGCGGTGTTGACGATCACGCCGTTTTCCTCGCGGCTGTTGCGGGCCATTTCGGCGGCGGCAAGGCGCAGGGTGTTGAAGCTGCCGATCAGGTTGATCTCGACCGTGCGGCGGAACGACGACAGGCTGTGCGGCCCGTCGCGACCGACGGTCTTTTCGCCGATCGCGATCCCGGCGCAGTTCACGCACACATCTATGCTGCCCATCCGGTCGACCGCATCGGCGATGGCCGCAGCGACGCTGGCTTCGTCGGTCACGTCGGTCTGCACGAATGCCGCGCCCATCGCGCCGGCGGCCTCGGCGCCGTCGGGGTCGCGGTCCAGAACCGTGACCTGCGCGCCCCGGTCGCGGAAATGCTGCGCCGTCGCCGCGCCCAGCCCCGATGCGCCGCCGGTCACGATGGCGCGGCTGTGTGAAAGATCCATCTGTCCCTCCGTTCGATGTGCCCGCCAATCCATGCCACGCGACAGGCGGTTTCGCCAGCATCCTCGTTCCCGCCGCCACGATCTGCTAGCATGAACCGACAACAGGAGGAGCGGTGATGAACGATCACGTCTATAAATATGTCGACCTTGTCGGGACCTCGACCGAAAGCATCGAGGATGCGGTCCAGAACGCGGTCGGGCGGGCCAGCGAAACGATCCGCAACCTGCGCTGGTTCGAGATCCGCCAGACCCGCGGCCATATCGAGGATGGCCGGGTGCGGCATTATCAGGTCGAGTTGCGGGCGGCCTTCACGCTGGATCCGGGCGACGCCGACGACTGACCGCGCCTCCGCCCCGGACGGCCAAACGGATCAGGTCAGCAGCAATTCGGGATCGCCCGCGATTTGGGCGTCGATGTCGCCGATGGCGCGGCGATCCTTGCCGGCATAATCCACCGCGTGCAGGATCGTCTGGATCGCGGCGATGCGGGCGCGCCGCTTGTCATCGGACCGGATCACCGTCCACGGCGCGATGGGCGAATGGGACAGGTTCAGCGTGTCGCGGATGGCGGTGGTGTAGTCGTCCCATTTCGCCAGCCCTTCCACGTCGACGGGCGACAATTTCCATTGCTTCAGCGGATCGTTTTCGCGGTCCAGGAACCGGCGCAGCTGTTCGGCGCGGCCGACATTCAGCCACAGCTTGACCAGGATGATGCCGTCATCGACCAGCATCTGTTCGAAGGACGGAAGCTGGCGGAAAAAGGCGTTGCGCTGATGGTCGGTGGAAAAGCCGAAGACCCGTTCGACCACGCCGCGATTGTACCAGCTGCGGTCGAACAGCGCGATTTCGCCGGCGGCGGGCAGACGGTCGGCATAGCGCTGGAAATACCACTGGCCCTGTTCACGCTCGGTCGGTTTTGGAAGCGCGACGATATAGCATGACCGGGGGTTCAGGTTTTCGCGCACGCGTTCGATGGTGCCGCCCTTGCCGGCGGCGTCGCGCCCCTCGAACAGGACGACCAGACGTTTCCGGGCGGCGGAAATATCGTGCATCATCCGCACCAGTTGCAGCTGCAACGCCTCAAGATGATCCTCGTAGTCGTCCTTGTCCATTTCCGCGCGATAGGGATAGTCCGGATCGAGGATGTCGTCGCGATCCGCCTTTTCGATGGATTTGCGGACCGGTTTGGGCGCGCCATGTTCCAGATAGTCGCTGATCTGCCCGACCAGGGGCAGTTCGCGCATCGCGGGGGTCGATCCGGGCATCAGCCGCCTCCGATTCGGGTCATGTCATACCAGGTGGTCTGGTAAATCTCGTTGATCCAGTTTCCGTAAAGCAGATGGGCATGGCTGCGCCAGCGGTTCGTGGGCGGCATTGCCGGATCGTCGTCTGGATAATAGTTGCGCGGCACCCCGATCGACCTGCCCGAGGCGATGTCGCGGTCGTGTTCTTCCTTCAGCGTGGTGCTGTCATATTCGAAATGGTTGAAGACATAGACGGCACGGTGGCCCGGATCCTCGACCAGGCAGGGGCCGACCTCGTCGCTGGCCAGAAGGGTGGTCAGGCCGGGAATGGCATCGACCTCGGGCTGGCGCACCTCGGTCCAGCGGCTGACGGGGACCAGCACGTCATCCGAAAAACCGCGCAGATAGGGCGAGGCGGGCGCAAGGTTCCGGTGCCGGAAACAGCCGAACGCCTTCTGCGCCAGCAGGTGCTTGGGCAGGCCGTGGAAATGCCACGCCATCGCCATGCCGCCCCAGCACACGCCGAAGGTGGAATGGACATGGGTCCGGGTCCAGTCGAAGACGCGGGTCAGCTCCGGCCAGTACGAGACCTGTTCGAACGGCAGATGTTCGATCGGCGCGCCGGTGATGACGAGGCCGTCGAATTTCTCGCCCGACGCCTCGACCTCGCGGAAGGGGCGATAGAAGCTTTCCATGTGATCGGCCGCGGTGTTGCGGCTTTCGTGGTCGGACATGCGGATCAGCTGAAAGTCGATCTGCAGCGGCGTGGCGCCGATCAGCCGGGCGAACTGGTTTTCGGTCTGGATCTTCTTGGGCATCAGGTTCAGCAGGCCGATCCGCAGCGGGCGGATGTCCTGCTTGGCGGCGCGGCCGGGGCTCATCACCATGACGCCTTCCTGCGATAGGATGTGGAAGGCGGGCAGGTCTTCGTTCAGGGTGATGGGCATGGCGGCGTCCTTTCGTGACCGACTAACTAGGTTCCGCGCGCGGCAGCGGCAAGATGGGCCGCGCGGTGCCCCGGTATCCGACCAAGGGGGGGGGCGCTGCCCCCCGTCGCGTTCCGCGACGCCCCCCGAGGTATTTGTCAAAGAGGGCGAGGGGCGGGCGCGGTCAGTTCTGACGGCGGTCGATGGCGCGGGCAATCAGATCGGCGAAATCTTCGGGGCTGCGGATCTGCGCGACCTCTTCGGCGGTGACGGTCACGCCGCGCCGCGCCATCGCGCGGTAACGCGGCTGTCGATGGGCCAGCGCGCGGGCATAGGTCCAGCGGATGAAATCGTCGGGATTGACCTCATGCTCTTGCAGGCCCTTTTCGACGCGATAGGCGACCCAGGATCGTTCCAGAAACGCGGGCTGGTAATACATCGGCTTTGGCGCGCGGTCGAAGCGGCGGACCAGTTCGGCGGTATGGGCGTCCGACCCCTTGATCCACACCATCAGCAGGTTCCGTTCCAGCACGTCCAGAACCGGATCGTCGGGATCGTCGGGGTCCACCACCTCGCAGATCGAGCCGCCGCTGTCGCAGACGAAATGCGGGATGCTGTAGATGTCGATGGCGCGATCCATGAAATGGCGCGTGTCCAGCAGGGCCGAGATCTCGGCCTGTCGATGCTGGTTCTGGCGCAGGCAGTATTCGTCAAAGGGCAGGCCGCCGCGGCTGGGGCTGCCGGGCTTGCCCAGATAGGTCGACAGCGGTGCCAGATTGTCGAAGGTGATGTTGCTGGCGATATAGACGCTGTCGGTCATCAGCAATTCGCGCAGCAGCGGCACCTTCATCGCCTCGCGCTTGAAGTTGTCGGCGATGTATTCGCCCATGTAGCGGGTGCCGATGCGGTAATCGATCGAATAGTGGAACCAGTCGCCCGACGCGCGCAGCATGTTCGACAGATAGGTCTTGCCCAGCCCGGACATGCCGAACAGCACCACACGCCGGTTCGCCGCCCCAAGCCAGGCGCTGCCGCTGCCATAGATCATGCCGATTCCCTTTTCTGGTCGGCACATAGGTAATCGGTCGGCCGCGCAAGGCAAAGGCCCCGCCGGGGCGGGGCCGAGCCGTTGTCGCGCCGATCCGGGATCAGAAGCTGTAGCCGACCCGGACGCCGACGCCCCAGGCATCGCTGTCCCGCATCGCGGCGCGCTGCACGTCGGGCGTGCCGGTTTCCGGATTGGCGTCGCCCAGCTTGGTATAGTTGATGCCGGTGGTGATCTTCATGTTGCCCTGGGTATAGATCGCGGCCAGGGTGATGCCCTTGCGGCCGTTGGTGGGCGCCAGCGGAGACACCAGATCGTCGCCGCCTTTTTCATAGGTGAAGGACGCGGACCCGGACCAGTTGTCGGTGAACTGGCGGCCAACGCCAAGCGTGTAGGTGGTCGTGTCCTCAAGCTCGACCAGACCGCCGCCGGTCACGGCCACGAATCGCTCGGGAGCGACGCGGAATTCGGACCAGTTCACCCACCGGATCGAGCCGAAGACCAGGGTGCCGGGCGCGACGCCGGTCTGGAATTCCAGGTTCCAGCTTTCGGGCGTGGTCACCGTCGTGGTCGATTCGCCCGCCAGCAGCGGCAGGGCGGGAATCGGTCCGGGTCCGTCAGGATCTATGGTCGGGCCGGTTTCGGTGGTGGCGAAGTCGTGATCCACCTCCGAGTTGTAGGTCAGCGAGACGCGGGCCGCGATCTCGGGCCGTTCCCACGCCGCGCCGGCGACCCAGCCCACCCCGGTATCATTGTCCAGGCTGACATTGTAGCCAGCCACCGCGCCATAGGCCAAACCGTCCAGCGTCACGTCGCCGCTGGCGCGCGAACCCCGGATACCGCCGTGGACCGAGAGATTGTTCTGGAACTCATAGCGGCCAAGCGCCGTGAATGTCGTCGAATCCACGTTTGCGATGGTCCCGCCCAGCAACAGCGAACCGCCGGCGGCCACGTCGGGATAGCGGATATCGGCGCCGAACGGCTGTTCGATGATGATCGCGGCCGAGACGTTCGGCGTGAACTGATGCTTGTAGCTGAGACCCACGAAGCCATAGCCTTGGGCCACATCGCCGGTCGCGAAGCCGGCGACATCGGTGCCCTCGACCGTGGGATCGACGCCGCCGAAGCTGAGTTCGGCATAGTTCCCCTCTTCGAACAACGCCGCCAGCGACTGGGGCGCGCGTTCGATCCCGCCCGCCAGAACGGGCGCGGCCGTCATCAGCAGGGCTGCCGCGCCGGTGATTGCAGTTTTCATGTCCAGAACCTCCCTCTGTCGGCCGTGTGGCCTTGCGATCACACTAGCGCGAGTCGGTTGCGAATCAATTATCGCGTTGCGGTTGCGGCACGGTTTCGGCCCGTGACCTTGCGGCACCGTGGCATTGGCGCAACGGCGTCCCGGCCGGCGGACCCGATCCGTGCCGCCGTGCCGCCGTGCCGCCGTGCCGCCGTGCCGCCGGGGCGGTGGGGGCTGGACAATTCCGCGACCTCGTGAAAGGGGAAACTGCCAAACGAAATTGCCGCAAGGATACACGCCATGCAGATTCGTGAGGCCCTGACCTTCGACGATGTGCTTCTGGTTCCCGCCGCATCCTCGGTGATGCCGTCCACCGCCGATGTGACGACGCAGGTGACGCGTTCGATCGCGATGAACATCCCGCTGCTGTCCTCGGCCATGGATACCGTCACCGAAAGCCGCATGGCCATCGCCATGGCGCAGGCGGGCGGCATGGGGGTCGTTCACCGCAACCTGACCGTCGATCAGCAGGCCGACGAGGTGCGCCGGGTCAAGCGGTTCGAATCCGGCATCGTCTATGACCCGATCACGCTGCGCCCCGACCAGACGCTGGCCGATGCCAAGGCGTTTCAGGACCGCTATAACGTGACCGGCTTTCCGGTGGTGGACGATCAGGGCCGGGTGGTCGGCATCGTC
This sequence comes from Paracoccus stylophorae, assembly GCF_028553765.1. Lineage (NCBI taxonomy): Bacteria > Pseudomonadati > Pseudomonadota > Alphaproteobacteria > Rhodobacterales > Paracoccaceae > Paracoccus > Paracoccus stylophorae. Next base: position 2,563,144 of record NZ_CP067134.1, on the reverse strand, counting down.
ACCAACCGCGACATGCGCTTTGCCAGCGACGACCGCACGCCGGTGCGGGCGATGATGACCAGCGACCGTCTGGCGATGCTGACCGAACCCGCCGACCGCCAGCAGGCCATCGACCTGATGAAGGAACGCCGGATCGAAAAGCTGCTGGTGACGGACGGGCAGGGACGGCTGACCGGCCTGCTGACGCTGAAGGACACCGAGAAATCGGTGCTGAACCCGCTTGCGTGCAAAGATGATCTGGGCCGTCTGCGGGTGGCCGCGGCCTCGACCGTCGGCAATGAGGGGTTCGAGCGCAGCCAGGCCCTGATCGAGGCCGGCGTGGACATGGTCGTCATCGACACCGCGCATGGCCATTCGGATTCGGTCGCGATGGCGGTCGAGCGGGTCAAGAAATTCTCGTCCGACATCCAGGTCGTCGCCGGAAACGTCGCCACGGCCGAGGGCGCGCGCGCGCTGATCGACGCGGGCGCCGACGCGGTCAAGGTGGGCATCGGGCCGGGCAGCATCTGCACCACGCGGGTGGTGGCGGGGGTCGGCGTGCCGCAGCTGACGGCGATTATGGATGCGGCGGGCGCGGCCGGCGATGTGCCGGTGATCGCGGATGGCGGGATCAAGTTTTCGGGCGATTTCGCCAAGGCGATCGCGGCGGGCGCAAGCTGCGCCATGGTCGGCAGCGCCATCGCCGGCACCGACGAAAGCCCCGGCGAGATGATCCTGTATCAGGGCCGCAGCTTCAAATCCTATCGCGGCATGGGCAGCCTGGGCGCGATGGCGCGCGGCAGCGCCGACCGCTATTTCCAGAAGGATGCGGCGACCGACAAGCTGGTCCCCGAGGGGATCGAGGGGCAGGTGCCCTACAAGGGTCCGGCGGGGGCGGTGATCCACCAGCTGGTTGGCGGGCTGCGCGCGGCGATGGGCTATACCGGCTGCGCGACGGTGGCCGAGATGCGACGCAACTGCCAGTTCGTGCGCATCACCGGCGCGGGGCTGAAGGAAAGCCACGTCCACGACGTGCAGATCACGCGCGAAAGCCCGAATTACAGGCTGGGGTAGCGCGGCGGCACCGGCAGGCCCCGGCGCGGCCGCCTAATCGGTCAGGAACCGCATCAGGAACCAGGCAAGACCTGAACAGATCAGTGTGGCGGCGATGACCGGAATGGCCGTGCCGTCATACAGCAGCCCGACCGGCGCGGCGATCAGCGTGGCCAGCACGGTCGAGATCGCGGCGACGATCGAGGCCGCCATCCCCGCGATATGACCCATATATTGCAGCGCCAGCGCGTTCAGGTTGCCGAATGTGACGCCGGCCATGAAGAAGACGCTGACGCACCACAGGAAGAAGGCCGGAAAATGCAGTGCGGGCGGCAGAAGATCGCCCGCGACCAGGATCAGCATCGTCGCGCTGACGCAGGTCTGCATGATATAGGCCCATTTCGCGATCCGCCGCATCCCGAAGCGGGTCACGAAGGCCGCGTTCAGGATCGTGCCTGTCCCCGACAGCAGCGCCATGGCGGCGAACCAGGCCGGGAACGCATCACCCTTGCCGTAAGCCTCGCCGAACAGTTGCTGGGCCGAGGACAGCAGCCCGAACATCTGCCCGAAGCCAAGCGTCAGGATCAGCGTGCACAGCATCACGTGGCGGTTGCCCAGAACCTCGCGCGCGGCCTCGCGCAGCGGTCCGGGCCGCAAGGGGCGGCGGCGTTCGCGCGGCAGGGTCTCGGCCTGGCGCAGGTTCAGCCAGCTTGACCCGATCAGCGCAAAGATCAGAAAGCCGATGAAGACGCCGTGCCAGCCCGCCAGCCAGATCATCCCCGCCCCGATCGAGGGGGCCAGCGCCGGAACGATGATGAACACCATCATCACGAAGCTGGTGATCCGCGCCATCTCTCGGCCCGCGTAAAGGTCGCGGACCAGAGCCAGACCGACGATGCGGGGGCCCGCCGCGCCAAGCCCCTGCACGAAGCGGGCGATCAGCAGCATCTCGATCGAGTCGGCGAAGATCGCGGCGATGGTCGCGGCGGCATAGATCCCGAAGCCGATGGTGATCGCGGGCTTGCGGCCGATCGCGTCCGAGATCGGGCCCGCAAACAGTGTTCCCGCGCCCATGCCGGCCACGAACGCGGTCAGGATCAGCTGCGCCACGTTGGCATTGTCGGGCGTCAGTTCGGCGGCGATGGCCGGCAGCGCGGGCAGCATCGCGTCGATGGAAAAGGCGATGGTGGCGAACAGGAAGGCCAGCATCGCGATGAATTCGGGCATCGGCAGCCGCCTCAGCGGCGTTGCCGACGACGGTATGGCCTGGGACATCGGGGGCACCTTTCGGTCAGGCCCTGCCCTTAGCGTGACGTTGCACGGCGTGCAAGTCTGCTTATCCCTCGCCCGCGGCCCCTGCCGTTCCGGCGATTTCGTCGATCACCTGCTGCCACAGGCTGGCGGGCTGGGCGCCGTTCACGGCATGGGTGTCGGCCACGATGAAGGTCGGCACCGATTGAATGCCGCGCTTGCGGGCGTGTTCTTCGCGCCGGGCGATCTCGTCGCGGTCGGCGTCGCCCTCCAGCAGATGTGCGATCATGGCGGCGTCCAGCCCGGCTTGCCCGGCAATGGCAGCCAGTTCCGCGCTGTCGCCGATATCGCGCGCCTCTTGCCAATGGGCGCGCAGCAATCCCGACATGACCCGCGACTGCGCGCCTTCCAGCCCCGCCCAATGCATCAGCCGATGCGCGTCGGTCGTGTCGGGCTGGCGCGCGGGCAGGTGCAGGTCCAGCCCCATGGCGGCGGCGCGATCGACCACCGCGCGCGCGGCCTCGGCCGCGCCGGGCTTCAGGCGCAGATATTCCAGCCGGTCCATGCCCTCGGGCGGCATCTGCGGGTTCAGGCGGAACGGGTGCCAGACGATCCGGAACGGATGGTCCGGCCTGCTTTCCAGCGCGCGGTCCAGTTCCAGCTTGCCGATCAGGCACCAGGGGCAGACCGGATCGGAAAAGATGTCCAGCGCGATCATGGCCGGTCCTTGCGATGGGTTTCGCGCAGCGCGCGGCGATTGATCTTGCCCGTGGGGGTGCGCGGCAGGGCCGGCAGCGGGATGAATTCGCGCGGCTGCTTGTATCGCGCCAGCGCGGATCGGGCCAGTTCTTGCAACGCCGCCGCATCGGCGCTGCCGGTCCAGAACGCGGCGATGATGCTGCTGCCGGCCCCCACTGCAAGCTCGGTCACGGCGACATCGCCGGCGTCGGGGTGGCTGGCAAGAACCTCCTCGATCTCGGACGGGGCGACGCGGAAGCCGCCGGCATTCATGATGTCGTCGGCGCGGCCAAGCAGCGTCACCGCGCCATCATCGCCGATCCGGGCCTGATCGCCGGTCATGAACCAGTTGCCGCGAAACCGCGCGGCCGTGTCGGCCGGCTGGTCCAGATAGCCCAGAAACAGCCCCGGATCGTCGGCCCGCACCGCCAGCGCCCCCGGCTGGCCGTCGGCGACAGGCGTGCCATCCGGCGACAGGATCGCGACATGCCGGCCGGGCTGGGGAAAGCCCGCCGTTCCCGGCGGGGCAGGGCGGTCGGGACTGCCCGAGATGAAGGTGGACAACTCGGACGCGCCCATCGCCTCGTGCAGGTCGGTTCCGGTCCGCGCCTGCCAGTCGGCCCGCAGCGACGGGTCCAGCCTTTCGCCGGCGGCCAGCGCGTGGCGCAGGCTGGGGATGGGCGGCCAGTCCGACCGCAGTATGCGCCGGAAGATGCCCGGCGCGCCGGCAAGGATCGTCGCCCCGTGGCGCGACGCCAGCAGCGGGATCTGTTCCAGCGCCGTGCCCTCGGCCGGGATCAGCGCGGTGGCGCCGACCGTCCAGGGGTCCAGCAGCCCGGTGCCCAGGGTGAAGGTCCAGTTGAACGCGCCGGCATGCATCATCCGGTCGCTGTCGCGCAGCCCATACCAGCCGTCGAACATCATCCGCCGCGCCAGAATGGCGCGATGGGCGTGCATGACCGCACGCGGCTGGCCGGAACTGCCCGAGGTGTAGATGATATAGGCCAGCCGGTCGGGATCGCCCGGCGCGAACGGCGCCGGCGGCAGATCGGCAAAACCGGACAGCGCGGCTTCGGCAAGAACCGGGGCCGGATGATCGGGCAGCGCGACGCCCGCCCCGGCGATCACCATCGCGGGGTCGATTTCGGCCGCAATCTTGGTGATTTCGCGGCCGGTCAGCATGGCCGAGGTCGGCACCGGCACGATGCCGGCGGCGATCGCGCCCAGATAGACGATGGGAAAGCCGGGCGTGTTTCCCAACCGCATCAGCAGCCGGTCGCCGGGCTTCAGCCCCGCGCGCAGCAGGCCCGTCGCCGTGCCGCGCATCGCGCCGATCAGTCGCGCATAGGACCATCGTTCCGCGCCTGTCGGCCCGACGACCGACAGCGCCAGCTTGTCCGGGTGGGCCATGCCCGCGCGCAGGATGTATTCGGCCATGTTCATCGGTAACGCTCCGGCGCCGGCTGTCGGACGGCGCTCTTCTTGTTCATGGGCTTGGGGACCGGGGTTGCCGCGCCCCCTTACGACGGCGATCGGCGTTGCGCCAGACCGCGAACGCCGCCGCGGCAATGGAAAACGGCCCGCGCGGGCGGGCCGTTTCGCCGGATCCGTCGCCGGATCAGAGCAGTTTCAGATCGCTGGCCGATGCGCGGCCGTCGCGGCCCGACTGCAATTCATAGGCGATCTTCTGATCGTCCTTCAGTTCGGTCAGCCCGGCGCGTTCGACCGCCGAGATGTGGACGAACACATCCTTGCCGCCGTCGTCGGGCGCGATGAAGCCATAGCCTTTGGTGGCGTTGAACCATTTTACCGTTCCGGTCGCCATAACCGTTCTCTCCTTCAAGTCATCCCGACGCAGGATTGCGTCAGGCCGTGCAGCCCGCTTTCGGTCTTCCGGCTGCCCATCTTCGAAGGGAGGCGGTAGAAAGTCTTCGCTCACGCAGATGAGAGGATGAACGATTCGTTAAGAAACGCAAGCAGGAAACACCCGCAAGCTGCGCTGCAGGTGTCCGACTTGCGTCACATTGGCGCTTTTCAGCGCAGGTCCGGCGGGGTGGCCTCGTCCTTCAGAACCGCTGTCGCCTCTGCCAGCGACAAGGTCCGGCTTCCCTGCTGGTCCAGCCGGCGCATCGATACGGACCGACTCTCTACCTCTTTCATGCCGATGGCAAGGATCGCGGGAACCTTGGCCACGGAATGTTCGCGGACCTTGTAGTTGATCTTTTCGTTGCGGGTGTCGGCCTCGGCGCGCAGGCCGGCGGCGCGCAGGGCGTCCACGACCTCGTGCACGTAATCGTCGGCATCCGACACGATCGAGGCGACGACGACCTGTCGCGGCGCAAGCCACAGCGGCAGCTTGCCGGCATAGTTCTCGATCAGGATGCCGATGAACCGCTCGAAACTGCCAAGGATGGCGCGGTGCAGCATGACCGGGCGATGCTTGGCCCCGTCGTCGCCGATATATTCCGCCTCAAGCCGCACGGGCAGGTTGAAATCGACCTGGAACGTGCCGCATTGCCATTCGCGGCCGATGGCGTCGGTCAGCTTGAAATCCAGCTTGGGACCATAGAACGCGCCTTCGCCCGGATCGACCTGGTAATCGTTGCGGACGTTCAGGATCGCCTTTTCCAGCGCGCTTTCGGCCTTGTCCCAGACCTCGTCCGAACCGACCCTGACCTCGGGGCGGGTGGACAGCTTGATGTCGAAGGACTGAAAGCCCAGATCCGCGTAGACCGAGCTGAGCAGGTCCAGAAAGCGCGCGCACTCCGCCTCGATCTGGTCCTCGGTGCAGAAGATATGCGCGTCGTCCTGCACGAAGCCGCGCACCCGCATCAGCCCGTGCATCGAGCCCGAGCTTTCATAGCGGTGGCACGATCCGAATTCGGCCAGCCGCAGCGGCAGGTCGCGATAGGATTTCAGGCCCTGGTTGTAGATCTGGACGTGGCAGGGGCAGTTCATCGGCTTCAGCGCGTTGATGCGCTTCTCGCGCGCGCCTTCCTCGTCCACCTCGACCAGGAACATGTGTTCGCGATACGCCTCCCAGTGGCCGGATTTTTCCCACAGCACGCGGTCCACGACCTGCGGGGTGCGGATCTCGCGATAGCCGCCGGCGATCTGGCGGCGGCGCATATACGCCTCCAGCTCGCGATAGATCGTCCAGCCGTTGGGGTGCCAGAACACCATCCCCGGCGCCTCTTCCTGGAAATGGAACAGCTCCATCTCGCGGCCCAGCTTGCGGTGATCGCGCTTGGCTGCCTCTTCCAGCATGGTCAGATGCGCCTTCAGGTCCTCGCGGTTCCTGAACGCGACGCCGTAGATGCGTTGCAGCATCGGGCGGCTGGCATCGCCCAGCCAATAGGCACCGGCGACATGGGTCAGCCGGAACGCGTCGGCGGGCAGTTGCCCGGTATGTTGCAGATGCGGGCCGCGGCACAGATCCTGCCAGTCGCCGTGCCAGTACATCCGCACATCCTCGCCCTCGGGGATGCGGTCGATCAGTTCCAGCTTGAAGGGTTCGTTCGCCGCCTTGTAATGCGCGATGGCGCGGTCGCGGTCCCAGATCTCGGTGCGGACGGGATCGCGGGCGGCGATGATCTCTTTCATCTTCGCCTCGATCCGGCCCAGATCCTCGGGGGTGAAGGGTTCGTCGCGGTCGAAATCGTAAAACCACCCCTGATCGCGCACCGGGCCGATGGTCACCTTCACGTCGGGCCAGATTTCCTGCACGGCGCGGGCCATGACATGGGCGAAATCATGACGGATCAGTTCCAGCGCGGCGGCATCGTCCTTCATCGTGTTGATGGTGATCGCGCCGCTGTCGGTGATCGGCCACGCCAAATCGATATGCCGCCCGTCCAGATTGGCCGAGATCGCGCGCTTGGCCAGGCTGGGCGCAATGCTTTCGGCCACCTCGGCGGCGGTGATGCCGGCGGGATAGTCGCGCGAGCTGCCATCGGGAAAGGAAAGGGAAATCTGGGACATTCACGTCCTCCTCGTCGGTTCGGCGCCCACGGAACGCCCGGCTGCGGGTATGTCGGCGGCACACATGGACCCCGGCGCGAAAACTGTCAAGAATAAGGCCGCGCCTGTCAGGGCGACCGCCATTCAAGGACAAGGAACGGGGACCGCGCATGAGCCAGTATCTGACCACCGGCGACGGACGCCGCATCGCCTATCGCCACCTCGCCGGCACGGGGCCGGGGGTCGTCTTTCTGGGCGGGTTCAAATCCGACATGACCGGCACCAAGGCCATGTATCTTCAGGACTGGGCGCAGCGCACGGGGCGCGGCTTTCTGCGCTTCGACTATTCCGGCCACGGCGACAGCAGCGGCAGTTTCGAGGATGGCAGCATCGGCGATTGGGCGGCGGATGCGCGCGCGGTGCTGGAATCGCTGACCGACGGGCCGCAGGTTCTGGTCGGGTCCAGCATGGGCGGCTGGATCGGTCTGCTTCTGGCGCGCGCCCTGCCGCAGCGCGTGGCCGGGCTGGTGACCGTCGCCGCCGCACCGGATTTCACCGAACACGGCTATTGGGCCGGGTTCGATCAGGCGCAGCGCGACACGCTGATGCGCCACGGCCGGCTGGAGGTGCCAAGCGAGTATGACGATCAGCCCTATGTCATCACCCGCCGCCTGATCGAAGACGGGCGTGAACGACTGGTGATGAACCAGCCCCTGCGCCTGCCGTTCCCCGTCCGCATGTTGCAGGGAACGGCGGACGCGGATGTGCCGATGGACTGGGCGCTGCGCCTGCTGGATCACGCCCGGGGCGACGATATCCGCCTTACGCTGGTGAAAGGCGCGGATCACCGGTTTTCGACGCCGGAATGCCTGTCGCTGATTACCCGGTCGATCGAGGATGTGGCGGGCTGATCCCTTGGCGCGCACGACCGGTCCGGACCGGCCAGTCGGCCGGCCGGACGATCCCGAACGCCTTAGAAGATGATCGTCAGATGTTCACCCATGTCGGGCTTGTCGCCGGTGATCTTAGATTTTGCGATCTGATACAGGAAACCCACGCTGCCGCCGGTGACCCAGATCTCGGCGCTTGAAGGGGTAAAGCGCATCAGCTGCACGTCGTCGTCGCGCTTGCCATCCTCGAACCAGCTTGAGGCGACGGCGTTCCACAACTCGTCCAGCTTGTCACGGTCGTCCGACAGGGCAAGTTCGCCCTCGATCCGGGCATACAGCCCCTCATCCCCGTCCGACACGACGTGAAGGGCAGGGCGCGCGCCCTGGGCGGCGGCCTCGGCCAGTTCGGTCTGCTTGGCGGTGATGAACCACAGCGCCGATTCGTCGCGGTCGGCGTAATGCGACATCGGGACAAGGCGCATGTCCTCCGCCAGCCCCAGCATCCCGGCATTGATGTCGCCAAGCCGGTCCCAGAACCGGGCGCGCATTTCGTTCAGGTCAGTCATCTCGTTCCTCCGGATCGCGTGATGCGATCTTCGCAGGAACAACCGGGGCCGGGCGTTGCCGGTTCCCGGTCAGACGCCCATCTTGCGGTCCTTGTCACCGACATCCACTGCACCGCCGCTGCGCGCCCGGCGGCGCTTGGGCCGGATCGAGTCCGGCACGGCCATGTGTTCGTCGATGAAGTCCAGGACCACCGAGCGGATGTTGAGACGCCAGGACTTGCCGGCGAAGATGCCGTAATGGCCCGCGCCGGGTTCAAGATGCTGGTGTTTCTTCTCGGCCGGGACGCCGGTGCACAGATCCAGAGCAGCGACGCACTGGCCAGGGGCCGAGATGTCGTCTTTCGTGCCTTCGACCGTCATGATGGCGACATCGGTGATCTTGCCGATATCGACCGGCTTGCCGTTCACGCTGAACCGGTTCTGGGCGATTTCCAGCTTCTTGAAGATGCGGTCCACGGTCGACAGATAGAATTCCGCCGTCATGTCCATGACCGCCAGATATTCGTCGTAGAACCGGTTGTGCCGGTCGCCTTCCGAGGCGGTGCCGCGCGCCTCGTTGAAGATCTTGTCGATGAAGGCGCGCGAATGGGTTTCGGAATTCATCGCGATGAAGGACGACAGCTGCGCCAGACCGGGATACACCATCCGGCCCGCGCCGCGATATTTGAAGCCGACCGACTGGATCGCCAGATGCTCCAGCTCTCCCATGGTCATGCGGTTGCCGAAATCGGTCACCTCGGTCGCGGCGGCGTCGGGATCGACCGGCCCGCCGATCAGGGTCAGGGTGCGGGGCTGCGACCGGGGGTCTTCCTCGGCCAGGATCGCGGTCGCGGCCAGCGCCAGCGGCGCGGGCTGACAGACGGCGATGACGTTGGTGTCCGGTCCCAGATGGCGGATGAAATCGACCAGATAGCCGGTATAATCCTCGATATCGAACTTGCCTTCGCTGACCGGAATGTGGCGCGCATTGTGCCAGTCGGTCACATAGACGTCGCAATCGGGCAGCAGCGAGGTCACGGTCGAGCGCAGCAGCGTCGCATAATGCCCGGACATCGGCGCGACCAGCAGCACCTTGCGCGGGCTGGTTTCGCGGCGGGCGACGCGGAAATGAACCAGATCGCCGAAAGCCCGCCGGACGACCGGTTCGGCATGGACGATGTGGTCCTGACCTTCCTCGCCGGCGATGGGCGGGATTTCCCAGTCGGGCTTGATCACCATGCGTGAAAAGCTGCGTTCGGTGACACGGCCCCACGCGCTCATCAGCTTGATGCCGGGATGCGGGATCAGCGCGAATGCGGGATAGGACGCCAGTGCCCTGGCGGTCGCGCCCAGCCATTCATTGGTGTTCCGAATCGTTTCCATCGCGTCATAAGACACGATTCCCTTGATCCCCTTGGTCGACATTAACCCACCATTTGCTGCGTCGCGGCGACGGTTTGCACATCCTGCGGTGTGGCGCGCATCGGCAAAAGCCGGGTTTACGCTGTGCCCGCCCTGCGCATATCATGGGGCCGTATGTAGGGGGGAAATCAGGCCATGGCAAGCAACACGGATGATCAGGGTAAAAAAACCGCGGGTCGGAAGGGTTCTGGAACAACATCCGGAAAGCCCTTGAAGGCCGACGCAGAAACCGATCAGGCGAAGGCCGGGACCGCTGCGCGCGGCCGCAAGGCGGCTGCCGGAAAGACCCCGGAATCGGCTGCGGCCAAGTCCACGCCCAAGCGGCGCGGAAAGGCTGCGGGCGGAACCGCCAAGGCCGCGTCCGCCAAGTCCGATGCTGCAGCGCAGAAGCAGACGGAACAGGCGCCCCGGCCGGACGGCGCAGCGGCCGCATCCGCGCGCGACGACCGGCAAAGGGATGCGCCCAAATCGCCCGAGGTGCAGCTGGAAAAAGCCGCATCCTCGACCGCCAGCGAGGCGCAGGGCGATACCGCATCCGACGGCAGAAAATTCGCCGCGACGCCCGCCGAGGCTGTGGAACAGCTGATGCTGGCCGGCGGTGCGCCGACCGCGCGGCGGCTGGCCGAGAACATCGAACGGATCGAGGCTTTGGGCCACCGGCTGGTCTCGGCGCTTGGCTCGCGCGGCCTGCCCAATCCCGGCGTCGAATCCCCCGGCCCGGACCTGATGATGACGGCGGCCAATGCCTGGATGAAGGCGCTGGCCGAACAACCCGCGCGGGTGATCGAACAGCAGGTGAATTACTGGGGCGAGACGCTGAAACACTATACGCGCGCGCAGATGGCGCTGGCCCGCGGCAGCCTGACCGCCCCCGAGGATGAAGGCCCCGACGACAAGCGATTCAAGCATCCGCTGTGGCAGACCCATCCCTATTTCAACTTCGTCAAGAAGCAGTACCAGATCAACGCCCGCGCCCTGCTGGATGCCGCCAACGAGCTGGACCTGCCCGATCAGGTCGCGCGCCGCCGCGTCGACTGGCTGACGCAGCAGGTCATCGACATGATGGCGCCCACGAATTTCCTGGCCACGAACCCCGATGCGCTGGAAAAGGCCGTCGAGACCGAGGGCCAAAGCCTTGTGCAGGGTCTGGAAAACCTGGTCCGCGATGTCGAACAGAACGGCGGCGAGATGCTGGTGTCGCTGGCCGACAGGGGCGCGTTCACGGTGGGCGAGAATATCGGCACCGCCGAAGGCAGCGTCGTGCACCGCACGCCGCTGTATGAGCTGATCCAGTACAAGCCGACCACCGATCAGGTCCACGCCGTCCCGCTGCTGATCTTTCCGCCGTGGATCAACAAGTTCTACATCCTGGACCTCAAGCCGCAGAACAGCCTGATCCGCTGGTTGCTGGAACAGGGGCACACCGTCTTCATCGTCAGCTGGAAGAACCCCGATCAAAGCTATGCCGACAAGGGCATGGAGGATTACATCGACGCCTTCATGGACGCGATGGACAAGGTGCTGGCCGTGACCGATCAGCCCAAGCTGAACGTGGTGGGCTATTGCATCGCGGGCACGACCCTGTCGCTGACGCTGGCGCTGATGAAGCATCGCGGCGATCAGCGTGTGAATGCGGCCACGCTGTTCACCACGCTGACCGATTTTTCCGATCAGGGCGAATTCACCACCTTCCTGCAGGACGATTTCGTCTCGGGCATTACCGAAGAGGTCGAGCGACACGGCCTGCTGCGCGCACCGCTGATGGCGCGCACCATGAGCTTCCTGCGCGCCAACGACCTGGTCTGGGGACCGGCGATCCGCAGCTATATGCTGGGCGAGACGCCGCCCGCCTTCGATCTGCTGTTCTGGAACGGCGACAGCACCAACCTACCGGGTCGCATGGCGATGCAGTATCTGCGCCTGCTGTGCCAGCAGAACAAATTCGCCGAAGACGGGATCGAGCTGATGGGCGAAAGGCTGCATCTGTCGGACGTGCAGGTGCCGCTGTGCGCGGTCGCGTGCGAAACCGACCACATCGCGCCGTGGAAGGATTGCTGGCGCGGCGTGGCCGCGATGGGATCGAAGGAAAAGAACTTCATCCTGTCCCAGTCCGGCCATATCGCGGGCATCGTCAACCCGCCCAGCAAGAAGAAATACGGCCATTATGCCGGCGGCACCGATTTCGACACGGATTATGAGGCGTGGCGGGAATCGGGCGATTTCTTCGAGGGCAGCTGGTGGCCGCGTTGGGGCGAATGGCTGGCCGAACGGGCCGGCAGCATGGTGCCCGCACGCGAACCCAGGGATGAGATCGTGCCGGCGCCCGGCACCTATGTGCACGAACGCCCGGTCTGATCCGGATCTGTAAATCGTGCGGTCTCAATTGCTTGCGCGGAACCGGGTTCCGCGTCGGCAATTTTTTGCTGCATCGCAGCGAAAACGCTTGAAATGCCGCGCTGCAGCATGCATATTGGCGTTACGGAAATCAACCGCGGCTGAGTGATCGACCTTTCCACCGCCGTGACGAAAAGGAGTAACCGAGATGGCAAAGACCCCCGACTTCACCAAGACCTACCAGGACATGATGGCGAACTTCCCGATCGACACCTCGTCGGTGCAGGAAGCGATGAAATCGCAAAGCGTCCTCAGCGAAAAACTGGCTCGCGTCGCCCTGGGCGCCGCCGAGCGTTCGACCGAGATTTCGGCCCAGTGGGCCAAGGACAGCATCTCGCGCATGGGCGAGCTGGCCGTCGTCAAGGAAGAGCCGTCGGAATACGCGAAATCGTTCAGCGATTACGCCTCGGCCTCGGCCGAACTGGCCGCCGAGCACATGGCCGCCTTCGCCGAAGTCGCGAAGAAGGTCCAGATGGACACCGTCGACCTGATGCTGACCGCCGGCAAGGACATGGCGTCGGACGCGCAGAAGGCCGCCGAAAAAGCCTCGCGCGACACGCAGGCTGCCGTGAAGAAAGCCTCGGCTGCCACCGCGAAGTAATTCGCCGCAGTCTTGAAGATACGAAGAAGGGGCGGGCGACCGCCCCTTTTTCCTGTTGCGACCCTGGCGCAGCGCCTTCGCAACCGCGAAACAGGCGCAATTTCTCTTTGCCTTTTCGGCATGCTGCACCCATCATGGGGCAACGGAATTGCAAATGGGGCCGCACATGGTGGCAGATGCCAAGCCGCTGCTGATCAAGCGTTATGCCAGCCGGCGGCTTTATAATACCGAGACCAGCGACTACGTCACGCTGGACGACATCGCGGCCTTCATCCGCGACGGGCGCGAGGTCAAGATCGTCGATCTGAAATCGGGCGACGACCTGACGCGCCAGTATCTTCTGCAGATCATCGCCGAGCACGAGGGCAGGGGAGAGAACGTCCTGCCGATCGACGTGCTGACCGATCTGGTACGCAGCTATACGACCAGCGCCCAGTCGGTGGTGCCGCAATTCCTTGCCGCCAGCTTCGAGATGCTGCGCGAGGGTCAGTCGAAGCTGATGGAAAACATGACCACCATGTCCGGGCCCATGGCCGGCATGCCCGGCTTTGACGCGATGCAGCGCCAGCAGCGGATCTTTCTCAAGGCCATGATGGGCGGCTGGCGCGGCGGCGCCTCCGGCCCCGAACCCGACGAGGCGGGCGAGGCAGATGCGGACGATCCCGATGCAGAGGGCGCCACGCCGCCCGACGATCCGGCGACGCACCCGGAACGCAAGCGGCCGGCAAAAACCGCCAGGTCGGCGGCCGACAAGACTGCCGCCCCGACCGAGGATTCCGACGCAGGCGACATGAACGAGATCCGCCGCCAGCTGGCCGAACTTCAAAAGCGAATTTCCAACCTCTGACTTGCGCCCCCGCCTGCCACAGGCTAGACCCAGCCCCGTCGGAGCGGTGGCCGAGTGGTCCAAGGCGCACGCCTGGAAAGCGTGTAGGCGGGAAACCGTCTCGAGGGTTCGAATCCCTCTCGCTCCGCCACTTGCCCTCACGAAAGCGTTCTCCCCATCCGGCTACGGCCGGATTTTTCCGTTTTTTTCGAGGGTTATGCGGGAGGGGCTGAGCACCGACGCCGGTGGCCGGAGCCTCAAAAGCGTTCTCTCAGGGCCAATATTCTCTGGACCTGATGACTGCGCCAATTTGGTGAATTTTCTTCAAGGTATTGGAAAGACGATGGTTTTCGAGCGTCGCCGCTAGACACTTCGATGTCAGGGGCGTTTACCGAAAGCACCTGAAATCCAACGCCCGTTCGCGGGACCTGGCGCATCAACATGGCCTTGAATCGTCGCAGCAATGGCCATCGCTCCCAACAACTTCCGGATTGTGAAATCGGACTCTTTTGTCCATTGTGACCCAAAGCGGGGAGCAATGCCATGAAGGCCATGTCCGCACGGGACGCGAAGCACCAGTTCGGCCTGCTCATCGACACTGCTCGGGCCGAGCCGGTGGTGATCGAGAAACACGGCCGCCCGGTCGTGGTGGTCGTGGCCGTGGAAGAATTCAAACGGCTGAAGGCACTGGATGACACATCGTCCGGCAAGCCGCAGCAGAACTGAGGGGAAGAGACGATGGCCGAGCAGGCGCACAAAGAGGGGTTCCTGGCAGCGCTGACCGCACTTGGCGGCTCGGCAGGGAATGGAAAGCTGCGCGAGACACTCGGCTGGAATGAAGTCACTTACGACGAGGTCAAGCAGGCTCTGATCGACGATGGCGCAATCGTGCCTGGTCGTGGACGTGGCGGCTCCGTGACCATCGCCGCGGAAGGTGGTGCCATCCCTGCGGCCGCGCAAGCCGCCCAAGTCGACCGGCAGGTGCGGGCGGCCCGCCCCAACACCTCGGCGGCCAATGTCGGCTACGAAGCTGAGCTCTGGCGGATGGCCGATGCCCTGCGCGGCAGCATGGACGCGGCGGAATACAAACACGTCGTCCTTGGGCTGATCTTCCTCAAATACATTTCCGACGCCTTCGAGGAAAAGCACGCAGCACTGGAAGCCGAGCGCGACCAAGGCGCCGATCCGGAAGACCCCGACGAGTATCGCGCCGAGAACATCTTCTGGGTGCCGCCAGAGGCGCGCTGGGCGCATCTCAAGGCGCAGGCACGGCAGAGCACCATCGGCCAGCTGGTCGACGACGCGATGACGGGCATCGAGCGTGACAATTCGGCGCTGAAGGGAGTGCTGCCCAAGGATTACGCCCGCCCCGCGCTCGACAAGACCCGGCTCGGTCAGCTCATCGACCTGATTTCGAACATAAAGGTCGGCGACGCGGAAGCCCGGGCGAAGGATGTGCTCGGCCGCGTCTACGAATACTTCCTGTCCCAGTTCGCCAGCGCCGAGGGCAAGAAGGGCGGCGAGTTCTACACCCCTCGCTGCGTCGTCAAGCTGCTGGTCGAGATGCTGGAGCCCTATCGTGGCCGGGTCTATGACCCCTGCTGCGGCTCGTCAGGCATGTTCGTGCAGTCGATGGAGTTCATCCACGCCCACCGGAACGGCAACGGCAATGGCGGCAAGGCCAAGGCCGATATCTCGATCTACGGGCAGGAGTCGAACTACACCACTTGGCGGCTCGCCAAGATGAACCTCGCCATCCGGGGCATCGACGGGCAGATCGCCCATGGCGACACGTTCCACAACGACCGCCACCCCGACCTGAAGGCCGACTTCATCCTCGCCAACCCTCCCTTCAACATCTCCGATTGGGGCGGCGAGCGGCTGCGTGGCGACAAGCGTTGGCAGTATGGCGAACCGCCTGCGGGCAACGCCAACTACGCTTGGGTGCAGCACATCGTGCATCACCTCGCGCCGGGGGGCGTTGCGGGCTTCGTGTTGTCGAACGGCTCGATGTCGTCGAACCAGTCGGGCGAGGACGAGATCCGCAAGAAGCTGATCGAGGAGGACGTGGTCGACTGCATGGTCGCGCTGCCGGGGCAGCTCTTCTATTCGACACAGATCCCTGCATGCCTGTGGTTTCTCGCTCGTGACCGAAAGAACCACAAGTTCCGCGACCGGCGCGGCGAGATACTGTTCATCGACGCCCGCAAGATGGGCTTCATGGTCGACCGCACGCATCGCGACCTGTCGGATGAGGACATCGCCCGGATCACCGGCATGTACCACCTCTGGCGCGGCGAGAACGACGTGCCGCCCGAGGCGGTGGACGGCCTGACCGCCTACGAGGACATCCCCGGCTTCTGCAGGGCGGCTCCGCTGGAGGAGGTCCGCAAGCACGGGCACGTATTGACCCCCGGCCGCTATGTCGGCGCCGAGGCCCTAGTCGAAGACGACGAACCCTTCGCCGACAAGATGACCCGGCTGGTCGCTGACCTTCGCGCGCAGCAGGCAGAGGCCGCCCGGCTGGACGCCGCCATCGCCGCCAATCTGCGGGAGCTTGGGTATGGCGGGTGAGGTCCGAAAAGATGCCGTGAACCGAGGATGGCTCTACCACCCAACCTTTCCCAAACACTGGACGCCACGCGCTCTGCATTCCATGGCTCGTTGGGTAAACGGAATTGCCTTTAAAGATGTACAGTTCACGACAACGGGACGGCCGGTGATCAAGATTGCCGAGATCAAGGGTGGTCTCAGCGGCCAAACGAAATTCACGCAGCAGACGTTCGACGAGTCCGTTCGTGTGCGCCCAGGTGATCTTCTCTTCTCTTGGTCCGGGCAGCCCGAAACCTCGATTGACGCGTTCTGGTGGCGTGGCCCGGAAGGCTGGCTAAACCAGCATGTGTTTCGCGTAACGCCCGAAGAAGGCATCGATGCGGTCTTTTTCTACTACCTGCTTCGCTACCTGAAACCCAATTTCGTCGGTATCGCGAGGAACAAGCAGACGACCGGGCTTGGTCATGTCACCAAGCGCGATTTAGAGAACCTTGAGGTTGCCTATCCTGAGCTGCCCGAACAACGGGCCATCGCGCATGTCCTCGGGACTGTAGACGACAAGATCGAGCTGAACCGGCGGATGGGCGCGACGTTGGGGGCGATTGCGCGGGCGCTGTTCAAGGCTTGGTTCGTCGATTTCGAGCCAGTCCGCGCCAAGGCCGAAGGCCGCAATCCCGGCCTCCCCCCAGACCTCGCGACCCTCTTCCCCGACCGGCTGATCGAGACCCAATATGGCGAGGTTCCGGAAGGGTGGGAGGTGAAGCCGCTGTCGGAGATCGCACACTTCTTGAACGGCCTCGCGCTGCAGAAGTACCCGGCGAGCGATCCGGCCGACAGTCTGCCCGTCATTAAGATTGCCGAGCTGCGGAACGGCGTGTCGGCGAAAAGCGACAGGGCATCGCGCGACGCGCCGGAAAAGTATCTCGTGAAGGATGGAGACTTCCTGTTCTCGTGGTCGGGGAGCCTGCTCGCCAAGTTCTGGACGGAAGGTGATGGCGCCCTCAACCAGCACCTCTTCAAGGTGACGTCGGATCGGTATCCTGCCTGGTTCTTTTCTGAATGGGTTCAGATGCATCTCGAAGAATTCCAGAGAATTGCGGCATTCAAGGCGACTACGATGGGCCACATCCAGCGTGGTCATTTGCAGGCCGCTATGACGAACTGCCCACCGGACGATGTTCTCGCTGATCTTGGACCCGCAGTATCTCCGTTAGTTGAGCGCGCAATTCAGATCGATTTGGAGTCCCGTTCACTTGCCGCCCTCCGCGACACGCTGCTGCCCCAGCTTATCTCCGGCGATCTGCGCGTGAAGGACGCAGAAACCTTCCTCGACCGGGTGTTGTGATGGCTGCGCCTGCGCCTCAGCCCTTTGTCATGCACGGCGCCCGCGACGCCATGTCGGCGGGCCTCGTGCATATCGAGGAACAGGTGAAGGGGATCGAGCAGGCGGTGGTGGAGAACCCCGGCTTGGCCTTCGATCTCGCCAAGACGCTGGTCGAAAGCACCTGCCGCGCCGTTCTTGGCGAACGCTCGGTGGCATACACTGCCACGGACGACCTGCCAAAGCTGTTCAAATCTGCCACGCAAAATCTTCCATTCTTGCCTCCAACCGCAAGTGATGCGGCCGAGGTGCGCAAGAGCTTGGCCCAGACACTCGCCGGATTGAGTACGGCGATCCAAGGCATCTGCGAGTTGCGCAATCAGTGCGGTTTCGCCTCGCACGGTGCGGGAGAGCCGCGCCCGGTCATGGAGGCGGTCCAGGCTTTGCTCGCGGCCGAGGCGGCCGACGCCATCGTCGGCTTCCTTCACCGCGTCCACCGGCAGGATCGCACGCCGCCAGCCCCAGCGGGTCCCAGTCTTGAGGACGGAGCGGCCTTCAATGCATCACTCGATGAGGAAGTCGGCCCGATCCAGATCCGCGAAGCTCTCTTCAGCGCGAGCGAGGTGCTGTTCCGAATGGAGCCGGAGACGTACCGCATCTACCTCGCCGAATTCGATGGCAACAACGCCGACGCCGAGGCTCCGGCTGATGAGGAGGCCCAGCCATGATCGAACGGGGCGTAACGGAATCCGTCGTCGAGCAGGCAGCCCTAGCCTGGTTGGAGAGCACTGGCTGGCAGGTCGTCAATGGCGCAGAGATCGCACCGGGTGAGCCGGATGCCGAACGCGACAATTATGGGCAGGTCGCTCTCGAACGTCGCCTGAGAGACGCCTTGGCGCGGAACAATCCGAAGCTGCCATCCGAGGCACTCGAAGACGCCCTTCGTAAGCTTCTCCGCCCAGAAGGCGTGGAGCTGATCCTGCAGAACCGGGCACTGCACCGGCTGATGGTGGACGGTGTCGCCGTTGAGTATCGCGATGTCGACGGGGCCATCCGCGGCGCGCAGGCGAGCGTTATCAACTTCGACCGGCCCGAGGCCAATGACTGGCTTGCCGTCAACCAGTTCAGCGTGGCTGAGAACAAGCACGCTCGCCGTCCTGACGTGGTGCTATTCGTCAATGGTCTTCCGCTCGGAGTGATCGAGTTGAAGAACGCGGCTGGCCAGAATGCGACGATCTGGAGCGCGTTCCAGCAGCTCCAGACCTATCAGGCCGAGGTGCCGTCGCTCTTTGCGACCAACGCGCTGCTGGTCGCCTCCGACGGCGTGGAGGCTCGCGTCGGCGCCGTCGGTGCTGGGCGGGAGTGGTTCAAGCCTTGGCGCACTATTGCGGGCGAAGCTTTGGCCGATACGCATCTGCCAGAACTGCAGGTCGTGATTGAAGGTTTGTGCGACAAGCAGCGCTTTCTCAATCTGATCCGCGACTTCATCGTGTTTGAGGACGATGGCGGACGTGTCATTAAGAAGATGGCTGGGTACCATCAGTTCCACGCCGTGCAGGCGGCAGTGGGCGAAACGCTGCGCGCGGCTGAGATGGTGCGAGCCGTGTCCGGTGAAGACAGCGGGCGGCGTGGGGGCAAGCCCGGCGACCGCAGGGTCGGCGTCGTCTGGCACACCCAAGGCTCGGGCAAGAGCCTGACCATGGCGTTTTACGCCGGACGGATCATCCGTGAACCGGCGATGGAAAACCCGACCGTCGTGGTGCTGACCGATCGCAACGATCTCGACGATCAGCTCTTCGGCACTTTCTCCCGCTGCGCCGGATTGCTCCGACAACCACCCTCGCAGGCGGATTCCCGAGCGAACCTGCGCGACCTCTTGGCGGTTGAAGCAGGCGGGGTCGTTTTCACTACGATCCACAAGTTCTTCCCTGAAGAGAAAGGCGATCGGCACCCGACCCTGTCGGAGCGGCGCAACATCGTGGTCATCGCGGACGAGGCGCACCGCAGCCAGTACGATTTCATCGACGGCTACGCCCGGCACATGCGCGATGCTCTGCCCCACGCCTCGTTCATCGGCTTCACCGGAACGCCAATCGAACTGCAGGATGCCAGCACGCGGGCGGTCTTCGGCGACTACATCAGTATTTATGACATCCAGCGTGCCGTACAGGACGGCGCGACGGTGCCGATCTATTACGAAAGCCGTCTGGCCAAGTTGGTGCTCGACGAGGCCGAGCGGCCGAAGATCGATCCCGAGTTCGAGGAGGCGACCGAAGGCGAAGAAGTCGAGCGCAAGGAAAAGCTCAAGTCGAAATGGGCACAGCTCGAGGCCGTCGTTGGAGCGGACAGACGGCTGGAGCTGGTTGCGCGCGATATCGTGGAGCATTTCGAAAAGCGCCTGGAGGTGATGGACGGCAAGGGGATGGTCGTCTGCATGAGCCGTCGCATCGCGGTGGAATTGTACCGCGAAATTGCCAAGCTTCGTCCCGAATGGCACGACGAAGCAGACGAAGCAGGCGCAATGAAAGTGGTGATGACAGGCTCCGCTTCCGACCCACTCGACTGGCAGGGCCACATCCGCAACAAGCCGCGCCGCGAGGCATTGGCGAACCGCTTCCGCAATCCGAAGGATCTGTTTCGCCTCGTGATCGTGCGCGACATGTGGTTGACGGGCTTCGACGCCCCCAGCCTGCACACGATGTACATCGACAAGCCCATGCGAGGGCATGGGCTGATGCAGGCCATCGCTCGGGTCAACCGCGTCTTCAAAGACAAGCCAGGCGGACTGGTTGTCGACTATCTCGGCCTGGCGCAGGAGCTGAAACAGGCGCTGGCGACCTATACGGAAAGCGGCGGAACGGGACGGACTGCGCTCGATCAGGACGAGGCGGTCGCCTTGATGCTGGAAAAGCACGAGGTGTGCAGCGCACTCTTCCACGGCTTCAACTGGTCGTTGTGGACGACTGGAACGCCGCAGGAACGGTTGAGCCTGCTTCCGCCGGCACAGGAACATATCCTCGTCCAGGACAACGGAAAGGATCGGTTCCTCCGGACAGTCCGGGAGCTGTCACAAGCTTTTGCACTGTCGGTGCCGCACGACGAGGCAATTCGGATCCGCGATGACGTCGCGTTCTTCCAAGCTGTGCAAGCTGTTCTGGCCAAACGCGCTCCCGGAGATGCCCGACCGGAAGAGGAACTGGATCATGCCGTAAGGCAGATCATCTCGCGTGCAGTGAACCCGGAAGGCGTGGTGGACATCTTCGCGGCTGCGGGACTTGAGAAGCCGGATATCTCGATCCTGTCGGACGAGTTCCTGGCCGAGGTACGGGGAATGCCGCAGCGCAACCTCGCGGTCGAACTGCTGCAAAAACTTCTGAAGGGAGAGATCAAGACTAGGGGCCGGAAGAACGTCGTGCAAGCACGATCGTTCGCGGAGATGCTGGAACAGACCCTGCGCCGCTATCAGAACCGCGCCATCGAGGCGGCGCAGGTCATCGAGGAACTCATCGCACTGGCGCGTGACATGCGCGAAGCCGCAGCTCGGGGCGAAGAACTTGGTCTGACCGAGGACGAAATAGCTTTCTACGACGCACTCGAGACCAACGACAGCGCTGTGCAGGTTCTCGGCGATGAAACGCTTCGCGGCATCGCACGCGAACTTGTGGAGACCGTCCGAAAGAACGTCACCATCGATTGGACCATGCGTGAGAATGTGCGCGCGCAATTGCGAGTTCTGGTCAAGAGGATTCTCCGGAAATACGGGTATCCGCCAGATAAACAGGAGAAGGCCACGCAGACGGTGCTTGAGCAGGCGGCGTTGCTTTCCGCCGGTTGGGCGAATTGAGAGTGCTGCATCGAGCCCGCAATATCAATCTGCAACCCGGTACAAGCTTTGCTTTTGCCACTCGGCCGGGTGCGGCTCCATCAGCGCTGCCAACGTCACCTCCGGCCCCTGCCGCCCGTCCAGGATCGCCTCGACGATCTCTGGCGCGAGCAGCGTCAGGCGCACGACGCGGGTAATGTAGGAGGGCGCGATCCCCTCCCGTTCGGCCAGTTCGGCGATGGTAGCGAACTCACCCGACTCGAGCATCCGCTTCCAGCGGAAGGCACGGCTTAGCGCCTTGACCAGCGTGCTGTCTGTCCGGCGCGATGGCATCGCACCGTCCGGCAACTGCATCTCCTTCCGTCCGCCGCGCTTCACGACACGGAACGGGACGTGCAGCGTCACCGTGTCGGGGATCGGAGCCCCGCGGGTCATGCGGCTTCCCCAATGCCGCCGGCCAGCATCTCGCGCGCGAGACCGCCGAGGCAGTCGACGCGCAGGCGCACGTTGAGCCCCTCCGTGCCGACGTCCACGCGCTCGACCAGCAGCGCCACGATGCGCGCCTGCTCCGCGGGGAAAAGCTCGTCCCAAAGCGGATCGAGCTGCTGCAGAGCCGCACGCGCGTCGGCCTCGGAGATATCGTCGGCGTGGTTGCGCGCCGCCTTCCATGTCCCTGCCACGATCTCTGGCTGGCGGAACACGGCGCGGAGCTGGTCGATCACGGCGGCCTCGATCTCGCCTGCGGGGACACGACCCACCGGGCACGCGCCGGCGCCATGCTTCAGCACCGTCTGGCTGACGTAGTAGCGGTAGAGCCGGTCGCCCTTGCGGGTGTGCGTCGGCGAGAACGCCGCGCCGTCGGGACCGTAGAGCAGCCCCTTCAACAGCGCCGGCGTCTCGGCGCGAGTCCGCATTGCCCGCTTGCGGGGGCTCTCCTGTAGGATCGCATGGACGCGGTCCCAAGTCTCGCGGTCGATGATCGCGTCATGCTCGCCGGGATAGCTGTCGCCCTTGTGGACCGCCTCGCCGATGTAGGCGCGGTTGCTCAGCATCCGGTAGAGGTACTTCTTGTCAATTCGGTTGCCGCGCGGGGTGCGGATGCCGCATTTCGCGACCTCGCGCGCCAGTTCCGTACAGGACCCGATCTCGAGGAAGCGTGCGAAGATCCAGCGGACGCGCGCTGCACTTTCCTCATCAACGACCAGCTTCCGATTCTCGACGCGGTAGCCGTAGGGCGGCACCCCGCCCATCCACATGCCCTTCTTCCGGCTGGCGGCAACCTTGTCGCGAATCCGCTCGGCGGTCACCTCGCGCTCGAACTGGGCGAAGGACAGCAGGATGTTAAGCGTGAGCCGGCCCATCGACGTGGTGGTGTTGAACGACTGCGTGACCGAGACGAAGGTCACGCCGTTGCGGTCGAACACCTCGACCAGCTTGGCGAAATCGGCGAGCGAGCGCGAGAGTCGGTCGATCTTGTAGACCACGACCACGTCGACCAGCCCGTCCTCGATGTCGGCCATCAGGCGCTTGAGGCCCGGGCGTTCCAGCGTACCACCCGAGATGCCGCCATCATCATACTGGTCGCGGACCAGCACCCAGCCCTCGGAGCGCTGACTAGCGATGTACGCCTCGCAGGCCTCTCGCTGGGCATGCAGGCTGTTGAACTCCTGCTCCAGCCCTTCCTCGGAGGATTTCCGAGTGTAGATCGCACAGCGCAGCTTGCGGACGACCTTCGATTTCTCGGGCGGCTTCGTCATGTTCGCCCCCTGTGGTTCTTCAGCCCGAAGAAGGTCCACCCGTTCCAGCGCGTGCCGGTGATGGCCCGGGCGATGGCGGAAAGCGACTTGTAGGGCCGCCCCTGCCATTCGAAGCCGTCGGCGGTGACGGTGACGATCTGCTCGACGCCCTGCCATTCGCGCAGGAGGCGCGTGCCCGTGATGGGGCGGTCGCGGTCGGCGCGGATGCTGCGCTTCTTCCTGTCGCCGCCGTCCAGTTCTTCGCCCAGCCGCTCAAGGCGCCGGATCGTCTCGGGCTTCAGCCCGCCATAGGCGAGTTCTTGGATACGATACGCGATGCGGCTTTCGAGATAGCGGCGATTGAAGGGCGGCGGCTCGCTGTCGAACAGGTCGCGCCACTGTTGCTTCAGGTCGGACGTCGGCGTGATCTTGAGCGCGGCCAGGCGCGCTGGGATGGGATCGGGCTTGTTCATGCATTTCTCCGGTGAGTTGGAATTGCATGACGGCATTGGTCGGGCGGATAGTGTAGGCAACGTTCTCCAGTACCTTCAGATACTTCGTGCCCATTCTGCCCGAGCAGCCGAACCAGCCCGAGCGCCAGCAGGCCGCACAGCTCGGCGCGGCGTTCTGCGGGGGTCATCTGGTCGGGCGGGAGCGGATTGGGGCGTTTCATGCGGGCCTCGGAGCGGTCGTCTCCTCTGGCCTCTACTCGTCGATGTCGGAAAGCGTCCCAGCCGATCCCGCAATGGTTGAAGAATCGCACGAAAGAACGTAGCAAGAACACTTGTCTTGCAGGAAAGGGGGATTCGTCGTGGCCGGCAATTTGAAGAAGTTCGTGAACCCCCGGTTCATCAAGACCATCGATCTCGCCCTGATGAAGCCGCTGCTGGCGCGACATGCGGGCAAGTACAAGGGCTTCTCCGTCGACCTTCTGGACCAGGAGGAGGATGCCGCCCGCGAGGCGCTGGAGAAGCTACTGACCGGCGCCGAAGACAGCTATCCCGAGGGGCTGCGCGGCGATCTGCACCGCATCGCGGAACTTGGCGATGCCCGCGGCCTCGAGATCATCCAGGCGCAGGCTGCCCGTCAGGGCGTCGATCTGTTCCCCGACATGAAGACCGGCGACGAGGACTCGCCGAACAAGGCGCATGATCCCAAGCACATCGCCGTCCGGGTGTTTCTGGAGCATCCCGACCTGTTCGACGCCGCCGCCGACCACATGGCGATGCTCACCGCTGATCGCCTGCATGAATATGCCGGGCGGGAACGTGGCGTTGCGATCGATCTGACAGAGGAGAAGGTCGAGGCGTTCCGGACGGCCGTTGCCGCGCTCTTCCGTGACGCGTTTCTCGGGGACTACTGCCGGGTCGGCGACTACGACGACGATGACGAGATCAACCTCGTGGTCAGCCACGGCTCCATGGTTTCGACCATGCCGGTCGTCGAGGGCCAGGTCGAACGGGTCATCAGCGTGCGCCAGATTTCCCACGCCGTGCTGCGATACTCCGAGAACACCGGCATGTTGCGGCTGGCCCGCATCAGGAAGGCGCATCAGCCCGAGATCGCGGAACTCTTCGCCTCGATCATCCTCGACAGGCCCGGCTTCTTCGACGGCGACGATGCGCAGGACCTCTATACCCTGCGCCCGGTCGAACTGGCCGGACCGGGCTTTACCTTTGATGCCGCCTACGATCCACTGATCGACAAGGTGCTGATCATCGAGGCGGCGGCCGACCTGATGGCGCCCGGCAAGAAGGGGTATCCCCGCGTGGTGCGCACGCTGCGGTCGCGGGATCTCGGCGGTGACGCGCTCCAGCATTTCGGCAGCACACCGGTCTCTTTCGGCGGCGCCTGGCGGCTGGGCGAGCTCGTGTTCCGGATCCTGTTCAAGGGCGACAGCAAGCGCCAGCCGCAGGTCACAGTCAAGCTGCGGCCCCCGGGCGTTGTGCAGTTCCGCCGCACCCAGCATGAGGCGCGGGTGATGAAGCTGATCGAACGGAACGGGCTGATGAATGACCGAGACGATTTTGAGGTTGTTGACGCGGCTGAGTGAGGCTGGCGACGACGCAATCCTGTCCGGCGAGCTTGCCGTACCCTTCTTCGGTCCGGTCTTCGACCGGCTGCTGGCGAAACGTGTCCTCGTCGAACAGGCGCCGCTGGCCGATTGGGAGGTCTGCTATGCCTGCGAATGCGGGCTCCCCTGTCGGCCGATCCGGAAAGCGGGCGATGGATATCGTGCTGAGTGCCCGCTCGACCGCCGGCAGGACATCGATCTCACCAAGGACGATTTGCGCGTGTTTCGCATCGGCGCTGACGCGCTGGCATCCGTGATCGGTGCTGCGGCAGGGTTCGCCGCAGCACCGAAACGCGCCGCGGAGAACGTCTGGCGGCTCGGCGATACGCCATCGGGAAGGGCGGTGTTTCTTGCGCTTCAGCCTGCAGCGCTGACCGGCGACGGCATCATCGCATCGTTGCGCCAGGCGGCGCAGGGCTCGGACATCACGATCCTCACACCGCAGATGTCAGTGGAGACTGCCCGGCGTCATCAGGATGCGGGCTTTCATCTCATCGAAACCCTCGAGGTGCTGACGCCCGCCACAAATGGCCTCGGCGGCACGATCGACATCGCGGCTCTGGCGCCGGTCCCGCTGGCGCCCGTGCTTCGCGTGCGAAGGGCAACGGCCGAGGTTCAATGGGACGGTCGCTCCGTCATTCTGTCGCGTCAGATCTTCCCCGTGTTCGAACGCCTGCTGGAGAAAGCGGTGTCGCGCGATCAGGTCGCCTCCGGAGCCCATGTCGAAGGCACGACGGCGCGCGAGGCCAAGGATCTGATCCGCGAGCTGCGCGACGCGTTCAAGGCTGCGGGTTTCACCGATACCGAGAGCAAGGCCCTGATCGAAACGGTGCGCGGCCGGGGCTATCGGCTCGGCGTCCCCGCAACAGAGATCGTGATCGAGGGTTGAGCCAGATGCTCGACGAGGGCTCGTCCGCCGACATCTTTTCCCACAAGATATACTTGGCTCAGAATCGCCCAGTCCACCGGGCCGCAAATGCTCAGAAAAATGACGAAGACACGCAATAACCATTACGTACCCCAATGGTACCAGCAGGGCTTCTTTGAGCCGGGCCAGAACACCTATTCGTATCTTGATCTGAGCCCGCCCCAGCACGTGCGACCGGACGGTCGCGTTGCCTCTGGGAGATCGAAATTCGTTTCGCCAACGTCACGAGCCTTCTGCCAGCGGGACCTGTATTCTACCTTCTTCGGTACGTCAGTGAATGACGAAATTGAGCGGAAGCTATTCGGTGATATTGATACGCGCGGAGCTCATGCCGTCCGCGCCTTTGTGGGCGACGATCCCAGCGAACAGCATCGACACTTCAAAACATTCTTCGAATATCTCGACATCCAAAAAATCCGTACGCCTAAAGGGCTCGACTGGTTAAGTGCGCAGTACCCTCGACTGACGCAGAACGAACTCATGTTCGAGATGCAAGGCATCCGCATGATGCACTGCACGATTTGGACGGAAGGGGTTAGAGAGATCGTGTCGGCGCAGGACGCCGACGTTAAATTCATCGTGAGCGACCATCCGGTCACTGTCTACAACTACGCCATACCACCCGATGGGACGGGCAACTGCTATCCGAAAGAACCGTCGATCGCGCTTAAAGGCTCGCAGACTGTCTTCCCACTCAATCGGGATTTTTGCCTCATTCTAACGAATCTTGAATATGCAGAAGAGCATTCGGCCAACCCGCCTGAGAAGCGGACCTTCGCGGGCAATTATCGCAATTCGATGGTGCGTACTGACGCGTTCATACGTACGCGCAAGCTTGCGAGCCAAGAGGTCATCCGGATCAACCGACTGCTCAAGGCGCGAGCGAGACGGTACATCGCCGCTGGCAAAGAGGAATGGCTTTTCCCAGAGATCTCGTCTGCTGAACCTTGGGCCGACCTGCGCGGTACCTTACTTCCCCCCAAGAACGATCTTTGGCGCTTTGGTGGCGAGATGTATGCTCGCTTCGAGAACGGCGAAGTCTATTATCAGGACGCTTTCGGAAGGACTGAAAAGGAACGTGAATTTCTAAGGAAGAAACCGCCAGCGAAGACACCTCACTCTCGCGATCCCTGCGGTTGCGGGTCGGGCCGCGCGTTTGGTGCGTGCTGCGAGCGCAAGCCCGTTGCGCTCCGACCCACATGGGCGGAGCGCAGTATCCGCGAGCGCAACTTGATGCTTTATACAGGCATCTCCAAAATTCTGGGTCTCGCGGAAGACCGCGATTGGGCCACCGTGCGCCGCGAGATTACCGATGAGAATATCAAGGAAGTGTATGGCATCTACGACGCCTTGTGGCCGCGCGAGACAAACTTGCTTGCGATGCTGCCAAAGCCTGATGGTTTGGCTCGTGGGATTTACACCGGATTTCTACATCCTTCTTTCATTTCGAACAGTGCGCTTGGCCTATCACTCTATTTCGACGAATTGCTGATCGAGCATCCCTTTATTCACCCAAGAACCGTAAACAAGAAGTTCAGTCCGCTCGAACACCCCAAGACGTACCGGCAGGAATTCCTGAAGTCGGTCGTTTTGTTCATGGCGATCATGCCGCTTGTCGAACAAGGGCTCGTCACCTTATTTCCCGATCCCTGCAATTTCGATTTTCATTTGCGCGATCAGATGTTCGAAATGGCAAAGTTTCGGTCACAGGGAATGAGGGTCGATCCAGATGAAGAACCCGGCTTGGCGGAGCTGATGAAGGATGACCACAAGCGGAGCATGTTGCTGCTGCCACGAGAGGCGCTTCGGCGCCAAGTTCTCCGAAATTCTCCCGAACTGGATGAAATGGCTGTCGAGGACCTTTTGGATGGCTTCGAGATGCTTCGTGAGCAAGACCCACTTGCCGTGCTACAAGAGGGATCGCTCGAGGGCGGCGAGGGCGGCGGACAGTTCACGCCGTTTAAGTTGGCGCCAAACTTCGAGATCTCGATGTATCTCGCGCAGGCTACCGGCTCATGCATCGTCACCGACAGCGTGTTCCGCTGGCGCGAGTTGGTGACGGCAGCAGGACGCGGCACGCAGGGTGCACCGCCGCTGCGTCAGTTACGAGCTGGCATGGAGCAAGCTGACTTTATCTTCCCGTACGACGTCCAGGAAATCGCCGCCTTCGCCGGGCGTCGAGTATTTCGAGGCTATCCAGACATCATGCGAAAGGTCTTCAAGTACCTTTTAGCGTTTCCGAAAGGAGGCGCAAAGCCAAATTTTGAAGCCAGCCTCAATGCTGAATTCAAGCGGGTCCACGCCTCGACGGTGCAGGTCACGAAGAAGTCTGGAGCTCAGCTGTCGGAAGCGCGGGTGTCGTGCCTTTTGCCCGCTGGTGGCATCCAGGACAACACCGTCAATCGGCTCCTCTTGATGTCCAGCTCCGAGCACCACCTCGCGAGTGTGCCGATGGCCTTGTTTGTAAAAGGCAATGGAGCGGAACGGTGACCGCCAGGCACTGTCAAATAGAATCCCCGCCCGCCTGAACATCTGCATTGCGCGAGCACCGGCTGTGCGTGACCCCGACTCAATAAGTTGGCCTAGTTCCGGCAAATAAGTCGGCCCACCAAACCCCCACCTTATTCCCACCCCGTTCCCACCTGCGCGCCGACCGCATCCGGCACCTTGGGCTCATCAGAAACGATGACCGAGGCGCACAGCGATGCAGATCGAACTTTCCCCCGACGACATTGAAACCATCATCCGCGAGGCCGATGCGGCGGCGCAACGGCTTCGGCGCAAGCTGTGCCTGCCGCTTTGCGAGCGCGAGGATTTGGGCCAGGACCTCCTGGTCGATCTGCTGCGCCGCTTGCCCGCCTACGATCCCTCGCGTGGCAGTATTGGCGCCTTCGCCAACATCGTCCTGCGCAACCAGTCCTCGCGGATCGCCATGCGCCATCACCGCCAGCGTCGTGCGCAGGGTGGGTCGCTGCTCTCGCTCGAGGTGCCGCTGGCCGGAGCCCACGAGCCGGTCGGCAACACGCTGACCGAGGACGACGGGCTTGCCGCCTGGCACGGCCAGACCTGCTGCGCCGCCGCTGTCACCGAACTTCACCACGCTCTGCGGGCCGCGCTCGCGCGGCTCCCGGCTGAGGATCGCCGGTTCTGCGCGGCGCTGGTGCATCGCCCCGTCACCGCCCTCGTGGCCGAGGGTTTCGGGAGCCGTTCCGCGCTCTACCGCCGCCTCGCCGATCTCCGTCACGTCCTCACCGCCCACGGTCTCGGTCCCGCCTGGGACGATCTCGCGGCGGCCTGAGTAGAGGCGAAAGGAGGAGATCATGTTCATGGGCACCACCCCCTTCATCACGGTCCGCGCCCGCCGACCGCTCACCGAGATCGAGTTCTGCGCCTGGGTGGCGCAGGCCGTGCCGGGTGACCGGCTCGAATACCATCGCGGCTTTCTGGTCCTCGACATTTTCCCGATGTTCGCCCGGCTGCCGGATCAGCAGCGCGCGGAGCTGGCCCGGCTCGGGTCGCGCGCCTTCTGGGCCGCTGAGCAGGGCCTCGTGCACCTGGTGCAGGAGCGCACGGGCCCCGACCAGTTCGCCTACATCGCCGTCGCCCGCCCCAAGCCGAAAGCCGCAGCCGTGTCGCTGTCCGCACTTCTGCTCGCCGAGCAGGAGGCCGCGTGATGACCGCCTTCCAATCCATTTTTGCCAATCATGGAGACCCGTACATGCCGTTCCCCGCGAACTCCCCCACCATCGACGACTTGCCGGGCCTCGGCTTGCAGGACATCGCCCAGCTGCCCGTCGAGTTGCTGGCCATCCTGCAGCGCGACGTCGATGAGCGCATCAAGCGGGACAAGGCCGCGAAAGCCCGCCTCGATGGCGCGCTAACCGTCCGCTACGCCACCCGCGCCGCTGAAATCCGGCAGGCCGCGGGCAAGGACACCGGCACGATCCGGTTCATTGATGGTGATTTCACCGTGGTCGCCGACCTGCCGAAACGGGTCGATTGGGATCAAGATCGTCTCGCCGCCATGGTCGAGCGGATCCGCGCCGTTGGGGACGATCCCGCGCAGTATGTCGACATCGCCTTCAAGGTGCCCGAGCGCAAATACGCTGCCTGGCCCGACGCCATCCGTGCCGGTTTCGAGCCCGCGCGCACCGTCCGGCCCGGCACGCTGAAGATCGAGATCGTCCCGCAGGGGGGCTATCAATGAGCCTCCCGATCATCAGCGCCGACCAGCGGCTGGCCGAGCCGCGTGGGATCAAGGGCTGCATCTTCGGCAAGTCCGGCATCGGGAAGACCTCGCTCCTCTGGACCCTGAACGCATCGACGACACTGTTCATGGATCTCGAGGCGGGCGATCTCGCCATCGAGGGCTGGGCGGGGGACAGCATCCGGCCGCGAACCTGGACGGAATGCCGGGATTTCGCGGTGTTCATCGGCGGGCCGAACCCGGCGCTGCGCGACGAGCAGCCCTACAGCCCGGCGCATTACAAGGCAGTCTCCGACCGCTTCGGCGATCCGGCCGCGCTCGACCGCTACGACACGATCTTCGTGGACTCGATCACCGTAGCCGGGCGGCTGTGCTTCGGTTGGTGCAAGGGTCAGCCCGAGGCGCTGTCGGAGAAGACCGGCAAGCCGGATGTGCGCGGTGCCTACGGGCTGCACGGCCGCGAGATGATCGGCTGGCTCACCCATCTGCAGCACACACGGGCGAAGAACGTCTGGTTCGTCGGGATCCTCGACGAGAAGCTCGACGACTTCAATCGCAAGGTCTTCCAGCCGCAGATCGACGGCTCGAAGACCGGGTTGGAGCTGCCGGGGATCGTCGACGAGGTGATCACCATGGCGGAGCTGAAGGCCGGTGGCGGCGATCCCTATCGCGCCTTCGTTTGCCAGACGATCAACCCTTGGGGCTTTCCGGCCAAGGACCGCTCCGGCCGGCTGGATCAGGTCGAGGAGCCTCACCTCGGCCGCCTGATGACGAAGATCCGCGCCCCCGTCGCGCCAGCGCCCAAGCGCCTGACCTACACCCCGCCACCCGCCGATCCGGCGGCTGACGCCCAATCCCAACCGCAATCCTGATCAGAAAAGGAGGTTCCCCATGGGTTCCTGGAACGATTTCAACGACGCGCAGAGCAACACCAACCTGATCCCCAAGGGCACGCTGGCCAAGGTGCGCCTGACCATCCGCCCCGGCGGTTTCGATGATGCCTCGCAAGGCTGGACCGGCGGCTACGCCACGCGCGGCTCGACCGGCGCAGTTTACCTGAACGGCGAGTTCACCGTGACCGAGGGCCAGTATGCCCGGCGCAAGATCTTCACCCTGATCGGGCTTTACAGCCCCAAGGGGCCGGACTGGGCGAACATGGGCCGCAGCCTCGTGCGCGGCATGCTGAACTCGGCGCGCGGGATTTCCGACAAGGACATGTCGGCCGAGGCGCAGGCGGCGCGGCGGATCAATGGCTTCGCCGATCTCGACGGGATCGAGTTCATCGCTCGCATCGACATCGGCACTGACGCCAGCGGCGACGACAAGAACGAGATCCGCAGCGCGGTTACGCCTGACCATCGTGACTACGCGCAGGTCATGGGGACTGCACGGCTGCAGTTTGGCGGACACGGTGCAGCCGGGCATGCGCCGCAGCAGACCACCCCTGCGGCACCCGCACATCAGCCCAGCCAGCCCGCGTCCGCCCCCGGGTTCGCCGGTCGGCCGAGCTGGGCGCAGTAAGGGGAGACCGGCCATGCGCCTGCGCCCTCGCCAGAAGACCTTCGTCGAGCGCAGCGTGGCTGCGCTCGCTTCCCGCGGCAACACGCTGGGCGTGGCGCCCACCGGTGCGGGCAAGACCATCATGCTCTCGGCGGTCACCGGCGAGATGATCGGTGCCATGTCAAAGAATACGGGGGCCAAGGCCTGCGTGCTGGCCCATCGCGACGAGCTGACGGCGCAGAACCGCGCCAAGTTCCAGCGCGTGGTGCCGGGCGTCGCCACATCGGTCATCGACGCCACGGAGAAGTCGTGGGACGGCCAGGTCGCCTTCGCCATAGTGCCGACGCTGGCGCGCGCCTCTAATCTCGCCGACATGCCGCGTCTCGACCTGCTGGTCGTCGACGAGGCGCATCACGCCGTCGCCGACAGCTATCGCCGCATCATCGATCGGGTGCGTGAGGCCAATCCCGACGCCCGGATCTTCGGGGTCACGGCCACGCCGAACCGGGGCGACAGGAAGGGGCTGCGCGAGGTCTTTGACAATGTCGCCGACCAGGTTCGGCTGGGCGAGCTGATCGCCTCGGGCCACCTCGTGCTGCCACGCACCTTCGTCATCGACGTGGGCGTGCAGGACGAGTTGCGTTCTGTGCGCAAGACCATGTCGGATTTCGACATGACGGAGGTGGCGGGCATCATGGATCGCGCCCCCGTCACCGACGAGGTGATCCGCCACTGGAAGGAAAAGGCGGGCGACCGGCAGACTGTGGTGTTCTGCTCCACCGTCGCGCACGCCGAACACGTCACCGACGCGTTCAGGGCAGCTGGCGTTTCCGCCGCGCTGATCCACGGCGATCTGGCTGCCGAGACCCGCAAGGCGATCCTCGGAGACTACGCGGCGGGGAACATCCGCGTCGTGGTCAACGTGGCGGTGCTGACCGAGGGCTGGGACCATCCGCCCACCTCCTGCGTCGTGCTGCTGCGCCCCAGCTCCTACAAGTCCACAATGATCCAGATGGTCGGGCGCGGCCTGCGCACCGTCGATCCCGAGGAACACCCCGGAATCGTGAAGACCGACTGCATCATACTCGACTTCGGGACGTCGAGTCTCACGCACGGCACGCTGGAACAGGATGTCGATCTCGACGGGCGCGTTCCGACGCCGGGGGAAGCCCCGACGAAACTCTGCCCCGAATGCAAGGCCGAGATCCCGATCGCGGTCACCGAATGCCCGATCTGCGGGTGCGAGTTGCCGCGCGAAGGCGCTGAGCCAATCGACAGTTTCGTCATGACCGAGCTCGATCTTCTCGAGCGATCGAGTTTCGCGTGGGTGGACCTGTTCGGCGACGACGCCGCGCTGATGGCCAACGGCTTTCACGCCTGGGGCGGCGTGTTCTTCCTCGAGGGCCGCTGGCACGCGGTCGGGGGCGCCAAAGGCAAGGCGACGCGGCTCCTGAGCGTGGGCGAGCGCATCGTCTGTCTCGCGCAGGCCGACGACTGGCTGAACACCCATGAGACCGACGAGAGCGCCTTCAAGTCGAAGGGCTGGCTGAAGCAGGACGCGACGGAAAAGCAGCTGAACTGCCTGCCGCCCGAGTTCCGGCGCGACTACGGCCTGACCAGATATCGCGCCTCCGCGCTGATCTCGTTTCAGTTCAACAAGCGCGACATCCGGCGCCTCGTCACGGCGGCCGAGCCCGAGCGGAGGGCGGCGTGAATCATGTCGCGCAAGTCCAATCCCCGCCCGCAGCGCCTGCGGATTGCCCGGAGCGTATTCGGCTCTGGCACCCGCGCCTCAAGCCTTGCGCCGTCTGTCTGCGCCCCGCGCGCGGCTTCGGCTTCTTCAACCCCTACAAACCCCGCCCTCGCGAACACCGCTGGTTCTGCTCGATGCACTGCCAGGCGTTCTTCGCGGCTCGCCACCGGAAAGGACTGACCATGCAGGGAACGACCGATGAAGAACGCCTCGCCATTGCAATTGTGATGAAGCGGCTGGGCGAGACGATGGACCTGATCGGCTGGGACAAGCGGCTGCGCGATCTCACCGAAACCGATGTCACCGCCCTGATTGAGGAGGTGCTGGAAGGTTACGGCGCCGAGATGTCGCGCATCGCCGCCGGGCGCGAGGTGCCGTTCTGATGCTGGATTTCAACCCTCGCCCCTCCATGGCCGAGCGGATCAACGCGCTGGTCGACGCCGCGCTGATCGCCGAGCGGGAGGCCACGCCGCCACGGACCTATCTCGGCGCGTCCCGTCTGGGACATGCCTGCGAACGCGCGCTGCAGTTCGAGTTCGCGGGTGCGCCCAAGGATGAGGGCGCGGATTTCGGCGGCCAGACCCTGCGGATCTTCGAGATCGGACATCAACTCGAGGATCTGGCGATCCGCTGGCTGCGGGCGGCGGGGATCGACCTCTACACCCGCAAGGGCAATCGGCCCGATGGGGAACAGTTCGGATTCTCCGTAGCGGGCGGTCGCATCCGTGGCCATGTCGACGGGATCGTGGCTGGCGCCCCGGCCGCGCTCGGTCTTCGCACCCCGGCGCTCTGGGAATGCAAGACGATGAACGCGAAGAACTGGCGGGCCTGCGTCAAGGACGGGGTCGCCGTCTCCAAGCCCGTCTATGCCGCCCAGATCGCGATCTACCAGGCCTACATGGAGCCCTCGGTGCCAGGCATTTCCTCGGCCCCGGCACTGTTCACGGCGATCAACAAGGACACGGCCGAGCTGCACCACGAGCAGGTCGCCTTCGATGCCGATCTGGCGCAGCGCATGTCCGACCGCGCGGTGCGGATACTCCAAGCCACCGACGCCGGCGAGTTGCTGCCCCGCATCGCCGCCAACCGCGACTTCTTCGAATGCCGGTTCTGCGCCCATGCCGAACGGTGCTGGGGGTTGGCGGCATGAGCGACGAGCCCACCGAGCCATCCGATCCCGACCAGGAGCCAGCCATGCGCGACGAAACCACGCCCGATGAGCCCAAGGAAAACATCGTCCATTTCAACCCATGGCGCGACTTCAACGATGCCGCCCCGCAGATCGACGTCTTCGGCGACGAGCCCGATCCCGAGCAGATCGCCCAGTTCATGCAGGTCGTCTTCGGGTATTGCGACGGTCTGATCCCTGTCCGCAGCTTCATCGACAAGGGTCAGGGCATCGATGGCCGCCCGCACAACATCTGGCTGGAAGCGGATCATTCCGCCCCCGAGAAGATGGCGACCTTCGCGACATGGGCCTCGCGCGAGGGCGCGGCAGTCTATGTGATCCCCGGCACCGTGGCCGCGCCCGGCCAGGCCAAGGCCACCGACATCCTGCAGATGCAGACGGTAGTGGTCGATCTCGACACCGGTGACATCGCCGCCAAGCGCGCGCACCTCGAGCGCCACCTCGGCGCGCCCAGCATGGTGGTGGAGAGCGGCGGCGTCACG
Organism: Paracoccus stylophorae; assembly: GCF_028553765.1. Lineage (NCBI taxonomy): Bacteria > Pseudomonadati > Pseudomonadota > Alphaproteobacteria > Rhodobacterales > Paracoccaceae > Paracoccus > Paracoccus stylophorae. Next base: position 2,527,919 of record NZ_CP067134.1, on the reverse strand, counting down.
GCCGAGGGGCAGCGCAAGTGCCACGTCTGGTGGGCGCTGACCGAACCCGCCGAGGGTGACGACATAGCGCGCGTCTGCCGTCTGCGCGGCGACATCGCCGCAAAGGTTGGCGGCGACATGCATTTCCGCTCCGCCCATCAGCCGATCCGAGTGGCGGGCTCGGTCTACTACAAGAACAACCTCAAGACGCAGGTGCGGATCGTCGAACTGAACGCCGACCGCGAACGCGATCTGGCCGAGTTCATCGAAGCCGTCACCGACATGCCGCCCGCACCGGGCGTGTCCCTGCAGCCTGCGTTCACCCATCCCGACAAGCCCGTCCTGGACGAAGTGCTGGTCACGCCGGTGCGGGAGGGGGCGCAGGACGACTGGTCCCGCTTCGAAGGTGCGTCCGCCGCGATCGGGCATTTCATCCGCATGGTCCACGAGGGCCGGATGACAAAGGACGAAGGCTGGATCGGCATCTGCGGCTACAACGCCGCGATGCTGCGGCCCCAGTGGCCGGTAGAGCGGCTGAAGCGGGAATCCGAGCGGCTCTGGGAACTGCATGTCAAGAAATATGGCCCGCCGCTGATCCGGCTGGACTCCGGCGCACCGGGACCGGTCGAGATGCCCGCCTTCACGTTGGGCGCGCTGCTGGACGATCAGAGCCCGATGCCGGAGGACATCATCGCGCCCCGGGTGCTGACGCCGGGCGGACTGCTGGTGCTGGGCGGTGCGCCAAAGGTCGGCAAGAGCGACCTGCTGATCTCCTGGCTCGTCCACATGGCCGCCGGTGTGCCCTTCCTCGGCTTCACGCCGCCACGGCCGCTGCGGATCTTCTACCTGCAGGCCGAGATCCAGTATCACTATCTGCGCGAACGGCTGAAGCAGATCGCGCTGCCGCCAGAGGTGCTGGCCGCCGCACGCGACACCTTCGTCGCCACACCCAAGTTGAAAATGCTGCTCGACAACGAGGGCAGCGTGCGGGTTGCCCGTGCGATCCGGACGGCATTCCCGGATGCGCCGCCCGACATCCTCTGCGTCGACCCGATCCGGAACCTCTTTGACGGCGGACCCGATGGCGGTGGCGAGAACGACAACACCGCCATGATGTTCTTCCTCAAGGAGCGGGTCGAGGTTCTGCGCGACCATATCGATCCGGACTGCGGGGTCATCCTGATCCACCACACCAAGAAGCTCAGCAAGCACCAGGTGAAGGAGGATCCGTTCCTCGCGCTTTCGGGCGCCAGCGCCTTGCGGGGCTTCTACACCTCCGGGCTGATCCTGCACCGCCCCGACGAGGACGCGTCCGAGCGCAAGCTGGAGATCGAGCTGCGCAATGGCCCCGCGCTGCCCTCGAAGCTGATCGACAAGGTGCGCGGCCAATGGGTCGAAATCAACCCGATGAACGAGCGCCTCGTGCGCCAGGACATCGGCGCCAGGCATGATGCCGAGCGGGATCGGAAAAACCAGGTCGTCCTGGGGATGATCTTCGACGAGGCGGCCGAGGGTCGGCTCTACACCGCCACGCAGTTCGCGGAGGCGTTCGAGAACCAGCACGATCTCGGCGGGCGCTACAGCATCCGTGAGCGGCTGTCGGTGCTCGCCACCAAGGGCCTGATCAAGTTCCGCCGGAGTTTCACGGAGCACGGGTACGCCGGGACGCAATCGCATTTCGGATATCTCGTGATCAGGGACATGCGCTTCGGCCGCGATCCCGTGATCGACACGGACACCGGAGAGGTCCTTGCCGAGGGCGTCGCGGTGCTGCCGACCCACTACAAATGCCCCCATTCCGGCCGCGCGCGTGAGGTCGAGAACCCTTCCGTCTGGGTCTATCCGGAGGAGGTCCATGACTGACTTCCTCATCATGAGCGCGGCCTTCCTCATTCTCATCCCTTCCTCATGGCCCAATGAAATCAACAGGTTGGCGATGAGGATGAGAGAGGTATTCCTCATCGACCCGTCTCATCCCTTGAGCCTTGAAAAATCAACGGGAACAGAGACTTGCGGCCAAAACATGAGACGAGTGGGCAAGCCCCCATACTACGTATGGGGAGGCCAACCGGCAGGTTTGGCCTCGCCTCCCATACGTCGAGGGTGTCCGCGCGCGGGCTCCGACGCTCCCTGCACATTCCGATCCGACGACGGCGGCCCCGTACCGCCAAGCACCAGACCGCCGTCGTCTTCCACCCGAGCAGCCAACCAGAAGAGGAGACCACCCATGGCTGACCTGACTCTCGCCACCTCCAGCCGCGAGGCAATCCCCGATCTGCGGCCCGTCGTCCGCGCCAACCGGGTGATGCTGGCGCTCGACCTCGGCACCACGACGGGATGGGCGCTGCACGGCATCGATGGGCTGATCACATCCGGCACGGCGTCCTTCCGCCCCGGCCGCCTCGACGGTGGCGGCATGCGGTATCTGCGGTTCACCAACTGGCTCACCGAGATCGACCGGCTGTCTGGGCCCGTCACAGCCATTTGGTTCGAAGAGGTCCGCCGCCATGCCGCGACCGATGCCGCCCACGTCTATGGCGGGCTGATGGCCACGCTGACCGCATGGGCAGAATTGCGCGGCATTCCCTACGAGGGCGTGCCGGTCGGCACCATCAAGCGCCACGCCACCGGCAAGGGCAACGCGAACAAGGACGCCATGATGGCGGCCGCGCGGGCGCGCGGCTTCTCGCCCGCCGACGACAACGAGGCCGACGCCATCGCGATCCTGCTCTGGGCGCTGGAGACCCGGGGAGGTGTGCAATGAGCGGCATGCGGTTCACGCCCAAGGGTTATGGCGGTCACCGCCGCAACCCCGACGAGGTCAAGCGCGACGGCTGGAAGGAACAGGGCCTGCTGGCCGTCGCCATCGACGACGACCGCCTGACCTGGCCCGAGCGCGAACTGGTTCGCCAGCTCGGCGAGCGGCTCTACGGCAAGCGGGAACGGGAGGCGCGTCATGGGTGAGTGGACCACAGCACAAGTGCAGGATCGGCTGGAGCTCGCGGCGGGCGTGATGCGGCAGATGCCGGGCGTGATGCCGCAGGGCTTCTTCAACGCATGGCCCGAGTATTTCCACAGCTTCGCCGACAAGGTCGGTCAGGAGCCGCAGATGCGTCGCCCGAGGCCCAGCCCGCGTCAGATCACGCAGGCCGAGGAGGCGATGCTCTGGCTACGCTGGCTCGAGCCCGAGGACGCACGCCTGCTCTGGGTCCGCGCCGACGGGATGGCGTGGAAGCCGATCAGCTGGCAGTTCGGTCTGTCGCGCACGGCCGCGACCAAGCGATGGCAATACGGCCTTGCGGTGATCACCTGGCGGCTGAACGGTCGCGTGCCGTCGCCCCGGCGCTCGCAGCAGTTCGTCATCGAGAACGCCAACCGGCTGTCAAGAACAATCGTCCTCTGAGGAAATTTTCGGGTGTACATCGCAGGGCCTTACACATTTCGACGAGGCCGCTAGAAAACGAATATGCTCGGGAGAGGAGCGCGCAGGCAGAGGCCGCGCCGCTGGCTTCCGGGGTCCAGCGAAGGGTCCAGCCGGGGTCCGATGGGCTAACCCATTGAGTTCTTGGTTCCTTCCTGGCGATATTCGTATGCTGGCGGGCGAAGCGCGGGACATCGCCAGCGACAGGGCCGGATTTTTGGGAAGCCACCCGGAAGCCACCCGGAAGCCAGCGCCGCCTGAACCCGCCTGAAACACCGCAAAATCAAGCCTTTGAAGCTGGACACCCTTGGTGGCCGCTGGACCCCGCGTGGAGTCCAGTCTGGACCCCGGAGACCGGAAGCCAAGGGAATCCACCCTGATCCGAAGGACCGACCTGCCGATGACGCTGAGCTTTGCCCCCGAGCGGATTGAGCAATGGCCGCTTGCGCGCCTGCAGCCTTACGCGAAGAACGCGAAGCTGCACGGTGCCGACCAGGTTGCGAAGCTCGCCGCCAGCATGGCCGAATTTGGCTGGACCGTGCCCTGCCTCGTCGGCGAGGACGGCGAGCTAATCGCGGGCCATGGGCGCGTGCTGGCCGCGACACAGCTTGGCCTGACCGAAGCGCCCGTCATCGTGCTCGGGCATCTGACCGAGGCGCAGCGCCGGGCCTATCGTCTGGCCGACAATAAATTGACTGAACTCGGGACATGGGACGAAGCGCTGCTGTCGGCCGAGTTGAACGAGTTGCTGGCCGAAGACTTCGACCTGTCGCTGGTGGGGTTCTCCGATGGCGAGCTCGACAAGCTGCTGGCCTACGTGCCCGAGGGGGGCGGTGAAGAGGGTGGCGCAGGGGGCTCTGTGCCGCCGGTGACCATCCCCGAGCCGCCGCGCAACCCGGCGTCGCGGACCGGCGACCTGTGGATCCTCGGCGATCACCGGCTGCTGTGCGGCGACAGCACCAGCCACGACGATGTCCGCCGCCTGATGAACGGCGAGCGTGCCGTGCTGTTCGCGACGGACCCGCCGTATCTCGTCGATTACGACGGCTCGAACCATCCGACCCGCAACAAGGACTGGTCGGCGTCCTACGGCACGACCTGGGACGACAGCTCGCAGGGCGCCGAGCTCTACGACGGCTTCATCGCGGCGGCCGTGGCCGAGGCGATCACCGAGGACGCCGCCTGGTACTGCTGGCACGCCTCGCGGCGCCAGGCGATGCTGGAGGCCTGCTGGGAAAAGGCGGGAGCCTTCGTGCACCAGCAGATCATCTGGGTAAAGGACCGCGGCGTTCTGACCCGGTCGCATTACCTCTGGAAGCACGAGCCCTGCTTCATGGGCTGGCGCCGCCCGAACCGGCCGCCGAAGGTGGCCGAGGAAACGCTCCCATCGACATGGGCGCTGCCCAGCTTCGCCAAGGACGAGCGGCCCGACCACCCGACGCCGAAGCCACTCGACGCGTTCGGGATCCCGATGCGCCAGCATGTGGCGCGGGGCCGGCTCTGCTACGAGCCCTTCTCGGGGTCCGGTTCGCAGATCATGGCAGGCGAGGCCAACGGTCGGCGGGTCTTTGCGATGGAGATCAGCCCGGCCTATGTCGATGTCACCGTGGCGCGCTGGCAGGCCGAGACCGGCAAGGACGCGATCCTCGACGGCGAGGGCCGGAGCTTCGCTCAGGTGAAGGCCGAGCGGCTGGGCGACAAGGCCGACGCCGCCGCGTGATGTCCGTCTACTACAACGATGCCGATCCCGCCGCCTGCGCCTGGTTGCGGGAGCTGATCGCCGCTGGGCTCCTGCCCAGGGGCGAGGTGGACGGGCGCTCCATCATGGACGTGGAGCCGGCCGATCTGCGCGGCTTCATGCAATGCCATTTCTTCGCCGGGATCGGCGGCTGGCCCTACGCGCTGCGCCTCGCCGGCGTGGCCGAGGATCTGTCCGTCTGGACCGGCTCGCCGCCGTGCCAGCCGTTCAGCGTCGCCGGACAGCGCAAGGGACAGGACGATGACCGCCATCTCGCCCCCGCTTTCCTGCAACTCGTCGCAGCCTGCCGGCCGAACATCGTCTTCGGCGAGCAGGTCGCGAGCGCGGCAGTGCTCGGACCGGTTTGCGGCGCGGCTCGCGCAGCGGCTGAGGGTCCGGCTGGCTGGGCGTGGTTCGACGCTCTGGCGGATGCGCTGGAAGCAGCATCTTACGCCGTCGCGGCGGCCGATCTGCCGGCTGCGGGTATCGGCGCCCCGCATATCCGCCAGCGACTGTTCTTCGGCGCCGTCGCCATGGAGGGAGGCGGGCTGGGCCACGGCTTCTGCGCGGGATCACAAGGACGGATCGGAATGCCCGGCGGTGCCGATCAACGCGCTGCTCGGCCGACAGGTCTGGCTGGCGGGCTGGTCGACCACGACGCCGACCTGGCCGGCGCCAGCGCGACGGACGGCGTCTGGCGAGATCCGGATTGGCTCCTCTGCCGCGACGACCGCTGGCGGCCCGTTGAGCCCGGAACATTCCCGCTGGCTGATGGGATACCCCGCCGCATGGGGCTGCTGCGGGGCTACGGCAATGCGATCGTGCCGCCGCTCGCGGCGGAGTTCGTGAGGGCGTTTCTGGAAAGCCTGCCGGAGAGGCTGAGATGAAGCAGAGCCGGATCATGTCTATGGTCGAGGCCGTGACGAATGTCGTGGTCGGCTATGTGCTGGCCATCGCCACGCAGATCATCGTGTTCCCGTGGTTCGGCATCGAGACCGGGCTCGCGGAGCATCTGACCATCGGCCTCGCCTTCGTCGGTGTCTCGCTGGCGCGCGGCTACCTGCTGCGGCGACTGTTCGAGGCGATCCGGATCCGGAGTGCAGAATGAGACACCGCCGCCCGAGGGTGGACGGCGGCCTTCAGTCCGTTTCGGTGCGGAGCGTCAGTCGCGGATGGTGTAGACGCGGCCCCTTCCGTCAACCTTCTCGGAGGTGATGGTCAGGCCGAGCTTTTGCTTGAGCGCGCCGGCAAGCGCACCCCTCACCGTATGCGGTCTCCAGTCCAAGGCCGCGACCATCTCGTCGATGGTCGCGCCGCCCTCGGTGCGGAGCATCTCGATCAGCTTCGCCTGCTTGGTGCCTGTGCGCGGCGTGCGCGCCTTGGGCGCGGGGTCGGTCTCGGCGGGAGCGTTCTGCGAGGCCTCCGCGCTCGACGCCGCGTCAGCGCCCGTGGGCGCGTTGTCGCCACCGTCCGGCTCGACGCCGATGGCGGCGAGGCCCGCGTTGGAGATGTGCAGGAGGATGGCGCGGCCGTCCTCGTCGTTGCGCCAGATGCGGTTGAGCGCGGCGTCCGCCTTGGTCTGGCTGTCGGTCGTGGTTTCGGCGATCAGCCCGCGGGAGAGGAGCGCGCCGACCACCTTGGCGGCAGCGCCGCCGCGAAGGGAGCCGGGAAGCGGCAGAACATTGCGATCCTCACGCTGCGCGGCGGCGCTGAGGATCACGAGATGGGTGTCGGAAAGCTTGGTCATCTGGGATCTCCGTGTTCGGGGCCGCGACCGTCGCGACCCTCCTACGACCCCGAGCCGCGCAGGGCGCGCGGCAGGAGTTCCGGCTGGGCCGGAGATCAGCGGGCGTGCTCGCCCTCGCCGAAGGCGCTGTCCGTGATGCGCTTCAGGAGGCTGGCGTAGTGTTCGAGGGTGCCGACCATCGCCCAGCCCGCCTCGTCGGGGTGGCAGTTGAAATGGTCGTCGCTGAGCGCCTGCAGGCGGGCGAGCATCTCGTCGATCTCGGCCTTCTTGCCGATGAAGGCGGCGAGTGCCGCTTCCTTGTTCCGGCGCGCTTTCTCGGCGCGGGCCTCAAAGCGCGGGGTGGTGATCGGGTTCAGGCGGCTGGTCATCGTAGTGGCTCCTTGGTGAGTTGCATCGCTTCGTTGGAGTGACGTTCGCTCTCTCCGCCGCGCTTATCAACTCGATAAGCACATGATCTTGAATGATAATCGGAGCCGCCGATGCAGGGCATGAGCGAGCGCCAGTACGCCGCCCATGTCGGGCTGTCGCGCGGTGCGATCCAGAAGGCGAAGACGGCCGAGCGGCTGGTCCTCTATCCCGACGGCAGCATCAACGCGGCCGCCAGCGATGCGCGGCGGGCCGAGACGACCGACCCGTCGAAGACCCGCAAGCCGCCCGCGCCCAAACTGAAGCCTGTCCCCGAGGCGGCGGTGGCCGCTGTCGGCGACACACTGCGCGAACAGGGGCTGGCTGTCCCGGCCGTCGGGGGCGGCACGACCTTCCTGCAGGCCAAGACGGCGAACGAGGTGCTGAAGGCGCAGGAGCGGCGGATCCGGCTGCAGAAGCTGAAGGGGGAGTTAATCGAGCGGGCCCGGGCGCTGGCGCTGGTGTTCCGGCTGGCGCGGGAGGAACGGGACGCGTGGGTAAACTGGCCTGCACGCGCGGCGGCGCTGATGGCGGCCGAGTTCTCGGCCTCGTGCAGCGACGCGACGGGCCAGCAGATCACCGTGGAGCCAGCCGCGATGCAGAAGGTGCTGGAGAAACATGTACGCGCCCACCTCATTGAGCTCGCCGAGGTCCGGCCCGATTTCCGGTGAGAGCGGCGATGATCCTGGCGGCCTGACGGACTTCGACGGCGCGGGCGAGATCCTGCGTGCCTGGGGCAACGGGCTGCGGCCCGACCCGGACCTGACCGTCTCGGAATGGGCGGATCGGCATCGCATGCTGTCGGGCCGCGCCTCGGCCGAACCCGGGCGGTATCGCACGGTGCGCACGCCCTACATGCGTGAGATCATGGACCGGCTGTCGCCCGGCGATGCCACGCAACGCGTCGTGTTCATGAAGGCGGCACAAGTCGGGGCGACCGAGGCGGGCAACAACTGGATCGGCTTCGCGATCCATCAGGCGCCGGGGCCGATGCTGGCGGTCCAGCCGACCGTGGAACTGGCCAAGCGCAATTCGCGGCAGCGGATCGATCCGCTGATCGACGAGAGCCCCGAGCTGCGGGAGCGGGTGAAGCCCGCCCGGTCCCGCGACGCGGGCAACACCATGCTGTCGAAGGAGTTCGCGGGCGGCATCCTGATCATGACCGGGGCGAACTCGGCGGTCGGGCTCCGCTCGACCCCGGCGCGCTACATCTTCCTCGATGAGGTCGACGCCTATCCGGCTTCGGCCGACGAGGAAGGCGATCCGGTCACGCTGGCAGAAGCGCGGTCGCTGACCTTCGCCCACCGGCGCAAGGTGCTGCTGGTCTCGACGCCAACGATCCGGGGGCTGAGCCGGATCGAGCGCGAGTATGAGGCCAGCGACCAACGGCGGTTCTTCGTGCCGTGCCCGCATTGCGGTGCGATGCAGTGGCTGAAGTTCGACCGGTTGCGCTGGCAGAAGGGCCGCCCGGAGACGGCGGAGTATCACTGCGAGGGCTGCGACGCGGCAATCGCGGAGCACCACAAGACGGCGATGCTCGAGTGCGGCGAGTGGCGCGCGACGGCGAGACCAAGCGATCCGGCCACGGTCGGCTACCACCTCTCGGCGCTCTATTCGCCGGTGGGCTGGCTCAGCTGGCAGCGGGTCGCGCGGGCGCATGAGGCGGCACGGGGCAGCGACGAGGCGATGCGGGCGTTCCGGAACACCATTCTCGGCGAGACCTGGATGGAGACCGGCGAGGCGCCCGACTGGCAGCGGCTGGCGGACCGGCGCGAGCCATGGCCCGCGGGCACCGTGCCCGAACGCGGGTTGTTCCTGACCGCGGGCGCCGACGTGCAGAAGGACCGGATCGAGGTCGATGTCTGGGCTTGGGGCCGCGGTCTCGAAAGCTGGCTCGTCGACCACCTCGTGCTCGAGGGTGGCCCCGGCGATCCGGGCTGCTGGCAGCAGCTGACCGAGTTGCTCGGGCGCACATGGGAACACGCCTCCGGCCAGCCGATGACGCTGGCGCGGCTCGCGATCGACTCCGGGTTCGAGACCAGCGCCGTCTATGCATGGTCGCGGCAGGTGGGCTTCGCGCAGGTGGCGCCCGTGAAAGGCGTCGAGGGCTTCACCCGGACGAGCCCGGTAACGGGGCCGACCTATGTCGATGCGACCGTTGCCGGCAAGCGGCTCCGGCGCGGGGCGCGGCTCTGGACCGTCGCCACCTCGACCTTCAAGGCCGAGACCTACCGCTTCCTTCGGCAGGAGCGGCCAGCGGCAGAGGAACGGGCCGAGGGCGCGGTCTTTCCGGCCGGCACGATCCACCTGCCGGACTGGGCGGCCAGCGAATGGCTGAAGCAGCTGACCGCCGAGCAGCTGGTGACGGTCCGCACGAGGCGCGGCTTCTCCAGGCTCGAATGGCAGAAGCTGCGCGAGCGCAACGAGGCGCTGGATTGCCGGGTCTATGCCCGCGCCGCCGCATGGATCCTCGGGGCGGATCGCTGGCCGGAGGCACGCTGGGCCGATCTGGAAGCGCAGCTGGGCGTGTCGGCCGCGGATGCGACAATTGCGGACAGCCCGCTGGCGAGGCCGGCCGCGCCTCGACGAAGCCCGCAACGCCGGACCGTGCACTCCAGTTACATGAGGTGATCCATGGCCACGGCCGCAGAACTCCGTGCCCGCCGCGAGGCACTGGCCGTGCAGCGCGCCTCGGGCGTGGCGCGGGTCAGCTACGACGGCAAGACGGTGGACTATCGCAGCGTCGCCGAGATCGACCGGGCCATCGAGGCGCTGGACCGCGAGATCGCGGCGGCCGAGGGGCGCCGCATCGTGCGGCAGGTGCGCGTGACGACGGTGAAGGGGCTCTGACTCCATGGGCCTCTTCGACCGCTTTCGCCGCCCATCGCCGGGCAGCGCTGGACCAGCGGCGGTGCGCGCCCGCCTCGAGGGCGCCATGGCGAAGCGCCGCCTGCGCGGCTGGAACCCGCCGCTCGAGAACATCAACGCGCTGGTCGCCTCCGGCGGCCCGCGGCTGCTGGCGCGTTCGCGCGAACTGGTGGTCACCAACGGTTACGCGGCGAATGCCTGCGAGGCGTTTGCGTCAAACCTCGTCGGAGACGGCATCAAGCCATCCTCGCTGATCGAGGATGCGGCGGTTCGCGACTACGTTCAGCGGCTCTGGCTCGCCTGGACCGACGAGGCCGATGCCGACGGGCTGACCGACTTCTACGGCCTGCAGGCCATGGTGGCGCGCGAGATGTTCGTGGCGGGCGAATGCTTCGTCCGCCTGCGCCCGCGCCGGGCCGAGGACGGGCTCATGGTCCCGCTGCAACTGCAGCTGCTGCAGTCGGAGATGCTGCCCTTCGAGAAGACGGAGGTGCTGCCATCGGGCAGCCGTATCCGCTGCGGGATCGAGTTCGACAGCATCGGCCGCCGCGTGGCCTATCACTTCCGCCGCCGTCACCCGGGCGACAGCACCGATCAGGGCGGCCGGGTCATCGGCGACGTGATCCCGGAGACGGTGCGCGTACCCGCCGCGGATGTGCTGCACATCTATCGGCCCATCGACGCCGGCCAGATCCGGGGGCTGCCGCATGTCGCACCGGCGATGGTGCGGCTGTTCCTGCTCGACCAGTATGACGACGCCGAGCTGGACCGGAAGAAGACCGCGGCGATGTTCGCGGGCTTCATCACCAAGACCGCCCCGGAAGAGCCGATGCTGGGCGAGGTCGAAGCGGACCTCAATGGCGCGGCCATCGCCAGCCTCGAGCCCGGGACGATGCAGGTGCTGCTGCCAGGCGAGGACGTGAAGTTCTCCGCGCCCGCCGACGTGGGCGGCGGCTACGAGGCGTTCCAGTACCGGACGCTGCTCGCGGTCTCCGCCTCGCTGGGGCTGCCGTATCACCTGGTCACCGGGGATGTCCGGCAGGCGAACTATTCGAGCCTCAGGGCGGAGCTGGTCGAGTTCCGGCGCCGCATCGGCCAGCTGCAGCATGGCGTGATCGTGCACCAGCTCTGCCGGGCGGTCTGGCGGCGATGGCTGGAGGCGGCCGCGCTCTCCGGCGCGCTCGGTCTCGACGATCCCGCGGCGGCGCGGCCGGTGCAGTGGATCCCGCCGCGCTGGGACTGGGTCGATCCGCTGAAGGACATCCAGGCACAGGTGCTGGCGATGGGGGCGGGCATCACCTCGCGCCGCAAGGTGGTCGAGGCCACCGGCTACGACATCGAGGAAGTGGACCGCGAGAACGCGGCCGATGCGGCACGCGCCGCGGCGCTCGGTCTCAGCTACCGCACCGGCTCCGGCGAGACGCAGGGGGCACGGGCGACGCCCGCGACGCAGCCGGATCCCGGTGATGGGGCTCGCGAGCATGAGCACGGCGACGCCGCTGCGACCGAGTCCGCCACCGAACAGGAGTGAGAGCATGGCAAGCTGGTATGCGATCCGCGCCCGGGCCACCGGCGCGGAAGTGGCGATCTATGACGAGATCGGGGCCTGCGGGGTCTCGGCCAAGGGGTTCCTTGCGGAACTCGGCGCGCTGCCCGAGGGCACGCCCATCGATCTGCGGCTCAACAGCCCCGGCGGCTCGGTCTTCGACGCCGTGGCGATCCACAACGCGCTGAAGCGGCATGCGGGCACGGTCACCGTCTGGATCGACGGCGTCGCCGCCTCGGCGGCCTCCTATGTCGCCATGGCGGGCGACGAGATCGTCATGCCGGAAAACGCCTTCCTGATGATCCACGATCCCGCGGGGCTCGTGATGGGCACCGCCGCCGACATGCGGGCCATGGCCGAGGCGCTGGACAAGGTGGGTGGCAGCCTTGCTGCCGGCTATGCCGCCAAATCCGGCCAGTCGATCGACGAGATCGCGACGCTGATGGCCGCCGAGACCTGGCTGGATGCGCGCGAGGCGCTGGCGCTCGGCTTTGCCGACCGGCTTGCCGAACCGGTGCGGATCGCTGCGCGCTTCGATGTCGCGCGCTTCCGCAACGCGCCGCCGGCGCTGGCCGAAGCGGTCGCGGCTGCAACCGACAGCGGCGACGACAACGATGGTGACGACAACGACGGCGCCGGCACCGGCACCGATGCCGCCGAGACCACCGGCGCTGCCGCGGAGAGCGATGAGGCCTCTGGCGCCGGGGAAGAAGAAATCGGCGACACCGACGCCGAGCAGCCGCCGGTCGGGACGCCACCACCCGGCGGCGCACCGCCCGATCCCGCGGCGATCCGCGCCGAGGCCATCTCGCACGCCCGCGCCGTCGTCGACCTCTGCCGCCTTGCCGGACAGCCGCGGATGGCCGGCCGCTTCCTCGATGAGGACGCCGGCCTCGACCACGTCCGCGCGGCGCTCCTGGCCGCGAAAGCCGAGGCTGAGCCCGAGATCGCCGGCCATCACGCGCAACCGGGCCGCCCATCGGGCACCCGCCCCTGGAGCGAGATCGTCGCCCGCACCTTCAGGCTGAAAGGATGACTCATGACCACGCTCACCGAAACCCCGCACGCGGGCGGCTTCCTCGTCTGGGAGGCGTTCCGCGACTACACCCGCGAGACCATCACCATTGCAACCGGCACGCTCGATCCCGGCACCGTGCTGGGCAGGATCACCGCCTCCGGCAAATACGCCGCCCACGATCCCGCGGCCGTCGACGGCACCGAGACCGCCGTCGCGGTGCTCTGGGGCAAGGCGGATGCGAGCGCGGGCGATGCGCCTGCCGTCGCCGTGGTCCGCGGCCCCGCGATCGTCAACCGCCATGACCTCGTCTTCGCGGGCACCCTCAGCGCAGCCGAGATCGCGGCCGCCCATGTGGCGCTCCTCGCCGCGGGCATCCTCGTCCGCTGATCTCCGCCAGCGGTCCCACAAAATCCATGCACCGGAGGCATTCCCATGGCCACCATGGACATCTTCGAAGGCGATGCCTTCACCATCATCGAACTCACCCGCGCGCTGGAAAACATCCCCTTCCGGCCCGCGATCCTGTCGGGCGCTGGCCTGTTCTCGCCGCGTGGGGTGCGGTCCCGCACCGTCGTGATCGAGAGCCGCGACGGCACCCTCTCGCTGATCCCGTTCTCCGAACGCGGCTCGGCGTATGAACAGCAGGTACCCGAGCGGCGCGAGATGCGCGCTTTCGTCTGCCGCCAGTTCAAGAAGCAGGATGTGCTCTGGGCTTCCGAGATCCAGTCCGTCCGCGACTTCGGCTCGGAGAGCGCCACCCAGCAGGTCCAGACCGAGGTGGCGTACAGGCTGCGCAAGCTCCGCCAGGACGCGGAGACGACCTTCGAGTATCACCTCCTGAACGGCATCCAGGGGCTGGTGAAGGACCCGAAGGACCACGCGACGGTGGTGAACTACTTCACCGAGTTCGGCATCTCTCCGGCGGCCGAGATCGACTTTGACCTCGACAACGCAAGCCCGGCCTCGGGGGCGCTGCGCAAGCGCTGCCAGGCGCTGATCGAGAGCGTGGAAGAGTCGATGGGCGGGCTCTCCGCCGGTGCGGTGCAGGTCCGGGCCGAATGCGGCTCGGCCTTCTTCGCCGATCTCGTGGCCCACAAGGAGGTGCGCGAGACCTATCTCAACACCGCCGCGGCGGCCGACCTGCGGGGCCGGGTCGCCGACGAGGTCAGCTTCGGCGGCATCACCTTCCGCCGCTACAGGGGCGGCGTCGGCTTCGGCGTGCCGACCGACAAGGCGTACTTCTATCCGGAAGGCATCGAGGGGCTGTTCGAGATCTATTACGCGCCCGCCGACACCTTCGAGACGGTCAACACCCTCGGCCAGCCGCTCTACGCACGTACCATCCCCGATCGTGATCGCGACGAGTGGGTGCGGCTGGAGATCGAGAGCAATCCGCTGCCGATCTGCACCCGCCCGCAGGTGCTGCGCAGCGCGCGGCGGACCTGATGTCCGCCTTCGCGGTCGCCCTCAGTGCCCTCTTCGCCGATCCGAACATCGGAAGGGATGCCGTCTACATCGCTGACGGCGGCGCGCCCGTACTGGTGCGCGTCGTCGCCCGGCGTGCTGACGCCGTCACCGAGTTCGGCGATGCCCGGCTCTGGTCCGAGACGACCCGCATCGATCTGCTGGTCGCAGAGGTGGCGAACCCGCGCCCGGGCGACAGGCTCGAGATCGACGGCGACGCCTTCCTGGTCCAGGGCGAGCCCGTCCGCGACCGCGAGCGGCTAGCCTGGACTGTGTATCTGATACCTGCATGAAGCTGAATCTCGACATCGATCCCGACATCGTCGCGATGATGCAGGCGGAGATCACGGCCGGGGAGCGCGCTGTCACGGCCGCCATGCGCGAGGCCGGGACCGGGCTGAAGACCGCGTGGCGGTTGCAGATCACCGGCGCGGGCCTTGGCACCCGGCTCGCCAACTCGATCCGGAGCCAGACCTTCCCGAGGTCGGGCGAGAGCCTCGACGCCGCGGCGCTGGTCTGGTCCAAGGCGCCGGTGATCGTCGGTGCCCATGACACCGGTCCGCTGATCCGCTCGAAGAACGGGTTCTGGCTGGCGATCCCGCTGCCTGCCGCAGGCAAGTCCCTACGCGGCGGCCGGATCACGCCCGGCGAATGGGAGCGCCGCCGTGGCCTGCGCCTGCGCTTCGTCTATCGTCGCACCGGACCGAGCCTGCTGGTGGCGGAGGGCCGGTTGAACACGAAGGGCCAAGCGGTGGTGTCGCGCTCGAAGACCGGGCGCGGAAAGGTCACCGCGCCGATCTTCCTGCTGGTACCGCAGGTCAAGTTGCCGAAGCGGCTTGATCTGGCGAGGGATGCCGAGCGGGCGCACGACGCGGTACCGGGACTGATCGTGGCGAATTGGGTGGAGGCGAAACTATAGTCGGACGCGCCGGAAAAAGGATCTGGAGCCCTGACAGGCCCCGTCTATCTCGGCGGCCGAGAGATCGTATTCTGGTCCTGATGCCGCCTGCACGATCCGGCGCCCGAAGCCCGGTGACCGGCGTGGCCTCACGTGGCCACCCGCAAATCGGCCCGCGCGTCGCGGATGATCGACCACGAGGATTGCAGAAACAGCCCGGCGATCACTGCCGCTACAACGAGGTCGGGCCATGCCGTGTTAGTCCAGGCGACCAGACCCGCTGCCACGACGACCGCTGCATTGCCGATGGCGTCGTTGCGCGAGAACAGCCAGACGGCCCGAACGTTGGCATCTCCGGCCCGGTGGGGCAGCAACGGCAGAACGGCAACCACGTTGACCACGAGCGCGATCACGGCGAACAGGCCCATCAGTTCAGCTTCAGGCTGCTGCTGAACCAGTACGCGGTAGGCCGTGTTGGCGAGGACCCCGAGACCGAGCGCCCCGAGAAACAAGCCTTGGATCAGAGCGGAACGGGCTCGCCAGACCAGGCTCCAGCCGATCGCCAGAACCCCAAGGAAGGTGATCAGGCCATCGCCGAGGAAATCGAGCGCATCGGCTTTCAGGGCCTGCGATCCGGAAATGAAGCCGCCAACCATCTCGATGAGGCCGTAGCCCACGTTCAGCACGATCACGATCCACAGCGCACGCCGGTAGGCCGGGGTGATATGGCTCAAGTCCTTCGGAAGATCGTCGATGTCTCCCTCGTGATCAGCTTCGGGTCCGCCCAGCCGATCCAGTCGGTAGCCGATGCCCGACACCGCACGCTCCACTTCGGGCAGCTGCAAACTCAGGTCGGATACATGCACCGTCATGATCTGCGTGGCAGTCGAGACCTTCACGTCCTCGACCCCGGCCGACCGCACCGCCTTCTCGATCTTCGCGGCGCATGACGGGCAGTCCATGCCGGTGACTCTGTAGCGCGCGTGCTCAGCGTTGCTCATTGTGGCCGTTTCGCTCATTACGATCTTCCGTGGACAGACGAGGCTATATATCATTGCAGACTGATATGTCGAGCGAGACCGGAATCCTTCAGCAGGCTGATGCTCAAGTCGTCGAGTTGCGGGCGAAGCTTTTCCGCGGCTTGGCTGACTTCTCGCGCATGTCGATTTTGGCCGCTCTGCGTGACGGCCCGCTTTCGGTTGGGGAGATCGTTGGCGCCACCGGCCTGTCGCAGTCGAACGCCTCAAACCACCTGCGGTGCCTGAGCGAATGCGGGCTGGTTGTCGGAGAACCGGACGGTCGGTTCGTCCGGTATCGGTTGAGCGATCCGCGCTTGGACGAACTGATGAGGCTGGCCGACGACCTCCTGGCCGGGACCGCTCGGGGCGTTGACTCGTGCGAGAATTTCAAAGGAACGGGCACGGTCTGATCGACGGCGGACGTCCGCCGTCGTTGGCCTACGATCAAGACCGGGCGACGACGCCCGGT
This sequence comes from Paracoccus stylophorae, assembly GCF_028553765.1. NCBI lineage: Bacteria > Pseudomonadati > Pseudomonadota > Alphaproteobacteria > Rhodobacterales > Paracoccaceae > Paracoccus > Paracoccus stylophorae. Next base: position 2,511,347 of record NZ_CP067134.1, on the reverse strand, counting down.
GCTGTGCCATTCGGATTTTCTTCGGTGACATCATGCCCAGTACACGCGAGGCCACGCTGGCGGCGCTGCACGCACGTCTTTTGACGGTGCCTGCCACAACCCTGCGCGGCGAGGTTCTGTCCGAGCGCGTGCCCGCCGCCGGGCTCCTGATCCTGCGGGACGGCGAACCGGGCGAGCCGGAGGTGACGCTCTCGCCTCTGCGCTACCACTACCAGCACCGCGCCGAGATCGAAGCGGTCGTGCAGGGCGCCGATCGGGACGCCGACTTCGACAGGCTGACCGCCAGCATTGGCGCGGCGCTCGCCGCCGACCGCACGCTTGGCGGGCTCTGCGACTGGGTCGAGGCGGAAGCCCCGCGCCCCGTAGACCTGCCGGTCGAGGGCGCGGCCAGCCTGAAGGCCGCCGTGATCCCGGTGGTGCTGCACTATTCCACGGCCGACCAGTTGGCCTGACCCCGACAACCCGAGGAGACCACCATGGCACGAGCCCAGGGGGCGCGGGCGCTGATGGCGCTTGCGTTCGAGACGACCTATGGAACGCCGCCCGTGGGCGGCTTCACCCGCATGCCCTTCGCCAGCACCTCGCTCGGCGCAGAGCAACCGCTGCTGAACTCGGAACTGCTGGGCTACGGTCGCGATCCGTTGGCGCCGATCAAGGACGCGGTGACGGCCGACGGCGATGTCGTCGTGCCGCTCGACGCCGAGGCGTTCGGCTTCTGGCTGAAGGCGGCCTTCGGCGCACCGACGACCACGGGTGCGGAAGCACCATACAGCCACGAGTTCCAGTCGGGGTCCTGGACGCTGCCCTCGATGTCGATCGAGACCGGCATGCCCGAGGTGCCGCGATACGCGATGTATTCGGGTTGCGTGCTCGACCAGATCACCTGGCAGATGCAGCGCTCGGGGCTCCTGACCGCCACGGCGCGGCTGGTGGCGCAGGGGGAGACGGTCGGCACGACGACCAGCGCCGGAACGCCCACCGCGCTGGAGCTGAAGCGGTTCGGCCATTTCAACGGGTCGATCACCCGCAACGGCTCGGCCCTCGGCAACGTGGTCTCGGCCGAAATCACCTATGCCAACAACCTCGATCGGATCGAGACGATCCGCTCGGACGGGCGCATCGACGGCGCGGACCCCTCCATCGCGGCGCTCACCGGCCGGATCGAGGTCCGCTTTGCCGACCAGACGCTGGTGACGCAGGCCATCAACGGCGAGGCCTGCGAGATGGAATTCTCCTACGTCCTGCCCTCGAGCGAGAGCTTCACCTTCACCGTGCACGCCGTCTACCTGCCGCGCCCGCGCATCGAGATTTCCGGACCGCAGGGCGTGCAGGCGACCTTCGACTGGCAGGCCGCCCGCGACGGCGTCGTCGGCCGGATGTGCACTGCAACCCTCGTGAACGACGTGGAGACGTATTGATGCTGACGCTCGACCTGACGAACGCGCCCCGCTGGCATGACCTCGCGCCCGGCGTCCGGGTGCAGCTGCGCCCGCTGACCACCGCACTGATGGTGGCGACACGCAGCGATCCGGCCGTCGAAGCGGTGCCCGAGGAGGCCTCGGACGAGGAACGCGCCGTCGCCTTCGCCAAGGCGCTGGCGCGGCGGGCGGTGCTCGCCTGGGAGGGCATCGGCGATGCGGAGGACAATCCCATCGATCCGAGCTCGGAGGCCATCGACGCACTGCTCGATATCTGGCCGATCTTCGAGGCCTTCCAGCTGACCTACGTCTCCAAGGGCCTGCTGCTGGAACAGGAAAAAAACGGCTCCGCGCTCTCGCCGAATGGTCCTTCGGCGGGGGCGAGCGCTACTGCGAAGCCTGCGCGCAAGCCTGCCCGGACTGCCCGGCGCGACTGAACCGTCCGGAAACGCCGGAGGGTTGGCAGGTCTGGGACCTGGTCGGCCGTCTCGGTGGCCAGCTGCGCGTGCTTCCCGGCGCCGTGATCGGCTGGGATATGTCGGCGGCGCTGGCGCTCGGTGAAGCCCTAAGCGTGCCGCCCGTCGTCATGGCCGAACTGCTGCCCGTCATCGAAGCGGTGATGGTCGCCAAGCTCAACGAACAGATGGATCACTCCCATGGCTGAGAAGAGGGTCAGCGTCCGCCTCGCGGCCGTGGGCGGGCGGCAGGTACGCGCCGAGCTCGAGGGTGTCGGCGAGGCCGGGTCGCGAGGCTTCGGACGGCTCAGCCGCGAGATGGAGGCGGCGAACGCCCGGCTCGCGGCTTTCTCGCGCCGGGTCCGGGTGGCGGCCGCAGCTGCCGTGGCCGCCGCAACCGCCGCTGGCGTGGCGATGATCCGCTCCGGCCTCCAGACGGTCGATGCGCAGGCCAAGCTGGCGCAGTCGCTGGGCACCACCGTCGCCTCGATCCAGACGCTGGAGCGCGCGGGCGAACTGGCGGGCGTGTCGATGTCCGGCATCGAGCAGGCCACGAAGGATCTGACGCGTCGCCTCAGCCAGGCGGCCGCCGGGACCGGCCCTGCCGCCGATGCGCTGGATCGCCTCGGGCTTTCTGCGTCAGACCTGTTCGCCCTGCCGCTGGACCAGCGCGTCGGCGCGATCAACGCCGCCATCGAGAGCTTCGTGCCCGCCGCCGAGCGCGCGGCGGTCGCGGGGCAGCTCTTCGGCGAGGAAGGCTCCATCGCCATGAGCCGGATCGACACGGCGACGCTGCGCCAGGCGACGGAGGACGTCCTCGCCTTCGGGGTCGTCGTCTCCGAGCAGGACGCCGACCAGATCGAGCGGACGAACGATGCCATCTCAAGGCTCGGGCTGATCTGGCGCGGGTTGTCGAACCAGCTGGCCGTGGCTGCGGCGCCTGCGCTGGAAGCGGTCGCGGATGCCATGGCGGCGGTCGCCAGCCGCACTGGCCCGCTTGGCATCGCGATCCGCGGCCTTTTCGACAACATCGGCCGCCTGACCACCTATGCCGCCACCTTCACGGCGTTCCTCGCCGGCCGCTGGGTCGCCGGCATGGCCGCCGCCGCGCTCTCGGTCCGCGGCCTCGCCACGGCGCTGGTCGTCCTGCGCGGCGCGCTGATCCGCACGGGTATCGGCGCGCTGATCGTCGGCGCGGGCGAGCTCGTCTACCAGTTCACCCGTCTCGTCTCCGGCGCGGGTGGCTTCGGCGAGGCGATGTCGCTGCTGAAGGACTTGGCGGTCGAGGTCTGGGAGCGGATCAGGATGGGCGCCGCTGCGGCGGGTGCGGCCGCCACGGCGATGTTCTTCGACCTGAAGGCCGATGCGGCGTCGGGCATGCAGAGCGCCATCGAGAGCGTCGTCGGTTTCGGGAATGCGGCGGCGAACACGTTCGAGGGGGCCTACGAGGCGATCAAGGCGATCTGGGGTCTGCTGCCCGCCGCCATCGGCGATCTGGCGTTCCAGGCGGCCAACAGTCTCGTGGACGGCGTCGAGGCGATGCTGAACGGCGTGGTCTCGCGCATCAACGGCTTCATCGGCGGCATCAACCAGGGTCTCGAAGCGCTCGGGTCGGAGCGGCGCATCTCGCTGGTGCCGGACCTCGACCTCGGCGAGATCGAGAACCGCTTCGAAGGCGCCGCAACGGCCGCGACCACCGCGGCGCAGGCGGCGTTCGACCGGGCCTTCGAGGACAACCCGCTCACCGCGCCCGACCTCGGTCTGACCGAGGCGGCAAATCGGGCGCTCGAGTCCGCGAACCTCTATCGCGGCGCGGCCCGCGATTTGGCGGAAGGCGCCCGCGCGCCGCTCGAAAGCTGGCAGGCGCTCCGCGATGCCGTGCGCGGCACCGACGAGGCGAGTGCCGATGCGCTGACCGAGGCCACGGGTGCGGCGGAGCGGCTGGAGACGGCGCTCGGCGATGCCGGACGCGCCGCAACAGGTGCAGGCGCGGCGGCCGGAGCCGCCGCCGCTGCAGCGGAGCCCGCGACCAAGGCCGCCGTCACCGGGTGGCAGGCGGTCACGGCAGCGCTGTCCGACTACGCCAGCAAGGCCCGCGACATCGGTGGCGACATCGGCCAGAGCCTCGTGAGTGCCTTCCAGTCGGCGGAGAACGCGGTCGGCGAGTTCGTGAAGACCGGCAAGCTGAATTTCCGAGACCTCGTCACCTCTCTGCTGGCCGATCTCGCCCAGTTGGCGGCGCGGCGGTTCATCCTCGGGCCGATCGCAAACGCGCTATCCGGCGTGTTCTCCGGGGCGAGCGGCATTTTCGCGAACGTCCTGCATGCTGGCGGGATGGTCGGATCGGCCGGACCCTCGCGGATGATCCCGGCCATGGCCTTCGCCGCTGCGCCCCGGATGCATGGCGGCGGCATGGCCGGGCTTCGACACGACGAGGTGCCCGCGATCCTGCAGCGGGGCGAGCGCGTGCTGTCGCGGCGGGAGGTGCAGAGCTACGGCGCGGGCGGCGGGGTGAACGTCACCATCATGGCGCGCGACGCCGAGAGCTTCCGGCAGTCCCGCACGCAGGTTGCGGCCGACATCGCCCGCGCGGTCTCGCTCGGGCGGAGGGGGATGTGACCATGCTTTGCCTGATCATGAAGATAGGGCGTGACGGCGAGAGCTTCCGGCAGTCGCGGACGCAGGGTGAGGCCGAAGAGCGGAACGTCCAGTGGACGTTCCGCCGGCCGAACGCCGACATCGCCCGTGCGGTCTCGCTCGGGCGGAGGGGCATGTAATGGCGTTTCACGAGGTCAGGTTTCCCGACAACATCAGCCGCGGCGCGCGCGGCGGGCCAGAGCGGCGCACCCAGATCGTCGAGCTCGCCTCGGGCGACGAGGAGCGTAACGCCAGCTGGGCCAACAGCCGCCGTCGCTACGATGTCGCCTATGGCATCCGCCGCGCCGACGATCTGGCGGCCGTGATCGCCTTCTTCGAAGCAAGGAACGGGCGTCTCCATGGCTTCCGCTTCAAGGATTGGGGGGACCACAAGTCCTGCCTGCCGTCGCTAACGCCGGGTCCGGCCGACCAGGCGATCGGCACGGGCGACGGCGCGACGACCGCCTTCCAGCTCGTCAAGCGCTACGCCTCGGGCGCGCAGTCCTGGACGCGCGCCATCGCGAAGCCGGTGGCGGGCAGCGTGCGCATCGCGCTGTCGGGCGTCGAGCAGCCCTCCGGCTGGTCGGTCGACACCACCACCGGTGTCGTCACCTTCAGCGTCGCGCCGGGGTCCGGCGTCGCGATCACCGCGGGCTTCGAGTTCGACGTGCCCGTCCGTTTCGACACCGACGTGCTCGACGTGACGCTCGACCTCGAGCGGCTCGGCTCGATCACCTCCATTTCGCTGCTGGAACTGCGCCGATGAAGACCTTCGATCCCGCCCTGCAGGCTCATCTCGACGAGGGCACGACGACGCTTGCCTGGTGCTGGCGGATCATCCGCGCCGATGGCGTGACCTTCGGCTTTACCGACCACGACCGGACACTCGCCTTCGATGGGACGGACTTCGAGCCGGAGAGCGGCCTGACGGCCTCGGAGGTGCGCTCGGGCTCGGACCTGTCCGTCGATGCGCAGGACGCCGAGGGTGTGCTGACCACGGACCGCATCACCGAGATCGACATCCTCGACGGCCGCTGGGACAACGCCGAGGTCGAGGTCTGGCGGGTGAACTGGGCCGATACGAGCCAGCGCGTGCTGATGCGGCGCGGGGCCATCGGCCAGATCCGGCGCGGGCGGCTCGCCTTCGTCGCCGAGGTGCGCTCGCTGGCCCATGTGCTGGGCCAGACGGTCGGGCGGACCTTCCAGGCGACCTGCGATGCCGCGCTCGGCGACGCGCGCTGCGGCGTCGATCTGGAGGATCCCGCCTACAAGGGCACGGGCGTTGTCATCGATCTCCTGCGCGACCGGGCCTTCACCGCCTCGGGCCTCGGTGGGTTCGCCTCCGGCTGGTTCACCTTCGGCACGGTCGAATGGACCAGCGGCGCGAACGCGGGGCGGCGCACCGAGGTGCTGGGCCACGACGTCACGGATGGTATCGCTGTGCTGACCCTGCTCGAGGCGCCGGTGCGCGCGATCGCCGAGGGCGACCACTTCACCATCCGCGCTGGCTGCGACAAACGGATGGAGACCTGCGGCGCGAAGTTCGCCAACACCGCCAACTTCCGGGGGTTCCCGCACATCCCCGGTCAGGACGCCGTTCTCCGCTATGCCACCAAGGACGGCGGGCACGAGGGAGGCGTGCTGTGACGCAACCCCTCGCAGCGGTCGACCCGGCGCGCGTCATCGCCATCGCCCGCTCATGGCTCGGCACGCCGTACCACGACCAGGCCAGCCTGCGCGGTGTCGGCTGCGACTGTCTCGGGCTGGCGCGCGGGGTCTGGCGCGAGGTGGTGGGCGCCGAGCCATTCCCGATCCCGCCCTACAGCCGCGACTGGGGCGAGACCGGTCCGTGCGAGGTTCTGGCCGAGGGCGCACGCCGGATGATGATCGAGGTGTCGCCCGCCGAGGCAGGCCCCGGCGCGCTGGTCCTCTTCCGCATGAAGCCCCGCGCCATCGCCAAGCATGTCGGGATCCTGACCGGGCCCGACAGCTTCCTCCATGCCTACGAGCGGCTCGGCGTCATCGAGGAACCGCTCACGCGCCCTTGGCGGCGGCGCATCGCCTTCGCCTTTCTCTACCCGCAACGCTGAGTTTGATCCATGGCCACCCTCGTTCTCGGCGCGGCTGGCGCCGCCATTGGCGGCAGCATCGGCGGCGCGATCCTCGGCGTCAGCGCCGCCACCATCGGCGGCTTCATCGGCTCCAGCATCGGCTCGGTGGTCGACAGCTGGATCATCTCGTCGCTGGCGCCGACGCAGCGCCTCGAGGGCGCGCGGCTCGACACGCTGCGCATCACCTCGGCCACCGAAGGGGCGGTCATCCCCCGGCTCTATGGCCGCATGCGGCTGGGCGGCAACATCATCTGGGCGACGGATTTCCGCGAGGAGACGAAGACCACCACGCAGGGCGGCGGCAAGGGCGGCGGGGGCGGCAAGGTCAAGACCACCGAGTATCTGTACTACGCCTCCTTCGCCGTCGCGCTCTGCGAGGGGCCGATCACCGGCATCGGGCGCATCTGGGCCGACGGCAAGCCGATGGACCTCTCCGGCGTCACCTGGCGCTGGTATCCTGGCGACGAGGCGCAGACCGCCGATCCGTTCATCGCGGCCAGGATGGGCGCGGCGAGCACGCCCGCTTATCGCGGCACCGCCTATGTGGTCTTCGAGGAGCTCGCGCTCTCCACCTATGGCAACCGCCTGCCGCAGCTCTCCTTCGAGGTGTTCCGCCCGCTCGCGGATCCCGACACGGCCGAGGGGCTGACCCGTGCCGTCACCATGATCCCGGCCTCCGGCGAGTTCACCTATGCGACGCAGGCGATCCGCAAGACCGATGGCGGCGCGACGGTGCCCGAGAACCTGAACGCTCTGGCCGACTCCACGGATATGGTCGAAGCGCTGGACAGGCTGCAGGCGATGGCCCCGGCGGTCGAGAGCGTCAGCCTCGTCGTCGCCTGGTTCGGCGACGATCTGCGCGCGGGCTCCTGCAAGGTCCGGCCGGGCGTCGAGGTGTCGGCCAAATCCACCACGCCCGCCAGCTGGTCGGTGAACGGCGTCAGCCGCGCCAATGCCTTCCTCGTCAGCCGCGACGAGCAGGACCGCCCTGTCTATGGCGGCACGCCGTCCGACTTCTCCGTGGTGCAGGCGATCCAGGAGATGAAGGCGCGCGGGCTGCGGGTGACCTTCTACCCGTTCATCCTGATGGACGTGCCGCCCGGCAACACGCTGCCGAACCCGTATTCCGACAACGCCTCCGAGACCGGCCAGCCCGCCTTCCCCTGGCGCGGCCGGATCACCTGCTCGCCTGCAGCGGGGTTCGCCGGGACCGCGGACAAGACCGCCACGGCCGCAAGCCAGGTTGCGGCGCTGTTCGGCGCGGCCACGCCCGCGAGCTTCAGCGTCTCGGGTCAGTCGGTTTCGTGGACCGGCACGCCCGGCGACTGGGGCCTGCGGCGCATGGTGCTGCACTACGCCCATCTCTGCGCGGCGGCGGGCGGGGTCGATGCCTTCCTGATCGGCACCGAGATGCCGGGGCTGACCACGATCCGCTCGGGCGCTTCCACCTATCCCGCCGTGCAGGCGTATCGGGATCTGCTCGCGGATGTGCGCTCGATCCTCGGGTCCGGCACGAAGATCGGCTACGCTGCCGACTGGAGCGAGTATTTTGGCCATCAGCCGGGTGACGGCACCGGCGACGTGTTATTTCACCTCGATCCGCTCTGGGCCGATCCGGAGATCGATTTCGTCGGGATCGACAACTACATGCCGCTGTCGGACTGGCGCGACGGGTTCGAGCATGCCGACGCGGCCGAGGGTTGGCCCGCGATCTACGACCGGGCCTATCTGCAGGGGAACATCGCGGGCGGCGAAGGCTTCGACTGGTTCTATGCCAGCGCGGCGGACCGCTCCGCGCAGGTGCGGACCCCGATCTCCGACGGTGCGGCGGCCAAGCCGTGGGTGTTCCGCTACAAGGATCTGCGCGCCTGGTGGTCGAACCCGCATTACGACCGCCCGGGCGGGGTGGAGAGCGCTACGCCGACCGCGTGGGCGCCGCAGTCCAAGCCGATCTGGTTTACCGAGCTTGGCTGTCCCGCCATCGACCGTGGGACCAACCAGCCCAACGTCTTCTTCGACCCCAAGTCCTCGGAGAGCTTCACGCCGCATTTCTCGCGGGGCTGGCGCGACGATGCCATCCAGCGGGCCTATCTCGAGGCGACGTACCTCTGGTGGGGCGAGGCTGCGAACAACCCGCTGTCCTCGGTCTACGGCGGCCGGATGGTGCATGTGCCGGAATGCGCCGCCTGGACCTGGGACGCGCGGCCCTATCCGTTCTTCCCGGCGCTAACCGACGTCTGGACGGACGGGGCGAACTGGCGGCTCGGCCACTGGCTGACGGGCCGTCTCGGTGCCGTGTCGCTGGCGGCGCTGGTCCGGCACCTCTGCCTGCGCGCCGGGCTGCCCGAGGATCGCATCGACGTCTCCGGCCTCTGGGGCGCGGTCGAGGGCTACGCCATCACCGCGCTGGAAAGCCCGCGCGCTTCGATCACCACGCTGTCGCGGCATTTCGGCTTCGACGCGGTCGAGACTGAAGGCGTGATCCGGTTCGTCATGCGCGGCCGGGCCTCGGTCGCCACCCTCGCGCCCGACGATCTTGTGGCCCCTCGTGAGGGCGACGTGCTGGAACTGACCCGCGGCCAGGAGACGGAACTGCCACAGGCGCTGAAATGGCAGGTCGCCCGCGCCGACGAGGATTACGACGCGGCGCTCGTCGAGGCGCGGCGCATCACCGTCGACACGACGCGGATCGCCTCGGAAAGCTTCCCGATGGCGGTGCCGCCCGAGGAAGCCAAGCGGCGCTGCCGCCGCGCGCTGATGGAAGCATGGGTCGGGCGCGAGACGGCGGCATTCCGTCTGCCGCCCTCGCGGCTCGCGCTCGATCCGGCCGACGTGATCCGGCTTGCCCATGGCGGGCGGCTGGTCGATCTGCGGCTCGTCTCCATCGCCGACGCCGAGGCGCGCGGCATCGAGGCGGTCCGCCAGGACCGGGCCACCTACGACCTGCCGCCCGGCGATCCGCGCGCGGCATCGCTGACGCGCACCGTCGTCTTCGGTGCGCCGGATGCGGTGCTGATGGACCTGCCGCAGCTCACCGAGGACCAGCCCGCGCATCGACCGATGGTCGCAGCGCACGCGGTTCCATGGCCGGGCGAGATGGCGGTGTTCCGCAGCCCTTCGAGCGATGGCTTCGAGCTGCTCACCACCTTCGGCAGCCGCGCCCGGATCGGGGCACTGGTCTTGGATTTCTACGCGGGTCCCACCTCGCGCTTCGACCTCGGTAATGCGCTGGTGGTCGATCTGCTGACCGGCACGTTGGGAAGCGTCACCGACCTGACGCTCTTCGGCGGGGCGAACGCGCTCGCTATCGAGAGTGCGCCCGGCGTCTGGGAGATCGTGCAGGCGGGCGCGGCGGAGCTGCTCGCGCCCGGCCGGTATCGTCTGACCCGGCTCCTGCGCGGCCAGCGCGGCACCGAGGACGCCATGGGCAACCCGACGCCTGGGGGCGCACGGGTCGTGGTGCTGGACGATAGCCTCGCGGCGCTCCCTATCGCCGAGGCCGATCTCGGCATCCCGTGGAACTGGCGCATCGGCCCCGCAAGCCGCCCGGTCAGCGACGAGACCTATGTGGGGCAGACCTTCACGCCCACGGGCGTCGGGCTTCGGCCGTTCTCGGTCGCCCACGTCGAGCAGCCGTGGCGCAAGGCGCGCAGTCCCGGCGATCTGACGATCCGCTGGACCCGCCGGTCCCGGGCACTCGCGGCCGACAGCTGGGGCGGGTTGGAGGTGCCGCTGGTCGAGGAACTGGAAGCCTACGAGGTCGAGATCCTCGACGGCCCCATAGTGAAGCGGGTGCTGAGCACGGCCACGGCCAACGTGGTCTACAACGCTGCCGCCCAGACCGCCGACTGGGGCGCGCCGCTCGGCCTCGGCGACACGCTCGACATCCGCATCTACCAGCTCTCCGCCCTCGTGGGGCGGGGGGCGCCCAAGACCGTCACGCTGATACTTTGAAGGCCATACCATGTCCGATGCCACGACCCATCTGCTGCTGCCCTACATCCTGGCAGCGCAGGCCCAGAAGCATGTCACCCACAACGAGGCGCTGCGGATCCTCGACGGGCTCGTCCAGCTCTCGGTGCTCGATAGGGATCTAACCGTGCCGCCCGCCAGCCCCACCGATGGCGACCGCTACATCGTCGGCTCGGGCGCGACGGGCGACTGGGCGGGCTGGGACATGAACGTGGCGCTCTGGACGGACGGCGCCTGGCTGCGTCTGCCGCCACGGACCGGGTGGCGGGCTTGGGTCGAGGACGAAGGATTGCTGCTGGTCTACGACGAGTCCGGCTGGATCGGGACCACTCCGGCCACGCTGCAGAACCTCGCGCTGCTGGGGCTCGGCACGACGGCGGATGCGTCGAATCCGTTCTCCGCCAAGCTCAATGCGGCGCTCTGGACGGCGAAGACCGTGGCCGAGGGCGGCACCGGCGATCTGTTCTACACCATGAACAAGGAGGCCGCAGGCGACGATCTCGGCCTGACGCTGCAGACCGGCTTCGTGACCAAGGCGCTGGTGGGGCTCTTCGGCTCGGACCGCTTCCGCCTCGCGGTCTCCGCCGACGGCAGCACCTTCTTCGACGGGCTCAGCGTCGACAACGCGAACGGCATCGTCGATCAGCCTCGGCTGCCGCGCTTCAAGGCGTACACGAACTACGACAACTACGTGGGCGTCGGGACCTGGACGAAGATCGGCCTGAACAACACCGACTATAACGACCACGGGGCCTTCGATGCCGCGAACAACCGGTTCGTGGCCCCGGTCGACGGCACCTACCTCTTCGGCGCAACGCTCCTCTACAAGGTCAACGCCAGCACCACCGCGCGCATGCGCGGCCGGCTCGTGCTGAACGGCGCCACGGAAATCCGCGGCTCCCTCGGCGAAATCTCCGCCACCCACGTTTCGCTCGCCACCGCGATCTGGCTGCAGACCATGGTGTCGCTCACCGCGGGCGATACCGTCGAGTTGCAGGGGTATTTCCGGGTCGCGGACGGCTATTTCGCTGCCGATCACACGTCCTTCTGGGGTGCGAAGGTCGGCTGAGCAGCGTGAGGATGAACTCATGTCACTACCCAGATCCGATCAGGGCTTCGTCCGCATGCGCGATGCCGAGTTCGAGGCGATCCTGACCCGGGCCGCGGAGGAAGGCGCGAAGCGCGCGCTCGCCGATGTCGGCCTCGACGGCGAGGAGGCCGCCCTCGACATCCGCGATCTGCGCTCGCTGGTGGACTGCATCCGGCTGGTGCGGCGCACCGCGATGCAGACCGCCGTCCGCATGATCACCACCGGCGTCATGCTGGCGCTGCTGGCGGGCATCGCCATCAAGCTCAGGATCTTCGGCGGCAGCCCGTAGCTGCACAACACCCCGAACCATCAGCTCAGCCACACCCGCCCTCGAGGCGGGTTCTTCATTTCTGGAGGCCCCCCATGACCACGACCTTCCACCGCCACTGGCGCGACGTGCCGAAGAATGCCTGGCGCTGGCCGAACTTCTCGCCCGCCGAGATCGCCTGCCGCGGCACCGGCAAGCTGCTGATCAACGAACCCGCGCTCGACAGGCTGCAGGCGCTGCGCGACCGGCTGGAAAAACCGCTGATCGTGCGCTCGGCCTATCGCAGCCCCGAGCACAACCGCGCCGTTGGCGGTGCACAGCGGTCGAAACATCTCGGCGGCGCCGCCTTCGACATCGCCATGGCGAACCACGACCCGGTGGCCTTCGAGGCCGCGGCGCGGGCGGTCGGATTCCTCGGCTTTGGCTTCTACCCGCGCTCGGGCTTCATCCATGTCGATCTCGGCCCGGCACGGCAGTGGGGCGAGCGCTTCCCGGTCCGGCCGACTGCCTTCGCGGCCGAAGCCCCGCCCGCACGCGAAGTGCTGGCCGACAGCCGCACCATGAAGGGTGGCGGAGCGGCCGGTGTGGCGACGCTGGGCGCGGCGGGCGTCGAGGTGGCTCGAGACGTCCTGGCCGAAACCCAGTCCGCCATCCTGCCGCTTGTGTCCTATCTCGAAACGCTGCGCTGGGTGTTCATCGCCGTGGCACTCGTTGGGATCGCGGTCACGATCTATGCGCGTCTCGATGACTGGAAACGGGGGCGTCGATGATCGCCACGCTGCTGGGCGGCATTGCCGCCAGCCCACGGATGCGGGCGGCTTTGCGCTGCGGCGCCGTTGCACTCAGCGTGCTTCTGTTCCTGATCGCGCTCCGGCGTTCCGGCGAGCGCACGGGCCGCCTCGCCGAACGTCTCGAAACCACGGAGAAGACCAATGACGCGCAACGCCGGATGCTGGAGGCGGCATCTCGTCGTCCTCGCTCTCGCGACGAGCTTGCTGAGCGGCTGCACAACGGCCGGTTTTGAGAACGGCGGCCCCGGGTTGTGCCCACCGGCTGTGGAGTACAGCCGTGAGCTCCAGGCGCGGGCCGCCGAGGAACTGGCGTCGTTGCCGGAAGGCTCGACCATCGCGGAAATGCTGAGCGACTACGCAGTGATGAGAGAGCAGGCGCGGGCCTGCTCTCTTGAGACAAGCTAGCAAGAGAGCCTGAGCGCTTGCGGTCTGCAATCCGCACCAATATGGCGGCCGTCGGCATGCCGACTTTATCGCCGGAAGCAGCGGCCAGGTGGTGTCCTTACCGAACGAACAAGGACGACGCACCGCTTTCAGGCAGGTCCGGTACCGTGATCGACCGCATCGCGCCATTCCGCTGGACTGCCGGCAGGCTCCTCTGGCTTCTCGCCTTTCCTGATCCCGTTCCTTGTGGTCGTCAGGACCGAGTCTGTCCAGATACCGATCCCGAGTTCCACGATGAAGTAGAGACCGGTGAGCCAGCCGGAGATGACGAGCGCTTTGCGATCACCGCTCGCGGGCATGTGGCCCGTATGACCGCCGCCGTGAGAATCGACATGGGTTCAGTCTCCTGCTGACCGCGCACCATGCATCGCCGCGGTCGTTGAGGCCGCCGCAGCTTCACGCTCCGGCGGCCCGGGTCCTTACTGCTGACCCGCGTTCTCCTCGACCCAGGCGGTCATCTCCTCGATTTCCGCTGCTCATGGTGCTGCCGACATGGATTCAGACCGTTTCTGCCTCCAGTTTGCCGAAGTCACCGGCGACGAACAGCACGCGCCGATCGTGTTCCTGCAGGACTGGTTCGTCCAGCATGCCAAATGATGCTTCGGATACCAACCCTCATCGGCCTCACCGCCTCCGCGATCATCGCCACCTGGATCCTTGTCGGGTTGCGGGCGGATGCCGAGAATGCCGAGACGATGGCACTGGGCCGCACTATTTACGAGGCCCAGTGCGCCGCATGTCATGGTGCGCAGCTTGAGGGGCAGCCAGACTGGCAAATGCCTCTTCCCACCGGGCGCCTGCCGGCTCCCCCGCACGACGCCACCGGCCACACATGGCATCATTCGGACGAGATTCTGTTCCGGATCGTCAAGGAAGGCACCGCCGCCATTGTCGGAGGCGGATACGAGAGCGACATGTCCGGGTTTGCCGATGTCCTCAGCGACGCCGAGATCCGGGCCGTGCTCGCCTACATCAAGAGCACGTGGCCGGAACGCGAGCGGAGCTACCAGGAGAAGATCACGGCAAGGCACTGAGGGCGGCGTCCTCGGGCGTAGGCAACTTGCATTCGTATGCGCACGCGGTAACCGTCGATAAGGCCGGCAGCTGGTTGATGTCATCGACACGGGTTCGCCTTCTGCTGACCGCGCACCATGCATCGTCGCAGTTGTTGAGGCCGCCACAGCTTCAAGCTCCGGCGGCCCGAGTCCTTACTGCTGGCCCGCGTTCTCCTCGACCCAGGCGGTCATCTCCTCGATTTCCGCGTCCTGCAGCGTCCCTACATCAGCATCATGAGGATGAGGAAGAGAAGGAAACCGGCCGCTGCCATGGCGATCGTTCCGGTGCTCTCCTTGATTTCGTAGGCCTCGACCAGCAGTTCCGCTACTGCGGTAAACAGAAGCGCGGCGGCACCGAATCCGAGACCCATCACCAGCATAGGGGCAGAGACGCCTGCAAATACCAGCGCGCCCAGTACGGCACCGATGGGCATCATGATCGCGACAAAGGCACTGACACCGATCGAGCGGCCGATTGAACCGCCACCAGCGCGCGTCGATCCGGCGGTGGAGGCGGCGACGAAGAGCAACTCGATCGACAGTGCGACCGCAATTAAAAGGGCGCCGGCCCCGCCGGCTGATACGGCAACCCCGATGATGGCGCCGTCGATCAGGACAACGATCGCGAGGGCGGTGACCAGTCTGAAGTTGATGCTCGCATCGGCACCGGCATGGGCTGCATCGTGGACAGGAGCGTGGCTATGGCCCGAATGGTCATGGCTCGAGTGGTCGTGTCCGCGACCAGGTGAATGACTATGGCCGAAGCGGATGAGCAGCGCGCGTATCATCAGCATGAAGGCAGTGCCCACCACGAAGCCGATGATCAGCGACAGCCCGCCGCCTAATTCAATCGCCTCCGGGATCAAGTCGAGGGTGGCCGCGGCAATGATCAGACCGGCCGCGAAGTGTTGTACATAGCTTGTAAGTGTCGAGGTCTCGCTTCGGGTCGCGTAAGCTGCAATCACCGCTCCCACCAGGCCTGCAACCAGGCCGATAGTCCCAAGCGCAAGCGCCAGTCCGAACAGTTCCATTGTCCCGTCTCCTTGCCAGAGGTTTTGCGAAGTGGCTGCAATCTCGCCGAACATGATCTCGTCGCTGACCGAGCCCTCGGCCGTATTTACGCTGCTAGCCCCTCCCATGACATACGGGTTGCGTATCGCTTGGCCAGAGGTACGCTCGAATTAGTCAAAAGCGACCGATTTCTCATCGATCGGCACGTCAATCCTTATCCGACGCGGCATTGAACTCGGCCGAGAGTGTCTTCTCGGGTTCGGCTTAAGGCGATGCAATGGCACCGCTCGATAAGTCAGTACCGCATCATTGAAAGGCCCTGTCGTGGGGAAAGTCACCTGCCGTCAAGTAAGCTTCTTCTGCAGGAGTCGCTTCCCGGTCGAGAACCTTGTTGCGATGGGGGTGGCGTCCGAAGGCGGCGATGACCTTGCGTACATCGCCGGCCTGCTTCACCAGTGACCGGTAGATCGGTTGAAGCCGCGCAGGCGCCTCCGCGACGATTTCCTCACGAAGTCCTATGAGGAGGTCGATGCGTCCGAGGTGATCCGGTCCCTCGCAATGACCGAGCGGCAGGCCGTGAACGATCCTGAACCATGGCACGGGCAGCGCGGCGTAGTGGCCGTCCGCCAGCCCCTCCATCGAAAGTGCCAGTGCCGCCGGATCCTGCGCGAAGGCGCGTGGACTGCCGCGCCAAAGCGCGCGTGAGAACTGATCAAGCAGGATGATGACCGCGAGCCTGCCTTCAGGATCGGCGGCCCAATGATCGAGATTGCCGGCGGCGGCCTGGGCCGTGATGTCGGAGAAACGGGCGATGATCTCGCTGTCCGCACCGCCCTGCATCCGCCAGAACCAGTGGTCCTGATGCGCGGATGCGGCGATCTGCAGGGAACGCCCATCGGGAAACCAGAAATCGAGTACACCGCGCCATGGTCGTTCGCCGGTTCCCGCATTCATGTCGGCACCTCAATCAGAATCCGCCCCGCCTGCATCTTCTACCCTACCGAAAACCTGCCTCGGGAGAAACATGTTGCCCCCGCGCCTTGGCGCAGGGGCATCTGCCATGGGGCAAGCTATGTCCGCGCCGTGGCTGTCGCAGGCTGCTCCCGGCTTTCGCGACCGGCAGCAGCACGTCTGGCCTCCTTCGGCACGCGCAGCAGCCGCATGCCGTTGGCGATGACGATCAGCACCGAGAGCTGGTGCACCAGCATCCCCCCTGCCATGTGGATGTCGCCCGAGAACACGCCGGCCAGGAGCCCGGCCACCGTGACGAGGGCGATCACGAGGTTCTGGCGCATGTTGCCCAGCGTCGCGCGCGAGATCGCCATGGCATCGGGGATCTTGCCCAGATCGTCCTTGAGGAGCGCGATGTCGGCAGTCTCGATGGCGACGTCGCTGCCGGCCGCGCCCATGGCGATGCTGGTGTCGGCCGCTGCGAGCGCCGGGGCGTCGTTGATGCCGTCGCCCACCATGGCGACATGGGCGCCGCCGGCCCGCATCCCGCGGATCAGCTCCAGCTTGTCCTCGGGCATCAGCCCCGCGTGGACCTCGTCGATGCCGACCTCGCGGGCGATGGCCTCGGCCGCGCCGGGCTGGTCGCCGGTCAGCATGACCACGCGGCCGATGCCGATGTCGCGCAGCCGGGCGATGGCTTCCGCCGCCCCTTCGCGGGCCATGTCGGACATGCCCAGGAGGCCGACCAGCTTGCCGTCCGCCGCCACCAGGATCGGCGTCTGCCCGGCCCGGAGCAGCCGCTCCAGTCCGGCCTCGCCGTCCGTGCCCAGCGGAATGCCGAGCTTCTCCATCAGGCGGCGGTTGCCGGCGGCGACTTCACGCCCTTCGATGCGGGCGCTGATGCCCATCCCGGCGTGCTCGTCCAGCGTCTCCGGCGTCGGCAGCGGTCCTTGCTTGCGCCCCGCCTCGACGATGGGACGGCCCAGCGGGTGGTCCGAGCCGGCCTCGGCGGTCGCGGCAAGCCGCAGCAACTCGTCTTCCGCCGTGCCGTCTAGCGCGATCACGCTTGCCAGACGCGGCTTGCCCTCGGTCAGCGTCCCGGTCTTGTCGAGTGCGATCGTGTCGATCCGTCCCGCGTTTTCCAGGTGCTGCCCGCCCTTGATCAGGATACCGCTGCGCGCGGCGCGGCCGATCCCGGCCACGATGGACACCGGGGTCGAGATCACCAGTGCGCCGGGGCAGCCCACCACCAGCAGCGTCAGCGCCAGCCGGATGTCCTGCGTGAAGGCGAAGGCCGCAACCGCGAGCCCGATGATCGAGGGCGTATACCATTGGGCGAAGCGCTCGATCATGCGCTGGCTGGGGGCCTTTTCCTCCTGCGCCTCCTCGACGCGCTGGATGATGCGCGCCAGCGTCGTGTCGGCGCCGACATTGGTGGCGCGAATGCGTAGCAACCCGTTCTCGGCGATCGTCCCGGCATGGACGCGCGCGCCCGGCGCCTTCTCGGCCGGCATCGGCTCGCCGGTGATGGCGGCCTCGCTGACCGCGGCGGTGCCCTCGGTCACTTCGCCGTCCACGGGGATGCGCTGGCCGGCCTTGACCAGCACGGTTTCGCCCGGCTGGACCGTGTGGGCAGGGATCTCGACGGGTTCGCCGTCGCGCAGCACCGTCGCGGTGGCGGGCGCGGCGTCGAGCAGGTCCTTCAGCGCGCCGCGGGTCTGGCCCATGGTCCGCATCTCCAACCATGCGCCCAGCATGAACAGGAAGGTGACGGCGGCCGCCTCCCAGTATTCGCCGATCACCAGCGCACCCGCGACGGCGATCGTTACCAGCAGCTCGATGCTCAGATGCCTGACCTTCAGCGCGCGCCAAGCCCGCACGGCGATGTCCGAGCCGGCCAGCAGCGCCGCGATCACCATCAGCCCGGACCACAGCTCGATCATGCCAAAGCCGTAGCGCGCGATCAGCCCGGCGGCGATCAGCATGCCGCTGCCAGCGGTCAGCCAAAGTCGCCGCCGCGCCGGGTGCCCGAAGGCGGCCTTCATGTTTGCAGATAGTCGTTCCATCTCATTCATCCTTCTCATCCAGACAGCAGACCGCCGCGCCGGGTCGCGGCGCGGCGGGGGTCGGGATGCGGTCAGAAGGCCGAGGGGCGCGCCTCGTAGCCGGTGCCGCGGATCGCCTTGACCAGCGCCTCCACGTCCGACTGCGCCGGGTCGTGCTCGACCTCGATCCTGCCGGTGTTGAAGCGGACTTCGGCTTTTTCGACGCCGGGCAGACCACGCAGGGCCTTCTCGATCTTAGGCACGCAGGACGGGCAGGACAGCTCGTCACTGCGAAGAACGGTTTTCTGGGTCATGATCGTTTCCTTTCGTCCTCTGGCGGGGGTGGTCCCTGCCTTCAGCCAATGACCTATGACTTCCGTCCGAGGTTGCGATTGGGGAAACCCGAAAGCTGCGCTTGCAGGAACGCACAGCCGCTACCTTGGCCATTGCTTGAACCGCCAGCTATGTTGCACGCCACGGCGGAGCGATCCGCCAAATCCGAAAGGCGGCATTGCATGGATGCACGGATCGACGACTGGAACGACCTGCGGCTGTTTCTCGCGGTGGCGCGCGCAGGCACGCTTTCCGGGGCCGCGCGCGAGATCGGCGTGAACCATTCGACCGTCTTCCGCCGCATCGGCGCTTTCGAGGAGGCCCTTGGGGTGCGGCTCTTTGACAGGCTGCCGAACGGCTATGCGCTGACCGTGGCCGGCGAGGCGATGCAGGAGAGCGCGCTGCGGGTCGAGGAGGAAATCGCCGCTCTCGACCGGCGGATCACCGGCCAGGACCTGCGGCTGAGCGGGGTGGTGCGGATCACCACCGTGGACATGCTGGCGCAGGGCCTGCTGCCGCGGCACCTGCTGGCCTTCCGCCGCGCCTATCCGGGCATCGAGATCGAACTGACCGTGGGCAACGCCACGCTGCCGTGCGCCGTCGCGGACCTCGACCCCAACCTCACGCGGGTCGCGCCGCTGCCCGAGAGCTTCACGATCGACATGTGGCTGCTGACCCACGAGGACCTGCGCCGGACCGCGCGCATCCGGGTGTTCATGGACTTCATGGCCGAGGCGCTGGCGCGGGAGGCTCCCCTGCTCGAGGGCAGGCAAGAGAAGGCGGCAGACGCGGAAACCGGGACCGGCGTTTCTCTGTCATAGGATGGACTTCTTCTCTTTGCATTTCTGCAAGAGCCGTTTGCCCGAACGGCGAATGGATAAGTCCGGATGCACAGCGCAGATAGGCGTCGTCCAGCATCGGGACGGATTTCCACAATCCCACGCCCGAGCGAAGATGAAAGTTCACTGGAGTAACAGACATGCTGAAAACATCCGCTTCCCTCACGGCGCTGCTGCTTGCGGCCGTGCTTGCCGGCACGCCGGCCCTCGCCGCGACCGAGAACGCCCACGATGGGCATGGCGGCGCCGAGTTGGTGCTGTCGCTCGACGACGGACAGAAGTGGCAAACCGACGCGCCGCTGCGCGCGGCGATGGAAACCATCCGCAACGCCGTCGCGCCCGTGGCCGCCGACGATGCAGCGTCCTCGGCAGAATACGGGGCCCTTTCCGCTGCCGTCCAATCACAGGTGGACTACATGATCGCCAACTGCGAGCTTCCGCCCGACGCCGACGCGCAGCTTCACGTGTTGCTGGGGCAGGTCATCGAAGGCGCAGAGCAGCTCGCAAGCGATGAACCGCAAGCCGGTATGACGGCCGTCGCCGGGGCGCTCGAGGCCTATGAGGCGCATTTCGTCCATGATGGCTGGGAGCCGCTCGCACACTGAGCCTCTCCACTCTCGTCGCAAGGGGCATCGGGCGATCTGCTGAGTGAGATCGCCTTTCCTGCGGGGTTTCCGCGCCAAGACAAATTTCGCGCGAGACTGGAACATGAAAACGCGTCCGAGGGGCACCCACCAGCCCCTTGCCACCTGATCAACCCGCTATTTCTTCGAACGTCGCCGCTCTTGCACCCTGCCGGGAGCCGATATTCACGTGATGACCCGGTAATCCGGGCGCCGCTGCGGTGTCGAGAGCGCGGCGCGCAGGCTGGCCAAAGGGCGCCCCCCCGGCTACGTCTCGTCGAGAAACCCGCCATCCGGAACGGAGCGGACAGGATTCATGACCTTCGAGAACCACGGCTGAGAAGGAGAACACGATGTCGCAACAGGATGGTCGATCCTCTTCCAATCTCCCCATGAGCGAAGCGTCCGAGCCCGACCAGGCCGGCGTCAGCCGACGCAGCTTGTTGATGGGATCGGCAGGTCTGACGCTCGGCGGCGTTCTTGGCGCACCTGCGGCTTTTGCCCAGCATACGCATGGAGGTGCCGCGCCGACTCTTCATTCCCAAGAGGCGGAAGCTTCAGCGAGCCTCAGCAACCGCCTCTACAGCGTGAACCCGGTCCATCCGAACATGGCGGACATCGCCGAGAACCCGGCCAATGTTCCACCGCCGATCACGCGGCGAGAGCCGGCTACGGTGCGAATCGAACTCGAGGCGATCGAGATCGAGGCACATCTCGATTACAACAGCGTCTATCGGTTCTGGACCTTCAACGGCACGATCCCCGGACCCTTTCAACGGATTCGCGTCGGCGACACGGTCGAGGTGACCCTCAAGAACAATGAAGAGAGCTGGTATCCCCACAACGTCGACTTGCATGCTGTCACCGGTCCCGGAGGTGGCGCGGAGGTGACGACCGTGGCGCCGGGCGAGACGAAGAGGTTCCGCTTCAGGGCGCTGAATCCCGGCCTCTACACCTATCATTGCGCGGTTCCGCCGGTGGCGCTGCACATCGCCAATGGCATGTACGGGATGATCCTGGTCGAACCCGAAGAAGGCCTGACGCCCGTCGACCGCGAGTTCTACGTGATGCAGGGCGAGATCTACACGGAAGAGCCCTTCGGGACCGCCGGCACGCTGACCGAGAGCTACGACAAACTCGTCGAGGAGCGAGCGGAGTACGTCGTGTTCAACGGTCATGTCGGCGCTCTGACGGAACATTACCCCCTGCAGGCGCGGGTGGGAGAGACGATCCGGATCTTCTTCGGCGTGGGCGGCCCGAACTACACGTCCTCGTTCCACGTCATTGGCGAGATCTTCGATCGGGTCTATCTTGAGGGGTCGGTGTCGAGCCCGCCGCTCGAGAATGTGCAGATGATCAAGGTCGGGCCGGGCGGCTCGGGGATCGTCGAGTTCACATGCGAGGTGCCGGGTCGTTACGTCCTGGTCGATCACGCCCTCTCCCGCGCGGAGCGCGGCTTGGCCGGGTACCTGTTCGTCGAGGGCGAGCCGAACCCCGAAATCTTCACGGCAATCGACGCGGACGGCAACCCGATCGCCCCCATTGAAGACTGAGTCGTTGTGGCCCGCCGGAAGTCGGCGGGCCACGTTCAGCCGCACAGCGCCAACACCAGGTCACGTCGACGTGAGACACTTTGCCGGTCCGCCTCACGCAGGCGTTATGGATCATGATCCCCATTGTTCTTGAAGGGTAGCAGTGGGCAGCTATTATCCCGCGAAATACAACGAAAAAAATATTGAAAGGTGGGACATGACACAGGCAGATCGATCGAGCGGGCGCCGACAGTTCTTGACAGGACTGATGGCCACGGCGCTCGTCCTTCCCGCCGGACGGAGCCTCGGACAGAATATCGACCCCTATACCGGAATGCCTGTCTACGGTTCCGCCGGAGGGGCCGCCCCCGACCTCGGCGTGTTTCAGGTAGACCCGAACGCCGATCAACGCCGCAACCAGTCGTCATTTCGCGCCTGGCATTGGAGCGATTTCTATCCGAGTCTGGGAAAGGGCGTCATCCTCGCTGATGTGACCTCGCGGGCGCTGCATTACTGGTCTGCCGATGAATCGGTATACTTGTTGTTCCCTACAGCGGTGCCCGTATCAGAGGATCTGACCCGCAGAGGAAAGACCGAGATCGTCAGAAAAGCGGAAAACCCTCCGTGGACCCCGACCCCGAGCATGCGCGAGAGAGATCCTTCGCTGCCGCAACGCGTCGAAGGAGGCGTGCCAGAAAATCCGCTGGGCGTCCGCGGCCTTTATCTTTCATGGCCTGCATATCTGATTCACGGAACCCACGACACCCGGAAGATCGGCCGCAAATCGTCGAACGGATGCTACGGTCTCTATAACGAGCACGTCCTGCAACTCTACGAGGTCGCCGAGATAGGCACGCAGGTCGCTGTCTTCTGATCTACCATCGAAGGGCGGAGCCGGAGACATCTCCGGCCCGCCCTCACCTCCGGCCCCATGATATCAGGCGTAGATCATCACCGGCACGCCCAGGCGCAGCATCGCGAAGATATCTTCGACTTCTTCGTCGCTGACCGTGATGCAGCCCGCCGTCCAGTCCCGCTTCTGTCTGACCAGACGATTTCCCTCCGGCCCGCGGCCATGGATCATGATATCACCGCCCGGATCCAATCCGAACTGCTCCGCGAAAGCTCGGTCCCGCTCATTCGGATAGGAAATCCCGACCGAAAGATGGTATCGACTGCGGGGATTGAAGCGGTCGATGTAATAGAGGCCCTCCGGGGTCTTCCCATCGCCCTCAAACTGCTTGTGGCCGATGGGCTGGTTTCCCAGTCCGAAGTCATACGCTTTCAGGACCGTCTGCCCGTTGAGCAGGTACATTCGGCGCCGTTCCTTCTGAACGACGACCTGTGTCACGGGGGGGCCTGAGTACCTCTTGAAGACCGGTGCTGGGGGTTGCGTGCCGCACGCGGTCAGTGCCGCGAG
This sequence comes from Paracoccus stylophorae, assembly GCF_028553765.1. NCBI lineage: Bacteria > Pseudomonadati > Pseudomonadota > Alphaproteobacteria > Rhodobacterales > Paracoccaceae > Paracoccus > Paracoccus stylophorae. The sequence continues at coordinate 2,488,352 of NZ_CP067134.1, read as the reverse complement.
CATCGTGAGCGAAAAATGACGGCGGTTCGGTCGGAGCATCGGCAATTTCTATCATCCGGAGATTATTGCGCGGCGGGGTAGTGCGAGAACACCTCCACCGAGCCATCCCGCTTAACAAGATTGACATCGTAGGCTTTACGCTTGTTTTCGGGTCCCATCCCTGGACTGCCATAGGGCATGCCGGGAACGGCGAGGCCTAAGGCATCCGGCCGCTCCTTCAGAAGGCGCTCGATGTCGGCTGCTGGAACATGGCCTTCTATGAAATAGCCGTCGATCTCTCCCGTATGGCACGACAACTGACTGGTCGGGACGCCCAAGTCCATTTTGTGCCGGATCAGAAGGGCACCGTAGCGTTCCTCGGACGTCACCTCGAAGCCGTTCTGGCGCAGATACTCGGTCCACTGGGAACAACATTCGCAGCCGGTCCCTTCGACCACATGGACGGTCCCGCGATCGGCGGCCATGGCCGCCGAGGTTGTCGTCAGCAGGACCGCCACGCCCTGCGTGAAGCGTCGAATACGATCAATCATGGTTGCTCCTTGTCCATGGCGCGCCGGATCTTGGGAACGGCGAACCTGCGGTCCTCGTGAAAGTCGATGATGCTGCCAAAGCTTCCGTCGGCCCGGAACATGAACACACCGGCAGTATGGTTCATGGTGTAGTAGCCTTCTCCGTCCTCGATGCGCGCAGCCTTCGCACGGAAGTCGGCAAGGATGCGGGCGACCTCGGCTTGTGTTCCCGTCAGACCGACGATGCGCGGATCAAAATAGTCGAGATAGTCCGCGAGAACCTCCGGCGTGTCACGCTCGGGGTCTACCGAGATCAGTGCCACGTTGAGGCGGTCGGCGTCAGTTCCCAGCTCTTCCAGCCAGAGCGAGATATCCGAGAGCGTGGTGGGGCAGACGTCGGGACAGTGAGTGAAGCCCAAGAAGGCCAGGGTAGGCCGGCCCACCCAGTCCTGAGGACGCACCGTGGCACCCTTGTGATCGGTCAACGTCCAGCCATGCTCTCGCAACGGCAGCGGCAGGAGCATGTGTCTTGAAGCCTGCGCGGGCCGCCCCGGCCCGTCCACGCGCCACCAGCCCAGGCCCAGCGTGAAGGCGAGCGCGGCACCCGTGCCGCCGACAAAGAGGGCGCGCCGCCTCACCCGCAGTCCGGGCCCTGTGAGGCGAGAGACAGGATCTCAGCCTCCACGGTGACGGGACCAGCACGCTCGAAGGTGAGCGTCACAGGGAAGGTCCCGCCCTCCTTCAAGGGAGCAGTGAGGTCCATCAGCATGGCGTGGAGTCCGCCGGGTTCCAGCGCGACCGTGGCGCCCGCCGGGACCGGAATCGCCATGACATGCGGCATCGTTGCGATCCCGTCCTCCATGACCGACTCGTGCAGCATCGGCATGGCAGCGGCAGGCGTGGCGATCCCCGTGAGGGTGTCGTCCTCCACGCCGTCGTTCCGGATGGTGACGTACACGACGCCGGGACGACTCGTGCCGATCGAAGCGCGCGACCAGACGCCCGACACCGCAAGATCGCCCGCCTGAACCGCCTCGCAGGCGGCGGAGGCCGTACCAGGGATGGCAAGAAGGGAAAGGACGAAGAGGAGCTTCATGCAGGGACCTCAGAGACGTGAGCGGAGATCGGCGAGGATATTGGCGGCGGGCGTGCCGTAGTCGTACTGGCGCAGCCAGTCGCCATCAGGACCGATCAGGTAGAGGGCGGAGCTATGTGCCATCGTATAGCCGTCCGGCGCGACGGGAACCGCCTCGCGGGCATAGAAGATCTTGAAGCTGTCGGCGGCGGCGCGCGTGGCGGCCGCGTCGCCCGTGAGCCCCAGGATCGAAGGGTGAAATGCCGCCGTGAACGCCGCGAGCTCCCGTCCCGCGTCCCGCTCGGGGTCAACAGAAATGAAGAGCGGCTGGATCTTCCCGGCATCGGGGCCGAGATCATCCATCACCGTCGCAACCTCGGCCAAGGTCGTGGGGCAGACGTCGGGGCAGCTGGTGAAGCCGAAGAAAACCAGGAGGAAGCGGCCGCGGAAATCTTCGGACTCGACCTGCCGGCCCGCCGGATCGGACAAGGCAAAGGTGGGCCGGAGCGTCCCCTCAGCAACCGTCTCGTACGATGGCAGCGGGCGCGACAGCACGAGGCCGCCATAGCCCACCGCGGCAAGTGCCGCGGCGAACCAGAGTGTCTTCTGCAGTCTGCTCAGTCTCATCGGTCCAACACTGGTCCCTGGCCTGTTCGCCAATGGTAAAGGCCACAGCAGCGTGCACTTCAACCTTGGAGCGGCGCACATCCTTGTGTGAGCAGGAAATGCCTCCGGAAATGGCCGCTTTCCTCAGACGGCGGCAACCGCCTGACTGACGGCGTCCTCCAGCGACCGCTGACTGACGTTCTCGAGCCGGCGGCCGTTCAGAAAGAACGTCGGCGTAGCCCTGATCTCCAGCGCCTCGACATCGGTGGCGTCCTGATTGAGCACGCCGGTGATCCCCGGAAACAGACGATCGCCCTGGGCCCGTTCGAGGTCGAGGCCGGCTTCCGCGGCAATCTGCCACGCGCGATCCATCTGCGGGCTGTCATGGATCGCCCAACGCGGCTGCTGATCGAGCAGAGCGTCCAGAATGGGCTCGAACCGGTCCTGCATGCGCGCTGTCTCCAGGATGCGGACGGCCTCATCGGAGCCTTCGTGGAATACCGTGTACCGCAAGACTAGGCGCAGCTGCGTCGGATAGCTGTCCCTCAGCCGCTGCAGAACGGGATGGAAAGCACGGCAGGCCTCGCAGGAAGGATCGAAGAATTCGACCAGGGTCACAGGAGCATCAGTGGGGCCAAGAACGGGGGCATGACGGGGCGTCAGCCGCGACTGGTCGACCGATGGGGTGTTCGCCGGCAATTGGGCGCTGTTGGCCGCGCGACCGCGTTGAACGAGTACTGCACCCCCTCCAAAGGCAGCCACGGCGGCAGCTGCAGTCGAGATGACAAGCGTTCGACGGTTCATGTGCGGGATCCTTTCATGAGGGCAAGAGCAAGAGTGATGGCCGCGAAGGCCACGAGGGACAGGATCGGGATCGGCAGCCCGGCAATCGTCATCGCAGCGTCGGTGCAGGACGGGCCGTCCTTGACGCAGGGCGCGACACGCTGCGGGACCAGGCCGAAGTAGAGCCCGCTGTGCCAGAGGGCGATCGCGCCGCCGGTGATCGACAGCGGCAGGGCATAGGTCCGCACGGCGCTGTCGCCCTGAAGGCAGGCGATCCCGAGGATGAGGGCCAGCGGGAACATGGCGATGCGCTGATACCAGCACAGAACGCAGGGCATCTGCCCCAGCACCTCGCCGATGAACAGCGCGCCGAGCGTCGCCGCCATCGCCACCAGCCAGGCTGCGTAGAGGGGCATGCCCGCAGACAGCGCGGCAGCATTCCGGTCATCCATGCGATTTCTCTCTCAGTCCGGCTTGGCGTAGCCAGCCGGCGACCAGCAGCGAGGCCCCGAGCGTTATTGTCACATCGGCCAGATTGAAGGTCGGCCAGTGCCAGCCCTGCCAGTGCAGATCCAGAAAATCCGTCACCGCCCCTTGTCGTATCCGGTCCAGCACGTTGCCGATGGCACCCCCCGCGATCAGCGCGAACGCGATTGCCTCCGGCACGGTACGGCTGCGCAGGGCCGTGAAGGCGAACACCAAGGTCAGCGCGCCTGTCAGCGCGGCTGCCAGCATCGGACGTCCGGACAGCAAACCGGAAAACATTCCAAAGCTGGTCCCTTCGTTGAAGCCGAGGGTCAGGTTCAGCACCGGAAGGATCTCGATGATGCGCGGCGGCCGCATGACAAATTCGAGGATCATCCACTTGGACAGCTGATCGACGAGAAATGCGGTCACGAGGGTGGCGACCGCCCAAGCGCGCGGCGGCTGTGTCACGTGCTTCATGGCTGCTCCGGGGCCTCGCTTGTGGACAAAGCTTCGCCATGCGGAGAAATGGTGCCCTCCGGTGGATCCACCTGCACGGTAATATGGTCCAGCGAGAACTGCTCGCGGAGTCGGGACGCAACCAGGGCCGGCAGTATCAGCGGGTCGGCGCCGGGTGCGGGCTGAACATGGACAGTCGCCACGACCGAGTCGTCGGTCAGGGTCCAAGCATGAAAATGTCCGGCTGCGGCGACCCCTGGAAGGGTTCGCAGGTCCGCCTCTGCCGCCTGCACGTCCATCCCTTGCGGGACGGCCTGCAGCAGTACCCGCAACGAGTCGGCGACCAGCGTCCAGGCCGAACGCACGACCAGAAGGGCAACCAGGACCGACAGAATCGGATCGAGGATCATCCAGCCCGTCAGCATGATCCCGATCGCCGCAGCGATCGCACCGACGGAGCCGAGAAGATCGCCCACGACATGCAGGAAAGCGCCCCTGAGATTGCTGTCCGACTTGTCGCCGCGCGACAGATACCAGGCGCCGAACAGGTTTACCGATAGGCCCACGCAGGCGATGATCAGCATCGGCCCGGCCATCACCTCGATCGGCTGGCCGACCCGGCTGATGGCTTCCCATACGATCCAGGCCACCAAAAGCAGCAGCGAAGCTCCGTTCGCCAGCGCCGCCAGGACCCGAACACGCTGGAAACCATAGGTCCGCGTCAGGTCCGGCGCGCGGCGGGCAACACGATACGCAATGAGCGCCAGCAGCAGCGCCGCCGCATCCGAGATCATGTGTCCGCTGTCCGCGACCAGTGCCAGCGAACCCGAGATCCAGCCGCCGACTGCCTGTACCAGCGCGTAGGCGGCGGTCAGCACGAACACCGCCCGCACGCGGGTGATGTTGTCGGCTCCAACCTCGGCTCCGTGGTCGTGTCCGACCTTTGACTCGCTCATTTCTACTGCTCTCGCCTGTACTCTTTCCGGCTGTGTCGGCTCAGCTCATTCGCGTGGGGTTGAAGCCCAGAAGCCTGAGCGCGTTCAGCGTCACCAGCACCGTAGCGCCGGTATCTGCCAGAATGGCGATCCAGAGCCCCGTGATACCCAGCACCGTGGTGACGAGAAACACCGCCTTGAGCCCCAGGGCGAGGGTGACGTTCTGGCGTATGTTGCCCATGGTGGCGCGCGCGAGCCGGATCATCGCCGGGATATCGATCACCCGGTCGCGAAGGATCGCCGCATCGGCGGTTTCCAAGGCCACGTCGGTTCCTGACCCCATAGCCACGCCGACATCCGCCTGTTTCAGCGCGGGGGCGTCGTTGATCCCGTCGCCGATCATCATCACGCCACCGTGCTCGCTCATGTCGCGGATCGCCGTGAGCTTGTCCTCGGGCATCATGTCGGCCTGGAACTCCATGCCGAGGCCCCCGGCAATGGCAGCGGCCGTGCGCGGATTGTCTCCGGTCAGGATGACCGGGGCGACACCCATGTCCTTGAGCTGCCGGACCGCCTCGGCCGCGTCCTTGCGGGGTTCGTCGCGCATGGCGATCAGGCCGAGCGGGGTCTTTTCACGGAACACCGCAACGGCGGTCTTGCCCTCTTCTTCGAAGACGGTGGCCTGGCGCAGGCCAGGATCGTCGAGGCCGCCGTTCTCCATCGCATGGCGGGGGGAGGTCACCCAGGCCGCTGCGTCCCCGACTGTCGCGATCACGCCCTTGCCCATCAGCGCCCTGGCATCGCGCGACGGCAGGGCTGCAACGCCCGCTTCCGTGGCCTTGTTCAGGATGGCGATGGCCAGCGGATGGCTGGATCCGGTCTCGACGCCCGCCGCCACGGCCAGAAGCTCGGCCTCGGTGGTGGCGCCGAAGGTCACGATATCGGTAACCATCGGCCGCCCGTGGGTCAGGGTGCCGGTCTTGTCGAAGGCGATGCGGCTGACCTTCGAGGCCGCCTCGATCACCGCGCCACCCTTCATCAGCAAGCCGCGCCGCGCGCCGGTGGATAGCGCCGAGGCGATTGAGGCCGGAACCGAGATGACCAGCGCGCAGGGGCAGCCGATCAGCAGAAGCGCAAGGCCACGATAAATCCAGGTATCCCAAGGCTGAGCGAAGGCCAGCGGCGGCACCAGCACGACCAGCGCCGCCACGGTGACGATGGCGGGCATGTACCAGCGGCTGAAGCGGTCGATGAAGCGTTCGGTCGGCGCGCGGGCCTCCTCGGCTTCTTCGACCAGACGGATGATGCGGGCGATGGTGTTGTCCTCGGCCGCCTTCGTGACCATTACGCGCAGCACGGCCTCGGTGTTGATCGACCCGGCAAAGACCGGATCGCCCGGCCCCCGCGTTTTCGGCATGCTCTCGCCGGTGACCGGGCTTTCGTCGATGCCGGATGTGCCCTTGGCGATCTCGCCATCCGCCGGGACGCGGTCGCCGGGGCGGACGAGCACGAACTGCCCGACCCGCAGGCTGGCGGCCGGAACCTCTTTCGTGACGCCATTCAGTTCAAGAAATGCGGTCTTCGGCACCAGATTGGCCAGAGCCCGAATGCCGTCCCGGGCCTTGCCCGCCGCGACACCTTCCAGAACCTCGCCGACCGCGAACAGGAACACGACCAGTGCCGCCTCCTCGGCCGCGTCGATGAAAAGGGCGCCGATGGCAGCCACGGTCATCAGGCTTTCGATGGTGAACGGTTGGCCCAGCCGCAGGGCGGCAAAGGCGCGTTGCGCCACCGGTGCCACGCCGATCAGGCAGGCGGCGACAAAGGCCCACTTGCCGAACTGAGGCGCCAGCAACTCTATGCCCCAGGCCACCGCCAGTAGGAGAGCGGTAAAGATGACGAGCTTGCCCTTGCCCGTCTGATACCAGCGCTTGCCGCGGTCTGCCGGGTCGTCATGGACATGGCTGGGGCTGCCGTGGCCGCTTTCGTCTCGTGTCGCGGCCGTGCCGGCCTTCGGGCCGCCGGGCATCACAAACTCGTTCTTGGCCGCCGCGGCGCGTGGTGCGATGCCGTATCCAAGGGCCCGGACCGTCTTTTCAACCTTGTCGCGGCCGGTCTGCGCCTCGTCCAGGGTCAGGCGCAGACGCTCGGACATGATGCCGACCTCCACGCCGCTGACGCCGGGGAGGCGCCCGACCGCATCCTTGATCTTGGTCGCGCAGGAGCCGCAATCCATGCCCGAAACGGTCCAGTCGCAGGCCGTCGCTGTTTCCACGTCGGTTCCCGTCATCGTCTTTCCTTCGCCCCGATCGGGCAGTTGCCTTCATCGAATCGGGAACTTAATGTCTCTAGCTACTGTAGCTTCAAGAGGGAATCTGATGCTCACCATCGGAAAACTGGGTGAGGCGGCCGGGGTGAAGGTGCCGACCATCCGCTACTACGAGCAGATCGGCCTCCTGCCCGAGCCGGAGCGCAGCGCCGGCAACCAGCGTCTATACGGAAAGTCCGCACAGGATCGGCTGGCTTTCATTCGCCACGCGCGCGAACTCGGGTTTCCGCTGGACGCCATCCGCGACCTTCTGAGCCTCTCCGACCAGCCCGACCAATCCTGCGCAGCCGCCGACATCATCGCGAAGGAGCAACTCGCTGCGGTGAAGGCCCGGATCGCGCAGCTGACGGCGCTGGAAGCCGAGCTGGAGCGGATGATCCGGCAATGCGCACAAGGGACCATCGCCGACTGCCGCGTAATCGAGTCGCTGAGCGACCATTCCCACTGCGCACATGACCACGACGTGCCGACGGCGGCGGCTGAATGACGGCGCTGCCGACCTTGACGATCTATGCCGCCGCGGCTTTGGCGCGAGATCGCGGGCTGTTTCGCCATTGTGGCGCCTCGGCGCCTCCGCGGCTTCGCTCGGGCCGGGCGTGGCGAGCCTGATCGCCTTCGGCCGGTTCCTGGCGCAGATCGACTCCGAAGCGTCTGCATCGTGGCGTCGATCCTCTGGACGTGGCTGGCCGAGCGACCCGATCGCCCGGACGTGACAGGCGGCCGCGTCTGCCTTGCGGGCGCTGCCGTGAACCCGCCCGGCCCGCGCAGCGCTGGGCATAAATCCACGCGCCGCCCTCGAACTTCTGGGGACCAGAGGAACCAAAACTGTCTCTCGACCGATTCTTGGGCAAAGGGCTACCCTTTTCCGGCGAGGATCGAGTGGTTTGCGCCTGCAGGGTGGATGGAGCCGCCTTGATCCGCCGGCCAGTACGAACGGAGGCGAACCTGATGTCCAGAAAACTGTCAAAGGATCCGGATGAACGTCAGCGCCGTACGCTCTGGACGGTTCTGCTGCTGAATGTTGCCATTGCGTTCGGCTTCTTCGCGACCGGCGCACTGGGCGACTCCAGTGCGCTGATCGCCAACGGTCTGGACAACACCTCCGACAGCTTCGTCTACGCCATCAGCCTTTTCGCGCTGTCTCGTTCGGACAAATGGAAGCGTTGGGCCGCGAACTTGTCGGGGGGCCTGCTGCTGATTCTGGCGGTTGGCATCCTGATCGATGCTGTTCGTCGCTACTACACCGGTTCCGAGCCGCTCGGCCCGCTCATGATTTCCATGGCGCTCATTGCCGCGGTCGTGAATGGCGTCTGCATCCGGCTTCTTGGTCGACTCGAGGATCCGGACGTGAATGTCAGAGCGGCCAACACCTTCAGTATCAACGACTTCATTTCAAACGGCGGAATTCTCGTCGCAGGCGGTCTCGTCTGGTGGCTGGGCAGCAATTGGCCCGATCTGGTGGTCGGTATCGCCGTCGCCGGCGTCGCCGCTTGGGGCGGCATCGGAATCCTGCGCGACGCGCATGGCGAGCACCACAAGGCGGTCCATCAAGGTGACGCCGAGACCTGAGAGAGAAGACGATGCCTCACGATCACGGCCACGCCCATATCAGCCCCGCGTCCCGCGACCGGCGGGTCACCATTGCTTATCTGGGCCAACGCGCTTGACCGGCGCCCAGATTGTCTGCCGAATCCTCTCGGGCAGCCTCGCCCTCAGCGCCTTCGCGCGCGCAAGATCGCACGGCGGCCGGCGGACGAGCGCATGACCTTCGGTCATGATCGGATCGACGTTGTCGCAGCAGGCTCACCAGCGATCTCCAGTGTCTTCCTCGGGCGGCGGACAATCTCGTACTGGATTTCGGGCTCGCCGTACTGCAGGCAGTGCAGTTCCCGCGTCATGCCGCGAACCGGGCCCAAGCAAGTTCCATGACCTTCAGTTCGAGATCGTCGAGCACCTCTACGTGCAGTTCGACGCCCCTTCGCCTCACTGACGTAGCAAGAGCCCGGCTACCGGCGCGCGCGGGCGCGCTCAGAGGAGGTCCCGGCCGGCGCGAATGTAGCCCATCGGATCGACCGCTTCACCGTTCACGCGCACCTCGTAGTGGAGGTGGGATCCCGTGGAGCGGCCCGAGTTACCCATGTCGCCGACCCGCTCGCCGCGCGCAACTTCCTGGCCCACCTCGACGCGGATGGCGTTGAGGTGCGGGTAGCGGGTCTCCAGACCGAAGGGGTGGCGAACGATGATGATCCGCCCGTAGCCGTTCTGCCAGCCAGCGAAGGTGACGACCCCGTCGGCCGTGGCGTAGACGGGGGTGCCGACAGGTCCTGCCATGTCCACGCCTTTGTGCATTCGCCCCCAGCGCCGGCCAAAGGGCGAGGTGTATCGGAAGGCGTCCTGGACCGGCATGGCGAGCGGCAGCGATTCGAGGGCCAAGCGGTAGTGGCTGAGTTCGTCGAGCCGCTCAAGAATGCGGTTCGCGCGCACGGTCTCGTCGTCCAGAGAGGCCATTCCCCTCGTGGAGACCGCCACCCCAACCAAGGCTTCCTTCGGGGCTGAGTGAACATCGCCAGCGGATGCGAGTACCGCCTCCGAGTCCAGTCCGGCTTCACGGAGCACCTCGTCGAGCGGCTCCACCGAGGCGATCAGAGCCTTCTCGATCTGATGCAGGATCCGATCACTCTCCGACTTTCTCAGCCGCAGATCGAACTCCAACTCGCCGGCAAGACGAACGGCCTCCTTGGCCTTGGTGGCGGCCTGATCACGCTTGACCACCGTTTCAGCCAAGGCGAGGGTCAGTAGGTCGAGCGTGGCAGCGAGTTCCTCAGATCTCGGATCCTGCGACGCAGCCGCCGCAGACACTGCGGCATCGCGCTCGTCCATCGTACGGCTCAGAGTGGCCTGGGCTGCCTGAAACTCGCTCTCCATCTCGTGGCGGCGGGTCTCGAGCGCAAGAAGGTTGCTCTGCATTGACGAGATCTGCTTCATGGCGGCTGCAAACCGCTCTTGGGCGGCGAGCGCTTCCATCGCCGCCTGGTCGCGCTCCCTGCCGAGTGCCTCAAAGAGCGCCTGCTCTCGCTTGACCTGCTCGCGCATGGTTAGGGAGCCGATGGAGTTCATGATAAGGACTGACGTGACCGTCAGGCACCACGCCACCAGAAACGCTCCACCAGCCCAGGCGAGGGCCTGCCTTGCGGGGCTCAGGCGAACGAACCGGACATGGTCGCCGTACCGGATGAACAATCTTCGCTCGGGAAGGGCGCAACCCACAAGCTTGCGTAGTCCTCGGATCGATCGAAGGGTCAAATGTCGTCGTCCCACGTTGACGCGGCCTTGCCCGCCGTCCGAATGTCCGCTTAGTTGGGAGACACTCGCCTCGCAACCACCCTTCTCCTTTCGGTCAGCCGACAAGAGCCGAAGACGCACAAATCGGCGGAAGGCTGCCTGCGGACCTGTAAAAGGAACCCGGTTGCCACGGGTGCAACTAGCCCCGTAGCCGGTCGCCATGACTCAGCGATCGCCCTTCCGCTACTTCAAGACCTCGCCCGAGAGCCGTAACGCCACCGTCCCGCGAGGGGAAGGAGGTCGAAGCCGGGGAACTCTCGCGCTTGCGCGTCATTCGTTGTGGAAGCGGGGCCCATCGACGTCAAAGCACAATCTGAAGGAGATCGCCTGGAATTCGCACTAATGAATCAACGTGTTAAAGGGCAGAGAAGGTTCGACGGCAGGCCCATCCCCTCCGCCACTTGCACCCGCGAAAGCGTTCTCCCGATCCGGCCGCGGCCGGATTTTTCCGTTGTTTTCAAGGGTTATGCGGGATGGGCTGAACACTGACCCTGCCGCCAATAGGCCTGAAAGTGTTCTCTCGGGGCCGATATTCTCCGGACCTGTTGACTGCGCCGCTTCGGTGAACAGCCTGTAATCATCTGACTATAAACGATTTTATTTCGCGCCAGCGCGGACTCCGATCCCGGTTCCCTTCGCTTCCTATGGCCCCTCACGTCGAACTTTTCCGGTCTCGCCGTTACGATGCATCGGCGTATGTCGCTGTGAAGATCGTTTCGGACAGCCATTTCTTGAACGACGGGTTGTCGGAGAACTGCTTGAACAACTCGGTATGGTCGGAGAGCAGCTCGATCACTGCGCGTTCAAGTGCCTTGTCGTGCTCGATCCGGGCGTTCTGCTTGTCCGAGTTTTTCATGGCGTTCTGATACGCCCTGTCCGCCGAGACTTTCGCGGGCAGTTCCTCTGCAATCACCTTCCCGATCTTGTCCTTGTCCTTCCACTCGATATTGCCGAACATCTCGTTGAAAATCTTTAGAATATTGCTCAGGAGATCAAGCTCTGGATCGGGCCGGCCGCCGCCCCCCGTGGTCGGCACGGGCTCGATTTCTGCGTCTGCGTCGGGCAACACGATGGCCATGGTTGCCTGAGCTTCGACCCGATAGCTGTCCATGTCGATTGCCTCGAGAATACCCTTTGACAGGTCCGGCTCCTCCGGGGCCGGCAGCTTCGGCGTCAGGAAATTCAGGAAGATCGACAGCTTCTCCCAATCGGCATTGCTGAAGGGAAGGATCGCAGCCAGGAAGCCGTATGTCCTGGTGAACGCCTTCGCCTTGCCCTTGAAGTCGACCTGTCCGTCCTCGTCGAGGTCTGCCTTGTATACGGCCACGCAAGCGTCGAGAATCGGGTCGAGCTTGTCCCGGTCCGCGCCGCCGAGGTAGAGCGCCACCAAGTCCTCCACCTGTTCCCAAGAATAGACCTGGTAGCCGTCCAGTGAGGCCTTCAAATCGTGCAGCTTGTTAGGATCGGTCTCTTCGCTGAGAATCGTGGTCCGATAGTACGGCTCGAAGGATGCCTTGATGGCGTCGAAGTCGTTCATGAAGTCGAGAACAAAGGTGTCGTGCTTCTGCGGATGTGCCCGGTTCAGCCGCGACAGGGTTTGCACCGCCTTCACGCCGGACAGCGTCTTGTCCACGTACATCGTGTGCAGCAGCGGCTCGTCATAGCCGGTCTGAAACTTGTCCGCGACAATCAGGAAGCGATACGGATCCTTTTGAATCAGCTCCTCGATCTGGCTGCTCGGAAAGCCGTTCATCGTCGCTTCCGTGACCTTCTGGCCGCCATACTCATGTTCGCCCGAGAAGGCGACGATGGCTTGGTACGGGCTCTTGCGTTCCTTCAGATAGGCCTGGAAGGCGTGGAAGTACTGGATCGCGCGCTGAATCCCGTTGGTGATGACCATCGCCCGGGCCGCACCGCCGATCTTGCGGTGCGCGATGACCTGGTCGTGGAAGTGATCGACCATGATCTCGGCCTTCTTCCGGATCGCATGGTCATGGGATTCCACATACTTGCGCAGCTTTTTCTGCGCCCGCTTCGTGTCGAACTTGGGATCGTCCTCAACCGTCTTCATGAGCCGGTAGTAGCTGTCGACCGGCGTGTAGTGCTTCAGCACGTCGAGGATGAAGCCCTCCTGAATCGCCTGCTTCATCGTGTAGCTGTGGAAAGGCACGTGCTTGACCTTGTCGCCCTGCGGGACCGGAGCGCCGAATACCTCCAGGGTCTTGTTCTTTGGCGTGGCGGTGAACGCGAAATAGCTGGCGTTCGACAGCACCTTCCGAGCTTCCATCAGCCGGTTGATGGCATCCTCGACCGTCTCGTCCTCCTCCTCGGCGCCATTCGCCGCGAGCGCGATGTTCATCTTCGCGGCAGTGCGGCCGCCCTGGCTGGAATGGGCCTCGTCGATGATGATGGCGAAGGTTCGCCCACGGTGCTCGTCGCCGATCTCGTCGAGGATGAAGGGGAACTTCTGCACCGTCGTGATGATGATTTTCTTGCCGGCCTTCAGGAAGGCGCGCAGGTCGCCAGACTTTTCGGCGTGGCCCACGACGGATGACACCTGCGCGAACTGTTTGATCGTATCGCGGATCTGTTTGTCCAGAACGCGCCGGTCGGTGACCACGACGACGGAGTCGAAGGTCATCGTTCCGGCCGTCTCCAGGCCGATCAACTGGTGGGCGAGCCAAGCAATCGAGTTGCTCTTGCCCGAACCGGCCGAGTGCTGGATCAGGTACCGCTTTCCGGCCCCTACGGCTTCGGCATCGGCCAGCAGCTTGCGCACCACGTCAAGCTGGTGAAACCGCGGGAAGACCTGCTTCGGCGGCTTCTTCTTGCCGCGCTCGTCGACCTCCTCGACCACCTGCGCATAGTTCTCAAGGATGTCGGTGAGGTTTCGCTTCGTCAGGTACTCCTTCCACAGGTAGTCGGTCTTCAGCCCATGAGGGTTCGGCGGATTGCCCGCGCCGTCGTTCCAGCCCTTGTTGAACGGCAGGAACCAGGACGCCTTGCCCTTCAGCTGGGTGCACATCCGCACCTCGTGATCGTCCACGGCGAAGTGGACGACGCAGCGGCCGAACTGGAACAGTAACTCCTTCGGACTGCGGTCGCGCTTGTATTGCTCGATCGCGTCCTCGACCGTCTGCTTGGTCAGGCTGTTCTTCAGCTCGAAGGTGGCAACCGGCAGACCATTGATGAAGACGGCCACGTCGAGCGACAGCTTGGTGGCGTCCTTCGAATAGTGCAGCTGGCGGGTGACGCTGAAGATATTCGCGGCGAACAACGCCTCGGCCTTGGCGTTGCCCGGGGTCGGCGTGCCGAAGAACAGCTCCACTGAGCCGGGGCCGTGCTTCACGCCGTTGCGCAGGACGTCGATGACGCCGCGCTTGGCGATCTCGCCCTGAAGCCGGTGCAGGAACTGCAGCCGCTTCGGTCCATCCTCGCCGATGCCGAGCGCCTCGACAGCCTCGGGCTGTGTCGCGTTGAGGAAGTCGGACAGCTTCGTCAGGTCAACGGCGTGGTCCCGGTCGAAATCCTTCGAAGCCCCGGCAACGTAACCCGCCTCGTCAATGAGCGAGCGGACGATGAGGGCTTCGAGGCCTTTCTCGCTGGTGTCCGTCGTCATCAGCCCGCCTGCAATGCACCGGCATCGATCCAGCCCTTCTTCTGAAGGACCTCCGCCGCCAGTGCGACCTGCCGCGGCGAGAACTGTTTCTTGCGATCATTCCACCCGTAAACCTTGGAGACCGCCTCATTGATCGAGTTCGGCGACTCGTGCGTGATCACCCAGTGCACCGTTGACAGAAGCTCAAGGCCGAATGGCGTCTCGAAGCCTTCCACCAGGTTGGCCACCTTGTCGAAACGGGCGCGTGTGTCGGGATGCTCTCCGAGGAATTCGTCGGCGTCCTGCACAGCTCCCGGCACAAGCTCGAGCTGCTTGTTGGGCGCATCGCCGCCGTCGCGGTATCCGGAGACGAAATACCCTTCGATCTCGCGCAGGACGTGGGTCAGGTTTTCCGAATACGGGCCGTATGGGCCCTTCACTACCCGGAGCCGCTCCATCGACGGCTCGCCGCTGACCTTCATGAAATACATGAGCTTGTGCACTTCGAGCAGCGTCACGAACGGGTCCAGCAGCCCGCTGAGGTAACGGTCCATCAGGCCGACCAGCGCCGCACGGCCGGGGGTCATGTTCGGCGCCGTCTGCCGCCTTGCCATCCGGGCCGGTTCCGGTGCGCCATTCGGCTGGAAGATGATGACTTGCAGGTCGTTGAAGCCGCGCAGCGCCTCCTCGATCCTTGGCCGGACCTCATTCCAGTCGAGACCGCCCAGCCCACTGCCAAGCGGGGGGATAGCGATTGACCGAATCTTCTTCTCTCGAATGACGCGCTGCAGATCCTTCAGCCCCGCGTCTATGTCCTCCATACGGCTCTTGCCGCGCCAGTGGCGCTTGGTCGGGAAATTGATGATGTATCGCGGGCTGGTCAGCTGTCCGGTCTCGAAGACGAACATATGGCCGGGCCGGACTTCATCACGCTTGCAGGCTTGCTCGTAGGCGCGGAAATTCTCCGGGAACGCGTTCTTGAACTGAAGCGCGATCCCTCGGCCCATCACGCCAACGCAGTTCACCGTATTCACCAGGGCATCGGCATCAGCGGCCAGAATATCGCCAGTCTTGTATTCAAACATCGCGGCCTCCCTCCCCATCAATAGTACCAATCCGGCTTGATTTCGACATGCGGCTTATGCTCCGCCGCCTGCAACGCCGCTCTGACTTGCCCGTAGACCTGCTGCGACCTTACCCCGATCCGGGTCACAAGCTGCCATGGAAAAGACGTCTCAATGAGAAATTCCGCCTGCTTGCCTTCCTTGACCGAGCGCGAGATGCCGTTCCCCGCCCAGCGGTTCGTCTGGACCGCGTCCCAGTTGATCGCATCAAGCTGCCCGAGGTCGGCCCGGTCCTCGAAGTAATAGGCCCCGGCGTTCGACAGGGTGAAGGCCCAGCGGGAGCGGTTGCGTTCCGCCCAGGCGACGCTGTCGCGCAGGTCGGCCTCCAGATGGACGATCGGTCCCTGGCCGCCGCGATAGGCAAGCTCGGCATGGTTCGCGCAATGGATCAGATAGAGCATGATCGAGCGCGGGCAGAAGTAGAAGGGCACGCAGCCGCCGACCCGCAGGCCGGGATGGCTGGAAAGCTCGAGCTCGTTCAGCCGCCGTTCCTTGATGCTGGTCATCCCGATGGTGGTGCCCATGGCGGGGGCGGCCGCCGTGCGCCGGACGATCTCGGCATCGCACAGCAGACCGCCCTCGGCGATGATCGAGGGCAGCCGGTCAACGTGCACGATGTGATAGATTTTCGGGGCGGCGGGCGGCGGCATGGTCAGTCCTCGGCCTCCGCCAGGTCGTCCGTGTCCTCGGTCTCCAGGTCGTCCGGCGCGTCGTCCTTGTCGATGTCCGCCTCGTCGTCAGGCGCCGCGATCTCGATGTGGCGCACGTCCAGCTTGCCGGTGACGACATCGGCAATCAGCCGCTCGCGGTATTCGCGGATGAGGGTGATTTCGCGACCTGTGCGCTCCAAGACAGCATTTAAGTCCGTGAACTCGTTTCTGAAGTGTTGTGCGATTTCGACTTGTTCCCCCGGCGGCGGCAGAGGCGCGTAGAGATTCGCAATATCGTCAACTGCGAGACCCGGTTGCGCCGCTGACTCGGAATACTGGTTCAGGTCCATGACCCGCAACAATTCCACGAACCAATCGAGATCGTGAGGGGGCTCGAGTGTCGTCACAATCGCATGCTCAGAAGCCCAGAGGGTTCCCGACACGCGGTGGACGTTTCCACAAAGGGCGCCTTGTCTCCCGATCAGCGCGAACGTTCCGTCATGTGTGAAACGGTCGGTGTATCCGCGCAGTCCGTTTCCCCCGTAGACCGGATAGGTTCCAGTTTCGTCGATGCTCTCCGCAGTAATAGAATCCCCGCTCTTCATGCGGGAAAACCGTTTGAGTTTCAGAATCTTCCAATGCGCCGGAACCTCGGGCATCCAGTCGATGCCGGTGGGCTTCTTCGGGGCGGTGGGGTTCAGGCCGCGGGTGACGGCGCGGTTGATGATCGCCTGCTTCTGCTCGTTCAACAGGCCGATCAGCCGCCGCTTGTTGCGGATCAGGCGGGCCGTCAGACGGCCATGGGCATCAAGGAAATCCGCGATCCGCGCCTGCTCCCCGGTCGGAGGGAAGGCAGACGGCATCTGCTTGAACTCGCCCCAATAGAGCCGGTTGCGGTCCGAGACGATGCCGCGTGAAAACTTGTTCACCTCGCGCATATAGGCGGGCGTGCGGAACAGATAGGTGTAGTAGCGCGGATCGACCTCGGGGAACGGCCGCGCGACGACATAGGCGGGGCTGATCAGGCCGTCCTCCGGCGCGACACCCACCGCGCCCTGCCACATGCGCATCATGTTGTAGGCGATGTCGCCCCGGACAGCGCGCTTGTACTTGCTGCGGTCCGCCATCTGCTGTTTCCGGGCGCCGTTCTCCATGTCACGGACCCGCACGCCCGTGCGCAGCGAAACCTCCAGGATCGGCAGATCCTC
This sequence comes from Paracoccus stylophorae, assembly GCF_028553765.1. NCBI lineage: Bacteria > Pseudomonadati > Pseudomonadota > Alphaproteobacteria > Rhodobacterales > Paracoccaceae > Paracoccus > Paracoccus stylophorae. Next base: position 2,471,269 of record NZ_CP067134.1, on the reverse strand, counting down.
GAAGCCGGTCTCGACGCGCTCGGCAAACAGGCGGCCGTTGCGGCGCACGTCCCAATGGGACGGGATCGCGCCGAGCCAGGGCAACCCGCTGTCGCGATAGGAGGCATAGGGGGCAAGCCCCCCGCGTTCCGCCGACGGTGCCACGGTAAGCGCGCGCGCCGTCATGCGCCCCGGCCTCCGACCAGCACGTCCTCCAGCAGGCCCTCCGTCTCCTGCTCCAGCGCGCGGATATCCGCCTCGATCTGGTCGAGCTCTCGCAGCGGCTGCGGCTTGTAGAAATGCCGCGTGAAGCTGATCTCGTAGCCGATCACCGTCTTCGAGGCGTCGATCCATGCGTCGGGCGCATGGGGCAGCACCTCGCGCCGGACGAAGGCCTCGATCCCGCCGTCCTCAAGGAACGGCACCTGTTCGGTGTCCCGCAGCTCCGAATCCGGCTCGTATTCCACCACCACCTGCTTGCCGTCGATGGTGGTGCGATAGCTGCCGTGAAGCGCGTCGTGGTCGATGTCCGCGCCGGCCTTCGGCTTCGTGACTTTCCGGATGACCGGCGCGGCTTCCGCCGCCTTCACCCCCAACGCCGACATCAACAGCTTCTGGCGCTTGGCGGTCATCCGGATGCCAAGCCCGGCGGCCGCCGCCTCGACCTGCGCGGCGAAGCGGTTGAAGTCGAGATGCGGGCCGGCGCCCGCATGTTCGGCGACCGCCTCGACAGCGCGCGCCAGATCGGCCTCGCCCACATCGGCGCAGGACTTGCGGAAGCGGCGCAGCGCGACGTCCGACAGTTCGACCTTCAGGCGCAACGGGCGTTCGATGGTGGCCTTCCAGTAGCCGAACGCCGCGTTGGGGAAAATTTTCGACGTCTCGTCCTCACGGCCCTGCATGAAGGCGTCGGTGATCCGGCGAAGATCGTCGGGCCCCAGTTCACAGTTCTTCTTGCCCAGGTTCTTGCGCAATGGCCTGAACCAGGACGTGGCGTCGATGAGTTGCACCTTGCCGCGGCGGTGTTCCGCCTTGCGGTTGCTCAGCACCCAGATGTAGGTCGCAATCCCGGTATTGTAGAAGATGTTCAGCGGCAGGGCGACGATGGCCTCCAGCCAGTCATTCTCGATCACCCAGCGCCGAACGTTGCTCTCGCCCGATCCGGCGTCGCCGGTGAAAAGCGACGATCCGTTGTGGACTTCGGCGATGCGGCTGCCGAGGGGCGAGGCCGTCTTCATCTTGCTGAGCATGTTGGCCAGAAACACCATCTGGCCGTCGCTGGAGCGGGTTATCAGGCTGAATTCCGGGTCGCCGCCATGTTCGATCAGGAAGCGAGGATCGCGAATGTCCTTCTTCCCGCCCATGCGTTCGAGGTCGGTCTTCCACGATTTGCCGTAGGGCGGGTTCGACAGCATGAAGTCGAACTCGTGGGACGGGAAAGCGTCCGACGAGAGCGTGGAGCCGAATTTCATGTTCTCGGCTTCGAGCCCTTCGCCCTTCAGGATCAAGTCGGCCTTGCTGATGGCGAAGGTCTCGGGGTTGACCTCTTGGCCATAGAGATGGACCGAGACCTCCTTGCCGTGCTCGGTCGCGAGCCTGGTGAACGTCTCTTCCGCCACGGTCAGCATGCCGCCGGTACCACATGCCCCGTCATAGACGAGATAGGTGCCCGACTGGATGTCGTCGGCGATCGGCATGAAGATGAGATGGGACATGAGCTCCACCACGTCGCGCGGGGTGAAGTGCTCGCCGGCTTCCTCGTTGTTCTCTTCGTTGAAGCGCCGGATCAGCTCCTCGAAGATCGTACCCATGGAGTGGTTGTCGAGGCCCGGCAGGCGCACGGTGCCATCGGCATGCAGCACAGGCTTCGGGCTGAGGTTGACCGATGGATCGAGGAATTTCTCGAGCAGGAAACCGAGCGCGTCAGCTTCGACCAGGGTCGGTATCTGATTGCGGAACTTGAACTTGTCCAGCACCTCCTGGACGTTCGGTGAGAAGCCATCGAGGTAAGCTTCGAAATCCGCCTTCAACTGCTGGCGCCGCGCGCGGGATGTGAGGTCGCGCAGGCGGAACTGCGAGGTGTTGTAGAACGCTTCTCCAGAGGCTTGGCATAACGCGGCGTGCTGATTGGCAACGCCAGCCTTGTCGAGCTGCGTCTTCATTGCGAGCACGGCGTCCTTGGTCGGCTCCAGCACCGCATCAAGACGCCGAATCACCGTCATCGGCAGAATGACATCCCGATACTTTCCCCGGACATAGACGTCGCGCAGGATATCGTCGGCGATGTTCCAGATGAAATTGCTGATGTTCAGTTCACTCAATGCCCGCCCCCGGAATTATCTTGCGCAGCCTGCTTCTGCTGATCGATCCATGCGTCCAGATCGGCCCTCTTGAAGCGCCACGAGCCTGCAACCTTGAAGCCGGGCAGTTCACCCCTCTTGGCCAGGCGGTAGACCGTCTTTTCATCGACGTTCAGGTAGCCAGCGACGTCGCGAACAGTCATCGCGGGTTCGGGCTGCATAACCATCCCTGTCCTCTCGAAGATTTCGGGGATCCTAGCAGGGTAAGCCGGGGCAAGCCAGTCCATCAGTGCCCATTCTGGTCACTGCTTGTTATCAAGGGCCCCTTGCGCTTGCCACTCCAATGGGAACGGCTCTATCAACCGCGCCAGCGTCACCTCCGGCCCCTGCCGCCCGTCGAGAATGGCCTCCACGATGTCTGGCGCAAGCAGCGTCAGTCGTAGAAGCCGGGTGACGTACGACACCGCGATTCCTTCACGCTCAGCCAATTCAGCGATGGTGGTGACCTCACCCGACTCGAGCATCCGCTTCCATCGGAAGGCCCGGGCCAGCGCCTTGACGAGGGCATTGTCGGGGCGGCGCTGAGTCGGGACGTCTGCAGGCAGCTGCATCTCCTTCCGTCCGCCGCGCTTGATGATGCGGAATGGAACGTGGATGGTGACGGTGTCGGGGATCGGCGTGGCGCGGGTCATGCGGCAGCTCCAATGTCGGTGGTGATTTCGCGCGCCAGTGTCGCCAGCCCGTCCATGCGCAGGCGGACGTTCAGCCCTTCGGTGCCGATCTCGACCCGCTCGACCAGCAGCCCGACGATGCGCGCCTGCTCGGCCGGGAAGAGTTCGTCCCAAAGGGGATCGAGCCGGGTCAGCGCCTCGCGGGCGTCGGTCTCGGTGATCTCGCCATCCTCCGCCCGCGCCGCCTTCCATGTCCCCGCCACGATCTCCGGCTGGCGGAACACGGCGCGTAGCTGGTCGACGACGGCGGCCTCGATCTCGCCCGCGGGCACGCGGCCGATGGAGCACGCCCCGGCGCCATGCTTCAGCACCGTCTGGCTGACGTAGTAACGGTACAGCCGCCCGCCCTTGCGGGTGTGCGTCGGCGAGAAGGCTGCGCCGTCGGGACCGTAGAGCAGCCCCTTCAGCAGCGCGGGCGTGGCGGCACGGGTGCGGGCAGCGCGCTTGCGGGGGCTTTCGGTCAGGATGGTGTGGACGCGATCCCACGTTTCCTGATCGATGATGGCGTCGTGCTCGCCGGGATAGCTGTCGCCCTTGTGGACCGCCTCACCGATGTAGGCGCGGTTGCTGAGCATCCGGTAGATGTATTTCTTGTCGATCCGATTGCCGCGCGGGGTGCGGAGGCCGCGCGTGCCGACCTCCCGCGCCAGTTCCGTGCAGGAGCCGATCTCGAGGAAGCGGGCGAAGAGCCAGCGCACATGCGTGGCGGCTTCTTCGTCGACAACCAGCTTCCGGTTCTCGACGCGGTAGCCGTAGGGCGGCACCCCGCCCATCCACATGCCCTTCTTCCGGCTGGCGGCGACCTTGTCGCGGATGCGTTCGGCCGTCACCTCCCGCTCGAACTGCGCGAACGAGAGCAGGATGTTCAGCGTCAGCCGGCCCATGGAGGTGGTGGTGTTGAAGGATTGCGTCACCGAGACGAAGGTAACTCCGTTCCTGTCGAACACCTCGACCAGCTTCGCGAAGTCGGCGAGTGAGCGGCTGAGCCGGTCGATCTTGTAGACCACGACCACATCGACCAGCCCGTCCTCGATGTCCTCCAGCAGCCGCTTCAGGCGTGGCCGGTCCAGCGTGCCGCCCGAGATCCCCCCGTCGTCATACTGATCGCGGACCAGCACCAAGCCTTCAGATCGCTGACTGGCGATATACGCCTCGCAGGCCTCGCGCTGGGCGTGGAGCGAATTGAACTCCTGCTCCAACCCTTCCTCGGAAGATTTCCGGGTGTAGACGGCACACCTCAGCTTGCGGACGACCTTCGATCTAGCCGGCGGCTTCGTCATGTCCGCCCCCTGTGGTTCTTCAGCCCGAAGAAGGTCCACCCGTTCCAACGCGTGCCGGTGATCGCGCGCGCGATGGCCGACAGCGACTTGTACGGCCGCCCCTGCCATTCGAAGCCATCGGCGGTGACGGTGACGATCTGCTCGACGCCCTGCCATTCTCGCAGCAGCCGCGTGCCAATGATCGGGCGGTCGCGGTCGGCGCGGATCCTGCGTTTCGTCGTGTCGCCGCCGTCCAGTTCCTCGCCCAGCCGCTCCAAGCGCCGGATCGTTTCGGGCTTCAGCCCGCCGTAGGCGAGTTCCTGGATGCGGTAAGCCAGGCGGGACTCGAGGTAGCGGCGGTTGAATGGTGGCGGCTCGCTGTCGAACAGGTCGCGCCACTGTTGCTTCAGGTCGGGTGTCGGCGTGCTCTTGAGCGCGGCCAGGCGCGCGGGGATGGGATCGGGCTTGTTCATGCATTTCTCCGGCGAGTTGGAGTTGCATGACGGCATCGGTCGGGCGGATAGTGTAGGCAACGTTCTCCAGTATCGTCAGATACTTCGCCCGTCTCCCGCATCCGCAACCGAAGCAGCCCGAGTGCCAGCAGGCCGCACAGCTCGGCGCGGCGCTCGGCGGCGGTCATCTGGTCGGGCGGGAGCGGATTGGGTCGTTTCATGTCTTGGTAGCCGTGATCGGTGGTGCTGTTACCGATCAAAAGCCACCCGGCCGCCCGGGACGGGACATCTCAGAAGAACGGAATGCAGAAATGCGAACAGGGAGAGAACATCAGGGGTTGCCGATCACGGATATGTCCATGATTATCGTGGGTTGAATCAATCGAGAGCAGTTGTTCATTGAGGTGAGTTCATGGCGCGGAGGAAGAGCGAATTCGGACCGAACCTCGGGAGTATCCTTCAGGGCGCCCCAGCTGCGCTGGTCCGGCAGTTTCTCGCCAGCTTCAAACGGCCCGACGACACTCTTCTCGCTCCGCCGGAAATCATTGATGGCACGACCGATGATCAAGGCAAGGCCGCGCTGAGTGCGTACCTGCGTTCGGAGGACAAGGAAATCATCGGGCTACTTGAGGGCATCGCTGGCGCTCTGCTCGACATGGGCCAGGACAAGGGAGCGACCTCACTCGACACGGTTGCGGGGCAACGGCTGCAGAATGTCGACTACGACCATTATGAGTCCCAGCCTGACCTGCTGTGCAAGAGCATCTGGATGCGCACGGTCTTCCCGATGCACTTTCACGACGCCCAGAGCTTCTATGCCGCGCGGCGCTATCGAGAACGGCGGACGTACTACACATGCTGCGAGGTGGACTTCGACCACGATTCTGTTGCCGACGCAGAGGGAATCCCTGACGAGAAGCTCTGTGACGCTGTTCAGGAAGCTCTGGGACTGAAGGGCAAGGTCACCGCGTCCGTCCTCGAATTGCCCGAGACCGCCAACTACCCGCCGTCCTTCATGGTCGCCCTGCGCCATCCCGGGCCCCTGTCAAGTATCGACAATCATCGCGAGGAAGGGGGCTGGACCGTCCACTACTACAGGCCATCACACGAGGCTGTCCTGATCTACACGCCCAAGCTGAAGAAAATCGAGGTCGCATCAGCCAGCGGCGAGGTTCGCGAAAAAACCTCGAAAGTCTTCGCGGAGGTCGTTCTAGGGCGCCCGCCTTCGGCCAAGCCGCTGACCCGCCGAGAGTTTAACCTCGAACGCTTCAGGTCCTCCTTCGATCTGGATCGCCCGGATTTCGACGATGTCGAGATCACGCTGGCGGCGGTAGTCGAGGCCGAGGTGCGCCTCGGCTCGTGGGGCCGGCGGCTGAACATCAAGGTGACCATAGAAGACACGATGGAGGACGTTGTCCGGAAATACGTCGCCAATTCAGCCACCCTGATCCGGAGTTTCGGCTTCACAAAAATCGCCATCGCAATTGGTTACACCCGTCGATCAGACGGCAAGAAGGGAACCTTCCGGGTCTCGATCTCGAATGGCAGCAGTTCGGACGTGCAGAGCATGCGCGATCCGTTCCTTCGGGACCTTGGGTTCCGACTGCTCGAACACTGGGGTCTTACGCAGAACCTGCGGACGCTCACCGATCAGGAACGGGCGCAGTGGTTCGGCTTTCTTCTGTCGCTGTACGACCTGCCCGGCGACACTGTTGCAGGTGCATTCTTCAACTCCGCGGGCGTCGATCCAGCCCGCTTGGTGAGTGCGAGATTGATTGCCCGCAAAGGGCGGCAGGTGATTGGGCTCGCCGAGGATGACGATGAGGTTGTCGAAGTTGAGCAGGAAACGGGTCCGGAGCCGGGGACGGTTCGACAAACCGGTTCCTTTGGGGAGGCGGACGGATTGCGTCTCGACACCAATGCGATCGAGTACGGGATCGATCGAGCATGGCTCGCCGAAACCATCCACCAGGCGATAGCTGGCTCTCTCGGTATCAGGAACATCGAAACCATCAACGAGTTCCTCGTCTCGCTTGGGCCGATTGCACTGGGTGAGCGAAAGGTCCCGCTTTACCTGGCGCGCCGCCTTGCCGATCTGAAAGCCCGCGAGAATGTCGAGAATGCGCTTCGGTCGCGACATACGGCGGGTCCTGGTCTCGTACTCGCCGTGTCCAATGATCCACCACGATTCCTCGGGCCGAACGTCGTGATCGCGCTACGCGACCTGTTGCTTCAGGACGGAAGCCTCGGCGATCTGGACCAGGAGGAAATGGCTCGGCGATTCGAGGCGAACCGAACGCTGGCGTCCTCCGCGCAAGTCGCCCAAGTTGTACGACACACGCCTCGCTCTGCGACGCTCATCATCCCGGGTCTCGATCCGCTAACGCTTGACGGCGCGGGCCAGATCCAACTCTTCGAAAGCCTTGTTGAAGCGGCGACCGATGGCACAGGCCAGCGGCTGACCAAGGTCCTGATGGACGGGATGGGGTCTGACAATCCCAGACAGCTGTTCTCTTCCGGCGCATGGGCGAAGGCGCATCCGACTTACATCCGGCACGGCTCGAGCAATCGCTATTGGCGTCTCGGCGAGGCGACCGACACCGCGTGATCTAGAGTTCATCTAGGGTTTCGGGCGGGACGGTCTAACAAACCGCTGATTATTGGAAGGGCTCCACATCAGAGGAGCACTTTCATGCCGACTCCCTTCCCCTCGCGCCAGGCAGCCCAGACGAGCTGGTCCGGCGCCGCGAAGACCAAGCCCACCACCTCCAACTCGGAATGGCGCTGCACGCGCTGTGAGAAGCTGCTCGGCGTCTGCCGGGACGGCCGCATGCACCTGCGCTTCGCGCGGGGGCACGAGTATCTCGTGGGCTTTCCGGTTCAGGCCACCTGCCGGGGCTGCGCCACGCTGAATAACGCAACGGCACCCGCGCGCTGACGCGCGCATTCACCCAACCCCCTGAAATCGCAGAGACGCGCGACGTCCTGACCTGGCCACGAGAAGGCGCCGGACGCCTGGCCGCAAGGCAGGCGTCCGATGTCCTTCGCGTGGCACGAGATCCGTGATCACCTCATGCAATCTTCCTCCAATCTTCACTTCCAGCGCAGTTTCGACGCCATCCGGCGCACGCAGGCCGCCCTTGCAGCGTTCCGGGATCCGGCGGCCCTGCTGGACGGGCTGCACCGCACCCCCGGCGATCAGGGCCAGAAGAACCTGATCCTCGCCGCTCTCGTGAGGGCAGCGCAGGGCGACGGGCCCGCGTCCGACAGCGCCCTGACAATGCTGTTGCTGGCGCTCTGGCCCGGCCTCGACGCCATCCGGCGCCGGTCGCTCTGGCGCAGGCTCGGCACCGCTGACGAGGTCGCGTCCGACGTGCTGGCGCGCACTACCGAGGCGGTCCGCGGCCTCGACCTCGGGCGCGTCAACTGGATCGCGGCCACGGTGCTCCGCAACGTCGAGCGCGACATGATCCGCGTGCGCCAGCGCGACACGGCGCGCGAACATCTCGCCAGCGGCGCCGACCCCGACGAGGTGGCGGACAGCGGCGACAGCGGAATCGGCGCGGATGGGTACGCCCGGCTGAACGGCGCCGTGCGGAAGCTGCTCGGCGACGACGCCGTGCTGGTGATCCGCGTGGCGATCGAGGGTTTTTCCCAAGCCGAGGCGGGAGCTGACCTGGGGCTGACCGAGGCCGCCGCCCGCAAGCGGTACCAGCGCGCGATGCGCCGGCTGCACGACGCCCTCGAGGAAATCCCCTGAACCGATGTCCCGATCCGGTCCCGCCGGTGGCTTTTTCCATTCGAGCGCCCCGAGCGCCTTCCCTCAAACCGAAAGCAGACACGCATGAACTGCACTGCCGATCTGTCGCTCGAGGATTTCAGGCGTCTTCCGGGGCTCTATCGCCGCTGGGAGCTGACCGAGGTCTGCGAGCCCAACCGCAACTATCAGATCGAGGACGCCGGCGCCCATGCCGACGGGACGCCGCTGCTGGCGATCTACGTCGCCGAGCCCGCGCCCGACGTCCGCGAGGCCGCGTGATGCGCCTCCTCGATCACATCATCTCACGGAGAACCGCCATGCCGGACCAGTCGGACGCCATCACCCGTCTTCGCAAGGTGAACTACGCCCTCGAAGATCTCCCCGAAACCATCTCCCTCCCGCAGCGTCCCGGAGACGAACCGCGCGAGCCGCTGCCGGTCGTCGAGGCGACCGTCGACGAGATCGCCTTCGCGATCGTGGAAGCGGAGCGCGAGAGCACGGCCGCCTACCGCCGCGCCGACGCGCTGAAGCGCCTCTACAAGCTCGCCCGCGAGGCGGGGTGCATCGGCGCAGATCGCGCCGCCACGGCGGTGATGAAGAAGGAGGGCCAGTGATGGCCCTTCCCATCATCGGCGCCGATGAGCGGCTCGCGCAACGCAAGGGCATCAAGGGCGTCATCTTCGGGCGGTCCGGCATCGGCAAGACCAGCCTGCTCTGGACGCTGAACGCCTCGACCACGCTCTTCCTCGATCTCGAGGCTGGGGATCTGGCGGTCGAGGGGCTGGAGATCGACACGCTCCGGCCCCGCACCTGGAAGGAATGTCGCGACTTCGCGGTGTTCATCGGCGGGCCGAACCCGGCGCTGCGCGAGGACCAGCCCTACAGCCAGGCGCATTTCGACGAGGTCTGCGGCCGCTACGGCGATCCCACGGTGATCGGGAAATACGAGACCGTCTTCATCGACTCGATCACCGTCGCGGGACGGCTCTGCTTCCAGTGGTGCCGTGGGCAGCCCGAAGCGTTCTCCGAGAAGACCGGCAAGCCCGACATCCGCGGCGCCTACGGGCTGCATGGCCGTGAGATGATCGGCTGGCTGACCCACCTGCAGCACACGCGCGGCAAGCACGTCTGGTTCGTCGGCATCCTTGACGAGCGGCTCGACGACTTCAACCGCAAGGTCTTCCAGCCGCAGATCGACGGCTCGAAGACCGGGCTCGAGCTGCCGGGGATCGTCGATCAGGTCATCACCATGGCCGACATCCCGGACCAGGGCGGCCAGCCGCAGCGCGCCTTCGTCTGCCAGACGCTGAACCCCTGGGGTTATCCGGCCAAGGACCGTTCCGGCCGCCTCGACAGGGTCGAGGCCCCGCATCTCGGCCGGCTGATGGAGAAGATCCAGCGTCCCGCGGCGCCAGCCTCCGAACGCCTGACATGGCCGCCGGTGACCCCGGCCGATCCCGCGCCCGCGCAGGAGCCCGGCCATGGCTGAGCGCCTCTCGCCACGCCCGGTGTCCCGATCCGGTCGCTGGGGTGGCTTTTCCCCTCTGACGCCACTGCGCGTCCCATCCTCCAACTGAAAGGAGCCGCGCAATGTCCGGACCCTGGAACGACTTCAACTCCGCCCAATCCAACACCAACGTCATCCCGAAGGGCACGCTCGCCAAGGTGCGGGCCTCACTGCGCCCCGGCGGCTACGACGACCCCTCGCAAGGCTGGACCGGCGGCTGGGCGCGCCGCGCCGCCACCGGCGCCGTCTATCTCGACGTCGAATACACGGTGCTCGAAGGGCCCTATGCCCGGCGCAAAATCTGGTCGCTGATCGGCCTCTACAGCCCCAAGGGTCCAGACTGGGCCAACATGGGGCGCGGCCTGATCCGCGGCATCCTCAACTCGGCGCGCGGCGTGTCGGACAAGGACAACTCGCCGGAGGCGCAGGCCCGCCGCCGCATCAACGGGTTCGGCGATCTCGACGGCGTCGAATTCATCGCCCGCATCGACATCGGCACCGACACCAACGGCGAGGACAAGAACGAGATCCGCAATGCCGTCACGCCCGACCATCGCGACTACGCCGCGCTGATGGGCGCGGTCGCGCCGCAGTCCTCTGCTGCCCCGGCGCAGGGCCACGCCCCGCAGCAGCCCACCACGTCCACCCAGCCCAGCCAGCCCGCGTCCGCCCCCGGCGCCGCCGGTCGGCCGAGCTGGGCGCAGTAAGGGGAGACCGGCCATGCGCCTGCGCCCCCGCCAGAAGACCTTCGTCGAGCGCAGCGTGGCTGCGCTCGCTTCCCGCGGCAACACGCTGGGCGTGGCGCCCACCGGCGCGGGCAAGACCATCATGCTCTCGGCGGTCACCGGCGAGATGATCGACGACGGGGCCAAGGCCTGCGTGCTGGCCCATCGCGACGAGCTGACGGCGCAGAACCGCGCCAAGTTTCAGCGCGTGGTGCCAGGCGTCGCTACCTCTGTCATCGACGCAACGGAGAAGTCCTGGGGCGGTCAGGTCGCCTTCGCCATGGTGCCGACGCTGGCGCGCGCCTCGAACCTCGCCGACATGCCGCGCCTCGACCTGCTGGTCGTCGACGAGGCGCACCATGCCGTCGCCGACAGCTACCGCCGCATCATTGACCGGGTGCGCGAGGCCAATCCCGACGCCCGGATCTTCGGGGTCACGGCGACGCCGAACCGGGGCGACAGGAAGGGCCTGCGCGAGGTTTTCGACAACGTCGCCGATCAGGTGCGGCTGGGCGAATTGATCGCCTCGGGCCACCTGGTGCCGCCGCGCACCTTCGTCATCGATGTCGGTGTCCAGGACGAATTGCGGTCCGTCCGCAAGACCATGTCGGATTTCGACATGGCGGAGGTGGCGGGCATCATGGACCGCGCGCCCGTCACCGACGAGGTGATCCGCCACTGGAAGGAAAAGGCGGGCGACCGGCAGACCGTGGTGTTCTGCTCCACCGTCGCGCATGCCGAACACGTCACCGACGCCTTCAGGGCGGCGGGCGTTTCCGCCGCGCTGATCCATGGCGATCTGGCGGCCGAAACGCGCAAGGCAATCCTCGCCGACTACGCCGCGGGCGACATCCGCGTCGTGGTCAACGTGGCGGTTCTGACCGAGGGCTGGGACCATCCGCCCACCTCCTGCGTCGTGCTGCTGCGGCCCAGCTCCTACAAGTCCACGATGATCCAGATGGTCGGGCGCGGGCTGCGCACCGTCGACCCCGAGGAACACCCAGGCATCGTGAAAACCGATTGCGTCGTGCTGGACTTCGGCACCTCCAGCCTGATCCACGGCACGCTGGAACAGGACGTCGATCTCGACGGCAAGACCGAGATCGGCGAGGCGCCGACGAAGACCTGTCCTGCCTGCGAGGCGGAGATCCCGCTGGCCGCCACCGAATGCCCGCTCTGCGGCGAGGCGTTCCCGCGCGAGGATCTGGATGCGGGCGAAGGCGGGGACGCCGCGCCGCTCTCGGGCTTCATGATGACCGAGATCGACCTGCTGAAGCGCTCCAGCTTCGCGTGGGTCGACCTCTACGGCACGGACGACGCGCTGATGGCCACGGGCTTCGCAGCCTGGGGCGGCATCTTCTGGCTGGACGGGGTCTGGTACGCCATCGGCGGCGCGAAGGGCGAACGCCCCCACCTGTTGGGCGTCGGCGAGCGCACCGTCTGCCTCGCGCAGGCCGACGACTGGCTGAACACGCACGAGACCGACGAGAGCGCCTTCAAGACCCGCTCCTGGCTGCGCCAGCCGCCGACCGAGAAGCAGCTGCAGTACCTGCCGCCCGAGTGCCGCCACGACTTCGGCCTGACGCGCTACCGCGCCTCCGCGCTGATGACCTTCGGCTTCAACAAGCGCGCCATCCGCCAGCTGATCGACACGGCGGCCTCTCCCGAACGGAGGGCGGCATGACCCATGGCACCCTCAACCCCCATCACGGCCGAGGACCGGCGGCGACTCTGGCATCCGCGTGGGACGCTTTGTGCTGTCTGCCGGCAACCCACCCGTGGTTTTGGCTGGTTCGATCCGCACCGGTCGAAGCGGCCCCGGCCATCGGTCTGGTTCTGCTCGATGCCCTGCCAGTCCTTCTGGACGCGCTTCGCGCGGGAGCGTTTCGCCATGGTTGACCTGACCGAGGAGGAGCGCGCCGCGATCACCGCCACCATGAAGCGCGTCGCACTGCTGATGGACGAGATCGGCTGGACTACACCGCTCGCCGATCTGACCGAGGCGCAGGTGCGCGCGCTGATCGAGGAGGCCGTCGAGGGCTTCCGCGAGGCCATGTCCGACATCGCCCGGGCGCAGACGCCGGAGGTGCCGTTTTGACCCTCGATTACAATCACCGGCCGACTTTCGCAGAGCGGGTCAACGCCGCGGTCGATCGGGCGCTGACCGCCGATCAGGCCACGCGGCCGCCCCGCGACTACCTCGGCGGCTCGCGTCTCGGCCATGCCTGCGAGCGCGCCCTGCAGTTCGAGTTCACGGCTGCGCCGAAGGACGAGGGCCAGGACTTCAGCGGCCAGTCGCTGCGCATCTTCGCCATCGGCCATGCGCTCGAGGATCTGGCCGTCGCCTGGCTGCGCGGCGCGGGCTTCGACCTCTACACGCGCAAGGGCAACCGGCCAGATGGCGGCCAGTTCGGGTTCTCCGTTGCGGGCGGGCGCATCCGCGGTCATGTCGACGGCATCATCGCCGCAGGGCCCGAAGGCTTCGAGCTGGCCGTTCCCGCCCTCTGGGAATGCAAGACGATGAACGCGAAGAACTGGCGCGCCTGCGTCAAGGACGGCGTGACGAAGTCGAAGCCGGTCTACGCCGCCCAGATCGCGCTCTACCAGGCCTACATGGAAGGGACGGTTTCCGGCATCTCGGCCGCGCCCGCGCTCTTCACCGCGATCAACAAGGACACCGCTGAGCTTCACCATGAGCTGGTGCCCTTCGACGCCGATCTCGCGCAGCGCATGTCCGACCGGGGCGTGCGGATCCTGCAGGCGACCGATGCGGGCGAGCTTCTGCCGCGCGTCGCCACCACGTCCGATTTCTTCGAGTGCCGCTTCTGCCCGTGGGCCGAGCGCTGCTGGGGGCTGCCGGCATGAGCGACGACGGCATCCTGCATTTCAACCCGTGGATGGATTTCAACGACGGGCCGCCGTCCGAGAACCCGTTCGGCTGCGATCCCGACCCCGAGCAGATCGCCGTGTTCCTCGACACCGTGTTCAGCTGGTGCGAGGGGCTGATCCCGCTCCGGGGCTTCGTCGACAAGGGTCAGGGCCGGGACGGCAAGCCGCACAACATCTGGATCCCCGCCGACGAGACCGCGAACGAGAAGCTCGCGACCTTCGCCGCGTGGGCGAACCGGGAGGGCGCCGCCGTCTACGTCATCCCCGGCACGGTCGAGGAGCTGGGTCAGGCCCGCGCCGCCGATGTGCTGCAGATGCAGGCCATCGTGGTCGATCTCGATGCGGGCGATATCCCGGCCAAGCTCGACCATGTCACGCGCCATCTCGGCCCGCCCACGCTGATCATCGAAAGCGGCGGGCGGACGCCCGAAGGTGCGGCCAAGCTCCATGTCTGGTGGAAGCTGACCGAACCGGCCGAGGGCGAGGACCTGGTGACGCTCTGCCGCCTGCGGGGCGAGATCGCCGTGAAGGTCGGCGGCGACACGCATTTCCGCTCGGCGCATCAGCCGATCCGGGTGCCGGGCACCGTCTATCACAAGCACGGCCACCAGCGCCTCGTGCAGATCCGCGAGCATCGCGACGTCGAGGTCGACTTGGCGGATTTCGCGGAAAAGGTCGCCGAGATGCCGCCGCTGCCAGGCGTAGGCTTCGCCAGCGACGTTGCCGCGCCGACCGCGAAGCCCGGCATCGACGCAGTGCTCACCACGCCGGTGCGCGAAGGCGCGGTTGACGACTGGTCCCGCTTCCAGGGGGCCAGCGCCGCCATCGGCCATTACGTGCGCCTGGTGCACGAGGGCCGCCTCGACCCGTTCGCAGGCTGGGAGGCGATCTGCGGCTACAACGCCGCCATGCTGCGCCCATCCTGGCCGCTCGATCGGCTGATGGCCGAGTCCGAGCGCCTCTGGGCGCTGCATGTGAAGCGCAACGGTCCGCCGCTCCTGCGCGCGGACCACGCCGACGCCCCGGCCAGCCCGCTGCCGACCTTCAGCCTCGGCGCGCTGCTCGAAGACACGAGCCCGATGCCCGAGGACATCATCGGTCCCCGCGTGCTGACGCCGGGCGGGCTCCTGGTGCTTGGCGGCGCGCCCAAGGTCGGCAAGAGCGACTTCCTGATCTGCTGGCTCGTGCATATGGCCGCTGGCGTGCCGTTCCTCGGCTTCACGCCGCCCCGGCCGCTGCGCGTGTTCTACCTGCAGGCCGAGATCCAGTATCACTATCTGCGCGAGCGCATGCAGCAGATCGCGCTGCCCGCCGCCGTGATCGCCGCCGCGCGCGACACCTTCATCGCCACGCCGAAGCTGAAGCTGCTGCTCGACGCGGAAGGCGTCGCCCGCGTGGCCGAGGCGATCCGGGCCGCATTCCCCGACGCGCCGCCCGACATCATCGTCATCGACCCGATCCGCAACCTCTTCGATGGCGGCCCCGAAGGCGGGGGCGAGAACGACAACACAGCCATGATGTTCTTCCTGAAGGACCGGGTGGAGCTTCTCCGCGAGGCGGTCAATCCGGATGCGGGCGTCATCCTCGCCCACCACACCCGCAAGGCCACCAAGCATCAGGTCAAGGACGATCCCTTCCTCGCGCTCTCCGGCGCCAGCGCGCTGCGGGGTTTCTACACCTCCGGGCTGCTCATGCACCGACCCGACGAGGACAGCACCGTCCGCAGGCTGGAGATCGAGCTTCGAAACGGGCCCGCGCTGCCGGGGAAGCTGATCGACAAGGTGAAGGGGGAGTGGGTCGAGCTGAACCCGATGAACGAGCGCCTGGTGCGCAAGGAGGTCGGCGCCAGGCTCGATGCCGAACGGCTGCGCAAACACGATGTCATCCTCGGCATGCTGCTTGATGAGGCGGCGAGCGAGCGCCTCTACACCGCCATGCAGTTCGCCGAGACCTTCGAGAACCGGGGCGGTCTGGGCAGCAAGCACACGATCCGCGAGCGCCTCAGCGTGCTGGCGACCAAGGGCTTCGTGAAGTTCCTGCGCGACCCCTCGGGGTTCGGCTTCCCCGTCACCCGGTCGCGGTTCGGCTATCTCTGCGTCGAGGGCATGCAGTTCGGCGCGCACGTAGAGCATGTCGATCCAGACACCGGCGAGGTCACCACACCCGCCCGTCCGGTCCTGCCCAGCCACTTCAAATGCCCCCAATCCGGGCTCTGCCTGCAGGTCGAAAACCCCGCCGTCTGGGTCTACCCGGAGGGGCTGGAGGACGACCTAACTCATATGAGTGAGGCCTGACTCATATGACAGCGCCAACTGTGCACTCAACGAAATCAACGGGTTACGGGCAAATAAGAGTTAGGTCCCTAACTCATGCCCGAAGACTTCATGAAGTCTTATTCCGCAATGATTTCAGCCACTTGAACGCCTCGGAACAGTTAGGTGTCAAACCCCCATACTACGTATGGGAGGGCTACCCCACAGGGTTGGCCACTCCTCCCATACGTCCGGGTCAGCCGCGCGCGCCGCCGTGACGGTGTGTTGTGCTTTCCGATCCGACGACGCCGGCCCCGTACCGCCAAGCACCAGACCGCCGTCGTCTTCCACCACCACAGGCCACCGGCAAAGGAGACCCATCATGGCTCAGCCGACTCTGATCCCGAATTGCGACGGCGCAAGGTTTGAATCGCTGCCGCTCGACACACCCCGCAACCGCTGCATCCTCGCGCTCGACCTCGGCACCTCGACCGGCTGGGCGATCCGCGGCCATGACGGCCTGATTACCAGCGGGACCGTCTCGCTGCGCCCCGGCCGCTTCGATGGCGGCGGCATGCGCTACCTGCGCTTCACCAACTGGCTGACCGAGATCGACCGGCTGTCCGGGCCCGTCGCCGCCATCTGGTTCGAGGAAGTCCGCCGCCACGCAGGGACCGACGCGAGCCACATCTATGGCGGGCTGATGGCCACGCTGACTGCATGGGCCGAGCTGCGGGGCGTGCCCTATGAGGGCGTCCCGGTCGGTACGATCAAGCGCCACGCCTCGGGCAAGGGCAACGCCGACAAGGCCGCCATGGTCGCCGCCGTCCGCTCCCGCGGCTTCAGCCCCGCTGACGACAACGAGGCCGACGCCATCGCCATCCTGCTCTGGGCGATCGAGACGAAGGGAGGTGTCGCATGAGATGGCACCCCCATGGCTACGGCGGTCGGCGCCGCGATCCAGAGCAGGTCAAGCGTGAGGGCTGGCGGGAACAGGGCGTCCTCGCGGTCTCCGCCGATGACGACCGCCTCACCTGGCCCGAGCGTGAACTGGTCCGCCAGCTGGGCGAGAAGCTCTACGGCCCGCGCCCGTCCGACAGGGAGGCGCGTCATGGCTGATCGGGAATGGACCGCGGACTGCGTCGCCGATCATTTCGAGGAGGCGTTCCGCACCCTGCGCAAGCTGCCGCCGGTGAAGGCGCAGGGCTATTTCAACACCTGGCCCGACATCGTGCGGACCAGCCGCGAGATCGCGGCGATGGAACCCCAGCCGATGCGGGTCTGGCCCTCGGCCGCTGCGATCACCCGGCTCGAGGAGACCTTCGACTGGGTGCTCTGGATCGAGGAGGCGGAGCGCAAGCTGGTCTGGTCGCGTGCGGCCCGGGTGCCGTGGAAGCAGATCAGCGGCGAGCTGGGGTGCGACCGCACGACCGCCTGGCGTCGCTGGCAGCTGGCGCTGACCAAGATCGCTGCGCGCCTGAATGCGCAGTGACTCCAATATGTTGCAACACTTTTTCCTTCGACATCTGCAACATGATCATGCTATTCCGAAGGCAAGATGGGGAGAGTGCGCTGGAAAGCTCGCTCTCCCCTTTGCGTTGACGGGGCTCTTCTGGACCCCGGTATCCAGCGAGGGTCCGGCGGGGGTCCATCCCACGGCAGTTTCTGGTTCCTTCCTGGCGACATTCGTATGCTGGCGGGCGAAGCGCGGAACATCGCCAGCGACAGGGCCGGATTTTTGGGAAGCCACCCGGAAGCCGGAGCCACGCGCGCCCCGCGCAAACACCAATGAACGCTGGCCTTCCGACCGGACACCGCTGGTGGCCGCTGGACCCCGTGTGGAGTCCGGCCCGGCATCCGGAGTCCGGAAGCCACCGGCATCCACCCGACCGAGGAACCGTGCCCATCATGACGTTGAGCTTCGCCCCGGACGCGATCGAGACGTGGCCGCTGTCGCGCCTCCAGCCCTACGCGAAGAACGCGAAGGCGCATGGCGCGGATCAGGTCGCGAAGATCGCCGCCAGCATGGCCGAGTTCGGCTGGACCGTGCCCTGCCTCGTCGGCGAGGACGGCGAACTGATAGCAGGCCACGGGCGCGTGCTGGCCGCGACGCAGCTCGGGCTGACCGAGGCGCCGGTGATCGTGCTCGGGCACCTGACCGAAGCGCAGCGCCGGGCGTACCGGATTGCGGACAACAAGCTGACGGAACTCGGCACCTGGGACGAGGCGCTGCTGTCGGCGGAACTGAACGACCTGCTGGCCGAAGACTTCGACCTGTCGCTGGTCGGGTTTTCCGATGGCGAACTCGACAAGCTGCTGGCCTTCGATCTCGACGGTGGCGGCGAGGAAGAGGGCGCCGGGGGCTCCGTGCCGCCGGTGACCATCCCCGAACCCCCACGCAATCCGGCGTCGCGGACGGGCGATCTCTGGATCCTCGGCGATCACCGGCTGCTGTGCGGCGACAGCACCAGCGCGGCCGATGTGCGCCGCCTGATGAACGGTGAGCGCGCGATCCTTTTCGCGACCGATCCACCGTATCTCGTCGACTACGACGGCTCGAACCATCCGACCCGCAACAAGGACTGGTCGGCGTCCTACGGCACGACTTGGGACGACAGTTCGCAGGGCGCGGAACTCTATGACGGGTTCATCGCTGCAGCCGTGGCGGAAGCCATCGCCGAGGATGCTGCCTGGTACTGCTGGCACGCCTCGCGCCGCCAGGCGATGCTGGAAGCCTGCTGGGAGAAGGCTGGCGCCTTTGTGCATCAGCAAATCATCTGGGTGAAAGACCGGGGCGTCCTGACCCGGTCGCATTACCTCTGGAAGCACGAGCCCTGTTTCATGGGCTGGCGTCGCCCGAACCGCCCGCCGAAGGTGGCCGAGGAAACGCTGCCATCGACATGGGCGCTTCCCAGCTTCGCCAAGGATGACCGGCCTGACCATCCGACGCCGAAGCCGCTCGACGCCTTCGGGATCCCGATGCGCCAGCATGTGGCGCGGGGCGGCCTCTGCTATGAGCCGTTCTCCGGCTCCGGGTCGCAGATCATGGCGGGCGAGGCCAATGGCCGCCGCGTCTTCGCAATGGAGATCAGCGCGGCGTATGTCGATGTCGCCGTGGAGCGTTGGCAGGCCGAAACCGACAAGGACGCGATCCTCGACGGCGACGGCCGGACCTTCGCGCAGGTGAAGGCGGAGCGGCTGGGCGACGTCACCGATACGCCGGACACGGACGCCGAACCCGAACCCGCGCGAAAGCGCCAGACCGCCGCGTGACATGCATGACCTGGCTCTACCTTCCTCCGGAGACGCTTCCGGAGCCGGAGACGCATGTCTGTTCGGCCTCTCCCTCTGCTCCGGCGCGGGCGGTATCGACCTCGGGCTCACCATCGCCATCCCCGGATATCGTGCTGTGGGCCATGTCGAACGGGAAACCTTCGCCGCAGCCACTCTCGTGGCGCGGATGGAAGACGCGTCCCTGGATCAGGCTGTTGTCTGGGACGATGTTGCAACTTTCGACGGCCGCCCGTGGCGCGGCGCGGTGGACATCGTCACTGCGGGCTATCCGTGCCAGCCGTTCTCCGTCGCGGGCAAACGCCGGGGCGCCGACGACCCGCGCCACCTCTGGCCGCATGTCGCCCGCATCATCGGCGAGGTCGAACCGCCCTTCGTCTTCCTCGAGAATGTCGCCCATCATCTCCGCCTCGGCTTCCCCGAAGTCGCCGCAGGACTGGTCGGCATGGGCTTGTCTTATGACTTCCCTCGGCTTCCTTGCGATAAGGGAGCCGCTGCCCGGCACCCCAAATATGCCGGGCAGCGGCGGGGGACGGATCGAGAATGGGTCGGCCGTTGCGGGCCGTGCGGTAGTGTGATCGCCCCCGTCTTTTCTCATGACCTGAACGGATAGCAGGGCTTCGGGCCTGCATGACAAGCAGAGGTAAGGAAAAGACGGATGCAGGATATCATCGGCATCGACATCTCGAAAGACCGGCTGGACGCGTTCCGGCTCTCGGATCGGCAACACAACTCTTTCGGAAACGACAAGGCCGGGTTCAAGACCTTGCTGAAATGGATCGGCAACACCGAAGGACTGCGGATCGTCTACGAGCCGACCGGCCCCTATCATCGTGGAATGGAGGAAGCGCTCGCAAAGGCGGGACATGCGCTGGTCAAGGTCAATCCTCGCCAGGCGCGGCGCTTCGCGGAGGCCACTGGCACGCAGGCCAAGACAGATCGGGTGGATGCGATGCTGCTGGCGCGGATGGGGCTCGCACTCGACCTGCCGCCGCGGCCGGTTCGTGGCGAACTCATGAACGAACTGAGGGAGTTGCACGTCGCGCGGCTGGCGCTGATCAAGGATCGGACGGCGGCAGGAAACCGTGCTGAAACAGCAGCGATCAGCCTGATCCGCCGCCAGGCGAAGGCGCGGCTGGCCATCATCGAGAAGCAGCTTGCCGAAGTTGACGAAACCATCTCCACCCTGATCGCAGCGGACCCCGCCCTGGCCGAGCGTCTCGACATCCTGACCTCTATTCCCGGCATCGGCGCCGTGACCGCGTGCATGCTGCTGATCGAGATGCCGGAGCTCGGCACCCTCGAGCCGAAACAGGCCGCGAGCCTCGCCGGGCTGGCACCCTTCACGCGCCGTTCGGGCAAGTGGAAGGGAAAGGAAATGATCCGCGGCGGACGCGCCAGCCTGCGCGCCGCGATCTTCATGCCCGCCCTCGTCGCCATCCGCTTCAACACAGACCTCAAGCGAAAATACCAGCAGCTGCTTGAAAGCGGCAAAGCACCAAAGCTCGCGATCACCGCCGTCATGCGCAAGCTCGTCCTCCTCGCCAATGCGCTGCTGCGCGACGGCCGGAAATGGGCCGACAGACCCGCTTGACCAAGACGGATACTACCGCGTCAGCCCGGGCACGCTCTACCCGATGCTCCACGCGATGGAGCGCAAGGGGTATCTCGAATCCCGCACCGAACGGGCGGGCCGCTCGCATCGGCGCATCTACAGGGCGACGCCCTACGGGACCGAGGCGCTGAACCTCGCGCACGACAAGATCCGGGAGCTATTTCGTGAGGTCGTTCCGGGAAGCGACGGCGCCTGAGCGTGCCGGCCCGCAGGGCTCGGCGGGCGAGGTGTTCCGGGCTTTTCTGAAGCTCGGGCTCACCTCGTTCGGCGGCCCGATCGCGCATCTCGGCTATTTCCGCGACGAGCTCGTCACACGACGCAAGTGGATCGACGAGGCGGGTTATGCCGACCTCGTCGCGCTCTGCCAGTTTCTGCCCGGGCCGGCCTCGAGCCAGGACGGCTTCGCGCTGGGCCTGCTTCGCGGCGGTCCGCTCGGGGCAGCCGCGGCGTGGGCGGCGTTCACGCTGCCGTCCGCTCTGCTGCTCGTGCTCTTCGCGTTCGGTGCATCCGCCTTCGACGGGCCGATCGGAGCGGGCCTCCTGCACGGGCTCAAGATCGTCGCCGTGGCGGTTGTCGCGCAGGCTGTCTGGGGCATGGCCCGAACGCTCGCGCCCGATCGCGGGAGGGCCAGCATCGCCCTTGCGGCGGTGCTGATCGTGGTCTTCGCCGCCGGATCGGTCGGACAAATCGTGGCCATCGTCGTCGGCGGTCTTGCCGGTCTCTGGCTCTGCCGGGGCGGCGCCGCTCCGACGACGGGGCATCTGACCTTCGCGGTCTCCAGGACGGTGGGAGCCGCTGCGCTCGGACTGTTCTTCCTGCTGCTGTTTCTTCTGCCGGTCCTGTCGACAGCGGCGGGATCGCAGGGGCTGGCGCTCTTCGACGCTTTCTATCGGGCGGGCTCGCTGGTGTTCGGCGGCGGTCATGTCGTCCTGCCGCTGCTCGAGGCGGAGGTGGTCCGGCCCGGCTGGGTCGGCGAGGACGCGTTCCTGGCCGGATATGGCGCGGCGCAGGCCGTTCCGGGGCCGCTCTTCACCTTCGGCACCTATCTGGGCGCGGTCATGGTGCCGGAGCCGAACGGCCTTGCCGGCGCGGCCATCGGCCTCATCGCGATCTTCCTGCCCGGGTTCCTACTGCTGATCGGCACGCTTCCCTTCTGGGACGCCTTTCGGACGCGGCCGCTGGCGCAGGCGGCCATGCGCGGCGCAAACGCCGCCGTCGTCGGCATCCTCGGCGCGGCTCTCTATGATCCCGTCTGGACGAGCGCGATCTTCAGCCCGCAGGACTTCGCGCTTGCTCTGGTGGGGTTCGTGCTGCTGACCGTGTGGAAGGCGCCGCCGTGGGTAGTGGTGGTGCTGATCGCGACAGGCGGGATTGCGCTCGCTCTCCTCTGATCACCGGCATCGGTCCGCGCCTCAGCGCTGCAGGATCAGCCGTGCGCCGAGCTGACACCGCGGGGCGGCCGCAGGCGGGATTGATCTCGCTCTACATCTCCACTATTGTGGAGAGATGGAAAAACAGGACACACTCGCTGCGCTTGCCGCGCTCTCGCAGGAGACGCGTCTCGACATCTTCCGCCTGCTGGTGGAGGCCGGTCCGGAAGGGCGTGCAGTGGGGCGGATCGGCGAGGCGCTGGATCTCCCCTCGGCCACGCTCTCGTTCCACCTCAAGGAACTGAAGCACGCCGGGCTGGTGACGGTCCAGCGCGAAGGACGCTCGCTGATCTACTCAGCGGACTTCGCCACCATGACAGGCCTCATCGACTATCTGACCCGCCACTGTTGCGCCGGCGATCCGGCAGCATGCGGGATCGCCCCCTCGACGCACGCCGCCCGGAAAGAGACCGCATGACCACCAGGATCTATCACAACCCGAACTGCGGCACGTCGCGCAACGTGCTGGCGCTGATCCGCAACTCCGGCGATGAGCCGGAGGTTATCGAGTATCTGAAGACGCCCCCGAGCCGCGAGCGGCTCGTGGCGCTGATCGCCGCGATGGGGATCCCCGTGCGCGACCTCCTGCGCCGGAAGGGCACGCCCTACGACGAGCTCAAGCTCGATGCCCCCAAGTTCTCCGACGACGAGCTGATCGACCTGATGCTGGAGCATCCCATCCTCATCAACCGCCCCATCGTCGAGACGCCGCTCGGAACACGGCTCTGCCGCCCCTCCGAGGCGGTGCTCGACATCCTGCCGAACCCGCAGCGCGGGGAGTTCCGCAAGGAGGACGGCGAGCTCGTGGTGGACGCCGACGGGCGCCGCGTAAACGAGAGCCCCGCCCGATGAGCAACGACACCTACGCGCCCACGGCCGAGGCCATCGCAGCGGCGCCTGCCGGCATCGGCTTCTTCGAAAAGTGGCTCTCTGTCTGGGTGGCGCTCTGCATCGGCGCCGGGCTGCTGCTCGGCAACGTGCTGCCGGGCCTGTTCGAGACGCTCGCCGCGCTCGAGATCGCGTCCGTCAACCTGGTCGTTGCCGTCCTGATCTGGGCGATGGTCTATCCGATGATGGTGGCGGTCGACTTCGCGAGCCTGCGCCACATCGGCGATCGGCCGAAAGGGCTCGTGCTGACGATCGTGGTGAACTGGCTGATCAAGCCCTTCACCATGGCAGGGCTCGCTGTCCTGTTCTTCGAGGTCCTGTTCGCGGACCTGATCGCACCGGCGGATGCCCAGCAATACATCGCCGGTCTGATCTTGCTCGGCGCCGCCCCGTGCACGGCGATGGTGTTCGTGTGGTCGCAGCTCACTCGGGGCGACGCCACCTACACGCTGGTGCAGGTCTCGGTGAACGACGTCATCATGATCTTTGCCTTCGCGCCGATCGTGGCGCTACTCCTCGGCGTCACCGACATCGTCGTGCCGTGGGAGACGCTGATCCTGTCGGTCGGGCTCTACATCCTGATCCCGCTGGCGGCCGGCGCGGCCACGCGGCAGTGGCTCGCACGGGGCCTGCGGGGTGCGGACGCCGAGGCGGCGGTCGCGCGGTTCACGGCGGCGGTGAAGCCGCTCTCGGTGATCGGCCTTCTGGCGACGGTCGTGCTGCTTTTCGGCTTTCAGGGGCAGATCATCCTGGAGCAGCCGCTGCTGATTGCGCTGATCGCAGTGCCGCTGCTCATCCAGTCCTATGGCATCTTCGCGCTCGCCTATGCCGCCGCCTGGGCATGGCGCGTGCCGTTCAACGTCGCGGCGCCATGCGCGCTCATCGGCACATCAAACTTCTTTGAGCTCGCGGTCGCCGTCGCGATCAGCCTGTTCGGCCTGCAATCCGGGGCCGCGCTCGCCACCGTGGTGGGCGTGCTCGTCGAGGTTCCTGTCATGCTGTCGCTCGTCGCCTTCGCCAACCGGACGCGGCACCACTTTCCGGCGGATGCCGGAGGCGCGCGGCATGGCTGACCATCCTTTCCCGATCGGGGATCTGCCGAATATTAACCCCGCCTCGCTCAGGCCGATCGATGTGGCCGCGCTCGCCGGGCCGGGCGCGCCCACGCATCCGCCGCGCATCCTGATGCTCTACGGCTCGCTGCGGGAGCGCTCCTACTCGCGCTTCGCCTCGGAGGAGGCGGCGCGCCTGCTGCGCTGGTTCGGCGCCGAGACCCGCGCCTTCAACCCGTCCGGCCTGCCGCTGCCGGACGCGGAAGGCCCCGACCACCCGAAGGTCAGGGAGCTGCGTGAGCTCGCGACCTGGGCTGAGGGCATGGTCTGGTGCTCGCCCGAGCGCCATGGCGCGATGACCGGCGTCATGAAGGCGCAGATCGACTGGCTGCCGCTGTCGCTCGGCGGCGTGCGGCCGACGCAGGGCAAGACGCTCGCGGTGATGCAGGTCTCAGGCGGCTCGCAGAGCTTCAACGCCGTCAACCAGATGCGCATCCTAGGCCGCTGGATGCGGATGGTGACGATCCCGAACCAGTCCTCGGTCCCGAAGGCGTGGGGCGAGTTCGACGATGCCGGCCGGATGCGCCCTTCGCCTTACTACAACCGCGTCGTCGACGTGATGGAGGAACTCGTGAAGTTCACCCATCTCACGCGCGGCCGCTCAGCTTATCTGACCGACCGCTACTCGGAGCGGGTCGAAAGCGCCGAAGAGCTGTCCAAGCGCGTCAACGAGCGCTCGATTTAACCGGATGTGCCACGCGAATGCTCGCGCACTCACGCCCGATGCCGCAGTGCAGTCATGACGACCTCGAACGCCGACGACTGTTGGCGGCGGCTGGGATAATAGAGGTGGAAGCCTGAGAACGGCTGGCACCAGTCGTCGAGGACTTGGACCAGAGCGCCGCTGACCAGGTGGGCATGGAGGCCGGACTCGGGGACGAAGGCGATTCCGAAGCCTGCCAGCGCCGCGTCCACCATCGGCCTGATGGTGTTGAACGTAACCTGCCCTTCGACCTTCACGTTCAGTGATGCGCCGTCCTTCTCGAACTCCCATGCATAGAGACCGCCGCGCGTCGCCAGACGAAGGTTGATGCAGGAGTGCGCTGTCAGGTCCCGCGGAGTCTCGGGAGGCGCGTGCCGCTCGAAATAGGATGGAGATCCCACCGCGATCAGCCGGTCGTCCGGGGCGATGCGGACGGCGATCATGTCCTTCTCCAGGCTCTCGCCCAGCCGGACACCTGCATCGAACCTCTCGGCCGCGATGTCGGCAAAGCTGTGCTGGATGAAGATCTCGACCTTGATGTCCGGGTAGGCCGGAAGCACCTTGGCGAGCTTCGGCCAGACGACACTTTCGGCGGCGTATTCGCTGCAGTTGATGCGCACGTTGCCCGCCGGTTTGTCGCGCAGCGCGCCAAGTGCCTCCAGCTCCGCCTCGATTTCGTCGAGGCGCGGCCCGATCTTCTGCAGCAGACGCCCGCCCGCTTCGGTGGGGGAGACGCTCCGCGTCGTCCGGGTCAACAATCGGACTCCGAGCCGCTCCTCGAGCTTGCGGATCGTGCGGCTCAGCGACGACTGCGACGTACCGAGCCGGGCGGCAGCCCGGGTGAAGCTCTGGTCCGTTGCGACCGCAGCGAAGGCCAGCAGGTCGTTGATGTTCTCACGCATCCATTAATGCTCCAGGTGCATAGGTTCATGCCAATTACACCATCTAATCGAATGCGGCCATCTCGGCTAGGTATTGGGCATGCCCAAAGAGACACCTCTCAAGCTGCGAAGGCCTCAATCAATGGATGAAAAGTTTCAGAGATCCCGGCGCGAAGCCTTTCAGGTTCTGATTGCCGCAGCCGCTGGGCTTTCTTTTGCCAGCAGCCCCGTGACTGCCCAGACGCTCGGACGGTCGAACCAGCTCGTGGCCTACCTGACCCGGAGCGGCAACACGCGGGTGGTTGCGGAAGCTCTCAGCCGGAACGTCGGAGCCGATCTCTTCGAGATCCGAACGGCGGAGCCGTACCCGGTCGACTACGAGGCGCATGTCGACCTCGCGCAGCGCCAGCGCGACGCTGAAGCGACACCGCGCCTCGCGGAAGGCGTTTTGGACATGGCTCGATACGAGACCGTCTTTCTCGGGTTCCCGATCTGGGGCGGCGCACTTCCAGCACCCATTCGAACATTCGTGGCCACCCACGACCTCGCGGGGAAAATCCTCGTGCCGTTCATCACCCACGGCGGCTACGGCACAGGAAGCGCGCCCGAGACTCTGGCCGCGATCGCCGCCGATGCGCAGATCCTCGAACCGTTCATCCAGGAGTGCGATGCCGAGCGCGACACGCTCCGCCAGATCAGCACCTGGCTGGCGGATATCGATCAAGAACTCTGAACGTCAGAAAGAGAGCCTGCCTTGTCCACATCCATGATAACTTTGAACAACGGGGTGGAAATGCCCGCCCTCGGGCTCGGTGTCTTCCAGAGCCCGCCTGCCGAGACGACCGATGCGGTCGAAGAGGCGATCCGCGTCGGATACCGCCACATCGACACAGCCGCATCCTACGGCAACGAGAAAGAGGTCGGCGAAGGCATCCGCCGCTCCGGCATCGCCCGGGACCAGGTCTTCATCGAGACGAAGATCTGGATCAGCGACTACGGCTACGACGAGACGTTGCACGGGTTCGAGAAGAGCGCAGCCAAGCTCGGTGTCGAGCAAATCGACCTCTTGCTGCTGCACCAGCCGCTGCCGTCCGATTTCGACCGCACCATCAAAGCCTACCACGCGTTGGAGACTCTGCTGGCGGACGGCCGCGTGCGTGCGATCGGGATCAGCAACTTCATGCCCGACCACATGGACCGCTTTCTTGCCGAGACCACGGTCGTTCCAGGCGTGAACCAGATCGAGGTGCATCCCTATTTCCAGCAGCCGGAGCTTCAGCGGCTCAATGCCCGGCACGGCATCCTCACGCAGGCTTGGTCGCCGATCGGCGGCATCACCTTCTATCGCGGTGGCGACAGAAGCACGTTGGAGGACCCGGCGATCCTTGAGATCGCGGCCCTGCACGGCAAATCCGCCGCGCAGGTGATGCTGCGCTGGCACCTGCAGGAAGGCCGCTCGGTGATCCCGAAGTCGGTCAAGGCCACCCGCATCGCCGAGAACTTCGACGTCTTCGACTTCGAACTGTCGGCCGATCAGGTCGCGGCGATCCATGCCCTCGACACGGGCAAGCGCGGCGGACCGGAGCCAGAGAGCATCACCCTTGCGAACTACGGCATGCCGATCCCCGAGGCGTGAGCTGGAGCCCGCACATCTCGTGACTTCGCGATCATGAACATCGCCCGGACCGCGGTTCGGGTTTCTGGATAGCCGCCGAACACCCGCCTTGAGGGGCTGAAAGGAACGACATGGAAAACGTCAGCGGAAAGATCATCGCAATTACGGGCGGCAGCTCCGGTCTCGGCGCCGAGGCTGCCCGCCACCTCGTGAACGCTGGAGCCAGAGTCGTCCTCGGCGCGCGCCGGATGGATCGTCTCGAAGCGATCGCCGATGAGCTCGGCCGGGAACACGTCGCCGTTCGCAAGCTCGATGTCACCGATCGGGAGGACGTGAAGGCATTCGTCGATTTTGTCGTCGAGACTTTTGGCAGGGTCGATGTCCTGATCAACAATGCCGGCATCATGCCGCTTTCGCCGCTGGAGATGGGGCGGGTGGACGAATGGGATCAGGCAATCGACGTCAACATCAAGGGCGTGCTCTACGGCATCCATGCCGCGCTGCCCCACTTCAAGGCGCAGAAGGGCGGCCAGTTCATCAACGTCTCCTCCGTCGCGGGGCACCGGGTCGGGAAAGGCAACGCGGTCTACGCGAGCCCTTTGGAAGCCTGATCCTTCTGCTCCAGAAAGCGCCAAGGGAACAGCCACGTGCCGCTCTATGGAACCGGGCGCTGCAACTTCCGGCAGTGTGCAATCAGCATCGCGACGAATTTTTCAACGGCTGGCGGGCGCGTCTTGTGGGCGGGTGACAGCAAGCCGATTTCCCGCGTCTGGACAGGGTCGATCAACGCATGCCGCTGCAATTGCGGCTGGCCCATCGCGGGAAGCGTCAGGGCGGGTACGGCGGTGACCCCCAAACCTTGCGCGACAAGGGCGCCGACCGTTGCCAAGTGGGCAGCTTCGAAACGAGGGGTTACCACCAGCCCCTCTTTCTGTGCGATTGCCTCGATCAGTGTGCGCACGCTTGTCGCGTGGGGCATGGTGACAAAAGGCAGAGCAAGCAATTCCGCCCACGTAATCGGACCATCAGCAATCATCGCATCCTCTGGCGTCGATAGCGCCACGAACTCGTCCTTCAGCAAAGGCACGAAGGTCAAGTCTGATGGCCGCGCGGGCTCCGGTATCGTCAGCGCGATGTCCGCCTCTCCGTCCACCACCATCTGTGCGATGTCCTGCGCCAGACCGTCGCGCAGGATCACCTGGACCCCAGGATATCGGGAAATGAAGTCGCGGATCACACAAGGCAGGATGCCCGAGGTGATCGATGGCAGTCCTGTGACCGAAAGCCGCCCATGCTCTGCACGGAGATATTGGTCAAAACTTCCCAAAGTCATTTCCGCCTGAACCAGCAGTCGCGCCGTCATACTGTGGAACGCGTGCCCTTGCGGCGTCAGTTCGACGCGTCGCGAGGTGCGATCAAACAGGCGGGCACCGACGCGATCTTCGAGGCGCGCAATCAAACGCGTCAAAGCAGGCGCCGATAATCCGGCCTCTTCGGCAGTGGCGCGAAAGTTCAGCTTTCGGGCCAGCATCGTGAAGATCTGAAGGTCGTCGAGGTCGAGGTTATGCCGGCGCACCATACCATTCCAAGTTTTGAAACCATCATTGCGATATTTTCATTTTACACAACGCTTCCTCATCGCGCATGCTGACGGCCATAAGATACGGCAAGTACGCGGGGAGGCGTGCTGGCTGACACTGATCGGCGCGATCTCGCGCTCGAATGTGCCTCCCACAAAAGGAGACGACATTGACCATTCAGCTCTCAACTTCCGCACTGGGAATAGCGTTGGCAATCGCGCTGGCAGGCCCGGCCGTAGCAGAGGAAAAGCTGCTGATCGGCTCGACCTCGGCATCGTCAAGCCAGTACGGCTACTTCGTTGCGGTTGGCCAGATCGTGAACGCCAAGGTTCCCGACGTCACGTCGACCGTCGTTGAGACCGGCGCAACGCTGGATAACCTGCGCCGGATGGAGCGTAATCAGGTCGACTTCGGACTGATCACCACCAACGTGCTGCATCATGCCGTGAACGGCACGGCGGAATTCGACGGCAAAGCAAAGCAGTATCCGCTGCTCTGGGTCTATTCGCCGGCACCCCAGAACGTCGTGGTCCGGCAGGATTCTGGTATCACCGACATGGCCGGGATGACCGGCAAGCGGATTAACCCTGGCATCCGCGGATCGGCCACAGAAAGCACGACCGAACAGGTTCTGGCGGCGATCGGGGTCGAACCTGAATATGTGCGCGGCTCGACAACGGACGTTGTCGATCTGATCAAGGACAACCGGCTGAGTGGGTATGTGAAGTCCGGTGCCGGCATGCGTCCTGACGCATCGACGCTGGACATCGCGACCTTCACGCCGATTTCGATCCTCGGCCTGACCGCCGATCAAAGGAAAATCATCGAGACAGAACTGACTGACTTGTCCGTCGTCGACATCCCTGAAAACCCCGATAACGGCATTCCCGCCTATAGTACTTGGAGCTTTGCGCTTGGTGTCGCCTCACGCCCGGAACTGAGCGAGGAGACCGCCTATCAGATCGTCAAGGCCGTGATGGAAGACAAAACTGCCCAGTCAGGTGCTCTGGCCGAGTTGAAAGGCGTCAACCTGGCGGACGTGACCCTGAAATACGGCACCACTCCTCTCCATCCGGGTGCCGCGCGGTGGTTCACCGAAAATGGCTACGAGATACCAGACGCACTAAAGCCGGTTGCGCCATAACCCCGCAGCTAACACTGGAAAGGTAGCACTGAGATGGTGATCCGCGAAAAGCTGACAACGGGTGTGGCGGTCCTGCTGGGGCTTTTCGTGCTGTATACGGCGGGCGCCGGTCCGTTCGAGAGCCTTCAGCAGCGCGGAATATTCCTCGCGCTGACACTTATCCTGGGATTTTTGACTTATCCCTTGGGTATGGCGACGCGCTGGCGTGCGGCAGGCGCAGTGATCGACCTGCTGTTATGTACGCTCAGCGTTGTGGCCTGCGCCTATGTTGTCATCAATTACCAGCGTATCATGGGCGAACTGCCGTATGCGACGACGCTGGACAAGGCGCTGACGGCGGCACTGGTCATTGCCATTCTTGAGATCGGACGCCGCGCTGTCGGCCTTATCTTTCCGATCCTCGTCCTTGTCGGCCTGGCATACGCGCTTTTCGGGCAGCATCTGCCGGGCAAGTTCGCGCATCGCGGATTTGACGCCGAGTTTGTGACCGAGACGATTCTGCTTGGTGATCTTGGGGTCTGGGGGATGCTGCTTGGCGTCGCCGCCACCGTCATCGCGGCGTTCGTTCTGTTCGGATCAATGCTTCTTCATACCGGCGGGGGCGAGGGGTTCATGGATCTTTCCCTTCGGCTTGGCGGGCGCAGTCCTGGAGGTGCGGCGAAAGTTGCGACGATTTCTTCGGGCCTGTTCGGAATGGTCAGCGGCAGTGCGGTGGCCAATGTGGCGACAACCGGCAACTTCACCATCCCGATGATGAAGAGGCTTGGCTATCCGGCGCCCTTCGCCGCTGCGGTCGAGGCTGTCGCCTCCACGGGCGGACAGATCGCGCCACCGATCATGGGGGCCGCTGCCTTCATCATGGCAGAAATTGTTGGCGTCAGCTATTTGACGATCATGAAGGCCGCAGTGTTACCTGCGCTGGTCTTCTATCTGTCAGCCTTCATCACCATTCACCTTGTCGCGGTCCGGCGCGGATTCCGTCTTGTGCCCGATGACGAGATGCCAAGCTGGGCCGCCGTTTTGCACCCGCGCAAGCTGTTGCCGGTGGTGTCTGCTGTCGGCGCGCTGATGACTGCCATATTTGCCGGACGATCCGTAACGACCTCGGCCTTCTGGGGCATTGTCGCGCTTATCGTCGTCTTTGTCGTGACGAACGGCATGCGGCTTGGCTTTCGCGGTGTCGTGGAAAAGCTGCTCGAAGGGCTGCAGGATGCCGGCCGCGGGCTGGTCATCATTGGCGTGCTGCTGGCAGGAGCACAGATCCTTGTGTCGATGATCAACCTCACCGGCGTCGGCGTTACGCTGAGTTCGGCGATCGTTTCGGTCGCTGGCGACAACCTTGTGATGGTATCAGCGATCGTCGCCATCGTTTGCCTGATCATGGGCATGGGCCTGCCAACCACAGCGGCATATGTGCTGGTTGCCGCAACCTTGGTTCCAGCGATGGTGCAGGGCGGGGCATCGACGCTGGGCGCCCACATGTTCGTCTTCTATTTTGCGACGCTGTCGGTGATCACGCCGCCCGTCTGCGTGGCGGTCTTTGTCGCCTCTGGCATCGCCCAGACCAACTGGCTGCCGGCCGCGATCCAAGCCGTCAGATTGGCCGCGGTGATTTATGCGGTGCCATTCATGATTCTCATCTATCCCGGCATGGTCGGTCAGGGCAGCTGGCTTGACTTCATTGATGCAGCACTCTCTTCGGCCGTTCTCGTCTGTGCCGTGCCAGCCCTGCTGTCTTCCTTTCCAATGACGGGCCAGCGCCTGCTGGACAGCGCACTGTACCTGATCGCCATCGCACTGGCGCTGTGGACGTTCAGCGTGGCGCCCTTCATCGCCGCGGCGATTCTTGTGGTCGGTTATCTCGGCGGCAGGCGAGCGCGCACAAGGGCCGCAATATGAAGACTGTTCGCATCGGCACGGGGGCAGGATTCTCCGGCGACCGGATCCAGCCCGCAGTGCAATTAGCGGCTGAAGGCAATCTGGACTTTCTGGTGTTCGAGTGTTTGGCCGAGCGCACCATTGCGCTTGCTCAACTGCGCCGTCTCAATGATCCAAATGCAGGATACGACCCGTTTCTGACCGAGCGAATGACGGCGGTCCTGCCCGATTGCGCCCGGACAGGCGTTCGCATTGTCAGCAATATGGGGGCCGCAAACCCGTTGGCGGCCGGTCGAGAGACGGCGCGGATCGCGAAAGCCCTTGGCTTGTCGTTGAAAATCGCAGTGATCACGGGCGACGACATTCTTGAAGCCGTTCGACAAGGTCACGCAGGACCCGAAGCAAGCGCTCTTTACGACCATTTGGGTAATCGTGTGATCTCTGCCAATGCCTATATCGGCGCTTTCCCCATTGCCGCGGCGCTGGACGAGGGAGCCGACGTCGTCATCACGGGTCGTGCCGCGGACCCGGCGCTGTTCATGGGGCCTCTGATCCATAGCTTTGGCTGGAAGCCGCAGCAATGTGAGTTACTCGGGCGCGGGGTGCTCACTGGTCATCTGCTGGAATGCGGCGCGCAGGTCACCGGCGGCTACTTCGCAGATCCGGGCGTCAAGGACGTGCCGGCGCTGGTCGATGTTGGTTTCCCGATCGGAGAGGTCGATGAAACCGGTGGTGTGGTCATCAGCAAGCTGGAAGGCACCGGCGGCTCGGTCTCGCCTGCGACCGTTGCGGAGCAGCTTCTTTACGAGGTTCATGACCCCACGCGATACTATCAGCCCGATGTGATCGCGGATTTCTCGAAGGTAGAAATCATGAGCGTTCGCGAGAACGTCATCCGCCTCAGCGGAGCGTCAGGGACGAAGAAGACGGGGATGCTGAAAGCTTCTGTGGGCTATCGCGATGGTTTCCAGGGAGAGGGCCAGATTTCATATGCCGGTCCCAACGCTGTCCGACGGGCGCAGCTTGCGGGTGAGATCATTGAGACGAGGCTGCGAAGGCACGACGGTTACCGTGACCTGCGCATCGACCTGATCGGGATCAATTCCGTTCTGGGATGTGACCTGTCCACCGGCGCGGACCCATACGAGGTCCGTCTTCGCTGCACGGCGCGCGCCGACGACAAAGCCTTGGCGGAACGTGTCGGTCGCGAGGTCGAGGCGCTTTATCTCAACGGTCCCGCTGGCGGCGGCGGCGCCACGGCAAGTACCCGCGAGACCGTTGCGATTGCGCCGGTTCTGGTGCCCGAGACCACGATCGAACTCATCACGCAATGGCTGGAGGCGCCGTGAAACTGCGCGAGATTGCTCATTCCCGGACCGGCGACAAGGGCGACAAGATCAACCTCTCCCTGATCGCCTTTGATCGCAGTGACTACGCCCGGCTTCGTGCTGCAATCACGGCCGAAAGCGTTGCCAGCCGATTTGCCAGCTTGGCCGCCGGGCCGGTGGAGCGTTTCGAGTTGCCGCAACTCGGCGCGATGAACTTCGTCATCCACAACGTCCATGGCGGCGGTGTCACGCGCACCTTGGCCCAGGATGCCCATGGAAAATGCTGGTCATCAGCCTTTCTGGACATGGATCTGCCGAAGGAGGACTGAGCATGGATGAGCGGGCGATAGCGATCCTGGGAAGTGGGCTGATCGGTGAAAGCTGGGCCGGCTTGTTCGCCGGCCATGGATATGAGGTACGATGCTGGGACATCGACCCATCTGTGGCGACGCGCGCGGTGCTTGGCGCGACCAAGATCGCGTCTGCTATCGCCGGACCCGCCCGGCAAGCTGGTCGGATAACCAGTGCCGATGATCTCTCCGCAGCCCTCGAAGACGCCTCATGGGTGCAGGAAAACATCGTCGAACGTGTGCCCGAGAAGCAGAGCCTGTATCGACAGGTTCTGGAACTGGCGGGGCCAGATCTGCTGATCGCAAGTTCCACCTCGTCTCTCACCTGGACCGATCTGACAACCGGGCTGGCGGGACCTGACCGGGTCCTGACCGCGCACCCCTTTAATCCACCGCATCTCATGCCTTTGGTCGAGATTTACGCGGCCAGTACGCACGCGGCACAGCGTGCGGATCAATTCTATAGGCATCTGGACCGCGAGCCGGTGTTCCTCAACCGGCCAGCCGTGGGTCATATTGCCAATCGGCTGTCATCGGCGCTCTGGCGCGAGGCGGTGAACATCGTCGCCGAAGGTATCGCCGATGTCGAAGCTGTCGACTGCGCATTGGTGAACGGCCCTGGTCTGCGTTGGTC
Organism: Paracoccus stylophorae; assembly: GCF_028553765.1. Taxonomy (NCBI): domain Bacteria; kingdom Pseudomonadati; phylum Pseudomonadota; class Alphaproteobacteria; order Rhodobacterales; family Paracoccaceae; genus Paracoccus; species Paracoccus stylophorae. Next base: position 2,436,966 of record NZ_CP067134.1, on the reverse strand, counting down.
GGTGATCGGCGCGCACATGGCATATCATCTTGGCGGCGGCGAAGGCGGCATCCGCCACTACCTGGAGCACCTTGGCCCCAGCCAGGAGCGAAGATGGGCTGATCTTGGAAGTCCCGCGCTAACGCCAGAGGTGGTCGACAAGCTGATAGAGGGTATCGAAGCCGAGGCTGACGGGCGCTCGGTGCAGGAACTTGTCAGCGAGCGCGACGATGCGATCGAAAGGATCCTGAAGGCTTTGAAGCAGCCGATGATCGAATAGCCCTTGCAGAGGACCTGTTAACGGAGACAGGCGTGGGCAGAAGGTGCATGCGCGATGAGCCGATTTGTCATTGGCCAACACCACTTGGCGCATGGGAGCAAGTCGAGACGATTGCTTGGAGGAAAGGTGCAAGCAAGTGCGCTGCGCAGCTGCTGGCACTTCAGCGGTCAACAAAGTATCACAGACGTGGAGAAGGTTGGACGTCAGGCCCATTCCCTCCGCCACTTGCCCTCGCGAAAGCGTTCTCCCGATCCGACTGCGGCCGGATTTTTCCGTTGTTTTCGGGGGTTATGCAGGAGTGGCTGAGCACCGACCCCGGTGCCCGGAGGCCCGGAGGCGTCTCTCATGGCCGATATTCTCTGGACCTGATGACTGCGCGGATTTGGTGAATTCTCTTCAAAGTACTGGAAAGACAACAATAATAGAGCGTCGCGGCTATGCACTTCGATGTCAGGGGCGTTCACCAAAAGCTCCTGAGATCCAACGCCCGTTCACTGAGACTTGGCGCATCAAAGTGTCCTTTGTCCGTCGCAGCAATGGTCGTCGATCCCAACGACTTCCTGATTGTGATATCGGACTCTTTTGTTCATTGTGACCCAAAGCGGGGAGCAATGCCATGAAGGCCATGTCCGCACGGGACGCGAAGCATCAGTTCGGCCTGCTCATCGACACCGCCCGAGCCGAACCGGTGGTGATCGAGAAACACGGCCGCCCGGTTGTGGTGGTCGTGGCCGTGGAAGAATTCGAACGGCTGACGGCGCTGAGTGACGCAGCGACTGTCGAGCCTCGGGAAAGTTGAGGGTAAGAGGCAATGGCCAGGCGGGCGCAAAAGGATGGATTGCTGGCTGACCTGACCGGGCTTGGGGGCTCGGCTGGCGGCAGGACGCTGCGCGAAGCGCTCGGCAAGGATGCAGGCGAGTTTGACGAGGTCAAGCAGGCGCGAAAGTTTGTGGACTTGTTTTCTGGCTGTGGAGGGCTGTCTCTCGGGCTTTCTCTGGCGGGGATGCGTGGCCTCTTTGCAATAGAGCGCGACGATATGGCATTTGAGACGTTCTCCACCAATTTCATTGGGGATGACTCGCCAGAAGCATACCGCTTCATGTGGCCGTCCTGGCTGGACCAGCGGGCGTGGGGTATCGATGAGGTCCTCGGAGAGCACAAGGAACAACTCGAGCAACTGCGCGGCGAGGTCGAGGTTCTAGCCGGTGGCCCCCCCTGTCAGGGATTTAGCTTCGCGGAACGGAGAATAGAGGACGATCCCCGGAACCTACTCTTCAACAAGTATGTTGAAGTCGTTGAGGCCCTGCAGCCGAACGTGCTGGTCCTAGAAAACGTCCCGGGCATGCAGGTAGCTCATAAGAGTGGGGCCGTGATTGACCTGCAATCGGGGCGCTCGCCGCGAAAGCAATCCTTTTACGAGAGGTTGGCTGATAGTCTCGATGCCGCCGGTTATGTGGTGAAAGCCGAGCTCTTGGATGCGTCCCGCTTCGTAGTACCGCAGAAGCGTTCCAGGCTTATCGCCATCGGCATACGAAAAGGTCTTTTGCCATTTCTTGCTGGCGGCATCGATCGCGTCTTTGCGTTGCTAGAAGAAGCACGGTGTCAGCAGCTGCGGGAACTCGGGGTAGGCGAGGTCATATCTGCCGCGGATGCGATCTCCGACTTGGAGATTGGAGATCGCCCAATGGTGCCCTGCACCGATGCCCAATCGCCGCGTGGTTTTTTCGAGGCCACGCCCCGCTCAGCTATGACGACCTACCAAGAGCTCATGCGTCAGGGCGCCTCGGGCACGCCTAACAGCATGCGGCTAGCGCGCCACCGAGATGAAGTTCGCCAAAGGTTTGCCCGGATACTCCTGGAATGTCGCAAGGGCGTCCGGATGAACGACGAGGCGCGCCTCGGATATGGTCTGGTAATCCCCCCTGATTTTAAGGGGATGCGGAAGTAGAATTTTCTCGGCAGGATGAACGAGGAGATTCCGATGAAGAAGACACGATTCACAGAAGCCCAGATCATGGGTGTGCTGCGCCAGATGGAGGGCGGTGTGCCTGCCGCTGAGCTGTGCCGCGAGCATGGGATGAGCAGCGCCACGCTGTACAAGTGGCGGGCGAAGTATGGCGGCATGGACGCCAGTCTGATCAGCGAGATGAAGGCAATGACCGAGGAGAACCGGCGGCTGAAGCGGATGTTTGCAGATGTGAGCATGCAGAATGATCTTCTGAAGGAGGCCCTCGGAAAAAAATGAACCGGCCAGCTCAACGCCGAGAGTTGGCCGTGAAAGCGGTGGCGATAAAGGGTATCAGCATTGCTCTGGCCTGCCGGGCATTCGACGTCAGTGAGACATGCTACCGGTACAGCCCGAAATTGGACGAGGAGAACGAGCAGATCGACGACCTGCTGCTCGGTCTGACGATGGCAAAGAAGACTTGGGGCTTTGGCCTGTGCTTTCTGTATCTGCGCAACGTCCAGGGCCATGGCTGGAACCATAAACGGGTGTACAGGATCTACCGGGAACTGGAGCTGAACCTGCGGATCAAGCCACGCAAGCGCCTGAAACGGGAGAAGCCCGAGGAGTTGGCCGTGCCCGAGGCCCCGAACGAGGTCTGGTCGATGGACTTCATGGCCGACAGACTGGAGGATGGACGACAATTCCGGCTGTTGAACGTTCTGGACGACTTCAACCGTGAAGGACTGGGCATTGAGATCGACTTCTCACTGCCTGCGGAACGGGTTGTTCGGGCATTGAACCAGATTATTGAATGGCGCGGCGCACCTCGAACCATTCGAGTCGATAACGGCCCGGAATACCTCAGTGGCACCCTCACGGAATGGGCTGAGAACAGGGGCATTACCCTGGCCTATATCCAATCCGGCAAGCCCCAGCAGAACGCCTATGTCGAGCGCTACAACCGGACGGTCAGGCACGAATGGCTGGACTTGTACATTTTCGAAGGCATTGAAGAGGTACAGCAGATTGCTACCGAGTGGCTCTGGTCCTACAACAACGAACGCCCCAACATGGGCAACGGCGGGATGACCCCCGCCCAGAAACTGAGAGTCGCCGCGTAGATTCTACGACCAAGCCCCCGCAAAAATGGGGGGATTACCGTAGGGCAGCAGGAGATGAGTCGTGGCGTCGGACAGCTCGAGCCCGGTTTTCGAGCCGTCGATCTGCGGGACGAAGACCTTGCGATGGAAGTCGTCGAGCTTCTCGTCGAGGATCCCGACGAACCAGACATTCTTGCCGCGCGTGTGCTGCAGGTGGGTCAGCCAGCCGATCATCTCGCGCCCGTGCAGCCCGTAGGCGCCACGCACGTCGGGCTTGCCGGTCTTCTCCGAATGCGCCTCCGGCTGCCCGCGGCACCACTGGAAGCAGAGCCGCCCGGCCACGGTGATCGAGTCGATGAAGACCGTGTCGTATTTGGCGAGGACGCGCGGATCGCCGAACCGCCCGCACACCTCGTCGAAATGCGCCTGGCGGTAGGGCTGTTCGGGCCTGCACAACAAGGTCTACCTCGGCCTCGCCCTGCACAAGGACGAGGTTCATCCCGGCGAGCACAAGGCGATCATCGATCAGAAGCTGTGGGACGAGGTCCACGAGGTCATCGCCAACAACCGAGTGGCGCGGGCGGCGGCGGTGCGCACGGCGCACCCTGCGCTCCTGCGCGGGCTGATCTTCACCGAAACCGGTGCCGCTATGACGCCGCACCACACCAAGCGGAAGGGCTAACGCTACTGCTACTACACGTCCATGGACGTGACCCGGAAACGTCCTGCAGCCGAATTGCACGGGCCCCAGCGTCTGCCGGGCGCTGGTCGAGGACGCCGTCATCGGCGAAATCCGCCGGATGCTGCGCACGCCCGAGGTGGCGGCGCGCACCGCGCGGACGGTCCGGAAGGAACGGCCCGATCTCGACGAGGCCACCGTCGTCGCCGCGCTGGCGCAGTTCGACGACCTGTGGAAGGCGCTCATCCCGGCCGAGCAGGCCCGCATTGTCCAACTTCTGGTCGCCCGCATCACCGTAAGCGAGGCGGGCCTCGCCATCGACCTGCGCCATGAAGGCCTCGGCGCCATCGCCGCGCTGATGGCCCCGCCGAAGAAGGAGGTCGCCTGATGCCCAAGACCCTGCGCGTCCACATTCCGCTCGAACTGCGTCGCCGCGGCGGCCGCCCCCGAATTCTGCCGCCGAAGCATGTCGAGGCCGCCATGGGTCGCGGGCAGGATCCTCACATGCTGCGTGCCATTGCCGGGCATGGATATGGCGGCAGCGGCTGGAACGCGGCGAGGTCGCCACGCTCGCTGATCTCGCCACCGATGAGGGCCTCTCCGACCGCTACGTCAGCCGCCTCCTGCGCCTCGCATGCCTGGCGCCCGAGGTGCTCGAACCACTTGTCATCCACCGCGAGCCCAGCACGATCAGCATCTACGACCTGTGCTTCGTGGCGTCCCTGCCGTGGGAAGAGCAGCCGGTGAGGGTTTTCGACTGAGACGAAGGGTCAGTCAGGGATCGCGTGAAGCCAAACCCGGTCGGGGGAGAGCAACGTCTCACCCGGGTGCAGTTCGTATGTGACCAGCGGCCCATCCTTGCCGGCGGAATAGTCGAGGCACAGCGCGTTCGGAGCCTGCAGGACCGGATCGCCGCTGAGCCAGTAGTGACCGAAGAAGACGGGCGTTCGTGGACGGGATAGGTCTGCGCCATCAGGGTTCCCGGTAGTGGTGCATCGGGCAGATCATCCGGAACAGGAACCGAGATAGCGATGTCACGCCAGGTCCGGGCCCCTGCATTCCACCATTGCAGCCGAACGTGATCGCGGTGGGTGCCTTCCTTGTCGCGGAATGCAAACCCATCTGGAAGCTGCTGTTCGGGCCCCTTCGTGATTTCCTCGGCAAGGTGGAAAAGCTCGTCGGCAGGGTCAGCCGCGCGGATCAACTGCGCTTCGGACAAAACGCCGTCGTCGGTGAGCGCCCGCACGCGGTCGATCGCGGGGTCGACCCAGCAGGCATGCACGGCGCGGAACCCCTCAGCTTCCAGAAACAGAGGGAGGCTCTGCATCCACGCCAGCGCCTCGCGGGTCTCGCCGGCACCGACGGGGAACTCCGCCAGGAAGCTTGCGTGCTGGCGCAGGTTCTTCTCCGAATGAGCGCGGAGGGGCTGGCCGGTCTCGGGGTGGGCCGTGTGGAAGTGAAGGGCATTGAGTTCGTGGTTGCCCATGATCGCGAGGGCCTTGCCGCTGTCGATCAGGTCGCGCACCAGGTGAATGACGGCCCGGTTCTCCGGCCCACGGTCGATGAAGTCGCCCAGAAAGACAATGGTCCGCTCCGGGTCGGGATGGAACCAGCCCGCCGGCCTCCGCCGCCATCCGAGGGCATCGAGCGCTCCCTGTAGTTTAGCGATCTGCCCGTGGATGTCGGGGATGATATCGACTGTTCCCATGCCCTCTCCTGGAACTGATTGATCGTGGGTCCGAGCGTGCCGCCGGTCGACGCCCGCGCCTCCTAACCGTATCGAGCTCAAGTCCTTTTGTCGTCGGGGTTTTCCGATAGACGCCAGGGGCGGACACCGCCACCGCTACGCGCCACTCGGCCAGCGCACACAGCGGCTGCGCCTCTCGCGTGTTGCGGCTCTGTTCGCTTTGAGAGCGATGGAAACAAGGGGCGAAGTTTTGGCGGGGTTGGGACTCAGGCTGTTGGAAAGACGACGAAAAATCTGACCGAACCGAATTCGGCGAGGTTCGCCCGAACAGAGACGGAGCGCCGTTCAGAGCCCGAAACTTGCCTGGCGCACAGTCTCGGAGGTTCGCATGGGTGCAGCAAAGCCCTTTGAAAACACGAGTATTTCCGCGCCGCGATAGGCGCCTGTTCGTGTTCGCAACAGGGATGATGGCGGAGGAGGTGCGCTTACAACTGGACCGTCTCCCGTGACCCCTGAGGGGGCTCCGGCAATCTGCAGGGCTTAACGGAGTTCTAGGGAACATTTCGCAATTCGACGCCGGTTCACTGGGCAATTCCATGCTGCGCCCACTGTCCGAAGGGCGCCGCCGGCAACGCGCAGCGTCCCCAACACACTGACTTGAATAGGTTTTCTTTCTACGCATTCGTTGTCGTGCGACCATGGTGGTCGTTCGAAAGGAAGCGGAAATGCGAGAAATGTGCCTCAGTCAAATCGAGCTGGCTGCCCGATGGAGAATTAGCCCAAGGACACTTGAGCGGTGGCGGTGGATCGGCGATGGGCCGCGCTTCATGAAGCTAGGCGGGCGAGTGATCTATCGTGTCGAAGATGTGCTGGCGTTCGAACAGCAAGAGCTGCGTGATTTGGAGGAGATCAAGGCTGGGCGCTGAAACCGGCGCGGGCATCGTCAGCAAAACCCTGCGCGGCAACTAGTTCTGACCTGCGCAGGGAAGTTGCGTGTGCTGAATAGCCTGCAGTTCGCCACCACGCACCCATTCCGCCCCTCCGGCCCAAGCCATAACCTCCATCCACATCTGCAGATAGAACCGCGTTCGAAAACAATCACTTTACGCGCAATTTCGATTGCCCGCTTTCCTCCCCTCAGTTAGCGTCATCGAGAGCACAGAAAATGGGCCCGCATAGTTTGCGGGTCCACCAATCTGGCCCGGAGGTGATTTTGGAGAGCGACCGGTCGGAACTTCGCTGGGGTGTCGAGCAGCGCCTCGAGTTCATAGAGTTCCGCCTGTTCTGGGAGGGGCATGTGAACCGCAGCGATCTGATGGACCAGTTCGGGGTCTCGGTGAACCAGGCGTCCACCGACCTGAACCGCTACATCGGCTTCGCGCCAGACAACATGGTCTACGACAAGAGTGCGCGAACCTATGTACGTGGCTCCGAGTTCAAGCCCCAGTTCCTCGAACCAGACGCGAGCCGCTACCTTGCACAGCTGCGATCGGTCGCTGACGGGATCCTCGACCGCGAGGACGCCTGGATCGCCAACCTCCCGCCCTACGCGGCCGCCCCTACGCCGGTTCGTGGGGTCAATCCGGCGACGCTTCGTTCGGTCGTTGGCGCCATCCGTCGGTCCGAGGCGATCGAGGTAAAGTACCAGTCCCTGTCCAGCCCCGTGCCGCGCTGGCGCTGGATCGCCCCCCATGCCATCGCGTTTGACGGTTTCCGGTGGCACACTCGGGCGTTCTGCCAAACCGACGATTGCTTCAAGGACTTCCTGTTGTCTCGGATGCTTGAGGTCCGAGGCTCGGGCGAAAGCGACAAATCGGCCGGCGACGATCAAGACTGGCTTGCCGAGGTTGCGCTGGAAGTCGGGCCCCACCCCGACCTCTCGGAAACACAAGCGAAGGTTATTGCGCTCGATTATGGCATGCGCGGCGGCAAGGCGAAGATCAAGGTGAGACGTGCGCTCCTCTACTATGCGCTTAAACGCCTCGGTCTAGATACCGCCCCCGAAGCCCGTGCGCCCCAAGACCAACAGATCGTGCTGATCAATCGCGACGAGATTTTCAGCGGCATTCGAGCAGCTGGCGCTCCGGAGGGTTCGAAATGAAGCCTTCTTCGGACATCGCGTCCAGTTGTCAGAAGCCCGCAAGTTCACTTGAGGAGAGCCAGATTGGGTAAACAAGCGGCATTCAAGACCAACCCGGTCAGCTTGGAGGAGCTTCTCCGTCAGTGTGGGAACGGCAAGATTCAGTTGCCGGATTTCCAGCGCAGTTGGGTTTGGGACGAGGAACGGATCAAGGGGCTGATCGCCTCGATCTCGCAGGCGTTTCCGGTAGGCGCCTTGATGACGCTGGAGGTGAAGCCTGGTGCGGCTGATACCTTCGCACGCCGACCAATCCAGGGGGCGGATGCTGCAGTTGGCGACGACGCACCGGATCAGCTCTTGCTGGATGGCCAGCAGCGCATGACCTCGCTTTATCAGACCTGCTTGCGCCGCGATGTGGTGCAAACGGTCACGCCTCGCCTCAAGCTCGTGAAGCGCTGGTTTTACATCGACATTCAAAAAGCCATGAATCCGGCCGAGGACCGCGAAAACGCCATTGTCTCTGTACCCGAGGATCGGCGGATCAAGTCGGACTTCGACCGGAAGATCGACCTCGATCTCTCCACGCCGGAACTCGAATACCAAAATCTCATGTTCCCGCTGAACCAGGTTTTTGACTGGGACGAATGGCAAGATGGCTTCAACGAATACTGGCTGGAAAACGACCCGGAGACACGCAAGCTCTTCAAGCCGTTCAAGGATGAGGTCCTTCAGAACTTCAAGGCCTACCAGCTGCCCGTAATCGCATTGAGCCCCGACACCTCCCACGAGGCCGTCTGTCTTGTTTTTGAGAAGGTGAATACCGGCGGCAAGCCGCTCGACGCATTCGAGCTTGTGACAGCGATGTATGCAGCCCGCGGCCATCGCCTGCGGGACGACTGGCTCGGCGCCGACGGCCAGCCGGGGCTGCAGACCCGGCTTCAGCTCTTTGGGCGGGCGGCCGAACAGAAGTTTGGCGTGCTGGAGAAGGTCGCAGCCACCGACGTGCTACAGGCTATCGCCCTCCTGCATGGGGTCGAGACCCGCGCGGCCGAAATAGCTGCCGGGCGCAAGGAGTCGGAACTGTCCGCAGTCCGGGCGACGCGTCAGTCGCTCCTCGACCTGCCGCTGGAGGCCTACCTGAAGCACCGAGCTGCGGTCGAAGACGGGTTCAAGACGGCAGCGAAGTTCCTCCGACAGAACCACATCTATCGGGTCATCGATCTGCCCTATCAGGGGCAGCTTGTCCCCTTTGCCGCGATCCTCGCCATCATCGGGCCTAGGTTCGACCACGCCGCAGTGAAGGACCAGCTCGCCCGCTGGTTCTGGTGCGGCATTTTTGGCGAACTCTATGGCTCGGCCATCGAGTCCCGATTTGCCAAGGACGTTCTCGAGGTGCCCGCATGGCTAGACGGTGGCCCCGAACCCAGCACAATCACCGATGGCCGTTTCCGACCGGAACGCCTGCGCACCCTGCGCACCCGCCTGTCGGCTGCCTACAAGGGCATCCATGCCCTTCTGATGGCCGAAGGCGCGAGAGATCTTCGCTCTGGCCAGCACTTCAAGGACACCGTGTTCTTTGACGAATACGTCGATATCCACCACATCTTCCCGCAGGACTGGTGCAAGAAGCAGAAGATCGAGCCGAAGGTCTTTGACACCGTCGTCAACAAGACGCCGCTCAGCTATAAGACCAACCGCATTCTTGGCGGCGTAGCACCATCGATCTACCTGGAACGACTGGAAACAGGCGGAAAGGACAACCCGCCGATCACCCGCGAAGCGCTTGACGATTATCTGGCGTCCCACGGGCTGGATCCCTCCTTGCTGAGGGCGGATGACTTCGAGGGATTCATGGCGGATCGGGAGACGCGGCTCCTTGCCATGATTTCAAAGGCAACCGGGCATGCGATCGTCAGGGCAGATTCCGTACCGGAGGAAGGCGAGGACGTTCTCCAGGACGACGAGGGCTTCGATGTTCCAAGCCCGGACACCGAGGAGGCCGCCTGAATGAAAGCGTTTGAGTTCGACCATCAATTGATCCGTGCTTACGAGCACTTTTCGCGTTCATTCAGCGCAATCCGGGCGCCCGACCTGAAATCCGAGATCGATGCCCAGTACGACGCCGGAAAATTCTGGCCGGATGCCCTCTTGTCTCTGAACCCACGCTTCATGGCGGGGCCGACGGTCGATGAACTTGTCGCCACGGGTGATCTCGACGACGGCACGGGCAAGGTTTTCCGGTTTGGCACCACGCCTCTTCGCTTTCACCGGCACCAAGCCGAGGCGATCGCGAAGGCGAAGCAAGGAAAGAGTTATGTCGTCACGACCGGCACGGGTTCGGGGAAATCCCTGTGCTTCTTTGTGCCGGTTGTCGACGCGATCATCCGCGCGCGACGCGCAGGAAAGCCGCGCCGCACGACGGCAATCATCGTTTACCCCATGAACGCACTGGCAAATAGCCAGATGAAGGAGATCGACAAGTTCATCGCCGGTTCCGGTTTGCCCGATGAGCTCAAGCCGGTGGTCAAGCGTTACACCGGTCAGGAAAGCCGTGAAGAACGCGAGCGCATCGCTGCCAATCCGCCCGACGTTCTCCTGACGAACTACATGATGGCAGAATTGCTTCTGACGCGTCAGGACGACCTGGACTCGAAAGTCGTCTCGAACGCGTCCGGTCTCGAGTTCATCATTCTCGACGAACTCCATACCTATCGCGGGCGCCAAGGTGCCGATGTCGCGGTCCTCGTTCGACGCCTGCGGGACAGGTGCTCGCCGGACAAGGAGCCAATCTGCATTGGGACCTCGGCAACGATGGCCTCCGAGGGATCGGACGAGAGCCGCGCGCTTGCTGTCGCGAAGGTAGCGTCTCGTCTGTTTGGCACCGACATTGGCCCGGACGCGGTCATCGACGAGTCTTTGCAGCGCGCGACCGATGACACCCTGAAGACCGAGCACGTCCTTGGCGCTTTGAAGACGGCCCTGACTCAGCCTTTGCCGGACGCACTCGATGACGAAACCCTGAAGCGCCATCCGCTCTCGGTGTGGGCCGAACTCGAACTCGGATTGGATGATGGGCTTGAGCTTCGCAGGAAGAAGCCTAGCCCTTTCGAAGAAGCCGTTGAAAAGCTTTCTCTGGCCAGCGCGGTCGATGCCGAAACCTGCCGAGACTATCTCGAAAAATTCCTGACCCGGGTAAGCCTGCCGGAGAATGAGCGCGGCGGCACGAAGGACGGAGCCTTTCTCGCCTTCAAACTCCACCGTTTCATCTCCGGTGCCGGTGAAGTCTTTACGACGCTCACAGCCAGGCCGCGTCGGATCCTTCTTGAAGGACAGCTCGAGGACCCCGAAGCCCCTGGAAACCGCCTCTACCCCACGCGGTTCTGCCGAAATTGTGGCCAAGAATACCATGTCGTGACCAAGGTCGACGATGATGGGAGCTTGCGCTTTCTGCCTCGAAGCATCGACGACACGCCGCTCGACACTGAAGAAGACGAGGTCGCAGGGTATCTCTGTCCGGTGACGCCCGGCGATACTGACTTCCAGTTCACAGGCGAGCTTGAGGGTTACCCCGAAAGCTGGCGAGAAGAGAAAAACGGCATTGAACGGCTGAGAGGGTATCGCAAGAAGCGTATGCCGGTGTCCTACGTCGTCGGTGCTGATGGTCGCCACGGAGCGGGCGGAAACGATTTCTGGTTCATCCCGGGAAAGTTCGCGTTCTGCCTGTGCTGCCATGACGAACCGACGCAGGGGATGCGTGAGCGCAGCAAGCTGGCGGGGCTGTCCGGCGAAGGGCGAAGCTCGGCAACAACCTTGCTGGTCGCCAGCGCCCTGGAGTGGATGAACAAACCTGGCAGCGGCGTACCCGAGACGAAGCGGAAGCTTTTGGGGTTCACGGATAACCGTCAGGATGCAGCCCTGCAGTCTGGCCATTTCAATGACTTCCTGTTCGTAAGCCTGTTGCGCGGAGCCATACTTCGCGCGGTCATTGCTGCCGGCTCAGGTGGGCTCGCAGAAGACGAGTTCGGCCTGCAGGTGGTGAAGGCGCTCGGCTTTACTGCCGCCAACAAAGAGGCGCGCCAGCATTGGCTGCTGGATTCGAATGCTGGTGCCATCATTCGTGAAGATGCCCAACGGTCGCTCGCAAAGGTACTCGCCCATCGTGTCTGGACGGACCTGCGTCGCGGTTGGCGCTTCACCAACCCCAGCTTGTCTGTCCTGAACCTGATCGACGTGAATTTCCTCGGCCTCGAAGAAATCTCTGAAGATCGCGAGCGCTTCATGGCCATCCATCCAGCGCTGGGAGACCTCAGCCTCGAACAGCGGCAGGCAATTCTAAAGGCGATTTTGTCCGCGATGCTCGAGGGCCTGGCTGTTCAGACCGAAGCCTTGGACCTGACTGTCCTCGACGGCGTGGCCCAGAAATCCCGAATGCTGCTTCAGGCACCTTGGGCCATTGACCAAAAGGAAAACCCGCGAGCGCGGTCCTCGCTTGTCCTGCGCGCGGGCAGCAAGAACGTCGTCACGCTGCGTGAAGAACAAACGCTTCTTCGGGCAGGTCCCAATTCGCGGATCGCACGGCTCGTGAACCGGAAGTCCGTTCTCGGCACAAAGCTGAACAAGGATGAATACTACGAGTTCATGGAAGGGATGCTTGCCTTCCTGAGCGACGAAGGGCTGCTGGTTCCTGTCGAACTCGATAGCGATGTGACGGGCTGGCGTCTGTCACCATCTGCGGTTCGGCTTGTGCCGGGACCGGCCCTCGATGATGAAACCCACCGCGGCAACCGATATTTCCACGACCTTTACACCGCGATTGCCAGTGATCTTGGCCACGGGCGCAGTTCCTACTGGGGGCTGGAGGGACGCGAGCACACGGCTCAGGTCTCACAGAAGCAGCGTGAATGGCGGGAATGGCGGTTCCGTTTCGAGCAGGACGACATGGACCATCTCGCGACCTCGGAGTACCGAACGGAAATTCGGGCGACTGGCGAGTCAGACCGATTCCTGCCCACGCTGTTCTGCTCTCCGACCATGGAACTCGGCGTTGATATTTCCGCCTTGAACGCCGTCTACCTGCGCAACGTACCTCCTACGCCGGCGAATTACGCGCAGCGTGCTGGTCGTGCCGGTCGATTGGGTCAGGCCGCGGTTGTCGTGACCTACTGCGCCTCGGGGTCTCCGCATGACCAGTATTTCTTTGAACGGCGCAACGATATGGTCGCCGGCGTCGTGCGGCCGCCAGCGCTCGACATTACCAATGAAGAGCTGGTCCGATCGCACCTGCATGCGGTGTGGCTGGCGGAAGCGAAACTGGCGCTTTCTCCCGACATCCCAGAGATCCTGGACCTTCACGGGGACAAATTCCCGCTGAAGGAAGACGTTCTGGAGGTCATCTCGAAACCCGCTCTGGTCTCGCAGGCACGGGGACCGATGGCGCGTGTCTTGAAGCAGATTCTGGCGTCCGAGGGAGGGCAAACCCCGATCTGGATGGACGATCCAGACGAGTTCGTTCTTTACACGGCCATGAATGCCCCAAAAGAGTTTGACCGCGCCTTCGACCGTTGGCGGGAGCTTTATAGTTCTGCCAGGACGCAATTGGCCGAGGCCAACAAGCGTTCGGAGATTACGGGGCTATCGGGAGCCGACCGGCGCAAGATCAAAGCCGCGCAAATGCAGGCCCAGGATCAGATCGCCATCCTCGAACAAGGCAAAGCCTCGAATGGCTCCGACTTCTATTCGTATCGGTATCTGGCAACAGAGGGCTTCCTGCCCGGGTACAACTTCCCGCGCCTGCCACTCTACGCGTTTGTTCCTGGCGAAGGTAAGACAGGGTCATTCCTGTCCAGAGCCCGCTTCCTCGCAATTTCCGAATTCGGCCCGCGCAGTCTGATCTATCATGAGGGCCGCGCCTACCGGGTCATGAAAGCCAAACTGCCGCCCGAGGTGCGTCAGGGCGACGGATCGGAATTGGCGACCAAGGATATCTACATCTGCTCCAACTGTGGCGCATCGCATGAGGGCGAGGTCGAGCGGTGCCATGGGTGCAACAACCACATGGCGGGTGAGGTCCCCATCAAGAAGACCCTGCGCATCGACAACGTCGAGGCCGCTCCGACTGAGCGCATCACGGCGAATGATGAAGAGCGCGTTCGGCAGGGCTTTGACATCCAGACCGTCTTCTCCTGGCCGAAGAAGGATGGGCAGGTCCAAGTGACCAACGCCAAATTCGTCTGTGGCGAGACTTCCCTCTTGGCCCTGCAATACGCCAACAGCGCAGAAATCAGCCGACTGAACAAGGGCTTGAAGCGCCGAAAGGACCAGACGGTCTTCGGTTTCCACATCGATCCGAGGTCCGGATACTGGGCGAAATCCGACGACGAGGACAGCGACACGGACGTCCCGCCGGACGTGGTCAAGCCGGTTCGCATTGTTCCGATCGTCCGCGATAGAAAGAATGCCCTGCTGTTCCGCTTCGATAAGCCAGAGCAGTATGAGTCCGAGACAATCGCGACGGTTCAGCATGCGTTGCTGCGCGGAATCGAGGTGGTTTTCCAGTTGGAAGAGGGCGAAATCCTCGGTGAACCGCTCCCCGCGAGGGACAACCGTCGCGCAATCCTTGCCTACGAGGCAACGGAAGGCGGCGCCGGCGTGCTCACGCGCCTGATTGATGACGGAAAGGCAATCAACGAGGTGGCGAAAACCGCACTGGGTCTGATGCACTTCGAGAGTGTGGATGCAGCGATTGCGGCGGGTGATGCGGATCTGTTGCAGGAGAAGAAAGACGGAAGCTGTGTTCGCGGCTGCTACCGTTGCCTGCTGTCCTACTTCAACCAACCGGACCATGAGCTGATCGACCGCTCTAGCCCGGAAGTGGCGCAATTCCTGATCGATCTTGCACGCGGCACAATTTCCCTTGCTGCGAAGCCGACCGCTGGAACCGTGCCATCACCATGGCTTGAGGCATTCAGCGCGGCAGGCATTCCCCAAGTCGATACGATGCCTGCGAGCTTTGGTGGGCGGGAATTCGAGTTCGTTTGGCGCGCTTTCGCGGTCGCCGCTACGACCGCTGACCTGACAGCAGAAGCTGAGGCAGACGCGGTAAACAAGGGCTGGGTCGTTTTTGGATTGCCTTCGGCGCCACCGGAAGGACTGCCGGATGGCTTCATGAAGAATTTTGAAGGTTGATATGACTGTGAATTTTACTCCTGGAGACCTTGTCAGAGCGCGCGGCCGTGAATGGGTTGCCTTGCCGACACCCGGTGAGGGCCTGCTTGCCCTGCGTCCTCTCTCGGGCAATGAAAACGACATCGTGGTTCTTGCTCCGGATCTGGAGCTTACACCGGTCGAAGCCGCTCGTTTCGACCTGCCTGACGGCGCGCGCACGACAGTGCAGTCCAAGGCGGCCCTTCTTGCCGACGCGTTGCGACTGACACTCCGCCGAGGGGCAGGTCCGTTCCGGTCTGCCGCACAGCTCGCGTTCGAACCTCGGACTTACCAGTTGGTCCCGCTTCTCATGGCCCTTCGGCTTCAGGTCCCGCGGCTGTTGATTGCCGACGACGTTGGCATCGGCAAGACCATCGAAGCGGGTCTGATCCTCCGCGAACTGATGGATCGCGGAGAAGTCGATGCGTTTTCGGTTCTCTGCCCTCCGCACCTCGTGGACCAGTGGATCACCGAATTGAAGGATCGCTTCGGGATCGATGCTGTTGCCGTCACCTCCGGGACTGCCGCACGTCTGGAGCGCAACCTCCCATTGGCGCAAACCCTTTTCGATGCCTACCCCTTCACGGTGGTCAGCCTTGACTACATCAAAGCCGAGAAACGTCGGGATGGGTTCGCCAGGGCCTGTCCGGATTTCGTTATCGTCGATGAAGCACACGCCTGCGTCGGCACGCACAAGGGAAAGCAGCAGCGTTTCGACCTACTCCAAGGCCTTGCACGCGATCCTGCGCGTCGGTTGATCCTGCTGACAGCCACGCCGCACTCCGGGGACGAAGAAGCGTTCGCTCGGCTTCTGTCGCTAATCGATACGGAATTCGGGACCGTCAACTTCGACAACCAGAAGTACCGAGAGCGCTTGGTCAGGCACTATGTTCAGCGGCGGCGCGTCGACCTTGTCGAGGGCGACTGGGATGAGAACCGCTCCTTCCCCAAGCATGAAACGACCGAATACTCGTATCGCCTGAACGACGAGCATGTTGCCTTCCAAGAGGCCGTACTTGATTACTGCTTCTCGGTCGTATCTCGGGCTGGAGACGCGCAAAAGGATCGCCGCCTCGCATTCTGGGGCACTCTGGCACTAATGCGTTGTGTCGGATCGTCACCAGCAGCCGCGATGAGCGCTTTGCGGAACCGAGCTTCCAATGAAGACGACCGCCTCGAGCCGCAGATTTATGACGAAGATGGCGATGACGAAGACGCCGTCGACATTGAGCCAAATACTGTCTTCTCAAATGATCCCGCTCTCCAAGGGCTACTCGACAAGGCCAGCGAACTTCTTGCGGTCGAAGATCCCAAACTGAACGCCCTGATCAAGGCCCTCAAACCCTTGATCAAAGACGGCGCCAACCCTGTCGTCTTCTGCCGTTACCTCGCCACGGCCGAACATGTGAAGGAAGGACTTCGTAAGGCCTTCCCCAAACTCAATATTCAGGCGGTAACGGGTGAATTGACGCCGGACGAACGTCGCGACCGCGTCGCGGAAATGGCGGCGGAAGAAAATGCCGCCACAGATCAGCGCATCCTTGTCGCCACGGACTGCCTGTCGGAGGGGATCAACCTTCAACAGCTGTTCGACACCGTGATCCACTACGACCTTTCCTGGAATCCGACGCGCCATCAACAGCGTGAAGGTCGCGTGGATCGTTTCGGACAGCCCGCCGAACTCGTTCGCTCGATCATGATGTTTTCGCCCGACAGCGCCATCGACGGTGCCGTGTTGGACGTCATTCTCCGCAAGGCTGAAGAAATCCGCAAGGCGACGGGCGTGACTGTGCCTCTCCCCGACGAGCGGGGACCGGTCACCGATGCGCTGATGGCGGCAATGATGCTTCGCCGTGGCGGTGGCAGCCACAAGCAGCTGACGCTGGACCTGCAAATCGGCGACGGTATCCAGGTGATGGAGACCCGCTGGCGCGATGCAAGCGAGAACGAAAAGCGGTCGCGCGCCCGGTTTGCACAAAACGCAATGAAGCCAAGTGAAGTCGCTCCTGAATGGGACAAGGTGAAGTCACTGCTTGGATCGCCAGCGGAAACGCTCGAATTCCTCGAGCGCGCGATGTCTCGCTTCGGGGTGCCCCTCGAGAAGAAGAAATCGCTGCAGTTCGCCCATGTGCACGCCCTTCAGGACAGCCTCAAGGAAAAGCTGGAGCAGCGTGGGCTGAAGGGCTCTCTGAAACTGGCCACGCAGGAACCGGTACCCTCTGGCGCTTCACTTCTGACAAGAACCCATCCGCTGACATCGTCCCTGGCAGAAAGCCTGCTTGAAGCCTCTCTTGACACCGAAGCGCTGCCGGATCTGGGCATCGGTCGTGTCGGGGCCTGGCCGAGTGCCGCCGTCACTCAGATGACGCGTGTCGCGCTCCTGCGTATTCGTTACAAGCTCACGGTTCATGCAAGGCGCGAGCGCCTTCTGCTGGCAGAGGAGGCCGCCCTCGTTGCCCTCGACAGCAACACGGTGATCGCCTCTGGCAGCGAGGCGCGCGCGCTGCTTGCCTCTTCCGCGACTGCTGATCTTGCGCCTGTTGCCCGCGACCGGATGATCAATACGGCGAAGGCGGCCCTTCCTGACCTGCTGGGCGGCCCGATTGCCGATTTCGTGCAAAAGCGTGCCGCAGAGCTGGTTGAAGACCACGCCCGTCTTCGTGCTGCCGCCGGTTCCGCGTCGCGTGTCAGTGTCGAGCCGATCATTCCCCCAGACGTCATCGGCCTCTTCGTTCTTGTTCCGGGGGAGGTGTAATCATGGCCCGCAAACCAATCACCGATATGTCCGCGTGGCCGTTGCTGAGCCTCGAAGGCAACCTGATCGCGCCAGCGATGATCGCCAAGATCGATCAGCGCCAAGCACCCGAGCAATCCCCCGAGGAATACGGGGTTCGCAAAGGTCTGCAGATCCGCGAGGAAATCGCCACCGCCTTCCGCGTAGGCCAATCGCATTTCGATGCCTTTGCGAAGATCGAGCACCCCTCGGCCGCCGCTACCTCACGCTTCATCGCCGACTTCTTCAAGGAAACCTTCGGGTACACCGACCTCGCGGTAGCGGCGGCACCGATCGCCTTGATCGCGTCCGACCGTGTGCCTGTCGTCGTCGTCCCGCCGTCCGAGCTGCTTGATCGCCGCAGCCCGACGCTCTCGACGGACAGGTCGCGCTCTCCGGCATTCGCCCTTCAAGATCATCTGAATGATCGGGACGAGGCCCTCTGGGGCATCGTGACCAACGGGATGCTATTGCGCCTCATGCGGGACAATGCCTCGCTGACCCGTCCGGCCTATATCGAGGCCGATCTGGCGCAGATGTTCACCAACGAGGACATCGCGTCCTTCGCGGTGCTTTGGCTCCTGATCCACCGTACCCGCTTCGGCGCGGCAGACACCCCCGCCACCGATTGCCCCCTTGAACGCTGGCGCGATGCTGGCTCCAAGGAAGGCGAAGCCGCGCGTGATCGCTTGGCCGGTCAGGTCCAGCTTGCGCTCAAACTGCTCGGCTCTGGCTTCCTCGAGGCCAACCCCGACCTCGCCGCGAAACTCCAGTCCGGTGAAGTGAACCTGACCGAATGGTTCAACGAGCTCCTGCGTCTCGTCTACCGCCTGATCTTCCTCATGGTGGCCGAGGACCGGAACCTTCTTCACCCCGAAAAGGCCAAACCCGAGGCCCGCGCCCTCTACGCACAGGGTTATTCGGTCCAGTCGCTGCGCAAGCAATGCTACCGCGCCACCACCTGGGACAAGCACCACGACCGCTACGAAGGCATGAAGATCGTCTTCCGCGCCCTCACGCAGGGCCAGCCCGCCCTTGCGCTGCCCGCCCTCGGCGGCCTCTTTGCCGAGGACCGGCTGCCCCACCTCGAAACCGCCCGCCTGCGCAACCGCGCCTTCATGGAGGCGCTCTACCGCCTCTCCTGGCTCGCCGACAAGACCGGCATGGTCCCGGTCAACTGGCGCGCGATGGAGACCGAGGAACTGGGCTCGGTCTACGAGTCCCTCCTCGAACTCCAGCCGCAGCTGGGCGACGACGGCAAGACGCTGGTCTTCGCCTCCGAGGCGGCCGAGCAAAAGGGCAACCAGCGCAAGACCACCGGCTCCTACTACACTCCCGACAGCCTCGTTCAGGCGCTGCTCGACACCGCCCTCGACCCCGTGCTCGACAAGACCGAGGCCGAGGCGGACGATCCTGACAGGGCGCTGCTGAAGCTCTCGGTCATCGACCCCGCCTGCGGCTCGGGGCACTTCCTGCTGGCCGCCGCCCGCCGCATCGCCACGCGGCTCGCGCGCATCCGGGCCGAGGGCACGCCCTCGCTCGCCGATTTCCGCCACGCCCTGCGCGATGTCGCGCGCTGCTGCATCCACGGGGTGGACCGCAACCCGATGGCGGTGGAACTGACCAAGGTCGCGCTCTGGATCGAGACGGTGGACCCGGGCCTTCCCCTCGGTTTCTTCGACGCGCAGATCCGCTGCGGCGATGCGCTGCTGGGGGTGTTCGACCTGCAGGTGCTGCAGGACGGTATCCCCGACGCCGCCTACAAGCCGCTGACCGGCGACGACAAGGAAACTGCGAAATACTATCTCAAGGCCAATCGCGATGCGACGGCTGGTCAAGGCGGGTTCGACTTCGGCGCCGGTCGGGCGTCGATGCCGGCGATGAAGCCGCTGGCGCTGGATTTCTCGGGCTTCCGCGACCTGCCCGAGGATACGGTGGAACAGATCGAGGCCAAGGCCGCGCGGTTCAAGGAACTGCGAAAGGGGCAGGCCTTTGTGCGGGCGACGGCGGCGGCGAACCTCTATGTCGCGGCCTTCCTGCTGCCCAAGGTGGGCGGTGCACCGGCGGGGGCCACGGCCCGGACCGTGCCGACGACCGAGGAGCTGTGGCTGGCCCTCAATCAGGGCAAGATCCGGAATGCGATGATGGACGCGCCCAAGGCCGCGCGCCGCGCCCGCGCCTTTCATTGGCCGCTGGAGTTCCCCGATGTGATGCAGCGCGGCGGGTTCGACGTGGTGCTGGGCAACCCGCCGTGGGAGGTGATGCAGCTTGGAGAAGAAGAATACTTTGCTGTGATCAAGCCGGAAATTTCGGTCTTAACAGGAGCAAACCGAAAGCGCGCCATCGCGGCACTTGAGGTTGAAGATCCAGCTGCCTTCGCAGATTTTTTGCGCGAAAAGCGGTTGTATGAGGCCGCCAATGACTTCGCACGGGAGTCTGGACGCTTTGATTTGACGGCACGTGGCAAGGTCAACACGTACGGCTTGTTCGCAGAGCTCTTCTCTAACCTAGCTCGTCAGCGGGCAGGTGTGATTGTTCCTACTGGGATCGCGACGGACTTTTCAAAGCGCCTGTTTTTTGAGAACTTAGTTCAGACTGATCGGTTGGTATCAGCCCTGATGTTCGACAACGCTTGGAAGATTTTCGCGGCAATTCATTCGGACACGCCGTTTGCTCTTCTCACGATGGGGAAAACTAATGAACCTGCCGAGTTTGCATCATATCTCCTTTGCAAAGATCACCTTGCAGACAACCGACGAAGGTATCTTCTTTCGCGCAGTCAAATACTCGCGATTAACCCCAATACCCGAACCGCACCGCTTTTTCGTGCCGCAGCAGACGCTGAACTGACCGCAAAAATTTATGCAAACGCCCCCGTCTTGATTGACGAAGGAAAAGGCGTGGACAGCAACCCATGGAGTGTTGAATTTCGACAGGGGTTGTTCAACATGACCTCTGATAGCCATTTGTTCCGCACTGCTGCACAATTGTTAGATGATGGGTTCGCCCGCGAAAATTCAGATTGGGTTAAAGGTAGCACTCGCTTCGTGCCATTGTACGAGGCCAAAATGATTCACCAATACGATCATCGCTGGGCATCTGCCGGTGACGACGAGGACGGCGGAGACGAGGGCGCCAAGCACGAGCCAACTTGGGAACCGGTCGCAAGATACTGGGTCCCTAACGATGAAGTTTCATCAAGCCTAAGTCAGACGGGCTGGGCAGCTGCATGGTTCTTGGGGCATCGCGGCCTCACTAACGCAACGAATGAGCGGACCTTCATTACATCGCTTTTTCCGCGCGCCGGTGTCGGAAATAGCTTGCCGGTCTGGGTTATGCCTCGCACAATTTCACCCGCTTTGGTCGCGGGGCTCTACGCAAATACTGCGTCACTCGTCGTTGATTTCGCAGCTAGGCAAAAAGTCGGCGGAACGAACCTGAACTTCTTTTTGGTCTACCAGTTCCCAGTTCTGCCTCCCACCTTCTACACCGAACCCCGCCTCGCCTTCATCACCCCAAAGGTGCTGGAACTCACCTACACTTCGCACAGCCTCGCCCCCTTTGCCCGCGATCTGGGCCATGACGGCCCGCCCTTCGCCTGGGACGAGGACCGCCGCGCCCACCTGCGCGCCGATCTCGACGCCTTCTACGCCCGCGCCTACGGCCTGAGCCGCGACGAGCTGCGCTACATCCTCGACCCCGCCGACGTGAAGGGCCCCGACTACCCCTCCGAAACCTTCCGCGTCCTAAAGGAAAAGGAAATCCGCCAACACGGCGAATACCGCACCCGCCGCCTCGTCCTCGAAGCCTGGGACCGGATGGAAGCGAACGGCGAATTCACGGCGATGGGGATGTGAGCGATGGCGGTCATCGACCCCGTCGTCAATGGTCGCGTGGCCGACTTCATCCGCGGCGCGGTCCAGTCGATCTTCGACTCGCGGTTCGACTGGACGCCGGACGCCGAGTCCATCCTCGTGCTGATGCGCGAGGGTGGCATGACGCCCGAGCAGGAACGACGGTTCCGCCCCTATTTCGATCTGTTCGTCGAACAGGCCCGGCAGGGCGAAGTTAGCGGTTTCAGCCCGCGGGTCGACGATGAAACCTTCGTCGATTACCCGCCGAAGTTCGACCTCGACGCACTACTGACACCGCCATCGTCGCCCGACGCTCAAAAGGACCTGTTCGACGGAACTGGTCCAAGAACCGAGTCCGAGCGCGCCCTGATCGACCAGCTGATCGCGGCGACAAAGCTCTATGACAGCAGCGAGGCGATCCAGGAGCTGTTCGCCTTCACGGTCCGGCTTCGCGAATTCGCACCGTTCAACGCGATGCTGCTGCACATTCAGAAACCGGGCCTGACGCATGCCGCGACAGCGCATGACTGGTGGCACCGGTTCGGCCGCGTGCCGAAGAAGGGCGCACGACCGCTTTTGGTGTTGCGCATGAAGGGGCCGGTCGACTTCGTGTTCGACGTGCAGGATACCGAGGGCAAGGACTTGCCGGTCGATGCGTTCTCCTTCCCGACCTTCGGCAATTTAAGCGACAACCGCTTCGCCGAGTTCATGCGGGCCGTCGGCAAGGAGAAGATCGACCTCGTCCAGCTCGACGCAGGAGACGGCCAGGCGGGTTGGATCCGGCTGCTCGCCCGCGCGAAGAACGACAAGGGCAAGAACGTCTACCAGCTGGCCTACAACCGGAATCACGCCGCACCGACGCGCTTCGTGACTGTCGCCCACGAACTGGCGCACCTGTACCTCGGCCACCTCGGAGCCGATAACGGACGCCGTGTTCCGGATCGGCGTGACACGCCCCACGCGCTGATGGAAGTGGAGGCCGAGATGGCGGCCTACCTGGTGGCGATGCGCAACGGACTCACGCCGAGGAGCGAAAGCTACCTGTCGAACTACAAGGGCGCCTTCGAGGACCTGAACCTGTACGCGGTGACGAGGACCGCGAATGCCGTAGAAACGGCGATGGGCATCTCCGCCCAGAAGCTCTGGAACGAGAAGGCGTGAGGGAATGATCGAGACGCCCCAATCCTTCGTGACCCGCCAGGAATGCGAGAAGGTCACGTACCAGAACGGCTTCCGGCGCCCCCATGGCGAATTCGATGGCTGGCAGCGGTACAGTTCGACGACCGCGCAGGGGTCGATCTGGCTCGCTTGGGACACTTCCGGTCCGTGGCTCCTCGCTTTGGATCACGCCGGGGTCATTGCTGAGATCGGGATTGAGCCGTCAGATGCCGCAGGACCAGGCCTCGCACGGTTCCGGTTTGCCTCGCTGGCACAGCTTTATGGCGTGATGCCAAGAGTTTACGAGCTTGCCGCAAGCCTTCCCGACGCACCACTTCAGGAGTTTCTTCACCGCACAAAGAACTTGCCGAAGACGACAGAGGCGGAACGCCTTGTGGTCCAGCGTGTCGGCCAGAACATTTTTCGTGAGCGTCTGATCAAATACTGGCGGGGGCGATGCCCTCTGACCGGGATTGTCGACAAGCCGCTTCTCCGTGCCTCTCACATCAAGCCATGGCGCGACTGTGAAAACGACGCAGAGCGTCTGGATGTCCATAACGGCCTGCTTCTGTCGGCTCTTTGGGATGCCGTTTTCGATGGCGGTCTGGTTACCTTCGGCGATGACGGCATCCCTGTCTTTTCGGAGAACCTCAGCGAGCAGGCGCGTGCGCGGCTTTATTTTGATCGGCCAGTCGCTTTGACGGACAAGCATCGAGTCTTCTTGGAGTGGCACCGGACGAAGGTATTCGACGTCAAAGCGCCTGACGCCCCGCCTGCTGATTGAGACGCGATAGGTCGAAAGCTGGTCAGCTGGTCAATAGTCCGTCTCGACATAGACCCCCGAGCAATCATAGGCGACCGCCGCCGCCGTCGCGCCGTTGTTCATGAAATTCCGGGGGCTCAGGAGTTGCGTCGCGGCGGGGATGTCGCTGTCGAGCGCGGCCTCGACCAAAGCTCCGCTGACCTCCTCGACCACCCGGACGCCTATCTCGCCGCTGTTCGGGGCGGCGAGAAGCGTGAGGGTCAGGACGTTGGTCGTGCTCGCGACCGGGAAACTCGCCCCGAGATCGGTGAGCGTGGGCGCGCCGGAAGCATCGTTCTGCACGAGTTGCCAGTTCGTGTGGGTGCTGCGCTGGAACCCGATGCCGATGCAGTTGACGACGGCCGACAGGGTCAGGGTCGTGGCCAGCGCTGTCGTCGAGCCATAGAGGCCGAAGAACCCCATGCCGGTCGCCTGCAGCGTCACCAGCGAAAGGCGGTTCACATAGGTGAAGCCGCCCAGCCCATCCGCATTACCGCGCCAGCAGACCCAGCCGGCCGAGCGTTCGTCGGCCGCCGCATCGGCGGTGGCGGCGCTGGTCACGCGCCAGCGGCGCATCGAGGTCGAGAGGTTGGTGGTGGCGAGCGTCGGCGTGGAGACGGTGCCGACAGCGGTGCGCGGCATGCCGTTGGTGTTGACGGTCGTGCCAGAGGATGGCGCCCAGGTCGCGATGCGGTTGACCCCGAAATGCGGCTGCAGCGGGAAGAACCGCCCCGAGGGACGCTGGACGTCGAGCCATCCGGCCCCGGCGCGGTCTCGCGCATAGACGGCGAGCTTGCCGCTCGGCGGCGGCGCGGGCACGGCGCTCACCGCCGGGAGCACAATGGGTTCGGGCATCTCGACCCGGCCGCTGCTGCGGTCGATCCGGAGCGCCTCGTAGAAGTGAACCGCTCCGGGTTTGCCGGAGGCTGATTGATCTTAGTTAGGCGGCCATGGGTTCAGTTTCCAGAGCCGCGTAGAAGTTGGCTTCGGCTTCTGCGGGTGGGACGTTCCCGATGGGCTCGAGGAGGCGTCGGTTGTTGAACCAGTCGACCCATTCGAGGGTTGCATATTCGACGGCCTCGAAGCTGCGCCATGGGCCGCGACGATGGATGACCTCGGCCTTGAAGAGCCCGTTGATCGTCTCAGCCAAGGCGTTGTCATAACTGTCGCCAACGCTGCCGACCGAGGGTTCGATGCCTGCTTCGGCCAGCCGTTCGGTGTATTTGATGGACAGGTATTGCGATCCACGGTCCGAATGGTGGACCAGACCCATGCCCTTGGTGGGCCGGCGTTCGTGGACGGCCTGTTCGAGGGCATCCAGAACGAACCCGGCATGAGGAGAGGTGCTGACGCGCCAGCCGACAATCCTGCGGGCGTAGGCGTCGATAACGAAAGCCACATAGGCGAACCCTTTCCAGGTTGCGACATAGGTGAAATCCGACACCCACAGCATGTTCGGTGCGGGCACGCGGAACTGGCGGTTCACGCGGTCCAGTGGGCAAGGCAGCTTCTTGTCAGGGATCGTCGTCCGGTGTGGCTTGCCCCGGATAACACCTTGAATACCCATGACCCTCATCAGCCTGGCCACCGTGCAACGGGCCACGTCGAAGTCTTCCCGGCGCAATTGCCGCCAGATCTTGCGAGCGCCGTAGACCTGCCAGTTCTCTTCGAAGACCCGACGGATCTCAGGACGCAGAACCTCGTCCCGGCGCGCCCGATCCGACAACCGCGCCGGGTCGGTCCGCCTGGCCAGATGATCGTAATAGGTGGACGGGGCGATCGGCAGCACTGAGCAGATCGGCTCGACCCCGTGCGCATTCCGATGCGCATCGATGAAATCCACCATCACTTCGACCGGCGGTCGAGCTCCGCCATCGCAAAATACGCGCTGGCCTTGCGAAGGATCTCGTTCGCCTGGCGCAGTTCGCGGTTCTCGCGTTCCAAAGCCTTCATCCGTTCGGCCATCTCGCTGGAAACGCCCGCTCGCTTGCCGCTGTCGACCTCGGCCTTCTTGACCCACTCGTTCAGGGTGTGCCCAGAACAGCCGATCTTCGCTGAAATCGACATGATCGCCTGCCAACGCGAGCCATGCTGACCCTCGTTATCGAGGACCAGCCGGACCGCCCGCTCGCGCACTTCAGGGGAAAACTTGTTCGTCGTCTTGCTCATGATGCTCCATCCTACTCAGGAGTTGGAGCCTCCGGCAAACCCGGAGCGGTTCAAGGCAACTGGATCGCCGCATCCGAGAAGACTGGCGGGCGCCCGGGGCGGCCCCCATGCGGAGCGTGCCAAGCCATCTCCTTGTCCAGCCAGATCAGCAGAGACCCGCGCTTCTTCAGCGCAGCGTTGTAGGCGGACCAGTTCGTCGTGCGGTAGCGGGCGGGCTTGGGCTTGCTCATGACGCCCGTCTAACCGCTTGGATTCGTGATGTGAATCCTTCACGGTGAGAGTTCTGCAACAACGCCCCCCCGATCTACAAGACCAGGAACTGGCCCGCCTATAACCAAGCGCTCAAGCGCCGCGGCTCTCTGACGATCTGGTTCGACCCCGCCATGACGTGGAAGGCCGCGCCGACTGGCAAGCGCGGGCGACAAGCGGACTACAGCGACGCAGCCATCCAGACCTGCCTCACGATGAAAGTGCTGTTCGGGATGGCGCTCAGGCAGACGACGGGCTTCGTCGAGAGCCTGCTGCGGTTGATCGGCCTGGACTGGGCGGTGCCCGACTTCAGCACGCTGTCGCGGCGCCAGAAGACCCTGAAGGTCAACATCCCCTACCGCGGATCGGCCGGTCCGCTGCACCTGCTGGTCGACAGCACCGGGATCAAGGTCGAGGGTGAAGGCGAGTGGAACGCCCGCAAACATGGCGGCACGAAGCGCAGGGTCTGGCGCAAGATCCACATCGGGATCGACGAGAAATCACTGGAAATCCGGGCGGCCGAGTTCACCACCAGCGACGTCGGTGACGCGCCCATGCTGCCCGAACTTCTGGACCAGATACCACCCGACCAGGAGATCGCCAGCGTCACGGCAGATGGTGCTTTCGACACCCGCAAGTGCCACGACGCCATCGCCGCGCGCGGTGCCGCGGCGATCATCCCGCCTCGCAAGAACGCCAAGCCCTGGAAGCCCGACACAGCCGGGGCTGTCGCCCGCAACGAGATCCTGCGCACATCGAAGCGCGTCGGGCGGACAATCTGGCGACGATGGAGCGGCTATCACCGCCGAAGCCGCGCAGAAACCAAGATGCACTGCGTCAAGCTGCTGGGTCAGCGCCTATCCGCACGCGAGTTCGACCGTCAGGTCGCGGAGTTCCAGGTGCGCGTCGCCGTGCTCAACGGCTTCACCGCGCTCGGCACGCCCATCACAGAGGTCGCAGGATAAATCTGTCCGGGGAAAGGGGAAGTCCGATCAGCAGCCGATTTGTGCAACAGAGCCGTTGAAAGGTCTCCACTCGCCGTCACGCGACGGCATTCCCCAACCCTCGTGCCGGAGCCTATAGCACTGCGCTACGCACTCCGCCCCGTTCGTTCAAACGGGCTGAAGCCGGCATGAACTGAAAAGCGCTCCCGGCCACCTTCGGTATCATGGGAAGGCTGCGGGTGGGGCGGTGTCGAGGCAGGCCGTTAGCCGGAAGATACCCCGTGGCATGGGGTCACGTTCGGCTCCCGGATCGTCGGTCAATGCCGGCAAGTGATACCAAAGCGCCGTGTTCAACTCCGGCATCAGCAGCCAAGGTGGGGCCGGCTGCCCCTGTTGCGGCTGCGCCAAGGTAAAGCCCAGTTCCGCATCCAACGCATAGAAGCGCAGCAGTGACGGCAGTTCATCCATCGGCGCATCCGGCCAGCGGGAACGAAAGGCCTCGATGGTGTTTGCCGGACCGGTTGCACGCGCTTCGGACGCGTAGGGATCGCCGACCGGATTTAGCGTTATGTTTCCCTGTGACGCGGCGACCTCGAATACAAACCAATAGTCGCGCTGAGGCGTGGTGAGCCGCAGATAGAGGTCCGAGGAAAACCCGGCCCGCGTCCGTGCCGGGACGAGCGTGATGGCATACTCGTCGCCCTCGGTCGCCAATGTATAGACAGCGCGTTCTGCTGGACAGCCCGCCAATGCGATCTCAGATTGGGCCGCCGCTGCCGCGGGGAAAATCAACGCAACCAACAGAGTGGCGAGATATCGTTTCACAATGCCTCCTATTCGCCGGTCCGGTTCAGCCAGACCACACGCCGCGCGACGACATACTGGCCCTGGGCGGCACCCTCGATCTCAAGGATGGCGTAGATCGTGTCCATATCGACGGGCAGCATGCGCAGCGTCATGTCCATGACCGCCCCCGCCATGGCCACATGGCTCTGACCGATGAGACGGGGCAGATCCTCCTGATCGCAGTCTCCGGCCCACGCCAGCACGGCTTCGTCCGGCGTCAGTGCCGGCTCGGGGATCTCGGGATGGTTGGCCTCGATCACCCAACGGCCTTCGTCGGCAAGGGTGATAGCCATCGGCTCGGTCATCTCCGCATGGTCGAGCAGCAGATCCTCGCCCAATACCCAGATCGACATGGTCTCTGTTTCGGGGGAAGGCTCCATAGGGATGACCATCCTGCCGGCATGGACGTAGCCGGACAGGTGGTCAACGCGCCAGTCACCCACGAAGTGTTCCCGCAGCCCCTGCCACGTTGCCGGCGAGGACGTTCCGCAAAGGCCCGAAATGTCGCTCGCGCGCTGCGCCAGCGCGGGAACGGCGGCGCAGGACAAAATGGCTGTCAAAACGATGACCGGTCTCATTGGATTTGTCCTCCCTGCCGCAGAACGCTAGTGCCCGGTAGCAGTGATCCGGCCTCCATCCACATCCAGAACCAGCATTTGTCGTTCGCCGGCAGTTCGGCCTGACATCGGGTAGGCCATCAGACCTGCCTCGATCACGCCGGTGAAGTGAAGTGAACCGTCATTGTCGTGGTCGATGTCGAGCATTGCCTGGCCCCCGGCCTCGCTTGACAGTCCAAGAGCGGGATTTCCGTCTTCGTCCTCGAGCCGCAGTTCGAGAAGACTTGTGGTCCCATCGGCCACCATCACCATCAACCGAACGGAACCGATGCCCGATGGCACCTCCTGCGGTTCGGCAAGAATCCGCAGAGAGCCAATGCCTTCGCTCTCGAAATGGTATTCTGACCGCTCGGCGTCGATCCGCCATGAAACAGGCGTCTCTTCCAGAAACCCAGTCATATCCCCACCCGGCTGATCGGCCAACACAGGCGCGGACAGGCAGATCGCAATTAGGGAAAGCGCCGCGGTCCTCACTGCAACTCACCCAATACGGCTTCAAACGTCAGGCTAACGCTGAGAGTATCGTCGGGATCAGGATTTCGAAGGGCAATCCGGTCCACACTGGTTAGAACACCTTCCACCTGGCCCGCGATGGCCAGCACACCGCCTTGGTGCGAGGCGCTCGTAATTGTCAGGGAGAGTTCATCGTCCAGGCTCTGTTGCACAAATCGCGTGAGGGATTCATCTCGTGAATCCAGCGTGGTAGCTTGACTGCATGAGCAGACCGACACCCCCGATCTACAAGACCAGGAACTGGCCCGCCTATAACCAAGCGCTCAAGCGCCGCGGCTCTCTGACGATCTGGTTCGACCCCGCCATGACGTGGAAGGCCGCGCCGACTGGCAAGCGCGGGCGACAAGCGGACTACAGCGACGCAGCCATCCAGACCTGCCTCACGATGAAAGTGCTGTTCGGGATGGCGCTCAGGCAGACGACGGGCTTCGTCGAGAGCCTGCTGCGGTTGATCGGCCTGGACTGGGCGGTGCCCGACTTCAGCACGCTGTCGCGGCGCCAGAAGACCCTGAAGGTCAACATCCCCTACCGCGGATCGGCCGGTCCGCTGCACCTGCTGGTCGACAGCACCGGGATCAAGGTCGAGGGTGAAGGCGAGTGGAACGCCCGCAAACATGGCGGCACGAAGCGCAGGGTCTGGCGCAAGATCCACATCGGGATCGACGAGAAATCACTGGAAATCCGGGCGGCCGAGTTCACCACCAGCGACGTCGGTGACGCGCCCATGCTGCCCGAACTTCTGGACCAGATACCACCCGACCAGGAGATCGCCAGCGTCACGGCAGATGGTGCTTTCGACACCCGCAAGTGCCACGACGCCATCGCCGCGCGCGGTGCCGCGGCGATCATCCCGCCTCGCAAGAACGCCAAGCCCTGGAAGCCCGACACAGCCGGGGCTGTCGCCCGCAACGAGATCCTGCGCACATCGAAGCGCGTCGGGCGGACAATCTGGCGACGATGGAGCGGCTATCACCGCCGAAGCCGCGCAGAAACCAAGATGCACTGCGTCAAGCTGCTGGGTCAGCGCCTATCCGCACGCGAGTTCGACCGTCAGGTCGCGGAGTTCCAGGTGCGCGTCGCCGTGCTCAACGGCTTCACCGCGCTCGGCACGCCCATCACAGAGGTCGCAGGATAAATCTGTCCGGGGAAAGGGGAAGTCCGATCAGCAGCCGATTTGTGCAACAGAGCCCATCGTCCAGGTCCGCACGGTAAATGCGATACGGATCGGTATCGAGAATTGGGATATCGATTTCTGCGGAAAAGAAGTCACCATCGAGATCGCCAATCCACTCTGCGCCGAGGGACAAGCTGCCCAGGCCGCGCTCTCTCAGTGCCGGTGCTTGAAAATAGATCGAAAAACTTGAAGACGTGAAGTCGGACTGCTCTGTCCAGACCGACAGTTCTATCTCTTCGCCTGCGATCGTCCCTGACGCCGCTCCCCCCGGTTCTGCAGCGATGACGGGTACGACAAGGGCGAGAAAGCCAAATGCAGCGATGGCTGATCTGAGCATGGTCGTGAGTGCTCCCGATTCTTTGAAATTGTCGTAGTTCATTCGCCGAGCGTGATCATCGCGCGTCCGAGAACGCTCTGGCTTTGAAGGTCGAGAAACCGCACTTCGTATTGTCCCGGCTCGTCCGGGAGCTTGATTACCGTTTCGGTTTCGTCGCCCACGTGATGGACTATAATCCAGGTAAAGTCGGGCGCATCAGCTCGTGCCAGCGCCACGCGCCGGTCGGCATCGCCAGCTTCGATTGTCCACGAAACTGTAACGATATCGCCCGGCCTTGCTGTACCAGGAACCATAAGCCCGGCACCCTCGTCTATCGGCGCATCCGCCGCCAGCACCTCGAGCGGTCGCCGGGCCATGACCCGATCGCCGCGGTCCAAATGGTAGCGGATTTCATAGGCACCAGGCTCCGCGGGTGCAGTGAACGTGGCCTGATCTTCGTCCTGAATACGGCGATAGCCACTTTGCTCGCCGTCCGGTGTGCCGCCGGGAACGATGGCTATGTAGTCGCGCGGATGTATGGCACCGGTCCAGGATAGCGTGATCTCGGCGCCGGCCCGCGCCCTGTCCGGTCCGTCAAGCGAAACATTACCATCCATCACCTCGACCGGGGTGCGGGCGAGCACGCGATCCCCCGCGTCCAATTGCAGGCGCACCTCATAGAGGCCAGGCTCGGCAGGCGCGCGAAGCTCGCCTTCGCTCCGATCTTGCATGCGATCGTAGTCGGCATAGGTGCCGTCCGCCGAGCCGGCGGGAACGATCGTGACGTAGTCGCGCGGGTGCAGGCCCTCACCCTGCCAGGTGACCGGGAACGCCGAACCGACAACGACCTGGGCCGACGCGGAAACCGTGACCTCTGCATCGACCACCTCGACCGGGGTGCGGGCGAGCACGCGGTCCCCCGCGTCCAATTGCAGGCGCACCTCGTAGAGGCCGGGCTCGGCAGGCGCGCGAAGCTCGCCCTCGCTCCGACCTTGCATGCGATCGTAATCGGCATAGGTGCCGTCCGCCGAGCCGGCGGGAACGATCGTCACGTAGTCGCGCGGGTGCAGGCCCTCACCCTGCCAGGTGACCGGGAAAGCCGACCCGACAACGACCTGAGCCGGCGCGGAGACAGCAACCTCGGCATCGACCACCTCGACCGGGGTGCGGGCGAGCACGCGGTCCCCCACGTCCAATTGCAGGCGCACTTCGTAGAGGCCAGGCTCGGCAGGCGCCCGCAGCTCGCCCTCGCTCCGACCTTGCATGCGATCGTAGTCGGCATAGGTGCCGTCCGCCGAACCGGCGGGAACGATTGTCACGTAGTCGCGCGGGTGCAGGCCCTCGCCCTGCCAGGTGACCGGGAATGCCGACCCGACAACGACCTGGGCGGGTGCGGAGACCGTGACGTCGGCATCAACCACCTCGACCGGGGTGCGGGCGAGCACGCGGTCCCCCGCGTCCAATTGCAGACGCACTTCGTAGAGACCGGGCTCGGCAGGTGCACGAAGCTCGCCTTCGGTACGGTTCTCCAGCCGGTCATAGTCCGCATAGGCTCCGTCTTCGGCGTCGGCGGGGACAATTGTCACATAATCACGCGGAGCCAGACCCTCACCTTCCCAGCTCACCGTAAACGCGGAGCCAACCAAGGTTTGTGCAGGGCCGAAGACCTGGGCGGTGGGCTGTTGCGACGTGATGGGCGGGAAAATGGCGTGGACATTGCGCGCGCTGTCCAACGCCAAACTGGCCTCGGTCTGCGAGAAGTCGTCCTGCGCCGTCGAATGGACCGTCACGATATAGTCGCCGAACGGCAGATCCGTGATGAAGGGGTTCGCGGTGCCGGTCTGCACCATGTTGAACGAAGTATCCGATATCTCCCAGATCACCTCGCCGGACAGAAGCGGAAGCTCCAGTGGCGCTGCTGGCCGCTCCCAGATGGTCTCGTCGCCGATCTCCTCGCCTCCGAGATTTGCGGTGAAGGTGAAACTCCCTGAGGCCGGCGCGGCAGTGACCTCGCGCAAGGCTTGGTTGAGTTCCTGGGCATTGTCGGCAGTCAGGAAGCGGCCGCCGGTTTCCTCGGCGATGCATTGCATCTGCAACAGGGCGTCGGCTTCGCCCCGCACATCGAAGCCAATGACATGGGCGGTAAAATCTACGCCCGCTTCTTCCAATGCGCGGGCGGCGGCGCAGGGATCAGGATTGCAGGTCTCGATCCCATCGGAA
Source organism: Paracoccus stylophorae (assembly GCF_028553765.1). Taxonomy (NCBI): domain Bacteria; kingdom Pseudomonadati; phylum Pseudomonadota; class Alphaproteobacteria; order Rhodobacterales; family Paracoccaceae; genus Paracoccus; species Paracoccus stylophorae. The sequence goes on along the minus strand of NZ_CP067134.1, from coordinate 2,404,375 downwards.
ACCAGGATCACCGTCGCCGCCTGTTCGGTGTGGCGCAACGCCTGAGCCGCGGTGACGACGGCATCGGTCATCGGGGTCATGCCCCGCGGGTTCAACCCTTCAACGATGCCGGCGATCTCTGCCGCAGTGCCGGGCGCGGGTTCGACCAAGGTTTCGATATCCGCGCATTGCCCGCGCTCGCGATGGCCATAGGTGACGAAACCGAGATTCTGATCGGCGGGGAAATCCGACACAATGTCCCCGACGACATCGCGCGCGATGGTGATTTTGTTTATCCCATCGATCTGCCCCCACATCGACCCCGAGGCGTCCAAAACAAGGATCGTGCTGGGGCGCTCCTGGGCAAGCGCCGCCGGCGCAAGGGCGGATGTCAGGGCGATAAGCCCGGCGGTCACAAGAGATCTCATGCGGCTTCTCCATCGCGCGCTGTCCCGAAGCGGGCACCGGCGCGCTCTTTCAGCTTGCGGAAATGTGAGGACATCTGCTCCAGCCGCGCATCCCACTCAGGGTCCGGCTCCTGGCCATCGGTGATCCTGAAATAGACCTGCATCAGGCAGGTGACGGCGAAGGGCTCGAGAAAGGCAGCCTTGACGCTCCAGGCGAACAGCAACGCGAAAACGAAGCCGCCCGCCGACCAGGCGCCGGGCATGACGTAGACCAGTGCCGCTGCCGGGGCGAGCATCACGAGGAAGATCAGGAAGGCGAGACCATAGGTGAAGAGCGTCAGCCAGGCGGCGTTCCGGAGCATCGCCTTCCAGTTCTGGCCATATAGCACCAGCGCCTCGCGTGCGGATCCCCAGGGATCGGTCGAGCGGGTGCGGATGGCATGGGCGAGGATCACCTCATCGATGAAGCCCACCGCCACGCGCAGGAAGGCCTGCACAATGCCCATCAACTGCCGGACATAGGGGATCGGCAGGATGGACAATACACCGCGCACAAGGCCGATGACGGCGCGAATGACTCCCTTGACCAGTTGGTCCAGCGCGAAGAGCAGTGAGGCCTGGCCGAAGCGCCCCTTCACCACGGCCGTTGCATGGGCGATCTGGCCGCGTCCTTCCGGCAGGGGCTTGCCGTCAATCAGTTCGACAAGAACCGCGACATGGCCTGCCTTGACGATGTAGAGAATGTATTCCCGAAGCCAGTACATTACAGCGCCGGTCAGGCCAAAGCCGGCAATGCCGCCCCAAGCCATCGCGGTCGCGCGGAACTCGTCATCCCCGAAGGCGCCAACGCCCCAGCCGACCCCGATACCGGCGCCGGTGGCCAGAATATAGGCCAGTGTGATTCCGAAATAGACGGCGGCACGCAGGAGCACGAAAGGCAATGTTCGGCCCAACAGTCCGAGAGCTTGTCCGATATTGAAATCCCACATGGCTCCGGTTCCTTTTGGGGCAATCAGCTTGAAGGTTGAGATGCGGGGGCAGTCTGTTCGCCCCCGAAATGGCGTCGCAGCCAGGCATTGATGTCATTGGCGACCTGCCCAGGTCCATCGCCCGATACGCCCCAACGTGACAACGGAACCCGTGTTGCCGGGCGGGTGTTGCGAAAAACCAGAACCACCTTCGAGGTGCTGCGGTCCTCTCGCGAGGTATGGCTGCGGTCAAGTTCGGCACTGTCGAGCGCCTCGAGCGGATAGTCCCGCTGACGCGTGCCGAGGCGCGATGTCCGGATGATGCTGACCAGCCCCGACCCTGCGTCCAACCTGAGCCGTGTGCGCTCGGACAGGGCGATATATCCCGCGAGAAAGGCCCCGTTCAGCCCGACCAGCAGCACCAGCGCGGTCAGGATTTCTCCCCCGATCAGATTGGCCAGCCCGATCAGGGTGATCGGCAGGACAGGCAGCATGACGAACCACAGGATAAAGCGCGGTATCGCCAGTTCCAGTTCCAGTCGTTCGGGCGTATTCGTCTCAATACTCATGACGGGTTTCCCTTTCCCTGGCGGGAAAGCCAGCCATTGACGACGCCCGTCAGATGCGCCACCTCTTCGGGATCCGGGCGGAACATGGGCACTATGATCTCGCGCCGCTCTGGTCCCGATCCGCAAATCAGCACCAGCCGGGTCTCATCGTTTCCTGCCGCCGTGCCATAGTGCGCGATGCTTTCCAGCTTGTGCAGGTCCGAGAGTGCGAATGTCTCTTCACGCCGCCCGCGCAATGTGGTCACACGCAGCCGGACAAGACCGGCATGCCTGTCCAGGCTCAGTTGAGTCAGCTGCACCAACTCGTGCATGTAGAGCCAACCGATCAGGCCCACCACGGCAAGCACGATGATCCCCGTTCCGGTCGCACCATCCTCGATGGCTGTCAGGCCCGCCGCGATCGCCACCAATATCACCGCCGCAGCAATCACCGCCCGCCGGACCGGACGATTCTCGATCTCCAGCACGCTGTCGGAGATTTGCGTCACGCGCAGCGGATCAGCCAGAAACTCGGCCAGTGTCATGGGCCTGCACCCAACGACGTGTCGATCCGCCCCTCGACGTCGCGACAGTCGTCCGGGGCATCCCGGCGGCATAGGGTTGCCGCAAAGCTGGCCTGGATGCGGCCTTCATCCTCAAGATCCAGCAGGTCGATCGACATCTGCGGCGGCTCTTCCTCGCTTTCCCAGACCGCGCCCGCCATCGCCCCGCGATCGGGCCGCATGTCGATGGTCAGACCGGCGGGCGGCGTATCTCCGGAAGGCTTGCCGTGAAAGATCAGGCCGATAGAAATGCTGCCGTCACCAAGTGCATGCAGTTCGATCATGGTCAGCGGGCCGATATCGGTGATCTGCACCATCGCCGAGCCATCATCCTGACGCATCACCTGCCAGTTCAGTTCTTCACCGTCCAAGTTTGCCCCGATCTCGCCGATGGCGTCCAATGCACCAGCGGGGGTTGCGATTCCGAGGGCCAGGACAAGCGGGACAAGCACCTTCATTGGCATTCCTATCGGCTGATCAGCTGTTCGCGGACGCCCCGCGCCGAATTGCGTTTTGTTCCCATCGCCTCATTGGCCGAGAAGAAACTGATGATCCCGTCCGAGCGCCGCGCACCGGTGCCGAATTGCCATTCGAATTGCGGCGCCGAGGCAATCTGGCAATCCTGAACCAACGCCCATTCCCAAGGCTCCGCGCCGGGCTCGGAACCCGTTGAAGTCAACATATAAAACTGCGGGTCCATTGCCTCGCCACGCACAAAGTCAAAGCGCAGCGGCTTGTTGCCACCTCGAACCGGCACCAGTTCGGTCTGAATGCCGTCCGAACCCAGATACAATCGGTTGCGGTTCCGATCATAAATGATCTCGAAGGTGCTCTCCTGAACGCCTATTGCCACACTCGTTCCGATGGCGGCTTCGGTCCACGTTCCCGCGATCAGCGGACCAATCTGTCGCAGGTCAAAATTACCGGCGCGATGGACGTCCGCGTGGCAGACCGGGTTGGACGGTTCACCGGCCAGTGCTGAGGTTGCCGTAGCGATCAGCAGCAGGGCCGCAGTTCGGGCAAAGGCGGGTCCAGCCATCTCAGTCAAGCTCTTCAAGCCGGGTGTCGAAGCTGAAGGTGACGGGCCGGGTTTCGGATGAGGGGCCGCCACTGACTTGCCCGGTGAGCGTGCCCTTCAAGGCGACAATCCCGTCGCCCGGCGTGAATTCCTCCAGGGTCAGTGTCAGGCTGTCCTGATCGCCGGTCCAATTCCGTCCCATGTCGCGCGCAAAGGTGATCGTCAGCGCCATTTCGCCGGGCGCGGGCAATTCGCCATTGATCGTCAGTTCCAGATTGACCGGCCCCTGATCGCCCTCCATCTGTGAGGCAAGCAAGGAGGCATCGGCATAGTTGCCGATGATCGTCGCGCCGGACAATTCGGGGGCAACAGTCAGCTCCAGCGGCTGATCGCCAAAACTGCCGGTAACCAGCCCTCCAGGCTCGTCGGCCAGCGCCGGCAGCGCCAGAAGACAGGCCAGAACAGGTATGCCCGCTCTTCGCATGGTCGAGAAGATGGTCAAGCGTAGATCCTCCTGCTGTTTGATTCCGAGTTTAGTTCTGCTCAAGACTGGCCGCCCCGTTCGTTTGAACGGGGAACATGTAGTCTCCTGTGATAGAGTTCAGTCCGGAACCTGGTTTTCATTTTGGGTTGTGGTGATGAGCTTGCGGTATCACATCGTTCAGACCGCGTTGATGACGGCACTTGTGTTCATGGCCGTACCAGCGGCTGCCGAGGACGTCCTGCTGACCCTGACCGGCGCGGTCACGGACGGCAGAGTGGAGATGACGCGCGCGGATTTCGATACGATGGACTGGCATGAGTTTTCGACATCGACCAGCGTCACAGATGGCAGGCCGGAGTTCCGCGGTGTGCTGATGCGAGACGTCCTCGCCCATGCCGGAGCCGAGGGAAGTAGTGTGCGCGCGACAGCGTTGAACGACTATGTCGTCGATATACCTGTCGAGGATTTTCACCGGTTTGATGTTCTAGCCGCGCTTTACATGGATGACGTGCCTCTGACCCCGCGTGACAAGGGTCCAGTCTGGATCGTCTATCCGCGCGACAATCACGGCGTTCTGGCCGATATACGGTATGACATGCGATGGGTCTGGCAGCTTGTCGCGCTGCATGTGCAATGACCGGCACAGGCGGGCGGGCCCGCTATCTGTGGCTTGGTGGGCTGGTGGCGATCTGCCTGGGCCTGTTGGCGCTGGCTGCGTGGCAGCTTGTGGTGCTGGAACGCCAGATGCGCATTGCCGCAACCGAGAACATGATCTGGGTCTTTGGCCAGACGCAGATCGAGGCCTTGAACCTTGCGCTGGCGCTCTCGGATGAGGCAGCGCCACAACAGATCCAGACCCGTTTTGATATATTGGTTTCGCGGCTGACGCTGTTGGAAGATGGGCCGCAACGTCGCTTTCTCGAGAATGCGGGAGTGTCCGAAACACTTGCACGCTGGCGCAGTGGGCTTCTGGCGCTTGACCCCGCGCAAGGTGCCGATCCGGCCGCGCTGCGGGCACATGTCACGGCGCTGGTCGCTGCACTAAGGACCAAGGCGAGTCTGGTGATGTCCCATGAATGGCAGAGTCAGGCCACGCGCCTGGACAGCCTGAGGCACCTGCATTTGCTTGCGCTGATGTCAGTGCTGGGGGCTGCTGTAGCGGGATTGGGGCTGGTGGCAATCCTGATCGATCGTGAGAGGCGGCTGATGAGCGGACAGCTGGACCACCTGCGGGCTGAGAAGCTCGCCAGCGATCTGGAACGCGAACGCGAAACCTCCGAGAACCACCGCCGGTTCGCCGACCTGATTGCCCATCAGTTCCGCACGCCGCTAGCCGTAATCGACAGCGCGATGCACCGCCTGACGCGGCGCAGCGGCGGCCCGGTTCCACCAGAACTGATCTCGGAAAAGGCGGCGGTGTCCCGTGAGGCGGTCGCGCGGCTCGTGAAGTTGACAGATACCGCATTGATGATGTCCCGGCTGGAACGCGATGCGGTTCTTCCTAGCCTGCGCGCCCATGACCTAAACGATCTTGTATCTTCAGTCATTGATGACCTGATGGCGACGGCGTGGGACCGCGACCCGGCCCGTATTCGGCAGTCGGTGCAAACAGAACCAACTGTCGCGCTGTGCGATCCGATGCTGACCGCCGAAATCCTGTCCAACCTCCTGCGCAATGCGCTCTTGTATTCTCCGCCCGATTGCCGCGTCGATGTGAGTGTTTTTCAGTCGCGGGACTGCATCGTCTGTCGGATCGAGGACAGAGGGAGGGGTATGTCGCCCGAAGAGATTGAGTGTGCTTTTGACAGGTTCTACCGAGGCAGCGGGCACGAGACTTTGCCCGGCTCCGGATTGGGGCTGACGCTTGCGCGCGATCTGGCGCGAATACAGGGAGGAGACGTGACCTTGACGCAGCGTGACGGGGGAGGCCTGACAGCCGCGCTTTACCTGCCGAAGGATGACGTCGCATGACCGCGCCACTGATCCTGTGTGTCGAGGATGAACCATCCCTGCGCGACGACATCGCCTTCGAACTGCACGAGGCCGGTTACATCGTGAGCGCCGCCGGAGATGCGCGCGAGGCGCTGGCCTGTCTGGAAAGGCAGCGCCCCGATCTGATCCTCTGTGACATCCTGATGCCCGGCATGGACGGCAAGAGGTTCATGTCCCATTTGCGCCGGACGAGACCCGATCTTGATGACGTGCCCTTTGTCTTTCTGACTGCCCTGTCCTCGCGCCAGCAGGTAATCGATGGGCGCATGGCGGGGGCCGACGATTATGTGACCAAGCCCATTGATTACGACCTGCTTCGTGCCACCGTTGAAGCGCGCCTGAACCGGATGCAAAGGTTGCGCGCAATGCCGGGAGATCGATCTGGCCTGGCCGCCCTCGACCGCCTGGCTCTTGGCGTGGTGCTGCTCGATGCCAATGGCGGCGTGGTCCATGCCAATCCTCTGGCCCAAAGCTTGTCGGGCGCGGCCGGAATCTCGCTGAGTGGGCGTTTTGCCGCCAGCGGCGAAAATGGCCGGAAGCTGTCCGCGTTGATCGCAGGGTTGGCCCCGGGTAAAGGGATGGCGCCGACGGGGTTGCGCTTGGACGATGGGTGCCAGCTCATGATTATCGGGATGTCGCTGCCAGCGCACTCGCACCATGATGAGGCGGTCGCCATGCTGATACTGAGCGGCACAGACAGCAAACCTCCTATGGACACTGCGACGCTTGGCCAGTTGTTCGGCCTGACGCCGATGGAAGCCCAGGTCGCGTGTTTGTTGGCAGAAGGGCTGCGCCGCAGCCAGATTGCAGACCGGTTGGCGATCTCGGGCACGACCGTCGCATTCCATCTGCGAAACATCTTCTCCAAGACCGGCGTGCAAAGGCAGGCGGAACTGGTGGCGTTGATTCTGTCAGTACCACTGGCGCAGCCGGTGACCTGAGTGAAGCGGCGCATTGAATATCTGACACAGCGATCAAGACCGTTCCGCAACGAACACGAAGGACTTGTAGTCAGTATGTTCTCATATGTTCTCGTCGCTTCATTCGAACGCTTCAAACCCGACGATGGCTACAATGATAGCCGGTGAGTTGCCGGAAGCTGCGCCGGAGACACCGGTGGATGTCTGGATGTGGACCTTCTTTAAGTCCATCCGCACGGTCCGTGATATATCCTTCGATGCTGCTGCCAAATTGATGCGTGTGGATTGCCGGGAACGGACCTTGCAATCGCAAAGAGTGGAATTGTTCCTCGAGGATCGTCAGGTGGCCGGCGAAACGGGCGCCGAGCCGATAGAAACGCCGGAGGCCGGCACGTTCCATTATTTTGTAATGATGGATATTTGCGTCCCTTCGCAGCGTGTTGCCCTGGATGCACCGTTTCCAGACCATCGCACCGCTCGCGCTGCTTTGAATAGCCAGTGATCCAATACCACGCCTGCCGCTGTTCCCTGGGACGGGCTCTGTTGCACAAATCGCGTGAGGGATTCATCTCGTGAATCCAGCGTGGTAGCTTGACTGCATGAGCAGACCGACACCCCCGATCTACAAGACCAGGAACTGGCCCGCCTATAACCAAGCGCTCAAGCGCCGCGGCTCTCTGACGATCTGGTTCGACCCCGCCATGACGTGGAAGGCCGCGCCGACTGGCAAGCGCGGGCGACAAGCGGACTACAGCGACGCAGCCATCCAGACCTGCCTCACGATGAAAGTGCTGTTCGGGATGGCGCTCAGGCAGACGACGGGCTTCGTCGAGAGCCTGCTGCGGTTGATCGGCCTGGACTGGGCGGTGCCCGACTTCAGCACGCTGTCGCGGCGCCAGAAGACCCTGAAGGTCAACATCCCCTACCGCGGATCGGCCGGTCCGCTGCACCTGCTGGTCGACAGCACCGGGATCAAGGTCGAGGGTGAAGGCGAGTGGAACGCCCGCAAACATGGCGGCACGAAGCGCAGGGTCTGGCGCAAGATCCACATCGGGATCGACGAGAAATCACTGGAAATCCGGGCGGCCGAGTTCACCACCAGCGACGTCGGTGACGCGCCCATGCTGCCCGAACTTCTGGACCAGATACCACCCGACCAGGAGATCGCCAGCGTCACGGCAGATGGTGCTTTCGACACCCGCAAGTGCCACGACGCCATCGCCGCGCGCGGTGCCGCGGCGATCATCCCGCCTCGCAAGAACGCCAAGCCCTGGAAGCCCGACACAGCCGGGGCTGTCGCCCGCAACGAGATCCTGCGCACATCGAAGCGCGTCGGGCGGACAATCTGGCGACGATGGAGCGGCTATCACCGCCGAAGCCGCGCAGAAACCAAGATGCACTGCGTCAAGCTGCTGGGTCAGCGCCTATCCGCACGCGAGTTCGACCGTCAGGTCGCGGAGTTCCAGGTGCGCGTCGCCGTGCTCAACGGCTTCACCGCGCTCGGCACGCCCATCACAGAGGTCGCAGGATAAATCTGTCCGGGGAAAGGGGAAGTCCGATCAGCAGCCGATTTGTGCAACAGAGCCCGGACGAAGCACTCGCCGGCGACGAACATCTCCCGCGCGACCATGGCCTGCAACCCGTAGAAGTCGGTCAGCCCGTCCGCATCGGCCTCGTCGGTCCAGGCCAGCCAGAGCCGCTGCACACGGTCGCGAAGATCGGCGTCGCCGATCAGCGACGAGGGCTTGATGCCGTCGCCGACGAGGTTCGCGGCGAAGGCCTCGCAGGCATTGGCGGCATAACCGTTGGTCACCACCAGCTCGCGGGAACGCGCCAGCAGCCGCGGCCCGCCCGAGGCGACCAGCGTATTGATGTTTTCCAGAGGCGGGTTCCAGCCCCGGAGGCGGCGTTTCGCCATGGCGCCCTCGAGCCGGGCGCGCACTGCGGCCGGGCCGCCGGTCGAGCGGCGGCGGAAGCGGTCGAAAAGGCCCATGGGTTCAGAGCCCCTTGCTGGTCGTCATCCGCACCTGCCGCACGATCCGCCGCCCCTCGGCCGCGGCGATCTCGCGATCCAGCGCCTCGATGGCCCGATCGATCTCGGCCAGGCTGCGATAGTCCACCGACTTGCCGTCGTAGCTGACCCGCGCCACGCCCGAGGAGCGCTGCGCGGTCAGCGCGTCGCGGCGGGCGCGGATCTCTGCGGCCGTTGGCATCAACCATTCCTGTCGGACAAGGCGCCAGTGGCGCGGGTTCACTGGCTGGGATATGTCCCGCCAATAATGCAAGCATGGAGAGCCAAGGCGTGACCCCGGAACAGATATTCACTGCCCTCGCCGTCCCGGAGGGGTTTCCGCGCGAGGCGATGATCGAGGCAGGCAGACACCGGGAAGAGATGATCCCGGTATTCCTCGACCTGATCCACCGTCTGCGGCGTGCCGGACCGGACACCGTGGCCGAGGATGATCTGGCGGTCTTTCTCCTCGCCTTCTTCCTGCTCGGCGAATGGCGTGACGTTCGCGCCTATCGACCCCTCGCGGCGCTCCTGCGGCACGACAGCGCGTTCCTCGACGCCCTCCTCGGCGATGCCATCACGGAAAGCACGGCCCGCGTCGTCGCGGGCGTGTTCGACGGCGACCTCATGCCGATCCTCGAAGTGCTCGAGGACGCGAGTGCCGACGTCTTCGTGCGCTGCCAGATGATCGACGCGCTCGTGATGATCGCGCGCGGCCAACCGAACAAGGCCGCCGAAATCCACGCCTATCTGGAAGCCTTCTTCGGCAGCGGTGTCGAAAAGCCCGGCGAGCTCTGGGAATCCTGGGCCTTCGCGGTGGCGGACCTCGGCCTCACGCATCTGGAGCCACTGGTCGTCCAAGCCTACGAAAGGAAATGGATCTCCCCTGAGCTTTCAAGGGTCGAGGACTTCCGGAACGCGCTCAAAGAGGCGACCGAGGCGGGCGCATCCGGCTGGTTCCACCACAGCCGCAACACCCGGCCCATCGAGAGCGCCATCGATGAATTGTCCGGCTGGTACTGCTTCTCCGACGCATATCGGCGCGACAGTACGGCCTCTGGCCTGCACGATGACGAATGGACGTCGGACGTCCCCGGCGAGACCTTCCACCGCGAAGCGCCGAAGGTTGGCCGGAATGATCTCTGTCCCTGCGGCAGCGGCAGGAAGTTCAAGAAGTGCTGTCTCAACTGAGGCGTCACAACCCTACGCCGCCCTCGTCGCTGGTCTTCAAATCATGTAGCTCGACCGCACCGTGCGCCGCCGCGGTGCCATTCGCCGCGGGACTGGCACCGCCGTTCCCGCCCCGGCCTCCGTCTCGCCTTGCTTCACCACCCCAAGCTGCGCCTCCAGATCGGCCCACCGCGCCTCCGGCCAGCGATCCGCCCCGAGAATCCACGCCGCCGCACGGGCATAGATCCGGCAATCCAGCGCCTCGTTGCGCTCGCGGAGCTTCTGCCATTCGAGCCGCGCGAAGCCGCGTTTCGTGCGGACCGTCACCAGCTGCTCGGCGGTCAGTTGCTTCAGCCATTCGCCATCCGCCCAGTCCGGCAGATGCACCGAACCGGGCGGGCACAGCGCGCCGGCGGCCTGTTCTTCCCTCGTCGGCCGGTCCTGCCGCAGGAAGCGATAGGTCTCGGCCTTGAAGGTCGAGACCGCCACCGTCCAGAGCCGGGCCCCGCGCCGCAGCCGCTTGCCACCGATCGTGGCGTCGACATAGGTCGGCCCGGTCACCGGGCTCGAGCGGTTGAAGCCCTCGACACCCTTCACTGGCGCCACCTGCGCGAAGCCGACCTGCCGCGACCAGGCATAGACCGCGCTGGTCTCGTAGCCGGTGTCGATCGCGAGCCGCGCCAGCGCCATCGTCTGGCCTGAGGCATGCGCCCATGTGCGGCCGAGCAGCTCCGTCAGCTGCTGCCAGCAGGCCGGATCGCCCGGCCCGCCCTCGAGCACGAGATGGTCGACCAGCCAGCTTTCGAGCCCGCGGCCCCAGGCCCAGACATCGACCTCGATCCGGTCCTTCTGCACGTCGGCGCCCGCGGTCAGGAACAGCCCAGCAGCCGGCACCGTGCCTGGAGCCCACGCCTCGCGCCGGTCCGCCAGCCGCTGCCAGTCGGGCGCCTCGCCGGTCTCCATCCAGGTCTCGCCGAGGATGGTGTTCCGGAACGCCCGCATCGCCTCGTCGCTGCCCCGTGCCGCCTCATGTGCCCGCGCGATCCGCTGCCAGCTGAGACAGCCCACCGGCGAATAGAGCGCCGAGAGGTGGTAGCCGACCGTCGCCGGATCGGTGGCCGTGGCGGTCGCACGCCACTCGCCGCGCTCGAGCATCCTCGTCTTGTGGTGCTCGGCGATTGCCGCGTCGCAGCCCTCGCAGAGATACTCGGCCGTCTCCGGCCGCCCCTTTTCCCAGCGCAGCCGCTCGAACCTCAGCCACTGCATCGCGTCGCAATGCGGGCACGGCACGAAGTAGCGCCGCTGGTCCGATGCCTCGTATTCCCGCTCGATCCGGCTCAACCCCCGGATCGTCGGGGTCGACACCAGGAACACCTTGCGCCGATGGGCGAAGGTCAGCGACCGGGCTTCCGCCAGCGTGATCGGGTCGCCTTCCTCGTCGGCCGAGGCCGGATAGGCGTCGACCTCGTCGAGGAAGATGTAGCGCGCAGGCGTCGAGCGCAGCCCGACCGCCGAGTTCGCCCCGGTCATGATCAGGATGCCGCCCGCGAACTCCTTCGACAGCATCGTGTTGCCCGCGTCGCGCGAGCGCGCAGGCTTCACCCGCTCCCGCAGGTCCGGGCTTTCTTCGATCAGCGGATCGATCCGCTGGCGCGAGTTGCGCTTGGCCAGTTCCACCGTCGGCTGGACCGCCAGCATCGGGCCCGGCGCCTGGTGGATCACGAAGCCGATCCAGTTGTTGCCCGCCTCGGTCGCCCCGACCTTTGCTGCCTTCATGAACACGATGCGCTGCGTCGGATCGCCGGGCGACAGGCGATCCATGATCTCGCGCATGTAGGGCGTGCGCGCGGTCCGGTACTGTCCCGGCTCGGCCGAGGCGCGCGAGGCGAGCTTCCGGTGACGGTCCGCCCAGCTCGAGACGGTCAGATCCGGGTCCGGGCGCAGGCCCCGCGACCAGGCGCGGATCAGCGCGGCAGCGCCGTCGAAGGCGAAGACCTCGTCATCCAAGCCCCGGCCGGATCTCCGCGAGGCTGTCGAGCTGGGCGCGGACATGGGCCTCCAGAACCTTCTGCATCAGCGCCGCCTCCACCTCGTATCCGTCCCCCAGCGCCGCGGTGAGTTCCGAGGCCATCAGCGCCGCGACCCGCGCCGGCCAGGTCACCCATGCGTCCCGCTCCGCCCGCGCCAGCCGGAACACCAGCGCCAGCGCGCGGGCCCGCTCGATCAACTCCCCCTTCAGCTTCTGCAGCCTGATGCGCCGCTCCTGCGCCTTCAGCACCTCGTTCGCGGTCTTGGCCTGCAGAAAGGTCGTGCCGCCGCCCACCGCCGGGACCGCCAGTCCCTGTTCGCGCAGGGTATCGCCGACGGCGGCCACCGCCGCCTCGGGGACAGGCTTCAGCTTCGGCGCTGGTGGCTTCCGGGTCTTGGACGGATCGGTTGTCTCGGCCCGCCGGGCGTCGCTGGCGGCCGCGTTGATGCTGCCGTCGGGATAGAGGACCAGCCGCTCGGCCGTCTTCGCCTTCTGGATCGCGCCCCGCGACAGCCCGACATGCGCGGCGTACTGGCGCTCGCTCATGCGCTGCATCGACGGCTCCGATTATCATTCAGATTCATGTGCTTATCGAGTTGATATGCGTCGCGGACAGAGGGAACGTGTCTCCAGAAGGACGATGCAACTCGACCCAAGGAGCCACCCAGATGACCCGCCGCAAGACCGACCCCGCCGCCGCCCGCGACGCGCTGATCCTGGAGATCGCGCAGCGCCGCTTCTTTCTCGAAACGCTCGAGACCCGGAACTCCGACCGGCTCGATTTCCACGACGTCGCCGTCTGGGCGATCCGCGACGCGCTCGCCGAGGCCTACGAGGCCGGACGCCGCGCCGCCACCCAATCCTGAAAGGACCCCGCCATGAGCACGACCACCATCCGCATCGATCACGACGCCCTTCCGGACCAGTTCGACCGCTCCCGCCCCGATGCCGTCGCCGAGGTGATCGAGGCCGCCCTGCGCGAGGACGGGATCGCGGCCGAGGTCTCCGACGTCATCTCGCACCTCAAGATCGAACTGCCCACTGCGCAGCTCGCCGCCGCCAGCGCATCGCTGGCCGGGATGGGGCTGATCTGAGCGCGGGCGGCCAGATAGCAATCATATGGCTCTGAATTGCCTACACTTTCCGGCCAAGCAGAGCGATTCTGATTGCACAAGGACGATGCAACTCAGCCACGGAGCCACCCCGATGACCCGCCGCGCGACCGACAACACGAAAGCCCTCGACGCCTTCATCGCCGCCAAGACCGAGATCGACGCGATGTTGGAGCGGCTCGCCGCCCTGAGCGCGGACCATTTCGAGACCAGCCCCGACGAGATCAACTGGGGCCATGTCGGCACCCTGAACCACTACCGCGACCGCCTGCGCGAGATCACCGACAGCGCCTTCAATGAAGGCGAATACGCCAAGTGAGACGACCCGCTCCCGGTCCTGCCCGCCGACTGGCGGGCTCGACCTCGTAGAAGGGCCCGCATTCCGCACGCCCCGATACGGAGACGACCATGACCAAACTTTCCGACACCCAAGCCCTGATCCTGAGCGCAGCCGCACAGCGCGAGGACCGCATCGCCCTGCCGCTGCCCGAGAGCCTGCGCGGCGGGGCCGCCGCCAAGGTGGTCGGTGCGATGCTCGCCAAGGGCTTCCTCGAGGAGGTCGACGCGGACATGCGCAAGGGCGAACCCGTCTGGCGCGAGACCGGCGACGGCCACGGCGTCACGCTGGTCGCCACCGACGCTGGCCTCGCCGCCATTGGCATCGAGCCCGACGACGCGAACACCGCGCGTGTAGGCACGACGGACGTGCCGACCGAGGAGCCCGCGCCGGACGCTCCCGCCGGACCCGAAGCCGCGCCAAAGGCGCGCACGCCGCGCGAGGGCACCAAGCAGGCCACGCTGATCGCCATGCTGCGCACGCCGGATGGCGCGACCATCGAGGAGATCATGGCTGCGACGGGATGGCAGTCGCACACGGTGCGCGGCGCGATGGCCGGGGCGCTGAAAAAGAAACTCGGGCTCGAGGTGACCTCGGAGAAGGTCGAGAACCGGGGACGCGTGTACAAACTCCCTGCCGCCTGAGGAACCGGACCCCGACAAGTCGATGGCCGCCGTCCCTCCGGGGCGGCGGTCGATTATTTGGCGCTCCGCATTCGGATCGCCTCGAACACCCGCCGCAAGGCGAAGGAACGGGCGATCGACACGACGGTTTATGCTGAGCGCAGGATTATGCGGAGTCGTCCGGGCGTTGGTGTCGCAAGTATCTGACCCGCATTTGTTTTCCTGCCTGCATCGGTCGGCATAATCGGATTGTCCTTCGTGTGGCGCCGCAGTGGCGCCTTTCACGGAGGACAACATGAACGAACTCAACGCGCCGGTCACACGGCGACGCCTTCTGGATGCAGGACCGCACCAAGCCCTGGTTGACGATTATGCCCGGTATCTTGCCGCAACCGGGCTTTCGCACGTTTCGGTTCGGATCCATCGGGGCTCCGCCCTGCATTTCCTGGCCTGGAGCGTCCAGAGCGGCATCGCGCTGGATCATGCCGGGCAGGATATCGTGGCGCGGTTCGCTGCGCATGATTGCCAGTGCCATTCGTCGCCGCGCTCGCTCGGGCAGTACTACATCAACCGGGTCGATGGCTTCGTGCGCTACCTCGCGGCGCGGGGTACTCTGCCGCCGCAGCCTGTGGCCGAGGCACCGGCGGTGGACCACAACGTTGCGGACTGGCTCGATGCGCAGGCCCGGCAGCGCGGGTTGGCAACGGTCACCATCGCGCGGCACAGTCGGATGCTGGCGCAGATCCTGCCGCTGATCGGCAGCGACCCATCGCGTTACACGCCCCGGATTATCCGCGACGGTTTGATCGAACACGCCCGGACGGCGCGGTCCGTGCATTATCCGAAGATGGTGGCAAGCGCGCTGCGCCTGTATCTGCGCCACCTTGCGCAGCGCGGGGTCGCCGCGCCCGGCCTTGACCGTGCGGTTCCCACGGCAAAGACTTGGCGACTGGCGAGCCTGCCGCGCTATCTGGAGCCGGACGCGGTCGAGCGGCTGATCGCGTCCTGCGATCCCGAGACCCCGGGCGGCCGCCGTGACCGGGCGATCCTTCTGCTGCTGGCCCGCTTGGGGCTTCGGGCGCGCGATGTGGCAGAGCTGCGCCTGGCCGATATCGACTGGCGTGCGGGGAACATAGCTGTCTGCGGCAAAGGTCGCCGGGAAGTCCGGTTGCCATTGCCGCAGGATGCAGGCGACGCCCTGATTGCCTGGCTGAGCGGGGCGCGGCCAGCCGCCTCGGGCGATACTGTATTCTCGCGGCTCTTGCCGCCCTTCGATCCCATCAGTTCCGGCGTAGTCGGCGGTGTGGTGCGCCGGGCGGTCGGTCGGGCCGGCATCGAGAATGCGCCCTCGCGCGGCAGCCATCTGCTCAGGCACTCGGCCGCCATCGCGATGCTGCGCGGCGGCGCCACGCTGGACGCCATCGCCACCGTGCTGCGGCACCGGTCGACCGACACCACGGCGCATTACGCGAAGGTGGATGTCTCCATGCTGGGGGACGTGGCGCAAGGCTGGCCGACCGACGGACCGGCATGCCCAGTGGCACCACCGCTCTTCGGCCTGGTCTGGCCGGAGGGCGCGCCATGCTGAGCCGCGACCTCGACGACTACATCGCGCTGCAACGGGCCCGCGGGTTGAAGTTCACGACCCAGCCCTGTCTGCTCAGGAGCTTCGTGGCTGCGGCCACCTTGGCAGGCGATACGCATGTGACGACCGCCCGCGTGCTCGACTGGGCGGTGCGGACGACATCCGACGTACAGGCGCGCAATCGCCTGGCCGTTGTCCGGCGCTTTGCCGAACATCTGGCCGTCGCCGACCCGGCACACGAGGTCCCGCCCGCCGATGCCCTCGGGCGCTGGCGCTTCGAACGGCGGATGCCGCACATCTATACGGGCGACGAGATTGCCGCGCTGATGATGGCAGCCCGGCGGCTCGGTCCTCCGGGTTCGATCCGGGGCGAGACGCTGGCCACGGCGATCGGCCTTCTGGCGGCAACAGGCCTGCGTGTCTCCGAGGCGCTCGGACTCGACACGAGGGACATGACGTCCGAGGGGCTGGTGATCCGCGAGACCAAGTTCCGCAAGAACCGCCTCGTCCCCTTGCATCCCACCGCACGGACGGCGCTTAAGTGCTACATGCGGCGGCGTGCGCAGGTCCGGGGCGCGGGCGATGCACTGTTCGTGAACGACCACGGCCGACGGCCGTCCTATGTCACGATTTACGCGCTCTTCCTGCGGATCGGCCGCGAGACCGGCATCCGCGGCTTGCCCGGCGAGAAAGGGCCACGGCTCCACGACCTGCGCCACACCTTCGCGGTGCGCTCGCTCGAGGCCTGCGACGGCGACCGCCGCGCGATCTCGCGGCACATGCTGGCGCTGGCCACTTACCTTGGCCATGCCGATCCCAGCCACACCTGGTGGTATCTGCAGGCGACGCCGACGCTGATGAGGCATATTGCCGATGCGGGCGAGGCCCTGATGGCGGAGGGTATGGCATGACGCCCCTCGCTCCGCATCTGTCCGCCTTTCTGCGCGACCACCTGCCGCGCGAACGCGGCGCCTCGCAACATACCATCGCATCCTATGCGCATTGTTACCGGCTGCTTCTGAGCTTCGCGGCCGAGCGACGAAAGACGAGGCCCAGCAGGATCGTCATCGAGGATCTCGATGCGACCCTGATCTGCGCCTTCCTGGATCATCTCGAGGCGGAGCGGTCCAACACGGCCCGCAGCCGCAATGCCCGGCTCGCGGCGATCCATTCGCTGTTCCGCTACGTCGAGTATCGCGTGCCCGCTTGCCTCGATCAGGCGCGGCGGATCCACGCGATCCCGATGAAGCGCAGCGCGCAGCCGCTGGTGGGTTACCTGACGCGGGCCGAGATGCAGGCCCTGTTTGCCGCCCCCGATCTGCAAACGGCCGCGGGGCTGCGTGATCAGGCCATGCTGCATCTTGCCTTCGCGGCGGGCTTGCGGGTCTCGGAACTGACCGGCCTCCGGTTGGACCAGTTCGACGATGCCGCGTTGCCCAGCCTGCATGTGATCGGAAAGGGGCGACGTGAACGCATCCTGCCGCTCTGGCAGGACACGGCCCGCGCCGTCCGGCGCTGGATTGCGGTGCGCCCGAAATCGGCCGACCCGCAGTTGTTCCTGAATGCCGCCGGTCGCATGATGACGCGATCGGGGTTCGAATACATCCTGCGAAAACACGCCGCCGCTGCGGCGAAGGCGGCCCCCTCGATCGCGGCCAAGCGGGTGACACCGCATGTCCTGCGCCACAGTTGCGCCATGCACACGCTGCAAGCCACCGGAGATGTGCGCAAGGTCTCGCTCTGGCTTGGCCATGCCAGCGTCCAGACCACCGAGATGTACCTGCGCGCTGATCCAACAGAAAAGCTCGAAGCGCTGACCGCCATGGGGCCGCCAACCCTGCAACGCGGCCGCTTCACCGTGCCGGACAAGCTGATGGCAATGCTGTCCGACGCCGGTAACGGCCGTAATTATGCGGAGTGAACTCCGCCGAAAAACACCGTGGCGTCGGGTATCGGCGCCGCGGACTCCGCATAATCCTGCGCTCAGCATAAACCGTCTTATGCCGAGCTCGGCATAACACGGTGAAGATGGCGCCCATCTTCAGGTTCTGCGCCAGCGTCGTGTGCAGCCCGAAGATCGGGAAGATCAGGATCTGCGTGAGCACCGCAACGCCGTAGCCGACGACCACGTTGGCGACGGACTCGACCAGCGACATGAGGTGGGACTGTTTCATGCTGCGGTAATTCGCTTTCGCGCGGGTTCAGGGGCGGCGTCCGTGTCCGGCGCGTCGGCCGGGGCTTCGGCACCGTCGCTCAGCCGCTCGGCTCTCACCTGCGCGAAGGTCCGGCCATCGCCGTCGAGGATTGCGTCCTTGCCAGTCTCGGCTTGCCAGCGCTCCACAGCCACATCGACATAGGCCGGGCTGATTTCCATTGCGAAGACGCGGCGGCCGTTGGCCTCGCCCGCCATGATCTGCGAGCCGGACCCCGAGAACGGCTCGTAGCAGAGGCCGCCGCGGGCGACGTGCTGGCGCATCGGGATACCGAAGGCATCGAGGGGCTTCGGCGTCGGATGATCCGGGCGCTCGTCCTTGGCGAAGGACGGCATTTCCCAGGTCGAGGGCAGCGTCTGCTCGGCCACCTTCGGCGGGCGGTTGGGACGGCGCCAGCCCATGAAGCAGGGCTCGTGCTTCCACAGGTAATGCGACCGGGTCAGAACGCCTCGGTCCTTCACCCAGATGATCTGCTGGTGCACAAACGCCCCCGCCTTTTCCCAGCAGGCTTCCAGCATCGCCTGGCGGCGCGAAGCGTGCCAGCAATACCAGGCGGCATCCTCGGTGATCGCCTCGGCGACGGCCGCCGCGATGAAGCCGTCGTAGAGGTCCGCGCCCTGCGAGCTGTCGTCCCAGGTCACGCCGTAGGACTGCGACCAATCCTTGTTGCGCGTCGGGTGGTTCGAGCCGTCGTAATCCACTAGATAGGGCGGGTCGGTCGCAAACAGCACCGCGCGTTCGCCATTCATCAGGCGGCGGACATCGTCATGGTTCGTGCTGTCTCCGCACAAAAGCCGGTGGTCGCCGAGGATCCAGAGATCGCCGGTGCGCGAGGCCGGATTGCGCGGCGGCTCAGGGATGGTCACCGGCGGCACCGAGCCCCCGGCACCAGCATCTTCACCGCCCCCCTCCGGCACGAAGGCCAGCAGCTTGTCCAACTCGCCGTCCGAGAAGCCGACCAGCGACAGGTCGAAATCCTCGGCCAGCAGCTCGTTCAACTCGGCCGACAGCAGTGCGTCGTCCCAGCTTCCAAGTTCGGTCAGTTTATTGTCGGCGATCCGATAGGCCCGGCGCTGCGCCTCGGTCAGATGGCCGAGTACGATCACCGGGGCCTCGGTCAGCCCGAGCTGCGTCGCAGCCAGCACGCGCCCATGGCCCGCGATCAACTCGCCGTCCTCGCCAACGAGGCAGGGCACGGTCCAGCCGAACTCGGCCATGGAGGCGGCGATCTTCGCGACCTGGTCCGCGCCATGCGCCTTTGCGTTCTTCGCGTAGGGTTGCAGGCGCGCAAGCGGCCACATCTCGATCCGCTCGGGGGCAAAGGCGAGGGTCATTAGAGTTCCTGTCGATGATGGGTGGGCTGCAATCGGCGCCGCCGCGCGGGTGGCTTCCGGCTGGTGGAGTCCACCGGCTTCCAGCTGGATTCTGGAGTCCAGGGTATCCACCCCGGAGTCCACCAGATAAAGCATTGCTATTGCGTCGTTATTTCAGGTTGCGCGGTGGCTTCCGAGCTGGGTGGCTTCCCAAAATTCCGGCCCTGTCGCTGGCGATATGCCGCGCTGCGCCCTCCCGTATACGCAATGGCCCAGAAGGAACCAGAAACTTCAACGGGTTAGCAAGTGGACCCCGCCTGGACCCCGGTGCGGAGTCCGGGGTCCAGCAGGAAATCCGGTCACCGCTCCCGCGCGTTCGGTGCACGGTTTCTCGGCCCATACAGCTTCTCGCCCAGCTGCCGGACCATTTCCCGCTCTGGCCAGCTGAGACGCTCGTCGTCGATGGAGACGGCGAGCATGCCCTGGTCGCGCCAACCATCCCGTTTCACACGGTCCGCGTCCCGCCGCTCGCCGCCATAGCCCAGAGGATGCCAGCGCATCGTCTTCATGCACGCCCCTCCCGCCGCTCTCGTTCCATGGCCGCGCGGGCCTGCTGGGCCCTGCGACGGTCGCGGTCGTTATCGAGGTCGATCCGGCTCTCGCCGGTCTCGCGGCTGATATGGCAGCCCTTGCCGTGACGCGCCCAGGCGATGAAGGCGTTGTCGATCCTGCCGTGGAGCGAGATCAAGGAGCTCTGGTTGGCGACCGAGATGAGCGGTGCGAGATGGCGCGAGATGAACGGCAGCCAGTCCGCGGGGTTCGGGATCACGATGTGCTCGACGAAGGAGAGCGGCGTCTCGATCAGCACGAAGAATCCATGGATCTCGCTCGGCCAGAACCGGATCTCGAGGGCGCCGCCCAGCATGCCCTCTTCGGTCAGGAGCGTGTGCTCGCAATCGAGCACGCGGTCGAAGGCCCGGTGGAAATCCACGCGTTCGGTCTCGCTCAGCCGCTCGGCCTCGCGGTACCAGTCGGGCAGCTCCGTGTCGTGGAAGCGGCCGGCGTCGTAGAGGCGGATCCTGTCGTAACTCATGCCTCGGTCTCCTCTTCTGGTTGGGTGTGATGGGGGTGGCGCAGGGCGGCGGGCTTCGCGGCCTCCAGCCGGGCGGACAGCGCGTCGAGCGCGGCCCGGCGCGCGGCGAGAACGGCCTGCATGCTGGCGGTCAGGCGGGATGCGAGCGTGTCGAGACGCGCGGCGTCGGCGGGATCGGGCACCCCGGCGTCGGCACCTGCGATGACCCGCATCTCGAAGCTGGCGAGCGGCCCGAGGCGGTTGGTGAGCCAGGCTTCCGGATCGGGGATGCGGGAGAGATCGACGCGGGCGGTCCGGGCGCGATGGCCGGGACCTTCCGGGCGATAGGTCACCTCCGCGGAGGAGTGTGACATTTGGCTATTATAGAGATCCCTATAATAGCAGTTTGTCACACTCCTCGACCGATCCTGCCGCGCGGCGGCTGCCGTAGGCCAGAGCTCCGGAAAGCAGGCCGCCATGTTGGCGGCGTTCTCGAGCACGATGCCGCTGAGCGCCATCAGGTCGCGTCGAGTCGGCCGGAGGTCGGACCAGGGCACAAGCGCGTCGACGGTGACCGGCAGGACGACGTCCGTGAGCAGGTCGATCTCGAGCAGGGTGGCGGCGGTGCGGTTGACGCCGCGCCCGCGGCCCATCGCCTGGATCAGCTCGCCCTCGCATATGCACCAGCGCACGGCCTCGGCGATCGGATCGGCGTGTTCCTCCATCGCCAGCGGCGCGGTCCGGTCACCCACGAGCCGGACCCGGCGCTCGACCATCGGATACCACCAGCCCGCGTCCTCCGGGTTCGGCGCGGGCACGCGGCCGGTCAGGGCCATCGCGATCAGCTCGACCGTCCGCGGCGCGGGAAGCGTGCGGCCCAGCACGACCATGCCGCCGATCCCGCCCCAGCGGTCGAGCCCGCTCAGCGCGTTGAAATGCACCGCCTCGACCCGCGGCGGCAGCCCGGCCGACCTGAGCGCATCGATGGCGGCCTTCTGGCCCACCACCAGCAGATCGATTGCCTGGCCGGGTCGATGGCATTGGCGGGCCCGGAGGTCGATCCAAGCGCGGAGGTCGCGCAGCCGGGTCGCGGCGGCCTTGCGGTCGCGCTCGGTCGCGTCGGCCGAGGGCGTCAGCGCGCGGGCCGAGGTCGGGCTGCCGGTCACCTGGCGGACGCGGACATGGGGCTGGCGCGCGGCGACGGGCGCGCCGATATCGATCCGCGGCAGGTAGGTCTGGACGAGTTCCGGCCGCAGCGTCGCATCGAGATGCAGGATCGGCGCCTGGGCCGCCCAGCCTTTCCTCATGGTGCTGCGCCAGCGCAGGCGGAGCGCGCGGACCGAGCCCGCCTCCGTCATCTCGTGGACGAGTTCGGCACCGGCCGCATCGTGGCCGTTCTCCAGCGCTTCGGCGAGGATCAGCCAGAGCGTGGCGCAGCGCCCGGGCGGCGCCCACGGCTCGCCCGCGGGCGGCAGGACAGCCTCGATGCGCTTGCGCCGTTCGACCGGCGACATGCCGGGGCGGAGGCCCGCATCGCGCATCCGGCGGCGTTCCAGCGTCGCGGCATGGCGGCAGTCCTCCGGGGTAAGGCCGACCGCTTCGAGGAGGCCGAGGCGCAGCGGACCCGGTTCCGTGACCCGCAGCGCCTTGCAGAGCCGCTCGCGGGCCGCGATCAGGTCGGCGGTGGCGCCGACATCCATCTTGCCATTGCCGTTGTAGCACGTGAGCGAGGTGCGGCCGGGCTCCAAACCGTCCTGCGTCAGCGTCGCCTTGCCGTCGAGACCGCGCAGGCCGGACTGCCAGAAGGCTTCGTCGATGACGAGGAGCCCGACCTCGCCGATGGCCTGCGGCTTCATGTGGAACAGGCTGTCATGAGCGCAGACGATGACCTGCGCCGCCTGCGCGTGCGGCTTCTGGCGCTGGTAGCCGCAGTCGTGAAACCAGGGACAGAGCAGCAGCTCCGCCCCGGTCTTCACCTTGCAGCAGCTCTGTTCGACCGGATGCTCGATCTCGAGCGCGTCGAAAGTCGCCTCGGGGTCGAGGCACATGAGCTGGTCTGGGTTGTCGTCGGTGGGATCGGGCGCGGTGCGGCCCTTCCAGAGCATGGTGCTGAGGCCCAATGCCTCGAAGGCGGCAACCTGCTCGGCACCGAGATCGTGGCGTGGGACCGCATAGACGACCTTGCGTGGCCCAAGCCCGCCCGCGGCGATCAGCTCGGCGATGGCGACGCGCGCGCTTGAAGTCTTGCCGAGACCCACGTCGACCGGCAGGCCGAGAAGCGGCGGCAGCGCCGCGCGGGCCACGATGTTGAAATCGAGGGGATCGCGACTGGCGTCTTTACTTTTGGCCTCCTCAAGCGCCGCCTCGACAGCGGCCCAGTAGTCCGGGATCGCGGCCATGAAACCGGCGATCGCCTCGGAAAGGCTGGCACGCGCCTCGTCGGGCGTGAGGACTGGCGCGGGATAGGTGGGCGGTGGCGGCGGGATCCGGGCCGCGCCGGCGACGAGCGCGGCGACGGCGTCCCGCCCCTCGGCGCAGAACAGGTCGTTGGCATCGCCCGGTCTGTCCGGGACGGCCAAACGGCCATCAACGGCTTTTGCGACCTTGCGCGCGGCTTCGATGCCGGGATTGCCGTCGCGGTCGGGCTTCGCGTCGTTGTCCGCGACGAGGACGAGGTCGACCGTCGGAAATCGCGACCGGAGCGCCTCGGCGACCGGCATCAGGTTGCCCGCGTCCATCGCCGCGACGACCCTGTGCCCGGTCGCCATGTACAGGCTCGCGCCGGTGGCCCAGCCTTCGCAGATCAGGACGGGGCCAGCAGGCTCCGGGAGCGGCCCCGGCTCTGCGCCCACCACCGCGAAATGACCCTTCTTCGCGCCACCGGCGAGGAAACGCTTGGCCCCATCGGGCGCGATGGTCTCGACACTGTGCAGGCGGCCATCGCCGTCTTGCAGCGGCACGACGAGGCGGCGGCTCGCGTCCATGCGCAGGGCGAGAGGCACGGCCTGCTTGGCGACGAGATAGGGATGGTCGGCCGGGGCGGAACGGGCGCTGTCCCAGATTCGGGCCGCGCGCTCGGCAGCCTCGTCCGCCCGGTTTGGCGCGGGCGCGGCATCGTCATCGGAGTTGCTCTCGGGCGGCGGCGCAGCGGCCAGCGCCGATGGCGGCTCGCCCGGATCGTTTGCGGGCGTTGCGCCTGGTGTCGATCGCTGACGAGCTGGCCTAGGCAGCGCCGCCATGCCGATCCGGTCGGCAATCCAGTCGGTGGCATCCTCGCGCGCCATGCCGAGCCCGAGGCCGACGAGATCCGAGAACCAGCCGCCCCGGCCTTCCTCGTGGTCGAACCACATCCCCGCCCGCGCGCCGGAAATGACGACCGAAAGGCTGCCCTTGCGGCCCCAGCGCCATTCCTGGCCCGCCCGAAAGGTCGGCTTGCCCAGAAGCTCCACCGCAAGCTCCGGCACCCGCGCGCGCAACTCCGCATCGAAGGCCCGCCAGTCCCGCCCGCTCATCGCCGCCCCCGCGGAACGGCCGCATCCGGACCGGTCGGCAAGAGAGCCGATGCGGCGGGGCGCAGGAGGTGGCGGAGACAGTCGGACACGGGGGCTGCGGAACCGGAAGGAGGGCGTTGTCAGCCCCGGTTCTGCCGCCCTTCAGGGCGCCCTCGCGACGTTGGAACCGGTCCGCCCGGTAACGCGAAGCCTCAGCGGAAAGGGGTGACCCCTTCCGGCAAGGCATTGGAAATACGTCAGTTCATGGGTGGAGCCCAAGAGGCACAATGGCCCTATTGGAGCGTTCCTGGTGACCCGACCCGATCAGTGGGGTGACCCCTCGTCTGCGCGAACAGGGTGAACGGTTCCCCCCTCCTTCGGGATGCAGACGCCGTGGGCTCACCCCTCAAAGTTGGCCATTGTCAGAGTTGTTCGGGGCCCTTCCGCGATCCAAGTGCCGCCAGCCAGCGCGGCAAGTCCGAACGGCTGTGCAGTACGTCCACCACGATCACCTGTTCCGGCGTCTCGACGAACACGATGAAATGCTGGCCCGCCCGCGTGAAGCGCAGGTCCTCCGGCAGGTCGGGATCGATGAGGCGGCGGCAGTCCTGCGAGGGTGCCTCACCCGCGGCGATGGCGGCGCAGCGGGCGATGAGGTCGGCCTCGTAGGCCTCGGCCTGGCGCGGCCCGAAGGTCTCCAGCGTCCAGCGGGCGATCTCGACGAACGACCGTTCCGCCTGCCGCGTCAGCCGCCACGGCTTCGGCATCAGGACGCAGTGCGCGCGGCGTCAAAGGCCCTGCGGATCGCGTCCTCACCGGAGCCCTCGGCGAGCGCACCCGAGCGTGCTTCCTCCAGTCCGGCGGCAAGCCGCGCGCGCAAGGCGGTCATCTCGGCCTCCTCGCGCTCGAGCAGACGCAGCCCGGCCCGGAGCGCCTCGGACGCATTCTGGTAGCGGCCATCGGCGATCAGCCGCTCGATCAGGTCGGTCTGGCTATCGGTCAGGACGACATTGCGGGTCGGCATCGGCATCTCCATTGGCGCGTTGGCAATATATGCCAGTCAATTCGCTATGTCGACCAGTGTTGATCCCGCGAGTCAGCCGGTCTGCCGCAGATCGGGCCCCAGCACCCGCTTCGCTCCACCACGCTGTGCCGAGGGCAGCCGGATCAGCGTGGCCATTGCGTCGGCGAGGTTCCTCGACACCGGCTCGCCCTCGATCTCCTGCTCGAGGAACCAGTCGACGAGACAGTCCTTCTTGCCCTGCGTCTCGGCCGTGATCCCGAACTTCGCAATCGCTGCCTGCATCAGTTCGAGATAGGGTGTCGTGTAGGGCACCTTGTCCGCGCCCGCCGCCGGTCGGACGGGCTCGGGCACGTAATCCGGCCAGATCGCCTTCACGAGGAAGCGCGGCATGCGGATGTCGATGAATTCCCAGTCCCGCGCCGTCAGCCGGTCGGAGAGGTACTTGCCCTCCCGCCACTGCTCGGGCCGGATGCTGGTGTGATAGCCCGAATGCAGGCCAAACCCGCTGCTGTTGCCGTAGCCCCAGCCGTTCGGGCGCTCCTCGGTGTAGCGGCCCTGCGCGATGAGATCGCCGTCCCGCAGCGCGACCAGCAACTCGTTTGCCGCCTCCGCCTTCCAGGCGATCGTCGGATCCTGCGGCGGGTTCCAGTGGTTGTGTGCGGGCACGGGCCTCAGTGGCGCCTTTGCCGCCTCTGTTGCGCGCCGCGCGACCGTCACATTCTGCACATGGGCCAGCGCCTCTGCATAACTCCATTGGGTACGGTCGAGCGTCTGCAGCGACATGGGCGGCCTCGTGATTCAAGCGGGATGCCATGAACATAATGGGAACGCCTGAACCCCTCAACCCATTCCGATGGTGCAAGGGCGGAGGGGTTCACCCATTCCCATCGCGCGTGGGGTGACCCGTTCCGAGGTCGCGGGCCGCGGCGCAATGCGTCACCGATGGATCATGATGTTCGATCCCGGTCCCATCCGTCGCCCCAATCCGCTCGCCCCTTCGGCGATGACCGCTGCCGAGCGCCGCGCCGAGTTGTGCGGCCTGCTGGCGCTCGGGCTGGTTCGGTTGCGGATGCGGGATGGGGTTGAAGTATCTGACATTACTGGAGAACGTTGCCTACACTATCCGACCGACCAATGCCGTCATGCAACTCCAACGCACCGGAGAAATGCATGAACAAGCCCGATCCCATCCCCGCGCGCCTGGCCGCGCTCAAGACCACGCCGACGCCCGACTTGAAGCAGCAGTGGCGCGACCTGTTCGACAGCGAGCCGCCGCCGTTCAATCGCCGCTACCTCGAATCCCGGCTGGCGTACCGCATCCAGGAACTTGCCTATGGCGGGCTGAAACCGGAGACGATCCGGCGGCTGGAACGGCTGGGCGAGGAACTGGACGGCGGCGACAGCAAGAAGCGCAGCATCCGCGTCGATCGCGACCGCCCGATCACCGGCACGCGGCTGCTGCGAGAATGGCAAGGGGTCGAGCACGTCGCCACCGTCACCGCCGACGGCTTCGAATGGCAGGGACGGCCGTACAAGTCGCTGTCCGCCATCGCCCGCGCCATCACCGGCACGCGCTGGAACGGCTGGGTCTTCTTTGGGCTCAAGAACCACCGGGGTCGGACATGACCAAGCTGCCTGAAAAGTCGAAGGTCGTCCGCAAGCTGCGCTGCGCGGTCTACACCCGGAAATCCTCCGAGGAAGGGCTGGAGCAGGAATTCAACAGCCTCCACGCCCAGCGCGAGGCCTGCGAGGCGTACATCGCCAGCCAGCGGTCCGAGGGCTGGGTGCTGGTCCGCGATCAGTACGACGACGGCGGCATTTCAGGCGGGACGCTGGAACGGCCCGGCCTGAAGCAGCTGCTTGTGGACATCGAGGACGGGCTGGTCGATGTGGTCGTGGTCTACAAGATCGACCGGCTCAGCCGCTCGCTCGCCGACTTCGCCAAGCTGGTCGAGGTGTTCGACAGGAACGGCGTGACGTTCGTCTCTGTCACGCAGTCGTTCAACACCACGACCTCGATGGGGCGGCTAACGTTGAACATCCTGCTCAGTTTCGCCCAGTTCGAACGCGAGGTTACGGCTGAACGCATCCGGGACAAGGTCGCCGCCAGTCGGAAGAAGGGCATGTGGATGGGCGGGGTGCCGCCCTACGGCTATCGGGTCGAGAACCGGAAGCTGGTGGTCGACGCAGAAACCGCTGCGCATGTGCGCAGGGTCTTCGCCCGCTTCCTCGAGATCGGGTCCTGCACGGAACTGGCGCGGGAGGTGGCAAAGCGCGGCATCCGCACGCCGCGCGGCAACCGGATCGACAAGAAGTACCTGTACCGGATGCTCAGCAACCGCGCCTATATCGGCGAGGCGGTCCACAAGGGCAAGAGCTATCCCGGCGAGCACGACGCCATCATCGACCGGGAGACGTGGGACCGCGTTCACGCGATCCTGCAGGAGAGCCCCCGCAAGCGGGCCGCCCGCACCCGCGCCGAGACGCCCGCGCTGCTGAAGGGGCTGCTGTTCGGTCCCGATAGTGCCGCGTTCTCGCCGACCCACACCCGCAAGGGCGGGCGGCTGTACCGTTACTACGTCAGCCAGACTGTGCTGAAGCACGGCGCCGGATCATGCCCCGTCAGCCGCGTGCCCGCGGGCGATATCGAGGCGGCGGTTATTGACCAGCTTCGCGCCGTGCTCCGCCAGCCCGAGATCGTGGCGGGCACATGGAAGGCGGCGCGCGCCCACGTCGACGACATCTCCGAGGCCGACGCCCGCGCGGCCCTGCAGCAGCTCGACCTGCTTTGGGACGAACTCTTCCCCGCCGAACAGGCACGCATTGTGGCGCTGTTGGTCGAGCGTGTCGACATAGGCACGGACGGACTCAACGTCGGGCTCCGCATCGACGGACTCAGCAGCCTCGCTCGCGAGATGCTGGCCGGGGTCGTCGGAGAAGCGGCGTGACCCGCGCGTCGCCGATCCCCGAGACGGTGACGCTCCACGTGCCGTTCCGCGTCGTGAAGCGCGGCGGGCGCAAGGAAATGCACCTGCCCGATGGTGTCCGGCCAGACCGCAAGGCGGACAACACGCTGGCAAAGGCGCTGGCCCGCGCCTTCCGCTGGAAGCGGATGCTCGAGTCGGGTGAGTTCGCTACCATCGCCGAATTGGCCGAACGGGAGGGGATCGCGCCCTCATACATGACCCGCGTCCTGCGCCTGACCCTGCTCGCGCCCGACATCGTCGAGGCAATCCTGGAAGGGGCTCAAGGGCCGGAGGTGACGCTGGCGCGCGTACTGGAGCCGTTCCCGCTGGAGTGGGAACACCAGGCTACGCACTTCGGCTGAGAGCCGGTCTTGTCTCGACGCGGGTGACAAATTGCATTCACGCAGCGTCGCTTAGGCCTTGAAAGCCCTTTTCTGAGGAGGTTTGAACCGCTCCGGGTTTGCCGGAGGCTGATTGATCTTAGTTAGGCGGCCATGGGTTCAGTTTCCAGAGCCGCGTAGAAGTTGGCTTCGGCTTCTGCGGGTGGGACGTTCCCGATGGGCTCGAGGAGGCGTCGGTTGTTGAACCAGTCGACCCATTCGAGGGTTGCATATTCGACGGCCTCGAAGCTGCGCCATGGGCCGCGACGATGGATGACCTCGGCCTTGAAGAGCCCGTTGATCGTCTCAGCCAAGGCGTTGTCATAACTGTCGCCAACGCTGCCGACCGAGGGTTCGATGCCTGCTTCGGCCAGCCGTTCGGTGTATTTGATGGACAGGTATTGCGATCCACGGTCCGAATGGTGGACCAGACCCATGCCCTTGGTGGGCCGGCGTTCGTGGACGGCCTGTTCGAGGGCATCCAGAACGAACCCGGCATGAGGAGAGGTGCTGACGCGCCAGCCGACAATCCTGCGGGCGTAGGCGTCGATAACGAAAGCCACATAGGCGAACCCTTTCCAGGTTGCGACATAGGTGAAATCCGACACCCACAGCATGTTCGGTGCGGGCACGCGGAACTGGCGGTTCACGCGGTCCAGTGGGCAAGGCAGCTTCTTGTCAGGGATCGTCGTCCGGTGTGGCTTGCCCCGGATAACACCTTGAATACCCATGACCCTCATCAGCCTGGCCACCGTGCAACGGGCCACGTCGAAGTCTTCCCGGCGCAATTGCCGCCAGATCTTGCGAGCGCCGTAGACCTGCCAGTTCTCTTCGAAGACCCGACGGATCTCAGGACGCAGAACCTCGTCCCGGCGCGCCCGATCCGACAACCGCGCCGGGTCGGTCCGCCTGGCCAGATGATCGTAATAGGTGGACGGGGCGATCGGCAGCACTGAGCAGATCGGCTCGACCCCGTGCGCATTCCGATGCGCATCGATGAAATCCACCATCACTTCGACCGGCGGTCGAGCTCCGCCATCGCAAAATACGCGCTGGCCTTGCGAAGGATCTCGTTCGCCTGGCGCAGTTCGCGGTTCTCGCGTTCCAAAGCCTTCATCCGTTCGGCCATCTCGCTGGAAACGCCCGCTCGCTTGCCGCTGTCGACCTCGGCCTTCTTGACCCACTCGTTCAGGGTGTGCCCAGAACAGCCGATCTTCGCTGAAATCGACATGATCGCCTGCCAACGCGAGCCATGCTGACCCTCGTTATCGAGGACCAGCCGGACCGCCCGCTCGCGCACTTCAGGGGAAAACTTGTTCGTCGTCTTGCTCATGATGCTCCATCCTACTCAGGAGTTGGAGCCTCCGGCAAACCCGGAGCGGTTCACTTCCAGATGTGGTCGCGGCTTCAAGTGCTTCGGAAGCGCTTTGTTCTCGTTTTCATCGAACGTACCGAATGAAACAGCACCAAGCTTGAGAACGCCCCATTCACCTGGCTCTGCCGGCCTGCTCAGGCAATTGGGGCTCCAGCCGTTTTCCAGATCGCCAATGACGTCGCCCAGCTGCACCATCGGAAATGGTGATGTGTGCGTCGTGCCCCCGTCCACCAGTCGGCGTAGGATCCCTTCATGGCTCCAGCGATCAATGTCCTTGAAGTTCGCCACGAATACCGGTCGGTCGGGAAGCGGGGTGGGTGGTGCGAAGCCGAGCGCGGTCTCGAACGCCTCAGCGGCCTTCGCCTCGGTCTCGGCGGCCTCCAGCTCCAGCGACGCAGCCTTGTCGAGCGCCGCGCGCCAGGCGGCGACGATGGCCTGTTGCTCGGGGAGTGGCGGCAGCGGGATGCGCAGGTCCTGGAACGCCTCTGGCGTGATGCGCTTGCGGCCGCTGGTGCCGCTGGCCTTGCGTCGCAGGGCTTCGATGAAACCGCCGGTGCGCAGAACCAGCTTGACGAACTCGCCGTCCAGCCGCGCGGGGTCGGCGGTGAACACCGGGAATTCCGGCGTGACGACCGCCTTCGCGATCTCGGCAGGCAGCATGCCGATGGCGCCGCTGCGCGCACCGATCTTGGAGAACACGATGTCGCCCGGATACGCCGCGAACATGCTGCCCTTGTAAGGCGCGGTCCTGTCGCGCGCTGAAATCTCGCCGGTCAGGTGCACCGTGATCGGCGTCCAGTCGCCGAAGCTGTCGGTGACGACCACTGCCTCGCGCCGCTGGGTCATCAGCTCGCGCAGCGGTGTAGGCGGGAAGTGCGAGTGCTGGTGCTCGACGTCTTCGGCGGTGATCCAGGGCTCGAGAGCCCTCCACTGACGGATCAGGCAGCGGAGGGCAGGAGAAAACCCGGCGTGTCCTCGGGTTTGGCCCCGGCCTCTACCCACGTCTCGAAGGCGCGATAGGCCTCCAGCAGGGCGGGCAGCTCGTTCGGCACGCTGTCCCCGGTGTCGCCGGTCGAGGTGATGCCCACCGATTTCGGCGCGGCGACGAAGACGGGATAATCGAATTCCTCGCGCACCGTTGCCCAGAGGGCGGCATCATGTGCCGCGTCGATGGCGCGGAGCCCGGCGGTCAGTTCGCGCCAGAAGGCGTCAGACCGCTTTTGCGTATCCGCATCGAAGGCCGCCATGTAGTCGCGCTCGAGCTTGGTCGCTTCCTTGGCGTTGCTCGCCGTGCCGTTCCATTTCGGCTTGCCGACCTTCGTCGACCCGATGCCGCGCGGATAGTCGGGCTCGGGTCCTGCCGTCCATGCCGGGGTGGTGCGCTCGACACCCAGCTTCGCCAGTTCGGTGAGGATATCCTCCACCTTGGCCTCCTCGGCGGTGACGACCTTGCGGCCGAGATCACCGCAGAGGGTGTCGCGCTGCGCGTTGAAGGTGGCGTCGTGGTCGGCATGCGCCTTTGTCCACGCGGCCTCCCACGCCGTCTCCTCCGCCTCCGTGAACCGTCGCAGGAACACGAGCGACGCCTTCACGGTGGCCTTGGCCGAGCTGAACGTCTCCTCGGGCAGGCTGACCACGCCGAGGATGCGCGCCTTGCCCTCGCACCAGCGTCGCAACCATGTCAGCGACGGATTGTTGAGGTTGCCGTCGGGCAGGACGATTCCCATCCGCCCGCCCGGCTTCAGCAGATTCAGGCAGCGTTCGACGAACACGATCTCGGTGGCGCGATTCTTCTTGCCTTTCCCGATCTCGAAGAGGTCGAGGATGTTCGTGCCCATCGCCTTCTGCATGGCGTCGTGGCTCTGACGCCACGGCTCGCCGTACCGGCTCTCGCACCTGTTGATGTACGAGGTTTCCTTGGGGACACGGGTTTCTTCGCTGCCGCCGACCTTCTGGTCGCTGCCGACATTGGAGCCGAAGGGAGGGTTGGTGATGACGATGTCGAAGCGGCCTGGGAAGATGCCGTTAATGTCGACCAGGCCGTCATGGTAGTGAATCCCGCCATGGCCATCGCCATGCATGATCATGTTCATTTTGGCGGTGCGCGCGGCGCGAGGCTCGGCATCGCAGCCGAAGATGCAGTTCCACGCAAGGCGACCGACGCGGGTGTCGATCGGCTTGTTGTCGTCGCCTGACGGGAGAAGCTCCTCGTTCAGCTTGGCGAAGGCGTCGTCGATCAGCTTTTCCTCTTCCTCGATCGGAAGGCCCTTCGCCTCGATATCTGCCTGAACCTTGTCCTTCTGCTTCTGCACGTCAGCCGAGATGCGCTCGCGCACGTGCTCGAAGGCGCGGATCAGGAAGCCGCCAGAGCCAGCGGCGGGATCGGCGATCAGCTCGCCCTCCTGCGGGTCGAGCATGCTGACCATGAAGTCCACGACCGGGCGCGGGGTGAAGAACTGCCCGAGCTCGCCACGGAAGGTGTTGCCGAGGAATTTCTCGAACGCGAGGCCCTTGATGTCGTCGCCCGTCTTTGACAAGTCGAAGCGCTCAAGCTCCTTCACGATGCGTCGAAAAGTTTCCTCGGAAATTTCCAGCCGGTCGGTGGCCGAGAACAGGTCGTCGGCTTTGTAGTAGGCCTTCGTCTGCTCAAAGAGCCCGTCGTGAACCTGAGGGTCGGTCGGCAGTCTCGTCGATGCGCGCCGGTCGAGGAAATCGACGGTGAAGGTGCCATGCAGGCCAGACCGTTCGACATACATCTTCACGAACAGGATCTTGGAAATGGTGTCGAAGGCGCGGCCCGGGTCCATCTTGTGGACGTCGCGCAGGATCGAGTGGCACTTGAACAGAAGGTCCTGAAATTCCTTGCGATTAAAGACCCGCAGCTTGCTGCGGATTTCCTCGATCCGCTTGGCGTCGCCCCAGTCGGACGCCTTCGCGATCTCGTTGATCTGCACGAAATCGCCGGGCGCGCCGGGTACGAGCTTGAAGACGGCGGTGAAGCGGTTGTTTGTGGCGATGAAGAACTCCGCGCCGGCCGACCGGGTGTAGCTCTCACCCTGATAGTAGTCGCGGAGATTGATCTCGACGCTTTCGGCCTTGCATTCGATGACCAGCACAGGCGAGACGCCTGGCCCGGCCGCCGCCTTGGCTGGCGTCTCCCATATCACGATGTCTGCGCGGGCGCTGCGGCTGCCAGAGATCATCCGCATTTCCTGTCGCATCTGCTCGAGGGCGTAGCCGTAGTTCTCGCACAGGTGGCGAATGAATTTTTGCCGCACCAGTTCTTCCGGCTTACCCGTGCTGTCGCGCCATTCCCCCTTGAGCGGTAGCCAGATCCAGGTGCCCTCTTGGTGGATGGCATCCGGTGCTGCGGGCCAAGGCGTCGCCGGGACGGTTTTGGGTTTCTTCGTTCCGGCCATGTTCAATCTCCTTTGCCAACCGACTTTGTCGCCTGACGGTCAAGTTCACTGAGCGCTTTCAGACGTTCAAATTCCTCGACGGCGAGAACGACCACCACCGGACGCCCGTGCTTTTCAACCACAACCGGCTCGGCGCGCGCAGTGTCGATGAGCCTGCCGAACTGGTGCTTCGCGTCTCGGGCTGACATGGTCTTCATCGCCGCCTCCTGTTTGGGCCACAATGACCATAAGAGTCCGTCCATTCAACCGGGCATTTGGCTCGTTTTGAGGTGGCCGAGTAGGCTGAACGGCCAGCGCGGCGGCACCCGCGCGAAGACTTGGAGCGACCATGGGGGCTACACCATGACCAAGAGCGAGTTCGATTTCTGTTCCTTCTGACGAATGCCACTGGAATCGAAGTGCCCAGCCGTAGGATCGAAAAATTCGATACATTGCAGATACTTACAAGAAATTCACCAAACCCGCGCAGTCATGAGGTCCGGAGAATATCGGCCCTGAGAGACCGCTCCCGTGCCTCCTGGCGCAGGTGCCAGTGCTCAGCCCCTCCCGTATAACCCTTGAATATAACGGAAAAATCCGGCCGCCGCCGGATCGGGAGAACGCTTTTGCTGGGGCAAGTGGCGGAGGGGATGGGCCTGACGTCCAACCTTCTCCGCCTAAGTCATTGTAAATATTTGTTATTAATGCACCCTCCCTGGCTACCGGCAAACCCTCTCGAAAACCTCCACCAGCTCCTTGAACTTCCGACGCTGCTCGTCGGGATCCTGTGATCTAATCGCATGGTCCACGCAGTCATCCGCATGATCCTGCAGGATCAAGATTTCGACCTGCGAAAGGGCCGACCGGATCGCCAGGGATTGATTGAGAATGTCGATGCAGTAGCGATCTTCTTCAATCATCCGGGCAACTCCACGCACCTGTCCTTCGAGGCGCGCCAGTCTTTGGATGGCTGCTTGCTTTCGATCTTTCATGGCGGGCCGATCTCGTACTGCGATAATTAAGAACCGACCTTGATGCAGAAGGGTTCCTCGGAACCTCAAAGGCCAGCGCGAGTTGAATTCATACCCCCTTGGGGTATTGGGCTGCGTTGTCGGACGCCCACCGAGTTCTGCGTTGGCAGATGCGGCTGTCTAGTTGCCCTCAAGCAGATTACAGAACGAGCAGGAAGTCGCGACATGTCCTACATCCGATTCAGCCTGATGATCCTCACCTCCACGGTGGTGATGTTCGTCCTGATGTACCTCAATACCTACGCATGGGAGCACGTCTTCTTCTCGGAGACGCGCACCTACATGGCGATCATGATGGGGGCGACGATGGCCGTCATCATGCTCGCCTACATGCTCGGCATGTATTCGAACAAGGCGCTCAACATCGCGATCTTCGCGGGCTCGGTCATCGTCTTCGCTCTGACGCTCTGGCTCGTCCGCAGCCAGGTCACGGTCTCGGGCCCGAGCTACATGCGGGCGATGATTCCTCACCACTCGATTGCCATCATGACCTCGGAGCGGGCGCAGATCCGTGACCCGCGCGTGCGCAAGCTCGCCGACGAGATCATCGAGGCGCAGCGGCGCGAAATTGCGGAAATGCGCTACCTGATCGCCGATGTGTCCGGGGGCAACGTGGTGGAGAGCATCTATCAGGACCCGCCGGCCGAGCCGGGCAGCGTCGAGGATGCGCTGTCGAACACCCTCGTCAGCACCCTCGACCTCGCACCGATGCCGGAAGCCGAGGCCGATCGCGTGCTCGGAGCGCCGGCTCCCTGCACCTTCAACCGCAGCCCCGAGACCGATCCGGTTCTCTGGTCGACCGAGGT
This sequence comes from Paracoccus stylophorae, assembly GCF_028553765.1. Lineage (NCBI taxonomy): Bacteria > Pseudomonadati > Pseudomonadota > Alphaproteobacteria > Rhodobacterales > Paracoccaceae > Paracoccus > Paracoccus stylophorae. The sequence goes on along the minus strand of NZ_CP067134.1, from coordinate 2,369,560 downwards.
CGGTGCGGCCGCGATGAAGCTGAATGGCGTCCTCATCGCCCTGGACGCGGAGAGCGGTCCGCAGGAGGGCGCGACGACGTTCTCGGCGCCCGGCACCACGGTCACAGTGCGGTCGCTCGGCGACGAGGCCGACTGGCGCCAGAACGGGGAGCTCGTGTTCGAACTCGATGAGGGACTGAGCGTGGGCTACCGCGGCTTCTACGGCTGCGAAGCGGGCTGAGCATCAAGGCGAACGTTTTCGCGGAAGGAGGGCACCATGGCTTTGGACCAGAGCGGCAAGACCGCAATCCTCTACCGGATGGTCATGCCCGACCACCTTTGCCCCTACGGGCTGAAGTCAAAGGACCTGCTCGAGCGGCACGGCTTCACGGTCGAGGACCATCACCTCGAGACGCGCGACGCGACAGAAGCGTTCAAGAAGGAGCACGGCGTCGACACGACGCCGCAGACCTTCATCGGTGGCGAGCGGATTGGCGGCTACGACGACCTCCGCAAGCATTTTGGGCAGGAGGTGAAGGACGAGGGCGAGACCAGCTACCAGCCGGTCATAGCGATCTTCTCCGTCGCCTTCCTGATGGCGCTGGCCGTCAGCTGGTACGCGTTCGGCACCGTGCTCAGCATCCGGGCGTTCGAGTGGTTCATCGCCATCAGCATGTGCCTTCTCGCGATCCAGAAGCTGCAGGACGTCGAGAGCTTCTCGACGATGTTCCTCAACTACGACCTACTGGCGCGCCGCTGGGTGCGGTACGGGTACGTCTATCCCTTCGGCGAGGCGTTGGCTGGCATTCTGATGATCGCGGGCGTGCTGATCTGGATCGCGGCGCTGGTTGCGCTCTTCATCGGTACCGTCGGCGCAGTCTCGGTCTTCAAGGCGGTCTACATCGACAAGCGCGAGCTCAAATGCGCCTGCGTCGGCGGATCGAGCAACGTGCCGCTTGGCTTCGTCTCGCTGACCGAGAACCTGATGATGATCGCGATGGGTATCTGGATGCCCGCCAGGTTGCTCTGGATGGGGTAACGGCTCGCCCCCTCGCGTCCGCCCGGTCCCGTCGAGCGGAGCCGAGATATTCGTGGAGGAGATGAATAATGACGCTTCTGCTCGGCTTCGCGCTGGTTGCCGCCCTCGGGATCGGCCATCACTACGGGCTGCTGGGCGTCCGTGCGATGAAGCCGAACTCCAACGAAAGGCCGCAGGGGGCGATCATGGTGGCGTTCGTCGGCCTTCTAGCGCTCCACACGATCGAGATCCTGGCTTTCGCCGTCGTCTACAAGGTGCTGCTGGGCTGGGGCCTGGGGGCCCTTGGTGGCACCTACGACGCAAGCTGGAACGGCCTGATCTACTTCTCCGGCATCAATTTCGCCACGCTCGGCTACACGCAGATCGAGAGCAGCGGGCCGATACGGATCATCAACATGATGCAGTCGCTAGGTGGCTTCATGGTGCTGACCTGGTCGGCGACGTTCCTCTACTCGGTCTGCGAACGGGCCTGGCGCGAGTAGCAGCCGACGATCAGGGGGCCGTCAGTTCGCGTCTGATACACTCTCCTGGTAGCCGCGCTCGCGCTCCGGCCATGTGCTTTTAATGTACGAGAGGACCGCGCGGATCTCGGGATCGCTCAGAACGTCGCCGAAGCCCGGCATGTCACTCTCGTAGCCGCCACCGACGATGGCGGCCGTGCCTTCCTTCACAATACGGAACAGCACGTCGTCGGGATGGTGCCAGGTATGGCCGCTGGCGTCATGCGGCGGTGCGGGCAATCGACCGGACGGAAGCGGCGAGCGCCAGTCGGGCTGGCCCTCCAGATTCGCGCCGTGGCAGGCGGCGCACTGATCGGCATAGATCTGTCTGCCTTGCGAGATGACATCCGCAGACACCCGGGAAGTAGCCTCGGCACCCGAATAGTGCCAAATGGCATAGGCCGCGAAGATCAAGCCTCCGACGACCAGACCGCTCGCTACGTTAGTCCAGAGGAAACTCCTCAATACGCCCATCCCCCTCGACTGTAGAAATTCATTGCGTTCACGCGGAGGTGATGTTGTGCCAGACGCACACCTTGAGCGACAATGGACATTCTCGTGAGCAATGCCTATTTTGCTGGCATGTTCGCGCGTGTCCTCTCAATCCTAGCCGTCCTTGCGATCGCCGTGGTGACGACGATCAGCGCAGCCCATGTTGCGCGGATGGATGGCATGCAGGGAGACCACGCGCTCCATGCAGGCGCCACGATGCACGCGTCCGCTGACACTCACCCGTCCTGTGACGACGGCCAGCATTGTGAATCGGCGGACGCAGCCGTGTGCGAGTTCGTCTGCGCAGGTCTATCGGCCTTCCTGACGATGTCGGGTATGGAAGCCGGACATGCGTACGGGCCAGCCAGACACGACCTCCCGCCCGAGTCAATCCATGCCAACCGGGCGCCAGGGCTGAACGAACGACCTCCCAAGCTCCGTCTCCTCTGAGCGTGCCGCAGGCCGACGCCCGCGGCGTCCCATAGGCATTGATGGACGGGACGGGATGTCCCGAGGAGACGACCATGAACACCCTTTCGCGACGCGGCTTTCTCGCCGCAAGTGCAGCAGCCGTTGCGGTTGCGCACATGCCCCGTCTTGCCCTCGCGCAGGCGGCGGCCCCGATCCGCCTCGCTGCCGCGACGCGCACGCTCGACATCGACGGACGCGCGGCTTCGGTCTTCGGCCTCGCCGGGCCCGGCGGCCAGGGACTGGTGCTCGATCCCGGACAACGGTTCCGGGTCGATCTGACCAACGATCTCGACGTCGGCACGATCATACACTGGCATGGGCAGATCCCGCCCAACGCGCAGGACGGCGTGCCCGACATGCCGATGGCCCTGCTCGCGCCGCGCGAGACACGATCCTACGACTTCGAGGCGCGGCCCGGCACGCACTGGATGCACAGCCATGTCCCGGTCCAGGAGATGCAGCTGCTCGCCGCGCCGCTGATCGTGCGTTCGGCCGAGGACATCGCCGCCGACCGGCAGGAGGTCGTGATGTTCCTGCACGATTTCTCGTTCAAGTCCCCGGAAGAGGTTCTGGCCGAGATAAGCGGCGGTCACGCGGGCGGCGAACACGACGCGCACGCGCATCACGGCGGCGCTCAACCCATGCAGGGGACGCCCATGGGCGGGATGGGCGCCATGCCGGGCATGGATCACGGCGCGATGGGCGGCATGCCAATGGACCAGATGCCGGGTATGGGCGGGATGATGGGCATGGGCGGCCAGATGGGCGGCATGGCCATGGACCTGAACGACTACGACTGGGACGCCTATCTCGCCAACGATCGCACGCTATCTGACCCCGACGTGGTCCGGGTCGAACGCGGCGGCCGTATCCGGCTCCGCGTGATCAATGCCGCGGCGGCCACGGTGTTCTGGATCGATACCGGTGCGGCCGGGGCGCGCCTCGTCGCGGTGGACGGTCATGCGGTGCAGCCGCTGGCGGGAAACCGGTTCGGGCTTGCCATGGGACAGCGGCTCGATCTCGAGATCGACCTGCCGAGCGAAACCGGAGCCTGGCCGATCCTCGCGTTGCGCGAAGGCGCAAGGGAGCGCACCGGTCTGATCCTCGCCACGCCTGGTGCCGAGGTGCGGCGCGTTGATGCCGTGGCGGAGGTTGAAGCGCCCGCGTTCGACACCGATCTTTCGCAGGAAGCACGGCTGATCGCGGTGGACGCCTTGCCGGAACGCCCTGTGGATCGCGGCCAGATGCTGATGCTGGGCGGCTCGATGCAGCCCTATGTCTGGACGATCAACGGCGCCGTCTGGGGTCAGCATCGGCCGATTGTCGCGCGCAGCGGCGAGCGAGTTGTGCTCTCGTTCCACAACATGTCGATGATGGGGCACCCGATGCATCTGCACGGCCATGTGTTCCAGGTGGTCGGCATCAATGGCCAGCGCGTTGCCGGCGCACTCCGCGACACGGTCTACGTGCCGCCGATGTCGATGGTGGACGTGGCGCTGGACGCGGGCGAAGCCGCGCGCTGGATGGTCCATTGCCATCACATGCCGCACCTGGCGACCGGCATGATGACCGAGTTCGCGGTATCGGCTTCGGTCTGACCGCAGGCGGGGCGTTCGCTTCGAGCGCCCCGACGTACCGATCGCTGCGGGCGCGCTCCACCACCTTCTCGCGAGATCCGCAGAGACGGGCCTCTCGCAGCCCGGAAAACAGGAGGACGACATGATGAATTGGAACGACATGGGCGCCGGTATGGGTTGGGGCATGGGGTTCGGCTGGCTGTTCGGCCTGCTGATCCTTCTGCTGCTGGTTTTGGCCATAGCAGCGCTGATCAAATATCTTCGGAAAATTGGAGAAAGGACGTCATAATGACCTACACGATCAATCGCATGATTCTGGGGCACGACGCTCTGCGGCGCGTGTTCGGCGCCTCGGTCGATGCCGGGCTTCTCGGCTCGCAGACCGCGCTGACGGCGACAGTCTTTGCGAGCCGCCTCATGCCCTTCGTGTCATTCGACATGATCAGCTACGCCGCGGGGCTCAGCCGCCTGCATGCCTGGCGGTTCGCGCTGGCGACGCTCGCCGGCATCATCCCGGCGAGCTTCCTGCTGGCGCATTTCGGGGGCGAGGCGGTGAGCGGTGACCTTGGCCGGGCCACATGGGCGGTTCTCGGTCTCGGCCTCGTGACCGGGCTGCCGCTGATCTGGGCCGCCACGCGCGGAAAGGCAGAAAGGAAGAGGTGATGGCCCAGCAGTACCAGAAGAACAGCTTGTCGCTCTTCGATACAGTGGCAATGGGAACCGGCGTGATGATCGGTGCGGGCATTCTCGCACTGACCGGGCAGATCGCCGAACTTGCGGGTCCCTTGTTCCCCCTTGCCTTCGTCGCTGGCGCCCTGGTGACGGGATTCAGCGCCTATACCTACGTCAAGATGTCGAACGCCTGGCCGTCTGCGGGCGGGATCGGGATGATCCTGACGAAGGCCTATGGCCCGACGACGGTCGCGGCCGGTGCCGCGCTGCTGATGGCGCTGTCGATGGTCATCAACGAAAGCCTCGTGGCGCGGACATTTGCGACCTACCTGCTGCGGGGGCTCGATCTGGAGCCCGAAGGCTGGCTGGTCCCTGCCATCGGCGTGGGACTCATCGTCTTCGCCTACCTCGTGAATGCGGCAGGCAACCGCTCCGTGGGTCTTCTGTCGCAGCTCATGGCGGTGCTCAAGGTGGGCGGCATCGCGGCCTTCGGCATTGCCGCGCTCTGGGCCGGCGGCTTCTCTTTCCAGGCGGCGGAAAGCGCGGATGGCGGTGCGGTTGCGGGCTTCCTTGCCTCGGTGGCGCTCGCGATCCTGGCCTTCAAGGGCTTCACGACGATCACCAACAGCGGCGCCGAGGTCACCGACCCGCACCGCAACGTCGGACGAGCGATCGTCATATCCATCGCGATCTGTGTCGTCGTCTACCTTCTCGTCGCCTTCGCCGTCGGCGCCAGCCTGCCGCTCGATCGGATCGTGGCGGCAAAAGACTACGCGCTGGCAGAGGCGGCCGAGCCCGCCCTTGGGCGCGTCGGCTTCTACCTGACCGTCGCGCTCGCGCTGGTCGCGACCGCCTCGGGCGTGATTGCCAGCATCTTCGCAGTGTCGCGGATGCTCGCCATGCTGACCGACATGAAGCTGATCCCGCACAGCCATTTCGGCATGCCGGGCACTATCCGCGACCATACGCTCGTCTATACGGTGGTCTTCGCCGGCGCGCTGACCATCTTCTTCGACCTCAGCCGGATCGCCTCGCTCGGGGCCTTCTTCTACCTCGTGATGGACATCTTGATCCATTGGGGGGTCTGGCGGACCCTGCGGGAAGAGATCGCCGCGCGGGGATGGGTCCTTCTGACGGCGATCGGGTTGGACGCGGTGGTTCTCGCAGCCTTCGCCGCGCTCAAATGGCAGAGCGACCCGCTGATCGTCGTCGTCGCGATCGCCGGCATGACCGCCGTTTTCCTGTTCGAGCGCGTCTTCCTCGCGCTCAACCCGCCATCACGCGAACCGGCGCATGGCAACCACCATTCTGCACAAGAAGAAAGACACGAGCCCACCTCTTGACCTTCCAACGACTCGAGGCCGCACACCGGGACAGAAAGGACATCAATCATGGCCACCCATCATCACCATCACGCTTCTTCCGACATCAAACCCGGCGCCAAGACCGCGACCGATCCGGTTTGCGGGATGCAGGTCGAGATCAAGGAGGGTGCGCGGACGCGCGACTACGACGGCGAGACGTTCCACTTCTGCTCCGCCGGGTGCCAGGAGAAATTCGACGCCGATCCGTACTTCTACGCCTCCGGCAACGCGAAGAAGGCCGGACAGAAGGCCCAGCCCGGCACGCAATACACCTGCCCGATGCACCCCGAGATCGTGCGTGACGAGCCGGGGAGCTGCCCGATCTGCGGCATGGCGCTGGAACCCATGGTGCCGTCGGACGAACCGAGTCACGAGCTAGTCGATTTCACGCGACGCATGTGGATCTCGGCGGCGGCGGCCGTGCCGCTCATCATCATCACCATGGGCGAACTCGTCGGGCTAGACGTGCGTGGGTGGATGGGGCACCGCCTCTCGGTCTATGCCGAGTTCGTGCTGGCGACCCCGGTGATCCTCTGGGCCGCGCTGCCGTTCTTCCGGCGCGGGATCGACTCGATCCGCAATGTCTCGCCGAACATGTGGACGCTGATCTCGCTCGGCGTCGGCGCGGCCTATCTCTACTCGCTGGTCGCGACCTTCGCGCCGGGCGTGTTCCCGGCCGAATACCGGATGGGCCACGGCGTCGGTACGTACTACGAGGCGGCCGTTGTCATCGTGGCGCTTATCTTCGTCGGTCAGGTGCTGGAGCTGCGCGCGCGGGAGCGGACGGGCGACGCGATCCGCGCGCTTCTGGACCTCGCGCCCAAGACCGCTCGGCGCATTTTGGCAGACGGGTCGGAATACGACGCACCGCTCGAGAACATCGTCGAGGGCGACCTTCTGAGGGTCCGGCCCGGAGACAGCGTGCCGGTGGACGGCGAGGTGGTCGAGGGCCGGTCGTCGGTCGACGAGAGCATGATCACGGGCGAACCGGTCCCGGTGGAGAAAGTCGAGGGCGACCGCGTCACCGGCGGCACGATCAACAAGAACGGCACGCTGGCGGTGCGCGCGACGCAGGTGGGCGCTGACACGGTGCTGTCGCAGATCGTCGAGATGGTCGCGGGCGCGCGGCGGTCGCGGGCGCCGATCCAGGGACTCGCGGACAAGGTGTCGTCGATCTTCGTGCCGACCGTCGTTGTGATAGCCATCATCGCCTTCGGCGTCTGGCTCTGGGCCGGGCCCGAACCGGCGCTGGCCTTCGCGATCGCCTCGGCCGTTTCGGTCCTGATCATCGCCTGCCCGTGCGCGCTGGGGCTTGCCACGCCGATCTCCATCACCACGGCCGCCGGCCGGGGCGCGCAGGCGGGCGTCTTGATCAAGGATGCCGAGGCGCTGGAACGCATGGCGCGGGTCGATACGGTGATCGTCGACAAGACAGGCACGTTGACCGAGGGCAAGCCGCGACTGACCGATGTGGTGGCGTTCCACGGCGACGAGGCGGAGGTGCTGGGCCTTGCCGCCGCGCTGGAGCGCGGGTCGGAGCATCCGCTGGCCGAGGCGATCGTCTCGGGAGCGAAGGACCGCGGGTTGACCCCCGAGAACGCACAGGACTTCGAGGCGGTTACCGGCAAGGGCGTGCACGGCACCGTCGCGGGCCGCAGGGTCGCGCTCGGCAATGCGGCGATGATGACCGATCTCGGGCTGTCGACGGACGAGGCCGAGGCAGAGGCCGACACGCTGCGCGCGGACGGCAAGACAGCGATGTTCGTCGCCGTGGATGGCACGCTCGCCGGGATCGTCGCCGTGGCGGACCCGATCAAGGAGACGACAGAAGCGGCGATCCGCGATCTGCACGCGCTGGGTCTCACCGTCATCATGGCCACCGGCGACAACCGGCGCACGGCCGAGGCGGTGGCGGGCAAGCTCGGCATCGACGAGGTCCGCGCGGGCGTCCTGCCGGAGGACAAGCAGAAGCTGGTCGAGGAGCTGCGTGCCAAGGGCAAGTCGGTCGCCATGGCCGGTGATGGCGTGAACGATGCTCCTGCGCTCGCGGCCGCGGACGTCGGCATCGCCATGAGCACCGGCGCCGACGTGGCCGTGGAAAGTGCCGGGATCACGCTCATGCGCGGCGATCTCGTGGGGCTTGTCCGCGCGCGGAAACTGGCCGTCGCGACGCTCAGGAACATCAAGCAGAACCTGTTCTTCGCCTTCGTCTACAACGCCGCAGGCGTGCCCGTCGCCGCGGGGGTGCTCTATCCCCTGACCGGCCTCCTGCTCTCGCCGATGATCGCGGCGGCGGCGATGAGCCTCTCGTCGGTCTCGGTCATCACCAATGCGCTGCGGCTCAGGCGGATCGACCTCTGAGCGCACCTGACTTCAACCCATGGAGAACGACATGACACAAGACACCCTCACCCGACGGGGCCTGCTGATCGGCAGCGCGGCCCTTCTTGCAGGGCTCCCCCAACTGTCGCTGGCGCAATCCGGAGGACCGTCGATACACGTCCTGAAGGACCCGAATTGCGGCTGCTGCTCGGCCTGGATCGAGATCCTGGAAGGTGATGGCTTCACCGTCACGACCGAGGCGAGCATGGGCACGATGCTGATGCGCTACAAGTCCGACAATGGCATCCCGCAAGAGATGGTCTCCTGTCACACCGGCCAAGTCGAGGGCTACATGATCGAGGGCCATGTGCCGGCCGCTGATATCCGGCGGCTGCTGGCCGAGCGTCCCAACGCCGTGGGTCTGGCCGTTCCGGGCATGCCCTACGGTTCCCCCGGCATGGGGCCGGAGAGCGAACGCGAGGCTTACGACGTGTTCCTCATCCTTCATGACGGCAGCACCGAGGTGTACACCAACTACGAGGCTGCCTGACACGGTGGGGTGCCGGTGAAGCCCGGGCGCGAGCGAAGATCCTCGGCCATCGCACGTCCGCGCCTGCTCCCGCATCACGGCATAGTCGCTCAGCATCTCCACTATCGCAGAGGCCTCCGGCAGCAGAGCCAGCTCCTCTGCCGCCGATTCCTGGAAGTCCTCGCTGTACTCGACGACCGGTGGGCACGCCGCCAGGCCCTCGACGTCAGAACTCACCGTCGCGCAGCCTGTCAGCAAGCTCGTGGTGATCGCGAGGACGGCGAGCCGCCGCTTCCAGCATCCGACGTTGGACGTCATTGGCCTTCTCCGTAGTTTCAAGTCGTTCGGCGAGGCGTCCCGCTCGCTCCCCGGAGCGCCGAAGCGAAAGCAGGAACAGGAGCACTGCCAGCGCGATGGCTCCGTAGCGCAGCGCCGCCCGCATCCATGGGCTCGTGGCGATCCCGGTGAGGAGCCCGCAAATCACCGCCGCCCCCACTTCCAGTCATCGAGGCGAGCATAGATCGTGACCACGATCCCGCCGAGAGCGACGGCGATGAACACCCAACGGAGCGTGTCGAGATACGGCACGAGCGGCAGGATGGCGGATTGCGTCTCAGCCAACACCTGCTGCGCGACCTCCACGCCCGCAGCACCCAGTGTCGCCACTCCGGCCGCGCCTCCACCCTTCATGGTGCGGCTGTCAGCCAGCACCTCGCGAGCGGGCGGCGTCTCGGCGGCAAACGCAGTCGCCCGGACCGGGAACCGCTCGCCCCACTGACGCGCGGGGCCAAGATCGACATGAATGAACCCTGATCGCGGGTAGAACCCGAAGCCGAGGAACCCGACCTCGCGCGCCGCGGCCTCGAACGCCACCGGGTCGTGGTTCGCCATGGCGATGTCGAAGGCGGCGCCGTCGAGGTGCTTCGACCGGGTGGCGCCGCCCACGGCGCGATTGTGCTCGGGGCTGCGATAGGCCGAGCGGACGATCAGCGGCTTGCCCAGCCGGTCACGCAACGCCTGCAGCCTGTCGAGGGCGGGTTCGTTGACCAGCAGCTTGCCGGTGCCCCGGCAGGCGATCTCGGCTGGGCTGAAATTCCGCCAGCGCCATGCGCTCTCCGGAACGTCGCGCCAATGGCGATGGAATGTCGTGGTCATGGGGTCCTCCGAAACGAAGAAACCCGCCTCGAGGGCGGGTGATTGCGGGCTGATGAATGGGGATGGGGCGCGGCTACGGGCTGCCACCGAAGATCTTGAGCTTGATGGCGATGCCGGCCAGCAGCGCCAGCATGACGCCGGTGGTGATCATGCGGACGGCGGTCTGCATCGCGGTGCGGCGGACCAGTCGGATGCAATCGACGAGCGAGCGGAGATCGCGGATGTCGAGCGCGGCCTCGTCGCCGTCGAGACCGACATCGGCGAGCGCGCGCTTAGCGCCTTCCTCGGCGGCCCGCGTCAGGATCGCCTCGAACTCGGCGTCGGGCATGCGCACGAAGCCGTCGGATCGGGGTGGTGTCATCGGATCCTCCTTCCGCCGCTCATCCGATCTTGCAGCCCCAGAAGGACGTGTGATCGGCCGCGAAGTAGCCGTCCGCGACCCGGAAATACCCCTGCAGCTCGACGGTATCGCCCGCGGTGAGCGGCACCATGGTCTGCAGCCAGATCGCGGTGGCGAGCGAGACATGGGTGGCGGAGATCTCGCCGACGGAGCCGCGGATTTCCGTGGTTCCGTTCAGCACCAGCCGCCCCCGCATGCGCGCGGTCGTGCTGGCGTTGACCTTGTACATGAGCGTCGCGCCGAAGAGGTAGGTGCCGTCGACGGGCGCCACGAAGTGGTTGTTCGTGGCATCGAAGGCGCCCTGATCGTTGTAGTCGGTGTTGTTGAGGCCGATCTTCGTCCAGGTCCCGACGCCGACATAGTTGTCGTAGTTGGTATACGCCTTGAAGCGCGGCAGCCGGGGCTGGTCGACGATGCCGGTGGCGTTGTCCACGCTGAGCCCGTCGAAGAAGGTGCTGCCGTCGGCGGAGACTGCGAGCCTGAACCTGTCGGAGCCGAAGAGCCCCACCAGCGCCTTGGTGACGAAGCCTGTCTGGAGCGTCAGGCCGAGATCGTCGCCCGCCGCCTCCTTGTTCATGGTGTAGAACAGATCGCCGGTCCCGCCTTCGGCCACGGTCTTCGCCGTCCAGAGCGCGGCGTTCAGCTTGGCCGAGAACGGGTTCGATGCATCCGCCGTCGTGCCGACCCCGAGCAGCGCCATATTCTGCAACTCGCTCGGCGTGGTGCCGACCCAGCCCGCGCCATCGAAAACCAGCAGCAGACGCTCGTCCTCGACCCATGCCCTCCAGCCTGTGCGTGGCGGCAGGCGCAGCCAGGCGCCATCGGTCCAGAGCGCGACGTTCAGGTCCCAGCCCGCCCAGTCGCCCGTCGCGCCGGAGCCTACGATGTAGCGGTCGCCGTCCGCGGGGCTCGCCGGGGGCGCTGCCAGATCGCGATCCAGAACCGAGAGCTGGACGAGCCCGTCGAGGATCCGCAGCGCCTCGTTATGGGTGACGTGCTTCTGGGCCTGCGCCGCGAGGATGTAGGGCAGCAGGAGATGGGTCGTGGCGTCGGACATGGGATGGCCTTCAGAGTATCAGCGTGACGGTCTTGGGTGCGCCCCGCCCGACGAGGGCGGAGAGCTGAAAAATGCGGATGTCGAGCGCGTCGCCGGGGCCGAGCGGCCCGCCCCAATCGTCGGTCTGCTGGGCGGCGGTGTAGATCGCGCTGGTCGTGGTCGCGCTCAGCACCCGCCTCACGGTGGCACCGTCGAGGATCTCAACCTCGTAGGCTTCCAGTTCCTCGGCCAGCGGCACCTCGAGCCCACTCCAGCTGTCGGCGGCGAGTGCGCGCGACCGGCGCGTCCAGCGGATTGCCAAGTCGCCGGGTGTGCGGGGTTTTCGCCACGGCTGCTCGACATGGGCGACGGAGAACGGCCGCAGACCGACACCCGCGGGTGCGAAGGATTGCGGCACATAGGTCTCGTCACTGACCGGGCGGCTCGCCGGGCCGATGCGCCAGTTCCACGGGATGCCAAGATCGGCCTCTGCGATTGGCAGCGATGCGAGGCTATCGTCGAGCACGACGACGCGGGCGCCTGCCGGAGCCGGGTTGCCCATCCCGGCTTCGGTACCCCGCTGGCCACGGAGGAGCCGGGTCAGACGATATCGACCCGGCGCCAGAAGCTCTGCGGCGCCAGCCTGCACGATCTCCCAGACGCCGGGCGCGCTCTCGATGGCGAGCGCATTGGCGCCGCCGAACAGCGTCAGGTCGGTGACGCTTTCCAGCGTTCCGGTCAGCAAGTCGACGACCAGCGTATTGCCGAGGTCGAAGCGCGACGCTGGCCCCGCGAAGAAGTCGGAGACCAGCGTCCCGATCCGGGCGCGACTGCCGAACGTCGTCAGCAGATCGAACCCATCGGTCGAGGGGCTGCGGAACACCGCCATCTCGCCCGGCCAGGGAACCGCGTGCGCGGCGACCATCGGCCGATGCGCCGGCTGGTCCTCGGTCAGCTGCGGCAGATCCATCAGCACCGCATCCGGTGCGCCGAACACCACGGCGCGCGTCAGCGACGCCGCGCGGGGATCGCCGGGCGGCAGGTCGTAGGTCGTCCGGTCCTGGCGGACCGCCTCGATGCCGCGCGCCTCGGCGTCGGCGATGGAGACGAGCCGCAGATCGACCAGCCGCCCGTCATGCGCGAGCAGGATCGCGTCGGCCGGATCGAGCGCGAGCCGCGAGGGCGGCAATCGGAACGCCGCCGTCTCGCGCCCCACCCACGCCTCCATCAGGGCGCGGCGGCAGCGGCGCTCTGCTTCCTCGGGCGGCACCGCCATCGGGAAGCTCTCCGAGGCGATCCGCGTCGTGTCCACGGTGACGCGCCGGGCCTCGACGAGCGCGGCGTCGTAGTCCTCGTCGGCGCGGGCCAGTTGCCACTTCAGCGCCTGCGGCAGTTCGGTCTCCTGGCCGCGCGTCAGTTCCAGCACGTCGCCATCGCGGGCGGCCACAAGGTCGTCACGCGAGAGAGTGGCGACTGACGCCCGGCCCCGCATCACGAAGCGGATCACCCCCTCGGTCTCCACCGCGTCGAAACCGAAATGCCGCGACAGCGTGGTGATGGAGGCACGCGGGCTTTCCAGCGCCGTGATGGCGTAGCCTTCGACCGCGCCCCAAAGCCCCGAAACGTCGATCCGGGACGCGGGCAGTCCGGCGCGCAGGCAGAGATGGCGGACGAGCGCCGCCAGCGACACGGCACCCAGCCGCCCGGTCAGCCAGTGGCCGAGCCGCCAGTTCGCGCCGTCCGTCCAGATTTCGGTCAGCGCCGGAAAGAACGGATAGGGCCGCGCGTCCCAGGTCCAGGCAGCGCATTCGGGCACATGCACCATCCGGCCGCCATAGACCGAGGACAGCGGGTTATTCGCCGCCTCGACCCACCAGAGATACGTCGCCTCGAGATAGGCGCGTTGGATCGCGTCATCGCGCCAGCCCCGCGAGAAATGCGGCGTGAAGCTCTCGGACGACTTCGGGTCGAAGAAGACGTTGGGCTGGTTCGTGCCCCGATCGATGGCCGGGCAGCCCAGCTCGGTGAACCAGATCGGCTTGGATTGCGGCGCCCACGCCGTCGGCGTGCCGCTCTCCACCCCGCCCGGGCGGTCGTAATGCGCGTTCGACCACCAGGCGCGCAGATCCTTGTAGCGGAAGACCCACGGCTTGGCCGCGCCGCCATCCGTGATCGCGGTGCGGACCTGCGCGCTTCGATCGGCGGCGCTGGCATAGAACCAGTCGAAGCCTTCTCCGCCCGCTATGTTTCCCTGCAGGTAGGCCCGGTCATAGATCGCGGGCCAGCCTTCGGCCGCGTCGAGATGCTCGAAGCCGTCCCGCCAGTCGGAGAGTGGCATGTAGTTGTCGATGCCGACGAAATCGATCTTCGGATCGGCCCAGAGCGGGTCGAGATGGAAGTACACGTCGCCCGAGCCGTCGCCCGGCTGGTGCCCGAAGTATTCCGACCAGTCGGCGGCGTAGCCGATCTTCGTTCCGGACCCGAGGATTGAGCGCACATCCGCGAGCAGGTCCCGATAGGCCTGCACCGCCGGATAGATGCTGGCGCCCGAGCGGATGGTCGTCAGCCCCGGCATCTCGGTCCCGATCAGGAACGCATCGACACCGCCCGCCGCCGCGCAGAGATGGGCGTAGTGCAGCACCATGCGGCGCAGGCCCCAGTCGCCCGATGGCCCGATCCACGAAACCGACTGACCCGCGACGCTGAAGCTGGCGGGCGTCGCCGTGCCGAACAGCGCCGCGACCTGGCTTGCCGCCGTGGCGGTCTTGTCCACGGTCCCGGCGTAGCCCGCCGCAGGCGAACAGGTGATCCGGCCGCGCCAGGGGAAGACCGGCTGGCCGGTCTCGGCGGCGTTGTCGGAATACGGGTTCGGCAGCGTGTTGCCGGGCGGCACGTCCATCAGGATGAACGGATAGAAGGTAACCCGCAGCCCGCGCCCCTTCATCTCCTGGATTGCCTGCACCACCGCGAAGTCCGACGGCGTGCCGCCATAGACGGGGCGGTCCTGATCGTCGCGGCTGACCAGAAAGGCATTGGCGCGGCTGACGCCGTTCACCGACCAGCTGGCGGGCGTGGTCGATTTGGCCGACACCTCGACGCCGGGCCGCACCTTGCACGATGCCGCGCGAAGGTCGTCGCCGAACCAGGCCACCACGAGGCTGACGCTCTCGACCGCCGGGGCCATGGCCTGCAGCCGGTCCAGCGCCTCCACCATGTCCGTGGTGTCTGCCAGCGCGTTCAGGTTCTCGGGCACCGTCGCGCCGCCATCGGTCTTGCGGATGGCCTGCGTTGCATAGGTGAACTCGCCCGAGGCGGGGATCATGGTGACGGCGCGGGTAAGCCCCTCGGCGGTGTCGGGATCGGCGAGCGGCCGGAAGACTTCGAAGGACAGCTGCGGCAGGCGGTTGCCGTAGGTCGAAAGCGCCAGTTCCTCGAAGACGACATAGGCGGTGCCGCGATAGGCGGGCGTGTTGGCTGCGCCCATCTTCCCCGCAATGAACGGGTCCGCCGTCTGCGCCTCGTCGCCGGGATACCAGCGCCAGGTGACGCCGGAGAGGTCCATCGGCTTGCCGTCGGCCCAGATCCGGCCAATGCCGGTGATCGGGCCTTCACACAAGGCCACCGCGAAGCTGGCGTAGTACAGATACTCGGTGGTCTTGACCTTGCCGCCCCCGCCGCCCTTGCCGCCGCCCTGCGTCGTGGTCTTCGTCTCCTCGCGGAAATCGGTCGCCCAGATGATGTTGCCGCCCATCCGCATCCGGCCATAGAGCCGCGGGATCACCGCGCCCTCGGTGGCCGAGGTGATGCGCAGCGTGTCGAGCCGCGCGCCCTCGATGCGCTGGGTCGGCGCCAGCGACGAGATGATCCAGCTGTCGACGACCGAGCCGATGCTCGAGCCGATGAAGCCGCCGATGGTCGCGGCGCTCACGCCGAGGATCGCCCCGCCGATCGAACCGCCGATGGCGGCGCCGGCTGCACCGAGAACAAGCGTTGCCATGTCGGGGTCTCAGCGTTGCGGGAAGAGGAAGGCGAAGGCGATGCGCCGCCGCCAGGATGGGGTGAGCGGTTCCTCGATCACGCCGAGCCGCTCATAGGCGTGGAGGAAGGTGTCGGGACCGGTGAGGATCCCGACATGCTTGGCGATGGCGCGGGGCCTCATGCAGAAGAGGACCAGCGCGCCGGGACCGGCCTCGGCAGGCGACACCTCGATCATCATGCGCCGCGCGCCTTCGGCCAGAACCTCGCGCGGGCCGGTCTCGCCCCAGTCGCGGCTGTAAGGCAGAATCGGGAACGGCTCCGGCCCCACCACGTCGCGCCAGACCCCCCGCGCGAGCCCGAGGCAATCGCAACCGACGCCGCGCAGGCTGGCCTGGTCGTGGTACGGCGTGCCGAGCCAGGAGCGTGCGACGGCGACGACACGCGCGGGGTCGGCCGATGCGAGAGGTTGCGTCACAGCACGCCTCCCTCGTGGCCGCCATCCTTGGTGGCGTAGCGCAGCACGGCATCCTGGCCGGGGATGTGCGGGAACCCCCGGAAGTTGGCCGTGTTGGCGAACCTGGCGCCGCAGGTCTCGATCCGCTTATCGCAACCCGCACGGATGGTGAAGGCATTGCCCTCGGAGATCTCGCGCACCGGCGCCTCGAGAAGGGTCAGCACGGCGATGCCGTCCGTCACATCATGGCCGAGAACCTCGGCCCGACGCCCCGCGTTGGAGCCACTGGTCCATTCGATGGTCCCGAAGGTGAACCAGCCGGAGGCGAAGCCGCCGAGGCCCGAAGCGGTGAAGGCGCGGTCGCGTAGAAGGTCGATCACGACGCTCGTGCCCTTGAACGCCGGGTTCTCCAGATCGACGCCGCAGCGCGCATCGCCGAGCGCGGCATCGCAGGTCGCCTGGAACGTCCGCCCGATCGTCTGGCCAAGCACATGCGCGAGCGAGCGGACTTCGGCGACGAAGGCCAGCCGCCCGCGCCGGATCTGGCCGATGGCCCCGCGCCGCATCAGCACGCGCTGGTTCGTGTCGGCCCAGTTCACCCGCCAGACTTCGACCTCGGCGTTATCCCAGCGGCCGTCGAGGATGTCGGTCTCGGTAATCCGGTCCGAGGTCAGCACGCCCTCGGCGTCCTGCGCATCGACCGAGAGGTCCGAGCCGGAACGGACCTCGGAGGCCGTCAGCCCGCTCTCGGGCTCGAAATCCGTCCCCTCGAAGCTGAGCGTCCGATCGTGGTCGGTGAAGCCGAAACTCGTGCCGTCGGCGCGCACGATCCGCCAGCACCAGGCGAGCGTCGTCGTCCCCTCGTCGAGATGGGCCTGCAGGTCGGGGTCGAGGGACTTCATCGGCGCAGTTCCAGAAGCGGGATGGAGGTGATCGAGCCGAGCCGCTCGAGGTCGAGCGTCACGTCGAGCGCGTCGGTGTCGAAACGGACCGGCACGTCGAACTCGAAGCCCGCGGTGATGGCGGCGCCAGCGCCCGGCGCGGTGCTGAAGGTGACGACGCCGGTGGCGGTGTCGACCGACCAGCCGGAAGGCTGCTCGACCCCGCCGAGCGCGATGCGCGCGGTTCCGGTCACCGGCTTCGCGACGGCGCGCGTCCAGGATTGCGCACCCGAGGCGTAGCGCTTGACCAGCTGGAAGGCGGTCGTCGCGCCGTCGCCCGTGCCGATAGACTGATCGGTGGGCGACGGCGTGCCCGAAGGCAGGCAGGACTTGTGGTCACCCCAGTCCTTGAACCGGAAGCCATGCAGGCGGCCATTGCGCGCCTCGAAGAAGGCGACGACGGCGGCCAGATCGTCGGCGCGGCGGATGCCATAGGCGACATCGTAGCGGCGGCGCGAATTGGCCCAGCTGGCGTTGCGCTCCTCGTCGCCCGAGGCGAGCTCGACGATCTGCGTGCGCCGCTCCGGTCCGCCCCGCGCACCTCGGCTGATGTTGTCGGGAAACCGGACCTCGTGAAACGCCATCAAGTCTCTCCATGGTTCGTGCTCTGCCCCCCGCAACCGGTTCCCACTTGCGGGGTCGCACTCACATGCCCCTCCGCCCGAGCGACACGGCGCGGGCGATGTCGGCCGCGACCTGTGTGCGGGACTGACGGAAGCTCTCGGCGTCGCGGGCCATGATGGTGACGTTGACGCCACCGCCTGCGCCGTAGCCTTGCGCATCGCGGCGCGAGAGCACCCGCTCGCCCCTTTGCAGGATTGCAGGCACCTCGTCGTGCCGAAGCCCCACCGCGCCGCCCGAATGCATCCGGGGCGCGGCTGCGAAGGCCATAGCCGGGACCATGCGCGAGGGGCCGGACGATCCGACCATGCCGCCCGCGTGCAGGATGTTGGCGAAGATGCCGCCCGCCCCGGAGAGCACGCCGGAGAGCGCATTCGCGATGGGCCCGAGGATGAAACGCCGCGCCGCGAGCTGGGCAAGGTCGGCGATCATCGACGTGACCATGTCTCGGAAGTTCAGCTTCCCGGTCCGAACGAAATCGCCCACGGCGTTCTCGGCCGACTGGAAGGCGCCGACGAGGCTCTGGCCGATATCGCCGCCGATCTCACGCGCCTTGCTGGCGTAATCCGACAGCGCGGCGGTGACCGCCTGCCAGCCGGTGACGGCGGCCTCGGTCGCGGGCTCCGCTGCAGCGGCAGCCGCCCCGGCCGCCGCACCTGCACCCGTGGCGGCGCGTCCGGCATCGCCGAGTGCCGTCTCGAGTCGCTCGGCTGCGCCCGTGGCCTCGGTCAGCGCATCAGCGCTTGCCTCGTCGGTGCCGCGCACCGCATCGCGCAGCGCCTGCCAGCTTTCGAGGGGCGCACGGGCCCCCTCCGCCAGGTCGCGCGCCGCGCCGCGGTAAAGGTTGGCGGACTCGAGCGCCCTGTTCGCCGCCTCGGTCAGACCGAGATCGGGCGCGGAGAGCGGATTGTCCTCGAAGGCCCGATCGAAGGCCGCCTGAGCTGCCGTGGTTGCGGCAGTCGCCGCTCCCTCGAAGCGGTTCTCGATCTCGCCGAGGTCGAGGTCCGGAACCAGCGATATGCGCCGCTCCGACCCGAGCGCTTCGAGCCCCTGGTTGATTCCGCCGATAAAGCCGTTGATCCGCGAGACCACCCCGTTCAGCATCGCCTCGACGCCATCGACCAGGCTGTTGGCCGCCTGGAACGCGAGATCGCCGATGGCGGCGGGCAGCAGGCCCCAGATCGCCTTGATCGCCTCGTAGGCGCCTTCGAAGGTGTTCGCGGCC
Source organism: Paracoccus stylophorae (assembly GCF_028553765.1). Lineage (NCBI taxonomy): Bacteria > Pseudomonadati > Pseudomonadota > Alphaproteobacteria > Rhodobacterales > Paracoccaceae > Paracoccus > Paracoccus stylophorae. The sequence goes on along the minus strand of NZ_CP067134.1, from coordinate 2,350,805 downwards.
GTGTTGCCGAAGCCCACCACGCTCTCGATGGCGCTCTGCATGCCCGATGCGGCATCCGCCTTCAGGTCGAAGAACATCGCCGTGGCGGCCGCGCCCGCCGCCGCCGCGCCCATACTGATGCGTTCCCAGACCTCGACCGCGAGGTCCTTCAGGAGCGACATCGCTTCTCCGAAACCGCCGGCGCCGGAGACGAGCCGGGTGAACTGGTAGACGAGCTCGCCCGCGCCGACGATCAGCGCGCCGATGCCGGTGCGGATCAGCGCCCCGCGCAGGACAACGAGCGCCGTGGCGAGGCCCCGGACCGAGAGCGCCGCAGCCGCCATGCCGGCGACCCAACGTCCCGCGAGGAACGCCGCGAAGGTGGCGGCATAGGTGGTCAGGCGGCCGATGTTGTCCAAGAGACCGCGGATCGCGATGCCGAGCGGCCCGGTGCGGCTGGCCACCGCCGCCATGGCATCGGCGACGGCTTCCAGCGCAGGTGCCGCTGCGACCGCCAACTGGTTCGAGAGCCCGCGCCAGACCAACCCGAGCCGCGAGATGGCGTCGTTCGTCCGCTCGATCTGGTCGGCGTCCTGCTCGGAGACGACAACCCCGAAGGCGAGGACGTCCTCTGTCGCCTGGCGCAGCGTCGCGGTGTCGATCCGGCTCATCGCGATGGAGCCTTCCTCGCCGAAGAGCTGGCCCGCGACCGCCGCGCGCTCGGCGGCAGGCACGAAGCTCTCGATCGCCGCGTTGATCGCGCCCACGCGCTGGTCCAGCGGCAAGGCGATCAGCTCATTTGCTGAAAGCCCCAGCCGGTCGAGCGCGTCGGCAGCAGGGCCGGTCCCGGCGGCCGCCTGACTGAGACGGCGCGTCAGATCCTTGGTGGCCTGCTCGATGCCGGACATGGAGACGCCCGCCAGATCGCCCGCGCGCTCCAGCGTCTGGATCGAGGCGACGGTGGTGCCGAGCGACTGCGCCAGCTTCGCCTGCGCATCGACCGTCTGCAGGCTGGACCGGATCATCGCCACGCCAGCAGCGGCTGCGGCGGCCACGGCAGCGGCAGCCGCGACCCGCACCCGCCGCGAGAAGGCCGCGAGCCGGGCGTTCGCGGCTTCCATCTCCCGGCTCAGCCGTCCGAAGCCGCGCGACCCGGCCTCGCCCACGCCTTCGAGTTCGGCGCGCACCTGCCGTCCGCCCACGGCCGCGAGGCGGACGCTGACCCTCTTCTCAGCCATGGGAATGATCCATCTTTTCGTTGAGCTTGGCCACCATCACCGCTTCGATGACGGGCAAGAGTTCACCCGCAGCAGCGGGCGGGACGCCGAGCGCATTTCCCAGAGCGAGGGCCGCGGACAGGTCCCAGCCGACCACCGCGCCGGGCAGCACGCGCAACTGACCGCCGAGGCGGCCGACGAGATCCCAGACCTGCCAGCCCTCATGGGTAAGCGGCCGGTTCAGGCGCGTCGGGCAGTCTTCGCACGCTTGCGCGCAGGCTTCGCAGTAGCGCTCGCCCCCGCCGAAGGACCACTCGGCGAGAGCGCGGAGGCGTTTTTTTCCTGTTCCAGCAGCAGGCCTTTGGACACGTAGGTCAATTGGAAGGCCTCGAAGATCGGCCAGACGTCGAGCAGCGCGTCGATGGCCTCGGGGGTGGGATCGATCGGGTTGCCGTCGGCATCGCCGATGCCCTCCCAGCCGAGCACAGCCCGTCGCGCCAGCGCCTTGGCGAAGGCGACGGCGCGCTCCTCGTCGGAAGCCTCCTCGGGCACCGCCTCGACGGCGGGGTCGCTGCGCGTCGCGACCATCAGGGCGGTCGTCAGCGGGCGCAGTTGCACCCGGACGCCGGGGGCGAGGTCATGCCAGCGCGGCGCGTTGGTCAGGTCGAGCGTCAGCATCAATACGTCTCCACGTCATTCACGAGGGTGGCGGTGCACATCCGGCCGACGACGCTGTCGCGCGCGGCCTGCCAGTCGAATGTCGCCTGGACGCCCTGCGGCCCGGAAATCTCGATCCGTGGACGCGGCAGGTAGACGGCGTGCACGGTGAAGGAGAAGCTTTCGCCTGAAGGCAGGACGTAGGCGAATTCCATCTCGCAGGCCTCGCCGTTGATCGCCTGCGTCACCAGCGTCTGGTCGGCGAAGCGCACCTCGATCCGGCCCGTCAGCGCGGCAATGGATGGATCCGCGCCATCGATGCGGCCGTCCGAGCGGATGGTCTCGATCCGGTCGAGGTTGTTGGCGTAGGTGATCTCGGCCGAGACCACATTGCCGAGGGCGGTGCCGTTCCGGGTGATCGCCCCGTTGAAATGGCCGAAGCGCTTCAACTCCAGTGCGGCGGGCGTTCCGGCACTGGTCGTGGTGCCGACCGTCTCGCCCTGCGCCACCAGCCGCGCGGTCGCGGTGAGCAGGCCCGAGCGCTGCATCTGCCAGGTGATCTGGTCGAGCACGCAGCCCGAGTACATCGCATAGCGCGGCACCTCGGGCATGCCGGTCTCGATCGACATCGAGGGCAACGTCCAGGACCCCGACTGAAATTCGTGGCTGTACGGGGCCTCCGCGCCCGTGGTCGTGGGCGCGCCGAAGGCTGCCTTCAGCCAGAAGCCGAACGCCTCGGCGTCCAGCGGCACGACGACGTCGCCGTCGGCCGTCACGGCGTCCTTGATCGGCGCTAGCGGATCGCGGCCGTAGCCGAGAAGCTCCGAATTCAGCAGCGGCTGCTCCGCGCCGAGCGACGTGCTGGCGAAGGGCATGCGGGTGAAGCCGCTGACGGGCGGCGTTCCATAGGTCGTCTCGAACGCAAGCGCCATCAGCGCTCGCGCCCCTTGGGCTCGTGCCATGTTCGTCTCCTGTGGTCGGTTGGGTCAGGCCAGCGGGTCGGCCGTGGAATAGTGCAGCACGACCGGGATAACGGCGGCCTTCAGACTCGCCGCGCCCTCGACCGGCAGATCGACCGGGCGCGGGGCTTCGGCCTCGACCCAGTCGCAGAACCCGCCCAGCGTCCGGTCGGCGGCGAGCGCTGCGCCGATGCTGGCGGTCAGCGTGTCAAAGGCGGCGTCGCGATCGGCACCCTGAACGACCGCCTCGATCTCGGCTCGGTGCTGGTAGTGATAGCGCAGCGGCGACAGCGTGACTTCGGGCGCACCTGGTTCGCCATCGCGCAGGATCATCAGGCCCTCGACCGGCATGCGCTCGGGCAGCACGTCCCCGCGCAGAGCGGTGGCGGGCAGCGCCGAGAGCCGCGCGTGCAGCGCGACGAGGATGGTTTCGCGGGGGGTAGGCACGTTCACTCTCGAGAGCTTGCTTGATACAAATCTGAACCCCGACAATCTCGGGTCGAAGAAATCAGCGGTCGCCTAGCGCAATACGGGATCAGTTCTGATGCAGCGAAGCTCTCAATTTTGATCCATCTTCCAAGGGTTCGGAATACTAGGTTGAGGAACAAAACTGTCATCTACGCCGACGCCGTTCAGGTATATGTTGATTATCTGAACATCTATACTTTGCAATTCAATGTGCATGCGATCGGCGGCGCTTTCATTGTAGTCAGCTGACGCAACAGCCTGCTGGTTCAGTTTTTGAAAATCAGAAGCGAGGCTCATCATGTTAAAGATGATCGCGAAACCTTCGAGGCCCTTATTTTTTTCAGCCGCTTCCCTCGCGCTTGCCATATTTTCGTAGGCCTCCTTCAGGAGGCGAGACGAGTCATTTCGAGCCCGCATCAGCGCATCCAAATCAAACTTCAAGTTCTTTTGACGCAGCTCCCTTTCGAACTGTGACGAAAGTCGATCAAAATGCATAGCTCGGAGAGCAAGATTCCTCACAGTATCATCGGATTTCTGCGCCTGCCTCATCAACTTAAGGCGGGTGGCATCCAGCACAGCCTCTTGCATGAAACTATTGCTGTCGCTCACGCGAAAAATTTGAACTCTTCCGTCTCCTACTTTCTGAATCCACAGAAAGTATGATTTTGACATTGAGCTAGTAACAAGAGAATTCGGGATACTCGTGCCGTTTTCGTACTGAAGACGACCAAGCATGGCGTTTGCGAGTTCTGGACTCACCTGCTCCATTGGTGTCGTGAGAAATACGGCCGCAACGCTCTCTGGCTTCGCGCCTACGCCAACAAGAATGGGCCCTTGTGGGAGATAGCTACCAATCTTTTCGTCTTCACCCATCCTTTGGACCGGAAACCAAAGAAGAACGCCATCTCCTGTCGGCATGTCAGAAAGAGCATTAACAGCAAGCGTGGCACCCTCTCTCTCCGGGTCGAAGTTGGCCCAATCGTATTTCGTTCTATCGATAAACTCAGGAAAATCATTCTTGAAAAAACCCTCAGACTTCTTTGCAAGGTCAATGATTTCAACTGCAGTTCCAACAGATACGGTGCTGAACGTCCTGCCTGCGTGAACATCGCCAGCCCAAATAAGGAGCATCAGAAGTGTCACAACAGCGCTGCGAGATGCGAAAGCCCAAGATGTACCGATCATGAGGTCACCTCAATCACACGCTTGACCATCTGGGCCGAATCCGCGTGTGCAGTAAGCGTTTAGTGTTTCGCGAGTTCGGTCTCTGGCAAGTTCTACTGCCTCACGCATCGCCTTCGCCCCATAGTAATCCGCTTCAGCGATATTCAACGCCATCACTGCTTCTTCCATCGGCTTTACATACTTCGCCTCCCAGGCTTGTCTGTCGGCTAAGCTTAGATGACTGACAGTCTTTTTGCACTCCTGATATTCAGGGAAACGCGCTAAGGACTCCGTGCTTTCACGCGATACACTGGTATCGAGATCCAACTCCCTAAATACTACGGGATCTTCAACCTGCGTTCCCTTCAATCTAAGGCGATATTGATGAAAATAATTGAAAGATTGCCAACAAAACCCAACATCTATAGGCGCAAGTGATCTGGGATTTGGCGCAAGGCCAAAGGGAAGCCTCAATCGTTGCATTGTGCTCGCCGCTCCGCAGTCGTATTGCTCGCTACGTCGACCCACGTTGCAGACCATTAAGTAATCTCCTTCGAAGGGTCTTTCTTCGGAGTAGTTTAGGTCAGGAAATCGTTTCAGGGAAAATTTGGCGTCTTCATATCGCTTGTTTGCTGCGGCCTCAACTTTAGGAAGAGACTTATTTCCCGATGCGTTCAGAGCGGCGTCAAAATACTGGAGGTAGGCTCTTGCCGCCGCTTCACCGTCACGCACGTTGATGTTCGCACCGTGCTCGAACGCCTCCGAACTCGTGAGTTCAATTACAAATATCTGCTCGAGTTCTTGGGCCGTAGCGATGTGCGCTATCCCCCGAAAATCCTCTTGCTGGCCGAGAACAATCAATCGGCGCCGATAGTCGGAAAACTGCTCGTAATCAATATTTGCGCCTTTGTAATAGGCTGCCACGTCAAAAAGGTCTCCATTCTCCTCACTTCTCGCTCGCGACGCCTTCTTTTCAAGAAAACCCATCCAAGCACTAGCCATTCCAGCGTAAATTTCAGTTTCTAGCGCCGCGAAATTAGCGTCGGACACGTGTTCGTAAAGCCCCTGAATCTGAACAGCCATACCTTGAAGTGCGCTATTGATGGCTTGGACCTCGATAACTATTGCTTGTAGCATCTGATACTGAGCCTGTGCTACGTAAGAAGCGGGGTCCCGCTTCATAAAGCTGACGAGCATGCTCCCCATCTTTGCTACGATGGCGATGGCTCCAAGGGCGGCGGCTGTTTCGGCCTGCGCAATTGCTCGGTTCGACGGAACTAACGCTGATGCCGCGAGTACCGAAAAAGATGCCATGCTTCCACGAAGGAAATCACGCCGAGAACTACGCTGGGACAAGGTACTAGCCTCCCTAGAGATGCTACCAAGCGGATCATTGACGATTTTGACGATTTTTTCAATCCTTGTGAGTAAGGTCACGAGCACCATCAAGCGCGCATTCTACTGGACAGGATCGCGTCAGACATTTCGGTCAAGTCCGATTTGCTCGCCCCTCCACCCAGTTCGCCACGATCAACCCCGGCACGCTGTCCAACGCCCGGTCCGCATCCCGCGCGAGGTCCAGCCGCTTCGGCAGCTTGACCTGAGGCACCAGCAGGAAGATCGGCGCGGTGACCTTGCCGCGTCCGGTCTTCGAGCGCGATACCACCGCCTGGCCTTTGGTGTTCAGCCGTCCCTCCGCGACCAGCAGGCTCGGGCCCGTCCGGCGATAGACGAAACGCAAGCGGAGGCCGCGACGGCGTTCCCATTCGCCGGGCGTGATCCTGCCGCCGCGCAGGGACTTGCCCGCGGCGGGCAGCGGGATCGCCAGCCAGAAACCGTTCTTGGAGCGGATCAGTGGGCCGGTATCATGCGCGCCAACGATAACCGGGGCCTGGGACCAGACCAGCGCTGCGGCGTCCAGGCTTTCGCCGGACTTCGGAAACGTCTGGCTTCGGATCGTGTTGGCGAGGCGTGTGCCGAGCTCCGCGCCGGTGATCTGCAACCGCCAGGCCGACTTCAGCCCAGTCCCGGCCTCACGCATGGCGGCCGTCACAGCGCGTTCACCGGCCGCGACCTCGGCCGCCATCATCGCTACGATGTCGGGATCGATGTCGAGCTTCAGTTTCATGGCCATTACGCGGGCCTCAGATCGACGGTCCAGACGAGCCGTTCGCGGTCGCGGACGGGCTCTCCCTGGATGAGGAAGGCGTCGCCGTCGATTTCGATGCGGTCCCCGGGGCGCGGGTTCGCGACTTCGGCGACGCGCAGGTCGATCCGGGTGGTCTCGGACCAGAGCCGCGCATCGCCGAAGTCGGAGACGGTATCCGCGCGCCGGGCGACGACGCGCACCAGAACCGGCGCGCCGCCGTCGGCGATGTAGACCGCGTCCCGGCCGATGTTCGGATCGGCGAAGAGCGCGCCCACGGCAGCGGCGAAGGCGCTCATCAGAAGGCCGCGTTCAGGCGCACCCGACCGATGATGTCGCCCGCGCCGCTCGCCACCGCCTCGACGGTCACGCCGATGAGGGTGTTGTCGGTGGCGACCGTCGTGCAGCGCTTGTTGGTGTCGTCCCAATAGACCTTGGCCCCGACGGTCCAGGCCTGCGAGCCGATCTTGGTGAGGTCGAAGACGCCGGTGAGCGCGGTCTCGACCGTTTCGCCGAGGGCGGCGGTGCCGGAGGCCACGCCGAAGATGGAACCGACGAGCAGGCCATCGCCGGAGGCGACGGCATAGGGCGCGGTCAGGGTGATGGTGTTGCCGGGCTGGACGAAGTTTTTCATGGGGGACCTCTTTCATGTGTGTCGGTTGGCGGTGAGGTGTTTTCGGATGCGGCCGGTCTTCAGGGCCGCGACATGGGCCACGGAGACGCCAAATGCGCCGGCTACCTCGCGGCGCGAGTAGCCCACCCTGAGGCAGTCGAGCATGCGCAGGCACTGGCGGTCGGTCATGCGCGACAGATGCGAACGGTCGCCGCAGGCCATCGTGCCGTGCATCCGCTTGTGCTCGATGTTCTCGCGCTGCGAGACATAAGCGAGGTTGTCGGCCCGATTGTTGGACTTGTCGCCATCGAGGTGGGCAACGACCAATCCTTCGGGGCGCGGGCCGATGAACGCCGCCGCGACGAGAATGTGCAGGGCGATCCGCTGCCGGTCGATGCCGCCGCTGCAAACAAGTGTGTAGTGGAGGTAGCCCTCGTGGTCGCGCCACGGATGGAGCGGGCGCCAGTCCGCACGATCCAGCCATGGCGAGTGCGCATCTTTCGGCGTTCTGCCTTTTCGATGCGCGCTCCACACATGACCGGCCGGTCCGACAAAGTAGCCAGCGAAGTCCGGGATCGGCACCGCCCCCCGTCGATCATCGACATTCATCGACGCCCGACCTCACGCGCCGGGATTACGATAGAGGCCGCGCCAGTCGATGGCCTTGGCGCCGAAGTCGAGGCGGCACTTGATCTCGACGCCGTCGACGTCGAAGCCGTTGCGGGTTTCGATGTAGGCGCCCTGCTGACCCTCGAGATAGGCGTATTCGATGGTGTCGATCTGGTTCGGGCTGGCCGCCAGATACCAGGCGGTCTCGCTGGCGGCGTCGAGCCGGGGCTCGCTGATGGGCGCGAGGGTGCGGATCGACTGCGGCACCACGCTGGAGGTCGCGGCGGGCACCAGGTTCTGGGCGACCAGCTGCTCGGCTTTCAGTTCCAGCGACGCGGGCACGATCAGGAAGGCCGGGCGGACGTTCAGCACCGTCTTCTTGTCGAGCCCCGTCTGCTTGGCCATGGCAGCGCGGGCCGCACCGACGCTGCTGACGTCGAGCGCGGCACCCGTCCCGGCGAGGTTCTTGTGGGTGGTGTGGAACAGCGCGTTGCCGTCGGCCATCGCCGGGTTTGCGGTGATGATTCCCCAGACCACGTCCGACTCCAGCTGCGCGATGGAGTTGCCGTACATCGCGGGGATCCGGGTGAAGGCGTCGAGATCGTCGTTGATCAGCGTCTGGCGGGTGATGGCGACCACCCGGCCATAGGTCTTGACCTTGTAGCTCTCCTTGCTCTCGCCGAGCGTCCCGCGCTTGAACTCGCCGCTCTCGCCGACCTCCAGCAGCTGCGGCGCTTCGCCGAGCTGCACCCGGTGCATCGCCTTGAAGTCGGTGGCGAGCACCTGACGGCAGAACAGCATGAAGGTGCGGGGATAGGCCTCGTAGGCCTGCCGCAGGGTCTTGTTGGTGACGGCTGACAGGATCTCGGGGAAGTCCGAGGTCGAGTGCAGGGCCCGCGTCGCCACTTCGTCACGCGAGAGGCCCCGGGTGTTCACCCCGGCATTGCCGAGGCTTTCGCGGGCGAGTTCCAGCAGTGTCATGCCGCGATACTGCCGGGCGGCGTCCTCCAGCTGGAAGAGCGTCGGGCTGTAGCGGTGGAGGAGCGCGTTCGCCACCGCGTCGCGGCGGGTGATGCGCTCGTCCCGTCCACCGAGGGGGACAGAGACATGGGGGAAGGTCCTGGTCTCGTCCGACTTCGCGGCGACCTGATCGAGGATCAGGCGGCGGGACTCGTCGACGCTGACGCCGCGCTTGACCAGATCCTCGGCGAAGCCGCGCTCGAGGTTCAGCCGCCCGGCCAGATCGTAGATCGTGGAGACGCGGTCGCGCTCCGCCTCGCGGGCGCGGGTCGCGACAGCCTCGGTGTCGGGCGCGGGTGTGGCCTGCGTCTTCGGCTGGCTGCGCGTATCGCTGGCCGCGACCTTCGGGTCGGGCGCAGCGGCTTTCGGCTCGGTCATGGGGGTGTCCTCGGTTGCGACCGGCGCGGTCGGCTGGGTGGTGGCGGGGGTTGCGGCGTCGCTCGCCGGGGTCTGGGTCTTGTCCGTCATCGGGATCGGTCCTTTCGTTGTGGAAGGGGCGTCCCGGCGGTGCAGGACGCAGTCGTGAAGAGGATACTGGGCGCGGAAGCCCGCGGCGGGGTCGGCGCCGACCGCGACGGCGGAGACCTCGAAGGGCGTCCAGTCCACCGCGCGCCAGAGTTCGCGGGCGGCTTCGGGTTTCGAGACCTCGAAGCGGTGGACCTGGTAGCCGATGGAGACCGCGCGGATGTGCCCGGCCTGGATGTCGCGCCAGATCGGCTCGACGTCGGCGCGCTCGCTGATCCGCACCAGCGCGATGCCGCGCCCATTCTCGATCCGGGCCGAGCCCGGCACGACCGAGCCGATCACCGCGTCGAGCGTGTCGAGCTCGTGCACCTTCAGGAAGGGCGCGCCCGCGTTCAGCCGGTCGAGCCGGACATGGGCGGGATCGAGGCTCAGCTCCTCGTCATAGGGCTCGCCGAAGAAGGTCGCGCGACGAACGCGCGCCCCGGCCGACCAGACCACCTCGACGGTGCGGGTGTCGGCATCGGCCGTGTTCGGCGCAAGCTCCGCCGACCGGCGCATGGCCGGCAGTTCGATCATCGTGTCCATGGGGTCAGTCCTGTTGGTCGGCCTGCGCCGGGTCGGTTTCATCCGCATCGGCGGAGGGGTCGTCAGCGGCGGTATCGGTCGCCGGATCGCTGGTCTGTGCACTGCCCGTCTTGGTGACGCGGCGTGGGTCGCTGTCGAGCACCAGCCCCAGCGCGTCGAGCTTGGCGTTGGTCGCGGCGATCTCGGCCAGCACCGCGTCGGGGTTGCGGCCCTGTTTCGCGATCACCTCGGCCAGCGTCATGGTGCCCGAGCGGATCGACAGCAGGTTGGCCATCGCATCCTTCTGCGGATCGACCGCCTCGAACTTCGGCGGCGACCATTCGACCGGTACGATGGGCGACGGGATCTGCCCCGCGGCCCATGCGGCCTCGGTGAACCACCGCCAGACCGGCGCGCAGAACATCGGGATAAAGAGCTGCCATTGCACCGCGTCGATCTGGCGGCGGAACTCAACCAGCCCAGCCCGGATCGAGGAATAATTCACCTGGGACAGGTCCCCGGTCAGCAACTCGTAGGGCACCCGGAACCCCGCCGAGATGGTGTGCAGGCTCGCCCGTTTGTATTCGCCATAGCCTCCGGTGGCCGAAGGCTGGTTGAAGCGGATGTCCTTGCCGCCGCGCGCATAGGCGATCAGCCCCGGCTCGAACTGCTCGACCCGGTTGCCATCCGCATCGACCACCGAGGGCGCGATGCCCTGTTGCGCCTCTTCGTCGCCGAAGACAATGGCGGTGACACAGGCCTCGGTCTTCTTGCGGACCAGTTCCGCCACCTCGTAATCGTCGAGATCGCGCAAGCTGCGGATCACCGGCGCGCCCCAGGGGACGCCGCGCGCCTGCGTGCGCTGCTTCTCGTAGACATGGGCGATCTCGCTCGCCGGGACCGGGCGGCTCTGCAACCCGTTCTGCAAGGCGCCATAGGCGTCGCCCGGATGCTCGGAGTGCAGCCAGTAGGCCCGGCGCTTGCCGACCGGGTCGAACTCGATCCCCTGCACCAGCCGCCCCGCGCCGATGGCGCCGGATTTGGTGGCGTCGAGGAAGTCGGCCTCCAGCACCTGCAGTTGCAGCGGCACGGGCAGACCGTCCGAGGATCGCCGGAGGCGGCGGCGCACCAGCACCTCGCCCGCCTCGACCATCTCGCGGCAGATCAGCGTCTGCAGACCGTAGAAGTCGAGCTGGCCATCGGCGTCGCACTCCGCCGTCCAGCGTTCGAACAGCGCATCGACCATACGGTCGAGCGTGTCGTCGCCGCTGGCGGCGCGCGGCATGATGCCCGCGCCGATGATGTTGTTCACCAGCACCGCCACGGCCTTGGCCGCATGCGGGTTGTTGCGCACGAGATCGCGCATCCGGTCGCGCAAAAGCGCCCCGGCCACGCCGATCTCGGTATCGGCGGAGGATCCCGGCGCGCGCCAGCCCTCTGTCCGCCGTCCGCGCGCGGCCCCGTCATAGCCCCGCGTCAGGGTCTCGAACACCTGACGCGCCATCACGCGGCGCGCGGCCATGCGTGGGGCCACCGTGGCGATGGCGTGGTCGAACCAGGTCGCCGACATCAGCGATCCCCGCGCGAGAAGCCCGCCAGCCCCGCCACCGGCAGCGGTCGGCTGACGCCCGCGATGGCGCGCTCGATGGTGCGGATGCGGGCGAGCAGGTCCTCGGCCGAACCGTAGTCCACCGACTTGCCGTCGTAGCTGACCCGGGTCGTGCCGCTGGCATAGGCCCGGCGCAGCGCCGAGAGCTCGGTTTCCGTCCAGTCGGTCATGTCAGAACCATCCTCCGCGCCGTCCGAGCCAGTCGGAGCGGCGCTTGCCCCGCGGGGCCTGTCCCGGCCGGTTGATCTGCCCGGCGGGATCGGTGTCGGTGGGCGCGGCCCCGAGCTGATCCTCGAGGTCGCGCCATTTCTCGTCGGGCCAGCGGTCCGCGCCCGCGATCCAAGCGGCGGCGCGGGCATAGACCCGGCAGTCCAGCGCCTCGTTGCGTTCGCGCAGTTTCTGCCATTCCAGCCGGGCGAAGCCGCGCTTCGTGCGCACCGTCACCAGCTGTTCGGCCACGAACTGCTTCAGCCATTCGTTCTCCACCCAGTGCGGCAGGTGCACCGAGCCGGGCGGGAACGCGGCCCCTTCAACCATCTCTTCCTCGGTCGGGCGCTCCAGCCGCAGGAAGCGATAGGTCTCGGCCTTGAAGGTCGACACCGCCACGGTCCAGAGACGCGCCCCGCGCCGCAGACGTTTGCCGCCCTCGGTCGCATCGACAAATGTCGGCCCCGATACCGGGCTCGAACGGTTGAACCCCTCGACGCCTTTCACCGGCGACACCTGCCCAAACCCTTGCGCCCGGGACCAGGAGTAGACTGCCGGAGCCTCATAGCCCGTGTCGATGGCAAGCCGGGCGATGCGAAGTTGCGCGCGGCGTTCATGCGGCCAGGACCTGTCCAGCAGCGCGGTCAGCTCCGACCAGGCGTCGTGCCGGTCGGGCCCGCCCTCGATGACGACGTGATCGACGAGCCAGCTTTCCAAGCCGCGACCCCAGGCCCAGACATCGACCTCGATCCGGTCCTTCTGCACGTCGGCTCCGGCTGTCAGGAACAACCCGCCTGCTGGCACCGTGCCGGATTTCCAGCGTTCGCGCCGGTCGTAGAGCCGCTGCCAGTCGGGCGCTTCCCCGGTCTCGACCCATGTCTCGCCGAGGATCGTGTTGCGGAACGCCTTGATCGCCTCGTCCGACCCTTGGGCTGCTTCCCATGACCGCACGATCCGCTCCCAGCTCAGCCAGCCGATCGGCGAATAGAGCGCCGAAAGGTGATACCCGACCGTGATCGGATCGGCGGCCGTGGCGGTCGCCCGCCATTCGCCGCCCTCCAACATCGCCGTCTTGTGGTGTTCCGCGATTGCCGCGTCGCAGCCCTCGCAGTGATACTCGGCCGTCTCCGGGCGGCCCTTTTGCCAGCGCAGCCGGTCGAACTTCAGCCATTGTGCGTGGCCGCATTGTGGGCACGGCACGAAGAACCGACGCTGGTCGCTGGCCTCGTACTCGCGCTCGATGCGCGACAGCCCCCGGATCGTGGGCGTCGAGACCAGCAGCACCTTGCGCCGGTGGGCGAAGGTCAGGGAGCGCGCCTCGGCGAGCGTGACCGGATCGCCTTCCTCGTCGGCCGAGGCGGGATAGGCGTCGACCTCGTCGAGGAAGATGTAGCGCGCCGGGGTGGACCGAAGCCCGACCGCCGAGTTCGCGCCCGTCATGATCAGGATGCCGCCCGCGAACTCCTTCGAGAGCATCGTGTTGCCCGCATCGCGGGATCGCGCGGGCTTCACCCGCTCCCGCAGCTCTGGGCTTTCATCGATCAGCGGGTCGATGCGCTGGCGCGAGTTGCGCTTGGCCAGTTCCACGGTCGGCTGGACCGCCAGCATCGGACCCGGCGCCTGGTGGATCGCGAACCCGATCCAGTTGTTGCCCGCCTCGGTCGCGCCGACCTGCGCCGCCTTCATGAACACGATCCGCTGCGTGGGATCCCCCGGCGACAGCCGGTCCATGATCTCGCGCATGTAGGGCGTGCGCACGGTGCGATACCGCCCCGGTTCGGCTGAAGCCCGCCCCGAGAGCATCCGGTGCCGGTCCGCCCATTCCGAAACGGTCAGGTCCGGGTCGGGCCGGAGTCCGTTGCCCCAGGCACGCAAGATCTCGCCCGCGCCGTCGAAGTCGGTCAGCGCGTCATCTTCACCGGAAGTCGGGCCGGACCTCGGCGAGTTCGTCGAGGTGGGCGCGTACATGTTTCTCCAGGACCTTCTGCATCGCGGCTGGCTCCACGGTGATCTGCTGGCCCGTCGCGTCGCTGGATGAGGCCGAGAGCTCGGCCGCCATCAGCGCCGCCGCGCGCGCAGGCCAGTTCACCCACGCGTCCCGTTCCTCCCGCGCCAGCCGGAACACCAGCGCCAGCGCGCGGGCCCGCTCGATCAACTCCCCCTTCAGCTTCTGGAGCCGGATGCGCCGCTCCTGCGCCTTCAGCACCTCGTTCGCGGTCTTCGCCTGCAGGAAAGTCGTGCCGCCGCCGACCGCCGGGACAGCCAGCCCCTGTTCGCGCAGCGTGTCGCCAACAGCGGCCACCGCCGCCTCGGGGACCGGCTTCAGCTTCGGCACGGGCGGCTTTCTCGTCTTCGACGGGTCCGTCGTTTCCGCCCGGCGTGCGTCGCTGGCGGCCGCGTTGATGCTGCCGTCGGGATAGAGGACCAGGCGCTCGGCCGTCTTCGCCTTCTGGATCGCGCCCCGCGACAGCCCGACATGGGCGGCGTACTGGCGCTCGCTCATGCCCTGCATCGACGGCTCCGATTATCATTCAAAGTCAGGCGCTTATGTCGTTGATAAGCCGTGCGCGTGGAGCGAACGTCCATCCCACAAGGACGATGCAACTCACCCGGAGCCGCCACGATGACCACCCGCCTGAACCCGATCACCACCCCGCGCCACGAACTCCGCGCCGAGAAGGCGCGCCGGAACAAGGGTGAGACCGGTTCCGCCACCGGTTCGAGGAACCGGTCGAACGCGCTCGCGGCCTTCATCGGCAAGAAGGCCGAGATCGACGAGATGCTCGCCCGGCTGCAGGCGCTGAGCGACGACCACTTCAACGCCCACCCCGACGAGATCAACTGGGGCCATGTCGGCACCCTCGAACACTACGCCAGCCTCCTGAAGCGCATCACTGACAGCGCCTTCGGCGAGGGCGAACACGCCGAGTGAGACGACCCGCTCGCGGTCCCGCCCGCCGACTGGCGGGCTCGACCTCGTAGAAGGGCCCGCATTCCGCGCGCCCCGATACGGGAGACGACGATGACCAAGCTTTCCGATACCCAAGCCCTGATCCTGAGCGCCGCCGCACAGCGGGCCGAGCACATCGCCCTGCCGCTGCCCGAGAGCCTGCGCGGCGGCGCCGTCGCCAAGGTGGTCGGCGCGATGCTCGCCAAGGGCTTCCTGCAGGAGGTCGACGCGGACATGCGCAAGGGCGAGCCCGTCTGGCGCGAGACCGGCGACGGCCACGGCGTCACGCTGGTCGCCACCGACGCAGGCCTCGCCGCCATCGGGATCGAGCCGGACGACGCGGCCACCTCGCCTGCGGGCGCGACGGACGCGCCGAGCGAGGAGCCCGCGCCGGACACCCCCGACGAATCGGAGGCCGCGCCCAAGGCGCGCACGCCGCGCGAGGGCACCAAGCAGGCCACGCTGATCGTCATGCTGCGCGCGCCGGACGGCGCGACCATCGAGGAGATCATGGCCGCGACCGGCTGGCAGTCGCACACGGTGCGCGGCGCGATGGCCGGGGCGCTGAAGAAGAAGCTCGGGCTCGAGGTGACCTCGGAGAAGGTCGATGGGCGCGGCAGGGTCTACCGGCTTCCCGCCGCCTGACACACCCGACCACGACCACTTGATGACCGCCGTCCCTGTGGGGCGGCGGTCGATCATCCGGCGCTCCGCATCCGGATCGCCTTCAGCCTTGTTCCACCGTCAGCCGATCAGCGCTTTCCGCAGAGCCGGTACATCTTCAAGGACCTGATCCACGAAAGCCGCGACCCGAGGTGTCTTTCGCAGGTCCGGAGCCGTCAGGAGGTACCAGCTTCGGGTGAGCTCATCGACAGGGGGCAGAACCTGGATCAGCGCGTCTTCAGCATCCCCGAGGGTCGTCGGCAGAGGCGCGATCCCGACCCCAGCCTTCGCGGCCGACAGCGTGCCCAGCATGCTGTTGTTGCGGCTCACGACGCGGCCATTCGGCACGGCAACCGGAAGCCATTTCGCCACCCGGTGGTTTTCCATGATCCCGTCGAAGCCGAGCAGCGCATGGTCAGCCAGATCAGCAATGCTCGTCGGGCGGCCGTGCTGCTGGACATAGCTCTTGCTGGCGTAAATCGCCCAGATCGAATCGCAGATCTTTCGGCCCACGAGCGTGTCGTCCACGGGCTCGCCAGACCGGAACGCGACATCCGCCTCACCCTTGCTCAGGTCGAGGTAACGGTCGCTGGTCACGAACTCCACCTGAAGCCCGGGGTAGCGCTCGTGGAACCGGTCCAGCAGCCCGGTCGCGACGATCCGCGGTACGGTCGGCTCCGGGCAGGTGAGGCGCACGACTCCCTTCAGGTCGTGCTTCAACGCCCGGATTTGCTGTTCAAGCGTCTGAACGGCCGTTTCTACGGCAAGCACATGATCGATCAGCGCCTCTCCAAGTTCGGTCAGCCGATAGCCGCTGGGATGGCGCTTCATCAGCGTCAGGCCGATGGCTTTCTCCAGCTCCAGCAGGCGGCGGTGGACCGTCGACTGGTTCACGCCGAGCGTCTTCGCGGCGGCGAGGGTGCTTCCCTGCCGCGACACGGCGATCAAGTGGCGCAGATCATCCCAGTCGAACATTCTTCCGTTATGCATTTTTGCAGCGCGTTTCGCCAGAGTTGCTGCTGCCGCTGTCGCAGGCCCGCTGGTAGCCTGACCAAAGAGATGGAGGCTGACATGCACGAGAGAACCGATGTCGAAACCATGACCGCCGGCCTGACGGTCGGCGTGACCCGCAGCGCACAGGACAACGGCATGGCCAAGCTGACGCCGCTACACCGAGAGGTCGTAACGGGGCTGCCAAGGTCCGCCGAACAGGAGGTGCGCGTGCTGTTCGCGACCCTGATGCCGGGCGATGTCACCCCTTACCATTCCCATCGATTCCCGGTGACTGTCTACACGATCGAGGGCGCCTTCACGCTCGAACTGGACGATCGGGAGCCGGTCGTGATCGAGGCGGGACAAGCCTTCGTCGAGCCTGCTGGCGTGAACATGACGGGGCGAAACAGGGGCGATGTTCCCGCGCGCATGGCCCTGTTCTATGTCTGCGAGCCCGACGCGCCGTTCGCCGACCCGGTGAACCGGGATGCCGGAGCGCACTGAACGGTTAGGCTAATGCCCAGCCTCAGCCTTCCTTTGACAGGGGCTTGGTACTGGGGATCCGCGGCGAGGACGACCGAACCCGGATGGCCTCGAACACCCGCCGCAAGGCGAAGGACCGTGCAATGCTTACCACGGTTTATGCTGAGCGCAGGATTATGCGGAGTCGTCCGGGCGTTGGTGTCGCAAGTATCTGACCCGCATTTGTTTTCCTGCCTGCATCGGTCGGCATAATCGGATTGTCCTTCGTGTGGCGCCGCAGTGGCGCCTTTCACGGAGGACAACATGAACGAACTCAACGCGCCGGTCACACGGCGACGCCTTCTGGATGCAGGACCGCACCAAGCCCTGGTTGACGATTATGCCCGGTATCTTGCCGCAACCGGGCTTTCGCACGTTTCGGTTCGGATCCATCGGGGCTCCGCCCTGCATTTCCTGGCCTGGAGCGTCCAGAGCGGCATCGCGCTGGATCATGCCGGGCAGGATATCGTGGCGCGGTTCGCTGCGCATGATTGCCAGTGCCATTCGTCGCCGCGCTCGCTCGGGCAGTACTACATCAACCGGGTCGATGGCTTCGTGCGCTACCTCGCGGCGCGGGGTACTCTGCCGCCGCAGCCTGTGGCCGAGGCACCGGCGGTGGACCACAACGTTGCGGACTGGCTCGATGCGCAGGCCCGGCAGCGCGGGTTGGCAACGGTCACCATCGCGCGGCACAGTCGGATGCTGGCGCAGATCCTGCCGCTGATCGGCAGCGACCCATCGCGTTACACGCCCCGGATTATCCGCGACGGTTTGATCGAACACGCCCGGACGGCGCGGTCCGTGCATTATCCGAAGATGGTGGCAAGCGCGCTGCGCCTGTATCTGCGCCACCTTGCGCAGCGCGGGGTCGCCGCGCCCGGCCTTGACCGTGCGGTTCCCACGGCAAAGACTTGGCGACTGGCGAGCCTGCCGCGCTATCTGGAGCCGGACGCGGTCGAGCGGCTGATCGCGTCCTGCGATCCCGAGACCCCGGGCGGCCGCCGTGACCGGGCGATCCTTCTGCTGCTGGCCCGCTTGGGGCTTCGGGCGCGCGATGTGGCAGAGCTGCGCCTGGCCGATATCGACTGGCGTGCGGGGAACATAGCTGTCTGCGGCAAAGGTCGCCGGGAAGTCCGGTTGCCATTGCCGCAGGATGCAGGCGACGCCCTGATTGCCTGGCTGAGCGGGGCGCGGCCAGCCGCCTCGGGCGATACTGTATTCTCGCGGCTCTTGCCGCCCTTCGATCCCATCAGTTCCGGCGTAGTCGGCGGTGTGGTGCGCCGGGCGGTCGGTCGGGCCGGCATCGAGAATGCGCCCTCGCGCGGCAGCCATCTGCTCAGGCACTCGGCCGCCATCGCGATGCTGCGCGGCGGCGCCACGCTGGACGCCATCGCCACCGTGCTGCGGCACCGGTCGACCGACACCACGGCGCATTACGCGAAGGTG
Organism: Paracoccus stylophorae; assembly: GCF_028553765.1. Taxonomy (NCBI): domain Bacteria; kingdom Pseudomonadati; phylum Pseudomonadota; class Alphaproteobacteria; order Rhodobacterales; family Paracoccaceae; genus Paracoccus; species Paracoccus stylophorae. The sequence goes on along the minus strand of NZ_CP067134.1, from coordinate 2,332,554 downwards.
GATGTCTCCATGCTGGGGGACGTGGCGCAAGGCTGGCCGACCGACGGACCGGCATGCCCAGTGGCACCACCGCTCTTCGGCCTGGTCTGGCCGGAGGGCGCGCCATGCTGAGCCGCGACCTCGACGACTACATCGCGCTGCAACGGGCCCGCGGGTTGAAGTTCACGACCCAGCCCTGTCTGCTCAGGAGCTTCGTGGCTGCGGCCACCTTGGCAGGCGATACGCATGTGACGACCGCCCGCGTGCTCGACTGGGCGGTGCGGACGACATCCGACGTACAGGCGCGCAATCGCCTGGCCGTTGTCCGGCGCTTTGCCGAACATCTGGCCGTCGCCGACCCGGCACACGAGGTCCCGCCCGCCGATGCCCTCGGGCGCTGGCGCTTCGAACGGCGGATGCCGCACATCTATACGGGCGACGAGATTGCCGCGCTGATGATGGCAGCCCGGCGGCTCGGTCCTCCGGGTTCGATCCGGGGCGAGACGCTGGCCACGGCGATCGGCCTTCTGGCGGCAACAGGCCTGCGTGTCTCCGAGGCGCTCGGACTCGACACGAGGGACATGACGTCCGAGGGGCTGGTGATCCGCGAGACCAAGTTCCGCAAGAACCGCCTCGTCCCCTTGCATCCCACCGCACGGACGGCGCTTAAGTGCTACATGCGGCGGCGTGCGCAGGTCCGGGGCGCGGGCGATGCACTGTTCGTGAACGACCACGGCCGACGGCCGTCCTATGTCACGATTTACGCGCTCTTCCTGCGGATCGGCCGCGAGACCGGCATCCGCGGCTTGCCCGGCGAGAAAGGGCCACGGCTCCACGACCTGCGCCACACCTTCGCGGTGCGCTCGCTCGAGGCCTGCGACGGCGACCGCCGCGCGATCTCGCGGCACATGCTGGCGCTGGCCACTTACCTTGGCCATGCCGATCCCAGCCACACCTGGTGGTATCTGCAGGCGACGCCGACGCTGATGAGGCATATTGCCGATGCGGGCGAGGCCCTGATGGCGGAGGGTATGGCATGACGCCCCTCGCTCCGCATCTGTCCGCCTTTCTGCGCGACCACCTGCCGCGCGAACGCGGCGCCTCGCAACATACCATCGCATCCTATGCGCATTGTTACCGGCTGCTTCTGAGCTTCGCGGCCGAGCGACGAAAGACGAGGCCCAGCAGGATCGTCATCGAGGATCTCGATGCGACCCTGATCTGCGCCTTCCTGGATCATCTCGAGGCGGAGCGGTCCAACACGGCCCGCAGCCGCAATGCCCGGCTCGCGGCGATCCATTCGCTGTTCCGCTACGTCGAGTATCGCGTGCCCGCTTGCCTCGATCAGGCGCGGCGGATCCACGCGATCCCGATGAAGCGCAGCGCGCAGCCGCTGGTGGGTTACCTGACGCGGGCCGAGATGCAGGCCCTGTTTGCCGCCCCCGATCTGCAAACGGCCGCGGGGCTGCGTGATCAGGCCATGCTGCATCTTGCCTTCGCGGCGGGCTTGCGGGTCTCGGAACTGACCGGCCTCCGGTTGGACCAGTTCGACGATGCCGCGTTGCCCAGCCTGCATGTGATCGGAAAGGGGCGACGTGAACGCATCCTGCCGCTCTGGCAGGACACGGCCCGCGCCGTCCGGCGCTGGATTGCGGTGCGCCCGAAATCGGCCGACCCGCAGTTGTTCCTGAATGCCGCCGGTCGCATGATGACGCGATCGGGGTTCGAATACATCCTGCGAAAACACGCCGCCGCTGCGGCGAAGGCGGCCCCCTCGATCGCGGCCAAGCGGGTGACACCGCATGTCCTGCGCCACAGTTGCGCCATGCACACGCTGCAAGCCACCGGAGATGTGCGCAAGGTCTCGCTCTGGCTTGGCCATGCCAGCGTCCAGACCACCGAGATGTACCTGCGCGCTGATCCAACAGAAAAGCTCGAAGCGCTGACCGCCATGGGGCCGCCAACCCTGCAACGCGGCCGCTTCACCGTGCCGGACAAGCTGATGGCAATGCTGTCCGACGCCGGTAACGGCCGTAATTATGCGGAGTGAACTCCGCCGAAAAACACCGTGGCGTCGGGTATCGGCGCCGCGGACTCCGCATAATCCTGCGCTCAGCATAAACCATCTTATGCCGAGCTCGGCATAACACGGTGAACACCGCGCCCATCGTCAGGTTCTGCGCCAGCGTCGTGTGCAGTCCGAAGATCGGGAAGATCAGGATCTGCGTGACGACGGCCACGCCGTAGCCGACGATCACGTTGGCGATGGACTCGGCCAGCGACATGAGGCGGGATTGCTTCATACCGCGGTCTTGCGCTTTCGCGCGTGTTCGGGGGCGGTGTCCGTTGCCGGGAGATCGGCCGGGGCCTCGGCACCGTCACTCAGCCGCTCGGTCCTCACCTGCGCGAAGGTCCGACCGTCGCCGTCGAGGATCGCTTCGCGGCCGGTGTCGGCCTGCCAGCGTTCGACGGCAACGTCGACATAGGCCGGGCTGATTTCCATCGCGTAGACGCGGCGGCCGTTGGCCTCGCCCGCCATGATCTGCGAGCCGGAGCCCGAGAACGGCTCGTAGCAGAGCCCGCCTCGCGCCACATGCTGGCGCATCGGAATGCCGAAGGCGTCGAGCGGTTTCGGCGTCGGATGATCGGGACGCTCGTCCTTGGCGAAGGACGGCATCTCCCAGGTCGAGGGCAGCGTCTGCTCGGCGACCTTCGGCGGGCGGTTCGGACGCCGCCAGCCCATGAAGCAGGGCTCGTGCTTCCAGAGATAGTGGGAGCGGGTCAGGACGCCGCGGTCCTTCACCCAGATGATTTGCTGATGCACGAAGGCGCCGGCCTTCTCCCAGCAAGCCTCAAGCATCGCCTGGCGGCGAGAGGCGTGCCAGCAGTACCAGGCCGCATCCTCGGTGATCGCCTCGGCAACGGCAGCGGCGATGAAGCCGTCGTAGAGCTCGGCCCCCTGCGAAGAGTCATCCCAGGTCGTGCCGTAGGACGCAGACCAGTCCTTGTTGCGGGTCGGATGGTTCGAGCCATCGTAATCCACCAGATACGGCGGGTCGGTGGCGAACAGGATCGCCCGCTCGCCATTCATCAGGCGGCGCACATCGGCAGCGCTGGTGCTGTCGCCGCACAGCAGGCGATGGTCGCCGAGGATCCACAGATCGCCCTTGCGCGAGGCCGGGTTGCGCGGCGGCTCGGGGATGGTCACCGGCGGCACGGAGCCCCCGGCGCCACCTTCTTCACCGTCGTCTTCCGCAACGTAGGCCAGCAGCTTGTCGAGTTCGCCGTCCGAGAACCCGACCAGCGACAGGTCGAAATCCGCGGCCAGCAGGTCGTTCAGTTCGGCCGACAGCAGCGCCTCGTCCCAGGTGCCGAGTTCGGTCAGCTTGTTGTCCGCGATCCGGTAGGCCCGGCGCTGCGCCTCGGTCAGGTGCCCGAGCACGATGACCGGCGCTTCGGTCAGCCCCAGCTGCGTCGCGGCCAGCACGCGCCCGTGGCCCGCGATCAGCTCTCCGTCCTCGGCGACGAGGCACGGCACGGTCCAGCCGAACTCTGCCATGCTGGCGGCGATCTTCGCGACCTGGTCCGCGCCATGCGCCTTCGCGTTCTTCGCGTAGGGCTGGAGGCGCGACAGCGGCCACGTCTCGATCGCGTCCGGGGCGAAGCTCAGCGTCATGGTGGGCAAGATTCCTCGGTCGGGTGGATGCCGGTGGCTTCCGGACTCCGATGCCGCGCTGGACTCCACACGGGGTCCAGCGGCCACCAGCGGTGTCCGGTCGGAAGGCCAGCGTTCATTGGTGTTTGAGCGGGGCATGAGCGGGTCCGGCTTCCGGGTGGCTTCCCAAAAATCCGGCCCTGTCGCTGGCGATGTCGCGCGCTTCGCCCGCCAGCATACGAAAACGCCCAGGAAGGAACCAAGATATCAAAGGCTTGGCAGTTCGGAGCCCGACTGGTCCCCTCGCTGGACCCCGGAAGCCAGCGACGCGGCCAGTGCCTGCGCGCTCCTCTCCCGAGTATATCGAATTCATAGCCTCGCTGAGCGAATCCGTCTCGCCTTGCGGTGTCTCACCGGAAATTGTCTCATCGGCGCGTCAGGGCTTGACAGTCCGATCTTGAACGCCGTTGCCGCCCCACCACATTTCCGGTATGGTTTCCGGAAATGGAGGGCATCATGGCCAGCACCGATCCATCCCCCGTCACCCAGTGGCGCAAGCGCCGCCAGCGGCAGGGTTTCGTGCGCGTCGAGGTACAGGTCCGCAAGGAAGATGCCGGTCTGGTGCGCGACGTTGCCACGGCACTCGGCGATCCGGCACGGGAGGCCGAAACCCGCGCGCTGCTGCGCGAGAAGATCGCATCCGCGCGCGCGGGCGGGTTGAAAGCGCTGCTGGCGGCGGCGCCGCTCGAGGGCATCGAGATTGACCGTCCGCGCGATTTCGGGCGCGAGACCGTCCTGTGAGCTTCCTGATCGACACCAATGTCATCTCCGAAATCCGCAAGGGCAACCGCTGCGACCCGGGTGTCGCCGCCTGGTGGGCCGAGGTGGCCGAGGACGATCTCTGGCTCAGCGCGCTGGTGCTGGGCGAAATCCGCAAGGGCGTGGAACTGGCCCGCAGGCGCGACCCGCAGAAGGCTGCGGCGCTGGAAGCATGGCTCGGCGAGGTGGTTGCGGGCTTTGCCGACAGGGTGCTGCCCGTCGATGCTGCGGTGGCCGAGGAATGGGGGCGGATGAATGCGATCCGGCCGGTGCCGGTCATTGACGCGCTATTGGCGGCGACGGCCAAGGCGAACGGCCTGACGCTGGTGACGCGGAACGAGGCGGATGTCGCCGGGATCGGGGTCGAGGTTCTGAACCCGTTCGCAGCCTGAGACGCAGATCACCCCGCCTTCGCCACCACGAACCCCATCGAGCGTTTTCCCGGTACCCGCCTGCCGTTGAGCCGCCAGGTGATGACGGCGATGCCATACTGCCAGCGCCGGTTGGCGGTGGCGCGGCTGATGCCCAGTTCCCAGCAGATCGGCTTCCACGGCTTGCGGTTCGCCCGCAGCCAGAGCAGCCGGGCGTCGCCGGGTTCCAGCCAGCGCAACCAGAGCAGGGCCTCCTCGGCTTCGGTGATCTGACGCGGGCCGGGCCTCGGACGACGCATCGTCGGCTGTTGACCGACCTTGTCGCCGAAGCTGTGGAAATACTCGGGCCATGCGCTGAAGTAGCCCTGCGGCCTCGCCTCGGGCAGCGACCGGAAGACGTCGGCGGCGCTTTCGAGCCGATCCTCGACAGTGATGGGGGTCCAGTCAGCCATTGGCGGCCTCTCGGCTTTCGGCGCGTTGGCCATAGAGTCTGTTGCCAAGCTGGCGCACCAGTTCGCGCTCGGGCCAGGTCAGGCGCGGATCTTCGAGAGAAACTGCGAGAAGTCCCTGTTCCCGCCATCCGTCCTGCTTGACCCGCTCGGGATCGCGACGGGCGCCGCCATAACCTCGGGGATGCCATCTCATGCCATGCCTCCGCCGGTCTCGATCGCCCAGTGGAGGATGGCGATAGCATCGGCCTCGTTGTCGTCGGCGGGCGAGAACCCGCGGGCGCGGGCAGCAGCGATCATCGCCTCCTTCGGCGCATTACCCTTGCCGGTGGCGTGCCGCTTAATGGTGCCGACCGGGACGCCCTCGTAAGGGACACCCCGCAGCTCGGCCCACGCGGTCAGCGTGGCCATCAACCCGCCGTAGACATGGGCCGCGTCGGTCCCGACATGGCGACGCACTTCCTCGAACCAGATTGCCGCGATGGGGCCGGACAGCCGGTCGATTTCGGTCAGCCAGTTGGTGAAGCGCAGGTATCGCATGCCACCGCCGTCGTAGCGGCCGGGGCGGAAGGACACGGTGCCGCTGGTAATCAGACCGTCGTAGGCGCGGATCGCCCAGCCGGTCGTGGTGCCGAGATCGAGGGCGAGGATGCAAGACACGGGAACGCGCCCCTGTTCGGGACGCCGGTCCGGCATGGGGATCGTCTGGTTCATGGTGAAGGCTCACGGATCGTGGGCCTTCGGCTTTGGTCATGGGCAGAGAATCATGCCCTGCGCGCCCATTCAAGAAAAATGCGCCTGACGATGCTTCTGTCCCACCTGGTCTCGGGTTGCCCCACTTGCCGATCAAAGTGGGACGCCAAATTTTCCTTTCAAAACAAGGCGTATCCCACCTGTCCCACTTGTCCCACCTTTTCCCTACGTCGCATGAGGAAGAATGAGGTCGACCGGGACATATGCGCTCCATATGGGAAAGAAAGAAGTTGGCGACCCAAGTGGGACAGGTGGGACGGGATTGATTTTGAAAGGCTTTCTCTGTCCTACCTTGGGCTTGAAGTGGGACACGCCGCGAAGTGGGACAGCGGCCAAACAAAAAGGGGCACCCGAATGGATGCCCCCTTGTTTCATAACCTAGAGCCGAGAAACGGCCTCAATACTCCCAACGGGGCTTTCGGGAATTTTCGCCTCTGACCGAAGGCACGCAGGTGAACCGATTATGATGACCGAGTCGCGCATGATTTGCAGTAGGTTGCCGGTATCAGCCGTGCGATCCATACGTATCGTGCTGAAAGCGGTGGTATCACGATAGATGTGAGTGGCGTCGGTGGTCTCTTGATAAGTGATCATAGCGCCTTCCATCCTTCAAAGGTTCGTTGTTCCTGAATCTGCTCTTGTGGCGGGTTCGGGGGCGGCAACTGGATCGTGGCGCGGCTCATAAGCCCTTCGGTCACGAAGCCGTATGACCCGCTGTCCACGCTTTCGATAACACCGCGAACCAACTGGTATTGGGCGGCTTGGTCCGGCCCGACAACTGCCATCGGTGTGAAAGGTTCAGAGAGGCGCATCTGCCCGCTATAGCTCCGGTGAAGAGTCTTCAGCTTTTCATAGAAATCTGCGCTGGGCTTTTCGACCGGAAGTCCAAGTGTTTCCGCCTCGCGGCGGTTGATGGTGTAGTCATGGCTTCCAGAGTCTGCGCACAAGAAATCCACGATAGCCTTTACCTTCTCTGCATCCTTCACATGCCCGTTGAGCAGCTTTTCCGCCAAGAACCGGATTTGCGCCCTCGACCTGAAAATCTCGCCCAAAACCAGCGGGTGCACCTTGTTGGAAAGATCGGTGAGGAGACTGCCAAGCACCTTGTCATCTTTTATGCCAAGGTCCTGCGTTGCCGCGTCCATATACCCTCGGACCGCCTCAACACTAACCGGCAGGCGCGCGAGTTGGTTTCCGTTTGGCACTTGCGGGCCAAGCGGATGCACCAAGCTAGGGTCAATCGGCCCAAGGGCCGCCTGCTTTGACATCACGATCCGCTGCGCTCCCAACGAGATCAACGTGCCTGCGCTCATCGCTTTGTATGGAATCAGAACTTCAAATTCGTCGCAGAAGGTTTTGATGAGGTTAACGAGTCTCCAAGCGGCGGCGGTGTTGCCGCCGTTGGTGTGCAGAAGAAGCGAGATGCGTTGGGTCGGTCCGATGGCGTCCAGCACGTCCACAAAAATGTCGATGCAGTCTGCCCCGATTTGCGTCTCCGCGTTCGGCCGGTCGCCGGTCACATATGAAATAATTTTGGTGCCGCGTTCCTGCTCTATCTGCTCGTAGAGCGGCTTGCGCGTAGCGAAATCCATGTTTGGCCCTGTTCTCCCCGTGTTTCCGAGCTTTTCCACACAGGTGTGCACAAGTCAACTTTCCTGAAACGCTGCGCGCAACGCCCGCAGCGGCAAGAGGGCGTTAACAAAGCGCCCGACACGGCCGTCGCGACGTCAGCCGCCGCGCTGTGGCCTGCGGTAACGCCATTCGCGGGTCGCGCCCGCGCCGCTGCGGTACCGCTCCCAATCCCGCGACTTCAGCCAGGCGCCGACGCGCATCTGGTCGCCCTTGGTCCATTTCGCGGGTTCGATGCCGAGGGCGCCTTCGAGGATTTCGCCCACCGACACGTCGCGGATCGGCTCGAGACGCTCGAACTCCTCGTCCTGCCAGTCATCATATCCGGCATGGCCGCGATTGACGCTGCGGGTCTCGTGGGTCAACCAGCGGTCGATGCGGGCGTCCCAGGCATCGGCCTGATAGCGCGCCTCCTGCGCGGCGGTCGCTTCGGCGAGGATCGCCGGATCATCGATCCACCAGATCGCGCCCTCGCGGAAGCGGTGGACTGCCTCGGCCCAGAGCTGGTCCCGGTCGCGGGCCAGCGCCGCGATGTCGATGGCGCCGCAGCGCAGCGGCCAGAAGCGGCGGTTGCCGGTCTCGTCGCGCAGATAGGTGTCGGGGTTCACCGTGCCCGCGAAGACGCATTGGCGCGGCACCTCGACGGTGTAGCGGCCGTAGGGCGGGCGGAAGCGGTCGGTGGTGCGGGTCAGGAAAGCCTTGATGCGGGACACCTCGGCGCGGCCGATGGCGTCGAGTTCGGCGATCTCGACGATCCAGACGCCCTGCATGTGGATGGCGGCATCCTTGGACCCGAGTTCGGGCAACTCATCCGTGAACCAGTCCTCGCCTGCGAGCACCTTGATGGCGGTGGATTTGCGTGCGCCCTGCGGACCTTCGAGGATCAGCATGTGGTCTGCTTTCACGCCGGGCCGGTAGATGCGGGCGACGGCCGAGATCAGCCAGAGCGCGCCGACGGTAAGGTGGAACGCGGTGGGCTCGGCGCCGAGATAGGCGCTGGTCCAGGTCTCGATCCGGGGCGTGCCGTCCCATCTCAGTGTGTCGAGCCAGTCGCAGACCGGATGGAGGCGCAACTCGCGGGCGACGGCGCCGACGGCGCGGCTGACGACTGTCGGGGCGACGTTGAGGCCGCGCAGTTGCAGCCATTCGGCGGTGCGGATGTCGTCGGCGTCTTCCCAGGGGCGCGGAAAGGTGGCGCTCGCCTCGTCCCATGGCAACGGCTGGCGCACGACGATCTCTTGGGCGAAGTCGTCGAAACCCAGCACTCCTGCGAAGACCGCATCCGAGTTCAGGGCGATGATGACATTGGCCTCGTTGCGCTCGGGCGTGCCGGAGAGGTCCTGGCACAACCGACTGAGCCATGCCGGCCTGACGATCCGCGCATGGGGATCGCCGGTGGCATTCACCCGGCGGCGCAGTTCCGCCATCTGCTTTTCGAGGATCGCCATGGCGATGCCGGTGGCGGTCTTGATCCGGGCGAGGATCTGGCGCTCGGGCAGCGGGTCGAGCCGGGCCAGCGCGAGACGGCCAAGGAGCGTCGACAGGGCTTCGAGTTCGGGCGGATTGGTCAGTGCCGCAGTGGCCGCGACAAGCGCGGCGATGTCGTTCTCGGCCGGGAGAGTGGTCGCTGTGGCTGCGCCCTCGGCTGCTGCTGCGGCGGCTGCGATGGCCGCATAATCCTCGGCCCGCGCGCCGCGCATGAGATCGTCGTTGAAATCGTCGCCATGCAGCGGAACCACGATCTGGTTCGGAATATCGGCGCGGTTCAGCCGGTCCGACAGGGTGGCGGCCGCCTGTCGTCCGGCATCGCCGGCATCGGCATAGATGGTGATGCGGGTCGTGCCCTCCGGCCAGCGGAACCGGGCCAGACCGTCGGCCGATAGCGCGGCCCAGACCGGCGTGCCGAACAGGGCATGTGCGGCGAGCGCGGTCTCGATGCCTTCGGCGACGCCAAGGCTGCCATCCTCCGGCATGGGAAACAGCCGCACCGTGGCCTCGGCGACCGAGCCCAGCATTTTCTTGCCGGTGGGCGCTTTGGCGCTGCCATCGTCGAGCAGGAAGGTGCGATGGATGCCGGGCGCACGATCACCATTCGCAAGCCGTGCCAGCGCGATCAGCCCGGGCCAGCCACGCCGACTGTCGAAATCCGGCAGGTCCGGGTGGAACAGCAGATCGGGCGACGCGGGGTCCGCCAGCCCGCGTGCGCGCAGATAGGTCTCGCCCACGCTGCCCGCCAGCGGGACCGCGCCCGCAAGCAGTCGCGCGACCTCGGGCGCAGGATCGCGCTTCAAGGGGGGCGGCGGCACCGGTGATGCGCGACGTTCCGGAGCGCCGGGCGCGACGCCAGCGATGTCCGCCGCTTCCGCGATCAAGGCGCGGCCGTCGAGCCCGGTCGCTTCCTCGATGGCGCTGATCGGGCCGCCGCCCTGATTGCCGTCGAAGTCGATCCAGTCGCCGGCATGCGGCCCGCGCAAGGTGATGACGCAGGAGCCCATCTTGCGCGGCGCATCGCCCCGGATATTGGCCAGCCGCCATTCGTCGCCCGACCGGCGCCCAAGCGGGAAGAGCCGTGGCACCCAATGCTCCGTGGTCTCGCGCAGGCGCTGGACGATCAGGTCGAGATCGTAGCGATCCGGCTGCGGCCAGAACGGCCGGACGTCGTTGAGGTCGATGACCGCGGCATTCACTGGAATACCTCCGGCTTCACCACACCCGTGAACCAGCTTCGATCGCTGCGCACAGCGATGAAGCCGAAGCCCGGCCCCTGATGCTTCCGGTCCGGCACGATCCAAAGATCTTCACCCTCGTCGTAGAACGCACTGTGATCTGGTCCGAAAAGCTCATCGAGAAAGCGTTCTATCGGCACCCTGCACAGCGCTTCCTCGAGCGCCCGGACCTCATCGACGCTCTTTCCAGCCTTTTCCGCGAATGCCCGCCGCTTCGCGTCCTTCTCCTCCGCCGATCGCGGATCACCCGACAGGTTCTTCATGGTTCCTCCTTTCCCAGCGGTGACATCAGGCCAGCAGAACGAGCCCGCGTTCGGCGCGGGTGATGGCGGTATAGAGCCAGCGACGGCGGTCGAGGTCGCTGCGGCCAAGCCCGTCATCCCAGACGATGACGTTCTCCCATTGCGAGCCCTGCGCCTTGTGGGCGGTGATCGCCCAGCCGAAGGTCGCCTCGGTCAGCTTGCGCTTCTCCTTGTAATCGCGATCGTGGCGCTTGGCGTCATAGGCGACGTGATCCTCGAAATGCCCCTTGTAGATGCGCAGGCGTCCGGGACCGCCGTCGCTGTCGTGGGGGGCGACACGGCGGCCATCCTCGTCATGGACCACGGCCGAGAAATAGAGCGTGCCCTCGTCGACGATATCCTCCAGCGTGAGGAACATGCCGTTGATCAACCCGAGGGCACTGTCGTTCTTGAGGCAGATGATCTTCTCGGCCGCGCCCGTGGGCAGATATGAGCCGCCCAGTCCCGAGGCGGCGCGCATGGCGTTGTTGATCTGCAGCCGCGTGGCGTTCATGCCGCAGATCAGCTGGCCGCCGCGCAGGGCCTGTTCCGGGCTGATATCGCCCTTGCGCAGCTTGGCGACATAGGTGTCGTAGCTGCCGAACCCGATCGGCTCGCCCATCCGGGCCATGGTGGCGAGGCGGATGATGGCGCTTTCCGCCGCCTGGCGGTGGATCTCGGTCAGCATGACGTCGGGCGCATCGCGGGTGAAGGCGCCTTCGCCCTTGATCGGCGGCAGCTGGCCCGGATCGCCGAGCACGAGGATCGGCTTGCCGAAGCTCATCAGGTCGCGGGCCATTTCCTCGCCGACCATCGACACCTCGTCGAGCACGATCAGCCTTGCATCGGCGGCATCGCTTTGCGGGTTCAGCGCGAAACGCGGGTGCTTCATCGCCGACAGCGCCTGGCGCATGGCCTCGATGGTGGCCTCGGCCGTGATCTTCGCGAAGCCGGTCAGACGCCGAGCGGCGATCTCGGCCTGCCGCACCTTCTCTGCGGCGGCCTCGATATCTTCCTCGGTCGCCTCGATCACCGAATAGATCAGGCTATGGATGGTGCGTGCGGGCGTGCCCTTGCGGGTCAGCACCAGCGCCGCCTTGCCGGTGAATGTGGCGGTGACCACGCCCGGCAGGCAATTGCCGTCCCGGGCGCTGCGATGGGGCGAGAGGCCAAGCTCGTCGAGGGCGAATTTCAGCACGGTGGATTTCCCGCTGCCGGCATAGCCGAAGAGGCGGAACACCTGCTGTTGTTCGCTGCGGGTCTCGAACCAGTCGCGGATCGCGGCAATGGCTGCGGCCTGCGCGGCCGATGGGGTGAAATCACTCATGTCCTGGAATCTCCACGGTGTAATCCTTGACCACGCCGCCGCGGGTCGGATCGCCGACCTCGCATTGGCGCACGAAGACGCGCCGGCCATCGGCCAGTTGCCGCCAGTGACCGCGACGCAGGTGCCAGCGCGGGCTGGCATGGCTGCCGCCCTGCGGCGGGACGGCGGCGCGCAACCGGGCCGGGTCGATGGCCACCTGGTGCCAGACCCAGCCGCGCACGCCCTCGCGGGCCAGGCGCGAGCGCTTCGCCAGCGATACCTTCTGGTCGCGGATGTCTGGTGCCGCGCCGAGGATGGTCAGCGCCCGCCAGACGATCCCGGCAGCGACCTCGCCATGGCCGCGAATAGTCTGGTCCTCCCGCTCGGCCGGATTGCCCTCGATCTCGGCCATGCCGTCGGGGTGCAGCCAGACCCGGACCAGGCAGTCGGTCCAGCCGCGCGGCGCCCGCCTGCGCATCAGGAACACCGCCTCGACGATATCGCCCTTCTGGCATGCGCAGACGACCAGGCCGGAAGGTGCCGACCGCTGTTCGCGCAGCTCGAAGATCACGCTCGGATGCGGCAGTCGGATCGGCCCCGAGAACACGCGCGTCATCGCCTGATCGACGACATCGCTGTCGAAGGCGGCCTGATCGTCGAAGAAGTAGATCGGCGCGAACTCGGCCGCCGCGAGCAGGTCGGAGGACCAGAAGCGCGCGCGATGCGTGCGCAGGATGCGTTTCAACTCGTAAGCGTCAGGGATCATGACCGCTCACTCCAGCACCGTGCCGCCCACGCACAGGGCGCGTGCCATTTGCCGGCCGCCATGCCGCCACGACAGGTGACGGCGGTGGGCTCGGCGGCGGCGCGCGGCAGCCACTCACCGGCCTCGGAGACGCGGACCACGGCAACAGCACGATCGGACATCTCCTGCGCGAGACGAGCGTCGAAGGGCACCAGCTCGCTGTAGAGCTCCATCGTGTCGCGGTTCAGCGCGGTAAACAGCGCCGGGTTCGGCAGGTCGAGATAGGCCTGATAGAGCGCGATCTGGGCGGCATAGACCGGCCGCGCGAGGCTGACGCCGCGCTTGACCACATCCTTCCAGCTGGATGCACCGAGCGCCTTGTTCTCCCAGAGCGCCGGGTAGTCCATGGCGACGGGACCGGAGACGAGGCAGCCGTCGATATGGCCCTTGAACCGGCCGGCAAGTGCCTCGAAGCCGAACTGGCGGCCATCGGGGCGCTCGGTGCGCAGATCGAAGCCGGCGATCCGGAACCAGCCGGCGACGATATCCTCGGCCCGGTGCCCGGCCTCGAAGATGCGCAATGTGCGGGGCGCGAACCCCTGACCCTCGTCCTTGGGTACGGCCAGAAAATCATACTGGATCTGGCGCAGGCAGTCGCGGCCGAGCCCGGAGGAGCTGACATAGGTTCGGGGCCGTTCGGCTCGATTGCGCGCTACCAGGGCGGTGTCGATGGCGGCCGCGATGCCTTCTGCAATCGGTGGGCGTGGCACGGCAGCGCCATAGAGGCAGCCCGAGCCATGGTTCAGGTCGATCATTGGTCGCGCTCCCAGAACCCGCCGGCCTGCGCGATGCAGGTCAGCTTGTGAAACTGGGCGTCCGTCAGCCGGGCGCGGGCGCCGAACCGGTCGAGCTTCTGGCGAAGGCCGTCGCAGAACTCGATCTCGAACTCGGTGACGACGTTCTCGGTGGCGGCAGCAAGAAGCCCCGTCCAGCTGCAGGCTGCCAATTCTTCATTCAGGTCGATCATGGCGTGCCCCTCAAAACGGAATTTCGTCGTCGAGGACGGTGCCGCTGCGCTCCTTGCGCGCGGCCTGGTCCTGCATGCTGTCGATGTAGCCGGTGACGGCCGCCTCGATCAGGCGGTCGATCTCGGCGGGGCTGCGGTCGAAGAAGGGCGCCATCAGCCCGAGATCGTTGAGCGTTTCGGCAAACAGCCGCCGCGCATCGCGGATCGCCTGTGCCTCGCGGGCGGTCTTGTCGATCATGCCATTATTCCTTTGGGCGATTGCGCTGCCCGCGTCCTGACAACGACGCGAGCAGAAGCGGTAATGCGGGTGACGATCCCAGCGCAGGCCGTGGCAGTAGCCGAAGCCGCGCGCCTCGCGCGCGCAGACCGCGCAGGGCGTCACCCGAGCAAGAGCGTCACGATCGGGTCGTCTGGCGGCCAATCCTGCCGGTGCAGGCGCTGCGACTGCAGCACGATCCAGCGCGAGATCGCGTTGCTGGCCATGGCCTCGAGATCGCCGATGGTAAGGCTTGCGATGGGGTGGTGCAGTCTTCCGCGGGCCTCGAGCCATTTTCCGATCTCCAGCGCGGCCTCGCGCGTCACCTGTGCCTGCCAGCGATCTGCCTCGCTCGGCGGGTGCGACTCCTTGTTGGGTTTCCGCGCCCGCCGACTGGGTCGTGCCTCAGCCATTGAGCCAGGCGGGCATCGCTGGCGCCCCCGGCGCCCCCGCGACAGCGGGCTGCGGCGACGCCGGTTGTGGTGCCGGTGCCGAGGCCGCGGGGCCGGGTTGCGCGCCCCAGTTCGGGGCCGCGGGGGCCGGCTGCGCCGCGCCCCATGCCGGTGCCGGGGCCTGCCAGCCCGGCGGCGTGCTGCTCGCGGTCTTGCGCGGCGGGGCGTTGACGGGCTCGGGCGGAACGCTTTCGCCGCGCATGACCGGCCCATGCTGCGGCTCGTCGGGCAGAACGACGTTGGCGATGCGGTTCTGATCGCGGTATTGCGGGTTGGAGGCGGGTTCCACCATGACCCGGGCGGCAAAGGTGATGCCGTCGAGATGCTTGAGGCCGGGCAGCACCCGCTTGGCCTTGGCGGCAGGGCTTTCGTCCTTGGGATCGAGGCCGAGAGCGCTGTCGACCATGGCGCGAAAGCTGGCTTTCGAGATCTTCCAGCCGATGGACTGGCCCTTCTCATCCACCTTGCCACCGGCGACGGTGAAGCTCTGCCAGAACTTGCGGCGGGCATGTGGGCCTTCGACCACGGTGAATTCGCAATCGAGCATCTTCGCGTCGCTCGATTGCGAGGCTTTCAGCACCCCCGCATCCATCGGTGTGGCGCCGTTCACCCCGCCGGGGCGGATGGTCAGACGCACCTTGGCGAAGGTGCCGTCGGGGATCAATTCGCCGATCGGGGCCATCTGCGGCTGGGCGTCATTCAGATCGTAGCTCATGTCAGTTCCTTTCAGGGATCAGGAGGCAAAAGCGGGTTGATGGGAGGCGCGACCGTCGATCCGCGCGAGCAGCGCGCCGAGGTCGGGCGGTTCGGTCATGTCGAGACGGCCAGATCGGTCCTTGGCCGGCAGGCTCCAGGGGTTGCCGGATTTGCAGACGAGGCGGCGCTCGGAGGCGGTCTCGTCCAGCAACCAGCCGCCCTCGGCATCGCGGGCGAAGAGCTGCATCGAGACCACCTGATCGACGATGCCGGGAAGCTCGCGGCCGGCCTTGCTGCCTTCCATCTGCGGCTGCCAGGTGACCGTGCCGAACTCGTCGGTGACCTTTTCCAGCACGCCGACGAAGATCACGGTCTTGCCGCGGGCATGCTGCAAATGCTTCAGCGCCTGGATCACCTCGCGGCCCAAGAGCCCATAGGCGCCGCGCACATCCGGTTTGCCGGTGCGGTCCGAGAAGGCTTCCGGCTGCTGTCGGGCATAGGCCATGGCCTGCCGCGTCAGGTCGGTGATCGAGTCGACGAAGACGATGCGGCGCGCGGCGAGGAACGCCTCGATGCCGCTGTCCCGATGCTGGGCCTGCAGCCAAGCATGGCGCTCGGTGCCGTACCAGGACTGTGGATGCTGCGCCGGGTCCGGGCCGCCGATCAGCACGACCAGATCGCGGAAGTCGGTGAAGCTGCGCACCGGGATCGAGGCGCCGCGCCAGTCCTGCACCGACTTCATGCCGGCCTCGAGGTCGAGGCAGACGGTCTCCTCGGCGGGCAGGGATTTCAGCAGCGTGGTCTTGCCGACGCCGGGCGGGCCGAAGATCGCCAGCGAGGTCTTGTTCTCGGCGGCCGAGAGCCGTTCGTCGGCGGTGATGATGCGGAAAGTCATGTTGTTCTCCGAAGGATTGGAAGTTGCGCGGCGGCGGGGGTGACCGGGTGCCGAAGGGGAACCTGCCCGGCGTTGCCGTCCGGGCGACCCACCGCCGCGCGTCACCGGTCTCGGGCCTCGAGCCGGAATGCGGGTTTGCCGGTGGTCTCGCTGCGGGCGCTCGCGAAGCCATCCCGCATCGCCTCGGGCCAGGCGGTGAAGCGCCGCTCGGGCACGCGATAGGCGATCTCGAGATACTCGGTCGGATCGTCACCGGAGGCCGTGATGCGTGCCGCCATGGAGGCCAGCCGGTCCTGATCCCAGGTGACCTTCTTCGGCAGGTCCGCGATGACCACGACGCCCGTATCCTCGATCCGGACGGTGCCGGAGGTCTTGCCCTGCGCAGACCGCTCGGCCTCGGTTGCGGCGCCATATCGCTGCGCCAGTGCCGCCTCGAAACGGTCCTTCAGGCGCTTGACCCGGGCAGTTTCGGTGGCCGCTGCCTCCTGCAATGCCAAAAGCAGATCGGGCGGCATGTCCGCGATGTCGCCGATGGACAGCCGGTCGAGATCGTCGAACTTCGGCACGTTGTCGAAGCGTGCCTCTGTCGGCGCATCGGTGCTGGGGAACGGCATGGCCATCAGCGCCCCTCCCGTTTCAGGGCCGCATCCACGGCGCTGTCCGTGCCGACAGCCCCGGCTTCACGCGCCAGACGGTGGAGCTTTTCCAGCGCCGAGGATCGCTGGATGGCCGCTGAGAGTTCGGCATTCGCGGCGACGATCGCGATCGCGATATCATCGACGCTTGCGGTCTCGACGGGCAGCGGCTCCGTGGCAATGCCGGGACGCCACGAAAGGGGGATCACCTCGGGCAGATCCTCAAAGTTGCGGAACGCGCGGCGCAGGCGCGCAAGGGGGCCGTTGGGTTCGGTCATGTCAGGATCTCCGGTCAGGGATGCGGCCGGGCTTCCGGCCAGAAGGAAGTAAAGCGATGGCGGGAGCCGATCCCCGATCCAGGCGAGGGTGGCGCGCATCAGGCGGCCTCCTCTGTGACGATGAGCTGAGAAAACGGGATCGGCGCATTGCGGGGCTTCGTCCGCGCGATGGCGAGATAGGCGAAGCGGTCGGGGCCGACCCGGACCTGCACCAGATGGATCAGCGCGGCGTCGAAGGCGCGGTATGCCGCGCTGGCCAGCGCCCCGAGCCTGCGGCGCTCCGGCTCCGCCAGGGTCGAGATCACCGCCGTGGTGTCGATGCCGAGGAAGCCGCGATGGTATTCCAGCCGGTCGCCGGGCACGGCTTGGCCGATCCAGGCGCAGAACTCGATATCGGTGAGCGGCCGGGGCCGGATCGGGGTGAATGCGGTGGCGGGCTTGAACATGATCTCCTCCTTTCCCCTCTACTCACGCCGCCTTTGATCCGTCCCACCGCACCCCGAACCCGCGCATGGCGAGGTCGAGCCGCAGCCGGGCGATGTGGCGGTAGAGGGCGGAACGGGAGGTGCCGCTGCGACCGACGATCTCGGCGATGGCGCAGGATCCGAGCGCCGCGCAGAGACCGCGGGCGTCCTCGGGCAGATCGCCCAGCGCACGGGCGAGGTCGTGCCGCAGCTCGGCCTCCTCGATCGGGCAGAGGTCCTGACCGTGCCAAGTGGACAGCCCATCGGCTTCCGCCAGCAGGCAGCCGAGCGGTTCGACCCCGCCGGCAGCGGGCATGTCCAGCGAGAGCATCCTCCCGCCATGCGCCCGGCGCTGACGGTGATGGCGCATCGCAATCCGCGAGGACTGGTTGCGCAGGACGATATTGGCGAAGGCGCCGATGCCGCCGCGGCGCGCATCGAAACCGGGCAACCGGCAGATCAGATCGAGCAGCAGGTCCTGGCAGAGGTCGTCTAGATCGGCGGCGGGCAGCACCAGCCTGCGGTGCAGGCGGCGCGCGGCGACCGTCGCCTCGTCGATCAGGGTGGCAAAGTCGGCGGGGGAAATCGGCGGATGCATGTCGTTCGGTCCTGGTCGTTTCTGGTGACCAGCCGAAGATGCAACCTGCTGAAACTATTTATCTCTCGGGCTTCTCCCGAAAACCTCCCGAAAACCTCCCGGTGCCGAAGAACGGGTCTAGGCCATGAATCCGATCTCGGAGGCGGCGAATGTCAGGCGAAAGCCGACCTTGGACTTCGTTTCGATGAATCCGTTCTTCGGAACCCCGGACAGTCCCTGCTCCTTGCGGAAAATGTCGCGCAGGCGATTTATGCTGCGATCGACCTGCTCGGGATTGCCGTCGCGCCCCGTGCTGGCCCGAAGCGCCGCAGCGATGCTGTCGCGCAGTACCCAGCCGCCGGCATCCGCTGCCTCTTCGGCCAGCAGGACGAACACATCGAAGTCCCGCGGCTCGACAGCGAGTTCGATGCCCTCGCAGATCACGCGCCGTCCTGTCCGGTCGACGACCAGGCGGGTCTCGACGGCTGGCATCGAAGACGCGAGGCGCATCCGGTCGATGTCCAGTGCGAAGGGCGCGCCCGGGGCGTGACCCATCAGATCCTCGGCCAAGGCCACGATCATGCGCATTGCGTCGAGCTGGCGGGCGACCGCGGTGGGCAGATCGCAGCGGCCGAGGCTGATCAGCGCGACCGAGGATTCCGTGTCGATCGCGCCCCGCACGTGATCGACGATCTCCTGCGCCGTTTCCTCGCGCAGCCGTCGCACGAGGCATATCTCGGCCACCCGTCCGTGCCGCGAAGATCGGCCGAGCCGCCACACCCGCGTCGAGATTGGCGACGGGCCGGGCCCCTCCAGACCCGACTGCTCGCGGATCGCACGACAGATCGCGGCAAGATCGATATCGAAGGTCTGGACATCCAATGCATCGTCATGGCGCTCGCAGGCGCCGGTCTCCGGGTCGATGGCGACCAGCGCATCGTCGACGACCTGCAGGACGGTCGCGCCATCGTCGCGCAGGCCCTCGCGCTCGGTCAGGATCCCGAGGTTCCGGAGCGAGCGGATGAAACGCGGATCGTAGGGCAGCAGATCGGCGGCCCCGACGGCCCGGATCGGATGGCGGTCACTCTGCTGCAGCAGCAGCCTGATCAGTCCGGCGGCGTTTGCGGATTTCATTGTCTTCCAGCATTTCGAGAATGAGCCGTTCGTGCGAGTGATCGCGCATGCTGACCGTCCGCGGCGGTCTGATCGTCACCGGCACCACGATTTCGCTGCCGTCCACTTCGATGGTGACGTCGATCTTGGCATGCACGATCCGCACGTCGGCAACCTCGATCTCTGGAGCCAAATCCTTGAGGCGCCTGAGCGCATTCTCGGAATCGCCCAGCGCCAGAAACCACGGCGAGCGACGCAAGCGCCCGGTCGCAGTCAGCTGCGCCTCGTCGATGCGCACTTCCCGCAAAGCGACATGGGTGATGTCGCCATCGGGATCGAAGGCGAATCTGAACCTCTCACCGTGCCGCTGCAGGGGACCGAGCGTGTAGAGTTCCTCCCTGGCCGAAGCCTCGAAAATGTCGCCATCACCGAGAACATGCGCGCCGAAGAGCTTCACCAGCTTCTTGGCGTCGGCTGCGGACTTCGAGCCAACCGAGATCGCGCTCCGTCGCTCGTCGTATTCGATCGTCGATTGCACGATCTCCCGGAACTTCAGCGTGTCCTCGGCGCCTTCCTGATCGACGTTCTTCGTCTCTGGCTTGGAACCGTGCAGGACCAGCACGCGCAGCAGATCGTCCTCTTCGAACCAGCGAACGTCGCAATAATGCCCGTTGTAGCGGCCCGCAAAATGCAGCCGCGCCGCCTCCGCGAAACCATCCTTCACCCCGGCATCGTGATGCCGAAGTTCGACGTCCTCCCGTTCTGCGTCGCGTTCGAGTTTGGTCGAATGGGCAAGAAAGGCCGCGGCGCTAAGGGCACGGTCGAAGATCGGACGGTGATCGAGCCAGGTGACCAGCGCCATGAAGCGCGGCGTGAATCGCAGATCGTCAGCGGCGCCGTCGATGCGGCAGGCCGCCAGAACGTCCACACCGGCTTCCGAGGCGATCTCCTGGATGATCCGGGCGCCGGCATCCGTCGACAGCGTCGAGATGTTGTAGAGGGCGAATTGCAGCTTTGCCGGAAATCGCATGTCGGCCCTGGCGAAGACGCCGAAGATCGCCTCGCGCCGCTCCCCGTCGTCCTCCGGCAGCCCGTCCCAATCGAAATCGATCTGGCCCAGATAGGGGATCAACAGGCGATGAAGCAGTTCGAGATCGACGGTTCTGGAGAAGGCGCGATCGACGAAATTCCTGATCCTCTTGGCCACGTGAGCTCCTTTCGCCCTGAAACCTTCTCGCTTGCAGTCGCGAACCGGATTGCGCCTCCACGGCCCGCATTACGCCGACGAAAGAAGCACGTCCGATTCACCGGGCGAAGGTGAAATCTGTTCCGATTATGTTCTACCCGACCGATCAACCGGGAGTCGAGACCGTTTGGCGCGCATTGTCGCGGTGCGCCATCGTGGGACGTTTCGTGATACCGGTGAGTAGAGGCCTGAGGAGACCACCGCTCCGAGGCCCACATGAAACGCCCCAATCCGCTCCCGCCCGACCTGATGACGCCCGCCGAACGCCGCACTGAACTGTGCGGCCTGCTGGCGCTCGGGCTGGTCCGGTTGCAGATGCGGAACGGCAGAGAAGTATCTGACGACGCGGGAGAAAGTTGCCTACACTATCCGCCCGACCAATGCCGTCATGCAACTCCAACACACCGGAGAACCGCATGACGACCCACGATCCCATCCCCGCGCGCCTGGCCGCGCTGAAGACCACGCCGACGCCCGACCTGAAGAAGCAGTGGCGCGATCTGTTCGACAGCGAGCCGCCGCCCTTCAACCGCCGCTACCTTGAATCCCGTCTGGCCTACCGCATTCAGGAACTCGCCTATGGCGGGTTGAAGCCCGAGACCATCCGGCGGCTGGAACGGCTGGGCGAGGAACTGGACGGCGGCGACCGGACGAGGCGCAGCATGCGCGCCGACCGCGACCGTCCCATCACCGGCACGCGGCTGCTGCGCGAATGGCAGGGCGTGGAACAGATCGTCACCGTCACCGGCGACGGCTTCGAGTGGCAGGGGCGGCCCTACAAGTCGCTGTCCGCCATCGCCCGCGCCATCACCGGCACGCGCTGGAACGGCTGGGTGTTCTTCGGCCTCAGGAATCACCGGGGCCGGACATGACGAAGCCGCCGGAAAAATCGAAACCCGTCCGCAAGCTGCGCTGCGCCGTCTACACCCGCAAATCCTCCGAGGAGGGGTTGGAGCAGGAGTTCAACAGCCTGCATGCCCAGCGCGAGGCCTGCGAATCCTACATCGCCAGCCAGCGCTCCGAGGGCTGGGTGCTGGTCCGCGATCAGTATGACGACGGTGGCATCTCCGGCGGCACGCTGGAGCGGCCCGGCCTGCAGCGTCTGCTGGCGGACATCGACGACGGGCTGGTCGACGTGGTCGTCGTCTACAAGATCGACCGCCTCAGCCGCTCGCTCGCCGACTTCGCCAAGCTGGTCGAGGTGTTTGACCGCAATGGCGTGACCTTCGTGTCGGTCACGCAGTCCTTCAACACGACCACCTCGATGGGGCGGCTGACGCTGAACATCCTGCTGTCGTTCGCCCAGTTCGAACGCGAGGTGACCGCCGAGCGCATTCGCGACAAGGTCGCAGCCAGCCGGAAGAAGGGCATGTGGATGGGCGGGGTGCCGCCCTACGGATACCGCGTCGAGAACCGCAAGCTGGTGGTCGACGAGGAAGCTGCCGGTCATGTGCGCTGGATCTTCGCCCGGTTCCTCGAAATCGGCTCCTGCACGGAACTGGCCCGCGAAGTCGGTAAGCGCGGTATCCGAACCCCGCGTGGCAACCGGATCGACAAGAAGTACATCTACCGGATGCTGTCGAACCGCGCCTATATCGGCGAGGCGGTGCACAAGGGCGACAGCTATCCCGGCGAGCATGACGCCATCATCGACCGCGAGACGTGGGACCGCGTTCACACCATCCTGCAGGAGAGTCCCCGCAAGCGCGCCGCGCGGACCCGTGCCGATACGCCCGCGCTCCTGAAAGGACTGGTCTACGGTCCCGATGGCGCGGCCTTCTCGCCGACCCACACCCGCAAGGGCGGGCGGCTGTATCGCTACTATGTCAGCCAGACGGTGCTGAAGCATGGCGCGGGGGCATGCCCCATCGGTCGCGTGCCAGCGGGCGAGATCGAAGCGGCCGTCATCGAGCAGTTGCGCGCCGTGTGCCAGCCCGAGATCGTGGCTGGGACATGGAAGTCGGCGCGGACGCAGGACGACGGAATCACTGAGGCAGACGCTCGCGCAGCCCTCCAGAAGCTCGATCCATTGTGGGATGAACTGTTCCCGGCGGAACAGGCGCGACTTGTGGCCCTGTTGGTCGAACGGGTCGATATCGGCATCAGCGGTCTCAACGTCCGCCTGCGCATGGACGGGCTGGCGGCGCTGGCGAGTGAAATCACCGCCGATGCCGGAGCCGCCGCATGACTCGGAACACTTCTATCCCCGACACAGTCACCATCCATGTCCCGTTCCGCATTATTAAGCGAGGCGGGCGGAAGGATATGGTGCTGCCGGAGGGCGCCGCACAAGCGCGAAAGCCGGACAACACGCTGGTGAAAGCGCTGGCCCGCGCGTTCCGCTGGAAGCGCATGCTGGAGTCGGGCGAGTTCGCGTCGATTTCCGAACTGGCCGAGAGGGAAGGCATCGCCTTCACCTACATGGCGCGGCTGATGCGGTTGTCGCTCCTTTCCCCGGAACTCGTCGACGCCATCATGGAGGGCCGTCAGCCAGCGAATGTCACGCTCGCGAACCTGAAGGACCCATTCCCGGCCGACTGGACCGAACAGCATGCACTCTGGTCTCTCGGATGCATTGAAGGCTGATTCCCGCGTGCAAAAGGACAACCGGCGCGATAGGTAATGGAAAACAAGACCTTTTCGTGAGTTCCTGGCCCCATGTCCGACATTTCCGACCTGATCCTGACCCTGACACCCGAAGACGGTTCTTCCATCGGCAATGGGGCCATGCTGGCGCTGCTGCGCGAGCAGATGCCCGAACTTGGCGACGACGACTACATCGCCGCGCGCGATGCGCTGATCGATGAGGGCGTGCTGGGGCGTGGAAGGGAGCGTGGCGGGTCGATCTTCCGTATCGCCGACGATCTGGACGACGAGGGTGAAGACGACCTGGACGAGGGTGGCGACGACGAGGATGACGGGTTCGAACTGACCTTCACCGAGGAAGGCGCGCCGCGCCAGCGACGGGCCGCCGGCAAGAAGAAGGCCACCCGCAGGCCGGACGGGCCGGTGCAGGTGCTGAGCTACCGCCATGGCGAGACGCGGGTGAACAACCCCGAGGTCGGGATGGTCCATGCCGGCACCGATCCCGATGGCGACAATACGGTCTGGGCCTATGACCCGCATCTGGACCCGGTGCTGAACTTCGACAGCGCGCGGGCGGGGATCGAACGGCTCATCGACGATGCGCTGGCCAGCGAGGATCCGGAGCGGATGAGGGACGCGCTGCAGGAGCTGAAGCGGCTGCAGGCGCCCTATCTGAACTGGACGGGCAAGGCGGAGCGGACGAGCGTTGAGGTCGATACCGTCTCGCTCCATGTCCATGAACGGGTGGACCCGGCGACGATCCTTGCCAATGCAGCCAAGCGGATGAAGGGCACGGACTCGGCGACGCAATGGCGGCAGCCGGACCTGTTCGCGGCGCCGTTCGAGAACCTGCCGCTGCGCCAGGCGCTGGATTTCTACCACCACGAAAAGGGCTGGTCGAACCGGCTTGTGGCCGGAGACAGCCTGCTGGTGATGAACTCGCTCCTGACCAAGGAGAGCATGGGCGGCAAGGTTCAGATGATCTACATCGACCCGCCTTATGGCATCAAATACGGGTCGAACTTCCAGCCCTTCACGAACAAGCGCGACGTGAAGGACCGCTCGGACGCCGACCTGACCCAGGAACCCGAGATGATCAAGGCGTTCCGTGACACTTGGGAACTCGGCATCCACTCCTACCTCACCTATCTGCGCGACCGGCTGATGCTGGCGCGGGAACTTTTGACCGAGAGGGGGTCGGTATTCGTGCAGATTTCGGATGAGAATTTGCACCACGTCCGAGAGTTGATGGATGAGGTATTCGGCCCTAAAAATCTTGTCAGTGTAATCACGTTCAAGAAGACAACTGGCGCCGGTAGCCCAACAGGCGGAACGAACGTCCTTGCTGCAACCAACGACTATATCGTTTGGTATGCAAAGGACATTCAGCGCGTCAAATACCGGCAGCTCTACCTGACGCGTGGCGGTGAAGGGTGGGTAAACTACAACTATGTTCGCGATGAACATGGTGAGCATCGCCGCATGACCAAGCCCGAAGGTCAGGATTGGAGCGCATTGCCCGAAGGCGCGACCGTCTATCGGCGCGACAATCTGACTTCTACGTCATCTTCAGGGGAAGCTGCTAATCCGTTCGATTTCTTAGGTCAGAGTTTCTCTCCCTTTCCCGGTGGTTGGAAAACGTCTTTAGCGACTGGTATGCCGCGTCTGTTTCGCTCCGAGCGCATGGAAGCCTACGGGAAAACACTCGCATATCGCCGTTTTGCTACGGACTTTCCTTGGTTCAAGATCACCAATCTCTGGGACGACACGGTGACGGGTGGCTTTGCCGAGAGTCGCTACTACGTCGTTCGAACAGGTGCCAAGGTCATAGAACGCTGCATGTTGATGACCACCGATCCCGGCGATCTGGTGCTCGATCCGACCTGCGGCTCCGGCACCACCGCCTTCGTCGCCGAGAAATGGGGGCGGCGCTGGATCACCTGCGACACATCCCGCGTGGCGATCACGCTGGCCAAGCAGCGGCTGATGACCGCCAG
Organism: Paracoccus stylophorae; assembly: GCF_028553765.1. Taxonomy (NCBI): domain Bacteria; kingdom Pseudomonadati; phylum Pseudomonadota; class Alphaproteobacteria; order Rhodobacterales; family Paracoccaceae; genus Paracoccus; species Paracoccus stylophorae. Next base: position 2,307,619 of record NZ_CP067134.1, on the reverse strand, counting down.
CTTTGACTATTACGCCCTGCGCCATCCGCAGGACGGGCTGGGCGGTGGCTTCGACTATGAAACCGTGCCGCATATCACGCTGAAAAGCATCGCCAACAATCCCGACATCGACACGATTTACGAGGAAGATCACCCGAAGATCGCGGCGGCACTGGCCGACCTCAACGCCGCGCTGGCAAAGGCCCCGCCGAAGCCGCTCAAACCAGCTCAAGGAGCGCGCAAGGGCAAGCCGGTGGACTTCGCCAGGGGCGACAGCCTGCACGAATGGGAGGTGCCCTTCGACTGGCCCGACAACTGGCCCGAACCCGCCCGCGCCGCTTTCGATGCCTTCCACGCCGCCCGGCAGGCGATGCAGCGCCGCATGGACCAGTCCATCGCCGACCATGCCGAACAGGAGACGCTCTACGACAAGCCGCGCATCGACAAGTCCAAGCTGCGCATCTGCGGGCCGTTCTCGGTCGAGGCGGTGCCGGCGCCGACCGTCCTATCGCTGGACGAGAGCATGCCGCCGCAGGAAGCCGACGAGACCGTCGCCCGCTCCGGCGAGACCTCCCGCCAGGCGCTGTGGCGCGACGAACTGCTCAAGACCGGCGTGCGCGGCAAGGGCGGCGCCATGCTCCGCTTCGCCGAGTTCGAGACGCTGCCGGGGTTGAAGTACATCCATGCCAGCGGGTCGCTGGCAGAGACGGGCGAGCGCGTCGTCGTCAGCTTCGGCCCCGAGCACGCGGCGCTGGAGCAGCGGCAGGTGGAACTGGCGCTGACCGAGGCCGAGACCCTGCGCCCGTCGCCGAAATTCATCCTGTTCTGCGCCTTCACCTTCGACCCCGAGGCCGCGAAGGACATCGACGAGGTGAACTGGCCGGGGGTCACGCTGCTCAAGGCACAGATGAACACCGACCTGCTGACCGAGGATCTGAAGAAGAAGCGCGCCTCGAACCAGTCCTTCTGGCTGATGGGCCAGCCGGACGTGGAGCTGCGTAAGCGCAAGGACGGGCTGTGGGAGGTCGAGGTCAACGGCTTTGACTATTTCGACCCGAAGGCGGGTGACCTCGTGTCCGGCGGCAAGACGCAGATCGCGATGTGGTCGCTGGACGTGGACTACGACAACCGCTCGCTGATGCCGCACCAGGTGTTCTTCCCGATGGCGGATGCAAAGGGCGGCTGGAACCGCCTGCGCAAGACCGTGAGGGCAGAGCTGGACGAAGACCTGCTGGAGCAGTTCCACGGCACCGTCTCGCTGCCCTTCGAGGCGGGCGACAACCGGCGGATCGCGGTCAAGATCGTGGACGACCGCGGGATCGAGTCGCTCAAGATCATGCCGCTGGAGGGATAAGCCCATGTCCCTCATCATCAATTCGCCCTTCGTCTGTCCGGCGCAGCATTGGGTCGAGGCCAAGGGCGGAAATCTGGAGATCAAGCCAGAACGGCGGCCTGCGAGCTATGAGGTTTTTGACGCGCGCAACAACACTAAGCGCACCGAGGTGCTTGATCTGGTGAACACGATCCGCACCCGCGTGGATCAGTGGCGCGACGACGGTTGGCCCGGCGTGACCATCGTTACCCGCAAGCTGCTGGAGCACTGGCACGACCGTGAGGCGCGGCAGCATCCATTCTATTTCTGCCAGCTCGAGGCCATCGAGACGCTGATATGGTGGGTCGAAGGCGCCGAGGCCTACAAGCAGGGCATCGCGATCCCCGGCGATGGCGGTGTGTGGGAGAGGCTCTGCAACAAGATGGCGACGGGCGCGGGCAAGACCACGGTGATGGCGATGATCATCACCTGGCAGGTGCTGAACGCGCTAACCTATCCGAAGCGGAACAAGGATTTCAGCCGCGCCGTGTTCATCGTGGCACCGGGGCTGACCGTGAAGGAACGGCTGCAGGTGCTGCTGCCCAGCGAGGGCAGCTACTATGACGAGTTCAACCTTTGCCCGTCCGAGGCCCTGCGCCAGAAGCTGAACCAGGCTGAGGTGCTGATCGAGAACTGGCACACGCTGATGCCGCTGAAGGAAGCGGAGCGATCCGTGGTGAAGAAAGGGCGCGAGTCCGACGAGGCCTTCACGCGGCGCGTGCTGGGCAAGCTGGCGGCGCACAAGGATATCATCGTCATCAACGACGAGGCGCACCACGCCTATCGCAAACCGCCCGAGGTGAAGATCAGCAAGAAGCATGCCGAGGAGCATGGCATCGACCTTGACGAGGCGACGCGCTGGATCGAAGGCCTCGACCGCATCCACAAAACCCGGCGCATCCAGCGCTGCTTCGACCTCTCGGCCACGCCCTTCGCGCCGACTGGCAAGAAGAGCACCGATACGGCTCTGTTCGACTGGATCATCTCGGATTTCGGCCTGAACGACGCGATCGAGGCCGGGCTGGTGAAGACACCGCGCGTCGTTGTCCGCGACGATGCGGTTCCGGACGCCAAGACGCTGCGTTCCAAGCTCTACCACATCTACCGCGATCCGACCGTTTCCGAAGACCTGAACCGCAAGGCCGAAGCGCATGAGGCGCTGCCAAAGCTGGTCCAGGACGCCTATACGCTGCTCGGCGCCGACTGGCGGGAGACCCGGGCGCAATGGCAGGAGGCCGGGCATCATTCTCCGCCGGTCATGCTGACGGTCTGCAACCGCACCGAAACCGCAGCCCGCATCGAGACCTATTTCAACAAGGGCGATGCGCACTGGCCCGAATTGCACGCACCGACCCGAACGCTCCGGGTCGATTCCAAGGTGCTGGAGAAGGCTGAGATCGGCGAGACCGCGACCTCCGACAAAGACTACGAGGCGCGGCTGAAGGCAATCATCGACGCTGCGACCATCCCCGAGACCCGCCGCCAGCAGTTCCGCGCCCTGAAGAAGGAAGAACTGCTGCGTGAGATCGTGGACAACGTCGGGAAGCGGGGAGCGGCCGGACAGGATCTGCAGAACGTGATATCGGTTGCGATGCTGTCGGAGGGATGGGACGCCAAAAACGTCACGCACATCATGGGTCTCCGGGCGTTCACCTCCCAGCTGCTCTGCGAACAGGTCGTCGGGCGCGGATTGCGTCGGGTGTCCTATGACACGGACGAGAATGGTCTTTTCCTGCCCGAATACGTCAACGTCTTCGGTGTGCCGCTTTCCATTTCGGAAACTGGCGAAGGCGGGGAAGCTCCGCCGCCTCCCAAGCCGACCACCCAGATCGAAGTCGTGCCCGAGCGGGCTCATTTGGAACTTCGCTGGCCGAACGTGCTGCGGGTTGAAACGGTCGTGAGACCGCAGCTGACCATGGACTGGTGCAAGGTAGCGCCGCTCGTGCTCGACCCTGCCAGCACGCCGATCAGCGCGGAATTGGCTCCTGCGCTCGGCGGCGCGACCGATATGGGCAAGGTGACAGCCATCGACCTCGAGAAGCTGCCAGACGGCTTCCGCCTGCAACGTCTCGTCTTTCAGGCAGCACGGAAGGCCTTCGCCGAACTCAGCCACGGCTTTTCGGGTAGCCATGAGTATCTCGCGGCGCAGCTGGTCAGGATCGTCGAGGCGTTCCTCAACTCCGACCGCCTCGACATCCCGTCGCTGTTCCACTCTGACCCGCTTCGGCGGCGGATTCTGATCGCACTCAACATCGACCTTGTCGTTCAGCATGTGCTGAGCAACGTGACCGAGCAGAACACGGAGCGCCTGACGCCGGTGTTCGACGAGGAAAACCCGATCGGCGCCACCGGCCAGATGCGGACCTGGTACACCACCAAGCCCTGCTTTCCGACCACCAAGTCGCATATCAGCCATCTCGTCGGGGATTCGTCCTGGGAGGGACATGCCGCCAACATCTTCGAGAAGCGCGAAGACGTCATCGCCTATGCCAAGAACGATCATCTCGGCTTCCAGATCTATTACATGTGGGCCGGTTCACGGCGCCGGTATGTTCCGGATTTCCTCGTGCGTCTTGCCAGCGGCATCATTCTGGCGCTTGAGATCAAGGGCACCGACAGCCCCCAGAACAAGGCCAAGCGGGACGCGTTGAACGAGTGGGTGAAGGCGGTCAACGCTGCGGGCGGCTTCGGCCACTGGGCATGGGATGTCGCATTCAAGCCCTCGGAAATTCAGGACATTGTCACAAAGCACTCCGCCGTTGTGGAACCCGTTGCATAATGGGATCCGGCGACCATCCGTCGAGGCCTGACCTGACCGCGAATGGCTATCTCGGCGGTTTGGCTTCCCCGCCGGCGATAGTCGCAAGAGAGGCCTCATCCAGCTTCGGTTCGTCCCATCGTTCGGCGACGGCAAGCCAACGGTCGAGGTGGTCTCGGAACCCCGCGTCGTCAGCCTTGAGGTGAAAGGTGTAGAGCCGGTCGACGATCTGTCGCATCAGGTTTCGCATCTGGTCGTCGTCGAGATGGGACGCGTCAGACCATGGAATCTGGCGGCCGTCGGCATCGGTGATGAACACGTCCGAATAGTCGCCCGTGTGGGTGACCGGGACAGTCCCCGCGTGCAATTCCTCGATCCCCGTGTTGCGCACACAGATCATCGCCATCAGTTTCGCCAGCCGGGCAGCGATGCGTTCTTCGTCGGCCGGTTTCATGGTTCGGACCTCTTTGGATCGTTCGACCGCTTCACGAACAATTCGGCGAGAGCCGCCTCCGCTCGGGCCAGTCCGACTTCCGTCAGGGCCAGCGATTTCGCCTTGCCGATGGGATCGTGGATAAGCCCCTTGGCGTGCAGCCGGTCGGTGATCGACCAGTCGATCCCTTTCCAGACTCGATTGCCGTCATGGAGCGTCAGGCTGAGGATCGCCAGCGCCGCGTCGTCGAGCTTGCCGGTGTCGAGGTCCGGTTCCGCCATGTATGGGCTCCTTCACCGACAGGATGGCGTCGTCTCCGGAAATTCTCAATGGCGGAAGGGGCTTGCGCGACTGGAGGGGGAGGGAAAGAGTTGGATTTCTGTTCCTTTCCACAAGTGCCACTGACATCGAAGAGTTTAGGTGGAGCAGGGGACTATCCCTATACTTTCAAATGGTTAGGGGCTATAGACTAAATGGGCGCAGTCGAGAGGTCCGGAGAATATGGGCTCTTAGAGAACGTGCCCGGCTGCTTTGGCGAGGACGCCAGTGCAAAGCCCTTCCGACATAACCCTCGAAAACAACGGAAAAATCCGGCCGCCGCCGGATTGAGAGAACGCTTTCGCGAGGGCAAGTGGCGGAGGGGATGGGACCGGGGTCGAACGTTCTCTGACACCTAAGCCATTGTCATATCTGATTACAATGATGTTTGAACAATTATTCGCTACCAGTCGCGACTGGTAGCGAAACGGATGAACTGCGGCCGTGACAGCTTCTTGCAGAACAGCACGGACCCGTCCGCCACGGCGCTATTCACCTGAAGCACGCATTCGGTGCGACGGAACGGTCGCGCTTGAGTTGCGCATCATTCTTGCTACTTTGGTTGGGCGCGCAAACTATCGAGAAGGAGTTCGTCATGCAGGGCGATCTTCGAGTACAACGCTGGGTGCTGATATCATCGTACCGACGCTATCTCGAGGCTGACCGCGCTTGGACCTTGGCTCAGCGTGATGCGCAATCATGGTTTCCTGCCAGCCAGCGGTCGAAAATCGCGACCGTTGGTGATCCCGGATCGAGGGTCAGGCGCAGCTATGAAAGACGCGAAGAAGCATTGCAGCGACTCCTGCTGGTGCGCGCCAAGCTGGAACGGGCGCGACAGCGTCTTGAGAAACAGCAGCGGCAGCGCGAGGTTGAAATGCGGGTTCTTCTGCTGACCGGTTAGATCGTCCCGCCAGGTCCGACATGGGCTTGGTCAGTACGATTTGAGGCAGTTTCAAGTGCAGTCGCCATCGCGAAACGTGTTACACCACGAAAAAGGCCAATGGCATGCGGGCGATGGTTTTCGACGGAAGCAAGCCGGAACTCGACCTTCGGAATGTGAAGATTCCCGCTCCGAAAGCCGACCAGGTTCTGGTTCGTATCGAGGCTTGTGGCGTCTGCCGCACGGATCTTCACGTCGTCGACGGCGATCTGAAAGATCCGGCGCTTCCGTTGATCCCGGGCCACGAGATCGTCGGGCGCGTCGAGGAGACGGGCAACGCCGTTTCGAACCTGCGGCGCGGCCAACGCGTCGGAGTGCCTTGGCTCGGCCATACCTGCGGCAAGTGCGATTATTGCGCCTCTGCCCGCGAAAACCTCTGCGACGCACCGGGCTTCACCGGCTACACGATCGATGGCGGCTATGCCGAATATTGCGTCGCGGACGCGCGTTTCGTCTTTCCCTTACCCGAGCGGACCGAGGCTGCCGCGCTGGTGCCGCTGCTTTGCGCTGGTCTCATCGGCTATCGCAGCCTCAGGCTCGCAGGTGACGTGTCGCGCCTTGCGATCTACGGCTTCGGCGCGGCAGCGCATATTCTGTGCCAGATCGCGCGGCATCGGCGGATCGAGGTTTACGCCTTCACCCGCGACGGCGACACGGCGGCACAGGACTTCGCCCGCCGCCTCGGCGCCGCCTGGGCCGGTGGATCGTCGGAGCGGGCACCGGCGCCGTTCGATGCGGCGATCATCTTCGCGCCGGTCGGCGAACTGGTTCCCACCGCGCTGAAAGGCGTCCGCAAGGGCGGGCGGGTGGTCTGCGGCGGCATCCACATGACCGACATTCCGGGCTTTCCCTATGCCGATCTCTGGGAGGAACGCGCGATTCTCTCGGTCGCCAACCTGACCCGGGCAGACGGCGACGAGTTCTTTCCGCTGGCCGCGGATGCCGGCGTGAAGACCGAAGTCGTGAGCTATCCACTCGAGCGTGCGAACGAGGCTCTCGCCGATCTGCGAGAGGGGAGATTGCAGGGCGCGGCGGTGCTCATACCGTGATTGCGGGCACGCGGCAGCGGTCGTAGATTTCGCAGAAAGGAAACTCGGTTACTCGCGTGATCCTTCGCGTTTTGACGCATCCAGCACGAGTAGGCGATACTGGTTGATTTCGTTTCGAAACAGGTGCGCGCAATGGCACGAATTCCCCTTCGATACATGGCCATTCTCGCCAGCGTCGCGTTTCTCGTCCTCGGAAATGGCCTTCAACAGACGCTGATCGGCCTGCGCGCCGGCGTCGAGGGCTATGCCGAGGAAACCGTGGGCGTGATGATGTCCGCCTATTTCGTGGGCTTCGTGCTGGCCTCGGTCCATGCGCCGCGCGTCATCCAGCGGGTGGGGCATATCCGCGCCTTCGCGGCCTTCGCCTCGGCCGGCTCCGCCTTCGCGCTGTGTTTCGCGATCTTCGTCTCGCCCGGCGTCTGGATCCTGCTGCGGGTGCTGCAGGGAGCCTGCTACGCTGGCATGATCATCGTGGTGGAGAGCTGGCTGAATGCCTCGGCCGAAGCAAGCTGGCGCGGGCGGGTTCTCGCGATCTATTCGATCGTCATGTACGCCGCCTGGGCGATCAGCCAGCCGATGGTGGCGCTGGCGCCGGTCTCGGGCTTCGTGCTTTTTGCGCTGGTGTCGATCTGCCTGTCGCTGGCGCTGGTGCCGATCACGCTCAGCCGGGCGGGCGATCCGGGCGTCGTGCTGGCCACGCGCGTCGGCCTCCGGCGCCTGCTGGCGATTTCGCCGACGGCACTCAGCGGCGCCTTCGTGATGGGCGTGGCGGTCGGCGCGTTCTTCGGCATGGGGCCTGTGGCCAGCCAGCAATCTGGTTTCAGCGACGCGCAGACCGGCACCATCCTGTCGGCGGCGCTGATCGGCGCGCTGGCGTTCCAATGGCCCCTGGGATGGCTGTCGGACCTGATGGATCGGCGCGTCATCATCTTCGGGAGCAGCGTGGCGGGGGCCGTCGTGGCGGTCCTGTTCGGCGGGACACTGGCGCAAGGGGGCGAATTTTCGGCGATCCTTCTCGCTTTCCTGTTGGGAGGGGCGTTGATGCCGCTCTATTCGATCTGCCTGGCGGAGGTGAACGACCGGATCGCGGAGAGCGAGTTGATCGCCGCGGCAAGCGCGTTCGTGCTGGTCTACGGGGTGGGATCAGCCGTCGGACCTTTCGCCGCCAGCCTGATCATGGGACAGATCGGGCCTTCGGGCCTGTTTGCCTTCGTCGGCGCGGTGCTGGGCCTCTTCGCGGCCTTCGATGCCCTACGCATCCGGCAGCGGGAAAAGACCGATGCAAGCGCCAAGCAGAGCTATGTGGCCACACCCAGCACCAGCCATGCCGTCCTGCCCCTGCACGAGCACGGTCCCGACCGGGCCGAGGGCGAGGCCGCGCCGCGCTGACGTGCCCGTCAGGCGGCCTCGGCGGGGCACACCACCTCGGCCTTGATGCGTTTCAGATCGGCATCCTCCAGCGTCTCGCGTTCCAGCAGCTCGGCGGCGCTCTTTTCCAGCAGCACGCGGTTGTCCTGCAAGAGCGCGACCGTGCGTTCGAAGATCGTGTCGATCACCTCCTTCACTGCGTGGTCCATCCGCTCGGCGGTGGCGTCGCTGTAGCGGCGATTGAGCCACGAGCCTTGCTCGGTCTGGCCGAGGAAGGTCGGGCGGTCGCTGTCATAGCTGACATGGCCGAGGTCTTCGTCCATGCCGTAGCGCGCCACCATCGAACGCGCGATGTCGGTGGCGCGGGCTAGGTCGTCCGAGGCGCCGGTGGAGAGATGGTCATAGATGATCTTTTCCGCCGCCCGCCCGCCCAGCAGCACGGCGATCTTGTTCTCCAGTTCCTCGCGGGTCATCAGGTAGCGATCTTCGGTGGGGCGCTGGATGGTGTAGCCGAGCGCGCCGATGCCGCGCGGGATGATCGAGACCTTGTGCACCTCGTCGACCCCCGGCAGTGCCATGCCGACGATGGCATGGCCCATCTCGTGATGCGCCACGATCTCGCGCTCGCGCTCGTTGAGGCGGCGGTTCTTCTTTTCCAGCCCGGCGACGATGCGTTCGACGGCCTGGGTGAAATCCTGCATCTCGACCTTTTGCGCCTTGCGCCGGGTGGCCATCAGCGCCGCCTCGTTGACCAGATTGGCAAGATCCGCTCCGGAGAACCCGGTCGTGAGCGCCGCGATCTGGTCGGGATCGACGCTGTCGGCCACCTTGATCTTCTTCATGTGCACCTTGAGGATCTGCACCCGCCCGGCGCGGTCGGGCCGGTCCACCAGCACCTGCCGGTCGAAGCGGCCCGCCCGCAGAAGCGCCGGGTCGAGGATTTCGGGCCGGTTGGTGGCGGCCAGCAGCACCACGCCCTCGGACGGATCGAACCCGTCCAGTTCGGTCAGAAGCTGGTTCAGCGTCTGCTCGCGTTCATCGTGTCCACCCGGCGTCTGGCCGGCCGAGCGCGAACGGCCCAAAGCGTCCAGTTCGTCCACGAAGATGATCGCCGGGGCGGCTTTCCTTGCCTGCTCGAAGAGGTCGCGCACGCGCGCCGCGCCGACGCCAACGAACATCTCGACGAATTCCGAGCCCGAGATGGAATAGAACGGCACCCCCGCCTCGCCCGCCACGGCGCGGGCCAGCAGCGTCTTGCCGGTGCCCGGCGGGCCGACCAGCAGAACGCCCTTGGGCATGCGCGCACCGAGCCCGCCGTAATGTTCGGGATCCTTCAGGAACTCTACGATCTCCTCCAGTTCCTGCTTGGCCTCGTCGACGCCGGCAACATCGTCGAAACTGACCTTGGTGTCGCTTTCGACATAGATCTTGGCGCGGCTCTTGCCGATCGACATGAAGCCGCCCATGCCCTGCTTCTCGGCGAACTTGCGGATGAAGAAGATCCAGATGCCGACGAAGACCAGCGCCGGCAGCACCCAGGACAGAAGCGTGGTGAACCACGTGTTCTCGACCGCGCCGGTGAAGGTGACGTCGTGGCCTTCGAGCCGGGCCGCCATGTCCGGCGGCACGGTGGCAGTCACGAAACCGGTCTTGCCGTCCTGCGGGCTCTTGAAGGTGCCGCGGATCGTGTTGCTGCCGACAACGATCTCGTCGATCTGGCCCTCGTCCAGATAGCTCTCGAACTGGCTGTAGGGGATGGACTCGATGGTCTGGGTCTGGACCCAGAGATCGCGCAGCAGCACGACGCCGAAGATGGCGAGGAATACATACCAGATGTTGATCTGTGTCTTCTTGTCCATCCGCGCTTTCCTTCTCCGGTTGCGCTTCGCCTTCGCGCCTTCCCTTCTGACGATAAAATGACACCTCCCCTCTTGACAACAAAATGCAGCATTCCCAACTCACTGGCGCGGGATGCCGCTAAGAGGGTCCCGAAGATGGTGGCGCAACCGGTGCGTGTGCCAGCGGCAGCGCATCATCCCGTCATCGACCGCGAGGCGCAGCAACTGGCCTTGCGAATCGAAACACGTGGTCGCCATGCGTCTTCGTGCCGGATCGTCTTCGATCCTTTCTCCTTCTTTCGCGACAATCCCGCAAGCCCCGAGCGTCCGCGCCATTTCGCGGGCGAGCGGATTCATTCGGGATGGAAAAGAAGGAGGAGACAATGCTGAATATCGGATATCCAGGAACCCAGTGGGATCCCTTCGCGGAACTGCGCCAGCTGCAGTCGCAGATGAACCGCATGTTCGAAGGTTCCCCGCGCACCGCCAGCGACGGCGCCTGGCCGCCGGTCAACATGTGGCTGGGCGATGACAGCGTTGTGGTCACCGCCGAGATTCCGGGCGTGACCACCGACGACATCGACCTGACCGTGCGAGAAAACACCCTGATCATCGCCGGCAAACGCAACCCCTCGACTGACGACGAGGATGCCGCCTGGCATCGCCGCGAGCGCCCGACGGGCGAATTCTCGCGCTCGATCCGTCTGCCGCTGCGTGTGGACCCCGACAAGGTCGAGGCGCGCGCCAGGAACGGCGTGCTCGAGATCGAGATGGGTCGCCCCGATGCGGAACGGCCGCGCAAGATCTCGGTTAAGGCGGCCTGATCAACGGAAAGGAGGAAAGACATGGCACAGGAACTGAAAACCACTGGCGGCGACGTCGCCCGCACCGGCGAGCGTGATGAGCGCGAGATGAGCGGGCCGGTCTATCGCCCGGCGACCGACATCTTCGAGAAGGATGACGCGGTGACGCTGGTCATCGACATGCCCGGCGTGGCGCCGGATACCGTCGATGTCTCGGTCGAGAACCGTGCGTTGACGGTGCGGGGGGTGATCCAGGCGCCGGTGCCCGACGGCTATCGCCGGATATATGCCGAATACGCCCCCGGCACGTTCGAGCGGGCCTTCAGCCTGCCCGACACGATCGACGCGGGCGGCATCGAGGCCAGCCACCGCGACGGCGTGCTCACGCTGACCCTCAAGAAGAGCGAGGTCGCCAAACCGAAGCAGATCAAGGTCAAGGCCGCCTGAGACGGCCTGGGCCGAACGTGCGAAACGAAAGGAGGAACAACCATGGCATTCAGCGATCTCATTCCCTGGGGCCGGGACCGCAACCAGGTTTCGGACCGCCGGCAGGACGACGACAATCCGATGATGTCGCTCCAGCGCGACCTGAACCGCGTCTTCGAGGATTTCTGGGGCCGGTTCGACAACCCGTTCGGCGGCATGACCGCAGGCGGTCCGCGCACCGACATCTCGGAAACCGACGAGGCGATGCTGGTCTCGGTCGACCTGCCGGGCCTCGACGAAAACGACATCGAGGTCAATGTCACCGACGATATGCTGACGATCCGCGGCGAGCGCGAGGAGAAGACCGACAAGGACGGCTTCACCTCGCAGTCGCGGCGCAGCTTCCACCGGATGATCCCGGTACCGCCGGGCGTCGACCCTGAAAAGGCAGAGGCCGAGTTCAAGCGCGGCGTGCTGACCGTCACTTTGCCCAAGACCGAAGAGGCCAAGGCCCGCGTCAAGCGCATCGCGGTGAAGTCCGCCTGATCCCGGCACGGGCCGCGTGGCCCGTGCCTGCCCTGAGGGCCGGACCAACGCCCTCATTCGTTAGTCGATTTCATGCTGATCCGATCAACGCCCGAGGAGGAAACGAAAATGGCAAACGGAATCTGTGATATCTGCAAACGCCGCCCGGCCTCGTTCCGGGCGCAGGTCTCGGTGAATGGCGAACGCCAGATGATGGAGCTTTGCGACGAGGATTATCGCAAGCTGGCGCGTCAGCAGCGGCGGTCGGGGTCGCCGCTCGAATCGCTCTTCGGAGGCAGCTCTCTACTTGACGAGTTCTTCGGCGACAGCCCGTTCGGCGGCATGGAGAGGCGCTTTGGCGAGAGCGAGGGCCAGCGCATCCCCGTCAACCGCGGCAGCAGGCGCGGCCAGGGCGGGGCCAGCATCGCCGACCGGCTGAGCGAACAGGGCAACAAGCTGTTGCAGGAGGCCGCGCAGAAGGCGGGCGAGATGGGCCGCTCCGAGGTGGATACCGAGCATCTGCTCTTCGCGCTCTGTCACAGCGACGTGGTCAAGACGCTGCTCGACCAGGTCAAGATCGACGTGGACGACCTGCGTCGCCAGATCGACAAGGAGGCGCCGAAGGGCGAAGCCGCCCAGGAAGGCGAGATCGGCGTCAGCCCGAGGCTGAAGGACGCGCTCAACCGCGCCTTCATTGCCTCGAATGAACTTGGCCATTCCTATGTCGGTCCCGAACACCTGCTGATCGGGCTGGCCGAAGAAGGCGAAGGCCTGGCCGCCGACATCCTGCGCAAGCTGGGCCTGACGCCGCAGGCGCTGCGCCAACAAGTGACGAAGGTAGTCGGCCGCGGCGCCGAGGAGGGCCGGGTCGAGACGCCCTCGAACACGCCCGATCTGGACGAGTTTTCCCGCGACCTGACCAAACTTGCCCGCGACGGCAAGCTCGACCCCGTGATCGGGCGCGCGCGGGAGATCGAGACGACGATCGAGGTTCTGGCCCGGCGCAAGAAGAACAACCCGGTTCTGATCGGCGAGCCGGGCGTCGGGAAGACGGCGATCATCGAGGGCCTCGCACAGCGCATCGTCGCGGGCGAGGTGCCTGAAGCCCTGCGCGACAAGCGGCTGGTGGAGCTCAACATCAACTCGATGGTTGCCGGGTCCAAGTATCGCGGCGAATTCGAGGAACGCATCCAGAAGGTGCTGAAGGAGATCGAGGCCAACAAGGACGAACTTGTCCTCTTCATCGACGAGCTTCACACTATCATGGGCGCGGGCCAGGGCGGCGGCGAAGGCGGGCTCGATGTGGCCAATACCTTCAAACCTGCACTGGCGCGGGGCGAGTTGAACCTGATCGGCGCGACCACGCTCAACGAATACCAGAAGCATATCGAGAAGGACGCGGCGCTGGAGCGGCGGTTCCAGCCGGTCTATGTGGACGAACCGACCGTGGCGCAGACCATCATGATCCTGCGCGGCCTGCGCGACACGCTGGAGAGTCACCACAAGGTGACGATCACCGACGAGGCGATCGTGGCGGCGGCGGAGCTTTCCGACCGCTACATCTCGGGGCGCTTCATGCCCGACAAGGCCATCGACCTGATCGACCAGGCCGCCGCGCGGGTGAAGATCAGCGCCACGGCGCGGCCTGTGGATGTGCAGGAGCTTGAAGCGGAGGTGAAGCAAATCCAGCGCGAGCAGGATTACGCAGCCGCGCGCAAGCAGTTCGACCGCGCGGCGGAACTCAAGCAGGAGCTCGAGGAAAAGCAGACCGAACTCGACGCGCTGCTTGAGACCTGGAAGCGCGACCGTGCCTCGGCCAGCGCCGAGGTCCGCACCGATCATATCGCGCAGATCGTCTCGAAGCTGACCGGCATCCCGGTGACTGAACTCACCAGTGAGGAGCGCGAGAAGCTTTTGAAACTGGAGGAGCGCCTGCACGAGCGCGTCATCGGCCAGAACGAGGCCATCGCCTCGGTCGCCGACGCGGTGCGGCTGGCGCGCGCCGGGCTGCGCGAAGGCTCGGCCCCCACGGCCACTTTCCTCTTCCTCGGCCCCACCGGCGTCGGCAAGACCGAGCTGGCCAAGGCGCTGGCAGAGACCGTCTATGGCGACGAGGACGCGATGATCCGCATCGACATGTCGGAATACGCCGAGCGCCACACCGTCGCGCGGCTGGTTGGCGCGCCGCCGGGCTATGTCGGCTATGACGAGGGCGGGCAACTGACCGAGCGTGTGCGCCGCAGGCCCTATTCGGTGGTGCTGCTCGACGAGATCGAGAAGGCGCACGGGGACGTCTACAACATCCTGCTTCAGGTTTTCGACGACGGCCGGCTCACCGACGGCAAGGGGCGGGTGGTGGATTTCACCCACACGATCATCATCGCGACCTCGAACCTCGGCTCGGACATCATCCAGCGCAACCTGAAGAAGCGCGGCACCAAGGAGTTCGACGAGGCCAAGCAGCACGCCGAACTGATGGAGGTTTTGCGCAACCACTTCCGGCCGGAATTCCTCAACCGGATCGACGAGATCATCGTCTTCCACTCGCTGAACCGGACGGAGATCCGCGAGATCGTCGGACTGCAACTGGCGCGTGTGGCGCACACGGCCATGACGCAAGGGGTGCAGCTGGAGTTCGAGGAGTCGGTCACCGACCATTTCGCCGCCGTGGGCTTCCAGCCCGAGTTCGGCGCCCGCGAGCTGCGCCGCCTGATCCGTTCGGATCTGGAGACGGAACTGGCCCGCGCGATGCTCTCCGGCTCGGTCGAGGACGGCGACCGGGTCCGCGTGGCGTGGTCGGCCGAGGACCAGAAGATCGCCTTCGAGAAGCTGGAGGCGACCGAGACCGATGACGCGCAAGCGACGGATGAGGCCGAGACGGCCCCGCCCGAAAAACCCGATGGCGGCGATGGCGCGGCGAAGACGCCCGAGGATTCGGGCGAGGGTGACGCCGCCGCGGATGCCGAGGCCAAGCCCGGAAAGCCCGCGGCCAGCGACGAGGCGGACAAGGGAGGCGCCGACGCCGCGACATGACCCCGAGCCGGGCATGCTGGACGCATGGTCCCGCATCCCCGGCGAGGACACGGCGCAGGAGGGTAACCAGATGAACGTGACCACGGCTTTTCGCAATCTCGATTCCCACGGCCGGCACCGCGGCCCCGAGGTGATCCGCCACGAGGCCGCGTTGCTGGAGAAGCGGCTGGCGCGGTTCCGCCCCGATCTGGTGCGACTCGAGGTCACGGTGTCCCAGACGCGGGGCAAGACGCGCATCCGCGCCGATCTGAGGCTGGCCCTGCCCTCCGGCGTGCTCGCCGCGCGACACGAAGGCTTCGAGATCGAGCCGGTCCTGCGCAAGCCCTTTGCGGCGCTCACACGCCGTCTCGACCGGCATCTGTCGAAACTGAGGCGCGAGCCGGAATGGAAACGCCCGGCGCGGCGCGCGCGGATCGGGGGGCTTCTGCCGCCCGCACGGGACCGCGCCGAGGCGGACCGGCGCGCGCTCTATTTCGATCTGATCGAGGACCATCTCGATCATCTCTACAACACGGTCAGGCGCGAGCTTACCTATCTCGAAGCGAGCGACGCCGTGCCCGCGGGCCGCCTGAGCGTGCGCGGCCTCGTCGATGCCACGATCCTGAGCGGGCTCGACCGCTTCGAGGAGCGCCCGACCGAATTCTCGGTCGGCGACTGGCTGACCCGGCTGACTTACCGGACGATCGAGGCCGAGGCCCGCGCCGCCCGCCGCGCCATTCCCGACGATGTGACACCGCTGGACGAGGTGCCGGACGAGCCGATCGGCGACCCGACCGCGGCGGATCAGGAGATGTTTGATTTCTACCAGCCCGACGATCTGCTCCTGCTCGAGGATCTGGTGGCCGACGAGGACGGCGAGGAGGCCGAGACCTGGATGGCGCGGCGCGAGGCGGCGCTGGCGCTGCACCGGGCGCTGGCCGATCTGCCCGCCCTCTGGCGCAAGGTCGTCCAGCAGATCCATATAGAGGACGAAACATCGGAGCAGACGGCCGCGGTTCTGGATATTTCCGCAGAAGAGGTGGCGCGGATCGACGAGGCCGCCCGCGCCTTCCTGCACCAGCGCCTGGTGGAGGCCGGTCATGCGCCGGACAGCGTAGCGGCCACGCTGGCGGACGCGCCGGCGCACACTGCGCAGATCCCGCAGCCACTGGAGGACCGCGACCGGATCGCGGCGGCGTTGGCCGCAGACCGCGATGGCCCCTCCCATGATGCACCGAACACGCCCGCGCATGCCGGTCACTGAAAGGAGACGGAAAATGACAACGACAAATGCAAACCCGCAAAACCCCGTGGAAGAATTCCTGTGCAGCCTGTCCGAGAACTGGTGGGCCTTTGTCCTGCGCGGCGTCCTCGCCCTTGTCATCGCGGTTCTCGCCTGGCTGATGCCGGCAGAAGCCATCCTGGCGCTGACGCTGGTCTTCGGCGCCTTCGCCTTCGCCGATGGCGTCTTCGGCCTTGTCGCCGCGGTGCGCCACATGCGCCGCGAGGAACGCTGGGGCTGGCTCGCTTTCAGTGGCGTGCTCGGCATTCTGACGGGGCTCGTGGTCCTGATCACGCCCTTTGTCGCGACATTCGTGCTCGCGGTCTTCCTCTGGGCCAGCATCGCCTTCTGGTCGATCTTTTCGGGGGTGTCCGAGATCGTGACCGCGATCCGGTTGCGCAAGGAGATCGAGGGCGAGGTCTGGCTGGCCCTGGGGGGCATCGTCTCTGTTCTGCTGGGGCTTTTCGTCGTCTGGTTCCTGTTCGTCTATCCCGCGCAGAGCCTGCTGGCGCTCGGCTGGGTGCTGGCGATCTACGCCGCGATCTTCGGAATCGTCATGATCCTGCTGGGCCTCAGGCTTCGCAAGGCGAAGGGAAACGCGAGTGACGCCGCGGCGTGAACGAGCCGGTTTGGAGAAAGGAGATCATCATGTTCGACAGACGTGGACATAACCGCCCGCCATTCCGGCCGCGCATTCCTGGCATGGAGTTGCGCTCGCCCGATGTACCGATGGCGATCATCTATCGACCATCGCGCAGCGCCACCCAGTCGGGGCCGCGCCCGCGGCACTGGATCCTAGAATTCGAGCCGGCGCAGGCGGCGGAAATCGAACCGCTCATGGGCTGGACCGCGACGCGCGATCCCTACCGACCGATCCGGCTGAGCTTTCCCGATCGCGAAAGCGCGGTGGAATATGCCGAGAGGATGGATTGGGACTACATCGTCCGCGATGACGAGCGGAACTCGGCACGCCGCGTGCGGGAGCCGATCTTCCGCCCGCTCGAGCGGCTCGACGGCCCGGTGCCGCGCGTAAAGACCGGATCGCGCAAACCCGCCCCCGCAACGGAGGAGACCGATCCGGTGGTTCTGGCCTCGCTCGAATCCTTCCCTGCCTCCGATCCGCCGGCCTGGACGGGCACGACGATCGGCGGGCGATGACCCAGATTGCCGCGCGCAGGCGTCTCGGCCCGGCCGCGCGCCCACCGGCATATTTCCCCCCCAACCGGGCCGATGAACGCAGCAAGATGAAAGGAGAGAAACGATGTTCGATCAGGCGAAAAAGGCAGCGGTCAGCACCTTGGCACTGGCGACGATGCTGACCGTGACACCGGCATTCGCGCAGGACAACGAGCAGCCGCCGACATCCGACACCAATGCCGCCGTCAGCGAGCCGGTTCAGGACGAGGCGACGACGAAGGTCGACGAGAAGCGCAAGACCCTGCTCAAGGACGCGACGAGCGCGCTCGACAAGACCAAGGAGGCGCTGAAGGCACTCGACGACGGTGACAGCGATGCCGCGCTCGAGGCGCTGGCAGTCGCGACCGGCAAGCTGCAAAGCGTGGTGGCCCGCGATCCCGACCTTGCGCTGGCGCCGGTCGATGTCCAGCTTGTCCAGCGCGATCTTCTGGGCAATGTCGACGCGATCAGAAAGGCTCGTGAGCAGATCGAGGAGCTGGTCGATGACGGCAAGCTCCAGCAGGCTCGCCCGCTGATGCGGGACTTCGCGAGCGAGATCGTCGTCGAGACGGCCAACCTGCCGCTCGCGACCTATCCGGACGCGATCCTGAAAGCCACCGCCGAGATCGACAGGGGCGAGACCGAACAGGCGAAACAGACGCTGGCCACGGCGCTGAGCACGGTGGTCATCACCGAAGACACGATCGCGCTTCCCGTTCTGCGGGCGCAGTTGCTGATCGACGCGGCCGAAGATGCGCTCGGCCCGGATGATGGCACCGCGGCGGAAACCGAAGCGACCGACACCGCCTCTGCCGATGCCGAAAAAAGCGGGGAAGCCGCGACGGCGGAACCGCTGAGCCCGAGCGAATATGTCGAGGCGGCACGCCAGCAACTCGAGATCGCCGAAGCGCTCGGCTACGGCGACAAGGACGATTTCAAGGAGCTTCATGACAATCTCAACGAGCTGGACGAGAAGATCGACCTTGCCGACGATACCGGTGGCATCTTCGACAAGATCGGCGACAGCTTCATCCGGCTGAAGCAGCGGATCTTCGATTGAGGATCGTGAGATGACGGGCGGTGCCGGTATCGCGGGGACCGCCGTTCGACGGGACCGGCCGTCCCGCTCGCCATCACGTAGTGCAACGAAAGGAGTGGAGGATGGGTGAGAGCGAAAAGTACAAGTGGATATCGGCCGCTGCCACGGAGAACGAGGCAGCCGCGCCGGCGGACACGCCGGCCGAAGAGGCGGCGCCCGCCGAGGCGGAGCCTGACATGCAGGAAGAAATCGACCGCCTGACCGACAAGTGGAAACGCGCGCTGGCGGAGGCCGAGAATGCGCGCAAGCGCGCCGATGCCGCCCGCATCGAGGGGCGCGAGCACGGTATCGCCATCGCCGTCGAGGCGCTGGCCCCCGCGCTGGATGCGCTCGCGCTCGGAATCGAAGCCGCCAGGAACAGCCCCGATGCCAAGGATCCCCGGATCGTTGCGCATCTGGAAGGGCTGCGCAACATCCGCACCGCTTTCGAGACCGGGCTGAAGGCGCTCGGGGTGCGCACCATCGCGCCCGAAAAGACAGCCTTCGACCCGGCCCTGCACGAGGCGATGCAGATGCAGGAGACCGAGGAGACGGAGCCGGGACAGGTGCTCATTGTGCACCGGCCCGGTTTCGCAATCGGCCAGCGCCTGATCCGCCCCGCCCGCGTCACCGTCAGCGCGGCACCGCCGAAAGAGGCGGAGGGCTGATCCATGCTGCGGCTGGGGCTCTATCTCGGCGCCAACCTCGCGATCCTGCTGGTTCTCTCGGCGGCCTTCCGGCTGCTGGGGATCGAAGGGATGCTGCAGGCGAACGGCGTCGATCTGAACCTGACGGCGCTCTTGATCTTTGCCGCGGTGATCGGCTTCGCCGGCTCGCTGATCTCGCTTTTCCTTTCCAAACCGATGGCCAAGGCGGCGATGGGGGTTAACGTCATCGCCCGACCGCGCGATGCCACGGAACGCTGGTTATTGGAGACCGTCCATGCCCAGGCGGATCGCGCCGGGATCGGCCGGCCCGAGGTCGGCATCTTCGATCATCCCTCGCCCAACGCCTTCGCCACCGGCTGGAACCGCGACGACGCGCTGATCGCCGTCAGCACCGGGCTCTTGCGGCACATGAGCCGTGGTGAGGTCGAGGCGGTGCTGGGCCACGAGGTCAGCCACGCCGCCAATGGCGATATGGTCACGCTGGCGCTGATCCAGGGTGTGGTGAACACCTTCGTGATCTTCCTGTCGCGGCTGGTGGGGCTGCTCTTCGACCGGCTGGTGCTGCGGATCGAGCGCGGCTATGGCCCCGGCTTCTGGATCGTCTCGCTGATCATGGAGATGGTTCTGGGCGTGCTCGCAATGGCCATCGTGATGTGGTTCTCGCGCTGGCGCGAATACCGCGCCGATGCCGGCGGCGCGGCGCTGGCCGGCCGCGCCAACATGATCGCCGCGCTGGAACGGCTGAAACGCGCGCAGGACGCACCGCCGCTGCCCGAGGAGATGCGCGCCTTCGCCATCAGCGCCGGTCGCGTGCAGGCGCTCTTCGCCAGCCACCCGCCGCTGGACGCGCGCATCGCGGCGTTGCGCGCAGGTGGCAGGTGAGGTCATGGCTTTGGAAGCCGGCAGTCAAGTGCGGCCCTTCGTCAATGTCCGCGTCCCGAAAGGTGGAGAATCGCTGGTGAAGTAGCTGTTCCTTAGACGGTAAATGCCCTGCAGGTGGAGGCGCTCTCGAGTTGGCGGCAACCAACATTGGTCAGCGCGTTTGCAAGGGAGTGTCATGAAGTCTGTGTATCTGGTCCGGCCCATGCGGTTTCAGATACGGTCACGCATTGAAGCGTTCGTCGAACATGATAGCGAATTGATTGCGGGCGGCAAACCACTCTCGGACATTCCGGCCTCCTTTCTCGAAGTTGCGGATGGCCAGGTAGATCAGCTTCGTTGCGGCCTCCTCGGTTGGGAATGAGCCGCGCGTCTTGATCGATTTCCGGATTACCCGGTTCAAACTTTCTATGGCATTCGTGGTGTAGATGATCTTGCGGATTGCCGGATCGAATGCGAAGAACGGGATCACCTCCTGCCACGCCCGCCGCCATGCCGGGGCAATCGAGGCGTATTTCTTGGCCCATTTTTCCTCAAAGGCGTCCAACTCAGCAGCAGCTTGGTCGGCGGTCGGCGCGCCGTAAATCAGGCGAAGATCGGCGGCCACTGCCTTGCGATCCTTCCAGGCGCAGAAGTTCAGAGAATGGCGCACCAGATGCACGATGCAGGTCTGGACTGCAGCGTCCGGGAAAGCGGCTGTAATGGCCTCCGGGAAGCCTTTCAGTCCATCTACGACCGCGATCAGCACGTCCTGAACTCCACGGTTCTTCAGTTCGTTCATCACAGACAGCCAAAACTTGGCAACCGCGCAGAGCAGTCCGCCGCTCATCGCCGCCCCCGTTTCCAGTCATCGAGCCGCGCGTAGATCGCGACCGCTATCCCGCCGAGCGCCACGGCGATGAACACCCAGCGCAGCATGTCGAGGTACGGAACGAGCGGCAGGATGGCGGTCTGCGTTTCGGTCAGGACGCTCTGCGCCACCTCGACCCCGGCTGCGCCGAGCGTCGCCGCTCCGGCAGCCCCGCCGCCCCTCATGGTGCGGCTCTCGGCAAGCACTTCGCGTGCGGGCGGCGTCTCGGCTGCAAATGCCGTCGCCCGGACCGGGAAGCGATCGCCCCACTGCCGTGCGGGCCCCAGGTCGACATGGATGAAGCCCGATCGCGGGTAGAACCCGAAGCCGAGGAACCCGACCTCGCGCGCCGCGGCCTCGAATGCCACCGGGTCGTGGTTCGCCATGGCGATGTCGAAGGCGGCGCCGTCGAGGTGCTTGGAGCGGGTCGCGCCGCCCACGGCGCGGTTGTGCTCGAGGCTGCGATAGGCGGAACGCACGATCAGCGGCTTGCCCAGCCGGTCGCGCAGCGCTTGCAGCTTGTCGAGCGCCGGTTCGTTGATGAGCAACTTGCCGGTGCCCCGGCATGCGATCTCGGCCGGGCTGAAGTTCGGCCAGCGCCAGGTGCCCTCAGGCACGTTGCGCCAATGGCCGTGGAAGGTCGTGGTCATGGGGTCCTCCGAAAAAGAAAAACCCGCCTCAAGGGCGGGTGCGGTCACGATGATGATGGGAGACGAGGCGCGGCTACGGGCTGCCGCCGAAGATCTTGAGCTTGATGGCGATGCCGGCGAGCAGCGCCAGCATGACGCCGGTGGTGATCATGCGGACGGCGGTCTGCATGGCGGTGCGGCGCACCAGCCGGATGCAATCCACCAGGGATCGCAGGTCGCGGATGTCGAGCGCGGCCTCGTCGCCATCGAGGCCGACATCGGCCAGCGCCCGCTTCGCGCCTTCCTCGGCGGCGCGGGTCAGGATCGCCTCGAACTCGTGCTCCGGCATGCGGACGAAACCGTCTTCGGGTCTTTGGGGTGCCATGGCGCGCCTCCCTTAGCCGATTTTCGTGCCCCAGAAGGACGTGTGATCGGCGGCGAAATACCCGTCCGCGACCCGGAAATAGCCCTGCAGCTCAACGGTATCGGCCGCAGTCAGAGGCACCATGGTCTGCAGCCAAATGGCAGTGGCGAGCGAGACATGGGTGGCTGAGATTTCGCCGAGGGAGCCGCGGATTTCGGTGGTGCCGTTCAGGACCAGCCGCCCGCGCATGCGGGCCGTGGCGCTGGCGTTGACCTTGTAAAGCAGCGTGGCGCCGAAGAGGTAGGTGCCGTCGGCCGGGGCCACGAAGTGGTTGTTCGCGGCGTCGAAGGCCCCCTGATCGTTGTAGTCGGTGTTGTTCAGGCCGATCTTCGTCCAGGCCCCGACGCCGACATAGTTGTCGTAGTTCGTGTAGGCCTTGAAGCGGGGCAGCCGGGGCTGGTCGACGATGCCGGTGGCGTTGTCGACGCTCAGCCCGTCGAAGAAGGTGCTGCCGTCGGCCGAGACCGCGAGGCGGAACCGATCGGAGCCGAACAGCCCAACCAGCGCCTTGGTCACGAAGCCGGTCTGCAGCGTCAGGCCGAGATCGTCGCCGGAAGCCTCCTTGTTCATGGTGTAGAACAGATCGCCGGTGCCGCCCTCGGCCACGGTCTTTGCCGTCCAGAGCGCGGCGTTCAGCTTGGCCGAGAACGGATTCGACCCATCCGCCGTCGTGCCGAGGCCCAGCAGCGCGAGGTTCTGCAGTGCCGTGGGCGTGGTGCCGACCCAGCCCGCGCCGTCGTAGACCAACAGCAGCCCCTCGTCCTCGACCCAAGCCCGCCAACCTGTCCGCGGCGGCAGACGCAGCCACGCGCCGTCGGTCCAGAGCGCCACGTTCAGATCCCAGCCCGCCCAGTCGCCGGTGGCACCCGAGCCAACGATGTAACGGTCGCCGTCGGCGAGACTGCCCGGCGGCGCCGTCAGGCCGCGGTCGAGCACCGAGAGCTGGACGAGTCCGTCGAGGATCCGCAGCGCCTCGTTGTGGGTGACGTGCTTCTGGGCCTGCGCCGCCAGGATGTAGGGCATCAGCAGATGGGTCGTGGCGTCGGACATGGGCGGTCTCCAGAACGAAGAACGCCGCCTGTATGGCAGGCGGCGAACAGTGGCGCGGCGGTGGTGCTGACGAGCTACCCGCGCTCGGGCGTCTCCCCCGGAATCGCGGACAGAACTGGGTCGGGTTTCGCCGCGTCCCACTTCGCGGTCATCGCGGCCCAGCGATCAATTTCGGCACGGAAGGCCGGGTCATCGATACGCAGATGGAAGGTGTAGAGCCGATCGACAATCTCGCGCATGAGCGCGCGCATCTCGTCGTCATCGATCCGAGAGACCTCGGACCAGGGAATGCGGTTGCCTTCTGCATCTTGGACGATGACGTCGCTGCCGTCACCGGTGCGCGAGATGGGCGTCCGGCCCGCATGCAGGGCCTCCAACTGCGTGTTGCGCACGCAGGCCACGGCCATCACTCTGGCAAGCTGGGCTGCTATACGGTCTTCATCTTCAGGGCGCATGACCCAAGCTTACGCCGCAGGATGCGTGCTCTTCCAGAACTCATTGCGATGCCTCAGAGTATCAGCGTGACGGTCTTGGGCGCGCCCCGCCCGACGAGGGCGGAGAGCTGGAAGATGCGGACGGTGAGGCTCTCGCCGGGGTCGAGCGGCGCGCCCCAGTCGGCGGTCTGCTGGGCGGCGGTGTAGATCGCGCTCGTGGTGGGCGTGCTCAGCACGCGCGTCACGGCGGTGCCGTCGAGGATCTCGACCTCATAGGCCTCCAGTTCCTCGGCCAGCGGCACCTCAAGCCCGCCCCAGCTGTCGGCCGAAAGCGCGCGCGACCGGCGCGTCCAGCGGATCGTCAGATCGCCGGGCGTGCGTGGGCGACGCCACGGCTGCTCGACATGGGCGACAGAGAAGGGTCGCAGTCCGACGCCTTCGGGCGTGAAGACCTGCGCCACATAGGTCTCGTCGCTGACCGGGCGGCTGGCTGGGCCGATGCACCAGTTCCACGGCAATCCGAGATCGGCCTCGTCGATCGGCAGGGACGCGAGGCTGTCGTCGAGCACCACCACCCGCGCGCCCGCAGGCGCCGGATTGCCCATCGCGCCTTCCGTGCCGCGCTGACCGCGGAGGAGTCGGGTCAGGCGATACCGCCCGGGCGCCAGAAGCTCCGCCGCGCCCGCCTGTACGATCTCCCAGACGCCTGGCACGCTCTCGATCGCGAGCGCGTTCGCCCCGCCGAACAGCGTTAGGTCGGTGACGCTCTCCAGCGTGCCGGTCAGCAATTCGACCACCAGCGCGTTTCCGAGATCGAAGCGCGACATGGGGCCCGGGTAGAAGTCCGACACCAGCGTGCCGATCCGGGCGCGGCTGCCAAACGTGGTCAGCAGATCGAAGCTATCGGTCGAGGGGCTGCGGAACACCGCCATCTCGCCCGGCCAAGGAACGGCGTGCGCCGCGACCAGCGGCCGGTGCGCGGGCTGGTCCTCGGTCAGCTGCGGCAGGTCCATCAGCACCGCGTCCGGCGCGCCGAACACCACGGCGCGCGTCAGCGACGCCGCGCGGGGATCGCCGGGCGGCAGGTCGTAGGTCGCGCGATCCTGGCGGACCGCCTCGATGCCGCGAGCCTCCGCGTCGGCGATGGAGACGAGCCGCAGGTCGACCAGCCGCCCGTCATGGGCGAGCCGGATCGGGTCCGCCGGATCGAGCGCGAGCCGCGAGGGCGGCAGACGGAATGCCGCCGTCTCGCGCCCCACCCACGCCTCCATCAGCGCGCGGCGGCAGCGCCGCTCGGCTTCCTCGGGCGGCACCGCCATCGGGAAGCTCTCCGAGGCGATCCGTGTCGTGTCGACGGTGATGCGCCGCGCCTCGACGAGGGCCGCGTCGTAATCCTCGTCGGCGCGGGCGACCTGCCACTTCAGCGCCTGCGGCAGTTCCGTCTCCTGGCCCCGCGTCAGTTCCAGCACGTCGCCCTCGCGGGCGGCCACAAGATCGTCGGGATCGAACGTGGCGACCGACGCCCGGCCACGCATGATGAAACGGATCACGCCCTCGGTCTCCACGGCGTCGAAGCCGAAGTGGCGCGACAGCGTGGTGATCGACGCGCGCGGACTCTCCAGCGCCGTGATGGCGTAGCCCTCGACCGCGCCCCAAAGCCCGGTGACGTCGATGCGGTCCTCGGGCAGCCCGGCGCGCAGGCAGAGGTGCCGCACGAGCGCGGCAAGCGACACCGCCCCGAGCCGCCCCGTCAGCCAGTGGCCGAGCCGCCAGTTCGCGCCGTCCGTCCAGACGTCGGTCAGCGCCGGGAAGAACGGATAGGGCCGCGCGTCCCAGGTCCAGGCGGCGCATTCGGGCACATGCACCATCCGGCCACCGTAGACCGACGAGAGTGGGTTGTTCGCCGGGGTGCCCCACCAGAGATACGTCGCCTCGAGATAGGCCCGCTGGATCGCGTCGTCGCGCCAGCCCCGCGAGAAATGCGGCGTGAAGCTTTCCGAGGACTTCGGGTCGAAGAAGACGTTGGGCTGGTTGGTGCCCCGGTCGATGGCGGGACAGCCCAACTCGGTGAACCAGATCGGCTTGGATTGCGGCGTCCATGCCGTCGGCGTCCCGCTCTCCACCCCGCCCGGCCGGTCGTAATGCGCGTTCGACCACCAGGCGCGCAGATCCTTGTAGCGGAAGACCCACGGCTTGGCCGCCGCGCCGTCAGTGATCGGGGTCCGCACCTGCGCGGTGCGATCCGCCGCGCTGGCATAGAACCAGTCGAAGCCTTCGCCCCCCGCGATGTTCCCCTGCAGGTAGGCCCGGTCGTAGATCGCGGGCCAGCCCTCGGCCGCATCCGCGTGCTCGAACCCGTCGCGCCAGTCCGACAGCGGCATGTAGTTGTCGATCCCGACGAAATCGATCTCCGGATCGGCCCAGAGCGGGTCGAGGTGGAAGAACACGTCGCCGCTGCCATCGCCCGGCTGGTGCCCGAAATACTCGCTCCAGTCGGCCGCATAGCCGATCCTGGTGCCGGACCCGAGGATCGAGCGGACATCCGCGAGGAGGTCCCGATAGGCCTGCACCGCCGGATAGGCGCTGGCGCCCGAGCGGATCGTTGTCAGCCCCGGCATCTCGGTGCCGATGAGGAACGCATCGACCCCGCCTGCCGCCGCGCAGAGATGGGCGTAGTGCAGCACCATCCGCCGCAGGCCCCAGTCGCCAGGCGTGCCTGCCCACGAAACCGACTGACCCAAGACGCTGAAGCTCGCAGGCGTGGCCGCGCCGAACAGCGCCGCGACCTGGCTTGCGGCCGTGGCGGTCTTGTCGACGGTCCCGGCGAACCCCGCTGCAGGCGAACAGGTGATCCGGCCCCGCCAGGGGAAAGCGGGCTGGCCGGTCCCGGCGGCGTTGTCGGAATACGGGTTCGGCAGGCTGTTGCCGGGCGGCACGTCCATCAGGATGAACGGGTAGAATGTCACACGCAGCCCGCGCGCCTTCATCTCCTGGATCGCCTGCACCACCGCGAAGTCGGACGGCGTGCCGCCATAGACGGGGCGGTCCTGATCGTCGCGGCTCACAAGGAAGGCATTGGTGCGGCTCACGCCGTTCACCGACCAGCTGGCGGGCGTGGTGGATTTGGCCGACACCTCGACGCCGGGCCGCACCTTGCAGGAGCCCGCCCGCAGATCGTCGCCGAACCACGCCACCACGAGGCTGACGCTCTCGACCGCGGGCGCCATCGCCTGCAGCCGGTCCAGCGCCTCCACCATGTCCGTGGAGTCGGCCAGCGCGTTCAGGTTCTCGGGCACCGTCGCGCCGCCATCGGTCTTGCGGATGGCCTGCGTCGCGTAGGTGAACTCGCCCGAGGCCGGGATCATGGTGACGGCGCGGGTCAGCCCTTCGGCAGTGTCGGGATCGGCGAGCGGCCGGAACACCTCGAAGGAGAGCTGCGGCAGGCGGTTGCCATAAGTCGAGAGCGCCAGCTCCTCGAAGACCACATAGGCCGTACCGCGATAGGCGGGGGTGTTGGCCGCGCCCATCTTCGCGGCGATGAACGGGTCCGCCGTCTGCGTCTCGTCGCCGGGATACCAGCGCCAGGTGACGCCGGAGAGGTCCATCGGCTTGCCGTCGGCCCAGATGCGCCCGATCCCGGTGATCGGGCCTTCGCAGAGCGCCACGGCGAAGGAGGCGTAGTACAGATACTCGGTCGTCTTGACCTTGCCGCCCCCGCCGCCCTTGCCGCCGCCCTGCGTGGTGGTCTTCGTCTCCTCGCGGAAATCGGTCGCCCAGATGATGTTGCCGCCCATCCGCATCCGGCCATAGAGCCGAGGGATGACCGCGCCTTCGGTGGCGGAGGTGATGCGGAGCGTGTCGAGCCGCGCGCCCTCGATACGCTGCGTGGGCGCGAGCGAAGAGACGATCCAGCTGTCGACGACAGAGCCGATGGTGGAGCCGATGAAACCGCCGATGGTCGCGGCGCTGACACCAAGGATCGCGCCGCCGATGCTGCCGCCAATGGCGGCGCCAGCGGCACCGAGAACGAGGGTGGCCATGTTCGGGTCTCAGCGTTGCGGGAACAGGAAGGCGAAGGCGATGCGCCGCCGCCAGGATGGGGTGAACGGTTCCTCGGTCACGCCGAGCCGCTCATAAGCGTGGAGGAAGGTGTCGGGACCAGTCAGGATCCCGACATGCTTGGCGATGGCGCGAGGCTTCATGCGGAACAGGACCAGCGCACCGGGACCGGCTGCCGTTGGTTGCATCTCGATCATCATCCGCCGCGCACCCTCGGCTAGAACCTCGCGGGGGCCGGTCTCGCCCCAGTCGCGGCTATAGGGCGGGATCGGGAACGGCTCGGGGCCGACGACCTCGCGCCAGACGCCCCGCGCCAACCCAAGGCAGTCGCAGCCGATGCCGCGCAGGCTGGCCTGATCGTGATACGGCGTGCCGAGCCAGGAGCGCGCAATTGCGATGACGCGGGTGGGATCGGCGGAGGTCACAGCACGGACCCCTCATGCCCGCCATCCTTCGTGGCGTAGCGTAGAACTGTGTCCTGGCCCGGGATGTGCGGGAAGCCGCGGAAGTTGGCGGTGTTGGCGAACTTCGCGCCACAGGTCTCGATCCGCTTGTCGCAGCCCGCGCGGATGGTGAAGGCATCGTCTTCGGCGATCGCGCGCACCGGCGCCTCGAGCAGGGTCAGCACGGCGATGCAGTCCGCTACGTCATGGCCCAGCACCTCGGTGCGCCGCCCCGCGTTCGCGCCGCTCGTCCATTCGATGGTGCCGAAGGTGAACCAGCCAGAAGCGAACCCGCCGAGCCCCGAGGCGGTGAAGGCCCTGTCGCGCAGGAGATCGATGACGGCGCCGGTTCCCTTGTAGGCCGGATCCTCGAGATCGACGCCGCAGCGGGCGTCCCCGAGCGCGGCATCGCAGGTCGCCTGGAAGGTCCGCCCGACTGTCTGGCCCAGCACATGCGCGAGCGAGCGGACCTCCGCGACGAAGGCGAGCCGCCCACGCCGGATCTGGCCTATCGCCCCGCGCCGCATCAGCACGCGCTGGCCGGTGTTGGTCCAGTTCACGCGCCAGACCTCGACCTCGGCGTTGTCCCAGCGGCCGTCGAGGATGTCGGTCTCGGTGATCCGGTCGGAGGTCAGCACGCCCTCGGCATCCTGCGCATCGACCGACAGGTCCGAGCCCGAGCGCACCTCTGAGGCCGTGAGCCCGCTCTCGGGCTCGAAGTCAGTGCCATCGAAGGCGAGCGTCCGGTCGTGATCGGTGAAGCCGAAGGTGACGCCATCGGCGCGGGCGATCCGCCAGCACCAGGCGAGCGTGGTCGTGCCCACTTCAAGATGGGCCTGCAGGGCGGGATTGAGAGTCTTCATCGGCGCAGTTCCAGAAGCGGAATGGAAGTGATCGAGCCGAGCCGCTCGAGGTCTAGCGTTACATCGAGCACGTCGGTGTCGAAGCGGACCGGCACGTCGAAGGCGAAGCCCGCGGTGATGGCGACGCCCTCGGCGGGCGCGCTTTCGAAGGTCACCAAGCCGGTGGTCGTGTCGACGGACCAGCCGCCGAGCTGCTCCGCGCCATCGAGCGTGATGCGGACCGTGCCGGCGACCGGCTTGGCGATCGTGCGAGTCCAGGATTGCGCGCCGGAGGCGTAGCGCTTCACCAGCTGGAAGACGGTCGTCGCGCCATCGCCGGAGCCGATCGCCTGGTCGGTCGGCGATGGCGTGCCCGAAGGCAAGCAAGACTTGTGGTCGCCCCAGTCCTTGAAGCGGAAACCGTGGAGGCGACCGTTCCGCGCCTCGAAGAAGGCGACGACGGCGGCGAGATCGTCCGCGCGGCGGATGCCGTAGGCGACATCGTAACGGCGGCGCGAGTTGGCCCAGCTGGCGTTCCTCTCCTCGTCGCCCGAGGCGAGCTCGACGATCTGCGTGCGCCGCTCCGGCCCGCCACGCGCGCCCCGGCTGATATTGTCGGGAAACCGGACCTCGTGAAACGCCATCAAGTCTCTCCATGGTTCGCGCTCTGGCCCCCGCAGCCGGTTCCCACTTGCGGGGTCGCACTCACATACCCCTCCGCCCGAGCGACACGGCCCGGGCGATGTCGGCGGCGACCTGCGTGCGCGACTGGCGGAAGCTCTCGGCGTCGCGGGCCATGATGGTGACGGTGACGCCGCCGCCCGCGCCGTAGCTCTGGGCCTCGCGCCGCGACAGCACCCGCTCACCGCGCTGCAGGATCGCGGGCACCTCGTCATGGCGAAGTCCGGCCATTCCGCCGCCATGCATTCGTGGGGCAGAGGCGAAGGCCATCGCGGGAACCATCCGCGAGGGTCCAGCCGATCCGACCATCCCGCCAGCGTGGAGCACATTGGCGAAGATGCCGCCCGCGCCGGAGAACGCGCCGGAGAGCGCATTGGCGATCGGCCCGAGGATGAACCGCCGCGCCGCCAGTTGGGCGAGATCGGCCAGCAGCGACGTCACCAGATCGCGAAAGTTCAGCTTGCCGGTCCGCACGAACTGGCCCACCGCGTTCTCGGCCGACTGGAAGGCGCCGACGAGGCTCTGGCCAATGTCGCCGCCGATTTCCCGCGCCTTGCTGGCGTAGTCCGACAGCGCGGCGGTGACCGCCTGCCAGCCCGTGACGGCCGCCTCGGTCGCGGGCTCTGCCGCAGCGGCAGCAGCTCCGGCCGCCGCACCAGCACCCGTCGCGGCCCGTCCCGCATCGCCGAGCGCCGTCTCCAGCCGCTCGGCCGCGCCGGTGGCCTCGGTCAGCGCATCGGTACTGGCCTCGTCGGTGCTGCGAACCGCGTCGCGCAGGGCCTGCCAGCTTTCGAGGGGTGCACGCGCCCCTTCCGCCAGATCGCGCGCGGCGCCGCGATAGAGGTTCGCGGAGTCGAGCGCGCGGTTCGCCGCATCGGTCAGACCGAGATCGGGCGCGGTCAGCGGGTTGTCCTCGAAGGCCCTGTCGAACGCCGCCTGCGCCGCCGTCGTGGCGGCACTGGCTGCCCCCTCGAAGCGGTTCTCGATCTCGCCGAGATCGAGGTCGGGCACCAGCGTGATGCGGCGCTCCGACCCCAGCGCTTCTAGCCCCTGGTTGATGCCGCCAATGAAGCCGTTGATGCGCGAGACCACGCCGTTCAGCATCGCCTCGACGCCGTCGACCAGGCTGTTGGCCGCCTGGAACGCCAGATCGCCGATGGCAGCAGGCAGCAGGCCCCAGATCGCCTTGATCGCCTCGTAGGCGCCCTCGAACGTGTTCGCGGCGGTGTTGCCGAAGCCCACCACGCTCTCGATGGCGCTCTGCATGCCCGAGGCCGCATCCGCCTTCAGGTCGAAGAACATCGCCGTGGCGGCCGCACCCGCCGCCGCCGCACCCATCCTGATCCGCTCCCAGACCTCGACCGCGAGGTCCTTCAGGAGCGACATCGCCTCGCCGAAGCCGCCCGCGCCAGAGACGAGACGGGTGAACTGGTAGACGAGCTCGCCCGCGCCGACGATCAGCGCGCCGATGCCGGTGCGGATCAGCGCCCCGCGCAGGACGACCAACGCCGTGGCGAGGCCCCGCACGGAGAGCGCCGCCGCAGCCATGCCGGCGACCCAGCGACCGGCGAGGAAAGCTGCGAAGGTGGCGGCATAGGTGGTCAGGCGGCCGATGTTGTCGAAGAGCCCGCGGATCGCGATGCCCAGAGGCCCGGTGCGGCTTGAAACAGACGCCATCGCATCTGCGACCGCTTCCAGTGCGGGTGCGGCGGCAACCGCCAGCTGGTTCGACAGCCCGCGCCAGATCAGCCCGAGCCGGGAGATGGCATCGTTCGTCCGCTCGATCTGGTCGGCGTCCTGTTCGGAGACGACGACACCGAAGGCGAGGACGTCCTCGGTCGCCTGGCGCAGCGTCGCGGTGTCGATCCGCGACATGGCGATCGAGCCTTCTTCGCCGAAAAGCTGGCCCGCGACAGCCGCGCGTTCGGCGGCGGGCACGAAGCTCTCGATGGCGGCGTTGATCGCACCCACGCGCTGGTCCAGCGGCAGGGCGATCAGCTCGTTGGCGGAAAGGCCCAGCCGGTCGAGCGCGTCGGCGGCTGGACCGGTCTCGGCGGCCGCCTGGCTGAGACGGCGCGTCAGATCCTTGGTGGCCTGCTCGATGCCGGACATCGACACACCGGCCAGCTCGCCCGCGCGCTCCAGCGTCTGGATCGAGGCGACGGTGGTGCCGAGCGACTGGGCGAGCTTGGCCTGTGCATCGACCGTCTGCAGGCCGGACCGGATCATCGCCACGCCCGCGGCTGCAGCGGCTGCCACGGCGGCAGCGGCCGCGACCCGCACCCGCCGCGAGAAGGCTGCGAGCCGGGCGTTGGCAGCCTCCATCTCGCGGCTAAGCCGCCCGAAGCCACGCGACCCGGCCTCACCGACACCTTCCAGCTCGGCGCGCACCTGCCGTCCGCCCACGGCCGCGAGGCGGACGCTAACCCGTTTTTCCGCCATGGGAGTGATCCATCTGTTCGTTGAGCTTGGTGACCATCACCGCTTCGATGACGGGCAGCAGTTCGGCCATGGCGAGCGGCGGCACGCCGAGCGCGCCCGCGAGCACCAGCGCGGCCGACATGTCCCAGCCGATCACCGCGCCCGGCAGAACGCGGAGCTGGCCTCCGAGGCGGCCGACGAGGTCCCAGACCTGCCAACCCTCCGGAGTTTCCGGCCGGTTCAGCCGCGCCGGGCAGTCCGGGCAGGCTTGCGGGCTGCCTTCGCAGGGTTCGCAACCCTCGCAGTAGCGGTCGCCCCCGCCGAAGGACCACTCGGCGAGAGCGCGGAGACGTTTTTTTCCTGCTCCAGCAGCAGACCCTTCGAGACATAGGTCAGCTGGAAGGCCTCGAAGATCGGCCAGACATCGAGCAGCGCGTCGATGGCCTCGGGGCTTGGGTCGATGGGGTTGCCGTCGGCGTCGCCGATGCCGTCCCAGACGAGCACGGCACGCCGCGCGAGCGCCTTCGCGAAAGCGACGGCGCGTTCCTCGTCCGAGGCCTCCTCGGGGACCGCCTCCACTACGGGGTCGCTGCGCGTCGCCACCATCAGGGCGGTGGTCAGCGGGCGGAGTTGAACCCGGACGCCGGGCGCGAGGTCATGCCAGCGCGGCGCGCTGGTCAAATCGAGCGTCAGCATCAGTAACTCTCCACGTCGTTCACGAGGGTGGCGGTGCACATCCGGCCGACGACGCTGTCGCGCGCGGCCTGCCAGTCGAAGGTCGCCTGCACGCCCTGAGGCCCGGAAATCTCGATACGCGGGCGCGGCAGGTAGACGGCGTGCACTGTGAAGGTGAAGCTCTCGCTCGAGGGCAGCACGTAGGCGAATTCCATCTCGCAGGGATCGCCGTTGATCGCCTGCGTCACCAGCGTCTGGTCGGCGAAGCGGACCTCGATCCGGCCGGTCAGCGCCGCGATGGACGGGTCCGCGCCGTCGATGCGCCCGTCCGAGCGGATGGTCTCGATCCGGTCGAGGTTGTTGGCGTAGGTGATCTCGGCCGAGACCACGTTGCCGAGCGCCGTGCCATTGCGCGTGATCGAGCCGTTGAAATGCCCGAAGCGCTTCAATTCCAGCGCCGCCGGTGTGCCTGCGCTGGTCGTCGTCCCCACCGTCTCGCCCTGCGCCACCAGCCGCGCCGTCGCGGTCAGCAGGCCCGAGCGCTGCATCTGCCAGCTGATCTGGTCGAGCACGCAACCGGAATACATCGCGAAGCGCGGCACCTCCGGCATGCCGGTCTCGATCGACATGCTGGGCAGCGTCCAGGACCCCGACTGGAACTCGTGGGTGTACGGCGCCTCCGCGCCCGTGGTGGTCGGGGTGCCGAACGCCGCCTTCAGCCAGAAGCCGAAGGCTTCCGCGTCGAGCGGCACCACGACATCGCCATCGGCCGTCACCGCGTCCTTGATCGGCGCCAGCGGATCGCGGCCGTAGCCCAGCAACTCCGAGTTCAGCAGCGGCTGCTCCGCGCCGAGCGAAGTGCTGGCGAAAGGCATGCGGGTGAAGCCGCTGGCAGGCGGCGTTCCATAGGTCGTCTCGAACGCAAGCGCCATCAGCGCCCGCGCCCCCTGGGCTCGTGCCATGGTGTTCTCCTCAGGTTGTCGGGGTCAGGCCAGCGGGTCGGCCGTGGAATAGTGCAGCACGACCGGTATGACGGCGGCCTTCATGCTCGCCGCGCCCTCGACGGGCAGATCGACCGGACGCGGCGCTTCCGCCTCGACCCAGTCGCAGAGCCCGCCCAACGTGCGGTCGGCGGCGAGCGCCGTGCCGATGCTGGCGGTCAGCGCGTCGAAGGCGGCGTCACGCTCGGCGCCCTGCACGACCGCCTCGATCTCGGCCCGGTGCTGGTATTGGTAGCGCAGCGGCGAGAGCGTCACCTCGGGCTCGCCCGGTTCGCCGTCGCGCAGGATCAGCAGCCCCTCGTTCGGAACGCGCTCGGGCAGCATCTCGCCGCGGAGCGCGGTGGCGGGAAGCGCCGAGAGCCGCGCGTGCAGCGCGGCGAGGATGGTTTCGCGAGGTGTCATGGGTCGGCCGAGTTGGAAATTGCGTCGAGCACCGGACAGTCGGGGACTTCGGCGCCCGAACACCTGGATGCGGTTGCAGCGAGGACGGCTTCGATGCGCCGAAGATCCGCGATCCTCGCGCGGACATCGGCAAGGTGCCGCTCCGTCCGTTCCTTGACCTCCGCGCAGGTCGGCGCGGCGCCGTCTCCGAGCCCCATCAGCCCGCGGATGTCCTCCATCGAGAACCCGAGTTCGCGGGCCCGCAGGATGAAGCGGAGGCGTGTGGCGTGTGCGGCGGAATAGACCCGGTAGCCGGCGTCCGTGCGGGGCGGGTCGGGCAGCAGGCCGGTCTTCTCGTAATAGCGGATCGTCTCGATGTTGCAGCCGGTCGCCCGGGCCAGGTCGCCGCGTGTTAAGTCGCTCTCGCGCTCGTGATCGGTCATGGGCAAGTTTCCTCTTGAGCCTGTAGTTGCTACAGACCCTACACCTCTCCTCAATCACAGACGAGAGGTGCGCGACATGGCGCTGACGGACGACGGAACGGACACCTCAGCAGCGGATCGCCGTGCCCGAAAGGGCTGGCTCGCGGCGGGCGGTGTGGTGGGCGCCTTTCTCGCCTCGGCCTGCTGCATCGGGCCGCTGGTGCTGCTGACCCTCGGCATCTCGGGGGCCTGGATCGGCAACCTCACGGCGCTGGAGCCTTACAAGCCGATCTTCGCCGTGATCGCGCTCGGCTTCATCGGGGCGGGTTTCTGGCAGGTCTATTTCCGCAAGCCGACCGTCTGCGAACCCGGTTCCTACTGTGCGCGCCCATCCTCGGCGCGCATCACCAAGACCGCGCTCTGGGCCTCCCTCATCCTCGTTCTCGCAGCCCTCACCATCGACTGGTGGGCCCCGCTTCTCTACTGACCCCGAAAGGATATCCCCATGAAGAAGATCCTTGCACTTGTTCTGTTCGGCCTGACCGCCACAGCACCCATCACGGCCATCCCTGCTGCCGCGCAGGCCGTCGCCGCGGAGCAGACCGTCACCTTCGCGGTCGACAACATGACATGCGCGCTGTGTCCGATCACCGTGAAGCGCGCGATGGAGGGCGTCGCGGGCGTGCGCGCCGTCGAGATCGACTTCGAGGCGCGCACCGCAACGGTGATCTTCGACACCGCCGCGACCAGCGCCGAAGCCATCGCAACCGCGTCGGCCAATGCAGGCTACCCGGCACGCGTCGCGGGCTGACGGGATGACCGAGCAGTCCGACCGGAAGCTGATCGCGACAGGGATCGTCGGCACCGTCTTCGCCGCGCTCTGCTGCTTCACGCCGGTGCTCGTGGTGCTTCTGGGCGCCGTGGGACTGTCGGCCTGGCTGGGCTGGCTCGACTACGTTTTGCTGCCCGCTCTCGCCTTCTTCGTCGCACTGACCGTGTATGCGGTCTGGCGGCGGCAGCGGCGCCAGACCACTCGAACGGATGGATGACTTGATGAAAGACGATTGTTGCGCGCCCAAGGGCGATTTCGACCTTGCCGTGATCGGCGCCGGATCGGCCGGGTTCTCGGCCGCGATCACCGCTGCGGAAGGTGGAAAGCGCGTCGCGCTGATCGGCCACGGCACCATCGGCGGGACCTGCGTGAACGTGGGCTGTGTGCCCTCCAAGACGATGATCCGGGCCGCGGAAGCCCTGCACGGTGCGCAGACAGCACATCGGTTCCCGGGCCTGAACAGCGAGGCGCAGGTCGCCGACTGGTCGGCGCTGATTGCGGCCAAGGACGATCTTGTCGCGACACTGCGCCAGAAGAAGTACGCCGATCTGCTGCCGGGCTACGGCGGTGTGACCTATCTCGACGAGGGTCCGGCGCGTCTCGTCCTCGGCGGGGTCGAGGTCGGCGGGCGCAGGATCACGGCTCCCAAGGTGATCGTCGCGACCGGTGGCCGACCCGCCGTGCCCGACATCCCTGGGATCCAGGACGCACCAACGCTCGACAGCACGTCGCTGCTGGAGCTGGACCGGTTGCCCGAAAGCCTGATCTTTCTCGGCGGCGGCTATATCGGCGTGGAGCTGGCGCAGATGATGGCGCGGATGGGCACGCGGGTTACCATCGTCTGCCGCTCGCGCCTGTTGCCGCGCACCGAGCCGGAGGTGTCCGAAGCGCTCAGTGAGGTTTTGCGCGCCGAAGGTCTTAACATACTCGATGGCGCGACCTACGACGCCGCACGGCGCGACGGGGCCCGTGCGGTCCTGACGGTGACGGTGGACGGCGCAGACCGCGATCTGACGGCCGACCGCCTCGTCCTGACGACGGGACGCGCAGCCAACACCGAGGGGCTGGGCCTCGCGGAGATGGGCGTCGAGACCGACGCGCGTGGCGCGATCCGGGTGGGCGACGACATGCAGACCACGAAGGCCGGCATCTTCGCGGCGGGCGATGTGACCGACCGCGACCAGTTCGTCTACATGGCCGCCTATGGCGCCAAGCTCGCGTCCCGCAACGCCGTTCTGGGCGGGGCGGAGCGCTACGACAACGCCGCGATGCCGTGGGTGGTGTTCACCGATCCGCAGGTCGCCGGCGTCGGGCTGACCGAGGCGCAGGCGCGCGCCGCGGGTCATGACGTCAAGACCAGTGTGCTGACGCTCGACAACGTGCCCCGCGCGCTCGCCGCCCGCGACACGCGCGGCCTGATCAAGCTCGTCGCGGACCGGGCGACCGACCGCCTCCTGGGCGGCGTGATCATGGCGCCGGAGGGAGCCGACAGTGTCCAGACGCTCGCCATGGCGCTCAAGTTCGGCATGACGACAAAGGCGCTCGGCGAGACGATCTTCCTCTATCTGACCACGGTAGAGGGGCTGAAGCTCGCCGCGCAGACCTTCGACAAGGATGTCGCGAAGCTGTCGTGCTGCGCGGGGTAACCCGAGCCGTCGGTTTCGTGGCTGCCGAGCAAGATTGCGCATCGATGCGATCACAACCTACCCCCCACCCAGTTCGCCACGATCAGCCCCGGCACGCTGTCCAACGCCCGGTCTGTATCCCGCGCCAGATCCAGCCGCTTCGGCAGCTTGACCTGCGGCACCAGCAGGAAGATCGGCGCGGTGACCTTGCCGCGCCCGGTCTTCGAGCGCGACACCACCGCCTGACCCTTCGTGTTCAGCCGCCCCTCGGCGACCAGCAGGCTCGGGCCTGTCCGGCGATAGACGAAGCGCAGGCGGAGGCCGCGTCGCCGCTCCCATTCGCCGGGAGTGATCCGGCCGCCGCGCAGGGACTTGCCCGCGGCAGGCAGCGGGATCGCCAGCCAGAACCCGTTCTTCGAGCGGATCAGCGGGCCGGCGTCATGCGCGCCGACGATGACCGGCGCCTTCGACCAGACCAGCGCCGCCGCATCGAGGCTTTCGCCTGACCTCGGGAAGTTCTGGCTTCGGATCGAAGTGGCGAGCCGTCGGCCGAGCCCCGCGCCGGTGATCTGCAACCGCCATGCGCTCTTCAGTCCGGTTCCAGCCTCACGCATGGCGGCCGTCACGGCGCGTTCCCCGGCCGCCACCTCCGCCGCCATCATCGCGACGATGTCGGGATCGATGTCGAGCTTCAGTTTCACGCGGGCCTCAGGTCGACGGTCCAGACCAGCCGCTCGCGGTCGCGGACCGGCTCGCCCTGTATGAGGAAGGCGTCGCCGTCGATCTCGATGCGGTCGCCGGGACGCGGGTTCGCCACCTCGGCCACGCGCAGGTCGATCCGGGTGGTTTCGGACCAGAGCCGCGCGTCGCCGAAGTCGGTGACCGCGTCGGCGCGACGGGCGACGGCACGCACCAGCACGGGTGTACCGCCGTCGGCGATGTAGACCGCGTCCCGGCCGATGTTCGGATCGGCGAAGAGCGCGCCGATGGCGGCGGCGAAGGCCGACATCAGAACGTCGCGTTCAGGCGCACCCGGCCGATGGTGTCGCCGGCGCCGCTCGCCACCGCCTCGACGGCCGCGCCGATGAGGGTGTTGTCGGTCGCGACGGTCGTGGTGCGCTTGTTGGTGTCGTCCCAGTAGACCTTCGCGCCGACCGTCCAGGCCTGCGAGCCGACCTTGGTGATGTCGAACACGCCGACGAGCGCGGTCTCGACAGGCTCGCCGATGGCGGCCGCTCCCGAAGCGATGCCGAAGATGGAGCCGACGAGCAGGCCATCGCCGGAGGCGACGGCATAGGGCGCTGTCAGGGTGATGGTGTTTCCGGGCTGGACGTAGGTTTTCATGGGGGTGATCCTCGTGGAAAGACGAAGGGCGGCCCGTCAGGACCGCCCGCATGTCAGGGTTCAGGACGGGGTGCGGGTTACGCGCCCGGGTTCTTGTAGAGGCCGCGCCAGTCGATGGCCTTGGCGCCGAAGTCGAGGCGGCACTTTATCTCGACCCCGTCGACGTCGAAGCCGTTGCGCGTCTCGATGTAGGCGCCCTGCTGACCCTCGAGATAGGCGTACTCGATGGTGTCGATCTGGTTCGGCGAGGCCGCCAGATACCAGGCCGTCTCGCTCGCCGCGTCGAGCCGAGGCTCGCTGATCGGCGCGAGCGTCCGGATCGACTGCGGTACGACGCTGGAGGTCGCCGCGGGCACGAGGTTCTGGGCGACCAACTGCTCGGCCTTCAGTTCCAGCGAGGCGGGCACGATCAGGAAGGCGGGGCGGACGTTCAGCACGGTCTTCTTGTCGAGGCCGGTCTGCTTGGCCATCGCCGCGCGCGCCGCACCGACGCTGCCGACGTCGAGCGCCGCGCCGGTGCCCGCGAGGTTCTTGTGCGTGGTGTGGAACAGCGCGTTGCCGTCGGCCATCGCCGGGTTTGCGGTGATGATGCCCCAGACCACATCCGACTCCAGCTGGGCGATGGAGTTGCCGTACATCGCCGGGATCCGGGTGAAGGCGTCGAGATCGTCGTTGATCAGCGTCTGGCGGGTGATGGCGACCACCCGGCCATAGGTCTTGACCTTGTAGCTCTCCTTGCTCTCACCGAGCGTGCCGCGCTTGAACTCGCCGCTCTCGCCGACCTCCAGCAGCTGCGGCGCCTCGCCGAGCTGCACCCGGTGCATGGCCTTGAAGTCGGTGGCCAGAACCTTGTGTGGATGCCGCCCGGTTTGCAAGTTGATTTGCCTTGTTCTGAGTTTCTGATCGAGTGCGTGCTTGTGTCAGGCCTGATAGTGCGGCCTTTCACGCGCCGCCGGCCGGTATGGTGATCCGCGGGCCAGGTCCAAATCTGGCGGGCGAGCGAGTGGCTCTGTGTCCTGGACTGGTTTTCCTGACCCTGATCTGTTCGATCATTTTCCCATGAAGTTTGGCACCTCTCCCTACATCCTCGGCGTACCGGTTTCAGATGATGGTCGTCGCGGTATCACGCCGCCATCAACTGCCCCGGATCTCGATAATCCTCCTTGCGCGTCAGCATCGCCCAGATGCCACGAGCCATCTTGTTTGCCAGTGCGACTGCCACGAGCATTCGCGGCTTCGTCGCCAGCATACGCGCCAGCCATGTCCCCGGACGGGCGCCTTTCTGACTTGTCCACCGCACCACGGCCATCGCGCCGATGATCAGCAATCGCCGAATGTCTTGCTGGCCCATCTTCGACGTTCGACCGAGCCGCTGTTTGCCCCCGGTCGAGTTCTGCCGGGGCACGAGACCCAGCCAAGCGGCGAAGTTTCGGCCGCAGCCGAAGGTTTCCATCGGCGGCGCGAAGGTTTCGATAGCCAGAGCGCCGATCGGCCCGATGCCCGGCATTGTCTGCAATCTGCGGGTCGTGTCCGCCGTGCGGGCCAGTTCGCCCATCCGCTTCGTCAGCGCATTTATCCGGGCGGTTTGAGCGGAGATTTGTGAGAGCAGATCAAGGCAGGTCTCGCGCGCCAGCAGCGGAATATCCGTATTTTCATCATCAAGAATTTCCGCGATGCGCGGAAGATTGTGGATCCCCTGTGGTGCCACATACCCAAATTCGTAGAGATGCGAACGCAGCGCGTTCACCAGCTCGGTTCGTTGCTTCAGAAGTTGCTCACGGGTCCGGAACACGACGGCGCGGGCCTGCTGTTCTGCACTCTTGACCTCGACGAACCGCATCGTCGGACGGGTTGCCGCCTCGACAATCGCCTCGGCGTCGGCCGCGTCGTTTTTCTGCCGCTTGATGAACGGCTTCACGTAGCGCGCCGAGATCAGCCGCGCTTCATGGCCCAGTCGCACAAGTTCACGCGCCCAGAAATGTGCCCCGCCGCAGGCCTCCATGACAACGGTGCAATGCGGCTGCTCCGACATGAAACGGTGAAACTGTGGTCGGCTGAGCTTCTTGCGAAACAGAACGGTCCCGTCCGCCGATGACCCGTGCAATTGAAAGCTGTGCTTTGCAAGATCGACCCCGACGATGATACCTTTTTCCATGGATGCCTCCTTTTCCTCTCGTGGAACCAAGCACCACGAATGTGGCACATGGCGTTGCCGCCGAGGAAGGGCGGCATCCACCCCATCTGGCGGCAGAACAGCATGAAGGTGCGGGGATAGGCCTCGTAGGCTTGCCGCAGGGTCTTGTTGGTGACTGCCGAGAGGATCTCGGGGAAGTCCGAGGTCGAATGCAGCGCGCGCGTCGCCACCTCGTCGCGCGACAGGCCGCGGGTGTTCACCCCGGCATTGCCGAGGCTTTCGCGGGCCAGTTCCAGCAGCGTCATGCCGCGATACTGGCGCGCGGCGTCTTCCAGCTGGAACAGCGTCGGGCTGTAGCGGTGCAGCAGCGCGTTCGCCACCGCGTCGCGGCGGGTGATGCGCTCGTCCCGGCCG
The DNA here is from genome assembly GCF_028553765.1 of Paracoccus stylophorae. Taxonomy (NCBI): domain Bacteria; kingdom Pseudomonadati; phylum Pseudomonadota; class Alphaproteobacteria; order Rhodobacterales; family Paracoccaceae; genus Paracoccus; species Paracoccus stylophorae. Next base: position 2,267,054 of record NZ_CP067134.1, on the reverse strand, counting down.
CCAAGCGGGACGGAGACATGGGGGAAGGTCCGGGTCTCGTCAGACTTCGCTGCGACCTGGTCGAGGATCAGGCGGCGGGACTCGTCCACGCTGACACCGCGCTTGACCAGGTCCTCGGCGAAGCCGCGCTCGAGGTTCAGCCGCCCGGCCAGGTCGTAGATGGTGGAGACGCGGTCGCGCTCGGCCTCGCGGGCGCGGGTGGCGACCACTTCGGTATCGGGCGCGGGAGTTACCTGCGTCTTCTGGCTGCGCGTCTCGCTGGCCGCGACCTTCGGGTCGGGCGCAGCCGGTTTCGGCTCGGTCATGGGGGTGTCCTCGGTTTCGACCGGCGCGGTCGGCTGGGTGTTGGCGGGGGTTGCGGCGTCGCTCGCCGGGGTCTGGGTCGTGTCCGTCATCGGGATCGGTCCTTTCGTGGTGGAAGGGGCGTCCCGGCGGTGGAGGACGCAGTCGTGAAGGGGGTGCTGGGCGCGGAAGCCCGCTGCTGGGTCGGCGCCGACCGCGACGGCGGAGACCTCGAAGGGCGTCCAGTCCACCGCGCGCCAGAGCTCGCGGGCGCCATCAGGCTTCGAGATATCAAACCGGTGGACCTGGTAGCCGATGGAGACGGCGCGGATGTGCCCCGCCTGGATGTCGCGCCAGATCGGCTCGACATCGGCACGCTCGCTGATCCGGACCAAGGCGATGCCGCGACCGTTCTCGATCCGGGCCGAGCCCGGCACGACCGAGCCGATCACCGCGTCGAGCGTGTCGAGCTCGTGCACCTTCAGGAACGGCGCGCCCGCGTTCAGCCGGTCGAGCCGGACATGGGCCGGGTCGAGGCTGAGTTCCTCGTCATAAGGCTCGCCGAAGAAGGTGGCACGGCGGACGCGAGCCCCGGCCGACCAGACCACCTCGACGGTGCGGTTGTCGGCATCGGCCGTGTTCGGCGCAAGCTCCGCCGACCGGCGCATGGCCGGCAGTTCGATCATCGTGTCCATGAAGGTCAGTCCTGTTGGTCGGCCTGCGCCGGGTCTGTATCCGCGTCGGCGGTCGGGTCGTCGGCGTCTGGTTCGTCGGCGGCCGGATCGTTCGCCGGATCGCTGGCCCCGTCTTTGGATTGTGCGCTGCCGGTCTTGGTGACGCGGCGAGGGTCGCTGTCGAGGACCAACCCCAGCGCGTCGAGCTTGGCGTTGGTCGCCGCGATCTCGGCCAGCACGGCGTCGGGGTTGCGGCCCTGCCGGGCGATCACCTCGGCCAGCGTCATGGTGCCCGAGCGGATGGACAGCAGGTTCGCCATCGCGTCCTTCTGCGGATCGACCGCCTCGAACTTCGGCGGCGACCATTCCACAGGCACGATCGGCGACGGGATCTGCCCCGCCGCCCATGCGGCTTCCGTGAACCACCGCCACACCGGGGCGCAGAACATCGGGATGAACAGCTGCCATTGGACGGCGTCGATCTGGCGGCGGAACTCCACGAGACCCGCCCGGATCGAGGAGTAGTTCACTTGGGACAGGTCCCCCGTCAGCAGCTCGTAGGGCACGCGGAAGCCTGCCGAGATCGTGTGCAGGCTCGCGCGCTTGTATTCGCCGTAGCCGCCCGTCGCCGAGGGCTGGTTGAAGCGGATGTCCTTGCCGCCGCGGGCATAGGCGATCAGCCCCGGCTCGAACTGTTCCACCCGGTTGCCGTCGGCATCGACCACGGAGGGCGCGATGCCCTGTTGCGCCTCGTCGTCGCCGAAGACGATGGCGGTGACGCAGGCCTCGGTCTTCTTGCGAACCAGTTCGGCCACTTCATAGTCGTCGAGATCACGCAACGACCGGATCACCGGCGCGCCCCAGGGGACGCCGCGCGCTTGCGTGCGCTGCTTCTCGTAGACATGGGCGATCTCGGTCGCGGGGACCGGGCGGCTCTGCAACCCGTTCTGCAAGGCCCCGTAGGCGTCGCCCGGATGCTCGGCATGCAGCCAGTAAGCCCGGCGCTTCCCGACCGGGTCGAACTCGATCCCCTGCACGAGGCGCCCTGCGCCGAGGGCTCCGGACTTGGTGGCGTCGAGGAAGTCGGCTTCCAGCACCTGCAATTGCAGCGGCACCGGCAGGCCGTAGCTCGCGCGCCGCAGGCGGCGGCGCACCAGAACCTCGCCCGCCTCGACCATCTCCCGGCAGATCAGCGTCTGCAGGCCATAGAAGTCAAGCTGGCCATCGGCGTCGCAGTCCGCCGTCCAGCGCTCGAACAGCGTATCCACCTTCCGGTCCAGCGTGTCGTCACCGCTGGCGGCGCGGGGCATGATGCCCGCGCCGATGATGTTGTTGACCAGCACCGCCACGGCCTTGGCCGCATGCGGGTTGTTGCGCACCAGATCGCGCATGCGGTCGCGCAGCAGCGCCCCGGCGACGCCGATTTCGGTGTCGGCCGAGGATCCCGGCGCGCGCCAGCCGTCCGTCCGTCGCCCGCGCGCCGCGCCGTCATAGCCACGCGTCAGCGTCTCGAATGCCTGACGCGCCATCACGCGCCGAGCCGCCATGCGCGGCGCCACCGTGGCGATGGCGTGGTCGAACCAGGTCGCCGACATCAGCGATCCCCGCGCGAGAAGCCAGCGAGCCCCGCCACGGGCAGCGGGCGGCTGAAGCCCGCGATGGCGCGCTCGATGGTCCGGATGCGGGCGAGCAGATCCTCGGCCGAGCCGTAATCCACCGACTTGCCGTCATAGCTGACGCGCGTCGTGCCGCTGGCATAGGCCCGGCGCAGCGCCGAAAGCTCGGTTTCCGTCCAGTCGATCATGTTCAGAACCATCCCTCCCGCCGCCCGAGCCAGTCGGAGCGGCGCTTGCCCTGCGGGGCCTGTACCGGCCGGTTGATCTGCCCGGCGGGATCGGTGTCGGTGGGGGCGGCCCCGAGCTGATCCTCGAGGTCGCGCCATTTCTCGTCGGGCCAGCGGTCCGCGCCCGCGATCCAGGCGGCTGCGCGGGCGTAGACCCGGCAATCCAGCGCCTCGTTGCGCTCGCGCAGCTTCTGCCATTCCAGCCGGGCGAAGCCGCGCTTGGTGCGCACCGTCACCAGCTGCTCGGCCACGAACTGCTTCAGCCATTCGTTCTCGACCCAGTGCGGCAGGTGCACCGAGCCGGGCGGGAACGCCGCCCCGTCGGCCATCTCCTCCTCGGTCGGGCGTGCCAGCCGCAGGAAGCGGTAGGTTTCGGCCTTGAAGGTCGAGACCGCCACGGTCCAGAGCCGCGCCCCGCGCCGCAGGCGTTTGCCGCCCTCGGTCGCGTCGACAAAGGTCGGCCCCGACACCGGGCTCGAGCGGTTGAACCCCTCGACGCCCTTGACCGGCGACACCTGCGCGAAGCCTTGCGCCCGCGACCAGGAATAGACCGCCGGGGCCTCGTAGCCGGTGTCGATGGCGAGCCGCGCGATCCTGAGATGCGCGCGGCGTTCATGCGGCCAGGACCTGTCCAGCAGCGCGGTCAGCTCCGACCAGGCGTCGTGCCGGTCGGGCCCGCCCTCGATGACGACGTGATCGACGAGCCAGCTTTCCAAGCCGCGACCCCAGGCCCAGACATCGACCTCGATCCGGTCCTTCTGCACGTCGGCTCCGGCTGTCAGGAACAACCCGCCTGCTGGCACCGTGCCGGATTTCCAGCGTTCGCGCCGGTCGTAGAGCCGCTGCCAGTCGGGCGCTTCCCCGGTCTCGACCCATGTCTCGCCGAGGATCGTGTTGCGGAACGCCTTGATCGCCTCGTCCGACCCTTGGGCTGCTTCCCATGACCGCACGATCCGCTCCCAGCTCAGCCAGCCGATCGGCGAATAGAGCGCCGAAAGGTGATACCCGACCGTGATCGGATCGGCGGCCGTGGCGGTCGCCCGCCATTCGCCGCCCTCCAACATCGCCGTCTTGTGGTGTTCCGCGATTGCCGCGTCGCAGCCCTCGCAGTGATACTCGGCCGTCTCCGGGCGGCCCTTTTGCCAGCGCAGCCGGTCGAACTTCAGCCATTGTGCGTGGCCGCATTGTGGGCACGGCACGAAGAACCGACGCTGGTCGCTGGCCTCGTACTCGCGCTCGATGCGCGACAGCCCCCGGATCGTGGGCGTCGAGACCAGCAGCACCTTGCGCCGGTGGGCGAAGGTCAGGGAGCGCGCCTCGGCGAGCGTGACCGGATCGCCTTCCTCGTCGGCCGAGGCGGGATAGGCGTCGACCTCGTCGAGGAAGATGTAGCGCGCCGGGGTGGACCGAAGCCCGACCGCCGAGTTCGCGCCCGTCATGATCAGGATGCCGCCCGCGAACTCCTTCGAGAGCATCGTGTTGCCCGCATCGCGGGATCGCGCGGGCTTCACCCGCTCCCGCAGCTCTGGGCTTTCATCGATCAGCGGGTCGATGCGCTGGCGCGAGTTGCGCTTGGCCAGTTCCACGGTCGGCTGGACCGCCAGCATCGGACCCGGCGCCTGGTGGATCGCGAACCCGATCCAGTTGTTGCCCGCCTCGGTCGCGCCGACCTGCGCCGCCTTCATGAACACGATCCGCTGCGTGGGATCCCCCGGCGACAGCCGGTCCATGATCTCGCGCATGTAGGGCGTGCGCACGGTGCGATACCGCCCCGGTTCGGCTGAAGCCCGCCCCGAGAGCATCCGGTGCCGGTCCGCCCATTCCGAAACGGTCAGGTCCGGGTCGGGCCGGAGTCCGTTGCCCCAGGCACGCAAGATCTCGCCCGCGCCGTCGAAGTCGGTCAGCGCGTCATCTTCACCGGAAGTCGGGCCGGACCTCGGCGAGTTCGTCGAGGTGGGCGCGTACATGTTTCTCCAGGACCTTCTGCATCGCGGCTGGCTCCACGGTGATCTGCTGGCCCGTCGCGTCGCTGGATGAGGCCGAGAGCTCGGCCGCCATCAGCGCCGCCGCGCGCGCAGGCCAGTTCACCCACGCGTCCCGTTCCTCCCGCGCCAGCCGGAACACCAGCGCCAGCGCGCGGGCCCGCTCGATCAACTCCCCCTTCAGCTTCTGGAGCCGGATGCGCCGCTCCTGCGCCTTCAGCACCTCGTTCGCGGTCTTGGCCTGCAGGAAGGTCGTCCCGCCGCCGACGGCGGGGACTGCCAGCCCCTGTTCGCGCAGCGTATCGCCGACAGCGGCCACCGCCGCCTCGGGGACAGGCTTCAGCTTCGGCGCTGGTGCCTTCCTCGTCTTCGACGGGTCCGTCGTCTCGGCCCGTCTAGCGTCGCTGGCGGCCGCGTTGATGCTGCCGTCGGGATAGAGGACCAGCCGCTCGGCGGCCTTGGCCTTCTGGATCGCGCCCCGCGACAGCCCGACATGCGCGGCGTACTGGCGCTCGCTCATGCCCTGCATCGGCGGCTCCGATTATCATTCAGATTCATGTGCTTATCGAGTTGATAAGCGTCACGGACAGAGCGAACGTCCTGTCAGAAGGACGATGCAACTCACCAAGGAGCCATCACGATGACCACGCGCCTGAACCCGATCACCACCCCGCGCCACGAACTCCGCGCCGAGAAGGCGCGCCGGAACAAGGGTGAGACCGGTTCCGCCACCGGTTCGAGGAACCGGTCGAACGCGCTCGCCGCCTTCATCGGCAAGAAAGCCGAGATCGACGAGATGCTCGCGCGCCTGCAGGCGCTCAGCGACGAGCATTTCAACTGCGCCCCCGACGAGGCGGGCTGGGCCATGGTCGGCACCCTCGAACACTACGCCAGCCTCCTGAAGCGCATCACCGACAGCGCCTTCGGCGAGGGCGAGCACGCCCGCTGATCTCCAGCACTGCCGGAACTCCCGCCGCGCGCCCTGCGCGGCTCGGGGTCGTAGAAGGCGCCGCATGACGCGGGCCCGAATACGGAGACGATCCCATGACCAAGCTTTCCGATACCCAATCCATCATCCTCAGCGCCGCCGCCCAGCGCGAGGACCACATCGCGCTGCCGCTGCCCGAGAGCCTGCGCGGCGGCGCCGCCGCCAAGGTGGTCGGCGCGATGCTCGCCAAGGGCTTCCTGCAGGAGGTCGATGCCGACATGCGCAAGGGCGAACCCGTCTGGCGCGAGACCGGCGACGGCCACGGCGTCACGCTGGTCGCCACCGACGCAGGTCTCGCCGCCATCGGCATCGCGCCCGAGGACGCGAACCCCGCGCCTGCGGGCGCGACGGACGCGCCGACCGAGGAGGCCGCGCCGAACACCCCCACCGAACCGAAGGCCGCGCCCAAGACGCGCACGCCGCGCGAGGGCACCAAGCAGGCGACCCTGATCGCCATGCTGCGCGCGCCGGAGGGCGCGACCATCGAGGAGATCATGGCCGCGACGGGCTGGCAGTCGCACACGGTGCGCGGCGCGATGGCCGGGGCGCTGAAGAAGAAGCTCGGGCTCGAGGTGACCTCGGAGAAGGTCGAGGATCGGGGGCGCGTGTACAAACTCCCCGCCGCCTGACGCGCCGGACCCCGACAAGCTGATGACCGCCGTCCCTACGGGGCGGCGGTCGATCATTTGGCGCTCCGCATCCGGATCGCCTCGAACACCCGCCGCAAGGCGAAGGAACGGGCGATCGAGACGACGGTTTATGCTGAGCGCAGGATTATGCGGAGTCCGCGGCGCCGATACCCGACGCCACGGTGTTTTTCGGCGGAGTTCACTCCGCATAATTACGGCCGTTACCGGCGTCGGACAGCATTGCCATCAGCTTGTCCGGCACGGTGAAGCGGCCGCGTTGCAGGGTTGGCGGCCCCATGGCGGTCAGCGCTTCGAGCTTTTCTGTTGGATCAGCGCGCAGGTACATCTCGGTGGTCTGGACGCTGGCATGGCCAAGCCAGAGCGAGACCTTGCGCACATCTCCGGTGGCTTGCAGCGTGTGCATGGCGCAACTGTGGCGCAGGACATGCGGTGTCACCCGCTTGGCCGCGATCGAGGGGGCCGCCTTCGCCGCAGCGGCGGCGTGTTTTCGCAGGATGTATTCGAACCCCGATCGCGTCATCATGCGACCGGCGGCATTCAGGAACAACTGCGGGTCGGCCGATTTCGGGCGCACCGCAATCCAGCGCCGGACGGCGCGGGCCGTGTCCTGCCAGAGCGGCAGGATGCGTTCACGTCGCCCCTTTCCGATCACATGCAGGCTGGGCAACGCGGCATCGTCGAACTGGTCCAACCGGAGGCCGGTCAGTTCCGAGACCCGCAAGCCCGCCGCGAAGGCAAGATGCAGCATGGCCTGATCACGCAGCCCCGCGGCCGTTTGCAGATCGGGGGCGGCAAACAGGGCCTGCATCTCGGCCCGCGTCAGGTAACCCACCAGCGGCTGCGCGCTGCGCTTCATCGGGATCGCGTGGATCCGCCGCGCCTGATCGAGGCAAGCGGGCACGCGATACTCGACGTAGCGGAACAGCGAATGGATCGCCGCGAGCCGGGCATTGCGGCTGCGGGCCGTGTTGGACCGCTCCGCCTCGAGATGATCCAGGAAGGCGCAGATCAGGGTCGCATCGAGATCCTCGATGACGATCCTGCTGGGCCTCGTCTTTCGTCGCTCGGCCGCGAAGCTCAGAAGCAGCCGGTAACAATGCGCATAGGATGCGATGGTATGTTGCGAGGCGCCGCGTTCGCGCGGCAGGTGGTCGCGCAGAAAGGCGGACAGATGCGGAGCGAGGGGCGTCATGCCATACCCTCCGCCATCAGGGCCTCGCCCGCATCGGCAATATGCCTCATCAGCGTCGGCGTCGCCTGCAGATACCACCAGGTGTGGCTGGGATCGGCATGGCCAAGGTAAGTGGCCAGCGCCAGCATGTGCCGCGAGATCGCGCGGCGGTCGCCGTCGCAGGCCTCGAGCGAGCGCACCGCGAAGGTGTGGCGCAGGTCGTGGAGCCGTGGCCCTTTCTCGCCGGGCAAGCCGCGGATGCCGGTCTCGCGGCCGATCCGCAGGAAGAGCGCGTAAATCGTGACATAGGACGGCCGTCGGCCGTGGTCGTTCACGAACAGTGCATCGCCCGCGCCCCGGACCTGCGCACGCCGCCGCATGTAGCACTTAAGCGCCGTCCGTGCGGTGGGATGCAAGGGGACGAGGCGGTTCTTGCGGAACTTGGTCTCGCGGATCACCAGCCCCTCGGACGTCATGTCCCTCGTGTCGAGTCCGAGCGCCTCGGAGACACGCAGGCCTGTTGCCGCCAGAAGGCCGATCGCCGTGGCCAGCGTCTCGCCCCGGATCGAACCCGGAGGACCGAGCCGCCGGGCTGCCATCATCAGCGCGGCAATCTCGTCGCCCGTATAGATGTGCGGCATCCGCCGTTCGAAGCGCCAGCGCCCGAGGGCATCGGCGGGCGGGACCTCGTGTGCCGGGTCGGCGACGGCCAGATGTTCGGCAAAGCGCCGGACAACGGCCAGGCGATTGCGCGCCTGTACGTCGGATGTCGTCCGCACCGCCCAGTCGAGCACGCGGGCGGTCGTCACATGCGTATCGCCTGCCAAGGTGGCCGCAGCCACGAAGCTCCTGAGCAGACAGGGCTGGGTCGTGAACTTCAACCCGCGGGCCCGTTGCAGCGCGATGTAGTCGTCGAGGTCGCGGCTCAGCATGGCGCGCCCTCCGGCCAGACCAGGCCGAAGAGCGGTGGTGCCACTGGGCATGCCGGTCCGTCGGTCGGCCAGCCTTGCGCCACGTCCCCCAGCATGGAGACATCCACCTTCGCGTAATGCGCCGTGGTGTCGGTCGACCGGTGCCGCAGCACGGTGGCGATGGCGTCCAGCGTGGCGCCGCCGCGCAGCATCGCGATGGCGGCCGAGTGCCTGAGCAGATGGCTGCCGCGCGAGGGCGCATTCTCGATGCCGGCCCGACCGACCGCCCGGCGCACCACACCGCCGACTACGCCGGAACTGATGGGATCGAAGGGCGGCAAGAGCCGCGAGAATACAGTATCGCCCGAGGCGGCTGGCCGCGCCCCGCTCAGCCAGGCAATCAGGGCGTCGCCTGCATCCTGCGGCAATGGCAACCGGACTTCCCGGCGACCTTTGCCGCAGACAGCTATGTTCCCCGCACGCCAGTCGATATCGGCCAGGCGCAGCTCTGCCACATCGCGCGCCCGAAGCCCCAAGCGGGCCAGCAGCAGAAGGATCGCCCGGTCACGGCGGCCGCCCGGGGTCTCGGGATCGCAGGACGCGATCAGCCGCTCGACCGCGTCCGGCTCCAGATAGCGCGGCAGGCTCGCCAGTCGCCAAGTCTTTGCCGTGGGAACCGCACGGTCAAGGCCGGGCGCGGCGACCCCGCGCTGCGCAAGGTGGCGCAGATACAGGCGCAGCGCGCTTGCCACCATCTTCGGATAATGCACGGACCGCGCCGTCCGGGCGTGTTCGATCAAACCGTCGCGGATAATCCGGGGCGTGTAACGCGATGGGTCGCTGCCGATCAGCGGCAGGATCTGCGCCAGCATCCGACTGTGCCGCGCGATGGTGACCGTTGCCAACCCGCGCTGCCGGGCCTGCGCATCGAGCCAGTCCGCAACGTTGTGGTCCACCGCCGGTGCCTCGGCCACAGGCTGCGGCGGCAGAGTACCCCGCGCCGCGAGGTAGCGCACGAAGCCATCGACCCGGTTGATGTAGTACTGCCCGAGCGAGCGCGGCGACGAATGGCACTGGCAATCATGCGCAGCGAACCGCGCCACGATATCCTGCCCGGCATGATCCAGCGCGATGCCGCTCTGGACGCTCCAGGCCAGGAAATGCAGGGCGGAGCCCCGATGGATCCGAACCGAAACGTGCGAAAGCCCGGTTGCGGCAAGATACCGGGCATAATCGTCAACCAGGGCTTGGTGCGGTCCTGCATCCAGAAGGCGTCGCCGTGTGACCGGCGCGTTGAGTTCGTTCATGTTGTCCTCCGTGAAAGGCGCCACTGCGGCGCCACACGAAGGACAATCCGATTATGCCGACCGATGCAGGCAGGAAAACAAATGCGGGTCAGATACTTGCGACACCAACGCCCGGACGACTCCGCATAATCCTGCGCTCAGCATAAACCGTGTTATGCCGAGCTCGGCATAAGATGGTGAAAATGGCGCCCATCTTCAGGTTCTGCGCCAGCGTCGTGTGCAGCCCGAAGATCGGGAAGATCAGGATCTGCGTCACGACCGCGACGCCGTAGCCGACGATCACGTTGGCGACGGACTCGACCAGCGACATGAGGCGGGTCTGCTTCATGCCGCTGCCTCATCCATCGGCCAGCAGTTCAGCCGCGAGAGTTCGCAGCGCATGCGCCGCAACCAAGGGGACCACGCCGTTGCCACAGAGGCGAAGCCGGTCCACCCGGTGGGCCAACCCATCAGTGCCTCGACGAACAGCGGGTTCAAGGTCCGGCGCGGCTCGGAGGTATCGCTCCCAGCCATCGGCGTCACCAGGACCTTGTGTGGATGCCGCCCGGTTTGCAAGTTGATTTGCCTTGTTCTGAGTTTCTGATCGAGTGCGTGCTTGTGTCAGGCCTGATAGTGCGGCCTTTCACGCGCCGCCGGCCGGTATGGTGATCCGCGGGCCAGGTCCAAATCTGGCGGGCGAGCGAGTGGCTCTGTGTCCTGGACTGGTTTTCCTGACCCTGATCTGTTCGATCATTTTCCCATGAAGTTTGGCACCTCTCCCTACATCCTCGGCGTACCGGTTTCAGATGATGGTCGTCGCGGTATCACGCCGCCATCAACTGCCCCGGATCTCGATAATCCTCCTTGCGCGTCAGCATCGCCCAGATGCCACGAGCCATCTTGTTTGCCAGTGCGACTGCCACGAGCATTCGCGGCTTCGTCGCCAGCATACGCGCCAGCCATGTCCCCGGACGGGCGCCTTTCTGACTTGTCCACCGCACCACGGCCATCGCGCCGATGATCAGCAATCGCCGAATGTCTTGCTGGCCCATCTTCGACGTTCGACCGAGCCGCTGTTTGCCCCCGGTCGAGTTCTGCCGGGGCACGAGACCCAGCCAAGCGGCGAAGTTTCGGCCGCAGCCGAAGGTTTCCATCGGCGGCGCGAAGGTTTCGATAGCCAGAGCGCCGATCGGCCCGATGCCCGGCATTGTCTGCAATCTGCGGGTCGTGTCCGCCGTGCGGGCCAGTTCGCCCATCCGCTTCGTCAGCGCATTTATCCGGGCGGTTTGAGCGGAGATTTGTGAGAGCAGATCAAGGCAGGTCTCGCGCGCCAGCAGCGGAATATCCGTATTTTCATCATCAAGAATTTCCGCGATGCGCGGAAGATTGTGGATCCCCTGTGGTGCCACATACCCAAATTCGTAGAGATGCGAACGCAGCGCGTTCACCAGCTCGGTTCGTTGCTTCAGAAGTTGCTCACGGGTCCGGAACACGACGGCGCGGGCCTGCTGTTCTGCACTCTTGACCTCGACGAACCGCATCGTCGGACGGGTTGCCGCCTCGACAATCGCCTCGGCGTCGGCCGCGTCGTTTTTCTGCCGCTTGATGAACGGCTTCACGTAGCGCGCCGAGATCAGCCGCGCTTCATGGCCCAGTCGCACAAGTTCACGCGCCCAGAAATGTGCCCCGCCGCAGGCCTCCATGACAACGGTGCAATGCGGCTGCTCCGACATGAAACGGTGAAACTGTGGTCGGCTGAGCTTCTTGCGAAACAGAACGGTCCCGTCCGCCGATGACCCGTGCAATTGAAAGCTGTGCTTTGCAAGATCGACCCCGACGATGATACCTTTTTCCATGGATGCCTCCTTTTCCTCTCGTGGAACCAAGCACCACGAATGTGGCACATGGCGTTGCCGCCGAGGAAGGGCGGCATCCACCCCATCTGGCGGCCAAGCAGGCCGTTCACCGGCGTGTTCGCGAGTGTCGTCGCCCCGTCCTTGTGATCCCGCGCCGTCGGCGTCATCCACAATCCCACCGCATGGGTCAGATCGGCCGTCTTGCGGTTGCCCGCGCTCGGCTTGCAGCCGTCGTTCGCCATCGGCGTCGGCCAGTCCCGCGCCATGCGGTCCAGACCCTTCTCGTCTCGTCGTTCGCCGCCCCGGCTGCGGAAACTGTCGGTCTGCGGCGTGGGCCACATCGCAGCCGTGGTCGCCAGGTTCATGCCGTGCTGGCCCGCTTTCTGCGACGGCGTCGGTATTGTCTGCCTGTTCTCGTTGGCGCTGGCCCTTGGCGTCGGCCAGAGCCGCAGCAGTTCCGTCCGGTTCCCGCCACTCGACCGGGTGCCAGAGCAGGCGCGCGGGGTCGGCCAGCTCGTCCCCTTCGCGGATGGCGAGGATGAAGAGCCGCTCGCGCTTGTGGGGCGCGCCGACTTCCGCCGCCGTGAAGAGGCCTGCCGCAAGGCGGTAGTATCCGTCTTGGTCAAGCGGGTCTGTCGGCCCATTTCCGGCCGTCGCGCAGCAGCGCATTGGCGAGGAGGACGAGCTTGCGCATGACGGCGGTGATCGCGAGCTTTGGTGCTTTGCCGCTTTCAAGCAGCTGCTGGTATTTTCGCTTGAGGTCTGTGTTGAAGCGGATGGCGACGAGGGCGGGCATGAAGATCGCGGCGCGCAGGCTGGCGCGTCCGCCGCGGATCATTTCCTTTCCCTTCCACTTGCCCGAACGGCGCGTGAAGGGTGCCAGCCCGGCGAGGCTCGCGGCCTGTTTCGGCTCGAGGGTGCCGAGCTCCGGCATCTCGATCAGCAGCATGCACGCGGTCACGGCGCCGATGCCGGGAATAGAGGTCAGGATGTCGAGACGCTCGGCCAGGGCGGGGTCCGCTGCGATCAGGGTGGAGATGGTTTCGTCAACTTCGGCAAGCTGCTTCTCGATGATGGCCAGCCGCGCCTTCGCCTGGCGGCGGATCAGGCTGATCGCTGCTGTTTCAGCACGGTTTCCTGCCGCCGTCCGATCCTTGATCAGCGCCAGCCGCGCGACGTGCAACTCCCTCAGTTCGTTCATGAGTTCGCCACGAACCGGCCGCGGCGGCAGGTCGAGTGCGAGCCCCATCCGCGCCAGCAGCATCGCATCCACCCGATCTGTCTTGGCCTGCGTGCCAGTGGCCTCCGCGAAGCGCCGCGCCTGGCGAGGATTGACCTTGACCAGCGCATGTCCCGCCTTTGCGAGCGCTTCCTCCATTCCACGATGATAGGGGCCGGTCGGCTCGTAGACGATCCGCAGTCCTTCGGTGTTGCCGATCCATTTCAGCAAGGTCTTGAACCCGGCCTTGTCGTTTCCGAAAGAGTTGTGTTGCCGATCCGAGAGCCGGAACGCGTCCAGCCGGTCTTTCGAGATGTCGATGCCGATGATATCCTGCATCCGTCTTTTCCTTACCTCTGCTTGTCATGCAGGCCCGAAGCCCTGCTATCCGTTCAGGTCATGAGAAAAGACGGGGGCGATCACACTACCGCACGGCCCGCAACGGCCGACCCATTCTCGATCCGTCCCCCGCCGCTGCCCGGCATATTTGGGGTGCCGGGCAGCGGCTCCCTTATCGCAAGGAAGCCGAGGGAAGTCATAAGACAAGCCCATGCCGACCAGTCCTGCGGCGACTTCGGGGAAGCCGAGGCGGAGATGATGGGCGACATTCTCGAGGAAGACGAAGGGCGGTTCGACCTCGCCGATGATGCGGGCGACATGCGGCCAGAGGTGGCGCGGGTCGTCGGCGCCCCGGCGTTTGCCCGCGACGGAGAACGGCTGGCACGGATAGCCCGCAGTGACGATGTCCACCGCGCCGCGCCACGGGCGGCCGTCGAAAGTTGCAACATCGTCCCAGACAACAGCCTGATCCAGGGACGCGTCTTCCATCCGCGCCACGAGAGTGGCTGCGGCGAAGGTTTCCCGTTCGACATGGCCCACAGCACGATATCCGGGGATGGCGATGGTGAGCCCGAGGTCGATACCGCCCGCGCCGGAGCAGAGGGAGAGGCCGAACAGACATGCGTCTCCGGCTCCGGAAGCGTCTCCGGAGGAAGGTAGAGCCAGGTCATGCATGTCACGCGGCGGTCTGGCGCTTTCGCGCGGGTTCGGGTTCGGCGTCCGTGTCCGGCGTATCGGTGACGTCGCCCAGCCGCTCCGCCTTCACCTGCGCGAAGGTCCGGCCGTCGCCGTCGAGGATCGCGTCCTTGTCGGTTTCGGCCTGCCAACGCTCCACGGCGACATCGACATACGCCGCGCTGATCTCCATTGCGAAGACGCGGCGGCCATTGGCCTCGCCCGCCATGATCTGCGACCCGGAGCCGGAGAACGGCTCATAGCAGAGGCCGCCCCGCGCCACATGCTGGCGCATCGGGATCCCGAAGGCGTCGAGCGGCTTCGGCGTCGGATGGTCAGGCCGGTCATCCTTGGCGAAGCTGGGAAGCGCCCATGTCGATGGCAGCGTTTCCTCGGCCACCTTCGGCGGGCGGTTCGGGCGACGCCAGCCCATGAAACAGGGCTCGTGCTTCCAGAGGTAATGCGACCGGGTCAGGACGCCCCGGTCTTTCACCCAGATGATTTGCTGATGCACAAAGGCGCCAGCCTTCTCCCAGCAGGCTTCCAGCATCGCCTGGCGGCGCGAGGCGTGCCAGCAGTACCAGGCAGCATCCTCGGCGATGGCTTCCGCCACGGCTGCAGCGATGAACCCGTCATAGAGTTCCGCGCCCTGCGAACTGTCGTCCCAAGTCGTGCCGTAGGACGCCGACCAGTCCTTGTTGCGGGTCGGATGGTTCGAGCCGTCGTAGTCGACGAGATACGGTGGATCGGTCGCGAAAAGGATCGCGCGCTCACCGTTCATCAGGCGGCGCACATCGGCCGCGCTGGTGCTGTCGCCGCACAGCAGCCGGTGATCGCCGAGGATCCAGAGATCGCCCGTCCGCGACGCCGGATTGCGTGGGGGTTCGGGGATGGTCACCGGCGGCACGGAGCCCCCGGCGCCCTCTTCCTCGCCGCCACCGTCGAGATCGAAGGCCAGCAGCTTGTCGAGTTCGCCATCGGAAAACCCGACCAGCGACAGGTCGAAGTCTTCGGCCAGCAGGTCGTTCAGTTCCGCCGACAGCAGCGCCTCGTCCCAGGTGCCGAGTTCCGTCAGCTTGTTGTCCGCAATCCGGTACGCCCGGCGCTGCGCTTCGGTCAGGTGCCCGAGCACGATCACCGGCGCCTCGGTCAGCCCGAGCTGCGTCGCGGCCAGCACGCGCCCGTGGCCTGCTATCAGTTCGCCGTCCTCGCCGACGAGGCAGGGCACGGTCCAGCCGAACTCGGCCATGCTGGCGGCGATCTTCGCGACCTGATCCGCGCCATGCGCCTTCGCGTTCTTCGCGTAGGGCTGGAGGCGCGACAGCGGCCACGTCTCGATCGCGTCCGGGGCGAAGCTCAACGTCATGATGGGCACGGTTCCTCGGTCGGGTGGATGCCGGTGGCTTCCGGACTCCGGATGCCGGGCCGGACTCCACACGGGGTCCAGCGGCCACCAGCGGTGTCCGGTCGGAAGGCCAGCGTTCATTGGTGTTTGCGCGGGGCGCGCGTGGCTCCGGCTTCCGGGTGGCTTCCCAAAAATCCGGCCCTGTCGCTGGCGATGTTCCGCGCTTCGCCCGCCAGCATACAAATGTCGCCAGGAAGGAACCAGAAACTGCCGTGGGCTGGACCCCGGCCGGACCCTCGCTGGATACCGGGGTCCAGAAGGCCCCCGTCAACGCAAAAGGGAGAGCGAGCTTCCAGCGCACTCTCCCCATCTTGCCTTCGGAATAGCACGATCATGTTGCAGATGTCGAAGGAAAAAGTGTTGCAACACATTGGAGTCACTGTGCATTCAGCCGCGCGGCGATCTTGGTCAGCGCCAGTTGCCAGCGCCGCCAGGCGGTCGTGCGGTCGCACCCCAGCTCGCCGCTGATCTGCTTCCACGGCACCCGGGCCGCACGCGACCAGACCAGCTTGCGCTCCGCCTCCTCGATCCAGAGCACCCAGTCGAAGGTCTGCTCAAGCCGGGTGATCGCGGCGGCAGAGGGCCAGACCCGCATCGGCTGCGGCTCCATCGCGGCGATCTCGCGGCTGGTCCGCACGATGTCGGGCCAGGTGTTGAAGTAGCCCTGTGCCTTCACCGGCGGCAGCTTGCGCAGGGTGCGGAATGCCTCCTCGAAATGATCGGCGACGCAGTCGGCGGTCCATTCGCGATCAGCCATGCCGCGCCTCCCTGTCGGAAGGGCGCGGGCCGTAGAGCTTCTCGCCCAGCTGGCGGACCAGTTCACGCTCGGGCCAGGTGAGGCGGTCGTCATCAGCGGAGACCGCGAGGACGCCCTGTTCCTGCCAGCCCTCGCGCTTGACCTGTTCGGGATCCCGGCGCCGACCGCCGTAGCCATGGGGGTGCCACCTCATGCGACACCCCCTTTCGTCTCGATCGCCCAGAGCAGGATGGCGATGGCGTCGGCCTCGTTGTCGTCGGCCGGGCTGAAGCCGCGGGCGCGGACGGCGGCGACCATGGTGGCTTTGTCGGCGTTGCCCTTGCCCGAGGCGTGGCGCTTGATCGTGCCGACCGGCACGCCCTCGTACGGCACGCCGCGAAGTTCCGCCCATGCGGTCAGCGTGGCCATAAGCCCGCCGTAGATATGGCTCGCGTCGGTGCCCGCGTGGCGGCGGACTTCCTCGAACCAGATGGCGGCGACAGGACCGGACAGCCGGTCGATCTCGGTCAGCCAGTTGGTGAAGCGCAGGTAGCGCATGCCGCCGCCATCGAAGCGGCCGGGGCGGAGCGAGACGGTGCCGCTGGTGATCAGACCGTCATGGCCGCGGATCGCCCAGCCAGTCGTGGTGCCGAGGTCGAGGGCGAGGATGCAGCGGTTGCGGGAGGTGTCGAGCGGCAGCGATTCAAACCTTGCGCCGTCGCAATTCGGGATCAGAGTCGGCTGAGCCATGATGGGTCTCCTTTGCCGGTGGCCTGTGGTGGTGGAAGACGACGGCGGTCTGGTGCTTGGCGGTACGGGCCCGCCGTCGTCGGATCGGAGAGCACAAGGGAGCGTCACGGCGGCGCGCGCGGCTGACCCGGACGTATGGGAGGAGTGGCCAACCCTGTGGGGTGGCCCTCCCATACGTAGTATGGGGGTTTGACACCTAACTGTTCCGGGGCGTTCAAGTGGCTGGAATCATTGCGGAATAAGACTTCATGAAGTCTTCGGGCATGAGTTAGGGACCTAACTCTTATTTGCCCGTAACCCGTTGATTTCGTTGAGTGCACAGTTGGCGCTGTCATATGAGTCAGGCCTCACTCATATGAGTTAGGTCGTCCTCGAGCCCCTCCGGGTAGACCCAGACGGCGGGGTTTTCGACCTGCAGGCAGAGTCCGGACTGGGGGCATTTGAAGTGGCTGGGCAGGACCGGACGGGCGGTTGTGGCGACCTCGCCGGTGTCCGGATCGACATGCTCGACGGGCGCGCCGAACTGCATGCCCTCGACGCAGAGATAGCCGAACCGCGACCGGGTGACGGGGAAGCCGAACCCCGAGGCGTCGCGCAGGAACTTCACGAAGCCCTTGGTCGCCAGCACGCTGAGGCGCTCGCGGATCGTGTGCTTGCTGCCCAGACCTCCCCGGTTCTCGAAGGTCTCGGCGAACTGCATCGCGGTGTAGAGGCGCTCGCTCGCCGCCTCATCCAGCAACATGCCGAGGATGACATCGTGCTTGCGCAGCCGTTCGGCATCGAGTTTGGCGCCGACCTCCTTGCGCACCAGGCGCTCGTTCATCGGATTCAGCTCGACCCACTCGCCCTTCACCTTGTCGATGAGCTTGCCCGGCAGCGCAGGGCCGTTCCGAAGCTCGATCTCCAGCCTGCGGACGGTGCTATCCTCGTCTGGTCGGTGCATGAGCAGACCTGAGGTGTAGAAGCCGCGCAGCGCGCTAGCGCCGGAGAGCGCGAGGAAGGGATCGTCCTTGACCTGGTGCTTGCTGGCCTTGCGGGTGTGGTGGGCTAGGATGACGCCCGCGTCCGGATTGACCGCCTCTCGCAGGAGCTCGACCCGGTCCTTCAGGAAGAACATCATGGCGGTGTTGTCGTTCTCGCCGCCACCCTCGGGGCCACCGTCGAAGAGGTTGCGGATCGGATCGATGACGATGATGTCGGGCGGCGCGTCGGCGAATGCGGCCCGCATCGCCTCGGCCACGCGGGCGACGCCCTCCGCGTCGAGCAGCAGCTTCAGCTTGGGCGTGGCGATGAAGGTGTCGCGCGCGGCGGCGATCACGGCGGCGGCCAGAGCGATCTGCTGCATGCGCTCGCGCAGGTAGTGATACTGGATCTCGGCCTGCAGGTAGAACACGCGCAGCGGCCGGGGCGGCGTGAAGCCGAGGAACGGCACGCCCGCCGCCATGTGCACGAGCCAGGAGATCAGGAAGTCACTCTTGCCGACCTTGGGCGCGCCCCCCAGCACCAGGAGACCGCCCGGCGTCAGCACGCGCGGACCGATGATGTCCTCGGGCATCGGGCTCGTGTCGTCGAGCAGCGCGCCGAGGCTGAATGTCGGCAGCGGGCTTGCCGGAGCATCGACGCGGGCCGCGCGCAGGAGCGGCGGACCGTTGCGCTTCACATGCAGCGTCCAGAGGCGTTCGGACTCGGCCATCAGCCGATCGAGCGGCCAGGACGGGCGCAGCATGGCGGCGTTGTAGCCGCAGATCGCCTCCCAGCCCGCGAAGGGATCGAGGCGGCCCTCGTGGACGAGGCGTACGTAATGGCCGATGGCGGCGCTGGCCCCCTGGAAGCGGGACCAGTCGTCCACCGCGCCTTCGCGCACCGGCGTGGTGAGCACCGCGTCGATGCCGGGCTTGGCCTGCGGGGCCGAGACGTCGCTGGCGAAGCCCACGCCTGGCAGCGGCGGCATGTCGGCGACCTTTTCCGCGAAATCGGCAAGATCCACTTCGACCGAGCGATGCTCGCGGATCTGCACGAGGCGTTGATGGCCGTGCTTGTGATAGACGGTGCCTGGCACCCGGATCGGCTGGTGCGCGGAGCGGAAATGCGTGTCGCCGCCGACCTTCACCGCGATCTCGCCCCGCAGGCGACAGAGGGTGGCCAGGTCGTCGCCTTCGGCGGGCTCGGTCAGTTTCCACCAGACATGGAGCTTGGCCGCGCCCTCGGGCGTGCGCCCGCCGCTTTCGATGATGAGCGTGGGCGGGCCGAGGTGGCGGGTGACATGGTCCAGCTTGGCCGGGATGTCGCCCGCATCGAGATCGACGACGATGGCCTGCATCTGCAGCACGTCGGCGGCGCGGGCCTGGCCCTGTTCGGCGACCGTGCCGGGGATGACATAGACCGCCGCGCCCTCGCGGTTCGCCCACGCGGCGAAGGTCGCGAGTTTCCCCGGCGCGGTGTCATCGGCGGGGATCCAGATGTTGTGCGGCTTGCCGTCCCGGCCCTGACCCTTGTCGACGAAACCGCGGAGCGGGATCAGCCCCTCGCACCAGCTGAACACGGTGTCGAGGAAGACGGCGATCTGCTCGGGGTCGGGGTCGCAGCCGAATGGGTTCTCGGACGGCGGCCCGTCGTTGAAGTCCATCCACGGGTTGAAGTGCAGGATGCCGTCGTCGCTCATGCGGGAAGCCCCCAGCAGCGCTCGGACCAGGGGCAGAAGCGGCATTCGAAGAAGTCGGGCGTGGTGGCGACGCGCGGCAGAAGCTCGCCCGCATCGGTCGCCTGAAGGATCCGCACCCCGCGGTCCGACATGCGCTGCGCGAGATCGGCGTCGAAAGGCACCAGCTCATGATGAAGCTCGGCGGTGTCCTTGTTGATCGCGGTGAAGAGCGCGGGCGCGGCCGAGATGCCGGGGACCGTCCCTTCCATGTAGGCTTGGTAGAGCGCGATCTGGGCGGCGTAGACCGGCTTGGATTTCGTCACGCCGTCCTTGACGCAGGCGCGCCAGTTCTTCGCGTTCATCGTCTTGCATTCCCAGAGTGCGGGAACGGCCAGACCGAAGCCCTCGGGCCCGGCGGCAATGATGCCGTCGACATGACCGCGGATGCGCCCGCCAGCGACCGAGAAACCGAACTGGCCGCCATCGGGCCGGTTGCCCTTGCGCGTGTAGAGGTCGAAGCCCGCGCCGCGCAGCCAGGCGACGGCCAGATCCTCGAGCGCATGGCCGATGGCGAAGATGCGCAGCGATTGGCCGCTGAAGTCTTGGCCCTCGTCCTTCGGCGTCGCCGTGAACTCGAACTGAAGGGCGCGCTCGCAGGCATGGCCGAGGCGCGAGCCGCCGAGATAGTCGCGGGGCGGCCGCGTCGCCTGATCGGCCGTGAGCGCCCGATCGACGGCGGCGTTGACCTTGTCGGCAAAGCTGGGGCGGCGGTTATAGTCCAGCATGCTGGCCTCCCTCGTAGCTGCGGTGGGCGAGCCCGTGGCAGGTCGAGCAGAGCCATTCGACCGAGAGCGGCGCGTCATAGGCGTGGTGATGCGCTTCGAGGTCGGTCACGCAGCCACATCGCTGACACCAGACCGGCACGACGATCCGACAAGCCTTGACGGCATGCCGGACGATGCTGTGGGCCCGATATTTCTCGGCGTGGCGCAGGCGATAGCGACGCTGCGCCTCCCGATGCTTCTCGGGGTTCCTGAATTTCTGCGCGTAGGCGCGCTGGTATTCCCGGCGGCAGTCGCGGCACCAGGTCTGCCGACCATCGGGACTGAGCCGGCGGCGTCCGAACTCGCAGACGTCCTTCTCGACGCCGCATTTCGTGCAGAGCTTGGTCAAAACGGCACCTCCGGCGTCTGCGCCCGGGCGATGTCGGACATGGCCTCGCGGAAGCCCTCGACGGCTTCCTCGATCAGCGCGCGCACCTGCGGCTCGGTCAGATCGGCGAGCGGGGTGGCCCAGCCGATCTCGTCCATCAGCAGGGCGACGCGCTTCATGGTGGCGGTGATCGCGGCGCGCTCCTCCTCGGTCAGGTCAACCATGGCGAAACGCTCCCGCGCCAAGCGCGTCCAGAAGGACTGGCAGGGCATTGAGCAGAACCAGACCGAGGGCCGGGGCCGCTTCGACCGGTGCGGATCGAACCAGCCAAAACCACGGGTGGGTTGCCGGCAGACAGCACAGAGCGTTCCACGCGGATGCCAGAGCGGCCGTCGGTCCTCGGCGGTGATGGGGGTGGATGTGGGCATGGGTCATGCAGCCCTCCGTTCGGGAGAGGCCGCCGTGTCGATCAGCTGGCGGATGGCGCGCTTGTTGAAGCCGAAGGTCATCAGCGCGGAGGCGCGGTAGCGCGTCAGGCCGAAGTCATGGCGGCACTCGGGCGGCAGGTACTGGAGCTGCTTCTCGGTCGGCGGCTGGCGGAGCCAGGAACGGGTCTTGAAGGCGCTCTCGTCGGTCTCGTGCGTGTTCAGCCAGTCGTCAGCCTGCGCGAGGCAGACGGTGCGCTCGCCCACGCCCAGCAGATGCGGGCGTTCGCCCTTCGCGCCGCCGATGGCGTACCAGACCCCGTCCAGCCAGAAGATGCCGCCCCAGGCCGCGAAGCCCGTGGCCATCAGCGCGTCGTCCGTGCCGTAGAGGTCGACCCACGCGAAGCTGGACCGCTTCAGCAGGTCGATTTCCGTCATCATGAAGCCCGACAGCGGCGCGGTGCCACCACCTTCACCAGCGCCTTCATCCTCGCGCGGGAAAGCCTCGCCGCAGAGCGGGCATTCGGTGGCGGCCAGCGGGATTTCCGCCTCGCAGGCCGGACAGGTCTTGGTCGGCGCCTCGCCGGTTTCGGTCTTGCCGTCGAGATCGACATCCTGTTCCAGCGTGCCGTGGATCAGGCTTGAGGTGCCGAAATCCAGCACGACGCAGTCGGTCTTGACGATGCCGGGGTGTTCCTCGGGGTCGACGGTGCGCAGGCCGCGCCCGACCATCTGGATCATGGTGGACTTGTAGGAGCTGGGGCGCAGCAGCACGACGCAGGAAGTGGGCGGATGGTCCCAGCCCTCCGTCAGCACCGCGACATTGACCACGACGCGGATGTCGCCCGCCGCGTAGTCGGCGAGGATCGCCTTTCGGGTCTCGGCCGCCAGATCCCCGTGGATCAGCGCGGCGGAAACGCCCGCCGCCCTGAAGGCGTCGGTGACGTGCTCGGCATGGGCGACGGTGGAGCAGAACACCACGGTCTGCCGGTCGCCCGCCTTCTCCTTCCAGTGGCGGATCACCTCGTCGGTGACGGGGGCGCGATCCATGATGCCCGCCACCTCCGCCATGTCGAAATCCGCCATGGTCTTGCGGACCGAACGCAGCTCGTCCTGCACGCCCACGTCGATGACGAAGGTGCGCGGCGGGACGAGGTGGCCCGAGGCGATCAACTCGCCCAGCCGCACCTGGTCGGCCACGTTGTCGAAGACCTCGCGCAGGCCCTTCTTGTCGCCACGGTTCGGCGTCGCCGTGACCCCGAAGATGCGGGCGTCGGGATTGACCTCGCGCACCCGGTTGATGATGCGGCGATAACTGTCGGCGACGGCATGGTGCGCCTCGTCTACGACGAGCAGGTCGAGACGCGGCATGTCGGCGAGGTTCGAGGCGCGCGCCAGCGTCGGCACCATGGCGAAGGCGACCTGGCCGCCCCAGGACTTCTCCGTGGCGTCGATCACCGAGGTGGCGACGCCCGGCACCACGCGCTGGAACTTGGAGCGGTTCTGCGCGGTCAGCTCGTCGCGATGGGCGAGCACGCAGGCCTTCGCGCCGTCTGCGATCATCTCGCCGGTGACCGCCGAGAGCATGATGGTCTTGCCCGCACCGGTGGGCGCCACGCCCAGCGTGTTGCCGCGGGAAGCGAGCGCAGCCACGCTGCGCTCGACGAAGGTCTTCTGGCGGGGGCGCAGGCGCATGGCCGATCTCCCCTTTACTGCGCCCAGCTCGGCCGACCGGCGGCACCGGGGGCGGACGCGGGCTGGCTGGGCTGGGTGGCCGTGGAGGGCTGCTGCGGGGAATGGCCTTGGGCCGGGGCGGCGGTGAACTGCGGCGCGACCGCGCCCATCAGCGCTGCGTAGTCGCGGTGATCGGGCGTGACGGCAGCGCGGATCTCGTTCTTGTCCTCGCCGTTGGTGTCGGTGCCGATGTCGATGCGGGCGACGAACTCGACGCCGTCGAGATCACCGAAGCCGTTGATGCGGCGGCGGGCCTGCGCCTCGGGCGAGTTGTCCTTGTCCGACACGCCGCGCGCCGAGTTGAGGATGCCGCGGATCAGGCCGCGCCCCATGTTGGCCCAGTCCGGACCCTTGGGGCTGTAGAGGCCGATCAGCGACCAGACCTTGCGGCGGGCATAGGGCCCTTCCAGCACCGTGTATTCGGCGTCGAGATAGACGGCGCCGGTGGCGGCGCGGCGCGCCCAGCCACCGGTCCAGCCCTGCGAGGGGTCGTCGAAGCCGCCCGGGCGCAGGGTGAGCCGCACCTTGGCGAGCGTGCCTTTCGGGATGACGTTGGTGTTCGATTGGGCGGAGTTGAAGTCGTTCCAGGGTCCGGACATTGCGCGGCTCCTTTCAGTTGGAGGATGGGACGCGCAGCGGCGTCAGAAGGGAAAAGCCACCCCGGCGACCGGATCGGGACACCGGGCGTGGCGAGAGGCGCTCAGCCATGGCCGGGCTCCTGCGCGGGCGCGGGATCGGCGGGCGTCACCGGCGGCCAGGTCAGGCGTTCGGAGGCAGGCGCCGCGGGGCGCTGGATCTTCTCCATCAGCCGGCCGAGATGCGGGGCCTCGACCATGTCGAGACGGCCCGAGCGGTCCTTGGCCGGATAGCCCCAAGGGTTCAGCGTCTGGCAGACGAAGGCGCGCTGCGGCTGGCCGCCCGGGTCCGGGATGTCGGCCATGGTGATGACCTGATCGACGATGCCCGGCAGTTCGAGCCCG
Organism: Paracoccus stylophorae; assembly: GCF_028553765.1. Lineage (NCBI taxonomy): Bacteria > Pseudomonadati > Pseudomonadota > Alphaproteobacteria > Rhodobacterales > Paracoccaceae > Paracoccus > Paracoccus stylophorae. The sequence continues at coordinate 2,243,355 of NZ_CP067134.1, read as the reverse complement.
GTCTTCGAGCCATCGATCTGCGGCTGGAAGACCTTGCGATTGAAGTCGTCGAGCCGCTCGTCGAGGATGCCCACGAACCAGACATGCTTGCCGCGCGTGTGCTGCAGATGGGTCAGCCACCCGATCATCTCGCGGCCGTGCAGCCCGTAGGCGCCGCGGATGTCGGGCTTGCCGGTCTTCTCCGAGAAAGCCTCGGGCTGGCCGCGACACCACTGGAAGCAGAGCCGCCCGGCCACGGTGATCGAATCGATGAAAACCGTCTCGTACTTCTCGATCACCGCCGGATCGCCGTAGCGCCCGCAGACCTCGTCGAAATGCGCCTGGCTGTAGGGCTGGTCCTCGCGCAGCGCCGGGTTCGGCCCGCCGATGAACACCGCGAAGTCGCGGCATTCCTTCCAGGTGCGGGGCCGGAGCGTGTCGATCTCCAGCCCCTCGACAGCCAGGTCGCCAGCCTCGAGATCGAGGAAGAGCGTGGTCGAGGCGTTCAGCGTCCAGAGCAGGCTGGTCTTGCCGATGCCGGACCGGCCGAAGATGACGCCCTTGATGCCCTTGCGCTGCGCGAGCCGTTCGTCGGCGCCGATGATGGGAAGGGCCATCACTGGCCCTCCTTCTTCATCACCGCCGTGGCGGCGCGATCTGCGCCGATGCACCCCGCCTCGCGGGCGAGCTTGTAGAGCCGCTTCAGCGCATCGGCGCGGCGGTAGGCGGCCGAGCTCTCGCGCTCCGCCTCCACGATCGCGAAGGCGATCTCGTCGACGGTCGCCTCGACGACCGGTAGCGGCTCGCGCGGCTCGTCACCCGCGCGCTGCGGGAAGGCGATGGTTTCGGGGAGGTCTTCGAGCGCGTAGCTCGCCTTGCGAAGACGGGTGATGTCGTCCGGCTGGTCCGGCATGGCGGTTCTCCGTGAGATGATGTGATCGAGGAGGCGCATCACGCGGCCTCGCGGACGTCGGGCGCGGGCTCGGCGACGTAGATCGCCAGCAGCGGCGTCCCGTCGGCGTGCATGCCGGCGTCCTCGATCTGATAGTTGCGGTTGGGCTCGCAGACCTCGGTCAGCTCCCAGCGGCGATAGAGCCCCGGAAGACGCCTGAAATCCTCGAGCGACAGATCGGCAGTGCGGTTCATGCGTGTCTGCTTTCGGTTGGAGGGAAGGCGCTCGGGGCGCTCGAATGGGAAAAGCCAATGGCGGGACCGGATCGGGACATCCGTTCAGGGGATTTCCTAGAGGGCGGCGTGCAGCCGGCGCATCGCGCGCTGGTACCGCTTGCGGGCGGCGGCCTCGGTCAGGCCCAGTTCGACGGCGACCTCGGCCTGGGAGAAGCCCTCGATCGCCACGCGGATCACCAGCAGGGCGTCGTCGCCGAGCAGCTTCCGCACGGCGCCGTTGAGCCGCGCGTATCCGGCCGCGCCGATCCCGCTGTCGCCGCTGTCCGCCACTTCATCGGGATCGGCGCTGCTGGCGAGATGTTCGCGCGCCGTGTCGCGCTGGCGCACGCGGATCATGTCGCGCTCGACGTTCCGAAGCACCGTGGCCGCGATCCAGTTGACGCGCCCGAGGTCGAGGCCGCGGACCGCCTCGGTGGTGCGCGCCAGCACGTCGGACGCGATCTCGTCGGCGGTGCCGATCCTGCGCCAGATCGACCGGCGGCGGATGGCGTCGAGGCCGGGCCAGAGTGCCAGCAACAGCAGCGTCAGAGCGCAGTCGGACGCGGGCCCGTCGCCCTGCGCCGCCCTGACGAGCGCGGAGAGGATCACGTTCTTCTGGCCCTGATCGCCGGGCGTGCGGTGCAGCCCGTCCAGCAGGGCCGCCGGATCGCGGAACGGCGCGAGGGCGGCCTGCGCACGCCGGATGGCGTCGAAACTGCGCTGAAAGTGAAGGTTGGAGGATGAATGCATGAGGTGATCACGGATCTCGTGCCACGCGAAGGACATCGGACGCCTGCCTTGCGGCCAGGCGTCCGGCGCCTTCTCGTGGCCAGGTCAGGACGTCGCGCGTCTCTGCGATTTCAGGGGGTTGGGTGGATGCGCGCGTCAGCGCGCGGGTGCGGTCGCGTGGTTCAGCGTGCCGCAGCCCCGGCAGGTCGCCTGAACCGGGAAGCCCACGAGATACTCGTGCCCCCGCGCGAAGCGCAGGTGCATGCGGCCGTCCCGGCTGACGCCGAGCAGCTTGTCACAGCGCGTGCAGCGCCATTCCGCATTGGAGGTGGTGAGCTTGGTGTTCGCGGCGCCGGACCAGCTCGTCTGGGCCGCCTGGCGCGAGGGGAAGGGAGTCGGCATCGGGGTGCTCCTCTGACTGAGTGAGCACCCCTAGTGACGGCCCGAATCGGAGATGGTCAGACCCCCCAAACGGAGATCAAACGGAGATGGGTTCCTCGCAAAGGGCCCAGTGGCCATGCCGGGGCGAATACAGGTACCGGTTGTTCACCTCATCCCATTCATCGCCAAACAACTGAGGCAGCTGAGAAAACCCGGCGTACGTCTTCAAAACCGCGAGCTTCACACCGCCTTCCCGATCACGGTGAGCCATGTAGAGACGCTCGAACAGCTTCACTTTTTTCGCGCCAGTGACGATCCACGGATCCTGACCGGGAACGGTGATCTGAGCGGCGCCATCGTCTTGCCTGCGGAAGTGCACAGCGGCTCCGCGCGCAGCCGGATCGATCGCAGCCTCATAGGAGGAGCGGACCGCATCCGCGTCGATCATGCCGGTATCGGCATCGACATGATCTCTGAGGCTCAGGACGACATGGCAACCGAAATAGGGAAACCGCACGTCCTGTGGCACGAAGACGATCCCGCGAATTCGGTTGCCTTCGCCCCGGGCGAGGCGGTCGGACGCATCAAGCACTTTGTCGACCGATGTCGCCCGTGCGAGGTAGATCGGCGCCTCGGCCAGGCCGATGGTCGCGACACCCAACTGATGGAGATGATCGGCGAGTTCCCGCACGCGACCTTTCAGGCCCATCGGCTTGAGCAAGTCACGCAGCGCATCTCGCAGGTAATCGAAACGGATCTCGTACTCGGAGACATCCTCTGCCGGGACCGTCGACCCCGTTCCGCCTTCGACCAGCGTCAGCGTGGCCTCGTCGCTCGTGCCGTCCCGCTCGACGTTGTGAACGACTTCACCAAGCTCATCGTCCTCGAACAGGATGACATCCGACCATCCCTTGCGTGTCAGGAAACCGGCGCCGGTCAACTCGTCGGCGGCAACACCAAGTTCATCGAGGTTCTGGCCGGACGCCTTCTCGGAAGCGAGGTCGTAGAGCGTCAACAGCTGCGGAAGCTTCTCCTTGCGCTGCGGCTTCGAAAGGTCGCCTATGCGTTCAAGCACACCCCAGGCTTCGAGGAGATCGTAGCCCAGCTCTCGCTTGGCGGGGTCCCGTTCGCTCTGGATGTTCGACTTGTTCCTTCCGAAGACGTCGAACTGAAGGACACCTTTTCGCCCGCGCCCGTCCACATGCTCGATCCGGAAGCGGACCTTCGTGACATAGCCGCCGCCCGCTTTCGGGATGATCGCCCCGAAGACGCTCCTCGCGATCGCGTCGATGTCGTCCTCCGGCGCGACACTGAGGGTCACCTTCCGAGACCAGTCGCCCAGCGCGACCTGAACTTCGATGATGCCTGCCTTCTTGACCCGATGCGCTTCTTCATCGGGTATCGGCAGCTTGAGCGAGTTTCGGAAGCGAGAGAGGTTGTAAGTCTTCTGGGTCAGGGGCTTGTTCGAAATGTCGTGCTTCAGAGTATCTGCGGCGAACAGATTGGCGACGATCTTGCGTTCCACCCTGTCGCGCGAACACACCTCGATCCGTCGCCGGGCATGCGAATAGACCAGCAGCATCTCATCAGGTGGGCGGAAATAGAGCAGCTTCGTCGACTTGTCCGGCTGGACGGTTTTCTGGCTCGCATAGGCGCCGAAGAAGGTCACAGCCAGCAAGACGTCCTGACTCTCACCGTTTTCGGCGGGTAGGTCGACAGCCTCCACTTTACAGCCATCGTCATGCTGCAGGCGCTCGGCGATCTCTTTCGAGAGCGCATCATGGTCGACACCCGCTGCCGCTAGGGGAATTGAGGCATCTATCGACCACGCCTCGTATAGCGTTCCATGCTCGCGGTAGACCCGCACCTGCATCGCACGCTCAGCGGCTTCGAACAGTGCTATGGCATGGAGGTAAGCCCAAAGGCTTCTGGCGACCGCGTCGCGCTGCCCCTTCAACCCTTCCTTCGCAGCGAAGCGCGGGTCTTCGGCGAGCCGACGGAGCATCGCATCAGGCGTCGTGTCGGTCATCAGCATGACGCGACGGGCCTCGATCTCGATCAGGTTAATTCTGTCACTCTTCAGAGCCTTCAGAGCTTCCGCCATTCTTTCGGTGCGGATCTGATCTTCAGCATCGGCGGGCACAGCGGCCATTGCATCGCTTAGGAATACCGAAAACTGCGAGTGCGAAAGAAATTCGCTGATCAATTGGATTGGAGATTCAATAAACAGGCGCGAAAGCTCCGGCGCCCCGCGAAACAATGACCTAGCCACCTGGCCCTCCTACTTGCTGCCCTCACTAGACTTTGCGGAACGCCAGTCTGACGATTCAACCGAACAAAACAAGACCGAAGCGCAACCTGAAGCGGCAGTGGTATCCATCATGATCGTTTCTGGAGCGCTGTCCCGATCCCGCGCGGCAGGTGGCTTTTTACGGATGAAGCCCCTGCAGCCCGGACCCGCCCCGCATGAAACGCCCCAATCCGCTGCCGCCCGACCAGATGACGCCCGCAGAACGCCGCACTGAGCTGTGCGGCCTGCTGGCGCTCGGGCTGGTTCGGTTGCGCATGCGGGAGAAGGGCGAAGTATCTGACGATACTGGAGAACGTTGCCTACACTATCCGCCCGACCAATGCCGTCATGCAACTCCAACTCACCGGAGAAATGCATGAACAAGCCCGATCCCATCCCCGTGCGCCTGGCCGCGCTCAAGACCACGCCGACGCCCGACTTGAAGCAACAGTGGCGCGACCTGTTCGATAGCGAGCCGCCGCCCTTCAATCGCCGCTATCTCGAAAGCCGCATCGCGTATCGCATCCAAGAACTCGCCTATGGCGGGCTGAAACCCGAGACGATCCGGCGGCTTGAACGGCTGGGCGAGGAACTGGACGGCGGCGACCGGGCGAAGCGCAGCATCCGCGCCGACCGCGACCGACCAATCACGGGGACGCGCCTCCTGCGAGAATGGCAGGGCGTCGAGCATATCGTCACCGTCACCGCCGACGGCTTCGAATGGCAGGGGCGGCCGTACAAGTCGCTGTCGGCCATCGCCCGCGCCATCACCGGCACCCGCTGGAACGGATGGACCTTCTTCGGCCTCAAGAACCACAGGGGGGTGAGTGGGGGTCGCCGCAGGCGAGCGGACGATCCAGTGGATCGTTCGCAGCCGCGAACGCCCGAAGCGCAAGCGCAGGGCCGGGAGACATGACGAAGCCGTCCGATAAATCGAAGGTCGTCCGCAAGCTGCGGTGTGCAGTCTACACCCGCAAATCCTCCGAGGAAGGGCTGGAGCAGGAATTCAACAGCCTGCATGCACAGCGCGAGGCCTGCGAGGCGTACATCGCCAGCCAGCGCTCCGAGGGTTGGGTGCTGGTCCGCGATCAGTATGATGACGGCGGGATCTCGGGCGGGACGCTCGACAGGCCCGGATTGAAGCGGCTGCAGGAGGATATCGAGGACGGATTGGTCGACGTGGTGGTGGTCTACAAGATCGACCGCCTCAGCCGCTCGCTTGCCGACTTCGCCAAGCTGGTCGAGGTGTTCGACAGGAACGGCGTGACCTTCGTCTCGGTCACCCAGTCCTTCAACACGACTACGTCCATGGGCCGGTTGACGCTGAACATCCTGCTCTCGTTCGCGCAGTTCGAGCGGGAGGTGACGGCCGAGCGCATCCGCGACAAGGTCGCCGCCAGCCGAAAGAAGGGCATGTGGATGGGCGGGGTGCCGCCCTATGGCTTGTCTTATGACTTCCCTCGGCTTCCTTGCGATAAGGGAGCCGCTGCCCGGCACCCCAAATATGCCGGGCAGCGGCGGGGGACGGATCGAGAATGGGTCGGCCGTTGCGGGCCGTGCGGTAGTGTGATCGCCCCCGTCTTTTCTCATGACCTGAACGGATAGCAGGGCTTCGGGCCTGCATGACAAGCAGAGGTAAGGAAAAGACGGATGCAGGATATCATCGGCATCGACATCTCGAAAGACCGGCTGGACGCGTTCCGGCTCTCGGATCGGCAACACAACTCTTTCGGAAACGACAAGGCCGGGTTCAAGACCTTGCTGAAATGGATCGGCAACACCGAAGGACTGCGGATCGTCTACGAGCCGACCGGCCCCTATCATCGTGGAATGGAGGAAGCGCTCGCAAAGGCGGGACATGCGCTGGTCAAGGTCAATCCTCGCCAGGCGCGGCGCTTCGCGGAGGCCACTGGCACGCAGGCCAAGACAGATCGGGTGGATGCGATGCTGCTGGCGCGGATGGGGCTCGCACTCGACCTGCCGCCGCGGCCGGTTCGTGGCGAACTCATGAACGAACTGAGGGAGTTGCACGTCGCGCGGCTGGCGCTGATCAAGGATCGGACGGCGGCAGGAAACCGTGCTGAAACAGCAGCGATCAGCCTGATCCGCCGCCAGGCGAAGGCGCGGCTGGCCATCATCGAGAAGCAGCTTGCCGAAGTTGACGAAACCATCTCCACCCTGATCGCAGCGGACCCCGCCCTGGCCGAGCGTCTCGACATCCTGACCTCTATTCCCGGCATCGGCGCCGTGACCGCGTGCATGCTGCTGATCGAGATGCCGGAGCTCGGCACCCTCGAGCCGAAACAGGCCGCGAGCCTCGCCGGGCTGGCACCCTTCACGCGCCGTTCGGGCAAGTGGAAGGGAAAGGAAATGATCCGCGGCGGACGCGCCAGCCTGCGCGCCGCGATCTTCATGCCCGCCCTCGTCGCCATCCGCTTCAACACAGACCTCAAGCGAAAATACCAGCAGCTGCTTGAAAGCGGCAAAGCACCAAAGCTCGCGATCACCGCCGTCATGCGCAAGCTCGTCCTCCTCGCCAATGCGCTGCTGCGCGACGGCCGGAAATGGGCCGACAGACCCGCTTGACCAAGACGGATACTACCGCGTCGAGAGCCGGAAGCTGGTCATCGACGAGGAACGGGCCGAACACGTCCGCTGGATCTTCGCGCGCTTCCTCGAGATTGGCTCGGGGACGGAACTGGCGCGCGGGGTGGCCAAGCGCGGCATCCGCACGCCGCGCGGCAACCGGATCGACAAGAAGTACCTCTACCGGATGCTGAACAACCGCGCCTACATCGGCGAGGCGGTCCACAAGGGCGAGAGCTACCCCGGCGAGCACGATGCGATCATCGACCGCGAGACATGGGACCGGGTGCATTCCATCCTGCGGGAGAGCCCGCGCAAGCGCGCCGCGCGCACCCGCGCCGAGACCCCGGCGTTGCTGAAGGGGCTGCTGTTCGGGCCCGATGGCGCCGCGTTCTCGCCGACGCACACCCGGAAGGGCGACCGACTGTACCGCTACTATGTCAGCCAGACGGTGCTGAAGCACGGCGCCGGATCGTGTCCCGTGGGCCGTGTCTCGGCTGGTGAGATCGAAACCGCCGTCATTGATCAGCTCCGCGCAGTGTTCCGCCAACCCGAGATCGTGGCCGGGACACGGAAGGCGGCACGCGCCAATGCCGACGACATCACCGAGGAAGACGCCCGCGCGGCCCTGCAGCACTTCGATCCGCTGTGGGACGAACTCTTCCCCGCAGAGCAGACGCGCATCGTGGCGCTGCTGGTCGAGCGTGTGGATATTGGAGAGGGCGGGCTGAACGTTCGTCTGCGCATTGACGGCCTCGGCTACCTCGCGCGCGAGATGCTGGCCGGCGATATGGGCGCAGCAGCATGACCCGCGCGACGCCGATCCCTGAGACGGTGACGCTCCACGTGCCGTTCCGCATTGTGAAGCGCGGCGGCCGGAAGGAAATGCAGTTGCCGGAGGGCGCCACCCAGCCGCACAGGGCCGACAGCTCACTGGTCAAGGCGCTGGCCCGCGCTTTTCGTTGGAAGCGGATGCTGGAGTCTGGTGAGTATGCCACCATCGCCGAACTTGCCGAACGCGAGGGGATCGCGCCCTCCTACATGACACGCGTCCTGCGCCTGACCTTGCTCGCCCCCGACATCGTCGAAGCGATACTAAACGGGAAGCAGGGGCCGGAGGTCACGCTGGCGCGAGTGCTCGAGCCATTTCCAGTGGAGTGGGCGATCCAGACCGAACACCTTGGTTGAAACAGCGAGAACGGCCGTTCGTGATCTGTGCGGCAATCGACTGCACCTGAGCCCCTTTTTGACGAATGCTGCCGAGCGACTGAACGGCCGCTTCGGCGGACCCGCAGCTTAGCGAGGTGTTCTCCGTTCGGGTCTAGACATACTCCGTAATGCGTTTCAACAAGGCGACACCGACACCTGATAGAACGCCGCAAGAAGACGTAAGCTCTTGACGACACCCGGTGTCGAGCGGGTGGGGTCCTGTTATGTGACCGTAAACTGTCCCATCATGCCCGCATCCTCGTGTTCGAGGATGTGGCAGTGATACATGAATGGCGTCTCTTCCGAAGCCAGCTTGTCGAACCTCAGCAGGATTTCGGTCGAGCCCTGCACACGAACAACGTCTTTCCAACCGATCCGCGCTGAGTCGACCGGTCGTCCGTTCTGACTCACGACCCGAAAAGAAGTCCCGTGAACGTGGAACGTGTGCCGCATCATCATGTCGGTACTAATGCGCCAAAGCTCGGTTTCGCCTGCGCGGATGGTCTCATCAATGCGATCCATGACGTAAGGTTCGCCGTTGATCCCCATCGTCTGACCGTCGCCACCCATCATGCCGCCGCGCATCATACCCCCGGTGTGCATGTTGAGGGTGAAATTGCGCCTGCGGACTGGATCGCCGAGTGCGGGCGCATCCGAAGGCAGCGAGGTGGGTAGGCGGGTGGGGCCGGCGGGCGCAGCTGCGCCCACATCAAACGACATGATCTCGATCGGCGCACCACTGTTTCCACCCATCCCCATCATACCGCGGTCGCCCATCCTACCGCGATCTCCCATCATGCCTCTATCGCCCATCATCATGGAGCCGCCCCTGTCACCCATCGTGCCCTCGTTCATCATGCCACCCATCCCGATGTCGCGCGAGGCGAGAGAGACAGGTGACCGGTCCGAAAAATCGGCCACGATCTCGGCCCGTTCGGCGCCGTTGAGTTGGAGGCTGGCCATGGCCAGCGGGCGATCTAGTAGGCCGCCATCGCTCGCGACCTGGTGGAATTGCCTGCCATCGGTGAAACGGAAATCGTACACGCGCGCATTCGACGCGTTCAGGATACGCAGGCGTACCAGACCCGCCGGAACTGTAAGCTTGGGACGGATCACACCGTTGACGAGGATCTGGTCCGCTTGGAACCCGTGCATCCGGTCCATCATGCCAAGACTATAGGTCACGCGGCCTGACCGGTCGAAGCGTCGATCCTGCACGATGAGTGGAAAATCGTTGACGCCATAGTCGTGCGGCAGCGGATCGTCGATCTCGGGGTCGTCGATGACAATCATGCCCGCCAGCCCGCGATAGACCTGCGGGCCTGTTCGCCCGTGAACATGACTGTGGTAAAACAGCGTTGCCGCCGGGTGATCGACCGGTAATTCCGGCGCCCAAGTCTCGCCCGGGCCGAAAGCAAGTTGCGGCCCACCGTCGAGATAGCCCGGCACGTGCATGCCGTGCCAGTGAGCCGTGATCGGTTCATCGAGACGGTTCGTGACACTTATGTTTGCGGTGCGCCCGCGCCGGAACCTCAGCAGCGGCCCGAGGTAATCCTGCGAGTAGCCCCAGGTTTCCGACGCCGCGCCTGCGATGAAGTCGCGTGTTCCGCGTATCGCATCGAGTGTGTTGCCTGCGCCGGGGCCGATCTCCATGACCTCCGGTATCCGCAAGGGCGCGCCGGGCTCGGCGGCCCACGCCCGGCTGATATTAAGTGCAGGGGTCGCGAGGGAGGCTGCGGCGAGGGTAAGAAACTTTCGGCGTCTCATAGTGATACTCCGTCATTAAAAGGGTTGCGTCGTTCCCAGCCGAGGCCCGGAAAACATCGCTTCAGCGTTTGTATCAGTGTCAGGCGCGAAGCGGCAGGTCCGCCTTTTTCCAGCCCGCCAGACCGCCTTCGATCACGGTGGTGCCATAGCCCATCTGGCGCAGGCTGTCGGCGGCAAGGGCCGCGCTCGCGCCGGACGCACAGAGAGCGTGAACACGGCCCTCGCCATCGCGCTGCGCGGCCAGAGCCTCGTTCGCCACGCAGGTGTCGGATCGGCCTGCGCTTCGACCAGGCCGCGCGGAATGTGAACCGCGCCTTCAATTGCGCCTTCGCTCTCCAGCTCTGCCGGTTCGCGCACGTCGAAAATGACATCGCCACGCCCCATCGCCCGATGAGCGTCAGTGGGATTGATCCCATCGACGCGCAGTCTTGCGTCCGCGACGAGGTCTCTCATTGATTTTCGACCGGCGGCGCTGTCGAGAAGGTGCTATTCTGGCTCGCCATGATCGCCTATGTGTTGCTAGGGGGCGGTATTCTAGTCGGGTTATGAGGCTCAAGGATCGGACTGGCGTGGCGATCGCGAACCGACTGTTCTACTTGTCGGCAAGCTGTGCCGACAAAGCGCTAAGGTTCGCGATGCTGCGTGTGCCGGTCAAAATTCGACCTTTTACGCCCCACGATAATTGTCACACGCCTCAACGCCTTCCGCGACCACGTCGAGAAGTGCGTCCACATCGCTCAGAAGGACCGTGATGCGCGGGCTGCTGATACGGTAGCGGATGAAGCGCCCATCGCGGTCGCTGGCGACAAGCCCGCAGTCCAGCAGGCACCTCAGGTGGTTGGAGACGTTGGGTTGCGATAGTTCCGTCCGCTCGACGATCTCGTGAACGGCCAATGGCTCATTGCAAAGTGCACCGAGAATGGCCAGGCGGCTCGGGTCCGCGAAGCCGCGGAACAATTTCGCCCGTCGCTCGATGGTCGCGCTCTTGCGGTCATCGACGATTTGCACCATATCACTCCTCGCTGATATGTTGTTCTTCGATTCATCCTAGCAGGAATAGCGCGACCATGGCCAACACCGAAAGAGCCGGATCGACGGCTGATGCCCCGCCCTTCCGTTACCGGGTTTCCGGTATGGATTGCGCAAAGGATGCCGCGCAGATTGAACGGGCGGCGCAGTCGGCCGGAGTAGCGCCCGACGATGTGAAGGTGTCGGCCGCAACGCACATCATGACACTGAACGCCTCCGAGGCGCGCCTGCCAGATATCGAAAAGGCCGTTGCGGTGACCGGTTACGGCTTCGACCGGATCGAGGGCGATGGAGATATTCCGCCGAATCCGGCTCATCAGGATCCGGCCTACCGACGCGCTCTCTGGATCGTCGTGATCCTGAACGTGGGTTACGGCGTCCTTGAAATGATCGGCGGATTCATCGCCGGATCACAGGCCGTGAAGGCCGATGCGCTCGATTTCATCGGCGATGGCGCGATCACCTTCCTCGGCCTGCTGGCCATTGGCTGGAGCCTCGCCTGGCGGGCTCGGTCGGCCCTGATCCAGGGCATTTTCCTCGGGCTCCTCGGTCTTGGCGTCCTCGGCACGACGATCGTCCGGGTCTTCGAACGGACGACGCCGGATGCAGGTCTCATGGGCCTGCTCGGCATGATCGCCCTTGTCGTCAATGTCGTCTCCGTTCTGCCGCTGCTGCGGTTCCGCAAGGGCGACGCGAACATGCGGGCCGTCTGGCTATTCTCGCGCAACGACGCCATCGGCAATGCGGCGGTCGTCATCGCCGCCGGTCTCGTAGCGTGGCTGGGCAGCGCGTGGCCCGACCTTATCGTCGCCTTCGGTATCGCCGGACTGTTCCTGCACTCCGCTTGGGCGATCATTCGCGATGCGCGGGCCGATCTGAAGGCGGCGGCATGAATAGCCGCGTTCTGGGCGGGCTCTGCGCGATCGCAGCGCTTGGTCTCGATCAGGGCACCAAGGCGCTTGCCCTTAGCACACCGGCGCTTGAGAGCGGGGTCGAGGTTTTACCCTTTCTGAACCTCGTGCGGGTTCTGAACGATGGGGTCAGCTTCGGTATACTCGGCGGGGTCGTACCGTGGTGGGGCCTCATCGCGCTTGCTGGCGTGATCGTTGGATGGCTGTTGATCTGGTTGTGGCGCGCGCCGGACAGGCTGACGGGTGCGGCCCTCGGTCTGATCATCGGAGGCGCGCTCGGAAATGTCCTCGACCGCCTGCGCTATCAGGCCGTCCCGGACTTTCTGGATTTCCATTACGGATCATACCACTGGCCGTCCTTCAATCTCGCGGATGTGGCGATTTTCTGCGGTGCGGCCCTGCTGTTCTGGGACAGCTTCCGCTCGGCGAAGAACAAGCCCGAACGTAACCACCGAGAAGAAAACGTTACGGGGAAATAATCGATGTCCAGCATTCCATCCGCAAAGGGCATCGACAGCACGCTCGCCCTGCTGCGCAACCCATATGGATTCATTCCGGACACATGCCGCGATCTTGAAGGCGACCTGTTCGAGACCCGCATCCTGTTGCAGAAGACGATCTGCATGACCGGTGCCGCAGCAGCCGAGGTCTTCTATTCCGAAGATGGGCTCGTGCGCGCGGGCTCGATGCCGAAGCGTATCCAGAAAACCCTGCTCGGCGAAAAGGGCATCCAGGGGCTCGATGGCGAGGCCCACCGTCATCGCAAGCGGATGTTCATATCACTCATGGCGTCGGAGCGGATCGAAGCTCTCGAAAACAGGACGCGGGATTTGTTGGACCGCTACGCACGGGACTGGCAAGCGGCGGAGAAGGTCGTTCTCTACGACGAAGTGCGCGAAATCCTCACCAGAGCCGCCTGTGCCTGGTCGGGCGTGCCGCTTCCCGAAGCGGAGGTCGAGACGCGGACGGCGCAGATGACGGCGTTATTCCAGGACGCCGGGGCGGTCGGCTGGAAGCACTGGGGCGCGCGTCTGGCGCGGCATCGCGCGGAGCGTTGGGCGGCCGGCATCATCGAGCGGGTGCGCGACGGAAGCCTCCGGCCGGCACAGGAAAGCGCTGCCCATATCGTCGCGACCTGGCGTGATCTGAACGGGGAGCTGCTGACCTCCAAGGTTGCCGCCGTGGAGCTTCTGAACGTGGTACGCCCGATCGTCGCGGTCTCTGCGTTCATCGCCCAGGCGGCGCATGCCCTGCATCGGAATCCCGAGTGGCGGCAAAAGCTGAAGGATGACGAGGGACAGCTCGAACCTTTCGTGCAAGAGGTCCGCCGTCTGTATCCGTTCTTTCCCGCGGTCGCGGCACGGGTGAAGAGCGATTTCGAGTGGCGCGGATATCGCTTTACCAAAGGACACCGGGTTCTGCTCGACCTCTACGGTACGAATACCGACGCTCGCTCGTGGGACGCGCCGCAAGAGTTCCGGCCCGAGCGGTTTCACGATCGGGAGGTCACCCCCTACGACTTCATTCCGCAGGGCGGTGGTGATCACCACAGGAACCACCGTTGTCCGGGCGAGTGGATCGCGATCAGCCAGATGAAGGCGTTTTGCAGTTTCTTGGTGAACGCCATCGACTACGAAGTGCCGGATCAGGATCTGGATCTGGAAACCGGAGAACTGCCGCCCATGCCTAAATCCCGGTTCATCATGCGCAACGTCAGGCGTCGGCAGTAGCTTCGGCGTCGTCCGGATCGACCGACCGCGCATCCTTGGTGGCCTCGAACGCCTCCCACGCAACGTAGGGCACGATCAGAAGCGCCGCGACCGGATCGGCCCACCACCAGCCCATCCATTGCGTCAGACCGATCCCGGCCAACACCACGATTGTCTGATACTGGCAGATCATGGTGTCCTTGGCATCGTACTTCAGGGCGGGCGCATCGAGCCGTTTGCCATAGCGATACTTGCCCCAGGCGAGGAACGGGTTGACCACGAGCGAAGCACCCAGGATCGCGATACCCCACCAGTTGAAGCCCGGCGCCTTCTGCGAGAGGAAGGCGGAGACCGCCTCGTAGAGGATCGCCGCGACAACGATCCAGAAGGCACAGGCAACCACGTAGAGCGCGACCTTCTTGCGGTGCAGGACCGTGCGCTTTTCGGCACCGTCTTTCTCCCCCTTCAAGCGCCAGATCAGTGTCGCGGCCGAGGTGGCCTCGACCGTGCTGTCGAGACCCCAGCTTACCAGTGCCGCGCTGCCGGTCAGAAGTCCCACGGTGACGGATACGACGACCTCGATGATGTTGTAGACGAGGCTGGCGATCTCGACGCGGATGCCGCGCGTCAGATTGGCCTGCCGGTTATCTTGCTGACTACTCATAATACCTCATAAGGCGGAGCCTGCAGCCAAAGTTCGAGGCGAGAATTGATTGCCTTGCCATTAGTGTTGCGCCACGAATCGAAAGCCGATGTTGTTCTTTTTCCAAGCTTCCTTAGTAGAGGCGAGCTTGCCCCTCATACATGAAAACCAAGGGCTTCGGACCTGTCGCGTAGCCGGTGTCGAGCCGCTCCATTCGGAAGCCGCTTGTCTCGATCAAGCCGGCCGTTGGACGGTCAAGGTGACAGTTCCCGGCGCAGTGTTTCCAGACGGGCGTGAGCCAGCGCTGCCAGCGCCGGACACCGGGCTCCGGCGCCAAACCATGCTCGACGAAGCGGAAGATGCCGTCCGGCTTGAGAACGCGCCGGATCTCGGCGAGCGCCTTCTCCGGCTCCGACACGCTGCAGAGCGCCCAGGTGGCGACGACGCAGTCGACGCTGCGATCCTCCAGCGGCAATGCTTCGGCCACGCCCTCGATGATCTCGGCCGCGGGCATCAGGCCATGGGAGGTTTGCGCGGCCCGAGAGAGGAGTTCGGGCGACGGGTCAACACCGATGATCTGACGCACGGCCTCGGGGTAGAGCGCAAGGTTCAGGCCCGAGCCGATCCCGATCTCCAGCACACGTCCATGCAGCCCGGAGACGGCGCGGCGCCGGTAGGGAAGAAGTTGATCCTGGCCCATCGCCAGATGCGTCAGCCGAGGGAGGATATGTTTCTCGTACAGTCGCATCTGTTCACCCGATCCGCGCAAGGACAGGGAAGGTGTCCAGCAGCCAGTAGGCCAGTGCGCTCAACCGCCCGGTCATCATCGCCAGGCCCATCAGGATCATGACGCCGCCCGCAGCCTGATGCAGGCGGCGACCCCAACGACCGATGCCGCGCAGCCTGCCGGCAATACTGTCGGTGAACCCCGCGACGACCAGAAACGGGATCCCAAGGCCGGCCGAGTAGACGGCAAGCAATGCGACGCCCTCGCCAATCGTCGCGCTTGTCGCGCTGGCGGTTAGGATGGCGCCGAGGATCGGCCCGATGCACGGTGTCCAGCCGAAACCGAAGGCGAGTCCGAGCACGTAGGAGGCGACCGGTTGCCCGCCCGGCAGGTCGAGATGAAAACGCAGGTCGCGCTCCATGGCCGACAGGCGCGCTGCCCCGATCATGAACAGACCGAACAGGATCACGATCGCGCCGCCGACGAGGTTGAGTTCGTAGCGCCACTGCAGCAGCGCCTGACCGAGCGCGGTGGCAGAGGCCCCAAGCGCGATAAATATCGTGGAGAAGCCAAGGACGAAACAGAAGCTGAGCCAGACGGCCCGCCCCTTCGAAGGCGCTGCACTGCCGGTGACCGTACGTCCGGCAACGTAGGATACGTAGCCGGGCACGAGCGGCAGCACGCAGGGCGACAGAAAGGAAACGGCACCGGCCAGCAATGCCGCCATTAGTCCAAGAGCGGAAAGTTCAATCAAATCCACATCTCCAAACTGATCGGTAGACCGCCACCACGTGTGCGCACGGAGCGGAACGGCTGGCGCGGTCGTCGTGCTTTTCCATGTCCTATTGCTTACGTTCGTCAATAAGAGCGCTTATCTGCGCAACGGCTTCGGGGCTGTTCCATTCGGCCGGGCCTGCGAGGCGCCCGCGCTCGCGCCCAATGCGGTCGATCAGAATCGTTGTCGGCAGGCCCACCACGGCCCAGGCCAGCATCGCGCGCGTATCCTCCGCGATATAGAGATCGAGGTTGCGAATGCCGGTCTCTCGGTAGAAGCGGCGCACAGGTTCGAGACCGGCCCGATCGATCGACAGCGGCAGAACATGAAAATCCGATCCGCCGAGGCGCGCTTGCAGCGCGTCGAGCGTCGGCATCTCCTCGCGACAAGGCGGGCACCAGGTCGCCCAAATGTTCAGAAGCACGACACGTCCCTCGAAGTCCGCCAGCGTCAGATCCCGTCCATCTCCATCCACGAAAGGCGGCGACAGGAGCTCACGCGGAGTCCCGTGATTAGGGATCGGTGGTCGGGCGGAGGCAGGGCTTGCCGCAAGCGCCAAGACTCCGGCAAGGACGTCACGTCGCCTCACGGGTCGCTCTCCGCCTGCAACCGGCGCACGACCGGCAGAATGTCCTCCTCAAGCGAGGCCTGATCAAAGGGGCCGACATGCTTGTATGCAATGCGCCCCTCGGCATCGATTATGTATGTTTCCGGCACTCCATAGACGCCCCAGTCTATCGCAACGCGGCCTGATCGGTCCGCGCCGATGCGGGTAAAGGGATCGCCGAGCTCGTCGAGGAAACCCAGCGCTTCCTCGGCATCGTCCTTGTAGTTGATACCGTAGATCGGAACGGTGCCCGCTTCGGCCAGGTCGACGAGAAGCGGGTTCTCCGTGCGGCAGGGGACGCACCACGACGCCCAGACATTGACGAGAGAAACCTGGCCTTGCAGGTTCGCCGACGCTAGGCCGTCCTGCCGCCCTTCGATGGGCGGGAGCGCGAACTCCGGGATCGGTTTCCCGATCAGCGTCGAGGGCAACCGGTCGTCGTTGTTCCAGAGGCCCCAATAGAAGGCCGCACCCAGCAGGCCGAACACCGCCAGTGGCAAGAGCGCAAGCAGCCGCCCCCTCCGCCGCCGCTTTTCCTGGTTATCCTTCGAACTCATAGCCTGCCGTCAATACTTGGAAGGAATAAGGTATCAGCGTCTACTGATATGAAGCAAACCGTCGCCGATCACAATGCCGAGCGTTGGGGAGGGCTTTGCCCCGGCTTCGCAGACCCGAGCCATACTTACTGTTTAGATTCATATGAAATCAGCGAGAGGTCGGTATCTGAAGATGTCGTTGAATTAAGTTCTTTGAACGGCCCCTTCGTCCGCGACCAGGCCGTTTGCGCGGGGCGCAGCGAACGGACGCAAAAGCGCTAATCGGGTATAGTCAGTGGCGAATGTTCTGGCTGAACTGGGCACACGATCGCTGGCGATAGTTCGATCTCTGTTCCGTCTCGGCGAGTGCCACCGACGTCGAAGTGTTCAGCTTCCGCCTAGAAAAAACCTTCCAGCTCCAGATACTTGCAAACAATTCACCAAACCCGCGCAGTCATCAGGTCCGGAGAATATCGGCCTTCAGAGACCGCTTCCGGGCCACCTGGCGCCGGGGTCAGTGCTCAGCCCGTCCCGCATAACCCTCGAAAACAACGAGAAAATCCCGCCGCAGCCGGATCAGGAGAACGCTTTCGCGAGGGCAAGTGGCGGAGAGGGTGGGATTCGAACCCACGGAACCCGTGAAGGCTCAACGGTTTTCGAGACCGCCCCGTTCGACCACTCCGGCACCTCTCCGCGTCTGGTGTGGTGAGGCGGGGATTTAGATTGGTGGGGGTTGAAGTGCAAGGGGGTTTGGTCGAAAAAATCCCGTTCCCACAGAAAGGCATCGCCATGTTCCGAACCCTCTGCCTGATCGCGGCGCTGCTGGTCGCCGGCGCGCCCCAGGCGCAGCAGCCCGCGCCGCCGCAGGTTATGTCCGAAGACGCCGGGGACCGGGCCGCGCAGGCCGCGCGGCTGTGGCAGGTGATGGACATGGATGCGCTGATGCCGATCCTGCGTCAGGAGGCGCTGATCGAGGCGCGCGCCATGCAGGACGAGATGTTCCAGAACGGCGGCGCGGGCGGCTGGCTGGACAAGGTGGCGCGGATCCACGATCCGGCCCGGCTTGAGGCGTTGTTCAAGGACGGCATCCGGCGCAACCTGCCCGCGACCCCGGACCCGCGGCTGGAGGCGGCGCTGGATTTCTATCGCACCGGGCTGGGACAAAGGCTGATCGGGCTTGAGACCAGCGCGCGACAGGCGATGCTGGATCCCGAGACCGAGGCGCAGGCGCGCGAACGCTTTTCCGCGGCGGCCAGCCGCGCCGATCCGCGCGTGCGCGACATCGCGCGGCTGATCGAGACGGCCGATCTGCTTGGCCCCAACGTGGCCGGCGGCATGAACGCCGCGATCGCCTTTTCGCGCGGCTTTGCCGATGCCGGCGGGTTCGACATGAACATGAGCGAGGAGCAGATGCTGGCCGATGCCTGGGCGCAGGAACCCGCCATCCGGGCCGAGACTCTGGGCTGGCTGGAGGCGTATCTGATGCTGGCCTATTCGCCGCTGAACGACGCCGAATTGCAGATCTACATCGCCTTTGCCGGCTCGGACGAGGGCAGGGCGCTGTCGGCGCTGCTGTTTGCGGGCTTCGATGCGCTGTTTCTGAAAACCTCGCGCGATCTGGGGGTCGCCGCCGCCGCGCAGATGCAGGGGCGCGCGCTGTGACCGGCACGGTCCGGCTGCTCGGTCCGCTGGCCGATCCCCGGATGCGGACCGCACTTGGGCTTGCGCCGGGGACTGCGACCGAGCCGGTGGCGGGCAGGCTGATCGGCGGCATGCGTGCCGGGATCGAGGCCGGGACCTGGCCGGTGCTGGCAGAGGGCGCGGGCGAGGTCGCGGCGATCCGTGTCGCGACGACGCCGGCGTTCCGGCGCTATGCGGCGGTGATGGGGCTTAAGGCGGTTGATGCTGACGATGGCGGCCCGCCGCTGATGGGGCTTCAGGCGCAGTCAGATGAAAGCGGAACGTGGTCGGCCACCGACTGGCCCGGCGATCTGGCCGCCGCCATCGCGCACGAGGTTCTGGCCGCGCCCGATCGGCTGGATGCGGAACAGGTCGCGGCGCGGTTGCCGATGATCGGCGTGTGGGCGCACAGCCGGCTGCGCGCGGCCGCCAGCCCGCCTTCGGGCGGCGAACTGGTGG
Organism: Paracoccus stylophorae; assembly: GCF_028553765.1. Taxonomy (NCBI): domain Bacteria; kingdom Pseudomonadati; phylum Pseudomonadota; class Alphaproteobacteria; order Rhodobacterales; family Paracoccaceae; genus Paracoccus; species Paracoccus stylophorae. The sequence goes on along the minus strand of NZ_CP067134.1, from coordinate 2,224,171 downwards.
CGCGACGCGGTGCGGACGATGTCCGGCTGCACGGCCGGCAGGAACCCTATTCCGGCTATTTCGCCGTCGATGTCTGGAAGATGTCGCATCGCACCCATGCGGGCGGCTTTACCCCGACCGTCCGGCGCGAGGGATTCGTGATGGGCGATGCCGTGGTCGTGCTGCCATGGGACCCGGTGCGCGACCGTCTGCTGGTGATCGAACAGTTCCGCGTCGGTCCCGCCTTCCGCCGCGATCCCCGGCCCTGGCTGCTGGAGGCGATCGCCGGACGCATCGATGCGGGCGAGGGGATCGAGGATGCGGCGCGGCGCGAGGCGCAGGAAGAGGCGGGGCTGAAACTGGGCCGCCTGTTTCCCGCGATCCATCACTATCCCACCCCCGGCGCGGTGACCGAATATCTTTACCTTTATGTGGGCATCGCCGATCTGCCCGACGGCAGCGCGGGCGTTCACGGCCTTGAGACCGAGACCGAGGATATTCGGGGTCATCTGGTCGGGCGCGCGGATCTGGTGCGGATGGTGCTGGACGGGCAGATCACCAACGGGCCGCTGGCGATGCTGGTCCTGTGGCTGGAACACCGGCGCGAGGGGCTGTTGCGGGAACTGGCAGGATCGTGACGTGTGCGGTGCGGCGCGGCGGGGTTGCCCATTGCGACCCCGCATGTGTAGGTATTCCGAACGCCTCACGCACCTCAAGAAAGGTCGATCGTTATGCGAAACTGTTCTGATCTGTCCGATGCGATCGGCAACACGCCGCTGATACGGCTGAACCGGGCCAGCGACGACACCGGGTGCGAGATTCTGGGCAAGGCCGAATTTATGAATCCCGGCCAGTCGGTCAAGGATCGGGCCGCGCTGTATATCATCCGCGACGCCGTGGCGCGCGGCGAGTTGCGCCCCGGCGGCACCATCGTCGAGGGGACGGCGGGCAATACCGGCATCGGCCTGGCGCTGGTCGGGGCGTCGATGGGGTTCCGGTCGGTCATCGTCATCCCCGAAACGCAGAGCCAGGAAAAGAAGGACATGCTGCGGCTGGCCGGTGCGACCCTGGTCGAGGTGCCGGCGGCGCCCTACAAGAACCCCAACAACTATGTCCGCTATTCCGGGCGGCTGGCCGAGGCGCTGGCCGCGTCCGAACCGAACGGCGCGATCTGGGCCAACCAGTTTGACAACACCGCCAACCGGCAGGCGCATCTGGAAACCACCGGCCCCGAGATCTGGGACCAGACCAAGGGCAAGGTGGACGGCTTCGTCTGCGCCGTGGGGTCCGGCGGCACGCTGGCCGGGGTCGCGATGGCCCTGCAGCCGCGCGGCGTCAGGATCGGGCTGGCCGACCCCGAGGGGGCGGCGCTGTATTCGTTCTACACCACCGGCGAATTCGAGAGCCCCGGCAGTTCGATCACCGAAGGGATCGGGCAGGGCCGCATCACCGCCAATCTGGAAGGGTTCACCCCCGACATGGCGTGGCGCATCCCTGACGACGAGGCGCTGCCGATCATCTTCGATCTGCTGGAACACGAGGGGCTTTGCCTTGGCGGATCGTCAGGCATCAACGTCGCCGGCGCGATCCGCATGGCGCGCGAGATGGGGCCGGGCCACACCATCGTCACCATCCTGTGCGATTACGGCAACCGCTATCAGACGAAACTGTTCAATCCCGATTTCCTGCGCGCCAAGGGACTGCCCGTTCCCGGCTGGATGACGCGCGAAACCCCCGATCTGCCCGAAGTCTTCGAGGACTGAGAGGACCCTATCGCATGATACGCGCATTTCTGACCGTCCTGCTGACGGTGCTTCTGCTTGTCGCCGCGCCTCTGGCCGCGCAAGAGGGGGGCGGGCTGGATTATCAGGCATGGGAAAAGGTCGCGACGCAGGCCGAAGAGGTCACCGACAACGACGACGACCCCGCCACGGACGAACAGCTGGCCATCACCCGCGCCGCCCTTGTCGACTGGCGCAGCAGGTTTCAGCAGGCGCAGAACACCAATTCCGGCCGGATCGCGACCGTCAAGGAACAGCTTGAGGCAATCGGCCCGGCCCCCGCCGAGGGCGAGACCGAAGACCCCGACGTGGCTGCGCGGCGGGCCGAATTGCAGCAGCAGCTGACCACGCTTCAGGCGCCGCGCCTGAAGGCGGTCGAGGCGTTCAGCCGCGCCGACGGGCTGATCAAGCAGATCGACGAGATCACCACCGACAGGCAGGCGGTCGAACTTGCCCGCGCCTCTCCCTCGCCCCTGGCGCCGACGAGCTGGGTCGCGGCCGCGAATGCCGCGCTGGAACTGGCCGAAGGCGTGGGGGCCGAGGTCGCGCAGCTTGCCGACGGATCGGTCTGGGCGCAGGTGAGATCGCGCATCCTGCCGATCCTGGCCTATCTGGTCGCCGCCGTCGTGCTGCTGACCTATGGCCGGTCATGGGTGCAGTCGCTGCCCTCGCGGCTGTCGGCGCGTGCGTCCCAGCATTCGCGCGCCGTCGTGGTGTTCATCACCTCGCTTGGGCAGATCGTGCTGCCGATGATCGGGATCTATCTGGGCATCCGGGCCGCGAAGGAAACCGGACTGGCCGGCGAATGGACGCTGCCTTTCCTCAACGCGCTGCCTGCGGCGGGGGTGATCCTGTTCGGCGGCGGCTGGCTGGCGCGCCAGCTGTTTCCGGTGCGGTCGATCAATTACGACACGCTGGACATGGAAGAGCGGCCGCGCGGCAAGGCGCGCCGTCTGGTCATCACCCTTTCGGTCATCTTTGCCGTCCATCACATTCTGGCGCGCGGCGTCCTGCCGCTGTCGGGCCTGTATGAGCGGGTCGGAGATCAGGTTGCGCGCGTCCCGTTGGACATCGAAGAAGGCGCAGTCTCGGTCTGGCATTTCATCCTGCTGCTGCTGGCCGGGATCGCGCTGTTCCGGCTGGGCAAGGCGCTGCGCACGCTGAACCATCGCGGCCAGGGCGCAAACCTGACCTATCGTCACAAGACGCTGGCCGTGGCCGGGATGCTGACGCGTGTCGTCGTCGTCTTCGCGGTGCTGATGGGCGCGGTCGGCATGATCAACTTTGCCAACATGCTGATGTGGCCCTGGGCGCTGACGCTGGCGCTGATCGGCCTTCTGATCCTGTTGCAGGATTTCATCGCCGATCTGTTCGACATGGTCATGCGCGGCCAAGAGGGGGCGCGCGACGGGCTGGCGCCGCTGCTGATCGGGTTTGCGCTGGTCATCCTGTCGATCCCGCTGTTCATGGTGATCTGGGGCGCGCGCCGCACCGATCTGGCCGAATACTGGACCTCGTTCTCGCGCGGGTTCAGCATCAGCGGCATCACCATCTCGCCCGGCGGCGTGCTGACATTCCTGATCGTCTTCGCGGTGGGCTATATGGCGACGCGGGCGGTGCAGGGCGCGCTGCGCACATCGGTCCTGCCCAAGACCAAGCTGGATCCCGGCGGGCAGAACGCCGTCGTGTCGGGGCTGGGCTATGTCGGGATCTTTCTGGCCGGGCTGCTGGCGATCACCTCGGCCGGGATCGATCTGTCCTCGCTGGCCTTCATCGCCGGTGCCCTGGGCGTCGGCATCGGTTTCGGCATGCAGAACATCGTGTCGAACTTCGTCTCGGGCATCATCCTGCTGATCGAACGGCCGATCAGCGTCGGCGACTGGATCAGCGCGGGCGGACAGCAGGGCATCGTCAAGCGCATCTCGGTGCGCTCCACCCAGGTCGAGACCTTCGACAAGACCGAGGTGATCGTTCCCAACAGCGACCTGATCACGCAGCCGGTGACCAACTGGACGCGGCACAACCAGACCGGCCGGATCATCATCCCGGTGGGCATCGCCTATGGCAGCGACACGCGCCGGGTCGAACGCATCCTGCAAGAGATCATCGAGGATCAGCCCATCGTCACCATCGACCCGCCGCCCGCGGTCCTGTTCCGCGGCTTTGGCGCCGACAGCCTGGATTTCGAGATTCGGGCGGTCCTGTCCGATGTCGGCGCCGGTCTGGGCGTCACGTCCGAGGTCTGCCACCAGATCGCCGAACGCTTCGCGAAAGAGGGGATCGAAATTCCCTTCGCGCAGCGCGATATCTGGCTGCGCAACCCCGAAACGCTGCGCGGCAACGGGGCAGCCGACAGCGACACGGCGCGCGAACCTGCTGCGATTCAGCAGCAGCCGGCCCAGACGCCGGACAAGGACCCAAGGATTGCCTTCGACGATGCCGACGGCGCAGCGGCCGGGCCCGACAGCGGCGGCGGCGACCGCTGATTGCCGCGCCCGTCCCGCCGATGGCCGCGACGCGGCATCTTGGCCACGGGCGGCGGCGATGCTATATCGCGGTCGTTCTCAGGGCGGGGCGAAATTCCCCACCGGCGGTGAAAGCCCGCGAGCGCCTTTTCGTGAAGGGACAGCAGAGCCGGTGAAATTCCGGTGCCGACGGTATAGTCCGGATGGAAGAGAACCTTGGGCCGCCCGCGTTTTCCGGGCCGGTCAAGGCTCGTGCTCTGGGACCTGACGCTGGTTAACGAAGGGTTCCGAAGAAGATGACCGACACGACACCCCACCCCCGAATCGCATTCATCAAGGCGCGCTGGCACGCGGACATCGTGGACCGCGCCCATGCCGGTTTCGTGGACGAGGCCGCCCGGCTGCTGCCGAGTGCCGAGATCGACGCGTTCGACGTGCCCGGCGCGTTCGAGATGCCGCTTGTCGCCCGGAAACTGGCGAAGACCGGACGATACGACGCCATCGTCGCGGCCGCCTTCGTGGTCGATGGCGGCATCTATCGCCACGATTTCGTGGCCGCCGCGGTGGTCAACGGATTGATGACCGTCGGGCTGGAGACCGGCGTGCCGTGTTTCTCGGTCTCGCTGACGCCGCACAACTATCAGGAGGTCGAGCCCATGACCGATTTCTATCGCCGGCATTTCGTGAAAAAGGGCGCCGAGGCGGCCGAGGCGGTGCGTCAGATCCTGGCGCTGGACGCCGAGCTTGCGCAGCAGGATCGCGCGGCAGTCGCCTGACCCTCGCCGCGCGCCCCTGCCGCGCCCGCGCCGTGACCGATCGACACCGGCCCGGCCACGCCGGATAACGGGCCGACCCCACGCAGGAGCCAGCCATGTCCCCCTTCGCCTTCGCCACCGCGACCGAAATCCTGTTCGGCCGGGGGCAAGCCAGTGCCGCCCCCGACCGTGTGGCGGCACTGGGTCAATCGGTGCTGCTGGTTCACGGCGCGTCCCCGGCCCGCAGCGCGGATCTGCGCGCGCAGCTTGAGGCGCGAGGATGCCGGGTGTCGGGCTTTGCGGTTGCGGATGAGCCCGACATGGCGCTGATCGAGGCCGGCGTCGGCGCGGCCCGCGAGGCGGGCGCGGGCGTTGTCGTCGCGATGGGCGGCGGATCGGTGATCGACGCCGGCAAGGCGATTGCGGCCCTGGTGCCCGCCTTGCGTCCGATGCTGGATCATCTGGAGGTGGTCGGGCAGGGCCTGCCGCTGGATCGCGCGCCGCTGCCCTTCGTCGCCATGCCTACCACCGCCGGCACCGGGGCCGAGGTGACGCGCAACGCCGTCATCGGCGTGCCCGCGCACCGGCGCAAGGTCAGCCTGCGCGATGCGCGGATGCTGCCCCGGCTGGCCATCGTGGACCCGGCGCTGACCGATGTCTGTCCGCGCCGGATCACGCTGGCCTCGGGTCTGGACGCGATCACCCAGGTCATCGAACCCTATGTCAGCACCCGTGCCAACCCGATGACCGACGCGCTGTGCCGCGATGCGATCCCGCGCGGGCTGGCCGCAATCCGCCGCCTGATGCGGGCCGAGGACCCAGGGGCGCGCGACGAGATGGCGTGGGTCAGCCTGTGCGGCGGGATGGCGCTGGCCAATGCGGGGCTGGGGGGGGTGCATGGGCTGGCCGGGCCGCTTGGCGGCCTGACCGGCGCGCCGCATGGCGCGATCTGCGGCGCGCTGCTGCCGCATGTGCTGATGGCGAACAGGCGCGAGGCAGTCGATCCGACACGTCTGGATCAGGTCGGAAGATGGATCGGCACGGCTTTCGGGGCCGAGGATGCGACGCTGGACCGCGCCGCCGGAATGCTGGCCGATTGGTCGCGCGAAGCCGGTCTGCCCAGGCTGAGCGAGATGGGGATCGGCGCCGAGGCGCAGGGTCTGGCGGCGGATGCGGCGGCCTCATCCTCGTCGATGAAGGCCAATCCCGCGCCGCTGTCGCCCGATACGCTGCGCGCGGTGATGCGGGCTGCCGGATAAGCGGCACCTGCCGGGCAGAGCGTCAGACCAGCCCCATCTCGGCCAGCGCCGCCGCCACGCGGGGCGGCAGCGGTTCTTCCTCGCCGCGGCTGGCAGGCAGGTCGGCGGGCGCGTCCTTGCCCTCGAGATAGCGCCAGCCCTGAAACGGCCGACGCGGCACGGCGCCGACGCGCACCAGATCGCGATCCAGCATCAGCGCGCAGCGGCGGATGCCATCCTCGCCGATGCGTTCGTCAAGGCGCAGGATCCTCTGGCGCGCCAGCATCACGCCCTTGAACACCCAGTAGATCGAGCCGCCATCCAGCAACTCGGCCTCGCGCCGGGGCCACATGCGGGTGACATGGCAGGCCGGCGCATCGCCGAAACGCTGCTTCTGCCAACGCGCCAGATCGTCGGGCCCTTCGGCGCCGACGCACAGCTTCACGAGATTGAGCGATGCGGCCATGTCCGCAAGATAGGCATCGCGGCACCCGGTCGCAAGCGCGGCAGAGGGGCGCTGCCCCTCTTGGCCTGCGGCCAATTCACCCCGAGGTATTTGGAAAGAGCGCGAGGATCGTCGCCGCAGTCGGCGCCACGAAAAAAGCCGCGACGATGCGCCGCGGCTTTCCGGTGTGTCTGCGTGGGGCGGAGTTACAGCTCGTCCAGCGCCTCGACGGCCTTTTCCAGCTCTTCCTTGCTGACCTGCTTTTCCTCGACCTTCGCCTGTTCCGCGATGTGATCGACGACCTTGTCCTCGAAGATCGGGGCGCGCAGCTGTTGCTGGGCGGCCTGGTTCTGCTGGACGAATTCGAAGAAGGCGCGTTCCTGGCCGGGATACTGCCGCGCGGCCTGCAACACGGCCTGCGTCATTTCCTGATCGTTCACCTGCACCTCGGCCTTCTGGCCGATCTCGGCCAGCAGCAGCCCCAGACGCACGCGACGTTCAGCCAGCTTTCTGTGCTCTTCGGTCGGTTCGATCTGGCCGTGGTCGTGGCCCTGTTCCTCGGGATGTTCTTCGTGCCACAGCTGATGGGCGATTTGGCTGGCTTCGGCATCGACCAGCGACTCGGGCAGGTCGAACTTGACCTGTTCGTCCAGCTGGTCCAGCAGCGCGCGTTTCATCACCGCGCGGGCGGCGCCGGCATATTCCTGTTCCAGCCGGTCCGCGATCTGCTTTTTCAGCCCGTCCAGGTCTTCGGCGCCGAATTTCTTGGCCAGCTCGTCGTCGATCTCGGCCGGTTTCGGGGCCTTGACGGCCTTGACCGTGCATTCGAACACCGCATCCTTGCCGGCCAGATGCTTGGCCCCGTATTCCTCGGGGAACTTGACCTCGACCTTGATCTCGTCATCGGCCTTGGCGCCGACAAGCTGTTCCTCGAAGCCCGGGATGAAGCTGTTCGACCCCAGAACCAGCGGGTAATCCTCGGCCGAGCCGCCCTCGAACGGCTCGTCATCGACGAAACCCTTGAAGTCGATGATCACCTGATCGCCATCCTTGGCCTTGCTGCCCTTGCGGCGGTCCTCGAAGTTCTGGGCCGATTTCGCAAGGTTCTCCAGCGCCTCGTCGATGGCCGCGTCGTCGGCCGGAACGCTCAGCCGTTCCAGTTTCAACTGGGTCAGATCGACCTCGGGGATGGGGGGCAGGGATTCGTACGAGACATTGACGACGACATCGTCGCCTTCCTTCCAACCCTCGCCATTTTCCATCTCGACCTTGGGCTGAGCGGCGGGACGGTCGCCGGAATCCTCAAGATGCTTGCGCAGGGCGCTGTCGATGGCCTCTTGCATGGCGTCGCCCATGATGCGCTGGCCGAACTGCTTTTTCAGCATCGCCATCGGGACCTTGCCCTTGCGAAAGCCCTTCATCTCGACCTCGGGCTGCGCCTCTTTCAGCTTGGCGTCGACCGTCTCGGCCAGTTCGGCGGCGGGCAGGGTGAACTGATAGCCCCGCTTCAGACCTTCGTTCCGGGTTTCCTTGACCTGCATCATCGTCCTCATAGCAAGAAGGGTCGCCGTGCCAGCGGCGGCCTGAAAATTTCCGCCGTTCTAGTCGCCGGAACGTGGCACTGCAAGCAGATAGCTGGCGGGCCGGGAACCGCAGGGCGGACGCGGCGTTGCGGAAGATGGACCGGCTTGCACCGGAATGGAGGATGACGATGTTTTTTTCTTCGCTGCGCGCGGTCTGCGCCGTAACCGCCACGACCTCGATCCTGGCCGCCAGCGCGGCGCTGGCGCAATCGGACACGCCGGATGCGCAGTCGGCGCCGCAAGGTGCATGCGTGAACGAGGCCGGAGAGGTCGTTCCCCCCGCGCAGACCGCGCAGGCGCAGGACGGGGCCGAGCCGGGTGCGGGCGCCGCAGAGGGGCAGGGGGACGGCCAGGGGGACGGGCAGGACGGCACCGACTCGGGCGATTCCGGCAGCACCGGATGGACAGGGGGCACCGGCGGGTCGCGGATCGGCACGGATTCGCAGGACGCCACGGCGGAATCGAAGACGTGGCACGCGCCGACCGCACGCGGGCTGGACCTGAAGCAGATGCCGGATCGCACCGACGAGCCTGACCGTCAGCCCGGCCCGGCCGAGCATAATCTGGCGGACCTGCCCGATTGCTGACCTGCCCGATTGCTGACCTGCCCGATTGCTGACCCGACCGTCCGCCGGGCCTATTCTGGCGGAAGGGAATGGGAGTCGAACCCACCCGGGACAGTCTCGCTGCCCCAACCGGTTTTGAAGACCGGCCGCCCCACCGGGGACGATTCCCTTCCGGATGCATCGAACAGATCGCTGCGATGAGGATTGATGCGCCGCAAATCGCCGCGACGCAAGGTCAGGCCGAGGCGGTCGAAGAAGTCGAGGATCTGGATCGCGACCTTGCGGCCGTTGTCCAGCCGGTCGCGAAAGGCCGGGGCGGCGAACCAGCCATCTTCGGATCGGGCGGCGACATCCTGCGCGATCTGCGCCATTTCGGCCGTGACGGGCCGGGCAAAGAAATGATCGCGCGCGATCTGGTCGGTCCGCCCCAGCTTTTGCGTCAGCTTCAGGACGCGCCGGATCTCTCGTTCATCGACGCCGAACTCCGCTGCGAAGTCGCGGACGCGGGGCGGGCGAAAGCGTTTTTCGCCGCTCAGCGCCGGCGCGACCCGCTGCCACAGCGCCTCATCTTCCTGGCTTAACCGGACCTCGTGGCCGGGCAGGCGGACGAAGGCGCCGTCCATCACGACCCGTCCCGCCCCGGCCTCGTCCTGCAAGAATGCGAGGAACGCGGGCTTGGGCAGGCGCAGGGACAGCGACAGGCGCAGCTTTTCGCGCGCCAGCCCCGGCAGGTCCGGGTTCTGGTCATGGAAATCCGTCAGGTTGCGGTGCAGATCTGCGCGCAAAGTGTCGATCTGGGTGGCCGAGACGGCAAGATCGCCGATCCGCTGTGCGCGACTGACCGACAGCGCCTGCGCAAGCGCGGCGGGCGACAGGCCCCGGTCGCGGGCGAAAATGCCGGGATCGACCGGCGCGATGGCCAGCATGGCCGACAGCGCCGCGGCCGGATCGTCGTGCTGCGCCGCCGCGATCAGGGCCAGCCGGTCCGGGCTGCGGCGTTTGCGCGCCGGGGCGCGCAGGTCCAGAAACCGGCCTCCGCCGATGGTGCGGCTGGCCGAGACGTCGCGCAGGATGAACCGGTCCTGCACGGACGCGGCGATGGGCCGGTCAAGCACGATCTGCACCGGTCCGCTGGAACCGGGCGCGACAGGATCGGACAGCGGCACGATGCGCGCACCGATTTCGGCCGCGTGGCTGTGCAGGCGGGCGGGGAACCAGGTTCCGACCGCTTTCGCCTCGGACGGCAGGACGGTCAGCATCGCGTCGATCCGGTCGCTCGGGGCGTGGATCTCGGGCGACAGCACGACATCGCCGCGCCGGATGGCGTCCTTTCCCATCGCCTCGCCGGCAAGGTTCAGCGCGCAACGCTGGCCGGCGATGCCGGTTTCGGCGGGACGGTTCTGGGTGTGGATGCCGCGCACGCGCGCCGGCAGGCCAGATGGGCTGACGATCACCTGATCGCCCACCGCCACGCGGCCGTTGATGACCGTTCCCGTCACCACCGTTCCGGTCCCCGCCAGCGTAAAGCTGCGATCCACCGCAAGGCGGAACGGCCCGTCGGCGCGGCGCGCGACCAGCCGCGCCTCGGCCGCGATCAGCGCCGTGCGCAGCGCATCGATCCCCGCGCCGGTCTGCGACGACACCGGCAGGACCCGCGCGTCAGACAGCGCGGTGCCGGCCAGGGTCGTGCGAATTTCCTGCGCAGCCGCCTGTTGGCGTGCGGGATCGACCAGATCGCACTTGGTCAGCGCGACGATCCCCTGCGCGATCCCCAGCAAGGACAGGATCGCCACGTGTTCGCGCGTCTGCGGCATGACGCCGTCATCGGCGGCCACGACCAGCAGCGCAAGGTCGATGCCGCCCGCGCCCGCCAGCATGGTGTGGATCAGCCGTTCATGCCCCGGCACATCGACAAAGCCGGTGATGGTGCCGCTGCCCAGATCGGCATAGGCAAAGCCCAGATCGATGGTGATGCCGCGGGCCTTTTCCTCGGCCAACCGGTCGGCATCGGTGCCGGTCAGCGCACGGACCAGCGCGGTCTTGCCGTGGTCGATATGCCCCGCCGTCCCGACGATCATAGCGCCGCCAGCGCGTCCAGCAGATCGCGATCCTCGTCAAGGCAGCGCAGATCGAGGATCAGCGAGCCGTCGCGGATATGGCCGATGACCGGGCGGGGCAGGGCGCGCAGCCGGGCCGACAGTCGGTCGGGCGCATCGCCCCCCTGACCGGTCAGCCGCAGCCCGGCCGACGGGATCGTGTCGACGGGCAACGCGCCCGACCCGATCTGGCTGGCGCAGTCGCAGGACGCCGTGTGAAACCCGATCGGGGCCAGCAGCGCGTCGATCTGCGGTGCCAGCCGGGCCGCCTGCGCGGCGATGCTGTCCCTGGGGCGCGACAGGTGGCGCAGCGTCGGCAGCCGCTCGGCCAGCCGGTCGGGGTCGCGATAAAGGCTCAGCGTCGCCTGCAACGCGGCGATGCGGATCTTGTCCAGCCGCAGGGCGCGTTTCAGCGGATTGCGGTCGATCTGCGCGATCAGGTCGCGCCGGCCGACGATGAAGCCCGCCTGCGGCCCGCCCAGCAACTTATCGCCCGAGAAGGTGACAAGATCGGCGCCCTCGGCCACGGCCTCGGCCACGGTCGGCTCGCGCCGCAGCCCGAAGATCGACAGATCGACCAGCGATCCGGCACCCAGATCGTTCAGCAGCGGCACCCCGGCCGCGGCGGCGATCCGGGCCAGGCGCGGTGCGGCCACCTGGGCCGTGAACCCCTCGATCCGATAGTTCGAGGTGTGGACTTTCAGGATGACCCCGGTCTCGGCACCGATGGCCTCCTCGTAATCGCCCGGATGGGTTCGGTTGGTGGTGCCGATCTCGATCAGCCGGGTGCCGGCGCGGGCCATGATGTCGGGCATGCGGAACGCGCCGCCGATCTCGATCAGCTCGCCCCGCGACACGATTGCCTCGCGGCCCTGCGCCAGCGTGTTCAGCGCGATCAGCACGGCGGCGGCGTTGTTGTTGACGATGGTGGCGTCCTCGGCCCCGGTCAGTTCGCGCAGCAAGCCACGCAGATGATCGTCGCGCTGCCCGCGCCCGCCGCCGTCCAGATCGAATTCCAGCGCCATCGGCGCGGCCATCGCGGACGCGGCGGCCTGGATCGCCTGCGGCGCAAGGATCGCCCGGCCCAGATTGGTGTGCAGCACGGTTCCCGTCAGGTTCAGCACCGGCCGCAGCCCGGTCCGCGTTGCCGCCGCCAGTTCGGATGCGACATGCGCGGGCAGCCGCGCGGCCTGATCGTCGCCCGAGGCACCCTGCCGGATCGCCGCGCGCGCGGCGTCCAGCCCGGCGCGCGCCGCATCCGTGACCATGGCGCGGCCATGTTCGGCGATCAGGGCCTGTCCGGCGTCGGATTGCAGAAACTGATCGACCGAGGGCAGGGCACGAAACCCGGCCATCAATACCCGGCCAGATAGGGATTCACCCCGCCTCGGCTGAACCCGGTATCCTTCATCAGCAGATCCAGCCCCAGACTGCCCACATCGTCGGCAATCGGATCGAGGCTGTGGTTGCGGGCCAGATACATGATCTTGATCCAGCTGTCGCATTCCGAACACAGCTCGGCCTTGACCGCTGCCTCGTCCGTCTCGACCGAGCGATAGCTGATGCCCTTGGTCGATCCGCAGGACAGGCACTTGATCCGCACCTCGTTCCACCTTGTGGCGCAGCAGGCGCAGGTCGCATAGCGCACATTCTCGATCCCCTGCGCGGCCATCACGGTCGAGGTCGCGGGCCGTCCGCCGCAGGCCGGGCAGATCCCGGCGCGGATCGGCACCAGCGCGTCGGCGTCCAGCGTCGCGGCCAGCCGTGCCATGTGGATCTGCACCGCGGCGGCGGCGAACAGGTGCGGCGCGGCGCTGTCTTCGGGGATGCGGTCGGACAGGATGTTTTCCAGCAGCCAGTGCCGGTCCGCCAGATCCGAGGCCAGCACCGCTTGCAAGGCCAGCTTGGCGGGCTGCGGCATGTCCAGCGACTGGGCCTGATCGCACAGCGCGGTCAGGGTCCGGTGCAGCATTTCGTCGGTGGCCAGCGCATCGCGGTCGATGGGCGGCATGCGATGCGCGCGCGCCTGCGCGATCCGATCCGTCGGGATCGGATCGGGGTCGGGCAATTCGTCCACCAGCCGCGCCTGCAACGTGGTCAGTTCGGCCAGAAACGCCAGATACGGCCCAAGCCGCGCGTCATGTTCGGCCAGAAACGCGAAACGCCGCGCGCGGCTGGCGAACAGGCGGTCGGGGTCGGGCAGGAAGGCCAGCGGCGGCGTGGGAACGCCGCCGATGAGGGAAGGATCGGGCTGAATGGATGCGGGCATGATTTCTCCGGGCCGCACGGGCCACCGGGTCTGGGGGTTCGTCGCCTATTCTGCCGGGCCGCTGCCCGAACGTCCAGCGACTTCACGCAGCCATTTGCGGTGATGGCGCCAGGCCCATCCGCCGGTCACGTCGCCGCGCGTCATGGCGCGCAGCGTGCCGCGCACCCAGAACGCGGCAAAGACGTGCAGGATGAACACCAGGATGATGGCAACCGCCGCAATCGAGTGGATCAGCGTGGCGACGCGCCGCGTGGGAATCGACACGATGCCGCCGAAATACTGTTCCCACATCATGATGCCCGACACGATCAGCACCACGATCAGCACAGACATCGCCCAGAAGATGAACTTCTGCCCGGCATTGTACTTGCCCAATTCGGGCAGCTTTTCCTCGTTTCCCGTCACCACGCCGTCGATATTGGCAAGCCATGTCGTGTCTTCGGGCTTGGGCAGGTTCAGCCGCCACATCTGCAGGAACAGCAGCAGGAAGCTGAAGAACAGCACCACCCCCACGATCGGGTGCAGCCAGCGGGCGATCTGCCCGCCGCCGAACAAGCCGGTCAGGAAATAAAGCGACGGCGAAAAGAACGCCAGACCCGACAGCGCCAGGACGATCAGCGAAAACGCCGTCACCCAGTGGTTCAGCCGGGTGATGCCGCGATAGCGGCTGACGCGCACCGGATCGGTGCTTTCGATATGATCGGCCGGGTCGGAATAGAAAGGTCTGCGCATCACCCTTCCTCCCGATCCTGCACCAGGCGTTCGGCGGCCTCTTCCTCTTCGGGGTCGACCTTGTTGCGCGTGAACAGCCCCATCAGCACGGCCCCGGCCGCCGCAACCCCCATGGCCGCCATGCCGGCGGTCTTGGTAACGCCTTTCCAGCCCTCGACAATGGGCGAGATGCGCGGGTTTTCGGGCAGATCGCTGTAGATGCCGGGCTTGTCGGCGTGATGCAGCACATAGAACACATGGGTGCCGCCCACCCCTTCGGGATCGTAGATGCCGGCATTGTCATAGCCGCGCGATTTCAGATCCTCGACCCGTTCGTTGGCATGGGCCAGCATGTCGTCCTTGGTGCCGAAGACGATGGCCTTGGTCGGGCAGGCCTTGGCGCAGGCCGGACCCTGACCCACCGCCACGCGGTCGGAACACAGCGTGCATTTATAGCTTTTGTGATCGACCTTGCTGATGCGCGGAATGTCGAACGGGCAGCCGGTCACGCAATAGCCGCAGCCGATGCAGTTCTCGTGGATGAAATCCACGATGCCGTTGGAATACTGCACGATGGCGCCGGGGGCCGGGCAGGCCTTCAGGCAGCCCGGGTCCTCGCAATGCATGCAGCCATCCTTGCGGATCAGCCATTCCAGCTCGTTCGTGGCCGGGTTTTCCCATTCGCTGAACCGCATCAGCGTGAACATGTCCGGCGTCAGGTCGTGCGGGTTTTCGTAGACGCCGGTATTCTCGCCGATGGCCGGGTTGGTGTCGTTCCATTCGACGCAGGCGGACTGGCACGCCTTGCAGCCGATGCATTTGCTGACATCGATCAGCTTGGCCACGCGGGTCAGCTGACGATCCGGCTGCGGCAGATCCGGCGTCGCCGAGGCACGGACGACGTCGGACGGCAGCAGGTTCGATTCCAGCGGCTGCACCGGCGGGTTCGAGGCGGATGTGGTCGGTTGAGGTGCAACGCTCATGCCACCGGCTCCTCTGCTGCAGGTTCGATATTGACCAGGAACGCCTTGAATTCGGGCGTTTCCACGTTGGCGTCACCGACAAAGGGCGTCAGCGTGTTCGGCCCCCAGCCCTTCTTGGCCGCGCCCTTGAAGCCCCAGTGCAGCGGGATGCCGACGACATGCACGGTCTTGCCGTCGCATTGCATCGGCTTGATCCGCTTGGTCACCACGGCCTTGGCCCAGACCTCGCCGCGCTTGCCCCAGACGCGCACGCGCCCGCCCCTGGTGATGCCGCGCTCGGCCGCCAATTCCTCGCTGATTTCCACGAAGAACTCGGGCTGCAACGAGGCGTTCACCTTGTTGTGCTTGGTCCAGTAGTGGAAATGCTCGGTCAGGCGATACGAGGTGGCGACAAGGGGAAACTCTTCGCTGGTGGCGAATTGTTCGGCGTCGTCCACGAACACCCGGCTGACCGGGTTGCCGCGCATCTTCGGGTTCAGCACGTTGGCAATGGGCGCCTCGAACGGCTCCATATGGGTGGGGAACGGCCCGTCGCGCATCATGCCGCGGGTGAACAGGCGGGACGTGCCCTCCTGGTTCATGATGAACGGCATGACCTCGCCCGGCTTGGACGTGACGCCGATATCGGGCACGTCATAGCCTTCCCATTTCTCGCCGGTCCATTCGATCAGCTTGCGGTCGGGGTCCCACGGACGGCCCTGCAGGTCGGCCGAGGCGCGGTTATACAGGATCCGCCGGTTCAGCGGCCAGGCAAAGGACCAGTTCAGGAACATGCCGACATCGTCGGGATCGGAATTGTCCCGCCGCGCCATGTTGTTGCCGTCCTCGTTCCAGCAGCCCGAGAAGATCCAGCAGGCGCACATGGTCGAGCCGTCGTCCTGCAACTGGGTGAAGTTCTTCACCTGCTTGCCGGCGGCCACCAGGGTCGCGCCCTCATTGGCCGGGTCCGCCACGTCGCGCAGCGCGCGGCCGTTCATTTCGCGGGCCAGTTCCGCCGATGACGGGTCAAGCGGGTCCTGATAGTCCCATGTCAGGTTCAGGATCGGGTCGGGAAAGACGCCGCCTTCCTCCTGATACAGCTTGCGCACCTTCTGGAACAGGTTGGCCATGATCCAGGTGTCGTGCTTGGCCTCGCCCGGCGGGGTCGGCCCCGGCCAGTGCCATTGCAGCCAGCGGCCCGAATTGACCAGCGCGCCTTCATCCTCGGCAAAGCAGGTCGAGGGCAGTTCCAGCACCTCGGTCTGGATCGCAGCGGGGTCCACGTCGTTATACGCGCCGTGGTTTTCCCAGAAATGCGCCGTTTCCGTCTCAAGCGGGTCCATGACGACCAGCAGCTTCAGCTTGGACAAAGCCTCGGTCAGCTTGGCCCGGTTCGGGAACGCCATCAGCGGGTTGAAGCCCTGACAGAAATACAGGTTCACCTGACCCTGCTTCATCAGCTCGAACATGCGCAGGATGTCATAGGTCGGCACATCCAGCTTGGGCAGATAGTGATAGGCCCAGTCGTTCTCCTCGGTCGCGGCATCGCCCCACATGGCCTTCATGAAGCTGACCATGAACTTGGAATAGTTCTGCCAATAGCTGGTCTGCCCCGGTCGCAGCGGCTTGAACTCGCGCGAGGACATATAGGTCTGCCAGTCCGGTTCCTTTTCCGTCGGAATGCTGAGATAGCCGGGGATCAGGTTCGACATCAGGCCCAGATCGGTCAGGCCCTGGATGTTGGAGTGACCCCGCAGCGCGTTCATCCCGCCGCCGCGCATCCCGATATTGCCCAGGATCAGCTGCAGCATCGCCATGCCGCGGATGTTCTGGGCGCCCTTGGAATGCTGCGTCCAGCCAAGCGCATACATCGACGTCATGACCTTGTCGGGCGCGCTGCATTCGCCGATCATCTCGCAGATCTGCAGGAACCTGTCCTTGGGCGTGCCGCAGACATTCTCGACGAATTCGGGCGTATAGACGTCCACATGCGTCTTCAGCAGGTTCCACACGCAGCGCGGGTCCTGCAACGTCATGTCGACGCGGGCAAAGCCATCCTCGCCGATCTGGTAATCCCAGTCGGCCTTGTCATAGTCGCGCTTTTCCTCGTCATAGCCGGTGAACAGGCCGTCCGACCAGCCGAAGCCCTCTTTCACCAGCAAGGCGGCGTTGGTGAAGTTGGTCACGTATTCCCACTGCACCTTGTCGTTGGCGATGCACCAGCGGATCACCCCCATGAGGAAGGCGATATCGCTGCCCGGGCGGATCGGGGCATAGTAATCCGACACGCTGGCGGTGCGGGTATAGCGCGGATCGACCACGATCAGCTTGGCGCCACGCGACGCCTTGGCTTCGGTCACCCATTTGAAGCCGCAGGGATGGGCTTCGGCGGCGTTGCCGCCCATCACGATCACCAGATCGGTGCTTTTGATGTCGGTCCAGGCGTTGCTCATCGCGCCACGGCCAAAAGTTGGAGCCAAACTGGCTACCGTAGGGCCGTGTCAGACGCGCGCCTGATTATCGAATCCGACGATCCCCATGGACCGGACCGTCTTGTAGGTCAGCCATGCGGTTTCGTTCGTGGTGGCCGAGGCGGCCAGGAACCCGGTGGTCGTCCAGCGATTGACCGGCACCCCGGCCTCGTTGACCTGCAACAGGTTCGCGTCGCGGTCGTCCTTCAGCGCGCGGGCGATCTTGTCCAGCGCATCGTCCCAGGAAATGTCCTGAAACTCGGACGCGCCGGCGGCGCGGTAACGCGGGCGGGTCAGGCGGCTTTCGGACTTGACGAAATCCTTCAGCGCCGCGCCCTTGGGACACAGCGTGCCGCGGTTCGTCGGGTGGTCCGCATCGCCTTCGATGTGGATCAGGTCGGCTTTCTCGCCGGCGTTCACATCGCCCTTGGAATACATGATGATCCCGCAGGCGACCGAGCAATAGGTGCAGGTGTTGCGCGCCTCGGTCGTCGTGGTCAGCTTGAAGGCGCGCACATGCGCCGCCTCGGCCGCCTCTGCCTCGCCGAAGCCCATGGCCCCAAGCGAGGTTGCCGCAACGCCCGCACCCGCCAGCCTCAGAAAGCTGCGGCGTGTCAGGTCGATATTCATGGAACCCTCCACTTTGCCTGTCCAACAGATAGGTACATCATGATGTTGCAAAGCATCCGCCGACAAGTCAAGCGAAACAGGCCCCTGCGGACCACCTGCGATTGCAGCCCGCCGTCACCCAAACCGGGCTGGCAACGATCCGGCGCGGATGTCGCGCCGTCTTGACCTTGCGCGCGCGCCGCGCTTTCACTGCGCCGCGCAGGAGAGGCCGATGAAAGACGACACAGATATCCGTATCGCGACCGAAGACCCGCTGTCCGCCGATCTGGACCTGATCTTTCAGCGCCACGTGGCCGACATGCATGCCGACACGCCGCCCGAATCGATCCACATGATGCCGCGCGACACCCTGCGCGCGCCGCAGATCGACTTTTTCGTGCTGCGGGTCGCCGGACGCGCGGTCGCCATGGGCGCGCTGAAACGATGGGGCCAGCGGCAGGGAGAGCTGAAATCCATGCATGTGCTGACCGAATATCGCGGCCGCGGCCTGTCGCGCGCGGTGCTGAGGCACATGATCGACCATGCGCGCGATGCGGGACTGTCGCGACTGTCGCTGGAAACCGGCGCGCAGGACAGCTTTGCCGCCGCCCGCGCCCTGTATGCCCGCGCAGGCTTTGTGGAATGCCTGCCCTTCGGCGATTACGGGCCCGATCCCAACAGCATCTTCATGACCCTGACCCTGCCGGACGACACCGCCTGAAAACCCCGCACGGCCGCGCCAACCGGCTTGCGCAACCGCGCCGGATCACGCAGAAAGCGCCCACAGCGCGGCCCCGTAGCTCAACTGGACAGAGCAGGCGACTTCTAATCGCCAGGTTGAGGGTTCGAGTCCTTCCGGGGTCGCCACGTTCCGCCGCCGGGCCGGCCTGCCGCACCCGTCAGTGTCCGCCAGCAGCGCGGTTTGCCCGCCTAATCGGGATGGCTGGGTGCCTTGCCCGAGGGGGCGACATAGGGGCGGGTCACGTCGCGCAGTTCAATGTTGATGCATTCGACCTCGGCCGCAAGCGTGCCGTCCCCGGCAAATTCCAGCGACAGGCGTCCGGTGCCGTCCTTGCCGGGCGTCCAGGTCAGGGCCAGCAGTTCCAGCACGATGTCCTCGTCCCGGTCGATGCCGTCGCTTTGCATCCGCAGCACGTCGTTCACGATCAGCAGCGACCGCACCCGCTCGAACTCGCGCCCGGCGGCGCGGGCCTGATCGGCGTCCTCCCACCGAAAACGGTTGATCAGCAGCGCCAGACGCCGCGCGCCGGCATCGAAGCCGATTTCCGACGCAGGCAGGATCGCGTCCTGCGACAGGGCCGAGATGATCTTCAGATCGTCCTCGTCCACGGCCATCAGCGCCAGCGGACGGGCATCCGCATCGGCAAAGCGCGCGTCTTTCGTCATCCTCTACTCCTCTTTCACGCGCTCGATCTGCGCACCGACACCGCGCAGCTTGCGCACGACATGCTCATAACCCCGGTCCAGATGATAGACCCGGCTCAGCGTGGTCTGCCCTTCGGCGGCCATCCCGGCAAGGATCAGGCTGACCGAGGCGCGCAGATCGGTCGCCATGACCGGCGCCCCGCGCAGCCTGTCCACCCCGGTGACGGTGGCGTGTCCGCCGTGAACCTCGATCTGCGCGCCCATCCGCATCAGTTCGGGCGCGTGCATGAACCGGTTCTCGAAGATCGTCTCTTCCAGCACGCTGGTGCCTTCGGCCAGGCACATCAGCGCCATGAACTGGGCCTGAAGATCGGTCGGAAAGCCGGGATAGGGCTCGGTCGTGACATCGACGGCGTGCACGCGGCCATTGGCCCGCGACACCTTGACCCCGCGCGGCGTGTCCTGAACGCTGATGCCGGCCTCTTCCAGCTTTTCGCAGAACGCCGGCAGCAGATCCATCCGCCCGCCCAGACACTCGACCTCGCCGCCGCAGATGGCGGGCGCCAGCATGTATGTGCCCAGCTCGATCCGGTCGGTCACCACGGGATGGGTGGCACCCTGCAACGTCTCGACCCCCTCGACCGTGATCGTGCGCGTGCCCTCGCCCTCGATCTGGGCACCCATCGCGCGCAGGCAGCGGGCCAGATCGACGATCTCGGGCTCGCGCGCGGCGTTCTGCAACACCGTGGTCCCGCGGGCCAGCGTGGCCGCCATCAGCGCGTTTTCGGTCGCGCCGACCGAGACCAGCGGAAAATCGACCACCGCGCCTTTCAGCCCGCCAAGCGGCGCCTTGGCGTGGACATAGCCGTCGCGCAGGTCAAGTTCCGCGCCCATCGCCTCCAACGCCTTCAGATGCAGGTCCACGGGGCGCGCGCCGATGGCGCAACCGCCGGGCAGGGACACGATGGCGCGCCCGTCGCGCGCCAGCATCGGCCCCAGCACCAGGATCGAGGCGCGCATCTTGCGCACGATGTCGTAATCGGCCCGGTGACTGGTCAGATCGTGGCTGGACAGCGCCAGGACCTGACCGTCCTGAAGGCTGGCAACCTCGGCGCCAAGGCTTTGCAGCAGCTCGGTCATGGTGCGGATATCCGACAGGCGCGGCGCGTTCGTCAGCGTCAGCGGCTGATCGGTCAGCAGGGTCGCGGGCATCAGGGCAAGGCAGGCGTTCTTCGCCCCCGCGATCGGGATCTCGCCCTTCAGCGGCCCGTTCCCCTGAACGATAATCTGGTCCATCTAGCTGTCGTCCTTGCCTGTCCTGTCGTCCGGTCGGTCGTCGCCCGATGCGTCGTCTGCGGCCGCGTCCTGCGCCGCGCGCGCCCGGGCCTGCGCCTTGCGCCGTTGTAGATTGGCACGCAACGCCGCGCGCAGCCTGTCCTCGCGCGCCGAGGCGGCCTTGTCCTGCCCGTCCTTGTCCCGCGCGTCCCGGTCCCGACCTTTCATGCCGCACTGTTAGCGTCAGGGCCGGCGACAGTCCAGCAATGCCCGCACATCGCGGCCGCCCGGACGCCACGAAAACTTGGCCCCACCCCCTTGCGCGTTCATCGGCCATTGTCTAAACGCCCGTCACACGATGCTGCGGTAGCTCAGTGGTAGAGCACTCCCTTGGTAAGGGAGAGGTCGAGAGTTCAATCCTCTCTCGCAGCACCATCTAACCTATTGATTTGTCAAAAAGCCCTTGCATTGCAGGGGCTTTGGTCATTCTGATGTTACAAATTTCGTTACAAACGAGTGTGTGACATGGCAGGCGCAACCCGATACCTTCTCAACCGCGACGGCAGATTCTTCGCCCGGCTGGTCGTGCCGAAAGACCTTCGCCGGATCGTCGGCAAGACCGAACTTCGCCATCCGCTAGGCCCTGATCGGCGCACGGCGATGAAGCACTTGCCCGGTGCCGTCGCGGTCCTGCAACACGAATTGGCGCTGGCCGAGCGCAAGGCCGCGTCACAGGGCGCTATGGTGGCGCAGGTGGGCCGTTACCCCCTCACGCCCGACCAGATCGCCGCCAGCCACTACCGGCAGCGAATCGCGATGGACGAGGCGCTTCGGAACGATCCGCGCTGGCCGAGCCTGTCGATAGACGACCAGCATGTTGCCGACCTTCGCGCCGCCATCGCCGGCACCCTTGACGACCAGCGCCTTGCCGTCCTTGTCGGTGAGCAGGTCGAGCGGTTCCGGCAGACCGGCAACCATACGGCAGCGCCGGCCACCGACGAATGGCGCATGATCGCCCGCGCCATCGCTGTTGGTGAACTAGAGGCGCTTGCGCGCACCGTGGAGCGCGACGAAGGCAACTTCGCCGGCAAGCCCGAGCATCCGCTTATCGCCAACGCAGCGCCGCCTGACGACCAGCCAGACCCGGTGCCGATCAAGGCGCTGTTCAAGGACTACATCGCCACGCGGCAAGCCTTGGGCAAGCACAAGGACGGCGCGCGAGGATGGGAAGCTGCGATCCTGCATCTGGTCAAATTCCTGGGTCATTCCGACGCGCGCCAGATCACGAAACGGAACTTGCTGGACTGGCGCGACAAGCTGCTGGTCGAAGGCAAATCGCCCAAGACCATCGCGAACAAGTATCTTGCCAGCGTCCGCGCCCTGCTGCGGTGGGCGTTCGAGAACGACCGCCTGCCCACCAATGAGGCAGAGGCCGTTCGGCAACCCGTCGCGAAGGCGCAGCGCACCCGCGAACGCGGCTACACCACACCCGAGGCCGTCGCGGTCCTGAAATTCTCGACCAGCTACACACCCAAAGAGGCAGACAACCCGGCCAACCGCGAGAGCGCCCACATCACGGCTGCGAAACGCTGGTTGCCGATCCTCTGCGCCTTCACCGGCGCGCGTGTCGCTGAAATGGCGCAGCTACGGAAAGAGGACGTTCGACAAGAGGGCGACCGATGGGTGGTCAGGATCACGCCCGACGCTGGCAGCGTCAAGGCGGGCGGCTATCGCGACGTTCCGCTACACCGGCAGGTGGTCGCATTGGGCTTTGCCGACTTCATCCGTTCGGCATCTGCCGGCCCGCTGTTTCATGGCGGCAAGAAGCCGGAGAGATACCTTGCATCGGCGCGCGTGACCGCCGGTCGCGTATCGCAATGGCTTCAAGAGGCTGATCTTGTGCCGGAAGGGGTGCAGCCGTCGCATGGCTGGCGGCACAGATTCAAGTCGCTGACGCGGGAACTGGGGTTGTCGGATCGGATCGCAGACGCGATCCAAGGCCACGCGGGCAAGACGGCATCGGATGACTACGGCGACGTTTCGGTGGTGGCGAAGGCCCGCGTCATTGACGCGCTGCCCGACTACAAGCTGCCCTGACGGAACACATTCGGCTTGCACAAATCCTGCATGTGTGGCATATTTGCCACAGTAGTTTGTAGCGAGTATCCGAGTGTCCATCCTGTCGCGCCTTGGCCGAGCCTTCGGCCAAGGCCAGCCCATCGAAGAAAAATCACTGGCCCTGCCCGACGACCGGCTGCTTGGGCTGTTCGGTGTCGCGCCCGTCGCATCCGGCGTCAGCGTCAGCGCCACAACCGCGATGCGCGTCCCTGCTGTTCGCCGCGCCGTTTCCCTCATTGCCGAATCCGTCGCCACGCTGCCCTTCAAGGTCTATCGCCAAGAGGACCGCGAGGCCGCGAAGGATCACCCGGCCTTCGCGCTGGTTCACGATCACGCCAATGACTGGACAAGCGCAGAGGCGTTTCGCGAACAACTGACCGCCGACGCCTTGCTGCGGGGCCACGGCTTCGCGCAGGTCGCCCGCAATGCAGACGGACGCCCGGTCTTCATGCTGCGCATGGACCCCGGCGCGGTCAGCATCGAGCATGACGACTTCGGCGAACCGTCCTACCGCATCCGGCTGAAAGATGGCGGGGAACACGTCCTGCCGTTTCAGGACGTGCTGCACATTCAGGCCCTTGGAGGCGTCAGCCCGATCACCTTGGCGAAAGAGGCCATCGGGCTTGCCATCGCCGCCGAGGCGCACATGGCGGGTTTCTTCGCCAATGGCGGCAGACCTTCTGGTGTGATCCAGCACCCGAACAAGCTGGACGCGGAAGGCGCAAAGAAGATCGCTTCAAGCTGGTTCCGGTCGCATGGCGGGGATCAGGCCGGTTCGACCGCGATCCTGGATGAAGGTATGACCTTCCACGAGATCGCGATGAAGCTGGCCGACGCGGAATTTTCCGAGGTCCGGCGCGAACAAATCCGCGAGATCGCGCGGGCGTTCGGCGTCCCGCCCGCATCGCTGTTCGAGATGAGCCGCGCCACCTGGAGCAACTACGAACAGGCGCAGCGTGAATTCCTGACCGGCACCCTTCGCCCGTGGATTGCCCGATGGCAGGCGGCTTACAGCCGTTGCCTGCTGAGGCCCGAGGAACGCGCCACCCGCTACATCGAGTGTAACGTGGACGACATGCTGTCGGTCGATCACGCGGCCCGTGCGGCTGCGTTCGGGCAGTATCGCAGCATGGGTGCCATGACCGCCAATGAGGTCCGCGCCCGCATGAACATGCCGCCCATCGAAGGTGGCGACAGCCTGGACAACCCCTACACCAGCACCGGGACGACCGCCCCGGCCAATCCCGCACTGGATGATGACGCATGAATATCACCCACCGGGCTTTCTTCGGCGATGGCGAACGCGACTTCCTGCTGTCCGATCCGATGATCGCCGAACTGGAAACCAAGACCAGCACCGGGATCGGCGCGCTGTTCGTTCGCCTGTCCCGCAGCGACTTCCGGCTGGTCGATCTGGTCGAGATCATCCGGCTTGGCCTGATCGGCGCGAACACCGATCCGCAAGAGGCTTCCCGGCTGGTCGAGACCTACGCCAAGAACCGGCCCATCGGGGAAATCCTGCCGCTGGCGCTGGACGTTATCACGGCCCGATGGATGGGCGCTGACGAGGTGCAGACCAATGACTGACTTTATCGAGGTCAAAGCCCAGCTAACCGCCACCGACGCAGGCGAGATCACCGGAACGGCTTGGCCATTTTCTGGACCCGACCGCGTGGGCGACGTGATCGAGAAGGGCGCGTTCGACCAGCCCGCCAGCCTGCCGATGCTGTTCGCCCATGACCAAGGGCAGGTGATCGGCGTCTGGAACGAGATCGCGGAGACCGACACCGGCCTGACCGTCAAGGGCAAGCTGCTGGTCGATGACGTGGAGCGCGCCCGCGAGGTCCGCGCCATGATCCGCGCCGGTGCCGTCAGCGGGTTGAGCATCGGCTTTGTCACCAAGGAGGCCACCCGCAACCCCAAGGGCCGCAGCATCGCCAAGCTGGCCCTGCATGAAATCTCTGTTGTCGCGGTGCCATGCCACCCCGGCGCACAGATCACGTCCCTGAAATCGCAATCCACATCACAGGAGAATATCACCGTGGAGAACGAAGAACTGGCCCCCAAGGCCGAGACCACCCCGGCCAATGACGCGCCGGTTTTCGATCAGAAGAAGCTGGACGCGGTGCTGTCGCGCCTGGACAAGCTGGAAGCCAAGGGCAACCGCCCCGGCGCACCGGCCATCGTGCAGGGCGACGTGGAGCGCAAGAGCTTCATCAACTACCTGTCCACCGGCAGCGCGGAAAGCAAGGCCCTGACCACGGCCAGCGACACCGCGAACCATGTCCTGGCCCCCGAGGATGTCAGCGCCGAATTCCTTCGCAATCTGGTGGAATTCAGCCCGATCCGCGCCATCGCCGATGTGCGCAGCACGACCAGCGCCAGCGTGGTCTTGCCCAAGCGCACCGCGATCACCAACGCCGCGTGGGTCGGCGAGACCGCCGCGCGCACCGGCAGCGAACCGACCTTCGATCAGGCCGAGATCGCGGTGAAGGAACTGGCAACCTATGTCGATCTGTCGCTTCAACTGGCGGAAGACAGCGACAACGTGCTGCCGGAAGTCACCCTCGCGCTGGCAGAGGACTTCGGCCAGAAGGAGGCGCTTTCGTTCGTTCACGGCAACACCGCGCTGGAACCTTCGGGCTTCATGGCGAACGCGGAGATCGAGACCGTCGATAACGGCCACACCGCCGCGCTGTCGCCGGATGCGCTGATCGCCCTGATGTATGCGCTTCCCACGACCTATCGCAATGCCGGCACGTGGGTGATGAACGGCCAGACCCTTGCCGCCATCCGCAGCATGAAGACCAGCGACGGCAACTATATCTGGCAGCCCAGCTATCAGGCCGGCCAGCCCGAGACGATCCTTGGTCGCCCGGTGGTCGAAGCCGTGGACATGCCCGACATTGCCGCCGATGCCGAGCCGGTGATCTTCGGCGACTTCAAGCGTGGGTATCGGATCTATGACCGGCTGGCGCTGGCGATGATGGCCGACCCCTACAGCGTTCGCGTCAATGGCCTGATGCGCTACCACGCCCGCCGCCGCGTCGGTGCCGCCGTTGTGCGCGCCGCTGCGTTCCGCAAGCTGGCGATGGCCGTCTAAGCCCATGTCGGTGCAGCCCGCATATGAGATCGACCTTGAGCATGGCGGACGAACCGTCACCCTCAGGGCATCGCTGCGGGCTGCGACCACGCTGGAGAACATGCCCGGCGGGATCGCTGGCGCATACGAGGGGTTGCTGACGCAATCCCTCACGACCATCCGCACGGTGATCCTC
This sequence comes from Paracoccus stylophorae, assembly GCF_028553765.1. Taxonomy (NCBI): domain Bacteria; kingdom Pseudomonadati; phylum Pseudomonadota; class Alphaproteobacteria; order Rhodobacterales; family Paracoccaceae; genus Paracoccus; species Paracoccus stylophorae. The sequence continues at coordinate 2,198,184 of NZ_CP067134.1, read as the reverse complement.
GCCGCCGCTGCGGATCGGCAAGAAGCCCGAACCCTTCTTGCCGCCATCGCCGGCAAGCCCCTGTCGCGTTTCGTCCCTGACGCGCAGGCGGCTTGTCTGGCGATCTTAGCCGCCCTGATCCAAGCAGGTGAAGACAGCGCCGACGAAGCGCCGAGCCAAGGCGGTGACGAGGGGGCTGCAATGCCCATGCGCGAGTATTTCGCGCAACTGTTCCAGTATGCGACCGGCTGGCTGGGATGGACGCCGACAGAGACGTGGGCGGCTTCACCCGCCGAGATCGAGACGGCGTTCCGCGCCCATATCGACCGGCTGGTGAAGCTGACCCCCGGCGCGACCGGCACCGCCGAGACCACCACCAAGACCGACCGGGACACCTACACGCCCGAACGCCTGCGCCAGATCGAGGAGCAGGGCCACGACCCGGCATTTGACCGCGAAGGGCTGCGCCGGCTGAAAGCGCAACAGCATGGCTAATTCGCGCCCGCCACGCCTGATGGGTTGCTGCGGCCAGATCGTTCCGGCGGGCCAGCAATGCGCCTGCCAGATCGCTGCGGCCCGCGCCCGCAAGGCCAAGCACGACAGGAACAGGCCCACGGCATCGCAGCGCGGATACGGCGTGGAATGGCGCAAGCTGCGGGCCGAATTCATGCGCCTGCACCCGTTCTGCGCATTCTGCGGAAACCCCGGCGAGGTGGTCGATCACATCGTTCCCCACAAGGGCCGCAAGGCGCTGCTGCTGTCGTGGTCGAACCTGCAAACCTTGTGCGCCCGTTGCCACAACAGCGCCAAACAGCGCCAGGAGCGGGCCGAGGCCAAGGCCGATGTTTGAACGCGAACCCGCCACCGACCCGCGCCAGCGCTTATGGCAGGTCGTCCTGCTGACCGCCATCGAGGATGCGCTGATCGGCCCATCCGGCGAATTCGAGGCGCACAACAAGGTGCGCGTTTGCGCAGAGGCCCGCAGCTACCTGACGACCCCCAGCAAAGACCTGTCCGAGGTCTGCGCCCTTGCCGGGATCGACGCGCAGGCACTTGTTGACCGGATGCGTGTGAAGATCGCCCAGGCACCCACGCCCGAAGACCTGATCGCCGGCACCAAGATGAACCGCCAGACCTTCAGCAAGGCAGCGTCCGACGACAAGCCCAAGCGCATCCCGTTCCCCGACCGGCAATTCACGATCAACGGCACCACGCGCACCGCATCCGAATGGTGCCAGCGCACGGGCGTTGATCTTCAACTAGCGCACAACCGCCTCAACCGCGGCTGGGCAACGGATCGCGCCTTCCTGCTGACACGGCAAGAGGCCAAGCAGCATGCAGCCGCAGAGGCCCGCGCGTCCTACAACATCGTAATGTCCCGCAAGAGCGCCGCCAGCCGCAAGCGCCGCCCATCAGCATCGACAACCACCTATGAACACGACGGCGAGCGCCTGACCCTGCTGGAATGGTCGGAGCGCACCGGCATCGCCAAGCAGACCATCGCCAAGCGCCTGCGTTCCGGCTGGACCTTCGCCGCCGCCATCACCACGCCACCAATCAGGCGCGGGCACGGTTAGGAAATCAAGTAACAATAGTATCTTGTATCTCTTTCGGCAATTCAATCATACATGCCGCCGCCAGTCTTTCGCCCCAATCAGTCGCGTGAATGTTAAATTTCGGCAAGCGTCCGGTAGCCCGCTCAATAGGGTATTCTTTCCATCGGTCGCGCAGCTTGCCCGGCTTCTGTAATTCTTCTAATATTCTTCCGATTATATGTTCTGGTCTCTCTCTCGATATCGATGTGCTGAACGCTGCTAAACGACTAGCAGTGGCCTTGTCCGGGCCGTAAGTCACCACACCTAGCCTGATAAGATTATCAAGAGACGCGCTCAATTGTTCGGGGCTAATTTGATCCAGTGCATTGTTAAAATATAAACATGCTGGCTGTATTCTATCGAATAACTTCTTTCTGCCCTCATTGCTGACCGTTGCTGTCTTCTCATGCCACCTATCATCAAAGCTCTGAATGGATGGAGATGTCTTTGGAGCATATTCTTCTACTAAAGAAAGCATCTTTTTGCTATTAATCAGCAAAGTAAAAACGAGAGCATCAACTTCACTTAACAGGTTGATAGTGCCAGTAAAAGATCGATCTGCTGTTAAATTCGTATTCGGATTTAGAGCAGATGCAATTAAACCCGACCATAGATCTGATAAAGCTGGCTGATCCACGTCGGAGATACCTTCAAGGACGGGACCAATCTCACGATTGGGGAGCGGTAACGCATCTTCGGTTGAAATACCTTGTTCAATTAGCCTCGCGCGTGTTCGGTTGGCTATTCGCCGACGATTGTTGAATCTGAACGCGCTGACTTGATCTCTGAGCACTCCAATAACATCGCCGACTAATCCGCCTGCCTCTTCGGCACTACCACCAAACGCCTTGAGCATTAAGTCAGCGGTTGCTTTATCGATAGCCCCGCCCGGAATATTGACGTTTACCTTGATTGGATTTTCGGTCATATTCACCTCTGTTTAGGACCGCCTGCTTTAACTCTGCCGAAAATTAGTCTGCCGTCAAGACACCACTTACTGATGCCGGGGTGGTCTCGGACTTTGAGGCGTCAGACAGGACCGGCGTGGTGAGGCGCGCACAAGATACCCATGAAATAAGTTTCCATCTGGCGGAATACGCCTGAGTGTGATATTTTTGCAACTATACCAGTTTTTTGTTGCGAGTGACCCCGATATGCCTGCCCTTCCGCTGTCCCTGATCCGGGCGCATCTTGTGATCGACCACGATCAAGACGACCAGATTCTGACCCACTACGGCAACGTCAGCGCCATGTGGATCAGCGCCTATACCGGCCAGCCCTTCGACCCCGACAACGCCCTGATGGCGCAGGCCGCGTTGCTGCTGGTGGCGCAGATGTATGAGACCCGCGAGGCCATCACATTCAGCAATCAGTATATGTTGCCCTTCGGCGTCCTTGATTTGCTGTCGCCGCTGAAAGACCGCATCACCGGCTATGTCGCGCCCGTGGAGCCTGCCGAGGACGAGGTGACGCCGTGAGCATCACCCGCCGATCCAGCGATGCGCTGGCCCGCCGCCTTGCTGCCCTTCCGGCCGAGATCGTCGCCAAGGTCCAGCCGGCCATCCAGAAATCCGTGAACGAGATCGCCGCCGACGCGAAGACGCTGGCCGAAGCGAGCCGGGACGATGGCGATCTGATCCGGTCGATCGAGGCGACAGGCCCCGGCCAGACGACGCCCGCATACGGCACTGATGGGCGGCGCAAGTTGCACGATTTGCAGGGTGCTGTGACGGCCGGTGCGCCCGATGTGCGCCATGCGCATCTGATCGAATTTGGCACCGATCCGCACGTCAATGGCGGGCTGTTCGCGGGCACACAGCACCCCGGCACCGACCCGCAGCCGTTCCTGTTGCCTAGCTGGCGCTTGAACCGCGCCCGCGTCCAGCGCCGGATCAACCGCGCGATCCGCAAAGCCATCAAGGAGGCGTCGGCATGATCCCGTCCCTCGCCCTGCAACAGGCAGTCCGCGCCCGCCTGCTGGCCGATCCGTTCATTTCCGCATCGGTGCTGCCCGAGCGCATCCGCGCCGGTGACAGGCGACCGTCGGAATTCCCCAGCATCATCCTGTCGCCGGCCCGCACCGAAATCCTGGGTCGTGCTGCCGGTGGGCAGATCGTGGCCGAGGTTTCGGCCATGCTGCATGTCTGGGCCGACGCCGATGGGTCGGGCACGGGCGAAGGCATCGCGGCTGGGGTCTTCATGGCGCTGATCGACGCGCCCGAGGCCGAGGGTTTCGAGATAGACGAATGGCAGCGCCCGCACCTGACCTGGGTGGATCAGGCCGGCGCTGTCGCCAATGCCAGTTTCGGCACCGTCGCCTTGCGCGCCACGATCCGGTGGAGGGATCAATGAGGGCCGGCAAGCTACAGGCGCGCATCCAGATCGAGCGGCTGGAACTGCTGGTCAACGACAACGGCACCGCCCGGCAGCGTTGGTTGCCGATCCTGACGACCCGCGCCGAGGTCAAGGAGGCCAGCACCGACGAATTCCTGTTGAACCAGATCGTGGGCGACAAGAACCGCGCCGTGTTCCTGATCCGCTGGCCGGTGCAGACGATCACGACCGCCGACCGGCTGACCTATGCGGGCCGCGCGTGGAACATCGTCGGGCTGCAAGAGATCGGGCGCAGACGCGGGCTGGAAATCCGGTGCGAGGCCGTGGGCTGATGTCTGCGACCCATCTGCGCGGCGTGAAGACCCCTGCGGGCCGCGATCCTGACGCCATCAAGCGCAAGCCGCCGGTGCCCAAGCATCTGACGCCCTTCGCGGCGAAGGAATGGGACCGCGTGTTGCCCATGCTGATCCGGCGCGGGCTGATCTGTCAGGCCGATCTGGGTTTCGTGGAGGCGTATTGCGTGGCGCGCGGTCTGATCGTGGAGGCAGAGCTCCGGCGCAGGCAGAAGGGTGAGGACATGGCGAAATGGCTGCGCACCCAGAACGCCGCTATGCTGACCGCTGCCCGGCTGTCGGCGTCCCTGGGGCTGGACCCGTCCAGCCGGGCACGGCTGCTGGACAAGGACGCCGATGAAGATGACGGCGATGACCCGCTGGCGGTGCGGTGATGGCCAGCACGTTTCCCGAATGGATCTATGACGGCAGCCCTATCCCCGACCCCCTTGGGCATGGCGAGCGCGCGGTGGAATTTCTGCGCCGGCTGCGCCACCCGAACGCCGACAACACCAACGCGGCCCCGGCGGCAGCGAACACCAACAGCCATCCGCGCGCCTTCCAGCTTTGCGACTGGCAGGAACGCATCGTCAGGCGCATCTACGGGCCGCGCCACGCTGACGGGTCGCGCATCGTCAAGACCGTGTTCCTGATGCTGCCCCGTGGCAACCGCAAGACCAGCCTGGCCGCTGCGCTGGCGCTGCTGCATCTGTTCGGCCCCGAGACGCGGCCCGCCGGGCAGGTGGTCTTCGCCGCCTGCGACCGTGAACAGGCAAGCATCGGGTTTCGCGAGGCCGCGAACATCATCCGCGAGGACAAGCGGCTGATGAAGGCGGTGACGATCCGCGATGCGTTCAACAGCAAGAAGCAGATCACCTTCGGAAAGAACGGATCGACCTTGACCGCCCTTGCCAGCGATGGCGGTGCCGCCCACGGGCTGACGCCATCCTTCACGCTCATTGACGAGGTTCACGCATGGCGCGGGCGCGATCTGTGGGAGGCCATCAAGAGCGGGCAGGCTAAGTTGGATGACACGCTGATGGTGATCGCCACGACCGCCGGTCGCGGATCGGAAGGGCTTGCCGCCGATCAATTCGACTATGCGCGCCGCGTGGCATCGGGCGAGATCGAGAACGACGAATTCCTTCCGGTTCTGTTCGCCGCCGAACCGGATGCAGACTGGCAGGACGAAGCCGTCTGGCATCGCTGCAATCCCGGTCTGGCCTATGGCTTTCCGTCGCTGGCCGGGCTGCGGGCGCTGGCGAAGGAGGCGGAAGGCAACCCCGCCGAACTGGCGTCCTTCAAGCAATTCAACCTGAATATCTGGCAGGCCAACAGCCGCGACCCGCTGTTCGATCTGGACATTTACGACCAGCGCGCGTTGGAAGATGGCGATGCCGACCTGGAGACGCTGCCGGCCTATGTCGGCGTGGACCTGTCCGTTTCGGGCGACCTGACCGCCGTGGCCATCTGCTTCCGGCACGACGATGGGCAGATCACGTTGAGGTCGCGCGCTTTCGTGCCGGGCGAGAACCTGCGCCAGCGTGGCGACCGTGACGGAGCGCCCTATGAGCGGTGGCGCGACGAGGGGTTGATAGAGGTCTGCCCCGGCCCGATCATCGACAACGGCATGGTCGAGGACCACATTCGCGACCTGTGCGCGACCTTCGACGTGCAGGAGATCGCGGTGGACCCGCATCTTGCCGCCTTGATGATGCAGCGGCTGCATGACGATGGGTTGCCCGTCTTCGGCTTCCCGCAGCGGGTGCTGCCGATGGGCGTTGCTGCCGGTCAGCTTGAGCGGATCGTGACCGGGCGGCTGATCCGCCACAACGGCGACCCAGTGATGCGCCAGCATTTCGAGAATGTCGTGACCAGCCGCAACCCGACGACCGGGCTGGTTCGCATGCACAAGGCCCGCGCGAACAGCCGGATCGACGCCGCCGTTGCGTCCGCGATGGCCGTATCCCGCGCCGTGAGCGCCCATGAGACGAAATCCAGATATGACGACCCGGATGTTGCCGGGTTGCTAATTTTGTAACGAGTGAGAACGAAAAATGAGCGAACTTTCCGGCCTTGTGGTCGATGTCGAGGCCCGCATCACCAAGTTGGAGCGCGGGCTTCAGAAGGCGAACGAGGCGCAGCGCCGGGCCGCAGGCCAGATGGAGCGCACCGCCCGCGACAACGCCCGGCGGATCGGCCAAGCCTATGATAGCGTGGGGGCGCGGATGCAGCGCGCGTTCGCCGGCCTGCCGAACATGCTGCGCCTGGGCGGCGGGCTGCTGGCCGGCAGCGCGCTGTCGCGCCAGATCGGCGCATATAGCCGGCTGGCCGACGAGGCGACCGCGATGCGCAACGCCTTGGGCAATGCCGGGCTGGCGGGCGCGGAACTGGCCGAGACCTATGAGCAGCTTTTCAAGGCGGCACAGCGCAACAGCGCCCCGGTCAACTCGCTGGTCGATCTGTATAGCAAGCTGGCGCTGGCGCAGAACGAATTGGGCGTGTCCAGCGCCGATCTGATCCGATTCAGCGATGGCGTTGCGGTGGCGTTGCGCGTGGCCGGCACCGACGCGACCGCCGCCAGCGGGGCGTTGCTGCAACTGTCGCAGGCCCTTGGCGGTGGCATTGTCCGGGCCGAGGAATTCAACAGCATCTTAGAAGGAACGCCGACCATCGCGCAGGCCGTGGCGCGCGGGCTGAAAGAGGCGGGCGGCAGCGTGGCCGAACTGCGCCGGCTGGTGAATGACGGGCAGGTGTCCAGCACGGCGTTCTTCCGCGCCTTCGAGGTCGGTTCTGCCGATCTGCGCGAACAGGCCGCGAACGCGCAATCGACCGTCGCGGCTGCCATGACCCGGATCGGCAACAGCCTTGTCAGCGCCGCCGGTGATTTTGATCAGGCGTCCGGCGCATCGGCATCCCTCGCCCGAATGCTTGGCGAGGTCGCCGACGCGGTGGATGGCTTCGACGCCAGCGGCCTTGTCGCCGAGGTGCAGCGCATCGCCGACGCCTTCGGCGACGCAGAGGACGCGGTTTCGTCCTGGCTGCGGGCGCTGGCCGACGCGCAGGGGTTCGCGGACCTGAATGACGCGCTTGGGATCACCGAGGGCGGCCAGTTTCTGAATCCTGATGTGCGCGAGGCCGAACAGAAGATCGCCGGGCTGGAACGCGAGGTGCAGAACCTTCAAGCGCAGATCGAGAACAACAGCGAACTTGGGTTCGACAATTCCGAGGCCATCGCCCGGCTGCGCGAGGTGCGCGCGGAACTGGCCGCGATCCGGGCCGAGGCGGCAGCGTTGCCCCGGTATGTCAGCGGCATCCGACCGGACGGCACTGTCGTTCACGATATGAGCGATGCCGGCAAGCCCATCACCGGCTATGAGGCCCCGCCCAAGCCGACGCCGACCGCGCCGGTCAGCATCGCAGACTTTCCCGCCGCCCCGCCCAAATCGACAGGCGGCGGCGGTGGCAGACGCGGGCGTTCTGGTGGTGGCGGCGGTGGTGGCCGATCTGCGCCCCGGCCCGATGACTACGCCCGCGAAGTCGAGCAGGTCCGGCAGCGCACGCAGGCGCTACAGATCGAAACGGCCGAGATCGTCGCCGCTGCATCCGGTGAGCGCGAGCTGGCAGAGGCAATGGACTTCGCCCGCGCCAAGGCGGAATTGCTGCATGCGGCCCAACAGGCCGGCAAGACGATCACGCCCGAACTGGAAGCCGAGATCGACGGGCTGGCCGGCACCTATGTCAAAGCCGGTGCCGCTGCCGAGGAAGCCGCCGACCGCATCCGGCGGCTGCAGGACAACGCCCGCGACGGCGCAGAGGCGACCGCTGATCTGTTCATGGCCGCGACGGATGGCGCCGATACGTTCAAGCGGGCGCTGGTCGATCTGGCGCGCGCCATCGTTCGGAACCAGATTCTGCGCGTGGCGTCCAGCCTGCCCGGCATGTCGGCGCTGGGCGCGCTGCTGGCACCCCCGCCGGGTTTTGCCGAAGGCGGCTACACCGGGCCGGGCGGCAAATTCGAGCCGGCGGGGATCGTCCATGCGGGCGAGTATGTTATGCCCCAAGAGGTTGTGAAGCGTGTCGGAGCGGACAACCTTGAGGCGCTGCATAGGAGCGCGCTACGCGGCTATTCCGCCGGTGGCCTAGTCGGTGCTACCGGCCAGATCACGAAGGCCGCCAGCGACTCGCACAGCGGCGCTGCGAACGTCCAGAACATCACCATGTCGCCGACCATCAACGTGAACGCCAGCGGCGGCACCCCCGAGGCCAACGCAGACCTTGCCCGGCAGATCAGCGCCGAGACGGAGCGCGCCATGCGCGGGCTGGTGCGCGACGAATTAGTCAGGCAACACCGGACTGGCGCCATGCTGGCAGGAAGGAGATAAGACATGCCGGCACCAACCTTCACCCCGCCCATGCGCCCGTCCGCCGGAACCCAGATCACGCCCGAGGTCAACTTGCGGAAAGCGCCGTTCGGAGACGGCTATGGGCAGGCCAGCCCGAGCGGCTTGAACCACATTCGCAGGATCGTGCGGCTGGAATGGGCGTATCTGTCGCTGGATGAGGCGCAGCAGATCGACACGTTCCTGACCGGAAGGGGCGGGTATCGGGCGTTCACCTACACCCTGAACGGCGAGGCCCAGCCGAGGCGGTGGACCTGCGCAGAATGGCATATCGAGGACGGCCACCCGGCGCGCGTGACCGCGACGTTCCGAGAGTATTTCGGCCCGGAGGTGTGACGCGGGCGGCACGGCCCGACCGGAACCTGATCGTTCCGCCACGGCACCGGAGCGGTGTTACGCTTTTCTGCCGATACGGTGCCGCCCGACCGGAACGGAATATGTTACGCTTTTCTGCCGATACGGTGTTACGCTTTTCTGCCGATATAGAGTTGTTTCTTTAAGAAGTTGAAGAGAAGAAGAAGAGAAGAAGAAACGTATCGGCAGAAAAGCGTAACATCTTTCATCACCCTCCGGTCGGACGCTCCGGCACGGCTAAAGTGACGCAAACGTAAAGATGGAGATGTCCCCGGTCAACCGTCGCGGCTGCGCCGCTCCGGCTGATCTGGGGAACTGTTCAAGACCTGCCCCCGGTCGGACGCTGGCGCACCGCCAGCAACGCACCCCGTCAGATCACATCGCCTCCGGCCAACCGTCGCGGCTGCGCCGCTCCGGCGCGCCGCTGCGATCAGATCGGCACCCCGCCACGGTAGCGCCGCCGCCGACCCCACACCCGCACCCCACACACACCCCTGCACACGCACACGCACACGCGCACGTAGGGACCCACCAGCCACCAAATAGCCCTGAGAGCCGCTGAGAGCGCCGCACAGCGCGATCCTGACCGCCCCGGCTACCCAAGCCTACCAGAAGGCCAAGAACGCGCTGTATGGGCAAAATAGAGGGTCAAACAATTTTCGTGCCATCAGCGGCGCTGTAAGGCCCGCACAGCCCCAAGTCTATTCCGGCTACCCCAGCCTATCCCAAGGCCGAGATCGCGCTGTAAGGCCGGCTCTAGCGCCTCTGGCGGCAATTTCGGCTTGACGGGCAAGTGTTGCTGATATACCACGAGTGTTGCAGGGAGGCACCAATCCTGCGCCACCAAAGGGACCGACCACAATGACTGCTTTTCTGAGGAACGACCATGACCATCCACACGACCCCCGCGCCCCAAGACAGCGCCGCCTACTGGCACGGCGTCTTGAACCACATCCTTGACGGCAACGGCGAAATGCCTGCCGGCCCCGTGAAGCCGCCGGCACCCGAACTGGACCCGGACATTGCTACCAAGCTGCGCGCGATCCCTGACGGGCCGGAACGCGCTTATGTGCCTGCGCATGATGAATGGATGGATGCCGAGGGCCGGATATGGGATGCCAAGACGCATCCGCGCCCGACACCGGCCACGCCTGACCAGCCTGCCGCGCCATCCGATCCGATCATCCTGACCGACGAGGACATGGACTTTCTTCGGATTCATGCCGAGGCCGAGGAATCGCAGCCCGTCACCCGCCTGGCCCACCAGCCCGGCGAAACCCGTTACGACGCGGCATTTATCGACGCTCGCAACGCGGAGCAGGACTTCGCCACGGCTTTCAAGGATCACGGCGCTGGCGACCCCCGGACAACCGAGGCCGGCAAGCGCGTGATCGAAGCCCGCGCGCGGTTCAAGCGCGTGCAGGAGCAATACAAGGAGCACCCCGACGCCATGCGCCGGATCGACCAGATCGCGGAGCATCGCCAGACGCCAGAAGGCAAGAGGGGCCGGAGCGCCAGGTCGCGTTCCGAGTATGCCGCCAAGAAGGGCGGAAATGTTCGCGCCTACATGGATTTGTCGCCCATGAGTGACGCGGATCGCAAGCAGCACAAGAGGGGGCAGGCCCGGCAGCGCATGCGTAAGAAGCGCGCAGCCGCCAAGGCAGAAAAAGACGCTGCGAACTCCGCCTGATCATCACTATCCGCTTGCGCCCGAATCGCTCCGGGGGTATAACCCGCCTTGTCAATCGTTCTTCCTCGGAACGCTTGTCATTGTAGGTCCGCTGGGGTGGTGCCCGGCAAAGGAAACCCCCGGCAGCGTTGCGCTGACCGGGGCTTTTCTTCACTCGCACCCTGCCCATGTGTTGCCGATAAGTAACTACTTACTTTCAAGATCAGCCGACAGCATATTTCCTGTTGACAGCCTCAATTCCGGCTTGCGGCTGATTCGCAAAAATGCGATTATCTGGCATCGAAAACGCCAAAGACGAGGACGGCGACAGTGACGAACACCTATCTACCCGAAGACGAATGGGACGAGCGCCGCGACATGCTGGCCGGCACGATCCTGCTGCGCGAAGCTGCCGGCCTGATGGCGGGCAAGCCGGTCACGAACCCGGCGCTGGTCGAGGCCGCGCTGGAAGCCGCCGCCCAACAGATGGCCGAAATCGGGCTGATGCCGGAGACGGCGCGCGAGAGGATCGCAGCATGACCTGACGAGATCGGGCTGACACACCCGGCGGGCCAACAGCCGCGAACGTGTTGGGGATTAGACGGCGAGTGCCCCGGCGTTATTGAGGCGCGAAAACCCCGTCACGGATGGCCGGCGTTCCTGGTTGGCGCGATCCGAAAAGAACCCCGAGGGTGGTCACGTCCCCTCGGGGTTTTTCTTTGCCGTGTCGGCCCAAGTTGACGCAACGTCATCCGGTCATTTTCTGGTCGGTTCCACTGTTACAAAACTTGCTGTAAGCCGTTGATTTTTCGATGATAAACGAAAATTCAATCCTCTCTCGCAGCACCATGATCCAGCCCCCGCGATCTTGCCCTGCACGCGCGTCCTGCACCTCATCGGCACGCTCGATGCTGCGCGCGCTTGAGGCGGGCGGGGCTTGCCGTTAACAAGATCGGGTTGCAAGGAAGGCCCGCATGCCGATCACGCTGAAGACTGTCGATCCCGATTTCGAAGCCGGCTTTGTCCGGATGCTGTCGGCCAAGCGCGAGGGCGCGACCGATGTGAACGATTCGGTGGCGGCGATCATTGCCGATGTGCGGGCGCGCGGGGATGCGGCCCTGTGCGAGTTGACGGCCCGCTTCGACCGTCTGGACCTGCCCGCCGACCGGCTGCGGTTTTCGGCCGCCGAGATTGCAGAGCAAACAGCCCTGGTTCCGGCCGAGGATCGCGCCGCCCTGACCCTGGCCGCGGAACGGATCCGCGCCTATCACGCACGGCAGATGCCCGAGGATGTCAGCTGGACCGACCCCGAGGGCGCGACGCTCGGCTGGCGCTGGACCCCGGTCTCGGCTGCGGGGCTTTACGTGCCGGGCGGGCAGGCGGCCTATCCCTCCAGCGTGCTGATGAACGCGATCCCGGCGCGCGTCGCGGGGGTGGAGCGGCTGGTGATCTGCGTGCCGACGCCCGACGGCGCGGTCAGCCCGCTGGTCCTGCTGGCGGCGCAACTGTCGGGCATCGACGAGATCTATCGCGTCGGCGGCGCGCAGGCGATCGCCGCGCTGGCCTATGGCACGGCGACGATCGCGCCGGTGGACAAGATCACCGGCCCCGGAAACGCCTATGTCGCGGCGGCCAAGCGACAGGTCTTTGGCCGCGTCGGGATCGACATGATCGCCGGCCCGTCCGAGGTTCTGGTGATCGCCGAAGGGCCGCAGAATCCCGAATGGCTGGCGCTGGACCTGCTGGCGCAGGCCGAACACGACGCCGATGCGCAGTCGATCCTGATCGCCACCGACGAGGCCTTGGCCCATGCGGTCGCGGGCGCGGTCGACCGGCTGCTGCCGACGCTGCCGCGCGCGGAGATCGCCGGCGCAAGCTGGCGCGATCACGGCACGATCATCGTCGCCCGCGATCTGGACGAGGCGGCGGATCTGTCGAACCGGATCGCGCCCGAACATCTGGAACTGTGCGTCGAGAACCCCGAGGCGCTGGCGGCACGATGCGTCCACGCCGGCGCGATCTTTCTTGGCGCGCACACGCCCGAGGCGGTGGGCGATTATGTCAGCGGGCCGAATCACGTCCTGCCGACGGCGCGGTCGGCGCGGTTTTCGTCCGGGCTATCGGTGCTGGATTTTCTCAAGCGCACGACGCTTGCGCGGCTGACGCCGGGGGCGCTGGCCCGGATCGGGCCGGCGGCGGTGCGGCTGGCATCGGCCGAAGGATTGCACGCCCACGGCGCCTCGGTCGAGGCGCGGCTGGCCATGTTGAACGACAGGGGAACCGAATGAGCCGTCTGACCCGCATCGAGATCGACGATTCCGCGATCCCGCCCGCCACGCCCGAGATGGAACAGGAACGCCGCGTCGCGGTGTTCGACCTGATCGAGGACAACGTCTTCGCCGTGCCCGGCCGCGACGGCCAGCCGCCGCCCGACGGCCCCTTCGCGCTGGACCTGGCCATCCGCGAAGGCAGGCTGGTCTTCGACGTGACCACCGAGGATGCTGAGAAGGTGGCGGAATTCCATCTGTCGCTTGGCCCGTTCCGGCAGGTGGTCAAGGATTATTTCCAGATCTGCGAAAGCTATTTCGACGCGGTCAAGAAACTGCCGCCGGCCCAGATCGAGACAATCGACATGGCCCGACGCGGCATCCACAACGAAGGCGCGCGCACCCTGCAAGAGCGGCTTGAGGGCAAGGCGGAACTGGACATCGACACCGCGCGGCGCCTGTTCACCCTTGTCTGCGCGTTGATCCCGCAGCGGGCCTGACCGGATGGCGCAGGACAAGATACCCCATTCGGTGCTGTTCTGCTGCGATCACAACGCGATCCGGTCGCCCATGGCCGAAGGGATGATGAAAAAATTCTATGGCCGCACCGCCTATGTGCAGTCGGCGGGCGTCAAGAACGACATGGAGATCGACGGTTTCGCCATCGCCGTCTGCGACGAGATCGGGGTGAAGCTGGAAAACCACCGCAGCCGCAGCTTCGAGGAGATGCGCGACTGGGGCGACGATCTGGGCGGGTTCGATCTGATCGTCGCCCTGTCGCCGGCCAGCCAGCGTCTGGCGCTGGAACTGACGCGGGTGTTCCATCTGGACATCGAATACTGGCCGATCATGGACCCCACGGGTCTGGCCGAGGGGCGCGAGGCCAAGCTTGCCGTCTATCGCCAGACGCGCGACCAGATCCGCAGCAAGATGATCGAGCGTTTCGGCGAACCGACCGAGCCGCAGACCTAGCCGCACCTGAACGCGCGCGCGGCGGCGGCCAGAAGCCTACACGACGCAGGCCCCGCCCATCGTCGCGTCGCCCGCGTTGTTGCGGAAGAACGCGAACATCTCGCGGCCCATGCCTTCGCTGCTGGGGGCGGGGTCGAATGGCTGCGGTGTGCGGCTGTCGAAATCCTCGGCCAGGCAGTCGATGGCGCCGGTGGTGGCGTCCAGGCGAATCAGATCGCCGTCGCGCAGCCGCGCCAGCGGTCCGCCGACCGATGCCTCGGGCGAGATGTGGATCGCCGCCGGCACCTTGCCCGACGCGCCCGACATGCGCCCGTCGGTCAGCAGCGCGACCTTCAGCCCGCGATCCTGCAACACGGCCAGCATCGGCGTCAGCGAATGCAGTTCCGGCATCCCGTTGGCGCGCGGCCCCTGGAACCGGACGACCACCACGGTGTCTTCGGTGAATTCGCCCGCCTTGAACGCGGCCTTCACCTGTTCCTGATCGCTGAAAACGCGCGCCTTCGCCTCGATCCGGTGCCGTTCCTCGGCCACGGCGCTGATCTTGATGACGCCGCGGCCCAGATTGCCGTCAAGCTGCTTCAGCCCGCCGGTCCTTGCGAACGGATTGCTGGCCGGGCGCAGGATCCTGTCGTTCAGCGTCTCGGCCGCGCCCTGCTGCCACCGGACGCGGTCGCCCTCAAGCCTCGGTTCGGCGGTATAGCCGTCCAGACCGGTGCCGTTGATGGTCTTGACATCCGCGTGCAGCAGACCCGCCTCAAGCAGTTGTCCGATCATGTATCCCAGCCCGCCTGCGGCGTGGAAATGGTTCACGTCGGCCAGCCCGTTCGGATAGACCCGCGCCATCAGGGGCACGGCTTCGGAAATGTCGTGAAAATCCTCGATATCCAGCAGAACGCCCGCAGCCCGCGCCATGGCCGGCAGGTGCATGACCAGATTGGTCGACCCGCCCGTGGCCATCAGACCCACGATGCCGTTCACGAACGCCCTTTCGTCCAGCACATGCCCGGCAGGCAGATATTCGTTGCCCAACCCGGTGATCGCGGCGGCCCGTTCGACGCCGGCGACGGTCAGCGCCTCGCGCAGCGGCGTGTTGGGATTGACGAAGCTGGACCCGGGCAGATGCAGGCCCATGAACTCCATCAGCATCTGGTTGCTGTTCGCGGTGCCATAGAAGGTGCAGGTGCCGGGCGAATGATAGGATGCCATCTCGGCCTGCATCAGCGTGGCGCGGTCGACCTCTCCGGCGGCGAATTGCTGGCGGACCTTCGATTTCTCGTCGTTGGGAAGCCCCGAGGGCATCGGCCCCGCCGGGATGAACACCGCCGGAACATGCCCGAACGTCGCCGCCGCGATGACCAGACCGGGCACGATCTTGTCGCACACGCCCAGATACAGCGCCGAATCGAAACAGTCATGCGACAGCGCGACGCCCGCCGCCAGCGCGATCACATCGCGCGAGAACAGCGACAACTCCATCCCCGGCCGACCCTGGGTGACGCCGTCGCACATGGCGGGAACGCCGCCGGCAACCTGCACCGTCGCGCCGGCCGCGTGCCCCGCGCGGCGGATCACGTCGGGAAATTTCTCATAAGGCTGATGCGCCGACAGCATGTCGTTATAGGCGGTGACGATGCCGATATTGGGCTTGCGGGTGGTCGCCATGTCCTCCTTGTCGTCCATCGCGGCATAGGCATGGGCCTGATTGCCGCAGGACAGATGCGCGCGGCGGGGTCCCTCCTCGGCCGCGCGGGCGATCTTGTGCAGATAGGCGTCGCGCGCGGTGCCCGAGCGTTCGCGGATCCGGTCAGTCACCCGGTCGATGGTGGCGTTCAGCGTCATCTTGCAGCCTCCGTTTGCTTGCCGCCCACTATATCCCGTTAGCGATAACGCTTCAATATCCCCTGCCGGCGCGGGCGGGCCGGTGCTTGTGCAGGCGGCGGCCGCGTGTCAGATCGGCCCGGAAAGGAGATCATCCGACATGAGCGATTTGCCCGTCATCCGCCTGCGCCCCAAATCCAGGCCCCAGGCGATCCGCCACGGGTTCCCGTGGGTCTTCGCCGACGAGGCGGTGCTGGACCGGCGGACCCGCAACCTGCCGGCGGGCGGTTTTGCCGTGCTGGAAGACTCCGATCGTCGGCCGCTGGCGCTGGTGACGGTCAACCCGAATTCGCGCATCGTGGCGCGGGTGATGGACGGCGATGCGGGCGTCACCATCGACGGCGACTGGCTGCGCGCCCGACTGTCGCGCGCCTTGTCGATGCGCGCGCGTCTGTATTCCGCGCCGTTCTATCGGCTGGTCCACGCCGAGGCCGACGGCCTGCCCGGCCTGGTGATCGACCGTTTCGGGGACGCGGCCGTCATCCAGCCGAACGCCGCATGGGCCGACGCGATGGCCGACCAGATCGCCGAGGCGCTGGCCGAGGTGACGGGCGTGTCGACCGTGGTTCTGAACGGGCAGGGCCGGGCGCGGTCGCTGGAAGGGCTGGAGGAACGCACCGCGATCCTGCGCGGCACCGCGCCCACCGGTCCGATCCCGGTCGCGATGAACGGCGCCACCTATCTAGCCGATCTGATGGGCGGGCAGAAGACCGGGCTGTTCCTTGACCAGCGCCCGAATCACGCCTTCGCGCAGCGGCTTGCGACCGGGGCCGATGTGCTGGACGTGTTCAGCCATGTGGGCGGCTTCGGGCTGGCTGCGCTGGCCGCCGGGGCTGCGCGCGCGACCTGCGTGGACGGCAGCGGCCCGGCGCTGGAACTGGCGCTGGGCGGGGCGCATGCGATGGGGGTAGCCGACCGGCTGGACATCCTGCAATCCGACGCGTTCAAGGCGATGGACGGGCTGGCGGCCGAGGGTCGCCGCTTTGATCTGGTGGTTTGCGATCCGCCGGCCTTCGCGCCCTCGAAACAGGCGCTGGACGCGGGGCTGCGCGCCTATGAACGGATCGCGAAACTGGCCGCCCCGCTGGTCGCGCCGGGCGGGTATCTGGTGCTGTGCAGCTGTTCGCATGCCGTCGATCTGACGCAGTTCCGCAATGTCAGCGCGCGCGGCATCGGCCGGGGCGGGCGGCGCGGCGTGCTGATCCATACCGGGCAGGCCGGGCCCGATCATCCGACGCTGCCGCAATTGGCCGAAACCGGCTATTTGAAGGCGCTGTTCTTCCGGCTGGACGGATGAGGGCGGTTCTGGACGCCAATGTCCTGTTCCCGACCATCCTGCGAGAGATCCTGGTCGACGCGGCCGAGGCGGGATCGTTCGTGCCGCTGTGGTCGGCGCGCATTCTGGCCGAATGGCGGCACGCCGCCTCCTGGCTGGGGCCGGATCAGGATGCGGTCGCGGGGGCCGAGATCGCGCTGCTGCGCCTGCGGTTCCCGGACGCCGCGATGCCGGACGATGGCCACCGGGTCATCGACCTGGATCTTCCCGACCCCGCCGACCGCCACGTGATCGAAGCCGCGCTTGCGGGGCGCGCGTCCCATATCGTCACCGCCAATCTGCGGGATTTCCCCCGCGCCCTGATGATGCCGCTGGGGCTGCGCGCCATCCACCCGGATACGTTTCTTCTGGCCCTTCACGCCGATCACCCTGCGGCGGTGCGGCTGGCGGTGCAGAAGGCGCATGACAAGGCCGCGCGGCTGGGTGCAGACATGGATCTGCGCGACATGCTGAAACGCAGCCGTCTGCCGCGGCTGGCGCGGTTGCTGAAAGGTTGAAGCAGATTGCTGTTAACGCTAACAAGAGATATGTCGGATGCCGGTCACAAGGAGGACAGCATGGTCTCGCGGGTCATTCCGGTCGACGATTTCGACCTGGTGATATTCGGCGCGACGGGCGATCTGGCCCATCGCAAGATCCTGCCCGGGCTGTTCCGGCGCTTTGTCGCGGGGCAGATCCCGGAAACGTCGCAGATCATCGGCGCGGCGCGCACGCAGCAGGACGACGCGCAGTTCCGCGACGCGGTCGCGGCCGCCATCGTGGAACATGCGGGCGTGAAGAAGAACGACCCAAGGCTGGTGCAGTTTCTGAAACTGCTGGGCTATGTCGCCATCGACGCCACCGGGCAGGGCGGCTGGAAGGAGTTGGCGGGACGGATGCGCGCGGATGCGATCCACGCCTTCTATTTCTCGGTCGCGCCGTCGCTGTTCGGCGATCTTGCCGAACGTCTGGCCAGCCACGGCATGGCCCATGGCGACAGCCGCATCGTGGTGGAAAAGCCCTTCGGTCGCGATCTGGCCAGCGCGCGCGCGCTGAACCAGACGCTGGCGCAGCATTTCGACGAGGATCAGGTCTATCGCATCGACCATTACCTGGGCAAGGAAACGGTCCAGAACCTGATGGCGGTGCGCTTTGCCAATATCCTGTTCGAGCCGCTGTGGAACGCGCAATATGTCGATCACGTCCAGATCACCGTGGCCGAGACGGTGGGTGTCGTCGGGCGCGGCAGCTATTACGACAAGTCGGGCGCGATCCGGGACATGGTGCAGAACCACATGATGCAGCTTTTGTGCCTGATCGCGATGGAGCCGCCCTATCATTTCGACCCCGACGCCGTGCGCGACGAAAAGCTGAAGGTGATCCGCGCGCTGGAACCGGTCGAGCCGGCCGACATCGTGCGCGGCCAGTATGAAGGCGACGATGGGGCAGGCAGCTATCTGGACGATGTGGGCGATCCCGATTCGCGGACCGAAAGCTATATCGCGATGAAGGTGCGCATCTCGAACTGGCGCTGGCAGGGGACGCCGTTCTATCTGCGCACCGGCAAGCGGCTGCGCGCCCGCACCAGCGAGATCGCCATCACCTTCAAGGAACCGCCGCATTCGATCTTCGACGATACCGGCGCGCCCAAGGCCAACGAACTTGTCATCCGGCTGCAACCCAACGAGGGTATGAACCTGAAGGTGATGATCAAGGAACCGGGGCCGGGCGGGATGCGGCTGGTGCAGGTGCCGCTGGACATGTCCTTCGCCGACGCGCTGGGAGCCGAGGGGCAGGACATGCCGGATGCCTATGAACGACTGATCATGGATGTGATCCGCGGCAACCAGACGCTGTTCATGCGCGGTGACGAGGTCGAGGCGGCCTGGGCGTGGACCGACCCGATCATCGACAGCTGGGAAGACAGCAAGCGCCGGCCGGAACCGTATGACGCGGGATCGTCCGGCCCCGAAGAAGCGCTGCGTCTGATGCATCGCGACAACCGACGCTGGAGGGAGATCAGGGCATGAGCATGAATTTCGTGGAATATCCCGACCGGGACATGCTGGCGCTGTCGCTGGCCGACAGGCTGGCCTCGCAACTGGCGCAGCATCTGCGCAGCAACGAACAGGGCAGCCTGTGCGTGCCGGGGGGCACCTCGCCGGTGCAGGTGTTCGACACGCTCAGCGGTTCCGATATCGACTGGGACCGGGTGACGGTGTTTCTGGGCGACGAACGCTGGGTCGATGGCGATCACAAGCGGTCGAACAGCCGGCTGCTGCGCCGGCACCTGCTGAAGGACCGGGCGGCGGCGGCGCAGTATATCGATCTTTATACCGGCGATCCGCGGCCCGAGGACGCGACCGAGGCGCTGGCCGAGGCGCTGAAGCCGCATCTGCCGATCACGGCGGTGCTGCTGGGCATGGGCAACGACATGCACACCGCCAGCCTGTTTCCCGGCGCCGATCATCTGGCCGAGGCGTTGTCGCCAGGCGCGCCGCCGGTGATGGCGGTGCGGGCCGAGGGCGCGGCCGAGCCGCGCATCACGCTGACCCGTCCGGTCCTGTCGAACGCCATTCACATCCATTTGCTGATCATGGGTCCCGAAAAGCGCGAGGCGCTGGAACGCGCACAGAAGATGGACCCGATCGAGGCGCCGATCCGGGCGTTTCTGGATGAGGCCACCGTTCACTGGGCGGAATGACATGGGCGGCACGAAAGGACGGGCGGCGATGAAGGGCATCTGGGCCGACCTGAAGATGCATCGCACGGCGCAAGGCGACACGCGGATCGAGGCCTTGTTCGACGCCGATCCGGCCCGCGCGCGCGATTTCTGCGCCGAGGCCGACGATCTGGTTTTCGACTATTCCAAGACCACGATCGACGCCGCCGCCCGCGACCTGCTGCTGGATCTGGCGCGGGCGGCCGGCATCGAGGATCGCCGCGACGCTATGTTTGCGGGCCAAAAGATCAACGAGACCGAGGATCGCGCCGTCCTGCACACCGCGTTGCGGAACCTGTCGGGCCGCGTCGAGGTGGACGGGCGGGACGTGATGGAGGGCGTGCGCGAGACCCATGCGCGGATGACGGGCTTTGCGCGCGACGTGCGGACGGGCGCGTTCCGCGGGCAGGGCGGGCCCATCACCGATGTGGTCAATATCGGCATCGGCGGGTCGGATCTGGGGCCGCTGATGGCGACGCTGGCGCTGGCCCCTTACCATGACGGGCCGCGCACGCATTTCGTCAGCAATGTGGACGGCGCCGACATCGCCGACACGCTGGCGGATCTGGACCCGGCCACGACGCTGGTGATCGTGGCATCGAAGACCTTCACCACCATCGAGACGATGACCAACGCGCGCACCGCCCGCGGCTGGATGGCGAAAACCGTGTCGCAGCCAGCGGCGCAGTTCGCGGCGCTGTCCTCGGCGGTGGAACTGACGGCGGAGTTCGGTATCGATTCGTCCCGTGTCTTCGGCTTCGAGGATTGGGTCGGCGGACGCTATTCCGTGTGGGGGCCGATCGGGCTGTCGCTGATGCTGGCCATCGGGCCCGAGGATTTCGACGCCTTCCTGTCGGGCGGCGCGGCCATGGACCGCCATTTCCGCAATGCGGATCTGGCCGGAAACCTGCCGGTGCTGCTGGCGCTGACCGGCATCTGGCATCACCAGATCTGCGGCTATCCGACCCGCGCCGTGCTGCCCTATGACAACCGGCTGATCCGGCTGCCGGCCTATCTGCAACAGCTTGAGATGGAATCGAACGGCAAGCGCGTGGCGATGGATGGCAGCGATCTGGACATGCCGTCGGGTCCGGTCGTCTGGGGCGAGCCGGGGACCAACGGGCAGCACGCCTTCTATCAGCTGCTCCATCAGGGCACGATGCCGGTGCCGTGCGAATTCATCCTGGCCGCGCGGGGGCATGAGGATGGGTTGTCCCATCACCACATCCTTCTGGCCGCGAACTGCCTGGCCCAGTCCGAGGCGCTGATGCGCGGACGCTCGGTCGAGGAGGCGCGGGAGTTGATGCGGGGCAAGGGGTTCGCGGGGGCGGAACTGGAACGTCAGGCGCGGCACCGGGTGTTTCCGGGCAACCGCCCCTCGACCACGCTGCTGATGCCGCAACTGACGCCCCGCACCCTGGGTCGGATCGTCGCGCTGTATGAACACCGGGTCTTTGTCGAGGGCGCGATTCTGGGGATCAACAGCTTCGATCAATGGGGGGTCGAACTGGGCAAGGAACTGGCCCTGAAGGTCGAACCGCTGCTGACGGGCGGGGAATCGCCCGGCCACGATCCCTCGACGCGGCATCTGGCAAGCCTGTTCCGGGCGATGCGCGGATAGGCAGGGGCGGCAGGGGGCTGTCTGCCCCCATCTCCTGCGGAGATTCCCCCGAAGGTATTTGGAAAGAGGGCGAGGCGGAACGCGCCGCGCCTTTTCCTTGTGGGGCAGAGCGGCTAGGTTCGCGGCGACGAAAGGATGCGGACATGTCGTTTTTCACGAAACTGCGCGAGCGGCTGACACGGTCTTCCTCGAAGATCGGCGAGGGGCTGGACGGAATCGTCGCCGACAGCGCGCCCGATACGAACACCGCGCCCGAGGCGGACACGCCATCGTCCGCCGCAGCCGGCATTCCTGCGGCCAGCCCGCCTGCGGCGCGGCCGTCGCCGGGCCTGATGGGCCGCATCCTCGGGCGCGGCGAGGCAAAGGCGGACGAGCCGCGCCGGGCGCTGGACGACGCCATGCTGGAAGAGCTTGAGGACATGCTGGTCCAGACCGATCTGGGCGTCGAGACCGCGCTGCGCGTGACCGCCAACATCGCCGAGGGGCGCATGGGACGGCGCGTGTCGTCGACCGAACTGAAACAGCTGCTGGCCGCCGAGATCGCGCGGATCATGGCCCCGGTGGCCCGGCCCCTGCCGCTGTATCCCAGGACGCCGCAGGTGGTGCTGGTGGTCGGCGTGAACGGATCGGGCAAGACCACCACCATCGGCAAGCTGGCCAGCCAGTTCAAGGCGGCCGGAAAGAAGGTGGTGATCGCGGCCGGCGATACGTTCCGCGCCGCGGCCGTCGAACAGTTGCAGGTCTGGGGCCAGCGCGCCGGCGTACCGGTGATGGTCGCCGCACAAGGCTCCGATCCCGCCAGCCTGGCGTTCGATGCGATGACCCGGGCCGAGGCCGAGGGCGCCGATCTGCTGCTGATCGACACGGCAGGGCGGTTGCAGAACCGGCAGGACCTGATGGAGGAGCTGGCCAAGATCGTGCGCGTCATCCGCAAGAAGGACCCGACCGCGCCGCACAATACGCTGCTGGTGCTGGATGCGACGACCGGGCAGAACGCGCTGAACCAGGTCGAGACGTTCCGCAGGCTGGCCGACGTCTCGGGTCTGGTCATGACCAAGCTGGACGGCACGGCGCGCGGCGGGGTGCTGGTCGCGCTGGCCGACCGGTTCGGCCTGCCGATCCACGCCATCGGCGTGGGCGAGCAGATCGACGATCTGGACGCCTTCGATGCCGATGAATTCGCGCGCGCGCTGGTCGGCATCTGAGCCGCGCGCCATCTGACTTGCGCACGGAAAAAAAAAGGGCGCCCGCCGGGCGCCCTGTCGGGATCAGAGCCCTTCGACGGGCGATCCGTCCTTTTCCTGCAGCAGCTGGGCTGCATTCGCCGCATCCGCCGACAGCCACAGCTTGCCGCCATCGACCGATGCGATATTGGCCAGCGGCAGGTAATGGTGGTGGTCGCGGTCCTGGCCGTGGTCCTTGTCCTTGCGCGTCAGCTTCACGCGGTCGCCGTCCATGTGATCGACCTTGCCGACATGCACGCCGTCCGCGCCGACGACTTCCATGTGTTCCTTGATGTCATTCGCTTCGACCATGATTTCCTCGATTCTGTTGCGGGCGCCGGTGCGCCCTTGCGGGACAAACGCGGCAGGACGGGAATGGGTTCATGCTCGCGTCAGCCGACGCCCAGCCTGCGGCAGAACGCCTGCAATTCGGGCGTGTCGGCCGCCGCGCGCGCGGCCAGCAGCGTGGCCTGGCTGGCGTGGATCAGCCCGTCGGGCAGGATCTTGAGGTGATTGGCCCTCAGCGTCTCGCCCGAGCTTGTGATGTCGGCAATCGCCTCGGCGGACTGGTTGGCGACCGTGCCTTCGGTCGCGCCCTGACTGTCGACAAGCTGGTAATCGGCCACCTCGTGTTCGGCCAGCCAGGCCCGCACCAGCCGGTGATACTTGGTCGCGATGCGCAGGCGGAACCCGTGGGCGGCGCGGAAATCGCGGGCGATCGAGGTCAGGTCGTCCAGCGTCTGGCAGTCGCGCCAGCAGGCGGGCACGGCCAGGACCAGATCGGCGTGGCCGAACCCCATCGGCGCGATCTCGGTGACCAGATTGCGCCAGAAGGGCAGCTTTTCGCGCACCAGATCGGTGCCGGTCACGCCCATCTCGATCCGGCCGGCGGCCAGTTCGCGCGGGATCTCGCCCGCCGACAGCAGGATCAGCGTGACGCCCGGCGCGCCATCGACACGGCCGGCATATTCGCGGTCGGACCCGGCGCGCGACAGCCGGACCCCGCGATCCGCGAACCAGTCGAAGCTTTGTTCCATCAACCGCCCCTTCGAGGGCACGCCCAACCGGATCATGCGGCCTCCATCTCGGCGATAAGGCCGGGGCGGATGATCCCGCCGATGGCGGGAATCGCGCGGCCCTTGCCCAGAACGCGGGTCAGCGCGTCATAGCGTCCGCCCGATGCCACGGCCGGCCAGCCGTCATGCGGGGCAAGGAAGCTGAAGGTGAAACCGTCGTAATATTCCATCGTCGTCCGGCCATGCGCCGCGTCGAAAAGGACATCGGCGGGGTCGATCCCTAACGCCGCGATGGCGTCGAACCGCGCCTCGATCCGGCGGGTGGCGTCGGCGATGGCGGGCATGTCAGCGGCCAGCCCGTGCAGCACCGCGATCGCCTCGGGCGCCGGGGCGCGCAGGGTCAGCAGCCGCCGCAGCCTGTCCGTCCACACCGCCGGCAGCGGCGGCTGCGCCGCGTCCGCGCGCAGTCGCGCGATCCGCGCGTTCATCTCGTCCGGGGTGCGCAATCCGGTCCACGGCACATCCGGATCGTCGAAATCGCGCGGCGCGGGCGGGGCCGAGAACCGGGCCAGCAGGCGCTGAAACCGCCGCGGCCGCCAGACGTGATGCAGCAGCGCATCGCGCCGCGCCACGCTGAGCGGCAGGCCCCGCACGGCGTCCAGCACCAGCCCCATATCGCCGGTCTCGGCCGACAGGCGATGCGGGGACAGCAGCCGGTGAAACAGCGCGAACACCTCGGCATCGGCACCCGGATGGCGGCTGAACAGCTCGAACCCGCATTGCAGATATTCGTTGTCGCGCGGATTGTCCGGGGAAGGCTGGGCCGTATCCTGTTTGCGGAAGACCTCGCCCAGATAGCAATAGCGGGCAGGCTCGGCCCCGTTTTCCATATGCGCCTGCACGACGGGCACGGTGAAATCGGGGCGCAGCATCATTTCGGCCCGGACCGGGTCCTGGGTGACATAGGCGCGGGCGCGGATATCCTCGCCATACAGGTCCAGCAGGGTTTCGGCGGGCAGCAGGATATCGGGCGCGATCTCGACCGCGCCTGCGTCGCGAAAGGCGGCCAGAAGGCGCTGGCCGATCTGCTGCTTGTCGCGCTTTGAGGTCATTGCAGGATGCGCTGGACTTCGGCGACCAGATCGGCGCGCGCCACCTCGGTCTGGGCGGGCTGGGATTTCCATTCCTCGTGACTGGCGTGTTCGGCGATTTTTGCGCCAAGGATCAGGTCCTTGACCTGCAGAACGCCGCGTTCGGCCTCGTCCGCGCCCTGGATGATCGCCACCGGCGCGCCGCGCTTGTCGGCGTATTTCAACTGGTTGCCGAAATTCTTCGGGTTGCCCAGATAGACCTCGGCCCGGATGCCGGCGGCGCGCAGATCGGCCGCAATCGCCTGATAATCGGACATGCGGTCGCGGTCCATCACCGTCACCACGACCGGGCCGCGCGCCTCGGCCCCGGCAATTCCCTTGGCGCGCAGGGCGGCCAGCAGCCGGTCCACGCCGATGCTGACGCCGGTGGCCGGCACCTTCTGTCCGGTAAAGCGTTCGACCAGCCCGTCATAGCGCCCGCCGCCCGCGACCGACCCGAATTGCCGCTTGCGGCCCTTGTCGTCGAGGATCTCGAAGGTCAGTTCGGCCTCGAACACCGGCCCGGTGTAATAGCCAAGGCCGCGCACCACCGACGGGTCGATGACGGCGCGGTCGGCGCCGACGCCCATCGCGTCCAGCAGGGCGGCGATGTCGGCCAGCTCGTCCACGCCCTCGGCCCCGATGGCCGACGCGCCGACCGCCGCGCGCAGATTGTCCAGCGTGGCGGCGTTGCTGTCGCCTTTCGAGGTCAGGAAGGCCAGAACCGGCGCGGCCTGCGCGGGGGTCAGACCCACGCCGTCGATGAACGCGCCGCTGTCGTCCTTGCGCCCCTGGGTCAGCAGGGCCAGCACGCCGTCGCGTCCCACCTTGTCGAACTTGTCGATCTGGCGCAGCACGTCCTCGGCCCGATCGGCGCCGACCTGCGCGGCCTCCATCACCCCGTTCAGCACCTTGCGGTTGTTGATCCGCACGATGTAGTCGCCGCGCGCGATCCCCACCGCCTCAAGCGCGTCGGCCAGCATGGCGCAGATCTCGGCATCCGCCGCGACCGAGGCCGCGCCGACCGTATCGGCGTCGCATTGATAGAATTGCCGGAACCGGCCCGGACCCGGCTTTTCGTTGCGCCAGACCGGCCCCATCGCATAGCGGCGATAGGGCGTCGGCAGATCGTTGCGGAACTGCGCCGCCACCCGCGCCAGCGGTGCCGTCAGGTCGTATCGCAGCGCCAGCCAGTCGCCGGACCCGCCGCCCGGAACCGCCTCTTCCTGCCATGCGAAGACGCCGGCGTTCGGGCGGTCCACATCGGGCAGGAACTTGCCCAACGCCTCGACCGTCTCGACGGCGCTGGTTTCCAGCGGATCGAAGCCGTGGCGATGATAGATGGCCGCGATCCGGTCCAGCATCGTCTTGCGTTCGGTCACGTCGGCGCCGAAATAGTCGCGGAACCCCTTGGGCGTCTCGGCCTTGGGGCGCGGTTGCTTTTTCTTGTCTTTCGCCATGGTCCTGTGCCTTACAGAGCAAGCCGTGGCTGCTGTAGCGGAAGGGGGCGGTATGGACAAGGACATGGACCGGCGCATCGCGCGTCTGGAAGAGGCGCTGGCCCACCAGACCCGCGCCACTGACGAGCTGAGCGAGGTGATCGCCCGCCAGGACGCCGAGATCGCCAGCCTGTCGCGCCGCGTCGCGTTGCTGCTGCGCAGCGCCGCGCAGACGGAACTGGATCAGGGCGGCACGATCCCCCTGGCCGATCAGCGCCCGCCGCACTGGTAGGCGGCAAGGGGGCGCGTGTCGGCCAAATCGCGGCTTTTCCCTGACCGCCCCATGCGCTAGACGAAATGCCGGACAATTTTCGGGCAAGGAAGGGACCGGCTCATGGCCAATGTGGTGGTTGTCGGCGCGCAGTGGGGCGACGAGGGCAAGGGCAAGATCGTCGACTGGCTCAGCGAGCGCGCCGACGTGATCGCGCGGTTTCAGGGCGGCCACAATGCCGGTCACACGCTGGTCATCGGCGGCACGGTCTTCAAGCTGTCGCTGCTGCCCTCGGGCATCGTGCGCAAGGGCAAGCTAGCTGTGATCGGCAACGGTGTGGTGCTGGACCCGTGGTCCCTGTTCGCCGAGATCGAGCGGCTGAACGGGCAGGGGGTCGACATCTCGCCCGGCAATCTGATGATCGCCGAGAACACGCCCCTGATCCTGCCGCTGCACCAGGATCTGGACAAGCTGCGCGAAGAGGCTGCCGGCAAGGCCAGGATCGGCACCACCGGCCGCGGCATCGGCCCGGCCTATGAGGACAAGGTGGGCCGGCGGACGATCCGCGTCGCCGATCTGGGCGACGAGGAAACGCTGGACGCGCGGCTGGACCGGCTGCTGGCCCATCACGACGCGCTGCGGCAGGGGCTGGGCGCGACGCCCATCGACCGGGCCGAGTTGAAGGCCATGCTGCTGGAGGTCGCGCCCCGGCTGCTGCCCTATGCGCAGCCGGTCTGGAAGATCATGGCCGAGGCGCGGAAATCGGGCAAGCGCATCCTGTTCGAGGGTGCGCAGGGATCGTTGCTGGACATCGATTTCGGCACCTATCCCTATGTCACCTCGTCCACCACCATGTCGGGGATGGCGGCATCGGGGACCGGCATGGGGCCGGGCGCGATCGATTTCGTGCTGGGCATCGTCAAGGCCTATACGACCCGCGTGGGCGAGGGGCCGTTTCCGACCGAACTGCATGACAGCGACGGTCAGCGCCTTGGCGAACGCGGGCGCGAATTCGGCACCGTCACCGGGCGCAAGCGCCGCTGCGGCTGGTTCGACGCGGTGCTGGTGCGCCAGACCTGCGCGATCAGCGGCGTGAACGGCATCGCGCTGACCAAGCTGGACGTGCTGGACGGGTTCGAGACGCTGAAGATCTGCGTCGGCTATGAGATCGACGGGCGGCATTACGACTATCTGCCGACCGCCGCCGCGCTGCAGGACCGCGTCACCCCGGTCTATGAAGAGATGCAGGGCTGGCAGGAATCGACCGAAGGGGCGCGAAGCTGGGCGGATCTGCCGGCGGCGGCGATCAAATATGTCCGCCGCGTCGAGGAACTGATCCAGTGTCCCGTCGCGCTGCTGTCGACCAGCCCCGAACGCGACGATACGATCCTGGTGACCGACCCGTTCGCGGACTGACCGCATCCGCGCGGCAGGGTGCCGGGCTGTCGTGCGGACGATCCGCGTGACGCGTGCGGAGGAATGAAGGCCCCGTGGCGGGCAAGGAGGGCGTGATGGATCTGAAGACCCGCAAGCGATTGTCCCTGCTGATCCTGGTTCTGGGGCTGCCGGCCTATATCATCGTGGCGGTCACGCTCGTGAACTGGATGGACACGCGTTGGGGCCGCCAGCCGATCTGGATCGAAATTGCGGTCTATGTCGTGCTGGGGCTGGTCTGGGTGGTGCCGCTGCGCCGCATCTTCACCGGGATCGGCCGGAACGAATGATCCCGCCGCTGGTGATCTCGGATCGCGGCGTCACCGTCATCGGCGGCGGCGCGGTGCGGCCCGCCGATCTGGCCCAGTCGCTGTCGGTCGCGCCGACGCTGGTGGCGGCCGATGGCGGCGCGGACCGCGCCCTTGCCCTGGGTCATCCGCCGGATTGGGTGATCGGCGATCTGGACAGCATCAGCGCCGCGGCCCGCAAGGCCATCCCGGCGCAGCGCGTCGCCCATGTCGCCGAACAGGACAGCACCGATTTCACCAAATGCCTGACCCGGATCGCCGCGCCCTTCGTGATGGCGGTGGGCTTTGCCGGACGGCGGCTTGATCACACGCTGGCCGCGCTGACCGCGATGGCCACCGTCACCCGCCCGCCGGTGATCCTGCTGGCCAGCGACGACATCGTGTTTCTGGCGCCGCCGCGCGTGACCCTGCCGCTGATGCCCGGCACGCGGGTATCGCTGTATCCGATGGGGCCGGCACGCGGCACCAGCACCGGGCTGGAATGGCCGATCGAGGGGATCGAATTCGCGCCGGGCACGCGGGTCGGCACCTCGAACATGGCCAGGGGCCTGGTGACGCTGAAGATCGAGGGCAGGATGCTGGTCATGCTGCCGCGCGACGCGCTGGCGACGGTGATGACGGCGCTGCGCCTGCCGCGCGGCTGAGCCGCGATCACGGCTGCGTGCACCGGTTGCCGCGACCGGCGCGATGGCTTATCTGGGACACGAACCCCGGAGGCCCGCATGTCGCTGAACCCGATCCGCCCCTGGCGCAATATCGAGCGGCGGAAATCCCGCCAGATCATGGTCGGCCGCGTCCCCGTCGGGGGCGATGCGCCGATCAGCGTCCAGACCATGACCAACACCGATGGCCGCGACGTCCGCGCGACGCTGGATCAGGTGATCCGCGCCGCCGATGCCGGCGCCGACATCGTGCGTATCTCGGCCCCCGATCAGGACACCACGCGGGCGCTGCGCGAGATCTGCCGCGAAAGCCCGGTGCCGATCGTGGCCGACATCCATTTCCACTACAAGCGCGCCATCGAGGCGGCCGCGGCGGGCGCGGCCTGCC
Source organism: Paracoccus stylophorae (assembly GCF_028553765.1). Classification (NCBI taxonomy): domain Bacteria; kingdom Pseudomonadati; phylum Pseudomonadota; class Alphaproteobacteria; order Rhodobacterales; family Paracoccaceae; genus Paracoccus; species Paracoccus stylophorae. The sequence continues at coordinate 2,168,872 of NZ_CP067134.1, read as the reverse complement.
TGCGCATCAATCCGGGCAATATCGGCAGCCCCGACCGCGTGCGCGAGGTGATCCGGGCGGCGCGCGACCACGGCTGCTCGATCCGCATCGGCGTCAACGCGGGGTCGCTGGAAAAGCATCTGCTGGAGAAATACGGCGAGCCTTGCCCGGATGCGATGGTGGAAAGCGGGCTGGACCATATAAGGATCCTGCAAGACAACGATTTCCACGAATTCAAGATCAGCGTGAAAGCCAGCGACGTGTTCCTGGCCGCCGCCGCCTATCAGCAGCTGGCCGAGGCGACGGATGCGCCGATCCATCTGGGCATCACCGAGGCCGGCGGGTTCGTCGGCGGCACGGTGAAATCCGCCGTCGGGCTGGGCAATTTGCTGTGGGCGGGGATCGGCGACACGATCCGCGTCAGCCTGTCCGCCGATCCGGTCGAAGAGGTGAAGGTCGGCTTCGAGATCCTGAAATCCCTGGGCCTGCGCACGCGCGGCGTCCAGATCATCTCGTGCCCGTCCTGCGCGCGGCAGGGCTTTGACGTGATCAAGACGGTCGAGGCGCTGGAAAAGCGTCTGGAACACATCAAGACGCCGATGAGCCTGTCGATCATCGGTTGCGTGGTGAACGGGCCGGGCGAGGCGCTGATGACCGATCTGGGCTTCACCGGTGGCGGCGCGGGCAGCGGCATGGTCTATCTGGCCGGCCGCCAAAGCCACAAGCTGTCGAACGACCGGATGATCGACCATATCGTCGAACTGGTCGAGGAACGCGCCGCAAAGCTGGAATCGCAGTCCGCAGACCGGACCGCCGCCGAATAGGCGCGACCGCCGTCCGCGGACCGCAGACGCCGTCGGCCCCTACATCGCGCGCAGCCGGTCCATCAGCGCGGCGGTGATCCCGGCCACGTTGCGTCCTTCGATGCCGTCTTCGCGAAAGATCGCCTCGGCCTCGGCGGTGCTCCAGCAGGCGGCGTCCTGAAATCGTTGCCGGTAGGCGGCGGGCAGGGCGGGAACGTGGTCCGCGAAACGCTCGGTCCAGGTCGCCTCGCGCAGCGTGTCATCTTCTGCCAGCAGGGAAGACAGCGCGGCCAGCCCGTCCGCCTGAGGCTTTTTCAGCTCTTTCGCGCAGCGGATCGCCTCGATCTCCAGCGGGCCGAACGGCTTCGTATTTGCGCGCGCCACGTTTTCCATCCGGTCGTGCAGCGCCCCCAGACCCATCCGCTGGAACAGCCTGCCCGTCATGTCCGCGCCATCCGTATAGGGGATGACGGACAGGCGCGGGCCGAACATCGCTCGAAAGGACTGCGTCAGCAGAAGATAGTCGAACAGGTTCGGACGTTTGCGGACATAATCGGCATAGGGCCCTGTATTGTTGCGGTTGACCGTGAATTCCCGGTAATGGCTGACCTGATAATCGGGCAGGTTGCGCAGCACCAGCATCGCTGCATGGTCGGAAAAGCCGTGATCCTCCAGCCGCGTGACCAGCCGGATCAGATGCGACAGATGGCCCGGATGCGCCCAGGCCTCGGACGACAGGATCGCGGTGTGCGCGTGCGATCCGCGCAACTCCTCCAGCAGCGCATCGGGGCAGGCATCCGCCTTGCCGGACAGATACCCCCAGATCAGCGAGGTGTGCCGGTGGCCCAGATCCTTTTCGTTCGTCAACCCGGTTCGGGGATAGAGCACGCCCTGATCCGACAGCAGATCGCGATTCTCGAAGACCATGTTCTGAAAGCTGGTCGTGCCGGTCTTGTAGGAACCAAGATGAAATATGATCCGCATCGTCTTGCCCTGGGCCGCACGGTGGTATCTGTCGATGTGACGCGCCTGATGACATCCTCCGCCGGCCATGTCCAGACTGGGGGGCGGATCGTGGCGGGATGTCGATGTGGCGGGGCCGAAGGCGGGACGTTTTCCAAGCCCGATTTCGAATGCAGAAAAACAGGGAGTCGAATCGCTGAAATGGCCCTCAAGGCGTAGCGGGTAATTTCAACCTTGAAGGGCAATACTGGTGGACCTGACGGGAGAGGAATCGAACCTCCTGTTTGAAGTCCTTCAGAGTTGGGAATGCCATCTCGCGCAACTAGACCTTGACGGTCGGGAGCGTGACGATGAAAAAACCCACAAATGATTTCAATATCTTAGCCAACAAGAAAATTGAAAAACACCATACGCCATTTTCGCTGCGGCTCAGCTTCGATGAGCGCGGCATCCTTGAACATGATGCTGCGGGGCAAGCTTTAGGGGCATACATTCGCGAACGCCTGTTCGGAGAGGATGTGACCCCTCGGACGACGCGTGGCAAGTTTCCGGTGAAAGACCACGTTGCCCTTGGGCGTGTGCTCGGCGCACTCGGGTCTTCGCGCCTTTCTGCCAATCTCAACCAACTCGCAAAGGCCGTGAACACCGGCTCGTTGCCTGTGACGCCAGAAACCGAAGAGGAACTGCGCAAAGCTTGTGCAGCCGTGCTTGCCATGAGGCAAGATATTCTTAGCGCACTCGGTCGCGATAGCAATCGTGGTCCGAAGCCGTGATTATCAAGGCCAAAGAACGCAGCGGCGGGGCGCAACTTGCGCGGTATCTGCTGACCATGCGGGATAACGATCATGTCGAGCTGCATGAGGTACGCGGCTTCGTTAGTGATGATCTGCGCGGCGCGTTTCTTGAGGCCGATGCTATTGCTGAAGGCACGCGCTGCACCAACCACCTATTCTCGATTAGTCTTAACCCGCCGCAGGATGCGGCGGTGACAGTCGAAGAATTCGAAGCGGCGGCAAACGAAGTTGAACGCAAGCTCGGCCTGGAAAACCAGCCGCGCGCGATTGTCTTCCATGAAAAAGACGGGCGGCGTCATGCGCATGTTGTCTGGTCGCGTATTGATGCGGGTCGAATGCGGGCGATCAATCTGCCGCACTACAAGCTGCATTTGCGCGACGTGTCGCGTGAACTGTTCCGCGCCCATGGTTGGGAAATGCCCAAGGGGCTGCGCGATTGGAAAGAGCGCGATCCGCTCAGATTTACCCGTGAAGAGTGGCAACAAGCGCGGCGCACGGGCCTCGATCCGAAACAGATCAAGGCGCTTTTCCAAAAGGCCTGGAGCCGCTCAGATTCAGGCGTTTCCTTTGCTCAAGCCTTAAGAGAGCGCGGGTTCACGCTCGCGCGTGGTGATCGGCGTGGCGTTGTTGCCGTTGATTATCGCGGTGAGGTCTATGCCGTGGCGCGGCAAGCAGGCGTGAAGACCAAAGATGTTGCGGCCCGACTCGGCGATCTCGCCGAACTGCCCTCAGTTGGTCAGGCCAAGACTACGATTGCCGCGCGCATGACGGATCGCGTCAGGGGGTTCATCCGTCAGGCCGAACTTGAAGCGAGGCAAGGCCGCACAGCGCTCGAATTCCGCCGCAGCAAACTGGCAGGACGGCACCGTCAGGAACGCGCGACGCAAAAAGAAAATCAGGAAAAGCGCTGGACAGCAGAAACCAACGCGCGTGCAGCAAAGTTGCAGCGCGGGTTCTCTGGACTCTGGCAGCGTGTCACGGGCAAATACAGCAAGATCAGGGAACAGAACGAGCGTGATGCCTGGGCGGCGCTTCTGCGGGATCGCGACGAGCGTGATACGCTGATCGCGGATCAGCTCGACGAACGGCATGTCTTGCAACAGGAAATCCGTGAGCAACGGGAACGGCAGCAAGCCGATCTGTTGCTGCTGCGCGAAGATATCGTCCGCTATCAGGAGATGGGTTTGAGCGAGCGCTCGCACGAGCGCCGCGAGCCAGATCGTGAGGGCCGAAAGCGCACGCGCGGACGCGATAGAGGCCGTGATTTTGGATTTGAACGATAAAAGAAAGGAGATGGATAGTGAATGATTTTGATTGGATCACGGTAATCCCCCCATTTTTGCGGGGGCTTGGTCGTAGAATCTACGCGGCGACTCTCAGTTTCTGGGCGGGGGTCATCCCGCCGTTGCCCATGTTGGGGCGTTCGTTGTTGTAGGACCAGAGCCACTCGGTAGCAATCTGCTGTACCTCTTCAATGCCTTCGAAAATGTACAAGTCCAGCCATTCGTGCCTGACCGTCCGGTTGTAGCGCTCGACATAGGCGTTCTGCTGGGGCTTGCCGGATTGGATATAGGCCAGGGTAATGCCCCTGTTCTCAGCCCATTCCGTGAGGGTGCCACTGAGGTATTCCGGGCCGTTATCGACTCGAATGGTTCGAGGTGCGCCGCGCCATTCAATAATCTGGTTCAATGCCCGAACAACCCGTTCCGCAGGCAGTGAGAAGTCGATCTCAATGCCCAGTCCTTCACGGTTGAAGTCGTCCAGAACGTTCAACAGCCGGAATTGTCGTCCATCCTCCAGTCTGTCGGCCATGAAGTCCATCGACCAGACCTCGTTCGGGGCCTCGGGCACGGCCAACTCCTCGGGCTTCTCCCGTTTCAGGCGCTTGCGTGGCTTGATCCGCAGGTTCAGCTCCAGTTCCCGGTAGATCCTGTACACCCGTTTATGGTTCCAGCCATGGCCCTGGACGTTGCGCAGATACAGAAAGCACAGGCCAAAGCCCCAAGTCTTCTTTGCCATCGTCAGACCGAGCAGCAGGTCGTCGATCTGCTCGTTCTCCTCGTCCAATTTCGGGCTGTACCGGTAGCATGTCTCACTGACGTCGAATGCCCGGCAGGCCAGAGCAATGCTGATACCCTTTATCGCCACCGCTTTCACGGCCAACTCTCGGCGTTGAGCTGGCCGGTTCATTTTTTTCCGAGGGCCTCCTTCAGAAGATCATTCTGCATGCTCACATCTGCAAACATCCGCTTCAGCCGCCGGTTCTCCTCGGTCATTGCCTTCATCTCGCTGATCAGACTGGCGTCCATGCCGCCATACTTCGCCCGCCACTTGTACAGCGTGGCGCTGCTCATCCCATGCTCGCGGCACAGCTCAGCGGCAGGCACACCGCCCTCCATCTGGCGCAGCACACCCATGATCTGGGCTTCTGTGAATCGTGTCTTCTTCATCGGAATCTCCTCGTTCATCCTGCCGAGAAAATTCTACTTCCGCATCCCCTTAAAATCAGGGGGGATTACCACGAGCTGGTCAGAGCGATGTTCATCGACGTCTGGGATATGAAGCTAGCAGAAGCCTACAGCGCGAAAAGGACGCTGGCTGCCCAGATACAGGATGTTGAGGATCAGACCGATGCTCTGTTGGATCGGATCGTCGATGCCTCAAGCCCTACCGTCATAACGGCATATGAAGCACGCATCGATAAATTGGAGCGTCAAAAGATCAGGCTGCGTGAGCAAGCCGAAGAAATTATTCCTCCGCGAGGACGCCTGGAGGAGTTTATCGAACACGCCTTGAGGTTTCTGGCAAGCCCTTGGAATCTATATGAAAAAGGTGAGTTTGCCTTCAAGAGGACAGTGCTCAAACTGGCCTTTGCAGAGCCCTTACGGTATAGCCGTGATGAAGGTAATCGAACCGCTAATTTCACCTTTCCATTCAAGGTGTTAGCGGACATTTCAACCCAAAAAAGCGGGATGGTGGAGCCAAGGGGAGTCGAACCCCTGACCTCTTGAATGCCATTCAAGCGCTCTACCAACTGAGCTATGGCCCCACCGGAGGTCTGCGCGATCGGTTCCGATCGCTGCGTGGCGTCGTATAGGGGCGGGGGTGGCGGGGTGCAAGCGGAAAATCGGGTGTGTCGGGAAAGTTTCGGCGCAGATCGCGGGTGCCGCGAAGCCGGGTGTTCCCGCACAAAAAACGCGGCCCCGCAGGGGGCCGCGTCGCGATGTGGCAGGCGGATCTTGTGTCAGTCGTCGTCGTCATCCGCGACGTCGGCGATGTCGTCCAGCGACACGTCGCCGTCATCGTCGTCGTCTTCCAGCAGATCGTCGTCCAGTTCGCCGCCTTCGTCTTCCAGATCGTCGTCCTCTTCGACCGCCTCGTCGGTCTTCTTGGCCGCGGTCTTTTCGGGAACCATCGCCTTGCCGCGCCCGTCGGCAAAGCTTTCGGCGGTGAACTGGTTGCCGCAGGCCGGACAGGTCATCGGATTCTGGTTCAGGTCGTAAAAGCGCGTGGCGCAATGCGGGCACAGGCGTTTCGTGCCCCATTCCTCTTTGGGCATGGTAATCTCCTTCCGCCGCGATTAGGGATTTGCCGACGCCGTGCCACAGGCTGGCGGGGCTGTCAAAGGCTTTTCTGACGGAACGCGGCGTGCGGGCAGAACGGTTGAACGAACGGATCATCATCACCGGCGGGCTCAGCATCGCGTTGCGGCGATCCGCGCGCGCGCGTCGCATGATCCTGCGGGTGCCGCGCGATGGCGGCGATGCGGTTCTGACCCTGCCGCCCTGGGCCGTGCTGGCCGACGGGCTGGCCTTTGCCGAATCCCGGCGCGACTGGCTGTTGCAGGCCACCGCGCGCCGTCCGGCCCCGCTGCGCGCCGAGCCCGGCGCGCTGCTGCCGGTGGAGGGGCGCGCCCGCCTGCTGGTCGAGGCGGCGACGCGGACCGCTCGGCTGGAAGGAGAAAATCTGCTGCTGCCCCGGAACCGGCCGGCGGGGCCGGTGGTGCAGGCGTTTCTGAAACATCTGGCGCATGACCGCCTGCGCCCGGCCTGCGACAGCTATGCGGCCGTGCTGGGGCGGCCCGTTCGGGCCATCAGCCTGCGCGACACCCGGTCGCGTTGGGGCAGCTGCACGTCGCAGGGGCGGCTGATGTTCTCGTGGCGGCTGGCGATGGCCCCGCCCGAGGTGCTGGACTATGTCGCCGCCCACGAGGTCGCGCATCTGGCGCACATGGATCATTCGCCCCGGTTCTGGGCGGCGGTCGCGGATCTGATGCCCGGCTATGGCGCGCATCGCGCCTGGCTGCGCCTTCATGGCGGCGATCTGATGGCGTGGAAATTCCGCGATTGACGCTGCGCCGATTCGTGATCACAGATGACGCATGACCGCCGCAAGAACCGCCGACCCCGCCGCGCATGAGCGTCTGTACCGCAGCCTGCGCGGCCGGATCATGCTGGGCGAACTGGCGCCGGGGCTGCCGCTGACGCTGCGCGGTCTGGCGCGGGAATATCACGTCTCGATGACGCCGGCGCGCGAGGCGGTGCGGCGGCTGGTCGCCGAAGGCGCGCTGACGCTGTCGGCGTCGGGGCGGGTCGCGACGCCGGAACTGTCGGACGAACGGATCGAGGAACTGGCCGCCCTGCGCGCGCTGATCGAGCCGGAACTGGCGGCGCGCGCCCTGCCGCGGGCGCATTTCGCGCTGATCGACCGGCTGGCGCAGATCAACGGCCGGATCGCGGATGCGGTCGAGCGCCACGACGCGGTCGGCTATATCCGCTGCAACCTGGATTTTCACCGGATGCTGTATCTGCGGGCGCAGGCGCCGGCGATGCTGGCGATGCTGGAAACGATCTGGCTGCAACTGGGCCCGACGATGCGGGCGCTTTACGGGCGGGTCCGGCGGAACGAGCCGCCGCGCCATCACCGGATGATCCTGGCCGCGCTGCGGGCGGGCGACGAACCGGCGCTGCGCCTGGCGGTGCGGGCCGATGTGACCCACGGGCTGCGCCACCTGACCGCCGCCTGACGTCCCCGAACGCGACGACCCTGCGCGGCCCCGTGCGGACCGCGCGTGCGTCAGCCGCGCTGCATGCTGGGCAGGCCGAGGCTGCCGAAATCGATCAGGCCCGACGGGATGATGCGCGTGTATTTGGTGCCCTCGATCGCCGCGCCGGCCATCAGCCCGGACTGGCCGAAGATCATCGCGACGACCGGATACTGGGCGGTGATGGTGTCGGCGCCCAAGCTCATCCCGCCGGCGGGGATCGCGTAGAACGCATCCGCCCCCGCGACCCATCCGGTCGCGCCGCGGAACGCGGCCAGCGCCTGATCGGTCTGGAAGATCAGCACATGCGCATATTGCTGCGCGCCGGCCTGAAAGCCGACCGAGGCCTGGGTCGCGGAATAGTAATCGACCGTCGCCCCGCCGATGCGCAAAGCCCCCTGGCCATAGGAGCCGCCGACGCCCAACGCAGCCTCGGTCATCAGCGGCATGTACAGCACGCCCTTGGCGTTCTGCACCAGGGGGGCGGCATTGGGATAGGTCTGAAGAAGATATTGATGCGTCTGGTCCACCCGCGCGTCCAGCTGCGCCGCGGCATTGCCGCCGACCGCGTTGCTGCACCCCGCCAGAACCAGCGCCGCGCCGCCGCCGGCCAGTATTCCACGGCGGCTCATCATGTTGGATTTGTTCATTTTGTCGCCTCGCCTCATTGTGCAGGACACTTGCGGCCCGCTTGGGCTGACGATACGCGAGGCCGCCCTCTCATGCCAGCATTTCGGCAACCATGGGCGCAAAATAGCTGAGCACCCCGTCGCAGCCCGCCCGGCGGAACGAGACGAGGCTTTCCGCCATCGCCTCGCGCGACAGCCAGCCGTTGCGGATCGCGCCCTCCAGCATCGCGTATTCGCCGCTGACCTGATAGGCAAAGGTCGGTGCGCCGAATTCGTCCTTTACCGCCCGGCAGATATCCAAATAGGGCAGGCCCGGCTTTACCATGACCATGTCGGCGCCCTCGGCCAGGTCGCGGGCGACGCAGCGCAACGCCTCGCCGCGATTGGCAGGGTTGACCTGATAGGTCTTCTTGTCGCCCACCAGCCGGCCCGAGGCACCCACCGCATCGCGGAACGGGCCATAGAAGGCGCTGGCGAATTTCGCGGCATAGGACAGGATCGCGACATGTTTGTGGCCCGCCGCCTCCATCGCGCCGCGCAGCGCGCCGATGCGGCCGTCCATCATGTCGCTTGGGCCAAGGATGTCGGCACCCGCCTCGGCCTGGGCCAGCGCCATGCGCACCAGCGCCTCGACCGTCTCGTCGTTCAGGATTTCGCCGTCCACCACGATCCCGTCATGGCCGTTGGCGTTATAGGGGTCCAGCGCGATATCGGTCATCACCGCCAGATCGGGCACCGTTTCCTTAACGGCGCGGATGGCGCGGTTGCCGATATTGTCAGGGTCCCACGCGCGTTCGCAGGTTTCCGTCTTAAGCGATTGATCGGAATGAGGAAAGATGCAGATCGCCGGAATATCCAGCCGCGCGGCCCGTTCCGCCGCGCGCCGCGCCCCGTCCAGCGTCAGCCGCTCGACCCCCGGCATCGAGGCGATCTCGCCCTCGGCGCCGGCCACCTCGGTCACGAAGATCGGCCAGATCAGGTTGGCGGGCGTCAGGTTCACCTCGGCCACCATGGCGCGCAGGCTGGCGGTGCGGCGCAGCCGGCGCAGGCGCGTGGCGGGGAAGGGGGCGATGATCGGGCTGGCCATTGGCGGCATCCTTTCGCGGCTGCGGGGCGGGGCAGGCATCTGCTTTCCCTTGGCGTGACAACGTTCTAAGGTCACGCGCGAGCAAGGACAAGGAACCGCGCGCGTGCCGCAATTCGACGGATTGATCAGCTTCCTCGACAGCCGTTCCTTCGGGACGATCTGGTTCTGGCTGGTCGTGATCGGCATGTGGTCCGCCACCGGCCGCAATGTGCTGGGCGTTCCGACCGAGATCGTGACCCGCGCGCGTCATGCCCAACGGGCAGGCGAGACGGAAAGCGCCGCCGTCGTCAGTCTGCTGGACTGGCTGTCGCTGGTGCTGCCGCGCTGGCAGTTGGGGCGGCACGAGGGGGTGGTGTTCCTGGCGGTGTCGGCGTTCTTTCTGACCTCGCTTGCCATCTTCGGCTTTCGCTATGGGCTTGAGATGGCGCAGGCGCTGACCCTGTTGCTGGTGCCGTTCCTGATCCTGTTCTGGATGCGCGTGCGGCTGGCCCGCCGGCTGGTCCCGCTGCTGGCAGCCGGGCAAGAGGGCGAACGCCCGGTCGAGGGGGTGGGTGCCGAGACGGTGCGGCTGATGATCCGCCACCGCCGCCTTGTCACCGCGCTGTCGGTGGTGGCCGTGGCGCTGACGGCGCTGTGGGGGATGCTGTGGGAACTGATGCATCCCAACGGGCTGTGACACTTGACACCGCCGCGCGGCGCTTTACCTGACCCGGAATGTCCGAACAGTTGATCCTTTCCGGCGCCCCCGAAGGCTATGACGCGGCGCTGATCGCGCGCGAGGCCGAACGCGGCCAGCCGGTCGTCCATATCGCCCGCGACGACCGGCGCATGGCCGCGATGCGCGCCGCGCTGGACTTTCTTGCGCCCGGCCTGCCGGTGCTGGATTTCCCGGCCTGGGACACGACGCCCTATGACCGCGTCTCGCCCTCGCCCGACATCCAGGCGGCGCGGATGGCGACGCTGGCCGGCCTGGCGCAGGGCGCGATCAGGGGGCCGTTCGTCCTGCTGACCACGCTGAACGCGGTGTTGCAGCGTGTGCCCGCGCGCGATCTGGTGGCGGGGGCCAGCTTTGCCGCCCGCGTGGGCGACCGGATCGACGATGCGGCGCTGCGCGATTTCCTGATCCGCATGGGGTTCGTGCAATCGCCCACCGTGACCGAACCGGGCGATTATGCGATCCGGGGTGGCATCATCGACATTTATCCGCCCGGCGATCTGGGGCCGGTGCGGCTGGATCTGTTCGGCGATGTTCTGGACGGCGCGCGGCGCTTCGATCCGGAAACCCAACGCACCACCGAAAAACTGTCCCGGATCGAGATCGCGCCCATGTCCGAGGTGATCCTGGACGAGGCGGCGATCACCCGCTTTCGGCAGAATTACCGCGCCGAGTATGGCGGCGGCACCAACGATCCGCTGTATGAGGGCGTCAGCGCAGGCCGCAAGATGGCCGGCACCGAACACTGGCTGCCGTGGTTCCACGACCGCATGGAAAGCCTGTTCGACTATCTTCCCGGCGCCTCGGTCGTGCTGGACGATCATGTCGGACAGGTGATCGACGCCCGGCGCGAGATGATCCGCGAACAGTTCGAGGCGCGTCGTGCGGCGCTGGCCGCCAAGGGCCGCGCCGATACGGTCTACAAGCCCGTGCCGCCCGACCAGATGTTCCCGACCGAGGCCGAATGGACGACATGGCTGGCCGCGCATCGGGTGTTGCGCCTGTCGGTTCTGGCGCGGCCGCCGGGGCCGGGCGTTCTGGACGCGGGCGGCCGGCCGGGGCGCAATTTCGCGCCGGAACGGCAGGCCGAACAGCTCAACCTGTTCAAGGCCTTGGCCGATCATGTGAAGGCGCTGTCGCGCGATCACCGCGTGATCCTGGCCTGTTTTTCGGACGGCGCGCGCGACCGGCTGTCGGGTCTGCTGGCCGATGAGGGGCTGACCGGCATCGCCCCGATCGCCGATCTGCGCGGCCTGCCCGACACGGCGGGCGCGGTCGGACTGGCGGTCTGGCCGCTGGATGAGGGGTTCGTGGCCGACGGGCGCGCGCTTGGGTCCATCGCGGTCATCTCGGAACAGGACGTTCTGGGCGACCGGCTGATCCGCGGCGCCAGGAAACGGCGCCGGGCCGAGAACTTCTTGCAGGACACGACCAGCCTGACGCAAGGCGATCTGGTGGTGCATGTCGAACACGGCATCGGACGCTATACCGGGTTGGAGACGATCACCGCCGCCGGGGTGCCGCATGATTGCGTGGCGCTGGAATATGCGGGCGGCGACCGGCTGTTCCTGCCGGTCGAGAATATCGAATTGCTGTCGCGCTATGGCCATGAAGAGGGTCTGCTGGACCGTCTGGGCGGCGGCGCGTGGCAGGCCCGCAAGGCGCGGCTGAAGGAACGCATCAAGCTGATCGCCGACCGGCTGATGCGCGTGGCCGCGGAACGCCTGCTGCGGCCCGCCCCGGTGCTGGAGCCCGAGGAACATGACTGGCAGGCATTCTCGGCCCGCTTTCCCTACAGCGAGACCGACGACCAGATGGCCGCCATCGAGGACGTGACCGAGGATCTGGCGGCGGGCCGGCCGATGGACCGGCTGATCGTGGGCGACGTCGGTTTCGGCAAGACCGAGGTGGCGATGCGCGCGGCCTTCATCGCCGCCTCGCAGGGGATGCAGGTGGCGGTCATCGCGCCGACCACGCTGCTGGCGCGCCAGCATTTCCGCACCTTCGCCGAACGGTTCCGCGGCACCGCGATCACCGTGCGCCCGCTGTCGCGCTTTGTCGGCACGAAGGACGCGGCGAAGACCCGCGAAGGGCTGGCCGATGGCAGCGTCGATATCGTCGTCGGCACCCATGCGGTGCTGGCCAAAAGCGTGCGGTTCAAGCATCTGGGCCTGCTGGTCATCGACGAGGAACAGCATTTCGGCGTCGCCCACAAGGAACGGCTGAAACAGTTGTGCAGCGATATCCACGTGCTCACCCTGACCGCCACGCCGATCCCGCGCACGCTGCAACTGTCGCTGACGGGCGTGCGCGACCTGTCGGTGATCGGCACGCCGCCGGTGGACCGGCTGGCGATCCGCACCTATGTCAGCGAATTCGACAGCGTGACCATCCGCGAGGCGCTGCTGCGCGAGAAATATCGCGGCGGACAAAGCTTCTTCGTGGTGCCGCGCCTGTCGGACCTGCCCGACATCGAACACTGGCTGACCGAAAACGTGCCCGAGATCAGCTATATCGTCGCCCACGGCCAGCTTGCCGCCGGCGATCTGGACACGCGCATGAACGGGTTCTACGACGGCAGCCACGACGTTCTGCTGGCCACGACCATCGTGGAATCGGGGCTGGATATTCCGACCGCGAACACCATGATCGTCTGGCGCGCCGACATGTTCGGCCTGTCGCAGCTGTATCAGATCCGCGGCCGGGTGGGGCGGTCCAAGACCCGCGCCTATTGCTATCTGACCACGAAACCGCGTCAGCCGCTGACCCCGCAGGCGATGCGGCGGCTGAAATTCCTGGGCTCGATCGACGGGCTGGGCGCGGGCTTCAACCTGGCCTCGCAGGATCTGGATCTGCGCGGCGCGGGCAATCTTCTGGGCGAGGAACAATCCGGCCATATCCGCGAAGTCGGCTTCGAGTTGTATCAGCAGATGCTGGAGGAAACCATCGCCAAGCTGAAATCGGGCGAGATCGAGGGCACCCCCGAGGATGAATGGGCGCCGCAGCTGAATCTGGGCGTGCCGGTCACGATCCCCGAAAGCTTCATCCCCGATCTGGACGTGCGGCTTGGGCTTTACCGGCGGCTGGCCGAGCTGACCACCAAGGTCGAGCTGGAGGGTTTCGCCGCCGAGCTGATCGACCGGTTCGGGCCGCTGCCGCGCGAGGTGAACACGCTGCTGCGCGTGATCCGCATCAAGGCGATGGCCAAGCGCGCCAACATCGCCCGGCTTGATGCCGGACCCAAGGGCGCGACGGTCCAGTTCCATCAGGACAAATTCCCCAACCCGGCCGGGCTGGTCGAATTCCTGACCGATCAGAACGGCATGGCCAAGGTCACCGACAACAGGATCGTGGTGCGCCGCGACTGGGCCACCGATGCCGACCGTATCAAGGGCGCATTCGCCATCGCGCGCGATCTGGCGGCAAAGGCGAAGGCCGCGGCGTGAGCGGGCGGGTCCTGTTCGACCGCGGACCGCTGCCCGGCGGCACCTTGTTTGCCGACCCCCTGACCCTGATCCGCGCCGATACGGCGGCGGGCGTCGGCCCGGCACTGGCCGCGATCGAGGCGGCGCGGGCGCGCGGCTGCTGGCTGGCCGGCTATCTCGCCTACGAGCTGGGCTATGCGCTGATCCCCCGGCTGGCGCCGCTGATGCCGCCCGACCGCCGGGTGCCGCTGATCCTGATGGGCGTGTTCGATGCCCCGCGCGCGGCGCCCGGCCTGCCCGGCGCGTCGCCCGTGTCGATCTCGGCCCCCGAACCGCTGTGGGACCGCGCGCGCTATGACACGGCCATCGCCGCGATCCACCGCCATATCGAGGCGGGCGACACCTATCAGATCAACCTGACCTTTCCGATGACGGCGCGCGTGTCGGGCGATCCGCTGGCCGTGTATGCCGCGCTGGCCGCGCGTCAGAAGGTGGGCGAGGGGGCGTTTGTCGATCTGGGCGGGCCGCCGATCCTGTCGCGCAGCCCGGAACTGTTCTTCGCCGTTGATCCCGCCCGCCGGATTCGCACCCGGCCGATGAAGGGCACGGCCGCGCGCGGGCGCAGCCCGGCCGAGGACGCGGCGGCGGCGGCGGCGCTGGCCGCGTCCGAAAAGGACCGGGCCGAGAACCTGATGATCGTCGATCTGCTGCGCAACGACATCAGCCGGGTCTGCGTGCCGGGCAGCGTGCGGGTGCCCAGCCTGTTTCACATCGAACCCTATGCGACGCTGCACCAGATGACCTCGACCGTAGAGGGCCGGCTGGCCGACGGGGTGGGGCTAGCCGATATCCTGCGCGCGCTGTTTCCCTGCGGCTCGATCACCGGCGCGCCCAAGATCCGCTCGATGCAGATCATCGCGGAGCTTGAGGGCGCGGCGCGGGGCGTCTATTGCGGGGCCATCGGGTGGGTCGACCCGGCCGGGCCGATGCGGTTCAGCGTCGCCATCCGCTCACCCGTGCTGAGCGATCCGGGCACGCTGCATCTGGGGGTCGGCGGCGGCATCACCCATGACAGCCGCAGCGGATCGGAATGGGAGGAAGCGTTGTGCAAGGCCGCATTCCTGAACCTGTCCCCGACGATCTGACGGTGATCGAGACGATGCGCGCCACACACGGGCGCATCGCGCTTTGGCCGCTGCATCTGGCGCGGCTGCGGCGCGATTGCGCGGCGGTCGGATATGACCTCGATGAGGATGCGGTGGCCCGCGCGCTGGCGCAGTTGCCGCGCGACGCGGACGTGCGGCGGGCGCGGCTGACGGTCGACCGGGCGGGGCGGGTGGCCCTGACCCACGCAAAGCTGCCTGCGAACCCGGCGCATTGGAACGTCGTCGTCTCGCCGCTGCGTCTGGACAGTTCCGATCCGTGGCTGGCGATCAAGACCTCGCACCGGCCCATCTATGACGCGGCACGGGCGGCGTTGCCGGCGGATTGTGACGAGGCGATCCTGATGAACGAACGCGGTGACATCTGCGAGGGCACGATCACCAGCCTGTTCCTGCGCCGGGGCGACCGCCTGCTGACGCCGGCGCTGTCATGCGGGGTGCTGCCGGGCGTCCTGCGCGCATCGCTGCTGGCCTCGGGCCGGGCCGAGGAGGCGGTGCTGACGCCGGGCGATCTGGAGCGGGGCGAGCTGTTTTGCGGCAACGCGCTGCGCGGGCTGATCCCCGCCCGGCTGCGCCGCGACCGGTCGATGCAGGCCGGGGAACACTGACTCGGCAAGCGCAGCGGCGCATGCCCTCGCGCCGCCGCGACCATGTGCACAACTGCCACCCGTGGCCTAAGCGGCACATGAAAAACCCCGCCGCGAACGGGTCGCGGCGGGGTCGATGCCTTGTCTGCCAGTCCGTGTTATTCGGCGGTCAGCAGCGGCGTTCTGGACTTGCCGATGCGGGGCGCGTCGGGGCCGGTGATGTCGAAGGCGGGCTTGTCGTCTTCGATCTTCACGCGCACCACGCCACCCTTGATCAGGCGGCCGAACAACAGCTCTTCGGCCAGCGGCTTCTTGATGTTTTCCTGGATCACGCGGCCAAGCGGGCGGGCGCCCATCTGGTCGTCGTAACCCTTTTCGGCCAGCCAGTCCGCGGCTTCGGGGGTCAGTTCGATATGGACGTTGCGGTCCATCAACTGCGCTTCCAGTTGCAGGACGAACTTTTCGACCACATGCACCACCACCTCGCGCGACAGCGGCGCAAAGCTGATGATCGCGTCCAGACGGTTGCGGAACTCGGGCGTGAAGGTCCGCTCGATCGCGGCCGTATCCTCGCCCTCGCGGCGGTCGCGGCCAAAGCCGATCGCGGCCTTCTGCATGTCCGAGGCCCCCGCGTTCGAGGTCATGATCAGGATCACGTTGCGGAAATCCACCTGCCGTCCGTTATGGTCGGTCAGCTTGCCGTGATCCATCACCTGCAACAGGATGTTGAAGACATCGGGATGCGCCTTCTCGATCTCGTCCAGCAGCAGCACGCAATGCGGATGCTGGTCCACCCCGTCGGTCAGAAGCCCGCCCTGATCGAAGCCGACATAGCCCGGCGGCGCGCCGATCAGGCGGCTGACGGCATGTTTCTCCATGTATTCCGACATGTCGAAACGCAGCAGCTCGACCCCAAGGGTGGTGGCCAGCTGCTTGGCGACCTCGGTCTTGCCGACGCCGGTGGGGCCGGCGAACAGATAGTTGCCGATGGGCTTTTCCGGCTCGCGCAGACCCGCCCGCGCCAGCTTGATGGCCGAGGACAGCGCCGAGATGGCGGCATCCTGACCAAAGACCACGCGCTTCAGCGAGACTTCCAGATCGCGCAGAACCTCGGCATCGTCCTTGCTGACGTTCTTGGGCGGAATCCGGGCGATCTTGGCCACGACATTCTCGATCTCTTTCGGGCTGATCGTCTTGCGCCGCTTGCTTTCCGCGACCAGATGCTGGGCCGCGCCGGCCTCGTCGATGACGTCGATGGCGCTGTCGGGCAGCTTGCGGTCGTTGATATAGCGGCTGGCCAGTTCGACCGCCGACTTGATCGCGTCATTGGTATAGCGCAATTCGTGGTGCTTTTCGAAATGCGGCTTCAGCCCCATCAGGATCTTCACCGCGTCCGAGACGGTCGGCTCGTTCACGTCGATCTTCTGGAACCGCCGGCTCAGCGCGCGGTCCTTTTCGAAATGCTGGCGGTATTCCTTGTAGGTCGTGGACCCCATGCAACGCAGCTTGCCGCCGGCCAGGGCCGGTTTCAGCAGGTTGCTGGCATCCATCGCCCCGCCCGAGGTCGCGCCGGCGCCGATGACGGTATGGATCTCGTCGATGAACAGGATCGCGTCGTCGTGGTTTTCCAGTTCCTTGACGACGGCTTTCAGCCGCTCTTCGAAATCGCCGCGATAGCGGGTGCCGGCCAGCAGCGCGCCCATGTCCAGCGAAAAGATCGTGGCGCCCGACAGCACGTCGGGGGTCTGGCCCTCGACGATCTTCTTGGCCAGACCTTCGGCGATGGCGGTCTTGCCGACGCCCGGATCGCCCACCAGCAGCGGGTTGTTCTTGCGCCGGCGGCACAGCACCTGGATGCAGCGCTCGACCTCGCCCTCGCGGCCGATCAGCGGATCGACCTCGCCCTTTTTCGACTTGGCGTTCAGATCGACGCAGAATTTCGACAGCGCCGTTTCCTCTTTCGGTTCCTGCGCGGTCTCGGCCTGCCGGGCCTCGGCGGGTTCGTCCGATCCCACGACCTTGCGGCTTTCGCTGAAGGAGGGGTTCTTGGCCACGCCATGCGCGATGAAGTTGACCGCGTCGTAACGGGTCATGTCCAGTTCCTGCAGGAAGAACGCGGCGTTCGATTCCCGTTCGGCAAAGATCGCGACCAGCACGTTCGCGCCCGTGACCTCTTGCCGGCCCGAGCTTTGGACATGGATCGCGGCGCGCTGGATCACGCGCTGAAAGGCGGCGGTCGGCACCGCCTCGGACCCTTCGACATCGGTGATCAGCGTCGAAAGATCGTCTTCGATGAATTCGACCAGCAGCTTGCGCAATTCGTCCAGATCGACATTGCAGGCGCGCATCACGCGAACCGCATCCGGTTCCTCGGTCAGCGCCAGCAACAGATGTTCCAGCGTCGCAAGCTCGTGTCGATGTTCGTTCGCCAGCGCAAGCGCCTGGTGAATGGCCTGTTCCAGAGAGGTCGAGAAACTTGGCACGGTCGTCTCCTGTCAGTCGGCTGGCGGTATGGGCATATCTAGCGGCCCACCTGCCCAGACTGTCACGATGCAGTTAAGATTTGGTGGATTGCGTCCCGCATCAAGTGCTATTTCGCCAATCCGGCACGTTTTTCCCACGATTGAGGCAGATGTGATGTCGCGCGAGGCGGATTTCAAGCGGCCGGGCGATGCAAACCGGTGCCGGTGTCGCGCGCGTTCCATCAGAATTCATCCTTCATCTTGCGCAGCCTTGCGAACACCTCGACATCCGGCGCGCCCTGCATCCCCAGGGCGTCGCGCAACTCGTTGACCCGCAGGAAGGGGTTCGTCGCACGCTCTTCCTCCAGCGTGGCGGGCGAGCAGGGGCGATGGGAATCGGCCACCGCCTCAAGACGGTCGCGCAGAGCCGCGTTGTCGGGATCGACCGACAGGGCAAAGGCGCCGTTTGCCGCGCAATAATCGTGGCCGGAACAGATCTGCGTCTCGCCGGGCAGGGCGTTCAGCCGGGTCAGGCTGTCCCACATCATCGGGGCATCGCCCTCGAACAGGCGTCCGCAGCCGATCGCCATCAGGCTGTCGGCGGTAAAGGCGCAGCCCGATTGCGGAAAATGGAAGGCGACATGGCCTACCGTGTGACCCGACACGTCGATCACGTCCACCGGCTCGCCCAGCACCGTCAGCCGCTGGCCGGGCGTCGCGGCCACGTCCAGCGGCGGCAGGCGTTCGGCATCGTTTCCGTTGCCGATCACCTGCGCGCCGGTGGCCTTGACGATTTCCGCCACGCCGTCGATATGGTCGCCGTGATGATGGGTCAGCAGGATCGCGTCCAGGGTCCATCCGCGCGCCTCAAGCTCGGTCAGGATCGGCATCGCCTCGGGGGCGTCGATCAGCGCGGTGCCGCCCTCGCCATGCAGCAGATAGGCATAGTTGTCCTTCAGACAGCGCAGCGTCACCAGTTCCAGCGGCATTGGCAAATCCTTCCCTCTGTGGTGTGGTCAGGGTGACAAAAGCCGGGCCGGGGCGCAATGCATCACGACATCGACGATCTGCGACGGTTCTATTATCAGCGTTCCCTGGGCCGCGTCGTGCAGCGGATCCTGCGCGACCGGCTGGTGACGCGCTGGCCGGCCGAACGGATGCAGGGGATGAATGTCGCCGGCTACGGCTTTGCCGCGCCGATGCTGCGCCCGTATCTGTCCAGCGCGCGGCGCATCTTTGCGCTGATGCCGGGGCCGCAGGGGGTGATGCCGTGGCCCATCGGCCAGCCCAACCGCAGCGTGCTGTGCGACGAAACTGCCTGGCCGCTGGACACGGGCAGTCTCGACCGGCTGGTGATGCTGCACGGGCTTGAGACCAGCGACCACCCGGCCGCGCTGCTGGCCGAGGCGTGGCGGGTGCTGGGGCCGGGGGGTCGGATGATCGCGATGGTGCCGAACCGCGCCGGGTTGTGGGCCGCGTCCGACCGCACGCCGTTCGGGCTGGGGCGCAGCTATACGGCCGGGCAACTGGAACATCAGATGCGCGAGGCCGGATTCGCGACCGAGTGGCACGGATCGGCGGTCTATATTCCGCCCTCGGACCGGCGCTTCTGGCTGGGCAGCGCGCAGATGTGGGAACGCACCGGCGCGCGGATCAGCCGGATGCTGATCGCGGGTGTGGTGCTGGTCGAGTTGAGCAAGCAGACGCGCACCCCGGCAGGGCGCGGGATCAAGGTGCAGGTGCCCAGCCCGCTGGAGATCCTTGAGGGTGTGGGCCTGCCGCGCCCCGGACGGGCGCCGACCGCGCGCCGCGAGGCCGCGAAAGACCTGTCCATAAGGTGAGGTGTCGCATGGGCAGGAATTCGCCTATGCTGTGACTGTGGCAAGTTTTGAATGGTGTGATGTCATGTGTGCTGTTTGCGTATCCCCGGCGTTGGAAGGCTGGCCGATCCTGGTTCTTTGTGGTGCGGGGCTTCAGCGTCGCGAAGGCGGGTTGACCGAAACGCTGCGATTCCGGCGGTTGCGGTTCGAGGTTCTGGAAACGGTTCGGGGCGCGTCGCCGGTCGGCTGGCGGTCGGAACTGCACCGGCGTGCCTGGCGGCGGGTTCTGGACGACGACCTGCCCGGCGCGATCATCATCGAGGACGGAGCCCGGCTGATGCCGGGCTTCGTGCGTTTTCTGCAATCCGGCGGCTATCTGCACGCGGATCTGACGCAGTTCTGCTATGACCGGGCGCGGGTCTGGCGGTGGGGCGGCTGCGATGCCTCGCCGGGGGTCAGGCTGCGTCCGCTGGCGGCGGGCGCGGGCCTGTCGTCGGGCTATGCGCTGTCGCAACGCGGGGCGCGGCAGCTTCTTGACGGGGCAGGGGCCGCGCAGGACCCCGAGCGTTCGCGGCAGGCGGTCTGGCCGCGCGATGTGGCCCGGCTTGACACGCTGGTCAGCCGGCCGCGTCTGGTGGCGCCGCCCGACTGGCTGGCCGACGCCGATCGCGAGGTCGCGCCGGCGATGCTGCACGGGGAACGCGATGCCGCAGCCGTGGAACGTCCGCAATCGGCGGCGGACAGGCTGCGCGGTCTTGCCCGCGGGCCGCTGAGTCGCGAATTGTCCCGCGCCGAGTTGTCGCACGGGTTCTGACACCCGATACCCGCGCCGACCTGCCGCCGCGTCCGGTCCGACCGGGGGCGGCGGCATCGCCCTGAACGCCCGGCGATGACGCAACGCGACCGCGCAGACGCCCTTGTACGCGGCTGCGATCACGAAAGAGTCGGTCGGGGCAAATCCTCTCATTTCCGTGTGCTTGCCTGTTGCCGCCCGCGAAATCACCTGCTAGAGACGCCGCAGATTTCCGGACGGCCCTCCAGACGCCGTGCGACCGCGACCCGCACCCCGCGACAGACCGGACGGATGCCCGGCCCGCCGACGGGGCTTGCGCAAACGTAAAGGATGACCGTGGCCAACTCTGTTTCCATGTCCCAGAGCATCGCCGGACGCTATGCGCAGGCTGTCTTCGACATCGTCAAGGAAGATGGGGGGCTGGACGACCTGTCCCGGCAGACCGACGACCTGAACGCGGCGCTGGACGACAGCGAGGATCTGCGCGACCTGATCTCGTCCCCGATCTATACCCGCGATCAGCAATTGCGCGCCATTTCCGCGCTGGCCGGGAAGATGGGACTGTCGCAGACGCTGGCGAACACGCTGAAACTGATGGCGCAGAACCGCCGCCTGTTCGTGCTGCCGCAGCTGGTGCGTCAGTTGCGGGCGCTGATCGCGGTGGAACGCGGCGAGATGACCGCCGATGTGACCAGCGCCATCGCCCTGTCGGACGAACAGCAGGCCCGCCTGCGCGAGACTCTGGCCGAGAAATCAGGCAAGAAGATCAAATTGAACACCCGCGTCGATGAAGGTCTCATCGGCGGCATGATTGTAAAGATGGGCTCGCAGATGATCGACTCTTCGGTCCGCTCGAAGCTCGCCTCCCTCCAGAATACTATGAAAGAGGTCGGATAATGGGAATCCAGGCAGCCGAAATTTCGGCCATCCTCAAGGATCAGATCAAGAATTTCGGTCAGGAGGCCGAGGTGGCCGAGGTTGGCCAGGTGCTGTCCGTGGGCGACGGCATCGCGCGGATCTATGGTCTCGACAAGGTGCAGGCCGGCGAGATGGTCGAATTTCCCGGCGGCGTCCGGGGCATGGTGCTGAACCTTGAAACCGACAACGTCGGCGTCGTGATCTTCGGCGACGACCGCGAGATCAAGGAAGGCGACACCGTCAAGCGGACCCGTTCCATCGTGGACGTGCCGGTGGGCAAGGCCCTGCTGGGCCGCGTCGTGGACGGTCTGGGCAACCCGATCGACGGCAAGGGTCCGATCGAAGCCACCGAGCGTCGCGTCGCCGACGTGAAGGCGCCGGGCATCATGCCGCGCAAATCGGTGCACGAGCCGATGGCGACCGGCATGAAGGCCATCGACGCGATGATTCCCGTCGGCCGCGGCCAGCGCGAACTGATCATCGGCGACCGCCAGACCGGCAAGACCGCCATTGCGCTGGACACGATCCTGAACCAGCTGAACTATAACGGCCGCGAAGACGACGGCATGAAGACGCTGCACTGCGTCTATGTCGCCGTCGGGCAGAAGCGTTCGACCGTCGCCCAGCTTGTGAAGAAGCTGGAAGAAACCGGCGCCATGGCCTATACGACCGTCGTCGCCGCGACCGCGTCGGACCCCGCGCCGATGCAGTTCCTGGCGCCTTATTCGGCCACCGCCATCGGCGAATATTTCCGCGACAACGGCATGGACGCGCTGATCATCTATGACGATCTGTCCAAGCAGGCCGTGGCTTATCGCCAGATGTCGCTGCTGCTGCGCCGTCCGCCCGGCCGCGAAGCCTATCCGGGCGACGTGTTCTATCTGCATTCGCGCCTGCTGGAGCGTTCGGCCAAGCTGAACGAAGCCAATGGCGGCGGCTCTCTGACCGCGCTGCCGATCATCGAGACGCAGGCGGGTGACGTGTCGGCCTATATTCCGACCAACGTGATTTCGATCACCGACGGCCAGATCTTCCTGGAAACCGAACTGTTCTTCCAGGGCATCCGCCCGGCGGTGAACACCGGCCTGTCGGTCAGCCGCGTCGGCTCGGCCGCCCAGACCAAGGCGATGAAATCGGTCGCGGGTCCGGTCAAGCTGGAACTGGCGCAGTATCGCGAGATGGCGGCGTTTGCGCAGTTCGGCTCGGATCTGGACGCCGCGACGCAGCGCCTGCTGAACCGCGGCGCGCGCCTGACCGAACTGATGAAGCAGCCGCAGTATTCGCCGCTGACCAACGCCGAGATCGTGATCGTTATCTATGCCGGCACCAAGGGCTATATCGACCAGGTTCCGGTGCGCGAGGTCGTGGCCTGGGAACAGGGTCTGCTGCAATATCTGCGCAACCAGAAATCGGCCCTGCTGGACGACATCACCCGTAACGACCGCAAGGTCGCCGGTGATCTGGAAGACGCGATCAAGGCGGCGCTGGACGAATACAACAAGACTCGCGCCTGAGAGGTGGAATAGATGCCCAGCCTCAAGGATCTCAAGAACCGGATCGAAAGCGTCAAGAACACGCGCAAGATCACCAAGGCGATGCAGATGGTCGCCGCGGCAAAACTGCGCCGTGCGCAGGAGGCCGCAGAGGCCGCGCGCCCCTATGCCGACCGCATGGCTGCGGTGATGGCCGGGCTGACGGCCAATTCGGCCGGCTCGGACACCGCGCCGCGGCTGCTGGCCGGGACCGGTTCGGACCAGAAACATCTGCTGGTGGTGATGACCTCGGAACGCGGTCTGGCCGGCGGCTTCAACAGCTCGATCGTCAAGCTGGCGCGCCAGCATGCCGATCGGCTGCGCGCGAACGGCAAGGAGGCGACCATCCTGACCGTCGGCAAGAAGGGGCGCGAACAGCTGAAACGCGAATACGGCAAGCTGTTCGTGAACCATGTCGATCTGTCGAACGTCAAGCGTGTCGGATACGAGAACGCGCGCGAGATCGCCGACGACGTGCTTGACCGGTTCGAAGCGGGCAATTTCGACGTCGCCACGATCTTCTACAACCGGTTCGAATCGGTGATCAGCCAGATCCCGACCGCGCGTCAGGTCATTCCGGCCGAGATTCCCGAAGGCGAAGACGCCGCCGGCGTCTCGTCGATCCACGAATACGAGCCGGGCGAGGACGCGATTCTGGCCGAATTGCTGCCACGCTCGGTCGCGACGCAGATCTTCGCGGCGCTTCTGGAAAACGCGGCCTCCGAACAGGGGGCGCGGATGACGGCCATGGACAACGCCACGCGCAACGCCGGCGACATGATCGACAGGCTGACAACCGAATACAACCGGTCCCGTCAGGCGGCGATCACCAAGGAACTCATCGAAATCATTTCGGGCGCCGAGGCGCTTTGACCGTAACGCAGAGGTGACATCATGGCAGAGGCCACTGGCAAAATCACACAGGTGATCGGCGCCGTCGTAGACGTGCAGTTCGAAGAACACCTGCCGGCGATCCTGAACGCGCTGGAAACCGACAATAACGGCAAGAAGCTGGTGCTGGAAGTGGCCCAGCACCTGGGCGAGAACACCGTTCGCACCATCGCCATGGATGCGACCGAAGGTCTGGTCCGGGGCGAGCCGGTCAGCGACACCGGCGGCCCGATCACCGTGCCGGTCGGCGACGCGACGCTTGGCCGCATCATCAACGTCGTCGGCGAGCCGGTGGACGAGGGCGAGCCGATCAACACCTCGGAAAGCCGCTCGATCCACCAGCCGGCGCCGGATTTCGCCGCGCAGGCGACCAGTTCCGAAATCCTCGTGACCGGCATCAAGGTCATCGACCTGCTGGCCCCCTACTCCAAGGGCGGCAAGATCGGCCTGTTCGGCGGCGCCGGCGTGGGCAAGACGGTTCTGATCATGGAACTGATCAACAACATCGCCAAGGTGCATTCCGGCTATTCCGTGTTCGCGGGCGTCGGGGAACGCACGCGCGAGGGCAACGACCTTTATCACGAGATGGTGGAATCGGGCGTCATCAAGCCCGACAACCTGTCCGAATCGCAGGTGGCCCTGGTCTATGGCCAGATGAACGAGCCTCCGGGGGCGCGGATGCGCGTGGCGCTGACCGGGCTGACGCTGGCCGAACAGTTCCGCGATTCCACCGGGACCGACGTGCTGTTCTTTGTGGACAACATCTTCCGCTTCACGCAGGCAGGTTCGGAAGTGTCGGCGCTGCTTGGCCGTATTCCGTCGGCCGTGGGGTATCAGCCGACGCTGGCCACCGACATGGGCGCGATGCAGGAACGCATTACCTCGACCAAGAACGGCTCGATCACCTCGATTCAGGCCGTCTATGTTCCGGCCGACGACCTGACCGACCCGGCGCCCGCCACGACCTTTGCCCACCTTGACGCCACGACCGTTCTGTCGCGTGCGATTTCGGAACTGGGCATCTATCCGGCCGTGGACCCGCTGGATTCCAACAGCCGGATCCTTGACCCCTCCATCGTGGGCGAGGAACATTACCAGGTCGCCCGCGACGTTCAGGGCATCCTGCAACGCTATAAGTCGCTGCAGGACATCATCGCCATTCTGGGCATGGACGAGCTGTCGGAAGAGGACAAGCTGACCGTGGCACGCGCGCGCAAGCTGCAGCGTTTCCTGTCGCAGCCTTTCGACGTGGCCAAGGTGTTCACCGGGTCCGACGGTGTCCAGGTGCCGCTGGAAAAGACGATCTCGTCCTTCAAGGCCGTGGTCGCCGGCGAATTCGACCACCTGCCCGAAGGCGCCTTCTACATGGTCGGCGACATCGACGATGTGAAGGCGAAAGCCGAACGTCTTGCGGCCGAAGCCGCATAAGGGGGCGAAATGGCCGATACCATGCAGTTCGACCTTGTCTCGCCGGAACGCAGCCTCGTGTCGGTTCCGGTGCGCGAGGTGCGCCTGCCGGGCACCGACGGCGACATGACCGCGATGCCGGGTCACGCGCCGACCATCGTCACGCTGCGTCCGGGGCTTGTCTCGGTCGTGGCCGAGGGCGGCGCGCAGTCCGATTTCGCCGTGACCGGCGGTTTTGCCGAGATCAACGGCGACTCCGTCAGCCTTCTGGCCGAACGCGGCCATCCCCGCGAAGAGATCACGCAAGAGATCTTCAACGAAATGATGACCGAGGCGCATCGCAAGAAGAAGGCCGCGCAGGAAAAGGCCGGTCAGCAATCGGCGGGCGAGGAATTCGTGACCGCCGCCGTCAAGCTGCTGGCCGATATGGAGGCGCTTGGCACCCATATCGGGCTGGACCCCAATCAGGCCACCGTGCCCGAGTGAACCGGACGGTCCGGATGTGACTGAAAGTGCAGGTCCCGGCAGCGATGCCGGGGCTTTTGCGTTGCGGATTCCGCATAGTAAGGTCGCCCCGCAGGAGGGTCGGATGCAGCGTTTCAGTCACAGCGCCGTCGGCGTGGCGCGCGGGGCCACGATGATGTTTTCGGCGTTTGAAACCGATGGCGAGATGTGGACCGGCGAAGGCCCCAGGGTCGAACGCCGCCGGGTCGATTTCGCCGCGCCCTTCATTGC
Organism: Paracoccus stylophorae; assembly: GCF_028553765.1. Lineage (NCBI taxonomy): Bacteria > Pseudomonadati > Pseudomonadota > Alphaproteobacteria > Rhodobacterales > Paracoccaceae > Paracoccus > Paracoccus stylophorae. Next base: position 2,143,125 of record NZ_CP067134.1, on the reverse strand, counting down.
CGCGCCGGTCGTGCATGTCTCGATCGGCATGTGGGACATCGGCGGCGACAGCAATCAGCGCGCCGACATCTCGTTCGACCGGATCACCGAAGACGGGTTCGAGATCGTGTTCCGCACCTGGGGCGATACGCGGGTCGCGCGGATCCGGGCCGAATGGCTGGCCATCGGCGCAGTCCGGCACGAGGACGATTTCGACGTCTGACGCGCTTTCCCTCAGGCGCGGTCCAGATTGACCGCGATCAGGCCCGCCACCTGTTCGGGATGGGTGATCGGCAGCATGTGGCCCGCGCCGGGCACCGTGGCGCGGCCCACATCGGGCAATCTTTCGGCCAGCGCCCCGGCGATGCGGTGGATCACCGGCGGCGATTGCTGGCCCGAGATCAGCATGACCGGCGCGTGGATCGATTCCAGCCCGCCCTTGCGCAGGATGTCGGCGCGATCCTGGGACAGGGTCGGTCCGGCGGCGGCGACCAGATGGATGCGGTCGATCATCTGCTGCTGCATCCGCGCCGGCAGATCGTCGAAATCCTGCGCGCCCCAGACGGCGACAAAGCCGCGTGCCGCCTCTTCCCGGCGTCCCTCGGACAACAATCGCTGCATCTGCCGGTCGCGCGCCTGTTCGTCCGGATCGGGGGCGGCGGCGAACAGCACCGGTTCGATCAGGGTCAGGCTGCGCACGGCCTCGGGCGCGGCGACCGCCAGGCGCAGGGCCACGGTGGCACCCATGCTGTGCCCGATCAGGTCCAGCGGCCGGGTGATGAAGCTGGCCGCGATCCGCGTGACGGCGGTGTGATAATCGGGATCGTCGGGGCCGGGCGTCCAGTCGTCGCTGCGGCCGTGGCCCGGCATGTCGAACCCCGACAGATCGACCCGCCCGCCCAGATGACCCGCAATGCCGCCCCAATAGCTGCCGCTGGCCAGCATGCAGTGCAGCGCAAGCGCCGGGCGGTCGGACTGGCCCGGCCAGTGTCGCCTGAAGATCCCGGTCACAGGCTGGCCAGATGCCGGTCCAGAAACTCCAGCCGGTCCTGTCCCCAGAACCGCTGGCCGCTGTCGCGCACGACATAGAACGGGCCGCCGAAGGCCCCGTCCGCGACCGCCTGTTCCAGATTGCGGCCATAGGTTTCGGCACCGACGAACAGCCCTTGGTCGGCCAGCGCCGGATCGAAGCCGTGCGCGCCCAGCACGTCGCGGATCACGGCGTCGTCGCTGATGTCGCGCTGTTCGGCCCAGACGGCGCGGGTGAACCCGTGGACCAGCCCGCCCAGATCGCCTCCGCCCGCCTGCTGCGCGGCGATGATCGCATAGGATGAGGGCGCCATGTTCACCGGCCAGTGCGCGGGCTTCAGGTTCAGGGGCATGTCCAGATATTCGGCCCACCGCACCAGCTCCTGCGCGCGGTATTCCATCCGGCTTGGGTGACGGTCGGCGGGGCGGATGCCGCCGGTGCGGTCGAACAGCTGCAACAGATCGACGGGCTTGTAGGTGATCGACGCGCCATGCCGGTCGGCGATCTTTTCCAGCCGCGTGCCGGCCAGATAGCTGAAGGGGCTGATGGTCCCCAGATAATAGTCGATACTGGCCATAAAGAGAGGTCCTTCTTGGTTTGCCCGCAGGCTATCGCGGTGCTAAGCCGTCCGCAATCTGACGCAACCGCCAAAGGCCCTTTCCCATGCCCGTCATGACCGAACCCAAGCTGATCGCAGGTAATGCCAACAAGCCGCTTGCGGCCTCCATCGCGCGGCGCATGTCGATGCATCGCGGCGTCAATGTCGGGCTGTGCGATGCCCGGGTCGAGCGGTTCACCGATCAGGAAATCTTCGTCGAGGTGTTCGAGAATGTCCGCGGCGAGGATATGTATATCATCCAGCCGACCTCGAACCCCGCCAATGACAACCTGATGGAACTGCTGATCATGACCGACGCGCTGCGCCGGTCCTCGGCCGCGCGGATCACGGCGGTCATTCCCTATTTCGGCTATGCACGGCAGGATCGCCGCGCCAAGGCGCGCACCCCGATCAGCGCCAAGCTGGTCGCCAACCTGCTGACCGAGGCGGGGGTGGACCGGGTCCTGACGATGGACCTGCATGCCGCGCAGATCCAGGGGTTCTTCGACATTCCCGTGGACAACCTCTATGCCTCGCCGGTGTTCGCGCTGGATGTGCAGCATCATTTCAAGGGCAGGATGGACGATCTGATGGTCGTCTCGCCCGATGTGGGCGGCGTCGCGCGGGCGCGCGAACTGGCGCAGCGGATCAACGCGCCCCTGTCCATCGTGGACAAGCGGCGCGAGAAGGCCGGCGAAGTGGCCGAGATGACGGTGATCGGCGAGGTCAGGGACAAGGCCTGCGTGATCATCGACGACATCTGCGACACCGCCGGAACGCTGGTCAAGGCCGCGCAACTGCTGGTCGATAACGGCGCGACCGAGGTGCATGCCTATATCAGCCACGGCGTGCTGTCGGGCCCCGCGGTCGAGCGGGTCAGCAAATCGGTGATGAAATCGCTGGTCATCACCGATTCGATCCAGCCCTCCGATGCGGTGAAGAACGCGCCCAATATCCGCATCGTGCCGACTGCGCCGATGTTCACGCAGGCGATCCTGAACATCTGGAACGGCACCTCGGTCAGCAGCCTGTTCGAGACCGACACGCTGCTGCCGATCTACGAAGGGCTGTATTCCGCCGCCTGACGCCACCCCGGCGGTTGTGCGGCGAATCGGCTTGGCCGTCCTGCCGCCCCCCGCAGATCGTGCCCGCGCCTATCCGCACCCGCGCCGTGACGAAATGTCGGACGCGGGGCGGCGTGCGCGTCGTTTTTCGGGGAAACCGCGCGCTTCCTTATCCCATATTAGCATCCCGCGCCGCTTTTCCGCCTAGGCTGGAACGCAGCTTCAAGGATGGGCGATTGCGCCGATCCGGGCCTCAGCGGTGCCGCCCGTCTCGCGGCCGCGACCCTGCGGGGTCGGTCGCAGGCAATGTCGCGCGCCGCTGTCCATGAAACGCTGAGGAGGTCTTATGGATCATTCCAAACACACCCCGCTTCGCCCCGAGGAACTGGATTCCGCCACGCTGCAGGGCGCCAATGTCTATGGCCCCGACGACAGCAATATCGGCGATGTGTCCGAAATCCACGGCACCGGCCCGAACGCCAAGGCGGTCGTCGATGTCGGCGGCTTTCTGGGAATCGGGGCCAAGCAGGTCGCGCTGGACGTGTCGCGCCTGAACTTCATGCGGGACGAGAACGGCAAGGTTCACGCCCAGACCACCATGACCAAAGATGAGCTGAAGAACCTGCCCGAGCATCGGGCTTGATCCTCTTGTTGCATCCATGACGACCGGCCGGGCGGGCGACGCCTGGGCCGGCCGGTCGGCGATCTGTCCCGCAGGGCGCGGATCGTCCTTGCCGCCAGCCTTCAATCACGAATGGAGAACCCCATGCCCACGAACGAAAACTACGGCTATTCGGCATCGCCGCGCGGGGACGGCATCGTGCACCGCGTGTCATGGGGCGCGATCCTTGCGGGCGCGGTCGTGGCGGTCGCGCTGATGATCCTGTTCACGACCTTCGGCATCGGCATCGGTGCCACCGCAATCGACCCGCAATTCGAACGCAATCCCACCGAAGGCATCGGGATCGGATCGGGCATCTACCTGATCGTGACCAACCTGATCGCGCTTGGCGCGGGCGGATACGTCGCCGCGCGCATGGCGGGCGTGCCGCGCATGATCGCCTCGGTCCTGCACGGGGCTGCGGTGTGGTCGGTGGCTACGATCTTTCTGGCCTGGGCGTCGGTGACGGGCGCGGGCGCGATGTTCGGTGCCGCCGGATCGCTGCTGAGCGGGGCGGCCGACACGGTCGTCTCGACCGGGCAGGCGGTGCTGCCCGACGACATCTCGCTGCCCGACCCGTCGGAACTGGCCGACCAGCTGTCCATCGATGATCTGCCCGACGAGGTTCAGGCCACGCTGCGCGAGAACGGCATCACCGAGGCCAATCTGCGGCAAGAGGCGCAGACCGCGTTCCGCAACGTGTTCAGCGAAAGCGAACAGCAGGCGGCGATGGCCCGGATTCGCCAGGCGATGGCCGACATCATCGCCTCGCCCGGAAATATCGACCAGGATCTGGACGCGCTGATGGACGACATGGTCGGCGGCCCGAACGCCATCCTGTCCGAGGAAGACAAGGAACAGGCGCTTGCGGTGCTGGAACGCCGTCTGGGCGTGACCCCGCAAGAGGCCGAACAGATGGTCGCCACCGTCCAGTCGCGCATCGAATCGGCGATCACCCAGATGCGCGAGACGGCGGAAGCCGCGCGGGCACAGGCCATCGAGGCGGCGCAGGCCACCAGCGATGCCATCGCCTCGGTCGCGTTGCTGGTGTCGCTGGCGCTGTTGCTGGGACTGGCTGCGGCATGCGGCGGCGCATACGTGGCCCGGCCCGACGATCTGATCGGCGACCGCCTGGACGATCATGGCTGAGACGGTCCCGATCCCGCTTGCATCCCCGCCCGCGCCCGGGTGTAAATCCTTGTGAACGGGCTTTGTGATCGGGATCGGACGCCGTCATGGACGAGATAGACACCAATGTCGGGCTGATCTTCGACAAGCTGGACGGCTGGCTGGACGGGTTCTTCAGGTTGCTGCCGAACATCGTCGTCGCGCTGATCGTGCTGGGGGTGTTCTGGTTGCTGGGGCTGGCGCTGGACCGGTTCGTGAATTCGGCCGCCGCGCGCCGGGGTCGTCACAGCCTGGGCGAGGTCGGCGGATCGCTGGCGCGGTGGGCGATGGCGATCGTGGGCATGATGCTGGCGGTCACCATCGTCGCGCCGTCGGTCAGCCCCGGCGATCTGTTCGCCGGGCTTGGCGTCAGCTCGGTCGCCATCGGGTTCGCGTTCAAGGACATCCTTCAGAACATGCTGGCCGGCATCCTGATCCTGCTGCGCCAGCCCTTCGAGGTGGGCGACCAGATCATCTCGGGCGGGCACGAGGGCACGGTCGAACGGATCGAGACGCGGGCGACGATGATCACCACCTATGACGGCCGGCGCGTCGTGATCCCCAACGCGGTGATCTATACCGACAGCGTCGTCGTGAACACGGCGTTTCCGATGCGCCGGTCGGAATACGATATCGGCATCGGCTGCAACGATCCGTGGGACAAGGCGCGCGCGCTGATGGAGAAGACCTGCGCCTCGGTCGAGGGGGTCAGCAGCGATCCGCCGCCCGAAACGATCCCGGTCGAGCTGGGCGATTTCGCCAATGTGGTGCGCCTGCGGTGGTGGACGAAATCCGACCGCGCCTCGCAGATCCACGTCTTCGGAGAGGTCTTGCAGGCGGTCTACAAGGCGCTGGACGAGGAAGGGATCGACATGCCCTATCCGACTCAGATCCACCTGTTTCACGACCAGACCGAAGAGGTGGACGGCGATCGCAGCAAGCAGCGCGAGGGTTGGCCCGCCGGGCGCGGCGACGTCCCGCGCCCGCGCCGGCAGGCGATGGCGCAGAAGGCGGGCGAATAGGAAGGCCGGATCGGCGCCGGGCCGACCGCGCGCCGCGAACCGCGATCACGCGCCGCGGATCGCCACCACTGCGGCCATCGGAAAGTGATCCGATCCGATGGTGCGCTTGCGCTCGAACGAGATCAGGTCGATGCCCTCGGTGACGTAAAGCTGGTCTATCGGAAAACGCAGCACCGGATAGCGGGCATCGAAGCTGGACAGCATACCGCGCCCGACGCGCGGGTCGCGGTAATTGCCGTGATGCTTGAACCGCTGCGCGGTCCATGACCAGGCGGTTTCGTTGAAATCCCCCATCGAGATCACCGGCAGGTCGGAATGTTCGGTCAGCGTGGCCGCGCGCCGGATCTGTTCGTCCCGCTCTTCCGTGTCCTGACCGGGGACCGGGGGGCGGGGATGCAGGCCGATGAAGTGAAAGGCGGCGCCGTCCGGGGCCCGCAGTTCCGACAGCACGGTGGGCGTGTTGTCATCGGCCAGAAACACCGCCTCGGCCGATGTCGCATCCAGCCTGGTGGCAAAGATCAGCCCGTAATGGTTGTCCAGCGGATGGCGCAGCACGGTCGGATATCGCGACAGGCTCTCCTCCAGCGCATCGGCCCAGACCTGATCCGTTTCCATCAGGAAAAGGACATCGGGGTCTTCCTCGTCGATCAGGTCGATCAGATGGTGATGCTGGTCGTTTTCCATCAGCACGTTCGAGGCCAGCAGCTTGATCGTCGGTCGGTCCGATGGCTGGGCGAACTCGATCTCGACCGGGGAAAGCGTCGTGTAGGGAAAGATCTTGCGGGCCTGATACGCCGCACAGATCGCCATGATTGCGACGATGATCAGCGAATCGGCGCGCAGCACCAGAATGGCGACAATGGCCACGACCACCGCCGCGACGAAAATATGCAGGCGCGGAAAGTCCCACACCCTGATCCACCATTTTGTCGAATTGGTCAGCGGCAGGACGGTCGTGGCAAGAACCCCCAGTCCGGCCAGCCAGATCAGGGCGCGCAGAATATCGAACAGCATGGCGTGACCTCCTTCACTGCGGCGTTATCCCGCCGCTTGATCTTCATGTGCGGAACGGGGCTGCCGGATCGCCCCTCGCCCCAACTTCCGGACAGGAAAACGGCGCCCGCGCAGGCCGGGATGCGTCTGCCAGCCTGCGACCCCCGCCACCTATGCGCCCACGCGGGCGTCGTCGGCGGCATCCGTGGCGGGAACCGCGTCGGGGGGCGGGAACCATGAGGTATCCAGTTCCACGAACGCATCCACGAAATCCGTCTCTTCCTCCCATTTCTCGCGGGCCAGAAGTCGGAAATACGGACGCTCGATCTCGATCTCGCCGGCGGCCACGAAAGAGCGCAGCATCTTGTTGACATAGATCGAGGTCAGCCCGACGGCCTGACCGATCTCGACCTGGCTGAAGGGCACGTGGAACCTGTTGCCCAGCCCGACATTGGCGACCGCCAGACGCGACCGCAGTTGCAGCAGAAAGAATTTCAGCTTGCGCGCCGCATCCATCGAGCCAAGCGAACTGGCGTGATGGCGCAGCGCGATCTGATCCAGGCTGCCGATCCCGATCAGCAGCGCCGCCAGCCGCGGATAGTCCACGATCAGCGGCGCCAGCCCCTTGCGCGGGAACGGGCAGATCGTCCCGTCCGTCTGCATCGCGATGCGATGATGCGCCTCGGAGGCGCCAAGTTCGGCCAGACCTATGATCTCGCCGGGCAGATAGATCCGCAGGATCTGGCTGCGCCCGTCGGCGATATCCGCCGTCACCACCGCCCAGCCCGATTTCAGCACCACGATGCCTTCGGTCAGATCGCCCGCGCCGACGACAAGGCTTCCCTTGGTCAGGGGCCGTTCGTCGCGCTCCATCTCAGCGATGAAGTCGCATTCGCGGTCGGTCAGCGTCACGAAACGCGACAGGCGGCTGACAAGGCAACTGGGGCTGTGTTCGCTCATGCCGATCACCATAAGGGCTTTTGCGCGACCGTGGAAAGAGGGGGCGGGGCAGGTCGCCCGCCATGCGCGCCGGACGGCCGGTGTCGGGCAAGGGCCACGCGCAACCGGCACGCCGTCACGATGTCGCCTGCGGGTCCACGCGCTGCAACTCGCGCCAGCCGATATCGCGGCGGCAGAAGCCGTCGGGCCAGTCGATGGCGTCGACCAGATCATAGGCACGGCGGTGCGCCCCCTCCAGCGTTTCGGCGCGGCCGGTGCAGGCCAGAACGCGCCCGCCGGTCGCCACGATCTGCCCGTTTCGTTCGCTGGTTCCGGCATGAAACACCATCTCGAACCCGTTTTCGCGAATGGCGTCCAGCCCCCCGATCACGCTGCCCTTGCGGTAATCGCCCGGATAGCCTTTCGCGGCCATCACCACCGTCAGCGCGTGATCGTCGGCCCAGTTCACGCGGGCGTCCGACAGCCGGTTCTCGGCGCAGGCCAGCAACAGATCCAGCACCTGCGCCCCCAACCGGATCATCAGCACCTGACATTCGGGATCGCCGAAGCGGACATTGTATTCCACCAGCCGCGCCTGCCCGTCGCGGATCATCAGCCCGGCATACAGCACACCCTGGAACGGCGTGCCGCGCCGGGCCATCTCGGCCACGGTGGGACGCACGATCTGCGCCATCACCCGATCCTGAAGATCGGGCGTCAGGATCGAGGCCGGGCTATAGGCCCCCATCCCGCCCGTGTTCGGGCCGGTATCGCCTTCGCCCACCCGCTTGTGATCCTGCGCCGTGCCGATGGGCAGACAATCCGTCCCGTCGCACAGCACGAAAAAGCTGGCCTCCTCGCCCTCCATGAACTCCTCGATCACGACCGAGGTGTCGCCGAACGCGCCCTCGAAGATCGCGTCGATCGCGGCATGGGCCTGATCGACGCTGTCGGCCACGGTGACGCCCTTTCCCGCGGCCAGCCCGTCGGCCTTGACGACGATGGGCGCGCCCGTCTGCGCGACATGGGCGCGGGCGCTGGCTGCATCGGCAAACCGCGCCCATGCGGCGGTGGGCGCGCCGCAGGCGTCGCAGATCTGCTTGGTAAAGGTCTTCGATGCCTCAAGCGCGGCGGCCGCCTGCGAGGGGCCGAAGACCAGAAACCCCGCCTCGCGCAGCGCATCCGACACGCCCGACGCCAGCGGCGCCTCGGGGCCGATCACGACGAAGTCGATGGCGTGTTCCTGCGCGAATTCCAGCACCGCGCTGCGCGAGGCGATGTCCAGGCTGGCGCAGCGTGCGATGTCGGCGATGCCCGCATTGCCGGGCGCGACGATCAGGCGGTCGCATTTCGGATTCTGCCGGATCGCCCAGGCCAGCGCGTGTTCGCGCCCGCCGCCGCCCAGGATCAGGATGTTCATCTGCCGCCCTTTCGCTTGACTTGCCGGCGTTCTAGTCTGGCCGAAGAAAGGGAACAAGCGGCATGGACCTTCTGGAAGACGCAGCCGGCAGCAATGCCCATGAATTCACGGTGTCCGAACTGTCGGGCGCGGTCAAACGCAGCATCGAGGACCGCTTCGGCCGCGTCCGGGTGCGGGGCGAGATCGGGCGCGTGTCCCGCCCCTCGTCCGGCCATCTCTATTTCGATCTCAAGGACGACCGGTCGGTGCTGGCGGCGGTGACGTGGAAAGGGCAGGCGGCCCGGCTGGCGCAGCGCCCCGAAGAGGGGATGGAGGTGATCGCCACCGGCCGCATGACGACCTTTCCGGGCCAGTCGAAATACCAGCTGATCGTCGATCAGATCGAACCGGCCGGCGCGGGCGCGCTGATGATCATGCTGGAAAAGCGCCGCAAGGCGCTGGCCGCCGAGGGTCTGTTCGACCAGGACCGCAAGCGCGCCCTGCCGTTCCTGCCGCGCGTGATCGGCGTCGTCACCTCGCCCTCGGGCGCCGTGATCCGCGACATCCTGCACCGCTTGCGCGACCGGTTTCCGACCCGGGTGCTGATCTGGCCCGTGGCCGTGCAGGGCGAGGGATGCGCGCCCCAGGTCACCGCCGCCATCCACGGCTTCAACGCGCTTCCGGATGGCGGCCCGATCCCGCGCCCCGACCTGATCATCGTGGCCCGCGGCGGCGGCAGTCTTGAGGATCTGTGGGGCTTCAACGAGGAAAGCGTCGTCCGCGCCGCCGCCGCCAGCCGCATCCCGCTGATCTCGGCCGTGGGGCACGAAACCGATACCACGCTGATCGACTTCGTGTCCGACCGGCGCGCGCCGACTCCGACCGCCGCGGCCGAGATCGCGGTGCCGGTCAGGTCCGATCTGGCCGCGCGCCTGGCCGAATTCGGCGCGCGGATGACGCGCGCCAGCGCGCAGCGCATCGACCGGCCGCGCCAGCGCCTGCGCGATCTGGCCCGCGCCATGGGCCGGCCCGCCGCGCTGACCGAGGCTGCAAGGCAGCGGCTGGATCTGTGGGGCGTCAGGCTGGAACCGGCGCTGCGCGGGCTGGTGCGGACGCGGCGACAGCATCTTGCCTCGCGCCCGATACCGGCAGCCACGCTGCGCCAGTTCACGGCAGGCAAGCGTCACCATCTGGACCGCGCCCGGCTGCGTCTGGACGCGGTGCGCGAACGCCGCCGCGACCGCCGCAGCGACCGGCTGACGGCGTTGCAGGAAAGACTGGACGCCTCGCTGTCGCGGGTCGTGGCGGTGACGCGGCGCGCGGTGATCAGCCAGGGCGCGCTGCTGGATCAGCTGTCCCGCCGCCTCGACACCGCCGCCGGGCGGGCCACGGCCACGCGCCGCGATGCGCTGCTGACGCTTGACCGGATGCGGCTGACGCTTGGCTATACCGAAACGCTCAGGCGCGGCTTTGCGGTCGTCCACGGCGATGACGGACTGATCACCTCGGCCGCCGCCGCCCGCCAGACCGCCCGGTTCGAGATCGAGTTCTGCGATGGCCGCGTACCCGCGCGGCCCGATTCCGCCCCGCCGAAATCCGGGCGCAGATCGCCGCCGCCCGAAACGACGCCCGAACAGAAGACCCTGTTCTGATCTTTGGCGTGCAAATATCCCACGGGGGTCCGGGGGTGTGAAACCCCCGGTCCTCAGGCCGGCTGCGGGCGCATCACCAGCCAGATCAGCGCGGCGCCGGCCAGAACCAGAAACGGCAGCATCGCCAGGTTGACCGCGTTCCAGCCGGCCTGAACCGACCCGCCGGTGCAGTTCATCAGCCCGCCCGAGGACAGCGAGGCCAGGAACACCCCGCCAAACACGAACATGTCGTTCATGCCCTGAACGCGGCCGCGCTCCTCGGGGCGGTGGGCGCGGGCCAGCATCGCGGTCGCGCCGATATAGCCGAAATTCCAGCCGATCCCCAACAGGATCAGCGCGCCGAAGAAATGGCCCAGCTCGACCCCGGACAGTGCGACGGCGCCCGCGCAGGCCAGGATCACCAACCCCAGGCCGACGATGCGCGGCGCGCCGAAACGCACGATCAGCGCGCCGGTAAAGAAGCTGGGGGCGAACATCGCCAGCACATGGGCGCTGACGATATCGGCGGCGTGGGTGGGCGCGAATCCGCAGCCGACCACCGCCAGCGGCGTCGAGGTCATCACCAGATTCATCAGCGCATAGGACACCATCGCGCAGATCATCGCGACGCCGATCTGCGGCGTGCGCAGCAATTCGGACATCGGCCTGCCCGCCATCTGGCCCGGCTGCGCCACCGGGGGCTTTGGAATGTCCAGAAACGCGAACAGCAGCGGCCCCAGCAGGTTCAGCCCGATCACCGCCAGATAGGTGCCCAGAAACGGCACCGCGGTCAGATCGGTCGTCGCCCGGACGATGGCCGGCCCGACGATGGCCGAGGCCAGTCCCCCCGCCATCACCCAGGAAATCGCGCGCGGGGCGAAATCGTCGCTGGCCGTGTCGGTCGCCGCAAAACGATAGAACCCCTGCGCCGACATGTAGACGCCCGTCAGCAGCGATCCCAGCATGAACAGCAGGAACGATCCCGTCCACAGCCCCGCAGCCGAGATCGCGGCCCCCGCGCCGGCGGCCAGCACCGACAGCACGAACCCGCTGCGACGCCCGTGATGCTGCATGAACCGCGCCAGGGGCCGCGCGGTCACGGCGGAACCCAGAACGATCATCGAGATCGGCAGCGTGGCAAGACAGGGATTGGGGGCAAGGATCTGCCCGGCAAGCCCGCCGACGATGAAATTCACCGGCATCTGCGCGCCTAGGATCGCCTGCGCGGCGATCAGCACCGCCACATTCCGATGCGCCCGGTCCATCATGCTCTCTCCGTCAGGCCCGGCGCAGCGCCGCCGCCGCCCGGGCTCGGCCTTCGATGCCCACCCAGTTGCCATCGGCCAGATCGGCATCGGTCACGATCCAGCTGCCGCCCACGCAGACGACGTTGGGCAGCGACAGATAGCTGTGGGCATTGTCGGGCGACACGCCGCCGGTCGGGCAAAAGCCGATGGCGGGCAACGGGCCTGCCAGCGATTTCAGCGCCGGCGGCCCGCCCGCCGCCTCGGCCGGAAAGAATTTCAGCATGTCGAAACCGGCATCGGCCGCGCGCATCACCTCGGACGCGGTCGCGGCACCGGGCAGAAGCGGCAGGTCCAGATCGGTGCAGGCGTCGACCAGACGGTCGGTCAGCCCGGGCGAGACGGCGAATGTGGCGCCCGCCTGTTTGGCGCGCGTCGCGTCGTCCGGGGTCAGCACCGTGCCCGCCCCGACCTCTGCCCCCTCGACCCCGGCCATCTGCCGGATCGCGTCCAGCGCGGCGTCGGATCGCAGCGTCACCTCCAGCACGGGCAGGCCGCCGCGCACCAGCGCGCCGGCCAGATCGGCGGCCTTTGCGGCGTCCCGTATCACGATCACCGGGATGACCGGCGCCAGCCTGCACAGGGCGCGGGTCTTCTGCGATTGCTGTTGCGGAGTCATGTCACGGCCCCTCCGGAATGTCAGGCGCAACCTGACCCCAAGCCGCGACCGATGCAAGACGATTGCGGGTCCGGTGTCGCGCCGCGCGGCCGCGACGACCTGCGCCGGATCAGAACCCCGTGTGCCGGAACGCGCTGAGCACGGCGACGTAATGCGCGGCGGCCGCCGTCACCACGAAACCGTGCCAGATCGCGTTCTGAAAGCGCAGTTTCTGCCACAGATGAAAGATCACGCCCGCCGAATAGATCACCCCGCCCACGACGATCAGGATCACCGAATCCGGCGGCAGGGTGGCGGCGATGGGGCGGATCGCGACCAGGCCGCTCCACCCCATCAGCAGATAAAGCACGACGGCCAGCCGGTCATGGCGTCCGGGCAGGGCACATTTCAGCGCCACCCCAAGCCCCGCCATGATCCAGATCGCCAGCAGCAGCCCGAAGATCATCGGATCTTCAAGGCCGGGTTGCAGGAACGGCGTGTAGGTCGCGGCGATCAGGATGAAGATGGCCGAATGGTCCAGCCGCCGCATGATCCATTTCAGCCGCGAGGGGCGCAGCATGTTATAGGTGAACGACACGGCCAGCCCGCCCACCAGACACAGCCCATAGATCCAGGCGGCGATCACCGCGCCCGGATCGCCCCAGACGGTGGTGTGATAGATCAGCGCCGTCACCCCGATCAGCGCCAGCACCACACCGATGCCATGCACGATTCCGTCTGCCAGAATCTCGTGAAAATCGTAATCTCTGCCGAAACGGAACTGGCTGCTCATCGCGGCCCCACTGATGACTGACATGGACACTTGAATACGGACAAATCATCGCCGATCGGGCGGCGCGACGCCATTCGTCCTTTTGGTCAGGTTTTTACCGATGTGGCTGTCGCGGCCATCGCCGTCAAGCGGCGCGATGTCGCTTTGCGGCAGGCGGGCGGCGCAAACAAGCGGCAAGGGCGGGGCCGGCACGCTATCAAGGGGACCAGTCACGATCGGGAGACCAGGCGATGATGGATGAGGCCGGTGCAGAACGCCGCACGCGCAGAGGAGGGGGCGGGGCCGCCCGCCGGGCCGAACGGACCGCCACGCGAACCGAATTCGCGCGTTTCATCACCCGCAACGTGCCCGATTTCCAGATCCTGAACGCCGAGGCGCTGGAGATCATCGAGGCGAATGCCGAAACCCTGCTGGCCGAGATCGGCGTGAACTTCGTCGACAATCCCGACGCGCTGAAACTGTGGAAGGATGCGGGCGCCGATATCGACGGCGAGCGGGTGCGCCTGCCGCGCGGTCTGGCGCGCAGCCTGTGCGCGACCGCCCCCGCCACCTATGTCCAGCACGCCCGCAACAGCGAACGCAATGTCGAGATCGGCGGCCGCAACCTTGTGCTGGCGCCGGTCTATGGCCCGCCTTTCGTGCGCGATCTGGCCGGCGGCCGCCGCTATGCCACGATCGAGGATTTCCGTAACTTCGTGAAGCTGGGCCAGATGACGAAATGGCTGCATCACAGCGGCGGCACCGTCTGCGAACCCACCGACATCGCCGTGAACAAGCGCCATCTGGACATGCTGCACGCGCATATGACGCTGTCGGACAAGCCGTATATGGGGTCGGTCACGCTGCCCGAACGCGCCGCCGATTCGGTCGAGATGTCGCGGATCCTGTTCGGCCCCGATTTCGTGGACCGCAACACGGTCATGACCTCGCTGATCAACATCAACAGCCCGCTGACCTTCGATTCGGTGATGATGGGCGCGCTGGAGGTCTATGCGCGCGCCGGACAGGCTTGCATCGTCAGCCCGTTCATCGTCGGTGGCGCGATGGCGCCGGTGACGGTCGCCGGTACGCTGACGCAGGTGCTGGCCGAGGTGATGGCCGGCGTCGCCTATGCACAGCTGGTCCGGCCGGGCGCGCCGGTGATCGCGGGGGCCTTCGTCACCTCGATCGACATGAACAGCGGCGCGCCCACATTCGGCACGCCCGAGGCCGCGCAGATCACCCTTGGCGCGGGGCAGCTGATGCGGCGTCTGAACCTGCCCTATCGCAGCGCCGGGGCGTTCTGCGGCTCGAAACTGCCGGATGCGCAGGCGGCGTACGAGACCGCGAACACGCTGAATATCGGCCTGCTGTCGGGCGTGAACTTCATGCTGCACGCCTGCGGCTGGCTGGAGGGCGGGCTGGTCAGCAGTTACGAGAAATACGTGATGGACGCCGACCAGCTTGGCATCCTGCACCGTCTGGCGCAGGGCATCGACATGTCCGAAAACGGCCAGGCGATGGACGCCATCCGCGAGGTCGGACCGGGCGGGCATTTCCTGGGCTGCGCGCACACGCAGGCCAATTTCAAGGACGCGTTCTGGCGCAGCGGCATTCTGGATTACAAGCCGTTCGAGACCTGGGACGAGGAAGGCGCGCGCGATACCGCGACGCTGGCCGCGATCCGGGTCGAACGGATGCTGGCCGAATACCAGGCACCGCCCATCGACCCCGGCACCGCCGAGGCGCTGGCCGATTATGTCGCCCGAAAGAAGGCCGCCGTCCCCGACAGTTTCCTGACCTGAGGCGGGCCGAGGGCGCGCGCCCGCCCGGACAGGACGTCTTGCCGCGATCCGGGTCCTGTCCGTATATTCCGACAGTCTTGCCGACCGGAGATCGCGATGGCCGACGTCACACGCAATGCCCGTTTCTGGGACCGCGCCGCGCGCAAATACGCGGCCAGCCGGATCGGCGATCCGCAAGGCTATGAACGCTCGGTCCAAAGCCTGCGCGACCGGCTGCGTCCGCAGGACAGGGTGGTGGAATTCGGCTGCGGCACCGGGACCACCGCGCTGCGGCTTGCGCCCCATGCAGCTGACATCAGCGCAAGCGACATCTCGTCCGCAATGATCGCGATCGCGCGCGACAAGGCGCGCGCCGAGGGTTGCGGCAATGTGCGTTTCCAGGTGGCCGCACCGGAAACCGCCGGCTGGCCTGACGACCATTTCGACGTGGCGGTGGCGATGAACGTGCTGCATCTGATCGAGGATCGGGGCGCGGCGCTGCGCGCCGTCCACCGCACCCTGCGTCCGGGCGGGATCTTCGTGTCGAAGACGCCCTGCCTGACGGAAATGACGCCGCTGATCCGCATCGCCGTGCCGGTCATGCAACTGATCGGCAAGGCGCCCTTCGTCGCGTTCCTGTCCGCAGCCGAGCTTGAGCGCGAGATCGCCGGCGCGGGCTTTCAGATCGTCGAACGCGCCCGGCACGGCACGCGCGGCCGCGATATCCGCCCCTACCTGGTCGCCCGCCGGCAATAGGCCGCCCCCGGCGTCTTTGGGGTTGTATCCGCGCCCCGCCCGGACTATGTGCAGCGCACTTCACAGGCAGGGGAGGGCTTTGCGGACAGACATCCCGCACGGTCCACCGGTTGAGGCGACGCCTTCAAGACCCCTGCCCAGGCGCAAACCGGAAAGGACATCGACATGGCGCTTCCCGAATTTACCCTGCGTCAGCTGCTGGAAGCTGGCGTTCATTACGGTCACCAGACGCAGCGCTGGAACCCCCGCATGGCCGAATATATCTATGGCGAGCGGAACGGCATCCACATCGTCGATCTGACGCAGACCGTCGAGATGCTTGACGCAGCGTTGCAGGTCGTGCGTGACACCGTCGCCAAGGGCGGGCGCGTGCTGTTCGTGGGCACCAAGCGTCAGGCGCAGAAAGCCATCGCCGACGCCGCCGAAAGATCGGCGCAATTCTACATGAACCACCGCTGGCTGGGCGGCACGCTGACGAACTGGAAGACCGTGTCGCAGTCGATCGGCCGCCTGAAGGCCATCGACGAGATCATGGCCGGCGGCGCCGAAGGCATGACCAAGAAGGAACGTCTTGGGCTGGAACGCGAACAGGCCAAGCTGCAGGCATCCCTGGGCGGGATCCGCGACATGGGCGGCCTGCCGGACCTGCTGTTCGTCATCGACGTGAACAAGGAAGACCTGGCCATCGCCGAAGCCCGGAAACTGGGCATCCCGGTCGTGGCCGTGGTCGATACCAACTGTTCGCCCGACGGCGTCAGCCACATCATTCCCGGCAATGACGACGCCGCCCGCGCCATCGCGCTGTATTGCGATCTGATCAGCCGCGCCGCGCTGGACGGCATGAGTGCGCAGATGGGTGCCGCGGGCGTCGATCTGGGCGCGCTGGCCGAAACCTCGGAAGAGCTGCTGGACGCGGGCGAAGCCGACGCCAAGGCCGAACCGCAGGCGACGGCCGACGCCTGATCCGTTTTCGCGGATCGGATATTGCCACGGGTTTACGCAATTGCCGCCGGGCGGGGACATGCCCCGCCTGACGCGTCGAACAAAGGAGACGGATCATGGCTATCACCGCCGCAATGGTGAAAGAGCTGCGCGAGACGACCGGCGCAGGAATGATGGATGCCAAGAAGGCACTGACCGAGAATGACGGCGACATGCAGGCCGCGCAGGACTGGTTGCGCACCAAGGGTCTGGCCAAGGCCGCGAAGAAATCCGGCCGCGTCGCCGCCGAAGGTCTGGTCGGCGTCGCCGTGCGCGACGGCAAGGGCGTCGCGGTCGAGGTGAACTCGGAAACCGACTTCGTGGCCAAGAACGAGGAATTTCAGGACATGGTCCGCCGCATCGCCACGGCCGCGCTGGACGTGGACGATGTCGAGGCGCTGAAAAACGCGCAGATCGACGGCAAACCCGTGTCCGAGGTTCTGACCGACGCCATCGCCCGGATCGGCGAGAACATGACCCTGCGACGGATGGAAAAGGTCGAGGCGCCGCTGGTCGTGTCCTATGTCCACAACGCCGCCGCCGACGGGATGGGCAAGATCGGCGTGCTGGTCGGGCTTGACGGCGGCAACGAGGATATCGGCCGCCAGATCGCCATGCATGTCGCCGCGACCTCGCCCGCCTCTCTGGGTCAGGACGATCTGGACCCGGCCCTGGTCGAGCGCGAGAAGCAGGTTCTGACCGAACAGGCCCGCGAATCCGGCAAGCCCGAGGCGGTCATCGAGAAGATGATCGAGGGCCGGATGAACAAGTTCTTTGAGGAAGTCACCCTGAACGGACAGAAATTCGTCATCAATCCCGATGTCACGGTCGAACAGGCCGCCAGCGATGCCGGCGCGAAGATCGTGGGCTTTGCCCGCGTCGCCGTCGGCGAAGGCATCGACAAACGCGAAGAGGATTTCGCCGCAGAGGTCGCCAAGACCCTGGGCGGCGCCTGATCTTCCTGCGGGCGGGGCGGTTCACGCCGCCCGGCCCCGCGACAGGAACTGCGATACGACGCCGGCCGCGATGGCCGGCGTTTTTCGTTCCGCGATCCGACCGGCGGTTCCCGCGACGGACGCACCGCACCGCTGGACCTTCGCCGCGCCGCCGTGCAAGAAGTGGCCAGAACCGCGCAACGGCAAGATCACCACGTCCTCATGTCCTTCATCATCGCCATCGACGGCCCGGCCGCGTCCGGCAAGGGAACCATCGCCCGCGCCCTGGCCCGCCATTTCGGGTTTCACCATCTGGATACCGGGCTGCTTTACCGCGCGACCGGCGTGAAGGGCGGCGATCCCGTCGCCGCCGCCCGCAACCTGACCGCCGAGGATCTGACCCGGCCCCAGCTTCGCAGCGCCGAGGCGGGTCAGGCCGCCAGCCGCGTGGCCGCGATTCCGCAGGTGCGCGAGGCGCTGGTCGATTTCCAGCGCCGCTTTGCCGCGCGTGAGCCCGGCGCGGTGCTGGATGGCCGCGATATCGGCACGGTCATCTGCCCCGACGCGCAGGTCAAGCTGTATGTGGTCGCCTCGGACCGGGTGCGCGCGGATCGCCGCGCCGCCGAATTGGGGGCCGATCCCGCGGCGATGCTGGACCAGCTTCGGGAACGCGACCGCCGCGACAGCGAACGCGCCAGCGCGCCGCTGCGCCCGGCCGACGATGCCGTCGTGATCGACACCAGCGACCTTCAGATCGACGAGGCGGTTGCCGCCGCCATCGCCGCGGTGGACAGGGTCCGTCCGGCGCGCTGAGCGGCGCTTGCGCGAGGCTGCGGAATGCGCAACGCTGTCGCCCGCAAGAAGGAGTCGCCATGAACGTCCAGCCCCGTGCCGCCACATCCGCCATTGCCGCCTCGGACGGCGTCTTCATCGACAATACATGGCAGCCCGCGCGCAGCGGCGCGACGCTTGAGGTGATCGCCCCCGCCACCGGCAAGGTCATCACCCGCATCGCGGACGGCGACGCCGCCGATATCGACGCCGCCGTTGCCGCCGCACGACGCGCGCTTCAGGGGGCGTGGGGTGCCCTGTCCGCCGCCGAACGCGGCCGGATTCTGGCCTGCGCAGGCGCGCTGGTCGAGGGGGCCGCCGAAGAACTGGCCTGGCTTGAGGCGCACGATACCGGCAAGCCCATCGCCCAGGCCCGCGCCGATATCGCTGCGACCGCCCGCTATCTGGAATTCTATGGCGGTGCGGCCGACAAGGTGCATGGCGACACGATCCCCTTCCTGCCGGGTCATATGGCCATGACCGAATATGTGCCGCTTGGCGTCACCGGGCATATCATCCCGTGGAACTATCCGGCGCAGATGTTTGGCCGCACCATCGCGGCCTCGCTGGCGATGGGCAATGCCTGCGTGCTGAAACCGGCCGAGGATGCGTGCCTGACCCCGCTGCGCCTGTGCGAGATCCTGCGCGATGCCGGGCTGCCCGACGGCGCGCTGAACTGCGTGCCGGGCCGAGGAGAGGTGGCTGGCGCGGCGCTGGCCGCCCATCCCGGCGTCGATTTCCTCAGCTTCACCGGCAGTCCCGAAACCGGCGCTGCGGTGCAGATCGCGGCGGCGCACAACCATATCGGCTGCACGCTGGAACTGGGCGGCAAGTCGCCGCAGATCCTGTTCGCGGATGCCGATCTGGATCGCGCCATGCCCGTGATCCTGAAGGCGATCACGCAGAATGCCGGCCAGACCTGTTCGGCCGGGGCGCGGCTTCTGGTGCAGGATGCCATCCTGCCCGAAATCGCCGAACGCCTGCGCGACATGGTCCCGAACCTGACCGCCGCCGCGCCCGAAAGCGACCGCGATCTGGGACCGCTGATCAGCCGCAGGCAGCTTGACCGCGTCCGGGGGTTCTGCGCGCAGGCCGATGCGGACGGCATTCCGCTGATCGCCGAGGGGCGGATCGACGCGGGCGCGGCCGAAGGCGGCAACTGGATCGCGCCGCGCGCCTATGGTCCGGTGCCGCGCGATCACGCGCTGGCCCGGCAAGAGGTGTTCGGCCCGATCCTGTCGCTGATGCGCTTTACCGATGAGGCCGACGCGATCGCACTGGCCAACGACACCGAATACGGTCTGGTCGCCGGCGTCTGGTCGCAGGACGGATCGCGCGCGCTGCGGGTGGCGCGCCGGATCGTGGCGGGGCAGGTCTTCGTGAACGCCTATGGCGCGGGCGGCGGGATCGAACTGCCCTTCGGCGGCATGAAGAAATCCGGGCATGGCCGCGAAAAGGGCTTCGACGCGCTGTATGAATTTGCGGCGATCCGCACGATGGTCATCCGCCACGACTGACGCGAAGCCGGCGTTTTCCTTGACCGGATACCCCGGCCGCCGCGCCTTGGGCGGCAACGCTAGCGCGCGATGATCTCGAAGCGTTCGACATCGACCATGCCGCGATCGGTGATCTTCAGCGCCGGAATGACCGGCAGCGCCAGGAACGCCAGTTGCAGGAACGGCTCGTCCAGCACCACGCCCAGGCTTGCGGCCGCGCGGCGCAGATCGGCCAGCCGGTCGCGCACCGTCTCGAACGGCTCAAGGCTCATCAGCCCGGCGACCGGCAAGGCAAGCTCGGCCAGGATGCGGCCGTTTTCCGCCACCACGAACCCGCCTTCGATGGCCGACAGCCGGTTCGCGGCCAGCGCCATGTCGTCATAATCCGCGCCGACCACGGCGATGTTGTGGTGATCGTGGCAGACCGTGCCGGCCATCGCGCCGCGCGTCATGCCGAAGCCGCGCACGAAGCCGGTCGCGATGTTGCCGTTCTTGCCGTGCCGTTCGATCACCGCGATCCGCAGCAGGTCGCGCGACGTGTCCGGCCGCTTGTCGCCGTCCTGCGGCGCGATGTCTTCCACCAAATGGCGGGTGATGATCCGGCCTTCCTCGATGCCGATCACATCGGTTTCGACCCGGTTGCCCGTGCAGCGGAAATCGGCGGCGCCGACACGCGGCGCGCGGACGGAGTTGCGCCCCACCGGCGCCACGCTGCCGCGCGAGGCAAAGGCCGCCGCGTCCACGACCCTGCCGGCGCACAGCACGATCTGCGCGTGACAACCCTCCAGACTGTCCAGCGCCACGATATCGGCGCGCAGCCCCGGCGCGATCAGCCCGCGATCCTTCAGGCCGAACGCCTCGGCCCCCGACAGCGAGGCGGCGCGATAGGCGGCCAGCGGCGGCGTGCCGATCACGATCAGCGTGCGGATCATGTGATCCAGATGGCCGTGTTCCGCGATGTCCAGCGGATTGCGATCATCCGTGCACAGGCACATATAGGGCGACGTGCGTTCGTCCAGCACCGGTTGCAGCGCCCGCAGATCCTTGCTGACCGAACCCTCGCGGATCAGCACCCGCATCCCCTTGCGCAGCTTTTCCCGCGCCTCGTCGGCCGTCGTCGCCTCGTGCTCGGTGCGGATGCCGGCGGCGACATAGGCGTTCAGGTCGCGCCCGGACAGTTGCGGGCAATGCCCGTCGATATGCTTGCCCGCAAACAGGCGCAGCTTGGCCATTGCGGTCGGATCGCGGTGGATGACGCCGGGATAGTTCATGAATTCGGCCAGCCCGATGCCCGAGGGATGGTCCATGACCTCGCGCAGATCGTCCGCTTCGATCCGCGCGCCGGCGGTCTCCATCTGGGTCGAGGGCACGCAGGACGGCAGTTGCACCCGCAGATCCATCAGCAGATGCGGCGAGGCCTGCTGGAAATACCGGATGCCGTCCAGACCGATGACATTGGCGATCTCGTGCGGGTCGCAGATCGCGGTGGTGATGCCGCGCGGGGTCACGCAGCGGTCGAATTCGAAGGGCGTGACCAGGCTGGATTCGACGTGCAGATGCGTGTCGATGAACCCCGGCACCAGCGTCAGTCCGGTGACGTCGATCACCTCGCGTCCCTGATAATCGCCCACGCCCGCGATCCGGTCGCCGCAGATCGCGACATCGCCCTCGATCGTCTCGCCGGTGATCAGATCGAACACACGCCCGCCGCGCAGCACCAGATCGGCCGGTTCATCGCCGCGCGCCTGCGCGATGCGCCGTTCAAGATCGTCCATGGCCGCCTCCGGTTATCCTCGCGCACCATAGAACCGTATCCCCGCCCCGCCGTCCAGAGCGGGCCTTAGTCGCGCAGCCCCGCCCCTTCGATCCGGGTGGCGTCGCGCAATTGCCCGCCCTCGGCGACGATCTCGCGTGGGGTGGGGTGGCTGATGAAGTTCACCGGGCTTGAGGTCGGACCATAGGCGCCGCTGGCATGGATCGCGATCAGATCGCCCTCATCCAGACGCGGCAGGACGACATTCGTGCCCAGCTTGTCGATCGAGGTGCAAAGCGGGCCGGAGATGTCGGTCTTCACCTCGCCCTCGCCGCCGCCGACGCGATGGATGACATAGTTCCGGCGCAGCACCATGCCGAAATGCCCCGATGCCGCCAGATGCGTGTTCATGCCCCCGTCGCAGATCGCGATCCGGGTGCCGCGCGAGTCTTTGACCGAGGTGACGCGGGTGACGAAGTACCCCGCCGGGCCGACCAGATAGCGGCCCAGTTCCAGCACCAGTTCGGTGTCCGCAAAGCGCGGATCGGATGTCAGCGCGTCCAGATCGTCGGCCGCGCCCGCCGCCACCTGTTCCAGATCCAGCGGCGCATCGCCCGGGTGATAGGGGATGCCCAGACCCGCGCCAAAGATCAGCCGGTCGGGGCGCAGGTCGTGGGACGCGCACAGATCGCGGAAGATGGCGGTGAAGATGCCCCAGTTTTCCACGATGGCGGCGGGTTTCAGGCATTGCGTGCCGGAATAGATGTGCAGCCCCGCGACGCGCAGATTGGGCAGCGCCATGATCTGGGCCAGCGCCTCGGGGGCCTCTTCCACGTCGATGCCGAAAGGGCTGGGCCGGCCCGCCATCTGGTCGCCGAAACCCTTGGGCACGCGGTCGGGCGCGATGCGGATCAGCACGTTCTGACGCCGCCCCAGCCCGGCCGCGATGCGATCCGCCAGCCGCGCCTCGCGCAGCGATTCGATCACCAACTCGCCCAGACCCGCGCCGATGGCCGTGCGCAACTCGACCTCGCGCTTGGCGGGGCCGGTAAAGCTGGCCCGGCCTGCATCCCAGCCCGCGCCGGTCGCCAGCAGGAATTCCCCGCCCGAGGACACGTCGATGAACGGCACGCGCCCGTTCAGCCAGGCCAGCAGCGCCGGGTTCGGGTTGCACTTCATCGCATAGGACAGCCTGAACCAGCGGCCGAACGCCGCCTGCAACGCCGCGATCCGCGCCTCGATCACATCGGTCAGATAGACATAGGCGGGCGTGCCGAACCGTTCCGCCGCCTGCGTCAGGATGCGGTCGGTGTCGGGTTCAGGCCTGTTCACGCGCGTATTCCACGATCCGTTGGCAGGTGTCGAAATTCTCCAGCGTCACATCGGCGGGGCGCACCTCGATCCCGGTCTTTTCCTCGACAAAGCCGATGATGTTCATCATCGCGACGGAATCGAGGATCCCGGTCGAGAACAGCTCGGTTTCGGGGTCGATCTCGTCCTCGATGTTCAACTCGTCGCGGATAAAGCGGATCAGGTCGTCGGCGGTCAGGCTCATGCAATGTCCTTCTGGCGGGCCGCCCTGGCGGCGGCGATGATGGCGGGGCGGTCCAGCTTGCCGCTGGCGGTGCGGGGCATCGCCCCTGCCCACGGGTGAATATGGCGCGGAACCATGTAATGCGCCATGGCCCGGCGGCAGTGGGCCAGCAGCGCGGGCGCATCCGCCTGTCCGATCAGGCTGGCGGCGACATGAACGACCTGGCCGGCATCGTCATCCTCGATTCCGAAGGCGACCACATCGGTCACGATGCCCGATTGCGACACGATATCCTCGACCTCGGTGGGCGACAGGCGGAATCCCTGCGTCTTGATCATGTCGTCCATGCGGCTGACGAACCACAGATCGCCGTCCTCGTCCACGCGCACCAGATCGCCCGAGCAGACCACCGGCGCATCGCCCAGCACGTCGCGCAACTCCGGCAGCACGCGGATCTTTTCGGCGGTCAGATCGGGGCGTTCCCAGTATCCCATGCTGACCAGCGGGCCGGCATGGACCAGTTCGCCCTGCTGTCCCGGCCCCGCGATCCCCTCGCCATGGCGGACCACGAAGATCTGCGCGTTCGGGATCGCCTGCCCGATCGAGCCCATCTTGCGCGCGAACTTTGCGGGCGGCAGATAGGTGGACCGGAATGCCTCGGTCAAACCATACATCAGAAAGATGTCGGCGCCGGGAAACACCTGCGGCATCAGTTCCAGGATATTGGGGGGAATCTTGCCCCCCGTATTGGTTACCCGCCGCAGGGCGGGCAGCGGGATGGCGGCATCGGCCAGATAGCGCACCACCTGATTCCACAGCGGCGGCACGCCCGCGATGGTCGTGGCGCCGTGTTCGGCGGCCATCCGCACCACCTCGGACGGCATCGCGACGGGCTGGTGGATCACCGTCGCCCCCATCAGCAACGCATCGGTCAGCTGGTTCAGCCCGGCATCGAAGCTGTAGGGCAGGACCGACAGCAGCCGGTCATCCGCAGCCAGCCCCAGATATTGCGAGACCGACACCGCGCCCACGCGGATGTTGCGATGGCTCAGCATCACGCCCTTGGGTTTGCCGGTCGACCCCGAGGTATAGATGATCGCCGCCAGATCGCCGGGATCGACGCGCGCCTCGGGACCGTCGGCGGCGGGCAGATCGTCCCATGCCGCCGCGCCGTCGGGCAGGGCGGTCGCGCGCCCCTGCACCAGCAGATGTTCGACCGATCCCGGCAGCGGATCGGCGGCCAGCCCCTTCAGCACGTTCGCGCCCAGAATGGCCGCGCGTGCCCGGCAGTCGCCCGCCACATAGGACAGTTGCGCCGGCGTCCACTGATGGTTCACGTTCACCACCACCGCGCCGATCTTCCAGGCGCCGAACATCGCCGTCACCTCGTCGATGCCCTTGCGCAGATGCACGATCACCCGGTCGCCCGGATTTACGCCGCGTTCCGCCAGCCAGGCCGCCACGCGCCCGGCCTCGGCCGCGACCTCGGCAAAGCTTGCCTGCCGCCGCGCGTCGATCAGCGCCACCTTGTCCGGACGGGCAGGCAGATTGTCGGCCAGCAGCCGCCACATCGAGGAATCGCCGCCCGCGATCACGGCTGTTCCGCCTTTTTCTTCTGCGCGAAGATCGGCAGGCTGGGAAAGATCCGTCCGGGCGATCCGACGACGATGCAGTCATCGGGAACATTGGTCGTCACCGCGGTGTTTGCGCCGATGCGCACGCGGTTGCCGATCCTGATGCGGCCCAGCACGGTCGCGTTGACGCCGATGAACACGTCATCGCCGATCTTCGGCGCGCCCGGTCCCATATTGGTGCCGATGGTGACGTTGTGCATGACGCCGCAGCGGTCCCCGATCACCACGTCGGGATGGATCGACAGCGAGCCTTCGGCATGGATAATATGAAAATCCTCGCCCAGCTGCACATTCGGCGGAATCCAGACCTTGGTCACGTTCAGGATCAGGATCGTCATCAGCCCATAGACCTTGTTGGCGATCCAGCGCGCCACGCGGTTCCGGCGCTGCATCGCCCACCGGCCATAGCGATGGACAGCCAGCGATATGAACGCCGCATCGGTGATCCGGCGTCCGTGCCGGTCGTAATCTTTGCGTATCTGTTGCCACACTGGCCGAAAACTCCGAACTTGCAAAACATGCAAAGGATGTATCGCCGCCAACGGCTCAACCCTTTCCGAGGCTGCAAAATGACCGGCGGGCCCTGTCATTTCAATCTCATATTGACCTGAATGCAGCCAAATTGTCCAAAACTACAGGATCAGGTCCAGCGTGCGCCGGACATCGTCCCATGGAATGCGAAAGGAACCGGCGGTCCCCGGACCCACGATCATCGCGAAACGCTGTTGCCAGCGGTCGGTCAGAAGCTTCATCGCCGTCGTCGCGCGGTCGGCCGGTTGCAGGGTCAGCAGCGTGCCGCCGGGCGGCATCACCGTCATGCCGTGATTCAGCTGGCTGCCCTCAACCCCGGCCACGATCTGCGTGGCGCCGCAGGCGTCCAGCAATTCATCGACCGTGTGATCCTCGGGGAACATCACCCGAAAGCCGTAATGGACGTGCAGCTTTTCGGCCAGCTCATCCTCGTTTTCCAGAACCCGCGCATCGCCGCTGCGGCCGCGATACAGAAAGACGCCAGGATTGGGCTGCGGATCGCGGCCCTTCAGCAGCCGGGCGCGCATGTCCTGGGCGCGCGCCAGACGACCGGAATTGTTCGGATGGTCGTCGAACAGGATCAATTCGTCGAAATGAACGTCCCCGACCCGGCGCGGCGACATGTCCAGCAAGTCCTCGTATCGCGGGACATGGCCGCCGCGTTCGGGCGTCGAGGTGACGGGATGGCCCGCATCCTCGGCCAGACGATAGGTCAGGCAATCGTCCAGCAGCCAGTTGCCGAACCAGCGATTGCCCACCCATGTCTCGTAAAGCGCGCCCGACATGCTGCGGACGGGCCGCCGATGCGCCAGCGCCGACCGGGACCGGGCGCGCAGATGCAGCTCGGCCCGACCGGCGTAAAGCACGCCGTCGACGAAATCGACGTCGCGCAGCAGATAGCCCCGCGTCGCGGCCATCGGCGTGGCCGGATCGCCGTCCAGCGACCGCAGGACGGTGTCGAGGCTGGCAAATTCGGTGCGGGTGATGCGGTCGGCCTGTCCGGGCAGGCAGATCACCGGCGGCACGTCCACGATCTCGGCGGGCGAGATTTCCCAACTGTCCACGGCAAGATCCAGCAGGCCGGGCTGACGCAGCCGGGCCAGCCGACGCATCTTGTTGGCCAGCGGGCGCAGGGATCGCATCGGCATGTCGGTCGCGGCTCCGTCGGCTATCGGCAAGGGTCGGCGGCGCGTGGTGCCGCCACCCGACCCTGGCCCGGCAGGTTAGGACAGAATCAGCTTGGGGGAAAGTCGCCGTCGCGATCCTCGCCCGGTTCCGACGCCGGTCGGGGCGATTGCAGCAGGTCGGTGAGCATCCCCGCGATGATCTGGTGGTCGTTCAGCGACGGGTGCCAGTGACAGGCCGTGCGCGCCAGTTCCGGCAGGATCAGCAGATCGGCCCGGTCGCCATCCGCCGCAAAGGCGTCGCGCGCCTCTTCATGCGCCTCGACCAGATTGCGGCCGTATTCGCCAAAGACCAGCAGGACGATCCGGGCAGAGGGTGCCTCGGCCCGCCGCGCGCGCATGAACCGCAACAGGCGGGACGCGAAGATCCGCTGCTGGCGCATCAGGTTCTGGTGCCCTTCCTTCAGGTCGGGCCGTTCCGCGAAATCGTTCGATCCCACGGCGATCACGATCACGTCGGCGGGCTGCTGCGGCGCGGTGCCGGGACGGGACGGGATCGTCCGGTCATACAGGTCCTGCATGGCCGGACCGTGATCGCCGCCCAGATTGCGCACAAGCCCGATCCCCGAGGCCGCGACGATCCGGTAATCGGCATCCAGCGCCCGCGCCGCCATCGGCCCGTAGGCCATCGAGGTGTCGGTGGCCAGATATTGCTGTTCGGGCGTGCAGTCGCGGCCCGGGGCGGTGTTGCCATAGCCCACGGTGTCGGAATCGCCCACGAACTCGATCAGCGGCGCCCGGTCCGGCGGCGGCAGCGGGTCCGCGCCCGCCGGCAGGAAAAACCCGTCGAAGCGCGCGATCTGGGCGCTTTCGCTCAGCTTCTCGAGCCTAATCTGGTGGCGGCCGGGCGCAAGCCCGCCGATGCGCAGCATCCCTGCGCCCACGCGGGTCAGCACGATTTGCGTCTCGTCCAGCGTCACGCGATAGCGGTTGACGCTGTCGTCGATGGCCAGCGCGACGGCGGTGCCGCTGAACCGGGCGGTGGCGTGAAAGCCGGGCCATTGATGCAGATAGCCGTCGCCATCGCGTGCGGCACGGCCCGTCACGCGCGCGGGCAGGGGCGACATCGCGGCATCGGGCCGGCTGCCTGCCTGAAACTGCACCGTCATCCCCGCGGGCGCGCGCGGGCCGGTCGCCACGGGCGGGGTCGGTCCGGTTACCGGCGGCTGCGGCTGGCCCGCCCACAGCCCAAGCGACAGCAGACCGGCCGAGGCCAGCGCCGGCAGCATGACCCAGATTTTTCCGCCCGACATGCGCGCGCCCTGCACTGCTGAAGACAATCGGCATGGTGTTAGCGGCCTGCGCCCGCATCTGGCAACAACCTTCCGCCCCGCTTGCTCTTTTGGACAGGTCATGCTTGCCTTTGCGGGCGGCAAACAGGCAACGAGGCTGGGATGCGGCTGACAAGCGACGATTTCCGGGCCTATTTCGCGGCCGGAAACAAGGCGGTGAACGGCTGGTGCTGCATCCCGTCGATGGTCACGGCCGAGATCGTGGCGCGGTCCGGGTTCGACATGCTGACCGTGGACATGCAGCACGGGCTGATCGACTATCAGGTGGCGCTGGCGATGTTGCAGGCCATGTCGGCCAGCCCGGCGCCGAAATTCGTGCGCATCCCGTGGAACGAGCCGGGGATCGCGATGAAGATGCTGGATGCGGGCGCGACGGGGATCGTCTGCCCGATGGTGAACACGCCCGATCAGGCGCGCGCGCTGGTGTCGGCGACGCGTTATGCGCCGCTTGGCACGCGCAGCTATGGGCCGACGCGGGCGGGTTCGCTGCATCCCGATTACGTCGCGCGGTCGGGCGGGCTGGTGCAGGTCTTTGCGATGATCGAAACCGCGCAGGCGCTGGCCCATCGCGACGCGATCATGCAGGTCGAGGGGTTGTCGGGCGTGTATGTCGGGCCGGCCGATCTGGGGCTTTCGCTGGGTCACGAACCGACGCTGCAACCCGACGCGCCCGAGGTGCTGGAGGCGATCGGCGCCATCCTGACCTCGGCCCGGCAGGCGGGGTTGATGGCCGGCATCCATTGCGGCAGCGGCGCGATGGTCGCGAACATGCTGCACCAGGGCTTTGATTTCGCATCGCTGTCGACCGATACAGGGATGTTCACGCGCGCTTTGGCGGCCAGCCTGGCCGAGGCGCGCACAAGACCGGAGACGACATGACCGACGACAGCCAGGACAGCGCCCAAAGCTATGCCCACGATGCCAGAAACGACGATGTGCTGGTCTATGTGAACGGCGAGATGGTGCCGCGCGATCAGGCCCGCGTGTCGATCTTCGATGCCGGGTTCGGGCTGGGCGACGGGGTGTGGGAAGGGTTGCGGCTGGTGCGGGGGCGCATCCTGTCGCTGACGGCGCATCTGGACCGGCTGTATGAGGGCGCGAACTCGATCAGTTTGAATATTGGCATGGATCGTCAGGCACTTGCGGACGAAATCTTCCGCACGCTGGCGGCCAACGACATGCAGGACGGCGCCCATATCAGGCTGATGGTGACGCGCGGGACCAAGACCACGATCAATCAGGACCCGCGCTTTGTCGCCTCGGGTCCGACCATCGTGATCCTGGCGGAATACAAGCGTCCGAACCCAGAACTGAAGGCGCGGGGCCTGCGGCTGATGACCTCGGCCATTCGCTGTTCGACGCCGGATGTGTTCGATCTGCGGCTGAATTCGCACAGCCGGCTGAACTTTATCCAGGCGCTGAACCAGGCGGTCGGCATGGGCGCGGACGAGGCGCTGATGCTGGACGACCGCGGCTTTGTGGCAAGCTGCAATTCCACGAATTTCTTTATCGTGCGGGGGGATACGCTGTGGACCTCGGACGGGACGTGCTGTTTCAGCGGGATCACCCGCGCGACGGTGATCCGGCTGTGGCGCGAGGCGGGCGGAACGGTGCGCGAGGGTGCGTTCACGCTGGCCCAGACCTATGCCGCCGACGAGGCGTTCGTGACCGGCACGCTGGGCGGGATCACCCCGGTCGCCAGTATCGACGGCCGCGCCTTGCCCGCGGGGCTGCCGGGTCCGGTCACGGGCCGGGTGGCCGATCTGTATGCGGCCTATGCCGAGGGCTGAGGCGTTGCGCGATGCGGCGCGCGTTGCACGGTGCGGCGCAACAGGAGGCACGCGCTGAAAGCCCCGCAATTGCTGGAAAATGGGGGGCACGGGGCGTGCACCGCGCGGGCACCGCATGGGCACAGCGTGTACACCGCTTGCGGGCTGGCGGTTAAGGAAGGGTCAACCCTTGCGGGGGAGAGGGCGCGCGCCATCGGTCTGGAACCGGTCGCAGGCTTGTGCGTCGCGCGGGGCGGCCGCCCTTTCAGGGATTCCACCGCAGGAAATTGGCGATCAGGCGCAGGCCGACGGTCTGGGATTTTTCGGGGTGGAACTGGGTGCCCACGATGTTGTCGCTGCCCACCACCGCCGTGACCGGGCCGCCGTAATCGACATGCGCCAGCAGATGCGCGGGATCGGTGACGCGGAACTGCCAACTGTGGACGAAATAGGCGTGATCGCCGGTCGCGATGCCGTCAAGCACGGGGTGGGGGCGGTCGATGACCAGATCGTTCCAGCCCATATGCGGCACCTTCAGCCCCGGCGCGGCAATCGCCGTCACCTCGCCGCCGATCCAGTCCAGACCGGCGGTCCGGCGGTATTCGTGGCCGGTCGTGGCCAGCATCTGCATGCCCACGCAGATGCCGATGAAGGGCACGCCGCGGGTCAGCACCGCCTCGCGCAGGGCCTCGGCCATGCCGTCCACCTGACCCAATGCCGCGCGGCAGGCGGGAAAGGCGCCGTCGCCGGGCAGAACGATGCGGTCGGCGCGCAGCGCGGTGTCGGGGTCCGAGGTGACGACGATCCGCGCCCCCAGATCGCGCCCCATCTTCTGGAATGCCTTTTGCGCCGAATGCAGGTTGCCGCTGTCATAGTCGATCAGCGCGACCTTCATAGCGCGCCCTTGGTCGAGGGCAGGACGCCCACCATGCGCGGATCGGGTTCCACCGCCTCGCGCAGGGCGCGGGCGACGGCCTTGAACGCGGCCTCGGCGATGTGGTGGGAATTGAACCCGTCCAGCCGCGCGACATTCAGGCTGATGCCGCCATGGGTGGACAGGGCCTGAAAGAATTCGCGCACAAGCTGGGTGTCGAAGCCGCCGATCTGCCCCGTCGGAAAGGCGGCGTTCCACACCAGAAAGGGCCGGCCCGACAGGTCCAGCGCGGCGCGCACCAGCGCATCGTCCATCGCCAGATGAAAGCTGCCATAGCGCCTTATGCCGGTCTTGTCGCCCAAGGCGCGGCTTAGCGCCTGGCCGATGGCGATGCCGGTATCCTCGACCGTATGGTGGTCGTCGATATGGGTGTCGCCCTTGGCCCGCACCGTCAGGTCGATCAGCGAATGACGCGCAAGCTGGTCCAGCATGTGATCGAAAAAGCCGACGCCCGTCTGGTTGTCGTATTGGCCGGTGCCGTCCAGATCCAGCGTGACCTGGATCTGCGTCTCGGCGGTGTTGCGGGTGATGGTGGCCTTGCGCATGGGATTTCCTTTCACGACGCGGGCCTTATAGGCCGGGCGGGGCGATCAGCCAAGATGCACCTGCCCGCGGGGATAGCGCACGCGCGGCGTGATCCGCGTGGCCAGGAAGAACCCAAGCGTCAGCGGCCCGACCCGGCCCAGAAACATCACCGCCATGATGACCAGCCGGCCGAAGCCGGTCAGCTCGGCCGTATAGCCGCGCGACAGGCCGGTGGTGCCGAAGGCCGACGCCACCTCGAAGCTGATGTCGAGGAAGCGCCCTTCGTGGCTGGCGATCAGCAGGAAGGTCGCGCTGAAGATCAGCACCGAGGCGATGGCGACCAGCGCCATGACCTTCAGCACCTCATCCAGCCCGATCGAGCGGCCGAAGGCCCAGATCTCGGTCCGGCGGCGGAAGAAGGCCAGCGTCGCCAGCGCCATCACCACCACCGTCGTCACCTTCAGCCCGCCCCCGGTCGAGGTCGGCCCCGCCCCGATCACCATCAGCGCCATATACAGCAGCGAGGTCGAATCGTGCAGCCCGCCGATATCGGTGGTGTTGAAGCCCGCCGTGCGCGTGGTCACGCCCTGAAACCACGCCACCATCAGCCGCGCGCCGGCGCCGTCGAACTGCGCCAGCGTGCGCGGGTTGTGCCATTCGAGGATCGCGGTCAGCCCGACCCCGATGACGATCAGCGCCGCCGTGCCCACCAGCATCAGCCGCGTGTGCAGCCCCCAGCCATGCCAGACGCGCCGGTTGCGGATGTCCGAGACGACGACATAGCCGATGCCGCCCAGGATGAAGAGGGCGGGGATGACCAGGTTGACGACGGGATCGGTGGCGTATCCGGTCAGCCCGGCCGAGAAGGTCGAGAAGCCGGCGTTGTTGAAGGCCGAGACGGAATGGAAGACGGCGTGCCACAGCCCCGCGCCCAGCCCCTCGCGCGGCATGAAGGCCAGGCACAGCAGCAGCGCGCCGGCGATCTCGGCGATGACGACGACGCGCAGGATCGTCCGCACCAGCCGGGTCAGGCGCAGATACGAGGTCTGGTTCAGATCCTCGCGCAGATAGTTGTGATGGGTGATCCCCATGGGCAGGCCCAGCGCCGACCAGACCAGCACCGCGAAGGTCATCAGCCCCAGCCCGCCCAGCTGGATCAGCGCCGCCAGCACAAGCTGTCCCCAGAAGGTCAGGGCGTGCTGGGTGTCCAGCACCGCCAGCCCGGTCACCGTCACCGCCGAGGTCGAGGTGAACAGCGCGTCCGACAGGCTGATCGTCTGGCGGGTCATCACCGGCAGCTTCAGCGCCAGACCGCCGGCGACGATCAGGGCCAGATACAGCACCGCCAGCACCGCGGGGGGCGGCGTCCGCTCGACCCAGCGGCGCAGCGCGTCCAGCGGTCGGGGGCGGCGGATCACAACCGGTCGCCGAACCGCGTCAGATCGACCCGCTTGCCCAGCAGCAGCACCCGGTCATTCGTGTGCAGGACCGGATCGCCGTGCAGATCGACATGTTCGGTGCCGCGCATGATCCCCAGCGCGGTGACGCCCGCGCCAAGGTTCAGCTGCGACAGTTTGCGGTCGTCCAGCCGCTTTGGGATCATCAGGTTGACGACCGAGAACCCGTTGCCCAGCGCCATGTAGTCCTGCACCGCCGGGTTGTTCAGCATCTGCGCGGCGTGGCGGCCCATTTCCACGCCGGGCAGGATCACGCGGTCGACGCCGATCTTGGTCAGGATGCGGTGATGGGTGCGGCTTTCGGCCTTGGCCCAGATCGTCTCGACCCCGATCAGGCGCAGGTTCATCGCGGCGATGACGTTGCCCTCCAGATCGTTGCCGATCGAGACCAGCCCGACATCGTAACGGTCCGCGCCCGCCTCGCGCAGCGCGCCCTCGTCGGTGGCGTCCAGGATGACGGCGCTGGACAGTTGTTCGGCCAGCGCGGCGACCCGGCGCTGATCCTTGTCGATGCCCAGCACGCGATTGCCGAACCGCGCCAGTTCGGCGGCCACGACGCTGCCGAAGGCGCCAAGCCCGATGACCACGAAGCTGCGGTTCTGTCTGCCCATGAACGACCTTTGCCGCGCGATCTGCGCACATCGCGGCCATACTGCGCACGCGGCCGAAACGCGGTCAAGCCGGGGCATCCGGGCCGCAGCGTCGCATCGGGCGGGGGCGGGGCAAGACGTTCGGGCGAAGTTTTTCCGGCGGCGGTAGCCAAACGGGGCGGAGTGTGAAAAAAGGCGGGGTCTGTTCGGCAAGGATATGCCGATCCATTCGCACGCACGACCGATCTGAACAAAAAGAAACGGAAGGGACCGCATGTCGGATCAGAAAAAGACGGAACGATCCCGCAAGGATCACAAGGGCCGCCCCGGAGACGAACACCGCCAGAGAGAAGCGCTGAGCGGCCGGTTCGAAGCCGATCCCGAACCGCATCAGCCCGATGTCGAGGCGCTGCCCGAACCCGAGGGGCCGACGCAGATCATCGACACCGATTACCATGTCGGCCAGGACAATATCGACGGCGTCAAGCCGTTCCCCTTCGACATCCACAACCCGGTCTTCATGATCTCGGCGCTGGCGATCGTGCTGTTCACCGCCGTCACGCTGATCTTTCCCGATCAGGTCGAGCCTGTCTTCACGCAGATGCGCGACTATCTGACCGGCAACATGGCCTGGTTCTTCCTGCTGTCCGGCAACATCTTCGTGCTGCTGAGCCTTGGGCTGATCCTGTCGCCGCTGGGCAGCGTCCGTCTGGGCGGGCCTGCGGCGACGCCCGATTTCACGCTGACGGGATGGTTCGCCATGCTGTTCGCGGCGGGGATGGGGATCGGCCTGATGTTTTACGGCGTCAGCGAACCGCTGAGCCATTTCGAGACCTCGCTGGCCGGCCCGGTGGTCGAGGACGGCGTGCGCACCGACTGGGCGCCGCTGAACGGGGCGGCGGGCGACGAGGCCGCGGCACGGCGGCTGGGCATGGCCGCGACGATCTTCCACTGGGGTCTGCACCCCTGGGGCATCTATGCCGTGGTGGCGCTGGCGCTGGCGCTGTTTTCGTTCAACAAGGGTCTGCCGCTGACGCTGCGCTCGGTCTTCTATCCGATCTTCGGGGACCGCATCTGGGGCTGGCCGGGCCACATCATCGACATTCTGGCGGTGCTGGCGACGCTGTTCGGTCTGGCGACCTCGCTGGGTCTGGGGGCCGAGCAGGCGACGGCCGGTCTGAACTTTCTGTTCGGGATTCCGGCGGGCAGCATGTCCAAGGTCGTGCTGATCGTGTGCATCACCGGCGTGGCGACCCTGTCGGTGATCCTGGGCGTCGAAAAGGGCGTCAAGCGGCTGTCCGAGATCAACATGGTGCTGGCGGTTCTGCTGCTGGTCTTCGTGATCGCGGTCGGCCCGACGCTGTCGATCATCACCGGGTTCTTCGGCAATCTGGGCGCCTATGCGCAACAGCTGATCCCGCTGTCGAACCCGTTCGGGCGCACCGACGACAATTTCCGGCACGGATGGACCGCGTTCTACTGGGCGTGGTGGATCAGCTGGTCGCCCTTTGTCGGCATGTTCATCGCCCGCGTCAGCCGCGGCCGGACCGTGCGCCAGTTGCTGATCGCGGTGCTGATCGTGCCGTTCCTGATCTCGGTTCTGTGGATGACGGCGCTGGGCGGCACGGCCATCACGATGACGCTGGAAGGTATCAGCGGGATCACCGATGCGGCGCTGGAGCTGAAGCTGTTCGAGATGCTGTCGAACCTGCCGCTGACCGCGATCACCAGCTTTATCGGCATCGTGCTGGTGATCGTGTTCTTCATCACCTCGTCGGATTCGGGGTCGCTGGTGATCGACACGATCTCGGCCGGGGGCAAGGTCAATTCGCCGGTTCCCCAGCGCATCTTCTGGTGCAGCATCGAGGGGCTGGTGGCCATCGCCCTGCTGCTGGGCGGCGGGCTGACCGCGTTGCAGGCGATGGCGGTTTCGACCGGTCTGCCCTTTACGCTGGTGCTGCTGGGGGCGTGCTATGCCATCGTCAAAGGGCTGATCGCGGAACGGCGGGAACTTGCCTGAACCGCCGGGCACGGCCATCGGAACGGGCGGGGTTTTCCCGCCCGTTCTTGTTTTATGACGCAGGCGGTGCGAAAACCGTCTTTGACGCCACCGAAGGACCGACGCGATGAGCGATATTTCCGTCAGCGAACGCCGCCTCAGCGCCGCGCTGGACCGCATCGACCAGCTGCTGGAGGCGGGAACCGGCCGACCGGCCGCATCCCCGGCCGCGTCCGAACCCGATGACCGGCGGGACCTGCAATCGCGGATCGAGGATCTGCAGGCCGAGAACGCAAGGCTGGCCGATGAGCTGGCGGCGCTGCGCGCGGATCGCGGCGGCCCGCTGGAGGCGGCGCTGGCCGAGGCGCGCACGCGGCTGTCGGGCGCGGGCGAACAGGCCGCGCGGCTGGCTGCCGCGAACGAGGAGCTGGCGGCGGCGAATCGCGCCCTGATCGAAAGCGCCGAGGGCAAGGGCGACCCCGAGGAAACCGCGCTGGTCGCGCTGGAGGCCGAGATCGAGGCGCTGCGCGCCGCCCGCGCCGCCGAGATCGCGCAGATGGGCGACATCATGCAGGAACTGGAACGCCTGCTGGCCGAGGGCGACGAGGCGTCGGGTCCGGACGGGCGCGACGGCGACGACACGATCCTGCCCGAGATGGCAGGCGATTCCGCCGGCGTGCCCGAGGGCGAGGCGGCGGACGGACAGGACAGGGACAGGTAGATGGCCGAGGTCGATTTCACGATTGGACACAAGGAATACCGTCTGGGCGCCCAGGACGGCGAGGAAAAGCTGCTGAAGCGTGCCGCCGCGCTGCTGGACGCCGAGGCGCAGCAGATCCTGGAACAGGCCGGCCGGATGCCCGAGCCGCGGCTGCTGCTGCTGGCCGGGCTGATGCTGGCCGACCGTTACGCCACGATGGAGGATCGCGCCGAAAAGGCCGAGCGGCATCTGAACCGGCTGCAATCCAACCCGGCGCGGGTCGAGGTGCCGGTGATCCCGGCCGATCTGAAAGAGGCGATGGCGGAACTGGCCGCGCGGGCCGAATCGCTGGCCGAGCGGCTGGACGACCAGCAGAAGGGCTGAATTCGGGTCTGTCGGCGGGATTGGCGGCTGTCGCCGCGCTGCTCAGCCGTCGCCCAGAAACACGGCCAGCGTGTCGGCCACCGCTTCGGGCGCGTCGGCGTGCATCCAGTGGCCGGCATTCTTGACGCGCACCAGCTTGGCCTGCGGGAAATAGTCGCGGATCGCATCCTCGCCCGCGCTGTCCACATAATCCGATTCGGCACCGGCCATGAACAGGGCCGGCCCCTTCAACGTTGCCTTGGGCAGGTCGTCGGGCCAGCCGGTCGTGCGATCCATCCAGTCGCGCAGGACGGGCAGGTTCAGCCGCCAGTGCGCGGGATCGGATTTCAGGTCCAGCTGTTGCAGCAGAAAGGCGCGCAGCGCCGGCGCGTTCAGGTTCTGCGCCAGCCGCCGGTCGGCCTCGCTGCGGCGGTCCAGACCGTCAAGCTCGACCGCCTGCATGGCGTCGATCAGGTGGGTCTGGTCGTGGTCATAGGCGACGGGGGCGATGTCCATCACCGCCAGCTTGCGCAGCAATCCGGGCTGCGTCAGCGCCAGCACCATCGCGGCCTTGCCGCCCATCGAATGGCCGGCCAGATCGACCGGGCCGCCCAGATCCGCGATCAGCTGCGCCAGATCGCCGGCCATCGCAGCGTAGCTGTGATCGGGATCGTGCGGGCTGTCGCCGTGATTGCGCAGATCGACGGTGACGACGCGGCGGGTCCGGCCCAGCCTGCGGGCGATGACGCCCAGATTGCGGCCCTGTCCGAACAGCCCGTGGACCAGGACGATGGGCACGCCGGATTCGGGGCCGGTTGTGGTGTGATTCAGCTTCATCCCGCGATCCTAGAGCGTCTGGCGCGCCTCCGCCATCCCGACTATCCTGCGGCCCATGACGCGACCGGCACAGAGTTTCGAGGATATCGGCCCGATGGCCGACGAGGTGGCGCGGCTGATGGCGGCGCGCTTCGGCGGCGCGCGGCGGGGCGAGCGGCCGCCGCTGCACGTGATGGTCAGACGCCGCGGCGCGGCGCTGCCCGGCAAGCTGCGCAAGCACGCGCGGCGGCTGGCCGAGGCCGACCGCATCAGCGCCCAGCCCCGCATTGCCCGTCAGCAGGATCTGGCCGCGCTGAGCCGCGCCCATGCCGCGCTGGTCGGCCATCTGCAACCCTTGGGTGAACTCAGCCGCTGGCAAGGTCGCGCGATCGGCTTTGCCGCCTCGGTCGCCTTCGGGCTGCTGGTTCTGGCGGCCCTGATCGTGTGGATCATGGTGCGCCGCGGGCATCTGTGACGCCGCCGCGGCGGGCGGTCTGTATGCAGCGCGCGCAACCCTTGCATGTCGCCGGCGGCCCTTGCCAATGTCGGGCCTGGGGGTGATGTTGGGGCTAACACCCGTCCCATGCCCGACACCTTCCTGAACGGACCGCCACATGACCCAGAACCGTGATTTGCGTCACGCCATCCTTGCGCTTGCCCTGGGGGCGTTCGCCATCGGCACCTCGGAATTCGCGGCGATGGGTCTGTTGCCCTATTTCGCGGGCGATCTGGGCATCACCGAGCCGCAGGCGGGCCACGTCATCAGCGCCTATGCGCTGGGCGTGGTGGTCGGGGCGCCGGTGACGTCGATCATGGGGGCGCGGCTGCCGCGCCGACGCTATCTGGCGGCGCTGATCGCTTTCTACGGGGTGATGAACCTGCTGGCGGCGGCGCTGCCGGGCTATGCCACGCTGACCGGGATGCGGTTTCTGGCCGGTCTGCCGCATGGCGGGTTTCTGGGCGTGGCGATGCTGTATGCCGCCGACGCGCTGCCGCACGAACATCGCGCCCGCGGGGCCGCGCAGATCGTGATGGGCCTGACCGTCGCCAATATCGCCGGCGTTCCGCTGGCCGGGGCGCTGGGGCAGGGGATCGGATGGCGCTGGGGTTTCGCGCTGCCGGGCGTTCTGGCGCTGCTGTCGGCGTGGCTGATCCTGAAGGTCGCGCCGCGCGTCGGCGGCAATCCCGATGCCCGCCCCTGGGACGAGGTGCAGGCGCTGCGCAATCCGCGCGTCTTGTGGATCCTGGCCGTCGGCGCCATCGGGTTCGGCGGGCTGTTCGCGGTCTATTCCTTCCTGACCGCCGCGATCCTGGCCACGACCGCCGCGCCGGGCTGGGCCATCCCGCTGGCGCTGGCGCTGTTCGGGGTCGGCGGCACGCTGGGCATCTGGGGCGCGGGACGCCTGACCGAGCGCGTGGGCCAGATCCGCGCCGCCTATCTGCTGCTGGCCGCGATGGCCGCGACGCAGGGCTTTGCCGCGCTGGCGGTGGGCGACTGGGCGATGATGGTGCTGTCGTCGTTCCTGCTGGGCGCGGGATCGGGGCTGGTCCTGCCGTTGCAGACCCGGCTGATGGATGTGGCGGGACGCGCGCAGAACATGGCGGCGGCAATGAATCATGCGGCGTTCAACGCGGCCAATGCGCTGGGGCCGTTCCTGGCCGGGATGGCGCTGGCGGCCGGATGGGGCTGGCGGGCGCCGGGGCTGGTGGGGATCGTGCTTACGGCCGGGGGCGCGGTGGTCCTGACACTGGCGGTGTGGCAGGATCGGGCAGCCGGGGCGGCGGCAGACTGCGCAGGATGACCCGGCGCGACGCCGAGGCGAATTCGCGCCGCCACGACACGAACAGCACCAGCACCGTCGCCGCCATCAGCGCCCATGCCCCCGCCAGCCAGCCCAGCGAGCCCAGCGCGAAATAGACGCTGCGCAGCCCGGCGTTGAAGCTGCGCGCGGCGGTGATGTTCAGATCCGCCGCCTGCAGGGCGCGGTCGCGCGCGACCGGATCGGCGGCATCGTTGGGCACCGCCGCCATCATGATCGCGCAATAGCCGAACAGCCGGTGCGACCAGACGAATTTCAGAAACGCGGTGACGACGAAGAACATTGTCACCAGCAGCTTGATTTCCCACAGGATCGCCGCGCCGCGCGCCAGATCGAATTCGCGCGCCAGACCGCGAAGCTGGTCGGTATTGCCGATCAGGGCCAGGATGCCGCCGGTCGCGATCATGCAGGCCGAGGCGAAGAACGCCGTGCCCTCGCGCAGGCTGGCCAGGATGTTGCCATCGAAGATGCGCGGCTCTCGGGTCACGAAATGCAGCATCCATTCGCGCCGGAACCGCGCCATCAGCACCGACACCGAGGGCCGGCCCGCAGGCGGGCGTTCGGTCAGCCAGCCCATCGCGAACCACGCCGCAAACAGCAGCGCGACCGCGACAAGGTCGGGCAGATACAGCATCGCGGGCAGGCCGATGTCGATGGTCATGTCAAAGGTTGTAGGGCGGTGCGCGCCGGCTTGAAAGCCCCCGTGACGGGGACTATCGTGACCGGACGGCGCGCGCCCGTCCGACGGGACCGCCGCGCCGCGCGCCACATGCCGCGCAAGACGGGCCATGGCCGGGGAGGGGTCAGCGCCATGATGCAGATGCCGGAACCCGATGCGCTTGTGCTGTCGCGCCGCGACGCGATCGTGGCCGCGCTGCGCCAGGCGGTGTCCGATGCGGTGATCGACGACCCGGCCGAGACGCGGGCCTATGAATGCGATGCGCTGTCGGCCTATCGCTGTCCGCCGCTGGCGGTGGTGCTGCCGCGCACCACGCAGCAGGTGTCGCAGCTGATGGCGCTGTGTCACCAGCTTGGCGTGCCGGTCGTGCCGCGCGGGGCCGGGACCAGCCTGGCCGGCGGCTCGATGCCCACCGCCGATGCGGTGGTGATCGGCCTGGCGCGCATGACCGAGGTGCTGGAGATCGCGACCGGCGACCGGCTGGTCCGGGTGCAGGCCGGGCGCACCAACCTGTCGGTGTCGGGCGCGGTGGACGGTCAGGGGTTCTTTTACGCGCCCGATCCCTCCAGCCAGCTGGCCTGTGCCATCGGCGGCAATATCGCCATGAATTCGGGCGGTGCGCATTGCCTGAAATACGGGGTGACGACGAACAACCTGCTGGGCGTGACGATGGTGCTGATGGACGGCACCGTGGTCGAGCTGGGCGGCCCGATGGGCGAGGCGGCGGGGCTGGACCTGCTGGGCGTGGTCTGCGGGTCCGAAGGCCAGCTTGGCATCGTTACCGAAGCCACGCTGCGCATCCTGCCCAAGCCGCAAGGCGCGCGGCCGGTGCTGATCGCGTTCGACAGCAGCGAGACGGCCGGGGCCTGCGTCGCGGCGATCATCCGCGCGGGCGTCTTGCCGGTGGCCATCGAGTTCATGGACCGCCCCTGCATCCGCGCCACCGAAGCCTTCGCGCAGGCCGGCTATCCCGATTGCGAGGCGCTGCTGATCGTCGAGGTCGAGGGCACGG
The DNA here is from genome assembly GCF_028553765.1 of Paracoccus stylophorae. Lineage (NCBI taxonomy): Bacteria > Pseudomonadati > Pseudomonadota > Alphaproteobacteria > Rhodobacterales > Paracoccaceae > Paracoccus > Paracoccus stylophorae. The sequence continues at coordinate 2,102,593 of NZ_CP067134.1, read as the reverse complement.
CCCCCGAGATCGACGAACAACTGGCCCTGATCCGCGACATCGCGCAGGGGTTCGAGCCGGTCGAGTTCCGCGAAAGCCGGTCCGAGGACGAATCGCGCCGCATCTGGCTGGGCCGCAAATCGGCCTTTGGCGCGATGGGGCAGATGGGCGATTACATCTGTCTTGACGGCACCATCCCGGTCTCGGCCCTGCCGCGGGTGCTGGCGCGGATCGGGGAATTGTCGCGCGATTACGGCCTGCCGGTCGCCAATGTCTTTCACGCCGGCGACGGCAACATGCATCCGCTGATCATCCACGACGCCAACGCGCCGGGCGATCTGGACCGGGCCGAGGCCCTGGGCGCCGACATCCTGCGGCTGTGCGTCGAGGTCGGCGGCTGCCTGACCGGCGAACACGGCGTCGGCATCGAAAAGCGCGACCTGATGTCGGTGCAATACCGCCCCGCCGATCTGGACGCGCAGATGCGGGTGAAGGACGTGTTCGATCCGCGCTGGCTGCTGAACGCGGCCAAGGTCTTTCCGCTGGAGGTCTCGGCCAGCCGTCGGGATGCGCGGCCGAACCTGCCCCCCGATGCGGCCTGACAGCGAAGAGGCGCTGGCCGCCTGCATCAGCGACACGCGCGAGGCCGTGTCCATCGTCGGCGGCGGCACAAGGCTGCACCCGGGCGAGGGCGCGGGCGCGCGGCTGGACGTGTCCGGCCTGTCGGGCATCGTGCTGTACGAGCCCGAGGCGCTGACCGTGGTGGTGCGCGCCGGCACGCGGCTTGCCGATGTGCAGGCGGCGCTGGCGGCGGAGGGGCAGATGCTGGGGTTCGAGCCTTTGGGCGCGCCCGGATCGACCATCGGCGGGGTGGTCGCGGCCAACGCCTCGGGTCCGCGCCGGGTGCAGGCGGGCGCGGCGCGGGACGCGCTGATCGGGGTGCGGTTCGTGGACGGGAACGGCGATCTTATCCGCAATGGCGGCCGGGTGATGAAGAACGTGACCGGGTACGATCTGGTCAAGCTGATGGCGGGCAGCCGCGGGCGGCTGGGGGTGCTGACCGAGCTTGCGTTCAAGACCGCGCCGCTGCCGCCCCTGCGCTGCACGCTGTGCCTGCCCGGGCTTGACGCCGCCGCCGCCATCGCCGCGCTGACCGATGCGCTGTCCGCGCCGTTCGAGGTCAGCGGCGCGGCCTGGCTGCCCGATCGCGGCGCGCTGATCCGGCTGGAGGGGCTGGAACGCTCGGTCGCGATCCGGGCTGATGCCCTGCGCGACCGGCTTGCCGCCCATGGCGAGGTGGTCGAGGTGCAGGACGATCCGTGGCTGCTTCTGCGGCCGGACGGTGGCGATCCCGACGGCGATCTTTGGCGCATCGTCTGCCGGCCGGGCGAGGCGGCACGGGTCCTGTCCGCGCTGCCCGCGCCGGTGTCGATGGACTGGGGCGGCGCGCTGATCCATCTGCGCCTGCCTGCGGACGAGATGCCGGTGCTGCCGCGTTTTGCCGGCCATGCACGGCGCATCACCGGTGCGGCGCCCGCGGTTCTGCCCGCGCCCGATCCGGTGGTGGCGCGGCTGGATGCGGGGCTGCGGCGCAGGTTCGATCCGCGCGGGATCTTTGCGGGGGCCGACTGATGCAGACGAATTTCACGCCCGAACAGTTGCGCGATCCGGCCGTGGCGCGGTCCAACCGGATCCTGCGGACCTGCGTGCATTGCGGGTTCTGCACCGCCACCTGCCCGACCTATCAGATCCTGGGCGACGAGCTGGACAGCCCGCGCGGCCGCATCTATCTGATCAAGGACATGCTGGAGGCGGGGCGTCCCGCCGACGAAAAGACCGTCAAGCATATCGACCGCTGCCTGTCCTGCCTGGCCTGCATGACCACCTGCCCGTCGGGCGTGCATTACATGCATCTGGTCGATCACGCCCGCGCGCATATCCATGCGACCTATCGCCGGCCCTGGCGCGACCGCGCGCTGCGCTGGATGCTGAAGACGGTGATCCCGCATCCGGGCCGGTTCCGGCTGGCGCTGGCGGGGGCGCGGCTGGCGCGGCCATTCGCGCGGCTGATGCCCGACGCAAGGCTGCGCGCGATGCTGGACATGGCGCCGGCGGCGATCCCGCCGGTCAGCCGCAACGATGACGGGCAGGTCTTCGCGCCCATTGGGCCACGCCGCGCGCGGGTCGCGCTGATGATCGGTTGCGCGCAGCGGGCGCTGAACACGGACATCAACGACGCCACGATCCGGCTGTTGCGCCGCGCGGGCTGCGAGGTGGTGATCCCCCAGAAATTCGGCTGCTGCGGCGCGCTGACGCTGCATATGGGGCAGCAGGACGACGCCCGGGCGCGCGCCCGCGACAGCATCGCCCGGCTGCTGGCCGCCGAGCAGGGCGGAGAACTGGACGCCATCGTCATCAACACCTCGGGCTGCGGGACGACGATCAAGGATTACGGCCATCTGTTCGCGCAGGACGACATCGCGCAGGACGCCGCGCGCGTGGCGTCGCTGGCGCGCGACGTGACCGAGTTTCTGGAAGGGCTGGGTCTGCCCGACCGCGCCCGCGCCGAGGGGCAGGGGGCGCGCGTGGCCTATCATTCGGCGTGTTCGCTGCAGCACGGCCAGCAGATCAAGTCCGCGCCGCGGACGCTGCTGACGCAGGCCGGGTTTCAGGTGGTGGAACCGGCGGATGCGCATCTTTGCTGCGGCTCGGCCGGGACGTATAACCTGTTGCAGCCCGACCTATCGGCGGAACTGAAACGCCGCAAGGTCGCGACGCTGGAGGCGACCGGGCCCCAGATCATCGCGGCGGGCAATATCGGCTGCATGATGCAGATCGGCGGCGCGACCGGGGTGCCGGTCGTCCACACCGTGCAGTTGCTGGACTGGGCCACGGGCGGGCCGCGCCCCGAAGGGCTGGGCGCGATTGCCTGAGATTGCGGTGCCGCAAGGGTCTTGAACCGCCCTTCGGCCTGATTACATTTCGGGATACCGGCGGCCGGAACGGCGCCGGAGACCGCCTGCCCGGAGACCGGGGGGCCCTGACACATGCATCGCTTATGAGAGGATGTAGCACATGCGTAACTTTGACCTGACCCCGCTTTACCGCGCGTCGGTGGGCTTTGACCGTCTTGCCGATGTCGTGGACCGCGCCATGTCGGGCGATCTGGCCGCTCCGACCTATCCCCCCTACAATATCGAGAAGACCGGCGAGGATACCTATCGCATCTCGATCGCCGTGGCCGGTTTCGCCGCCGACGATCTGAATGTCGAGGTTCGCGACGGCGCCGTGATCGTGTCGGCGAAGAAGGCCGATGAGGATGACAGCCGCACCTATCTGCATCGCGGCATCGCCACGCGCGCCTTTGAACGCAAGTTCACGCTGGCCGATCATGTCCGCGTGGACGGTGCCAGCCATCTGGACGGGATGCTGCATATCGACCTGGTCCGCGAGATCCCCGAGGCGCTGAAGCCGCGCCGGATCGAGATCGCCAAATCCGCGCCCAAGGTGGAAAAACTGGACGCCTGATCTTGCGTCCCGCGACCGCCGGGGGGCTTTGCGCCCCCCGGACCCCCCGCAGGATATTTGACCCAAGGCAATGACGGCCGCTTTTTCGAAGGCGGCCGTTTTCGCGTTACAGCCGGCGGCGCGCGCGCAACGCCGCCGTGATCGTGCCGTCGTCGAGATAGTCGAGTTCGCCGCCGATGGGCACGCCCTGCGCAAGCCCGGTGACGGTGACGCCGCTGTCGGCCAGCGCGTCGGCGATGTAATGGGCGGTGGTCTGTCCGTCGACGGTGGCGTTGAGGGCCAGGATCGCCTCGGTCACGCCCTCGCGCCGGATGCGGTCGATCAGGGCGGGGATGCCCAGATCGTCGGGGCCGATCTCGTCCAGCGCCGACAGCGTGCCGCCCAGCACGTGATAGCGGCCGCGAAAGGCGTGGCCGCGTTCCAGCGCCCACAGATCGGCCACATCCTCGACCACGCAGATTTCGCCGTTGGCGCGGGCCGGATCGGTGCAGATCGCGCATTCGTCGCGGTCGGTGATGTTGCCGCAGACCAGGCATTCGCGCGATCCGGTGGCGACGCTGTCCAGCAATCGGGCAAGCTGGTGCATCTGGCCGCCGCGTTTGCGGATCAGCGACAGCACGATGCGCCGGGCCGAGCGCGGGCCGAGGCCGGGCAGCCGCGCCATCAGCGCGATCAGCGCCTGGATGTCGTCGCTGCCTTCAGCCATGGGCCGCGGTCATCAGAACGGGAATTTCATGTCGGCGGGCAGGCCCAGCTCTTGCGTGATGCGGCCCATTTCGGATTGCATCCGGTCCTGCGCGCGGCGCTGCGCATCCTTGATCGCGGCAAGGATCAGATCCTCGACCACCTCTTTTTCCGAGGGCTGGAAGATCGACGGGTCGATGTCCAGCGCCGTCAGCTCGCCCTTGGCGGTGCAGGTCGCCTTGACGAGGCCCGCGCCGGATTCGCCGGTCACGGTGATCGTTTCCAGATCGGCCTGCATCTGGCCCATCCGGTCCTGCATGTCCTTGGCCGCCTTCATCATCTTGGCCATGTCGCCAAAGCCGCCCAGACCTTTCATCATCGTCTCAATCCTCATCCTCGAACGGGTCCCATTCCTCGATCTCGGCAAGGGGTCCCTGGGTGTCATGGGGGTTCGCGGCGCCGTCGGCCGCGATGTCGGGGGTGGTGTCCGGGTCGGGGTCGATCCGGGTCACGGTCTTCAGCCGGGCCTGCGGGAAGGCGGCCATCACCTGCTGCACGATGGGCAGGTCCAGCGCGCGTTCGCGTGCCTGCGCCATCTGCGCCGCGCGTTGTTCGGCGATGGTGGGGGCGCCGCCGGTTCCGGTCACGCTGACCGTCCAGCGCTGTCCGCCGCACCAGCCGCGCAGCCGTTCGGCCAGCCGCGAGGCCAGATCGGCGGGGGCGTTTCCGCGCGGTTCGAATTCGATCCGTCCGGGGCTGTAACGGGCCAGCGCGACGTGGTTTTCGACCTGCACCAGCAGCAGCATGTCGCCCATGCGGCGGATCAGGTCCAGCACGGCGTCGAAATCGGGATAAGCCGCGAAGGCGTCGGGGGCCACGGCCAGCGCCGTTGCCGCGCCGCTGCGCGGGACGCCGGCGGTGGGGGTTGGCGCGGGGCGGGTGGCGGCGCGGGGGCCTGCTGCGTCGTGTGCTGCGGGGCCGGCTGCGGCGCGGGCGCGGTTTGGGGTGCGGCCGGGGGCGCGGATGCGCGGGTGAAATCGCCGGCCGCCTGCGCCTGCTGGACCTTGCGGATCAGCGATTCGGGGTCGGGCAGGTCGGCCACATGGGTCAGCCGGATGATCGCCATCTCTGCCGCCATCATCGCGTTCGGGGCGGCCGAGACCTCGTCCAGCGCCTTCAGCAGCATCTGCCACAGGCGCGTCAGCACGCGCATCGGCAGGCGGTCGGCCAGGTCCTGTCCGCGCGTGCGTTCGTCGGGCGAGATCGTCGGGTCCTCGATCGCCTCGGGCGTGATCTTGACGACCGAGACCCAGTGCGTGATCTCGGCCAGGTCGCGCAGCACCGCGATCGGGTCGGCGCCGTCGGCATATTGCGATTGCAGCTCGGTCAGCGCCGCCGCCGCATCGCCGCGCAGGATCATGTCGAACAGGTCGATCACGCGGCCGCGGTCGGCCAGGCCCAGCATGGCGCGGACCTGATCGGCGGTCGTCTGGCCGGCACCGTGGCTGATCGCCTGATCCAGCAGGCTGGTGGCGTCGCGGGCCGAACCTTCGGCGGCGCGGGTGATCAGGGCCAGCGCATCGCCGCTGATCTGCGCGTTTTCCGCCATGGCGATGCGGTCGAGCAGCGCGATCATCACCTCGGGCTCGATCCGGCGCAGATCGAAACGCTGGCAGCGCGACAGCACCGTGACCGGCACCTTGCGGATTTCGGTGGTGGCGAAGATGAATTTCACATGCGGCGGCGGTTCCTCGAGCGTCTTCAGCAGCGCGTTGAACGCGCTGGTCGACAGCATGTGCACCTCGTCGATGATGAAGATCTTGTAGCGGGCCGAGGCGGGCTGATAGCTGACCGTCTCGATGATGGCGTCGCGGATGTTCTGGACGCCGGTATGGCTGGCCGCGTCCATTTCCAGCACATCGACATGGCGGCCTTCGCTGATGGCGACGCAATGTTCGCAGACGCCGCAGGGTTCGGTGGTCGGCCCGCCCTGGCCGTCGGGGCCGATGCAGTTCATGCCCTTGGCGATGATCCGCGCGGTGGTGGTCTTTCCGGTGCCGCGGATGCCGGTCATGATGAAGGCCTGCGCGATGCGGTCGGCGGCAAACGCGTTCTTCAGCGTGCGCACCATCGCATCCTGACCGACCAGATCGGCGAAGGTTTCGGGCCGGTATTTCCGCGCCAGGACCTGATATGTCTGCTGCGTCTCGCTCATCCGTCACCCGGGTGTTTGCGCCACTGTAACGGGGCGCTGGCGGGGTCACAACCGCCTCAGGCGGGGCTGTGGCCGGGGCCGCCATGCATGTCGCGGAACTTTTCCCACGCCTCGTTCAGGCGGCGGGTGCGGGCCTCGGCCAGGCGCACGGCCTCGGGCGGCAGGCCGCGGGCGATGGCGCGGTCGGGATGGGCCTCGCGGATCAGGTCGCGCCAGCGTTTGCGCGCCTCGGGCAGGGGGGTCTCGATGGGGATGCCCAGCACCTCGCAGGGCGGGCAACCAGCCTTGGGGTCGTGGCGGGCGCGGATGGCGGCGATGCGCGACGGGCTGAGGCCGAAGATGCGCCCGACCTCGTCCAGAAACACGATCTCGGCCTGGTGCATGTCACCATCCGCGACGGCGATGATGCACAGCCCTTCCAGCACGTCCTCCAGCACCGGATCGCCGGGCGGAAACATCGCCGCGATCCGGCGCGCCCAGGCGTCGAAGCCGGCGACATCCTGCCGCGCCAGATCGAAGACGCGGGCGGCGTTCTTTTCCTCGGCGCGCGGGATGATGAAGACGCGCCGGAACGCCGTCACCTCGGACCGCGCCACGGTGCCGTCGGCCTTGGCCAGCTTGGCGCCCAGCGCGATCACCGCGATGGTGAACGCGACCGAGCGTTCGGGCGGCGTGGTCGAGGGCTGGCGACCCAGCAGCGCCGCCATGCGGTCGCCGATCCGCTGCCAGAAGCTGCGGGGCTTCGGCAGATTCGGGCAGTCCGGTCCGGGCGCGGTCATATCCATCGGGTCGGCACTCTATCCGGCTTGGTGTCCGCGCGATAGGGGCGAACCTGTCGCAGGAGGCTGGCGCGCGGGGGCGGCAGGTTCCACGGAACGGCGGACGCGCGGCTACAGTTCCGCCGCACCAGTGGGCGTGGCGATGCGGGCGGCAAGGCGCGCGGGCCCGGTCGCGACCGCAATGCGTGCATCGTCCAGCGGCAGGGACAGCGGCACCGGGGCGCGCAGCGTCAGCCCGGTCAGGCGCAGGCCCTGGTCGGGCAGGCTGTCGCAGGGATGCGCGCCATCGCCCCAGTCGATCCGCATCGGCACCGCGCCCGCGCCCGCCATCTGGCCCGCGTCGGGCACGGTGATGCGCCAGCGCAGATCGCCGCGGCTGGCCTGCGCGATGCGGGTGCCCGGGGGCGCGGTCAGCGGGGTCTGCCGGATCACCCAGCCGGCGATGCGCGGCGGGCCGTCGAAATCGTCCAGCCCGAACCAGCGCGGGCGACCGGGTGCGGGGGCGTCGGGGTCGATGGCGATCAGTTCCAGATATTCGCGCGGCCCCAGCGAGACCAGCATGTTGTGCGTGCCCATCGACGGGTGCTTGCCGCCCGGCTGCAAGGCCACGCCCAGCCGGTCCTGCAACCACGCCGCCCCCTCGGCCAGGGTGCGGGCGGCGATGGCCAGATGGTCGAATTCGCCGACGCTCATCCGCGATGCGCGCCCTGAGCCAGATCGCGCACGAAATCGAGGATCTCGGGGACGGGGCGGCCTTCGCCGATGCGCTTGACGATGGCGCTGCCCACCACGCAGCCATCGGCGATGGCGGCGATCTGCCCGGCGGCCTCGGGGGTCGAGATGCCGAAACCCACCACCACCGGCAGATCGGCGGCCTTCTGGATGCGCGCGACCTCGGGGGCGATTTCGGCGGCGTTGGCGGCGGGGCCGCCGGTGATTCCGGTCACGCTGACGTAATAGACGAAGCCGCTGGTATTGCGGACCACGGCGGGCAGGCGGCGGTCGTCGGTGGTGGGCGTGGCCAGCCGGATGAAGTTCAGACCCGCGCGGCCGGCGGGCAGGCACAGCTCGTCGTCTTCCTCGGGCGGCAGATCGACCACGATCAGCCCATCGACGCCCGCCGCGACCGCATCGGTCAGGAACTGATCCACCCCGCCGGGGCGCGCGTAGATCGGGTTGTAATAGCCCATCAGCACCACCGGCGTCTCATCGTCGCGGCGGCGGAATTCGCGCACCATGTCCAGCGTGCGGGTGACGCTGCCGCCTTGGGCCAGGGCGCGCTGTGCTGCGGCCTGGATGGTGGGTCCGTCGGCCATCGGATCGGTAAAGGGCATGCCCAGTTCGATGATGTCCACCCCGGCCTGCGGCAGGCCCTGCATGATCTGCAACGCGGTCGCATCGTCGGGGTCAGATGCCATCATGTAGGTCACGAAGGCCTTCCTGCCCTTGGCCCGCAACGCCTGAAAACGCTTGTCGATTCTGGTCATGTCCGTCCCCGTCTTGGTCGCGCCCCAGCACTAGCCGCGATGCCCGCGCTGCGCAATCCGCGCAGGCTGGACTTGGCCCGGCAGGGGGCCTAAACAGCGGCGAAATTCAGGGAAAGGGTGCGATCATGGGCTTTCGGATGGGGATTGTCGGGCTGCCGAACGTGGGCAAATCCACGCTGTTCAACGCGCTGACCCGGACCGCCGCCGCCCAGGCCGCGAATTTCCCCTTCTGCACCATCGAGCCGAATGTGGGCGAGGTCGCGGTGCCCGATCCGCGGCTGGAGCGGCTGGCCGAGATCGCCGGCAGCCGGCAGATCGTGCCGACGCGGATCACCTTCGTGGATATCGCCGGTCTGGTGAAGGGCGCCAGCAAGGGCGAGGGCTTGGGCAACCAGTTCCTGGCCAATATCCGCGAGGTGGACGCCATCGCCCACGTGCTGCGCTGCTTCGAGGATGGCGATGTCACCCATGTCGAGGGGCGGGTCGATCCCATCGCCGACGCCGAGGTGATCGAGACCGAGCTGATGATCGCGGACATGGAATCCATCGAACGCAGGCTGGCCAACCTGACCCGCAAGCTGAAGGGCGGCGACAAGGATGCCGCATCGCAGGAATCGTTGTTGAAACGCGCGCTGGCGGTGCTGGAGGACGGGCGCCCGGCGCGCACGGTCGAGGTGTCCGAGGATGAGCGCAAGGCGTGGAACATGCTGCAATTGCTGACCGCCAAGCCGGTGCTGTTCGTCTGCAACGTGTCCGAGGACGACGCCGCCACCGGCAATGACTGGTCCGCGCGCGTGGCCGAGATGGCCGAGGCGCAGGGCATGGGCCATGTGGTGATCTCCGCCCGGATCGAGGAAGAGATCAGCCAGCTTGACCCCGAGGAAGCCCGGATGTTCCTGACCGAGATGGGGCTGGACGAGGCCGGGCTGGACCGGCTGATCCGGGCCGGATACGAGCTTCTGGGCTTGCAGACCTATTTCACCGTCGGCCCCAAGGAGGCGCGGGCCTGGACCATCCGCAAGGGCACGCTGGCCCCGCAGGCGGCCGGTGTGATCCACGGCGATTTCGAAAAGGGCTTCATCCGCGCCGAGACCGTGGCCTATGACGATTACATCGCCGGCCAGGGCGAGGCGGGCGCGCGCGAGGCGGGCAAGCTGCGCGTCGAGGGCAAGTCCTATGAGGTCAAGGACGGCGACGTGCTGCATTTCCTGTTCAACGCCTGACGTGATGTTGCGCGACCTTGCGCAGGTCACATCATCGCGCAGACGACAAAGGCCGGGCAATCGCCCGGCCTTTTCAGTGCGTTCAGCCTTGGATCTGCGCCGCGATCACTCGCGGTTGCCCATGAACTGCAACAGGAACATGAACAGGTTCAGGAAGTCGAGATACAGCTGCAACGCACCCATGATGGCGGCCTTGCCGATGAAATCGCTGTCCGAGTTCTGCATCTGCAGATAGGTGTTCTTGATGTTCTGCGTGTCATAGGCGGTCAGGCCGGCAAAGATCAGCACGCCCAGGCTCGAGATGGCGAACTGCATCGCCGAGCTTTGCAGGAAGATGTTCACGATCATGGCGACGATCAGGCCGATCACGCCCATGATCAGGAAGCTGCCCCAGCCGGAAATGTCCTTCTTGGTCGTGTATCCCCACAGCGACAGGCCCGCAAAGGCGATGGCCGTCACAAGGAAGGTCTGCACGATCGAGAAGTCCGTATAGGCCATGAAGATCCAGCTGATGGACAGACCCATCAGCGCCGCGAAGGTATAGAACATCAGCGTCGCGGCCTGCACCGACAGCCGGTTCAGCGCCGCGCCGAACGCGAACACCATCAGCAGCGGCGCGAACATGATCACCCATTTCAGCGGCGTGGTATAGATCGTGGCGCCCAGCTGCGTCAGCTGGCCGCTGGCATCGACGGCCATCGTGCTGATGCCGTAGGCGAAGACGGCGGTCACAATCATTCCGACCGACATCAGCCCATAAACACGGTTCATATAGGCCCGCAGGCCCTCATCGACCGCCGCCGAGCGGGTGCCGACGCCCTGCGCGGTGCGGTAGGTGTTGTAATCTGCCATAGTCTCTCCCTCTCAGGCGGTGCGGGGAAGTCCCCTGCATATGCGTCCCATATTGGCAGGTCGGCCCCGCGTTTCAATGCTGAAACCGCGTCAAAATCGCGCCATCACAAGGTTATCACGATCTTTCCCACAGATTTGCGGCTGCGCAGCAGCTCATACCCCTCGGCCAGCCGCTCCAGCGGCAGGGTCGTGCCCGCGACGGGATGCAGCTTGCCGTCGCGGAACAGGTCGAACAGCGCCTCCATGCTGTCGTGCAGGGCCTGCGGCTGCAACTGCCGGTATCCGCCCCAGTAAAAGCCGTGGATCGCGATGTTCTTGACCAGGGCGTGGTTCAGCGGCAGTGCGGGGGGGCGGCCGCCGGCAAAGCCGATGACAAGAAACCTGCCGCCGCGTTTCAGCGCCCCGAACGCGGCCTCGCCCGCCGTGTCGCCGACGGGGTCATAGACGACGTCCACCCCGCCCAGATCGCGCAGCGCCGATTTCAGGTTGGGGGTGTCGGCGCTGTCGATCACGCGATGGGCGCCGGCGTCGCGCACGGTGTCCAGACGGTCGGCGCCGCGGGCGATGCCGATGACGTGCGCGCCCATCGCGCGCCCGATCTCGACCGCGGTCAGCCCCACGCCGCCCGCCGCGCCCAGAACCGCCAGCGTCTCGTTCGGGCGCAGCCCGGCGCGCAGATCCAGCGCCAGATGGCTGGTGCCATAGGCGATCTGGAACCCGGCGGCCTGCGCAAAGCTCATCCCGTCGGGGATGGGGTGGCAGGCATCCACGGGCACCGCCACCATCTGCGCCATCGTGCCGGCGGCGCTGATCGCGACGCGGTCGCCGGGCGCAAGGCGGCTGTCCGGCGGCGCCGCCACGACCTCGCCCGCGCCTTCCAGCCCGGGGACGAAGGGCGGGTCGGCCGGTTCCTGATACTGTCCCCTGGCCTTCAGCAGATCGGCGAAATTCAGCGCCGCGGCGCGCATCCGGACCAGCACCCGATCGGGGGCAGGCCGGGGCGGGGGCGCGGTGCGCAGGACCGGGTCCTGTCCCAAAACCTCGACACGGGCGATTCGGATGGCGTCGGACATCGCAGTCTCCGAAAAAATAAGACAGTGAGTTCATTCGTTTGGGCGTTGTCCCCGAAACCTGCACAACGCGCAATGCCAGACCTGTCTTTTTGGTCAGGAAGCGCCCTGTTTACCATGTTGACACTCGATAATTGAGGCGGATTCGGCTATTGCCTCTTGAGATTGCATGAGGATGGGCGATGAAGCATAGTGTAGATGTTCATGTTGGTAAGCGTATCCGCCATCGTCGCTGGATGATCGGAATGACCCAACAACAACTGGCCGACAAGGTCGGAATCAAGTTTCAGCAGATTCAGAAATACGAAACGGGAATGAACCGGGTGTCGGCCTCGCGGCTGTGGGACATCGCGCGGGCGGTCGATGTGCCGGTCAGCTTTTTCTTCGACGGGCTGCAAGAGGGCGATGCGGTCGACGCGGTCGAGGGCGATATCCTGGCCGACAAGGAGGCGCTGCAACTGGTGCGCGCCTATTACGCGATGCCCGCCCCGCAGCGCCGGCAGATCTTCGAACTGGCGCGGGTCCTGTCGGACGCCGCCTGAAAGCACCGCGGTTCGGCCGACTAGGCGTCTGGCCGGACCGCCCGCACCCGCCGGCCAGCCTTGGCGGCGATCCGCCCCGCGCTGCCGGTCGGGTGTTCCGTTTCCACATCGTTTGCGCCCGGCAACATCGTCGCGCTGCGTCTGTCCTGCCCCGACGGCGTTCGGGTCCGCGCGGGTTTTCCCGGCCGCGACCCGGTGCGCGCACTGGCGGGCAGGGTCCGTTACCGCTAGACCTGTCGGCAGGAAAACTTGCCACGGCCGGGGACGACATGCGCGACGCACAGCAGATCATCGAGACCGCGCATGAGATGGCGGACGCGGCGCGTGCGGCCATCCTGCCCCTGTTTCGCAACGCCGATCTGATCGCCGACAACAAGCGCGCCGCAGGCTTCGACCCGGTGACCGAGGCCGACCGCGCCGGCGAAACCGCCATGCGCGCGGTGCTGGCGCGGCGTCGGCCGCAGGACGCGATCCTGGGCGAGGAATTCGGCCTGTCGGACGGCGACAGCGGGCTGACCTGGATTCTGGACCCGATCGACGGCACGCGCGCCTTTCTGTGCGGCGCGCCCAGCTGGGGCGTGCTGATCGGTCTGGGCGACGGGCACGGCATCCGCTATGGCCTGATCGACCAGCCCTATACGCGCGAACGGTTCGAAGGCGGGCTGGGTCGGGCGCAGCTGACCGGCCCCGGCGGACGCAGGCGGCTGGCGGTGCGGCGCGATGCCCTGCTGGCCGATGCGACGCTGATGACGACCTTTCCCGAGATCGGCACCCCGGCCGAGGCGAACGCCTTTCGCCGGGTGGCGGACCGGGTGCGGCTGACGCGATACGGGCTGGACTGCTATGCCTATGCGCTGCTGGCGCTGGGTCATGTCGATCTGGTGATCGAGGCCGGGTTGCAGCCCTATGACATCGCAGGCCCTCTGGCGGTGGTCGAGGCGGCCGGCGGCATCGTCACCGACTGGCAGGGCGGGCCGGCGGCGCAGGGCGGGCAGGTCATCGCCGCCGCGACCGCCAGCCTGCACCGCGAGGCGCTGGCATATCTGAACGGTTGACCGGCCCGGCAGCACCGGGCGAGACACGGGACGCGCAACGCAGGAGAGGCCGCATGACCGACGAGGAACGCCCCGACCCCAGGGATCAGACGATCGACAGGCCGTCCGACCCGGACGAGGACGATTTCCTGCCGCGCCGGGAATTGCTGGAACAGATCGACGACGCCATCGACGCCGAAGACGGCGAACGGCTGAACACGCTGCTGGAACCGATGCACGCAGCCGACATCGCCGACCTGATCGAACGGCTGGATACGGGCGAGCGCCGCACCTTTCTGCGGCTGTATTCCGGCGAGATCGACGGCGAGATCCTGTCCGAGATCGACGAGGGCATCCGCGACGAGGTGCTGGAGCAGCTGCCCCGGCACGTGCTGACCGAGGCCGTCCGCGAGATGGACAGCGACGATCTGGTCGACCTGATCGAGGACATGGACGAGCCCGAGCGCGCCGAGATCCTGGCCGCGCTGGACGATTCCGACCGGGCCGCGGTCCAGCAATCGCTGGCCTATCCCGAATACTCGGCCGGCCGGCTGATGCAGTCCGAGGTGGTCACCGCCCCCGCCCACTGGACCGTGGGCGAGACCATCGATTTCCTGCGCGCCGAGGAATGGCTGCCCGAACAGTTCTATCACATCATCCTGGTCGATCCGCGCCGCCATCCGGTCGGCTATGTCGCGCTGGGGCGGCTGCTGTCATCGCCGCGCGGCACCCCGCTGGGCCAGATCACCGAAGCCAGCTTTCGCCCCGTCAGCGCCTATGCCGAAGAGGGCGATGTCGCCTATGCGTTCAACCAGTATCACCTGATTTCGGCCCCCGTGGTCGATGCCGACGACCGGCTGGTGGGCGTGATCACCATCGACGATGCGATGGCGGTCATGGACGAGGAACATCAGGAAGATATCCTGCGCCTTGCCGGTGTGGGCGACGAATCCAGCCTGTCGGACACGGTCTGGAAAACCTCGCGCCAGCGGGTGCCGTGGCTGGCCACGAATATCGTCACGGCGCTGTTCGCCGCCTCGGTCATCGCGCAGTTCGAGGGCGCGATCGTGCGGCTTGTGGCGCTGGCCGTGCTGATGCCCATCGTGGCCTCGATGGGCGGCAATGCCGGCACGCAGACCCTGACCGTGGCGGTGCGCGGGCTGGCCACCAAAAGCTTGACCGCCAGCAACACCTGGCGGGTCGTGCGGCGCGAGGCGACGGTGGGGCTGCTGAACGGGCTGATCTTTGCCACGATCATGGGGCTTGTGACCTATGCGTGGTTCCACGACCCGCTGCTGGGCATGGTGATCGCGATGGCGATGATCATCAACCTGTTCGTGGCGGCGGTCGCGGGGATTCTGGTGCCGCTGGCGCTGGAGAGGCTGGGGGCGGACCCGGCGCTGGCATCGGGGACGTTCGTGACGACCGTGACCGATGTGGTCGGGTTCTTCGCCTTTCTGGGGCTGGCCTCGACCGTGCTGCTGTGAGTGCGGCGCAAAAGGCCGCGCTGCGGGCCGAGGCGCTGGCCGCGCGGCTGCGCCACGGCGGCGATCCGGCCGGCATCACCGGGCACCTGACGCAGGCGCTGGCCCCGCACCGGGGCCGGGTGCTGTCGGGATACCGGCCGATGCGGGGCGAGGCCGATCCGCTGCCCGCCATGCAGGCCCATGACGGCCCGCTGTGCCTGCCGGTCGTGACCGGGCGGGCGGTGCCGCTGATCTTCCGCGCCTGGCGCGGCGGGCCGCTGGACCCCGGACCGTTCGGCACCTGGCATCCGCCCGAATCAGCCCCCGTCCTGACGCCCGAGGTGCTGATCGTGCCGCTTGCCGCCTTCGACCGGGCGGGCAACCGCATCGGCTATGGCGGCGGATATTACGACCGGACCCTGCAAATCCTGCGTGCGGCGGGCCCGGTGGTCGCCATCGGGCTGGCCTTCGCGTCGCAGGAACTGCCGCAGGTTCCGACAGAAGAGTTCGACCAGCCGCTGGACCTGATCGTGACCGATGCGGGAATCGTCCTGCCCGCGCATTGATGTGCGCGCTGTGCGCAACCTGCGGATGAGTGCGGGATAAGCCTGTGGATAACTGTTGAACAAGATGTGGCAACGCCCTGTTTTGAAAGACCGATTGTCGGTCGTGCCGCCGTCTGGGCGGCGGCGTTTGCCCCGCCCTGTGGGCGAATCTGGCACCCGCGCCTTCCGTGCCTGTCAACCAAAAACACCCGCCCCAACATGTAAAAAATCTGTTGAAAGCGCGTTGGAAAGCGGTCAGGTTGTGTCTTGCGGCACGGGCGACACAATATCTGGTGGCACCCACTAGCCTCGGATCAGAACTCTCCGGCCGCGTCCTGATCGAAAGCTGACAGGCGGTCCGCCGCCTGCCGCCCCTCGCCGCGTCGTGCGGGGGTGGGGGCGGCGATGTGCATGCGGACGATCGGGAACGAGGGACAGACCAGACAAGCTTGAGGGGCAGGCATGAAGATCGAACGGCGTTTCACCACCACGGAAGGCGGAGCCTATGGCGACATCGCCTTCACCACGACGGTCAGCGAGATCCGCAATCCCGACGGCAAGATCGTGTTCCGCAACGAGCATGTCGAGATCCCCCAGGGCTGGAGCCAGGTCGCCAGCGACGTCATCGCCCAGAAATATTTCCGCAAGGCCGGCGTTCCGGCGGCCCTGAAGCGGGTGAAGGAAAAGGGCGTGCCCGAATTCCTGTGGCGCAGCGTGGCCGACACGGACGCGCTGGCCGACCTGCCCGAGGACCGGCGTTACGTGGGCGAGACCAGCGCAAGGCAGGTGTTCGACCGGCTGGCCGGGGCCTGGGCCTATTGGGGCTGGAAAGGCGGGTATTTTTCCAAAGAAGAAGACGCCCGCGCCTATTACGACGAGATGCGGCACATGCTGGCCCGGCAGATGGCCGCGCCGAACAGCCCGCAATGGTTCAATACCGGCCTGCACTGGGCCTATGGCATCGACGGGCCGTCGCAGGGGCATTTTTATGTCGACTACAAGACCGGCAAGCTGGTCAAGTCCGACAGCGCCTATGAACATCCCCAGCCCCATGCCTGCTTCATCCAGTCGGTCAGCGACGATCTGGTGAACGAGGGCGGCATCATGGATCTGTGGGTTCGCGAGGCGCGTCTGTTCAAATACGGCTCGGGCACCGGCACCAATTTCTCGTCCCTGCGCGGCGAGGGCGAAAGCCTGTCGGGCGGCGGCAAGTCCAGCGGGCTGATGGGGTTCCTGAAGATCGGCGACCGCGCGGCCGGCGCGATCAAGTCGGGCGGCACCACGCGCCGCGCGGCGAAGATGGTGATCTGCGACATGGATCATCCCGATATCGAGCAGTTCATCAACTGGAAGGTGATCGAGGAACAGAAGGTCGCCAGCCTGGTGGCCGGATCGAAGGCGCACGAGGCGCGGCTGAATGACATCTTCGCGGCCATCGGCGCCTGGGACGGCAGCATCGCGGACGCGACCGACCCGGCCCGCAATGACGGTCTGAAAACGGCGATCCGGGCGGCCAAGCGCGCGATGATCCCCGAAACCTATATCAACCGCGTGCTGCAATATGCCCGACAGGGTTTCGACAGCATCGAGTTTCCGACCTACGACACCGATTGGGACAGCGAGGCCTATGTCAGCGTGTCGGGCCAGAACTCGAACAACTCGGTGCGGGTGACGGATGCGTTCCTGACCGCCGTGCGCGAGGACAAGCCGTGGGAATTGCTGCGCCGCACCGATGGCAAGGTAGCGAAGACCGTCAGCGCGCGCGAATTGTGGGAACAGGTCGGCCACGCCGCCTGGGCCTGCGCCGATCCCGGCATCCAGTTCCACGACACGGTGAACGCCTGGCACACCTGCCCGGCCGACGGGCCGATCCGGGGCAGCAATCCGTGCAGCGAATACATGTTCCTCGACGACACCGCCTGCAACCTGGCGTCGATGAACCTGCTGAAATTCTGGACCGGCGGCAAATTCGACGCCGACGCCTATGTCCACGCCACGCGGCTGTGGACCGTCACGTTGGAAATCAGCGTGCTGATGGCGCAGTTCCCCAGCAAGGAGATCGCGCAGCGGTCCTATGACTTCCGCACGCTGGGCCTTGGCTATGCCAATATCGGCGGGCTGCTGATGAATATGGGCCTTGGCTATGACAGCGACCGGGGCCGGGCGCTGTGCGGGGCGCTGAGCGCGATCATGACCGGCGTCGCCTATTCGACCTCGGCCGAGATGGCGGCAGAGCTGGGCGCGTTTCCGGGCTATGGCAAGAACGCCGACCACATGCTGCGCGTGATCCGCAACCATCGCGCCGCCGCGCATGGCACGGGCGATTATTGCGGCGTCAACGTGGTGCCGGTGGAACTGGATGCCGGCAACTGCCCCGACGCGCGGCTGGTCGCCATCGCCCGCGAGGCGTGGGATCAGGCGCTGGCCCTGGGCGAAAAGCACGGTTTCCGCAACGCGCAGGCGACCGTAATCGCACCGACCGGCACGATCGGTCTGGTGATGGATTGCGACACCACCGGGATCGAGCCCGATTTCGCGCTGGTCAAGTTCAAGAAGCTGGCCGGCGGCGGCTATTTCAAGATCATCAACCAGTCGGTCCCGGCCGCGCTGGAGGTGCTGGGCTATTCCAGCGCCCAGATCGAGGAAATCATCGCCTATGCGGTCGGCCATGCCTCGCTTGGCAATTGCCCCGGCATCAACCACACCGCGCTGTCCGGCCACGGCTTCGGCCCGCGCGAGATCGAGAAGGTCGAGGCGGCGCTGGCCACCGCCTTCGACATCCGCTTCGTCTTCAATCAGTGGACGCTGGGCGAAGAGTTCTGCAAGGCGACGCTGGGCATCCCCCAGGCGAAGCTGAACGATCCGGGCTTCGACCTGCTGCGCCATCTGGGCTTTACCCGCGCACAGATCGAGGCCGCCAACGACCATGTCTGCGGCACCATGACGCTGGAAGGCGCGCCGTTCCTGAAGGACGAACATCTGCCGGTCTTCGACTGCGCCAATGCCTGCGGCAAGCGGGGCCGGCGCTATCTGTCGGTCGACAGCCACATCCACATGATGGCGGCGGCGCAGTCCTTCATCTCGGGCGCGATCAGCAAGACGATCAACATGCCCAACAGCGCCACCATCGCCGATACGCTGGCCGCCTATGAGCTGTCATGGTCGCTGGGGATCAAGGCCAATGCGCTGTATCGCGACGGCTCGAAACTGTCGCAGCCGCTGGCCTCGGCGCTGGTCGAGGATGACGAGGAGGCCGAGGACATCCTGGCCACCGGCAGCGCACAGGAAAAGGCCGCCGTCATCGCCGAGAAGGTGATCGAGAAGATCATCGTCAAGGAGATGGTGCGGTCCCACCGCGAAAAACTGCCGCAGCGCCGCAAGGGCTATACCCAGAAGGCGAATGTCGGCGGCCACAAGGTCTATCTGCGCACCGGCGAATATGACGACGGCAAGCTGGGCGAGATCTTCATCGACATGCACAAGGAAGGTGCGGGCTTCCGGGCGATGATGAACAATTTTGCCATCGCAGTGTCGGTCGGCCTGCAATACGGGGTCCCGCTGGAGGAATTCGTGGACGCCTTCACCTTCACCCGGTTCGAGCCGGCCGGCATGGTGCAGGGCAATGACAGCATCAAGAACGCGACCTCGATCCTGGATTACGTGTTCCGCGAATTGGCCGTCAGCTATCTGGACCGCACCGATCTGGCGCATGTCAAACCCGAAGGCGCCCGGTTCGACGACATGGGCGGCGGCGAATTCGAGGGGCGCAACGTCACGCCCGTCAGCGAACAGTCCGAGCTGAAATCGCTGACCATGCTGAAACAGATCAGCAGCGCCGGCTATCTGCGCAAGCGTCTGCCGCAGGAGCTGATGGTGCTGCAGGGCGGCACGTCATCCGCCGCCGTCGCCACCGGCATGGCCGAATCCGCGGCCGGCTTTCAGGTCGCGTCGGTGACGACCGCCGCGCTGGATGCCCGCACCAAGGCGAAGATGCAGGGATACGAGGGCGACCCCTGCGGCGAATGCGGCAACTATACGCTGGTCCGCAACGGCACCTGCATGAAGTGCAACACCTGCGGCGGCACAAGCGGGTGTAGCTGAACAAGATCGGGCCGCCCCGGCGGCCCGGCAACCTGTGTCAGGCGAAGGTCGCGGGGCTTTCCTCCTCCTCCCCGTGCGCCTATCGGAGCAGCCAGCGGCCCGGCAAGAGGTGCGCACCTGACATCCGCCCCCCGCGTTGTGGCAGCAATCGCGGGGGGCGACTTTTCCAGCCGACGCTGCGTCGGACCGCCCGCCTCCGTCGGTCTTTGGCGATCAAATATCCTGGGGGGTGAATTGCCGCAGGCAAGAGGGGGGCAACGCCCCCCTTTTTTCCGTCCCCCGTCCGGATTTAACTTGCCGCCCGGTTTCGCTAATCTCGCGCCATGCCCGATCCCGCAGCCATACCCTTTCCCCTGCGCCGGGGCCGCGTCCACGAGGCGTTCGGCCCCGGCGCGGCGGGATTTGCGGCCGTTGCCTGCGCGCAGGCGCAGGGGGCGCTGATCTGGGTCCGCGAATCGTGGCAGCCCGCGGCGCTGCATCCGGTCGGCCTGTCGCCCTTCTTCGATCCCGCGCGGCTTCTGGTGGCGCAGGCGAAGGATCAGACCGACGCGCTGGCCGTGGCCGAAGAGGCGCTGAAGGACGGCGTCGTCGCGCTGGTCGTCATCGAAATCAGCCGTCCGTTGGATCTGCGCGAGGGGCGGCGCCTGCAACTGGCCGCGCGGGCCGGCGGCGCGACCGGGCTGTGCCTGATCCCCGAAGGGATGGGCAGCAACGCCGCCGAGACGCGCTGGCACTGCGCGCCGATCCTCGATCCGCAAACCGCGGACCTCTCGACTCCGATGCGGTGGGAGCTTAAAAAGAACAAATCAGGAACCGTTGGAGCCTGGCATGTTCGATGGAGCGCAGAGACGCATCGTCTCGATGTGGTTCCCCCGTCTTCCAAGCGACCGGGTTCTGCGGGCATGTCCGACTGACCGGCCTTTCGCGCTGACCCTGCGCGCGGACAATACCGACCGGATCTATTGCCTGAACGCGGCGGCCGAAGCGCAGGGGCTGCATCGCGGCATGGGGCTGGCCGAGGCGCGAATCTTCTGCCCCGGTCTGGAACAGGCGCCGGCCGATCCGGCCGCCGATTCGCGGATGCTGGGCGTGCTGCGGCGATGGGCCACGCGATATTGTCCGTGGGTCGGCCGCGACGGGCGCGACGGTCTGGCGCTGGACATCACCGGCTCGGCCCATCTGGCGGGGGGCGAACAGGCGATGTTGGACGACATGCGCGACCGGCTGGACCGCGCCGGATTCGCGGTGCGGCTGGGGCTGGGCGACAGCCTGGGCGCAGCCTGGGCGCTGGCGCGTCACGGCAGGCGGCGGCACGGCGACCGGGCGGCGCCGGGGCAGGGGGCGCAGGCGCTGGCGCCGCTGCCGGTCGCGGCGCTGCGGCTGGACGAGGCAACCTCGGTCGGGTTGCAGCGTCTGGGCCTGCGCCGGATCGGCGATCTGGAATCGGTGCCGCGCGCGCCGCTGGCGCGGCGATTCGGACCGGGCCTGCTGACCCGGCTGGATCAGGCGATGGGCCGGCAGCCCGAACCGATCGACCCCGAACCCGAGCCGCCGGTCTATGCCGCGCGGCTGACCCTGCCCGACCCGATCGGGCTGCGCGACGATGTGATGGCGGGCACCGAACGGCTGTTGATCGCGTTGTGCGCGCGGCTGACCGCGCGCGACATGGGGGCGCGATTGCTGCGCCTGACGCTGCGCCGCGTCGATCAGGAAAGCCGGCAGGTGGAATTGCGGCTGGCCGCCGCGATGCGCGATCCGGCCCGCATCCTGCCGCTGTTCGCGCGCGGGGTGGAGCAGGTCGATGCGGGCTTCGGCATCGACCAGCTGCGGCTGGAGGCGGTGCAGGTCGAACCGCTGCCCGCCGCCCAGATCGGCGGGGCGCAGGTGGCGCAGGACCGGCTGGAAAACCTGATCACCCGGATCGGCACCCGGATCGGGCTTGAGAATGTTCAGCGTTTCCTGCCCGCCGACAGCCATATCCCGGAACGCAGCTTCCTGATCTCGCCGGCCGCATGGTCGCGCGCCGAAGGCGATTGGTGCGCGCCGCTGCCGCGCCCGCTGGTTCTGTTCGCGCCCGAACCCGTGGTCGCGCGCGGATCGGCCCCGCCCGCGCGGTTCCGCTGGCGGCGGATGGCGCTGGATCTGGCGCGCGCCACCGGACCGGAACGGATCGCGCCCGAATGGTGGCTGGACGATCCCGAATGGCGCACGGGACTGCGCGATTACTGGCGGATCGAGACGCGGCAGGGGCGGCGGCTGTGGATGTTTCACACGCCGCAGAATCCGGGCTGGTTCGTGCAGGGGGAATTCGCATGACCGTCATCGCCCCGCATCCCGTCTCAGATTCGCCCCCCGATTCGTCCTCGTCGCCGCCGCGTTATGCGGAACTGGCGATCACCACGAATTTCACCTTCCTGACCGGGGCCTCGCACCCCGAGGAACTGGTGCTGCGCGCGGCCGAGCTGGGGTTGCAGGCCATCGCCATCACCGACCGCAACTCGGTGGCCGGCGTGGTCCGGGCGTGGACGGCGCTGAAGAACCTGCGCAACGAGGTCGAGGGCAGATTACCCGTCCGCTCGACCCACCGCACCGATCCCTGTTCGCGGCAGGAGGTGGGCGATCCGGTGGACATGCCCCATGCGGCGATGCCGGTCCTGCCGAAGCTGATCGCGGGATCGCGGCTGGTGCTGCGCGACTGCCCGGTCGAGTTTCTGGCCCTGCCGACCGACCGCGACGCGTGGCACCGGCTGTCGCGGCTGCTGACCCTGGGCAAGCGGCGCACGGACAAGGGCTGCTGCGCGCTGATGCTGGAGGATCTGGTCCAGGGCTGCGACGGCATGATCCTGATCGCGCTGCCGCCGCCGGGCGTCGATCCGGGCCGCGCGCTGGCGCCGGTGCAGACCCTGCGCAGGCGGTATCCCGGCCATGTGTTCCTGGGTGCCGCGCCGCGTTACGACGGGTCGGATCAGGCGTGGTTCGACGCCTGCGCGGCGCTGGCGCTGCGGGCGTCGGCACCGATGGTGGCGGTGGGCGACGTGCTGATGCACCGCGCCCATCGCCGTCCGCTGGCCGACGTGCTGACCTGTCTGCGCGAGGGGCTGACCATCGACCGGATCGGCACCCGCGCCCTGCCCAATGCCGAACGCCGGCTGAAACCGGCGCGCGACATGGTCCGTCTTTACGCCCGCCATCCGGCCGCGATCCGCCGCACGCTGGAGATCGCCGCGCGCTGTCATTTCGATCTGGGCGATCTCAGCTATGACTATCCCGACGAGATCGCCGACGGAGAGGCGCCGCAGGCCCGGCTGGAACGGCTGGCGCGGCAGGGCCTGATCCGGCGCTGCCCGAACGGGATTCCCCAACGCTACCACGACCTGCTGGACAAGGAGCTGGGGGTGGTGGGCGATCTGGGCTATGCCGCCTATTTCCTGACCGTCCACGACATCGTCGGCCATGCGCGCGGGCTGGGGATCCTGTGTCAGGGGCGCGGCTCGGCGGCCAATTCGATCATCTGCTGGGCGCTGGGCATCACCGATGTGTCGCCCGACATGATCGGCATGGTGTTCGAACGCTTCGTCTCGCGCCATCGCGGCGAGCCGCCCGATATCGACGTCGATTTCGAACATGAACGGCGCGAAGAGGTGATCCAGTGGATCTATGACCGCTATGGCCGCGACCGCGCCGGGCTGTGCGCGACCGTGATCCATTTCCGCTCGCGCGCCGCGATCCGCGAGGTGGGCAAGGTGATGGGCCTGTCCCAGGACGTGACCGCCAGCCTGTCGGGGCTGGTCTGGGGCATCTCGGACAAGGGGGCGGACCCCGAACAGATGCGCCAGATGGGGCTGGATCCCGACGATCGCCGGCTGGCCCAGACCATCCGCCTGATCCGCGAGATCGTGGGCTTTCCCCGGCACCTGTCCCAGCATGTCGGCGGTTTCGTCATCACCCGCGGCCGGCTGGACGAGCTGTGCCCGATCGAGAACGCGGCGATGGCCGAGCGCACCGTCATCGAATGGGACAAGGACGATATCGACGCGCTGAACATCCTGAAGGTCGATGTGCTCAGCCTGGGGATGCTGACCTGCATCCGGAAATCCTTCGATCTGCTGCGCGCGCACAAGGATATCCACCACGACCTTGCCACCGTGCCGCAGGGCGATACGGCCACCTATGACATGCTGTGCCGCGCCGATGCGGTGGGGGTGTTCCAGGTCGAAAGCCGGGCGCAGATGAATTTCCTGCCCCGGATGCGGCCGCGGGAATTCTATGACCTGGTGATCGAGGTCGCCATCGTCCGTCCCGGCCCGATCCAGGGCGGCATGGTCAGGCCCTATATCCGCCGCCGGCAGGGGCTGGAGGCGCCCCAGCCTTTCGGCCCGGAACTGGAACAGGTGACGCGGCGGACGCTGGGCGTGCCGCTGTTTCAGGAACAGGCGATGCAGATCGCCATCGTCGGCGCCGGCTATTCCGCCGAAGAGGCCGACCAGCTGCGCCGGTCGCTGGCCTCGTTCCGGCGCATGGGCACCATCGACCGGCATCGCGACCGTTTCGTCAGCGGGATGATGGAGCGGGGATATTCGCGCGAGGTGGCCGAACAGTGCTTTTCGCAGATCGAGGGGTTCGCCGATTACGGCTTTCCCGAAAGCCACGCGGCGGCCTTCGCGATGCTGACCTATGTGTCGTCCTGGCTGAAATGCCGCCATCCGGCGATCTTTGCCTGCGCGCTGCTGAATTCGCAGCCGATGGGGTTCTATGCCCCCGCCCAGATCGTGCGCGACGCGCGCGAGCACGGGATCGAGGTGCGCCCCGTCTGCGTCAACCACAGCGCATGGGACTGCACGCTGGAACGCCGCGCCGACGGCGCCTTCGCGCTGCGGCTGGGGTTTCGTCAGGTCAAGGGGTTCCGGCAGGACGATGCCGACTGGATCGCGGCGGCGCGCGGCAACGGCTATCCCGATCCCGAAAGCCTGTGGCTGCGCGCCGGCATCGCGCCCGCGGTGCTGGAACGGCTGGCCGAGGCCGACGCATTCGCCGGGATGGGGCTGACGCGGCGCGATGCGCTGTGGCAGGTGCGCGCGATCCGCGCCCCCGCGCCCTTGCCGCTGTTTGCCGATCCCATCGACGGAGAGGGGGTGCACGAGGCGGCGGTGAACCTGCCCGCCATGCATCTGGGCGAAGAGGTGGTCGAGGATTACGTGGCCACCCGCCTGACCCTGCGCGCCCATCCGATGGAGTTGCTGCGCCCGACCATTCCCGATGTCCTGCCCCATGCCGAATTGCTGCATGTCCGGCCCGGCCGCGTCTCGGTCTGCGGGCTGGTCATCACCCGCCAGCGCCCCGGCACCGCCTCGGGCGTGATCTTCCTGACGCTGGAGGACGAGACGGGCACCGCCAATATCGTCGTCTGGGACAGCATCTACCGGCAATTCCGGCGCGAGGTGATGGGCGGGCGGCTGCTGCGCGTCACCGGGCGGCTGGAACGCGAAGGCATCGTCGTTCACCTGATCGCCGAACGGATCGAGGATCTGTCGCCCCGCATCTCGGATCTGGGATCGCCGCTGGAGGATGCGGTCGGGCTGACCCGCCCCGAGGCCGACGACGCCCCGCGCCCGCGCCGCCACGCCCCCGCCGCGCGTCATCCGCGCGAACAGGCCAAGCGCCTGTTCCCCAGCCGCGATTTTCACTGACACGGCTTTTCCGCGTCACGCATGAGCCATATGCGGGGCAGCCATGCACGCAAAACACGAAGCCCGGCGGTTGCCCTTGCCCGTGGATCGCGCTAGCGTCGCGCGCGGTGCCGCCTTGCTATGCTGTGACGCGGTGTCGCGCGCGATCCTGATCCTTCCCTACGAAGCGGACCTGACAGCATGAAAACGCTGACCCTAATCCTTGTCCTCGCCGGCGCGTTGTCGGTGCAGGTAGCGGCCATGCCGGCGCGCGCGCAGCAGCAGGGGGGCGAGGCGCCTCCGCCGGCGGTGACGGTGCAGACGCTGCACGGATCGGACGTGACGCTGACGGCCAGCCTGCCGGGACGGGTCGTGGCCTCGGCCGAGGCCGAACTGCGGCCGCAGGTGAACGGCATCATCATGGAACGCCTGTTCGAGGAAGGCAGCCCCGTCAAGGCGGGCGATCCGCTGTATCGCATCGACCCGCGCAGCTATGAAGCCGGCGTCGCGCAGGCCGAGGCCGCGCTGGCGCAGGCGCAGGCGCAGGCCGAATCGGCGCGGCGCGACGCCGAACGGGTGGCCGAGCTGCGCGACCGCCGGGTGGCCAGCGAACAGACGCAGGACAGCGCCGTCGCCGCCCGCGATGCCGCCGAAGCCGCCGTCAAGGCCGCCGAGGCGCAGTTGCAGTCGGCCCGCATCGAACTGGACCGCACCACCATCACCGCGCCGATCGACGGCGTCATCGGTCTGGCGCAGGCCAGCCAGGGCGCGCTGGTGACGGCCAGTCAGGCAAGCCCGCTGGCCGTCATCCGCAAGATCGACCCGGTGCGCGTCGACGTGACCCAGTCCGCCGCCGAAATCATCCGCTGGCAGCGCCAGGGACCCGCCGCCTCGCTGCCCAAGGGCGCGGACCGCACCGTCACCCTGCGGCTGGCCGACGGATCGACCTATGATCGCACCGGATCGCTGACCGCGGCCGAGCCGCATGTGGACGAGATGACCGGTCTGATCACCCTGCGCATGGAGGTGCCGAACCCCGAGGGGCTGTTGCTGCCCGGCATGTATGTGCTGGCCGACATCCCGCAGGCCGAACTGAAGGGCGCGATCCTTGCCCCGCAGGAAGGCGTGACCCGCGACCGCCGCGGCCGCCCGGTGGCGATGGTGGTCAACGCCGACAACGTGGTCGAGGAACGCAAGCTTGAGATCGTGCAGGATCGCGGCAATCAGTGGATCGTGCGCGAGGGGCTGGCCGAAGGCGATCGCATCGTCGTGGCCGGCTTGCAGAAGATCGGCCCCGGCATGACCGTGACGCCCGAGGAACGCGCGCCGCAGGCCGCGGATAGTGCCGAAACGCCGACCGATGCTGCGGCCGACGCGCCGCCGGCTGCTGACGCTGCGGCAGGGGAAGCGCCGGCGGGGGAGAGCCCGACCGACGCGGCACCGACCGACGCGGCACCGGCAGACACTGCACCCGCAGACACCGCTCCGGCGGGCGAGGCACCCGCAGACAACGCACCGGCAGGCGACGCGCAAAGCGCGGATGCCGCCGCTGCCGCCGCCCCTGCCGCCGCCGACACGGCCGCGCCGGACGCGGCGGCTGCCGAGACCGACGCCGACAGCAACTGAAACCAGACCGACCGCCGCGATACCGACCAGCGCGAAGACCAGCGAAAGTTCAGCCATGGCCCGTTTTTTCATCGACCGTCCGG
Organism: Paracoccus stylophorae; assembly: GCF_028553765.1. Taxonomy (NCBI): domain Bacteria; kingdom Pseudomonadati; phylum Pseudomonadota; class Alphaproteobacteria; order Rhodobacterales; family Paracoccaceae; genus Paracoccus; species Paracoccus stylophorae. The sequence continues at coordinate 2,075,713 of NZ_CP067134.1, read as the reverse complement.
TTTTCGCGTGGGTGATCTCGATCATCATCATGGGGATCGGCGTGCTGTCGATCCTGACCCTGCCGATCGCGCAATATCCGCAGATCGCGCCGCCCTCGGTGACGATCCGCGCCACCTATCCCGGCGCTTCGGCCGATACGGTGGCCAATACCGTGACGCAGGTGATCGAACAGCAGATGACCGGGCTTGACGGGCTGCGCTACATGTCGTCGTCGTCCAGTTCCGCAGGCAGTTCCAGCACGACGCTGACCTTCGAGACCGGCACCGATATCGACATCGCGCAGGTGCAGGTCCAGAACAAGCTGTCGCAGGCGACGCCGCTGCTGCCCGAACCCGTCCAGCGTCAGGGGGTGACGGTCAGCAAATCCGCCTCGGGGTTCCTGATGGTCGTGGGCCTGATCGGGAACGAGAATTACGACCAGACCGACCTGTCGGATTACCTGGTCACCAACCTCGTGGACGATCTCAGCCGGGTCGAGGGGGTGGGCAGCGTGCAGGTCTTCGGCGCCAGATACGCGATGCGGATCTGGCTGGACCCCTCGAAACTGGCCGGCTACGAGATCACGCCGTCGGATGTGGTCGCTGCCGTCTCGGCGCAGAACACGCAGATTTCGGCCGGGGCGTTCGGCGATCAGCCCGCCCCCGAAGGCCAGCAACTGAACGCCACCGTCACCGCGCAGTCGCTGTTGTCCACGCCCGAGGATTTTCGCCAGATCGTGCTGCGCGCCGAAGAGAATGGCGGCCTGGTCCTGTTGCAGGACGTGGCGCGGGTCGAGATCGGGGCCGAAAGCTATTCCGCCGAGGCGACCTATAACGGCCGGCCGTCATCGGGGATGGCGATCAGCCTGGCGCCGGGCGCAAACTCGCTTGAGACCGCCGAGCGGGTCAAGGACCGGATGGAGGAATTCGCGCAGTTCTTTCCCGAAGGCGTGACCTATGTCATCCCGTTCGACACCTCGCCCTTCGTCGCAATCTCGATCGAGGAGGTGGTCAAGACCCTGATCGAGGCCATCATCCTGGTCACGGCGGTGATGTATCTGTTCCTGCAAAGCTGGCGGGCGACGCTGATTCCGACGCTGGCCGTGCCCATCGTGCTGCTGGGCACGTTCGGGATCATGGCGGCGTTCGGGTTCACCATCAACACGCTGACGATGCTGGCGATGGTGCTGGCCATCGGCCTTCTGGTGGACGACGCCATCGTCGTGGTCGAAAACGTCGAGCGGATCATGGACGAGGAAGGGCTGTCGCCGCGCGAGGCCACGCGCAAGTCGATGGGCCAGATCACCGGCGCGCTGGTCGGCATCGCGCTGGTGCTGTCGGCGGTGTTCGTGCCGATGGCCTTCTTCCCCGGCTCGACCGGCGTGATCTATCAGCAATTCGCCATCACCATCGTGTCGGCGATGGGGCTGTCGGTGGTCGTGGCGCTGACCCTGACCCCGGCGCTGTGCGCGCAGTTCCTGCGCCATTCGCAGCCCCGGACGCGCGGGCTTTTCGGCCTGTTCAACCGCGGCTTCGACAGCACCACGAACGGCTATACCAGCGCGGTGGGCTGGCTGGTGCGCCGGCCGTTGCGGATGCTGCTGATCTATGCCGCGCTGGGCGCGGCGATGGTCCTGCTGTTCATCCGCACGCCCGAGGGCTTCCTGCCCGACGAGGATCAGGGGATCATGTTCGTGCTGGTGCAGGGGCCGACCGGCGCCACGACCGAACGCACGAACGACGTTCTGGACCAGATCGAACAGTATTTCCTGACCCAGGAACAGGAGGCGGTCGAATCGGTCTTTGCCGTCGCCGGGTTCAGCTTTGCCGGGCAGGGGCAGAATGTGGGTCTGGCCTTCGTGCGCCTGAAGGACTGGAAGGAACGGCTGGACCCGTCGCTGTCGGTGCAGGCGCTGGCCGGGCGATCCTTTGGCGCGCTGAGCCAGATCCAGGACGCGATGGTGTTTCCCATCGTGCCGCCTTCGGTGATCGAATTGGGCAACGTGTCGGGTTTCGATTTCTTCCTTCAGGCGCGCGGCGGCCAGTCGCACGATCAGCTTCTGGATGCGCGCAACCAGCTTCTGGGCATGGCCGCGCAGAACCCGATGATCGCCCAGGTCCGCCCCTCCGGGCTGGAGGATGCGGCGCAGTTCCGCCTGGACGTGGACTGGCGCAAGGCCGGCGCGATGGGCATCACCGCCAACGACGTGGCCAACCTGCTGCGCGTCGCGTGGACCGGGGCCTATGTGAACGATTTCGTCGATCGCGGCCGGATCAAGCGCGTCTATGTGCAGGGCGAGCCGGATTCGCGCGCCACCCCGTCGGATTTCGACAAGTGGCGGGTGCGCAACGTGTCGGGCGGGCTGGTGCCGTTCTCGAACTTTTCCGAGGGGGAATGGACGTTCGGTCCGCAGGGTCTGAACCGCTATAACGGGATTCCCTCGATGCAGATTCAGGGCAGCCCCGCCGAAGGCGTCACCTCGGGCGAGGCGATGGCCGAGATCGAACAGATGGTCAGCCAGCTGCCGGGCGGCTTCGACGTCGCCTGGACCGGCCTGTCGCTGGAGGAACGCGAATCGGGCGACCAGACGATGCTGCTTTACGGGCTGTCGCTGGCGGCGGTGTTTCTGTGTCTTGCGGCGCTGTATGAAAGCTGGTCGATCCCGCTGGCGGTCATCCTGGTCATGCCCATCGGTATCCTCGGCGCGTTGCTGGGGGCGTTCGTGGGGCAGTTCGACAATGGCGTGTTCTTTCAGGTCGGGCTGCTGACGGTGATCGGTCTGACCGGCAAGAACGCCATCCTGATCGTCGAATTCGCCCGCGAACAGTCCGAGGCCGGGGTGCCGCTGTATCGCGCCGTGGTCGAGGCCGCGCGCCAGCGTTTCCGCCCGATCCTGATGACCTCGATCGCGTTCTCGCTGGGGGTGCTGCCGCTGGCGCTGTCCACCGGGGCGGGCGCGAATGGCCGCAACGCCATCGGCGCCACGGTGCTGGGCGGCACGCTGGCCGCAACCGCGTTCGGCATCCTGTTCGCGCCGCTGTTCTATGTGCTGATGCGGCGTCTGCTGGGCCGCAAGGACAAATACGACGACGATCCCGCCTCCGACGCCGCGCCGGATACGTCGCCCGACACCGCGCCGACCGGTTGACCCGGACCGCCGCGCCCGGCTTGATGGCCGGGCAGGCGCAAGGGGTGACAGGCGGTGATCGACAAGCTGGAAATGTTTCTGGCGGTGGCCAAGGAAGGGCATTTCGGCCGCGCCGCCCGGTCGCTGGGCATCGCGCAGCCGACCCTGTCGGCCGGCATCCGGCAGCTTGAGGCGCAGCTGGGCGTGCTGCTGATCTTTCGCGGATCGCGGTTCGGCGGGCTGACGCCCGAAGGCCAGTCCACGCTGGTCTGGGCGCGCCGGATCGTGGGCGACGCACGGCAACTGCGCGAGGAGATGCGCGCCACCCGTCACGGCCTGTCGGGGCGCCTGCGGATCGCCGTGATCCCCACCGCGCTGACATGGGCGGCCAAGATCAGCGCGCGGTTCGGCATCGCCCATCCAAACGTGGGCTTCACCATCCTGTCGCGCACCTCGGCCGAGATCCTGCAAATGATCGACGATCTGGATATCGACGCGGGCATCTCGTATCTGGACAACGAACCCCTGGGCAAGGTCAGCACGGTTCCGCTGTATGACGAACGCTACATGCTGGTCTGCAACCAGGGATCGGCGCTGGCGCGGCAGCGCCGTGTGGCGTGGTCGGATCTGGCCGGGCAGCGGCTGTGCCTTTTGTCGTCGGACATGCAGAACCGGCGGATCATCAACCGCAACCTGATGTCGGCCGGCGTGACGCCGCAGGCGACGGTCGAATCCAGTTCGACCGTGGTGCTGGTCGCGCATGTGCTGGAAGGCGGCTGGCTGACCATCCTGCCCGAGGACATCGCGGTGTTTCTGGCGCAGGGCAAGACGCTGGCGCTGGTCCCGCTGGAGCCGCCGCAAAGCACCCATGCGGTCGGTCTGGTCGCACCCTGGCGCGAGCCGCACACCCCGGTGCTGGAGGCGCTGCTGGCCGAGGCGCGGCGCATGGTTTCCGATAGCTGAACCCTATCGACTGACGGAACTGCGTTATTGATTTTCGATCATCAACCCTGTTTGCTGTGGCATCGAACCTGTCGAAAGGCCAGCCATGACGTTTTCATCGCCAGCCCCCTCGGATGAGGAGATCCGGACGCTTGTCGCGCCCCTGACCGGGCTGGAAGGTCCGCTTCTGCCGATGCTGCACGCGGTGCAGGACGCCTATGGCTGCATCCCCGACGCCGCCTTGCAGGTTCTGGCGGATCTTTTGAACTTGGGCCGGGCCGAGGTGCATGGCGTCGTCAGCTTCTATCACGATTTCCGCAAGGTCCCGGCGGGCCGGCATATCCTGCGCATCTGCCGGGCCGAAGCCTGCCAGTCGATGGGCGGGGCGGCGCTGGCCGACGCGACGCTGGACCGGCTTGGCATCGGCTGGCACGACACCACCGCGAACGGCGCGGTGACGGTCGAGCCGGTCTATTGCCTGGGCATGTGCGCCTGCGCGCCGGCCGCGATGCTGGACGACCGCGTCGTCGCGCGGCTGGACGATGCGCGGATGAACAGGCTGCTGGACGAGGCCGGGGCATGAAGATCTGGGTTCCCATGGACAGCGCCGCACGGGCCGTCGGCGCCGACGAGGTCGCGACGGCGATCGCGCGCGAGGCCGCGTCGCGCGGCATCGACGTGCAGATCGCGCGCAACGGCACGCGCGGGATGATCTGGCTTGAACCGCTGGTCGAGGTCGAGACGGATGAAGGGCGCGTGGGCTTCGGCCCGGTCGCGCCCGAGGATGCGGGCGCGCTGCTGGACGGCACGCTGGACAGCCTTGGCCTGGTCGAGGATCTGGACTGGATGCGCCGCCAGACCCGCCTGACCTTCGCCCGCTGCGGCGTGACCGAACCGCTGGATCTGGACGGATATGCGGCGCGCGGCGGACTGGCCGGGCTGCGCCGCGCCGCCGCCATGACCCCCGACGCCATCGTGCAGCAGGTCACCGACAGCGGCCTGCGCGGGCGCGGCGGGGCGGGATTTCCCACCGGCATCAAGTGGAAGACGGTGATGCAGGCGCGGGCGGCGCAGAAATACATCGTCTGCAACGCCGATGAAGGCGACAGCGGCACATTCGCCGACCGGATGCTGATGGAGGGCGATCCATTCACCCTGATCGAAGGCATGATCATCGCCGGGATCGGCGTCGGCGCGACGCGCGGCTATGTCTATCTGCGCAGCGAATATCCCGACGCGATCAGGGTGATGAACGCCGCCGTGCAAATCGCGCGCGAACGCGGCCTGCTGGGGCCATCGGTGCTGGACACCGGCCACCAATTCGACATGGAAATCCGCAAGGGCGCGGGCGCCTATGTCTGCGGCGAGGAAACCAGCCTTCTGAACAGCCTTGAGGGCAAGCGCGGTGTGGTGCGCGCCAAGCCGCCGCTGCCGGCGCTGTCGGGGTTTCTGGGCCAGCCCACGGTCGTCAACAACGTCATCAGCCTGGCCAGCGTGCCGGTGATCTTCGAACGCGGCGCGGATCTGTATGCCGGGCTGGGCCACAACCGCTCGCGCGGGACGGTGACCTTGCAGATTGCGGGCAACGCACGGCGCGGCGGGCTGTTCGAGGCCGGGTTCGGCCTGTCCCTGGGCGAGGTGGTGAACGACATCGCCGGCGGCACCGCCAGCGGCCGGCCGGTCAAGGCGGTGCAGGTGGGCGGGCCGCTTGGTGCCTATATGCGCCCCGACCAGTTCGACACGCCGATGGGATACGAGGAATTCGACGAACAGGGCGGGCTGATCGGTCATGCCGGGCTGGTGCTGTTCGACGACACCGCCGACATGATGCAGATGGCGCGCTTCGCGATGGAGTTCTGCGCCGTCGAATCCTGCGGCAAATGCACGCCCTGCCGCATCGGCGCGGTGCGCGGCGTCGAGACCATCGACCGCATCGCGGCGGGCGACGCCAGGGCGGTCGCGCTTTTGACCGATCTTTGTGATACAATGCGCGACGGGTCGTTATGCGCGTTGGGCGGGTTCACACCGTATCCGGTGATGTCCGCGCTGCGCGGCTTTCCCGACGATTTCGCGACCCGCAAGGAGGCCGCAGAATGAAGGACTTCATCCTTCCCCAGTTTCCCCCGGACGACGAACGCGATCTGGGCACCCCCGCCCGCAGCGGCCGTCCGGTCTCGTTGACCGTTGACGGGCTGGACGTGACCGTCCCCGAGGGCACGTCGGTCATGCGCGCCGCGGCGCTGGCCGGGATCATGGTGCCCAAGCTGTGCGCCAGCGACAACATGGAAGCGTTCGGGTCGTGCCGGCTGTGCGTGGTCGAGATCGAGGGGCGCAAGGGCACCCCCGCCTCGTGCACGACGCCGGTGGCCGAGGGGATGGTGGTCCACACCCAGACCGGCCGCATCCAGCGGCTGCGCCGGGGCGTGATGGAGTTGTATATCAGCGACCATCCGCTGGACTGCCTGACCTGCTCGGCCAATGGCGATTGCGAGTTGCAGGACACGGCGGGGCAGGTGGGGCTGCGCGACGTGCGCTATACCCCCGGTCAGAACCATTTCGACCAATCGGGCACCGGCGCGCGCAGCCAGGCCGAGGCGCGGCTGCGGATGCCGGTGGATCAGGCCAATCCGCTGTATACGCCCAAGGACGAAAGCAACCCCTATTTCACCTTCGATCCGTCGAAATGCATCGTCTGCTCGCGCTGCGTGCGGGCCTGCGACGAGGTGCAGGGCACCTTTGCGCTGACCATCGAGGGCCGCGGGTTCGACAGCAAGGTCAGCGCCGGCACGGCGGGCGACGATTTCCTGACCTCGGACTGCGTCAGCTGCGGGGCCTGCGTGCAGGCCTGTCCCACCGCGACCCTTCAGGAAAAATCGGTGATCGAGCTGGGCACGCCGCAGCGCGCGGTGATCACCACCTGCGCCTATTGCGGCGTCGGCTGTTCGTTCAAGGCCGAGCTGAACGGCGATCAGCTGGTCCGCATGGTGCCCTACAAGCACGGCAAGGCCAATCACGGGCACAGCTGCGTCAAGGGGCGCTTTGCCTATGGTTACGCCAATCACCGCGACCGCATCCTGAAGCCGATGATCCGCGACAGGATCACCGATCCGTGGCGCGAGGTGGACTGGGACGAGGCGCTGAGATTCGCCGCGGACCGGATGAAGGCGTTGCAGGACAGGCATGGCCGCCGGTCCATCGGGGTCATCACCTCAAGCCGCTGCACCAACGAGGAAACCTATCTGGTGCAGAAACTGGCGCGGGCGGTGTTTCGGAACAACAACACCGACACCTGCGCCCGCGTGTGCCATTCGCCCACCGGATACGGGCTGGGCAAGACCTTCGGCACCTCGGCCGGGACGCAGGATTTCGACAGCGTCGATCGCAGCGATGTCATCGTGATCATCGGCGCCAACCCGACCGATGCGCATCCGGTCTTCGCCTCGCGCATGAAACGGCGCGTGCGGCAGGGCGCAAAGGTGATCGTCGTCGATCCGCGCCGCATCGGCATGGTCCGCAGCCCGCATGTCGAGGCGGCGTTCCATCTGCCCCTGCGCCCCGGCACCAACGTGGCGGTGGTCAGCGCGATGGCCCATGTGATCGTCACCGAAGGGCTGGTGAACGAGGATTTCATCCGCGAACGCTGCGACTGGGACGAATTCCAGCATTACGTCGATTTCATCCGCCAGGACCGCCACAGCCCGGAAGTCACCGAGGCCCTGACCGGCGTGCCCGCCGCCGAGCTGCGCGAGGCCGCCCGGCTTTATGCCACCGGCGGCAACGGCGCGATCTATTACGGGCTGGGCGTGACGGAACACAGCCAGGGCTCGACCACCGTCATGGGGATCGCCAATCTGGCCATGCTGACCGGCAATGTCGGGCGCGAGGGGGTGGGCGTGAACCCGCTGCGCGGCCAGAACAACGTGCAGGGCAGTTGCGACATGGGCAGCTTTCCGCACGAATTGCCCGGCTATCGCCACGTGAAGCTGCCCGATGTGCGCCGGATCTATGAACGCGCCTGGGGCGTGGCAATCGACCCCGAACCCGGTCTGCGCATCCCCAACATGCTGGATGCCGCCGTCGATGGCACGTTCAAGGGGCTTTACTGCCAGGGCGAGGATATCCTGCAATCGGACCCCGACACGCAGCATGTCGCGGCGGGGCTGGCGGCGATGGAATGCGTGATCGTCCACGACCTGTTCCTGAACGAGACGGCAAACTATGCCCATGTCTTCCTGCCCGGATCGACCTTTCTGGAAAAGGAGGGCACGTTCACCAACGCCGAACGCCGCATCAACCGCGTCCGCCGCGTGATGGCGCCGCTGAACGGATACGAGGACTGGCAGGTGACGCAGCTTCTGGCGAATGCGATGGGCGCGGACTGGCACTATACCCATGCCAGCCAGATCATGGACGAGATCGCCGCGACCACGCCCAGCTTTGCCGGCGTCAGCTTCGAGATGCTGGAAGAAAAGGGCAGCGTGCAATGGCCCTGCAACACCGACGCGCCGGACGGCACGCCGACCATGCATGTCGATCACTTCGTGTCCGGCAAGGGGCATTTCATCGTCACCGAATACGTGCCCACCGACGAACGGTCGGGGCCGCGTTTCCCGCTGCTGCTGACCACCGGGCGCATCCTGTCGCAATACAATGTCGGCGCGCAGACGCGGCGGACCGCGAACATCCTGTGGCACCCCGAGGATCTGCTGGAGATCCATCCCCACGACGCCGAACTGCGCGGCGTGGCCGAGGGCGACTGGGTCCGGCTGGCCTCGCGCTCGGGCGAGACGACGCTGAAGGCGACGCTGACCGACCGTGTCGCGCCCGGCGTGGTCTATACCACCTTCCACCACCCCGACACGCAGGCCAATGTCGTCACCACCGAATATTCCGACTGGGCGACGAACTGCCCGGAATACAAGGTGACCGCCGTGCAGGTCAGCCGCTCGAACGGGCCGTCGGAATGGCAGGAAGATTACCGTGAACACGCCCGACAGTCGCGCCGGATCCTGCCGGCGGCCGAATGACATGACGCTTCCCGACCCCCTGACGACGGCCGCCGCCGACCATGTCCGACCGGGCAGCCGCCATCCCGTGCGCCGCATCCTGCCCGAGGAGACGCCGGTCGCGATGGTATATGACGGCACCACGCTGGCGGTGATGATGGCGACGCCCGCCGATATCGGCGACTTCGCCACCGGGTTTTCGCTGACCGAGGGGATCGTGACCGATCCGGGCCAGATCGCCTCGTGCGAGATCGTCGATCACGATCAGGGGATCGAGGCGCGGATGTGGTTGCAGGGCGACCGCGCATCGGCGCTGGCGACGCGGCGGCGGACGCTGGCCGGGCCGGTGGGCTGCGGGCTGTGCGGCATCGACAGCCTGGCCGAGGCGTCGCGCAGCCTGCCCGATCTGCACGGCGCGGGGCCGATCCTTGGCGCGGCCGAGGTGGCGTCGGCCGCCGAATCGCTGCGCGACTGGCAGCCGCTGCACGATCAAAGCCTTGCGGTCCATGCGGCGGGATTTCTGCTGCCCGGACAGGGGGTCGTGCTGGCGCGCGAGGATGTGGGCCGCCACAACGCGCTGGACAAGCTGATCGGCGCGATGGCGCGGCAGGGGCTGGATGCGGGGCAGGGGGCATTCGTTCTGACCAGCCGCGTGTCGGTCGAGATGGTGCAGAAATGCGCGATGGCGGGCGGCGGTTTCCTGATCGCCGTGTCGGCCCCGACCGCCCATGCGCTGCGGCTGGCGCAGGGCGCGGGTATCACCCTGGCGGCCTTTGCCCGCGGCGAGGGGTTCGACCTGTTCTCGCATCCCGAACGGCTGAACACCGAGGTGTCAGATGTCGCCTGAAAAGATGGTCATGATGGCCAACCAGATCGCCGGCTTCTTCAACAGCCAGCCGGGCGATTCCGCCGAACGCATCGCCGAACATCTGCGCGATTACTGGGAACCCCGGATGCGCGCGCAGTTGCTGCAATATATCCAGGCCGGCGGCGACGACCTGAATCCGTCGGTGAAAGAAGCCGCGCGCCGGTTGTGAAACCTTGCGCGGTCTGGCGGGTTGGTGATCGAACCGCAACCCATCCCATTTCCGACGGAATCCCCCATGCCGGACCGCGCCTTCGACCTGTCGCAAAGCCGAGTTTGCGTCATCATGAATCTCGGCTCGGGGCGCAAGGACGAGGGCGGCTTCAGCGATGCCGTCACCAGGGCGCTGCGCCCGCGCTGCGCCGAATTCGACCTGCGCAAGACCGGGCGCGGGCAGGATCTGGTGAAGATGGCTGGCCGGGCGGTCGATGACGGGTTCGACGTGATCGTGGCGGCGGGCGGCGACGGCACGCAGTCGGCCATCGCCGGCGCGCTGGCCGGGACCGACGCGGTCATGGGCGTGCTGCCCGGCGGCACCTTCAACTATTTCGCCCGCGATCTGGGCGTGGGCGAGGAACTGGACGATGCGCTTGAGACGATCGCGAATGCCCGCATCGCCAGCATCGATATCGGGTGCGTCGAGAATCTGGTGTTTCTGAACAATGTCAGCCTGGGCGCCTATCCCTATATCCTGAAGACCCGCGAAACCATCTACAAGCGGTGGGGACGTTCGCGCCTTGCGGCCTATTGGTCGGTGCTGGTGGCGCTGCCGCGCCTGCGCCGGCCGATGACCCTGACCGCCTGCGTCGATGGCAAGACGCAGCAATTCACCACCGCGCTGGTCTTCGTCGCCCGCAGCGCCTATCAACTGGACACGTTCGGGCTGGACGGGGCCGACGCGATCAGGCAGGGCGATTTCGCGGTGCTGATCGCCAAGGCCAAACAGCCCCTGCCGCTGATCGGGTCGGCGCTGCGGCTGGCCTTCGGTAAATCCGCCAAGGACAGCGATTTCGACCTGCTGACCACGAGTGAGCTGACCATTTCGACGCCCCGCAAACGCCAGCTGATCGCGCATGACGGGGAAAAGACGGTGCTGGCCTCGCCGCTGAAGCTGAAGGTCTGGCATGGCGGGTTGCGGGTGCTGCTGCCCGTAGACGGCACCGACAAGACGCAGGATGGCGCGGCGTGACCCGGATCGCGCATCTGTCGGATCTGCATTTCGGCTTTCACCGGCAGGCGCTGGTCGGGCCGTTGCTGGATCGCGTCAACCGCGCGCGCGCCGATCTTGTCGTCGTCACCGGCGATCTGACCCATCGCGGCCGTCCCGGGCAGTTCCGCGACGCGGCGCGGTTTCTGGCACGGATCAACGCGCCGGTCATGGCGGTGCCGGGCAATCACGATGTGCCGCTGTATAACATCCCGGTGCGGTTCGTCGCGCCGTGGGTGGAATACCGCCAGGCGATCGACCCCCAGCTTGCCCCGACCCGCGCGGCGGGCCGCGTCCGCGTTCTGGGCCTGAACAGCGTCGATCCGTTCACATGGCAGCGGGGCGTGATCCGCGACGGAGAGATCGGCCGCCTGATCGCGGGCTTCGACGCGCTGGCCACGAATATCGTGGCGCTGCATCACCCGCTGCAACATCTGCCGGGGATCGACAAGCAACTGGCGCGCCGCGCCCCGCAGGCGCTGCGCCGGCTTGAGGATGCGGGCGCGCAGATCGTGCTGAGCGGGCATCTGCATCTGTGGACGGCGCAGGCGCTGCTGGCGCACGGCCATCGCCACATCCTGCAGATCCAGGCGGGCACGGCGCTGTGCGCGCGGCTGGGCGATCTGCAGAACGAGTTCGCGGTGCTTGAGATCGAGGGCGATCATCTGACCATCGAACGCCACATCGCCCGCATGGACGAGGACGGGTTCCGCCCGCCCGAAATGCTGGCGTTCCGGCGCGGGGTGCAGGGCTGGCAGGCGCTGGACCCGGCGACGCCGGCAGATCACTCCGCCGCAGGTGGTCAGCCGGTGCCGACGCTGCCCGGCGCGACCGAGACCGCCTTCAGCACCGCGTGAACCGCCAGTCCCGGCCGCAAATCCAGCCCTTTGGCCGAACGCTGCGTGATCCGCGCCAGCAATGTCTCGGCCCCGACATCCAGCCGGACCAGAACGCCGCTCTCGGCCCGCGTCAGGTCGCGGATCGTGGCTGGCAGCACGTTCAGCGCGGAAATCCCCTGCGGCCGGTCCAGCGCGATCATCACGTCCTGCGCCAGGATGCGCAGTCGCAACACGGTGCCGGGCACGGCCTCGACATGGGCCAGCCAGACGGGGCCGGCCGGCAGGTCCAGACGGCTCAGCCCGTCGCTGTCATGGGCTGCGACCCGGCCGGTCAGGATCGCGCCCGCCTCGCGCAGGCCCAGGACCGGGGCGGTCGCAGGGTCCGACAGGACCGCGGCGGCGGGACCGGCGGCGACGATGCGGCCGGCCTCGATCAGCACGATGGTCGTGGCCAGCCGCGCCACCTCGGCCGGCGAATGGCTGACATACAGGATCGGCAACCCGGTTTCATCGCGCAGCCGTTCCAGATAGGGCAAAATCTCGGCCTTGCGGGCCTGATCCAGCGCCGCCAGCGGCTCGTCCATCAGCAGAAGGCGGGGGTTCGACAGGATCGCGCGGCCCAGGGCCACGCGCTGCCGTTCGCCGCCCGACAGCGCCGCGGGCCGGCGCGTCAGCAGCGCACCGATGCCCAGAAGATCGACGATCCGCCCGAAATCGGCCCCCGGTCCGCGCGCGAACCAGCGGCCGTAAAGCAGGTTCTGGCGCACGTTCAGATGCGGAAACAGCCGCGCCTGCTGAAAGACATAGCCGACGCCGCGCCGATGCGGCGGCAGGAACCGGCCCGTGACGCTGTCCGACAGGACCCGCCCGTCGGCCTCGATCCGGCCGTGATCGGGGCGCATCAGGCCCGCGACCGCGTTGACGATGGTGGTCTTGCCCGATCCCGACCGCCCGAACAGGGCGGTGACGCCCGGCGGGGCGCGGAACGCGGCATCCAGTGAAAAACCGGGGAAATCGTGGCGGATCGCGACCGACAGCATCACGCCCCCCGGATGCGGCGCGCGATCACGCGGGCCAGCCATTCCGACAGGAACACCGCGCCCATCGCGATGGCGACCGCGATCAGCACCAGCCGCGCCGCCGCATCCTCGCCGCCGGGCACCTGCAGGAACGCATAGATGGCCGAGGGCAGCGTCTGGGTCTGGCCGGGAATATTGGCCACGAAGGTGATCGTCGCGCCGAATTCGCCCATCGCCTTGGCGAAGGCAAGCACCATGCCCGCAAGGATGCCGGGCAGGATCAGCGGCAGGGTGACGGTCAGAAACACCCAGCCACGCCCGGCGCCAAGCGTGGCCGCCGCCTGTTCAAGCCGGGGATCGACCGCCTCGATGGCCAGCCGGATCGCGCGCACCATCAGCGGAAACGCCATGATCGCCGCCGCCAGCGCCGCCCCCGTCCAGCGAAAGGCGAACACGATGCCGAACTGGTCCAGAAACGCACCCACCGTGCCGCGCCGCCCGAAGGTCAGCAGCAGCAGGTAACCGGTGACGACCGGCGGCAGCACCAGCGGCAGATGCACCAGCCCGTTCAGCAGACCGCGCCCCGGAAACCGCCACCGCGCCAGCGCGTGCGCCACCAGGATACCGAAGGGCAGCGACGCCAGCACCGCCACGGTCGAGACGCGCAGCGACAGCGCCACGGCCTGCCATTCCTGCGGTTCCAGCCAGTCGGTCACGCTAGTCCAGAACCCGGAAACCCTGCGCCTCGAACGCGGCCCGTGCCGCATCGCCCGACAGCGCGTCGAAAAAGGCGCGGCCGGCCGGTTCCGCCGCACCGCTCAGCAGCGCGGCCGGATAGACGATGGCGGGATGGCTGTCTGCGGGAAATTCGGCGGCGACGCTGACATTGTCCTCGGCCACGGCGTCGGTCGCATAGGTGATGCCGAACGGCGCCTCTCCGGTCGCGACCAGCGCCAGCGCGGCGCGGACATTGTCGGTCTGGGCGACATGCGGGGCAAGCGCGTCCCACAGGCCCAGATGGGTCAGCGCCGCCTTGCCATATTGGCCCGCAGGCACGGAATCGACCAGCGCCATCGCCAGCCGTCCGCCCTGCAACCGCGTGGGCAGATGGGCGATGTCCACCGGTTCCGCCGCCGTGCCGTGCGCGATCAGGACCAAAGTGTTTCCAAGCAGATCGCGGCGCGCGCCGTCCGCGACCAGACCGGCGTCCTGAACCTCGTCCATCCATTGCGGGTTGGCCGAGATGAACAGATCGGCCGGCGCCCCGGCGATGATCTGCCGCGCCAGCTGACCCGACCCGGCATAGGACACGACGACGCCTTCGCCCGTGGCCGCGGTGAAATCCTGCGCGACCCGGTCCAGCGCATTCTTCAGCGAGGCGGCGGCGAAGACGGTGATCTCGGCGGCGGCGGGCAGGGGGGCAAGCAGCAGGCAGGCGGCGATCAGGCTGGCGCGCATCGGGCTCTCCGACAGTTCGATATGTTTCAGCGGACATATCACCCCGGCCCGGCGGGCATGGCAAGCGATATTTCCGGCCGGACATAACCGCTCCCCGGTCAGGTTGCTTCGGTCAGGTTTTGGTTGAATATCGCGCCCCGCGCGCATATATGGGCCGCAGTCAATCGGGCGACGTGGTCACAACAGGCCGCATTCATTCGGGTCGGGCGTGCAGCCGCGACCCTTTGTCGTTGCCACGAAGGGCATCATACAGACCGGCGGAGCCAACCGTCTGGCCAGTGAAATCGCCATGAAGGAAACCGATTATATATGTGCGCTAAAGCGACCATGGAGGAGTTCGAGGCCCTCCTGAACGAAAGCCTCGACATCGACACGCCCACCGAGGGCAGCGTCGTCAAGGGCCGGGTCATCGCCATCGAGGCGGGACAGGCCATCATCGACGTGGGCTACAAGATGGAAGGCCGCGTCGATCTGAAGGAATTCGCGAACCCCGGCGAAGACGCCCAGCTGTCCGTCGGCGACGAGGTCGAGGTCTATCTTGACCGGGTCGAAAACGCCCGCGGCGAAGCCAGCATCAGCCGCGAAAAGGCCCGCCGCGAGGAAGCCTGGGACCGTCTGGAAAAAGCCTATGCCGATGAAGAGCGCGTCGAAGGCGCCATCTTCGGCCGCGTCAAGGGCGGCTTCACCGTCGATCTGGGCGGCGCCGTCGCGTTCCTGCCCGGCTCGCAGGTGGATGTGCGTCCCGTGCGCGATGCCGGCCCGCTGATGGGTCTGAAACAGCCGTTCCAGATCCTGAAGATGGACCGCCGCCGGGGCAACATCGTCGTCTCGCGCCGCGCGATCCTGGAAGAAAGCCGCGCCGAACAGCGCGCCGAGGTCATCGCCAACCTGACCGAAGGCCAGACCGTCAAGGGCGTGGTCAAGAACATCACCGAATACGGCGCCTTTGTGGATCTGGGCGGTGTTGACGGCCTGCTGCACGTCACCGACATGGCGTGGCGGCGCGTGAACCACCCGTCCGAGATCCTGTCCATCGGCGAGAATGTCGATGTCCAGGTCATCAAGATCAACAAGGACAGCCACCGCATCAGCCTGGGCATGAAGCAGCTTCAGGCCGATCCGTGGGATACCGTCACCAGCAAGTTCCCGATCGGCAGCGTCCATACCGGCCGCGTGACCAACATCACCGATTACGGCGCCTTCGTCGAACTGGAAGCCGGGGTCGAGGGTCTGGTCCATGTCAGCGAGATGAGCTGGACCAAGAAGAACGTCCATCCGGGCAAGATCGTGTCCACCTCGCAAGAGGTTGACGTGATGGTGCTGGAAATCGACGAAGCCAAGCGCCGCGTGTCGCTGGGTCTGAAACAGACCATGCGCAACCCGTGGGAGGTGTTCGCCGAGACCCATCCGACCGGCACCGTGATCGAGGGCGAGGTGAAGAACATCACCGAATTCGGCCTGTTCGTCGGTCTGGAAGGCGACATCGACGGCATGGTCCACCTGTCGGACATCAGCTGGGACACGCGCGGCGAAGACGCGATCCAGGACTTCCGCAAGGGCGACGTCGTCAAGGCGGTCGTGCAGGACGTCGATGTCGAGAAAGAGCGGATCAGCCTGTCGATCAAGGCGCTTGAAAACGAGCATATGGCCGAGGCCGTGGACGGTGTGAAGCGCGGCTCGATCGTGACGGTCGAGGTGACGGCCATCGAGGATGGCGGCGTGGAGGTGGAGTATAACGGCGTCAAGTCGTTCATCCGCCGCTCAGATCTGGCCCGCGACCGCCAGGACCAGCGCCCCGAGCGTTTCCAGGTCGGCGACAAGGTCGATGCGCGCGTGACCAATATCGACACCAAGACCCGCCGTCTGGGCCTGTCGATCAAAGCGCGCGAGATCGCCGAAGAGAAAGAGGCGATCGACCAGTATGGCAGCTCGGAATCGGGCGCGTCGCTGGGCGACATCCTTGGCGCGGCGCTGAACCGCAACGGCTGATCGCCGTCGAACAAGGCTTTGCAGGCCCGTCTTCCACGCAGGGAAGGCGGGCCTTTTTTCTTGTCCCTGTCGGGGGTTGCGCCGTCCAACCGGCTTGCGCGGCGCGGCCAAAGCTGGCATCGCTATGAAACCGGGGAATTGTTTCATGCGTTGCGCGATTGTCGGGACGGGTGACGGTCGATCCACATGTCGCCGGCGCCGACCGCATCATTGCCGCGTGCAAGGGGGAAAAGGATGATCCGTTCCGAACTGATCCAGAAGATCGCCGATGAAAATCCGCATCTCTTCCGGCGCGATGTCGAGCGGATCGTCAACACCGTCTTCGAAGAGATCATCGACGCGATGGCGCGCGGCAATCGCGTGGAATTGCGCGGTTTCGGCGCCTTCTCGGTCAAGAAGCGCGATGCCCGCACCGGCCGCAATCCCCGCACCGGCGAGGCGGTCGAGGTCGAGGAAAAACACGTGCCGTTCTTCAAGACCGGAAAATTGCTGCGCGATCGGTTGAACGGCGAGGCGTGACCGGCGTAGAATGACGCCAGGGCCGTGCGGCATTGGGACCGGCGCGGCCAGCGAGTTCAAGGATTTCCGATGCGCTTCATCCGACTGCTGTTTCTCGTCCTGCTTGCCATCGTGCTGGTTGCGGTGGCGCTGGCCAATCGCGACATGGTCACCCTGTCGGCCTTTCCCGCGAATTTCGGGCAGTATCTGGGCGGACGGTGGTCGGTGAACCTGCCGCTGTTCCTGGTGATCTTCCTGGCCTTCGCGGCCGGGATGCTGGCCGGGCTGATCTGGGAATATCTGCGCGAGGCGCATATCCGCCGCGAGGCGCGCCAGCGCAGCGCCGAGGTGGCGCGGCTGGAATCCGAGGTCGGCAATCTGCGCGATCGCCACGCCGCCCCGCGCGATGAAATCCTGGCCATCGTGGATCGCCCGAAGCCGAAAACTGCGCCCGCAGCGCCCCCGCCTGCCAATGCCGCCTCCGGCCAGCGCGCCGTCGCCTCGGCCGGCGCGGCACCCGGCACCGCCTTGCCCGGCCCGCGCTGACGCGCCGCCATGGCCCAGGTCAAGATCTGCGGGCTCAGCCAGCCCGGGCACGTCGCGGCGGCGGTCGCGTCAGGCGCGCGCTATCTGGGCTTTGTCTTTTTCGCCAGATCCCCGCGCGCCGTCTCTCCGGCCCAGGCGCGCGCCCTGGGTGCCGATGTGCCGCCGGGCGTGGCGCGGGTCGGGCTGTTCGTCGATCCCGACGATGCGCTGTTGCAGGCGACGTTGCAGCAGACGCCGCTGGACCTGATCCAGCTTCACGGCGGGGAAACCCCGGCGCGCGTCAGTGCGATCAAGGCCCTGACCGGGCTGCCGGTGATGAAGGCCGTGGGCATCGCCGGCCCCGAGGATCTGGCCGCGCTGACCGATCACGGATTGGTGGCCGACATGCTACTGGTCGATGCCAAGCCCCCGCGCACCACGACGCTGCCCGGCGGCAACGGTCTGGCCTTCGACTGGCGGCTGCTGGTCGGACGGCGCTGGCTGCGGCCATGGATGCTGGCCGGCGGCCTGACGCCCGACAACGTTGCACAGGCGATCCGCCTGACCGGGGCGCGGGCCGTCGATGTCAGCTCCGGCGTCGAATCCGCGCCCGGCATCAAGGACAGCGACCTGATCCGCGATTTCATCCGCGCCGCCGGCTGACCCCCCGTCTCGCGATCCGGCGCGGCGTTTGCACGACCGCATGGGCTTCACCCCGCGCCCTATCGGCTGTAAGACACCGGTCCGGGCTTCTTCTTTGTCCAAATACCCATGTCCCAACCGTGAAGGCAGACCCATGGCCGACGATCTGGTGAACAGCTTCAAGCATGGCCCCGACGAACAGGGCCGCTTCGGCATCCATGGCGGCCGCTTTGTCAGCGAAACGCTGATGCCGCTGATCCTCGAGCTTGAGGCGGAATACGAACGCGCCAAGACGGATGCGGATTTCTGGGCCGAGATGGACGATCTGTGGACCCATTATGTCGGTCGTCCCAGCCCGCTTTATCACGCCGAACGCCTGTCCGACCGGCTTGGGGGCGCGAAGATCTACATGAAGCGGGACGAGCTGAACCACACCGGCGCGCACAAGATCAACAACGTGCTGGGCCAGATCCTGCTGGCGCGCCGGATGGGCAAGACCCGGATCATCGCCGAAACCGGCGCGGGCCAGCACGGCGTGGCCACGGCCACGGTCTGCGCGCGCTTCGGGCTGAAATGCGTGGTCTATATGGGTGCCCATGACGTCGACCGGCAGGCCCCGAACGTCTTCCGCATGCGTCTGCTGGGCGCCGATGTGGTGCCTGTCACCAGCGGGCGCGGCACGCTGAAGGATGCGATGAACGATGCGCTGCGCGACTGGGTCACGAATGTGCGCGACACGTTCTATTGCATCGGCACGGTCGCCGGTCCGCATCCCTATCCGGCGATGGTGCGCGATTTCCAGTCGATCATCGGCAAGGAGGTCCGGGAACAGATCATGCCGCGCGAGGGACGGCTGCCCGACACGCTTGTCGCGGCCATCGGCGGCGGGTCGAACGCGATGGGCCTGTTCCATCCGTTCCTCGACGATGCCCAGGTCCGCGTCATCGGGGTCGAGGCGGGCGGCAAGGGCGTGGACGACCGGATGCAGCACTGCGCCAGCCTGACAGGCGGACGCCCGGGGGTGCTGCACGGCAACCGCACCTATCTTCTTCAGGACGAGAACGGCCAGATCCTTGAGGGTCATTCGATCAGCGCCGGTCTGGACTATCCCGGGATCGGGCCGGAACATGCCTGGCTGAAGGATATGGGCCGGGTCGAATATGTCAGCATCACCGACGACGAGGCGCTGCGCGCGTTCCAGCTGAGCTGCGAGACCGAAGGCATCATCCCCGCGCTGGAGCCGTGCCACGCGCTGGCCCATGTCATGAAGATCGCCCCCGACCTGCCGCGCGACCACATCATCGTGATGAACATGTGCGGCCGCGGCGACAAGGATATCTTCACCGTCGCCAAGCATCTGGGCGTCGATCTTCAGGCCTGACCGGCAGGACAAGGCGGATCGTCGCCGATCCGGCGACCGCGCGTGCGCCCGATTGAACCGGACGGTGCGCCCTGGCGTTGACCTTCGAACCGCATGACGGAGGTTAATCATGCCAGGCAAGACCATGAAGACGCTGACATGGGGCGGCTCGCTGGCCGTCCTGACCGCGCTGGCGGGCACGACCGCATTGGCGCAGACATCCGGCACCGTGATCGTGCCCGCCCCGGCATTGCAGGCCGAACCCTCGGTCGGGGCCGTGACCGAAAGCGACATCCCGATTCTTGAACAGATCGACAACGATCAGGCTATTGCTGAAACGCTGATCGCGCAGGGCTTTACCGATGTGCATATCCTGCGCCAGGGCGCGCTGATGACGGTGACGGCGCAGCGCGCGGGCGTGCCGATCGAACTGGTCTACAGCGTGGCGAACGGCAGTCTGGTGTCCATCGACGGCCAGAATCTGCGCCCCGATGGCGAGGACAGCTCGGCCGGCGACCGCCCCCAGTCCCGGCCCGACCGCGACGCTGATACCACCGACGAGGACAGCGCCAGCCCGGATACCGACGACGGCGCTGCGGATGGGGGGACGGGGGGCACCTCCGATGACGCGCAAGCCGATGGAACGGCGGACAGTGAGGGCGGCGCGGACGATGGCGCCAGCGGCAATGACGGCAGCGATGCCGGCGGCGATGGCGCGGCGGGGTCGGATGGAGCCGACAGCGACGCGGGATCGGAGAGCGGTTCGGACACCGGCGCTGACGGCGGCGCTGACGGAGGCTCGGATAGCGGCGCTGATGGCGGTTCGGACGGTGGATCGGACAGCGGTTCGGACAGTGGTTCGGACGGCGGCGATTCCGGTTCGGGGGACGGGTCGGACTCCGGCGGCGATGGCAATGGCGGTGACGGGGATGGCGGCACGAGCGGCTGACCCGCGACCAATCCGATAGACCTGCGACGCGGCCGGAGATTTCGTCTTCGGCCGCTTCTCGTTGCCGCCTTGCCGAACCGCACGGCAGACCGTGCACCTTATCGGCGCAGCACCAGCAGGTTGAGGTCCGATTCCAGATGCGGCAGCGGCAGCAGGACACGCGCCGCATCCGGCCCGGTGACCTGAACGATCCCGATCTCGGGCATGAATTGCGGCATGGCCCCCGGATCGACGTGGTCCGGCAGAGCGGCATAATCGGGCGGCGTGTCGCCCGCGACAAAGCCGGTTCCCAGATAGATCACGCGCCCGTCCCGGATCGACAGATGGCCTCGGGTCCGCTGCGATCCACTGAGCTTTTCAAACCCGCCCGCCTCGTCGATCCGGCAGCGGAACGGGGCATAGACGACGATGGGCAGCAGGCCGCCCAGCTTGATCGTCTGGCAGGTCCAGTCGCCCGGCAGGGTCGCCAGCGCCTGTTCGGCCGGCCACCCCGCGCCGCGCAGCGCATCCGACAGGATCGCCACGTCATCGGGGCTGCCATGGGCGAAGGCCGACAACAGCGCCTGCGTCGGCTTGGCGTCGAACGCGGCCAGACGTGCGGCATCGTCCGCGCGCATCGCCTGCGCGGCAACAGGCGAGGCAAGACCTATCGCCAGGACCGCCGACAGGCTAATCCTTCGGATCGGCAAGCGCATGGGCACGCAGCAGTTCCAGCGGGACGATCCTCAGCGCCGAGACATGGGTGGCGTCCAGAACCACCTTCGGCGCCACCTGCTCCTGCGCCGCTTGCAGAAACCGTGCCGCGCACAGGCACCAGCGGTCGCCCGGCTTCAGCCCGGCAAAGCGGAATTCCGGCCGCGGCGTGGCCAGATCGTTGCCCAGATAGGCGGACATGGCCAGAAACTCGGCCGTGACGACGACGCAGACCGTATGGCTGCCGACATCCTCGGCCCCCGTGTCGCAGCAGCCGTTGCGATAGAATCCGGTCAGCGGGTCCATGGAACAGGGTTGCAGCTTGCCGCCCAGGACGTTCAGCGATGGCTCCATCACCTTCTCCTCGTGTCTTCGTCAAGGCTAACCCTCGCGTCGGCCATCGCCAAGCCCTTGGATCGCGACGGGATGCCAGCTGACCCATCTTCCGTGGAAATCGGCCCGTCCCAGATGCCAGCCCCGCGCCCGCCCGTCCCACAGCCGCAGGGTCAGGGCCGCGCCGTCGCCGCCATCCGCCTCCATCGAGAAATGGGCGACCGGGCCGCCCCCGGCGGCTGCGGCATCGGCGGCCCGGCGCAGCGCGTCGGCGCAGGCAAACTGCGTGGCGGGCGGGAAATACTGATGCGCCACCGTATGAAAGACCAGCGTCAGCCGATCCGGCGCGGGCCGCGCCAGCCGGTCGCGCAGCCAGTCGCCCGCATCGCCCGCAACCACGCGCGGCGGATGCGTGCGCGCCAGATGCAGCGCCGCGCGCAGCCGCGACAGCCGCCGCTCCTGATCGGCCCAGCAATAGGCCATCAGCCGCAGACCGTCCGTCTGCGGGTCCAGCGGATGCAGATCGACGCCCTCGGCGCTGGCCACGTCGAAACCGCCCTGCGGAACGTCGCCCTGCCAGTCGGGACGCAGAACGACCCAATCCGCCGCATCGCCCTCGTCCGAAGGGTTCATAGGGTCCGAACCCGGTGCCAGACGATAGCGGGCGAAATTCAGGTTCAGCCCGGCCGACGCGCCCAGTTCCAGCGCCCGGATCGGCTGCGGACACAGCGCGGCCAGAAACCGGGCCGCGGCGATGAGGACGGCGGATCGGCCGACCTCGTTCGTCTGCGGAGCGTGGTCCAGCCATTCCAGCACGCGATCCGCGTGGACACGCAGCGCGGTCAGGATCGCGGCCTCATCCACGACCCGCGCGCGATAGGCTTGCGCCAGCGCCGGATCGTCGCCGTCAAGAACCAGCGCATGCAGCGCGCCGCACAGCCGCAGCGGCACCGAGTCGGCCCGCCCCGACGGATCGCCCCGCCAGCCCAGGACGCGCGCGGCGACAGGGCCCTGATCCGTTTGCAGGGACTGGCCCAGCCGGTCGCACACCGCCGCCGTGAAGGATGATCCCAACGCGGCGCAGGCCCGGGCCTGATCGCGGAACGCGGCGCGGACGGCGCTTTCGCTCACTTGAACCGTTCGGTCAGCGCGCGCAGCCGGTCGCTGAAACTGGCGGGCTTTTGCGCCGGTTCGTCCTTTTCGGCAGGCGGGTCCGCGGCCGGTTTCCGTGCCGCGCCCTGGTCTGCGGGGCGGGGGGCGTTGCCGCGCTGTGGGACCGTGCGCTGCGCCACCGCGTTCTGGAACCGCCCGGCATCGCCCGCCGCCAGCGCCGCCGCGCCATCCGACACCCCGCGCAGCAGATCGTCCAGCCAGTCCTGATCGGCCTTGGCGAAATCGGACAGCACATGGCCCGTCACCCGGTCCTTGTGGCCCGGATGGCCGATGCCCAGACGGATGCGCGCGTAATCCGGCCCGATATGCTGGTGGATCGAGCGCAGGCCGTTATGGCCGGCATGGCCGCCGCCCTGTTTCACCCGGCACTTGCCCGGCGCCAGGTCCAGCTCGTCATGCATCACGATCACGTCGGCGGGCGTCAGCCGCAGATAGCGCATCGCCTCGCCGACCGACTGGCCCGACAGGTTCATGAAACCTTGCGGCTTCAGCAGCACCACCCGCGTCTCGCCCAGCCGTCCCTCGGCGGCAAGCCCCTGAAATCGCGCCTTCCACGGTCCAAGCCCATGATCGGACGCGATCCGGTCCACCGCCATGAAGCCGATATTGTGCCGGTTCCCCGCGTATTTCGCGCCCGGATTGCCCAGCCCCACGATCAGTTTCATCGACCCCTCCTGCCGCCCCGCCATCAGCCTGACATGCCGGGAATTTCGTTCCATCCCTTGCGGCGGACCTTGCCGGTTACTAAGACTCTGTCAACCTTTCGCGGATAAGAGATGGGACGAAACCCTGTCGACTCGCGGCACCGGGAATAACAGGCAAGGACAGAAGATGAGCGATCCGGCAGAATTCTACATGAACACCCTCGTGCCGATGGTGGTCGAACAGACCTCGCGGGGCGAGCGTGCCTATGACATCTTCTCGCGTCTGCTGAAGGAACGCATCATCTTCGTGTCCGGGCCGGTCCATGACGGCATGTCCACCCTGATCTGCGCGCAGTTGCTGTTTCTCGAGGCGGAGAACCCGTCCAAGGACATCAGCATGTATATCAACAGCCCCGGCGGCGTGGTGACGTCGGGCCTGTCGATCTATGACACGATGCAGTATATCCGGCCGCGCGTCTCGACGCTGGTCGTGGGGCAGGCGGCCTCGATGGGATCGCTGCTGCTGGCCGCCGGAGAGCCGGGGCTGCGCTATTCGCTGCCCAACAGCCGGGTGATGGTCCACCAACCCTCGGGCGGGTATCAGGGGCAGGCGACCGACATCCTGATCCACGCGCGCGAGACCGAAAAGCTGAAGCGCCGCCTGAACGAGATCTATGTCGCCCATACCGGCAAATCGCTGGAAGAGGTCGAGGAGGCGTTGGAACGCGACCGTTTCATGTCCCCCGTCGAGGCGAAGGATTGGGGCCTGATCGACGAGGTGCTTGAGCCGCGCGGCAAGGCCGAGCCCGAGAAGAAATAGCCGTGATGGGGATTGTGACGCGGCGGTGTCACCCCTAACATGGCGCGAACCAGACGTGGCGGCCGCGACGGGCCGCCCCGGACGATCACCGAAGCGGAGCACGGAAAGGAAACCGGCACCGCCCGCGGGGTTCCGAAAGGGTCCGGCGGCAAGCAAGGAAGTGGACGATGGCGAACCAGTCCGGCGGCGACAGCAAGAACACGCTTTATTGCAGCTTTTGCGGCAAGAGCCAGCACGAGGTCCGCAAGCTGATTGCGGGTCCGACCGTATTCATCTGCGATGAATGCGTCGAATTGTGCATGGACATCATCCGCGAGGAAACCAAATCCACCGGTCTGAAATCCGGCGACGGCGTGCCCACGCCGAAAGAGATCTGTCAGGTTCTTGACGACTATGTGATCGGGCAGGAACATGCCAAGCGCGTCCTGTCGGTGGCGGTGCACAACCACTACAAGCGGCTGAACCACGGCAGCAAATCCGATATCGAACTGGCCAAGTCGAACATCCTGCTGATCGGCCCGACCGGCTGCGGCAAGACGTTGCTGGCGCAGACGCTGGCGCGGATCCTGGACGTTCCGTTCACCATGGCCGATGCCACCACGCTGACCGAGGCGGGATATGTCGGCGAGGATGTCGAGAACATCATCCTCAAGCTGTTGCAGGCCAGCGAATACAATGTCGAACGCGCGCAGCGCGGCATCGTCTATATCGACGAGGTCGACAAGATCACCCGCAAGTCCGACAACCCCTCGATCACCCGCGACGTGTCGGGCGAAGGCGTGCAGCAGGCCCTGCTGAAGATCATGGAGGGCACGGTTGCCAGCGTGCCGCCGCAGGGCGGGCGCAAGCATCCGCAGCAGGAATTCCTGCAGGTCGACACGACCAACATCCTGTTCATCTGCGGCGGGGCGTTCGCGGGGCTGGACCGGATCATCTCGCAGCGCAACAAGGGCACCGCGATGGGTTTCGGCGCGACGGTCAAGGACAACGACGATCGCGGCGTGGGCGAGGTCTTCATGGAGCTTGAGCCCGAGGATCTGCTGAAATTCGGCCTGATCCCGGAATTCGTCGGCCGTCTGCCGGTGATCGCGACGCTGACCGATCTGGACGAAGAGGCGCTGATCATCATCCTGACCAAGCCCAAGAACGCGCTGGTCAAGCAGTATCAGCGGCTGTTCGATCTGGAAGGGGTTGAACTGACCTTCACCGACGATGCGCTGAACGCCATCGCGCGGCGCGCGATCAAGCGCAAGACCGGCGCGCGCGGGCTGCGCTCGATCATGGAGGACATTCTGCTGGACACGATGTTCGAATTGCCGGGTCTGGACAGCGTCGAGGAAGTCGTCGTGAACGAGGATGCGGTCGAGAACGCATCGGTCAAGCCGCTGCTGATCCATGCCGACCAGAAAAAGGAAAGCGCCTCGGCCGGCTGAACCGTCGGGGCCTGCGCGGCGGCGGGCCGCTGCGCCGCGACGCGCGGGCGCGGCAGGGCGCGCAGTCTCTGGACGTCGGCCCCCGCTTGCGCCATATCTCGGACAGCCCTTGAAGGAAGGTTCGCACTGATGTCGTTTCTGCTTCGCACCCTGACCTGGTGGAACAGCCAGACCATCAACACCCAGTTCTGGACGTGGCGGAACGGCAAGAAGGTCGGCGAGGACGATCAGGGCAACGTCTTCTATCAGAACAAGGACGGCTCGCGCCGTTGGGTAATCTACAAGGGCGAATCCGAGGCAAGCCGGGTGACGCCGGAATGGCATGGCTGGCTGCACCACACCTGGGACGAGCCGCCGACCGAGGTGCCGGTGCCGCGCAAGGTCTGGGAAAAGCCGCATGTGCCGAACATGACCGGCACGCCGGCGGCGTATTATCCCGAAGGATCGCTGTATCGTGCCGAACCGGCGGTGCGGCGCGATTACGATGCCTGGCAGCCGGAATAGATGACCGCCCACGCCGAGCATCGGGCCGAACAGCGCGCCGAACTGATCGCCGGGGCCATCGTGCTGATCGTCGCGGCGGGGTTTCTGGCCTGGGCGTCCTGGGGCGATCTGTTCAGGTCGGGCGGTTACGAACTGACGGCCTCGTTTCCCGATGTCGACGGCGTCGAGGTCGGGACCGAGGTCCGGCTGGCGGGCGTCAAGGTCGGGCGCGTCGCGTCAGTTCGGCTGAATCCGCAGACCTACATGGCCGATGCCGCGATCACCCTTCCCGACACGGTCGTCCTGCCGGCCGACAGCGCCGCGATCATCCAGTCCGACGGATTGCTGGGCGGCTCCTACATCCAGATCCAGCCCGGCGGCAGCCCCGACGATCTGGCGCCCGGCGACGAGATCGAGGATGTGCAGGGCGCGGTCAGCCTGATCCAGCTGATGATGAAATTCGTCGACAGCCAGTCGCAGGACGCGGAGCCGGGCCCGTGATCCGCGCCGCGCTGACCGCCCTGCTGACATTCCTGCCCGCCGCGGTCGCGCTGGCCGCGGATGAGGTGGCGCGCGCGGACGGTGCGTTGCTGCGCGGTCTGGACAAGGTGTCGGGCCGCACGACCGAGATCCGGTTGCAGGTCGGCGAGGCGACGCGTTTCGGCCGGCTGGAGGTGCGTCTGGGCGAATGCCGCTATCCCGCCGGCGATCCCAGCTCTGACGCCTATGCGCAGCTGGCCATTACCGATCTGGCGCAGAACGTGACGCTGTTCAGCGGCTGGATGATCGCCAGTTCGCCCGCCTTGTCGGCGCTGGACGATGCCCGCTATGACGTCTGGGTGATTTCCTGCCAAAGCTGATCGGCGGGCAGCAGCGGCGCCGCCGTGAAATCGGCACGGATGCGCAGCGCGGCCGACAATCGGCGGCGATACTGGTCGCGGCTGATCTCGATCCCGCCCATGCGGGCCAGATGCGGGGTCAGGAACTGCGTGTCGAACAGCGTGAAACCGCAACGCGCCAGATGCGATGAGGTCCACAGCAGCGCCATGCGCGACCCGTTGCTGCGATGCGAAACCATCGATTCGCCGAAGAACGCCGCGCCAAGCGTGACCCCGAACAGCCCGCCGGCAAAGCTGCCCTGCTGCCGGATCTCGATGGCGTGGGCGTGGCCGGCCAGATGCAGTTCGCGATACAGCCGCGCCAGCTGCGCGTTGATCCAGGTTTCGTCCCGCGCGGCGCAGGCGGCCACGATGGCATCGAAATCGCGGTTCAGATGCGCGGACCACCCGCCCCGCCGCAGATCGCGCCGCAGCGACCGCGCGGCATGCACGCCGCCCACCGGCAACACGCCCCGGATCGGCGGATCGAACCAGTAGAGGTTCGGATCATCCGCGCTTTCGGCCATCGGGAACACCCCGCGCGCATAGCCCGACAGCAATTGCGCAGCGGTCAGCATCGCGGTCGCGTCAGCCGAATTGCTGTTCCAGCCAGCGTTCCAGCCAGTGGATCGAGTAATTGCCGCTTTGGATGTCGGGCTCTTGCAGCAGGGCGCGGAACAGCGGCATGGTCGTGTCGATGCCGTCCACGATCATCTCGCCAAGAGCGCGGTCCAGCCGGGCCAGTGCCTCGCGCCGGTCGCGGCCATGCACGATCAGCTTGCCGATGAGACTGTCGTAGTAAGGCGGGATGGAATAGCCCTGATACAGCGCCGAATCGATGCGCACGCCCAGCCCGCCGGGGGCGTGATACTGGCTGATGCGGCCGGGGCAGGGGCTGAAGGTCGGCGGCTTTTCGGCGTTGATGCGCACCTCGATCGCGTGGCCGCGGATCGACAGCCGGGCCTGTTCGAACTCCATCCCCTCGCCGGCGGCGACAAGGATCTGCTGGCGGACCAGATCGACGCCGAAGATCGCCTCGGTCACCGGGTGTTCGACCTGAAGCCGGGTGTTCATCTCGATGAAATAGAACTCTCCGTCCTCGAACAGGAATTCGATGGTCCCCGCGCCGGCATAGCCGATCTTGGCAACTGCGTCGGCGCAGGTCTTGCCGATCCGGTCGCGCTGTTCGGGGGTGATGACGGGGCCGGGCGCCTCTTCCAGGACCTTCTGGTGGCGGCGTTGCAGCGAACAGTCGCGTTCGCCCAGATGGACGGCGCGTCCCTGGCCGTCGCCGAAGACCTGGATCTCGATATGGCGGGGTCGTTGCAGATATTTCTCGATATAGACGTCGGGGTTGCCGAAGGCGGCCTTCGCCTCGGCGCGGGCGGTGCGGAAGGCGCTTTCCAGACCGTTGTCGTCAAGCGCGACCTTCATCCCGCGCCCGCCGCCGCCGGCGGTGGCCTTGATGATGACCGGATAGCCGATTTCGGCCGCGACCCTGCGGGCGCTGTCCACATCCTCGACGCCGCCGTCGCTGCCGGGCACGCAGGGCACGCCAAGCGCCTTCATCGTGTCCTTGGCGGTGATCTTGTCGCCCATGATGCGGATATGTTCGGCGCGCGGCCCGATGAAGGTGATGCCGTGATCCTCCAGCATCTGCACGAACACGGCGTTTTCGGACAGGAACCCATAGCCGGGATGGATCGCCTGCGCGCCGGTGATCTCGCAGGCCGACACGATGGCGGCCATGTTCAGATAGCTGGCCGAGGACGGCGCCGGGCCGATGCAGACGGATTCGTCGGCCATGCGCACATGCATGGCCTCGGCGTCGGCGGTGGAATGGACCGCGACCGAGGCGATGCCCATTTCCCGGCAGGCGCGGATCACGCGCAGCGCGATCTCGCCCCGGTTGGCGATCAGGATCTTGCGGAACATGCGGCCCTCACTCGACGACCATCAGGGGGGCGCCGAATTCGACCGGGCTGCCATCGTCGATCAGGATGCGCTTGACGGTGCCGGCGCGGGGCGAGGGGATGTGGTTCATGGTCTTCATCGCCTCGACGATCATCAGCGTCTCGCCCTCGGCGACGGACTGGCCGATCTGGACGAAGGCCGCAGCGCCGGGTTCGGGCGACAGATAGGCGGTGCCCACCATGGGCGAGGTGACGATGCCGGGCAGGTTCACCGGATCTTCGGGTCCGGGCGCGGCACCCTGCGCGGCGGCGGACGGCGCCGAACCGGCGGGCGCTGCGGGGGCTATGGCGGGCTGGGCGGCGGGCGCGCCGGAATAGGTGACCTGTCTGCCGTGCTTGGACAGCTTGACGGTCAGCCGGTCGTGATCGCCGTATTCGCGCTTGACGGAGATGTCGCTGAGTTCGCTGGCGTTCAGCAGTTCGGCCAGCGACCGGATGAAGGCCACGTCGCCTTCGTGATGCTTGCCGTTTTCAGAATCGTTGCTCATGCCGTCCTCTGCCGTGTTCTGGTGCCGCCTGTCTGTCGCATCTGCGGCGGTTCGGTCGCTTATAGCCCCGTAAGGCAGTCAAGGGGAAGGGATTCGCGTCGCCGCCGGATTTCGACCGTCACTTTCTGGCGGCCTTTTCGGCGATGCCCGACACCCCCTCGCGCCGCGACAGTTCCGCCTCGACATCGGCCAGCGACAGGTCGCGCGCGGCCAGCATGACCAGCAGGTGATACAGAACGTCCGCCGCCTCTCCGATCAGGCGGTCGCGGTCGCCTTTGACGGCCTCGATGACAGCCTCGATCGCCTCTTCGCCGAATTTCTCGGCGCATTTTTCGGGTCCGGCCGCCAGCAGCCGGGCGGTCCAGCTGTCGTCGGGATCGGCGGATCCGCGGGCGGCGACGGTATCGGACAGGCGTTGCAGCGCACTCATGTCA
This sequence comes from Paracoccus stylophorae, assembly GCF_028553765.1. Taxonomy (NCBI): domain Bacteria; kingdom Pseudomonadati; phylum Pseudomonadota; class Alphaproteobacteria; order Rhodobacterales; family Paracoccaceae; genus Paracoccus; species Paracoccus stylophorae. Next base: position 2,045,955 of record NZ_CP067134.1, on the reverse strand, counting down.
GCCTCATCGGGATGCCGGCCGCAGCCATGTGGGCCTTGGCCTCGGCGATGGTGAAGGTGCCGAAATGGAAGATCGAGGCGGCCAGAACGGCGCTGGCATGGCCCTCGATCACGCCCTCGACCAGGTGATCCAGCGTGCCCACCCCGCCCGAGGCGATGACGGGGACGTTGACCGCATCCGCGATGGCGCGGGTCAGGGGCAGGTTGAAGCCCGCGCGCGTGCCGTCGCGGTCCATGCTGGTCAGCAGGATCTCCCCGGCCCCCTTCGCCTCGATCATGCGGGCAAACTCGACCGCGTCGATGCCGGTGGCCCTGCGCCCGCCATGGGTGAATATCTCCCACCGGTCGGGGGCGACGGTCCGGGCGTCGATGGCGCAGACGATGCACTGGCTGCCGAACCGGTCGGCGGCGGCGGCCACCACGTCGGGATCGGCCACGGCGGCGGAATTGAAGCTGACCTTGTCCGCCCCGGCCAGCAGCAGGGCACGGACATCGTCGGGCGTGCGCACGCCGCCGCCCACGGTCAGCGGCACGAAACAATGTTCGGCGGTCCGCGTGACCAGATCGAACATGGTGCCGCGATTTTCGTGGGTGGCGTGAATGTCCAGAAAGCAGATCTCGTCCGCGCCGGCCGCGTCATAGGCGCGCGCAGCCTCGACCGGGTCGCCCGCATCGACCAGATCGACGAAATTCACGCCCTTGACCACGCGGCCGTCGGCCACGTCGAGACAGGGAATGATCCGGGTCTTCAGCATCGCGTCTAAGCCTTTCCTGCGCCTGCGCCGGTTCTAGAGCGAAATGACCCCGCCGGCCAGAGCGGCGTGACACCGCCCGCCGCCCCCAAGCGATGCGTGCAGGTCATACCGCCCTTGCACGGGCCGGGGCTGGTTTTGCGGGAAAAAAGCACCATATATCAGAATGTAAGACCCGGCATCGTGAACGGGTCTGCCGCAGAAGGACATAAAGACATGGCAAGCAACGCACCGAACCGCAAGATCCTGAACGCCGCCGCAGCGGGTATCGAATACCTGGCCGCGGGACTGGGCGCGCTGCGCGCGTCGGTCCGGCGTAAGCCTTCGACGAACGCCGTGAACGCAGGGGCCGATTACCTGGCCGGCGGTCTGGCATCCTTTGCCGCGATCCCGGTCGAGGTTGACGCGCCCCGCCCGATGCGTCGTCCGGGCGCACATGGCCGCGCGAATGCGCCGCTGGGCCTGGGCGTTCCGGGCTGACGCAATACCGGCGCTGCCTCAGCGCAGCGCCGCCAGCGCCTGGGACAGATCCAGCGCGCCATCGTAAAGCGCCCGGCCCGAAATCGCGCCCGCGATCACGCGGGTCTGGGCCAGCGCCTGAAGATCCTTCATCGACGACACGCCGCCCGAGGCGATCACCGGCACGTTGACCGACCGCGCCAGCGTTTCGGTCGCGGCGATATTGGGTCCCTGCATCGCCCCGTCGCGGTCGATATCGGTATAGACGATCGCCGTCACGCCCGCATCCTCGGCCCGGCGGGCCAGATCGGTGGCGAGGGTTTCGGTGTCCGTCGCCCATCCGCGCGTGGCCACCTTGCCGTTGCGCGCGTCGATCCCCACCGCGATCCGGCCCGGGAACGCATCGGCGGCCTCGCGCATCAGATCCGGATTCTCGACCGCCGCCGTGCCCAGAATGACCCGCCGCACGCCGCGCGTCAGCCAGGCCTCGATCGTGTCCATGTTGCGGATGCCGCCGCCAAGCTGGACCGGGATGTCGATTGCAGCCAGAATCGCCTCGACCGCCGGGGCGTTGACCGGTCTGCCCTCGAACGCGCCGTTCAGATCGACCAGATGCAGCCATTCCGCGCCCGCGTCCTGGAACGCGCGCGCCTGCGCGGCCGGGTCGTCGCCGAAGACGGTCGCCGCCGCCATGTCGCCGCGCAGCAGACGCACGCAGTTGCCGTCCTTCAGGTCGATGGCGGGATACAGGATCATCGTGGCTCTTTCCGTCGTGGTGTCGCGCCCCCTTTGCCATTTTGGCGGGGCAAGGGGAAGGGGCGGACCCGACGTCAGTCTTGCCGGGAATCGGCACGCGACGCAGACTTGCCCGCGACCCGTCCCGAGGAGGAGAGACGATGAAGAAACTTGCCGTGATCGCCGCCCTTTTGCTGTCCGCAGGTGCTGCGGCCGCCGACCCGATCGAAGGCGTCTGGCAGACCCAGCCTGACGAGGGCGCCTTTGCCTATGTCACCATCGCGCCGTGCGGCAACGCGTTCTGCGGCACGATCAGCCGCACCTTCAAGGACAAAAGTGAATACAGATCGCCCAATCTGGGCCGTCAGATCGTGATCGACATGGCGCCCGCCGGCGGCGGCAATTATCAGGGCAAGGTCTGGCGCCCGTCGAACAACAAGATCTATCAGGGCAAGGCCAGCGTGTCGGGCGACCGGATGAGCCTGTCGGGCTGCGTCGCGGGCGGGCTGCTGTGCAAAAGCCAGACCTGGGTGCGCATCCGCTGACCCGTCACCGCGACGATCCGGCGCGCCGCGTCACACGGCGCGCCATTGCGACACGCAGGGAATCTTGTCGCGGTCGCAGCGGTCGGCGTATTTGCGCGCGATTTCCTGCACCTCGGCCAGCAGACCGTCTTCCAGCTTGATCGGATCAAGCCCCATCCCAAGGAAACGGTCATTGGCCACGTGCAGATCGTTCTCGTCCGCCTCGTTGCGGGGGTTTTTCAGGAACGCGATCTCGACCCCGGTCTGATCGGCGATCATCTGCGCCAGATCGCGGACCCGGTGGGTTTCGGTCATCTGGTTCAGGATATTCACCCGGTCGCCGGGCCGGGGCGGGTTCAGCAGCGCCAGTTCGATGCAGCGGCAGGTGTCCTGGATGTGGATGAAGGCGCGGGTCTGGCCGCCGGTGCCGTGCACGGTCAGCGGATAATCGACCGCCGCCTGCATCAGGAACCGGTTCAGCACCGTGCCGTAATCGCCGTCGTAATCGAAGCGGTTGATCAGCCGGTCGTCGCGCCGCGTCTCCTCGGTCTGGGTGCCCCAGACGATGCCCTGATGCAAATCGGTGATCCGGACGCCGTCATTCTTGTTGTAATAGAAGAAGAACAGCTGATCCTGGGTCTTGGTCATGTGATAGATGCTGCCCGGATTGGCGGGATACAGGATTTCCTGCCGGTGGGGGCCGTTCTCGGTCTCGACCATGACGTCAAGATAGCCTTCGGGGATCTTCATCCCCGCCGTGCCATAGCCATAGACGCCCATCGTGCCCAGATGCACCAGATGAATGTCCTGCCCGGATTCGACGATGGCCGCCAGCACGTCGTTGGTGGCGTTGAGGTTGTTGTTGACCGTGTAGCGCTTGTGCCAGCTGGATTTCATCGAATAGGGCGCGGCGCGCTGTTCGGCGAAATGAATCACCGCGTCGGGGCGCTCCTCGCGCAGCAGCGTCAGCAGGCGGTGATAATGCTTGCCGACGGTGAAATTCTCGACCCGGATCGTGTGGTTGGTCAGTTCGTGCCAGGCGCGCACGCGTTCGCCCAGGGGGCGGATCGGGGTCAGGCTGTTCACCTCAAGCTCGACATCGATCTTGCGGCGCGACAGGTTGTCCACGACGATGATGTCATGGCCGCGCGCGGACAGATGCAGCGCGGTGGGCCAGCCGCAGAAACCGTCTCCACCCAGAACGATGATCTTCATGAGATTGCCTTCGTATCCGATCCTTCCGCCCGCTTCTTAAAGGGGCGCGGGGTCGGGCGCCATCCCATGCGGCGGCACTGTCGCAAATCCGTCGCGCGGGGCGGGCTGACCGGCGAAGAAGCGCCGGGTCAGGCGACGGTGCCGCGCGGGTCGATCAGGCGCGCCAGCACCGCGTCGCGGGTGATGTGCCCGCCGCCCTCGACCGGCAGGGCGTCGGCATCGGCCAGCATTCCCATCACCTCGCGCACGGGCATGTCGCGCGGCACGGGCGTTCCCGGCGCGTCGCCCGGTTGGGCCACGTCCGCCGCCGTCAGCACGCCAAGCGGGTTCATGTTGGCGACGAAATCGGCGACATAATCGTTGACCGGATTGGCGATGATCTGGCGCGCGGTGCCGATCTGCACGATCCGCCCGCCCTCCATCAGCGCGATGCGGTTGCCCAGCTTGAACGCCTCGTCCAGATCGTGGCTGACGAAGATGATCGTGCGCTGCGTCTTGGCCTGCACCTCCAGCAATTCGTCCTGCAACCGCGCCCGGATCAGCGGGTCCAGCGCGCTGAACGGCTCATCCATCAGCAGGATCGGCGCCTCGGTCGCAAAGGCGCGCGCCAGACCCACGCGCTGCTGCATCCCGCCCGACAATTCGCCCACCTTGCGGTCGGCCCATTCGGACAGCCCCACGGTTTCCAGCTGCCGGTCCACCATCTCGCGCCGCCTGGCCGCGGACATGCCGGCAAGTTCCAGCCCAAGGCCCACGTTCTCGCGCACCGTGCGCCAGGGCAGCAGGCCGAATTGCTGGAACACCATCGCGACATGGCGCAGGCGCAGATCGCGCAGCGCCCGCCGGCCGGCGCCGGTGACCGAGATCATCTTTTCGCCGTCCCAGATCCGCACCTCGCCGCGGCAGACATCGTTCAGCGCGTTGACGGCGCGCAGCAGCGTCGATTTGCCGGACCCCGACAGGCCCATCAGCACCAGGATCTCGCCCTGCCGGACATTCACGCTGCAATCGTGGACGCCCAGAACCTGCCCGGTCTCGTCCTTGATCGGGCCGCGGTCCAGCCCTTCGTCCATCAGCGGCAGGGCAAGTTCGGGCTGGTCGCCAAAGACGATGCTGACATTGTCGAACTCGACGGCGTTCGGCGCGGTCTGGGTCATTTGCGGCCCTCCATGCGCAGCATCCGGTCCAGCATGATCGCCACGATCACGATGACGAACCCCGATTCGAAGCCAAGCGAGGTGTTCACGCTGTTCAGCGCCCGCACCACCGGAACCCCCAACCCCGAGGCGCCCACCAGCGCCGCGATCACCACCATCGACAGCGACAGCATGATCGTCTGGTTCAGCCCCGCCATGATCTGGGGCAGCGCACTGGGCAGTTCGACCTTCCACAGCAGCTGGCGGTTGGTGGCGCCAAAGGCGCGCGCAGCCTCGACCAGCGAATCGGGGGTCGAGGCGATACCAAGCTGGGTCAGACGGATCGGCGCGGGCAGCACGAAGATCACCGTGGCCAGCAGGCCCGGCACCATGCCGATGCCGAAAAACACGATGGCCGGGATCAGATAGACGAAGGTGGGCAGCGTCTGCATCAGGTCCAGCACCGGCCGCATCCAGGCGTAAAGCCGCGGCCGGTGGGCGGCGGCGATGCCGATGGGCACGCCGATGGCCATGCAGACGATGCACGCCGCCAGCACCAGCGTCAGCGATTGCAGCGTTTCCTCCCAATAGCCCTGGTTGAGGATGAACAGCAGGCCAAGCGCGATCAGCAGGCAGGTGCGCCAGTTGCGCTGCAACGCCCATGTCAGCGCCACCGCCAGCGCCACGAACAGGAAGGGATGGGGGAATTCCAGCGCCGCAAGGATGCGGGCGATCAGCCAGTCCATCGAGGACGAGATCGCGTTGAACAGCCATGCGGCATTCGCGTTCAGCCAGTCGAAGATGGTCTTTGCGGTCCTTCCGACCGGGATCTTGTTGTCGGTCACCAGCGTCGTCAGCTGATCCATGCACTGTCCCTTGTTGCAAGGTCGCGTCCGGCACCGCAGAGGGGCGGCGCGACGTGGCGGGTGCGGATAAGGGCCCCGCCCGGAACGGGCGGGGCGCGTCGTCAGCCGTTCAGGGCCTCGTCCAGCGCGGCTTGGGCATCGTTGCCGTCAAAGGTCGTCACGCCGTCCAGCCAGCCGGTCGCGGCGTCGGGGTTGTCGGCCAGCCATTCCCTGGCGGCGGTCATCGGGTCCTGGCCGTCGTTCAGGATCTTGCCCATCACCTCGTTTTCCATCTGCAGGGTGAATTCCAGATTCTGCAGGAACTTGCCCACATTCGGACATTCCTCGACATAGCCGGCGCGGGTGTTGGTGCGCACCTCGGCCCCGCCCAGATCCGGCCCGAAGATGTCGTCGCCGCCGGTCAGGTAGGTCATCTCGAACTGGGCGTTCATCGGATGCGGTTCCCACCCCAGAAAGACGATGGGCGTGTCGGAATTACTGGCCCGGCTGACCTGCGCCAGCATCCCCTGTTCGCTGGATTCGACCACCTCGAACGTGCCAAGGCCGAACTTGTCCTCGGCCACCATCTCAAGCAGCAGGCGGTTGCCGTCATTGCCCGGCTCGATCCCATAGATCTTGCCGTCCAGCGCGTCCTTGTGCTCAGCGATCCTGGCATAGTCGTCGATGCCCAGATCGGCGCCCGCCTTGTTGGTGGCCAGCGTGTATTTGGCGCCGGTCAGGTTGGTGCGCACGGTGTCGACGGTGCCGGCCTCGTCATAGGGGCCGATATCGGCCTGCATCGTCGGCATCCAGTTGCCAAGAAAGATATCGACGTCGTCGGTGGACAGCGCCGAGTAGGTGACCGGGACCGACAGGATCTTGGTCTCGGTCTCGTATCCCAGGGCCTGCAGCACGGTCGATGCCAGCGCCGTGGTCGCGGTGATGTCGGACCAGCCGACATCCGAAAAGGTGACGTCGCGGCATTGTTCGGGTTCGGCGGCCAGCGCGGGTGTGGCCAGCGCGCTGCCCAGCACCAGCGCCGTGGCGATGCGAAAGAGGCTCATGTTCGGCTCCCTGTTATTGATTGACTAATCAATTAAAGACGGGTTAAGTTCGAAAAGCAACCGAAAAACTCCGACAGCAGGTGCGGAATGCCGAAACTTGGAGCCGAGCCTATCCGAAAAGCCGCGCTGATCAATGCGGTCATCCACGAAGTCGGGAAGGCGGGCTCTCTGGACGTGACCGTGGCGCAGATCGCGCGGCGGGCCGGCATGTCGCCGGCGCTGGCCCATCACTATTTCGGCTCCAAGGACCAGATGTTCCTGCAGGCGATGCGGTACATCCTGCGGGTCTATGGCAATTCGGTGCTGTCGGCGCTGCATCGCAACGGCCATGACCGCCGGCTGGACGCGATCATCGAGGCGAATTTCGAGCCGCAGAACTTTCAGCGCGAAACCGTCAGCGCCTGGCTGAATTTCTATGTGCTGGCGCTGACCGAGCCCGAGGCCGCGCGATTGCTGCGGGTCTATCACCGCAGGCTTCAGTCGAACCTGATCGTCGCGCTGCGCCCGCTGACCAAACATCCGGTGCGCACCGCGCGCACCATCGGCGCGCTGATCGACGGCGTCTATCTGCGCGCGGTCCTGAAACCCGGTCCGACCGATGCCGCGTCGGCCCTGAAAACCATGACCGATTATCTCAAGGAGGCGCTTGCATGTCGCTGAATGCCCAACCTCAGGCCAGCCTGCATATCGCCGGCCGCTTTGTCGAAGGCGAGGGCAGGGCGCTTGACGTCCTTTATCCCTATACCGGCGAACGGATCGCGTCGCTGCAGGAGGCGAGCGTCGAACAGGTCGCCCATGCCTGCGCCATCGCGGCCCAGGCGCAGCCGGCATGGGCCGCGCTTGCGCCGTCTGACCGCGGCCGCGTCCTGACCCGCGCCGCCGCGATCATCCGCGACCGCAACGCGGAATTGTCGCGGCTGGAAACGCTGGATACCGGCAAGCCGATTCAGGAAACGCTGGTGGCGGACTGGGAATCGGGGGCGCAGGCGCTGGAATTCTTCGGCGGGCTTGCAGCCAGCCTGACCGGCCAGATGATCCCGCTGGGGCAGGACTGGGCCTATACGCGGCGCGAGGCGCTGGGCGTCTGCGCGGGGATCGGGGCCTGGAACTATCCCAGCCAGATCGCCTGCTGGAAGGCGGCCCCGGCGCTGGTGATGGGCAATGCGATGGTCTTCAAACCGTCCGAGGAAACGCCCCTTGGCGCGCTGAAACTGGCCGAAATCCTGTCCGAGGCGGGCCTGCCCGACGGCGTCTTCAACGTCGTGCAGGGCGGCGGCGATGTCGGCGCGGCGCTGACCACCGATCCCCATGTCGCCAAGGTGTCGCTGACCGGGTCGGTTCCGACAGGGCGGCGCGTCTATGCCGCCGCCGCCGAGGGGATGCGGCATGTGACGATGGAACTGGGCGGCAAGTCGCCCCTGATCGTGTTCGAGGATGCCAGTCTGGAAGATGCGGTCAGCGCGGCGATGCTGGCGAATTTCTATTCCTCGGGCCAGATCTGTTCCAACGGCACGCGGGTCTTCCTGCAGGAAGGCATCCGAGAGATGTTCCTGGACCGTCTGGCCGAACGCGCGCGCCATATCCGCATGGGCGATCCGCTGGACCCCGACACCCAGCACGGCCCCATCGTCAGCGCGCGGCAGGCCGACAAGATCCGCACCATGATCGCGGAAGGAGAGCGGGCCGGCGCAAGGCTGCTGTGCGGCGGCGCGGGCGAGGGGGCGTTCATCCCGCCCACCGTTTTCGTGGACGCGACCGACGACATGACCATCACCCGCGACGAGATTTTCGGCCCGGTGATGACGGCGCTGACCTTCTATGACGAGGAAGAGGTCGTGACCCGCGCCAACGCGACCGGATTCGGGCTGGCCGCCGGCGTCTTCACGCAGGACCTCACCCGCGCCCACCGCGTCGCCGCCGCGCTGGAGGCCGGGACCTGCTGGATCAACGCCTATAACCTGACCCCGGTGCAGATGCCCTTCGGCGGGGTGAAGATGTCGGGCATCGGGCGCGAGAATTCGGCCGCGGCGATCGAACATTATTCACAGCTCAAGTCGGTCTATGTCGGCATGGGCGGGGTCGAGGCCCCTTACTGAAACATTGGTGACGGACAGGAGGGTGCGCATGGCGGCCCAGTCGGATTATGTGATCGTGGGGGCAGGCTCGGCCGGCTGCGCGCTGGCCTATCGCCTGACCGAGGCGGGGCGGACGGTCACGCTGATCGAATATGGCGGCAGCGATTTCGGCATCTTCATCCAGATGCCCGGCGCCCTGTCCTATCCGATGAGCATGCCGCGCTATGACTGGGGGTTTTCCACCGCGCCGGAACAGCATCTGGGCGGGCGCAGGCTGGTGACGCCGCGCGGCAAGGTGCTGGGCGGGTCGTCGTCGATCAACGGCATGGTGTTCGTGCGCGGCAACCGCAAGGATTTCGATCACTGGGAACGCGCCGGCGCGACCGGCTGGGGTTATGCGCATGTGCTGCCCTATTTCCGCCGCATGGAAACCTGGCATGGCGGCCGGTCGCCGTGGCGCGGCACCGGCGGGCCGCTGCACGTGACCCGCGGCAAGCGGCGCAACCCGCTGTTCAACGCCTTCATCGAGGCGGGACAGCAGGCCGGCTGGCCCCGCAACGAGGATTACAACGGCCCCTATCAGGAAGGTTTCGGCCCGATGGAGGCGACCATCTGGAAGGGCCGCCGCTGGTCGGCCGCCAATGCCTATCTGCGCCCGGCCCGCAAAAGCGGCAGGCTGACGGTGATCCGCGCGCTGGCGCACCGCGTCGTCTTCGAAGACAACCGCGCCTGCGGGGTCGAGATCGAGGCGGCGGGCCGCACAAGCATCGTTCGCGCGGGGTCCGAGGTGATCCTGTCGGCCAGTTCGATCAACACGCCGAAACTGCTGATGCTGTCGGGGATCGGCCCGGCCGACCATCTGCGCGACCACGGCATCGCCGTCCGCGCCGACCGGCCGGGCGTGGGCGCGAATCTGCAGGATCACCTTGAAATCTATATGCAATACAAGTCGCTGAAGCCGGTCAGCCTGTATACCTATTACAATCTTCTGGGCAAAAGCCGGGTCGGGGTCGAATGGCTGCTTCAGAAGACCGGGCTGGGCGCGTCGAACCAGTTCGAAAGCTGCGGCTTCATCCGGTCGGACGACGCCGTCGATTATCCCGATATCCAGTATCACTTTCTGCCGCTGGCGGTGCGATATGACGGCAAGGCGGCGGCGCAGGGGCACGGATTCCAGGCGCATGTCGGCCCGATGCGGTCGAAATCGCGCGGCACGGTGCGGCTGACCTCGCCCGATCCGGGCCTGTCCCCTGAAATTCACTTCAACTACATGTCACATGAGGATGATTGGAAAGAATTTCGCGCCTGCGTCCGCCTGACCCGCCGGATCTTCGATCAGCCCGCCTTCGCCGAGTATCGCGGGGATGAGATCCAGCCGGGCGCGGATGTCCAAAGCGACGACCAGATCGACGCCTTCATCCGCGAACACGCCGAATCGGCCTATCATCCCTGCGGCACCGCCCGGCTGGGCGCGGCGGACGATCCCGATGCGGTGGTCGATCCGGAATTGCGGGTGATCGGGGTTCAGGGGCTGCGCGTCGCGGACAGTTCGGTCTTTCCGCGCATCACCAACGGCAACCTGAACGCGCCGTCGATCATGACCGGCGAAAAGGCCGCCGATCACATCCTTGGACGGCAGATGATGGCCGACGACCTGGCCGCGCTGGAGGCGGCGGAATAGCTGCCGGCCGCAAGCCGCGTCAGCCTTTGCCGGCGTCCTGCGTGTCGCGGATCTGGCTGACGGTGGCGGTCAGCCCGGCGGCGGGGACGCCGCGCAGCAATTCGTCGCCGATCACGAAGGTCGGGGTGCCCTGGATCGCCATGCGTTCGGCCAGCTGGTGATTTTCGCGCAGAACGGCGGTCACAGGTTCGGTGTTCATCGTGTTCACCACCTTATCGGCATCGACGCCGATCCGGTCCGCGATCTTCTTCAGCGCCTCGATCGTGGCCGGGCCGCGCAGCGCGATCAGCGCGTCATGGGCCTGCATATAGGCCGCGTCGCCGGCGATCTGCTTGACCGCGATGGCAAAGCGGGCAGAATTGTCGCTGTCCTGCCCCAATATCGGAAATTCCTTCAGGATCAGGCGGATATTCCCGTCATCCTCGACCAGATCGTGAACCTCGTCGTTGAACTGGCGGCAGACGCCGCAGCGATAGTCGATGAATTCGACCATGGTCAGATCGCCATCGGGATTGCCCCCGATCCAGCTGTGGCCGTCATCGAAGATCGCGTCGCGGTTCGAGGCGACAAGTTCCTGATCGTTGATGGCGGCGTCGGCCGCGCGCCGTTCCTCAAGCACGTTGATCGATTCGATCAGCACCTCGGGATTGGCCATCAGATATTCGCGCACCGCATCGCCGAAGGCGGATTTCTCCTGCTCGGACATGGCCGAGATGTCGAAGGCGAAGGTCGGGGTCGCGGTCAGAAGCAGCGCGGCGATCAGGCGTTTCATCGCAGTCCTCTCGGATGGGTCGGCCGCAACTTGGCCCGCATGGCCGGCATTGGCAAGAATCGCGCGCACACGGCTGCGTGAAGCCGCAAAAGGCTTTAGTCCGGGGGGCGGGCGCGATATGACGGAAAAAAACACCGAAGGCACGAGCAATGCGAGAATCCGTTCGCGGACAGGTCGATCCGTTCATCGTCATGGATGTGATGCAGGCGGCCGCCCGCGCCGAGGCGGCGGGACGCCACATCATCCACATGGAGGTCGGGCAACCCGGCACGCCCGCACCGCAGGGCGCGCGCACGGCGCTGGCCCGCGCGCTGTCGCAGCCCCTGGGCTATACCGTCGCGCTGGGGCTGCCCCGGCTGCGGCAGGGGATCGCGGGTCTTTACCGCCGCTGGTACGGGATCGATCTGGACCCGGCGCGCGTCGTCGTCACCCCCGGCAGCAGCGGCGCGTTCATCCTGGCGTTTTCGGCCCTGTTCGATGCGGGCGAGCGGGTGGCGATGGGCCTGCCCGGCTATCCCAGCTATCGCCAGATCCTGCGGGCCATGTCGCTGGAACCTGTGGGTATCGCGACCCGGCCCGAAGACCGCTATCAGCCGCGCCCGCAGGATCTGCCAAAGGCGCAGGGGCTGATCCTGGCCTCGCCCGGCAACCCGTCGGGAACCGTGCTGCGTCTGGACGAACTGCGGGCGCTGACGCAGGCGGCCGCGGAGCGGAACATGGCCGTCATCTCGGACGAGATCTATCACGGGCTGTCCTATGGCGACCGCTGCCATTCCGCGCTTGAGGTGACGGATGATGTTTTCGTCATAAACTCTTTCAGCAAATACTTTTCCATGACCGGCTGGCGGGTCGGCTGGATGGTCGTGCCCGAAACCCATCTGCGCACGGTCGAGCGGCTGGCCCAGAACATGTTCATCTGCCCGCCCCATGCCAGCCAGGTCGCGGCGCTGGCCGCGCTGGACTGCATGGACGAGGCCGACGAAAACCTGGCCGTCTATGCCGAAAACAGGCGCCTGATGCTGGACGGGTTGCCCAAGGCCGGCTTCACCCGGATCGCGCCGCCCGAAGGGGCGTTCTATATCTATGCCGATGTCTCGGATTTGACCGACAATTCCCTGCAACTGGCCGCGGACATTCTGGACAAGGCCGGGGTGGCCGTGACGCCGGGGCTGGATTTCGACCCCGACCGCGGCGCCCGGACCCTGCGCTTCAGCTATGCCCGCGCGACCGAGGATATCGCCGAAGGGCTGCGCCGTCTGGCCGCGTTCATGGAAAGCAGATGACACGGCTGGCGCTGATTTTCGCGCTGCTGCTGGTCTGGCCCGGGCTTGCCGCCGCGCAAGAGCCTGCGACATTGCAGCCCGGCGCGTCGTCGCTGACCGTGACCGGGCGCGGGAAGCTGCTGGGCTGGGGCGGGCCGCCGCCGATGGAATTGCGGCTGACGCTGACGCGGGCGGTGCCCTATCGCGTCTATCTGGTCGGCGATCCGATCCGGCTGATCGTCGATCTTCAGGGCGTCGATTTCGCCGGCAGCCGGCCCGACGATCTGTTCGGGGCCGATCTGGTTCCGGCGATCCGCTGGGGCCATTACCGGCGCGGCTGGTCGCGGGTGGTGATCGAACTGCCCGGCCCCTATCGCGTCCAAAGCGCGGGGCAGCGCACGACCGCGCCGCAGCCGCAGATCACAATCGCCCTGCACCCGGTCGACGAGGCCGATTTCGCCCCCCGGCCCAGTGCCGCGACCGCCCTGCGCGACCTGCCGCCGCCGGCCGAATTTGCGCCCGCCGCGCCGCCGGAGAAGCTGGTCGTCGCGCTGGACCCGGGCCATGGCGGGATCGACCCCGGCGCGCAGGCGGGCAGCGCAAGCGAGGCGGATCTGGTCCTGTCCTTCGCCCACGATCTGCGCGCGGCGTTGCAGGCCCGCGGCGTCGAGGTGGCGATGACGCGCGAGGATGACAGTTTCGTGCGGCTTGAGGAACGGATGACCCGCGCGCGCGCGGCCGGGGCGCAGCTGTTCCTGTCGCTGCACGCCGATGCACTGCCGCAGGGGCAGGCGGCGGGGGCCACCGTCTATCTGTGGAACCCGGCCTCGGACGGGCGTGCGGCGCGGCAACTGGCGATGCGCCACGACCGCGACGATCTGGTGGCCGGCGTCGATCTGGCGGGGCAGGACGACGCGCTGGCCGACACGCTGATGGACTTCGCCCGCACCGACACGCAGCCGCGATCCGAGAATTTCGCCCGCTGGCTGACATCGCGCATGGCGCTGATGGGGATCGGGATGCATGGGCGGCCGGTGAAGGGGGCGGCGTTTTCGGTGCTGAAATCGCCCGACATCCCCTCGGCGCTGCTGGAATTGGGCTTCATCTCGGACGACAGCGACCGGGCCAATCTGACCGATCCGTCATGGCGGGCGCGCATGGTCGAGGTGGTGGCCGACGCGATCACCGGCTGGGCGCGCGACGACCGGGCACGCTCGGCGATGCTGCGCCACTGACGGCGCACGGTTCCGTGAGGGACCAGTGTTGTTTTGACCCGTCGAAGGCGCGCCGCTATAGACGGAAAAAGCGGAACGAAAGGCCATCTCACGTGCTGCGCGGCATCCTGTCATTCTTCGGTGCGATCTTTTCCTGGGTGGTGACGGCGGCGTTCTTTGCGGCGCTGACCATCGGCGGCATCTTCTGGGTCTATTCGCGCGACCTGCCCAGCCACGAGACGCTGGCCCAATACACCCCCAAGACGATCAGCCGCATCTATTCCGGCGAAGGCCGCCTGATCGACGAATTCGCCGAGGAACGGCGCCTGTTCGTGCCCATCGAGGAGGTTCCCGACCTGGTGAAGGAAGCCTTCATCAGCGCCGAGGACAAGAATTTCTACACCCATCCGGGCTATGATCTGCGCGGCATCCTGGGTGCCGCCTATCAGGCCGCGGCGACCGGCGGCAGCACGGTTCGCGGCGCCTCGACCATCACGCAGCAGGTGATGAAGAACTTTCTGCTGTCCTCGGATCGCAGCGTCGAACGCAAGGTCAAGGAACTGATCCTGGCCTCGCGGCTGGAACGGTCGCTGTCGAAGGACCAGATCCTGGAACTGTATCTGAACGAGATTTTCCTGGGCCAGAACAGCTTTGGCGTGGCCGCCGCCGCGCAGACCTATTTCAACAAGTCGCTGGCCGAACTGGCCCCGCACGAGGCGGCGATGCTGGCCGCGATGCCGCAGGCGCCGGGCCGCTATCACCCGGTCCGGGCCAAGGAACGGGTGACCGAGCGGCGCAACTATGTCCTGCGCGAGATGTGGCAGAACGGCTATGTCGATCAGGCCACCTACGAGGCCGAGGCCAGGCTGCCGCTGAAGACGGTGCAGAACGGCGACTATCCCTCGTTCAACAGCCAGATGCCGCCGCGCGATTATTTCACCGACGAGATCCGGCGGCAGCTGAGCCGCGAGTTCGGCCACGAGGAGTTCTTTGGCGGCGGGCTGACCATCCGCGCCACGGTCGAGCCCGATCTTCAGGATGCCGCCGCCAACGCGCTGCGCGACGCGCTGGAGGATTACGACCGCGGCCGCGGCGTCTGGCGCGGCACCGGCGAGACGATCGCCGCCGACAGGCTGGACGACGAGGCGGAATGGCGCGGCGCGCTGTATGAGACGCGCGTGCCGCGCGACATTCCGGGCTGGTATCCGGCGGTCGTGCTGCAACTGGGCGATCAGGATGCGCGCATCGGCATCGAGGGGATCGAGGAGGATGGCGACGGCCACTGGATCCCGGCCGCCGACGTGCAATGGGCGCGCCCCCTGAACCGCGACACCGGCCGGCTGGAGGCGCGGGCGCGCGTGGCCGGCGATCTGCTGTCGGTGGGCGACGTGGTGCTGGTGCGCGCCATGACCAGCGACAGCGACGGCAGCTTCATCCGCTGGACCCTGCGGCAGGTGCCGCAGGTGCAGGGCGGGTTCATGGCGATGGACGTCAATACCGGCCGCGTGATGGCGATGCAGGGCGGGTTTTCCTATCAATCCTCGGTCTTCAACCGCGCGACGCAGGCGATGCGCCAGCCCGGATCGGCCTTCAAGCCCTTTGTCTATGCCGCCGCGCTGGACAACAGCTATACCCCCGCCACCATCGTCGTGGACGAACCGATCCGTCTGAACACCCCTTTCGGGCTGTGGGAGCCGAAGAATGCCGGCGGCCGCCATTACGGGCCGACGCCCCTGCGCACCGGGATCGAACAGTCGCGCAACCTGATGACGATCCGCATCGCGCAGGATATCGGCATGGAGACGGTGGCCCAGTATGCCGAGAAATTCGGCGCCTATGACCAGTTGAAGCCGTTCCTGGCCAACGCGCTGGGGGCGCAGGAAACGACTTTGTTCAAGATGGTGGCGGCCTATGCCATGTTCGCCAATGGCGGCGAGCGGGTGGAACCCACGCTGGTCGACCGGGTGCAGGACCGGCGCGGCCGCACCGTCTATCGCCACGACCGGCGGGTGTGCGAGACCTGCGGCATGCAGGCGCTGCCGGCGGGGCAGGGCCCGGTGATCGACAGCAACCGCGAAAGGGTGATGGATGCGGTGACCGCCTATCAGCTGACCTCGATGATGGAGGGCGTGGTCAAGCGCGGATCGGGCAAGAGCGTGAACCTGCCGGTCCCCATCGCCGGCAAGACCGGCACGACCAACGACGCCAAGGACGTGTGGTTCATCGGGTTTTCCTCGAACATCGTCGCCGGCTGCTATCTGGGCTATGACCAGCCGCGCACGCTGGGGTCGAACGCCTATGGCGGCACGCTGTGCGTTCCGGTCTTCAACGCCTTCATGCGCAAGGCGGTGGCCGAATATGGCGGGTCCGAGTTCCGGGTGCCGCCGGGCGGCCACTGGGTGAAGATCGACCGGATCACCGGGCAGCGGCTGGACGACAACGCGACCGGCGCCAACGTGATCGCGGAATATTTCCGCGACGGCACCGACCCGGACTGGCTGTCGCCCTATGTCGTGTCGGGCTTCGACGATGGCGAGGTGGTGTTGCCGTGGAAGGCGGGATCGGCCTCGGGCGGGGCGACCTCGATCACCACCTCGACCGGCAAGCGCAAGGTGATCCCCAAGCGCACCGATTTCGGCACCATGTCGTCGGGCGGTCTTTACTGAGAATGGGCATGAAAGCGGCGCGGCCGGGCCGGTGGCCCGACCGCAAGAGATGGATCAGGGGGCGCTGCCCCCGTCGCTGCGCGACTCCCCCGAGGTATTTGGACAAGAGGGCGAGGGGCAGTGCCTTGTGCCTTACGGGCAGGGCTGATTGGTCCAGGCATCGGGATCGGCGGCGCGATAGCATTGCTGGCGCATCCCGTAAGCCTGCGGCACCGCAAGCACGCGGCCTTCGACCTGGGGATCGGGGCGCAGCTGGAATTCGACCACGTGCTGTTCGGCCCGGATCGAATCGTCCGGCAGCCCGGATCGTGTCAGCACCACCGCCCCGGTCCCGTCGCCCGCATCATAGGCGTTGACCGTGTCCGCGGCATTGCCTTCGGCCGCCGGTTCGCCCGCTAGCCGGGTGCGGATCGCCGCGGCGGCTTCGGGCAGGATCTCGGCCCCGGTCAGGCCAAGCGAGGCGGCGTCGCGCATCATGTAGTCGTCGGGATTGACGCGCGGCGCGATGGGCCAGCCGGTCGCGGTCTGGGTCGTGGTGGTTCCGGCAGGGGCGCAGGCGGCAAGTGCGGCGCAAAGGGCGGGCAGGATCAGATGGCGGCGTTTCATGGCGTCCTCCGTGTCTTGTGCAGGCACCAGTCTAGCCGATCTGCCGGTCAATCGCGCGCTTCGTTACCCTGGTGCGCAGGATCCTGCCGGTCCGGCTGGCTGTCGCGATGGGCCAGGGGCTTGATCGTCATGCGGATGATCCACAGGATGATCAGCGCAAGGGCTGTGCCCATCGCCGCCAGAACGCCGCTGCCGGTGCCGCAGGCCAGCCCGATCGCGCCCGACAGCCACATGGAGGCGCCGGTGGTGACGCCGCGGACATTTCCGCCGCTGGTGATGATCGATCCTGCGGCGAGGAAGGCCACGCCCGCCGTCACCGCCTCGATCAGGCGCAGCGGGTCGATGCGCAGCGTGTCGGGGCGGTCGGTGGGGAAATGCGTCAACTCCATCGCAACGATGGTGAACATCGCCGCCGCCAGCGCGATCAGCATGTGGGTGCGCAGCCCGGCGGCGCGCGATTTCACCTCGCGTTCCCACCCGATCATCGCACCGAGAACCAGGGCCAGGATCAGCCGCGCCAGAACGGCGATGAACGACATGGATTGCAGCGAACCGAAAAGATCGGCGAAGGCGTCGGTCAGGATGGTCATGGTCGGTCGTGTTCCGCTTGCTGGATCGGCAGGTGGCGGGCCAACGCGCGATACCGGCCGCGGGTTGCGGGGCGCGTGGCGGGCAGGGCGGGACGGGGCCGCGCCGACCCTCTCTTGTTCGCGGGGCTGGTGCGCGTTATCTGTCGCCTCTGAAATTGACAAGGAATCCGCCATGCGTGCCGAGACGCAGTCCACGATCGAGTCCATTCGCAAATCGCTGTCCCTGCTGGGGCAGCGCATGGACTGGCAGACCGCGCCGCATCGTCTGGAAGAGATGAACGCGATGATCGAGGATGGCGATCTGTGGTCCGACCCGGTGCGTGCGCAAAAGCTGATGCGCGACAGACAGGCGCTGCTGGACGCGATCGAGACCTATCGACGGATCGAGGCCGATCTGAACGCCAATGCCGAGATGGTCGAACTGGCCGAGGAAGAGGGCGATGCCGATCTGGTAGCCGAGGCCGAGGGCAACCTGAAATCGCTGTCCGAGATGGCGCGGCAGAAGGAGCTTGAGGCGCTGCTGAACGGCGAGGCGGACGCCAACGACACGTTCCTGGAAATCCATGCGGGCGCGGGCGGCACCGAAAGCTGCGACTGGGCCGCGATGCTGGCGCGGATGTATGTGCGCTGGGCCGAGAAGAAGGGATACGAGGTCGAACTGATCAGCGAAACCGCGGGCGAAGAGGCGGGGATCCGCAGCGCCGTCTATCGCATCGGCGGGCACAACGCCTATGGCTGGCTGAAATCGGAAAGCGGGGTGCACCGGCTGGTCCGGATCAGCCCCTATGACAGCGCGGCGCGACGCCATACCTCGTTCTCGTCCGTCTGGGTCTATCCGGTGGTGGACGAGAATATCGAGATCACCGTGCCCGACAACGAGATCCGGATCGACACCTATCGGTCATCGGGCGCGGGTGGCCAGCACGTCAACACCACCGATTCGGCGGTGCGGATCACCCACCTGCCGACCGGGATCGTCGTGACCAGTTCGGAAAAATCGCAACACCAGAACCGCGCGAACGCGATGGCGGCGCTGAAATCGCGCCTCTACCAGATGGAACTGGACCGCCGCCATGCCGAGATCAACGCCCAGCACGCCGCCAAGGGCGATGCCGGCTGGGGCAACCAGATCCGGTCCTATGTGCTGCATCCCTATCAGATGGTGAAGGACCTGCGCACCGGCGAGGAAACCAGCGACACGCAGGGCGTGCTGGACGGGGCGCTGGATGCGTTCATGGCCGCGACCCTGGCGCTGGACGTGTCGGGAAAAAGCCGCGCCGAGGCGCAGGCCGAGGATTGAAGGGTCCGGCGCGAACGACGCGCGGGGCGTGACCGGACGGGTCAGAAGATCAACGGCAATATCGGGTCACGGCCGGATCGCCACATGCAGGAGAGCCAGCGGTGAAAGAGAAACACATCAATCTGGCCTTGCAGGGCGGCGGCGCGCATGGCGCATTTGCCTGGGGGGTGCTGGACCGGCTTTTGCAGGAAGACTGGCTGCATTTGGCCGCGATCAGCGGCACCTCGGCCGGGGCGCTGAACGCGGCGGCGGTCAAGGGCGGGCTGTCGTGCCATTCCGGGCCGGC
This sequence comes from Paracoccus stylophorae, assembly GCF_028553765.1. Taxonomy (NCBI): domain Bacteria; kingdom Pseudomonadati; phylum Pseudomonadota; class Alphaproteobacteria; order Rhodobacterales; family Paracoccaceae; genus Paracoccus; species Paracoccus stylophorae. The sequence goes on along the minus strand of NZ_CP067134.1, from coordinate 2,026,774 downwards.
CGGGCGGCGCGCGGCGCAGCGGAATCTGGAATATCTGTGGAACGAGGTCTGCCAGCTGTCGGACAACCGTCTGGTGCGCTGGATGCATTCGCTGATGCCGATGCCGCGCGGCATGCACCGCCTGACCGAGATGTTCTCGCCCGCCGCGTGGCTGGACGGGCTGAGCCGGATCTTCAGCCCGTATGATTACGGCCCGTTCTATGTCAATCCGCTGGGGCCGGTCCTGCGCGAACTGCCCTATCCCGATTTCGGCAACGACCGCGGCCCGGAACTGTTCGTGACCGCGACCAATGTCCGCACCGGGCGGATCAGGGTCTTCACCCGCAAGGCGGTGACCACGGATGCGGTGCTTGCCTCGGCCTGCCTGCCGACCCTGTTCCGCGCGGTCGAGATCCAGGATACCGATACCGGCCAGCTGGAGGCGTTCTGGGACGGCGGCTTCACCGGCAACCCGGCGCTGTTTCCGCTGTATCGGCAGGAATTGCCGCGCGACATCGTGATCGTAAACATCAACCCGCTGATGCGCGACGGCGTGCCGCGCACCCCGGTCGAGATTTCGGACCGCGTCAACGAGGTCAGCTTCAACAGTTCGCTGATGGCCGAGTTGCGCGCGATCAATTTCGTCAAGCGTCTGCATGCCGAACAGCGCCTGACCTCTCGCGGGATGAAAAACCCGCTGATCCACATGATCCTGGACGACACGCTGATGAACGATCTGAACGCGCGGTCCAAGATGATGCCCGCACCGGGACTGATGGCGCGGATGAAAGAGGCGGGTCAGGTCTCGGCCGACACGTTCCTGAACGATCATGCCGATGCGCTGAACGTTCAGGACACGGTCGATCTGTCCGAACTGTTCCGCGGCTCGGGCGTCGTGGGATAGACCAGACCGGCCGAGATCACCAGCTTGGCGGCATCCTCGACCGACATGTCCAGCACCTTGACGGCGCGGGCGGGCGCATAGATCAGAAAGCCCGATGTCGGGTTCGGCGTCGTCGGCACGAACACCGCCAGCAGCGGCTCGCCCGCCACCTGCGGCAACTCGCCCTTGGCGGGGGCGGTGACAAAGCCCACCGCCCACAGCCCCTTGCGCGGATATTCGATCAGGCAGGCGCGGTCGAAACGGGCCTCGGACTGCGACAGGATGGTTTCGGCGATCTGCTTCAGCGCGCCATAGATCGACCGCACGATCGGCATCCGGTTCACCAGCGTCTCGCCCGTGCGCAGCAGCGACCGGCCGACCCAGCCCTTGGCGGCCCATCCGATCACGACCGTGAACAGCAGGAAGAACACGACGCCGACGCCGCGCAGGTTGATGCCGATATATTGTTCGGGCCGCCAGCGCGCGGGGATCAGCGGCAGAACCCAACTGTCCATCCAGCCGGTCAGCGTCCAGATCAGCCACACGGTGATGCCGATGGGCGCGACCACCACCAGCCCGGCCAGGAAATTGGCGCGCATCCGGACCAGCAGGCGGGGCCGCCGGGGCGTCCGTTGCAGGGGTCTGGGATCTGGCGGGCGCATGGGCGAAGGGTCCGGTCAGGGCGCGCCGGCGGTCAGGCCGGTTTCGCCATTTCGATGGCGATCCGCGCGCCCAGTCGCGCGTTGTTCTGCACCAGCGCGATGTTCGAGGTCAGCGACCTGCCCTCGGTCATCTCGAAGATGCGTTGCAGCAGGAAGGGCGTCACCGATTTCGCGGCCACGCCCTGCGTCTGGGCCTCGTCCAGCGCCTTCAGGATCACCGGCAGAATCTCGGCCTGCGTGATCTCGTCCTCGGGCGGGATCGGGTTGGCGACCAACTGGCCCCCGCCCAGGCCAAGCCGGGCGCGCATCCGTGCGGCGGCGGCGATCCCGGCCGGATCGTCCATGCGCAGCGGCGCGGGAATGCCGCTGCTGCGCGACCAGAAGGCGGGCAGTTCGTCCTGACCGTAAGCGATCACCGGCACGCCGAGGGTTTCCAGCACCTCCCACGTCTTGGGCAGATCGAGGATCGCCTTGGCGCCGGCCGCGACCACCGTGACGGGTGTCTGCGCCAGTTCCTGCAGATCCGCCGACACGTCGAAACTGTGTTCCGCGCCGCGATGCACACCGCCGATGCCGCCGGTCGCGAACACCGCGATCCCGGCCAGATGGGCGCAGATCATGGTGGCGGCCACGGTCGTCGCACCGGTGCGCCCGGTCGCCAGGCAGACGGCCAGATCGGCGCGACTCAGCTTCATCACCTCGTCGGGCGGGGTCCGGGCCAGCCGTTCCAGGGCCTCATCGGTCAGCCCGACATGGATCTGGCCATCCATCACCGCGATGGTGGCGGGCACCGCGCCTTCGGTGCGGATCGTCTGTTCCACGTCGCGCGCCATGTCCAGATTCTGCGGATAGGGCATGCCGTGGGTGATGATCGTGGATTCCAGCGCCACCACCGGGCGGTTGCCGGTCAGCGCCTGCTGAACTTCGGGGGAAAAAAGCAGCGGGGTGTCGATCATGGAACGTCCTTTCCGGAAACATGCGCGGCCGACGCCTCGACCGCCTGACGCAACGCCGTTTGGCGCGGCTGGTTCGACAGCGCCGCTGCCAGATGCGCGGCCAGAAAGCAATCGCCCGCGCCCGTCACGCGCGCGACGCTGACCGTCGGCGGCCGGGCGGTCAGGGTCGGACCGTTCGCCACCGCCTCGGCCGCCGGGTCAGGCCCGTCGGTGACCAGCACGCGGGCCGCGCCGCGCGCCACCACCGCTTCGGCCGCGGTCGCGGCATCGGGGCAGGCCCGGCCGGCCAGGATCTCGGCCTCAAGCCGGTTGAGATAGAAACAGCCGCGCCGCGCCGCGATCAGCGGCTCCAGCCGCTCGGCCTTGCCGGGGCTGGCCGGCACGACGCGCAGATCGGCCTGCGCCAGACGCGGATCGACGGCGATGGCGGCCAGCAGATCCTCGGTCAGGTTGCCGTCCAGCACGACCGGGCCGGTCCAGCCGGCCAGATCGGCCGACAGCGGCGACAGGATGGACTCGCCCGCCCGTTCAAGGCTGTTGGCATCGGCGATGGCCGCGATCAGGCCCTGACTGTCCTCGACGGCCATATAGCAGTCGGTGGGCAGGCCGGTGTCGCGGGTCAGCCAGCCGGTCAGCACGCCCAGACGCCCGGCCTCGGCGACAAGGGCCTGGCCTTCGGGATCGCGGCCCACGGCAGACAGCACCGCCGGCGAAAGCCCCCACCGCGCCATCGCGACCGCGACATTCAGCGCCACGCCGCCGGGAATGTGGCGGATGCGGCCGGCGATGTCGGCGCCCGGCGCCATGCGTCGCGGGGCGCGGCCGATCACGTCCCACAGCATCGCGCCGATGCACAGGATATCGGGGCGCGTCGTCGTCGTCATTCCTGGGCCCATTCCCGCATCTCGTTGTCCAGAAACCGCTCGAACGCGTCCAGATCGACGGGATCGAACTGCCCGAAACCCTGCATCCAGACCGAGGCCAGGCGCATCCCCTCGGGGTCCAGCATGCACCAGGTGATCCGGCCCCTGCGTTCCTGCCGGATCAGCCCGGCCGCCGCAAGCACCGCAAGATGTTTCGAGATGGCCGCAAGGCTCATCCGAAAGGGCTGGGCCACGTCGCTGACTGCCATGTCGTCCTCCAGCAGCATCGACAGCAATTGCCGCCGCGTGGGGTCGGCCAGCGCGGCGAAAATCAGGTCCAGCCGTTCAGGAAAGGGCGCGGCCATGGCGATCCCGGCGTTCAGAGAGGGCGAATGGTCAACCCGGTGGTTGAATAATGTCGGGTCGCGGCGCGGATTGCAAGCCGTCGGCGGAAATTGCACGGCCAGTAAAGGCGCGTCGAATCAACAGCTTGTCACGCCGGGCCAGTTGCTTGACTTGGCCGGCGTTCCACCCTAGACACCCCGCAAGAATAACGGGGGCGTGAGAGATGGCCGAAGGGCCCCGGAATGGCAGCGAGGGTCGCGACGATGCGGCGCGGCTGCGCGATCTGGAAAGCCGGCTGTCCGAATTGTCACCCAAGCCGAAGGCCAAGGGCCAGATGGCAAGCTATGACCAGGCGCATGTCGCCTGGCGCATGGTGATCGAGATCGTGGCCGGCATCGGGATCGGCTTCGGCATCGGTATCGGGTTGGATCGTCTGTTCGGCACCACGCCGTTCCTGATGATCCTGTTCATTTTCTTCGGCTTCGCGGCCGGCATCAAGGTGATGATGCGCACCGCGGCCGAACTTGGCAGGACCCCCGACCCGGCGTCGGGAACGGATGAGAGGGATTGATCGTGGCGACCGAGATGGAAGAATCAACCGGCCTGTCCTTCCACCCGATGGATCAGTTCATGGTCAAGCCGTTGTTCGGTCAGGGCGAGGTTCACTGGTATACCCCCACCAACGTGACGCTGTGGATGTTCATCGCCGTGCTGGCGATCGCCGCGCTGCTGGTGGCCGGAACCCGCGGTCGCGCCATCGTGCCCAGCCGCGTGCAATCCATCGCCGAACTGGCCTATGGCATGATCCACAAGATGGTCGAGGATGTCGTCGGCCGCGACGGGCTGAAATACTTTCCCTACATCATGACGCTGTTCATGTTCATCGTGTTCTCGAACATGCTGGGCCTGATCCCGATGGCGTTCACCACCACCTCGCATATCGCGGTGACGGGCGTCCTGGCGCTGGCGGTGTTTATCAGCGTGACCGTGCTGGGCTTCGTCAAGAACGGCACCGATTTCCTGGGCCTGTTCTGGGTCACCTCGGCGCCCCTGGTGCTGCGTCCGGTTCTGGCCGTGATCGAGGTGATCTCGTATTTCGTGCGCCCGGTCAGCCACTCCATTCGTCTTGCCGGCAACATGATGGCCGGCCACGCCGTCATCAAGGTCTTCGCCGGGTTCTCGGCAATCGCGCTGATCAGCCCCGTCTCGGTGCTGGCCGTCACTGCGATGTACGGGCTTGAGGTGCTGGTCGCCTTCATCCAGGCCTATGTCTTCACCATCCTGACCTGCGTCTATCTGAAGGACGCGCTGCATCCGGCCCACTGACGGGCCGGCGCGGTTCAGGACCACATCTCAACCCGAATTCACAACTTCCAACCGCAAGGAGTATCATCATGGAAGGTAATATCGCCGAACTGGGTCAGTATATCGGTGCCGGTCTGGCTGCCATCGGCTCGGGCGCTGCCGCCGTCGGTGTGGGCAATGTCGCCGGGAACTTCCTGTCGGGTGCCCTGCGCAACCCGTCGGCCGCCGCCGGCCAGACCGCCACGCTGTTCATCGGCATCGCCTTCGCGGAAGCCCTGGGGATCTTCGCGTTCCTCGTCGCGCTTCTGCTGATGTTCGCGGTCTGATCCATCCCATCCTTGCGGCGGGGTGGGGGTGTGCAACCTCCACCCCTTCGTGACTTTGAAGGCCAGGGGATAGGACATGTTCAGCCTGTTGCAAGAGGCCGCGACCACCGCGGTCGAACACACCGAAGACGCCGCAGTCGCGGCGCAGCACGGCGAGACGGTTGCGCCGGGTGCCGAAAGCGCCACGGGCATGCCGCAGCTTGATTTCGCGACGTTCCCGAACCAGATCTTCTGGCTGATCGTTGCGCTGGGGGTTCTGTACTGGATCCTGTCGCGCATCGCGCTGCCCCGGATCGCCGCCGTCATTTCCGACCGTCAGGGCGCGATCACCGGCGATCTGATGGCCGCCGAGGAATTCAAGCAGAAGGCCAAGGAGGCCGAGGCCGCCTATGAACAGGCGCTGGTCGACGCGCGTGGCGAGGCGCAGAAGATCGTCGCCGCCAACCGGGCCGAGATCCAGAAGGATCTGGACGCCGCCATCGCCAGGGCCGACGCGGAAATCGCCGCCCGCACCGCCGAATCGGAAAAGCGCATCGCAGAGATCCGCGATTCCGCCGCCGCCGACGCGCGCGAGGTCGCCCGCGAGGTAACGGCCGAGCTGGTTCGCACGTTCGGTGGCAATGTCGATCAGGCTGCGGTCGATCAGTCCGTGGACAAACGCATCAAGGGGGCCGTGCAATGAAACGACTGGCTGCCATCGCGCTGCTTTCGCTGAGCGCCGGACCCGCCGTCGCGGCCACCGGTCCGTTCTTCTCGCTGCACAACACGAACTTCATCGTGCTGCTGGCCTTCCTGCTGTTCTGCGGCATCATCGTCTATTACAAGGTTCCGACGATCCTGGGCGGGATGCTGGACAAGCGCGCCGAGGGCATCCGCAAGGATCTGGACGAGGCACGGCGCCTGCGCGAGGAAGCGCAAGAAATTTATGCCAGCTATGAACGCCGCCAGCGCGACGTGAAGACGCAGGCCGACGAGATCGTCGCCAACGCCAAGCGCGAGGCCGAGGCGCAGGCCGCCAAGGCGCAGGACGATCTGAAAATCTCGATCGAGCGTCGGTTGAAGGGCGCCGAGGAACAGATCGCCAGCGCCGAGAAGGATGCCGTGCGCGCCGTGCGCGACCGCGCCGTGCGGACGGCCATCGCCGCCGCGTCGGAAATCCTGGCAGCGCAGGTGCAGGCCGGCAAGCGTTCGGCAGGGATCGACGATGCCATCGAAGAAGTATCGCGCCGGCTGAACTGACGCGGGGCGCGCGGCATCCGCCGCGCAACGAAGAACCGAGGGACGGGGAAACCCCCGGCTGCAAGGCCGGGGGTCTTTCATGTCCTGCGGGCGGAAAACCGGGTGTGGCGGTCACGCGCGGCCGGGCCGCAGGACGGCACGAAAAAGGGGCCGGCGGATGCCGGCCCCGGTGGCGATGTGCGTCGAGGATCAGCCGGTCGGGCGGATCAGGATCTCGACCCGGCGGTTCTGCGCCCGGCCAGAGGCGGTCCCGTTCGAGGCCACGGGTTGGCTTTCGCCGCGGCCGATGGCGACCACGCGGCCGGGGGCGACGCCGGCGGCGGTCAGGATGCCCGCGACCGATTGCGCGCGGCGCTGCGACAGATCCTGGTTATAGGCGGCGGCACCGGTGTTGTCGGTGTGGCCCACGACCTCGATCCGGCTGTTCGGATACTGGTTCAGGTTGCGCGCGACCGCATACAGATCGCTTTGCGCCGGACCCGACACGGCGGCCGAATCGGTGGCGAACAGGATGCCCTCGGGCAGCACGACCTGCAGGTAAGAGCCGTGGTTTACCACCTGCACATTGGACGAGACCGACTGTTTCAGTGCCTGTGCCTGACGGTCCAGCATGTTGCCCGCGATCGCGCCGGCCGCCGCGCCAAGGATCGCGCCGCGTGCCGCGTCGCGGCCCTGGTTGTTCTTGTCGTCGTCGCGCGTGCCGCCCAGCACGGCACCCACGGCGGCCCCGGCCAGCGCACCCTGCTGGGTGCGCGACATGCCGGTGGCGTTTGTCGAGGGATCGGTGCAGGCACCCAGGGCGATCAGCCCCGAGGCGGCGAACATGGTAGTCATCCGGAGGTTCATCTGTGTCCCTTTCCTTCTGATATGCCGGACGGGATGGCAGCCGGGGATGGCGCGTCCGATTCCGGGCCGGTTCTGGAACGTCCCGCAGGCTGGCCCGGTTCCGCCACAAAGGAAAGCGCCAACCGGCCCGAATGCGCTGACATCGCGTCACATTCCGGGCATGGGCGGTTTTCGCGGCGCCTTGCCGCGCGGCGTGCCGGTCCCGCTTGCAAAGCGCGGGCGGGCCGGTCAGAACCGGGGCATCATGGCCAAATCACTGCGTCTTCCCCCCGCGCTGCCGTTCGCCGATCAGGTCGCGATCTTTTCGCGGCTGCAACAGGCCGACCCGCAGCCTGAGACGGAACTGGATTTCGTGAACCCCTATACGCTGGTGGTGGCGGTGGCGCTGTCCGCGCAGGCGACCGATCTGGGGGTGAACAAGGCCACCAAGGGGCTGTTCGCCGTGGCCGACACGCCGCAGAAGATGCTGGATCTGGGGCTTGAGGGGGTGACCGAACATGTCAGGACCATCGGGCTTTACCGGCAGAAGGCCAGAAACGTCATCGCCCTGTCGCGGATCCTGGTCGAGGATTATGGCGGCGAGGTTCCCGACAGCCGCGCGGCGTTGATGAGCCTGCCGGGCGTGGGGCGCAAGACGGCCAATGTGGTGCTGAACACTGCGTTCGGGCAGCCCGCGCAGGCGGTGGACACGCATATCTTCCGCGTCGCGAACCGCACCCATATCGCGCCGGGCCGCGATGTCGAGGCGGTCGAGCGCGCCATCGAGGACAACGTGCCCGCCCGGTTCCAGCAGCACGCCCATCACTGGCTGATCCTGCACGGGCGCTATATCTGTCAGGCGCGCAGGCCGCGCTGCCCCGTCTGTCCCATCAACGATCTGTGCCGCTTTCCGGAGAAGACTGCATGACGACCCCCTATGTAATCGGCATCGGCAACGCGGTGATGGACGTGATCGCACCCATCGAGGATGCCCGACTTGCGGGCCTGGGCGTGCAGAAGGGCATCATGCAGCTGATCGAGCGCGAGCGGGCCGAACAGCTGATGGCCGCGCAGGCGCAGGATGGCGACGCGCCGGGCGCGCAGGCGCAGATGCTGCCGGGCGGGTCGGTGGCCAACACGCTGGCCGGGATCGGGGCGCTGGGTCTGAAGACCGCCTTCATCGGCCGGGTGGCCGAGGATGCGCTGGGCCTGTCCTATGCCGAACAGACCGAGGCGGGCGGCACGGTGTTCGTCAATCCGCCGGTGGCGGGCCAGGATCTGCCGACATCGCGCAGCATCATCTTTGTGACGCCCGACGGCGAACGGTCGATGAACACCTATCTGGGCATCTCGGCGGAACTGGGGCCGGACGACGTGACCCCGTCGGTCTTTCAGGGGGCTGGCTGGCTGTTTCTGGAAGGCTATCTGTTCGACAAGCCCAAGGGCAAGGAGGCGTTCCTGAAGGCCGCAAGATGCTGTCACGACGCCGGCGGGCAGGCCGGTATCGCGCTGTCCGACCCGTTCTGCGTGGACCGGCACCGCGCCGATTTCCGCAAGCTGGTGGCCGGGCCGATGGATTACGTGATCGGCAACATGCATGAATGGATGTCGCTGTATCAGACCGAGGATCTGGAGGCCGCGCTGGCGCTTGCGGTGGCCGATTGCGATACCGTCATCTGCACCCGTTCGGGCGAGGACGCGTTTCTGATCCGCGACGGCGTCCGGGTCAGCGCGCCGGTTCACCGGATCGTGCCGGTGGATGCGACCGGCGCGGGCGATCAGTTCGCCGCCGGGCTGATTTTCGGTCTGGCGCGGGGCGCGCCGCTGGAGGCGGCGGGCAGGATGGGATGCATCGCCGCGGCCGAGGTGATCGGCCATGTCGGCCCGCGCCCGGCGCGCGATCTGCGCGACGATTTCCGGGCCGAGGGGCTGATTTGACGCAATGTCGTTTGCGCCCGGAAGGTCACTGGCCCGCGCGGCGAAGGCGTGATTTTCACTTTACTTCGTGACTGCATCTCCGCAAAAATCGCGACAGGAACTCTGCGGCCGTCGCCGTCGGGTCCGCGATGCGACAGTCAAGAGTGATCTGGAAAGGGTAAGACATGCCGACGACGTGGAACGCGATCTATCTGGGCAATTTCTCGCCCCCCCTCGATCCCACCGAGGGCAATTCGGTCAGCGAGAATGCGGCCATGGCCATCGGCGTGACCGCCGGCGGCACCGAGGATCCGTTGTTCCAACGCATCGTCAGCGTGACGGCGGTGGATAATTCCGGCAGGAGCGGTGCGCTGGACACGAACCTGAATCCGGGCAATCCCGACCGGGTTCAGTATGATCTTGGCGACGGGTCCGGACCCCGGAACGAGATTTTCGACGGAATCGCGGTCTATGATGCGACCGTGACCTTTGCCGATGGCAGCGAAGGCACGGTGACGGCGGTGATCTTTCAGGACGACGCCGGCAATGCGTTTCTGGCGCCCGAACTCGGCAACAACGACGATGCGCAGCTTTATCAAAGCAAGCCCATCGTCTCGCTGCGGATCGACGGGCTGGTCACGAACCAGACGGATCTGGGCGCCAACCGCAACGCCAGCGATTTCATCACCTGTTTCGTGGCCGGCACGATGATCGCCACGCCGGATGGTCCGCGCGCGGTCGAGGATCTGCGCGCCGGCGATCTTGTGCTGACCGTGGATGAGGGCGCGCAGCCTTTGCGCTGGGTCGGTGCGCGCAGCCTGGATGTGGGCATGTCCGACAATCTGAAACCTGTCCGCATCAGGGAAGGGGCGCTGGGGCAGGGGCTGCCGGAAGCCGATCTGATGGTGTCGCCGCAGCATCGGGTGCTGGTGCGTTCGGCCATCGCGCAGCGGATGTTCGGCACCGACGAGGTTCTGGTGGCGGCCAAGCAGCTGGTCGCGCTGCCGGGGATCGAGATTGCGCAGGACGCGACCGAGGTGGTCTATGTCCATTTGCTGTTCGACCGGCACCAGCTGGTGACGTCGAACGGCGTCATGTCCGAATCGCTGTTCACCGGGCCGCAGGCGCTGAAAGGCGTGTCCGAGGCCGCGCGGGCCGAGATCGTCGCGCTGTTCCCGGCGCTGGCCGGGCTGGGCGAGGAGATGGAGACGCCGCATCCGGTGCGTCCGCTGATCGCGGGGCGGCAGGGCCGCAGGCTGGCGCAGCGCCATTTGCAGAATGACAAATCGGTCATCGGCGGCGTCTGATCGCGCGGCCGGCCCGTTGACGGGGCGGCCGGCCGAATCTGTCAGCCTGGCTGCCGCAATCGCCCGGCATTGCTGCGCGGACCCCCGCCCAGTCGCGGGGTTTCGGGGCGGGCGGCGGCCGCCTGATGCGTTGCGTGGCAGGTTTCGGGCGTGTATCACGGCGCGAAACTGATCAGGCAAGGACATGGACATGCGCAGGGTTGTTGTCACCGGGCTGGGAATGGTCACGCCGCTGGCCTCGGGCGTCGAGGCGACGTGGCAGCGATTGTTGGCCGGCTCGTCCGGGGCCGGCCCGATCACGCGGTTCGATCCCAAGGACGTGGTGACGAAATATGCCTGCGAGATCCCGTTCGGCGATGGCAGCGACGGCAGCTTCAACCCCGACGACTGGATGGAGCCGAAAGAGCGGCGCAAGGTGGACGACTTCATCCTTTACGGCATGGCCGCGGCCACGCAGGCGGTGAGGGATTCGGGCTGGCAGCCCGAGGATGAAGAGGGGCGGCTGCGCACCGGCGTGATGATCGGATCGGGGATCGGCGGGCTGACCAGCATCGCCGAGACCGCCGTGCTGATCAAGGAACGCGGCCCCAGGCGGGTCAGCCCGTTCTTCATTCCCGGCGCGCTGATCAACCTGATTTCGGGTCAGGTCAGCATCCGCTTTGGCTTCAAGGGGCCGAACCATGCGGTCGTGACCGCCTGTTCGACCGGCGCCCATGCCATCGGGGACGCGGCGCGGCTGATCATGCTGGGCGATGCCGATGTGATGGTCGCGGGCGGTGCCGAGGCGCCCATCAGCGAGATCGGGATCGCGGGCTTCAACGCCTGCAAGGCGCTGTCCACCAAGCGCGGCGACGATCCGCAGGCGGCCAGCCGCCCCTATGACGTGGACCGCGACGGGTTCGTGATGGGCGAGGGCGCGGGCTGCGTCGTGCTGGAGGAATACGAACATGCGCGCGCGCGCGGCGCGACGATCTATGCCGAGGTGCTGGGTTACGGGCTGTCGGGCGACGCCTATCACATCACCGCGCCAAGCGAGGATGGCGATGGCGGGTTCCGCGCCATGCAGAACGCGCTGCGCAATGGCGGGATCGGGGCCGAGCGGATCGACTATATCAACGCGCACGGCACCAGCACGATGGCCGACACGATCGAGTTGGGCGCGGTCGAACGCCTGCTGGGCGATCATGCGGACAACATCGTCATGTCCTCGACCAAGTCCAGCATCGGCCATCTTCTGGGCGCGGCCGGCGCGGTCGAGGCGATTTTCTGCATCCTGGCGATCCGCGACCAGATCTGCCCGCCGACCATCAACCTGGACAACCCGGCGGTGCAGCCCCGGCTGGATCTGGCCGCCAATGCCGCCGTGCGCCGCAAGGTCGAGCTGGTCCTGTCCAACAGCTTCGGGTTCGGCGGCACGAATGCCAGTCTGGTGCTTGGGAAGGTCGAGGGATGATCTGGCGCAACATCGCCTCGAACTTCCTGACCCTTCTGATCGTCCTGCTGATTGCCGTCGCGGCCGCCGTGGCATGGGCCAGACACGAGTTCAGCGGGCCGGGGCCAAGCGAGGTGGCGCAATGCGTGCAGATCGCGCCGGGCGCAAGCCTGAACGCGGTCAGCCAGCAACTGGCAGCGCAGGGCGCGGTCAGCAGCGCCTATCTGTTCCGGGCCGGTGCCGATTACATGGAAAAGTCGCGCGATCTGAAATTCGGCAGCTATCTGGTTCCGCCGCGCGCCAGCATGGAGGAGATCGTGGGCGCGATCACCGCCGGCGGGCCGTCGACCTGCGGCACCGAGGTGATCCTGCGCGTCGGCGTGCGCGAGACGACGATCCTGCTGCGCGACATGAACCAGGAAACCGGCGCGTTCGAGGAAATGGCGCGGTTCAACCCCGCGACCGAGGAAGCGCCCGAGGCGATCCTTGCCGCCGAACAGAAGCCCGATGCCCGGCTGCGGGTGGCGGTGGCCGAGGGGGTGACAAGCTGGCAGATCGTCGAAGGGCTGAACGACGCCGATTTCCTTGAGGGCGAGGTTGCGGACGTGCCGGCCGAAGGCAGCCTTGCGCCCGACACCTATGAGGTGAAGAAGGGCTCGGCCCGGCAGGCGTTGCTGGACGAGATGTCGCGCAGGCAGGCCCGCATCCTTGCGGAGGAATGGGATGCGCGGCCCTTTGGCCTGCCCTATGACAGCCCCGAAGAGGCGCTGATCATGGCCTCGATCGTAGAGAAGGAAACTGGGGTGCCGGAGGAGCGTCCGCAGGTGGCCAGCGTGTTCGTGAACCGGCTGGAACAAGGGATGCGGCTGGAGACCGACCCGACGGTGATCTATGGCGTCACCAACGGGCGGGAGGTTCTGGATCGCGGCTTGCGGCGGTCCGAACTGAACGCGGCGACGCCGTATAACACCTATCGCATTGACGGGCTGCCGCCGACACCGATCGCCAATCCGGGCCGCGCGGCCATCCATGCGGCATTGAACCCGGCGCAGACGGATTATGTCTTTTTCGTCGCCGACGGGTCGGGCGGCCACGCCTTTGCCCGCACGCTGGAAGAGCATAACGCCAATGTCGCGCGCTGGCGCGAAATCGAGGCGCAGCGCGGCGAACCCACCGACACGCCCGTGCAGGGCGACGGCTGACCGGCGGTTTCAGGGGTTTGACAAAGCCCGTCCCAGGCAGCAGGCTGCGGAAATGGGGCGGGTTTTCAATGGCGCAGGTGACGCGGGCCCGCACCCTTCTGACAAAAAGGAGGATGCGTGATGAAACTGTCCGACATGTTTTCGACCCTCGCCGATAACGCCCGCATGTTCGAGAAGCGGGCCAGCGAATGGCAGGACGAGATGTCGTCCCGCAATGACGAGATGACGGCCAGCGCCCGCAAATGGCAGGAAACGGCCATGCAGCGCCAGGAAGAGATGAACAGGCAGATTCGCGGCTATTTCGAGCAGGCGAACGAGAATGTCCGCAGCCAGTGGCAGACGATGCAGAAAGCCTGGGAAGACCAGTTCCGCAAGATGCAGGAAAAGGGCGAGGAGATGCGCGAGCAGGCCAAGAAAAGCGGGCAGTTCCCCGACTGGGCCGAAGCCTATGCCGCGCAGATGGTGTCGTTCGCGCAGAAGATGCAGGACGAGGCCAGCAACGCCATCGCCGCAGCGACCGAGGCGCGCGCCGAGGATAAAAAGAAGAAGAAAGGCTGAGAATCGCCGCAGCGCGATTCTGCGCCCGTTGCAGCGATGCGGCGGGCGATTTCATGTGCGGCGCGGCAGTTTTTTGCGCCGACAGGCGGGGTGTTGCGGGGCGTGCGCAACGGGTGTTGCGCGGGGCAAGCGGTTGTTCGGCTTGGAGAAATTCGGATGTGCGGCTCTGCCGCAGGTTTAGCGATTGACTTGGCGAACGCCCTGAAGTAGAACCTATGCATGCTGGGAGAAATGGGCAAGCGGCCGGGGGGCGACCCCTGGGCCGCTTTTTCGTTTCTCGGCTCGTGCGGACAGGACACGAGGCGGGACAGTTTGCATGAACGATATGGAATGGGGCGGGATCGGCGATCCCGAAGGGTTGATCGTGCCCGGATCGGACGGTGCCGACGGCGCCGCCGACCGGGACGGACGACGCGACGATGAGGCTAACGGTGCCGCCGAGGTCGATCCCGATGAGGCGATTGCGGTGGCCACGGGCCATCTGTGGTCCTGCATCAAGGGTCTGCAGCGGCACGAGGCCGCGCTGGATGCACGCGAAAGCGGCGTGCTGGACCCGGCCGACCTGAAGGAAGCGGTTCAGAGCGCGAAGATCGTCCGGGATGCGGTCAATCATCTGATGGCGGAAAGGAACAGGGTTGACAAACTTCGCAAGGATATCGCCGGCGGGGTCGGAGGAGGCTGCCTCGACCTTGACGCGGCACGAGATGAAATCGGGCGCCGCCTGGCTTGCCTCCGCCACGCCGCAGGAGGTTGACGCATTTCTGGGCGGGCTGTCCGAAAATGCGCTGATGGCGTTGCCGTGGCTGTTCGAGTTCTGGGCGCTGCCGCACCAGCTGCCGCCCGAGGGCGACTGGAAAAGCTGGGTGATCATGGGCGGGCGCGGCGCGGGCAAGACCCGGGCCGGGTCCGAATGGGTGCGGCGGATGGTCGAGGGGCCGACCGCCGCCGCACCCGGACGCTGTCGCCGCGTGGCGCTGGTGGGCGAGACGTTCGATCAGGCGCGCGAGGTGATGGTGATGGGCGACAGCGGCATTCTGGCCTGTTCGCCGCCCGACCGCAGGCCGGTCTGGGAGGCCGGGCGGCGGCGGCTGGTCTGGGCCAATGGCGCGACGGCGACGGTTTATAGCGCCCATGAGCCCGAGGCGTTGCGCGGGCCGCAATTCGACGCGGCCTGGGCCGATGAGCTGGCCAAGTGGAAGAAGGCGGAGGAGGTGTGGGACATGCTGCAATTCGCGCTGCGCCTGGGCGCGCATCCGCAGCAGGTGGTCACGACCACGCCGCGCAACGTGGGGGTGCTGAAACGGATCCTGGGCAATGCCAGCACGGTGACGACCCATGCGCCGACCGAGGCCAACCGCGCCTATCTGGCGGAAAGCTTTCTGGCCGAGGTCGAGGCGCGCTATGGCGGAACGCGGCTGGGACGGCAGGAGCTGGAGGGCGTGCTGCTGGACGATGTCGAGGGTGCGCTGTGGACGACCGCAATGCTGGAGGGTGCGCGGGTCGAGGCCGCGCCGCGGCTGAGCCGTGTCGTCGTGGCCGTCGATCCGGCGGTGACGGCGGGCCGGGCCAGCGACGAATGCGGGATCGTGGTGGCCGGGGTCGTGACCGAGGGCGAGCCGCGTGACTGGCGCGGCTTCGTGCTGGAGGATGCGACGGTGCGCGGCGGGCCGACCGAATGGGCGCGTGCCGCCATCGCGGCGATGGACCGGCACGGCGCCGAGAAGCTGGTGGCCGAGGTGAACCAGGGCGGCGATCTGGTCGAGTCCGTGATCCGGCAGGTCGATCCGCTGGTTGCGTTCAAGGCGCTGCGGGCGGCGCGCGGCAAGGGGCTGCGGGCCGAGCCGGTGGCGGCGCTGTACGAGCAGGGGCGGATCCGGCATGTGCGGTCGGGCGATCTGGGCGCGCTGGAGGACCAGATGTGCCAGATGACGGTGCGCGGCTTCGAGGGGCGCGGATCACCGGACCGGCTGGATGCGCTGGTCTGGGCGATCCACGAATTGATGATCGAGCCGGCGGCGGGCTGGCGGCGGCCGCAGATGCGGCGGCTGTGACGATGCAGCCGGGGGGCGTTCCGCCCCCCGGACCCCCCGAGGATATTTGAACCAAGGCAAAGAGGCCGTCCCCGGGGGGACGGCTTTTGTCATCGGCGGATGATGGAGGCGAGCATGGCATTTCGATTGTTTTCGCGGGAGGAGAAGTCTGCTTCTGCACCAGAAAGGAAGGCCAGCGCGACCGGCCGCGTGGTGGCTTTCGCCGCCGGCTCGGGGCGGCCGGTGTGGTCGGCGCGCGATACCGGGTCGCTGACGCGGGGCGGATTTGTGGGCAATCCGGTGGGCTTTCGCTGCGTGAAGCTGATCGCCGAGGCGGCGGCGGCGGTGCCGCTGGTCTGCGAGGATCGCGCGCGCCGTTTCGACACGCATCCGGTGATGGATCTGCTGCGGCGGCCCAATCCGGGGCAGGGACGCGCGGAACTGTTCGAGGCGCTGTTCGGGCAGATGCTGCTGTCGGGGAACGGATATGTCGAGGCCGTGGGCCTGTCGGCGGCCGGGCTGCCCGAGGAGTTGCATGTCCTGCGGTCCGACCGGATGAGCATCGTTCCCGGCGCGGATGGCTGGCCCGTGGCCTATGAATATGCGGTGGGCGGGCGCAAGCACCGTTTCGACATGGCGGGCAGCCCCGATCCGATCTGCCATATCAGAAGTTTCCATCCGCAGGACGACCATTACGGCCTGTCGCCGATGCAGGCGGCGGCGGTGGCGCTGGATGTCCACAACAGCGCCTCGGCCTGGTCCAAGGCGTTGCTGGACAATGCCGCGCGGCCCAGTGGGGCGATCGTCTACAAGGGCGCCGACGGGCAGGGCGTTCTGAGCCCCGAGCAGTATGACCGGCTGGTGGGCGAGATCGAGATGAACCATCAGGGCGCGCGCAATGCCGGGCGGCCGATGCTGCTGGAAGGTGGGCTGGACTGGAAGCCGATGGGGTTCAGCCCGTCCGACATGGAGTTCCACGAGACCAAGATGGCCGCCGCGCGCGAGATCGCGCTGGCCTTTGGCGTGCCGCCGATGCTGCTGGGGATTCCGGGGGACGCGACCTATGCGAACTATGCCGAGGCGCATCGGGCGTTCTATCGGCTGACGGTGCTGCCGCTGGCCAGCCGGGTCACGGCGTCGGTCGCCTGGTGGCTGTCCGAGCACCTGGGCGCCGAGATCGAGTTGCGGCCCGATCCGGATCGCGTCCCGGCGCTGTCGGATGAGCGTGACCAGCAGTGGAAGCGGATCAGCGAGGCCGGGTTTCTGACCGATGCCGAGAAGCGGGCGTTGCTGGGACTGCCGCCGCTGGCCGATGGGTGAGGCGATGGAGGGATCGCGCTTCGTCAAGGATGGCTTCGGCTGGCACGATCAGCGTTTCGACGCGCAGGAGCGGATCATGGCGCTGCAATTCGGCACCATGGAAAAGCGGCTGGAGCGGATCGAGGCGCTGATCGAGGGGCTGGAGCGGCGGCTGTGGATGACCGTCTATGGCGTCGTTGCGGTGATCCTGACGCAGGCGGTGCAGGGCATTCTGGAATATGCGCCGAAAGGAGGCTGAGGGATGATACCGGGACTTGAGGTGAAATTCGCGGGCGGGGCGCCGATCCTGTCCGAGGGGCACGTGATCGAGGGCTATGCCAGCCTGTTCGGGCTGACCGATCAGGGGGGCGACGCGGTGCTGCCGGGGGCGTTTTCCGCCTCGCTGGCGCGGCTGGCGGGCAAGGGCGACCGGGTGCGGATGCTGTGGCAGCACGACCCGACAAGGCCCATCGGCGTCTGGGACGAGATCCGCGAGGACGCGAAGGGGCTGTGGGTTAAGGGGCGGCTGCTGCCCGAGGTGGCGCAGGCGCGCGAGGCGGCGGCGCTGATCCAGGCGGGCGCGATCGAAGGGCTGTCCATCGGCTATCGCACACTGCGGGCGGAACGCGATCGCAAGGGGCGGCGCGCGCTGGCGGAGGTCGAGCTGTGGGAGGTGTCGCTGGTGACGTTTCCGATGCTGCCCGAGGCCAGGGTGGGTCGCAAGGAGGCTGACGATCTGCGCGAGGTGGCGGCGCTGTTCGACGCGGCGGCCGAGGCGTTGCGCGACGGCTGAGGATGCGAGGCGCCACATGCGCCTTGCAATGCAGGTGATGCGCGCGGGCGCATCCTGCGGGATCGGACCGGGCGGGGCGCACGGTCCGGCAACACGGGGCGGGTCGGCCCCGATCATCGCGATGAGGAGAAGACCATGACCGAGGTGAAGACCGCGGGCGGCGGGGACGCGCCCGCAAATTTGAAGGGGGCCATGCTGGGGTTCGTCGGCGAACTCAGAGGCTTTCGCGACGACATCCAGAAGAAGCTGCAAGCACAGGAAGAACGCATGAACATGCTTGATCGCAAGACCGCCATCCGGGGCCGTGCGCCCCTGTCGACCACCGCCGAGACCGAGGTTCCGCACCAGAAGGCGTTCAACGCCTATCTGCGCAGCGGCGATGACGACGGGCTGCGCGGTCTGGTCATCGAGGAGAAGGGTCTGACGGTCGCCAGCGACGGCGGCTTCCTGGCCGCCCCGCAGGTGGCCGAGACGGTGCAGAACGTGCTGCGCTCGGGTGCGTCGCTGCGGCGGCTGGCCAATGTCGTCGCCGTCGAATCCTCGGCCTATGAGGTGCTGGTCGACAAGGGCGACATGGGGGCCGGCTGGGCCAGCGAGGCCGACATGGCCGAGACCGTGCCCGGCGGCATCGAGCGCATCTCGATCCCCGTCCATGAACTGTCGGCGATGCCCAAGGCCAGCCAGCGGCTGCTGGACGATGCGGCCTTCGACGTCGAAGCCTGGCTGGCCGAGCGGATCGCGGACAAGTTCGCCCGGTCCGAGGCGGCGGCCTTCATCCGCGGCGACGGCGTGGCCAAGCCGCGCGGCATCCTGTCCTATCCGACCGCGCCGAACGGCAGTGCGACCGAGGGCCAGATCGGGACGGTACTCAGCGGTGCGCTGGGCGATTTCGACGCCGCCGCACCTGCCGACGTGCTGATCGACCTGGTCTATGCGCTGGGCGCCGAGTATCGGGCCAACGCGAGCTTCGTGCTGAATTCGAAAACCGCGGCGCGCATCCGCAAGATGAAGGATGCCGATGGCCGGTTCCTGTGGACCGATGCGCTGTCGTCGGGACAGGCGCCGCAGCTGCTGGGCTATCCGGTCCTGATCAGCGAGGACATGCCCGATATGGACGTCGAGGCGACCGCTGTCGCGTTCGGCGATTTCCGCGCCGCATACACCATCGTCGAGCGTCCCGATCTGCGCGTGCTGCGCGATCCGTTCAGCGCCAAGCCGCATGTGCTGTTCTATGCGACCAAGCGCGTGGGCGGCGGCATCACCGATTTCCGTGCCGTCAAGCTGATGAAATTCGCCTGACCCCTGACCGGGACGGGCGAGGGAGGGGGTCGCGCGCGGGACGCTGGTCATGCCGGCTTTGCAACTGTCCGCGCGCGCTGATGGCCTGCGCGCGGGCGCGACCCCTTTTTCCGAAAGCGGGAACGGGCGGGGCCGCTGTGGCCCCGCCGATGTGGAACGACGAAGCGGACGGTGGCACGGGAGGTTCGCGACATGATGCTGATTGAGGAAACGGCGCCGGCGGCGGAGGCGCTGCCGGTCGCCGCGCTGCGCGAGCATTTGCGCCTGGGGTCGGGCTTTCGCATTGCCGACGACAGCGCCGAGACGGCCGCGCTGACCGGGTTTCTGCGCGCGGCGGTCGCGACCATCGAGGCGCGGACCG
The DNA here is from genome assembly GCF_028553765.1 of Paracoccus stylophorae. Taxonomy (NCBI): domain Bacteria; kingdom Pseudomonadati; phylum Pseudomonadota; class Alphaproteobacteria; order Rhodobacterales; family Paracoccaceae; genus Paracoccus; species Paracoccus stylophorae. The sequence continues at coordinate 2,007,193 of NZ_CP067134.1, read as the reverse complement.
GAAAGGTGCTGCTGACGCGGCGCTTTCGGATGCAGCTGGACGACTGGCGCGACAGGCTTGGTCAGCCGCTGCCACTGGCTCCGGTGGTGTCGGTCGATGCCATCGCCCTGGATGACGGTGCGGGCACGCTGACCGATTTGCCCGTCGAAAGCTGGCGGCTGCTGCCCGACGGGCAGCGCCCGATGATCCTGCCGACCGGGGTGATCCTGCCGCATGTGCCGCGTCGCGGCAGCGTCACGGTGACCTTCACGGCCGGTTTCGGCGACAGCTGGGACGCGGTGCCCGCGGATCTGGCGCAGGCGGTGCTGATGCTGGCGGCGCGGTATTACGAGGATCGCAGCTTTGAGGGCAGCCGGGGCGCGATGCCCTTCGGTGTCAGCGCGCTGATCGAACGCTGGCGACAGGTGCGCACGCTTGCCGGCCGGGGAAACCGGGAGCTGCGCCGATGACCGCGCCGAGGCTGAATGTGCCCCTTGGGCTGGAGACGCCCGAGCGCCAGGGCGACGGGATGGGCGGGCATCGCATTGGCTGGCGGCAGCTGGGCACGATCTGGGCCGAGATGGATGCCGGGTCCGGGCGTGAACGTCTGGCGCAGGTCGGGCCGGAAAGCGTCGTGTCGTGGCGGATCACCGTGCGCGGCGCGCCTGCGGGCGATCCGCGCAGGCCGCAGGCGGGCCAGCGTCTGCGCCTTCAGGACCGGCTGTTCCGGATCGAGGCGGTGGCCGAGCGCGATCTGGCGGGCCGCTGGCTGGTCTGTTTCGCGAAAGAGGAGGAGGCGACATGAGCTATGCGGCAGCGACCGCGCTGCAATCGGCGGTCTATCAGCATCTGCGCGGCGATCCGACGCTTTCGGCGCTGATCGGGGATGCGATCTTTGACGCCATGCCGGTCGATGCGCCCGGCGGGGTCTTTGTCTCGCTGGGCCCGGAAGAGGTCAGGGATGCGGGCGATGCGACGGGCGCCGGCTCGCGCCACGATTTCATCGTCTCGGTGCTGTCGGGGACCGAGGGCGGCGCGGGATTTGCCACGGTCAAGGCGGTCGCGGCGGCGGTCAGCGAGGCTTTGGAAGACGGTTCCGTGACGCTGGAACGGGGGCGACTGGCGGCATTGTGGTTCCTGCGCGCGAAAGCGCGACGGGTGGAAAACGGGGCGGCGCGGCGGGTCGATCTGACCTTTCGTGCGCGCATTGATCTGGGCTGAGGAGACGGATTCATGGCGGTACAGAACGGGCGCGATCTGTTGATCAAGATGGACATGACTGGAAACGGGGCGTTCGAGACGGTGGCCGGGCTGCGCGCAAGCCGGCTGTCCTTCAACGCCGAAACGGTGGATGTCACCTCGCTGGAAAGCGAGGGTGGGTGGCGCGAATTGCTGGGCGGTGCGGGGGTGCGCAGCGCCTCGGTCTCGGGGTCGGGGGTGTTCCGCGATGCCGATACGGATGCCCGCGCCAGGCAGGCCTTTTTCGATGGCGAGGTGCCGCAGTTCCAGGTGGTGATCCCGGATTTCGGCACGATCGAGGGGCCGTTCCAGATCACCGCGCTGGAATATGCCGGCAGCTATAACGGCGAGGCGACCTATGAGATGGCCATGGCGTCGGCCGGCGCGCTGAGCTTTACGGCGCTGTGATGGTGAACCCCATGCGTGGCGAAGTCGAGCTGGTGCTGGACGGGCAGCCGCATGTCGCGCGCCTGACGCTGGGCGCGCTGGCGGAACTGGAACAGGATCTGGGTGCCGACAGCCTGCTGGCGGTGGCGGAACGGTTCGAGACTGGCCGTTTCTCAAGCCGCGACGTGCTGTCGGTGCTGGTCGCGGGGCTGCGCGGCGGCGGGTGGCAGGGCCGCGCGCCCGACCTGCTGACGACGCGGATCGGCGGCGGCCCGGCGGCGGCGGGTCGCGCCGCCGCCGAGTTGCTGGCGCGGGCGTTCCGGATCGACGCGTGAGCGGCGGCGAGCGGGCGCAGGGCGGGCTGGACTGGCCCGGCCTGATGCGGACCGGGCTGCACGGCCTGGGCTTGCGGCCCGATCAGTTCTGGTCGCTGACGCCGGCCGAACTGGCGCTGATGCTGGGGATCGAGCCGGGGTCGCGCGCGATGACGCGCGAGCGGCTGGCCGCGCTGGCGGCGCGGTTTCCCGACCGGCAGCCGGGTTAAGGACAACTGACAAGCGGGGGCCATCATCATGGCGAACAAGGACGGGTTCGGCACCACGCTGGACCAGGTGGATGAAGGGTTGGGACAGACCAGCCGGATGACGGCCGAGTTCGAGGCCGAACTGGCGCGGTTGCGACAGTCGATGCTGTTCACCTCGCGCGAGGTGGGCACGCTGTGTTCAGGGATCGAGGGCGGGTTGCGACGTGCCTTCGACGGTCTGGTCTTTGACGGGCAGAAGCTGTCCGAGACGCTGAAGGGCATCGGGCGTCAGATCGCGGACACGGTATTCTCGATCGCGATGAAGCCGGTGGAAAGCGCCCTGGCGGGATCGTTCGCGAACGGCGTTGCCGGAATGATGGGTTCGGCGCTGCCATTCGCGCAGGGCGGCGCATTCGTGCAGGGCCGGGTCATGCCGTTCGCCAAGGGCGGCGTGGTGGCCGAGCCTACGCATTTCCCGATGCGCGGCGGCACCGGGTTGATGGGCGAAGCCGGACCCGAGGCGATCATGCCGCTGCGCCGCGGTGCGGACGGCCGGCTTGGCGTCGCCGCGGCGGGGGGCGCGCGCGCGGTCAATGTCACCGTGAACGTCACCACGCCTGATGTCGCCGGCTTCCAGCGCAGCCAGTCGCAGATCGCCGCGCAGCTGGGCCGCGCATTGGCGCGCGGCGATCGCAACGCCTGAACGCAAGGAGACGCAGATGGCTTTTCACGAGGTCAGATTTCCGACGAACCTGTCGTTCGGGTCGATCGGCGGCCCCGAGCGGCGGACCGAGATCGTCACGCTTGCCAGCGGCTTCGAGGAGCGGAACACGCCCTGGAGCCATGCGCGACGCCGCTTTGACGCCGGGATGGGGCTGAGATCGCTGGACGATCTGGCGGCGCTGGTCGCGTTCTTCGAGGCGCGGGCCGGCCAGTTGCACGGGTTTCGATGGAAGGATTGGTCCGACTTCAAAAGCTGCGCGCCGTCGCAGCCGCCCGCCTTCGACGATCAGGAGATCGCCCGCGGTGACGGCAATACGGTCAGCTTCCAGTTGACGAAATCCTATGTCTCGGGGCCGGGCCGCTATCGCCGGCCGGTGACGAAACCGGTGCAGGGAACGGTGCGCGCGGGGCTGGGCGGGATCGAGCTTTATCCCGACGCCGATTACGCGGTCGACCATGACCGCGGCACGGTGACCTTTCGCGAACCGCCCGAACCCGGCGCGCGCGTCACCGCGGGGTTCGAGTTCGACGTGCCGGTGCGGTTCGACACCGACCGGATCGCGGTGTCGGTGGCGTCGTTTCAGGCCGGCGAGATGCCGCAGATTCCGGTGATAGAGGTGCGGATATGACTGCGACAACGCTTTGCCGGGCTTGGCTGATCCAGCGCGCCGACGGGTTCCGCCTGGGCTTCACGGACCATGATACCAGCCTGCGTTTCGATGGCACCGAGTTTCGTCCCGATCACGGCATGAGCGCGCGTGCGCTGGTGCAGGGATCGGGGCTTGCGGTCGACAATTCCGAGGCGGAAGGCGCGCTGTCGGACGAGGCCATCACCGAACGCGATCTGATGGCCGGGCGATGGGACCGCGCAAGCCTGAATATGTGGGAGGTCGACTGGACCGACCCGGTGCGCCGCAAGCTGATCTTTTCCGGCGGTCTGGGCGAGGTGACGCGGTCGGGCGGCGCGTTTCGCGCCGAGTTGCGCGGCCTGTCCGAGGCGCTGAACATGCCGCAGGGCCGCGTCTATCATCCGCGCTGTTCGGCCAGGCTGGGGGATCGGTCCTGCGGGCTGGATCTGGCTGACGCCGCGTTCTGCCACGAACCGGTGGTCGAGGGGCTTGAGAACGGCGTCAGGTTCCGCTTTTCGCGTTTCGGGGCGTTCGATGCCGGCTGGTTCGAGCGTGGATCGCTGCTGGTGCTGGATGGCGCGGCCCAAGGGCTGCACGGCGCGATCAAGAACGATGTCGCCCTGCCGAACGGCGGACGCGAGATCGAGCTGTGGCAGGAACTGGGTATCCTGCCGCAGACGGGTGACCGGCTGCGGCTGATCGCGGGGTGCGACAAGCGCGCCGAAACCTGTCGGGAGAAATTCGGAAACTTCGTCAATTTCCGCGGCTTTCCGCATCTGCCGGGAGAAGACTGGCTGATGGCGCCGGGCGCGGGGGGCCGTCATGGCTGAGGGTGCGCAGGTCGTCGCGATTGCGCGGGACTGGATCGGAACGCCCTATGTGCATCAGGCAAGTTCGCAGGGTGCGGGCGCGGATTGCCTGGGGCTGATCCGCGGAGTCTGGCGCACGCTTTACGGCAAAGAGCCCGAAGCCGCCCCGGCCTATACCCCGGATTGGGGCGAGTGCGGGGCGTCGGAACTGCTGCTGGCCGGGGCCATGCGGCATCTGCTGCCGGTCTTGCGCGACGAGCCGTTGGAAGACGGTCAGATATTGCTGTTCCGCATGCGTCAGGGCGCGGTTGCGAAGCACCTTGGCGTCGTCGCGCAGGCAGGCGACGCGCCCAGATTTGTTCATGCCTATACCCATCACGGTGTCATCGAAAGCCCGTTGACGACGCCGTGGCGGAACCGGATCGCTGCCCGGTTCCGCTTTCCGTAGAGGCTTTGGAAAGGAGGCCGCGATGGCCACGATCGTGTTGTCCGCAGTTGGTGCATCCATCGGAGGCGGGTTTGGCGGCGCCTTTCTGGGATTGTCGGGTGCCGTGATCGGCCGCGCGATCGGCGCGACGGTCGGGCGAGCGATAGATCAGCGTCTGCTGGGCGCGGGATCGAGGGCGGTCGAGACCGGCCGGATCGACCGGCTGCGCCTGCAAACCGCCGGAGAGGGGGCGCCGATCCCGCGCATCTGGGGGCAGATGCGCATCCCCGGCCATGTCATCTGGGCCGGTCCGCTGGAGGAAACGGGCAGCGTGCAGGGCGGCGGCAAGGGTGCGCCGCAGCCCAGGGTGACGCAGATCAGCTATCGCCTGTCGGTGGCGCTGGCGCTGTGCGAGGGTCGGATTCTGGGCGTCGGTCGGGTCTGGGCGGATGGCGAGGAGATTGCCGCATCGGATCTGAACATGCGCGTCTATTGCGGCGACGAGACGCAGATGCCCGACCCTGCCATCGCAGCCCGCGAGGGTCAGGAGGCGCCGGCCTATCGCGGCGTCGCCTATGTCGTGCTGGAGGATCTGAACCTGGAACGCTGGGGCAACCGGATGCCGCAGCTGGGTTTCGAGGTGACCTGCGCGGCGCAGGACGGCACCGGGCTGTGCCGGGACGTTCGTGCCCTCGCCCTGATCCCGGGCACGGGCGAATATTCGCTGGCGACCACGCCGGTGACGCAGGATCTGGGTCTGGGCGAGGTTCATTCGATCAACGTCAACACGCCGATGGGCGGGACGGATTTCAGCGCCTCGATGGACATCATGGGGCGCGAGTTGCCGAATGTCGGGTCCGTGTCGCTGGTGGTGTCATGGTTCGGCGACGATCTGCGCATCGGCCGCTGCGGCGTCCGGCCCAAGGTCGAGCAGCGGCAGATCGACGGCAGCGAGATGCCGTGGCGGTCGGGCGGCATCGACCGCAGCACGGCACTTGAGGTCGCGCGGGTCGATGACCGGCCCATCTATGGCGGCACGCCTTCGGACCAGTCGGTGGTCGAGGCGTTGCAGGCCATCGCCCAGTCGGGGCGGAAGGCGGTGTTCTATCCGTTCATCCTGATGGAACAACTGGCCGGCAATGGCCTGCCCGATCCGCATGGCCGCAGCGAACAGCCGGTGATGCCCTGGCGCGGACGCATCACGTCCTCTATCGCGGCGGGCCGTGCAGGATCGCCCGACGGCACGCAGCTTGCGGTCGATGAGGTCGCGGCGTTTTTCGGTTCGGCCGCGCCGGACGATTTCGTCCGCGACGGCGACCGCGTCTCCTATCACGGGGCGCCCGAATGGTCGTATCGGCGGTTCATCCTGCATTACGCGCATCTTTGCGCGGCTGCGGGGGGCATCGACGCCTTTCTGATCGGGTCCGAGATGATCGGGATGACGCAGATCCGGGGGCCGCAGAACAGCTATCCGTCGGTGGCGCAACTGAAGCGGCTGGCCGCGGATGTGCGTGCAATCCTGGGGCCAGAGGTAAAGATCGGCTATGCCGCCGACTGGTCGGAATATTTCGGCCATCATCCGGGGAATGGCGAGTTGTTCTTTCATCTCGATCCGCTGTGGTCGGACGACAACATCGATTTCATCGGCATCGACAATTATATGCCGCTGTCGGACTGGCGCGACGGGGAAGATCATCTGGACGCGCATTGGGGGCGCATCGCAAATCCGGCCTATCTTGAGGCGAATGTCTGCGGCGGCGAAGGGTTTGACTGGTTCTACGCCAGCGAGGCCGACCGCGACGCCCAGATCCGCACGCCGATCACGGACGGCAAGTATGACGAGGCGTGGGTCTGGCGTTACAAGGATATCGCCAGCTGGTGGCAGAACCTGCATTTCAACCGCCCCGGCGGTCGGCGTTCGCGACAGGCGACCAGTTGGGTGCCCGGATCGAAGCCGATCTGGTTCACCGAGTTCGGCTGTGCGGCGCTGGACAAGGCGACGAACCAGCCCAACAAGTTCCTGGACGCGATGAGTTCGGAAAGCGTGCTGCCTTATTTTTCGACCGGTCAGCGCGACGATGCGATTCAGGCCGCCTATGTGCGGGCGGTCATGTCGTATTGGTCGAAGCCCGCGAACAACCCGGTCAACGGGGACGGCAAACGCATGCTGGACCTGAACCGCGCCCATGTCTGGTGCTGGGACGCGCGCCCGTACCCGGCATTTCCGGCGCGTTCGGATCTGTGGTCGGACGGTCCTGCATGGGAGCGCGGGCATTGGCTGAACGGTCGCGCGGGCGCGGTCGCGTTGCCGGCCGTGGTGGGCGATATCTGCCGGATGGCGGGCGTGGCCGAACATGACGCCACCTCCCTCAGCGGCGTGGTGCGCGGCTATTGCCTGCAAGGCGGCGAAAGCGGGCGGGCGGCGTTGCAGCCGCTGATGCTGGCGCACGGATTCGACGCGGTCGAGCGAGACGGCGTTCTGCGGTTCGTGAGCCGCGACGGGATCAGCCGGGCTCAGTTGGGTCCGGACGATCTGGTTATCGCGGACGGGCTTTCCGGTCTGGAAACGGTGCGCGCGCCCGAGCCGGAACTGACGGGCCGGCTTCGCCTGACGCATGTCGAGGCGGGGGCGGATTATGCCGTCGCGACCGCGGAAACCAGCCTGCCCGATGCCGATCAGGAGACGGTAACGGACAGCGAGTTCGCCATGCTGCTGACCCGCGCCGAAGGCCGCGAGATCGCCGAACGGTGGTTGTCCGAGGCAGGCGTCGCGCGCGATACGGCGCGTTTTGCCTTGCCGCCGTCGCTGTCGCATCTGGGACCGGGCGATGTCGTGCGCCTGCGTCAGGGAGGCGACGAGCCTCGGCGGTGGCGGATCGACCGGGTCGAGCGGGCGGGGGCGGTGACCGTCGATGCTGTGCGGGTCGAGCCGGGCGTTTATCGGCCGGCGCTGACGAATGCGGACGACCCCACGATAAGGCGATATGTCCCGCCGATGCCGGTCATGCCGGTGTTTCTGGACCTGCCGCTGCTGCGCGGGGATGAGGTGGCGCATGCGCCCTATCTGGCGGTGGCCGCGCGCCCGTGGCCGGGGAAGGTCGCGGCCTATGTCTCGGTCGAGGAAGAGGGCGGATACCAGCTGAACCGGATGCTGGATCGCCCTGCCGTGATCGGCCGGACCCTGGACGCGCTGCCGGCTGCACGGCCAGGCGTCCTTGATCGGGGCGTGCCGCTGCGGATTCGCGTCAAGACGGCCGACATGGGGTCGATTACCCATCGTGCCCTGTTGGCCGGGGCGAATGCGATGGCGATCGGTGACGGTTCGGTCGATAACTGGGAGATCATCCAGTTCCGCAAGGCCGAGCCGCTTGGCGGCGGCGTCTGGCAGATCAGCGAGCGTTTGCGGGGGCAGGCCGGCACCGATGCGGTGATGCCGGATATGTGGCCTGCGGGCAGCATGGCGGTGCTGCTTGACGGTGCGCAGGAACAGGTGAGGCTGTCGCCCGCCGCCCGCGGGCAAGAGCGTTTCTGGCGTATCGGACCGGCGTCGCGGGCGCCCGACGATGCCAGCTTTCGCGCCCTGAAAACCGAGGCGCGGGGGATCGGGCTGCGGCCCTATGCGCCATGTCATCTGCGCCTTCAGGATCGCAGGCTGAGCTGGATCCGCCGAACCCGGACCGACGGCGATGGCTGGGAGGGGCTGGATGTGCCGGTCGGGGAAAGCCGCGAAGCCTATCTGCTGCGCATCGTCCAGTTCGGCGCGCGGCTGCTTGAGGCGCAGCTGACGCAGCCGGAATACGTGATCCCGCCGGATATCTGGCAGATCGTCGCCGGCGGCGGCGCCTTTACCGTCGCCGTCGCGCAATTGTCGGACCAGTTCGGACCCGGCCCGTTTCTCAGGAGGATCTTCAATGCCGATGAATGAAACCGCGCGGCTGGCGATGCCGCTGTTGCAGGCCGCGCAGGCGCAGAAGCACGTCACCGTTAACGAGGCGCTGATGCGGCTTGACGGTCTGGTCAACCCGGTGTTGCGCAGCGTCACCACTCAGGACCCGCCCGCGCAGGTGATCGACGGTGAGTGCTGGGGGGTGCCGGACGGCGCGACCGGCGGGTGGAGCGGACAGATCGGCCAGATCGCCATCGGCAGCAACGGCGGATGGGTTTTCGCCTCGCCCGCGGCCGGGATGCGGGCGTTCATCGCGGATCAGGGCGTGACCGCGATCCACGACGGGGCGGGCTGGGCGGGGGGGGCAATCTCGCTTGGCGGATACGGCTCGGCGCTGAACGCCGGCATGGCCGAGGCAGAGGTGACGGTGTCCGCAGGCAGCAGTGTCGATACGGGCGTTGCGATCCCGGCGGGTGCGTTGGTGATCGGAGCCGTGGCGCGGGTCACGCAGGCGCTGAGCGGCAGTCTGACAAGCTGGCGCCTGGGCACGCCGGGCGCCGAGAACCGGTTCGGGAAGGGTCTGGGCAACGCCACCGGATCGTGGGCGCGGGGCATGCTGAGCACACCGATGACCTATTACCAGTCCGAAACGCTTCGCATGACCGCCGAGGGCGGAGAGTTCACGGATGGTCGCGTGATCGTGGCGGTGCACTGGCTGTCGCTGCGTCTGCCGGGTTGATATGAAGACGCTTACCATCCGCGACTTTTCCCGGCGCCGGATCTGGGCTAAGACAGGGGCTCGAAAAGACGCGGGTGGTTCTGATGAACATGCAAGATGGCAAGACGCCTGTCGACCTGGACCGGGATGCGATCTGGGCGCAGGTTCGCGACGAAGCGGCGACGGCTGTCCACGACGAGCCGTTGCTGGGATCGCTGATCCATGCCGGTCTGTTGCACCATCACAGCCTGGAAGCGGCGCTGGCCTACCGTTTCTCGATGAAGCTGGCATCGGGCGAGATGAGCGAGCAGATCCTGCGAGAACTGGCGGACCGGGCCTATGCCGCAACGCCCGAACTGGGCGACGCCGCGCGCGCCGATCTGCTGGCGGTCTATGACCGCGATCCGGCAACGCACCGGCTGATCCAGCCGATCCTGTTCTTCAAGGGTTTTCAGGCGCTGCAGGCCTATCGCATGGCGCACTGGCTGTATCAGCGCGGACGGCACGATATCGCCTATTTCGTGCAGATGCGTTGTTCGGAATGTTTTGGGGTGGATATTCATCCTGCCGCGTCGATCGGCACCGGGGTGATGATAGATCACGCCCATTCCATCGTCATCGGCGAGACGGCATCAGTCGGAAACGACGTGTCGATGCTGCATTCCGTGACGCTTGGCGGCACCGGCAAGGAGGATGGCGACCGGCACCCGAAGATCGGCGATGGCGTGATGATCGGGGCGGGGGCGAAGGTGCTGGGCAATATCCGCGTGGGTGCGCACTCGCGGATCGCGGCAGGCTCGGTCGTTCTGCACGAGGTGCCGGGTTGCAAGACGGTGGCGGGGGTTCCGGCGCGTGTGGTCGGGGATGCAGGCTGTCCCGAACCGTCGCAAAGCATGAACCAGTTGCTTGGGATCGACGATTATTTCTGAAGCCAGTCGTCCGCGCCGCTGCCCGTGACCTCGGGCAGCGTCATGCCGGCGCGCGTCAGCCTGTCGTCCAGATCCTCGGCAATGCGCGTGGCCAGCGAGAACCCCTGATAGACCAAGGCCGAATAGATCTGGATCGCCGACGCCCCGGCGCGCAGCTTGTCCCATGCCTGCGCGCCGGTCCCGATTCCGCCGACGCCGATCAGCGGAACCTGTCCCTTCGTTTCGCGGTAGAGCCGGGCCAGAACCGTGGTCGCGCGCGCAAACAGCGGCGCGCCCGACAGTCCACCCGCTTCGCTTCGTTGCGCATCGGTCAGCCCGTCGCGCGACAGCGTCGTGTTCGTGGCGATGATCGCATCGACACGCGCGTTGCAGGCAACGGCCGCGATGTCGCGCAAGGCATCGTCGTCCAGATCGGGCGCGATCTTGATGAACACGGGCCGGCGTTCGGGCAGCGCATCGCGCGCCCGCATCACGCCGTCCAGCAAAGCCTCCAGCGCCGCGGCGCCCTGCAGGTCGCGCAGTTTTTCGGTATTGGGCGAGGACACGTTCACCGTCAGGAAATCCGCCGCAAGCCCGGCGATCCGGACCACATCGGCGAAATCGCCGGCGCGGTCGACGCTGTCCTTGTTCGCTCCGATGTTCAGCCCCACGGGGATCCCCGCAGGCCGCGCCGACAGCCGCGCGGCGATCGCCTCGGCGCCGTCGTTGTTGAAGCCGAAGCGGTTGATGATGGCGCGGTCGTTGCGCAGACGGAACAGGCGCGGTCTGGGATTGCCGGGCTGGGGACGCAGGGTCGCCGCGCCCAGTTCGATGAAGCCGAAACCGGCGCGCATCAGCGGTGCGACCGCACGCGCATTCTTGTCGTATCCGGCCGCAAGGCCAACGGGATTGGGCAGAGCCAGACCGGCAAGCGTGCTGCGCAGGCGATCCGATGTGACAGGTGCGCCGGGCAGGGGCACCAGACCCGCCGCCAGCGCCCGGATCGACAGATCGTGCGCACGCTCGGGGTTCAGGCGGTGCAGCACGGCCAGCCCAAGCCGTTCGACCGTCCTCATTCCAGCGGACCGGTGACATGACCGTTCGCGTCGCGGCGGATCGGGCGTGTCCACAGAAGATCGTCCATGCTCAACGGGCGATAGAGATGCGGGAACAGATCGCCCCCGCGCGAGGGTTCCCAGTGCAGCGCATCGCCCAACGCGTCCGATTCGCAGGCCAGCAGGATCAGATCGGTCTCGGCGGCGAAATGTTTCGCCAGGGTGACGGGCAGTTGCGCCGCGGTCGAAAGATGCACGAAACCGTCCGCCACATCGACCGGCGCGCCGTCCGTCCGGCCCTGCGTCTGCATCGCGGCCCATTCCTCCGCGCGGAATATCTTGTAGATCAGCATGGCGGCATTTGCCGCGGCATCGGGCCGTGGGTCAAGGCCCGATAGGGCACACGAACGTGCGCCGTTGCCGGGCGCCGTCAGACAGCGTTTGACCGGCTTCCTTCCCTGCGCCAATCTGTTCCTGACATCCATCTGGGATAGAAAGGAATCACGGATGACAATCCGCTTTCTGACGGCGGTGTCGGTCGCCGCATTGTTCGCAGGCGCCGCGCAGGCCGAATCGATGCTGCACATCCTGCACACGAACGATGTTCACAGCCGCATCGAATCGATCAACAAATACGACAGCACCTGCAGCGAGGAAGATGAAGCCGCGCAGGAATGTTTCGGCGGCTCGGCCAGGTTCGTCACCAAGATCGCCGAGCTGCGCCAGCAATTCGAGGACGCGGGCGAGCCGGTGATCCTGCTGGATGCCGGCGATCAGTTTCAGGGCAGCCTGTTCTATACCACCTACAAGGGCAAGGCCGCCGCCGAGTTCATGAACCGGCTTGGCTATGACGCGATGGCGGTCGGCAACCACGAATTCGACGACGGCCCCGAGACGCTGGCCGCGTTCATGGACAGCGTCGATTTCCCGGTCATTTCCGCCAATATCGACGCATCGCAGAACAAGGCGTTGCATGACAAGCTGGTCGGCCACACCATCGTCGAGGTCGGCGGCGAACGGATCGGCATCGTCGGCGGCACGACGCTGGACACGCCCGAAATCTCGTCCCCCGGCGACGACGTGATCTTCATGGACGACATCGAAAGCATCAGGGCGGATGTCCAGGACCTGACCGATCAGGGGGTGAACCGGATCATCGCGCTGACCCACGAAGGCTATCGCCGCGATCAGGAACTGGCCGCGCAGGTCGCCGGGCTGGATGCGGTGGTGGGCGGACATTCCCACAGCCCCTTGGGCGAGATGGAGAATGCCGAAGGGCCTTATCCGACCGTGGTCGCCGGGGCGGACGGTGCCGAGGTTCCGGTCGTTCAGGCCTATGCCTATTCGAAATATCTGGGTCATCTGAAACTGACCTTCGACGATGACGGAAACGTCCTGAAGGCCGAGGGGGAACCGATCCTGATGGATGCCTCGGTCGAACCCGACAGCGACACGCTGGACCGGGTCCGGGAAATGGCCGCCCCGATCCAGGAGTTGCGCCAGAAGGTGGTGGCCGAGACATCGGCCCCGATCGACGGCGACCGGGTGAACTGCCGGGCGCGCGAATGCGAGATGGGCGATCTGGTCGCCGACGCGATGCTGGACCGGGTCAGGGATCAGGGCATCACCATCGCCATCCTGAACGGCGGCGGGCTGCGCGCCTCGATCGATGCCGGGCCGGTGACGATGGGCGAGGTCTATACCGTTTTGCCGTTCCAGAATACGCTGGCGACGTTTCAGCTGACAGGCGCGGACGTGATCGCCGCGCTGGAAAACGGAGCCAGCCAGTATGAGGAGCAGGCCGGACGCTTCGCGCAGGTCGCGGGGCTGAAATACACCGTCGATCCCGCGGCGCCGTCGGGCAGCCGGATCAGCGACGTGATGGTCGAACGCGACGGCGACTGGGCCGCGATCGATCCGCAGGCCATCTATGGCGTCGTGTCGAACAACTATATGCGCAATGGCGGCGACGGGTATCAGGTCTTCGCGACCAATGCAACGAATGTCTATGATTTCGGGCCCGATCTGGCCGAGGTTCTGGCCGAGTATCTGGCCGCGCAGGGGGCCGAATACGCGCCCCGCCTGGATGGCCGCATTACCGTCAGATAGAGGCTGCGACCGGGCGGGCGGCATCCGCCCTCAAACCCATCGGCGCCGCAGATCGCTGCGGCGCCCATTGACGGGCCGACCCGGTTGCGCCATGCCCCGCGCATGCTGCGTATTGACGACATCTCCTTCGCCATTCAGGGCCGCCCGCTGTTCGAACATGCCTCGGCCACGATTCCCGATGGCCACAAGGTCGGTCTGGTCGGACCCAACGGTGCCGGCAAGACGACTCTGTTCCGGCTGCTGCGGGGCGAGCTGAGCCTGGACGGGGGCGAAATCGTCCTGCCCTCGCGCGCCCGCATCGGCGGCGTTGCGCAAGAGGCGCCGGGAACCGATATTTCCGTGCTGGCGACCGTTCTGGCCGAGGATCGCGAACGCGCCGCGCTGATGGCGGAAAGCGAAAGCGCCACCGACCCCAACCGCATCGCCGAGATCCAGACAAGGCTGGCCGATATCGACGCCTGGTCGGCCGAGGCGCGGGCGGCCTCGATCCTTGACGGTCTGGGCTTTTCGCCCGCCGATCAGGCCCGGCCCACCAGCGATTTTTCCGGCGGCTGGCGGATGCGCGTCGCGCTGGCCGGTGTGCTGTTTTCACAGCCCGACCTGCTGCTGCTGGACGAGCCGACGAACTATCTGGATCTGGAAGGCGCGCTGTGGCTGGAAACCTATCTGGCGCGCTATCCGCACACGGTCATCATCATCAGCCATGACCGCGACCTGCTGAACCGCGCCGTCGGCCATATCCTGCATGTCGAGAACCGCAAGCTGACCCTGTATACCGGCGGCTATGACAGCTTTGCGCGTCTGCGCGCGGAACGACGCGCCCTGCAATCCGCCGAGGCCAAGAAACAGCAGGCCCGCCGCGACCATCTGCAGGGCTTCATCGACCGGTTCCGTGCCAAGGCCAGCAAGGCCCGGCAGGCGCAGGCGCGGGTGAAGATGCTGGAACGGATGCAGCCGATCACCGCCCCCGAAGAGGCCCGGTTCCACCGCTTCGGCTTTCCCCAGCCCGAGGAATTGTCGCCGCCCATCATCGCGATGGAGAATGTTGCCGTCGGCTATGGCGACCGCGCGGTGTTGCGGCGGCTGAACCTGCGGATCGACCAGGACGACCGGATCGCCTTGCTGGGCCGCAACGGGCAGGGCAAATCGACGCTGTCCAAGCTGCTGGCGGAACGGCTTGCGGCGATGGACGGCAAGATCGCGCGGTCGGGCAAGCTGCGGGTGGGATATTTCGCCCAGCATCAGGTCGATGAGCTGTCGCTGAACGAGACCCCCATCGACCATGTCCGCCGCCTGCGCCCGGACGAGGCGCCGGCCCGGCTGCGGGCAAGGCTGGCCGGGTTCGGGTTGATGGAGGCGCAGGCCGAGACAAAGGTCGGCAAGCTGTCGGGCGGGCAGAAGGCGCGGCTGTCGCTGCTGATCGCGACCATCGACGCGCCGCATCTGCTGGTGCTGGACGAACCGACGAACCATCTGGACATCGAAAGCCGCGAGGCGCTGTCCGAGGCGCTGAACGACTATACGGGCGCGGTCGTGCTGGTCAGCCACGACATGCATCTGCTGGGGCTGGTCGCGGACCGGTTGTGGCTGGTCAATGACGGCGCGGTGACCGCCTATGACGGCGATCTGGACGATTACCGCCGGTTCCTGTTGCAGGGCGACGAGGCGCCACGGCCCAAGGCCGACGCCCCGGCCGCCAAACCGGCGCCGAAACGGCCCGCGCGCGACGAATTGCTGGCGCTGCGATCCGAGGCGCGGCGATCCGAGGAACGGGTCGAGAAACTGGCCGAGATGCTGGCAAAGCTGGACGTCAAGCTTGCCGATCCCGCGCTTTACAACGACCCGCACGAGGCGAAGAAATGGTCCCGCAAACGGGCCGAGGCGGTCGAGGCGATGGGGCGCGCAGAGACGCTGTGGCTCAGCGCGCTGGAAAAGCTGGAAGGCGCCGACAAGGGGTGATCCGTGGCGCGGATGCGCGATCACCTGATCGTCGTCGGCAGGACGCAGGCGGCATCTTGTGCCGGACCGCGATTCGGCCCTAAAGGAAACGTCATCACGTCCCCGCATCCGGATTCTGCCGATGACCCGCATCCTGGCCCTCGCCCTTGTCGCCGCCTGCGTCACCACCACCGCTTCGGCGCAGGATTTCGGCCTTTCCGGGTCGCGCAGCCTGAGCTTCGATCTGGGTCTGTCGGCCGAGATCGGGCCGGTCTATCCGGGGTCCGACGATGTCGAAACCTCGCCCTCGCTGATCTGGCGCAATTTCAGCCTTGGACCCGGCGGCGGGGCCGAGGACGGGCTGGGATTCTCGCTGTCTCCCTCGCTGGGGATGGTCGGGCCGCGCAAATCCTCGGACGACGCCGATCTGGCCGGGCTGACCGATATCGACCGCGCCTATGAGCTGGGTTTGAAGGTCAGCTATGGCGCGGGTCCGATCACGGCCTATGGCTCGGTCCGCAAGGGGTTCGACGGACACGAAGGGCTGACCGGCGAGATCGGGGCGAAATATCGCACGCAGCTTAGCGAGCGTGTCACGCTGTGGTCGGGGCTGGAACTTGGCTATGGCGACGCTGATTTCAACGACACCTATTTCGGCGTGACGCCGGCCGAAAGCGCGGCCGGCGGATATGACAGCTTCGCCCCCGGCGGCGGCATCAACGAAGCCGCCATCAGCTTCGAGGCGCATTATGCGCTGAACCCCACGACCGCGATCCTGGGCGAGGTGCGTTACGGCAAGCTGATCGGCGATGCGGCGGATTCGCCCATCGTGCAGGACGATTACCAGCCTTCGCTGCGGCTTGGCGTCATCCGCCGGTTTTCGTTCGGGTTCTGAACGATACCCGCGCCTCTGCCCACGCGCAAAAATGTTTTAAGTCCAAAATAATTTCTTGACTCGATGCCTGCTGTTGATGCGTTCTAGATTGAACGCAGAACGCATGCCGCGATCAACGCGGCGGATTCCAACAGGAAGGTGCCCATGTCATATTCACGCAAAATTCTGGCCCTGATGGCCGCGACGACCTGCCTTGCCGGGCCGGTCATGGCCCAGGACGACGACACGCTGAAGATCGGCCTGATCTTCACCCTGTCCGGACCCGGCGCCGTTCTGGGCGAGATGGGGCGCGACGGGTTTCTGCTGGCCGCTGACCAGATCGGCGAGATCGGCGGCATGACGACCCAGATCGTGGTCGTCGATGACGAACAGAAACCCGATATCGCCGCCAACAAGGCCCGCGAACTGGTCGAGCGCGACGAGGTCGACATCGTCGTCGGCCCGATCTTTTCCAACATCCTCGGCGCGATCATGAAGCCGGTAACCGATTCCGGCGCCATCCTGATCAGCCCGAATGCCGGCACCTCGAACTTTGCCGGGGCCGAGTGCAACCGGAACTTCTTCGTCACCTCGTATCAGAACGACCAGATGCACGAGGTGATGGGCGCCTATGCGCAGGAACAGGGATATGACAACGTGTTCCTGCTGGCGCCGAACTATCAGGCCGGCAAGGACAGCCTTGCGGGGTTCAAGCACAGCTACAAGGGCAATGTCGCGGGCGAGATCTTCACCCAGCTTGGCCAGCTGGATTATTCCGCCGAACTGGCGCAGATCGCCGCCATGCAGCCCGATGCGGTCTTCGCGTTCATGCCGGGCGGCATGGGCGTCAATCTGGTCAAGCAATATCGTCAGGCCGGGCTTGAGACCATTCCCTTCCTGTCGGCCTTCACCGTGGACGAATCGACGCTGCCCGCGCAGCAGGACGCAGCCCTTGGCTTTTTCGCCGGGTCGAACTGGGCGCCCGACATGGACAACCCGCAGAACAAGGAATTCGTCGAAGCCTACGAGGCGAAATACGGCAAGGTTCCCGCGACCTATGCGATGCAGGCCTATGACACCGCGCATCTGATCGACGGCGCCATCCGCGAGGCCGGCGGGGTGGGCGACAAGGACGCGCTGATCGCGGCGCTGGAAAAAGCCCCCTTCACCTCGGTGCGCGGCGATTTCAGCTTTGGTCCGAACCACTATCCGGTGCAGGATTTCTATCTGACCGAGGTCGTGCGGCGCGAGGATGGCAACTATGCCACATCCGTCGTGAAGAAGATCTTCGACGATTACGCCGACAACTATGTCGGCGAATGCCAGATGAACTGATCCTGCGGGAAAGGGGCGCGCCGCCCCTTTCCACGGGAATCTCCGCATGACCAACCTGTTTCTGCTTCAGCTTCTGAACGGGATGCAGTTCGGCATCCTGCTGTTCCTGATCGCCGCCGGTCTGACGCTGGTGTTCGGGATCATGGATTTCGTCAATCTCGCCCATGGCGTGATCTATATGGTCGGCGCCTATCTGGCGGTGACGTTCACCCAGATGACCGGCAGCTATGGGCTGGGCCTGCTGCTGACGCTGCCTGCCACGCTGCTGATCGGGCTGGTGCTGGAACTGCTGGTCTTTCGCAAGCTGTATGACCGGCCGCATCTGGATCAGGTGCTGGCCACGTTCGGTCTGGTGATGATCGTGACCGAGACGGTCGAGATCGTGTGGGGCGCAGCCCCCCTGTCGGTGCAGATGCCCGATCTGCTGTCCGGGTCGGTGCCGCTGGTCGGGCATCTGCGCTATCCGGTGTTCCGGCTGGTGGTGATCGGCGCGGGGCTGGCCACGGCGATCGGGCTGTGGCTGGTCATCACCCGCACGCGGATCGGGATGCGGCTGCGGGCGGGGGCCACGAACCGCGCGATGGTTTCGGCGCTGGGCGTCGATATCCGCAAGCTGTTCACGATCATCTTCGCCTTCGGGGCGATGCTGGCCGGGTTTGCGGGCGCGATGGTCGCGCCGATCCTGACCGTCGATCCGGGCATGGGCGAAAGCGTGCTGATCCTGGCCTTCGTGGTGATCGTGATCGGCGGTATCGGCTCGGTCAAGGGCGCGTTCGCGGGCGCGCTGCTGGTCGGGCTGGTGGACACGCTGGGCCGCAGCTTCGGCCCGATCCTGCTGCGCGCGCTGATGGACCCGGCGGCGGCGGGGCAGGCGGGCAGGGTGCTGGCGCCGATGCTGGTCTATATCCTGATGGCCGTCATTCTGGCGGTCCGGCCCGCCGGGCTGTTCGGGGCGAAGACATGAGGCTGATCCCCACCCGCGCCTGGGCCGCCACGATCCTGTTTTCGGCTTTCGCGATCCTGCCGCTGATCGCGGTCGGACTGAACGACAGCTATCTGATCGTGATTGCCACGCGCATCCTGGCCTATGCCATCGCCGCGCTGGCGCTGGACCTGATCCTTGGCTATGGCGGCATGGTCAGTTTCGGCCACGCCGCCTATCTGGGCATCGGCGCCTATTCGGTCGCGATCCTGTCGCGCGCGGGCTTTACCGATCTGGGCCTGCACATGCTGGCCGCCATCGCCGGCGCCGCGATCTTTGCGCTGGTCACGGGCGCGATCTCGCTGCGCACGCGCGGCATCTATTTCATCATGATCACGCTGGCCTTCGCGCAGATGGCCTATTTCTTCTTCATCTCGCTGTCGGCCTATGGCGGCGATGACGGCGTGGCGCTGGACGCGCGATCCACCCTGTTCGGCCACAACGTGCTGGAGGATGATACGGCCCTTTACTATACCGCGCTGACCCTGCTGGTGGGGCTGTATCTGCTGGCCGTGGCCATCACCCGGTCGCGGTTCGGCAGGGTGCTGACCGGGGCGCGGGAAAACCCGGTGCGGATGCAGGCCATCGGGTTCTCGCCCTTCCGCTATCAGCTGACGGCCTTCGTCATTTCGGGCTGCATGGCCGCCATCGCCGGGGTGATGCTGGCCAACCAGACCAGCTATGTCTCGCCCGCCTTCATGAACTGGCACCGCTCGGGCGAGCTGGTGGTGATGGTCGTCTTCGGCGGCATCGGCAACCTGCTGGGCGCGGTCGCCGGCGCCACCATCGCCCTGCTGCTCGAGGAATGGCTGGCGCTGCTGACCGATCACTGGCCGCTGCTGTTCGGCCTGATCCTGGTGCTGGTGGTGCTGTATTCGCGCGACGGCCTGTCCGGCCTGTTCCGGAGGCGTCCATGAGCCTGCTGAAGGTCCGCAACCTGCGCAAATCCTATGGCGCGTTGAAGGTCACCGACGATCTGGACCTGACCGTGGAAGAGGGCGAGCTGCACGCCATCATCGGCCCGAACGGCGCCGGCAAATCGACGCTGATCGCGCAGCTTTCCGGGCAGGCCGGGTCCGATTGCGGCTCGGTGCGGTTCGCGGGGGCCGAGATGATGGGCCGGCCGATGCATGCGCGGGTGCGCGCCGGCATCTCGCGCAGCTTTCAGATCACCTCGATCCTGCCGAACTTCACCGCGCTGGAAAACGTGGCGACCGCCGTGCAGGCGCGGCAGGGCAGCAGTTTCCGCTTCTTCTCACCCGTGGCCGAGGAACACGGGCTGAACGATCAGGCGCTGGCCGCGCTGGACCGGGTGGGCATCGCGGATCGCGCCTTCTTTCACGCCGGCAGCCTGTCGCATGGCGAAAAGCGGCAGCTGGAACTGGCCATCGCGCTGGCGACCCGGCCCCGCCTGCTGCTGCTGGACGAACCGCTGGCCGGCACCTCGGGCGCCGAGGCCGAACGCCTGGTCGAGGTCATGCGCGGGCTGAAGGGCGACGTGACGCTGGTGCTGATCGAACACGACATGGACGCGGTCTTTTCGCTGGCCGACCGCATCAGCGTGCTGGTCTATGGCCGCATCGTCGCCACCGGCAGCCCCGACGCGATCCGCGACGACCCGCAGGTCCGCGCCGCCTATCTGGGCGAGGAGGAGGGGGCGTGATGCTGACAGTCGAGGGGCTTCAGGCGGCATACGGCCAAAGCCAGGTCCTGCACGATATCGGCTTTCACGTGGCCGAGGGCGAGGTCGTGACCCTTCTGGGGCGCAACGGCATGGGCAAGACCACCACCGTCAGCACGATCTTCGGCCTGCTGCCGGCCAGGGCGGGCCGCGTGACCATCGCCGGCACCGACATGACGAACGCCGCCCCCCACCGGATCGCGCGCGCCGGTCTGGGGCTGGTCCCCGAGGGGCGGCAGGTCTTTCCCACGCTCGACGTGCGCGAGAACCTGATCGCGATGGCGCGCCCCGGCCAATGGACGCTGGACCGGGTGCTGGCGCTGTTTCCACGCCTTGGCGAACGCATGTCGCACAAGGGCAACCAGCTGTCGGGCGGCGAACAGCAGATGCTGGCCATCGGCCGCGCGCTGATGACCAATCCCCGCCTCGTCGTGCTGGACGAGGCGACCGAGGGGCTGGCGCCGCTGATCCGGGACGAGATCTGGGCCTGTCTGACGCAGTTGAAGGCGGCGGGCGAATCGATCCTGATCATCGACAAGAACGTGGACGCGCTGACCCGCTTTGCCGACCGCCATGTGGTGATCGAAAAGGGCCGCACCGTCTGGTCGGGCGACAACGATGCGCTGCGCGGCACGCCCGAAATCAAGGAACGCTTCCTGCATGTCTGAAGGGGGACCGCAGATGACCATGACCGCCGGAATCACCCGCGCCACCGAAGGGGTGCAGGGAATCAGCTGGAATATCCTGGGCCAGATCTATGTGCCCAAGCAGGTCTCGGACGCGGCGATGTCGTGGCACGCGACCTTTCCCCAGGGCACCTTCGTGCCGCCCCATATCCACCCCACGCAGGACGAATTCCTGTATATCCTCGACGGCTGTTTCGACCTGCTGCTGGACGGCGCCGAACACCGCGCGGTGCCGGGCGATCTGGTCCGCCTGCCGATGGGCGTGCCGCACGGCATCTTCAACAAATCCGACACCGACATCAAATGCCTGTTCTGGGTGTCGCCCACGCGCCGGCTGTTCGACCTGTTCTGGGCGCTGCACAATCTGGGGCCGGATGCGAACCCGGCCGAGGTGGTGGCCGTCTCGGCCGCGCACGAGGTCGATTTCCTGCCGCCCCCCGAGGATGCCGACCCGCAAGACGCGGAGCCGGCCTGATGCGGGTCCTGATCGCGGGCGCGGGGATCGGCGGGCTGACTACGGCGCTGATGCTGCACGCGCGCGGCATCCCCTGCCGGATCTGGGAGGCCGCGCGCCAGGTGCGCGAGGTCGGCGTCGGCATCAACATCCTGCCGCACGCGATTCGCGAACTGGACCTGCTGGACCTGATGGACGCGCTGGACCGCGTGGCCGTGCGCACCTCGCATCTCTACTACTACACCCGCGGCGGCCAGCTGGTCTGGGACGAGCCGCGCGGCATGGCGGCGGGCCATGACGTGCCGCAATTCTCGGTCCATCGCGGCCGCCTGCAACAGGCGCTGCACGACGCGGTGATCCGGCGGCTGGGGCCGGATGCGGTGGTCTGCGGACGCCGTCTGGCCGGCTTCGTGCAGGACGAGGGCGGCGTGACCGCGCAGTTCACCGACGCGGCGCAGGGCGGCGCCGCCACGATCGCGCGCGGCGACGTGCTGATCTGCGCCGACGGCATCCATTCGGTCGGCAGGCGGCATTTCTATCCGGCCGAGGGCGCGCCGTCCTGGAACGGCGTCTCGATGTGGCGCGGCGCGACGCTGGCGCCGCCATGGCGCGACGGCACGGTGATGGCCATCGGCGGCGGGTTCGGCGCCAAGCTGGTCCTGTATCCGATCGCGCCGCCCCAGGGCGACGGGCGGCAGCTGATGAACTGGGTCGTGAACGTGCGCACCAGGGACCCCTCGGTCAGCCCGCCGCCGCCCGACAGCTGGTCGCGCAAGGTGGCCCATGCGACCGTGCTGCCCCATGCCCGCCGGTTCCGCGTGCCGAATTACGATATCGAGGCGCTGGTCCGCGCCACCCCCGATATCTACGAATATCCGATGGCCGACCGCGATCCGCTGCCGCGCTGGACCTTCGGGCGGGTGACGCTGCTGGGCGATGCGGCGCATCCGATGTATCCGGTCGGCTCGAACGGCGCCAGCCAGGCGATTCTGGACGCCCGCAGCCTGGCCGACGCGCTGAAATCCCAGCCCCATCCCCGCGCGGCCTTGTGGCATTACGAGGCCGACCGCCTTCCCACGACCGCCCGGATCGTCGCCCAGAACCGCAAGGGCGGCCCCGAAGGCGTGATCGACGCGGTCGAGAAACTGGCACCCGCCGGTTTCGACGAGATCGACAGTGTGCTGCCCCGTGCCGACCGCGAGGCGCTGGTCAAGGGTTACGCGGTCATGGCCGGATTTTCGGTTCAGCGCCGCGGCTGACCGGGCGGTGGACGCGATTCTCCGCTTTAAACCGCCGAAAATATCGCGTAAGCACGGCGCAGGCAGTCAGCACCCATAGCTCAGCTGGATAGAGTGTCGCCCTCCGAAGGCGAAGGTCGTAGGTTCGAATCCTACTGGGTGCGCCACTGCTTTCCCCGATTATCCGATCCGCCGCCACGCGACCCGCCGCGACACGGTCCGCCGCGACCGGCCGCAGCGGACCGGCTTATTCGACCGTCACCGATTTCGCCAGGTTGCGCGGCTGGTCCACGTCGGTGCCCTTGGCGACCGCCGTGTGATAGGCCAGATACTGCATCGGCACCGCATACAGGATCGGCTGGAACAGACCGCCGCCTTCGGGCAGGCGCAGCGCAGCCTCGACCCCCTCGCCGCCGGCGGCGATGCCGGCCGCATCCGACACCAGCAGGATCGGACCGTGCCGGGCCATCACCTCCTGCATGTTCGAGATGGTCTTTTCGAACAGCGCGTCATGCGGGGCCAGCACGATCACCGGCACGTCGCGGTCGATCAGCGCGATCGGCCCGTGTTTCAGTTCGCCCGATGCATAACCTTCGGCGTGGATATAGCTGAGTTCCTTCAGTTTCAGCGCGCCTTCCAGCGCCACCGGAAACAGCGCGCCGCGCCCCAGATACAGAACGTCGCGCGCCTGGCTCAGCCATTCGGCCAGGCTGCGGCAGTCCTCGGACAGATCCAGCGCCTGTTGCAGCAGGCCCGGAATCCGGCGCAGATCGGCCAGATGCGCGGCCAGCGCTGCATCGTCCAGCCGGCCGCGATCATGCGCGGCCTTCAGCGCCAGGATCGCCAGCACCGTCAACTGGCAGGTGAACGCCTTGGACGAGGCCACGCTGACCTCGATCCCGGCCAGCGTGGGCAGGGCGATGTCGCTGTCGCGCGCAATCGCCGAGGTGCCCACATTCACCAGCCCGACCGTCTGCGCGACATGCTGGCCCGCGTAATGCAGCGCGGCCAGCGTGTCGGCGGTCTCGCCCGACTGGCTGATGGCGACGAACCAGCTTGACGGCGACAAGGGCGGCTCGCGATAGCGGAATTCCGACGCCACGTCGATGTCGCAGGGCAGATGGGCCAGCTGCTCGAACCAGTATTTGGCCACGTGGCCGGCCAGATGCGCGGTGCCGCAGCCGACCAGCGCGATCCGGTCCACGCCGCTGAAATCGAGACCCTCGGGCAGGACGATCCGGTCGTCCTTGATGTAATGGTTCAGCACGTCGCCGATCACCGCCGGCTGTTCGGCAATCTCCTTGGCCATGAAGTGGCGATAGCCGCCCTTATCGATGGCCGTCGCGCCGATGTCGATGCGCGCCTGCGTCCGCGCGACCTGCTGGCCGTCCGCGTCGTGGATGCGGACGCCGGCGCGGGTCAGCACCGCGTGATCGCCATCCTCGAGATAGGTGATCCGGTCGGTAAAGGGCGACAGGGCGACGGCGTCCGATCCCACGAACATCTCGCCCTCGCCATGACCGATCGCCAGCGGGCTGCCCTTGCGCGCGACGACCATCAGATCGGTCTCGCCCTCGAACAGGAAGGCCAGCGCAAAGGCGCCGCGCAGCCGCGCCAGCGTGGCGCGCGCCGCCTCGACCGGGTTCATCCCGTCGGCCATGAACCGCCCCGCCAGCAGCGCCACGGTCTCGGTGTCGGTCTGCGATTGCGGCTGCAACCCGGCGGCGATCAGCTCGTCGCGCAGGTCGCGGAAATTCTCGATGATGCCGTTATGGACGACGGCGACCGGGCCGTGGCGATGGGGATGGGCGTTGGCCTCGGTCGCGGCGCCGTGCGTGGCCCACCGCGTATGCCCGATGCCCGCATGGCCGCGCAGCGGGTCCTGGACCAGCCGGTCGGACAGGTTGACCAGCTTGCCCACCGCGCGCCGCCGGTCCAGCCGTCCGGAATCGTCCACCGTCGCCACCCCGGCGCTGTCATAGCCGCGATATTCCAGCCGGCGCAGCGCGTCGACCAGTTGCGGCGACACTTCATGATTGCCAAGGATGCCAATGATTCCGCACATTATTTTCTGTCCTTTTCTGCGCGCAGCGCGGCCATCATCCGCACCGCCAGTCCCGGCCTGTTTTCCTGTCTCGCCCGTCCCACGGCCAGCGCGCCATCGGGCACGTCCCGGGTGATGACCGATCCCGATCCGGTCAGCGCGTCGTTGCCCACCCGCACCGGCGCGACCAGCATCGTGTCGCTGCCGATGAAGGCGCGGGCGCCGATATCGGTCCGGTGCTTGCCGACGCCGTCATAGTTGCAGGTGACGGTGCCCGCGCCGATATTGCTGTGCTCGCCGATGCTGGCATCGCCCAGATAGGTCAGGTGCCCGACCTTGACGCCCTGGTTCAGAACGCTGTTCTTGATCTCGACGAAATTGCCGACATGGACATCGCCGCCCAACTCGGCGCCGGGGCGCAGCCGCGCGAACGGCCCGACCGTCGCCCCGGAGGAGACATGGCAGCCCTCGAGATGGCAGAACGGCAGGATCTCGGCTCCCGATTCGACGGTCACGCCGGGGCCGAACACGACGTTCTGGCCGATCACCGCGTCGCGTCCGATCCAGGTGTCCAGCGCGAACCAGACCGTCGCCGGATCGCACAGCGTGACGCCGTTTTCCATCGCATCGCGGCGGGCGCGGGTCTGGAACGCGGCCTCGGCCGCGGCCAGTTCGGTGCGGGTGTTGATGCCCAGGGTCTCGCGCTCGTCGCAGATCACCACCTCGGCGCGCCGCCCCTCGGCCCGGGCCAGCGCGACCAGATCGGTCAGGTAATACTCGCCCGAGGCGTTGTCGCTGCCCAGCCGCACGACCAGTTGCCGCAGCAACCCCGCATCCAGCGCCATCACCCCCGAATTGCACAGCCCGATCCGCCGCGTCGCCTCGTCCGCGTCCTTGTATTCCACGATTCGTTCCAGCCCGCGTTCGGTGACGACCAGCCGCCCGTAACGGCCCGGATCGGCGGCCTCGAATCCCAGCACGACAAGATCGGCGGGATGATCGGCCAGCGCCGCCAGCGTGTCGGTGCCGATGAAGGGAGTGTCGCCATACAGCACGATCACCTTGCCCTCGAACCCCTCAAGCTCGGTCAGGGTCTGGCGCACGGCGTGGCCGGTGCCAAGCTGTTCGCTCTGCAACACGATCCGCGCCTCGGGCTCCAGCCTTGTGACGGCGCGTCCGACCGCCTCGGCGCCGTGACCGGCCACCACGATGGTCAGTTCCGGCTGCAACTGCCCGGCGGTGCGCAGCGCGTGCCCGACCAGCGGCACCCCCGCCAGACGATGCAGCACCTTGGGCAGGTCGGACTGCATCCGGCTGCCCTGTCCCGCCGCCAGGATCACCACCGCGACCGCCATTTCCGCCATCTCTGCCCCCAAAGCCTGTTTCCTCTTGTTGTCAGGCGTTCTAGTCGGGGCTGGGCGCGACGAAAAGGGTTGTTGCGTTCACCTTTGGTGTCGGATCGTTTCGCGGGCGCGGAACAGGGGGCAAGGCATGACGGGCACGGTGGTTTTCGATCTGGACGGCACGCTGGCCGACACCTCGGGCGATCTGGTCGCGGCGGCCAATGCCTGTTTCCAGGCGCGCGGGCTTGGCGCGTTGCTGGACCCGGTGGCGGATGCGCTGATCGCGTTTCACGGCGGGCGCGCCATGCTGCGCGCGGGCTATGCGCGGATGGACGGCGACACGCTGCTGCCGCCCGACGCCGAGGATGCGGATTACGCGACCCTGCTGGATCATTACGGGGACAACATCGCCGTGCACACGCGGCTGTATCCGGGGGCGCGGGCAGCGCTGAGCGCATTGTCGGATGACGGGTTCCGGCTGGCCATCTGCACCAACAAGCCCGAATCGCTGGCCCGGATCCTGCTGCGCGAACTGGATATCGACGGGTTTTTCGGCGCGGTGGTCGGCGCCGACACGCTGCCGGTGCGCAAGCCCGACCCGCGACCCTATCGCGCCGCGGTCGAAGGGGCGGGCGGCACGGTCGCGCGATCCTTCCTGCTGGGCGATACCGAAACCGACCGGCGCACGGCGTCGGCCGCAGGGGTGCGCGTGGCGCTGGTGTCCTTCGGTCCCGAGGGCGAGGCGATTTCGCGCCTCGCGCCCGACGCGCTGATCGGAGGTTTCGAGGAATTGCCCGATCTGGCACGGCGCTGGCTGGGCTGAGACAGGCGACACAAGCCGGAACGTCAGCGCCAGAAAATCCCGCGCCGACCCGCGCGCGTTAAGCCTTCGTTAACGAATCGCGGTTAACCATTCCGCTGCGCGCGGGTTGAGGCATCCGTGCGCAGACCAGGCGGCGCGTTCCGCCCCGCCCGATCTGCCAGTCGGGACGGGGCGGGCGCGATCGCGGCGCTCAGTCCGCGTCGCTGGCGGGCTTTGCGTTCAGCAGGCCGTATCTTTCGCCGCCGATGGTGTCATGCAGTTCAAGCTGGGTTTCGAGGAAGTCGATATGACCTTCCTCGTCCGCGATCAGTTCCTCGAACAGGTTCTTGCTGACATAGTCGCCGACCTTGTCGCAGTGATCGCGCGCCTCGATATACAGGTTGCGCGCGTCGTGTTCGCCGGCCAGATCCGCCTCCAGCGTTTCCTTGAGGTTCTGGCCAATGCGCAGCGGGTCCAGCTTTTGCAGGTTCGGATGCCCCTCCAGAAAGATGATTCGCTGGATCAGCCGGTCGGCGTGGTGCATTTCCTCGATGGATTCGGCGCGCGACTTGTCGGCGACGTGACCGTAACCCCAATCCTCCTGCAAACGGTAATGCAGCCAGTATTGGCTGACCGCCGTCAGTTCAGACCGCAGTGCCGCGTTCAGATACTCGATGACCTTCGCGTCGCCCTTCATTCGCATCGCCTTTCGTCTTGTCCGATGTCACCCGCAGGATCGGCGGGGCGACGCCCACACTATCGCAACCGCGCATCGTGTCCAGAAACAGGCGCATGCAGCCGCCGCAATCGGCGCGTTTGCCAAGGGCGCGATATATCTTGCCGGGGGTGATGATCGTGTGCGCGTCCGAGGCCCGCATCCAGTCGATGGCGGCCCGGATCTCGTGGTCCGAAATCTGCGTGCAGTGACAGACGATCATGAAGCGACTCCCTGTTGCCGCGAAACCTAGCAAAACTGTCAGGCATGTAAAGAAAAAGCTTTCGGCCCGTCCTCACGCTTGGGTCAGCCGCGCTTGATTTGTGCGCCGGGCCGGCGCAGAAGCCACGACCATGAAACTGTCCGATTTCGATTTCGACCTGCCCGAACATCTGATCGCCACGCGCCCCGCCCGGCCGCGCAGCTCGGCCCGGCTGCTGGTGGCCGATGCCGGCACGATCGCGGATCGCCGGGTCAGCGATCTGCCCCAGATCCTGCGTCCGGGCGATCTGCTGGTCCTGAACGACACGCGGGTGATCCCGGCGCGGCTGACCGGCACGCGCACGCGCGCGACCCCGCAGGGCGATGCGGCGGCCCGGATCGAGGTGACGCTGCTGGAACCCGCCGCCGATGGCTGGCAGGCTCTGGCCCGACCGCTGCGCAAGCTGCGGGTGGGCGAGGTGATCCGCTTCGGCGACGCGCTGTCGGCCGAGGTGGCCGAGATCGGCACCACCGGCCTGCGCCTGCGCTTCGACGCGATGGGCGAGGCGTTCGATGCGGCGCTGAACCGGGTCGGCGCGATGCCGCTGCCGCCCTATATCGCCAGCCTGCGCGCCCCCGACGCGCAGGACCGCGACGATTACCAGACGGTGTGGGCGCGCCATCGCGGCGCGGTCGCCGCCCCCACCGCCAGCCTGCATTTCGATGCCCCGCTGCTGGACGCGCTGGCGGCGCGCGGGGTCGAATTCGTGCATGTCACGCTGCATGTGGGCGCGGGCACGTTCCTGCCGGTCAAGGTCGATGACGTCACCAGCCACCGGATGCACGCCGAATGGGGCGAGGTGACCGATGACGCCGCCGCCCGCATCAACGCCGCCCGCGCCGCCGGACGGCGCATCATCCCCGTCGGCACCACGGCGCTCCGGCTGATCGAATCGGCGGCCGCCGCGGACGGCACGATGCGCGCCTTCCAGGGCACGACCGACATCTTCATCTATCCCGGCCATCACTTCCGGGTGACCGACGGGCTGATGACGAATTTCCACCTGCCGAAATCGACCCTGCTGATGCTGGTCTCGGCGCTGATGGGACGCGAAAGGATCAAGGAAATCTATGCCCATGCGGTCGCCGGGCAGTATCGGTTCTTCAGCTATGGCGATGCGTCGCTTCTGCTGGTTTAGGGTCGGAATCCGGCTGGCATCCCGGCGCCATCGGGACTAGGGGCTGGGTGACGGACTGAGCGGACAATCAAGACGAGACGAGGTGCCGGAATGGCGTCGGTGATGCGCAGCACATGGCCGCTGCTGATGGGGATCTTGTTGCTGATGGTCGGCAACGGGATGCAGGGGACGCTGCTGGGCATCCGCGGCGGGATCGAGGGGATTCCGACCTCGCAGATGTCGGTCGTCATGGCCGCCTATTTCGGCGGCTTCCTGCTGGGCAGCCTGGTCGTGCCGCGGATGATCCAAAGCGTCGGCCATGTCCGCGTCTTCGCCGCGCTCGGCTCGCTGATCTCGGCGGTGCTGGTGCTGTATGCGGTCGCGCCGGACTGGATCTTCTGGGCGATCATGCGGTTCGTGATCGGCTTCTCGTTCTGCGGCGTCTATATCACCGCCGAAAGCTGGTTGAACGCCAGCGCCACGAACGAGACGCGCGGCCAGGCGCTGGCGGCCTATATGATCGTGCAGATGCTGGGGATCATCGTGGCGCAACTGCTGCTGAACACCGGCGATCCGGCGGGGTTTCTGCTGTTCGTCATCCCCTCGGTGCTGGTGTCGCTGTCCTTCACGCCGATCCTGCTGTCGGCCCAGCCCGCCCCCGCCTTCGCCACGATCAAGCGGATGTCGTTCTCGCGCCTCTATCGCGCTTCGCCTTTGGGATGCATCGGCATCTTCCTGATGGGCGGCGTATTCTCGGCGCTGTTCGGCATGTCCTCGGTCTGGGGGGCGGCGATGAACATGACGGTGCGCGACATCTCGGTTTTCGTGGCGGCGATCTATATCGGCGGGCTGATGCTGCAATTCCCGCTGGGCTGGCTGTCGGACCGCATGGACCGGCGCAAGCTGGTGCTGGCGCTGTCGGTCATGGGCACGGTGGTGATCGTGGCGACGGTCGTGGCCCAGCCCGGCATCCTGTGGCTGACCCTGGCCGGCGCGCTGGTCGGCGGCGTCGCCAACCCGGTCTACGGGCTGCTGCTGGCCTATACCAACGACCATCTGGACCAGGCGGACATGGCCGCCGCCTCGGCCGGGCTTCTGTTCATCAACGGGCTGGGCTCGATGGGCGGGCCGCTGATCACCGGCTGGCTGATGAGCCTGGTCGGACCGAACGGGTTCTGGATCTATATGGGCGTGCTGCTGGCCATGCTCAGCGCCTATGCCGGCTGGCGCATGACACGGCGCGCCGCGATGCCGGCTGCCGATCAGGGCAACTATGCCGTCGTCACCCCCAGTGCCACCTCGCTTGCGGTCGAGGCGGCCCTGGACGACGCCCAGTCCTCGGGCGGCGACGGCGATCCGCAGCCCGCCGCCTGATCGCCGCGCCCGCGCGCGCTTGCTGACCCGTGCCAAATCGTTTAACGCTGAACTAGTTTCAGCAAACGGGGGCGAGGGACGCAATGGCCCAGAATTTCGACTTGGTGGTGATCGGCGCGGGCCCCGGCGGCTATGTGGCCGCGATCCGGGGCGCGCAGCTTGGCATGAAGGTCGCCTGCATCGAACGCGAACATCTGGGCGGCATCTGCCTGAACTGGGGCTGCATCCCGACCAAGGCCCTTCTGCGCAGCGCCGAGGTTTTCCACCTGATGGAACGCGCCAAGGATTTCGGCCTGTCCGCCGACGGCATCGGCTATGATTTGGACAAGGTCGTGGGCCGTTCGCGCGGGGTGGCCAAGCAGCTGTCCGGCGGCATCGGCCATCTGTTCAAGAAGAACAAGGTGACCACCATCATGGGCGAGGCGAAACTGACCGGCAAGGGCAAGGTCAGCGTCAAGACCGACAAGGGCACCGAAGAGGTGACGGCCAAGAACATCGTCATCGCCACCGGCGCGCGCGCCCGCGAACTGCCGGGGCTGGAACCCGACGGCAAGCTGGTCTGGAACTACAAGCACGCGCTGAAACCCCCGCATATGCCCAAAAAGCTGCTGGTCATCGGATCGGGCGCAATTGGCATCGAATTTGCCAGCTTCTTCAACACCTTGGGCGCCGATACCACCGTGGTCGAGGTGATGGACCGCGTCCTGCCGGTCGAGGATGCCGAGATCAGCGGCATGGCGAAAAAGGCGTTCCAGAAACAGGGCATGAAGATCATGGAAAAGGCGACGGTCAAGAAGCTGGACCGCGCCAAGGACAAGGTCACCGCCCATGTCGAAACCGGCGGCAAGACCGAGAAGATGGAATTCGACACCGTCATCTCGGCCGTGGGCATCGTCGGCAATGTCGAGGGGCTGGGCCTGGAAGAGATGGGCGTCAAGGTCGATCGCAGCCATATCGTCACCGACGAATATTGCCGCACCGGGGTCGAGGGGCTGTATGCCATCGGCGATGTCGCCGGCGCGCCGTGGCTGGCGCACAAGGCCAGCCATGAAGGCGTGATGGTGGCCGAACTGATCCATGGCGGCGACCCGCACCCGGTCAAACCCTCCTCCATCGCCGGCTGCACCTATTGCCAGCCCCAGATCGCCAGCGTCGGCCTGACCGAGGCGAAGGCCAAGGAACAGGGCTATCAGATCAAGGTCGGCAAGTTTCCCTTCATCGGCAACGGCAAGGCCATCGCGCTTGGCGAACCCGAGGGCATGATCAAGACCGTCTTCGACGCCAAAACCGGCGAGCTTCTGGGCGCCCACATGATCGGCGCCGAGGTGACCGAACTGATCCAGGGCTACATCGTCGGCCGCACGCTTGAGACGACCGAGGCCGAACTGATGGAAACCGTCTTCCCGCACCCGACCCTGTCCGAAATGATGCACGAATCGGTGCTGGACGCCTATGGGCGGGCGATCCATTTTTGAGGTGAGGTGACTGGCGAGAGAGGAAACCGGCCTCGGAAGTGGCCGGTTTTTTGTCTTCGAAGGTAAGGCGTAAGAATTGCCATGGCAATGTTCAGCCGAAGGCGGATGCAGACTATGCTAGATGACATAGAGCATCTGCTTGATGCTTCAAAAAGAGCTGACCTTGTTGGTCGTCTCAATAACAAACGCGTCGAACAGGCTTTGCCCGCAGAAATGGAACTCGCTCTTATATGGGCGATGCGCGACCTAGACTGTCTTGAGGTCGAACCTCATTGGTGGGTTGATGGGAAAAGACCTGATATTTACGTTGAAGGCTTTATAAAAGATACACCCACAGTAGTTGAAATTGCCGCAACCAACGATCAGTCTATTTCTGGTGAAGACGTTATGGACGGATGTGTTAGAGAGGTTATAGATTTTGCCAATAAAATATTGAAGGGCAGCGGAGATTTCTTATACTTTTCGTTTTCCGAAACGCGATCGTCGGTGCGCGGGCGCAGCATTCGAGGTATTGCCGCTCCAAAAAATTACAAGCTATCAGCTAGTGCAAAAATCGAGATTAGACGGTGGCTGAAATCACATGATGCGCACAAGATCCCGCTAGTGATTGATGATGCCGGGCTTTCTGTTGTAATTGAGATGAAGCCCTTTAAGCAAATAAGATTTCACAACTTCTGGACTTCTCGTCCACCGCGAACATACTCTGAAACGAATAATTCCATTTACAACCTGCTAAAGAAGAAAGCCTCTCAGGTAGAAAGAGCGCCTTCTGGCACTAAACGCATTATCTTTCTGGCTGACGTGGGGTCGCGGACTCTCGCTGAGATCGGTAAACGGAACTGGGGCCCGGACACGGAGGCGAATGCTACTGCGAGCGCAATCATTTCTAGATTCCTGAAAGACAGAGTTGATCGAGTCGACGCAGTTGTAGTCTTCTCTCCTGGACAGAAGCCCCTTCACATCGGGAGGAATAAGAGTGCAGCCTGGACCGTAGTTCCTTTCAGCACGCATGTATGGAAGCAGCTAGAAGAGGGATTAATCGAACTTAAGGCGCAGCTACCGTCACCCCGTTATTCGGGGCCGCAAGCTAGGTCGCTATTTCGACAAGGGGCTTTTTCTCCTAACGCTCGTGGACAATATTTGGGTTCAGTTATGACAACTGATAGTCGCGAAACAACCTATAGAATTTCAGCTCGAGCATTTCAGGACTTTCTATCGGGCTGCATAACCGAAAAGCAGTTTCGCCACTTCATAGGCGACCGGGAGGATCGACCGTCTATTGCGGGGCTGCTAGATGCTGGCCTGACGATCAGTGGTGCAAGAATTATCCGCGCTGGTGTCGATGAAGACGATGATCATTTGGAATTTCGGTTTGCGCCAGACGCTGCGGCGAAGCCATTTACGTAACTTCAATCGCAGGTGACTAAGGTTTGATACGGTTATCCCTTCTCCTCCCTCTTACGGTCCAGCGCCGACCGGAAGCCGAGTAGAATTTGATCCTTTTAGTGCATGCGCTTCCGCGTATAGACACTTCTTCCCCGCAACACACCGCCCGCACCCTGTGCACGCCCTGTGCACATCCCGTGCCGCCCCGGTGCACGCGCTGTGCCGCCCGAAACCCAGCAAACGCTGGCCGCAGCCCGCCCGGCCCCGCCGCTGTTGCGCCGCGCAACGCGCGCCGCTGTTGCGCGGGCCTCACTCTCCCTCCGGCAACAGCCGCGTGACGCCCAGTGCCGCGGCGCGGGCGAGGTCGGGGTCCAGCGACATGCCGATATACTCGCCCCGCCGCCACAGCCCCGCCAGATCGTCGTAATGGCGTGACAACGGATGCCCCGATTGCCCGGTCGAGGTAATGAAGACCGAGCTGTCCGGGTCCGCCAGATCATAGACGCCGCGATATCCCGCCCCGGTCGCGGCCTCGAACGGTTGCGCGCCGCCGCCCAGCAACCCGCTGAGGGCAATGGTAAAATCGCCGCCCGACACTGATTGGACCAGGTTCACGATCCAGCCCAGCGCCGGCAGATCGCCCAACCCCGGATGCAGGTGGCGCGCCTGATGCGCGTCGCCCCATCTCCAGCTTGTGACATTGGGGCCAAAGCGTTCGCCAAGGTCCAGGATCGCCCGGTCCAGCGCCTGTCGCGCGATGGTCGTGCAATCCTCGACCGGCGCGCTTTGCACGATGTCGCACCACCGCGCCGCCCCGCGCCGGTTGCGGAACACCGCGTCGATGAAGCCCGGATGCAATCTCCGCACGTCATCGGCCAGCGGCCCTAGCTCGTCCCGGATCAGCCGGTCCTGCAACGCCCGCATCCACGCCGCGTAGATCAGCGGTTCGGGCAGATGCTCGCTCATCTCGCCGTCCCATTCCGCAAGAAGATCAAGGGCATCCTGCCGCTGACGCTGCGGTGTGCCGGCCGGGGCGGGCTCGCCCGTGAACCACAGATCGGCACCCACCAGCGGCAGCAGCGCGCGCGCCGCCGGGCTGACCGTGTCCAGCTGCGCGGCAATGAAGCTGTCGCGCGAATGCACCTCGCGATCCTGCAACAGCCGTTCCAGCCGCAGATCGCGCATCGCCAGCCGGCCGCGTTCCTCGGTCGCGATCAGGATGCCGTCCCGGGCATCGGCGTCGCGGATGTCGCCGGCGCTGTCGGCCCAGCCCGCGGTCTCAAGCCAGCCGGCGGCGGGCATGGCGCCGCGGGTCGGATGCGCCTCGTCGCGCTGCGGCACGGTGCCCGCGACCAGCTGGCGCACGCCGTCGTCATCGGCCAGCGTGACCGTCATCGCCGGCGCGACCACGCGCGACAGCGCCGATGCCGCGCTTTGCGTGTCGGGCGCGCGCATCACCCCGATCAGCGCCGACATGGTGGTGTCGCTGCGCGACAGCCCCGTCCATTGCAGCGCCGCGACATGGCCGGGCGGGGTCACATCGCGCAGCGCCGGGTCCAGACCGGGCACCAGCGGCCCGTTTTCGGTCCGGCGCAGGGTGATCGATTGCGCGTTGCCGTCCAGAACCCGGATCACCTCGGACCGGGTCTGGAAGTCGGTCCAGCCGGCACGACCGCGATAGCGGCCCGAATTGCCGGGCTGGATTTCCTCGATCGCCAGATCGGCGTCGTCCACCGGCGCGGGCGTCATCCCCCAGGCAAGCCGCGGATTGCGGCCCGACAGGATCGCCGGGATGCCGGGGATCGTCGCGCCGATCACGCCGCCCGACGACAGTTGCAGGCGCGCCAGATAGTAAAGCGAGGGCGCGGTCAGCGGCACATGCGGATCGTTGGCCAGCAGCGCGCCGCCCGCCGCCGTCCGGTCGGGCGCCGCGGCAAAGGCGTTCGCGCCCAGCCCCGCCCCCGGCGCCAGAAACCCGATGGGATCGCGCGTCGGTGCCGGATCGGCGTGGGATTCGGGCGCGCCCATACGCACGCCCTCAAACAGCGAGGCATAGGCGGGCAGGGCGGGTCCGCCGACCCCGTCCAGCAATTCGGGACCGTGATCCGGCCAGGCCAGCGACAGGCGGGCGCGCAGGATCTCGTCCGCGGCGGCATGGCTGGAGGCGGCGGCCAGCAGTTTCAGGATCGCCAGCGAATCGGCCGGCTGCCAATAGGCAATCTGGTCGGGGAACAGGAAGAACTCGGGCGCGCCACGTCCGCGCGCGTTCCGGTTCACCTCGGCGATCCACTGGTTCACCCCGGCGGCATAGGCCTCCAGCGCCGCGCGCGTGTCGGCGTCCTGCGCCTCAAGCGAGGCCGAGGCGTTGCGATACAATTCCAGCCGCCGCGCCAGCGCATCGCCGGCAAAGCTGCGCGGGCCCGCGATCTCGGACAGCCGGCCCTGCGCGGCGCGGCGCAGCATGGTCATCTGGAACAGCCGGTCCTGCGCATGCGCGACGCCAAGCGCGAAGAACATGTCGGCATCGCTTTGCCCGAAGATGTGGGGGACGTTTTCGGTGGAGCGCACGATCTCGACCGGGGCGGACAGGCCCTGCATTTCGAACTTCGCGCCGTAATCGGGCAACGAGCGGACGGCGAAATACCACGCCAGCACCGCCGCCAGCACAAGCAGCACGATCAGCGCGACGGTCAGCCGAAGCAGCCAGCGGAAAAGGGTCAGCATGACGGAAGTTGGTCCATGGGCCGGGCTGCGCGCCTTGAAGGGGGCGCATGCATCTTGACCATCACGCGCCCGGGTGGTGGGGTGCTGCATAAGACAGCCGCGGTTGCTTTTCAACGCGCGCGCGGCGCGGCAGGGCATAACCGCCGCAACTGTCGGGACGCGGCAACACTGGAGGCAAGATGATGGCGAAACTGGCGTTTCTGGGTCTGGGGGTGATGGGTTATCCGATGGCCGGGCATCTGAAGGCCAAGGGTCACGATGTCACCGTCTATAACCGCACCGCATCGCGGGCCGATGCCTGGGTGGCCGATCATGGCGGCGCGCGGGCCGACACGCCGCGGCAGGCGGTCGCCGGGGCCGATTTCGTCATGGCCTGCGTGGGCAATGACGACGATCTGCGGTCGGTCTGCCTGGGTCAGGACGGCGCATTCGCCGGCATGGCCGAAGGCGCGGTCTTTGTCGATCACACCACGGTGTCGGCGGCCGTGACGCGCGAGCTGGCCGATGAAGCGGGCGGGGCGGGCATCGGTTATGTCGATGCGCCGATTTCGGGCGGGCAGGCGGGGGCCGAGAATGGCCAGCTTTCGGTGATGTGCGGCGGCGCGCAGGCGGATTTCGACCTCGCCGCCCCGGTGATCGACGCCTATGCCAAGATCTGCCGTCGCATGGGCGATGTGGGCGCGGGCCAGATGACCAAGATGTGCAACCAGATCGCCATCGCGGGGCTGGTTCAGGGGCTGTCGGAATCGCTGGCCTTCGCGCAGAAGGCCGGGCTGGACGTGGAAAAGGTGGTCGAGGTGATCAGTCAGGGCGCGGCCGGAAGCTGGCAGATGGTCAACCGCCACAAGACCATGGCGGCGGGCCAGTTCGATCACGGTTTCGCGGTGGACTGGATGCGCAAGGATCTGGCGATCTGTCTTGCCGCCGCCGATGAGATCGGCGCGCCGCTGCCGGTCACGGCCCTGGTCGATCAGTTCTACAAGGACGTGCAGGCGATGGGCGGGAACCGGTGGGATACCTCGTCGCTGATTGCGCGGCTGACCCGGTGAATCCGGTCCTGCACCGCGCGGTCTGTCCCGATCCGGGTCCGGCATGGTTCACGGACCGCTTTGCCGCGAACGGATGGACGGGCGCATGGAGCGGCGGCGTCTTCGACTGGCATCACTATCATATGACAACCCACGAGGTTCTTGGATGTTTCGCGGGCTGGGCAGTGCTACAGCTTGGCGGTGAGGGCGGGCGGACCATCCGGATCGAGGCCGGTGACGTGCTGGTGATCCCGGCGGGGCTGGCGCACAAGCGGTTGCAATCGTCGGCCGATTTCGGCGTCGTCGGGGCCTATCCCGGCGGCGCGACCCCCGACATGCAGACGGGCGAGGGCCAGCCTTGTCCGCTGGCCATATGGGATCGCGATCCGGTGACGGGCGCGGCACCCGAAACGGACTGGCAGCAAAAGTTCCGGAAAGGAGCATCCTGATGTCCAACAGGACACTGATCGGCCAGATAGAATTCGATATCGTCTCGCTCAGCGACACCGAGGCCGAGGGCGAGATGCAGATCGGCCCCGGCATCCTCAGCCCGTTGGGCACCGTCCATGCCGGCGCGCTGATCTGGTTTGCCGATGTGGTGGCGACCAGTCTGGTGCTGGGCGGCGAACAGGTCGAGGAAAGCATGGACAGCTTTCCCGTCGCGGAATCGCTGACCGCGCAGATGCTGACCAACCGGCAGCAGGGCACGCTGACGGCGCGCGCGGTCTGGCTGCGGCGCGGCCCGCGCGTGGCGACGGTCCGCACCACGGTCACGGACGAGGACGGAACCGTGCTGCTGGACCTGACCTCCAGCCACGCCAACACCGCACGCGACGCTTGATCGGCGGCTGACAAGACCGCACTCTGGTCCGCGAACGAATGGGAGAGTTCGATGGACGGACTGATGATGCATCGCCCGCTGCTGCAAAGCGGCCTTCTGGATTACGCAGCCGACAGTTTTCCGGCCGCCGAGGTGGTGTCGCGCCGGGTCGAGGGCGACATCCACCGACAGGGCTATGCCCGGACGCGGGCGCGGGCGGTGCAGCTGTCATTCGCGCTGGAGGAGATGGGGATCGGCGCAGGCGACCGGGTGGCGACGCTGGCCTGGAACGGCTATCGCCATCTGGAACTGTATTACGGCGTCCCGAATATCGGCGCGATCTGCCACACGATCAATCCGCGCCTGTCGGCCGAACAGCTGATCTTCATCGCCCACCATGCCGGTGACAAGGTGCTGTTTCTGGACCTCACCTTCCTGCCGGCGGTCGAGAAGCTGAAGGATCATCTGCCGAAGATGCACTATGTGCTGATGACCGACCGCGACCACATGCCGGACAACAGTCTCGATGCGCTGTGTTACGAGGATCTTCTGGCGGGCCGCCCCACCGACCGCGACTGGCCCGAATTTCCCGAAACCACCGCATCAGGTCTGTGCTATACCTCGGGGACGACGGGCGATCCCAAGGGGACGCTGTACAGCCACCGCTCGAACGTGCTGCACGCGCTCAGCATCGCGGCCTCGCTGTCGCCGGATCTGGGGCCGCAGCCGCGCATCCTGCCCGTCGTTCCGCTGTTTCACGTCAACGCCTGGGGTCTGCCATTCGCCGGTCCGCTGATCGGCGCGTCGCTGATCATGCCGGGGCCGAACCTGGACGGTGCCAGCCTGTGGCAGCTTTGCGAGGATGAGGGGGTGGAAAGCGCCTGGGGCGTGCCGACCATCTGGCAGGGGCTTTTCGCCGAGATCCGCAAGCGCGGGGCCAAACCCGCCGCGCTGCGCCATATCGTCGTCGGCGGCAGCGCGATGCCGCGCAGCCTGACCGAAGGTTTCGAAAAGCTGGGCATCGACGTGAACCACGCCTGGGGCATGACCGAGACCTCGCCGCTTGGCAGCCACGGCTCGCTGCCGGTAGACAAGCGCGACCTGCCGTTCGACCGGCGCATGGCGCTGAAGGCCACGCAGGGGCGGCGCGTCTTTGGCGTCGATCTGAAGATCGTGGACGAGGACGGCCGCCGGCTGCCCCATGACGGCGACGCGATGGGCGAGCTGTTCGTGCGCGGCAACACCGTCGCCAGCGGGTATTTCGACAACGAGACAGCCAGCCGCAAGGTGATCGACGAGGACGGCTGGTTCGGCACCGGCGACATCGCCTCGATCAGCGCCGACGGGTATCTGACGCTGCGCGACCGGGCGAAGGATCTGATCAAGTCCGGCGGCGAATGGATCAGTTCCATCGACGTCGAGAACCTGGCCATCGCGCATCCCAAGATCGCGCAATGCGCGGTGATCGCGATGCCGCATCCGAAATGGGGCGAACGCCCGCTGCTGGTCGTCAAGCCCGAGGATGACGCCGACCGGCCCACACTGGACGAGATCCGCGACCTGCTGGCCCCGCATCTGGCCTCGTGGCAGTTTCCCGACGATCTGGTCTTCGTGGAGGACATGCCGCTGACCGCGACCGGCAAGATCAGCAAGCTGACCCTGCGCGAGCGGTTCGGCGATCATGTGCCGCCCGAGGTGACGCCGGATTGACCCGGCAGGGTCCGCGCGGCCGGATCAGCCGTCGGTCGGCCGGCGCAGACCCTGCAACGCCTCGCGCTGCGCCTGCGGCGTGGGCAGGGGGCGGCGGGTCGCGTTGTCCACCGTCACAAGGGTGAAATGGGCGCGCGCGGCCTCGGTTTCCTCACCCGCGCGGAACATCCCCAACTCGACCCGGATCGAGCTGCGGCCGACATGCGCGATCCGCAGACCGATCTCCAGCCGGTCGGGATAGGCGACCTCGCGGAAATAGGTGCAGCCATTCTCGACCACGACCTGGATCGGCCCGCCCGCACGATGATCCAGAAAGCCCAGATCCAGCAGGCTCATGTTCATCGCCTCATCGAACAGCTCGACATAGGTGGCGTTATACAGATGCCCGTATTGATCGTTGTCGTTCCAGCGCGTCTGCATCGGCTGGAACACCGCATAACCCGCGCGGCTGCGGGGTGGTTCGCGGTCGCCCATCGGTCCCTCACTGTCAATCCGGACACCAGCCTAGGCCGGCGCGGGGGCAGGGGAAAGTGGCCGGGTCCGGGCTGTCACCCGCTGGCGGGGCCTGCGGTCTTCTGGATGTCGGCCAGGACGAACAGCCGGATTGCGGTGGCCAGTCCGACCTCGGGCGGGCGGGCGTGGTCGATGCGCCCGATCAGCACCGCGCGCGTGACAGACCGGGATTTCGCCGCCTGGCCCAGGGCCGCCCAGAACGCATCCTCCAGCGAGACCGAGGTGCGATGCCCGTCGATGGTGACGGATCGCTTGATCGGCGGGGTCATCGGCGGCAGGTCAGTCGTCATCGCGCTTGTGGGCGTCGTGATCGCGCGCGGCGCGGGCCGATTCGGCCGCGCGCGCGGCGCGGATCGGCTTGGACTCGCCGAACTTTGCGGCGTTCGCGTCGGCCTGCGCCCGCTTTTTGGCGCGTTGACGCTGCTTGCGGACCTGCCGCAGATTGATCGTGCCGGACATGGCTTACCCCTGTTGGCCGGCGCGCACGGGCCAGCCATGCGCCCCGAATGGCGCGACCAGTATAGCGCGGCGCGACAGGTTTTTCACCCGCTGCCGCGCCGCGCAAGGTCGGCCCGATCAGTCGCGCGGGCCGATCATGTCCTCGGGGCGCACGATCCGGTCGAACGTCTCGCCATCGACAAAGCCCAGGGCGATGGCCTCTTCGCGCAGCGTCGTGCCGTTCTTGTGGGCGGTCTTGGCGACCTTGGTGGCGTTGTCGTAACCGATGGTCGGCGCCAGCGCCGTCACCAGCATCAGCGATTCCTTCATCAGCTTTTCGATGCGGTCGGTATTGGCCTCGATGCCCGACACCATGTTGTCGGTAAAGCTGCTGGCCGCGTCGCCCAGAAGCTGCATCGACTGCATGACGTTATAGGACATCATCGGGTTGAAGACGTTCAGTTCGAAATGCCCCTGGCTGCCCGCGAACGTCACCGCCGCGTCGTTGCCCATCACATGCGCGCAGGCCATCGTCAGCGCCTCGGCCTGGGTCGGGTTGACCTTGCCCGGCATGATCGACGATCCCGGCTCGTTTTCGGGCAGGATCAATTCGCCCAGACCGGAACGCGGGCCGGACCCCAGAAACCGGATGTCGTTGGCGATCTTGAACAGCGAGGCGGCCACGGTCTTCAGCGCGCCGGAAAAGAACACCATCGCATCGTGGGCGGCCAGCGCCTCGAACTTGTTGGGGGCGGTGACGAAGGGCAGGTCGGTGATCCTGGCGATCTCGGCGGCGATGGCCGTGTCCCAGCCCTTTTTCGTGTTCAGCCCGGTGCCGACCGCGGTGCCGCCCTGCGCCAGCTCGTAGATATGAGGCAGGCACAGGCGTACCCGCTCGATCCCCATCTTCACCTGATGGGCATAGCCGCCGAATTCCTGACCCAGCGTCAGGGGCGTGGCGTCCTGCGTATGGGTGCGCCCGATCTTGATGATGTCGCGAAACTCGTCCGCCTTGTCCGCCAGCGCCTTGTGCAGCTTTTCCAGACCGGGAATCAGCACGTCGCGCGCCATCATGCCGATGCCCACATGCATCGCGGTCGGGAAAGTATCGTTGCTGGACTGGCCCATATTCACGTGGTCGTTGGGGTGAACCGGGTCCTTGCTGCCCATCTGACCGCCCAGGATCTCGATGGCGCGGTTGCTGATGACCTCGTTGGC
Organism: Paracoccus stylophorae; assembly: GCF_028553765.1. Lineage (NCBI taxonomy): Bacteria > Pseudomonadati > Pseudomonadota > Alphaproteobacteria > Rhodobacterales > Paracoccaceae > Paracoccus > Paracoccus stylophorae. The sequence goes on along the minus strand of NZ_CP067134.1, from coordinate 1,965,644 downwards.
GTTCATGTTCGACTGCGTGCCCGATCCGGTCTGCCAGACCACAAGCGGAAAGTTGTCGTCGAACCTGCCCTCGAACACCTCGGTCGCGGCCTGTTCCATCGCCCGCCCGATCCGTTCGTCCAGCCGGCCTTCGGCCATGTTGATCCGCGCCGCGGCAAGCTTGATCGCGCCAAGCGCGCGGATGATCGCGACCGGCTGGCGTTCCCACCCGATGGGGAAATTCATGATCGAACGCTGCGTCTGCGCGCCCCAGTATTTGCTGGCATCAACCTCCAGCTCGCCGAAGCTGTCGGTCTCGGTGCGGGTCTTGGTCATGAGAAAGGCTCCCTCGCGGTTTCGGCGGTTTTAGCGGGGGGCGCGCCGCTTGGCAATTCGTATGCCATGGCATGCCGATTTTGACCTGCCGCAGTCAGATCGGGTAACGGAGGAACCGCGCGGATCGGCTATTTCCGCCAGCGGTCAAGCTGCACGACCTCACCGCCGCCCGGCGGCGAATCGTCGGGGCTGTCGTCGCCGCCGTCCCCTTCCTCGATCTGGAATTCGCCGTCCTCGTCCTCGTCGTCCTCACCGTCCTGGGTCTCGAAGCGCAGGCCGAATTCGACCGACGGATCGACAAAGGTGCGCAGCGCGTCGAAGGGGATACGCATCGGTTCGGGCGAGTTGCCGAAATTGAGGGTGATGTTGAAGCCGTCCTCGTCGATCCTGAGATCGTCGAACCAGTTCTGGATCACGATCGTCATCTCTTCCGGATAACGCTCTCGCAGCCAGTCGGCCATCTCGACGCCGTCGTCGCGGGTGTCGAAGGTGATGAAGAAATGATGATCGCCCGGCAGCCCCTCGCGCGCGACGCTTTCAAGCACGTCCGCGATCAGTCCCTGCATCGCGCGATGCATCATTCCGCCGTAATCGATCTCTGATCGCGCCATGAAGCCACCTCTGTCTCTTGGCCTCAAGCATAGGGAAATGAGAGGCGATGAAAAGGGGCGGGCCGATGCGGGCGCGCCGAAATTTCAGGAACCTTCGGCGGCGCGTGAACGGCATGCAGAATGGAAAAAAAGGGGAAAAGGTGCAGGATTCTGTTGCAAGGCTCCTGCGGGCCCCGCCTTACGCTGCTAGGCGCAAGGAGTTAGGTTTCGGTTACCCGAGCTGCTTACGCAGCCAGAGCGACCGGAGCACGGTTGTCGTTGGCAACTGTACATTTTGCACCGATAACGGTGGTGGCTCACCGGGACAAAGCAAACTCCTTTAGACGTTCGTCGATCCTGTTTCGGCCCCATGGTCCCCCAACGAGGGTATCTGGTGGAGCCGCCGGGTACCGCCCCCGGGTCCGATCCGCTTATTACGAGCGCGTTTATGTCCATAGTCCGACTTGCGCCGGACACGACCAATATAGAGACGTCGGGGCGCCTTCGCAAGCGATGGGAATGACGTTTTTCAGGCCGCCGCTTTCACCGCTTGCGCGTCGGTTTCGACCAGGGCGCGATGCAGCGTCTTGATCGCGGGGTTCATGATCTCGCGCTCGACGATGAACTGCACATCGACGGGGCGGGGACCCTGGGTGGCGCCGATCGCCTCAAGCCCGGCATCGGCCAGCGCGTTCAGGCCCCGGCTCAGCACGGCAAGCGTGTCCAGATCGCGGCCCACCGCCGCCACCATCGAGATCGAGCGCGACGTGATCAGGGCCGCCGGATATTTCTGCTGGATATCCTTCTCGACCCGGCGCAGCACCTTGAGGCTGCTGTCCACGTAATGGGTGATCGTGTTGGCGTTCGACACTTTCGACACGATCCGCACATTGTGGCGGGTCAGGATGTCGATGATGGTCGCGTCGTAACCCTTGACGCCCACCATGTCCTGTTCGAACACCTCCAGCGCGAACAGATCGAGGCCGGTGACGATCTCGACCGCCGGCGTCTCGGCCGGCTGATCGTCGATCAGCGTGCCGGGATCGTCAGGCTCGAACGCGTTGGTCACGCGCAGCGGAACGCCCGACTGGCGCAGGGTCTTGGCGGCCTTGGGGTGGATCGCCTCCATCCCCAGATTCGACAGCTGATCGGCCACGTCGTAGTTCGTCCGGCCCAGCTTGCGCACCGCGTCGTGACCGACAAGGTTCGGATCGGCCGAGCTGAGGTGAAATTCCTTGTGGATGATCGCCTCGCGCGCGCCGGTCAGCGCCGCCAGCCGCGAGAACGTCACCTCGGAATAGCCGCGATCGAATTCGCGCATCAGCCCCTCGGCGCATTGCGCGAATCCTGTGACGATGGGCATTTCGGACGCGGGGTCGATGTCTTTCAGCGCGCCTTCGATGCGCTGGTCCAGCGTCACGTCGCCCTCGTCGCGCCAGCCCGACAGATCGACGAAGCGGGCGTTGACCCCGGCGCGCTGCAACATCAGCGAGGTGGCGAAGGCGGCATGCGCCTCGCCCAGCCCCGACAGCAATTCGCGGATCTGCAGCATGTGTTCGGACAGGCGGAAATGGCCATAGGAACACAGGCGCTGAAGGTCGATCAGACAGTTGCGCGCGCCCAGAAGGCGGTCGCGCACGAAGGCGTCGGCGCGCTCGATGTCGCCGGGATGGTCCAGCACCGCGACATGGGCGCGGATCATCTCGCGTTCCACGCGGTCCAGCGCCTTGTGCCAGCCGTGATCGCCGTCGGAATTGGCAAAGGCCGCATAGACGCCGGCCTCGCCGGATTTCTTGTGTTCCAGCAGAAGATTGGTGATGCCGCCGAATGCGGAGACGACGAAGATGCGGTTATACAGGCCCGCATCCTGCCTGCCGCCGATGAACAGCGTGTCGCGCAACTCGTTCACCCGCGACATCGACGTGCCGCCGATCTTTTCGACCGTATGATGTTTCTGGGTGTCTGCCATGTCTTATGCCGTTCCCTGTGCGGGGGCGTAGGAACCGTCCTCGCGGTGAACCTCGTTGCCGGTCACGGGCGGGTTGAAGCAACAGGCCATGACCAGTTCTTCCTCGGCGCGCAGGGTATGCTTGTCGTGGTCGTTCAGCGCATACATCACGCCCGGCTTGATCTCGTGCGTCTGACCGGTCGCCAGATCGGTGATCGAGCCGCGCCCGGACATGCAGTAGACGCTTTCGAAATGATGCTTGTAGTGGAACGTGTGTTCCGAACCCGCCCGCAGCGTGGTGATGTGGAAGGAAAATCCCATCCCGTCTTCGGCCAGCAGCATCCGGACCGAGTTCCAGCCGGCATCCGACACCGAACGGTCGGTGTCCTTCAGTTTGTTGAAATCACGAACGATCATGTCTTTTACTCCGCAGCGATGTTGGTGGCTTCCAGCACATCACGGGCCGCCTGCATCAGGATGTCGAAGCCCTTTTCGAACGTCTCGACCGGCGTGGTCAGCGGCGCCAGAACCTTGACGACCTGGCCTTCGCTGCCCGAGGTTTCGATGATCAGCCCGTTCTCATAGGCGCGGGCGCAGATCTTGCCGGCCAGTTCGCCCGATCCGACATCGACGCCGCGCATCAGTCCACGCCCCTTCAGATAGGCGCCGGGCACCATGTCGGCCAGTTCGGTCAGCCGACGCTCGATCAGCGCGGCCTTGTCGGCCAGTTCGGTCCGGAAGGCATCGTCTGACCAGAATTTCTCGATCGCAACACGACCGGTGACGAAGGCGTGGGTGTTGCCGCGGAACGTGCCGTTATGTTCGGCGGGGCCGAACACGTCGTGTTCCGGACGCACCAGCAACAGCGCCAGCGGCAGCCCGAACCCGGAAATGGATTTCGCCATCGTCACGATGTCCGGCGTCACGCCCATCTCGTCGAACGAGAAGAAGGTGCCGCTGCGTCCGCAGCCGGCCTGGATGTCGTCGACGATCAGCAGCGCGCCGTGCTTGTGCGCAACCTTCGCGATCTTGCGCACGAACTCGGCCGAGGCTGCGTTCAGCCCGCCTTCGCCCTGGATGGTTTCCAGCATGATCCCGGCCGGCGCATCGACCCCGCCCGAGGCATCGGACAGCATCCGGTCCAGCAGATCGGCGCCATCGACGCCATCGGCAAAGCGGTCATAGGGCATGCGCGTCACGCCATGCGTGTCCATCCCGGCACCGCCGCGATGATAGCTGTTGCCGGTGGCCGCCAGCGCGCCCATCGTCACGCCGTGAAAGCCGTTGGTGAAGGCCACGATATTGGTGCGGCCGGTCTTCTTGCGGGCGATCTTCATCGCCGCCTCGACCGCGTTCGCGCCGGTCGGACCCATGAACATCACGCGATGATCCATGCCGCGCGGCGTCAGGATATGGCGGTCGAACGCCTCGAGGAACGCGGCCTTGGTGGTGGTGTGCAGATCCAGCCCATGCGCCAGCCCGTCATTGGAGATGTGGTCGATCAGCGCGGCCTTCATGTCGGGATCGTTGTGGCCATAGTTCAGCGACGAACAGCCGGCCAGAAAGTCGATATACTCGCGTCCGTCCTCATCCGTCAGGATCGAGCCCTGGGCCTTGGTGAACACGGCCGGAATGCTGCGGCAATAGGAACGTGCCTCGCTTTCGCGTCGTGTGAAAATGTCGGTTGTGGCAGTCATGTCCTTGGGCATGAGAAGTCCTTTCGCACCATGTGCGTTCTTGAATTTCCGAAAATTGGCAATCCTGGGGATCAGGCGGCGTCGGCGGAATCCGCGTCGGCGGCGTCGGCGTCGGTATCCTCGGGCAGGGTGATCGTGACCATGTGTTCGGTCGCATGCCTGCCGTCGAAATGCTCGTCACGCCGGTAATGCGCCTGGTCCGACAGCTCGCCGCCAACATGGTTGGCAAAGCTGCGGAACAGCGCCCAGGATGCCTCGTTATCCTTGGTGATCGTGGTGTTCAGCTGGTTGGCCTCGGCGCAGGCGTCGCGCCCGATCAGATGCTCCAGCATTTTGCGGCCAAGTCCCAGACCGCGGGCCTTGGGGCTGACCGCGACCTGCCAGACGAACAGCGCGTCCTCGTTCGGGATCATGTGACCCGAGATCCAGCCGACGATCTCGCCATCCATCTCGGCCACGACGCAGGTGTCGCTGAAATGTTCGGCCTGCACGATGTTGCAATACATCGAGTTTTCATCAAGCGGCTTGCAGCTGCGCACCAGTTCCCAGATGGCCGAGCCATCCTCGCTGGTGGGCTTGCGCAGGGTCAGCGTCCGGGGACGCAGGGTTTCGATGTCAGACATGTCCTTGGGCATGCGATCTCTGATCCTCATTTGCTTCGACTATCTAACTAGTGAAACCGAAGCCGAGTTTCAACAAAAAGGCGAATCTTTGGGCCAAATCAGGTAACTAACTATAAAAAAACCGGTTTTCGGCGCTTTCGATGCTGCAGGTGCAGAAAAATCGCTTAGTCAAGCAAATTATTTGCCCGAATCCGCTTTGTGGATTGATCGGAATCCGCGCTGTGGGCATGATTTGCGCATGACCGAGGCCGATCCCGACCGTATCGATGACGCGCTGATCGCGTTGCGCCGCATCCTGCGCGCGACCGAACTGCACGAGCGCGACCTGGCGCAGGCGGTCGGGCTGACCCCGGCCAAGCTGCGGGTGTTGCAACTGCTGGCCCTGAAAGAGCGTGAGGGCGCGACGCCGACCGCGCTGGCCTATCAGATGGGGGTCAGCCAGGCGACCGTGACCGCCCTGGTCGATCAGCTGGTCAAGCGCGGCTTTGCGGCGCGGCACCGGTCGGCGGCCGACCGGCGGCAGACCGATGTGGTCATCACCGCCGAGGGTGCCTCCGCGCTGGCCACCGCGCCGAACGCTCTGCAACAGCAATTCGTCGACGGATTCGCGGCGATGGCCGACTGGGAACAGGCGATGATGATCGCCACTCTGGAACGGGTGGCGGCGATGCTGAACGCCCAGTGGATCGACGCCGCGCCGGTGCTGGCGACCGGCGACATCAGGGTGGGCCGGCCCCGGACCTGACGGGAAGGCGCGGGCGATCAGCCGCCCCACGGCCCATGGCTGTCGTCGATGCCGTCGATGCGCGAAAATCCGTGCGCGCCAAAGAAATCGCGCTGCGCCTGGATCAGGTTGGCGGTGCCGCGCGCGGTCCGGATCATGTCGAACCACATCAGCCCGCCGGCCAGCGCGGGCAGGGGGTGGCCGGCGGCGATGCCCTGCGACACCACCTGCCGCAGCGCGGGCAGCGCCGCCTCGATCCGGTCGGCGAACAGCGGTGCCAGGACCAGATTGCGGTCGGGATGGTCGTCCAGCGCCCGCGCCATGTCGTTCAGCATGGTCGAACGGATGATGCAGCCGGCCCGCCAGATCCGCGCGATCTGCGGCAGCGGCAGCGACCAGCCGAACATGCCCGACCCCGCCGAGATCATCGCGAATCCCTGCGCATAGCACAGGATCTTGCCCGCGATCAGCGCCTGTTCCAGCGTCGCCGTGTCCAGGCGGCACGGCGTGGGCGCGGCGCCGAAGCGATCTTCTGCCGCCCGTCTCTGGTCCGGTTGGGCCGAGACGTTGCGCGCCATCACTGCCGCCTCGATCACCGGGATCGGCGCGGCCAGATGCTGCGCCTCGATCGCGGTCCAGCGGCCGGTGCCCTTTTGGCCCGCCCGATCCACGATCATGTCCACCAAAGGCCTGCCGGTGTGCGGATCTTCGGTGGCGGTGGCGCTGGCCGTAATCTCGATCAGATAAGATCGCAGCGCGCCGTCATTCCAGCCCGCAAAGACCCGGCTGATCGCACCGGCATCCATCGCCATGCCGTCGCGCATCAGCCCGTAGATTTCGGCGATCATCTGCATGTCGGCATATTCGATGCCGTTATGGACCATCTTGACGAAATGGCCCGCCCCTTGGGGACCCATCCAGGCGGCGCAGGGCGTTCCGTCCTCGGCCCGGGCGGCGATGGCGGTCAGGATCGGCTGCACCAGATCCCATTGCGCCCGCGTGCCGCCCGCCATGATCGAGGGGCCGTGCCGCGCCCCGTCCTCGCCACCCGAGACGCCGATGCCCATGAAACCGAAGGGCAGGCCCGCATCGGTGCGCAGCGTGGTGCTGTGGAAATCGGCGTTGCCGGCGTCGATGACCAGATCTTCGGCAGCCAGCAGCGGCGACAGGGCGGCAAGCTGGTCGTCCACCGGCTGGCCCGCCGGCACCATCAGGACGATGATGCGCGGGGCGGCGACGGCGTCGACCAGATCGGCCAGCGTCTCGGTCGGCACGATCCGGTCCGCCAGATCGCCCGCCTCGGCGTGAAACTGTCGCGTGACCTGCGTGGTGCGGTTCCAGACGGCAATCGAGAAACCCTTTTCGGCGATGTTCTGCGCCAGCGCCGCGCCCATGGTTCCCAGCCCGATCAGCCCGATCCGTGCCTGTTGCGCCATGCCTGCCCCCCGTGATGCCTGCCGCCTGCGTTCTATGCGCGCGGCCGGGCAAAGTCACGCGACGCGGTCAGCCGCGTTCCGTCGGGGCTGCATCGGCGCGATCCGCACGGACGCAGATCAGCGTTTGCAGGCCGGTGGCGCAATGGATGCGGGTTTCGCCGGCGATGGCCCAGACATCCAGATGGCACACGGTCAGCGTGCGACCGGGCTTGATCACGCGGCCCGTCGCCTCCAGCAGGTCGCCGCGGGCGGGGTTGATCAGGTTCAGCTTGAATTCCGTCGTCAGAACCTCGGTCCCGTCCGCAAACAGCGTGTAGCCGGCATAACCGCCCGCCGAATCGGCAATCGCCGCAGTGCCGCCGGCGTGGAAAAACCCGTGCTGCTGCGTCAATTCGGCGCGAAAGGGCAGATGCAGCGTCACGATCCCGGCGCGCAGATCGGTCATGCGCGCGCCAAGATGCCGCATCAGCCCTTGCCGTTCGAAACTGCCGCGCACCCGGCGGATGGCGGCCTCGTCCAGTTGCGCGCCAAGTTCCATTCTCTGTTCCTTCCTTCGTCTTGGGTCAGGCCGCGTGGCGGGTCACATCTGCAACAGGGCGCGGCGGAAATCCGGGGCGAACAGCACCACCTCGCGCGCGCCGATCATGCGCGCGTGGTCCAGCGCCATGCCGGTCAGCGCCTGCGCCTGATCCACGGCCTGCGGCGTGGCCAGACCCCGGCCCAGCCCGGCCACCAGCAGCCCCGCGAACAGATCGCCCGTCCCGGGCAGCGCGACCGGAAGATGCGGGGTCGGATGGCGGCTGACAGAGTCCGGCCCCAGCACCACGCTTTCCAGATGATTGCGGGGCGTGTCCTGAAGGATGCAGCCGGTGGCGATCAGCCGCGCGCTCGGCGCCAGCCGCAGCGTCTGCGCGGCGGCCTTCAGATCCGCCAGCGTGGCGATGGGGTGTCCGGTCAGATGCGTCAGCTCGAACGAATTCGGCGTCGCCAGATCGGCCAGCGGCAGCAGCCCTTCGCGCATGATGTCGGCAATCGCCTTAGGGACATACAGCCCCGGCGCGTGATCGCCCATCACCGGATCGCAGACATAGACCAGATCGGGGTTGGTCCGCTTGCAGCGCGTCACGAAATCGACCAGCAGCGCCGCCACCTCGACCGAGCCGATATAGCCCGTCATCAGGAAACTGGCGCGCTGCGGCAGGGCGCGTTCCTCCGCGCCCAGAAGCAGGTCGGCGAACATCGCCGGGGCCAGCGCCGCGCCGCGCAGCGTCGGATAGTCGGGGGTGTTGGAAAACACCACCGTCGGGATCGCCGCAACCTCAAGCCCCGCCGCCTGCATGGGAAAGATCGCGGCCGAGTTGCCGACATGGCCGTGCACGACCTGGCTTTGCGCCGAGATCACCAGCGGCGGACGATCCGGCGTGGCGGACGTCATGTCGATCCCTCCAGACGCCCGCGCCAATCCTCGACCCGGCCGCTGTCAAGGCGGCGCGCGGCATAACGCCGCCACCCCTCGGCCAGAACGTCCAGCGCGGCCATCTGCGCCAGATCGTGCCGGTTCAGGCGGTCCACATACATGACGTGCCACAGACGGCGGATCGTCCAGTCCGGCGCGATCCGGTCGATCAGGTGCAGATCGTCGCCGGGCGCGACGATGCCCGGCTGCAAGACGCGGTAATACCAGCCGGTGCGCCCGCTGTCCTGCACGCGCCGGGCCATGTCGCGGACCCCGAAACGGTGGTTCAGCTTCCAGCAGGGCTGGCGGCCCTGGCTGACCTGGATCAGCGCCTTGCCCAAGCGAAAGATGTCGCCCACGGCCACGTCGCTTTCGGTCAGGCCGTGCTGCGACAGGTTCTCGCCAAATGCCCCCGGCGCCGCCAGCACCGGAAGATCGCCGATCTCCGCCTGCCACGCCGCGTAATGATCGCGGGCATAGTGATGCACGGCCTTTTCCGGCCCGCCATGATGGCGCAGATCGCCCTGTTCGTCGCCGGCAAGACCGTTCGTGTCCAGCATCAGCGCGGCGGAAACCGGGGTCTTGTCGATCCCGCTCAGCTGTCCGCTGTCGGCCAGCGGCGCGGCGCGGCCGGTCAGGATGGTCAGGCGCGGCATGAATATCTCCTTGGCAGCCGGACGGCGCGGGGGGCTGTGACCCGCGCGGTTCCGGCCCTGTTGCGGCGGGCGGGATCAGGACCGCGCGCGATCCTGCGCCAGCCACCCCGTCGCGGGCGCCATGCTGATCAAGTTAGGCAGATCGCCACCCCGATCGTCAGGACGGCCAGCCTTGGCGGCAAGTGGCGGTCGAATCGCAGGCTGCATGGGCTGTCCCTTTCCAAAGTGCCGAATCAGGTGCCGATTTGAACAGCAGCGCGCGCCGTCAACAATCCCGTTCCGGCAGCGGGGACGTTCCGCGTGCGCGGCGGCGGGATGCAGCGCCCGTCAGCAGCCCATCACCGCGCAGATATTGCGCCGATAGGCGGCGTTCGCATCGCTGTCGGGCGAGGCCTCGGGTGCCGTGCAGGACGCAACGTAATCGGGGCTGATGCCGCGATTGACGCAGGCGCTGATGTCCCAGCCCGGCGGGATCGCCTCAAGATCCACCTGTTGCCATTTCGGATGACCGTCTTCGCGCAGATCGTCCAGCCGGGTCAGGATCAGCGAGGACAGGTCCGACACCGCGTCGCAGGCCGCACGGTGATAGGCGTTGCCGCGCATGTCGTATTCGAACGTCATCAGCACCGCCTTGACCGCGACCAGATCGACGGGCTCGGTCTGGAACGGATAGGTGCCCGCCGCCAGCGTGGTCGGCGTATAGACGCTGCGCAACGTGTCGTCGGCCACCGGCACCAGATGAAACCGGTCGCCGTCGATGTCCTCATCGGCATAGATCGGGGCCGGCGCGCCGGTGACATAGAAGAACGCGTCCAGATCGCCGGCCTTCAGCGCGGCCAGCGCCTCTTGCGGGCCGATGGTCAGCTTTTCGGCCGGCTCGATCCCGGTCAGCGACAGCATCAACGACGATGTCAGGAAGGTGCCGCTGTTTTCCGTGCCGATGGCCACGCGCCGGCCGGCAAGATCGGCAAGGCTGCCAATGTCCTTCACGCCCAGGATATGCACCTCTTCGTCGTAAAGCGGAAAGGCGATGCGCACGCCGCGGATCGTCCGCGCCACGGCCGGGTCCTGCCCGGCAAAGGTCTGCATGTATTCCAGCACATCGTTCTGCACGATCCCGAACTGCGTCTGCCGCCGTTGCCGCACGCCCAGGAAATTCTCAAGCGAGCCGGCGGATTCGACCACGCCCATCTGCTGCCCGCAATTCGCCATCAGGTTCTGCATGTCGCGCCCGAACTGGATATAGGTGCCCGTCGGCGATCCCGTCATGATGTTGATGGGCGGTTCCTGCGCCGCGCCGGACGACAGCGACGCAAGAACAAGACCAAGGCCAAGCGCCAGGGTCCGAAGGGGCTTTGACAGTCGCATGCGTCTCTCCTTTGTTGTGACGCCGGTCTTTCAGCAGGGTGACAGACGCGACAGCAGCGCCAGCAGGGCCTGCCGGTTGATGGGGTCCTGGACCTGTTGCAGTGCATCGGGCGCACATGCGCCCGCAATGAGCGATTCGCGCAGCCGGTCCAGCCGGTCCGCGGCGCGGGGCAGGCCGGGCGCGCTGGACAGAACCGCATCCACGTCAGCCGCGCGCCGACCCGGCGCGGACGCGGCCGCATCCGGCGTGTCGTCCACGGCCACCGCCGCACCGATCTGTGGCACGGCCTGGTCCGGGGGCTGAGCCGGCTCGGCGGCATCTTCATCTTCTTCCATCTGCGCAAGCCGGTCACGCTGCGCGGCGATCCGGTCGGCCAGTTGCTGCGATTCCTGCTGCTGCGCCTCGATCGCCCGGCTCAGCTGCGCGCTTTGGTCCTGCTGCTGTTGCAGCTGCGTCGCGACCTCGGCCAAGGCGTTGCGCTGTTGCGACAGGCGGGCAAGCTGGTCGCGCAGACCCGACAGTTCCTGCATCCCGGCATCCCTCTGTTGCCGCATGTCTGCGATGTCGGCTTGCAGCGCGGCGCGTTCGGCCTGATCCGCGCGTCCCGCCGTTTCGCGCAGCGCCTGACGGTTTTCGTCCAGTTCACCGATGGCGCGTTGCAGTTCGTCTTCGCGCGCCGCCAGCGTCTCGACGCTGCGCCGGCGTTCGGCGATGCTGGCTTGCAGGCGGTCGGCCTGCGCCTGCTGATCCGCGATTGTCCGGCTCAGGCTGTCATTCTGTGCCGCAAGGGCGGCGGCGCGTTCGGAAGCCGCCGTCAGCCCGTCGCGTTCTTCGGTCAGGCCGGCGATGTCGCGGCGCAGCGCATCGGCCTCTTCGCGCAGCGCGTCCAGCCTTGCCTGCTGCGCGTCGGCCGTATCGCGCGCCTCTGCGGCCTCGGCCGTCAGCGCGTCGCGATCGGCGGTCAGTTGCTGAACCGAGGCGCGCAGATCGGCCGTCCGCGCATCCAGATCCGACGCTTCCTTCTGCCCGCGTGCGATGCGTTCGGTCATGGTGTCGATGGTGGTCCGAAGCGGTCCGATCTGCGCCGCCAGCGTCTCTTGTGCCTCGCGGCGCTTGCGGTCTGCCGCCTCTGCCTCGGATCGCGCGGCATCGCGTGCGGCAACAAGGCGGCGCAGGGTGGCACGCAGCCGATCCGTCCGCGCCTCGGTTCCGGTCAGAAACGACTGCCGATCCGCGACGGTCTGCGACAGCTGTTCCAGCGCGGCTTGTTCCGCCGCCATTTCGTCGGCCAGCCGGTCGGTTTCCACCGCGATGGCTGCGCGCTGTTCCAGATCGGCCCGCATGGCATCGCGTTCTTCCCTCAGGCCAAGAATATCCTGCTGCAATTCGGCGGCTTTCTGTTCCAGATCGGGCAAAGCGGCCTGTTGCGCGGCAATCTCGGCCTCCAGCCGTTTCGCCTTGTCCTGCCGTTCCGCCAGATCGTCCAGCTGGTCGCGCGCCGCCTGTGCCCGCGCCTCAAGCTGGGCGACTTCCTCATCCATCGTCGCGATGATCTGCCGCAGCGCATGGGCGCGTTCAGCATCCTGTTGCTGGGCCTGCGCCGACAAGGGCGCAAGAAGGGCGGTCGCAAGAAACATCGCCGCCGGGCCGGCTGACAAACACAAACGCGCCACGACTTTCTCCAGGCTGGATGTCAAGGATGCGAATTGTGGCCTTCATGTCAATATTCATCGCCGAATGTCTGGAAAAATCCAAATATGATCGCACATAATGCGGCAGACTGTTTTCCATTATGAATGACGAATATCGCCAGCCTCTTTCATGCGGGCGGACATCGGCAGGCCGGCAGGGTGCCGGTGCTGGCGGGTTTCCCTCTGCCGCGCGCATGGTCTATAGGCGGGACAACGGGCCATCCTGCCCCTCTCAAGGCCGACAGGCGCGCGTTTTTCTGGTGAAGTTGCAAAGAAGATGAAACTGGCCGAACACGCAAGATTATCCGTCGCCCCGATGATGGACTGGACGGACAGGCATTGCCGGATGTTTCACCGGATGATGTCGCGCCACGCGCTGCTGTATACCGAGATGGTCACCTCGGCCGCCATCGTGCACGGGGACCGCGCGCGGCTGCTGGATTTCAACGCGGTCGAACGTCCGCTGGCGCTGCAACTGGGCGGCTCGGACCCGGCAGAGCTGCGTCAGGCGACCGCCATTGCCGCCGACTGGGGCTATGACGAGATCAATCTGAATGTCGGCTGTCCCAGTGACCGGGTGCAGTCCGGCTGTTTCGGGGCGGTCCTGATGAAACAGCCCGGCCTTGTCGCGGATTGCGTGGCCGCGATGCAATCGGTCAGCCCGGTCGAGGTGACGGTGAAATGCCGGATCGGCGTCGACGACCAGATCCCCGAACAGGTGCTGCCCGATTTTCTGGCGCGGATGCGCGATGCCGGTATCGGCCGCATCGCCATCCACGCGCGCAAGGCGTGGCTGCAAGGGCTGAGCCCGCGCGAGAACCGCGAGATTCCGCCGCTGGATCACGAATTGGTCCACGCGATGAAGCGCCAATTTCCCGACCTGCACCTGTCCGTGAACGGCGGCATCGACAGCATGGATGCGGTGCGCGACCATCTTCGTGCGATGGACGGGGTGATGATCGGGCGGGCGGCCTATCACCGGCCCTGGGACATGCTGGGCGAGGCGGACCGCCTGTGGGGTGCGGCACCCGTGGCGGGCAGCGCCCTTGATGTGGCCCGCGCGATGCGCCCGCGCATCCGGTCGCATCTGCGGGCGGGCGGACGCCTGCACCAGATCACCCGCCACATGCTGGGCCTGTTTCACGGCCAGCCCGGCGCCCGAGCCTGGCGGCGCACCCTGTCCGAGGGCGCATCGTCCGGCGGGATCGAGGTCTATGACGCCGCGCTGGCCCTGGTAAGCGGACCCGACACTCGGGACGCCACAGCGCTGGCCGGCGCGGCAGGACCGGCCTGACCGGATGGCCATGGCCGATCTGGTCCTTCCCGGCCTGACATTGCTGGCCACAGGGGCGTTTGCCGGCGTGCTGGCGGGGTTGCTGGGCGTGGGCGGCGGCATCGTGCTGGTGCCTGCCTTCCTGTTCGTGTTCGCGCAGGCCGGGTATGACGGGCCGGACCTGATGCAGATCTGTCTGGCGACGTCGCTGGCCACGATCATCGTCACCTCGCTGCGGTCGGTCTCGTCCCATCATCGCAAGGGCGCGGTGGACTGGCCGATCCTGAAGGGCTGGGCGCCGGGCATCGCCATCGGCGCGTTGCTGGGCGTGCTGACGGTCGGATCGCTGCGCACCCACGTGTTGCAGATGATCTTTGCGGTGCTGGTCATCGTCATCGCGACCTATATGGCCGTCTCGCGTCCGCACTGGCGTCTGGCCGACCGGATGCCCGAGGGCTGGCGGCGCCGGCTGATCTCGCCGCTGATCGGGTTTCTGTCGGTGCTTCTGGGGATCGGCGGCGGCAGTATCGGCGTGCCGCTGATGTCGCTGCACGGGCGTCCGATCCACCGCGCGGTCGCCACCTCGGCGGGGTTCGGCGTGCTGATCGCGGTGCCGTCGGTGGCGACCTTCCTGCTGCTGCCGGCGACGAACGCGCCTCCATGGACCGTGGGGTCGGTCAACCTGCCGGCGTTTCTGGTCACGATCAGCATGACGCTGATCACCGCGCCGATGGGGGCGGCGCTGGCCCATCGCACCGATCCGCCCCGGCTCAAGCGTTACTTCGCGATTTTCCTGTTCCTCGTTGCGCTGAACATGCTGCGCAAGGCGCTGGCGGGCTGACCGGCCCGCCCCTCGCCCTCTTGCCAAATACCTCGGGGGGCGTCGCGGAACGCGACGGGGGGCAGCGCCCCCCTTTACCCGGCTGCCTTCTCGGCCGCCTTGGCGCGGTTCCACAGCCCGTCCATCTCGGCCAGATCGCTGTCTTCGGGGCGGCGGCCCTGGGCGGCCAGCGCGGCCTCGATCGCCTGAAAACGGCGGGTGAACTTGGCGTTGGCGCGACGCAGGGCCAGTTCCGGGTCGATCTTCAGGTGCCGCGCCAGATTGGCCATCACGAACAGCAGATCGCCGAACTCCTCCTCCAGCGCGTCGGGGCCAAGATCGTCGCGCGCCTCGACCAGTTCGGCGGTTTCCTCGGCGATCTTGTCCAGCACGTCTTCAGGCCCCGGCCAATCAAAGCCCACGCGGGCCGCGCGATTCTGCAACTTGACCGCCCGCGTCAGCGCGGGCAGGCCCAACGCCACCCCGTCCAGCGTTCCGCGCTCGGCCTTGCCGGCGCGTTCGACCGCCTTGATCGCCTCCCAGTCCCGGACCTGCTGCTCGGCCGATTTGTCGCGCGATTCGCTGCCGAAGACATGGGGATGGCGAAACACCAGCTTGTCTGCGATCGCGGCGGCGCAGTCGGCGAAATCGAACATGCCCGCCTCGCGCGCCATCTGGGCGTGAAAGACCACCTGCAACAGCAGATCGCCCAGTTCGCCCGGCAACTCGTCCCAGGCCTGACGCTGGATCGCGTCCTCGACCTCGTGCGCCTCTTCGATGGTATAGGGCGCGATCGAGGCGAAATCCTGTTCGATGTCCCACGGACAGCCGGTTCGGGGATCGCGCAGCGCGGCCATGATGTCGATCAGGCGGACGATCTGGGCCGCCGGATCGCGGATGTCGTCGCGGGCTTGGTCGGTCATGGCAACATCGCCTTGCAAGATGCGGATGCCGCCCGACTGCCACAGCGGGGCGGCCAAGTCCACCTGCAAGCGGGTCCGCCGCATCGTCCGGCGCCGCCCCCCTCACGCAGGCGTGGGCCGCTGTCGCGCGCGGAACGCTGCGGGCTTTCTTGCCAAGGACCGGCCGCGCAGATAGGTTGCGCGCCAATTCGAAGGGGCCGGGTTATCCGGTCCGCACACCGAGAGGAAGTTTGATGTTCGCAACCCCCGCCTTTGCCCAGGCTGCCGGTGCCGGTTCCGGTGCCGCCTTTGCGCAGTTCATCCCGCTGATCCTGATCTTCGCGATCATGTATTTCCTGATGATCCGGCCGCAGCAAAAGCGGGTCAAGCAGCACCGCGCGATGGTCGAGGCGCTGAAGAAGGGCGATCACGTCGTCACCCAGGGGGGAATTCTGGGCAAGGTCGCCACCGTGCGCGACGACGAGCTTGAGGTCGAGATCGCGCAGGGCGTCAAGGTCCGCATCGTCCGTTCCACCGTGGCGCAGGTGCTGAACAAGACCGAACCGGCGGCCGCCAACGGCTGAGCCGTCACAACACCGGAAGGGCGTAGGCCAAGATGCTTCAGATCGACCGATGGAAGCGCATCCTGATCATCGGGATTTGCCTTCTGGGGCTGGCCTATGCCATGCCCAACCTGTTCTACAACCGGGTCGAGGCGCATAACGACGCCGTGGCCACTATTGAAAAGACCGGTGTGACGACGCCCGAACTGGTGCAGGCGCGCGACGGCTGGCCGGGCTGGCTGCCAAGCGGGCTGGTCAATCTGGGGCTGGATCTGCGCGGCGGCGCGCATCTTCTGGGCGAGGTGCAGGTCGATCAGGTCTACAAGGCGCGGATGGATTCGCTGTGGCCGGAACTGCGCCGCGCGCTGGCCGACGAACGTGCGACCATCGGCGCGGTGCGCCGCGTGCCCGCCCCCGACGGCGTCCTGAAGATCGAGATCGGGCAGCCCGACCAGCTGGCCCGCGCGGTCGAGATCGTGCGCGGATTTTCCGAACCGGTGACGACCCTGACCGGGGCGGGACAATCCAGCCTTGCCATCGACGCGCAGGGCAACGCCATCACGATCCGGCTGTCCGACGCCGAAAAGGCCGTCACCGACGACCGCACGATCCAGCAATCGCTGGAAATCATCCGCCGCCGCGTGGACGAGGTCGGCACGCGAGAGCCGACGATCATGCGCCAGGGCACCGACCGCATCCTGATCCAGGTTCCGGGCATCGGATCGGCGGCCGAACTGAAGGCGCTGATCGGCACGACGGCGAAGCTGACCTTCAATCCGGTGGTGGGAACGGGCGCGGACCCGGATGCCCGCGTGGGCATCGGCCAGGTCGTTCTGCCCGCCGCCGATCAGGAAGGCGTCTATTACACGGTCGAAGAAACGCCGGTCGTCACCGGCGAGGAACTGACCGACGCGCTGCCCTCGACCGACCAGAACGGCATGCCGTCGGTCGATTTCCGCTTCAACCCGACCGGCGCGCGCAAGTTCGGCGCCTATACCAGCGCCAATGTCGGCCAACCCTTTGCGATCGTGCTGGACGATCAGGTGATCTCGGCCCCGGTCATCCGGCAGGCGATCACCACCGGGTCGGGCCAGATCTCGGGCTCGATGGATTATGAAGAGGCGAACCGGCTGGCGGTGCTGCTGCGCGCAGGCGCGCTGCCGGCCGAGCTGACATTTCTGGAAGAACGCACCGTCGGGCCCGAGCTGGGGCAGGACAGCATCGACGCGGGCCGCATCGCCTCGGCCGTGGGGTTCGTGGCGGTCATCGTGCTGATGATCCTGTCCTACGGGCTGTTCGGCCTGTTCGCCTCGGTCGCGCTGGCGGTCAATATGGGGCTGATCTTCGGCGTGCTGTCGATGATCGGGGCCACGCTGACGCTGCCGGGCATCGCCGGGATCGTGCTGACCATCGGCATGGCCGTGGACGCCAACGTGCTGGTGTTCGAGCGGATCCGCGAGGAAAAGAAGACCGCCCGCGGTCCGGCGCGCGCCATCGAGCAGGGTTATGAACGCGCGATGTCGGCGATCATCGACGCCAACATCACCACGCTGATCGTCGCCGCGATCCTGTTCGTGCTTGGTTCGGGTCCGGTCAAGGGGTTCGCTGTGACGCTGACCATCGGCATCGTCACCTCGGTCTTCACCGCCCTGTTCGTGACCCGGCTGCTGACGATTGCCTGGTTCGAACGCGCCCGTCCGCGCCAGATCGAGGTATGACATGGCTTTCCGACTGAAACTGGTTCCCGACAACACCAATATCGACTTCTTTCGCTGGCAGGTGCTGACCTTCGGGCTATCCTCGGTGGCGGCGGTGCTGTCGGTGGTGGCGCTGTTCGTGTTCGGGCTGAATTTCGGCATCGACTTCAAGGGCGGCACCACGATCCGCACCGAATCGACGCAGGCGGTGGATGTGGGCGAATATCGCCAGGCGCTGCAACCGCTGGATCTGGGCGATGTGGCGATCACGCAGGTCTATGACCCCACCTTCCGCGAGGATCAGCACGTCGCCCAGGTCCGCGTCAGCGCGCAGGAGGGGACCGAGGCCGTCACCCCCGAAACCATCAGCGCCATCGAGGCCGCCCTGCAAGAGGTCGATCCGTCGATCACCTTCCCGCAGATCGAATCGGTCGGCCCCAAGGTTTCGGGCGAGCTGATCCAGACCGCGATCTATGCCGTGCTGGCCTCGCTTGCCGCGATCTCGGTATATATCTGGCTGCGGTTCGAATGGCAGTTCGCCGTCGGCGCCATCGTGTCGCTGCTGCATGACGTGCTGATCACGATGGGCGTCTTTGCCGCCTTCCAGATCAAGTTCGACCTGACCACCATCGCCGCGCTGCTGACCATCGTCGGCTATTCGATCAACGACACCGTCGTCGTCTTCGACCGGCTGCGCGAAAACCTGATGAAATACAAGAAACGTCCGTTGCGCGACCTGATGAACCTGTCGGTGAACGAGACGC
Source organism: Paracoccus stylophorae (assembly GCF_028553765.1). Lineage (NCBI taxonomy): Bacteria > Pseudomonadati > Pseudomonadota > Alphaproteobacteria > Rhodobacterales > Paracoccaceae > Paracoccus > Paracoccus stylophorae. Next base: position 1,947,120 of record NZ_CP067134.1, on the reverse strand, counting down.
TGTCGCGCACGGTGATGACCTCGGGGACGACGCTGGTGGCGCTGATCGCGCTGCTGATCCTGGGCGGCGACGTGATTCGCGGCTTTGTCTTCGCGATCACCTTCGGCATCCTGATCGGCACCTATTCCTCGGTCTATATCGCCAAGAACGTGGTGCTGTGGCTGGGGGTCAAGCGCGACTGGTCGAAAAAGGACCCCGAACAGGACGGCTCGCCCTTTTCGAACGCCGAGGCGCCCTGATGGCGATGAACCCCACGGATTTCGACGGTGCCGTTCCGGTGGACGGTTATGGCCCCGGCTTTTTCCGGGTCGGCGGCAAGGTGTTTCACGGCCCGGTCCTGGCCACGGGCGAGGGGTGCCGCGACTGGGCCGGATTGCAGGATCGGGCCGCGCTGCTGGACCTGGCCGGCCGGATCGACGTGCTGTTCGTGGGCACCGGTGCGCAGATCGCGCATCTGCCCGCCGATCTGGCGCAGGATCTGGAACAGGCGGGGATCGCGGTCGAGGCGATGGCCTCGCCCACCGCCGCGCGCACCTATAACGTGACCCTGTCCGAAGGTCGCCGCGTCGCCTGCGCGCTTTTGCCGGTATGACGCTGCTGTCCGTCCACGACCTTGCCGTGGCGCGCGGCGGGATCCGGGCGGTCGAGGGTGTCGGCTTTTCCCTGTCTGCCGGTCAGGCGCTGATCCTGCGCGGCCCCAACGGCATCGGCAAGACGACGCTTCTGCGCACCATCGCGGGTCTTCAGCCGCCGGTCGCGGGCCAGATCGCGATGCCCGAGGATGCGGCCGCCTATGCCGCCCACGCAGACGGGCTGAAACTGGCGCTGACAGTGGCCGAAAACCTGCGCTTCTGGGCGCGCGTGTTCGGCGGCGATGACGGCGGCATCGGCACGGCACTGGCCGCGATGGATCTGGCGGCGCTGGCCGATCGTCCGGCGGGCTTTCTGTCGGCGGGCCAGAAACGGCGTCTGGGCTTGGCGCGCCTGCTGGTGACGGGGCGCAGGCTGTGGATTCTGGATGAACCGACGGTCTCGCTGGATGGCGCGTCGGTCGCGCGTTTCGGCGCCGTGATCCGCGCCCATCTGGCCCAGGGCGGGGCGGCGCTGATGGCCACGCATCTGGATCTGGGGCTGGCCGAGGCACGCGTGCTGGACCTGACCGCGTTCCGCGCCGTCCCCGGACGTCGCGCAGAACCGGCCGGCTTCAACGAGGCGTTCGCATGAGCGCACCGGACGCGGGTGCCGTCTGCCCGACGCGCCGCGGCGGCCATCGCGCGGCCATCCCAGCTTTGCCCGCCTCATCCGGGGGCGCGCGATGCTGGCGCTGCTGACGCGCGATCTGGTGCTGGCCACCCGCGCGGGCGGCGGTTTCGGCCTGGCCGTCGCCTTTTTCCTGATCCTGTGCGCGTTGGTGCCCTTTGGCGTCGGCCCGCAGACTGCCGCGCTGCGGCCCATCGCGCCCGGCATGTTGTGGATCGGCGCGCTGCTGGCCTGCCTGTTGTCGCTGGATCGCATCTTTGCGCTGGATCACGAGGATGGCAGTCTGGACCTGCTGGCAACCGCGCCCGTCCCGCTGGAGGGGGTCGTGGCGGTCAAGGCCATCGCCCACTGGATCACCACCGGCCTGCCGCTGGTCGCCGCCGCGCCGCTGTTCGGGGTGCTGCTGCATCTGCCCGGTGCCGCCACGCCGTGGCTGATCGCCTCGCTGCTGGTCGGCACACCGGCGCTGTCGATGCTGGGCGCGTTCGGGGCGGCGCTGACGGTCGGGCTGCGGCGCGGCGGGCTGCTGCTGTCGCTGCTGGTCCTGCCGCTGTATATCCCGACGCTGATCTTCGGAACCGATATCGTCCGCCGCGCCGCCGCCGGCGGCGATCCGGCCACGCCGATGCTGTTTCTGGCCGGGATCACCGCCCTGGTCGTGGCGCTGATGCCATTTGCCGCAGCCGCCGCCTTGCGCGTCAACCTGCGCTGATGTGACTTGAGCCCGGCCCCCGCCGCGGCTAGGGAAACGCTATGTCGATCTGGGAATACGCCAACCCCGTCAAGTTCATGCGCCTGTCGGGCGCGATCCTGCCCTGGGTCGCGGCTGCGGCCGCGATCTGCACGGTGGGCGGACTGGTCTGGGGGTTCCTGACGCCGCAGGATTACCGGCAGGGATCGACGGTCAAGATCGTGTTCCTGCACGTGCCCGCCGCGATGATGGCGATCAATATCTGGGTGATGATGCTGATCGCCTCGCTGATCTGGCTGATCCGGCGCCACCATGTCAGCGCGCTGGCCGCCAAGGCCGCCGCCCCGGTGGGCGCGGTGATGACGCTGATCGCGCTGGCGACCGGCGCGATCTGGGGCCAGCCCATGTGGGGCACATGGTGGGAATGGGACCCGCGGCTGACCAGCTTTCTGGTGCTGTTTTTGTTCTATGTCGGCTATATCGCGCTGTGGTCCGCCATCGACGATGCCGACAGCGCCGCCGATCTGACCGGGGTGCTGTGTCTGGTCGGATCGGTCTTCGCGCTGTTGTCGCGCTATGCCGTGCTGTTCTGGAATCAGGGGCTGCATCAGGGCGCAAGCCTGTCCGTCGCGCCGGGCGAAAGGATGAGCGCGGTCTATCGCTATCCGCTGTATCTGTCGATGCTGGGGTTCTTCCTGCTGTTTCTGGCCCTGCTGCTGGTCCGCACCCGGACCGAGATCCGACGGCGGCGTCTGGCCGCATTGCAGGCAAGAGAGATGCGGACATGATCGAACTGGGAAAATATGCGGGCACGGTGCTGACCGCCTATGGCGTGTCGGGGCTACTGCTGGCCGGAATCATCTGGCACAGCATCGCGGCCAACGCCCGCGCCCGGCGCGCGTTGGAGAAACAGGTGAAGCATGGCTAGATTTTCGCCCCTCGTCGCGGTTCCGCCGCTGGTCTTCGCGGCGATTGCGGGGGTGTTCCTGTGGGGCATGGGGCGCGAGGACCCGTCCGGTCTGCCCTCGACCATGGTCGGGCGCGAGGCGCCGGCGATCCCCGCCACGACCCTGCCGGACAAGGTGCAGCTGACCGATGCGATGCTGCGCGAGCCGGGGGTGAAGCTGGTGAATTTCTGGGCCAGCTGGTGCCCGCCCTGCCGCGCCGAACATCCGACGCTGACCCGGCTTTCGCAGGATCTGCCAGTCTATGGCGTGGACCTGAAGGACCCGCCGGCAAACGCGCTGGCCTTTCTGGAACAGGACGGCGACCCCTATCACGCCCTTGCCACCGATCCCAAGGGACGCGCGGCCATCGACTGGGGCGTGACCGCCCCGCCCGAGACGTTCATCATCGACGGGCAGGGCAGGGTGCTGTTCCGCTTTGCCGGCCCCCTGGTGCGCGAGGATTATCAGACCCGCTTTCTGCCCGAACTGCAAAAGGCGCTGGACGCCGAAGGCTGACGCCGCCGCGTCGCGACACGGTGTGCGGCGTCGCAATGGGCGAGCCGCCGCCCCGCCGATCACGCGCGGCTTGCGCCCGAGGGTGTCAGGGGACAGACTGATCCGGTCAGAACATCAGGGGAGGTGACGATGACACGGAACAGCCTTGCAATCGCGGTGCTGCTTGGCAGCGCCTGGGCCATGCCCGCCACGGCCCAGCAAGCCACCGACGCCATAGCGCCCGAACCGGCCAGCGAGGCCGCGGGACAGGACGCATTCGCCGGTCTGGGTCAGGCCGCCCGCGACGCGATCACGTCCCGCGATCAGGGCCAGCCGGTCACGGCGCAGAACTGGATGGTCGCGGCCGCCAATCCGCTGGCGGTCGAGGCGGGGGCCGGCGTGCTGGAACGCGGCGGCAGCGCCGCCGATGCGATGATCGCCGTGCAGACCGTGCTGGGGCTGGTCGAGCCGCAAAGCTCGGGTCTGGGCGGCGGCGCGTTTCTGGTCTGGTATGACGCCGAAAGCGGCGAGTTGACGACGCTGGATGCGCGCGAAACCGCGCCGCTGGCCGCGACGCCGACCTATTTCCTGAACGATCAGGGCGAGCCGCTGGAATTTTACGATGCCGTGGTCGGCGGACGCTCGGTCGGGACGCCCGGCACGCCCGCGCTGCTGCAAGCCGCGCATCGGCGGTGGGGCAAGGTCAACTGGGGCAGCCTGTTCCAGCCCGCCATCGACCTGGCCGAGGACGGGTTCGCCGTCTCGCCGCGCCTGGCCGATCTGGTGGCCGAGGACAGCGAGCGGTTGGGCAGATTCGCGGCCACCAGGGACTATTTCTTTCCCGACGGAAACGCCATCGCGGCCGGCGATACGATCACGAACGCCGATTACGCAGATGTCCTGCGCCGGCTGGCGGCCGAGGGAAGCGATGCGTTCTATCACGGCCAGATCGCCGAGGGGATCGTGGACACGGTCCGCAACGCCGAGGGCAATCCCGGCCTGTTGTCGACCGAGGATCTGGCCCGCTATCGCGTGATCGAACGGCCCGCCGTCTGCGCCGAATATCGCGACCACGACATCTGCGGGATGGGGCCGCCATCGTCGGGCGCGCTGACCGTGGGCCAGATCCTGGGGATGCTGGGCGGTTACGATCTGGCCGGTCTGGGGGCGCAGAACCCCGAAAGCTGGCGGCTGATCGGCGATGCCTCGCGCCTGGCCTTCGCGGATCGCGGCCGCTACATGGCCGACAGCGATTTCGTGCCGGTGCCGACCGAGGGTCTGGTCGCCCCGGATTACTTGTCCGAACGCGGCAAGCTGCTGGCGGGCGACGACGCCCTGCCCGAAGTCAGCGCCGGCAGCCCCGGCTGGAGCCACGCGATGCTGTGGGGGCAGGACGGCGCGATCGAGTTTCCCTCGACCTCGCATATCTCGATCGTGGATGCGGACGGCAACGCGCTGTCGATGACCACGACCATCGAAAACGGTTTCGGATCGCGGCTGTTCACGCAAGGCTTTCTGCTGAACAACGAGCTGACCGATTTCAGCTTCGAAACCCATGACGACGCCGGATACCCCATCGCCAACCGGCTTGAGCCGGGCAAGCGGCCGCGGTCCTCGATGGCGCCCAGCATCGTGATGAAGGACGACAAGCCGGTACTGGTGATCGGCTCGCCCGGTGGCAGCCGGATCATCGGCTATGTCGCCAAGGCAATCATCGGCCATCTGGACTGGGGGATGGATGTGCAGCAGGCCATCGCGCTGCCCAATATCGTCAACCGCTTCGGCACGATGGATGTCGAACAGGGGACGGATGCGACCGGGCTGACGCAGGCGCTGACCGATCTGGGGTTCGAGGTCGAGGAGACCGACCTGAATTCCGGCCTGCACGGCATCGCCATCACGCCGGACGGGCTGTCGGGCGGCGCCGATCCGCGCCGCGAAGGCATCGCATTGGGCGGCTGACAAACGGCCAAATCTTGCATCCGGGCGCGCGGCAAACCCTGCGCCCGGACCGAAATTTCATCGCAAGATCAGGGATCAGCCGCCGGTATGGCTCATGTGGCGGCTCATCTGGCCGGTGACCTGCTGGCGGGAATAGTCGAAATCGTGACCCTTGGGTTTGCGGGCGATGGCGGCGCGGATGGTCTGGCGCAGCGCGTGATCGTCCGGCCCCGCCCGCAGCGGCCCGCGCAGATCGGCGCGATCCTCTTGTCCCAGGCACATGAACAACTCGCCCGTGCAGGTCAGCCGCACGCGGTTGCAGCTTTCGCAGAAATTATGCGTCAGCGGGGTGATGAAGCCGATCTTCTGCCCCGTCTCGTCCAGCCTGACATAGCGGGCCGGCCCGCCGGTGCGTTCGGCCAGTTCGGTCAGCGTGAACCGTTCGGCCAGACGCGCGCGCAGATCCGACAGCGACCAGTACTGGTCCAGCCGATCCTCATTCCCCAGATCGCCCATCGGCATGACCTCGATGAAGGTCAGATCGTGGCCCTGATCGCCGCACCATCCGACCAGATCGAACAATTCGTCATCATTGACGCCTTTCAGCGCGACGGCGTTGATCTTGACGCGCAGCCCCGCATCCTGCGCGGCGCGGATGCCGTCCAGCACCTGCGGCAGACGGCCCCACCGGGTGATCCGGGCGAATTTGCCGGCATCCAGCGTGTCCAGCGACACATTGACGCGCCGCACGCCGCAATCGACCAGTTCGCCGGCAAAGCGGCCAAGCTGGCTGCCATTGGTGGTCAGGGTCAACTCGTCCAGACCGGCGCCCAGATGGCGCGACATGCCGCGAAAGAACTGCATGATGCCGCGCCGGACCAACGGTTCGCCGCCGGTGATGCGCAGCTTGCGCACGCCCAGCCCGACAAAGGCCGAACACAGCCGGTCCAGCTCCTCCAGCGTCAGCAACTCGACCTTGGGCAGGAACTGCATATGTTCGGACATGCAATAGACGCAGCGAAAATCGCAGCGATCCGTGACCGAGACCCGCAGATAGGTGATCGGCCGGGCGAACGGGTCGACAAGGGGCGGGTGCAATGCGGTCTCCATACAACCAATCTAGGCATGTGACGGCGAACACACAAGCCGCGCGCGATCACGCAACCGCCGGTGGACGCGCACGGCCAAGCCGGTCTAACCTGCCGCAACTGCCACGCGAAGGAGCGCCCCAATGCGGATGTCCACACCGGCCGTTCTGGCCACGCTTGCGCTTGCCGCCTGCACCCCGGCTGCGGTCACCACGACGCAGGACCGCCCCGCCGCCGCGGACCGGGCGGCCCCGATCGAGACCGCCCTGACGCCCGAACAGGTGGCCGCCGCCACCGCGATCACCCGCGCGCCCGCCCCGCGCGCCGCCGCCCGCGCCAGTGCCGCGCAGATGGACACCACCACCGCCGAACAGAAGGCCGCCGCAGCCCAGGCCCCGCAGGCGGCCGAGACGAGGCTGGGCACCACCATCGCCTCGCTTGGCGATCCGACCGAGGGCGGGTTCTGGATCAAGACACCGCTGGTCAGCGCGCGCGGCATCGGCCGCATCGTCAATCCCGCCAACGGCAAGTCGGCCAAGGTCGATCTGATCCCGCTGGACGGGCCGGCCAGCGGCGGCAGCCAGGTCTCGCTGCCGGCGCTGCAGCTGATCGGCGTGTCCCTGACCGATCTGCCGACGATCGAGGTGTTCCGGTCCTGACCCCGCATTGGCCGGCCCGCACGCGGGTTAGCAAGATCATGGTGGCAGCCCGCGCGGCGCGGGGCTAGAAGATCGGCGCAATCGAAAGGTGTCCCATGTCGCATTCCGCCGATCCCCGCCCGATGACGTCGCGCCGCAGCGGCCCGCTGAAGGGCGAGGCGCAGGTTCCGGGCGACAAGTCGATCAGCCACCGTGCGCTGATCCTGGGGGCGCTGTCGGTCGGCCAGACGCGGATCACCGGGCTGCTGGAAGGGCAGGACGTGCTGGACACCGCCCGCGCCATGACCGCCTTCGGTGCCCGGATCGAGCGGGTGGGACCGGGCGACTGGTCGGTGCATGGCGTGGGCGTGGGCGGGTTTTGCGAGCCCGACACGGTGATCGATTGCGGCAATTCCGGCACCGGGGTGCGGCTGATCATGGGCGCGATGGCGACGACCGCGATCACCGCGACCTTTTCGGGCGATGCCAGCCTGTCGCGCCGGCCCATGGCGCGCGTGACCGATCCGCTGGAACGGTTCGGCGCGCGCATCACCGCGCGCGAGGGCGGGCGCCTGCCCATCACCATCCAGGGTGCCGAGGACCCGGTGCCGCTGCGCTATTCCACGCCGGTGGCCAGCGCGCAGATCAAGTCGGCGATCCTGCTGGCCGGGTTGAACGCGCCGGGACAGACGGTGGTGATCGAGGCCGAGCAGACCCGCGATCATTCCGAACGGATGCTGGCGGGTTTCGGCGCGCAGATCACCGCCGAGACCACCGATGAGGGGCATGTGATCACGCTGACGGGCCGCCCCGAACTGCGCGCGCAGCCCGTCGCGGTGCCGCGCGACCCCTCCAGCGCGGCGTTTCCGGTCGCGGCGGCGCTGATCGTGCCGGGGTCGGAAATCCGTGTGCCGGGCGTCAGCCGCAACCCGACCCGCGACGGGCTGTATGAGACGCTGTTGGACATGGGCGCCGACATCGCGTTCCGGAACCCGCGCGAAGAAGGCGGAGAGCCGGTCGCCGATCTGATCGTCCGCCATTCCCGGCTGACCGGCGTGACCGTGCCGGCCGAACGCGCCTCGCGCATGATCGACGAATTTCCGATCCTGTCGGTGATCGCCGCCTTTGCCGAGGGCGCGACGGTGATGAACGGCGTGGCCGAGCTGCGCGTGAAGGAAAGCGACCGGATCGACGCCATGGCGCGCGGGCTTGAGGCAAACGGCGTCAGGGTCGAGGAGACGCATGACAGCATGACCGTTCACGGCATGGGCCGGGTGCCGGGCGGCGGCACCGCCGCCACCCATCTGGACCACCGCATCGCGATGTCGTTCCTGATCCTGGGACTGGGCGCGCAGGAGCCTGCCAGCATCGACGATGGCGGCCCCATCGCCACCTCGTTTCCGGATTTCCTGCCCTTGATGCGGGAACTGGGCGCCGAACTGGGCTGACCCGACTGCCCCGGCATCGGGCGGTTCCGGCCGGCTCACACCTTCAGGCGGGGGTATTTTCGGCCAGCATCCGTTCCACCATGGCATCCGCGATCTGGACCGTGCTGCGATCTTCCTGCCGCGCGCGGCGCAGCATCTCGGCCACGCGGTCGGTGATCTTGTCCAGACGGGCACGTCGCCAGTCGTCGTCCTGGCCGTGGATCTCGCTGGCCACGCTGATGATGCCGCCGGCATTGACCACGTAATCGGGCAGATAGGCGATCTGCCGCGCGCGCAGCGCATCCGCGACGCCGGGGGTGGCAAGCTGGTTGTTGGCCGCCCCGCAGACCAGACGCGCGGTCAGACGCGCAACGGCATCCTCGGTCAGCACGCCGCCAAGGGCGCAGGGCGCGAAAATGTCGATCTGCTGGTCGAAGATCGCATCCGGCGCGCAGATCGCGGCGTCCAGCCGGTCGCGCGCGGCATCCAGCGCGGTGTCGTGGATATCGGTCACGATCAGCGTCGCCCCGGCGTCATGCAGCTTTTCGGCCAGCGCAAATCCGACATGGCCCAGCCCCTGCACCAGCACGCGCCGCCCCGTCAGGTCGTCGCTGCCGAAAACGTCGCGCGCCCCGACCTTCAGGCAGCGGAACACGCCCTCGGCGGTCCAGGGCGACGGATCGCCCGATCCGGCCGACAGCCCGACGGCATATCGCGTCTCGGTCGCCGCATGGGCCATGTCCTCGGGCGAGATGCCCACATCCTCGGCGGTGTAATAGGTGCCCTTCAGCGCATCCACCGCGCGGCCATAGGCGCGCATCAGCTGCGGCGTCTTGTCCTTGCGCGCATCGCCGATGATGACCGATTTCCCGCCGCCCAGCCCCAGCCCGGCCATCGCGTTCTTGAAGGTCATGCCGCGCGCAAGCCGGGTGACGTCCGCGATGGCGTCCGCGTCGCTGGCATAGGGCCACATGCGGCACCCGCCCGCCGCCGGTCCAAGCGCCGTCGAGTGGATGCAGATCAGCGCGCGCAGCCCCGCGTCACGATCCTCGGCCAGCACCAGACGCTCGAACCCCGGTTCGGTGTCGAGATCGGTCAGTTTTAGTCCCATTCCGGTGTCCTCCTCGATGCGGCCGGCCCCGATACCGCGCCGATCCGCGATCAGAAAACGGCAGATGCGGCGTTTTGCAAGCACAGGATCATCTGCAAAGGCGCGCCGGCCCCGCGCGCAATTAGCCGCAGAGATTTGTGCAGGATACGCAATTTCGCGATGGGCGTCACGGCTGCGGGCCATTCGAAGCGGGTCAGGTGATTCGCGCGACGCCGTGCCGGCATTTCAACTAGGCAATGATACCCAATGACTTCCCCATACCGCCTGAATAGATGTTGACGCGTAGGTCACGAGTATGTCCCCGGCCTGCGAACCGCGCTTGGCCCGTCCCGCAGGGGACGGCATGTGTTTGGTGGTGATGCGCCGTTGTTATGGCGAAGGTTCATGGTGCGCGGTCGCGGCCGGCGGGACGTTTTCATCCGGGCAAATCTGCGGGCAGTTCCGTAGTCGGCCCTGTGACAGACAAGAATATCGTCGGCAGTCTTGCCGACCGGCTGATCCCTTGGCCCCGCGCAGCAGACGGCGCGGGGCTTTTTCACGACCCGCCGCCTTATTCGGCCGCCTTCGCCATCGGGTTGTTGGGATGGGTGGTCCAGTTGGCGTAATCTCCGCGCCTTTGCCCGGTGCGTCGGTCCAATTCGCCCGGTTCCAGTTCGCGCATGGTGATGCAGTTCTCGACCGGGCAGACATCGACGCACAGGTTGCAGGCCACGCATTCCTCCTCGATCACCTCGAAGATGCGGCCGGGCTTCATCGCGATGGCCTGATGGCTGGTATCCTCGCACGCCGCAAAGCAGCGGCCGCACTTGATGCAGGCGGACTGGTCGATCACCGCCTTGGTGACATAGTTCAGGTTCAGCTGGTTCCAGTCGGTGACGTTCGGCACGGCGCGGCCGACCAGATCGCTCAGCGCCATGTCGCGGCGGTCCAGATACTCGCGCAGCCCCGAGATCATGTCCTGCACGATCCGGAACCCATAGGTCATCGCCGCCGTGCAGACCTGCACGTTGGCCGCGCCAAGGGCCATGAACTCGGCCGCGTCGCGCCATGTCGTCACCCCGCCGATGCCGCTGATGGGCAATCCGCGGGTGTCGTGATTCCGGGCGATCTCGGCCACCATGTTCAGGGCGATGGGCTTGACCGCCGGGCCGCAATAGCCGCCATGCGCGCCCTTGCCGTCGATGGTGGGCTGGGGCGCGAACAGGTCCAGATCGACCGAGGTGATCGAGTTGATCGTGTTGATCAGGCTGACGGCGTCGGCGCCGCCGCGCGCGGCGGCCTCGGCCGGCTGGCGGATATCGGTGACGTTGGGCGTCAGCTTCACGATGCAGGGCATGCGCGAATACTGTTTCACCCACCGCGTCACCATTTCGATATATTCGGGCACCTGACCCACGGCGCTGCCCATGCCGCGTTCGGACATGCCGTGCGGGCAGCCGAAATTCAGCTCGACCCCGTCGGCGCCGGTATCCTCGATCTGGGCCAGGATCGTGCGCCAGCTGTCCTCGTCGCAGGGGACCATCAGGCTGATCACCAGGGCCCGGTCGGGATAGTCGCGCTTGACCTGCTTGATCTCGCGCAGGTTCACCTCCAGCGGGCGGTCGGTGATCAGCTCGATATTGTTCAGGCCCAGAACGCGGCGGTCCGGCCCGTGGATCACCCCGTAGCGGGGGCCGTTCACGTTGACGACGGGCGGCCCTTCGGAGCCCAGTGTCTTCCATACGACGCCGCCCCAACCGGCCTGAAAGGCACGGCGGACATTGTACTCCTTGTCGGTCGGCGGGGCCGAGGCCAGCCAGAACGGGTTCGGGGATCTGATCCCCACAAAGTCGCTGCGCAGATCGGTCATAGGTTGCGTCCTTTCCTTCCGCGCCGGGGTCAGCCGGGGATTTCCACGGGGCGGCCCATCAGCCGGGCGTCGATATCTTCGGCGGCGTCGCGGCCCTGCGCGACGGCCGTGACGGTCAGATCGTCGCCGCCCGCGGCGCAATCGCCGCCGGCCCAGACGCCGTCGATGCCGGTCCGGCCGGGGCCGGTCACGGCGATCTTGCCGCCTGCGTCGATGTCCAGCCCGTCCAGCGCCATGTCCAGACGCTGTCCGATGGCCTTGAAGACCTGATCGGCCTTCAGCCGGAAACCGGTGCCGGTCGGCTGAATGCGGCCATCGGTGACGGCGGTATGGGCAAACTCGACCGTCTCGACCCGGCCATCCGCGGCGATCACCGCAACCGGGGTCGCGCCGGCGATGATGCGCACCCCGCTTCTGGTGGCGTGATCCTGTTCGTGCTGCGAGGCGCCCATCATCTCGCGCGCGCGACGATAGACGATGGTCACGTTCTCGGCCCCCAGAAGCCGGGCCTGCACGGCGGCGTCCACGGCGGTCATTCCGCCGCCGATCACCACCACGTCGCGCCCGATGGGCAGCGACAGCAGATCGGAGGCCTGCCGCAGTTCCGCGATGAAATCGACCGCGTCGCGGATATTGCCGGCGTCCTCGGCCTCAAGCCGCAGCCGGTTCACCGCACCCAGCCCGACGCCCAGAAACACGGCGTCGTATTCGGCCGCAAGCGCCGTCAGCGTCAGATCGCCGCCCAAGGCCTGGCCGGTCCGGATCGTGATGCCGCCGATGCCCAGCAACCACTCCACCTCGGCCTGCGCGAAACCGTCCACCGTCTTGTAGCTGGCGATGCCGTATTCGTTCAGCCCGCCGGGCTTGGCGCGCGCTTCGAAGATGACGACCTCGTGGCCCTTGGCGGCCAGACGATGCGCGCAGGACAGCCCGGCGGGGCCGGCGCCCACCACCGCGATGCGCCTGCCCGTCGGGTCGGCGCGGCGGAACGGGTGTCCCTGCTGCGCCATCAACCCGTCGGTCGCGAAACGCTGCAACGCGCCGATGCGGACCGGATCGCCCTCGGCCTCCATCCGCACGCACGCACCCTCGCACAGATTTTCGGTCGGGCAGACGCGGGCGCACATGCCGCCCAGGATATTGGCGTGAAAGATCGTCATGGCGGCGGCATCGGGCGTGCCGGTCGCGATCTGGCGGATGAACAGCGGGATGTCGATGGCGGTGGGGCAGGCGGTGATGCAAGGCGCGTCGTGACAGAAATAACAGCGATCTGCGGCCACCTGCGCCTCGTGCCGGTCAAGCGGCGGGGCGACATCGGCAAAGTTGGCGGCAATCTCGGCTTGTGTCAGCCGGCCGGCACGAATTCCGGGCGACAGTCTGGCTTGGGACATTTGCGTCTCCTGGCTCACCTGCTGGTGCATATCAGGCTGACACAGGCCCGAATTTTTATCAAACGGTAAAACCCGCGCCGGGCCGTTTTGCGCGTTTTGCGCCGCATGGTCGGAAACCCGGCGACTGCCCGCGCCGCCGGGGCGGCGCGGGCTGATGCGACCCGTTGCCTCAGTTCAAGGCGCGGTCGGTGATGATATGGGTAAACGCCCCCTCGGGTTCGCGCGAGATGACCGGGTCCGATCCGCCCGACAGCAATGTCTTGACCGTCTGCTGATAATCGGCCTCGTCCAGCGTGCCGTCGGAACCCGCGGTCAGCTTGGCGACCTCGGACGCCATGCGGGTCTGATGCTCGATCGTCTGGGCGCCGGTCTCATCGTTTTCCAGCACGATTTCGGCGGCTTCCTCGGGGTGTTCCTCGGCGTATTTCCAGCCCTTCATGCTGGCGCGGACAAAGCGCGCCAGCGCGTCGACCCTGTCCTCGTCCTCCAGCGTGGATTGCAGGGTGTAAAGCCCGTCCTCCAGCGTCGCCACGCCCTGATCGGAATACTTGAACGTTACCAGATCGTCCGGCGTCAGCCCTGCGTCGATCACCTGCCAGTATTCGTTATAGGTCATGGTGCTGATGCAGGCCGCCTGTTTCTGCAACAGCGGATCGACGTTGAACCCCTGTTTCAGCACCGTCACCCCGTCGGGGCCGCCCTCGGTGGACAGGCCAAGCGTGCTCATCCAGCTGAGAAACGGGTATTCGTTGCCCGAGAACCAGACGCCCAGTGTCTTGCCGCTGAAATCCGTCTGCGGGTCGCTGATCCCCGATTCCTTCAGACAGGTCAGCATCATGCCCGACGACTTGAAGGGCTGCGCGATGTTGACCAGCGGCAGACCCTTTTCGCGCGCGGCCAGCGCGGCGGGCATCCATTCGACGATCACGTCGGCCCCGCCGCCGGCCAGAACCTGCGTGGGGGCGATGTCGGGCCCGCCCGGCCGGATCGTGACGTTCAGCCCTTCCTCGTCATAGAAGCCCTTTTCCTGGGCCACGTAATACCCGGCGAACTGCGCCTGCGTGACCCATTTCAGTTGCAGCGTCAGATCGTCCTTGTCCTGCGCAAGGGCAGGGCCCGCGATCAGCGCGCCGGCGATGGCGGCCATTATCCGTCTTGTCATCACTTGCCTCTCCTGTTGGGGGGCGTCAGCCCCGTTAAGCGCGCTGCGACGGGTGCCAGAACGTCACCTTCTTCTCGATCAGCGCCACGAGTCCATAAAACAGCGTTCCGGCAATCGCCGCCACAAGGATTTCGGCCCAGACCAATGGCAGGTCCAGCCGCCCCACGGCGGTCGAGATGCGAAACCCCATGCCATGCGTCGGGCTGCCGAAGAATTCCGCGACGATAGCGCCGATCAGGGCCAGCGTGGTGGTGATCTTCAGCCCGTTGAACAGGAACGGCATCGCGGCGGGCAGGCGCAGCTTCCACAGCGACGCGCCATAGGGCGCGGCCCATGTGGCCATCAGGTCGCGCTGCATCGCATCGGTCGCGGCCAGCCCCGCGACCATGTTCACAAGGATGGGAAAGAACACCATCACCACCACCACCGCCGCCTTGGACTGCCAGTCGAAGCCGAACCACATCACCAGGATGGGCGCGATGCCCACGATGGGCAGGGCGGCGACGAAATTGCCGATGGGCAGCAGGCCGCGTTGCAGAAACGGGCTGCGGTCGATGGCAATGGCGGTCAGGATCGCGGCCGCGGCACCGATCAGCCAGCCGGTCAGCGCGCCCTTGACGATGGTCTGGACGAAATCGGTCCACAGGATGGCGGTATTGGCGGCAAAGCTGGCGGCGATCTGGCCGGGTGCGGGCAGGATCACGGTCGGAACCCTGTAGATCCGCACGATCATTTCCCACAGAACGATCACGGTGATCCCGAAGATCGCCGCCACCAGAATCCGCGTCAGCCGTGTGTCGAACCGGGCCAGCCACGCATTCAGCGCCCAGCCCCCGGCCCAGACCGCAAGGATGGGCAGCGTGCCCGCCAATGCGCCCGTCATCGCGCCAGACCCATGCGCGTCAGCGTGAGCCTTTCGATCAGCGAGATCGTGGCGACCAGCAGCGCGGCCAGTGCCGCGGCGGTGAACAGGGCGGCCCAGATCTGCACGGTCTGGCCGTAATAGCTGCCCGACAGCAGGCGCGCGCCCAGACCCGAACTTGCGCCCGCCGGCAACTCGCCCACGATGGTGCCGACGAGTGCGGCGGCGACGCCGACCTTCAGGCTGGCGAACAGATAGGGCATCGACGAGGGCAGGCGCAGCCGCCAGAACACCTGCCGTGCAGACGCGCTCCAGGATCGCATCAGGTCAAGCTGCATGGCGTCGGGGGTGCGCAGGCCCTTGACCATGCCGACCAGCACCGGAAAGAACGACAGCCAGGCCGCGATGATCGCCTTGGGCAGCAATCCGGTGACGCCGGCGCTGGCAAAGACCACGATCACCATCGGCGCGATGGCCAGGATCGGCACGGTCTGGCTGGCCACCGCCCAGGGCATCACCGACTGATCCATCGCCCGGCTGTGCACGATGCCGATGGCCAGAACCATGCCGGCCAGACTGCCCATCGCAAAGCCCGCCAGCGTGGCCGACAGCGTCATCCAGCCGTGATAGACCAGACTGCGTTTCGAGGTGATCTTCTGCCCCGCAAGCCCGTCCCACAGCCCGGCCGCCACCTGATGCGGCGCCGGCAGGACCGGGCGGTCCAGCGTCAGGGTCTGCCCGATGAAGGCGGGAATGCTCAGCTCCGTGTCGCTGCGCGCGGCCTGATCGCGCACCCATTGCGCGTTCATGCCGATGGCGGCGACATACCACACGATCCCGATGGCCAGCAGCACGGTCAGGACCGGCAGGGTGCGACCGCCCGCGCCGCGCCGCAGCGCCCGCACGAACGGCCCCCGCGCCAGCGCCTCAGTCATGGCCGTGCCCTTCGCGCAGACCTTCGCGCACCTCGTGGGCCAGCGCGATGAAGGCGGCGGTTTCGCGAATGTCCAGCGGCCGGTTGCGGGGCAGGGGGCTGTCGATGATCCGGGTGATCCGGCCCGGTCGCGGCGACATGACCACGATCCGGGTGGACAGATACACCGCCTCGGGGATCGAGTGGGTGACGAAGGCGATGGTCTTGCCGGTCTTGGCCCACAACTCCAGCAGCGCCTCGTTCAGGCGGTCGCGCACGATCTCGTCCAGCGCGCCGAACGGCTCGTCCATCAGCAGGATATCGGCGTCGAAGGCCAGCGCGCGAGCGATGCTGGCCCGCTGCTGCATGCCGCCGGACAGTTGCCAAGGATATTTGCCGCCGAACCCGGCCAGATCGACAAGGTCCAGAACATGGGCGACGCGCTGACGGCGTTCGGCGCGCCCAAACCCCATGATCTCCAGCGGCAGGCTGACATTGCCTGCAATCGTGCGCCACGGATACAGCCCCGGCGCCTGGAACACATAGCCATAGGCGCGCGCGCGGCGGGCCGCATCCGGCGTCATGCCGTTGACGCTCAGCCGACCGGCGGTGGGCGTCTCCAGCGCGGCGATGGCGCGCAGGAACGTGGTCTTGCCGCAGCCCGAGGGTCCGATGAAGCTGACGAAATCGCCCTGCGCGACGGTCAGGTTCACGTCCTTCAGCGCATGCACAGGCCCGTCGGCGGTCTGGAAGGTCAGGCCGATATCCTCTGCCCGGATGACGTCGTTCATACCGACCTCGTCAGGCCACCATCGACGCGGATGTTCTGCCCGGTGATATAGGCGCCGCCGTCCGAGGCAAGGAAGGCGATGGTCGCGGCGATCTCGGCCTCGTGACCATAGCGGCCCATCGGGATGCGGGCGCGACGCTCATCCGTTTCGGGCAGCGAATCGATAAAGCCGGGCAGGACGTTGTTGATGCGGATATTGTCGCTGCCATATCGGTCCGCCACCAGCTTGCAGAAGGCGGCAAGCCCGGCGCGGAACACGCCCGAGGTCGGAAACACCGGATCGGGCTCGAACGCCGCGAAGGTCGAGATGTTGACGATCGCGCCGCCCTCCTGCGCCAGCATGTGCGGCACCACCAGCCGGGTCGGGCGCACGACATTCAGGAAATACACCTCCATCCCGCGATGCCAGTCCTCGTCCGTCAGCTCCAGAACCGGCGCGCGCGGGCCGTGCCCGGCGCTGTTGACCAGAACGTCGATGCGGCCCCAACGCTGCATCGCGCCATCGACCAGACGCGCAAGATCGTCGGGCGATTCGTTCGATCCGGTGATGCCGAACCCGCCCAGCTCACCCGCCAGCGCCTCGCCCTTGCCGGAAGACGACAGGACCGCGACGGCAAACCCGTCCGCCGCCAGCCGTCTTGCGGCGGCGGCACCCATGCCGGACCCGCCGGCGGTGATCAGCGCGACCTTCACGCCTAGACCCCCGTCGCCGGAATCCCCGACCGCTCCACCGGCCGGGGCGCGGTCAGTTCCTTCCATTGCGACAGCGCCCGGTTGACGGTGCCGCGCGGCTCGCGGGGGACGAATTCGCCGTGGCCTTCACGGCTGTCGATCTTGCCTTCGGTCACGGCCACGACGCCGCGCGTGATCGTATAGCGGGGCAGCCCCCTGACCTTCTGCCCCTCGAACACGTTGTAATCGATGGCGGATTGCTGGCTGCCCGCGCTGATGGTCTTTTCCGCCTGCGGGTCCCAGACGACCAGATCGGCGTCGCTGCCGACCAGCACCGCGCCCTTTTTCGGATACATCCCCAAAATCTTGGCGCTGTTGGTCGAGGTGACGGCCACGAATTCGTTCGGCGTCAGCCGCCCCGTGCCGACCCCGTGCGTCCACAGCATCGGCATCCGGTCCTCCAGTCCCCCGGTGCCGTTCGGGATCCTGGTGAAATCGCCAACGCCATAGCGTTTCTGTTCGGTCGTGAAGGCGCAGTGATCGGTCGCGACGACCGACAGGCTGCCCGATTGCAGCCCCGCCCACAGGCTGTCCTGGTGCTTCCTGTCGCGGAAGGGCGGCGACATCACGCGCCGCGCCGCATGGTCCCAATCCTTGTCGAAATATTCGCTTTCATCCAGCGTCAGGTGCTGGATCAGCGGCTCGCCCCAAACCCGCTTGCCCTGTTGCCGGGCGCGGCGGATCGCCTCGTGGCTGTCCTCGCAGCTGACATGGACCACATACAGCGGCACACCGGCCATGTCGGCCACCATGATGGCGCGGTTCGTCGCCTCGCCCTCGACCTGCGGCGGGCGGGAATAGGCATGCGCCTCGGGGCCGGTATTGCCCGCGGCCAGCAGCCTTGCGGACAGTTCGGCCACCACGTCGCCATTCTCGGCATGCACCATCGCGATCCCGCCCAGATCGCCCACGCGGCTGAAACTGGCAAACAATTCGTCGTCGTTCACCATCAGCGCGCCCTTGTAGGCCATGAAATGCTTGAAGCTGGTGATGCCGCGCCCGACCACCTGTTCCATCTCGTCGAACACCTGCTCGCCCCACCAGGTGACGGCCATGTGATAGGAATAGTCGCAATGCGCGCGGCCGGACTTGTTGTCCCACATCTTCAGCGCGTCCAGCAGCCCCTGACCGGGCGCGGGCAGGGCGAAATCCACCACCATCGTCGTCCCGCCCGCCAGCGCCGCGCGGGTGCCGGAGTCAAAATCATCGGCGGAATAGGTGCCCATGAACGGCATTTCCAGATGCGTATGCGGGTCGATCCCGCCCGGCATGACATAGCAGCCGGTCGCATCCAGCGTGTTCTCGCCGGTCAGGTTCTGCCCGATCGCCACGATCCGCCCGCCCTCGATCAGCACATCCGCCTTGTAGGTCAGATCGGCCGCGACGATGGTTCCGTTCCTGATGGCTGTGGTCATGGCGCGATCCCTTCTTCTTTGTCCAAATACCCCGGGGGGTCCGGGGGGCTGGCCCCCCGGCCACGATCCGCGTCAGCGGACAATCTCGGCCGTATCCAGCACCGCGTGCAGCAGCACGTCGGCCCCGGCTCTGGCCCATTCGGGGCTGATTTCTTCGGCCTCGTTATGGCTCAGCCCGTCAACGCAGGGGCACATGATCATCACCGTGGGCGCGACCCGGTTGATCCAGCAGGCGTCGTGGCCGGCCCCCGACACAAGATCCATGTGCGAATAGCCCAGGCGGTCGGCGGCGTCGCGCAGGGTCTGCGCCAGGCCCGGATCGAAGGTCACCGGGTCGAAATGGCCGACCGGCTCGATTTCGAGTCCAAGGCCAAGTCCTTTCGCGATATCAACCGCCTCCGCCTCAAGCTTCGAGCGCATCGAGGTCAGCTTCTCCAGGTCCGGGCTGCGGAAATCGATGGTGAAGACGGCCTTGCCGGGGATCACGTTGCGGCTGTTGGGATAGACATTGGCCTGACCCACCGCGCCCACGGCGTTCGGCTGATGATCCATCGCGATGCGGTGCACGGCCTCGGTGATCCGCGCCATCCCCAGCCCGGCATTCACGCGCATCTTCATCGGGGTCGACCCGGTATGCGCGTCCTTGCCGGTCAGCGTGACCTGCAACCACCACAGACCCTGACCCTGCGTCACCACGCCGATCTGCCTGCCCTCGGCCTCGAGGATCGGGCCCTGTTCGATATGGTATTCGAACATCGCGTGGATCTTGCGCCGGCCCGGTTCCTCGTCGCCGCGCCAGCCGATCCGGTCCAGCTCGTCCCCGAACCGCTTGCCCTCGGCATCCTCGCGGCTGTTGGCGAAATCCTCGTCATGGACCCCGGCAAAGACGCCCGAGGCCAGCATGGCCGGCGCGAACCGGGTGCCTTCCTCGTTGGTCCAGTTCACCACCACGATCGGGCGGCGGGTCCGCAGCCCCAGATCGCGGATCGAGCGGATCACCTCCAGCCCCGACAGCACGCCCAGAACCCCGTCATATTTGCCGCCGGTCGGTTGGGTGTCCAGATGGCTGCCGATATAGACCGGGTCCAGATCGGGCTCGGCCCCCTCGTGGCGCATGAACATGTTGCCCATCCGGTCGAGGCCCATGGTCATGCCCGCCGCTTCGCACCAGTCGCGGAACAGGGCGCGACCCTCGGCATCCGCATCTGTCAGGGTCTGGCGGTTGTTGCCGCCGGCCACGCCGGGTCCGATCCTGGCCATCTGCATCAGGCTGTCCCACAGCCTTTCGCCGTCGATCCTGATATTGGCGGCAGAACCCGCCGCAACGGTGTCGGTCATGGTCTGTCCTTCCTGTCTGACCGTCCCGTCTTGTCGCGGGTTCGGCGTGATGGGTTCCGGCGGCGCGCGGACCGGCGCGCGCCGCCGGTCGGCGTCAACCGGTTTGTTTCAGAACCTCGGCCAGCGTTCCGATCAATTCGTCGATCTGGTCCTTGTCGATGATCAGCGGCGGCGACAGCGCGATGATGTCGCCGGTGATGCGGATCATGATGCCGGCCTCGAACGCCCGGACGAACGCGTCAAAGGCGCGCTTGCCGGGCTGACCCTCGATCGGGGCCAGTTCGACCGCGCCGATCAGGCCCATGTTGCGGATGTCGATCACATGGGGCAGGTCCTTCAGCCCGTGCAGCGCATCCTGCCAATAGGTTTCCAGTTCGGCGGCGCGGGTCAGCAACCCTTCCTCGGCATAGGTGTCCAGCGTCGCAAGTCCCGCGGCGCAGGCGACCGGGTTGCCGGAATAGGTATAGCCGTGGAACAGTTCGATCACATGTTCCGGCCCTTGCATGAAGGCATCGTGGATTTCCGCCGTGGTCAGGACCGCGCCCATCGGGATGACCCCGTTGGTCAGCCCCTTGGCGCAGGTGATCATGTCGGGCATCACGTCGAAATGCTGGGCCGCGAACGGGCTGCCCAGACGGCCAAAGCCGGTGATCACCTCATCGAAGATCAGCAGGATGCCATGTTTGCGGGTGATCTCGCGCAGGCGCTGAAGATAGCCCTTGGGCGGCAGCAGAACGCCGGTCGATCCGGCCATCGGCTCGACGATGACGGCGGCGACGGTTTCGGCGCCGTGCAGCGCGACGATCCGTTCCAGCTCATCCGCCAGAGTCGCGCCGTGATCGGGCTGGCCCTTGGTAAAGGCGTTTTCGGGCAGATGCGTGTGGGGCAGGTGATCCACGCCGGTCAGCAGGCTGCCGAAGACGCGGCGGTTGTTGACGATGCCGCCGACCGAGATGCCGCCGAAGCCCACGCCGTGATAGCCGCGTTCGCGCCCGATCAGCCGCGTGCGCGCCGAATCGCCGCGCGCCCGGTGCCAGGCCAGGGCGATCTTCAGCGCGGTATCGACCGCCTCGCTGCCCGAATTGCAGTAGAAGACATGTTCGATCCCGTCAGGCGCGATATCGACGATGCGATTGGCCAGTTCAAACGCCAGCGGATGACCCATCTGGAAGGCCGGGGCGTAATCCATCTCGGCCACCTGGGTCTGCACGGCCTCGGTGATGCGGGGCCGGCAATGGCCGGCGTTGCAGCACCACAGCCCGGCGGTGCCGTCCAGGATCTGCCGCCCGTCCGAGGTGGTGTAATGCATGTCCTTTGCCGCGACCAGCATGCGCGGTTGGGACTTGAACTGGCGGTTCGCGGTGAACGGCATCCAGAACGCGCGCAGATCGTTGGGCGCGGATTTGCGGTCGAGCGGCATCGTGACACCTCAAGGATTGTTGACCGAACGGTCAGGATCAGGCTAGCACGGGGCCTTGACCAGTCAAGCATCCAAAACCAGTGCGTGACAAATCGCGATCTCGTCCCCAGAAATGGATCATGCCAGAGCGGGATGGACGATGACAGACCGGAATGAGCGTCAGTTGACGCGGATCCAGCAGAAGAACCGCGAATTGATCCTGGAAGGCGCGCTGACCGCGTTTTCGGCCAAGGGTTTTCGCGGCGCCACCATCGACCAGATCGCCGAGGCGTCGGGGCTGTCGAAACCCAACGTGCTGTATTATTTCGATTCCAAGGACGACATCCACAAGACCCTGCTGACCGCGCTGCTGGATATGTGGCTGGCCCCCATGCTGAGCCTCGACCCGTCCGGAGAGCCGCTGGACGAGGTGCTGCGCTATGTCCGCGCCAAGCTGGATCTGTCGCGCGACTATCCGCGCGAAAGCCGGCTTTTCGCCTATGAGATCCTGCAGGGCGCGCCCCATCTCAGCGAGATCCTGGGCGGGCGGCTGCGCGAACTGGTGGACGAGGCGGTGAAGACGCTGGCCGGCTGGATCGAGGACGGGCGGCTGGCGCCGGTCGATCCGCACCACCTGATCTTCTCGATCTGGGCGCTGACGCAGCATTACGCCGATTTCGACGTGCAGGTGCGCGCCGTGCTGGGGCCGGGCCACGATCCCTATGCCGAGGCAGAGATATTTCTGGACAACCTGTTCCGGCGGATGCTGACGCCCTAGGCGTCCGGGCCGGCCGGCCGGTGCAGCATCTGCGCCGCCGGCAGGATCAGCCCAAGGTTTTCGCGCGCCGCGGCGATAAAATCGTCGCGTTCGCCCGACAGCCACTGTTTCGTCGCGGCATTGGTCGCGGCGATGATCGCGGCGGCAAGGATTTCGACGACCTGCGGATCGGCGTCGGGAATGCGCCGGGTCAGCAATTCGCGCATCTGCGCCCGCCGCGACAGCACCGCATTGTTGCGCAGCGCGTCCAGCTTGGCGTCGGTTTCGGCCAGGCGGAACATCTGCGCCAGCATCTCGCGCTCGGTCAGGAACCGGCTCAGATGCGCCTCCATCAGCCGGTCCAGATCCTCGATCAGCGTGGCCTTGCCATGCACGAAGCGTTCGGCGGCATCGGCGGGATAGTCCGGCGGCGGGCCGGCCAAAGCGGCCTCTTTATACGGATAATAGTTGAAGAAGGTGCGCGTGCTGATCCCGGCTTCGCGTGCAATCGCCTCGGTCGTGACATTCGCAAGCCCCTCCTGCACCGCCAGCGCGACGGCTGCCGACTGGATCTTCTTGGCGGTGCGGTAACGGCGGATTGTCTGCGGGTTCATCCGGGAATTGTCCGATCTGCCTTGGTCGATGTCCTCAGCGTTCAGGAATGGCGCCGCCGCGTCAAGCGCCTGCGCGGCGGGCGGACATGCGCCCGGTGAACGGCAAACCGCGCCGCCCGCACAAGGCGGGCAGCGTCACGGAAGATCGGGCCTTCGCGCAGGCCGGTTCAGGCGCCCCAGGTGCGGATCGGGCCGCAATCCATGTGCACGAAGTTCGAGCGCGAGTATTTGCCGACGCCGCCCGCCTTGCAGGCCGATGCCGCCGAGAACATCTGGTTGACCGAGCGCGATTTCAGTCGCAGATCGGCGGCCTTGCCGACCATGTGCAACGAGTTTCTGGCCACCCCGCGCGAACTGCGGCGCAGCATCGCGTTGGTCTGCGGCGAGCGATAGCCCGACAGCATCATGTAAGGCTCGTTCGTCTGCAGCAGCCGGTGCGAGGCGGCGGCCACGTCGATTGCCCGCGGGTCGATACCGATCGCGGTCCCCGTGCGCCAGTCGCGCATGAAGATGTTCACTTCGTTCAGGGCTTCCCGGACGTATTTGCCGTTCACCCAATACACGGTGTCAAGGCTTTCGCCCGTCCGCCCGTTATACATGCGGATGCGCCGCATGTCGCCGGCGCCGCGCAGAAAGCCGAACGCGTTGGCCATCACCGGTGCCGCAGCCACAGAGGTTGCCGCGAACACACCAAGAATGCCGCGGCGCGAGATAAGGTCCATTGTCATGTCTGATCGCCTGTCCTGCTTCGTTCTGTTCGCCGCGTTTGCCGCGACCCGCCGGGTTTTAGCCCCGACTTGCTAACAATATGTCAAATTCCCGTGCGTGCTGGAACAGTTTGATTGCGGAAAAAGCCGGAACACGTCCCGCATCGGCAAGAAATCGCTCAAAGCGCCGAAAGTGGTTAATTCGCCGCATGGCTGTGGCGCGAAAGCAACGCGGCGGCGGCGTCTGCCTGTCGACATGCGCGTGGCAATGGCAATGTTCCGCCGGCAATGGCAGGATAAATCAAGGTTTTCCGAGGGTGTGATGGTGCGTTTCTGCCTGCCGGTCATATTGGGTCTGTCGATGCTTGGCGCGATGCCTCAACCGGCGGTTGCGCAGGCGGTGCTGGCCTCGGGGCGGCAGGCGGCTGTTGCCCTGGCGCCACAGCTGAACTTTTCGGCAGACGAGATGGCGTTGGCCGAGGCGGTGGCCGACAGCCCGCAGCTTGCCTCTTTTTACGGCAGCAACGGTCTGCGGCCTATCTTTCAGGGTGCGGACGGCGCCCGTCTGCGCGATGCGCTGCGCGAGGTCGCGGCGACCGCACAGCGCCACGGTCTGCCCGCCGGGCGTTATCGTCCCCGCGATCCGGCCGCCGCAGGTCAGGGGCTGGAATCCGAGGTGATCCACGCCCAGATCCTGCTGCGCTATGATCTGGACATGACCGGCGGGGCGATCCGGCCAGCCGATGCCGACCCCCAGATCCGGCGGCAGGTCAACCGGCCCGACGCCGCCCGGCTGATCCGCGACTTTGTCGCTGCGCCCGACCCGGCCGCCTATCTGGCCGGGCTTGCGCCCGACGCGCCGGCCTATCTGGCGCTGCAGGATGCGCTGGCCGGCAGCGCGGATCTGACGGTGCCCGACGGGATCGCGCCCGCGCCGGTCGCGCTGTGGCGGATCGGCATGTCGGGCGACGGGGTCGTGGCGCTGCGCACCCGACTGGCCAGTATCGGCTTTTCCGCGCCGTCGGACGATCCAAGCGTATATGACGCCGCGCTGTCCGGCGCGGTGGCAGAGTATCAAAGGGCTGCGGGCCTGCATTCCGACGGCGTGGCCGGGCCCGACACGATCGGGCGTCTGAACGGCGATCTGCCCGGCCTCGGCGACTGGCGCAGCCGGATGATCGCGGTCGCGCTGGAACGGATGCGCTGGATGGGCGGCGAGGATCTGCAGGCGCGGCACGTATGGGTGAACATCCCCGAATTCACCGCCCGGATCATGGATCGCGGCGACGAGATCTTTCGCACGCGCGTCGTCGTCGGCAAGACCGCCCCCGACATGCGCACGCCCGAATTCTCGGACCGGATGGAATATGTGGTCGTGAACCCGCGCTGGAACGTGCCTCGGTCGATCACCGTCAAGGAATATCTGCCGCGCCTGAAGGCCAACCGCCACGCGGTGTCGCATCTGGATGTCGTGGACGGGCGCGGCAATGTGATCCCCCGCAGCCGGATCGATTTCTCGCGCTACACGGCGGCGAATTTCCCCTATCGGATGCGGCAGAAACCCAGTGACGACAATGCGCTTGGGCTGGTGAAGTTCATCTTTCCCAATCCGTGGAACATCTATCTGCACGACACGCCGACCAAGCATCTGTTCCGCAACAGCAGCCGCGCCTATTCCCATGGCTGCGTCCGGGTGGGCGACCCGTTCGATCTGGCCACACAGCTTTTGTCGCCCCAAAGCGACGATCCGCGCGGCCTGTTTCAGCGCGCGCTGGACAGCGGCCGCGAAAGATGGCTGGCGCTGACCCCGAACGTGCCGGTGCATCTGGTCTATTTCACGGCCTTTCCCGACCAGTCCGGGCAGATCCGCTTTCACGAGGATATCTATGGCCGCGACGCGGCGGTCTGGGACCGGTTGCAGGCGCTCGGGCTGGATTCGGTCGGCGAAAGCGATTAAGTCGCCCTTGAAAGAGGGTGCGATGACGAAATCCGTGACCATCGGTGAATTGGCGCGCGCGCTGGACGCGCGATGCTGGGGCGATGAGACGCTGTCCGTCACCGGCGCGGCGGAACCTTCGGCCGCAGGTCCCGTGGGTCCGGATGGCGGCGTGATCGCGATGGCGATGTCGTCGGAATATGCCCGCGCGCTGCAACCGGGCAGCATGGCGATCCTTGCCGAGGGGATGGACCCGGCGGAATACGACCTGAAGGCCGCGATCTTCGCGCCGCGTCCGCGCCTGCTGATGGCCGGGCTGACGCGCGCCTTCGATCCCGGCCCCGACATCGCGCCGGGCATCCACCCGTCGGCGGTGATCGACCCGACGGCGC
Source organism: Paracoccus stylophorae (assembly GCF_028553765.1). Taxonomy (NCBI): domain Bacteria; kingdom Pseudomonadati; phylum Pseudomonadota; class Alphaproteobacteria; order Rhodobacterales; family Paracoccaceae; genus Paracoccus; species Paracoccus stylophorae. Next base: position 1,921,265 of record NZ_CP067134.1, on the reverse strand, counting down.
AGATCGGTGCCGGGGCGGCGATCGGTCCGCTGGCGGTGATCGGGCCCGAGGTGCGGATCGGCGACAATGCCCGCATCGGCCCGCACGTCTGCATCGGCAAGGCCACGGCGATCGGCCACGACGCGATCATCCTTGCTGGCGCGAAGATCGCGCAGGGCGTCACGGCGGGCGACCGGCTGATCGTGCAGCCCGGCGCGGTGATCGGGGGCGACGGATTTTCCTTTGTCACGCCCGAGGAATCCGGGATCGAGGAGATCCGGCGCACCCTTGGCCCCCGCGACCGCATCGTGCAACAGCACTGGACCCGCATCCATTCCCTGGGCGGGGTGGACCTGGGCGACGATGTCGAGATCGGCGCCAATTCCAGCGTGGATCGCGGCACCATCCGCGCGACGCGCGTCGGGTCGGGAACCAAGATCGACAGCCTTGTGCAGATCGGCCACAACGTCGTCATCGGCGAGGATTGCCTGATCTGCGGCATGGCCGGCATCGCCGGATCGGCGCGGATCGGCAACCGCGTGGTTCTGGCCGGCCGCGTCGGCGTCAATGACAATATCGAGATCGGCGACGACGTGATCGCGGGCGGCGCATCGAAGATCTTTACCCGCGTGCCGGCGGGCCGCGTGATTCTGGGCAATCCGGCGGTGAAGATGGAAACGCAGATGGAAATCCAGAAGGCCCTGCGCCGCCTGCCGCGTTTCGCACAACAGCTAGCAAAGCTTCAGGAAACTGTTACACGCCTGATGGAAAAGGGCTGAGCAGGAGGCTCCATGACCGATACGATCAAATCCCGCATCCGGGCCATCATTGCCGAACAGGCCATGCTGGAACCGCACCAGATCGACGACGACGCGACGCCGGAGGATCTGGGCATCGACAGTCTGGGGCTGGTCGAATCCATCTTTGCGCTTGAGGAAGAGTTCGACATCACCATCCCCTTCAACGCCAACGAGCCCGAGAATTCGGATTTCGACATCTCGAACATGGCCACGATCATGCGCGCGGTCGAGCGTCTGGTGGCGCAGAAAGCTGCATGAGCGACACCTCACCCGCCAACACCGCCGATGCCCCGGCCGTCCGCGCCGGGGCCACGCCCACACCGGCGGTCGCGCAGGGGCCGCAGCCGGTGAACGCGCAGGGCATGCGTCGCGTGGCGATCACCGGGGCCGGCACGATCAACGCGCTTGGACATGACGTCGACACCACCCTGGCCGCGTTCCGCGAGGGGCGGTGCGGCATTTCGGCGCTGGATTTCCGCGATGTCGACCGGCTGTCGATCCAGATCGGCGCGCAGGTCCATGACTGGCGGCCCGAGGATTATTTCAACCGCCAGCAGATCCTGCTGTATGACAAGTTCACCCAGTTCACCTTGCTGGCCGCCAAGCAGGCGGTGGCGCAGTCCGGCCTCAGCTTTCAGGGCGAATTGGGCCTGCGGTCGGGCGTCGTGCTGGGCACGGCGGGCGGCGGGCTGAACACCTGGGACGAGAATTACCGCGCCGTCTATGAAGAGGGCAAGAACCGGGTCCACCCGTTCGTCGTGCCCAAGCTGATGAACAACGCCGCGGCCAGCCACACCTCGATGGAATACGGGCTGCGCGGCCCGTCCTTTACGGTCGCCACCGCCTGCGCCAGTTCGAACCACGCGATGGGTCTGGCGTTCCAGATGATCCGGTCGGGCGCGGCGCAGGTGATGCTGACCGGCGGATCCGAGGCGATGCTGTGTTTCGGCGGCATCAAGGCGTGGGAGGGGTTGCGGGTCATGTCGCGCGATGCCTGCCGCCCGTTCAGCGCCAACCGCAACGGCATGGTGCAGGGCGAGGGCGCGGGCGTCTTCGTGTTCGAGGATTTCGAGCATGCGCGCGCGCGCGGCGCCCAGATCCTGGCCGAGGTTGTCGGATTCGCGATGTCGTCGGATGCGCAGGACATCGTGATGCCGTCGGCGCAGGGCGCGGAACGCGCGATTCGCGGCGCGCTGGAGGATGCCGGTCTGAACGGCGATCAGATCGGCTATATCAACGCCCACGGCACCGGCACCGCAGCGAACGACAAGACCGAATGCGCGGCGGTGGCGCATGCCTTTGGCCACCATGCCGACCGGCTGATGATCTCGTCCACGAAATCCATGCACGGGCATCTGATCGGCGCGACCGGCGCGGTCGAATTGCTGGCCTGTATCATGGCGCTGCGCGACGGGGTGATCGCGCCGACCATCGGTTATCAGGAACCGGACCCTGAATGCGCGCTGGATGTCGTCCCGAACGAGGCGCGCGAGGCGCAGGTCGATGCGGTGCTGTCGAACGCGTTTGCGTTCGGGGGGCTGAACGCCGTGATCGCGCTGCGCCGGGTCTGATCCGTCACGTCGCCACGTAAAAACCGCGCCCACGGGGCGCGGTTCGTGTCGTTTACCGCGATGCGGGCGTTATTCGCTGGCCGGGGCCGCGTCTTCGGCGGGCGCGCCCGCGGCAGGTGCGTCTGCGGCAGGTGCGTCTGCGGCAGGTTCCTCCGGCGCGGATGCCTGCGGCGCGGGCTGCGTGGTATACTCGCTCAGCTCCTCGAACGCCGCCGTGAACCCTGCCAGCGACAGGTTCAGCTCGACCGGGTTCTTCGGATCGCCGCCAAAGGGCATCAGCGTCACGGTGGCCTTGCCGCCGCGCTTCAGCTGGTTCAACTCGGCCGCGGTAAAGCCCATCCGCGACACGCAGCCCACCGGCGCGCAGAAGCTGAACGGATATTCCCGCGCCTGGCCGCTGTCGACGGCAAAGCCCAGACCGCGGATCAGGTCGGTTTCCAGCGGCGCGACCAGTGTCGCGCCGGCGGCAACTTCGCCGTTGGTCAGCGGGATCAGCGTCATCTCGGCCACCGAATTGCCCTCGGCGTCCTTCATCAGCTGATACAGTTCGCACGGGTCCTTGTTCTGATCGGCGTTGATGCAGCGCAGCGACCAGTCGTTATGGGTCGATTTCACGTAATAGCTGCCGACCTGCGGCTCGGCTGCGGCCTGATCCTGCGCGGGCTGCCCGGTGGCCGGGGCCGCATCTGCGGGGGCCGCGTCGGTCGCCGGTTCGGCCTGCGTCTCTGCCGTCGCGGCCGGTGCATCCGCGTCCGCAGGCTCGGCGGGGGTCGCTGCGGGGGCCGCGTCCGATGCGTCCTCTGCGGCGGCGGGTTCGGACGGGGCGGCGTCCTGCGAAGCCGTTCCGGACTCGTCCGCGGTCGCGGTCCCGGTCGTGTCCTGGGCGAAGGCCGGGGCTGCGACAAGCGCCAGCGCCGCCAGCAATGCCTGCGAGGGTTTGATCGGCATGTTCGTTCTTTCCTTTGCTCGAAGCTTTTTCGCCGACTAGCATGTCTTGGCGGCGTTGTCAGGCGGCAAGATCGCCGCAAGGCTTCACCTTGGGTTGACCTGCCGCGCAAGGCGATACGATCCGGGCGGGGCGTCGGGACGGCCCACGCGGCCTGACCGATGGGCCATACAGGCGCGTGCATGGTGCCGGGCGTCCCGCGAAATCGGACAATTAAAAAGGGCCGCAGTTTTCCCCGCGACCCCAACGCCTTGGGCGTTTCTCCCTGCCGGACTGGCCGGTCTTCATTCGCTGCACGCTAGTCGCGGCACCGTGATCCGTCAACAGTCCAAAAGGTCAGGTTCGATCAAAAAAAGCCGCGCCCGGGGGCGCGGCAGTCCAACAGGGAGGAAGGTCCGGGGCACGGCTGCGATCCCTGGACAAATCGAATATGGCACGCGGCGGTTAAGATTGTATTGTTCTTGCGCGCGCACCGGACGCGCAACGGCAAAAAAACCTTGAGGGGCGGCGACATGACAGGCGTTCTGGATGAAGACGCGGGCACGGTTTTCGTGGGCGGAGGCGGCGCGGATCACCGCCAGCCGCAATCGCTGCTGCTGAAATACGCCAACCGGCACGGCATGATCGCCGGGGCGACCGGCACCGGCAAGACGGTGACGTTGCAGACGCTTGCCGAAAGCCTGTCGCTGGCGGGGGTGCCGGTGTTTCTGTCGGATGTGAAGGGCGATCTGGCCGGGCTGTCGCAGCCGGGCCGCGCCGATGCGCCCCTGCACGATGCGTTCCAACAGCGCGCCGAGAAGATCGGACTGACGCTGGATTATCAGTCATTTCCGGTGACGTTCTGGGACGTCTGGGGCGAACGCGGACATCCGGTGCGCACCACCCCGGCCGAGATGGGGCCGCTGCTGCTGTCGCGCCTGCTGGATCTGACCGATGTGCAGGAAGGGGTGATGAACATCGCCTTCCGCGTGGCCGACGAACAGGGGCTGGCGCTGCTGGATCTGAAGGATCTTCAGGCGATGCTGGTCTGGGTCGGCCAGAACGCCACCGAATTGTCGCTGCAATACGGCAATGTCAGCACGGCCAGCGTCGGCGCGATCCAGCGCGCCCTGCTGATCCTGGAAAATCAGGGGGGCCACAACCTGTTCGGGGAACCGGCGCTGGATCTGGCCGACATCATCCGGCAGGACGCATCCGGAAAGGGCGTCATCAACGTGCTGGCCGCCGACCGGCTGATGGCCTCGCCCCGGCTGTATGCGACGTTTCTGCTGTGGCTTCTGTCCGAGTTGTTCGAGCAGTTGCCTGAGATCGGCGACCCCGACCGGCCGCGCATCGCGTTCTTCTTCGACGAATCGCATCTGCTGTTCGACGACGCGCCCAAGGCGCTGATCGAGAAGGTGGAACAGGTCGCGCGGCTGATCCGGTCGAAGGGCGTCAGCGTCTGGTTCATCAGCCAGAACCCGGACGACATTCCCGAAGACATCCTGGGTCAGCTTGGCAACCGGGTGCAGCACGCGCTGCGCGCCTTTACCGCCCGCGACCAGAAGGCGTTGCGGCTTGCGGCGCAGAATTATCGCCCCAACCCCGATTTCGATATCGCCGATGCCATTCGGGATGTCGGCACGGGCGAGGCCGTGACGTCTTTTCTGGAAGCCAAGGGCGTGCCGGGCATGGCGCAACGCACGCTGATCCGCCCGCCCTTCAGCCGTCTGGGCCCGATCCTTGACACAGAACGGCAAAGGGTGAACGCGGCCTCGCCCATGGCGCTGAAATACGCCACCCGGCTGGAACGCGACTCGGCGCAGGAAATCCTGTCCCGACGCGCCGAAGAGGCAGCCTTGGCCGGTGCCGACGGCAAGGAGGCGGCATCCGGCGATGCGGACCTGTTCGACATGGACCGCGAGGAATACCGCAACGCGCGCCGTTACCAGCCGCGCCGCGACGCCGCCGAGCCCGCGCCCAAAAGCCGTTCCAGACGCAGCGATACCATCGCCGAGACCTTCGGCAAAAGCCTTGCCCGCCAATTGGGCACAAGGTCGGGCAAGGCGCTGGTCAGGGGTGTGCTGGGGTCGCTGTTCCGGGGCCGCTGAAGGCCGGACAGGCAACGCCCGCGAAAAGCGCACTTTCGGCGACGGCCACCGGCTGGGGTGCGGCCGCGACGGCCGCCCGCATCTCGGCCAGGATCGCGATCATCAGCAGAACGTGGCGCTGCATGTCGTATTCCGGATCACGGTCAAGCCGCGCCTCGTTCATCATCGCCTCGTGGGCGCGCAGCCGGGGCAGGGCGTCGCCCGCCGCCGGGCAACCCTCGCAGCGCAGAAGCCGGGGCAGATCCCGCTCTCTCCGCCAGCCCGGTTGGCCTGCGCGAGCGGCGCGGATCAGCGTGGCAGGCCGGCGCAGCCTGGTCTGCGGCAAGGGGCGGCGAAAGGCGATCACGTTCGGCATGGCGGTCATCGATTCTGGTCCTTCTGGATGTCGGACCGACAGCTTCACACAACTTTAAAGTGTGTTGCCGAAACCCTTCCTGCACCGCGCGCGGGGGCAATGAATCTTTAGGTTTTGTTAGGGAATGTCGCCTCTATGTGCAGAAAGCAGCCTGTCATCTACAGGAACTAACGCAACCCAGGGGAGCCATCTGCCGGGCTGCCCAAGGACGACAAGGGACGAGACATGACCATTTTGACCGGTGATTTCGCAATGGAGACAGGAGGCGCGGACCACCGATCTGAGACCCCCGAGGGCGCTGCGGAACGGACCCACCTGCCCGAAGACGCCAGGCTGTATCTGCGCCATGTCGAGGACGGCGAGCCGATAAGGGCGCTGGCGCGCGAGGCGGGCTGTCACGCCTCGACGATCCTGCGTCGCATCCGCCGGTTCGAGGCGCGGCGCGACGATCCGCTGGTCGATGGGGCGTTGTCGGCCCCGCCCGCGCCCACCGAGGCGGCGTTCGACGAACGCGCCGCCCTGCGCGTGCTGCGGCGACTGGCCGAGCCGGGGGCGGTCATGGCCTCGGCCGCGGGCATGGCCAAGGCGATCGTGACGCGCGACGACATCCGCACCGCGGTTCTGGAACGCAGGCAGGCCGAGGCGATGGCGCTGAAAGGCTGGGTCGTGCAAAGCGGGCAGGGGGGCCGGGTGCAACGCTATGCGCTTGCGCCGGCGGGGCGCGAGGCGCTGCGGCGGATGCTGGCATCGTCGCGCACCCGGCGCGCGATGCCGCGTCCGGGCGATTTTCGCGACGCCGATCCCGTGCCCGGCAGCCCGCATGAGGGCATGGCCGAGGCGGCGGTCGGTTTCGATCATGCCGGGCGTCACCGCATCTGGGAACAGCGCCGGATCGAGGACCCCGAGGACGGGCGCCGGCGGACGGCGCGCGTCAACATCGCCGAAAGCCCGCTGCTGGTCCTGGCGCGCAGACGCGATGCGGACGGGCGGCCGTTTCTGTCGGCGGGCATGGTCGCGGCGGGCGAAAGGCTGCGCGAGGATTTCGAACTGGCGCAGATGGGGCCGCGCGTGACCCAGAACTGGGACGGGTTCATGACCTCGGGCATCGATGTGGGCCGCAGCGCCGGCGGCTATCGCGGCGGCTCGGAATCGGCGCGCGACCGGGTGGCGGTGGCGTTGCGCGATCTGGGCCCCGGCATGGGCGATATCGTGCTGCGGGTCTGCTGCTTTCTGGAAGGGATCGAGATGACCGAGCGTCGTCTTGGCTGGTCGGCGCGGTCTGGCAAGGTGGTTCTGCGGCTGGCCCTGATGCGGCTGGAACGCCATTACCAGGAAATCTATGGCGGCGGATCGCCCCTGATCGGCTGACAGGCGGGGCGCCCGGCGCCGCGATCTGCGACAATTCGCGAAAAAGGGCCGCTTGCATGCGGCCCTTTGTCGTTTCGTCCGCGTTCAGGCCGGTTCGCCCACGCGCGCGGTCTGAAGATAGGCCAGCACTTTTTCCGGCGATGTTTCGCCATAGGGATCGTCGGCGCAGTCGTCGCAACGGCCCGGCTCTTCGAACCACGCCTCGACGATGCCGTCATCGACCACCGCGGCATAGCGCCAGCTGCGCGCCCCGAAGCCCAGATTGTCCTTGCGCACCAGCATCCCGGCCTTTTCCGTGAACTCGCCCGATCCGTCCGGGATCACCTGCACGTTCGAAAGGCCCTGCGCCTTGGCCCACTGGTTCATCACGAAGCTGTCGTTGACCGACATGCAGTAGATCGCGTCGATGCCCAGCTGTCGCATCCGGGCGAAGGATTTTTCGAAACCGGGCAGCTGATAGGTAGAGCAGGTGGGCGTGAACGCGCCGGGCAGCGAAAACAGCACCACGCGCTTGCCGGCGAAATAATCCGCCGTGGTCATGTCCTGCCAGCGAAACGGGTTCGGCCCGCCCACCGACTCGTCGCGGACGCGGGTCTTGAAGGTCACCTGGGGAACTGCACTGCCGATCTTCATCTCAACACTCCTTTGCAACTGCATTTTCTCCTCCCCGGCTCCACATGCCGCGCTGCGGCGTGGATGTGCAGATGCAGCATGTTGCGCGCCGTTGATCAAGCCCCTGTTTGGGACTAAGGAGGATGAAACACAGCGAAAGGTCGGACATGACCGAGATCACCGCCCCGCAGCCGCCCCGTCTTCGCCACCCCGAAAAGGCGCATCGCCCCGATCAGGCCCAGCCCAGGAAGCCCGACTGGATCCGGGTCAAGGCGCCGGTCAGCGAAGGCTACAAACGCACGCGCGACATCATGCAGGAACACCGGCTGTCCACCGTCTGCGAGGAGGCGGGCTGCCCCAATGTCGGCGAATGCTGGAGCCAGGGTCACGCCACGATGATGATCATGGGCGACATCTGCACGCGCGGCTGCACGTTCTGCAACGTCTCGACCGGGCGGCCCGATGCGCTGGACGTGTTCGAACCCGGCCGCGTCGCCCATGCGGTGCAGAAGCTTGGCCTGAACCATGTCGTGATTACCAGTGTGGATCGCGACGATCTGGACGATGGCGGGGCCGAACATTTCGCCCAGACGATCCGCGCGATCCGCCATCGCAGCCCCGAGTCGACCATCGAGGTCCTGACGCCCGATTTCCTGAAGACCAAGCCCGGCGCGCTGGAAACCGTGGTCGAGGCGCGTCCCGACGTGTTCAACCACAATCTTGAAACCGTGCCGGGTCTGTATCCGACCGTCCGCCCCGGCGCGCGCTATTTCCATTCGCTGCGCCTGTTGCAGCGGGTCAAGGAACTGGACCCGACCATGTTCACGAAATCCGGCATCATGGTCGGGCTGGGCGAGGATCGGCAGGGCGTGTTGCAGGTCATGGACGACATGCGCGCGGCCGATATCGACTTCATGACCATCGGCCAGTATCTGCAACCCACACCCAAGCATCACCGCGTGGCCCGCTTCGTGACCCCGGAAGAGTTCACGGGATACGAGAAATCCGCCTATGGCAAGGGGTTCCTGATGGTGTCGGCCACGCCGCTGACGCGGTCATCGTATCACGCCGGCGACGATTTCGCCCGGCTGCGCGCGGCGCGGCTGGAAAGGCTGGGCCGGGCCTGATCCCGCCCGATGGGGCCTGCGCACGACGCAGGAACCCTCTTGCAAATCGCCGCTTGCCGCCTTAGGCGACGTGACGGGGCCCGAGTGGCGGAATGGTAGACGCAGGGGACTCAAAATCCCCCGCCGCAAGGCTTGTCGGTTCGAGTCCGACCTCGGGTACCAATTAATTTTCCGCAAAAATCGCGACGCCGCCTGCCCGTCGTCACCCACGACCGGCAGTTCAGAGTCGCAGCAGGTGTTTCACACCAATCGCCCGCCCGCCGCGCCCGTCAGGCGCGGCTGCGGCGGCGGCCGCTGCGGCCGCCGGTGGTGCCGGTGGCGGCGGCGCTGGCGGCTTCGGCGAAGGGGGTTCCGGCGCGCGCCGCCTCGGCCACGCGGGCAAAGCGGATCCATTCGCCGCCGTTGGCATCGTGGTTCATCAGCATGTTGGCGGCGCGGATCGCCTCCATCTCGGCCAGCCGGACCGGGTTCATGATCGCGCTGGTCATGCCCGCGCCGACGGCCATCGGCAGGAACGCCGCGTTGATGCCGTGGCGGTTGGGCAGGCCAAAGCTGATATTGCTGGCGCCGCAGGTGGTGTTCACGCCCAACTCCTCGCGCAGGCGGCGGACCAGGGCAAAGACCTGACGCCCGGCGGTCGCCATCGCGCCCACAGGCATGACCAGCGGATCGACCACGATGTCATGGGCCGGGATGCCGAAATCGGCCGCGCGCCGGACGATCTTGCGGGCGACGGCAAAGCGGATATCGGGGTCTTCGCTGATGCCGGTGTCGTCATTGCTGATCGCCACCACCGGCACGTTGTATTTCGCGATCAGCGGCAGCACGGTCTCCAGCCGCTCTTCCTCGCCCGTCACGCTGTTCACAAGCGGGCGTCCGCTGGCCGATTCCAGCCCCGCCTTCAGCGCGCCGGGGACCGAGCTGTCGATGCACAGCGGCACATCGACCAGATCCTGCACCAGCTGGATCATCTGCCGCATCAGCGGCGGCTCGGTGATGTTGGGATCGGGGTTGCTGTTATAGACGACGCCCGCATTCACATCCAGAACCATCGCCCCGCAGGCCACCTGTTCCAGCGCGTCCCTGCGCACTGTCGCGAAATCGCCGGCCTCCAGCTCGGCCGCCAGCTTCTTGCGGCCGGTCGGGTTGATTCGTTCGCCGATGACGCAGAACGGTTCGTCGAACCCGATGATGACGGTCTTCGAGGCGGATTCCAGCACGGTGCGGGTCATCGTCGGTCCTTCAGTCGCCGCGCTGGCGGGCGAGCCAGTCGGTCGCTTCGGTGATGCCGCCAAGCGGGAAGATATGGGCGGCGGCAATCGGAAAGGCCGGATCGGTCGCCTTTGCCGCGGCCAGCGCGCCCACCAGATCCGTCGGCTCGAACGGGGTCAGCAGCCGGGTCACGTCGCGAGCGCGTCGTTGCAGCACCCGCAGCGACGGCCCGACGCCGCACATGATGGCGAATTTCAGCATCGTCTGCAGGCGGGCGGGTCCGGCCACGCCGATGCGGACGGGCATGTCGATGCCCAGGGCGCGCAGCCGTCTGGCCCAGTCGATCAGCGGTTGCGCCTCGAACGCGAACTGCGTGACGATCTGCATCCGCGCATCCGTTCTGGCCGCAAAGTCTGCCTTCCAGCGCAGGGCGCGCATCACCTCGGCTTCGCCGCCGTCCGGGTCGATGTCGCGATTGCCCTCGGGGTGTCCGGCGATGAACAGCCGGGGCATATCCCCTAACAGGCCGGTGTCCAGCAGTTGCATCGAATCGCGGAACGCGCCCCTTGGCGTTGCCACGCCGCCGCCCAGCAACAAGGCGCCGCAGGCCCCGCCGGCGCGATAGGCCGAGACCCATTCGGCCAGCGTGGCGCGGTCGGGCACGAGGCGCGCGGGGATGTGGGGGACGGGGCGGAACCCGTCGCGCGCCAGCCGGGCGACGGTTTCCTGCATCCGGGCCGGGTCGGTGCCGTCGATATGGGCCACGAACACCAGTGCGCCGGCGGGCAGGATCGCGGTCAGATCCGGGATCGACGCGGCCGTGCGCGGCATCACCTCGATCGAGGCGTCGCGCAGGAACGCGGCCAGCGGGGCATTCGCGCGCGGCGCGGACCGGAACTGCATCAGGGCCATGTTCTGTCGTCCTTCATTCGGGGTCGCGGCCGCCATTCGCGATCAGCGCGCGAAGCCGGTCGGTGTCGTATTCCGCCTCGATCCGCGCGGCCAGGGCTGCGGGGTCGTCGGCCGTGGCGGGCTGGCGCCGCCACTGGGCCAGATAATCGTCGGTGCCGGCCAGCCCCGCCTTCATCGCCGCGCGGTCGATGGATTGCTCGAAACGCGTGGACAGGGGCACCCGCCGCGCGGCGCGGCCCTTGCCCAGGATCACCTGTGCCGGGATGTCGCGCCAAAGGACAAGGGTCAGTTCCGTCATCGTCCACGCCTTTCCTGTCGCTGCCGTTCTGCCACGGATCGCACCCCCGCGCGCACCGATTGCGACCATGGAACGCGGCGTTTGCGACATGCGGCCCGGTGCACATGTCGCCCTGGGCACGTCCCGCGGCCACCCACGCGCGCGGTCGCCCCTTGAACGGGGCGGGGTGGCACGTTACCTTTCCAGCAACTTGTTATCGGAGGGCGTATCGTCATGGCGCCCAGGCGTCCTGCGGGTGCGGACGCGTTCCCGAAAATCACGGTCGAGCCGTCGGTCACCCGCCAAGTCGAGGAGGGGGCACTCTATGCTGCTCTCGATCTCGGCACGAATTCTTGCCGGATGCTGATTGCCCGACCGCGCGGCAATCAGTTCCAGGTCATAGACAGCTTTTCCAAGCCGGTGCAGCTTGGGCATGGGCTGGAGGCTTCGGGGCGGCTGTCCCGCAGTTCGATGGCGCGCACCGTCCACGCATTGCAGGTCTGTCGGCGCAAGCTGGACCTGCATCGCGTCGGCAATCTGCGGCTGGTCGCGACCGAGGCCTGCCGCCGCGCGCGCAACAGCCGCGATTTCCTGCGCACCATCCGGCGCGAGACCGGCCTTCCCGTCGAGATCATCGGCACAGAGGAAGAGGCGCGGCTGGCCGTGATTTCCTGCGCGCCGCTGGTCAGCCACACGACCAAGACGCTGCTGGTCGTCGATATCGGCGGCGGCTCGACCGAGCTTGTCTGGATCGATCTTGAGGATGTCGAACCGTTGGAACGGCCGCGCGCGATCATGCGGCTGTCGGACGGGTTCGCCAATCCGCAGCCCGGCGGCGCGCGGGTGGTGGACTGGATCAGCGTGCCCCTGGGCGTGGCGACGCTGCGCGACCAGTTCGCCGATGTCGAGGACGATCAGGGCCGGTTCGCGCTGATGAGCTGGTATTTCGAGGAATTGCTGGCCGATTTCGCCCCCTATGCCGACGGCTCGCCCGAGGGCGGGTTCCAGATCATCGGCACGTCGGGAACGGTCACGACGGTCGCGGCCAGCCATCTGGGCCTGCGCCGCTATGACCGCACCAAGGTCGACGGGCTTGAGATGACGACCGAACAGATCGACCGGGTGATCCATTCCTATCTGGCGCTTGGCCCCGAGGGGCGGCGCCGCGACCCCCGCATCGGCCGAGAGCGGCACGCGCTGATCATGTCGGGCGTGGCGATCCTGCAGACCTTGATGCGGGTGTGGCCGACAACGCGGCTGTCGGTGGCCGATCGCGGCCTGCGCGAGGGGTTGCTGTATGCGCAGATGGTCCGCGACGGCGTGCTGACGCCCGACGGCGTGAAGGGAGTGGCGTGACATGACCAAGAAGCCGGCCAGCCGCGCGGGCAAGTCCAGCGGGCGCGGACAGCGCGACCTGAAGGTGCGGGTCAAGACCGCCAAGGGCCGCAAGCTCAGCAGCAAGCTGTGGCTTGAACGGCAACTGAACGACCCCTACGTGGTCCGCGCCCGGCGCGAGGGGTATCGCGGACGCGCCGCCTTCAAGATCCTGGAACTGGACGACAAATACGGCTTTCTGGTGCCCGGCGCGCGGGTCGTCGATCTGGGCTGCGCGCCGGGCGGCTGGTGCCAGGTGGCGGTGGATCGCGTCAACGCCCTGGGCGACAAATCGGGCAAGCCGGTCGGCCGCGTCGTCGGCGTCGATCTGCAAGAGGTCGATGCGATCGCCGGGGCCGAGATCCATCAGCTGGACTTTCTGGACGAGGGCGCCGACGACCGGGTCAAGGCGTGGCTGGGCGGGTCTGCGGACGTGGTGATGTCGGACATGGCCGCCGCCTCGTCGGGGCACAAAAGCACCGATCACCTGCGCATCGTCGCGCTCGTCGAGGCGGCGGCGCAGCTTGCGCTGGACGTTCTGGAACCGGGCGGAACCTTTATCGCCAAGGTGCTGGCGGGCGGCGCCGAAAGCGAAATGCAGACCTTGCTGAAGCAGAATTTCCAGAAAGTCGCGAACGTCAAGCCACCGGCAAGCCGCAGCGATTCGTCCGAGAAATACGTGGTCGCCACCGGCTTTCGCGGGCGTGCGCCGCGCGACAGGCCGCAGGATTGATCGCCGCCGGGCTGTTCGCAGTCGCGTCCCGCCCCTCGGTCAATCCCCCTGCGCCGGCCAGGGCTGCCAGTCGCGCATCCGGTTGCGGAACCAGCTTCGCTGCATCTTGGCGTATTGCCGCGTCGCGATGATCGCGCGTTCGGTCGCGGTGGCCAGGTCGATCTGGCCGCGCAGATGCGCGATCAGTTCGGGCGCCCCGATGGCGCGCGCCCATTGTCGCGCGGGGTCCCACCGGGGCAGCATCGCCCGCGCCTCGTCCAGCGCGCCGGCGGCGATCATGGCGCGGAACCGGCGCGCGATCCGGTCGGCCAGCCAGTCCCTGTCGGCGGTGATCAGGACCCGCTGGCTGTCCTGCGGCGCGATCAGCGGCGGCGGCGTCTCGGCCTGCCAGTCGGCCAGCCCGCGCCCGGTGGCGCGCAGAACCTCCCACGCGCGCTGGACGCGGGCGGGGTTGCGGATGTCGATCCGGTCGCGCGTGCGGGCGTCAAGCTGTGCCACCATGCGCGCAAGCCCGTCCGGTGCGGCCATGCGGGCATCGGCCTGCACCCGGATCGCCCTGGGCGTCGGCGGCACCGGCGCCAGACCCTGCGTCAGCGCCGTCAGATACAGCCCTGTGCCACCCACGACGATCAGCCGCTGACCCCGCAGGGCGCCGACCTCGCGCAGCCAGTCGCCCACGGAATAGTCGCGGTTGGGCGTCACATGACCGTAAAGGGCATGCGGCGCCGCAGCCTCATCCCGGGGCGAGGGGCGGGCGGTCAGCACGCGCCAGCACGACCAGACCTGCAAGGCGTCGGCGTTCACGATCAGCCCGCCCTGCGCCCGCGCCACCGCCAGCGCCAGCGCGGATTTGCCGCTGGCCGTGGGGCCGGCGATCAGCAGGTGGCGCGTGGCATCGATTCGTGACAGATCGGGCGGTGACGGGGCGGGGTCGGACATGGGCATTCCGGCAGGTTGAACCTGCCCGCCTTTTGCGACATTTTGCGCCGCGATGAAAGCGGCGCACCGCCCAGAAAAGGACAGGACATGACCGATCGAACGCCCGCCGCGCCCACCCAGTACGGAAGGGTAATGCTGAAGATCTCGGGCGAGGCGCTGATGGGCGACCAGGGCTTCGGCCTGCACCCGCCCACCGTCAGCCGGATCGCCGACGAGGTCGAATCGGTGGCCAAGATGGGCGTGCAGGTCAGCATGGTCATCGGCGGCGGCAACATCTTTCGCGGCTTGCAGGGCAGCGCGCAAGGAATGGAGCGCACCACCGCCGATTACATGGGCATGCTGGCCACGGTGATGAACGCGCTGGCCATGCAGTCCGCGCTGGAGGCCAAGGGCCTGCATTGCCGCGTCATCAGCGCCATCCGCATGGACGAGGTGTGCGAACCCTATATCCGCCGCCGCGCGATCCGGCATCTGGAAAAGGGCCGCATCGTGATCTTCGCGGCCGGCACCGGCAATCCCTATTTCACCACCGACACGGCCGCCACGCTGCGCGCCAACGAGATGAACTGCGAGGCGATCTTCAAGGGCACCAAGGTCGATGGCGTCTATGACAAGGACCCCAAGAAATTCCCCGATGCCAAACGCTATGGCGACGTCACCTATGACGAGGTGCTGCAAAAGCATCTTGGCGTGATGGATGCCTCGGCCATCGCGCTGGCGCGCGACAACAGGCTGCCGATCATCGTCTTCTCGCTGGACGAACCGGGCGGCTTCCGCACGATCCTGGAAGGCAATGGCACCTATACCCGCGTCCACAGCTAAGCCGGCCCCCGGCCTGCGCGAACGGCTTGATGTGCTGATCCACCGGCGGTCGGTTCAGGCCGTCATCACCGGCGTGATCCTGTTCAACGCCCTGATCCTGGGGCTTGAGACCTCGGCCACCGTCATGGCGCGGTTCGGGCCTCTGATCCTGTTTCTGGACGCGCTGTGCCTGTCGGTCTTCGTGGTCGAGATCGGCGCCAAGCTGGTCGCGCGCGGGCTGCGCTTTTTCCGCGACGGCTGGAACATCTTCGACTTCGTGGTGGTCGGCATCGCGCTGGTGCCGGCGGCGCAGGGGCTGTCGGTTCTGCGCGCGCTGCGCATCCTGCGGCTGTTGCGGATCGTGTCGGTCACGCCCCGCCTGCGCCGCGTGGTCGAGGGGTTTCTGGCCGCGTTGCCGGGCATGGCCAGCGTGTTCCTGCTGATGGGGATCATCTTCTACATCGCCGCCGTGATCGCCACGAAGCTGTTTTCGCGCACCTTCCCCGAATGGTTCGGCACGCTTGGCGAATCGGCCTATTCGCTGTTCCAGATCATGACGCTGGAAAGCTGGTCCATGGGCATCGTCCGCCCGGTGATGGAGGTGTATCCGAATGCGTGGCTGTTCTTTGTGCCGTTCATCCTGGTCACCACCTTCGCGGTGATGAACCTTGTCGTGGGTCTGATCGTCAATTCCATGCAAGAGGCGCACCAGACCGAGGAGAACGAGGTCACCGGCGCCTATCGCGACGAGGTTCTGGCGCGGCTGGACGCCATCGAAAGGCGGCTGTTCGAAACCCGTCAGCCGGGCGAATGACGTGACGTTGCACGATTTTCGACACGCGCGGCCATGCCCGGTCCGGGGCAGGGCGCAACGCTGCGCCGCCGCACCATGACGCCGCCTGCACGCATCGCCGCCGCCATCGGGATATTGGATGATGTGCTGGCCGGGCGGCCGGCGGAACAGGCCCTGCTGCGCTGGTCGCGGGCCAGCCGCTTTGCCGGGTCGGGCGACCGGGCCGCAGTCCGCGATCTGGTCTATGAGGCGCTGCGCCGGCGCAACACCCTTGCCGCGCTTGGCGGCGCGCAAAACGGGCGCGGGCTGATGATCGGCTATCTGCGCGAGACGGGTCAGCAGCCTGATGCGTTCTTCACCGGTCATGGGCACGCGCCGCCACCGCTGGACCCTGCCGAGACGCAGATGCCGGCCAGCGCAGACATTGCCCATATCGCGGACCTGCCCGACTGGCTGCTGCCGCAATGGCACGCCTCGCTTGGCGCTGACGCGGCCAGCATCGCGCGGGCGATGGGCCATCGTGCACCGGTCTGGCTGCGGGTCAATCCCGCGCGCGGCCAATCCGCGGCTGCGGTCGATGCCCTTGCCGTGGACGGCATTTCCGTCACCCCGCATCCCGATCTGCCGACGGCGCTGAAGGTCACCTCGGGCGAACGCGGCGTCGCGCAAAGTGCCGCCTATCGCGGCGGGCTGGTGGAATTGCAGGACCTGTCCCCGCAACTGGCGTGCGACGCGCTGCCCGTGCAGGCCGGCGACAGGGTGCTGGATTTCTGCGCCGGGGGCGGCGGCAAGACGCTGGCGATCGGCGGGCGGCAAAGCGGTCTGGATCTGGTGGCCCACGACGCCGATCCGGCGCGGATGCGCGATCTGCCGCCCCGCGCCGAACGGGCCGGGCTGTCGGTGCGGCTGACCGACGATCCGCGCGGACCTTTCGATCTGGTCGTGGCCGATGTGCCCTGTTCGGGATCGGGCACGTGGCGGCGCAGTCCGGATGCCAAATGGCGCCTGACGCCCGCCGCGCTGGACGAACTGATCCGCACGCAATCCGCGATCCTGGACCGGGTCGCGGGTCTGGTCGCGCCGGGCGGGCATCTGGCCTATATGACCTGTTCGCTGCTGCGGGCCGAAAACGACGCGCAAGCCGATGCGTTCCTGGCCCGGCACCCCGGTTTCACCCCCGTCATGCGCCGTCTGTGGACGCCGATGCAGGGCGGCGACGGGTTCTTTCTGGCCCTGTTTCGCCGGACGGGCTGATGGCGCGTCGCAGGCGGATTAACCCAATCTTAAACGCTCGCGCGCTAGAGAATGTCCGAACAGGTCGCAGAAAGGCGATTCGCATGACAAGATGGGACGATCAGATCGGCATTCCCCGCAGCGCGCTGTCGGCCCTGCCGCTTCTGATGCTGCCGATGGCGCTTGGCGGGCTGTTCTTGCTGCTGGCGCCGGGCGGCAGCGCGGGTCGGGCGGCCATCGTGTTCGCGACCGTTGCGGTCGCCTGGTATCTGCTTGGCGGTGCGCTGTCGGTGTCCCACGGGATGCGCCAGATCGCCGGGCGACGGGCGCTGAAGGCGATCCGGGCCGAGGTGGCGGCGGCGCCCGAACCGATCTGGATCTGCGACGCGGACGGGGCGGTGCTGTTTCAGAACGGTGCCTCAAGAACCGATTTCAGCGATATCGTCGGCCAGAATATCCTGGCCCTGGTGTCGCGGCTGCGCGCCGATGCCGAAACCGATCTTCAGGACCTGTCGCGCCGCGCCCTGCGCAGTGGCAACGCGGAGCTGGAACTGTCCTGCGGCGATGTCATCGCGGTCAGCCGTGCCGCCGACGCCCCCTTGCAGATCTGGTCATGCCACCGCCCCGGCGACCGGCCCGATGCGCTGGCACTCGCCCCGCTGCCCGATGAGGACGAGGCGCGCGACGATTTCGAGGCGCTGCCCGTCGCGTTGCTGCGGCTGTCCGGCGACGGTCGTATCCGCCGGGCCAACGCCGCCGCCCGGCGGCTGTTCGGATCGCGCCTGCCCGGCGAGGGGCGCCAGTCCCATCTGGGCAGCCTGCTGGACGGCCCCGGTCGTTCGGTCGGCGACTGGATCGACGATGTCTGCGCCGGACGCGCCACCGGCCGCCCCGAGGTTCTGCGCCTGCGCGCCTCCCGGGCCGGCGACGGCGACGGCGACCGACACGTTCAGGTCGCGCTGTCGGCGGATCCCACAGATCCTTCGGGGCTGATCGCGGTGCTGCATGACGCAAGCGCGCTGAAGACGCTGGAAGAGCAATTCGTCCAAAGCCAGAAGATGCAGGCGATCGGCCAGCTTGCCGGCGGGGTGGCGCATGATTTCAACAATCTGCTGACGGCGATCAGCGGCCATTGCGATCTGCTGATGCTGCGTCACGACAAGGGCCACCCGGATTACGCCGATCTCGACCAGATCAGCCAGAACGCGAACCGCGCCGCCGCGCTGGTCGGCCAGTTGCTGGCGTTCTCGCGCAAGCAGACGCTGAAACTGGAAACGCTGGATCTGCGCGAAACGCTGGCCGACCTGACGCATCTGCTGAACCGTCTGGTGGGCGAGCGTGTCGGCCTGACGATCCGCCACGACCGCGAATTACGGCCGATCCGCGCCGACAAACGCCAGCTGGAGCAGGTGATCATGAACCTTGTCGTCAATGCCCGCGATGCCATGCCCGACGGCGGCGATATCGTCATCGACACCGCCACCGTACAGCTTTCCGACCTGCTGGAACGCGACCGCGTGTCGGTGCCGCGCGGCACCTATGTCCGGATCCGGGTCCGCGACGAGGGCTGCGGTATTTCTGCCGATCATCAGGCCAAGATCTTCGAGCCGTTCTTCACCACCAAGCGCACGGGCGAGGGGACCGGGCTGGGCCTGTCCACCGCCTATGGCATCGTCAAGCAGACCGGCGGCTATATCTTCTGCGACAGCGATGTGGGCAAGGGCACGTGTTTCTCGCTCTATTTCCCCGTGCACGCGGGGATGCCGGCAACGGCCGCGCCGGCCCCGGTCGCTCTTGCCGCGCCTGAAGCCGCGCGCCGCGACGCCACCGTGCTGCTGGTCGAGGATGAGGCGCCGGTGCGGGCCTTCGCCGCCCGCGCCCTGCGCCTGAAAGGCTATGAGGTTCTCGAGGCCGACAGTGCCGAACAGGCCCTGTCCGTGGTGGCCGATCAGAAGGACCGCATCGACATCTTCGTGACCGATGTCGTCATGCCGGGGATGGACGGTCCCACCTGGGTCCGCCTCGCGCTGAAGGACAGGCCGGGCACGCGCGTCATCTTCATGTCGGGCTATACCGAGGACATCTTTGCCGAGGGTCATGCGCCGATCCCGAACTCGCTGTTCCTGGCCAAGCCCTTCACCCTGTCCGAACTGGCCCGCAGCGTCGAATGTCAGCTGTCCGGCGATGCCGGTCCCACGCGGCACTGACGCGGCGGCGGCTGCACCGGATCGCGCGCGGCCCGCGCCGGGCGGATCGGCGCGCGCCGTGGGGGCACCGATCCAGCTCGGGTCCGCCGCCTACAGGTTCAGTTTCTGCGCCACCAGCTGATTGACGGTCGCCGGGTTGGCCTTGCCGCCCGTCGCCTTCAGCACCTGGCCGACGAACCAGCCGGCAAGCTTGGGGTTCTGCCTGGCCTTTTCGACCTGCGCGGGATTGGCCGCGATGATCTTATCGACCGCCGCCTCGATGGCGCCCGGGTCGGTGACCTGTTTCATGCCGCGCGCCTCGACGATCTGCGCCGGGTCGCCGCCTTCGGACCAGACGATCTCGAACAGATCCTTGGCGATCTTGCCCGAGATGTCGCCGCGCGCGATCAGGTCGATCAGCCCGCCAAGCTGCGCGGCCGAGACGGGCGAGGTTGCGACCCCCAGCCCCTCCTTGTTCAGCCGGCCGAACAATTCGTTGATCACCCAGTTCGCCGCCATCTTGCCATCGCGGCCCTGCGCGACGGATTCGAAATAATCGGCATTCTCGACATCGGCGGTCAGCACGCCCGCATCGTATTCCGACAGCCCCATGTCCCGGACGAACCGCGCCTTCTTCTCATCGGGCAGTTCCGGCATGGTTTGCGCGATCGCATCGACCCAGTCCTGCTCGATCTCCAGCGGCAGCAGGTCGGGGTCGGGGAAATAGCGATAGTCATGCGCCTCTTCCTTGGACCGCATCGACCGCGTTTCGCCGCGGTCGGGATCGTAAAGCCGGGTTTCCTGCACCACGGTCCCGCCGTCTTCCAGAATGGCGATCTGGCGGCGCGCCTCGTATTCGATGGCAGCCTGGATGAAACGCAGCGAGTTCATGTTCTTGATTTCGCAGCGCGTGCCCAGATGGCTGAAATACCCGGTTTCGCGATATCTCTCATAGGCGCCCGGCGGACAGACCGACACGTTCACGTCGGCGCGCAGATTGCCGTTCTGCATGTTGCCGTCGCAGGTGCCCAGATAGCGCATGATCTGGCGCAGCTTGGCGACATAGGCGGCGGCTTCGTCGGGGCCGCGCATGTCGGGGCGGCTGACGATCTCCATCAGCGCGACGCCGGTGCGGTTCAGGTCCACGAAGGACATGTCGGGGTCCATGTCGTGGATGGACTTGCCGGCATCCTGTTCCATGTGGATGCGTTCGATCCGCACGCGCCGCGCGACGCCCGGACCCATATCCACGATCACCTCGCCCTCGCCGACGATGGGATGGTAAAGCTGGCTGATCTGATAGCCCTGCGGCAGGTCGGGATAGAAATAGTTCTTGCGGTCGAACGCGCTGCGCAGGTTGATGTCGGCCTTCAGGCCCAGCCCGGTGCGGACCGCCTGCGCCACGCAGAATTCGTTGATGACCGGCAGCATGCCGGGCATGGCGGCGTCCACGAAGGCCACGTTGCTGTTCGGCTCGGCCCCGAATTCGGTCGATGCGCCCGAAAACAGCTTCGCCGCGCTGGCGATCTGGGCATGCACCTCCAGCCCGATGACCAGTTCCCAATCGCCCTTCGCCCCGGCGATGATCCTGGGTTCGGGCGACGTGAATGTCAGGTGGTCAAGCATGGCGGCCTCGCGTGCGGTCAAACGGTCTGGCGGCGCTTTTAGGGCAGGGCGCGGGCGATGTCACGGCCCGGCAACGCAGGCAATCGCGATTCGGGAAATGCTTTGCCCTCGCGCCGAATCATCACGCCTTGCGCGGCGACGATGACAAAGCCGGCAAGTTGCGAGGCATTTTCCGCAAGAAGGCCTGTTTCGGCGGTTTCCCGACCATGCGCCTTGGGCGGGCGGCACGATCTTGCCGACGCAGCCATGGCAGGCTTGCCGCCTGCCGTCACGCCGCTAAGGCAGGAATAACGCAATCACCGATGAGGATC
Source organism: Paracoccus stylophorae (assembly GCF_028553765.1). Taxonomy (NCBI): domain Bacteria; kingdom Pseudomonadati; phylum Pseudomonadota; class Alphaproteobacteria; order Rhodobacterales; family Paracoccaceae; genus Paracoccus; species Paracoccus stylophorae. Next base: position 1,900,020 of record NZ_CP067134.1, on the reverse strand, counting down.
GCATGCGCGCCGCGCTTGTTCCGCTTGCTGCCCTGGCCTTGGTGGCCGCCTGTCAGTCGACGACGACCCCGCACACCGAAACCCGCAAGGACGCCGAGGCGCAGCAGATGCAACTGGCGGCGAAACCGCCGATGCGGTGGGGCGACCGCACCGGATCGGACGCATGGACACGGGCGACGCTTGCCGCGCTGGATCGCGAGGGCGTCACCATCATGTCGCGCGTGCCGCGCGACATCGACAGTTTCTGTCCCAGATACGCGGAACTGGCGCCCACGGGCCGCAAGGCCTTCTGGGCCGGGCTTCTGTCGGCGGTGGCCAAGCACGAAAGCACCTATAACCCGAAGGCCAGCGGCGGCGGCGGAAAATGGCTTGGCCTGATGCAGATCGCGCCGGCGACGTGGCGCAGCTATGGCTGCAGCGGCACCATGACCAACGGGGCCGACAACATGGCTTGCGCGGTGCGGATCATGTCCCGGCAGGTCGGGCGCGACAATGCGGTGGTCCATGACGGCAGCGGCGCCTGGCGCGGCATCGCGCGGGACTGGGCCCCGCTGCGCAGCGCCAAGAAGCGGGCCGACATCGCCGCCTGGACCAGCAGCCAAAGCTATTGCAGCGCCGAAAGCTGAGGGGCTTTGCCCCTCGGGGCGTGCCGCCCCTCACCCCAAGGTATTTGGGAAAGAGCGCGAGGGGGCAGGAAGGTCGCCCCGGTTCCGGCGGGGGGATCACGCAGGGAACCGGGGCGCCTCGCTCTCTTGCGGTCAACGGCGCCTCCGCCTGTACCGCCCGTGCAGAATGACGGCAATTTCCTAAGATGCCGTTAACCGGCCCTCGCCCTCTTTCAAAATACCTCGGGGGGTGAGGACCGCAGGTCCGAGGGGGGCAGCGCCCCCCTTTCTTCGTGCCGTCCCGAGATCAGCGCAGCGCGTTCAGGATGCGCGCCCAGGATCGCGCGCCCTTCACGAAGCTTTCAACGTCGTATTTCTCGTTGGGCGAATGGATGCGGTCGTCGTCGCGGCCGAACCCGATCAGCATCGAATCCATGCCCAGGATGGTCTTGAAATCGCCCGCGATGGGGATCGACCCGCCCGCGCCGATATAGGCCGCCTCGCGTCCCCACTCCTCGGTCAGTGCCTGTCTGGCGGCGGCGAAGGCCGGGTCCGAGGTGTCCATGACGCTGGCCGGGCTGCCGCCATGTTCGTGAAACTTGACCGTGCAATCGTCGGGAACGAAGCTGCGGACATGGTCGCGAAAGGCCGCCCGGACCCGCTCGGGGTCCTGCTGGCCGGTCAGGCGGAAGCTGACCTTGGCCCGCGCCTCGGCCGGCAGCACGGTCTTGAACCCGTCACCGGCATAGCCGCCCGCGATGCCGTTGATCTCGGCCGTCGGCCGGTTCCAGACCATTTCCAGCGGCGTCCGGCCCGCCTCGCCGATGGGGGTCTTCAGGCCGACCCGTCCCAGAAAATCGCCGGCATCGAAATCCAGCGCGTCCCAGTCGCGCGCCAGCGTTTCCGACAAATCCTGCACGCCGTCATAGAAACCCGGCAGCGTCACCCGGCCCGTCCCGTCCTTCAGCGCCGCCAGCGCCTTGGCCAGCACCATGATCGGGTTTGCGGCCAGCCCGCCGAAACTGCCCGAATGCAGGTCGCGGTCCGCGCCCCGGATCACCACCTCTTCGCCCACCAGCCCGCGCAGCTGCGTGGTGATGGCGGGCCGGCCGTCCGAATACATCGAGGTGTCGCAGATCATCGCCAGCGAGGCGCGCAGATCGTCCGCATGCTGGCGCAGGAACGGTTGCAGCGAGGGCGACCCCGATTCCTCCTCGCCCTCGAACAGCAGGATCAGGTCCGGGGGCAGGGACCCGCGCACGTGCTTCCAGGCCCGGAACGCCTCGATGAAGGTCATCAGTTGGCCCTTGTCGTCGGCGGCGCCGCGGCCGCGGATCACGTCCCCGTCCGGGGTGGATTCGATGGTCGGATCGAAGGGCGGGCGGTCCCACAGGTTCAACGGATCGACCGGCTGCACGTCGTAATGTCCATAGAACAGCAGCGGCCGGGTCGAGCCGGGTTCCGACCGGGCGACGACCATCGGATGGCCCGGCGTGTCGTGGATCTGCGCCGAAAATCCCAGCCCGGTCAATTCGTCGCGCAGCCATTCGGCCGCCGCGCGCACGTCGGCGCGATGGGCCGGATCGGTCGAGATCGACGGGATGCGCAGAAATTGCAGCAGCCGGTCCAGCGCCGCGTCGCGCCCCTCGTCCAGCCGTTCCAGCACCCGATCCAGATCTGCCGATTGCGTCATCACCTCATCCTTTCCGACTGATTGTGTTGGTTTTCTGCCCGCGGCCGGGCAGCGGTGCGACAAAATTGACCTGTCATTTTCCGGATTTGACATGTATCAACGATCTGCCGCGAGTGATCGGACAATGATCGCACCCAGCCCACTTCGCAAGGGAACGCCCGCGATGAATTATGATGACGCCCTGGATCAGGCAATCGACCGGCTTCACGAGGAAGGCCGTTACCGCACCTTCATCGATATCGAGCGTGCGAAAGGCCGCTTTCCGCAAGCCGTCTGGAACCGCCCCGACGGCGCGCAACAGGACATCACCGTCTGGTGCGGCAACGACTATCTGGGCATGGGACAGCATCCCGCCGTTCTGTCGGCGATGCACGAGGCGCTGGACGCGGCGGGTGCGGGGTCGGGCGGGACCCGCAACATCAGCGGCACCACCGTCTATCACAAACGGCTGGAGGCCGAGCTTGCAGACCTGCACGGCAAGGAATCCGCGCTGGTCTTTTCGTCGGCCTATATCGCCAATGACGCGACGCTTTCGACCCTGCCCAAGCTGTTTCCGGGGCTGATCATCTATTCCGATGCGCTGAACCACGCCTCGATGATCGAGGGGATCAAGCGCAATGGCGGCGCGAAACGGATCTTCCGGCACAACGACGTGGCGCATCTGCGCGAATTGCTGCAGGCCGACGATCCGGCCGCGCCCAAGCTGATCGCGTTCGAATCGATCTATTCGATGGACGGCGATTTCGGCCCGATCCAGGCGATCTGCGATCTTGCGCAGGAATTCGGCGCGCTGACCTATCTGGACGAGGTTCATGCGGTCGGCATGTACGGGCCGCGCGGCGGCGGCGTGGCCGAACGTGACGGGCTGACGGGGCGGATCGACATCTTCAACGGCACGCTTGGCAAGGCGTTCGGCGTCTTCGGCGGCTATATCGCGGCAAGCGCGCGGATGTGCGACGCCATCCGGTCCTATGCGCCCGGCTTCATCTTCACCACCTCGCTGCCGCCTGCCGTGGCGGCGGGGGCTGCGGCCTCGATCCGGCTGCTGAAGGGCGCCGAGGGTCAGCAACTGCGCGACACGCAGCAACTGCATGCGCGGATCCTGAAGATGCGGCTGAAATCCCTGGGGATGCCGATCATCGACCATGGCAGCCATATCGTGCCGGTCCATGTCGGCCACCCGGTGCACTGCAAGCAACTGTCGGACATGCTGCTGCGCGATTACGGCATCTATGTGCAGCCGATCAACTTCCCGACCGTGCCGCGCGGTACCGAACGGCTGCGCTTCACGCCCTCGCCCGTGCACGATCCCGGCCAGATCGACCATCTGGTGCGGGCGATGGATGCGCTTTGGTCGCATTGCGCCTTGAATCGCGCCGAATTGAGTGCGTGATCAAATCGAGGCGTGAACTGCTCTCGCCTGCGTGATAAGCTTGGCTTAATCATACCAAGGTATCGTCCGATTCGGATGATCCATCAGCGGGCAGATGAGGCAAACGACATGAGCAGGCTGCGGGCTGAGCACCCGGCAGAGGAGACTTCGCGGTTGGAGGAAGTGCATCATTTCCTCGACGACGACACGCGCCTTGGCGACATCATGCGGGGCGAACGCGCGACCATGGGCAAATCGCTGCTGGACGTGCAGCGCGAATTGCGGATCCGCGCCTCCTATGTCGCCGCGATCGAGAATTGCGATGTCACCGCCTTCGACACCCCCAGTTTCATCTCGGGCTATGTCAGGTCCTATGCCCGCTATCTTGGCATGGACCCGGACTGGACCTTCCGCCGCTTTTGCGCCGAATCCGGGTTTCAGCCCACCCATGGCATGGCGGCGTCGGCGTCGGGGCCCAATCCTGCCCGCCGCCCGTCCGATCCGGCCGAGGCGCTGGCCAATCCCCATGCGCTGTTCCTGCCGCAAAAGGAAAGCTTCTGGTCCGATGTGGAGCCGCGCGCGATCGGGTCGATCCTGGTGCTGGCGGCGGTGGTCTGCGGGCTGGCCTATGGCGGCTGGTCGGTCCTGCAAGAGGTGCAGCGTGTCACGCTGACGCCGGGCGAAGGGACGCCGGGCGTGGTGACGGCGCTGGACCCGGTCGACGGCGCGGGCATGTCCGAACCTGCGCTGGACCTGACCGGCACGACCGACCTGGCCCAGAACCTGCCGCAGCCCGAATCGCTGGACCGGCTGTATCGTCCCCAGATCCTCGAGGCGCCGGTGTTAAGCGCGCGCGACGGACCCATCGCCGCCATCGACCCCGGCCTGTCGCTGCCCGATGACGGCACGTTCGCCGCAGCCGAGGGGGCAGAAGGTGCGACGACAGGCGCAGGCGATGCGGCGGGCGGGATGCGCAGCGCGATGCAATACGGGCCGCAGCTGCCCGGAACCGACCCGCAGGGCGGGGTGCGGACGCTGGCGGCGGATGCGCCGGAACTGGAACTGCTGGCGGCGCGTCCTGCTTGGGTCCGGGTCACCTCGGCCGACGGAACGGTCCTGCTGGAAAAGATCATGGACGCGGGCGAAAGGTTCACCCTGCCCAAGCTGGAGGATGCGCCGAAACTGCGGACCGGCAATTCGGGCGCGGTCTATTTCGCGGTGAACGGCCAGACCTTCGGCCCCGCCGCGCCCGGCCCGCAGGTGGTCAAGAATATCGTGTTGTCGCCCGACAGCCTGACCGCCAATTTCGCGCTGGCCGATCTGAACGCGGACCCGGAGCTGGCGCAGATGGTGTCCATCGCGCAGGCCAGCACGGCTGCAACCGGCATCGAATCGCAGACCGAATAGGGGCGTCGGCCGCACCGGGCTGCAACCCCCGCCAATGTTCGTCACGGGCAGTCCGACGCCACCGTCTGCGCCCCGTCCCGGCGCGCTGACGCAAGGTCGCTTGCATTGCGGTTGCCCCCCATGCAGAACACGGGGCATGAGCCAGCTTCGCGACCAGCTTCAGATCAGTCACGACACCCGGCAGGGGATGCTGGCCATGGTGCTGGCGACGTTGCTGTTTCCGATGGGCGACGCGATTGCAAAGCTGCTGACGGGTTTTGCGCCGCCCTTCGACGTCACCGTCTGGCGGACGGTCATGCAGGCGCTGTTCCTGCTGCCCATCGCCCTGCTGTTCCGCCGCCGCCTGCAGGGCGCGGTGCTGTCATGGCCGGCGCTGCTGTCGGGGGCGCTGGTTTCGGTCGCGATGTTCTGCCTGATCAGCGCGTTCCAGCGGATGCCCATCGCCACTGCCATCTCGATCTTCTTCATCGAACCGTTGCTGCTGACCCTGCTGGCCGGCCCGCTTCTGGGCGAGGTGCCGGGACGGCGCCGGCTGATCGCGGTGGGGGTGGGCCTGATGGGGGCGATGGTGGTGATCCGGCCGAATTTCGCGATCTTCGGCGCGGTCAGCCTGTGGCCGCTGGTCGCCGCGCTGGCCTTTGCGCTGAACATGATCGTGCTGCGCCGTGCGACCCGCACACGCTCGGCCCTGTCGGTGCAGATCGGGGCGTCGGTCTGCGCGGCGCTCCTGCTTCTGGGCGTGCAGGTCGCGGCGGCGATCCTGTTCGGGCGCGAGACCGCGTCGCTGGCCGCGGCGCCGGGCTGGGCGATGCCCGCACTGGTTCTGGCGGGTGCGCTGTCTGCGGCCACCTTCGTCCTGATCGCGCTGGCCTTCAGCAAGGCCGAGGCGGGAATCCTTGCGCCGTTCCAGTATCTTGAGATCGTCGGCGCGACCGCCGTCGGCTATCTGGTCTTCGGCGACCTGCCCGACGCGCTGACCTGGCTGGGCACCGCGATCATTCTGGGGTCCGGCCTGTATGTCTTTCATCGCGAACGCCAGAACGGCGACTAGAATGGGTCGGGCATCCGGTTCAGCAGCACATCCGGTGTGATCGGAAAGTGGCGCGCGCGCACGCCGCAGGCGTTGTAGATCGCATTGGCAATTGCGCCGGCCGCGCCGGAAATGCCCAGCTCTCCGACACCCTTGGCCTGCAAGGGGTTGGCGGCGGGATCACGTTCTTCCATCAGCAGCACCTCGATGTCGGGCACGTCGCGATGGACCGGCACGTGATAGCCGGCAAGATCGTGGTTCATCAGCTTTCCATCGCGCAGATCGAATTCCAGCCCCTCGCTCAGCGCGCTGCCGATGCCCCACACCATGCCGCCAAGACATTGCGACCGCGCGGTCTTGGCGTTCAGCACCCGTCCGAACCCGAACGCGCCGGTCATGCGCCGGATGCGGGTTTCCGCGGTGAAGGCGTTCACCGCAACCTCGCAGAAGAACGCGCCATAGCTGGCCTGGCTGAAATCCTTGCCGGCCTGACCCGGTGCGATCTCGCCGATCTCCTCCAGCGTGTCGCTCGCCAGAAGATCGGACAGCGCGACGTTGCGGTTGTCGCCGCGCGCGAAACCGTCCTGCAACACCAGATCGTCCGCCGCGACGCCCAGACGCTCGGCCAGCGTGTCGCGGATCGCCTCGCAGGCGCGGAGCACGGCCGATCCGGTCGATGCGGCGCCGAAACTGCCGCCCGAGCCGCCGCCGGGCGGCAGCGCGCTGTCGCCAAGCGTCACGGTGACCCGGTCGATGGGCGCGCCCAGCATCTCGCCGGCGATCTGGCCCAGGATCGCATAGCTGCCGGTGCCGATATCGGTCTGGTCGCTTTCGACCTCGACCCGTCCGTCGGGCAGCATGCGTACGCGGGCCTTGGCCGGTGACAGCAAATTCACCCGCGCGGCCGAGGCCATGCCCATGCCGATCCACCATTCGCCCTCTCGCGTCTGGCAGGGGCGCGGTTTGCGCCGGTCCCAGCCAAAGGCCCGCGCCCCGGCATCCAGCGACTGCACCAGCATCCGCGAGGAATAACGCTTGTCACGGCCGGGCGGCGTTTCGGGCAGGTTGCGTTTGCGCAGCTCGACCGGGTCCAGCCCCACCTGTTCGGCCAGCTCGTCCATCGCGGCCTCCAGCACCTGCATGCCGACCCCTTCGCCGGGGGCGCGGACCGACCCGGCGGTCAGCCGCGCAAGCCGGACGACCTGGACCGAGATGCGGCGGTTGTCGCCGCGATAGAGGAACTTGGTGGACTGGGTGACGGGTTCGGCAAAATCCTCATCGGGCAGGTTCGACACCCGCGCCTCGTGCCCGATGCCGGTCAGCCGGCCGCTGTCGTCGCAGGCCAGTCGCAGGCGCTGACAGGTTTCCGAGCGCCGGATCACGCTGTCGAAGATCTGCTGTCGGGTCAGCACCACGCGGACCGGGCGCCCCAGATCGCGCGCCGCAATCGCCGCCGCCACAGCCTCATGCGAGACCCCCAGCTTCGAGCCGAAACCGCCGCCGACATAGGGCGACACGATGCGCACCTTGTCCGGATCGACGCCAAGCGAGTCGGCCAGTTCCGGCACGTTATAGGCGACCATCTGAAAGCTGCCATACAGGGTCAGCGCGCCGTCCTGCCAATGGGCGATGGCGGCATGCGGCTCCATCGCGGCGCTGGCGTGTCCCTGCGTGCGATAGGTCCGATCGACGCTGTGGGACGCGGTTCCCATGGCACGGTCCAGATCGCCCAGATCGACCGGCTTTTTCGGCGGCTCAACCTCGGCTGTTTCGGGATCGAACCCCGCGCCGTCGCCGGTTTCGTCATAGTCGATGCGCAGCGCCTTGGCGGCGGCCGTGGCCTGCTCGAACGTCTCGGCCACGACCAGCGCGACGGGCTGGCCCGGATAGTCGATCCGGCTGACATCCTGCACCGGCGCCTTGCCGGCCCCGCCCTGCGCGGGACGGCGCAGCATGGCCGCATCGGCATAGACGCCCAGCACGCCCGGCATGGCGCGAACCTCGTCCATATGGATATTCGCGACGCGGCCCTGGCTGATCGTGGCCGGCACCAGCACGCCTTCGACGCAATCCGGCAGATCGTATTCGGCGGCATAGGTCGCGCGCCCCGACACTTTCAGCGCGCCTTCGGGACGATCCAGCGGCTTGCCGATGATCCCTTGGCGGGTCTGGTCCAGCAGGTTGCGCGTGTCGGGAGAGTCAAAGGTTACGGCCATCGGTTCAAGCCCTCGTTGCTTCGTTCAGAACGGCCGCCAGGGTGCGGCGGGCAAGCGGGATCTTGAAATCGTTGCCCCCGAACCCTTTCGCCTCGCGCAGCAGAACATCGGCCGCGCGCCGGAACGTCGCGGGTTCCGGCGGCTGGCCGATCAGCGATTGTTCGACATTGGGATCGCGCCAGGGCTTGTGCGCCAGCCCGCCAAAGGCAAGCTGCGCATCCGCGATCAGGCCGCGATCCACCGACACGACCGCCGCTACCGAAACCAGCGCAAAGGCATAGGACGACCGCTCGCGCACCTTGCGATAGATCTGGCGGCCGGGGCGCGGGGCGGGCAGGGTCACCGAGGTGATGATCTCGCCCGGCCGCATCACGTTGTCGGTGGCAGCGTCGTCGCCGGGCAGCAGGTGAAACTCCTGCACCGGCACCTGCCGCGCGCCGTCCGGCCCGTCCAGTTCCACCGTGGCGTCCAGCGCCGTCAGCGCCACCGCCATGTCGCCCGGATAGGTCGCGATGCAGGCATCCGAGGTGCCAAGGATGGCGTGATTGCGGTTGACGCCCCCGATGGCATCGCACCCGCTGCCGGGTTCACGTTTGTTGCAGCGCGCGGACAGCCGCGCGAAATAGGGGCAGCGCGTGCGCTGACACAGATTGCCCCCGGTCGTGGCCTTGTTGCGCAGTTGCGGGCTGGCCCCCGACAGGATCGCGCGCGACAGCAGCGGCCAGTCGCGGCGCACCCGCGCGTCCGCAGCGCAGTCCGAATTCGTCACCAGCGCCCCGATCCGCAACCCGCCTTCATGCGGTTCGATCCTCGCCAGATCAAGCCTGTTGATGTCCAGCAGCGCCTCGGGCGTCTCGACCTCAAGCTTCATCAGGTCAAGCAGGTTCGTCCCGCCCGCGATCAGCCGCGCCCGGGCGCCGACCGCCTCGCCCAGATCGCCGGCGCGGCTATAGGTGAATTCCCTCATTCCGCGGCCCCCTTGGCGCCCATCGCCTCGCGGATGGCCGCGATGATGTTGGAATAGGCGCCGCAGCGGCACAGATTGCCGCTCATCCGTTCGGACAAATCCTCATCGGTGATGTCGGGGTTGTCGCCGGAGATGTCGGCCACGACGCTTGGCCAGCCGGCTTTCACCTCCTCCAGCATCGCCGTGGCCGAACAGATCTGCCCCGGCGTGCAATAGCCGCATTGAAAACCGTCGTGACCGATGAAGGCGCGTTGCAGCGGCGACAGCGCGTCGGGCGTGCCCAGCCCCTCGATCGTGGTGATCTCGTCGCCGTCATGCATCGCGGCAAGGCTGAGACAGGAATTGATCCGCCTGCCGTTGACGATGACCGTGCAGGCCCCGCATTGCCCGTGATCGCAGCCCTTCTTCGTGCCCGGAAGGCGCAGATCCAGCCGCAGGAAATCCAGCAGCGTCCGTCGCGGATCGCCCGAGAAAATCTGCGCCTCACCGTTGACGACAAGCCGGGATCGGGTCGTGGCGGACATGGAACGCTCCTGCAGACGGTTGGAATCGGGGATCAACCGGACCGGCGGCCGCATGGTTCCATCTTTTCGGACCGGCGCTTTGGGATCGGGCGGCAGCGCGAGGGGCCGGCCATTGCAAAGCGCTTGACATCCCCATCGCGCCGGTTCAAAGACCCGACCCGTGGGGCCGTAGCTCAGTTGGTAGAGCGCATCGTTCGCAATGATGAGGTCAGGGGTTCGATTCCCCTCGGCTCCACCAGGAAATCCCGCCCGTCGTCGGTTGGGTCACGCCCCCCAAGTCCGTTCCAGCACCCCGATCCAGTTGTCGCAGGCGATCTTGCGGATCAGCGCGTCGTCGTATCCGTGATCCCGCATCGCCTGCAACAGGCGCGGCACGGCCGAGGCGTCTTGCAGGTCGCGCGGCATCAGCGCGCCGTCGAAATCCGACCCCAGGGCCACGCCATTCTCGCCCAGGATCGACAGCAGATGGTCCAGATGGCGCAGCATCGTGTCGAACCCTTCCAGCGGCAGCCGCTTGCCATCCTCGCGCAGAAAGCTTGAGGCATAGTTCAGCCCCACCAGCCCGCCGCTGTCGGCGATCACTCGCAATTGCCGGTCGGTCAGGTTGCGCGTGCTGGGGCAGATCGCATGCGCGCAGCTGTGGCTGGCGACCAGCGGCGCGTCCGACAGGGCGGCGACGTCGTTGAAGCCCGCCTCGTTCAGATGCGACAGGTCCAGCATGATCCGCAGCGCGTTGCATTCGCGGACCAGATCGCGCCCGGCGTCCGTCAGCCCGCCGCCGATATCGGGGCTTTCGGGAAAGGCGAACGGCACGCCCTCGGCATAGACGGTGGGCCGCGACCAGACCGGCCCAAGCGAGCGCAACCCCATCGCGTGCCACAGATGCAGCGCGTCCATGTCGCGAATCGGCTCGGCCCCCTCCATGTGCATGATCGCGGCGATGCGGCCGGAATCGATGCTGCGGCGCAGCCCGGCCGCGTCGGTCGCGATGTCCAGCGTGCCGGTGCGTTCCAGCGCCTTCAGCGCCGCCGCCTGCCGGAAGGCATGGGGCAGGGCGGTGTCGTGCGGGATCGGGTCGGGCAGCGGCATGCGAAAGGGCGGGTTCTGCATCAGCGCCACCGCCTCGGCGTCGTTCGGACCGGCGGGCGAGGGGATCCAGATCGCGAAGAACCCGCCCACCACGCCGCCCGCGCGCATCCGCGGCAGGTCCATGTGGCCGGTGCCGTCGCCTTCCAGCCACAGACGCGGGCCGTCGGCGCCGGCCGCCACCACGCGCTGGATGAAATCGTTATGGCCGTCGAATACCGCAATCATGCCAGGGCTCCTTCGCTGCAACGCGCAGACCATGCACCGGGATCGGGGGCTGGGCAATGCCCCGGCACGCGCGGCTTGTCAGCGCCGGGAATCGGCCTAGGCTGACCCGAAGGCTTGCCAGAGGGAGAACAGCCATGCCCGATATCCGTTCCGATTTCGACGGCCAGACCGTCATCTGCACGTTCGAGGTCACGCCCGGCAGCGCGCATGACGTGCTGGAACTGCTGACCGATGCGTGGGATCAGGTGATCCGCAAACGCGAGGGCTTCGTGTCGGGCGCGATCCATCTGAACGACGCGCAGACGCGGATCGCGACCTATTCGCAGTGGCGCGACCGCAAGGATTATCAGGCGATGCTGCGCTCGGACGAGATGCGCCGCCGCAACCGCGAGATTCATTCGATGTGCAAAAGCTTCGAGCCGGTGATGTACGAGCTGCAATCGGTGTTCGGCGACTGACGCGGGGCGCGCAATTACTCCGTGCAATCGCGCCGCGCCGACGCTAACGTCCGGTAAACTCACGGTGAAGGGGCGTCGGGCATGGCAGGCAGGATCATCACGGTGGCGCAGCAGAAGGGCGGCTCGGGCAAGACCACGCTGGCGGTGAACCTGGCCGTGGCGCTGCACGAACGCGGCCATTCCGTGGCGCTGGTCGATACCGATCCGCAGGGCAGCATGGGGCGCTGGTTCATCGAACGCATGGGAACGCAGGGCGAGGATGAGGCGATGGATTTCTCGACCTCGTCGGCCTGGGGGGCCAGCTACGAATCCGAAAAGCTGAAGAAACGGTTCGATTTCGTGATCGTCGATACGCCGCCCAAGATCGACAGCGACCTGCGGCCCGCCCTGCGCGTGGCCGATCTGGTGCTGGTGCCGGTCGCCACCAGCCATGTCGATCTGTGGGCGACCGAGGGCGTGCTGGATCTGGCGCGGCGCGAAAAGGCGCCGGTGCTGGTCGTGCTGAACCGGGTGCGTCCGAACACCCGCCTGTCGGTCGAGGTCGCGGCCAGCGCGGCCGATCTGGGCGCGGTGGTCGCAAGCACGCAGATCGCCAACCGCGTCGTCTATGCCGAGACATTGGGGCTGGGGCTGGGCGCGGTCGAACGCATCCGCACAGGTCCGGCGCGCGACGAGGTGACGGCGCTGACCGATGAGGTTCTGGCCACGCTTGGCTGACACATCGACACGCGGCGGCTGGTTTGCGTCTTAGGCCGGCAACCGCGCCGGTCGGCCAACCGGTCGCGTGTCACACCGGCAGGATCGCCGGGCCGTCTGGCGTGTCGATCCGCCGCGCGCCGATCCCGAAGGCGCGGCGCAGCAGGTCGTCGCGCAACACCTGATCGGGATGGCCGTCGGCCAGCACATGCCCCTTGTCCAGCAGCACAAGCCGGGTGCAGAACCGCGCCGCCAGCCCCAGATCGTGGATCGACACCAGCAGCCCGTGTCCTTCGGCGGCCAGCGCGCGGAACAGCCGCAGGCAGGACAGTTGCTGCGCCGGATCGAGCCCCGCGATGGGTTCGTCCGCGATCAGCAGCGGCGTTTCCTGCGCCAGCGCGCGGGCGATCAGCGCGCGGGTCTGTTCGCCGCCCGACAGGCGCAGGGCGGTGCGCTTGCGGAAATCCTGCAAACCCATCCGCGTCAGGGCCGCGTCGATGGCTGCCCGGTCGCCCGCGCCGCGCCCCCCGCCGGGCCAGGGGATGCGGCCAAGCGCGACCAGATCCTCGACGCTGACCGGCCATGCGATCTCGCGCGATTGCGGCAGATAGGCGGCGGCGCGGGCGCGGTGGGCCGCATCCATCGCCGCCAGGTTCGAGGTGCCGTCGAACGGGATCAGGCCCAGTGCGGCCTCCATCAACGTCGACTTGCCGGCCCCGTTCGGGCCGATCAGGCCGACGACCTCGCCCGCGCCCAGGGTCAGGTTTACCCCGTGCAGCACCGGGCGGTTGCGGCGGGTGACGGACAGGCCGCGCAGCACCAGCATCAGACCCGCCCCCCGCTGCGCGTTTTCCAGATCAGATGCAGAAACAGCGGCGCGCCCACCAGCGCCGTCAGCACCCCCAGCTTCAGATCGCGCTGCGGCAGGATCAGCCGCACCGCGATGTCGGCGGCCAGCAGCAGCGCCGCACCGCCCAGGGCCGAGGCGGGCAGCAGCACGGACGGTCGCGCCCCGACCCACGGGCGCAGCAGATGCGGCACCACCAGCCCGACAAAGCCGATGGCCCCCGCAACCGCCGTCGCCGGCCCGACGACCAGCGCCACACCCGCGATCAGCCGCAAGCGCAGGCCGGCGGGCGAGACGCCCATCGCGGCCGCCGCCGCCTCGCCCAGGGTCAGCGCGTCCAGCGCGCGACCTGTCGTGACGATCAGCGCCGCGCCAGCCGCCATCGGCGGCAGCGCCAGCCAGACATGCAGCATCGACCGGTCCGCCACCGATCCCATCAGCCAGAACACGATCTCGTTGGCCGCATATGGGTTGGGCGACAGGTTCAGCACCAAGGCCGTGCCCGCCCCGGCCAAAGCCGAGATGGCGATGCCGGCCAGGATCAGCGTCACCGACCCGCCGCGCGGCCCTGCCAGTGCGACCAGCAGCGCCACCCCGATGGCCGCGCCGGCCAGCGCCGCGACCGGCAGGGCCAGCGCCGCGGCCACCGACAGCCCGGTCTGGATGGCGATGACGGCGCCCAAAGCGGCCATGCCGGACACGCCGATCAGTCCCGGTTCGGCCAGCGGATTGCGCAGATAACCCTGCATCGCCGCCCCGGTCAGGCCCAGCCCCGCGCCCACCGCCAGCCCCAGCACCGCGCGCGGCAGACGGATCTCGCGCATGACGATGGGCACCGGCCCGTCCGCGCCCAGGATCAGCGCGCGCAGCCCGTCCACCGCGCCGATACCGGCCGGCCCGGTCAGCAGCGAGGCGGTGAACAGCAGGGCGACCAGCACCGCCAGCGCGGCAAACAGCGGCTTCATTGCAGCGCCTCGATGGCGCGCAGCACGAACGGCGTGCCGCAGACCCAGTCGCGGTCGGTGATTTCGGCCGTGTGGGGCGCGATCCGGTCCAGCGCCGGGTGATCCAGGATCGCCTCGCTGCGCGACTGCCCCGGCCATCTTGCGCCGGTGATCAGCCGGTGCGGGCGGGCCATGACCAGCAGTTCCAGCGGCAGCGCGGTGGTGTTGGCGATGCCGTAATCGGTCGCGATGTTGCGATAACCCGCCGCCTCAAGGATCGCGCCGGCCAGCGTGTCGCGCCCCGAGGTGAAGCCGTTGGCGTAATACAGCGCCGCGCGCCCGCGATCACCGGCGGGCCGAAGTGCGGCAAGCCCCGCATCGAAACGCGCCAGCAGATCGGCGGCGGCCCGGTCGCGGTTCAGCAGCGCGCCGATGCGGCGGATCTCGTCCCGGATCGCGTCGAAGCTGTCGGCCGGCGGCAGCACCTCGACCCGGATGCCCAGACGGCGCAGCATGGCAACCGTCGGCCCCGAGGCGAACTGCCCCGCGATCACCAGATCGGGCCGCAGCAGATAGATTTCCTCGGCACGGCCGTGATTGATGGGATAATCCCGCGCCTCGTCTGCCATCGCCGACATGCGCGGATCGCGCGCCAGATCGCTGACCGAGATCAGCTGACCCGGCGCCGCCAGCACCATCGCGATCTGGTCGGTGCACAGATTCATCGACACCACGCGCTGCGGCGCGGCCACGGACGGGCCGGCGACGGCGATCATCAGCATCGCCGTCAGCCACCCGAACGCGCGCCTAGAACGAGGCACGAAGCCCGGCATAGAAGGCCCGGTCGGACGTGCCATAGCCGGGGCTGAGCTGATATTGCCGATCCAGCAGGTTCTCGACCCGCAGATACGCCTCGGCACGGTCGGACAGTGGATGGCTGACATTCAGATCGACGGTGACAAAGCTGCCAAGCTCGCGCGGGCGATGTGCCTGACCCCGCAGCGACAATCCGGCCGTCGTGCCGGTCGCGAACTCGGTCTCGGCGCCCAGGTTCAGAACATGGCGCGGCGCCTCGGCCCATTCGGTGGTTTCGGCATTGTCGGTGTAAGTATAGGCGGTCCGCAGCGCCGTCGCGGTGCCAAGCGCCCATCTGCCGTCCACCTCGACCCCGCGGCGGCGCGACGTGCCGTCGACCTGCGCATAGCAGCCGAAGGCTTGGCCGCACGCGGTGGCCAGGCTATCAAAGCCGATCAGGCTTTCCGCGTCCAGCCAGAACGCAGTCGCGCGCAGATGGCTGTCCGCGCCCCATTGCTTTTCGATCCCGATTTCTGCCGTGCGGCTTTCCTCGCGGTCCAGATCGGCATCGCCGTAGGGGCCATACAACTCGTAAAGGGACGGCGCGCGGAACCCGGTGCCGATGGCTGTGCGCAGCAGCACATCCTCGCGCACGCGCCAGACCGCCGACAGGCGACCCGAGGTGACGCCGCCGAACCGCGAATGATCGTCGTGGCGCAGCGCCGCGCTGACATCGATGTCAGCGGTGACGGGCACTGACAGTTCGGCGAACGCGCCGTCGATCCGGTTGTCGCCCAGCCCGTCGGCTTCCTCGCGTTCGGTATCGGCGCCAAAGATCGCGCGCGCACCCGACGCGCCCAGATCGGTCGCGCCCTGCCATGACAGTTTCGTGCGGGTGCCGATGAACGGCGTCTCGAACCCGTCGGACCAGCTGCGACGATCGATGCGATAACGGGTCAGCGCCAACGTGTTATCGACCGCGCCGGTGGCGATTTCGGCAAAGGCGCGCAGGCCATGGGATTTCTTGGTGGTGTATTCGTCGCCGGGGGTGCCGGTCAGGTCGCCGCCGAACTCGTCGAACTCGGCCCGGCTTTTTTCCCAGAAGCCGTTCACGCCGATGCGTGCGCCGGTCTGCAATTCCTGCGCCGCATAGAAGGTCAGGCGCGATGCGTTGAAGCTGTCGGCCTCGAAATTGCCGTCATTCTCGTCGCGGGCGGAATAGCCCTGGCTGGTGATGCGGCTGGCGGTGAACGACAGATCGGTGCCGCCACGGCGCAGCGCCGCGCCATAGCTGGCCGCATAGGTCTGATACGACCCGGCCTCGATGGTAAAGCTTTGCCGCAGGCCTTCCTCGGTCGGGCGCAGGCTGTCGATGGTCAGCAGGCCCGCGACGGCGCGCGAGCCATACAGCGCCGATTGCGTCCCGCGCAGCAGCTCGATCCGGCCGAACCCGGCCGAGGTCAGGGACCCGAAGTCGAAATAGGGCTGCCCGGCTGCGGGGTCCGACACCTCGATGCCGTCGATCAGGACCGGAACATATTCCCCCGGCGCGCCGCGCACCTGCAACGATGCCGTCGTGCCCAACGGTCCCGAACGGGAAAAGGCGACGCCCGGCAAGCTGGCGATCAGGTCCGAAATCGGGGCGCCGGCGCGGTTCTGCAACGCGTCTTCGGTGATCACCGACACCGAACTGCCCGACCGGCTGAGCCGGGTCGCTTCGCGACTGGCGCTGAGGGTGATTTCCGGCAGGACATAGGTTTCCTGTGCCGTTGCGGGGCCGGCGGCGTGCAGCGCGGTCGCGGCGACGGTCGCGGACAGAAGGGCGAAAGGTTTCACGGGCGGGTTCCTTCCGTGGGCCCTTGACGGGCGGGATGCAGTTTCCCGGAAGGCGCCTGCCTGCCGGACGACGACTACCACCACGACGGAAGATCCGTTTCGCGCATGCCCCCCGCATGCCCTCAGGGTGATCGCTTCGGCAGGTCTCCTGACTTCGCGGGTCGTGGCTTGGCCGGACCTTCCCATCCGCAGGTGCGGACAGTGGCATTTTCCGGCCTCGCTCGCCGCTGACAGTTGCGGGGGCAGTTGCGGAGTTTCACCGCATTCCCTTTTCACCGGGCAGAACCCGGAACCGAGGCAAGGCGGGGTTAACCCACAAGCCGGATTCGCGCAAGGACGATCCGGCCGTCAGCCGGACAGGGATGCCACCCATTCGGGCACGGTCACCGAGGCCGGGCCTTGGATACGGCGGTCGAAATCGCGCGCATTGGCGCTGTCCTCAAGGTTCAGCTCGATACATTCGGCGCCCGCCCGTCCGGCGTGCTGGGCAAATCCCGCCGCCGGATAGACATTGCCCGACGTCCCGATGGCCGCGAATAGGTCTGCCCGCTCCAGCGCGTCCCAGATCCGTTCCATGTGATAGGGCATCTCTCCGAACCAGACGATGCCGGGGCGCGCGGCGTGTGCGGTGCAGCGCGGACAGGCATCGTCGGCCGACATCACCGCAGGCGCGTTCCAGCGATGGCCGCAGTCGGCGCACAGCGCCCGCGACAGGCGGCCATGCATGTGGATCACATCGGGCTGGCTTGCGCGTTCGTGCAGATCATCCACATTCTGGGTGATCAGCGTCAGGTCGTGACGCCGCGCCAGATCGACCAGCGCGTGATGGGCCGGGTTCGGCTGCGCGGCGGCGGCGCGGGCGCGGCGGGCATTGTAGAACGCATGGACCAGCGCCGGATCGCGCGCGAACGCCTGCGGCGTCGCCACATCCTCGATCCGGTGCCGTTCCCACAGCCCGTCGGTGGCGCGGAACGTGTCAAGTCCGCTTTCGGCGGAAATGCCCGCGCCTGTCAGGACCGCGATGCGCAAGACGTTACCGGCAGTAAGCCTCGGCCGCGCCGGCGAACTGCTTGTAGCGCGCCCAGAACGCGTTGTCGGCGTTGCTTTTCGACATGCGCACGACCTGCGCCTGATGCGGGTCGCGGAAGAACGCGGCGGCGCGCCGCTGATCGGAACGCGACAGGGTCTGGTTGGCGACCTGCTGGATGCAGCCGCACAGCGGCGAATTGCCCCGCGCGCGTTCGGAACTGATGCAGGCGCTGTCGATGGGGCCTGCCACGGCCAGCGGTGCGGTGATCATCACGGCGGCGGCCGCAATTGCGATGCGGTTCAGCATGGACTGTCTCCTCGGTTTCCTGGTCCTATCCTCAGGCACAGGGGGTGCCGGTTGGCCCGGTCTCGAACGCCCCTGATACACACAAGATATAGCAAAATCGTCAACGCCGCTCAATCACCGGGACGAGAGGCGGGCGTGATCGCCGCGAAGCCCCGGCTTATCAACATCTTGCGGTTGCAGACGCGGCCTATCCGTCCTCGGCCACCTGGTATCCGGCGTCGCGAATCGCGGCTTTGGCCTGCGCCGCCTCCAGCCCCTCGACCGCGACGGTCTTTGCGCCCAGATCGACGCTGGCGCGGCCGCCGGCCTGTCGCAGGGCGGTTTCGATGGCGGTCTTGCAGTGACCGCAGCTCATGTCGGGAACGCGAAAGATCATCGATTCACCTCGTTTGACATCGGCGCTGCATCATGGTCTCGGGTTGGCGCCGCCGCAAGATGCGGCATCAACGTGCAGGAGGGGGCGATGTTCGACGCGGACGGGCGGCTTGCGGGTGCGCGGCCAGAGGCGCGGGCATGACCCCGAACGCGCGCGCCGCCGCGCTGATGACCCTGGGCATGGCCGCCTTCGCCTGCGAGGACGCGCTGCTGAAGCTTTTGTCGCGGGGCATCTCGATCGGGCAGCTTCTGGTCGTGCTGGGCCTTGGCGGCATGGCGATCTTCGGCGCATGGGTCGCGCGCAGTCCGGGCGGGCTGCGCTGGCGCGACCTGATCCATCCGGGCGTCGTGCTGCGCAACCTGGCCGAGGGCGTCTGCGCCATCTGTTTCCTGACCGCGCTGTCAATCGGCGATCTCAGCATCGCATCGGCGATCCTTCAGGCGCTGCCGCTGCTGATGACCCTGGGGGCGGCGGTGGTTCTGGGCGAGCCGGTCGGCTGGCGTCGCTGGACCTCGATTGCGGTGGGCTTTGCGGGCGTGATCCTGATCGTGCGTCCGGGCACCGACGCATTCCAGCCCGGCTCGATCCTGGCGCTGATCGCGGTGGTGGCGCTGGCGGTGCGCGATCTGGTCACGCGCCGGTTGCCGGTGCAGATCGGATCGGGGCTGCTGACCGCATCGGCCTTTGGCGCGATGGCCGTGGCGGGCGCGGTGCTGGTCGTGATCGGCGGCCAGCCCATGGTCGTGCCCGGCCCGGCCGAGGCCGGGATGATGGCCGTGTCGCTGGCGTTCGGGTTGCTGGGCTACATGACGATGGTGATCGCCACCCGGATCGGAGAGATCGGGGCCATCGCGCCCTTCCGCTATTCCCGGCTGGTCTTTGCGATCATCCTGGGGGTGCTGGTCTTCGGCGAACGGCCCGATGGCTGGACGCTGGCCGGGGCGGGGATCATCGCCGGCGCCGGCGGCTATGCGATGTGGCGCGAGGCGCGACTGCGTGGCCGCACCCGCCGCCGCCGACCCGCGGGCAGCCTGACGCGGCCGGGTTGAACGCCGCTTTCGTGCAGTTGGCGCAAGGCTTGCGGTTCGCCCCTTGGCGGTCCACATCTTGGCAAAGCTGAAAAAGGATCTCGACCATGGCAGGACAACCGATCTTCGACGCCGCCGGGCAGGGCAAGGCCACGCCGTTCGGCGATCTTCCCGTCTGGGACCTGACCGACCTGTATCCCGCGCCCGACGCGCCCGAACTGACGGCCGACATGGCGCGGCTGGAAACGCTGGTGACCGATTTCGCGGCGCAATACCGGGGCAAGCTTGCCGATCTGACGCCTGCCGCGATGCTGGACTGCGTTCGGGCATGGGAACAGATCGACATCGTCGCCGGCCGGATCATGTCCTATGCCGGTCTGCGTTACTATCAGAACACGGTCGATCCGGTGCGCGCCAAGATGCTGGGCGATCTTCAGGGAAAGATCACCGACATCACCACGCCGCTGGTCTTTTTCAGCCTTGAATTCAACCGCATCCCCGACCCGACCTATGAGGCGGTGTTCACCGCCCCGGACGGGCCTGCCCGCTACAAGCCGGTGTTCGACCGGATGCGCGCCATGCGCCCCCATCAGCTGTCGGACGAGCTGGAACAGTTCCTGCACGACAATTCGGTGGTCGGGGCCGCCGCGTGGAACCGGCTGTTCGACGAAACCACCGCCGCGTTGAGCTTTGAGGTGGACGGCGCGACGCTGAGCCTGGAAGAGACGCTGAACCTGCTGACCGAACACGACCGCGACAGGCGCGAGGCTGCGGCCCGCGCGCTGGCCCGCGTGTTCGGCGACAACGTCAAGCTGTTCGCGCGCATCCACAACACGCTGACCAAGGAAAAGGCCATCGAGGATAAGTGGCGCAAGATGCCCACCCCGCAATATGGCCGGCACCTGTCCAACCATGTCGAACCCGAGGTGGTCGAGGCGCTGCGCAACGCCGTCACCGCCGCCTATCCGCGCCTGTCCCACCGCTATTACGCGCTGAAGGCGCGGTGGCTGGGGCTGGACAAGCTGCAGATCTGGGATCGCAACGCGCCGTTGCCCACCGACGCGCCGCGAACCATCGGCTGGGACGAGGCGCGCGCGACCGTGCTGGACGCCTATGCCGGGTTCGATCCGAAACTGGCCGAACTGGCCGAGCCGTTCTTCGATCGCGGCTGGATCGACGCGGCGGCCACGCCGGGCAAGGCGCCGGGGGCATTCGCGCATCCGACCGTGACGACGGTGCATCCCTATGTCCTGCTGAACTATCTGGGCAAGCCGCGCGACGTGATGACGCTGGCGCACGAGCTGGGCCACGGCGTCCATCAGCGGCTGGCCGCCGATCAGGGCGAATTGCTGGCCGCGACGCCCCTGACCCTGGCCGAAACCGCCAGCGTCTTCGGCGAGATGCTGACCTTCCGCGCGTTGCTGGCCCGGACCGCCGATCCCGCCCAACGCAAGGCGCTGCTGGCCGGCAAGGTCGAGGACATGATCAACACCGTGGTCCGCCAGATCGCCTTCTACGATTTCGAATGCAAGCTGCACGCCGCGCGGGCCGAGGGCGAACTGACGCCCGACGACATCAACGCGCTGTGGATGAGCGTACAGGCCGAAAGCCTTGGCCCCGTGTTCGAGTTCATGCCCGGATACGAGACGTTCTGGACCTATGTCCCGCATTTCGTCCACTCGCCCTTCTACGTCTATGCCTATGCGTTCGGGGACGGGCTGGTGAACGCGCTTTACGCGGCATACGAGGACGGATTGCCCGATTTCCAGTCGAAATACTTCGACATGCTGGCGGCGGGCGGATCGAAGCATCACAGCGAATTGCTTGCGCCGTTCGGCCTTGACGCAAGCGACCCGGCGTTCTGGGACAAGGGGCTGTCGATGATCGAGAGCCTGATCGACGAACTGGAAGCGCTGGAAGGCTGAGGGCGGCTCGGTCCCAGGGCGGCAATCGGCGCTGCGCCGGCGGAAACGGGGGAATGTGATGTTCAGACGGGTTCTGCTGGCAGTCGCGGTGCTGGTCGTCGTGGCGATTGCGGCGTTCTTCATCCTCGCGCCGGGCTTTGTCGAACGCAGCCTGAACCCGCTGCGCATGCCGGAAGACGGCTGGCCGGTCAGCGCCGAGGCGCGTGCGCGGCACGACACGCTGGTGATCGGCGACTGGCACGCCGATCCGCTGCTGTGGGATCGCGATCTGCTGGCACGCGGCAATCGCGGTCACACCGACATTCCCCGCCTGCTGGAGGGGAATGTCGCCCTTCAGGTCTTCACCACGGTCACGAAAAGCCCGCGCGGCCAGAACTATGACGAGAACAGCGCCGAGGCGGCCGACAACATCACGCCGCTGTTCATCGGCCAGTTGCGGCCGATCCGCAGCTGGTTCTCGTTGAAGGAACGTGCGCTGGTGCAGGCGCAGGCGTTGCGCGACATGTCCGCGCGCGCGCCCGACCGGCTGCGGCTGATCCGCACGCGCGACGATCTGGCGACGCTGCTGGCGGATCGTACCGCCGGGCAGGACATCCTTGGCGCTGTTCTGGGCAGCGAGGGGGCGCACCCGCTGGAGGGGGATCTGGCCAATCTGGACAAGCTGTTCGACGCGGGTTTCCGGCTGATGGGGCTGACGCATTTCTTCGACAACGAACTGGGCGGCAGCCTGCACGGGCAGGGCGGGCCGGGATCGGGCCTGACGGAATTCGGGCGTCGGGTCGTGGCCGCAATGATGGAAAAGGGCATGGTGATCGATCTGGCCCATGCCAGCCCGCAGATGGTCCGCGACGTGCTGGCGATCCGCGGCACCCGCCCGATCCTGTCCCACACCGGCATCCACGGCCACTGTCCCAGCCCGCGCAATCTGGACGACGAGTTGATGCAGGCCATTGCGGCCAAGGGCGGCGTCATCGGCATCGGGTTCTGGTCGGACGTGGTCTGCGGGGCGACGCCTGCCGACATCGCCGCCTCGATCATGGCGGCGGTCGCGCTGGTGGGCGAGGATCACGTGTCGCTGGGCTCCGACTACGACGGTTCGGTCGATGCGCCCTTCGATGCGGCGCATCTGGTGGCGCTGACGCAGGCGTTGATGGATGCGGGGATGGAGGATCGGCAGATCGCGAAGGTGATGGGGGGTAACATGATGCGCTATCTGGGCGACACGCTGCCTGCCGATCGGGAATGATCCGGGCGGGGGAAGCCGTGGCGGGAACCAGCGCGGGTTGCGGGCGTTTTCGTGCTGAAATCCATTGTGAGGAGACAGAGATGACCCGCAAATTTCTTGCCGCAGGCGCCGTTCTGGCGATGATGGCGCTGGCGGCCTGCGAAACGGTCGAGGGCGCCGGCCGCGATCTGCAAACGGCCGGCGAGGTCGTGCAGACCGAAAGCATGGAGGCGCAGGCCGGCATGTGATCCGGCCTCCGCACGCACCATTCAGGCGATCCTTCGGGGTCGCCTTTTTCGTTGCGCAAGCGGCTGAAAATGCGCGCGAAAGTCGCTTCGGTCAGTCTTCGTGGGCGGTGATCCTGCGGGCGATCACCCACGCGGCGGGGATGCCCAGAGCCGCGCCGATACCCGCGGCCACGAGGATCGGGATCAGGCTGACATATCCCAGAACCAGAACGACGATCACGCCGATTCCGGCCATCGTGCCCACGGATATCGACAGAAGAAGCAAGAACAATCGCTGCATGGCATGGCTCCGGGCAAAATGCGTTGCGGCCTGATCTGCGGCAACCGCGCGCGGCCCGCATTGATCCAGGTCAAGATGCCCGCAACGACGGCGGCCGTTGCATCGCGGCAGGGCGCAACGCAGGGACACGCCGCATCGGCAAACGCCAGCATTTGCCGGGTTCTTCGCTGCACCGGACATGCACCTTGGCTGCACAGCCTGTGCACAGCGCGTACACCGCTTGCGGCCGTTGCGCGGCAGCGTTTACGTTTTTCGACGCGCCGGGCTTGAGCGTGGCCGGCCTGTCCCCACATCAGTCCGAACGAAGGAGGTTCCGATGCGCGCGATGATCCTGGTGGTTCTGATGCTGCTCCCGGCGCAGGCGTCGGCGTTTCTGGCGCGGAACGGGATGACGGCGCACGGGTCGGGGCCTGCCGATATCGTGGTCGATTACCGCGCCGGAAGGCTGGATACCGATTACTGGTGCGCGGCGGGCGATTACGCGCGCCGCGTTCTGGGGCTGGCAGGCGACACCCGCCTGTGGCGCGCCTCGCCCAAGCCGCGCGGGGCGGGGCAGGGCATCGTCTTCACGCTGGACGAGACGCGCAAGGCCGACGGTGCCGGCCTGTCGCATTTCGGCGCCGGCCCGCGCGACGGCTCGATCTCGGTCGGCATGGCGGTGGGCAGTTATTGCCGGCTGATCGTGCCGTTCTGGCCGGATTGAGAACGGCAGGCGATGCGGAACCGATGGCGCGCGGCCGCATTGATCCGTGACGAGGTTCACGACGCAAGGAGGCGGCAATGAAGAACCTCTGGATGAGCGCGTGGCTGTCGGCCGCCAACAGCATCACCGGCGCGGCCCGAGGCCAGATGATGGCCGAGATCAGCAAGGCGCAGACGCAGATGATGCAGGAATGGCAGCGCGCGTGGATCGAGGCGTGGCTGGCGATGTGGATGCCGGCTGCGTCCAAGGGCAAGAGTTGGCGCTGAGCAGGGTTCGGCGCGCGCAGGTGCCGCCCGGTCGACGCTGACCGCGCGAAGCGCCGGCGGCGGTTCCGGTGCGAGCCGCGGCCCTAGAACGGTCCGGTGGACCGTCTTCAGAGTCAAACACGCGAAGTACCGGTGCCGAAGTCGACAGCCTTCGGCATTAAACCGAACGAACGGTACACATCCGGTAGCGCTGGCACGACCCAGTCAGGCATGCTTGGTCGAGCGGGTCGCTGGGAAGGAGTAGGGTGCATTCGCACAAGCAAACCCGGTTCCTAGTGTTCGGGAGCAACGCGTGCGAGCACATAGCGCGCCTTTCCTATCTATTCGTCAAAGTCTTGACAACCTTCGACGGAATGTCACCAATCAAAGAAAAACGAGGCGCCCCATGAACTTCGACGATGCACAGATCCGCCAGCTTTTCGGTACGGACACTGCTGAAGACGATGACCCCCGACGACTGAAAGCGTACTTCTTTAAGAACGAGACTTACGACAATATCCGCGCCGATCTTCCTCTTAGAATTCTAGTTGGCCATAAAGGTATTGGAAAGAGCGCGCTGCTGCGAATGTCTCACCTAGAAGATAAAGATGAGGGTATTTTATCGATTGAAATCAAGCCGAACGATTTAGTCATTAAAGACCCAAGCAGCGTTAGTTTTATCGAAAAGATTGATGGGTACAGAAAATTAATTTTAAAATTGATTGCTGGAAAGTCATATGAGGTTCTTGAAGCGGGAGAATCCCCAAAAATTAACGACGCGTTCTCCTCGTCAGCTAAGACGCTCATGACGACGATGATAGGCTCTGTTGCACAAATCGGCTGCTGATCGGACTTCCCCTTTCCCCGGACAGATTTATCCTGCGACCTCTGTGATGGGCGTGCCGAGCGCGGTGAAGCCGTTGAGCACGGCGACGCGCACCTGGAACTCCGCGACCTGACGGTCGAACTCGCGTGCGGATAGGCGCTGACCCAGCAGCTTGACGCAGTGCATCTTGGTTTCTGCGCGGCTTCGGCGGTGATAGCCGCTCCATCGTCGCCAGATTGTCCGCCCGACGCGCTTCGATGTGCGCAGGATCTCGTTGCGGGCGACAGCCCCGGCTGTGTCGGGCTTCCAGGGCTTGGCGTTCTTGCGAGGCGGGATGATCGCCGCGGCACCGCGCGCGGCGATGGCGTCGTGGCACTTGCGGGTGTCGAAAGCACCATCTGCCGTGACGCTGGCGATCTCCTGGTCGGGTGGTATCTGGTCCAGAAGTTCGGGCAGCATGGGCGCGTCACCGACGTCGCTGGTGGTGAACTCGGCCGCCCGGATTTCCAGTGATTTCTCGTCGATCCCGATGTGGATCTTGCGCCAGACCCTGCGCTTCGTGCCGCCATGTTTGCGGGCGTTCCACTCGCCTTCACCCTCGACCTTGATCCCGGTGCTGTCGACCAGCAGGTGCAGCGGACCGGCCGATCCGCGGTAGGGGATGTTGACCTTCAGGGTCTTCTGGCGCCGCGACAGCGTGCTGAAGTCGGGCACCGCCCAGTCCAGGCCGATCAACCGCAGCAGGCTCTCGACGAAGCCCGTCGTCTGCCTGAGCGCCATCCCGAACAGCACTTTCATCGTGAGGCAGGTCTGGATGGCTGCGTCGCTGTAGTCCGCTTGTCGCCCGCGCTTGCCAGTCGGCGCGGCCTTCCACGTCATGGCGGGGTCGAACCAGATCGTCAGAGAGCCGCGGCGCTTGAGCGCTTGGTTATAGGCGGGCCAGTTCCTGGTCTTGTAGATCGGGGGTGTCGGTCTGCTCATGCAGTCAAGCTACCACGCTGGATTCACGAGATGAATCCCTCACGCGATTTGTGCAACAGAGCCCTTTACACTAACGACGAGCTTATTAAAAAGCTTTCTAATGTTTGTCAGAATCATAACTTTCACTTTACTTCTAGGAAGTCTGTTACACCTAAAGCTCTCGCTGAGTTTCTTTACAAGATAGATTTTATAATCGCGCGCGATGAAGGGCCAGATGGAAAAATTCGTTGGACGCAGTTCGATTAAAATCGGCTCCTGCAGAGCCAGTTCGTTGACTTCGGATACAAATGGGAGGTTCACCCAGCATATCGTTGGGCGCTGCAGCCAAAATCTGTTCATGAAATTCTCGCAGAGATATCTAGAACGGATTGACGCTCACCCATCCATCTTCAACGCCTGAATGAACGCCGTCTGGGGGATTTCCACCTTGCCGAACTGGCGCATCTTCTTCTTGCCGGCTTTCTGCTTTTCCAGCAGCTTCTTTTTGCGCGTCGCGTCGCCGCCGTAGCATTTGGCGGTCACGTCCTTGCGCATCGCCGACAGGGTCTCGCGCGCGATCACGCGGCTGCCGATGGCGGCCTGGATCGGGATCTTGAACATGTGGCGCGGGATCAGTTCCTTGAGCTTTTCGACCATGACGCGGCCGCGGGATTCGGCGCGGTCGCGGTGGACCATGATCGACAGCGCGTCCACGGGTTCGTCATTGACCAGGATCGACATCTTGACCAGAAAATCCTCTCGGTATTCGCTGATCTGGTAATCGAAGCTGGCATAGCCCTTGGTCACGGATTTCAGCCGGTCGTAGAAATCGAAGACCACCTCGGCCAGCGGCAGGTCATAGACGACCATCGCGCGGCTGCCGGCATAGGTCAGGTCCAGCTGGATGCCGCGGCGATCCTGGCACAGTTTCAGCACGTCGCCCAGATATTCGTCGGGGACCATGATCGTGGCCTTGATGCGCGGCTCCTCGATGTGATCGACAAGGGTCAGGTCGGGCATGTCGGCGGGGTTGTGCAACTCGCGCACCTCGCCGTCGCGCATGTGCAGGCGGAAGACGACGCTTGGCGCGGTGGTGATCAGGTCCAGATCGTATTCGCGTTCCAGCCGGTCGCGGATGACCTCGAGATGCAAGAGCCCCAGAAAGCCGCAGCGGAAACCGAAGCCGAGGGCGGCCGAGGTCTCCATCTCGTAGCTGAAGGAGGCGTCGTTCAGGGCCAGTTTCTCGATCGCGTCGCGCAGCGCCTCGAAATCGTTGGCGTCGACCGGGAAGAGGCCGCAGAAGACCACCGGCTGCGCGGGCTTGAAGCCCGGAAGCGCGCGGTCGGCGGGTTTTCTTTCGTGGGTGATGGTGTCGCCCACGCGGGTGTCGCGGACCTGCTTGATCGAGGCGGTGAAGACGCCGATCTCGCCCGGGCCCAACTCGGCGATGTCCACCATCTGCGGGGTCAGCACGGCCAGCTTGTCGAGGCGGTAGCTGGCGTCGGTCTGCATCATCTTGACCTGATCGCCGCGCCGGATCACGCCGTCCATGACCCGGATCATGACGACCACGCCCAGATAGGGGTCATACCAGCTGTCGACCAGCATCGCCTTGAGCGGCGCATCGGCGTCGCCCTTGGGGGCGGGCAGGCGGGTGACGATGGCTTCCAGCACGTCGGGGATGCCGAGGCCGGTCTTGGCGCTGATCGGGATGGCCTGGCTGGCGTCGATGCCGATCACGTCCTCGATCTGTTCCTTGACGCGGTCGGGTTCGGCGGCGGGCAGGTCGATCTTGTTCAGGACCGGCACGATCTCGTGATCCGCGTCGATGGCCTGATAGACATTGGCCAGCGTCTGCGCCTCGACCCCTTGCGTGGCGTCCACGACCAGCAGCGATCCTTCGACCGCGCGCATCGACCGGCTGACCTCATAGGCGAAATCGACATGGCCCGGCGTGTCGATCAGGTTCAGCACATAGGTCTGCCCGTCCTGCGCCGGATAGGAGATGCGGACGGTGTTGGCCTTGATGGTGATGCCGCGCTCACGCTCGATATCCATGGCGTCCAGCATCTGCGCCTTCATGTCGCGTTCGGCGACGGTGCCGGTCAGCTGGATCAGCCGGTCGGCCAGCGTGGATTTGCCGTGGTCGATATGGGCCACGATCGAGAAATTGCGGATCAGGGACAGCTTGGTCATGGCGCGGCTATACAGGGGCGCGATGCGCGCGAAAAGAGGGTATCGCGCGGGCGGGGGCGCGGGGCAGGCGACGTTGGGCGGCGGGGCGAGCGTGGCGCCGGGGGTATTTGGGCAAAGAAGAAATCCGGGCGCGGCGGGGCCGGTCGCAGGTGTGCACGCAGGCGCGGCTTAGCCCGCGTCTTTCAGCCGGTCGATCAGCGCCATTGCGGCGGCGGGGTTGCGGCGTTTCTCGCCCGAGATGACATAGAGATACAGGTCGCGATCCTGCGCGATCGCGCGCGCCGTGGCCGCCCATCGGTCCAGATCGGCGTCGGAATAGCCGGAGGGAATGTCGGTCGTGCCCATCAGCCGCAGATAGGCGAAATCGGCGGTTCTCGCGTCGATGTCGGGAAACTTGCTGTCGCCGGCGCGGACCAGCGCGATGTTGCGGTCGCGGCACAGCGCGGCGGCCTTGTCGTCGGCAAAGCTGTCATGGCGGGCCTCGATGGCGTGGCGCAGGGGAATCCCGTCATGGCTGTCGGGCAGCAGCGACAGGAACGCGCCGAAATCCTCGGCATCGAATCTTTTGGTCTCGGGCAGTTGCCAGTTCAGCGGTCCCAGCCTGGTGCCGAGTTCGGTGATCCCCGAGGTCAGGAAACGCTGCACGCTGTCGCCCGCCTCGGCCAGGACGCGGCGATTGGTGGCATAGCGCGGGCCTTTCAGCGCGAAGATGAAATCGTCCGGCGTCTGGTCGTGCCATTTGCGGAAGCTGGCGGGCTTCTGGCTGCCGTAATAGGTGGCGTTGATCTCGATCGAGGTCAGCGCCCGGCTGGCATATTCCAGTTCGCGGCGCTGGGGCAGGTCGTCGGGATAGAAGACGCCGCGCCACGGCGCGAAATTCCAGCCGCCGATGCCGATGCGGATCATGTGCGCCCCCCCCTTTGCAGGCACCTCTATCCCGCGGGGCGCGGGGGCGCGTCAAGTCAGACGATCTGGCCGTCCGCCATCCGGTCCAGGAAATCCGCGGCATCGGCGCGGATGGCGCGGCGTTGGGCGTCGTCCATCCGGTCCCAGTTGCCATAGATGCGGCCGATGCGGGGATTTCCCTCGAACCGGGCGCGGTGGCGGGCCATGAAATCCCAGTAAAGCAGGTTGAACGGGCAGGCGGTCTTGCCGGTTCTTGCGCTGACGGAATAGGCGCAGCCCGCGCAGTAATCGGACATCCGGTTGATATAGTTGCCGGAACTGACATAGGGTTTGCTGCCGACGATGCCGCCATCGGCAAACTGGCTCATCCCGATGGTGTTGGGCGCCTCGACCCATTCATAGGCGTCCAGATAGACCGACAGATACCAGTCATGCACCTGCGCCGGGTCGATCCCGGCCAGCAGCGCGAAATTGCCGGTGATCATCAGCCGCTGGATGTGGTGGGCATAGGCCAGCCGCTGCGTCTGGCCGATGGCGGCCGTCATGCAGTTCATCCGCGTCTTGCCGCCCCAATACATCCACGGCAGGTCGCGCCGGTGGTCCAGCGCGTTGCGGCGCGTATAGTCGGGGCCTTCGCGGAAATAGATGCCGCGCATGAATTCGCGCCAGCCAAGGATCTGGCGGATGAAACCCTCGGCCGAGTTCAGCCGCACCTTACCTTCGGCATGGGCCGCCGCCGCCGCCGCGCAGACCTCGTGCGGGGACAGCAGCCCGGCGTTGATATAAGGCGACAGGACCGAGTGGTTCAGATACGGATCGTCCAGCAGCATCGCATCCTGCGTGGGCCCGAATTCATCCAGCGCGTGGTCGATGAAATGGCGCAGCGCATGCAGCGCGCCGTCGCGGTCGGTGGCATAGTCGAAGGGGCGCAGATCGCCGAAATTGTCGGCAAAGCGCGCCGCGACCAGATCCAGAACCTCGGCCGTGATGTCGTCAGGCTGGAATCGCGGCGGGGGCGTGCGGAACAGATCGGGTTCGGCCGGCTTGCGGTTGTCGCGGTCAAAGTTCCACCGCCCGCCCGCGGGCCGGTCGCCGTCCATCAGCAACCCGGTCTTGCGGCGCATGTGGCGATAGAACCATTCCATCCGCAATTCCTTGCGGCCCTTCGCCCAGGCGTCGAAGTCGGCATGGCTGGCGAAAAAGCGGTCGTCGG
Source organism: Paracoccus stylophorae (assembly GCF_028553765.1). NCBI lineage: Bacteria > Pseudomonadati > Pseudomonadota > Alphaproteobacteria > Rhodobacterales > Paracoccaceae > Paracoccus > Paracoccus stylophorae. Next base: position 1,869,849 of record NZ_CP067134.1, on the reverse strand, counting down.
CAAGCTGATGCACCCGAATGGGCAGCGAGGCGAGGATGTCGATCAGCCGCCATTCGCCCGGCTCGGTCGCGATCACCGAATCCGCGTCGAATTCGGCGGTGCGGCGCAGCAATTCGCCGCCGATGCTTTGCGTGTTGTCGGGATCGTCCAGCCGGGTATAGGCGACGCGGAACCCGTCATCTTGCAGGCCGGCCGCGAATTTGCGCATCGCGGCAAAGAGGAAGGCGATCTTCTTGGGGTGGTGGCGGACATAGCTGGCCTCGTCCATCGCCTCGGCCATGACGATCACGTCGCCGTCGCGGGCCGCGCGCAGGGCGGCGATGTCGCGCGACAGCTGATCGCCCAGCACAAGGATCAGCCGGGTCATCTGCGTCCGGCGCAGCGGGCGTTGCGCGATCCGGTCAGCCTGTCATTCCCATTCGATCGTGCCCGGCGGTTTGGAGGTGATGTCATAGGTGACGCGGTTGATGCCCTTGACCTCGTTGATGATGCGGGTCGCGGTTTCGCCCAGGAAATCGTGGCTGAACGGATAAAAATCCGCGGTCATGCCATCGACGCTGGTGACGGCGCGCAGCGCGCAGGCATAGTCATAGGTGCGCCCGTCGCCCATCACGCCCACCGTGCGGACGGGCAGGATCGCCACGAAAGCCTGCCAGATGTCGTCATACAAATCGTGCTTGCGGATCTGGTCGATGAAGACCGCATCGGCCTTGCGCAGGATCTTCAGCTTGTCGCGGGTGATCGTGCCGGGGCAGCGGATCGCAAGGCCGGGGCCGGGAAAGGGGTGGCGGCCGATGAAGCTTTCGGGCAGGCCCAGTTCGCGGCCAAGGGCGCGCACCTCGTCCTTGAACAGCTCGCGCAGGGGTTCGACCAGTTTCAGGCCCATCTTTTCGGGCAGGCCGCCGACGTTGTGGTGCGACTTGATCGTGACCGAGGGGCCGCCGGAAAAGCTGACGCTTTCGATGACGTCGGGATACAGCGTGCCCTGGGCCAGGAATTCGGCCCCGTCGATCTTGCCGGCCTCGCGCTGAAAGATGTCGATGAACAGGCGGCCGATGGTCTTGCGCTTGACCTCGGGGTCGCTGACGCCGTCCAGCGCGTCGAGGAACAGATCGGCCTCGTCGGCGTGGATCAGCGGGATGTTGTAGTGGTCGCGGAACATCGTCACGACCTGATCGGCCTCATCCAGCCGCAAAAGGCCGTGATCGACGAAGACGCAGGTCAACTGGTCGCCGATCGCCTCGTGGATCAGCACCGCCGCGACCGAGGAATCGACCCCGCCCGACAGGCCGCAGATCACCCGCCGGTCGCCGACCTGTTCGCGGATCTTGCGGATCGCCTCGTCCTTGTAGCTGGCCATCGTCCAGTCGCCGGTGAACCCCGCCAGCTGGACGAAGTTTTCCAGCATCTTGCGGCCGTTGGGGGTGTGATGCACCTCGGGGTGGAACTGTACGCCATAGAAATGGCGCGATTCGTCCGCGATCATCGCCATCGGCGCGTGGGGCGAGGTGCCGATCACCTCGAATCCCGAGGCCATTTCGGTGACGCGGTCGCCATGGCTCATCCAGACTTCCTCGCGCCCGTCCTGGAACAGGCCGGCGAAGATGCCGTCCCGCCTGTGGCCGGGGGCAGGCGCGATGAAGGCGCGGCCGTATTCGGCGTGGTGCCCGGCCTCGACCGAGCCGCCAAGCTGGTCCATCATCACCTGCTGGCCATAGCAGATGCCGAAGACGGGAACGCCCAGTTCGAACACCGCCTGCGGGGCGCGCGGGCCGTCCTTGTCGGTGACGCTGGCCGGGCCGCCCGACAGGATGATCGCCTGCGGCGGGTCGGCGCGCAGATCGTCATCGGTGATGGCGTTGAACGGCCGGATCTCGCAATAGACGTTCAGTTCGCGCAGGCGGCGCGCGATCAGCTGCGTCACCTGAGAGCCGAAATCGATGATCAGAAGGCGCTGGTGCTGGGTCATGGATGCGCTTTAAGGTCGCTTGTGCAGCGGCGCAAGAGGGCTGCCGTGTGGCGGAACCGCAGGGCGGCGCGGCGCGTTGGAAAACGTCCGTCTTTACAAGAAGCTGAGCCGAGGTTGCCATGACCGTCAAAACCCTGTCCGTCGCGTTCCTGTCCGCAGCCCTGCTGGCGGCCTGTCAGCAGGGGGCCGGGTTCGACGCGCCGGTCATTCCGCTGACCGGCGTGGACGCCCCCGCCGATCCCGCCGAAGAGGCGCTGGCCGCCATCTGCACCGGCGATGCCGCATTGCAGGAACGCATGGGCGAGGCGGTCAATGCGGCGCGCGCAGCCAATGGCAAGGTGCTGCTGGCGGCAAATGACGACCTGATCCGGATCGCGCAATCCCATGCCTGCGACGTGGCCGCGATGGGTCGCGCGACGGTGGCCGGATCGAACGGGTCGAACGTGGTGGACCGGGCGCGGGCAGTCGGCTATCCGACCTGCGGCGTGGCGCAGCTAGTTGCGGCGGGCGGCACACCCGAAGGCGTCGTCGCTGCCTGGCTGCGGTCCGAGCCGCACCGGGTCGAATTGATGGGCCAGTCCAGCACCGAACTGGGCACCGGCGTCGTGCGCGGCGCCGATGGCCGGTTGTGGTGGAGCGTGGTTCTGGGCGACGACTGCGCCTGAGGCAACTGCGCCTGCGAGGCGCGGGCAGGGGAAATGAAAACGGCGCGGGCCAGCCGCGCCGTTTTCAGTTGCGGGCGGGGTCCGCGCCTATTCCTCGGGCACCAGACCGCGCGGCGCGAAGCGCAGCACCAGCAGCAGCACCAGGCCCATCGCGATGAAGCGCATATGCGCGGCGCTGTCCATCAGATGCGCCTTCAGCCCGCCATCGGGCAGCGGCGATGTCAGCAGCGCGATCAGCGCCGGACCCCAGACCTCGGCCTTGATCCACAAGAACCAGATCAGCACCGCGCCCAGCACCGCGCCCCAGTTGTTGCCCGAACCGCCGACGACGACCATCACCCAGATCAGGAAGGTATAGCGCAGCGGCTGATAGCCCACCGGCGCCATCAGCCCGTCCTGCGTGATCATCATCGCGCCCGCGACGCCGATCACCGCCGATCCGAGGATGAACACCTGCAAATGCCGCGCGGTGACGTCCTTGCCCATCGCCTCGGCCGCGACCTCGTTGTCGCGGATCGCGCGCATCATCCGGCCCCAGGGCGATTTCAGCGCAAGTTCCGCCAGCAGGATGATCGCCAGCAGCACGACCAGAAACAGCGACATGTAACAGATCTTGACCCACACGCCCGAGGCTTCGGCCGTGCTCATCGACAGGCTGTTGGCAAAGCTTTGAAAGTCGGGGTTCTGCTGCAGCTCGATCTCGTAGGGGACGGGGCGGGGAATGGCGGTGACGTTCTTGACCCCGCGCGCCAGCCAGTCCTCGTTCTTCAGGACGGCGACGATGATTTCGCCGATGCCCAGCGTCGCGATGGCCAGATAGTCGGACCGCAGCCCCAGCGCGACCTTGCCCACGCCCCAGGCGGCGGCAGCGGCAAAGACCCCGCCCACGACCCAGGACAGCAGGACGGGCAGGCCCAGACCGCCGATATTGCCGTGACGCGCGGGACTGTTCGATTCGATCGCCTGCACCGCGGGATCGAACAGCCAGCGATAGATGACGAACCCCGCGATCAGGATCGCCAGCACCGCAAGGCCGCGCCCGCTGCGCAAACGCTTCCACGCCTGGATGGCCAGCGCCAGCGTGCCCAGCCCGACGGCCAGCGCGAACAGCACCCGCGCCCCGCCCGCCTGCCACGCCCCCGCGACCGGCTGGGTCGAGACCAGCACCGGCGCAAGACCGCCCAGCGCCAGAAAGCCGACCACGCCGACGTTGAACAGCCCGGCATAGCCCCATTGCATGTTGACGCCCAGCGCCGTGATGGCCGAAATCAGGCCCATGTTCAGGATGCCCAGCGAGGTGTTCCAGCTGCCCGAGAACATGGCATTGCGCACCGTGCCCTCAAGGATGAACAGCACGGCAAGCACCGCGAAAATCAGCGGCGCGCGCCATTTGCTGGTGGATGCGGCCTGACGGTTGGTTGACATGACCGGACCTCCCTTACACGGACCTGCCGCCGAACAGGCCGGTTGGCTTGAACAGCAGCACGACGATCAGAATGACGAAGCTGACGGCGAACTTGTATTCCGTCCCCAGCAATTGCAGCAGCCCGTCGGGCTGCCATGCGGGGAACAGATAGCCCGCCACCTTCAGCCACGGATAGGTCACCGCGACCTCGGAGAAGGCGACGACGAAGCCGCCGGCGATGGCCCCCAGCGGATTGCCCAGACCGCCGACGATGGCGGCGGCGAAGATCGGCAGCAGGATCTGGAAATAGTTGAAGGGCTTGAACGCCTTGTCCAGCCCGTAAAGCACGCCCGCGATGGTCGCCAGACCCGCGGCGATGATCCAGGTCAGGCGCACGACCTTTTCGGGGTCGATGCCCGACAGCAGGGCCAGATCCTCGTTGTCGGAATAGGCGCGCATCGCCTTGCCGGACTTGGTCCGGTTCAGGAACCAGAACAGCGCCCACACGACCAGCACCGCGACCACGATGGTCAGCACCTGCGTCGTCTTCAGCGCCAGCCCCTCCTGAAGCCCGGTCATCTCGCGAAAGCTGCGCACGTCGATGACGAAGCGCGCGCCATCGGCGAAACGCTGTTCATCGACGCCGATCAGCAGCCGCGTCAGCCCGTTCATCAGGAACATGACGCCGACCGAGGCCATCACCAGGATGATCGGCGGCGCCTTCTTGATCCGATAGAAGCGATAGACGGCGCGATCGGTCAGCAGCACGATGATCGCGGTGCCGGCGATCCCGATCGGCAGGGCCAGCAGCGCGGTGGGCAGCGGCCCCAGCGTGACGCCCATGGATTGCAGGCCCCATGTCGTCAGGATGGTGACGGCGGTGCCGAAGGCCATCGTGTCGCCATGGGCGAAGTTGGAAAAGCGCAGGATGCCGTAGATCAGCGTCACCCCCAGCGCGCCCAGCGCCAGCTGCGCGCCATAGGCGGCGGCCGGGATGAAGACGAAGTTCAGAAAGGCCACGAGGGCGTTCAGGATGTCCATGGCTCAGCCCCCCAGGAAGGTGCGGCGCACCTCGTCGTTTTCCATCAGCTCCTTTCCCGATCCGGTATGCGCGTTGGCCCCCTGGACCAGCACATAGGCCTTGTCGGCGATGGCCATGGCCTGTTTGGCGTTCTGTTCGACCATCAGGATCGGCAGCCCGCCGCGGGCGATGGCGATGATGCGGTCGAACAGCTCATCCATGACGATGGGGCTGACGCCCGCGGTCGGCTCGTCCAGCATCAGCAGGCTGGGCCGCGTCATCAGCGCCCGGCCCACGGCAAGCTGCTGGCGCTGACCGCCCGAAAATTCGCCCGCCGCCTGCCGGCGCTTTTCCTTGAGGATGGGAAACAGGTCGAAGACCTGCGTCATGGTGTCCGTGAAATCGTCGTCGCGGATGAACGCGCCCATCTCAAGGTTTTCTTCGCAACTCATTGACGGAAATATGTTGTTGACCTGCGGCACGAAACCCATCCCGGCCTTGACGCGGTCCTGGGGGTTCAGCGCGGTGATGTCGCGCCCGTCCAGCCGGACCGAGCCTTCGCGCAGCTCCAGCATCCCGAAGATCGCCTTCATGGCGGTCGATTTGCCGGCGCCGTTGGGGCCGACGATCACCGCGATCTCGCCCTTTTCGACGGCGATGGTGCAGTTGTGCAGGATGTCAGGGCCGCGACCATAGCCGCCGGACATGTTTTCCCCGATCAGGAACGGATCGTCGGGCCGGCCGGGGCCGACTGCGCCGGATCTGCGGCTGCCGTCGAACGTGCCGGCGGGCCGGGGGTTGACGACCGATGCGTCGCGATTGCCCCGGGTGCCCAAAGCCTTGTCCGCATCGCTCATGCGCCCACCATGTCCTTGTTCTTCAGGCCGGTGCCCAGATAGGCCTCGATCACCTCTTCGTTCTGCATGATGTCGGCGGCGCTGCCCTCGGCCAGCACCCGGCCCTCGGCCATGACGATCACCGGGTCGCACAGCTTGCCGATGAAATCCATGTCGTGTTCGATCACGCAGAACGTATAGCCGCGTTCCTTGTTCAGCCGCACGATGGCGTCGCCGATCGTGCCCAGCAGGGTGCGGTTCACGCCCGCACCGACCTCGTCCAGGAACACCACCTTGGCGTCGACCATCATCGTCCGGCCCAGTTCCAGCAGCTTTTTCTGGCCGCCCGACAAATTGCCGGCCTTTTCATGCGCCAGATGGCGGATGGTCAGAAACTCCAGCACCTCGTCGGCGCGCTTGCCCAGCTGATCCTCTTCGCGCCGGATCTGGCCGCGCTGGAACCAGGTCTTCCAGATCGTCTCGCCGGTCTGGCCACCCGGGACCATCATCAGGTTCTCGCGCACCGTCATCGAGGCGAATTCATGCGCCAGCTGGAAGGTGCGCAGCAGCCCGCGACGAAACAGCTGGTGCGGCGGCAGGCCGGTGATGTCCTCGCCGTCCATATAGACCTTGCCCGATGTCGGTGGCAGCACGCCCGCGATGACGTTGAACAATGTGGATTTGCCGGCGCCGTTCGGCCCGATCAGCCCGGTAATCGAGCCTTCGCCGATGGTGAGGCTGGCACCATCTACGGCCCGGAACCCGCCGAAATGGCGGTGAAGGTCCTCGACCCTGATCATTCTTGTTTCCCTGTCTTCACGATTGCGGTGAAGTTTGGCGTGGTAAAGTGTGGCCGCCCGCGCGGCTCTTGTCATTGCGAAAAGGCCCGGTCGCGCGCACGCGGGACCGGGCCTGTCCGATCAGGGAAGGTCAGCGATAGCCGACAATCTCCATTTCGCCGTTGTTGAACGAGACCTCGCGATAGACGCCGGCGGATTCGCCGGGTTCGATGAATTCGACGGACGTGGCGCCGACATAATCGACCTCGCCGCCGTCATTGAGGATCTCGATCGCCTTGGCCAGTTCGCCGGGCATGATCTTTTCGCCGGGTTCGTTGGCGATATCCATGATCTTGTCCTTGTAGACGCCCGGATCGCTGCTGCCTGCGGCGGCCATCGCCAGCAGCATCAGCGCGGCGGCGTCGTAGGATTCGGCCGAGAACACGTTCGATCCGTCGAAGCCGGCTTCCTTGGCCATCTCGATATACTTGTCGCGCCCCTCGCCCTCGGCGGCGGGGTTCTGGCCGAAGCTGCCGTCGATCTCGCTGCCGAAATTCTCGACCAGCGCGTTGCCGATCATGCCGTCGGGGAAGACGAACGTGTCAAACGCGCCCGTGTCCAGCGCGGCGCGCACCACGCCCGAACCGCCCTGATCGACATAGCCCGCGACCACCAGCGCGTCGCCGCCGGCTGATGCCAGCGCCGCAACCTCGGCCGAGTAGTCGGCCTTGCCGTCGTCATGGGCGCTGCTGACCGTGACGGTGCCGCCCTTTTCCTCGAACGCGGCCTGGAAGCTGTCGGCCAGCCCCTTGCCGTAATCGTTGTTGGTATAGGTGACGGCGACGGTGTCGATGCCCTTTTCCATGATGATGTTGGCCATCACCTCGCCCTGCCGCGCATCGGACGGCGAGGTGCGGAAGAACAGGCCGTTATCGTCGATGGTGGACAGCGCCGGCGACGTCGCCGAGGGCGAGATCATCACCACGCCGTTCGGCTTGGCGACGTTTTCCAGCGTCGCGATGGTTTCGCCCGAACACATCCCGCCGACGATGCCCTTCACGCCTTCGGCGGTGATCAGGCGTTCGACGGTGGCGGTGGCCGCCGCCGCGTCGGCGCAGGTCGAATCGCCTTCGACCGGGGTGACGGTCGAGCCGTCCAGCAGCAGGCCCGAATCGCTGACTTCCTTCATTGCCAGCTGCGCGCCGTCGCGCATTGCGGGCGCCATGGATTCCAGCGGCCCGGTGAAGCCCAGCGACATGCCCATCTTGATGTCCTCGGCCCCGGCGGCGCCGGCGATCAGTGCTCCGGCCGCGGTGGCCAGAAGAAGCTTTTTCATTGTTTGTCTCCCAGTTGGAACAGAGTCCTGGGCGCGAGGTTAGAAGGGCTGATCCAAAAAGAAAAGTCTCATCACGAACCGTTTTGCACGGCTTTTGAGGCAGCTTGGCCCGAAATCGGGTCTCAGCGCCAGCCCAGCGTGTCGCGACGGCGGCGGCGCAACAACGCGCCGGCAACCCCGGTCAGCAGCCAGCCCAGCGCGAAACCGATGGCCGCCGCCCCCAGCCCGGCCACGCCCAGCGGCAGCGCCGGGCGGAAATCGCCCCAGGTCGCGGCAATCGTGTCGGGGTCGCGCATCCGGTGCGGCAGCAGCAGCCGTTCCAGCGGACCGGCGATCCGCAGCATGGCAAGATCGGCGCGGGCGTGATCCAGCCGGGCAAGGCTGCGGCGCATGTCGGCCTGATGGGCGTCGCGGAAATCGCTGCCGGTCAGGTCGGCCAGCGCCTGCGACCGTGTCAGCCCCGCGCGCCGCGCGCTGGCGTCGAAATCGGCGGCGACGCGGGCCAGCGCATCGACCTGTCCGCCCAGACGCTGCACATACTGATCGGAAAATGCGGGAAACTGCGACAGAACCGCGGCGCAGGCCAGCGCCGTGACCAGTCGCAGCGCCCCGATCATGGCGTCGGCAGCCCCGCCGCCAGCACCGGCCGATAGATCTCGGCGATCCGCGCCACGGCGTCCCGGGGCGACAGTTCCTCGCTTTCGCCGGTGCGGCGGCTGGTCAGTTCGACCCGGTTGTTGGCCAGACCGCGCGGGCCCACGGTGATCCGCCACGGAAGGCCGATCAGGTCGGCGGTGGCGAATTTGGCCCCGGCGCGTTCGTCGCGGTCGTCGTAAAGCGGGTCCAGCCCGGATGCGCGCAGCTGGTCATAGATCGCTTCGCAGGCGCTGTCGGTCGAGCCGTCGCCCTGCTTGAGATTGACGATCGCGACGTGGAACGGGGTCACGCCTTCGGGCCAGATGATGCCGCGATCGTCGTGGCTGGCCTCGATGATGGCACCCACCAGGCGCGAGACGCCGATGCCGTGGCTGCCCATATGCACCGGCACGCGCGCCCCGTCGGGGCCGACCACGGTCGCGCCCATCGGTTCGGAATATTTGGTGCCGAAATAGAAGATCTGCCCGACCTCGATCCCGCGCGCGATGCGGCGCCGATCCTGCGGGATCTGGTCGAACAGCGCCGGATCGTGCGTCTCGTCGGTGCGGGCATAGCGGCTGGTGAATTCGTCCATCACCGCCTGACATTCCTCGTGGCTGTCATAGTCGATCTGCCGGTCGCCGAAGGTCAGGTCGGTGATCTGGCTGTCATAGAACACCTCGGATTCGCCGGTCTCGGCCAGCACCAGGAATTCATGCGTGTCGTCGCCGCCGATGGGCCCGCTGTCGGCACGCATCGGGACGGCCTGCAACCCCATCCGTTCATAGGTCCGCAGATAGCTGACCAGATGGCGGTTATAGGCGTGCAGCGCATCCTCGCGCGTCAGATCGAACGTATAGCCGTCCTTCATCAGGAACTCGCGCCCGCGCATGACGCCGAAACGGGGCCGGATCTCGTCGCGGAACTTCCACTGGATGTGATACAGCGTCAGCGGCAGATCCTTGTAGCTGTTCACATGCGCGCGGAAGATGTCGGTGATCATCTCTTCGTTGGTGGGGCCGAACAGCAGGTCGCGCTTGTGCCGGTCGGTGATGCGCAGCATCTCCTCTCCGTAATCGTCGTAACGGCCCGACTCGCGCCACAGATCGGCCGGTTGCAGCGTCGGCATCAGCAGGGGGATGTGGCCGGCGCGCTGCTGTTCCTCGTGCACGATCCGTTCGATCCGGCGCAGCACCCGGTAGCCCAGCGGCAGCCAGGAATAGATGCCGGCGGTTTGCTGCTTGATCATCCCCGCCCGCAGCATCAGCCGGTGGCTGACGATCTGGGCTTCTTTGGGGTCCTCTTTCAGGACAGGCAGGAAATAGCGCGACAGACGCATGGGGCGTGGTCCTTCGGTTCGGGTCGCGCCACCTGTAGGGCAGCGGCGCGAAGGGGGCAAGATCTGGGGCCGTGCGCGCCGGGCTTGCGCGTTGACCGGTTGCGGCCTGCGGGTGCTGCGGACTTGCATCGCAGCCCCCGACCGGCCACATAGGCACGACAATTCGGGCGGGGCCAACAGGATGCACATGTCGGTGCGCAAGCAAGTGATCTGGTGGGGCGCCGCCTCGGCGCTGCTGCTGGTCACGATGTGGCTGCTGGGGCAGGCGATCCTGCCCTTCATCCTGGGCGCGGGCGTCGCCTATCTGCTGGACCCGGTTGCCGACCGGCTTGAACGGGCGGGACTGTCGCGGACCATGGCGGTGGTGGTCATCACCTTCGGCTGCGTTCTGATCCTTGCCGCGGTGATCCTGCTGATCGTGCCCTTGCTGATTCGGCAGGCCACGGCGCTGATCGCCACCGCGCCCGAGATGTTCGAACAGGCCCGCAGCTTTGTCGTCGCGCGTTTTCCCGACCTGCTGCCCGAAGGCGGCACGTTCAGCACCGCCATGACCGATCTGGGCAAGGCCATGGGCGATCAGTGGAGCAACGTGGCTCAGACGATCATGAGTTCGCTGGGCGGCGTCATCAGCGCGGTGGCCATTCTGGTGATCGTGCCGGTGGTGGCGTTCTACCTGCTGCTGGACTGGGACCGGATGGTGGCCGAGATCGACCGGCTGCTGCCGCGCGAACACGCGCCGGTGCTGCGCCGGCTGGCGGCCGAGATCGACGCGGCGCTGTCGGGTTTCGTGCGCGGGCAGGGGCTGGTGATCCTGATCCTGGGGACGTGGTATTCGATCGCGCTGATGCTGGTCGGGCTGCCCTTTGGCTTTTTCATCGGCATCAGCGCGGCGGCGCTGTCGTTCATCCCCTATGTCGGGGTTCTGATCGGCGGCATCACGGCCATCGGCGTCGCGCTGTTCAGTTTCTGGGGCGAGCCGCTGTGGATCGGCGCGGTGGTGGCCATCTTCGCCCTGGGCCAGGTGGTCGAGGGAAATTACTTGCAACCCAAGATCGTCGGCGGTCATGTCGGGCTGCATCCGGTCTGGCTGTTGCTGGCGCTGTCGGTGTTCGGGGCGCTGTTCGGCTTTGTCGGGCTGGTCGCGGCGGTGCCGATGGCGGCGGCGCTGGGGGTGCTGGCGCGGTTCGCCATCGAACGCTATCGCCAAAGCGCGCTGTATACCGGGCGCACGCCGCCGGCCGAGGCGGGACCGCCGATCCTGGTCGAACTGGCGCCGCGCGGAACCGTCGCGCGCGAATTGCTGCAGGCGCGGTTGCAGGCCGATGAAAGCCGCGGCCGGGCCGAGATCCAGACGATGCAGGAAGACCTGCAACGCCGGAAGGATTAGGGCCGGTTGTCGCGCCAGCTGACCCTGGACCTGACCACGCCGCCGGCCCATGCGCGGGTCGATTTCCTGCCCGCCCCCGCCAATGCCGACGCGCTGGCCGTGCTGGACGCGCCGCAGGACTGGCCGCAGGGGCGGATGCTGCTGATCGGCCCCGAGGGGTCGGGCAAGACCCACATGGCCGCCTTCTGGGCGGCCGAGAATGGCGCGCGCCGCATCACGGCCGCCGCGCTGCGCCCCGAGGCCGCCGATCTGCTGGCCGCCGAGAGCGGCGCGCTGGTGGTCGAGGATGCCGACCGCGCCGGCCGCGCGGCGCTGGCCGAACAGGCGCTGTTCCATCTGTGGAATCTGTGCGGGGCGCGCGATTGCCTGCTGCTGCTGACCGCGCGCACCGCGCCGCGCGACTGGGGGCTGGTGCTGCCCGATCTGCGCTCGCGCATGGATGCGATGCCGCAGGTCCGGCTGGGACCGCCCGACGAGGCGCTGATGGCCGCGGTGCTGGTCAAGCTGTTCGCGGATCGCCAGCTGATCGTGCCCGCCGGGCTGATCGACTGGCTGGTGATCCGGATGGACCGCGATCTGGGTCAGGCGCGCCGGCTGGTGGCCGCGATCGACCGCGCGGCGATGGCACGGCAAGGCCCCGTCACCCGCCGCATCGCCGCCGATCTGCTGGACAAGCTGCCGCGTCCCGACGCATGATCCGGCCTGGTTCCGCAGCAGCCGGACTTGCATGACACAGGCCGATTTCCTTCGCACCCCGTTTCCGCCCCCGCGCGAATTGCCGGACGGTCCGCCGACGGGGCCGGCGCGGTTCTTCAACCGCGAACTCAGCTGGCTGTCCTTCAACTGGCGGGTGCTGGACGAGGCGCGCAACGCCCGTGTGCCGCTGCTGGAACGGCTGCGCTTCGTGTCGATCAGCGCCGCCAATCTGGACGAGTTCTATACCGTCCGCGTGGCCGGCCTGCGCGAACTGGTGCGCGAGGGGCATAACAGCATCTCGGATGACGGGCTGACGGCGGCCGAACAGCTTGGCCTGATCAACGCCGATGCGCGCCGGCTGATGGCCGCGCAGCAGGGCGTCTGGACCCGCCTGCGCCGCGAGATGGAACAGCAGGGCATCGTGATCCTGTCCCGCTCGCGCCTGACCCGCGCGGAAGAGGATTTCCTGCACCGCCATTTCGAGAACAAGGTCCTGCCGGTGCTGTCGCCCCTGGCCATCGACCCGGCGCATCCGTTCCCCTTCATCCCCAATACCGGCTTTTCGCTGGCGCTGGAACTGGCGCCCGAGGGCAAGGGGCGGCGGATGCAGGCGCTGCTGCCGATCCCGGCGCAGTTGCAGCGTTTCGTGCCGCTGCCCGGCGGCCAGCGTTTCCTGCGGCTTGAGGATCTGTTGCTGATGCATCTGTCCAGCCTGTTCCCCGGCTATCGCGATATCGGGCATTGCGCGTTCCGGGTGCTGCGCGACAGCGATCTGGAGGTCGAGGAAGAGGCCGAGGATCTGGTCCGCGAATTCGAGACCGCGTTGAAGCGTCGCCGCCGCGGCAGCGTGATCCGGCTGAAGATCACGGCCGGCGCGCCCGACAATCTGCGCCGGCTGATCATGGAGGAGCTGGGCGTCATCCCCGACGAGGTGATCGAGGTCGAGGGGTTGCTGGGCATGGCCGATCTGCGCGAACTGGTGCTGGACAGCCGCCGCGACCTGCTGTGGCCGGTCTTCACCCCGCGCGTCCCCGAACGGGTGCAGGATCACGACGGCGACATGTTCGCGGCGATCCGGCAAAAGGACATGCTGCTGCATCACCCCTATGAGACGTTCGACATGGTGGTGCGGTTTCTGGCGCAGGCCGCGCGCGATCCCGACGTTCTGGCGATCAAGCAGACGCTGTATCGCACCAGCCGCGACAGCCCCATCGTCGAGGCGCTGTGCGAGGCCGCCGAATCCGGCAAATCGGTGACCGCGCTGGTCGAACTGAAGGCGCGGTTCGACGAGGCCGCCAATATCCGCCAGTCGCGGCGGCTGGAACGCGCCGGCGCGCATGTCGTCTATGGGTTCGTGAACTACAAGACCCACGCCAAGATCAGCACCGTCGTCCGGCGCGAGGGCGACAACCTGGTCACCTATACCCATTACGGCACCGGCAATTATCATCCGATCACCGCCCGCATCTATACCGATCTGTCGCTGTTCACCTGCGATCCGGCACTGGGGCGCGACGCGACCAAGGTTTTCAACTATCTGTCGGGATATGTTCAGCCCGAGGGTCTGGAGAACCTGGCGATCTCGCCCATCGACCTGAAGGACCGGCTGCTGTCGCTGATCGCGCGCGAGGCGGAATATGCCCGTCAGGGACGGCCGGCCGCGATCTGGGCCAAGATGAATTCCCTGATCGAAAAGGACGTGATCGAGGCGCTGTATGCGGCCAGCGCGGCGGGCGTGAAGATCAGCCTGGTGATTCGCGGGATCTGCGGAATCAGACCCGGGATCAAGGGGCTGTCGGACAATATTCGCGTCAAGTCGATCATCGGGCGCTATCTGGAACATTCGCGGATCGTGTGTTTCGGCAACGGCCACGGCCTGCCGTCGGGTAAGGCGCGGGTGTTCTTTTCCTCGGCCGACTGGATGGGCCGCAACATGACGCGGCGGGTCGAGACGCTGGTGGAATGTCACAACGAGACGGTGAAGGCGCAGATCGTCAGCCAGATCATGGCCGCCAACCTGGCCGACGAGGCGCAAAGCTGGCTTCTGCATCCGGACGGGCGTTTCGTCCGCTATCTGCCCGATGGGCGCGACGATCTGTTCGACTGTCACCGCTTCTTCATGGAAAACCCCTCGCTGTCGGGGCGCGGCACGGCGGGGGCGCGCGATGTGCCGGCGCTGACCCATTCGCCGGATTGACCCGGCGGACCCGACACGCCATTAACGGACCGATGCGCAAGCAGGAGGCTTTGCAATGAACGGCGTGCGGACAGCCACCGGCAAGAAGATCGAGCCTCTGGGCAAGATGTTTGCAAAGCTGCCCAAGCGGGCGCTGACGCGGGTGGGCGTGGTCGATGTGGGATCGAACTCGATCCGGCTGGTCGTGTTCGACGGGGCCGCGCGATCGCCGGCCTATTTCTACAACGAAAAGGTGATGGCGGGCCTGGGCGCGGAGATGGCCGCGACGGGGCGGCTGAACCCGGCCGGGATCGAACGCGGCTTTGCGGCGCTGCGCCGGTTCGCCACGCTGGCCCGCAGCATGCAGATCGAGCCGTTGACCTGCGTGGCCACCGCCGCCGTGCGCGAGGCCGCCGACGGGCCCGAGTTCCAGGAACGGGTCGAACGCGAGACCGGCATCCGCATGCTGGTCATCGACGGCGAGGAAGAGGCGCGGCTGTCGGCGCAGGGCGTGTTGCTGGGCTGGCCGGATGCCAAGGGGCTGGTCTGCGACATCGGCGGCAACTCTCTGGAACTGGCCGAGGTCGAGGGGGGCAAGGTCGGCCGCCGGGTCAGCGCGCCATTGGGTCCGTTCCGCTTGCAGCAGGTCAAGGGCGGGGCGGACGGGCTGCGCGACCATATCCGCGCGATCATGGCCGATCTGGCCGACCGGATGGGCACCGAACACGAACGGGTCTATCTGGTCGGTGGGTCATGGCGCGCCATCGCCCGGCTGGACATGGAACGCCGCCAATATCCGATGACGGTGCTGCACGAATACCGCATGACGCCCGAGGCGGTGGCCGAGACGGTGGGCTGGATCGCAGCGACCCCGCTGGCCGATCTGCGCGCGCGGGTCAGCATCTCCTCCTCGCGGATGGAGCTTGTGCCGCTGGCCGCGCAGGTGCTGTCGGAACTGGTCGGGACGTTCGCGCCGGCCGAGCTGGCGGTCAGCAGCTATGGCATCCGCGAGGGCTTGTTATACGAACACATGACCGACAGCCTGCGCCGCCGCGACCCGCTGATCGAGGCCGCGCGCTTCACCGAACGGCAGATGGCGCGGATGCCCGGCTTCGGCAAGAAGCTGTATCAGTTCCTGCACCCGATCTTCGCCGATGCCCCGCCCGAACGCGAACGCCTGATCCGCGCCGCCTGCCTGCTGCACGACACGACCTGGCGCGCTCATCCCGATTACCGGGCCGAGGCCTGTTTCGACAATGTCACCCGCGCCAACATGGCCGCGCTGAGCCATTCGGAACGGGTATTCCTGGGTCTGGCGCTGCTGCATCGTTACAAGAACAACCGCTCGGAATCGCCGATGGCGCGGCTGTTCGCGCTGCTGTCCGACGATGAAGTCCGCGATGCCGAGACGCTTGGCAAGGCGATGCGGTTCGGCGCGATGTTCGCCATCGAGGACCCGGCCGATGCGGGCGCGCTGAAGCTGACGGACAAGGGCACGCGGCTGCGCCTGACCCTGACGAAGACCGGCCGCAGCCTGATGGGCGAGGTCGCACATTCGCGGTTCCGGTCGCTGTGCAGCTCGATGGGGGTCGAGGCGGTGGTCAGCGACTGACACGATCCGGCGGGGCCGGCCCGTGGGATGCCACCGGCCGGGATCGCGAACAGCAAAAAAAGGGCGCCCGAAGGCGCCCTTTTCCCGTTCTGCCGTGGGGCAGGGGGCTGATTACATCATGCCGCCCATGCCACCCATGCCGCCCATGTCGGGCATGCCGCCGCCGCCCTGGCCCTTCGGCTCGGGCTTTTCGGCGATCATGGCTTCGGTGGTGATCAGCAGACCGGCGACCGAGGCCGCGTCTTCCAGCGCGGTGCGCACGACCTTGGCCGGGTCGATGACGCCGAACTTGAACATGTCGCCATATTCTTCGGTCTGCGCGTTGAAGCCGAACGCCTTGTCGTTCGATTCGCGGATCTTGCCCGCGACCACCGCACCGTCAACGCCGGCATTCTCGGCGATCTGGCGCATCGGAGCCTCCAGCGCGCGGCGCACGATGGCGACGCCGGCTTCCTGGTCCGAGTTCTCGCCCTTGATGCCGTCCAGCGCCTTGCCGCCCTGAAGCAGCGCGACGCCGCCGCCGACGACCACGCCTTCCTGAACCGCCGCGCGGGTCGCGTTCAGCGCGTCATCGACGCGGTCCTTGCGCTCTTTGACCTCGATTTCGCTCATCCCGCCGACGCGGATGACCGCGACGCCGCCGGCCAGCTTGGCCACGCGTTCCTGCAGCTTTTCCTTGTCATAGTCCGAGGTGGTTTCCTCGATCTGCTGGCGGATCTGGCTGACGCGGGCCTCGATCTCGGACTTCTCACCGGCGCCGTCGACGATGGTGGTGGTGTCCTTGTTGATCGTGATCTTCTTGGCCGTGCCCAGCATGTCGATGGTCACGTTTTCCAGCTTCATGCCCAGATCTTCGCTGATGACCTGACCGCCGGTCAGGATCGCGATGTCCTGCAGCATCGCCTTGCGGCGATCGCCGAAGCCGGGTGCCTTGACGGCCGCGATCTTCAGACCGCCGCGCAGCTTGTTGACGACCAGCGTGGCCAGCGCCTCGCCCTCGACATCCTCGGCGATGATCAGCAGCGGTTTCTGCGACTGGATCACCGATTCCAGCAGCGGAACCATGGGCTGCAGCGACGACAGTTTCTTTTCGTGCAGCAGGATGTAGCAGTCTTCCAGATCCGCGACCATCTTGTCGGGGTTGGTCACGAAATAGGGCGACAGATAGCCGCGGTCGAACTGCATGCCTTCGACGACCTCGACCTCGGTTTCCATCCCCTTGTTCTCTTCGACGGTGATCACACCCTCGTTGCCGACCTTCTGCATCGCGTCGGCGATCTGACGGCCGATCGAGGCTTCGCCGTTGGCCGAGATGGTGCCGACCTGCGCGACTTCGTCGCTGTCGTTCACCGGGCGCGAGGCGGCCTTGATCGCCTCGACGACCTTGGTGGTGGCCAGGTCGATACCGCGCTTGAGGTCCATCGGGTTCATGCCGGCGGCGACGGCCTTCATGCCTTCCTTGACGATGGACTGGGCCAGAACCGTCGCGGTGGTGGTGCCGTCGCCGGCCTCGTCATTGGTGCGGGCCGCGACTTCGCGGACCATCTGCGCGCCCATGTTCTCGAACTTGTCGGACAGCTCGATCTCCTTGGCGACGGTGACGCCGTCCTTGGTAATGCGCGGCGCGCCGAAGGATTTGTCGATGACGACGTTGCGGCCCTTGGGGCCAAGCGTGACCTTGACGGCGTCCGCCAGGACGTTGACGCCTTTCAGCATCCGGTCGCGGGCGTCGGTGCCAAATTTGACTTCTTTACCAGCCATTTGAATCTCCTGAATTTTCTATCGTGAAGTTGCGTGTTCCGGGGTGGCCGATCAGCCGATGATGCCCAGAATGTCGCTTTCCTTCATGATCAGCAGCTCTTCGCCATCAAGCGTGACTTCGGTGCCCGACCATTTGCCGAACAGCACCCGGTCGCCGGTCTTGACGGCGGGCGCGATCAGTTCGCCCGAATCCTTGCGCGCGCCTTCGCCGACCGAGACGACCTCGCCTTCCGCGGGCTTTTCCTTGGCGCTGTCGGGGATGATCAGACCGCCCTTGGTCTTTTCTTCCGATTCAACGCGGCGAACCAGCACGCGGTCATGCAGCGGTTTGAATGCCATGGGTGAACACTCCGTGTTTCAGGTTACAGTGTTGTTGTTGGCACTCACCCAAGGCGAGTGCCAATGCCGGTGATCTAGGCAAAGTTTGGAACCGTGTCAACGCCGTGGCGGGGCGATTTTTCGGGGTGCGTCTGGCTGGCCGGGGGAATATGTGCAAGCGTCTGTCGCGCAGCGCGGAATGCGCGCGCAAGACGGCAGGAACGACAAGGCAGGGGGCGGCGATGCGGCGGATCTGGGCGGCGGCGGCGATGTGGACGGTTCTGGCCGGGATCGGCCTTGCGTCGGAATGCGTGGGCGTGAACCTGATCGAGGCGCTGCCGCAGGATCAGCGCGCGCGCCTGGACGATGCGGTCCGCGACGTGCCCTATCACCGGGGCATCCTGTGGCGCGCGACGAAGGGCGATGCGCGCATGACCCTGGTCGGCACCTATCATTTCGGCGATCCGCGTCACCGCCGGATGCTGGATCGTCTGGCCGAACCGTTGCAGGACGCCGCCGCCCTGTATGTCGAGGCCGGCCCCGAGGAGGAACGGCGGCTGACAAGGGCGCTGGTCGAAGACCCCGATCTGATGGTCAATGTCGATGGCCCGACCCTGCCCGAACGCCTGTCGGATACGGAATGGCAGGCGCTGGCGCGCGCGATGGAGGATCGCGGCACGCCCGCCGTCATCGCCGCCAAGCTGCGGCCGTGGTATGTGGCGATGATGCTGGGCGTGTCGCCCTGCATGATGCAGCAGGCGGGCGACAACGGCGCCGCCGGGCTGGATCGGCTGCTGGTTCAGCGGGCCGAGGATCTGGACGTCCCCGTCCGCGCGCTGGAGCCGTGGGACACCGTCTTCACGCTGTTCGGGGACATGACGCCGGCGCAGGAAATCGACATGATCCGCGCCTCGCTGCCCGCCGCGTCCCATGCCGACGATTACGCGGTGACGCTGACCGATGCCTATTTCGCCGGCGATGTCTGGCAGATCTGGGAATTCGGCCGTCTGGACGCCTATCGCAATTCCGACCTGACCCGCGCACAGGTGGACGAACAGATGCAGCTTGCGCAGGCGCAGCTGATGGATGCGCGAAACCAAAGCTGGATCGGCAAGTTGATCCGGGGCGCCGAGGAGGCCGCGCAACAGGGCAGGGGCATCGTCGCCGGGTTCGGCGCGCTGCATCTGCCGGGCGAGAACGGCGTGTTGCGGCTGCTGGAAAAGCGCGGATGGAACATCGAAAGGCTGGACCGATGATCGAGGGAATATGGGCACGGGAACAGGCGTTCTGGACCGCCAGCGCGGCCGAGGCGCTGCGCGATCTGGACGACGCGGCGATCATGGTGTTCGGGCCGACCGGCATCCTTCAGGGCGATGCCATCGCCCCCACCCTGCGCGACGCCCCACGCTGGAGCGAGGTGGCGATGACCGAGCGCCACGCCACCCGCACCGACGAGGTGGTGGTGCTGGCCTATCGGGCAACCGCGCGGCGTGACGGAAAAGACCACCGGGCGCTGTGTTCCAGCACCTGGCTGATGCGCGCCGACGGCTGGAAACTGATCGCGCACCAGCAGACGCCGCTGTAGCTCCGCGTCAGCCGCGCCGGCCGGTCCGGGTGCCGGTCCAGGTGCGGCGGGAACGGGCGCGCGGCGGGATGCGTCAGGATCGTCCGCCGGGGCGGTGTTCGCCCGTCTCGGGCCGGCCCAGCCCGTGTTCGGGTTCTTCCTCGTCATGTTCCTCGGCCATCGGGGCCGCGCTTGGCCCGTGCGAGAATCGCTCCATCAGCGCGTTTTCCAGATTGCGGTTCAGCTCGCGGCTCAGCTGCACATAGTCGGGATTTTCGTCCAGCGGCACGCCGGGTTTCCACACCTCGGCCAGTTCGCGCAGCGAGGCGCGGTCCAGGCGGTAGAAGATCCGTTCCAACTCGGCCGCCTCGTATTCCGAAAGCCCGGTATTTTCCAGAACATAGCGCGCCGCCCGCAGCGAGCTGTCAAAGGTTTCGCGCACGATGTCGTCCGCGCCCGAGCGGTAAAGCTGATAGACATTCACCCGGTCGCGGGCGCGCGCGATGATGTGCAGATCGGGGCGGCGTTCGCGGGCATAGCGGATCAGCTTCAGATTGGCGTCGGGATCGTCCAGCGCGGCGACCAGGATGCGGGCCTTGTCCAGCCCCGCCGCCATCAGGATCTCGGGGCGGGTCGGATCGCCGAAATACCCCTTGAAGCCAAAGCGCCGCATCAGCTGGATCAGCTTCAGGTCGTGGTCCAGCACCGTGGTCTGAAAGCCCGACATGGTGACCATGCGGTTGATCACCTGACCGAAACGCCCGACGCCTGCGATGATGATCGGCTGCTGTTCCTCGATATCGTCGGGCGCGTCGGCGGCCGCGGTTTCGGTCAGCCGCCGCGTCACCTGTTCGTGCAGGATGAACAGAAGCGGCGTGGCCAGCATGGTCAGCGCGATCACCAGCAGGACCGATTTGGCCAGTTCCGCCGGCAGGATCGCCAGCGTCACGGTATAGGACAGCAGCACGAACCCGAATTCGCCCGCCTGCGCCAGAGACAGGGTGAACAGCGACCGGTCCCGGTGCTTCATCTTGGTCCAGCGCGCGATCAGCAGCAGGATCGCGGCCTTGGTCGAGATCAGCGCCGCCGTCGCCGTCAGGATCGGGATCGGCTGTTCGGCCAGCACGGCCAGATCCATCCCCGCGCCCACGGTGATGAAGAACAGGCCCAGAAGCAGCCCCTTGAACGGCCCGATCTGCGATTCCAGCTCGTGCCGGAACTCGGACCCGGCCAGCATCACCCCGGCCAGGAACGTTCCAAGCGCGGGCGACAGACCCACAAGGATCATCAGCGACGCGATGCCGACCACGATCAGCAGCGCCATCGCGGTCTCCATCTCGGGCAGGCGCGAGGCGATCACGAAGCGAAAGACGGGACGGATCAGGTACTGGCCCAGAAGAATGACCGCCGCCACCGCCGCCAGCGTGACCAGAGTGGCGCCCCAGGCGGGCAGCCAGGCCATCATCATCTCGCCGATGTGATCCTGCTCGTGTCCCGCCTCGCCGCGATTGCCGAACGGCGCCAGCAGCGGCATCAGCGCGATCATCGGGATCACCGCGATGTCCTGCGTCAGCAGCACCGAAAAGGCCGACCGCCCGCCGGTCGTCTGCATCAGCCCCTTTTCCGACAGGGTCTGCAACACGATCGCGGTCGAGCTGAGCGACAGCACCATCCCCAGGGCCAGCGCCGCCGGCCAGTCCAGCCCGAACAGCAGCGCCACACCGGCCACGGCACCGATGGACAGCAGCACCTGCGCGCCGCCCAGCCCGATCAGCCGGTGGCGCATGTTCCACAGATTGCGGGGTTCCAGTTCCAGACCGATCAGGAACAGCATCATCACCACCCCGAATTCGGCGAAATGCTGAAGATCGGACATCTGGTTGCCGGTCAGGTTCAGGACCGGCCCGATCAGGATGCCGCAGATCAGATAGCCCAGAACCGATCCCAGCCCCAGCCGGGCCGAGATCGGCACGGCGATCACCATCGTCACCAGATAGACGGTGGCGAGGAGGAGAAAGTTTTCCATCGCCTCCCTTCTACTGTCCGTTCAGGACCGACAGCTCTTGCGGGCGCCCGCCTTTGACATAGGTGATCCGGCTGTTGCCGATATCGGTGATCGTGCCGCCGTTGATCCGGTCGCCAAGGCGCAGGGTCAGCACCCGGCCGTTGGAAAGCCGGACCAGCGCGCGGCTGGCCTTGCCGGCGCCGATCGTGCCGATGATCTGGGTGCGGTTCAGGGTGATGCCGTCCTTGATCGTGGCGGTGGCGGCGGCGCTGCCCTGGGCGCGGCCGGCCGGCACCTTGGCCGCGACCTCGGGCTCGTTCTCGGCCTCGGGCGGGGTATAGGCCTGTTTGCGGGCGGCGGCGGCGCGGGCCTCGGCCTCGGCCTGCGCGCGGGCGCGGGCTTCGGCCTGCGCACGGGCGCGCGCCTCGGCCTGCTGGTCGGCGGCGGCGCGGGCGCGGGCGCGCGCCTCGGCCTGGGCCTGAAGCTCGGCGTCCATGCGGCGCTGTTCGGCCAGGGCCGCGTCGCGTTCCTGCGCGGCTGCGGCGGCGCGCAGATCGTCGGCCGAGGGCGCGGCGGCCGGGGTCGAGGGCGCAAGCGAGGACGCCGCCGCACTGGCGGCGGCGCGGGCGCTGCTGCGCCGGGGCGGCAGGGCCGAGGCGGTCAGCGCCGTCAGCGCGACCGCGCCCGGCGGGGCGGAACTGCTGGCGACGGCGGCGGCGATGGCGTTCTCGACCGCCTTGCCCGACAGGCTGGCATTGCCGGGTCCGGTGTTGCCTCCCGCCCCCGGCCGCGGGCTGGGGCGCAGCGACCGGCTGAGCCGCGCGCCCGTCGCGGCAGAGGGTTGCGCGGGCGCGGCGGCGGATGCGGGGGGCGCTGCCGTCTCGGCCTCGCTGCGCGGCTGCGGTCGATCCGATGCGGCGACCGCCTGCGCCACGGCGGCGCGCACGGCGTTTTCCGACGGCCCGGACACCGACACCGGCTTGCGGACCGGACGGGCATCGGCCAGCCGGATCAGCACCCGGCGCTCATCCTCGCTGACGCCGGATGCGCCGGCCTGCGCGGTTCTCAGATCGCGCAGCAGCCCGTGCAGAAACACCTGTTCCGCGCGTGTCAGGCGGGTCGGCGCCGCATCCTCGTTCACGCTGCCCTCTTCCAGCAGGGTCAGGTTTTCGGGGCGCTGCGGCGGCCGGCGGGACGAACCGGGCGGCTGCGCGGACGGGGCCGGCGCGGGCGAGGCGGCCGGAACGGTCTGCGGCGCGGGCTGGTCGGCAGCCGGACCGGGCGTCGTCGCGGCGCGGGCCGGGCGGCCGGGCGGGCGGATGCCGGTCAGTTGCGGTGCCTGCCGTTCGGCGCGCCGATCGAAAGGCTGCGGATTGGCCGGAACAGCCGGACGGGAATCCGGTGCCGCAGGGGTTTCCGCGCGCGCCGGCGGCGTACCGGGACGGGCGGATCTGGACAGGCGCAGCGAACTGGCCGCCGCCGAAGCCTGCGCCGCCGCCGTATCCGATGGCGCGGTCGATGCCGGTGCCGGCGGGGTCTGTACAGGCGGGGTCTGGCCCTGTGCGGCGTCCGCGTCGCTTGCAGGCGCGGCAGTTTCAGGCGCGGCGTTCGGCGCGGAGGGTTGCGCGCGCGCCGCGTCGTTTTCCGCCACGCGGCCCGAGATCGCCTCGGACAGCGCGCGGGTCAGCGGATCGTCTTCGGTCGCGGGATCGGGGGTCGCAGCATCTTGGGTCGCGGTCGCGGCCGGCGCAGGCGCGGGGGGTGCTTCCGCCGTTGTCTCGGCAGTCTCGGCCGGGCTGACGGTGTCGGCGGAAAGCGCGGTGTTGTCCTCTGCCGGTCCGGCATCCTCCGCGGCCGGGATCGCTGCCGTTGTCGCCTCGGGCTGGGTCGCGGAAGCCTGCGGCGCGTCCGTGGCGGGGTCGGCCCGATCGGCCGTGGCGTTGCCCGGATCGACGGGCGCGGGGGTAAGCGGCGCCGTGTCTGCCGTCGGCGCAGGCTGGGGCGTCTCGGTCACCTCGGCCGTCTCTTGTGGCGCGATTGCCGTTTCGGTCTGTGCCGGGATTGCTGTGATGCTGTCGGTGTCGGCGCTCGGGTCTGTGTCCTCGCGGTTTCCGAACAACAGCAGGACGGCGACCAGCGCGACGACCAGGACGCCCATCATCACCGGCAGGCGCGCCGGGTCCAGATCGCGCAGACGCGCCATCAGCGCCGCGCGCCGACCGGGGGTCGGGGCAGGGGTTTCATCGCGGCGGGCGCGGGCCTCGGCGGCGCGATCATGCACGGCGGCGGCGCGCGGCGACAGGCGCGGGGCGGACACGCCTTTCGCCTCGCCGTGGCGGATTACGGGCGGGGCCGCGACGGGCGTCTTGTCGCCCGATGCCACCGTCACGGGCGGCGCGTCGCCCGCCGCCGGCATCTGCGCCGACGGGTCCGGCGCAGGCGCGGCATCCGCGGCCGCCTCGCCTTGGGCGGGGGCATCAGGGGCCGCGTCCGTCGTCAGAACGGGTGCGACATGATGCGGCGTGATGCGCGAGATGAAATCGGCTTTGGGCGCGTCGGCCGCCGGCAGGGCTGGCGCATCCTCGATCGCCGCGGCGGTGATGCGGGCCTGCGTCAGGTCGGGTTCGCTGAAGGGCGGGCGCGCGGCATCCTCGGCAAAGGCGCGGCTGGTCCCGAAATCGGGCTGACCGTCGAAACGCGCATCGCCCGGACGGGCGACGAAGCCCGAGGCGCGGAATCCCTGCGCGCGGGCGAAATCCTCGGCCTCTTCCAGGGTCCGGCGGGCGACGGCGGCGACGCGCAGCGTCTCGATATCGCCGGACTCGGACGGGCACCAGTCGAACGCCAGATCGGACGCCTTGTAGGGCGTCATCCCCTCAAGCGCGCGCGCCACCGCAGCCGGGATGTCCGCCCCGGCGGGGACCGTCAGCACGGTATACAGGATCTGATCGTCCGGAATGACCAGCACGGCATCGGCGGAACCGACGGCATCGCCGGCCTCTTGCCGCAGCGCGTTCAGCCTTGCGGCCACATCGCGGCCGGCAAACCGCGCCTCGCCCAAGGTTTTCCAGTCATGGCCGTCATGGCGTTCCAGCAGGACCGCCTCCTGCGTGAAGCTCATGGCGAATTCGGGGGCGCGCGCGTGCTGGTTCATGTTTCTGTCACTGCTCGAAATACGTCGCGATTCTGAAATGCCGCGATCTGGTGGGGCCTAACCTGATCTACCCCAAATCATGTGGTGAGAAAAGCGAATCTGGCGCATCTGTGAACCCTTTTCGCTGAACCCGGCGCTATCATCCATCGTTGCGACACAGGTCGCATGAACGAAGAAAGAGGACATCACATGATCGATCCATCCCGCGTCATCACCCGCTCGGTCCTGATCACCGCCACGGGGCTGGGAATTGCCCTGGCCGGTCCCGTCGCCGCCGCACCCGGCAAGGGCGACAGGGGCCATCGCGCGATGCCGCATCACTGCATGATGCAGGCGGGCGCAGGCGCGCGTCGCCTGACCGTCACCGGCGAGGGCGAGGCCCGGGTCGCCCCCGACCTGGCCACGATCCAGCTGGGCGTGACCAGCCAGGCCGACAGCGCGGCCGAGGCGATGTCCCAGACCTCGACCCAGCAACGCGAGGTGATCGAGGCGCTGTCACGGGCCGGCATCCCCGAAACCGACATCCGCACATCGGGCCTGAACCTGAACCCGCTGATGGATTACGGCGAAAACCGCGCCCCGCGCGTCACCGGATACCAGGCCAGCAACCGCGTCACCGTGCGCGTCAGCGAGATCGGCGAGCTGGGCTCGGTGCTGGATGCGATCGTGGCGGCCGGCGCCAACGAGATCAGCGGCATCGAGTTCAGCCGCGAAAATGGCATGGGCGCGCAGGACCGTGCCCGCCGCGCCGCCGTCGCCGATGCCCGCCACAAGGCCCAGGTGCTGGCCAAGGCCGCCGGTCTGAGACTGGGGCCGGTGATGGTTCTGCGCGACAGCCAGATCAGCGACGGGCCGCGCCCGATGATGCGCATGGCCGCCGATGCCGCGACCGAGGGTGCCCCGGTCGCCGCCGGCCAACTGTCGATGAACGCCAGCGTGCAGATGGAATACGCGCTGATGGGCGGCAGGAATGATTGCCGCGACGAGATGCGCGGCAAGCACCATGACATGCGCGGAAAGCCCGGCCAGGGCGGAAAGCGCGGCGACCGCGGCGCCGATGCGCAAGAGAGAAC
This sequence comes from Paracoccus stylophorae, assembly GCF_028553765.1. NCBI lineage: Bacteria > Pseudomonadati > Pseudomonadota > Alphaproteobacteria > Rhodobacterales > Paracoccaceae > Paracoccus > Paracoccus stylophorae. The sequence continues at coordinate 1,844,117 of NZ_CP067134.1, read as the reverse complement.
CGCGCCGCAGGATCGCGCCCAGCCGCAGGACGGGGCGGCGTCGCAGGATGACACGGACGCGCCGAACCCGGAGGCAGCGCAGCAAGACATCGCGCCGCAACCGGACATCGAACTGCCCGAGGGTCATCCGCCGATCCCTGCGGACGGTGCCGACACGGCCGCGCCGCAACCCGCCGATACGGCACCGGCGACGCCCGAGGCGGATGAACCTGAGGGGCAGCAGCCGGACGCGGAACAGCCGGCACCGTCAGGCGCGGAAGAATCTGACGCAGAACAGTCTGACGTCGAGGCGGAAACGCCTTCGAACTGACGCCGGCAAATCATTGAACCGAAATGAAAAAGGGGGCGCCGTGCCCCCTTTTTTTACGTCCGTCTCAGGCCGTCGCCTTGGCCAGCGCCTGATCCAGGTCGGCGATCAGGTCGTCGGGGTTCTCGATCCCGACCGACAGGCGCACCACCTCGGGCCCGGCGCCGGCGGCGCGCTGCTGTTCTTCGGTCAGCTGGCTGTGCGTCGTCGATGCCGAATGGATCACCAGCGAGCGCGCGTCGCCCAGATTGGCGACATGGCTGAACAGTTCCAGCGCGCCCACCAGCTTCACCGCCGCGTCATAGCCGCCCTTGATCTCGAACGTGAACAGGCCGCCCGCGCCCTTGGGATACAGCCGCTTTGCCGTCTCGTTCCACGGCGACGAGGCGAGCCCGGCATAGGTCACCGACTGCACGCGCGGGTCGTTTTCCAGCCATTCGGCGACCTTCTGGGCGTTCTCGACATGGCGCGGCATCCGCAGGCCCAACGTCTCGATCCCCATCAGCGTGTAATGCGCGCCCTGCGGGTTCATCGTCATGCCCAGATCGCGCAAACCGATGGCGATGCCGTGGAAGGTAAAGGCCAGCTCGCCGAAGGTCTCGTGGAATTTCAGCCCGTGATAGGCCGGTTCGGGCGCCGCCAGCGACGGGAATTTGTCGCTGGCCGACCAGTCGAACTTGCCGCTGTCGATCACCGCGCCGCCGGTCACGGTGCCGTTGCCGGTCATGAACTTGGTCAGGCTGTGCACGACCAGCGTCGCGCCCATCTCGATCGGGCGACACAGATAGGGCGTGGCCAGCGTGTTGTCCACGATCAGCGGAATACCCGCCGCATCGGCGATTTCGGCGACCGCCGGAATATCGGTCACGTATCCGCCCGGATTGCTGATCGATTCGCAGAAGATCGCGCGGGTGTCGTCGTCGATGGCCGCGCGCAGCGCATCCAGATCGTCCAGATCGACGAATTTCGCCGACCAGCCGAAACGCTGGATCGTATGGCTGAACTGGGTCACGGTGCCGCCGTAAAGCCGGGTCGAGGCGATGATGTTCTTGCCTGGACCCATCAGCGGAAACAGCGCCAGGATCTGCGCGGCGTGACCCGAGGAACAGCAGACCGCGCCCGCCCCGCCCTCCAGCGCGGCGACACGGCTTTGCAGCGCCGCGACCGTCGGGTTCGTCAGCCGCGAATAGATATAGCCGACCTCCTGCAGGCCGAACAGGCGCGCGGCATGTTCGGCATCGCGGAACTGATACGAGGTGGTCTGATAGATCGGCGTCTGCCGCGCGCCGGTGGCGGGGTCGGGCGCGCTGCCGGCGTGGATGGTCAGCGTGTCGAAATCGAGATCTTGGGTCATGGTCCTCTCCGTCTGGGTTGCGCGCAGCCTAGTCGCGCGGCGGGCATGGCTTCAATGACGTTTTCGCGGCCCGGTCCGACGGTGACGTGGGCGGCCCCGGTGCATGCAATGCGGTCGGCCACGGCGACGACGGCTGAGGGCGCGCGCCGCCCCGTCCCCAGCCGGCGCGCCTTCGTCGTTGCAACATCGGCCCCGCCGCGCTAACACCCCGCGCAATCGCAGAAAAGAGGCCTTCATGTCGTCCCCCCTCCGCTTGGGCATCGCCGGGCTTGGCACCGTCGGGATCGGTGTCGTCAAGATCGTTCAGAAACATGCCGGTCTGCTGGCGATGCGGTCGGGGCGCGAGGTTGCGATCACCGCGGTCAGCGCGCGCGACCGGATGAAGAACCGCGACGCCGATCTGTCCGCCTATCGGTGGGAAGACGACCCTATGGCGGTGGCGACGGCCGACGACGTCGATCTTTATGTCGAACTGATCGGCGGCGATAACGGCATCGCCCGCGACAGTATTCAGGCGGCGTTGCGCGCCGGCAAGGACGTGGTCACCGCCAACAAGGCGCTGCTGGCCATGCACGGGCAGGATCTGGCGCTGCTGGCCGAGGATCTGGGCCGCGTCATCCGGTTCGAGGCTGCGGTGGCCGGGGGCATCCCGGTGATCAAGACGATGACGGAATCGCTGGCCGGCAACGATATCGGCCGCGTCATGGGGGTGATGAACGGCACCTGCAACTATATCCTGACGCGGATGGAAAGCGCCGGCCTGCCCTATGAGGCGGTGTTCGAAGAGGCCCGCCAGCTTGGCTATCTCGAGGCTGATCCGCAGCTTGACGTGGGCGGCATCGACGCCAGCCACAAGCTGGCGATCCTGTCCGCCATCGCGTTCGGCACCCAGGTCGATTTCGACGCCGTCGAGATCGAGGGGATCGAGCGTGTCAGCATCGACGATATCCGCCGCGCCGCCGACATGGGCTATCGCATCAAGCTTCTGGGGGTCGCGCAGATGACCGCGCGCGGGCTGGAACAGCGCATGTCGCCCTGCCTCGTGCCCGCCGACAGCCCGCTTGGGCAACTGGTCGGCGGCACCAACATGGTGGTGCTGGAAGGCGACAGCGTCGGCCAGATCGTGCTGCGCGGGGCAGGGGCGGGCGAAGGCCCGACCGCCAGCGCGGTGCTGTCCGACATCGTGGAAATCGCGCGCGGCGTCCGCATGGCGATGTTCGGCCAGCCCGCATCGAGGCTGAAGACCGCGCGTCCCGCCCGGACGGCGGTGCCCGCAGCCTATTACATGCGGCTGGAATTGCAGGACAAGCCCGGCGCGCTGGCCAAGGTCGCCTCGGTGCTGGGCGATGCCGGCATCTCGATCGACCGGATGCGGCAATACGGACAGCACAGCGACACCAGCGTGCCGGTGCTGGTCGTCACCCACAAGACCACGCCCGAGGCGATCGACTATGCGATCCAGACGCTGCCCCGCACCGGGGTTCTGGTCAGCGACCCGGTCGAACTGCGCATCGAAGAGGTCTGAGGCAGCCCCGCAATCCCACCCGATGCCCTTTGCCTTGGGACAAATATCCTCGGGGGGGCCGGGGGGCAGACAGCCCCCCGGCTTTCGCGGGACGCAACCGGCTCAGGCCGCCCGCGTCTCGCGGATCAGCCGCAGGATGTCGGCGGCGGCGGCGGGGATGTTGGTGCCCGGACCGAAAATCGCCTTCACGCCCGCCTTCTTCAGGAAATCGTAATCCTGCTGCGGAATGACGCCGCCGCAGATCACCAGGATATCGCCCGCACCCTGCGCCTTCAGCGCCTCGATCAGCTTGGGTGCCAGCGTCTTGTGGCCGGCCGCCTGCGAACTGATGCCCACCACATGCACGTCGTTGTCCACCGCGTCCTGCGCCGCCTCGTCCGGCGTCTGGAACAGCGGACCCACATCGACATCGAAGCCGATATCGGCAAAGGCGGTGGCGATCACCTTGGCGCCGCGATCATGCCCGTCCTGGCCCATCTTGACGACCAGCATCCGCGGCCGGCGGCCTTCTTCCTCGGCGAAGCTCTCCACGTCCTTCTGGATCTGCGCGAACCCCTCGTCGCCCTCATAGGCGGCGCCATAGACGCCGGCCAGCGTCTTCACCTCGGCGCGGTGACGGCCGAATTGCTTTTCCATCGCCATGCTGATCTCTCCTACGGTTGCGCGGGCGCGGGCGGCCTCGACCGCGGCCTCCAGCAGGTTCCCGCCCTCGGCCGCGCGCCGCGTCAGCTCGTCCAGCGCCGCCTGACAGGCCGTCTCGTCGCGGCTGGCGCGGATCTTTTCCAGCCGCGCGATCTGGCTGTCCCTGACCTTGACGTTGTCCACATCCAGAATGTCGATCGGGTCCTCGCGATCCTTGCGATACTTGTTGACGCCGACGATCACATCCTCGCCCCGGTCGATCAGGGCCTGACGCCGCGCCGCCGTCTCTTCGATGCGCAGTTTCGGCATGCCGCCGGCGACGGCCTTGGTCATGCCGCCCATCTCCTCGACCTCCTCGATCAGCTGCCACGCCTTGTCGGCCAGCTCGGCGGTCAGGCTTTCGATGTAATAGGACCCGGCCAGCGGATCGACGACATGGGTGATGCCGGTTTCCTCCTGCAGGATCAGCTGCGTGTTGCGGGCGATCCGGGCGCTGAAATCGGTGGGCAGGGCGATGGCCTCGTCCAGCGCGTTGGTGTGCAGCGACTGCGTGCCGCCAAGCGCTGCCGACATCGCCTCATACGCGGTGCGGATGACGTTGTTGTAGGGGTCCTGTTCCTGCAAGCTGACGCCCGAGGTCTGGCAATGCGTGCGCAGCATCAGGCTGCCGGGCTTCTTTGCGCCGAATTCGGACATGATCCGGTGCCACAGCAGCCGCGCCGCCCGCAGTTTCGCGATTTCCATGAAGAAATTCATGCCGATGGCGAAGAAGAACGACAGCCGCCCGGCGAACGCATCGACATCCATGCCCGCCGCAATCGCCGCGCGCACATATTCGCGCCCGTCGGCCAGCGTATAGGCCAGCTCCTGCACCAGGTTCGCCCCGGCCTCCTGCATGTGATAGCCCGAGATCGAGATGCTGTTGAAGCGCGGCATCTGGTTCGACGTGTATTCGATGATGTCCGAGATGATCCGCATGCTGGGTTCGGGCGGATAGATATAGGTATTCCGCACCATGAACTCTTTCAGGATGTCGTTCTGGATCGTGCCGGACAGCGCCGATCTGTCATGGCCCTGTTCCTCGCCCGCGACGATGAAATTCGCCAGGATCGGGATCACCGCGCCGTTCATGGTCATGCTGACGCTGACCTGATCCAGCGGGATGCCGTCGAACAGGATCTTCATGTCCTCGACGCTGTCGATGGCGACGCCGGCCTTGCCCACATCGCCCTCGACCCGCGGATGGTCGCTGTCATAGCCGCGATGGGTGGCCAGGTCGAAGGCGACGGACACGCCCTGCTGGCCGGCGGCAAGGTTGCGGCGATAGAAGGCGTTCGATTCCTCGGCGGTCGAGAAGCCGGCATATTGCCGGATCGTCCAGGGCCTTCCCGCATACATCGTGGCGCGCGGCCCGCGGGTGAAGGGGCCAAAGCCCGGCAGCCCGTCCAGATGGTCGAGCCCGGCCATATCCTCGCGCGTATAAAGCGGCTTGACCGCGATGCCTTCCAGCGTGTCCCATGTCAGACTGTCGGGATCGCGGCCCTTCAGTTCCTTCCGGGCCAGCTTGCGCCAATCCTCCAGCGTCGGTTTTGTCATGATCCGTCCTTTCCCAAAGGCCGCGCCATCCTATATTCAGATCAGGATGAGGTGCCCATGAAGTTGAATTTCCTGTTTCTCGCGGTGGCGCTTGCGGCCATGGGACCGGCCCGCGACGCGCCGCCGCCCACCGCGCCCCAGGTGCCGCAATCCCGCCCCGTCAGCCCCGAAGAGATGCCCGCGCCGTCCGCGCCCGCACCCGCGCGCCCCGAATTGCTGGTATATGGCGCGGGCGAGGTCCAGCCCGAGGATTTCCTGTGGACCTCGCGCCCGATCGTGGTGTTCTCGGACACGCCCGAAGACCCGGCCTTCCGCCAGCAGATGCGGGTGCTGCGCGAACAGCCGCGGATGCTGGCCGACCGCGACGTTGTGGTGATCACCGATGCCGACCCCGAGGCGGCCAGCGCGTGGCGGCGTCGGCTGCATCCGCGCGGCTTCTCGCTGGTCATCATGGACAAGGACGGGCAGGTCAAGCTGCGCAAGCCGTTTCCGTGGGACGTGCGCGAAATCAGCCGGGCCATCGACAAGTTTCCGCTGCGCCGGCAAGAGATCGGGCGCGCCGATCTGGGCGAATAGATGCGGCGGAACCCGCTGGCTGGCCGGTCGTTTCTGTTGCGAAACCCCGTGTCAGGCCCTATCTTCATTGCAGGGACGCCCTCGGGGCTTCCCGTCACGTCGAAAGGTGAAACGATGGCCAAGCAGTCCGCACTTCGCAAGATCGACACGCCCGAACCCGTCGTCCGGCCGGCGCGCGGCCCGCGCGATGCGGTGGCCGACGCCACCGACGAATTGGTGCGGCGGCTGCTGAAAGCCAGCAACTCGAACGAGATTGCGGCGGTGATCGGTCTTCCGCCCATCAAGGGGATCTCCGGTCCGAAGGTGTTCTACTAGGATCGACGGGGCGGCCATCGGCCGGCCCCGCATTCGCGTCGTCGCGTTCCTGTTCCTGCAACGCCTTCAGCAGCGCCCGGACCGCCGGCGCCCCGCCTTTCAGGCTTGCCCCCAGCAACATCATCGCGACATTTCCCGCCTGCAACGTCTCATCCGTCAGGCTGAGATAATCGTCCAGCATCTCGCCCGCGCGTTCCGGCTGCGCCCGCGCGCTGCGGCGGATATCCTGCGCCAGCGCCACCCGGACCGCGATCAGCCGGTAATAGCGCACGACCGGGTCGATCACGTGCTGGGGCAGGATATGCACCTGTTCGACCACGGCGCGGAAGATGCGGTCATTGGCGTCATGGGGCAGGATCGGCACGTGCTGATCGCCAAGCAGCCTTTCGCGCAGCGCCATGCTGGCCGCGCGGTTGTCGGCGGCCTTCTGATGTTCCAGCGAGGCGACATGGGCACGGATTTCGGCCAGCAGCGCGCGCTGAATGTCCGACACCTGTTCGACGCGCAGAACCCTGTCGCGCCGCCGGGACAGGGCGTGCGTCCAGAACCAGCCCGCCGCCACCACGCCACCGCCCACAAGCGCGGTGACAAGGGCGGCGGCGACCCGGTCGTTCAGCAAAAGCGCCTGCCAGTCCAACTGCCTGCACCCCTTTCCCTTCTGTTGCGGCACCGGCACCGCCGCCCGCCTTATGCGGCGCCGGTCCTGCGTGTCGTCCGCTCCTGCGTGCGGCCCGGACGCGGCCCTATTCGAATTCCATGATGACGTCGTCCACCTTCAGGCTTTGGCCGGGTTCGGCGTTGACGGATTTCACCACGCCCTTGCGTTCGGCGCGCAGGATGTTTTCCATCTTCATCGCCTCGACCGTGGCCAGCGCCTGACCCTCCTGCACCTCGTCTCCGGCATCGACATTGATCTTCACCACCAGCCCCGGCATCGGGCACAGCAGCAGTTTCGAGGTGTCGGGCGCGATCTTCTCGGGCATCAGCCGGACCAGTTCGGCGGCGCGCGGGCGGCGGACATGGACGTGCAGATCGGCGCCCCGCGTCCGCAGCCGGAACCCGGCGGCGACCGGATCGACCTTCATCACCAGCGGCGCGCCATCGACCGTCAGACGCGCCAGCGACTGACCCGGCTTCCAGTCGCTTTCGACCCGCAGATCCTGATCGCCGATACGGACGGTCGAGCCCTGGCGATCTGCCTGGATGCGCACCGGCAGATCCCGGTCGCCCACGAAGACCACCCAGTTCTCGCCCACATGGCGTTCGTGGTTGTCCAGCCGCCCGCTGATGCGGCTGCGGCGGATCTCGGCGATCCGGTGCATGGCGGCGGCGGCGGCGGCGATGCGCACGATCTGATCGTCGCCCGGCGTGACGCCGCTGAATCCGTCGGGATATTCCTCGGCGATGAAGGCGGTGGTCATCTCGCCCGCGATGAATTTCGGATGGTCCATCACCGCCGACAGGAAGGGCAGGTTGTGTCCGATGCCCTCGACCTCGAACTCGTCCAGGGCGATGCGCATCGCCTCGATCGCCTCGGCGCGCGAGGTGGCCCAGGTGCACAATTTGGCAATCATCGGGTCATAGAACATGCTGATCTCGCCCCCCTCGAAGACGCCGGTATCGTTCCTGACGGCGACGGGGCTGTCGCCGCCCTCGCTGTCATTGACCCAGTTGCCCGATCGCTTCAGCGGCCCCGCCGCCACCTCGGCCGGCGGGCGATACCGCGTCAGCCGCCCGATCGAGGGCAGGAACCCGCGATAGGGGTCTTCGGCGTAAAGCCGGCTTTCGATGGCCCAGCCGTCGATCTTCAGATCGGATTGCGCGAAGGGCAGCTTCTCGCCCGCCGCCACGCGGATCATCTGTTCGACCAGATCGACGCCGGTGATCAGTTCGGTGACGGGATGTTCCACCTGAAGACGGGTGTTCATTTCGAGGAAATAGAAATTCCGCTCGCCATCGACGATGAATTCGACGGTGCCCGCGCTGGCATAATCGACCGCCTTGGCCAGCGCGACGGCCTGTTCGCCCATCGCCTTGCGCGTCGCCGCATCCAGGAAGGGCGAGGGGGCCTCTTCAATGACCTTCTGGTTGCGGCGCTGGATCGAACATTCCCGCTCGTGCAGATAGACGGCGTTGCCGTGGCTGTCGGCCAGAACCTGAATCTCGATATGGCGCGGCTGCGTCACGAATTTCTCGATGAAGATGCGGTCGTCGCCAAAGCTGTTGGCGGCCTCGTTCTTCGACGAGGCAAAGCCTTCGCGCGCCTCCTCGTCGGTCCAGGCGATGCGCATGCCCTTGCCGCCGCCGCCGGCGCTGGCCTTGATCATCACCGGATAGCCGATCTGGCCCGAAATCTTCACCGCCTCGTCTTCATCCGCGATCAGGCCCATATAGCCCGGCACCGTGCTGACGCCCGCCTCCTGCGCCAGCTTCTTCGAGGTGATCTTGTCGCCCATCGCCTCGATCGCGCTGGCGGGCGGGCCGATAAAGGCGACGCCCTCGGCCTCCAGCGCCTCGGCGAATTTGCGGTTCTCGGACAGGAAGCCATAGCCGGGATGCACGGCCTCGGCCCCGGTCTGGCGGATCGCGTCCATGATCCTGTCGATCACGATATAGGACTGGTTCGCGGGCGAGGGGCCGATATGGACCGCCTCATCGGCCATCCGGACATGCAGGGCGTTGCGGTCGGCGTCGGAATAGACCGCGACCGTCCCGATCCCCATCTTGCGGGCGGTCTTGATGACGCGGCAGGCGATCTCGCCCCGGTTGGCGATCAGGATTTTCTTGAACATGCAGGGCACCCCCGGTCAGCAGACACGAAAAAGCCGCCCGCGACCGCAAGGTCCCGGACGGCTGCAAAGGTTTCGGAACGCGCGGTCTGCGCGCCGGTCAGGATATCACTGGCACAGCCGCACGTCGTCGCACAGCGCGCCGCCGGCCGCACCGACCGCCGCGTATTTATAGATATCGCTTTCCTTCTTGCCGCCCACCTTGCCGATGACGGCGCCGGTGGCGGCGCCGATCGCGGCGCGGTCGACATCGGTCGGGTTGATCCCCTGGGTGCAACCGGCCACGGCAGTGGCGCCGACAAGTGCGGCAATCGCAATAAGCTTGGACATGGAGTTATTCCTTTTCCTTCGGTCGCCGCATCGCGATGCGCAGGCGCACGGACCGGTTCGACCGGAATGTCGTGATCAGTAGCGACGCTGGCAGACGCCCGCGTCGTCGCACAATGCGCCGGCCGCGCCGCCCAGGGCCGCGCCGGTCGCGATATCCTCGTCAAGGGCCTTGGCGATGACGGCGCCCGCAACCGCACCGCCCGCGGCGCGCTGCGCGTCCGGCGACAGGCCGGTTCCGGTGCCATAGCCCTGATCGCAGGCGGCGACCGCCAGAAGAAGAGCGGCGCTGGCGCCGATCCGGGTGAAAAGCGAAATCTGCATGGTGTCTTGCCTGTATTAAGGGCCCTTTCGCGGGCCGGTGGATGAAGCCACGGCAATATCGCACAGCCGTGCGCGTAGTCAAACTGACATGGGTGTGACCCGGACCGGCCTAGCGGCAATTCGCGCATCACCGCTCCTCTCCGTCGTCGCCCCGGTCGTCGTCCCCGTCGTCGTCCGCGCCGCCCGGCTGCGCGCCGGCGGCGAAGATTTCGGGGAACGAGGCTTCGGCGGCGGCCATGTCGATCTGCAGCAACTGGGCATAATCGGTCGGGTCGAACGGTCCCACCGCCCTGACCTCGCGGCCGATCAGCCAGGACAGCCGGCCGGCGTCCAGATTGCCGCGCTCGAACGGGGCGTCGCCGAAATGCTGGATCAGCGCGGCCAGGAACCCCGCATCGGCGCGCCGGTCGGCGGGCCTGCGGTCGCGGAAACGCTCGCGCCGCGTGATGGGCGTCGCGCCCTTCTTGTTCTCGCGCCGGATGACGAACTGGAAATCGGTGCCGGGAAGGCGACCGGGAAAGCCGCGATGTTTCAGCATGTCGCCCCCCGGATCGCGCGCGTGGCAATCGCGCGCGTGGCGACGGATGCGCGGGGTCCGCGCGGGCAGCCCTGCCGCCCGCGCGCGCTGTCCCTTGCCTCAGTTGGCGCCGTATTTGCCCTGATAGACAGGCTCGGTCGTGACCGGGTTTGCGGTCGGGGTATAGACATCGACCTGGGGTTCGGGCCGCTGACAGGCGGCGAAAGCCGAAACCAGAACGAGGCCGAGGATGATCTTCTTCGACATGATGACGTGCTCCTGTAATGCGGGCGCCGCGGCGCCCGGCTGCTCGGGTTCGGGCCGGCGTCTTGATGCGCCGGCCTGCCCGCGATGATAGCCGCCGAAACCTGCAGCAGACAGCCACAGGGCAGGGGCATCGGCACAACCTTGCCGCTCTGTGGCGGTGCTGCATCATTCACGCGAAATTGCATCGTCATGGAAATCCGCGGCTTACAGGGGGATGTTGTCGTGTTTCTTCCACGGGTTCGCCAGCTTCTTGTTGCGCAGGCTGGCAAAGGCGCGGGTCACGCGCAGCCGGGTCGAATGCGGCTGGATCACCTCGTCGATGAAGCCCTTTTCGGCGGCGACGAACGGATTGGCGAAACGATCCTCGTAATCGCTGGTGCGCGCGGCGATCTTGCCCGCGTCGCCCAGTTCGCTGCGATACAGGATCTCGACCGCGCCCTTGGCGCCCATCACCGCGATCTCGGCCGTGGGCCAGGCATAGTTGAAATCGCCGCGCAGATGCTTGGACGCCATGACGTCATAGGCCCCGCCATAGGCCTTGCGGGTGATGACGGTGACCTTCGGCACCGTCGCCTCGCCATAGGCGAACAGCAGTTTCGCGCCGTGCTTGATGACGCCACCGTATTCCTGACCCGTTCCCGGCAGAAAGCCCGGCACATCGACGAAGGTCAGGATCGGAATCTCGAACGCGTCGCAGAACCGCACGAAGCGCGCGGCCTTGCGCGAACTGTCGATGTCCAGACAACCGGCCAGCACCATCGGCTGGTTGGCGACGACGCCCACGGTGCGCCCTTCCAGCCGGATGAAGCCGGTCAGGATGTTGCCGGCGAAATCCTTCTGGATCTCATAGAAATCGCCTTCGTCCGCGACCTTCACGATCAGCTCTTTCATGTCATAGGGCTGGTTCGGGTTGTCGGGGATCAGCGTGTCCAGACTGTCCTCGATCCGGCGGGGATCGTCGAAGAACGGGCGGACCGGCACGGTGCCGCGATTGTTCATCGGCAGGAAATCGAACAGCCGGCGAATCTCGGACAGGGTTTCCACATCGTCCTCGAACGCGCCATCCGCGACCGAGGATTTGCGGGTATGGGTCGATGCACCGCCCAGCTGTTCGGCGGTCACGACCTCGTTGGTGACGGTCTTCACCACGTCGGGGCCGGTCACGAACATATAGCTGGTGTCCTTCACCATGAAGATGAAGTCGGTCATGGCGGGCGAATAGACCGCGCCGCCCGCGCAGGGGCCCATGATGACGCTGATCTGCGGGATCACGCCCGAGGCCATGATGTTGCGCTGGAACACGTCGGCATAGCCGGCAAGGCTGGCCACGCCTTCCTGGATGCGCGCGCCGCCCGAATCGTTCAGCCCGATCACCGGCGCCCCGTTCTGCATCGCCATGTCCATGATCTTGCAGATCTTCTGGGCGTGGGTTTCGGACAGCGATCCGCCGAAGACGGTGAAATCCTGCGAAAAGACATAGACCATGCGGCCGTTGATCGTGCCCCAGCCGGTCACCACCCCGTCGCCATAGGGGCGTTCCTGCTCCATCCCGAAATCGGTGCTGCGATGGGCGACGAACATGTCGAATTCCTCGAAGCTGCCCTCGTCCAGCAGCAGATCGAGCCGTTCGCGCGCGGTCAGCTTGCCGCGCTTGTGCTGGGCGTCGATCCGGCGCTGGCCGCCGCCCAGACGGGCTTCGTCGCGACGACGCTCAAGCTCTTGCAGAATGTCCTTCATCGCAGGCCTCCGGGTTGGGTTGCGGCAAGTTAGCTTGGGTTGCGGGGACGGAAAAGACAAAACGGGAAAATTTGCAAACTATGCGACCGGCTGCGCGGGCAAACTGCAAATCTGCGAAGGCGGCCGCGGTCGATGCCCCTTGACCTTGCGCAAGGGCGCGGGCAAGCCAGCGGATATGGGATTGCAGATCGACATATCGGCCATCGTGGCCAACTGGAAGGCGCTGGCGGCCAGGGCGCCGGGGGCACGCACGGCGGCGGTGGTCAAGGCCGACGGCTATGGCTGCGGCGCGGCGCGGATCGTGCCGGCGCTGTATCGGGCCGGCGCGCGCGACTTCTTCGTGGCGCTGGCCAAGGAGGGCAGGGCGATCCGCCCGCACCTGCCCGACGACGCGACGATCAACGTGCTGTCCGGCCACATGGAGGGGGCGGATCTGGACGGGCTGGTCCCGGTGCTGAACAGCGCCGAGCAGTTCTTTCGCGACCGCACCATGCGCCCCGGCAGGCGCTTTGCGATCCAGCTGGACAGCGGCATGAACCGCCTGGGGATGGAGGCGGCCGAATGGGCCGGCCTGCGCGATGAGGCGCTGGCCGCAAAACCCGATTTCATCATGTCGCATCTGGCCTGCGCGGACGAGCCCGGCCACCCCGCCAATGCCGCGCAGCTGCGCGCCTTTCGCGACATGACCCAGGGCGTGGACGTGCCCCTGTCGCTGGCCGCGACGGGGGGGATTCTGCTGGGGCCGGAATATCATTTCGATCTGGTGCGGCCCGGCATCGGTCTTTACGGCGGCCTGCCCTTTGCCGATGCAAGCCCGGTCGTGCGCCTGTCGCTGCCGGTGATCCAGACGCGCCCGGTCGCTGCGGGCGAATTCGTCGGATACGGCGCGACCTGGACCGCCCCTCGGCCCGGCCGGATCGCGACTGTCGCTGCGGGCTATGCCGACGGCATCCTGCGGGCGCTGTCGTCCAGCGGGGCCAGTCTTTACGCCGGTGGCGTGGCCTGTCCCATCGTCGGGCGGGTGTCGATGGACCTGATCACCGCCGATGTCACCGATCTGCCAGAGGTGCCCGATCATCTGGACCTGATCTGTCCCGAACAGCCGATCGACAGGCTGGCCGATCATGCCGGCACCATCGGATACGAGATCCTGACGGCGCTGCGCCAGCGCTATGAACGGTCCTATCTGTGACGTTTGTCCGCCGGATCGGCCGCGTCGCGCTGCACGCGCTGCGCGCGACGGGGGCGGTGGCGCTGTTCACGCTGCGCGGGCTGTTCCGGCTGCGGCCGTTCTATCCCGGTGCGTTCGCCACGCAGCTTGTGCAGATCGGCTGGCTGTCGCTGCCGGTGGTGGGGCTGACGGCGCTGTTCACCGGCGCGGCGCTGGCCTTGCAGATCCATTCCGGCGGCGCGCGGTTTCAGGCCAGCGACGTGGTGCCCGCCATCGTCGCCATCGGCATGGTGCGAGAGCTTGGGCCGGTGCTGGGCGGGTTGATGGTGGCCGCGCGCGTCGCCAGTTCCATCGCCGCCGAGATCGGGACGATGCGCGTGACCGAACAGATCGACGCGCTTGTCACCCTGTCCACCGATCCGATGCGCTGGCTGGTCACGCCGCGCCTGTGGGCCGGGCTGCTGACCGTGCCGATTCTGGTGGGGGTGGGCGACATCATCGGGATCATGGGCGGCTGGCTGGTGGGCACCAACTCTCTGGGGTTCAACTCGGCCGCGTATCTGGCCAACAGCCGCGCCTATCTTGAAAGCTGGGACGTGATCTCGGGGCTGATCAAGGGCGCGGCGTTCGGGCTGATCGTGACGGTCGCCGGATGCTGGTTCGGGATGCGATCCGGACGCGGCGCCGAGGGCGTGGGACGGGCCACCAAATCCGCCGTCGTGGCCGCCGCCGTGGCCATCCTGGCCGCGAATTTCGTCCTGACCGGGCTGTTTTTCGAATGATCGGGTCCGGCATGATCGAGACGCGCGGCCTGACCAGATCCTTCGGCCCCACACAGGTGCTGGCCGGTGTCGATCTGAGCGTGGCGCAGGGCGAAAGCCTGTGCGTGATCGGGCAGTCGGGCACCGGCAAATCGGTGCTGCTGAAGTGCATCTTGGGCCTGATCGCGCCCGATGCGGGACAGGTGCTGTGGCAGGGCCGGCCGCTGGACCGCACGACGCGGCCGGGATTCCTGCGCGGTTTCGGGATGCTGTTTCAGGGCGGGGCGCTGTTCGACAGCCTCAGCGTCTGGCAGAACGTCGCCTTTCGCCTGCGTCAGCGGATGCCCGATGGCCGCGCCCGCGCGATTGCCGTGGACAAGCTGGCGCGGGTCGGCCTTGCGCCCGAGACCGCCGATCTGATGCCGGCGCAGCTGTCGGGGGGCATGGCCCGGCGCGTCGGTCTGGCGCGCGCCATCGCCGACGATCCGGCGGTGATCTTCTTCGACGAGCCGACGACCGGGCTGGACCCGATCCGCGCACGCCGCATCGACGACCTGATCCGCGGCATCGTGCGCGAAACCGGCGCGACCGCGATCACGATCACGCACGACATGGATTCGGTCCGCGCGGTCGGGGACCGGGTGGCGCTGTTGCAGGACGGTCGCATCCGCTGGCAGGGGACGACCGAGGCGATGCAGGATGCCGCCCCCATGGCCGCGTTTCTGGGCCGGGTGCCGGACCGTCGCCAGCAACAGGGCGCTGCGCCCGGCGCGCCGGATTGATCTGGCGCAAGGTGTGCGCAGGGAATGGCCGGTATGCAGCACAAACTGCGGACATGACCTTGTGCGAATCCCTTCGGATTGCCACCATAAGGACAGATGACTGAGCTGGAGAACAATTTGGGCCTGACCCCAACGCCCCCCGTCGCGACCCATCCCGCCGAAACCCTGCTGGAATTTCCCGACAACCGCCTGCTGATCGATCTGTGCGGCGCCAATGACCGGCACCTTGCGCGGATCGAGGAGGCGCTTGGCATCCATATCCTGCGCCGCGGCAACCAGCTGGCGGTGGTCGGCGACCCCGAAGCGCAGGCCGAGGCGGCGCAGTTGCTGCGCGGTCTCTATGCGCGGCTGGAACAGGGCAAGGCGGTGGGCCTGCCCGAGGTCGAGGCGGGGTTGCGCATGGGGGTCGAGCACACGGCCGACACCACCCCGGCCGAACAGATCGAGATGTTCAGCGCCGGCAGCTATGAGTTACGCACCCGCAAGAAATCGGTGGAGCCGCGCACGGATGCGCAGAAAGCCTATGTGCGCGCGCTGTTCGAACATGAGCTGGCCTTCGGGATCGGCCCGGCCGGCACCGGCAAGACCTATCTCGCCGTCGCGGTCGGCGTCACCATGCTGATCAACGGGCAGGTGGACCGCATCATCCTGTCGCGCCCTGCGGTCGAGGCGGGCGAGCGTCTGGGCTTTCTGCCCGGCGACATGAAGGAAAAGATCGACCCCTACATGCAGCCGCTTTACGACGCGCTGAACGATTTCCTGCCCGGAAAGCAATTGCAGAAGCTGATCGAGGAAAAGCGGATCGAGATCGCGCCGCTGGCCTTCATGCGCGGCCGCACCCTGTCGAATGCCTTCGTGGTGCTGGACGAGGCGCAGAACGCCACGCAGATGCAGATGAAGATGTTCCTGACCCGCCTGGGCGAAGGTTCGCGCATGGTGGTGACCGGCGATCGCAGCCAGATCGACCTGCCGCGCGGCATGGCGTCGGGGCTGGTCGATGCGGAACGGATCCTCGATGGCGTCAAGGGGATCACGTTCAACTATTTCACCGCCAGGGATGTCGTGCGGCACGCGCTTGTGGCGCGGATCATCGACGCCTATGACGCCGACGATGCCGCGGCGATGGCGCGCGGCGACACCGACGGGACGCGCGGGCAGTATGTGCCAAGGCGGCCGATGCGACGAGACAATGCCTGACGAGACCGAAACCGACTGCGTGATCGAGGACGACCGATGGCAGACCGCCGGCCTTCCGGCGCTGGCTGAACGGGCCGTCGCCGCCGCGCTTGGCTGGCACGGAATCGGCGGCGACGTGGTGGTGATGGGCTGCGACGATGCCCGCATCGCCGCGCTGAATGCCGATTTCCGCGGCAAGCCGCAGGCGACGAACGTGCTGTCCTGGCCCGCGGTCGAGCATGTGCCGCACGAACCGGGCGCGCGCCCCGATCTGCCCGATCAGGATGAGCTGGGCGATATCGCCATCGCCTTCGACACCTGCGCCGCCGAGGCGCGCGCGCAGGACAAGCTCCTTGCCGATCACGTGACCCATCTGCTGGTGCATGCAACGCTGCATCTGCTGGGCTACGATCACCTTGACGACGCGGACGCCGAAACCATGGAGACGGTCGAGCGTTCGATCCTGCAAACGCTGGATATTCCCGACCCCTATCACGCGCCCGACCCCTATCACGAGAAGGTCCGATGAACTCCGAATCCCGATTACCCGACAACACCCTTGGCGACGACGCCGCCGGCCCCGCCGACGGAATAGGCGGAGACGGGCGCGACCTGCCCGGATCGCGCGGATTTTTCGGGCGCTTCTTCGATGCGCTGACCGGATCGGACGAGGAGGAGCGGCAAGAGGCCAACAGCCACCGTCCGCCTGCCTCGCCCGCGCCGGGCATGGTCAATCTGCGGCGGATGCGGGTCGATGACGTGGCCATTCCCAAGGTCGAGATCGTCGCCGCGCCGCTGAACGTGACGCTGAACGATCTGGTCGAGATGTTCCGCGAACACGGGTTTTCGCGCGTTCCCGTCTTTCGCGGCACGCTGGACAGCCCGCTTGGGCTGATCCATCTCAAGGATCTGGCGCTGAAGCACGGCTTCGGCAAGGGCGGCAAGTTCACGCTGCGCCCGATGCTGCGGCCGCTGCTTTACGTGCCGCCCTCGATGCCCATCGGCGTGCTGTTGCAGCAGATGCAGCAGAAGCGCACGCATATGGCGCTGGTGATCGACGAATATGGCGGCGTGGACGGGCTGGTCACGATCGAGGATCTGATCGAACAGGTCATCGGCGAGATCGAGGACGAACACGACGAGGCCGATGGCGGGTTGTGGGTCAGCGAAAAGCCCGGCCAGTGGCTGATCCAGGCCCGCGCCGCGCTGAGCGATGTCGAGGCCGAGACCGGCCTGAACCTGTCCAGCGACGACGAGGACAGCGAGGTGGACACGATCGGCGGGCTGATCTTCATGCTGACCGGGCGCGTCCCGCTGCGCGGCGAGGTGATCAGCCACGATTCGGGCGCCGAGTTCGAGGTGGTCGAGGCCGATCCCCGCCGCATCAAGCGTGTCCGCCTGCGCTCGCCCCAGGCGGTGGCGGCAAGCCGGCCCGTGGCCGCCGCAAAGGCCGGAACCGGGACGGCGGATTAAGCCTTAAACGCCTTTGAACCGCGCCAGCGCGGCGTCGTAGAATTGCTGTTGCAGATCGGGCGTGTCCATCAGCACCTCGTGCCGGGCGCCCTCGATCTCCAGCAGCCGGGCGCCGGGCCAGCGGTCGATCCGGTCTCGGATGGCGGCGTGTGAGACCACGTTTTCGTCCGTGCCAAGCGAGACGGTGACCGGCAGATCGGGCGAGTCCATCGCCGCCAGCCGCGAACATTCCCGCAGCGCCCCCGACACCCATTGATAGCTTGCGCCGCCGATGGTCAGGTCGGGCCATGATGCCGCCTCGCGCAGCAGCCGGCACCAGTTATCGACATCGTTGGTCAGCAGGTTGGACCCGAACGCCTCATCCACCAGATAGGTGATGCCCGAGCCGCTGCCCGGTGCCGACCGCCCGGCGCGGCCCAGACGCGCGGCCAGCGAGGCAAGGCCCAGGGCGATGCGCTGCGGCATCCGGCGCAGGTTGATCCCCCACATCGGCGCCGAGAACACCGCGCTGGCCACCGGCAGATCGTCATGCAGGGCCGCCAGCCCGATGCAGCCGCCCATCGAATGCGCCAGAAGATGCCAAGGCTGCGGCAGGTCCAGATCGGTCGCGGTCACAATCATCTCGACCACGTCAAGCTGATAATCCGTGAAGTCGCGCACATGGCCGGGGCGCGGATCGTCCTGCAGGCGATCCGACATCCCCTGTCCGCGCCAGTCGATGGCCAGCACATCATAGCCTTCGGCGTTCAGGCGGTGCGCGACGGGGGCATATTTCTCGATATATTCGGTGCGGCCGGGAAACAGCAGCACGGTCCCCGCGACCCGGTCGGCATCGCCGCGCCACAGCCCCAGGCGCAGCCTGACGCCATCCTCGGCCGTGACGAAGAAGGCATCGGCCGGGCGCGACATGTCGCCCGGCAACTGGTGAAAGGGTGCGGTCTGGGTCAAGGCCGGGCGATCAGGACAGGGCCTGACCCAGCTTCATCGCCGTGCCCATGTCGCCGTCGATCTTCAGCTTGCCGGTCATGAAGGCGGTCGCCGGATTGACGCTGCCGTCAAGGATGCCCTCGAACGTGTCGCGGCTGGCATGCAGCGTGACCTCGGCCTCGTCGTCGGCCGCGCGCGCCCCGCTTTCGTCGATCATGATCGAGCCTTCGTCCTCGATCACGAATTTCGCGGTCGATTCGAAGCTGCCGATCTTTTCGTTCAGCTTCTCGACGGCGGCGTTCACAACTTTGCTCATTTCGGTCCTCTTCAACGCGCTGTGGCTGGCGCCCGCCATGCGGGCTGGGTTACATGTCGGTTATGCGCCCGGAACGCCCCCATTACCACCCCGCCGTAGCGGCAAGCTGCGCCCGAATGATTACGATTTTGTTCGTTCTGGCAATGGCTTTGGGCGGGCCGTCCGCAGCCATCGCGCAGGACGCGCCGGACATGGACGCGCTGTTCGACACGCTGGCCGAACCCGAGGGCGAGGGCTGGCGCATCGCCGAATCGGACATCCTGCGCGCCTGGTCCAGATCCGGGTCGGCGTCGATGGATCTGCTGCTGAAGCGCGGGGAGGAGGCGCTGGACCGCGGCGACGCGCAGGAAGCCATCGGCCATCTGACCGCGCTGACCGACCACGCCCCCGATTTCGCCGCCGGCTGGCAGGCGCGCGCGGCGGCCTTTGCGACGATCGGCCAGTTCGGGCCGGCTGCGGCCGATCTGGCCCGCACCCTGCAGCTTGAGCCGCGGCATTTTGCCGCGCTGACCCAGCTTGGCGCGATGCTGGAAGAGATCGGCGACACCGAGGGCGCGCTGACCGCCTATCGCGAAAGCCTTGCCATCCATCCCCATCAGCAAGAGGCGCTTGACGGGGTCCGGCGTCTGGAACGCGACGATCAGGGCACAGATATCTGACGCCATGAACATGCATGACAGGGGCCGGGTGACTGCCGTTCTCGGGCCCACGAACACCGGCAAGACCCATTACGCCATCGAACGGATGCTGGCGCACCGCACCGGGGTCATCGGCCTGCCGCTGCGGCTGCTGGCGCGCGAGGTCTATGACCGGATCGTGAAGGCGCGCGGGCCTTCGGTGGTGGCCCTGGTCACGGGCGAGGAACGGATCGTGCCCGACCGGGTGCAATACTGGGTCGCCACGACCGAGGCGATGCCCGAGATCGGCGCCGATTTCGTCGCCATCGACGAGATCCAGCTTTGCGCCGATCCCGAACGCGGCCATGTCTTCACCGACCGCCTGCTGCATATGCGCGGCCTGCACGAGACGCTGTTTCTGGGCAGCGACACGATGCGGCCTGCCATCGCCGCGCTGGTGCCCGGCGTGCAGGTCCAGCGGCGCGAGAGGTTCTCGACCCTCAGCTGGGCAGGGTCGAAAAAGCTGTCGCGCATGCCCGCGCGGTCGGCCATCGTCGGCTTCAGCGTCGATGACGTCTATGCCATCGCCGAACTGATCCGGCGGCAGAAGGGCGGCTGTGCGGTGGTGATGGGCGCGCTGTCGCCGCGCACGCGCAACGCGCAGGTGGCGATGTATCAGGCCGGCGAGGTGGATTATCTGGTCGCCACCGACGCCATCGGCATGGGGCTGAACCTGGACATCCGCCACGTCGCCTTCAGCGCCACGCATAAATTCGACGGCCGCCGGGTCCGGCCGCTGTTCCCGCACGAGTTGGGCCAGATCGCGGGCCGCGCCGGGCGTCACACCGAACCCGGCACGTTCGGCGTCACCGGCGAGGCGCGGGCGCTGGAGGACGGTCTGGTCGAGGCGATCGAGAATCACCGCTTTCAGCCGATCAGCCGCCTGATGTGGCGCAACACCGCGCTGGAATTCGGCACGCCCGACCGGCTGGTCGAAAGCCTGGAAACCGCCCCCGCGCACGAGATCCTGGCCCGCGGGCGCGAGGCCGACGATCTGCACGCGCTGAAATCGCTGCGTGACATGCCCGAGATCCGCGACCGGGTGCGCGGCGGCCGCGATGTGCGGCTGCTGTGGGAGGTGTGCCGGGTGCCGGATTTCCGCGGCATTTCCCCGGCCGAACATACCGGGCTGCTGGCCAGCATCTTCGGGTTCCTGCAAGAGGGCACGATCCCATCGGACTGGCTGGCCCGCGCCATCGCGCGCATCGACCGGACCCATGGCGACATCGACGCGTTGTCCAAGCGGCTGGCGTATATCCGCACATGGACCTATGTGGCGCAGCGCACGGGCTGGGTCGAGGACGAAAGTCATTGGCGCGGCGAGACTCGCGCTGTAGAAGATCGCCTGTCGGACGCGCTGCACGCGGCGCTGACGCAGAGATTCGTGGACCGGCGCACCTCGGTGCTGCTGCGCCGGCTCAAGCAGAAGGAGAGCCTTGTGGCCGAAGTGAACGACAAGGGCGAAGTGACGGTCGAGGGCGAATTCGCCGGCCGTCTGGAGGGATTCCGCTTTCGCCCCGACCAGACCGGATCGGCGGACGAGGCCCGGACGCTGAACCGCGCCAGCCACGAAGCCCTGAAGCCCGAGTTTCACCTGCGCGCGGACCGGTTCTACAACGCCCCCGACACCGAACTGGACTTTACCGAACAGGGCGGCCTGATGTGGGGCGGCTCGGCCGTGGGCAAGCTGGTCAAGGGGCCGGACGCGCTGCATCCCGGCGTGCAGGTCTTTGTCGACGAAGAGGCGGGCGAAGAGATTGCGGAAAAGGTCCGCCGCCGGTTGCAGCATTTCATCGACCGCAAGGTGGCGGCGGCGTTCGAGCCGCTGATCGCCATGCAGAAGGACGAGACGCTGACCGGGCTGGCGCGCGGCTTTGCGTTCCGTCTGATCGAGGCGCTTGGCGTGCTGCCGCGCGAGGGCGTGGCCGCCGAGGTCAAGGAACTGGATCAGGAATCACGCGGCGCGCTGCGCAAGCACGGCGTCCGGTTCGGCCAGTTCACGATCTTCATGCCGGCGCTGCTGAAACCCGCGCCGACGCGGCTGCGGCTGGTGCTGTGGTCGCTGGCCGAGGGGCTGGACGAGTTTCCCGAAAGCCCGCCGCCGGGTCTGGTGACGATCCCCCATATCGCCGAGGTGCCGGACGGGTATTACACGCTGTCGGGCTATCGCCCCGCCGGCGAACGCGCGATCCGCATCGACATGCTGGAACGGCTGGCCGATCTGCTGCGCGCGCAGGACACGCGCGGCGGGTTCGAGGCCAATCCCGACATGCTGTCGATCACCGGCATGACGCTGGAACAGTTCGCCGGGCTGATGCAGGGGCTGGGCTATGCCGCCGAAAAGGGCGAGCGCGAGAAGGTCAAGACCGCCGAGGCGCCGGCACCCGAACCCGCGCCCGAGGGGGAGCCGTCGGACGCGCCCCTGACCGAAGAGGAAAGCGTGCTGGCCGCCGAAACCCGCGCCCGGTGGGAGGCCGAGCAGGCCGAAAAGCGCCGCGCCGAGGCCGAGGCGGCAGGCGAGGCGGGCGGTGCAGCATCCGCGGATGCGACCGGGGACGCCGCGGGGGAAGCGGACAGCGCCGATCAAGCGCCGGCCGAGGCCGAGGCCGAGCCTGAAATCGAGGTGTTCTATACCTTCCGTTGGTCGCCGCGTCCGCGCGGCAACCGGCGCCCGCAGGCCGAAGGGCAGGGGCGTCGCGGCCCGCGCAAGGATGCGGGTCCGC
Source organism: Paracoccus stylophorae (assembly GCF_028553765.1). Lineage (NCBI taxonomy): Bacteria > Pseudomonadati > Pseudomonadota > Alphaproteobacteria > Rhodobacterales > Paracoccaceae > Paracoccus > Paracoccus stylophorae. The sequence continues at coordinate 1,821,835 of NZ_CP067134.1, read as the reverse complement.
AGCAGCCGCGCGGCGAACGGCGCGCGGCGGACGCAGGGGACAAGCCCGCCCGCGACGGCGGCAAACCTGAACGCGACGGCGGCAAGCCGCGGGGCAAGGGTCCGCGCAAGGGTGGCAAGCCGCCGAAACAGGCGCCCAAGACCTTCAGTTCGCGCCCCGAGAAGAAGATGGACCCGGACAGCCCGTTCGCGGTTCTGGCGGCGCTTAAAGACAAGAAGTGACCGAGGCTGGCGGCGCGCTGCGGCTGGACAAGTGGCTGTTTCACGCCCGGCTGTTCAGGTCGCGCGGCCTCGCGGCCGAACGGATCGAGGGCGGCGGAGTGCGTCTGAACGGACAACCCTGCCGCAAACCCGGCCGCAGCGTGAAGCCGGGCGACCGGCTGGTCGTCTCGGCCCACGGTCGGGTGCGCAGCCTGACGGTCCTGGCGCTTGGCACACGGCGCGGCCCGGCCAGCGAGGCGCAGACCCTGTATGCCGAAATCGGCGAGGGGGAATGATCGGCCAAGACGGTATTCGCCGCGCCGGGCCGGGCGTGGAACGCGCGTCCGGGAACCGCGCAAAGGCCGGAACGCCGGTCTTTTCCCCGGCCCCGGCCTTGAATGATGCCGCTGCCGGGAGTACCTAGCCGCTGACCGGATGGGAGCGTGCCATGACCTACGTCGTCACCGATAATTGCATCATGTGCAAATATACCGATTGCGTCGAAGTATGCCCGGTGGACTGCTTCTACGAAGGCGAGAATACATTGGTCATCCATCCGGACGAATGCATCGACTGCGGCGTGTGCGAGCCGGAATGTCCCGCCGACGCGATCCGCCCCGATACCGAACCGGACATGGAGAAATGGGTCGAGTTCAACCGGAAATATTCGGAACAATGGCCGGTGATTACCCAGAAGAAGGATCCCTTGCCCACCGCCGAAGAGATGGACGGCGTCGATGGCAAGCTGGACAAGTATTTCTCGGAAGCGCCCGGCGAGGGGGATTGACGCCCCGAACCGGGCCGCCGCTGCGGGGGTGATTCGCGCCCCGCACGGCCGCGCTATTTTGGGCGAACATAGCCCAACCCATTGGCATCGCGGCGATATTCCTTTGCCGCGGCCCGATTTCCTGACAGAATCGCGGCGCTTTTTTTAGCGCCTTATTTATGGTATGTTCAATTATCATTTCGCATCTGGTGGAAATCAGAGGCCGACGGATGCGCGCCCCCGCTGTGTCCCCCTGCATTCTGCGTGCAGGGGGCAATGACAGGATCAAGACGGACCGAAGGCGGCAGCCGCCGCTTGCGGTCCTTTGTGCCGGGAAAACGGCACCACCCAGAGGAACCCATATGTCCAAGACCAAGAAGAACGAATTCCGCCCCGATGATTTCGTGGTTTATCCCGCGCATGGCGTCGGCCGGATCGTGTCCATCGAAGAACAGGAAGTCGCCGGATTGCGGCTGGAAATGTTCGTCATCTCGTTCGACAAGGACAAGATGACGCTGCGCGTCCCGACCGCCCGCGCCACCGAGATCGGCATGCGCGGCCTGTCGACGCCCGACCTGATCGACCGTGCGCTGGAAACGCTGAAGGGCAAGGCGCGCGTCAAGCGCGCCATGTGGTCGCGCCGCGCGCAGGAATACGACCAGAAGATCAACTCGGGCGATCTGATGTCGATCGCCGAGGTGGTCCGCGACCTGCATCGCAACGACGATCAGCGCGAGCAATCCTATTCCGAGCGTCAGCTTTACGAAGCCGCGCTTGACCGGCTGACGCGCGAGGTCGCGGCGGTCAGCGGGCTGGACGAAGGCGCCGCGCAGAAGCGCGTCGAAGACGTGCTGGTGTCGCGCGCGGCCTGACGCCGCCCGGATGACGCCGCCCCGATTGCGCGAAAGGCGCCCCCGGTGAGGGGCGCCTTTTTCATGCGTGAAACGCGGCGTGCGGACCCGCTGAACCGTCAGTCCGGACCCGGCTGCCGGGCCGCGTGGACATCGCCCGGTTTCGCACCTATAAGGCGCGCAAAATCCGAACCCGCAAAGGTGCAACATGATCAAGGTTTTCGGCCACACCTCTCCCGACACCGACTCGACCGGCTCGCCCATCATCTGGGCGTGGTATCTGAACGAGGTCCGCAAGACCCCGGCCAAGGCGATCCTGCAAGGCGAACCCAACACCGAAGCCGCATGGATGCTGAGCCGCTGGAACCTCGACAAGCCCGAGATCGTCGCGGATGTCGGCAAGGGCGATACCTGCGTGATCGTGGACACGAACAACCCCGCCGAACTGCCGGCCGGCATCAACGATGCCGACGTGATCGAGATCATCGACCATCATCTGCTGGCCGGCGGGATCCGGACGAAGACGCCGATCAACATCACCATCCGGCCGCTGGCCTGCACGGCGACGATCATGCACGACCTGATCGGCGACGACATGGCGCGCGCGCCCCAGGGCGTCAAGGCCGCGATGCTGACCTGCATCCTGTCGGACACGCTGGAATTCCGCAGCCCCACCACCACCGCGCATGACCGCGCCGTGGCCGAAAAGCTGGCCGCCGATCTGGGGCTGAACATCACCGATTACGCCAACGAGATGTTCGCCGCGAAATCCGATGTCAGCGCCTTCACCGATGACGCGCTGCTGCGCATGGACAGCAAGGAATACAGGCTGGACGGCAAGCAACTGCGCGTCTCGGTGCTGGAAACCACCGCGCCGCAGACCCTGCTGGCGCGCAAGGATGCGCTGGTCGCCGCGATGCCCGCCGTGGCCGCAGCCGACAGCGCCGACGAGGTTCTGTTGTTCATCGTCGATATCCTGAAGGAAGAGGCGACGCTGCTGGTCCCCAATGATTTCGTCAGGCAGATCGCCGAAAAAAGCTTTGGCGTCACCGTCACCGGCGACACCGTCGTTCTGCCCGGCGTCATGAGCCGCAAGAAGCAGATCATCCCGTTCCTGACCGTCTGATGACCCGCATCATCGAGCGTCTGTCGCAGATCGGCGCGGATTACGACGCGCTGTTCTGCGATCTGTGGGGCTGTCTGCATAACGGGAAACAGCCCTATCCGGCGGCGGTGGCTGCGTTGCAGGACTATCGCCGCGGGGGCGGCGGCGTGGTGCTGATGACCAACGCGCCGCGCCCGCACCCCTATGTGATCGCGCAGCTGGACCGCATGGGCGTGCCGCGCGATGCCTGGGATCTGGTGATCAGTTCGGGCGACGCCGCGCAGCAGGCGATGTTTGCGGGCGCGGTCGGCCGCAGGGTCTGGCATATCGGCACGGTGAAGGATGACGGGTTCTTCGACGACATCCCGCCCGAATGGACCGACGCCCCGCCGATCACGCGCGTCCCGCTGGAAGAGGCCGAGGGAATCGTGGCGACCGGCCCGTTCGATGAGGATAACGAGGCGCCGGACGATTACCGGTCACGGCTGATGGCGGCGCAGCAGCGCGGGCTGAAGATGCTGTGCGCCAACCCGGACGTGGTCGTCGACATGGGCGAAAGGCGGATCTATTGCGCCGGTGCGCTGGCCGAATTCTATGAGGATCTAGGCGGAACGGCGCTTTATTTCGGCAAGCCGCATCCGCCCATCTACGAACGGGCGCGGCGGCAGATGGAATTGGGCGACGATGCCCGGATCCTGGCGATCGGGGACGGCATCAACACCGATATCCGCGGCGCGCGGCAGGAAGGGATCGACGCGCTGTTCATCACCGGCGGACTGGCGGCGCAGGCGTTCGGACCCGATGTCGAAAATCCCCAGCCCGAATTGCTGCGCGAATGGCTGGCCCATCACCATCAGCAGCCGGAATTCGCCATCGGCCGGCTGCGGTAACCGGGCCGAACGAAACACTGACCGCCCGCGCCATTCGTGGCGCGGGCGTTTTCATGTCCAGTCGGGCAGGCGGTGGCTGCGTAACAAATAGATAGAACGCGCGACAGTTCGGTTATTTTATTGCGCCGCGCCGAAAATGCTGCTATGCAGCATCAAGCGTTGAAAGCGGCTTTTGCGATGGACGACACCATGTTCGACAACTTCCCCCGCGGCACGATCGTTATCGAGGATCTTGAGGTCGGCATGACCCGGCATCTGCAAAAACAGGTGACGGATCGCGATATCGACCTGTTCGCCGAGGTCTCGACCGACAGAAACCCGGTCCATCTGGATGAGGAATATGCCCAGGACACCATCTTCGAGGGCCGCATCGCCCACGGCATGCTGACCGCCGGGTTGATCTCGGCGGTGATCGGCGAACAGTTGCCCGGACACGGCACCGTCTATCTGGGACAGACGCTGAAATTCATGGCGCCGGTGCGCCCGGGCGACACCGTCCGGGCCGAGGTCACGGTCGAGACGATCGACCACGCGAAACGCCGGGTGACGCTTGCAACCCGTTGTCTGGTAGGCGATACGGTCGTGCTGAAAGGCGAGGCGGTCGTGCTGGCCCCAAGCCGCAAGTTCGACTGACGGGGCAACAGGCGCCTCGACTGGGGGCCCATTGCACATCCACGACGACTGGAGCGGATTACCCCCCGACGCACGCGGGGCCACCGTCGCAATGGGCAATTTCGATGGCGTGCATCTGGGCCACCGTGCGGTGATCGAGGCGGCGGGACGCGCCACAGACGCCCCCCTTGGCATCCTGACATTCGAGCCGCATCCCCGCGAATTCTTCAATCCCGATGCGCCGCCCTTTCGGCTGATGAACGCGGAATCGCGCGCCAACCGGCTGGCGCGTCTGGGCGTCGATCATCTGTATCAGCTGCCCTTCGGCCCGGTTCTGGCCGGGCTGACCCCCGAGGCCTTCGCGCGCGACGTGCTGGTGGGCGGGCTGGGCGTGCGGCACATGACGGTGGGCGCCGATTTCCGCTTTGGCCGCAAACGCGCGGGCGATGCGCAGACGCTGGCCGACCTGGGCGCGGCCCTGGGGTTTGGCGTGACCGCCGTCAAACTGATCGGCAACGGCACGCAGGATTACAGCTCGACCGCGATCCGCATCGCGCTGAGCAAGGGGCGGGTGCGCGACGCCGAACGCATGCTGGGCCACTGGCACCGGATCGAGGGCGAGGTCGTGCACGGCGAAAAGCGCGGCCGCGATCTCGGCTGGCCGACCGCGAATCTGCGTCTCGACGGGCTGCATCTGCCGCGTCTGGGCGTCTATGCGGTGCTGGTGGATGTGCTGACCGGTCCCGACCGGACGTCCTGCCAGGGCGTCGCAAGCCTTGGCGTGCGCCCGATGTTCGGCCGCAACGCGCCCAACCTCGAGGTGCATCTGTTCGATTTCGACGGCGATCTCTATGGCCAGCACCTGTCGGTGGCGCTGGTCGAATTCCTGCGCGACGAAGAAAAATTCGACAGCGTTGATGCGCTGATCGCGCAGATTGCGGCCGATGCGCGTCAGGCGCGCCAGGTCCTGACGGGCGCGTGATGCGTGACAGGTTCTGGGAATTGCCGCTGGACCGGCTGACCCGCCCCGAATGGGAGGCGCTGTGCGACGGCTGCGGCAAATGCTGCCTGAACAAGATCGAATACGAGGATACGGGCGAGCTGGCCTTCACCCGCGTCGCCTGCAAGCTGCTGGACGGTCATGCCTGCCGGTGCAGCTCGTATCCCAACCGGCACGATTACGTGCCCGAATGCGTGGTGCTGACCCCCGCCAAGCTGAAAGAGATCGCGTGGTGGCTGCCCGCCACCTGCGCCTATCGTCTGCGGGCCGAGGGGCGCAGCCTTTATCCGTGGCATCATCTGCTGTCGGGCGATCCCGAGGCGGTGCATCGCGCAGGCGTCAGCGTCCGCGACTGGACCATCAGCGAGGTCGAGGTGGACGAGGAAGACTGGGACCAGCACATCATCGAGGATCTGTCGTGAACTTCGCCTCGGACAACGCCTATGGCGCGCATCCGGATGTCCTGCGGGCGCTGGCCGAGTGCAATGGCGGCGCGATGATGGGGTATGGCGCCGACCCGGTCACCGCGCGCGCCGAAGCCGCCATCCGCGACGCGCTGGACGCGCCCGAGGCAGCGATCCGGTTCGTGTCCACCGGCACCGCCGCCAATGCGCTGGTCTGCGCGCAGCTGTGCCCGGTGGGCGGGCGCATCTATTGCCACGAAGGTGCGCATATCCAGACCAGCGAATGCGGCGCGCCCGAGTTCTTTTCCCACGGCGCCAAGCTGGTCACGCTGCCCGGCGATTGCGGCCGGATCGACGCGGACCGGCTGGAAAACGCGCTGCGGATCGGGGCCGGTGCGGGGCTGAACGGCGGGCGCAACGCGATGGTGTCGATCACCAACGCGACCGAATGGGGCACCGTCTACGACGCCGACCGGATTGCCGCGCTGGCCGACGTGGCGCACCGTTTCAAGGTGCCGGTGCACATGGACGGGGCGCGTTTCGCCAATGCCGTCGCCTCGGGCAGCCGGTCGGCCGCCGATCTGACATGGCGCGCGGGCGTCGATGTCCTGTGTTTCGGCGGCACCAAGAACGGTGCCATGGCGGCCGAGGCCGTGGTGTTCTTCGATCCCGCGCTGGCCGAGGGGTTCGATTACCGCCGCAAGCAGTCGGGTCATGTGTTTTCCAAGCAACGCTTTCTGGCGGCGCAGATGCTGGCGCTGATCGAGGACGGGTTGTGGCTGCGGTTGGCCGCGCGCGCCAACGCGCTGGCGGCGCGACTGGCCCAGGGCGTGCGCGATGCCGGCGGCGGGCTGCTGGCGCCGGTGCAGTCGAACGCGGTCTTTGCCACGATCCCGGCCGAGGCACATGAACGGGCGCGCGCCGCCGGTGCGATCTATCATCTGTGGCCGGACCGTTCGGCCCAGGGGCTGGACCCGGTGCCGGTGCGCTTCGTCACCTCGTGGGACACGCCCGAGGACGATGTCGACCGGCTGATCGGCTTGCTGCGTTGACTTAGACCCGATCGGACAGCGCGCGCAGCAGCAGGGTCAGCGCGTGTTCCACGCTGGCCTCGCGCACGGCCTGACGCCCGATGGCGCCGAAATCGACGGTTTCGGTCCGAACGCCGTCGGGGCCGGCGATGCCAAAGCAGACCCGGCCTTCGGGCTTGCGTTCGGACCCGCCCGGCCCGGCAATGCCGGTCACGGACACCGACAAGGTCGCATCCGACCGCGACAGCGCGCCCGCGGCCATCTGTTCGGCCACCGCCTCGCTGACCGCGCCCGCAGCGTCCAGCGTGTCGGCGTGGACGCCCAGCATCTGTTCCTTGGCGCGGTTGGAATAGGTGACGAAACCGCGATCCACGACGTCGGACGATCCGGGAATCCGGGTCAGCGTCGCGGCGATCAGACCGCCGGTGCAGCTTTCGGCGGTGGCGATCAGGATGTTGCGGGCGCGGGCGGCGTCCAGCACCTGTTCGGCCAGGCTCACATCACCACCAGATGCGCGACGGCGGCGGAAATCATCGTGGCGATGCCCGCAAACAGCCCGGCCCACAGATCGTCCTTCATCACCCCGTCCACGCCGCCCTGCCGGTCGGCGCGGCCCACCAGCCAGGGTTTCCAGATGTCGAACAGCCGAAAGAACAGGAACGCCGCAATCCAGCCCGGATAGGGGAAGGTGCTGGCCGGCAGCCCCGCAAGAAAGAACCCGGCCGAGGGAAAGCACAGCGCAAGCCACTGGCCCGCAACCTCGTCGATGACGATCTCGCTGCGGTCGGGGTCCGCCATCCCGGCGGTATAGCGGCGGACGGCCCGAAGGCCGATCAGCGTCACCGCGCCCGTCGCCACGGCCAGCAAGGGGAAATGGCCGATCCGGTGGATCAGCAACCCCAGGGCCACCGCCACGGCCGAGCCCCAGGTGCCCGGCGCGGGCCGCAGCAGCCCCGCCCCGAACCAGATGCAAAGAAGCCGGTCCATGATCTATCCCTTCAGCAATGCGGCGGTGGCGATGGCCGCGATCCCTTCGCCGCGGCCGGTAAAGCCCAGCCTTTCGGAGGTGGTCGCCTTGACGCTGACGCGATCCTGCGGAACGTCCATGATCTCGGCCAGACGCGCCTGCATGGCGGCGGCGTGCGGGCCGATCCGGGGCGCCTCGCAGATCAGGGTGACATCGCAATTGCCGAACGAAAACCCTCGGCTGCGGGCCAGATCGGCGGCGTGGCGCAGAAAGATTGTGCTGTCAGCGCCTTTCCATTGCGGGTCCGAGGGCGGGAAATGCCGGCCGATATCGCCCTGGGCCAGCGCGCCATAGATCGCGTCGGTCAGCGCGTGCATCCCCACATCGGCGTCCGAATGTCCGACCAGCCCGGCATCGTGCGGCACCCGCACCCCGCACAGCCAGACATGATCGCCCGGTCCGAACGCGTGCACGTCATAGCCATTGCCAAGTCGGATATCCATTCCTGCCCCCAGAATACGTTCGGCCCGGGCGAAATCGGCCGGGAAGGTGATCTTCAGATTGTCTTCGCTGCCCGTGGTGATGGCGACGTGAAGCCCGGCCAGACGCGCCAGTTCCACGTCGTCCGCGGCGTCGTGCGGATGCGCCAGATGCGCGGCCAGGATCGGCTGGAACGCAAAGCCCTGCGGCGTCTGCGCGCGAAACAGCCCGTCGCGGGGGGCGGTGCCGGTGACCCTGCCGCCCTCGCCGCGCCACAGCGCATCGCTGACCGGCAGGGCGGGGGCTGCGGCCTGCGCGCCGTTCTGCAACGCCGCGATCACGCCGCCGATGACCTCGTCGCTGACCAGCGGCCGGGCGCCGTCGTGGATCAGGACATGGGTGATGGCGCTGTCGCGCAGCGACAACAGGCCGTGGCGCACGCTTGCGGCCCGCGTCTCGCCGCCTGCGACGATGGTGACGCTGCCCGCGAACAGGTCGATGGCGCGGCCCATGTCGTCGGGATGGACGACCAGCACGATCCGCTCGAACCCGGCAAAGGGCGCAAGCGCGCGGGCCAGGACCGGCACCCCGGCCAGCGGACGCCATTGCTTGGGATCGCCCGCGCCCGCGCGGCTGCCGCGACCGGCCGCCGTGACGATGGCGGCAAAGCCTGCGGGCGCGTTCAGGCTCATGCGTGATCGGGCGTGTCGCCCTTGATCGCGGCCGCGAAAGCCGTGCGGTAAAGACGCGACAGTTGCGCCAGATCGCCGGCGTCCTCGCCCATCTGGATCGACATTCCGCCAAAGATGCCGACCTGCGCGACGGGGATGCCGGCCCGTTCGGCGGCTTGCAGCAGCGCATTGGCGCCGTCTGCCTCGCAGGCCACCAGATAGCGGGCCTGATCCTCGCCGAACAGTTGCGCGATGTCGTCGCTGTCCAGACGCACGCCGATGCCCGCGGCCTCGGCCATCTCGAACGCCGCCAGCGCAAGACCGCCATCGGAGAGATCGGTCGCGGCGCGCAGATGGCTGCGATTGGCGCGCAGGAATTCTCCGTGGCGGCGTTCCGCATCCAGATCGACATGCGGCGCATCGCCCGTCTCGATCCCGAACGCCTCGTGCGCCAGCGCAGATTGCGCCAGATGACCCTGCGTCGTGCCGATCACCAGTGCCAGATCGCCGTCGCCGGGCAGGCCGCCGATCAGATGCGACAGGTCTTCCAGCAGGCCGACCCCGCCGATCGTGGGCGTGGGCAGGATAGCCTTGCCGTCGGTCTCGTTATACAGCGACACGTTGCCCGACACGATGGGAAAGTCCAGCGCCCGGCAGGCCTGACCGATGCCCTGGATCGCGCCGACGAACTGGCCCATGATCTCGGGCTTTTCGGGATTGCCAAAATTCAGGTTGTCGGTCGTCGCCAGCGGCGTCGCCCCCACGGCGCACAAATTGCGATAGGCCTCGGCCACGGCCTGCCGTCCGCCCTGAACCGGGTTCGCCTTGACATAGCGCGGCGTCACATCGGCGGTGAACGCCAGCGCCTTGTCGGTTCCGTGCACGCGCACCACGCCCGCGCCCAGTCCGGGGCCGCGGATCGTGTCGGCGCCGACCTGGCTGTCATATTGTTCCCAGACCCATCCCTTGTGGGCGTAATTGGGCGACCCGATCAGCGCGCGCAGCGCCGCCACGGGCCGGATCGCGGGCAGGGCGGGGGCGTCGCCGGGCGCGGGGGTCTCCACCCACGGACGGTCGTATTCGGGCGCGGCCGAGGACAGTTTCGACAGCGGCAGATCGGCCTTCACGTCGTTGCCGTGCAGGATCAGAAAGCGGTCTTCGGCGATGGTTTCCCCGACAATGGCGAAATCCAGATCCCATTTCTCGAAAATCTCGCGCGCCTCGGCCTCTTTTTCGGGCTTCAGCACCATCAGCATCCGTTCCTGGCTTTCCGACAGCATCATCTCGTACGCGGTCATGCCGGTTTCGCGCTGCGGCACCGCGTCCAGCCGCAGCTTGATGCCCAACCCGCCCTTGTCGCCCATCTCGACCGCCGAGCAGGTCAGACCCGCAGCGCCCATGTCCTGAATGGAAATCACCGCGTCCGAAGCCATCAGTTCCAGACACGCCTCCAGCAGGCATTTTTCGGTAAAGGGATCGCCGACCTGAACGGTGGGGCGCTTTTCCTCGATCGTGTCGTCGAATTCGGCGCTGGCCATGGTCGCGCCGCCCACGCCGTCGCGGCCGGTCTTGGCGCCCAGATACACGACCGGCATGCCCACGCCCGAGGCGGCGGAATAGAAGATGCGGTCGGCATCCGCCAGACCCGCGGCAAAGGCGTTCACAAGGCAGTTGCCGTCATAGGAGGCATGAAACCGCACCTCGCCGCCGACATTGGGCACGCCGAAGGCGTTGCCATAGGCGCCGATCCCCTCGACCACGCCTTTGACCAGATGCGCGGTGCGGGGATGTTCGGGCCGCCCGAAGGACAGCGAATCCATCGCCGCGATGGGGCGGGCGCCCATGGTGAAGACATCGCGCAGGATGCCGCCCACGCCGGTCGCCGCACCCTGATGCGGCTCGATATAGCTGGGGTGGTTGTGGCTTTCCATCTTGAAGACCACGGCCTGACCGTCGCCGATATCGACGACGCCGGCATTCTCGCCCGGTCCGCAGATGACCTGCGGGCCGTCCGTGGGCAGGGTGCGCAGCCATTTCTTCGAGGATTTGTAGGAACAATGTTCGTTCCACATGGCGCTGAAGATGCCAAGTTCGGTAAAGGTCGGTTCGCGGCCGATGATGTCCAGGATGCGGTCATACTCGTCGGGCTTCAGCCCGTGCGCGGCGATCAGATCGGGGGTGATCGTCGGTTCCTGCATATCCGGCCCTTCCTGCCCGTGGGTTCACGCGGCTTGTAGGACGAGACGGCGGACTTGGGAAGGGCGGCACCGCCGGGCAAAGGCGGCCCGACCGAAAAAAAAGAGCCGGGCACAAGGCCCGGCCTAAGTCCAACAGGGAGGTAGAAGGTGATGCGCGATGAAGCAGACCATCGCCTTCGCAGCCAGATTTAGAGGCAGGGCGTTAACGGATCAAGTCTAATCATGCTGCACCCGCAGCATAACCGGCATGCAGTTGCCGAATAGCTACACGCGAAAGTTGTAGATTCGCCTGCGGCTAGCTGAAGATCTGCGCAATATCCGATTGAATTTCGACGCTTTGGCGCGATCAGGGGGCCAAGGCGTCGATCTTTTGCCGGCGATAGGACTGGATCTCTTCCAGAACAAAATCGCGGAAGGCGGCAACCCGCCGGGTCTGACGCAATTCCTCGGGATAGGCCAGAAAGACCGGCACCTCGCCCGACTCGATCTCGGGCAGCACGCGGACCAGACCCTGATGATCGACGATCAGGTAATCGGGCAGAACGCCGATGCCGACATTGGCCAGCACCCCCTGCAACACGCCGAAATAGTTGTTGACCGTCAGGGTCGAGCAGATGTTCTGGGCCATGATCTCTTGGATCAGGCGCGCGCCGGCGGCGACCTGGGGCTGATCGGCCTTCTGGCACACCAGCCGGTGACGCGACAGGTCATCCATGCTGGAGGGGATGCCCGCCTTGTCCAGATAGGCCTGCGTGGCGTAAAGCCGCATGCGGATATTCAGCAGGCGGCGGCGGATCAGGTCGGACTGGCTGGGTTCCTTCATGCGGATGGCGACATCCGCCTCGCGCATGGGCAGGTCCAGAACCCGTTCCTCAAGCATCAGGTCGATCTTGAGATCGGGGAATTTCTCATACAACTTGACCAGTCGCGGCGCCAGCCACAGCGAACCGAAGCCGACCGTCGTGGTCACCTTCAATTCGCCCATGACGTTTTCCTCACTGTCGCGGATGCGCGCCGACGCCCCCTCAAGCTTGCGCGACATGGCCGAGGTCGCGTCGAACAGCAATTCGCCCTGTTCGGTCAGAATCAGTCCGCGTGCGTGACGGTGAAACAGCGTGGTCCCCAGCATCTCTTCCAGCGCGCGGACCTGCCGGCTGACCGCCGATTGCGACAGTTGAAGAACGTCCCCCGCATGTGTCAGGCTGCCTGCATCGGCAACCGCGTGGAATATTCTTAGCTTGTCCCAGTCCATTGCTGTTACAATCCTGCGTGGTCTGCCATGCATTTTTTGCAAATCGCATTTCCCTCTGCCCGTCCCTCACGGCTGCGTCAAGCACCGATTTTTTTCTTCATCAGTCAGCATTTCTGACCTATAATCGGGCCCAACGCCTTCGGGCACTGGAGGAGACGCAGGATGAGCAAGCAGGAATTCTCGCTAGCCGACCGGTTCGATCTGTCGAAGTCGCATGTGTTGCTGAACGGCACGCAGGCGCTGGTGCGGCTGATGCTGATGCAGGCGGCGCGCGACAGGGCGGCGGGGCTGGATACGGCCGGTTATGTCACCGGCTATCGCGGATCGCCCCTGGGCGGCGTCGATCTGCAGATGATGCGCGAGGGCAAGCGGCTGGCGGAAGCCAATGTCCTGTTCCAGCCGGGGTTGAACGAGGATCTGGCGGCGACCGCCATCTGGGGCAGTCAGCAGGCCGAATTGCGCGGCGAGGGCAAGCATGACGGCGTCTTTGCGCTGTGGTACGGCAAGGGGCCGGGCGTGGACCGCACCGGCGACGTGATGCGTCACGCCAACATGGCGGGCTCGTCGAAACATGGCGGCGTCGTCATGGCGATGGGCGACGACCATACCGGCGAAAGCTCGACCGTGCTGCATCAGTCGGACTGGGCGATGATCGACGCCTATATCCCGGTGCTGTCGCCGGCGGGTGTGCAGGAAATCCTGGATTACGGGCTTTACGGTTTTGCCCTGTCGCGGTTCGCGGGGGTGTGGACCGGGCTGAAGACGATGAAGGACACGGTCGAGGCGACGGCCGTCGTCAACGGCGATCCCGACCGGCTGAAATTCGTCATTCCCGATTTCGACATGCCCGAGGGCGGTCTGAACATCCGTCTGGGCGACACGCCGGTCGCGCAGGAAGCCCGGATGATCGACTACAAGCGGTGGGCGGCCGAGGCGTTTTCGCGTGCCAACCGCATCGACCGCAAGCACTGGGGCAAGCCCGGCGCCAAGATCGGCTTTGTCGCTGCCGGCAAGAACTGGCTGGATCTGGTTCACGCCCTGTCGTTGCTGGGCATCGACGAGGCCGAAGCCGAGCGTCTGGGCCTGACCACCTACAAGGTCGGGCAGACCTGGCCCTTGGACATGAAATCCATGCAGGAATGGTCCGAAGATCTGGACCTGGTCGTCTGCGTCGAGGAAAAGCGCAAGCTGATCGAGGTGCAGCTGAAAGAGGCGATCTTCGACAATCGCCACGGCCGCCGCGTGCATGGCTGGAAACACGACCGCACCCACGAGGAACTGTTTCCGACCCGCTACGCGCTGGACCCGGTGATGATCGCGCAGAAGATCGGCGGCATCCTGATCGAGGAAGGCCGCGGCACCGAACATATCAAGGCCGGGCTGGAACGGCTGACCGAGGTGCGCCGCAACGACAACGCCCCCGAAATCGCCACGCGCACGCCGTGGTTCTGTTCGGGCTGTCCGCACAACACCTCGACCCGTCTGCCCGAAGGCAGCCGCGCCTATGCCGGGATCGGCTGTCACTATATGGTCCAGTGGATGGGCCGCGAGACGACCGGCTTCACCCATATGGGCGGCGAGGGCGTGAACTGGGTCGGCGAGGCGCCCTTCAGCACCAGAAAGCATGTGTTCCAGAACCTTGGCGACGGAACCTATAACCATTCCGGGTCGCTGGCGATCCGCGCGGCCATCGCTGCCAAGACCAACATCACCTACAAGATCCTGTATAACGACGCCGTCGCCATGACCGGCGGGCAGCCGAACGAGGGCGATCTGGACGCCCCGCAGATCGCGCGCGAACTGACCGCGATGGGCGTCGATCCGGTGGTCGTGGTCTATGATGAAAAGGAAGACGTGGACCGCAAGCAGTTCCCGACCGGCATGCGGTTCGAGGAACGCGACGAGATGATGAACGTCCAGCGCGAACTGGAAAACGCCAAGGGCGTCAGCGCGATCCTGTATATCCAGACCTGCGCCGCCGAAAAGCGCCGCCGCCGCAAGAAGGGCCAGTTTCCGGACCCCGACCGCCGCGTGTGGATCAACCCCGATGTCTGCGAGGGGTGCGGCGACTGTTCGGTCCAGTCGAACTGCGTGTCGGTCGTGCCGCTGGACACCGAACTGGGCCGCAAGCGCCAGATCGACCAGTCCAGCTGCAACAAGGACTATTCGTGCCTCAAGGGGTTCTGCCCCAGCTTCGTCACCGTCAAGGGCGGAAAGCTGCGCAAGCCCAAGGCCGAGGGGTTCGACATTCCCGATCTGCCCGCCCCGTCGCTGCCGGCGATCGACGGCACCCATAACGTCGTCATCACCGGCGTCGGCGGCACCGGCGTCGTCACCATCGGCGCGGTGCTGGCGCAGGCCGCCCATGTCGACGGCAAGGGCGCGGGCATGATGGAAATGGCCGGGCTGGCCCAGAAGGGCGGCGCGGTCCACATCCATCTGCGTCTGGCCGACCGCCCCGAGGATATCAGCGCCATCCGCGTGGCCACGGGCGAGGCCGATTGCGTGATCGGCGGCGATCTGGTGGTGACGGCCGGCGCAAAGACCATCGGTCTGATGACGAAGGACCGGACGGGCGCGGTGGTCAACGATCACGAGATCATCACCGGCGAGTTCACCCGGTTCCGCGATTTCCAGGTGCCCTCGGACCGGCTGAAGATGTCGTTGCAGGCGCGTCTGGGCGAGAAGGTGGCGTTCTTCGACGCCAACGATCTGGCGCTGCGGATGCTGGGCGATTCGATCTATTCCAACATGCTGGTTCTGGGCGCCTGCTGGCAGCAGGGCCTGATCCCGCTGAGCGAGGATGCGATCCGCACCGCGATCCGGCTGAACGGCGCCAAGGTCGATGAGAACCTGCGTGCCTTCGACATCGGGCGGTGTGCCATGGTCTTCCCGGATCTGATGAAGAAGCCGGCGGAAGTGTCTGAAATGCCCGTTGATCCCGTCGCCTATCGCGAGGCGCGTCTGGTCGAATACCAGGGCAGGAAGCTGGCACGAAAGTTCCGCAAGCTGGTCGATGCCGCGCCCGCCCAACTGCGCGAAAGCGTGGCGCGCGGCTATTTCAAGCTGCTGGCCTACAAGGACGAATACGAGGTTGCGCGGCTGCATCTGACCACCGCCGACCAGATCGCCCGGATCTGGGAGGGCGAGACGACCCTGTCCTTCCATCTGGCCCCGCCGACCCTGCCCGGAACCGATGCGGACGGACGGCCGAAAAAGCGCGAGTTCGGGCCCTGGATGATGAAGGCGTTCCGGGTGCTGGCGGCGATGAAGGGTCTGCGCGGCACGCCGTTCGACCCGTTCGGCTATGCCGCCGAGAGGCGTCGCGAACGCGCCATGATCCGCGAATACGAGACGGACATGCGCGAGGTTCTGGCCAAGGTGGACGATGCGACCATGCCGGTTGCCGTTGAGTTGGCCGAACTGCCGCTGAGCGTGCGCGGCTTTGGCCCGATCAAGGACGCGGCCGCCGACGCGGCCGCCATCCGGCGCCGGGAATTGCTGGATCAGTTCCGCGCGGGCGGGGCGCCGATGCGGCAGGCGGCCGAGTGAGATCGGTCATTCCCAAACGCCGCGCGGCGTCCTAGAACGGCGCGCGGCAAAGGGGTAAGCGACATGGCGGTCGGCGTTTTCGATTCGGGGCTTGGCGGGCTGACGGTTCATCAGGCGATTGCCGCCCGTCTGCCCGATCTGCCGCTGATCTATCTGGGCGACAACGCCCATGCGCCCTATGGCGTGCGCACCGCCGACGACATCTTCGATCTGACCTGCGCGGGGGTCGAAAGGCTGTGGCAGGACGGGTGCGATCTGGTGATTCTGGCGTGCAACACCGCCAGCGCCGCGGCACTTCGCCGGATGCAGGAAACCTGGCTGCCGCCCGGCAAGCGCGTCCTTGGGGTCTTCGTCCCGATGATCGAGGCGCTGACCGAACGGCAATGGGGCGACAATTCGTCGCCCCGCCCGGTCGCGGTCAATCAGGTGGCGCTGTTCGCAACGCCGGCCACGGTCGCCAGCCGCGCCTTTCAGCGCGAACTGGCGTTCCGCGCCGTGGGCGTCGACGTCGAAGCCCAGCCTTGCGGCGGCGTCGTGGATGCCATTGAAATGGGGGACGAAATCCTGGCCGAGGCGCTGGTGACCAGCCATGTCGAGGCGCTGCTGCGCCGGATGCCGCAGCCCGAGGCCGCGATCCTGGGCTGCACGCATTACCCGCTGGTCGAAGGCGCGTTTCAGCGCGCATTGGGCCCGCATGTGCGGGTCTATTCTCAGGCGGGGCTGGTGGCCGACAGCCTTGCGGACTATCTTCAGCGTCGGCCCGAATATCAGGGCGGCGGCACGCCGTCGAAATTCCTGACGACGGGCGATCCGGTGCGCGTCTCGGGCAAGGCGACGCAGTTCCTGCGCCGTTCGATCCGTTTCGAGGCCGCATGAGGAGGGCGCGATGGCCGGTCTGAAATCGTTGAAGAAACGTCGCCGCGCGCAAGTGCTGATGGCTGCGGCCGGGGCGTTGCTGATTGCCGTGGTGCTGATCGGATACGGCTTTCGCGACGGCATCAATCTTTACCGCTCGCCCACGCAGATCAGCGCGGCGGCACCCTCGCCCGACGAATATTTCCAGCTTGGCGGGCTGGTCAAGGACGGCTCGATCGTCAATCGCGACGGGGTCGAGTTCGATTTCGTCATCACCGATGGCGCGGTCGAGATCCCGGTCAGCTATGTCGGACACGATCCGCGACCGGATCTGTTCACCGAAGGCCAGGGCACCATCGCCAAGGGGTATTACCGCGACGGGCGGTTCGAGGCGGAAAGCCTGCTGGCCAAGCATGACGAGACCTATATGCCGCGCGAGGTCGTGGACACGCTGAAGGAAAGCGGGGTCTATCAGGACCCCAATTCCTGACGGTGGCGCCCGTGGCGGGCGTCGATGGGTATTTGGACAAAGAAGAAGCAACGCGCGGCGGGTTAACGGAGGATTAACCGGCCTGTTCCAGTTTTCTGGCGTCCGCCGAGGGGGCGGCAGACCGAAGGGGACTGGAATGCCGAGCGTCGAAGACATTGCACGAGAGATTGTCGCCCGCGAGGGCGGCTTTGTGAACGACAAGGACGATCCGGGCGGAGCCACGAATTTCGGGGTCACCATCGGCACGATGCGGTCGTTGGGGCTGGACCTGACCGGCGACGGCAAGGTCGACACCGCCGATGTCCGCGCGCTGACGCGGGCGCAGGCCGAACGGATCTTCGTCGAACATTATTTCCGCAAGCCGCGTCTGGCAGATCTGCCGGACCCGGTGCAGGCCAGCGTCTTCGACATGTATGTCAATGCCGGCGCGAACGCGGTCAAGATCCTGCAACGGCTGGTGTCGCGAATGGGGTTTTCCGCCGCAGCGGACGGCGTGGTCGGCCCGCGCACCATCGCGGCGGCGTCCGAGGCGGCCGAGGCCGCGCCGCTGCATATCGCGGATGCCTATGGGATCGCGCGGCGAAACTATTACTACGCGCTGGCCGATCAGCGGCCCGCCAGCCGCAAATACGCCCGCACCCGCGCCGGCGGAAAGGGCGGCTGGATCACCCGTGCCGAGACCTTCATCGCGCCCCGATACCACCTGACCGACGCCGAACATCGCGAAAGGACCGCAAGATGGGCATGATCGACCGTTTCCTTGGGCTTGGCCCCGGCGTCAGCGCCCTGGGCAGCGCCGCCACCGGCATGGCCGAGGTGTTCACGCAGAACGCCACGCGCAAGATGGAACTGGAGGAAGAGGCCTATGCGCGCGCGATCACCCAGTTGGGACAGGAATTCGAGATCGCGCGGGCGGGGTTCTTCGACAGTCTCGTCAACGGGCTGAACCGGCTGCCACGGCCGTTGCTGGCACTGGGAACGATGGGGCTGTTCGTCTATTCGATGGTCGAGCCGGTGGGGTTCGGTCTGCGGATGCAGGGTCTGCAACAGGTGCCCGAGCCGCTGTGGTGGTTGCTGGGGGCGATTGTCGGCTTCTATTTCGGCGCGCGCGAGGCGCATTATTTCCGCCACCGGGTCTGGCCCACCAGCCAGGTGACGCGCACCGAGGTCGAAGGCGCGTCCCCGCAACCCCTCGTGGCGGTCCGGACCGACGACGATTTCGCCGACAATGCCGCGCTGCGCGACTGGGCGGCGGGCTTGCGCGAATAGGTCGCACGCAAAACTGAAGACCATCGACAAAGGGGGGGCTTTCCCCCCTTTTTTCGTATCCCTATGCTGGCGGCAACAAAGGACCGCCCGCATGATCGCTGAAATCGGCCATTTCGCCCTGACGCTTGCCTTCGCGGTGGCGCTGTATCAGATGATCGTCCCGATGATCGGGGCGGCCAGGGGCTGGACCGGGTGGATGGACAGCGCGCGCCCGGCCGCGATGGCGCAGTTCGGGTTGACAGGGCTGGCCTTTGCGGCGCTGACCGTTTCGTTCGTGACCTCGGATTTCTCGCTGAAGCTGGTCTATGAGAATTCGCACACCGCCAAGCCGATGCTGTACAAGATCAGCGGCGTGTGGGGCAATCACGAGGGCTCGATGCTGCTGTGGGTGCTGATCCTGTCGCTGTTCGGGGCGGCGGCCGCGGCGTTCGGGGGCAATCTGCCGCCCAGCCTGCGCGCCCGCGTCCTGGGTGTGCAGGCGGCGATCGGGGCGGCGTTCTATGCCTTTATCATCTTCACCTCGAACCCGTTCCTGCGGCTGGCCAATCCGCCGTTCGACGGGCGCGACCTGAACCCGCTGTTGCAGGACCCGGGCCTCGCGTTTCATCCGCCGTTTCTGTATCTGGGCTATGTCGGGCTTTCGATGGCGTTCAGCTTTGCCATCGCCGCGCTGATCGAGGGGCGGGTGGACGCCGCCTGGGCGCGGTGGGTCCGGCCCTGGACGCTGGCGGCGTGGATGTTTCTGACCGTGGGCATCGCATTGGGGTCCTGGTGGGCCTATTACGAGCTGGGCTGGGGCGGGTTCTGGTTCTGGGACCCGGTCGAGAATGCCAGCTTCATGCCCTGGCTGCTGGCCGCCGCGCTGCTGCATTCGGCCATCGTCGTGGAAAAGCGCGAGGCGCTGAAAAGCTGGACGATCCTGCTGGCGATCATGGCCTTCGGGTTTTCGATGATCGGCACCTTCATCGTCCGGTCGGGGGTCATCACCTCGGTCCACAGCTTTGCCAGCGATCCGGCGCGGGGCGTGTTCATCCTGGCGATCCTTGCGGTGTTCGTCGGCGGCGGGCTGACGCTGTATGCCGCGCGCGCGGGCGAGATGACGGCGAAAGGCGTGTTTTCGACCTTTTCGCGCGAAGGGGCGCTGGTCCTGAACAACGTCCTGCTGGCGGTCGCGGCCTTCGTCGTCTTCGTCGGCACGATGTGGCCGCTGTTCGCCGAACTGATGTGGGATCGCAAGCTGTCGGTCGGAGCGCCGTTCTTCAACAAGGCGTTCACGCCCTTCATGATCGTGCTGGCCATCGTCCTGCCCCTGGGGGCGATCATGCCGTGGAAACGCGCCACGCTGTCGCGCGCCATCAGACCGCTGAGGGGCGCGCTGATCCTGGCGGTCGCGGTGATGCTGCTGGTCTGGGCGGTCTCGACCGGGCGCAGCGCGATTGCGGTGATCGGGGCGGGGCTGGGCGCTTGGCTGATCGCGGGGGCGGTGGCCGAACTGGTCCACCGCACCGGCAAATCGGGCCTGTCGCGCCTGATCCGGCTGCCGCGCGCGGATTGGGGCAAGGCGCTGGCCCATTCGGGGCTGGGCGTTACCTTCATCGGCGTCGGCCTGCTGACCGCATGGCAGACCGAGGACATCCGCGTGGCCCGGATCGGCGAGCCGTTCGATCTGTCGGGATACCGGATCATCCTGACGGGCGTGGATGAGGTTCAGGGGCCGAACTATCTGTCGACCATGGCGACGATGCAGGTGACCCGGAACGGGCGGCAGGTCGCGGTGATGCACCCCGAAAAGCGGGTCTATCCGGTGCAGGCGATGCCCACGACCGAGGCTGCGATCGACAACGGCATCTTCCGCGACATCTATCTGGTGATCGGGGATGCGCAGGCGGACGGGGGCTGGGCGGTGCGCAGCTATATCAAGCCGTTCGCCAACTGGATCTGGGCCGGCGCGATCCTGATGGCGCTTGGCGGCGTCGTCAGCCTGTCTGATCGCCGCTATCGCGTCGCCGCCGGGGCGCGACGCAGCCCGGCCCGCGCGGTGCCGGCGGAATGAGACGGCTGGTCCTGATCCTGACCCTGCTGCTGAGCCTGCCCTGCGCCGCGCTGGCGGTGCAGCCCGACGAGGTGCTGGCGAACCCGGCGCTGGAGGCGCGGGCGCGCGACATCTCGCAAAAGCTGCGCTGTCCGATCTGTCAGGGCGAGAATATCGACGAATCGAACGCCGCCATCAGCCGCGATCTGCGGCTTTACGTGCGCGAAAGGCTGGTGGCCGGGGACAGCGACGACCAGGTGATCGACGCCGTGGTGGACCGTTTCGGAGAGTTCGTCCTGTTCGAGCCGCGCGCCCGCGGCGGCAATCTGGTGCTGTGGCTGGCGGGGCCGGTCATGGCGCTGATCGCGCTGCTGGTCGCGGCGCGCTTCATGCGCGCGCGGTCGCGTCCGGCGCCCGATCCGGCGGAGCTGTCCGGCGAGGAAAAGGCGCGTTTGCGGAAAATCATGCGCGACTGACGCGGGGTCCGCCTTTCCCTGCGCGCGGATTGCGGCATCATGGCCGCGAATAGCTTGGGGGCATGCATGAATTTTCAGACCATACAGTTCAACGTCAGCGACGACATCGCCACGCTGATCCTGAACCGGCCGCAGGTGATGAACGCCTTGAACCGGCAGATGCGGGCCGAGATCACCGAGGCGCTGACCCGCTTGCCCGCAGGCGTGCGCTGCGCGGTCATCACCGGGTCGGGCAAGGCGTTCTGTTCCGGTCAGGATCTGACCGATACCGAGGCCGCGCGCGATCTGGAAAAGACCCTGCGCGACGAATACGAACCGATGCTGCACGCCGTCCGGAACTGCCCCGCGCCCGTCATCGCGGCGGTGAACGGGGTGGCGGCGGGGGCGGGCGCCAATCTGGCGCTGGTCGCCGACATCGTGATCGCGGCGGAAAGCGCCAGTTTCATCCAGGCGTTCACGCGGATCGGGCTGGTGCCCGATGCCGGCGGAACCTGGGCCATTCCGCGCGCGGTGGGCGCGGCGCGCGCCATGGGCATGATGCTGTTCGCGGACCCCGTTCCCGCGCGTCAGGCCGCCGATTGGGGCCTGATCTGGGAGGCGCTGCCCGATTCCGAATTCGCCGAAGGCGTGGCCGCGCGCGCCCGTCAGCTGTCGCAGGGTCCGACCTCGGCCTTTCTGTCGATCCGGCAGGCGGTGGCGGAAAGCCTTGACAACGATCTGGAAGAACAGCTGCAACTGGAGGCGCGGTTGCAGGGCAAGGCCGGGCGCAGCGCCGATTTCCGCGAAGGCGTCGCGGCGTTTCTGGAAAAGCGCAAACCGGCCTTCACCGGCCGCTAGGCGATCTGGGCAAAGCGGGGGGCGTGGCCGCGATTGTCGAAGAACGGCACCGTGTCCGGCTGCGGCAGCGGGGTGTCGTGGCTGACCGCGCCGGCCAGTTCGGCAATCTCGGCCAGCACCACCTCGGTGATGAAAGGCAGATCCAGCGCGCGCGCCTGGTGCAGGGGCACCCAGTGCAGATGCGACAATTCGTCGCAGGCGCGCCCGAAATCATCCGGGTCGCCGCAGATTTCGGCGGCATCGGCGACGAAGAAATAGGCGTCGAACCGGCGCGGGCGGCCGGGCGGGGTGATGGCGCGAAATACGTATTGCAGCGCCGATGCGCTTGGGCTGAGGCCGGTTTCGGCATAGCCGGGCCATGTGCTGGCCGGCCCATCCTTTCGCCCGATCAGCAGGCCGGTTTCCTCGGCCAGTTCGCGCAACGCGGCGGCGGCGATGGCGTGGGGGACGGGGCTGACATCCCGCGGCTCTTTCAGCAGGCGGTCGCGGTGCAGCCCGTCCAGCGGACTGGCCAGCGGCGCCGCGGCATCCGCGGCATCGACAGCCCCGCCGGGAAACACGTATTTCGACGGCATGAAGACCGCGCTGGCACCGCGCATTCCCATCAGCACCGACGATTCGCGGGCGGTCCTGCGCAGCAGGATCATCGTGGCCGCGTCGCGGATCGGCTGATCGCCGGGCGCGGCGGTCATGTGGATGCGGGTTCCGCGCCGCCAAAGCCGTGCATTCGCTGCGACCATTGCAGGCCGATGAACGCGCCCTTGATCAGCGGCAGCAGCAGCAGCGACAGGATCACCGCGCCCAGGCCGAATGACAGAAGCATCGTCATCGCCGACGGACGCCACAGGACATAGCTGATCAGCAGCAGCGGCGCGCCCAGATGCGACACCAGAAGGATCGTCAGATAGGCCGGCCCGTCATCGGCGCGCTGATGGTGCAGCGCCTCGTGGCATTCGGGACACTGATCGGCGACCTTCAGATAGCCGCGAAACAGCCTTCCGTTGCCGCAGGCCGGGCAGCGGCCGCGCATTGCGCGCAGCATGGCCGGGCGAAGCGGACGTTGGCTTTCGACCGGGGCAGAGGGGGTGATCTGGACCTGGGGTTGCATGACGGGCGGCTCCGTATCGCTGAGGGGTCGCGCGGGCGCGACCGACGCCCCCAATGTAGGGTCTTGGCCGCCGTTTCGCCAGCCCCCCGGCAGCCTAGGCCGCGCGTTCGGCCTGCGCCAGCATGACGCGGTTGCGGCCAAGCGTCTTGGCCGACATCAGCGCACGGTCGGCGCGTTCCAGCGAGGTTTCGGCCAGCCGGTCGGGCGCGGCGGCGGGGTTTCGGGAATGGCCGATCGCCACGCCGATGGAGAGGGTGATGGCCACCTGTCCGCCGCCCGACAGATCCGGCAGCGCGATGGGGCGCGCCTCGACCGCGCGGCGCAGATCCTCGGCCCGCCGCCATGCCTGCGCCTCGTCGGTGGCGGGCAGCACGGCCAGAAACTCTTCCCCGCCAAGCCGGGCGGTGATGCCGTCGCCCGCCATTGCGGTTTCCAGCCGGTGGGCGACATCGCGCAGGACCGCATCGCCCGCGGCGTGTCCGTGACTGTCGTTAATCCGCTTGAAGCGGTCCAGATCCAGCGCCATCACCGCAAAGGGCGCATCGTCGCGCAGCGAATCGCGCGCGATTTCCGTCAGGCGCGGCAGGGCATAGCGCCGGTTGTAAAGTCCGGTCAGCGGGTCGGTCATCGCCCACAGCATGTTGCGCCGCGCCTCGGCCCGGCGCCTGTCGCCCTGCTGCTTGCGCGCCAGCTGCATCTGCAGGGCCAGCGTCGCGATCTCGATGCCCGCATCGCCGCCCAGATCCAGCGGCAGCACCTCGCCCGCGCCCAGATCCAGCGCGATGGCCGACAATTCCGCCCGGTCGGGCGCGGTGGCGATCACGAAGGCCGCGTCGCGCGATCCGGTGCGCGACCGCAGTTCGGACAGCAGGCGCAGACCGTCGCCGCGCCCCTCGATATCGGCGGCGATCAGATACAGGTCGGCGGCGCGTCCGCCCGCCGCCGCGCCAAGCGCCTCTTCCGGGGTGAAGACCGAGAACCGGCAGGCCAGCCGGCGTTGCAACAGATGCCGCCATCGCAGCGCGCGCGCGGCATCGTCCGCGACAAGCGCCACCTGCCGCGTGGGCGCCGGCCCGGCGAAGGCCGCGGGCGCCTCGGCCATCGACCGCTGCGGCTCGATCCCCGATCCGGCGTCGCGCAGCAGGCCGCGAATGCGCGCCAGCAGCATCTGTTCGTCCACCGCCGGGTCCAGAACGGCGGTCGCGCCGGCCTGCAACGCCTGAAGCCGGGTTTCGCCGCCGGCCAGCATCAGGACCGGGATCGCCGTGCAGTCGCGGTCGCGCGCAAGGTCGCGGCAGATCTCGGCCTGGGTGCGGCCGGCAAACCCGCTGCCCAGCACGATCAGATCGGGGCGGCCGTCGCGGGCCTGTTGCAGCAACTGGCAGGCCGTCGCCGCCGTCAAGACGTCATAGCAGGCAGAGGCAAGGCGCACCTTCAGCGTGATGCGCATCGTCGCCATCCCATCTGCCACCAGGATGCGTGCTGTCATCGGACGGGTCGTCCCTTTACTTGCCGTGTCTGAGGACGGACCCTGTCACCAACTTCTTAACAAACGGTTTCGACGTGAATCGGATCGGCCGATTTCCGCCGACGGAATGAAAGGACACAAGATGGCGCAGAGTGCCGACAGCGCGCAGGACCTGGCGATGGCCGGGCTGATCTATATCGTCGAACGACCGGAACTGGCGGCGACATTTCTGGGCGCGACCGGCCTGCAGGTGCAGGATCTGCGCGAGATGGCAGGCCAGCCCGAGATGAGCCTGCACGTCCTCGATTTCCTGCTTGAGGACGATTCGCGGGTTCTGGACGCTGCCAATGAACTGGATGTGCGGCCGCAGGATTTCCTGTCGGCGCGCGTCGTGATGGCGGGGCCGGGCAGCTATGGCTGGGAGGCGGATTAGATCGCGGGCCTCGGCATCCGTCCGCATTTGCGATTTCTTCACCTCCGGCCGCTAGGGTGATCCGCCAGAGAGGTGGACAGATGCACAGGCTTGTGTTCCGGGCGGTCGAGGAATTTCTTTGCGACACCTATGGTGACGCGGTGTGGGCCCAGGTTCTTGCCGGCTGCGAGGCCGAATCGGCCAACCAGCAGGCTTCGCCCGAAGCCTTGTCCGTGTCGCGCGACCGCTCCGAACGGCTGATCCCGATGGCGGCTTCGCGGCTGGACAAGCCCGTGGCCGAGTTGCTGGAAGACATGGGCGCATGGCTTGCCCGCCGAGAGCCGATCCGCCGGCTGATGCGATTCTCGGGCCGCGATTTCGAGGATTTCGTCATCAGCCTTGAGGAACTGCCGGGGCGCGCGCGGTTTGTGATGCCCGATCTGCGGATGCCGCGCATCGACGTGGTGCACGAACCCGGCCGGACGCTGCGGCTTGTGCTGGCGCCGTCTGCGATGGGCTGGACGTCGCTGTTTGCCGGGTTGGTGCGGGTGATGGCCGACGATTACGGCGCGCTGAGCGTGATCGAGGTCGAGGGAAGCTGCGTGATCGTCAGCATCTCGGACGACGCCTTCGCCGCGCCGCGCGAATTCCGGCTTGGCCAGGCCTTGCCGCGCGAAGGGGACCTGCCGGCATGAGCGCGCGGACGCACGGGTGCGTTCCGCCCGCCTTGCCGGCGCCTGCGCTGGACCGGCTGCTGCCCATGCATCTTTGGCTGAACGGGGCGGGCGCGATCCTGTCCGCCGGACCCACCTTGCGCAAGCTGATCGGCACGGGTCACGGCCATCTTCATGAGGCATTCCAGAACGGGCGCGCGGGCGCCGCGGACGATCTTGTGTCACTGATCCGCCAGTGCGCGGGTCGCGAGGAGCGTCTGTTTCTGCGGATGCGCGCCGCGCCGCATCTGAACCTGCGCGGCCACGCGGTCGCGGCGCAGGACGATTCGCTGCTGTTGAATCTGGGCTTCGGCATCGGCTTGCACGACGCGGTGCGCGCCGCGCATCTCACCGACCGCGATTTCGCACCCCCAGAGCTGGCGATGGAGCTGCTGTTCATGCGCGAGGCCATGGGGGGCGTGATGGCCGAGTTGTCGCGGTTCAACAACCAGCTTGAGGCCGCGCGCGAGGCCGCCGAGATCCAGGCCCATACCGACCCGCTGACCGGGCTGTGCAACCGGCGCGGGCTGGAGGCGGCGCTGGCCCGCGCGATGCGGACCGCGCGCGGGAACATGGCGTCGGACCCGGATGCGGGCTTCGCGCTGGCGCATCTGGACCTGGATCATTTCAAGCAGGTCAACGACCGCATGGGTCATGCCGAGGGCGACCGGCTGCTGTGCCATGTCGCCGATGTGCTGCGGCAGGTGACGCGCCGCGACGACACCGCCGCACGTGTCGGCGGCGACGAGTTCGTGCTGATCCTCAGGGGGTTGCAGGATGGGGCGAAGCTGGACCGGCTGGCCCGGCGGATCATCGCGGAGATCGAGGCGGCGCTGGTGGATCGTCCCGACATCTGCCGCGTCTCGGCCAGTGTCGGCATCGTCATGTCGCGCTTTTACCGGGATGTGTCGGCCGAACGCATGCTGTCGGATGCCGACGCCGCGCTGTATCGGTCCAAGCGCGAGGGCAGGGGGCGGGTCACGATCCTGGACCGGCCGACGGACGGCAGCGATTGAAATGCGTGGTGCGGGGCGGCGGACAGGGCCGGCTGCGCGCGGCGTCCGGCGGATGACGGCTCGTGTTGGCTTGCCGCATCCGATGCTCTAATCCGTTGGGCATGGCACCGGGATTTCCCATCGCACAGCCGGGCATGTGCATCGGGCTTCTGGGCGGATCGTTCGATCCCGCCCATGAAGGCCATGTCCATGTCAGCCGCATCGCCAAGCGCCGGTTCCGGCTGGACCGGGTCTGGTGGCTGGTCTCGCCCGGCAATCCGCTGAAATCCCGCGGCCCGGCCCCGCTTGCAGAACGCATCCGCACCGCACGGCGGATGCTGCGCGATCCTGATATCGTGGTGACCGATCTCGAGGCGCGGCTGGACATGCGCCTGACGGTGGACACGGTCGCGGCACTGCGCGCGCTTTATCCCGGCGTGCGCTTTGTCTGGCTGATGGGGTCGGACAATCTGGTGCAGTTCGACCGATGGGATCGCTGGCAGGACATCGCCCGGATGGTGCCCATCGGCGTTCTGGCGCGGCCCGGTACGCGGATCGCGGCGCGGCATTCGCGGGCGGCGCGGATCATGCAGCCCTGGCGCCTGCCGCCGTCGCAGGCCGGCACGCTGGCGCTGCGCACGCCGCCGGCCTGGGTGCTGATCAATCTGCCGATGTCGGCGCAATCCTCGACCGCGATCCGCGCGGCGCGGCAGAACCTGATTGAAAAGGAGGGGGCAGGATGACCCGGCTGACACGACGCGGCCTGCTTGCGGGGGCGCTGGCGCTGCCGGCCTCGGCGGCCTGGCCGCAGGTGACGGGGCTGGCGCAGCGGCCGCCGCTGCGCCCGGCGCCGGATGCGGCCCGGATCGTGGCACGGTCCGGCCTGTCCGGGACGGTGGGATATGCGCTGCTGGACGCCGATGATGGGCGGGTTCTGGACAGCGGCGGCGCGATGGCCGCGCTGCCGCCGGCCAGCACGATGAAGGCGCTGACCGCGCTGTATGCGCTGGCGCGGCTGGGCCCGGCGCACCGGTTCCGCACGCGGGTGCTGCGGGCGGGCGACATGCTGGTTCTGGCCGGCGGCGGCGATCCGGTGCTGTCCACCGACGATCTGGCGCGACTGGCCGCCGATCTGGTGGCAAGCGGGCAGACATCGCCGCCGCGCTTTGCCGTCTGGGGCGGCGCGTTGCCCCGGCTGGCGCGGATCGTGCCCGATCAGGCCGATCATCTGGCCTATAATCCGGCGCTGTCGGGGATGATCCTGAATTTCAATCGCGTACATCTGGGCTGGCGCACCGCGGGCGGCGCCGTGCAGATGCGGCTTGAGGCGCGGGCGGCGGCAAATTCTCCGCGCGCCTATACGATCACGGTCGAGCCGGGCGATCATCGCGCCCTGTTCGCCTATCACGCCGACCCGCTGCACGAACGCTGGACCGTCGCGCGTTCGGCCGTGACCCGGCCGGGCAGCCGCTGGTTGCCGGTGCGCAAGCCGGAACTGTATGCGGGCGATGTCTTCCAGACGCTGTGCCGGGCCAGGGGGCTGGTGCTGCCCACGCCGGAAATCATCGACACGCTGCCGGAGGGAGACGAGGTCGCGTCGCTGGACAGCCAGCCGTTGCGGCAGATCCTGCGCGACATGCTGTACTTCTCGACCAACCTGACGGCCGAGGTGGTGGGGCTGCACGCCAGCGGCGCATCCGATCCCGCGGCATCGGCGGCGGCGATGCAGAACTGGTTGCACGCGCAGGGGCTTGGTCAGGGGTTCCGCCTGCACGATCATTCGGGACTGTCCGGCGAAAGTCGCGTCACTGCCCTGGGGCTGGCCCGCGCGATACTGTCGGCCGAGGGCGCGGCCGATCTGGCGCCGCTGCTGAAGCGCGATCCGCTGGCGGACGATCTGGGCGCGTTGCCCGACCGCGGTTTCCAGGTCGCCGCCAAGACCGGCACGCTGAATTTCGTGTCGAACCTGTCGGGGCATCTGCGCGCGGATGGCGGACACGCCGTCTTTGCGATCCTGTGCGCCGATGGCGCGCGTCATACGGCGACCACCGGTCAGGAACTGCCCGCGGGCGTGCGCGGATGGACGCACGAGGCCAAGACGCTGCAAGGGCAATTGCTGGCCGGATGGGCGCAACGCTGGCTGTAGCTTACAGGACGCGGTGGCGCACCTGTGCGGACAGCTCGATCGCGGCGGCGTGCAGGCGCGCGATGCTGAGCTGGTCGCGGATTTCGGCCAGCATCTCGATCTCGCCCTCATACAGCCGGCCGTCGGCGGCGGCCACGTCGCAGGCCAGCGCATAGGCGGTTTCGTGCAGTTTCGCGGGCAATGCCTCGCGCACCAGTCCGAACAGCGCGTCAAGCCCGTCCTCTTCCTCGAACAGCGAGATCACCGTCTGGCTGACCGCGCGGATGCGGGAATCGTCGTATTCGGCAAAGGCCGGCGCGTGATCGACATTGCGCTGGATCGCGACCAGTTCCGAGGTCCGCATCGTCTGGTCCGAGGCCGAAACGGCCACCATCACCGCGACCAGCGCATCGCATGGCGAGAAAGAGGGCAGTTCGGCGGTCATCCTGGCGACTCCATCTGGTTCACCGGTGCAAATTATTGACGATGTCGCGGGCTTTCAATAAGCCGTCGGAGCCTTGCAACAGGAGCAGCGATCATGACCACCCTGCGCGACGCCGCGATGACATCGAAGGCCTGGCCGTTCGAAGAGGCGCGCCGGGTGCTGAAACGCTATGAGAAGAAGGACCCCGAAAAGGGGTTCGTGCTGTTCGAGACGGGTTACGGCCCGTCCGGCCTGCCCCATATCGGCACGTTCGGAGAGGTGGCGCGGACCACGATGATCCGCCGCGCCTTCGAGGTCATCAGCGACATTCCGACGCGGCTGATCTGCTTTTCGGACGACATGGACGGCATGCGCAAGGTGCCCGACAACGTGCCCCGACAGGACATGCTGCGCGAGCATCTGCAAAAGCCGCTGACCAGCGTGCCCGATCCGTTCGGCGAGCATGACAGTTTCGGCGCCCACAACAACGCCATGCTGCGCAGGTTCCTGGACACGTTCGGGTTCGAATACGAGTTCATCAGCGCGACCGATTTCTACCGCTCGGGCCGGTTCGACGACACGCTTCTGCGCGCGGCGGAACGCTATGACGCGATCATGGAGGTGATGCTGGCCAGCCTGCGCGAGGAACGGCAGCAGACCTATAGCTGTTTCCTGCCGATCAGCCCGACCACGGGCCGGGTTCTGTATGTGCCGATCAAGCATGTCGATGCGAAGAACGGCACCGTCACCTTCGACGAGGATGGACAGGAACTGACGCTGCCGGTCACCGGCGGGCAGGTCAAGCTGCAATGGAAGCCGGATTTCGGCGCGCGATGGGCCGCGCTGGACGTGGATTTCGAGATGTATGGCAAGGACCACAGCACCAACACGCCGATCTATGACCGCATCTGCGAGATCCTGGGCGGGCGCGCGCCCGAACATTTCATCTATGAGCTGTTTCTGGACCAGGACGGCCAGAAGATCAGCAAATCCAAGGGCAACGGCCTGTCGATCGACGAATGGCTGACCTATGCCGCGACCGAAAGCCTGTCCTATTTCATGTATCAGAAGCCGAAATCGGCCAAGCGGATGCATTTCGACGTGATTCCGAAGGCGGTGGACGAATACCATCAGCAATTGCGCGCCTTTCCCGATCAGACGCCCGAACAGCAGGCGGCCAACCCGGTCTGGCATATTCATGGCGGCGACGTTCCCGCCTCGGACATGGTCGTGCCGTTCCAGATGCTTCTGAACCTCGCCTCGGTCGCGGGCGCCAGCGGCAAGGACGGGTTGTGGGGCTTTATCCGCCGCTATGCGCCCGAGGCCAGCCCCGAAACCCATCCGGGTCTGGATCAGGCGGCCGGTTTCGCGCTGCGTTATTTCGAGGATTTCGTGGCACCGGCGCGGACGTTCCGTGCGCCGACGGAAATCGAACGACGCGCGCTGGAGGATCTGGCGGGGCGGCTGGCGGCATGGGATCAGCCCGCAGACCCCGAGGCGTTGCAATCCATGGTCTTTGCGGTCGGGCGCGAACACGGGTTCGAGCCGCTGCGCGACTGGTTCGCAACGCTGTATCAGGTGTTGCTGGGCGCCGATCAGGGGCCGCGCTTTGGCGGCTTCATCGCGCTTTACGGCATCGACGAGACGCGCGCGCTGATCGAACGCGCGCTGGCGGGCGAATTGCTGGACGCGCCGGCCTGATCCGCGCGGCGGCGAGAGGGGGGTGAAAGCCCCCTTGCCGGCCGCGCCGTTGCCGGTTTCCGCGTTGCATCGCGCGCCGGCTTCACCCGTCGTTAAGCTTTCATCAACTATGTCTTCAGGCATCAGCCGGGTCCCGCGCGTCGAGCCCGCCTGCGAACCGTCCTGAGGAGACAGCAGATGAACATTGCGATCACGAACGGCCTTTTGCTGATGCCCCCGGCCTTCCGCGCGGGTCTGAACGCGTGGTCGCGCAGCGACGGCAGATCGGGCTCGGCGACATGGGCGAATGCGGACAACGCGTCCATCCATCCGTCGGATCAGGTTTTCGGCCCCTGCCTGGAAATCCTGAAGCAGCAGACGACGACCAGCGTCCGGTTCATGGGCGAGACGCCGATGATCCCCGGCGTCTATCTGCGCGTCTCGGCCCGCGTGAAGGCGGTGGCCGGCGCGCTGTGCGGCGTGCGCATCGCGGGCTGGGCGGGCGATGGCGGGCGCAACCACGTCACCGGCCTGACCGAGACCGGCCCGACGGTGCAGCTGCGCCATTTCGGCGATGTGGTCGAGGTCAGCGCCATCGTCGGGGTCGGCGCGCGCGGCGGCGTGGACATGGCGTGGGGCACGAAACCGGTCTTCGGGCATTTCGGGCTTGATCTGATCGGACCCAATGGCGGCGCGATCCGCATCGAGTCGATCCGGATCGAGGATGTCACGGCCGCGTTCGTGCCCAGCCTGATCGACTGGGTCGATGTGCGCGATTTCGGCGCGGTGGGCGATGGCGTCACCAATGACCGGGCGGCGTTCATCGCCGCCGACAACGCCGCCAATGGTGGCTGGATCCTTGTGCCCGAGGGGAATTTCTTCATTTCGGGCGATATCGGCATCCGCAGTCCGATCCGGTTCAAGGGCCGGCTGACCACGCCCGATGCGACGCGGGTCTCGTTTCTGGAAAGCTTCGATTTTCCGACCTATGCCGATGCGTTCGCCGATGAAACGCTTGGCCTGAAAAAGGCGTTGCAGGCGCTGTTCGGCTATACCGACCATGTCTCGCTGGATCTGCGCGGCCGGCGGATCGAACTGACCGAACCCATGGTGATCACCCATGTCGCCCCCGATCTGTCGGGGTTTTCCAACCGCCGCGTGATCTGCAACGGCAGTATCGTGCTGGTGGACGGGCCGGCCTGGAAAACCGGCACCTGGACCAGTTCGGGCAGCTATGACCCGGCCCGCCCGACGCGGCTGACGAACGTGACCAATGTCGCCGCGATCGAGGTCGGCAGCCGGATCAGCGGCAACGGCGTCGGGCGCGAGGTCTATGTCAACGGCAAGAATGTCGGCGAGGGCTGGCTGAACCTGTCGCAGCCGCTGTATGGCGGGGCGGGCCGGCGCAGCTTTAGCTTCGAGCGTTATCGCTATATGTTCGATTTTTCGGGGCTGGACCGGCTGGACCGGCTGAATTTCGTCGATCTGGACTTGGTGTGTCAGGGCGTCGGCAGCGCGATCATGCTGCCGGCGGATGGCGAGATGATTGCGGTGCGCGACTGCTATCTGACGAGGCCGCGGGACCGGGCGATCACCTCGATCGGGCGGGGCTGTCAGGACATGCTGATCGACCGCTGCCAGTTCCTGTCCAACGAGATGAGCCTGCCTGCGCAGCAGCGCAAGACCATCGCCATCAACGTCAACGCCAACGACGTGAAGATGCGCAACAACCGCTTTGTCCGGTTCGCGCATTTCATGGTCGCCGCGGGCGGGGGCCATATCATCAGCGGCAATCACTGGTTTCAGGGCGACGGCAGCGGCGACGGGCTGCGCTTTGCCGGGCTGGTGCTGACCCAGACCAATGTGCAGACGACGGTGTCGGGCAACTATATCGACAACGCCTCGATCGAGTGGACGAACGAACACAGCGCGCGTCCCGATTTCGACGGCAACGAATACAGCTTTGGCGGGCTGACCCTGACCGGCAACACCTGCCTGTGCAGCCGCACGGTGCCGTGGTTCACCTGGCTGACGGTGAAGCCCTATGGTGCGGGGCATTACATTCACGGCCTCAGCGTCGTGGGAAACGTCTTCAAGTCGCTGGTCAACCGCATCGACAGGATCGAGCGCGTCGATACCTCGATCGCGGACCTGGATTACCTGAACATGCGCAACATCCAGTTCGAGGGGAACACGTTCAACGGCATCACGCATTACGTATCGAACCCGCTGATGATCCAGCACAGCCAGAATTCGGCCTCGAACGCGTGGACGCTGCCGGTCATCCAGGGCCTGCCGTTCCAGGGCTGGGCCAAGTCGGTGGAATCGGTGGTGCTGGAGGGGCCGATCACCGACGCCTCGGGCAAGACCGTCGATGCCATGCCGTGGGTGCAGGGGTTCGTGGGAACCAGCAAGCGGCAGTTGCGCCTGAACTGGAGCACGCGGGTCAAGGGCAAGGTCTGCGTGTACGCGCGGATGGACAGGGCGACCTGACGCGCCCGGCATCGGGCAGGGGCGCCGTCGCGGGTCAGGTCCCGCGGCGGCGTTTGCTATTGCGGCGGGCGCTGCGCGTGCAAGCCGCGACCGATGACGGGGTTGTGAAGCATTTACAATTTGCATCAGGATTCCGTGAATAAATTTACAGAAAAATCCTTATTTAAAAAATACTTAACATTCTACCCATCATGTGATTAACATTCCCTCGGGTTTGCCAAGTGTCCCCGCCGCGCCGGTTTTCCGGCCCGATCCGCAGGCCGGGACACAGCTTCGAGGAGGGGATTACATGAGCACTGAAACCGTTGAAAAACAGGCCATTCCGCCGGGGTTCGAGAACGCCCATGCCGGGCCCGAAGAGTATCGCCGTCTCTATGCCGAATCGATTGAGGATCCCGAGGGGTTCTGGCGGCGCGAGGGGCAGCGGCTGGACTGGATCAAGCCCTATACCAAGGTCAAGAACACCGATTTCACTTTCGGGCAGGTCAGCATCAAGTGGTTCGAGGACGGTGTTCTGAACGCCTGCGTGAACTGCGTCGACCGGCATC
This sequence comes from Paracoccus stylophorae, assembly GCF_028553765.1. Classification (NCBI taxonomy): domain Bacteria; kingdom Pseudomonadati; phylum Pseudomonadota; class Alphaproteobacteria; order Rhodobacterales; family Paracoccaceae; genus Paracoccus; species Paracoccus stylophorae. The sequence goes on along the minus strand of NZ_CP067134.1, from coordinate 1,787,931 downwards.
TGGAGACGCGCGGCGATCAGACCGCGATCATCTTCGAGCCCGACGACCCCGCGGCCGAGGCCCAGCACATCACCTATAACCAGCTGTCCGACAACGTGAACCGGATGGCGAATGTCCTGCTGAGCCAGGGCGTCATGCGCGGCGACCGCGTCGTGATCTATCTGCCGATGATCCCCGAGGCGGCCTATGCTATGCTGGCCTGCGCGCGGATCGGGGCCATTCATTCCATCGTCTTTGCCGGGTTTTCGCCCGACGCGCTGTCCAACCGGATCAACGATTCGGGCGCCAAGGTCGTGATCACCGCCGACACCGCGCCGCGCGGCGGCCGCCGGACCGGGTTGAAGTCGAATACCGATGCGGCGCTGCTGCATTGTTCGGACAAGGTGCGCTGCCTTGTCGTCAAGCACACCGGCGACCAGACCACCTGGGTCGAGGGGCGCGATGTCGACGTCAAGGAACAGATGAAGCATGTCAGCCCGGACTGCCCGGCGCGGCCCGTGAACGCCGAGGATCCGCTGTTCGTGCTTTACACCTCGGGGTCCACCGGCAAGCCGAAGGGCGTGGTTCATTCGACCGGCGGCTATCTGGTCTTTGCGGCGATGACCCATGAATACGTCTTCGACTACAAGGACGGCGACGTGTTCTGGTGCACGGCCGATGTGGGCTGGGTGACCGGTCACAGCTATATCATCTATGGTCCGCTGGCCAACGGCGCCACCACCGTTATGTTCGAGGGTGTGCCGACCTGGCCCGATGCCGGCCGGTTCTGGGAGGTGTGCGCCAAGCACAAGGTCAACCAGTTCTACACCGCGCCGACCGCGATCCGCGCACTGATGGCCAAGGGCACCGGGTTCGTGGAAAAGCACGACCTGTCCAGCCTGCGCCTGCTGGGCACGGTGGGCGAGCCGATCAACCCCGAAGCCTGGAACTGGTACAACGACAATGTCGGCAAGGGCAAATGCCCGATCGTCGATACCTGGTGGCAGACCGAGACCGGCGGACACATGATCACGCCGCTGCCGGGCGCGACCGAAACCAAGCCCGGATCGGCCACGGTGCCGTTCTTCGGCGTCAAACCCGCCGTGCTGGACCCGACCACCGCCGAGGTGATCGAGGGCAATCCGGCCGAGGGCGTTCTGTGCATCGCCGACAGCTGGCCCGGCCAGATGCGCACCGTCTGGGGCGATCATCAGCGTTTCATGGAGACGTATTTCCAGCAATATCCCGGCTATTACTTCACCGGCGACGGCTGCCGCCGGGACGAGGACGGATATTACTGGATCACCGGTCGCGTCGATGACGTGATCAACGTGTCGGGCCACCGCATGGGCACGGCCGAGGTCGAAAGCGCGCTGGTCGCCCATCAGAAGGTCGCCGAGGCGGCGGTGGTCGGCTATCCGCATCCGGTCAAGGGGCAGGGCATCTATGCCTATGTGACGCTGATGAACGGTGTGGAGCCGACCGACGAGTTGCGCGCCGAGCTGGAAAAATGGGTGCGCACCGAAATCGGCCCGATCGCCAAGCCGGATCTGATCCAGTGGGCGCCGGGCATGCCCAAGACTCGGTCTGGCAAGATCATGCGCCGCATCCTGCGCAAGATCGCCGAAAACGATTACGGCGCGCTGGGCGACATCTCGACCCTGGCCGAGCCCGAGGTCGTGGACGATCTGATCGAGAACCGGATGAACCGGGGCTGATCCCGAAAACCGATTGCGGGGCCGCGCGCCGGCCCCGTTTCTGCGCGCCGGCCTTTTCGCCGGGAACCGGCGTGCTGTGCATACGGAAAGGGCGGAACTGAGGGACGTGTCTGAACAGGGAGGGTCCGAAGGACATGAGTGACAGACAATCATCGAACGCCTATTGGCAGGCCAATCTGAAGATCATCTATATCTGCATCGCGATCTGGGCGCTGGTGTCCTATGGATTTGCGATCATCCTGCGGCCGATGCTGTCGGGCATCAGGATCGGCGGCACCGATCTGGGCTTCTGGTTCGCGCAGCAAGGCTCGATCCTGGTCTTCATCGTGCTGATTTTCTTCTATGCGTGGCGGATGAACACACTCGACCGCGACCACGGCGTGGACGAGTGAGGGGGAACAAACATGAGCCAGTTCACACTTAACCTGATCTTCATCGGCATCAGCTTCGCGATCTATATCGGCATCGCGATCTGGGCCCGTGCGGGATCGACGGCGGAATTCTATGCCGCCAACCGCGGCGTCAGCCCGGTCATGAACGGCATGGCGACGGCGGCCGACTGGATGTCGGCGGCCTCGTTCATCTCGATGGCGGGTCTGATCGCCTTCACCGGCTATGACAACTCGACCTATCTGATGGGCTGGACCGGCGGCTATGTCCTGCTGGCGATGCTGCTGGCGCCGTATCTGCGCAAGTTCGGCAAGTTCACCGTGCCGGAATTCATCGGCGACCGGTTCTATTCCAAGACCGCGCGCATCATCGGCGTGATCTGTCTGCTGATCATCTCGATCACCTATGTGATCGGGCAGATGACCGGCGTGGGCGTCACCTTCTCGCGCTATCTGGAAGTGTCGAATTCGACCGGGCTGTGGATCGGTGCGGCGATGGTGTTCGCCTATTCGGTTCTGGGCGGCATGAAGGGCATCACCTATACGCAAGTGGCGCAGTATATCGTGCTGATCATCGCCTATACGATCCCGGCGGTGTTCATCGCGCTGCAACTGACCGGGCACGTGCTGCCGCAGACGGGCATGTTCGGCACGCTGAGCGGAAGCGACACCAAGTTCCTGGTCAAGCTGGACCAGGTGGTGACCGATCTGGGCTTCAGGTCCTATACCGGCCATCACGGCACCACGCTGAACATGGTGCTGTTCACGCTGGCGCTGATGATCGGCACCGCAGGTCTGCCGCATGTCATCATCCGTTTCTTCACCGTGCCGAAAGTGTCGGATGCGCGCAAATCGGCGGGGTGGGCACTGGTGTTCATCGCGCTGCTTTATACCGTGGCGCCGGCCGTGGGCTCGATGTCGCGCTTCAACCTGACCACGACCATGTGGCCGGGCGCGCGCGCGGGCGACACGTTCAGCCAGCCGGCCGTCTCGCTGGAATCGATCCAGAACGACCCGGACAAGCAGTGGATGCGCAACTGGCAGGTCACCGGTCTTCTGGACTGGGAAGACAAGAACGGCGACGGCCAGATCCAGTACTATAACGACGCGGCCACCGATGACGAACAGGTCGCGGCGCTGGTTGCCGAGCAGAACCTGCAAGGCAACGAGCTGACCACCGTGAACAACGACATCATGGTGCTGGCCAACCCGGAAATCGCCAACCTGCCGGGCTGGGTGATCGCCATCGTCGCGGCGGGCGGTCTGGCGGCCGCTTTGTCCACGGCGGCGGGGCTGCTGCTGGCGATCTCGGGGGCGGTCAGTCACGACCTGATCAAGGGCTCGCTCAATCCCGGTATCAGCGAAAGGGGCGAATTGCTGACGGCACGCGTGTCGATGGCGGTCTCGATCCTGGTTGCCACGATCTTGGGGCTGAACCCGCCGGGCTTTGCGGCGCAGACCGTGGCGCTGGCCTTCGGCCTTGCCGCAAGCTCAATCTTCCCTGTCCTGATGATGGGCATCTTCAGCAAGCGCATCAACAAGCAGGGTGCGATCGCGGGGATGCTGGCCGGTATCCTGTCCACGCTGGTCTATATCTTCCTTTACAAGGGATGGTTCTTCATCTCGGGGACGAACTCGCTGAACGACGTCCCTGCGGAATGGGTGCTTGGCATCTCGCCCGCCTCGTTCGGGGTGGTCGGCGCGATCATCAACTTCGTGGTCGCCTATGTGGTCTCGAACGCGACCGAAGAGCCGCCGGTCGAGATCCAGGAACTGGTCGAATCGATCCGCGTTCCGCGCGGCGCCGGCCAGGCCCAGGCACACTGACAAGACCGCCGCGCCCCTTTTGCCGGGGGCGCGGCATCCTCAACCTTTTTGCTGGGAATGTCCGGGATGTCCAACACGGCCGACTTCATCGCCACGGTCCACCCCTATGACAGCCTGCCGCAGGACGAGCTGGCGCGTGTCGCCGGTTCCTTCAGCCGCAGGACCTATGCCGCCGACGAGGCGATCTATGACGCCGGCGATTCGCTGTCCGGGCTGTATCTGATCCGGTCGGGCCGCGTCTCGGTCACCGATTGCAACGGCGATTCGGTGTCGGAACTGGGTCCGGGCAATTCCTTCGGTGAACGCGGGCTGCTGCGCGACGGCGCGGCGGTCACATCGGCACGCGCGGCCGAGGAATCGGTGGTGCTGATGCTGCCGCGGGCCGAGGTGATGCGCCTGATCGGCGCCCACCGGGCGGTGGCGCGGTTCTTCGACCGGGGCCGGACCCTGTCGGAACGTGCGCCCGACATCGCGATGCTGAAAGTGGGCGATCTGCTGACCCGCGATCCGCAAAGCTGTCCCGCCGAGACGCCGATCATCGAGGCCGCCCGGATCATGCGCGAGGCCAATATCAGCAGCCTGGGCATCACCCGCGACGGCAGGCTGACCGGGCTGGTCACGATCCGCGACATGTCGAACCGCGTGGTCGCCGAGGGCCGCGACCTGAACCGCCCGGTGGGCGAGGTGATGACGACCGACCCGATCACCCTGCCGCCCACGGCGCTGGGATACGATGTGCTGAACATCATGCTGGAATCCCATATCGGCCATCTGCCGGTGATCGAGGACGGGCGCTTCATCGGCATGATCAGCCAGACCGACCTGACCCGGTTCCAGGCGATCACCGCCTCGGCCGTGATCCGCGACCTGGCCGAGGCAGAGACCGTCGCCCAGATGGCGCAGACGACGGCGCGCATCCCGCGCCTGCTGACGCAGCTGGTGCGCGCGCGCCAGCGTCACGAGGTCATCACCCGCATGATCACCGATATCGCCGACGCGGTGACACGGCGGCTGCTGGACATGGCGCAGGACCGGCTTGGCCCGGCGCCGGCCGCGTGGCTGTGGGCGGCGTGCGGATCGCAGGGGCGGCAGGAACAGACCGGCGTGTCGGATCAGGACAACTGCCTGATCCTGGCCGAGGGCACCGACCCGGCGCACCCCTATTTCGACGAGCTGGCCCGCTTTGTCAGCGACGGGCTGCACGAATGCGGCTATGTCTATTGTCCCGGCGACATGATGGCCACAAACCCGCGCTGGCGCCAGCCGCGCAATGTCTGGGAACGCTATTTCCGCGACTGGATCGACCGTCCCAGCCCCGAGGCGCAGATGCTGGCCAGCGTCATGTTCGACCTGCGCGCCATCGGCGGCGATGCCACGCTGCTGGCGGGGTTGCAGCAGGACACGTTGCAGATGGCCTCGAAAAACTCGATCTTCGTGGCGCACATGATTTCGAACGCGTTGAAGCATCGCCCGCCGCTGGGGCTGATCGGCGGCTTCGCCACGATCCGCTCGGGCGAGCATCGGCACCATATCGACATGAAGCATAACGGCGTCGTGCCGGTCACCGATCTGGCCCGCGTCTATGCGTTGCAGGGGCGGCTGACGCCGGTGAACACCCGCGCAAGGTTGCAGGAGGCCGAGGCGAAGGGCGTGATCTCGGGCAGCGGCGCGCGCGATCTGATCGCGGCCTATGATCTGATCCAGACCATGCGGCTGGACAGCCAGGCGCACGAGGTCAACACCGGCCGCAAACCCGACAACTATCTGTCGCCCGCCGATCTGCCGGATTTCGAGCGCAGCCATCTGCGCGACGCCTTTGTCGTCGTGCGCGGGATGCAGTCGGCGGTGGGACACGGAAAGGGCATGCTGGGATGACGGGTGTCGGCGTCGAATTGCTGGGCGTGATCGCGGTGGGCGTCGGGATGGCGGCGGTGCTGTATGCAGGCATGCACGCGCTGCGCAAGGCGGGTGTGGTCCTGCCGCTGTGGCTGCTGCCGGCCGGCGTCGGGCTGGCGATGATCGGATATTCGGTCTGGAACGATTATGCGTGGCTTGCCCGCGCCCAGGGCCGGCTGCCCGAGGATACGCGGATGCTGCTGATCGGGCGCGACAGCCAGCCCTGGGCGCCCTGGACCTATCTGGCGCCGGTCGCGGTGCGCTTTGCCGCGCTGGACCCGGCGACGATCAGCGACGAGGTGTCGGGCATAAGACAGGCCCGGATCATGCTGGTCGAGCGTCGGGGACAGACGCTGGTCGTGCCGCAGCAATTCGACTGCGCCGAGGGCAGGATCCGGCCCGCGCACGGCGAATGGACACCGGCGGGGGCGGATGATCCGGCCTTTGCCCTGGTCTGCGATGGGGAGGGGGAGGATGGCCGAGATACTGGTGATCGAGGATGAGGACAATATTGCCGTCGCGCTGGATTTCCTGCTGACGCGCGACGGCCACAGCCACGCAAGGCTGGCAACCGGCGAGGGCGCGGTCGCGCGCATCCGCGAGACGCAGCCCGATCTGGTGCTGCTGGACGTGATGCTGCCCGACGTGTCGGGCTATCAGATCGTGCAGGACGTGCGCGCCGATCCGGCGCTGAAGGATGTGCGGGTGCTGATGATGACGGCGCGCGGCTCGGTCGTGGAACGGCGCAAGGGGCTGGCACTGGGCGCCGACGGCTTTATCGCCAAGCCATTCGAGCTGGACGAGCTGCGCGCCGAGATGGCACGTCTGCTGGATACGTGATGCTGCAACGGCTGTCCCTGCGTCTGCGCGTGCTGCTGATCTTTGCCGGGCTGGCGGCGACGGTTCTGGCGACGCTGGTGCTGGGGCTGTGGGTGGGCGCGCGGCGTCTGGACGCGGCGGGGGTGGGGCTGGACCGGTCGCTGGACCCGATGCTTCAGGCCGGGCTGATCGCCGGTTTCGCCTCGGTGGGGCTGATCACCGGGGTCTGGTTCCTGTTCGACCGCAACGTCGCCCGCCCGATCGAGGCGCTGGCCGGCGGGCTGCGGACCGGACAGGCCCCCGATGTCAGCGATGCCCGCTATCTGGCGGATCTGGGCCCGGCGGCGCGCGATGCGGCCGAGGCGCGGGCACGGACCGCCGAGGCGCTGGCCGAGGCGGTGCAGGAACACGCCGCCGAACTGGCGCGCGAAAAGGCGACGCTGGAATCGATCCTGGCCGATTTCGGATCGGGCGCGGTGATGACCGATGCCAAGGGCAGGGTGGTCTTCTACAACGCCTCGGCCGCGCGGCTGCTGCCGCGGCTGGCGCTGGACCGGCCGCTGGACCGGCACATCCTGTCGGGCGCGCTGGAGGCGGCGGCGGCGCGGATCGCGGCGGGGGTCGAGGCCACCGATCTGGTCTGTCTGACGACCGAAGGGGCAAGGCTGTCGGGCCGGATGCGGCGCATCGACGACGGCACGCTGCTGATCCTGCGCGACCGGCTGCCGCAGCGTCCCGCCCCCCGCGACACGATGGAGGCGCTGCGCCGCCACGCCGCCACGCTGGTGCCGATGCTGGACGCGCTGGAAGGCCCGATCCCGCCGGCGCTGGCCCAGGCGATCCGGGACGAGGGGCACGGGCTGGCCAAGGCCACGCGCCGCCTGTCCGAGATCATGTCGGCCGACGCCTCGACCGGGCGGGCGCTGCCGGCGGAACTGGCGGCGGGGCTGGACGTGGCCATGGATCTGCCGCGCATCCTGCTGCTGGCCGAGGCCGGACCGATGAACGGGCTGCTGCGGATGCTGGATGGCCGGCTGCGCGAGGACGGGGTTCAGCCGCGTCTGCGGATGGTGATGGAAGACCCCGACGAGGCGCGTCTGCTGCTGGAATGGGACGGCGCGGCGGTGCCGATGGACCGGCTTGAGGACTGGCTGGCCCAGCCCCCCGATCCCGCGCAGCCCGACCTGTCGGGAACCGAGATCCTTGCCACCCACGGCACCGGCATCTGGCCGGAAAGGGGCGACGCGCTGGCGCGTCTGGTCCTGCCGCTGCATCTGGCGCCGGGGCAGGCGGGGGGGACCGGGCTGACCTATGATTTCGCGCTGGCGGGCCGGGGTGCGGCCTCTTCGCGGCTGTCCGATCTGACCTGCGTGGTCTTCGACACCGAAACCACCGGCCTGTCGCCCACCGACCGGATCGTGCAGATCGCCGGCGTCCGGATCGCGCGCGGCCGCCTGACCGGCGAGCGGTTCGAGACGCTGGTCAATCCGGGCCGTCCGATTCCGCCCGCCTCGACCGCGATCCATCGCATCACCGACGAGATGGTGGCCGACGCGCCCGACATGACCGCCGCGCTGACCGCGTTTCATCACTTTGCCGAGGATGCGGTGCTGATCGCGCATAATGCGCCGTTCGACATGGGCATGCTGCGCCGCGCCGCCGCCGAGACGGGGGCGATGTTCGACAATCGCGTTCTGGACACGGTCCTGCTGTCGGCGCTGGTCTGGGGCGGGTCGGTTCCGCACACGCTGGATGCGCTGACCGAACGTCTGGGCATCGACATCCCGCCCGAGGACCGGCACACCGCCATGGGCGACACGCTGGCCACGGCCAAGGCGTTCCTGCAACTGATCCCCGCACTGGAGGCCAAGGGCATCGCCCTGTTCGAGGAGGCGGTGGCCGAGGGCCGGCGTCACGCCAGGCTGATCGAGGATGCCAATCTGCCGGTCACCGCGCGCGGCGTTCAAAGCTCGATTTCGGGGGCGTCCGGGTCGCGCGGCACGGCGGGCGGGGAGTCGGGCGCGGACTCGTCCTGATCGGGGTCCGTCAGATCCTGCAAATTGTCGCCGATAGGCGGCGGCGGCGGGGCGCCCGGTTTTCGCGCAATCAGGATATCGCCGTTTTCCAGCCGCTGCGGGGCCTGATAGTTGCCCAGATCGTCCACCAGAACCGACAGATCCTTCAGCACCGGCCCCATGCGCGACAGCGCACCCGCCATGTCATCGCCCAGACGGTTCAGATCGGGTTCCACATCGGTCCAGAAATCCTGAAACAGCCTGCCCATGCCGCGTTCGATCATGCCCAGACCGTCGGTCGCCCCGTCTGCCCCCTCATCCGGCGCGCGTTGTTCGCCCGGCGTCTCATCGGCCAGCGGCGGCGTATAGGCCTGCTGCGCTAGAACGGGCTGCGCCGCGCAGAAGGGCGCGATCAGCAGGGCGGACAGGGCAAGGGTGCGGCTGTTCATGTCTGCAAGGATGATGCCTGCGGCGGCATCGCGCAAGACGAAATGTGGCGCGAAAGGCGGAGGTGAGAGGCTGGACAGCGACCCAGGCGGGGCTCGTTACGGCTGCTTCCTTCCGGACCTGACCGAGTTGGCGAGGCGCCTGCCCGCGCCAACCTCTCACCCGGTGAGATAGTCAAGCGGCAGGGGCGATGCAACCCCCGTTGCGGCGTCACAGAAACAGGCGCAGCTGCACGAACCCGGCCTCGTCCCGCCCGGCATGTTCCAGCCGGGTCGGGCGCTGCGCGGCAACCCCGTCCAGGTGCGGCAGGGCGCCCGCGCCGGTGTCGAACAGCACCGAACTGCCGGGCAGGGGCGCGAATTGCCAGTGCGGCCTTGGGTCGATGGCGATGCGCCGGCGCCGGCGGACATATCGGCGCAGCACGTCGCGCGTCAGCTCCTGCCCCTTCAGCGCGACCGGATTGCCCGTCACCAGCGGGCTGAACAGACCGCAGGTCGCCAGCCGATAGGAATTGGTCGCCAGCACGAAACGCTGCGCCGCCTCGATGCCGCGACCCTGCCAGCGCAGCTGGCGGATGCGCCGCGAATCGGGGTTCAGCAGGCGGCCGTCGGGCGCGAAGCGGGGCGGCTGCGACAGATCGACCTGCCACGTCACGCCGTCGATCACGTCGAAATTATAGCAGGGAAAGCGCGGGTCGATCAGCGGGCAATCCGTCTGGCCGGGCCGGACCTGACAAAACATGCTGGCCGACCGTTCCAGCCAGCCGGCAATCTGCGCGCCGGTCATCTCGATGGCGCAGATCCGATTGGGAAAGAGATAGAGATCGGCAAGATTGCGCAGGCTCAGCGGCCCGGGCGGGACATCGGTATAGTTGTCCGGCCCGCCGCGGCCACCCGCGCGAAACGGGGCCGAGGCGGTCAGGACCGGCACGCCCGCCCATCGCGTGGTCTTCAGCCGTTGGCGCACATGCCATCGTTGCGCCATGTTCACCAGCCGCAGACCGGGATCGTGGCCGATGGGCGCAAAATAGCTGTTCAGCGGGGTCGATGTGCGGCCGACACGCCGGCGCAGATCGCGCAGCGTCTGGCGGTGGACGCCGATCACCGGCTGCGCCACGCGCGGGCAGTCGGGCAGCGCCGGATCGACGGGCTCGGCGCGGCTGCGGAAACCGGCTGCGAACCAGCCGCCGCGACCGTCCGGCTGCAATTCCAGGTCGATGATCCCCAGATGCGAGCCGCCGAACCCCGCCATCACCGCAGGCTTGCCCGACAGCGTGCCCGCGACCGGGTCGATACCGGGCGCGGCCGGGATACCGGGGCCGGGAAAGACCTCGTGCGTGTGGCCGGCGATGACGGCGTCGATGCCCTGAACCGCCGACAAGGCGGCGGCGGCGTTTTCCATGCCGGGCCGCGCAGGCAGGCTGCCGATGCCGCTATGGGCCAGCGCGACGACGATCTGCGCGCCCCCGGCCCTGATTTCGGGGATCAGCCGCATCGCCGTCTGGACGATGTCGGCGCATTCCATCTGCTCCGACAGGTCGCAATCCCAATCCGCCGTCTGCGGCGGCACGAAGCCTATGATGCCGATGGCGATGGGCACGTCGCGCCCCTGCCGGTCGGTGACCCGTCGCCGCAGGATGGTATGGCCGGGAAATCCGGGGCCGCGGCGCAGGCGAAGATTCGCCGCAAGGAACGGAAAGGCGGCGCGCGCGGTCACGTTCCGCAGGAAGGGCAGCCCGAAACTGAAATCGTGATTGCCAAGTGCCGCAGCGTCATATCGCATCGCGTTCATCGCCGCGATGGCCGGGTGCAGGCGGCGGGGCGCGGTCTGCAATGCCTGCGCCGCGACATCGCCCATCGGCGTGCCCTGCAGGAAATCGCCATTGTCCAGCAGCAGGCAGTTCGCCGCCTCGGCCCGCCGTCGCGCGATCAGCGACGCGATGCGCGACAGCCCGCCCTGGTCGCAGGGGCGATCCGCGAAGTAGTTGTAAGGCAACACTTTCATGTGCATGTCGGTGGTGGCCAGCAGGCGCAGCGAAACGCACGAATCGGCCCCTCCGGCCAGGCTTGCCGCTCCTGCTGTGTCGCCTCTGCCGTCGGGCATCAAGGTCTCCGTCGCCACCGGTCCGACCGGTGGTTCGGCCAGACGAACGCCCCGGCGGGGTGCCGCGGATCACGTTATGAAGTTTGCGGCGACGCCACAACTGCTGATTGTATTCGCTGCGGAATCTTCAGTTTGTCCCAATTTCCGAACAAATTGACCAAAAGGACAACTTCCGGTTTTGCGGGTTTCTGGCATCAATGACCCCGGTAAAGAGTGGGTGCTTGCTATGCTGACGACGTGGTTGAACAGTGATGTGGGTCTGGACTATGAGCGCGTCGGCGCGCCGCATGGCCGGATGGGCGTCGGCATCACGGGCAGATTGTTTGAGATGAAGTTTTCCACGCGATACGATACCGACAGCACCGCCGAAGACCTGTTCGGCGTGATCGGCGATTTTGGCCGGATCGAACGGATGCTGATGCGCCGCGGCGCCAGCGTCACCCGGATCGACCCGGCGCAGGACCCCGGCACCGGAATGGGGTGGCGGATCGGTTTCGACTGGCGCGGGCGGCCCCGCTGTCTGCGCCTCGATGTGACGCGCTATGACCGGCCCGAAAGGCTGTCCATGGCCGGAACCTCGGACGCGCTGGATATCAACATAGACGCGACCGTGATCGCACTCAGCCGGTCCCGGTCGCGTCTGCTGTTCGAGGCGGATGTCCGCCCCCGGAACATGAAGGCGCGTCTGATGCTGCAAACGGCGAAGCTGGCCAAGCCGCAGCTGGATCGCAAGTTCGACCGCCGGATCGGAGAGTTCCTGTCCGACATGAAGGACGCGGCCTGACGCCGCAGCCCCGCCTGTCCGACGCCTAACGGACGTTGCGCTGTGCTTCGCGCAGCGGATCGGCCGGATAGACCCCCAGAATGTCCAGCATCGACGTGAAATAGCGCAGCTCCTCCAGCGCAAGCTGCACGTTCGCGTCCTCGGGGTGGCCCTCGATATCGGCATAGAACTGGGTGGCGGTGAACACGCCCCCGACCATATAGCTTTCCAGCTTGGTCATGTTGACGCCGTTGGTCGCGAACCCGCCCATCGCCTTGTACAGCGCGGCGGGAATGTTGCGCACCCGAAAGACAAAGCTGGTCAGCATCCGGTCGGCGCGCCGCGCCAGGTCGGGTTCGCGCGCCATGATCAGAAAGCGGGTCGTGTTGTTCTGCCGATCCTCGATCCGGTCGGCCAGCCGCTCCAGCCCATAGATCTCGCCCGCCAGGGGCGCCGCCAGCGCCGCCAGCGCCGGGGTGTTGCGCGCCGCCACCTCCTTGGCCGATCCGGCGGTATCGGCGCCGGTGACCGCGTGGATGCCGTGTTTGCGCATGAAATTGCGGCACTGGCCCAGAAGAACCGTGTGGCTCATCGCCTCGCGCACCTGATCCAGCCGGGTGCCGGGCACCGCCAGCAGGCTGATATGGACGCGCACGAACGCCTCGTCGATGATGTGCAGGCCGGATTCGGGCAGCAGGTGATGGATGTCCGCGACCCGGCCATAGGTCGAATTCTCGACCGGCAGCATCGCCAGATCGGCCTCGCCCGACCGGACCGCCTCGACCACGTCCTCGAATGTGCGGCAGGGCAGCGCCATCAGGTCGGGCCGCGCCGTGCGGCAGGCTTCGTGGCTGTAGGCGCCGGGTTCGCCCTGAAACGCGATTCGGTTCGTGGTCATAGGTCGCATTGTCCGAATTTTGATCGTCGGCGCGGTAACTATACCTTGATCCCGGAAAGCGAAAGCGGATAGATACCGTGCGAATTGACGAGCTTACCAATCGGGGACCGCACGCGATGTTCAATACCATGACCGTGACCAAGGCCGCCGGCGCGCTGATCGGTGCGCTTCTGTTCCTGCTGCTGGCCAACTGGGCGGCAAGCGGGCTGTATCATGTCGGTCCCGCCGGCCACGGCGGCGAGGGGGAAGAGCATGCGCAGGCCTATTCGATCCCGGTCGAGGAGGGCGGCGATGGCGGCGAGGCCGAGGAGGAAGAACAGATCGACTTCGCCGCGCTGATGGAAAGCGCCGATCCCGCCCAGGGCGAAAAGGATTTCGGCAAGTGCAAGGCATGTCACAAGCTGGACGGCAGCGACGGCGTCGGCCCGCATCTGAACGGCGTGGTCGGCCGGCCGGTGGCCTCAATCGACGGGTTCGCCTATTCCGACGCGATGGTCGCCCATGCCGACGAGGCCCCCGAATGGACGCCCGAGGCGTTGCAGGTGTTCCTGACCGACCCCAGGGGCGTCGTCAGCGGGACCAAGATGGCCTTCGCCGGGCTGAAAAGCCCTGAGGATCGCGCCGATCTGATCGCCTATCTGGAAACCCAGCAATAAGATCGGCGGACGGAAGCGGCGGACAGGGCGCGGCATCTGCCGCGCCTTTTTCATGCGCGATCTCGCGCGGCCTCACGAAAACGCGGCTTGATCCGCCGCGCCGCGCTGGCCTAGCGTGTCGTGACATAACCTCTGCCGGAGCCTGCCGATGCGCCATATCGCCCTGACCCTTGCCCTGTCCCTTGCCACGGCCGCCCTGCCTGCCTTTTCGCAAGAGACGGGCACGGCGGACGATGCGGGCGAGCCGAAGATCATCAAGACCCACGCCATCGCCCTGTTCGGAGAGCCGGAACTGCCGGCCGATTTCGACCATCTGCGTTATGTCAATCCCGCCGCGCCCAAGGGGGGCGAGATTTCCTTTGGCGCGGTCGGCGGGTTCGACAGCTATAACCCGTTCACTTTCCGGGGGCGGGCCATCGCGCTGTCGGTGATCCAGCTTGAGCGGCTGATGGAGAGCCCGGCGGATGAGCTGGGGGTGGATTACTGCCTGCTGTGCGAGACGGTCGAATATCCCGAAAGCAAGGACTGGGTGATCTTCAACCTGCGCCCCGAGGCGCATTTTTCCGACGGCACGCCGCTGACCGCCCATGACGTGCTGTTCTCGTTCGAGACGTTGCGCGACAAGGGGCTGTCGTCGTTCCGCACCGCCATGCAGCAGATGGTGGCCAAGGCCGAGGTGCTGGACGATCACCGCATCAAGTTCACCTTCACCGACGATTATCCGCGCCGTGACGTGATCAGCCAGATGGGCTATCAGATCGTGTTCTCGCGCAAGGATTTCCTGGACAACGACCGCGATCTTGAACAGGGCAGCGACACGCCCTTCATCGGGTCCGGCCCCTATATGTTCGACCGCGCCGACATGGGGCGCACGATGGTCGTCAGGCGCGATCCCGATTACTGGGGCAAGGACCTGCCGCTGAACCGGGGGCGGCACAATTTCGACCGCATCCGTTACGAGATGTTCGGCGATTTCGACACCGCGTTCGAGGCGTTCAAGGCCGGCGAATACACCTTCCGCAACGAGACATCGTCGCTGCACTGGGCGACGCGCTATGATTTTCCGGCGCTGCGCAACGGTGCCGTCGTGCGCGAGACGCTGCCTGACGGCACGATCGCGAACGGCAAAGCATGGGTGTTCAACCTGCGGCGCGAAAAGTTCCAGGACATCCGCGTGCGCCACGCGATCCAGCTGATGTTCAACTTCGAATGGACCAACCAGACGCTGCTTTACGGGCTTGAAACGCGGCTCAATTCCTTCTGGGACAACAGCGAATTCGCCGCCGAAGGGCCGCCCTCGCCCGCCGAGGTGGCGTTGCTGGAGCCGCTGACCGCCGATCTGCCCGAAGGCATACTGACCGAACCGGCGGTCGTGCAGCCCGTCTCCGGCGACCGCCAGCTTGACCGCGGCAACATGCGCAAGGCGGTGGCGCTGCTGGACGAGGCGGGCTGGACCGTCGGCGACGACGGCATGCGCCGCAACGCCCAGGGCCAGACCTTGCAGGTCGAGTTCCTGAACGACGATGTCGGCAACGACCGCATCATCAACCCGTTCGTGCAGAACCTGCGCGCCATCGGCATCGACGCGGTCAACCGGCGCGTGGACAACGCCGAGATGGAACAGCGCACCCGCGCCAAGAATTTCGACATCGTCGAGGATGATCTGGGCCAGTCCTATGCCATCGGGGGCGGCACCGAACAGGTCTTCGGCTCGGACAATGTGGGCGATGTGTTCAACCCGATGGGGCTGGCCAATCCGGCAATCGATGCGCTGATCGAACACGGCCAGACGATCACGGACAAGGACGCGAACGTCACCGCCATCCACGCGCTGGACCGCGCGCTGCGCAGCCTGCGGTTCTGGGTGCCGCAATGGTTCAAGGCCGATTACACGCTGGCCTATTACGACATGTATCGCCACCCCGAACAGATGCCGCCCTATGCCTTGGGCGTTCTGGATTTCTGGTGGGCCGATGCCGACCGGGCGGCCGAGTTGCGCGAAAGCGGCGCGCTGCGCTGACATCGCGCGCTTGATTTCCGGGGGCGGATTGACGACAAGGCGTCACGACGGAACAGGGCCGGCAAGGCCCGCATCGACCCGAGGGGCGGGCAGAAGGACAGGCTGATGGGTGCCTATATCCTGCGGCGGCTGCTGCTGATCATCCCCACGCTGATCGGCATCATGCTGGTCAATTTCACGCTGACGCAATTCGTCCCCGGCGGACCCATCGAACAGATCGCAGCCCAGGTGCAGGGCGAGGGCGACGTATTCCGCAACATCTCGGGCGGGGGCAGCGGCGGCGATACCGGCGCGACCGAAGGCCAGTACGAGGGCGCACGCGGCCTGCCGCCCGAATTCATCGCCCAGCTTGAAAAGGAATTCGGCTTCGACAAGCCGCCGGTGCAACGGTTCCTGTCGATGTTGTGGAACTATCTTCGGTTCGATTTCGGCACCAGCTGGTTCCGGTCGATCAGCGTCATCGACCTGGTGATCGAGAAGATGCCGGTGTCGATCACGCTGGGGCTGTGGTCGACGCTGCTGGCCTATGTCATCTCGATCCCGCTGGGCATCCGCAAGGCGGTGCGCGACGGCAGCCGGTTCGACACCTGGACCTCGGGCGTCATCATCATGGGTTACGCAATCCCGGCCTTTCTGTTCGCGGTGCTGCTGATGGTGCTGTTCGCGGGCGGCAGCTATTGGCGCATCTTTCCGCTGCGCGGTCTGGTCAGCGACAATTTCGCCGACCTGTCCACGCTGGGCAAGATCAAGGACTATCTGTGGCACATCACCCTGCCGGTCGTCGCCTCGTCCATTTCCAGCTTTGCCACGCTGACCCTGCTGACCAAGAACAGCTTTCTGGACGAGATCAACAAGCAATATGTCATCACCGCCCGCGCCAAGGGGCTGGCCGAACGGCGGGTGCTGTATGGCCATGTGTTCCGCAACGCGATGCTGATCGTGATCGCGGGGTTTCCGGCGATGTTTCTGGGCGTGTTCTTCGGCGCGTCGATCCTGATCGAGACGATCTTCTCGCTGGACGGTCTGGGCCGGCTGGGGTTCGAGGCGGCGGTGCAGCGCGACTATCCGGTGATCTTCGGCACGCTTTACGTCTTTGGCCTGATGAGCCTGATCGTCGGCATCCTGTCGGACCTGATGTATGTCTTCGTGGACCCGCGCATCGACTTTGAATCGAGGGCCGGCTGATGGCGCTGTCCGAACTGAACCGCCGCCGCTGGCGCAATTTCCGCCGCAACGGCCGGGCGTTCTGGTCGCTGGTGGTGTTCACCATCCTGTTCGTGGTCGCGATGCTGGCCGAGGTGGTCGCCAACGACAAGCCCATCGTCGTCAGCTTTCGGGGCGATCTGTATTTCCCCGCCTACAAATTCTATCCCGAAACCGCCTTCGGCGGCGATTTCGGGACCGAGGCGATCTATCGCGACGAGGCGGTGCAATGCCTGATCGTGACCGGCGGGCGTCAGGAATGCTGGGATACGCCGGACGAACTGATCGCGGCCGTGGATCAGGGCACCAGCGACGTGCCGCAGGATCAGCAGGGCTGGATGATCTGGCCGCCGGTGCCGTTCCATTTCAAGACCATCAACAACGTGGGCACCGCACCAAGCGCGCCGGACGGCACGCATTGGCTGGGCACCGACGACACCGCGCGCGACGTGCTGGCGCGCGTGATCTATGGGTTCCGCATCTCGATCCTGTTCACGCTGATCGTGACGGTGATCGCCTCGACCATCGGCATCGCCGCCGGCGCGATCCAGGGCTATTTCGGCGGGCGGACCGACCTGATCTTTCAGCGCGTGCTGGAAATCTGGGCCTCGACGCCGGGGCTTTACGTCATCATCATCCTGTTCGCGATCCTGGGGCGAAGTTTCTGGCTGCTGGTGTTCGTCACGATCCTGTTCGGCTGGCCCGCGCTGGTCGGTGTGGTCCGGGCCGAGTTCCTGCGCGCGCGCAATTTCGAATATGTCCGCGCCGCCCGCGCCTTGGGCGTCAGCGACCGCAAGATCATGTTCCGCCACATCCTGCCCAACGCGATGGTCGCCACGCTGACCATGCTGCCCTTTGTCGTCACGGGCACGATCAGCGGGCTGGCGGCGCTGGATTACCTGGGCTATGGGCTGCCGGCCTCGGCCCCGTCTCTGGGCGAGCTGGCGTTGCAGGCCAAGCAGAACCTGCAGGCGCCGTGGCTGGCCTTTACCGCGTTTTTCACCTTTGCCATCATGCTGTCGCTGCTGGTCTTCATCTTCGAAGGCGTGCGCGATGCGTTCGACCCCCGAAAGACGTTCCGATGAGTGCGCGCGACGACGAGGCCGAACTGCACCCGACCCGTCCCGGCATCGGCAGCGCCGCGGCGGTGGCCGAGACCGACGATCCGTCGCGCGGGATGCCCGGCGGCGGCCCGCAAGGTCGCGCCGCACCCGCGCCGCCGTCCGATGCGGTGCTTGCGGTGCGCGACCTGAACATCGGTTTCGCGCAGGAAGGCCAGATCGTCGCGGCCGTGAAGGGCGTCAGCTTTCACATCGGCCGTGGCGAGACGGTGGCGCTGGTGGGCGAATCCGGGTCGGGCAAGTCGGTCACGGCGCTGTCCACGGTGCGGCTTCTGGGCGATTCCGCGCAGGTCGAGGGATCGGTGAAATATGCCGGGCGCGAGATGGTCGGCGCGGCCGATCGCGTGCTGCGCGACATTCGCGGCAACGATATCAGCTTCATCTTTCAAGAGCCGATGACCTCGCTGAACCCGCTGCACACGCTGGAAAAGCAACTGTCCGAAAGCCTCGCGCTGCATCAGGGGCTGACCGGCGCCAAGGCCCGGACGCGGATCGTGGAATTGCTGGACCGGGTGGGCATCCGCGATCCCGAAAGCCGGCTGGCCGATTATCCGCACCAGTTGTCGGGCGGCCAGCGGCAGCGGGTGATGATCGCCATGGCGCTGGCCAACGGCCCCGAGCTGCTGATCGCGGACGAGCCGACGACGGCGCTGGACGTGACCATTCAGGCGCAGATCCTGGACCTGCTGGCGCAGTTGAAAGAGGCCGAGGGCCTGTCGATGCTGTTCATCAGCCACGATCTGCGCATCGTGCGGCGCATCGCCGACCGGGTCTGCGTGATGAAGGACGGTGACATCGTCGAACAGGGCCCGGTCGAGGCGATCTTTTCGGACCCGCAGCACGACTATACGAAGAAGCTGCTGGCGGCCGAGCCGACGGGTCTGGCCGATCCCGTTCCCGAAGATGCCGAGACGATGGTCCGGACCGACGATCTGAAGGTCTGGTTCCCCGTCCAGCGCGGCCTGCTGCGCCGGACGGTCGGGCATATCAAGGCGGTGAACGGCGCCACGATGAGCGTGCGCGCGGGCGAGACCCTGGGCATCGTCGGCGAATCCGGATCGGGCAAGACGACGCTGGCGCTGGCGATCATGCGGCTGATCGCCAGCGACGGGCCGATCCTGTTCATGGGTCAGGATATCTCGGCCTGGGGCGGCAAGCAGCTGCGCCGGCTGCGCCGCGACATGCAGATCGTGTTTCAGGACCCCTACGGCAGCCTGTCGCCGCGCATGACGGTCGAACAGATCATCGCCGAAGGTCTGGGCGTGCATGGCATCGACAAGACCGCCGACCGCCGCAAGCTGGTCGCCGACATCATGGAAGAGGTCGGCCTGCGGCCGCAGACGATGCACCGCTATCCGCACGAATTCAGCGGCGGGCAGCGACAGCGCATCGCCATCGCCCGCGCCATGATCCTGCGCCCCAAGGTGGTGGTGCTGGACGAGCCGACCAGCGCGCTGGACATGACCGTGCAGGTCCAGATCGTCCAGCTTCTGCGGGGATTGCAGCGCAAATACGGTTTGGCCTTCCTGTTCATCAGCCACGATCTGCGGGTCGTGCGCGCCATGTCGCACCAGATCATGGTGATGCGGGCGGGCGAGGTGGTCGAACAGGGCCCAGCCCGGCGCATCTTCGAGGAACCCGAAAGCGAGTATACGCGGACCCTGCTGAAGGCGGCGTTTCCGGACCGGGCATGAAGATCCTGTTCGTTCACCAGAACTTTCCGGGCCAGTTCGCGCATCTTGCGCCGGCGCTGGAACGGCGCGGCCACACGGTGCTGGCGCTGACCGATGAACGCAACGACCGCCCCGGCCCGATCCGCACCCTGCGCTACAAGGCGCCGGAACCTGTCCGCACCGACAGCGTGCTGGGGCGCAGCTATGCCACCCATACCGAACGCGGCCTGCTGGCGGCGCGCGGGGCGCGGGCGCTGCGCGACCGGCACGGATTCAGCCCCGACGTGATCCTGGGTCATACGGGCTGGGGCGAGACGCTGTTTCTGCGCGAAATCTGGCCCGACGCGAGGCTGCTGGTCTATGCCGAGCTGATGTATCGCACGCGCGGCCACGATGTCGGCTTCGATGCCGAGATGCATCCCGACAGCGACGAGGCGCGCTTTGCCACGGTTGCCCGCTCGGCGCATCTGATCCAGGGCATCGTGCAGGCCGATGCGGCGATTGCGCCGACACGCTATCAGGCCGACAGTTTCCCGCCCGAGCTGCGCGGCAAGATCACCGTCGTCCATGACGGCATCGACACCGCGCGGGTGCGTCCCGATCCCGGGGCGTGGCTGGAACTGCCCGGCGGACAGCGGCTGGATTGCGGCGATGAGGTCATCAGCTTCGTGTCACGCTCGCTGGAACCCTATCGCGGCTTTCACGTCTTCATGCGCGCACTGCCCGCCGTGCTGGCCGCGCGTCCCGACGCGCAGGTGGTGATCGTGGGCGGCGACGGCATCAGCTATGGCAGCCCGCCGCGCGACGGCAAAAGCTGGAAGGATGCGATGCTGGCCGAACTGGACGGCCGGCTGGATCTGGACCGCGTGCATTTCACCGGCCGGCTGCGCTATCCCGATTTTCTTTCGCTGATCCGGCTGGCGCGGGTGCATTGCTATCTCAGCTATCCGTTCGTGCTGTCCTGGTCGCTGACCGAGGCGATGTCGGCGGGCGCCTATGTCGTCGCCTCGGACACGGCCCCGGTGCGCGAGGTGATCGCGGACGGCCGCAACGGGCGGCTGGTGCCGTTCTTCGACGTGCCCGCCCTGTCGGCGGCCCTGATCCGCGGGCTGCAGGGCGATGCGGATGCCGACCGGCTGCGCACGGCCGCGCGCCAGACGATCCTGGACGGCTATGACCTGCACCGCCACAGCCTGCCGCGCCAGATCGAATGGGTGGAAAGCCTTGCGCCGATGCGCTAGAAACCGCGCCTGGACAGGCGAGGCGCGAAGATGGTCGAGATCCGGCTGACGAACACAAGAACCCGGCGGAAAGAGGCGTTTGAGCCGCTGGACCCGCGCAATGTCCGGCTGTATCTGTGCGGGCCGACCGTCTATGACCGCGCGCATCTGGGCAATGCGCGGCCGGTGCTGGTCTTTGACGTGCTGGTGCGGCTGCTGCGCCATGTCTATGGCGCCGATCGCGTCACCTATGTCCGCAACATCACCGATGTCGATGACAAGATCAACGCGCGCGCCGCGGCCTCGGGCCGGCCGATCCGCGACATCACCGCCGAAACCATCGGCTGGTATCGCGACGACATGGACGCCCTGGGCGCGATCCGCCCCGATCACGAACCGCGCGCGACCGATTATATCGACCAGATGATCGCGATGATCGAGACGCTGATCGCGCGCCGCCACGCCTATGTCGCCGAAGGCCATGTGCTGTTCGATGTGCGGTCATTCGCCGATTATGGCCGCCTCTCGGGACGCTCGGTCGACGACATGATCGCCGGCGCGCGCGTCGAGGTCGCGCCGTTCAAGCGCGATCCGATGGATTTCGTGCTGTGGAAACCCTCGGACGCGGAACAGCCGGGCTGGGACAGCCCGTGGGGCAGGGGACGGCCGGGCTGGCATATCGAGTGTTCGGCCATGTCGGCGGCGTTGCTGGGGCCCAGCTTCGACATCCATGGCGGCGGCATCGACCTGCAATTCCCGCATCACGAGAACGAGGTCGCGCAAAGCTGCTGCGCCCATCCCGATGCCGATTTCGCCCGGGTCTGGCTGCATAACGAGATGTTGCAGGTCGAGGGCAGGAAGATGTCCAAATCGCTTGGCAATTTCTTTACCGTCCGCGACCTGCTGGACCGCGGCGTGCCGGGCGAGGTGATCCGCTTTGTCATGCTGTCCACGCATTACCGCAAGCCGATGGACTGGACCGACCGCAAGGCGCAGGAGGCCGAGGCGGTGCTGCGCCGCTGGCACCAGCTTGTGGACGGCGTCGAACCGGCCGCCGACCCCGCGCCCGCCGTGATCGAGGCGCTGGCCGACGATCTGAACACCGCCGGCGCGATTGCGGCGCTGCACGATCTGGCGGGTCAGGGCGATGCGGCGGCGCTGCTGGCCTCGGCCCGGATGCTGGGGCTGCTGCTGCCGCAGATGGGCGCGTGGGCCGAGGCGGGCGAGGATGCCGCCGCGCTAATCGAGGCGCTGCTGACGGCGCGGGCCGAGGCGCGGAAGGCGAAGGATTTCGCCCGCGCCGACGCGATCCGCGACGGGTTCAAGGCGGCGGGGGTCGAGGTCAAGGACACGGCGGCGGGGGCGGAATGGTCGCTGTCGCCGGGCTTTGACGCGGCGCGTCTGGCCGATCTGGCGCGCACGGTTCGCGCGTGACCCTTGAGGCCTGCACCGAGATCCTGCGCCAGCAGGATCCCGACCGTTTCGGCGCCGTGCTGGCCGCCGCGCCCGAGGATCGGCCCGCGCTGCTGGCGCTGTATACGCTGAACCTCGAACTGGCCCGCGCGCCGTTCCAGTCGTCCGAACCGATGCTGGCCGAGATGCGGCTGCAATGGTGGGCCGACCGGCTGGCCGAGATGGGGGGCGGCACCGCCCCGCCGCTGCATGACGTGCTGACGCCCCTTTGGGCGGCATGGGGCAAGGGCGCGGCCGATCTGCTGCCCCTGGCCGAGGCGCGGCGGCGCGACTGCGCCCGCGAGCCCTTGGCCGGGGTCGAGGCGGTCGTCAGCTATGTCGATGCGACCGCGGGCACGCTGATGTGGCTGGCGGCGCGGCGTCTGGGCGCGCCGATGCCCGCGCGCGGCGTGGTCGCGGATCATGCCTTGGGGGCCGGTCTGGCCGCGTGGCTGCGCGCGCTGCCGCGTCTGCAAAGGCTGGGGCTGGGTCTGGAAGGCGCGCGAATCGAGGATGCGCAGCGTCTGGCCGGGATCGCCCGCGAATCCCTGCGCCGCGCCGCGCGCGCATATCGCGCCGTGCCCGCATCGGCGGCGGCGGCGCTGTATCCCGGCCCGCGCGTCCCCCGCTTTCTGCTGGAGGTGCAGCGCGGCAATATCGACTGTTTCACCGAAACGCCCGAGATTTCGCCGTTCCAGCGCCGCGCCTCGCTGGCGCGGCTGGCGCTGACCGGGCGATGGTGGCGCTGAGGGGCGGGCCGAACCCCCTTTCCAAGCCGGTGCCGCTGTGGAACAAATCGGGCAAGAACACTGCCGCAGGCGGGCGAACGGGGAAGCAGGGATGGCGAAACGCGGACTGGATGCCGAGGCGAAACAGGGCCTGACCCTGATCGCGCCGCCGTTTCTGTATGCGCTGGCGGTGCTGGCCGCGCCGGTGCTGACCATCCTGACCTACAGTTTCCTCAAGGACGGCTATCTCGAGGTGATCGCGGAATTCACCTGGTCGAACTATGTTCAGGTCTTCACCGACCCGATCGTGCGCACCGTCATGCTGCGGTCGTTGTTCGTGTCGGGGCTGGTGACGCTGGCCACGGTCGTTCTGGCCTTTCCGGTGGCCTATTACGTCAGCTTCATGGTGCGGCCGGAACGCAAGTCGATGTGGCTGTTTCTGATCACCATTCCGTTCTGGACCAGCTATCTGATCCGGGTGTTCCTGTGGAAGGTGATCCTGGGCTATAACGGGGTCATCAACTCGACCCTGACGGGGCTGGGCATCATCGACCAGCCGCTGACCTTCATCCTGTATAACGTCAACGCGATGGTGCTGACGCTGGCCCATGCCTATGCGCCCTTCGCGATCCTGCCGATATTCGTGGCGCTGGAAAAGATCGACCGCTCGCTGCTGGAGGCGGGGCGCGATCTGGGCGAAAGCCGGGCCATGACCTTCTGGCGGGTGACGCTGCCCCTGGCGATGCCCGGCGTGATCGCGGCCACGCTGATCGTGTTCATCCCCACCATCGGCGATTACGTGACGCCCGAGGTGATCGGCGGCGGCAAGATCCCGATGATCGCGAACCTGATCCAGGTGCAGATGCTGGCGCTGGACAACCGCCCCCTGGGCTCGGCGCTGGCGGTGACGGCCATGCTGATCGTGGCGGTGGTCAGCGTCGTGTTCCTGTTCCTCAACCGCCGCTTCCTGAAGGTGCGGCCATGAGCGGGCGGACATTGAACGGCGGCGGGCTGCGCCTGTATACGATCCTGTATCTGCTGTTTCTGTATGCGCCCATCGCGCTGCTGCCGATCTTCGCCTTCAATTCCGGCACGATCATCGCCTTTCCGTTGCAGGGCTTTACCACCGACTGGTTCGCGCAGATGTGGGAAAACGCCACGCTGCGCCGGTCGCTGGCCAATTCGCTGACGATCGCGGTGTCGGCCTCGATCCTGGCGACCTGTTTCGGCATCTTCGCCGCCCGCGCCTCGACCCGGTTCCGGTTCCCGGCCAAGCGCGGCATCATGGGGCTGATCATGGTGCCGATGGTCCTGCCCGAGATCATCGTGGCCATGTCGCTGCTGGTCGTGTTGCTGGGTGTGGGCATCCAGCTGTCGGTGCTGACGGTGATCGTCGGCCACACGTTGATCTGCATGCCCTATGGCATCGCGATCCTGTCGACGGCGTTTTCCAGCCTCGACCGGTCGCTGGAAGAGGCGGCCTATGATCTGGGCGAGACGAAATGGGGCGCGTTCCGGCTGGTGACGCTGCCTCTGGTGATGCCGGGGATCATCTCGTCCCTGCTGATCTCGTTCACGATCAGCCTGGACGAATTCATCATCGCGTTCTTTTTGTCGGGCAACGAACCCACGCTGCCCACCTATATCTTCAGCCAGCTGCGTTTTCCCAAACAGGTGCCCACGATCATGGCGCTTGGGACGGTGCTGGTCGCGCTGTCGATCGTCCTGCTGGCGGTCGGCGAGTATTTCCGCCGCCGCGGCATCGCAAGGATCGGCGGCAAGGATACCGGAGGCTTTCTTTGACCGACCCCACGCCGATGATCGAATGTCAGGATGTCCACAAATATTACGGCGATTATCACGCCCTGCGCGGCATCGACCTGACCATCCGCGCGGGCGAGTTCTTTTCGCTGCTCGGCCCGTCGGGCTGCGGCAAGACCACGCTGCTGCGCACCATCGCGGGGTTCGAGGATATCTCGTCAGGGGCGGTGCTGATCGACAGCAAGCGGATGGAGGATGTGCCGGCCAACAAGCGGCCCACCAACATGGTGTTCCAGTCCTATGCGATCTTTCCGCATCTGACGGTGGCGCAGAACGTGGCCTTCGGTCTGCGCCGCGATCCGCGCGGCAAGGACGAAAAGGCGCGTCTGGTGGACGAGGCGTTAGGCATGGTCGGTCTGGGCGGTTACGGCGGACGGGCCGCGCACGCCCTGTCGGGCGGGCAGCGACAGCGGGTTGCGCTGGCGCGCGCGCTGATCCTGAAACCCAAGGTGCTGCTGCTGGACGAGCCGCTGTCGGCGCTGGACCGCAAGATGCGCGAACAGATGCAGGTCGAACTGATCAAGCTGCAGCGTCAGGTGGGCATCACCTTCGTGCTGGTCACGCACGATCAGGAAGAGGCGCTGGTCATGTCCGACCGCATCGCCGTCATGTTCGAGGGCGAGATCGCCCAGCTTGACGGCCCCGAGGCGCTGTATGCCCGCCCGGTTAGCCGCCGCGTCGCCGATTTCATCGGCGTGATGAACTTTCTGCCGGCGCAGGTGATGTCCGAATCGGCGGGCATCGTGACGGTCGATGTGCCGGGGCTGGGCGTGGTCGAGCTGCCGGCCAGCCAGATCAGCAATTCCGATCCGGGCGATACCGGCCCGATGATCGGCTTTCGCCCCGAGACGATGACCCTTCTGGGCCCCGGCCAGCCACGCCAGCAGGCGCGCGAGACCGGCGCGACCATCGACGAGGTCGTCTATTACGGCGACATGACCTATTACGACCTGCGGCTGGACGGCTCGGCCCGGCTGGACGGCAAGGCGCGGACGGTGCGGATTTCCATGCGCAACGTCTTTGGCCGCGACGTGCAGGAGGTCGGAACCCGGACCCGGCTGGCCTGGTCGCCGGGATCGCTGGTGCTGTTCCGTTAACCGGGTTTCAACCAAAGCCACTGCCGCGAGCATGATCGTGGCCGCGCTGGCGATCCTGACCGCGCTGATGCGGGTGGTTCCGCCGGCCTAGCCCTCCTTCAGCGTCGCTTGAACCTTTTTCGGCAAGCCGTTGAGGATGATGCGATAGCTGGTCTCGATCCTGTGGCGCAGCTCGTCCTCGGCGCAGTCCAGCGGCAGTTCGACCCAGCTTTTGTGGAAATAGGGCGCGCGGCGCGCGGGGCCGGCCGCAATCAGCATCTCGGCGGTGTCGATGCCGTCGGTCTTGACCGCGACCGCCCGGTTCACCGCACCGATCACGGCGAAGATCTTGCCGCCCACTTTCCAGCAATCGTGACCGCCGCCCCAGGGGTCGCTGTTTTCGGCGCCGGGCAGCGCGGCGGCGATGCGGTTGACGATCTGGCGACTCATGGCGTCTTTCGGCGTTCCAGCCGGATCAGGATGCCGTCGCGGCCGCGCACGGTCAATCGCGCGACCGGCACCGGCGCGACCCGTCCCGGCGACAGGCGGAAGGCCGCGACGATCCGGGCCAGCATCACCACCCCCTCGACCATCGCCAGTCCCGCGCCGGGGCAGACCCGCTGGCCGGCCGAGAACGGGATAAAGGCGTCGCGCGCGCTGGCCTTGCCGTCATCCGTGTCCCATCGCGCGGGGTCGAAGGTGTCGGGCCGGTCCCACAGCCGTTCGTGGCGATGCAGGTGCCAGGGCGACAGGACAAGCTGCGCGCCCGGTGGAACGGCGCGGCCGCGAAAGATTTCGGGGCGTGTCGCCTCGCGCACCATCATCGGCACCGGCGGATACAGCCGCAAGGCTTCGCGGAAGACCGCACGGGTGGCGCGCAGGCGGGCGACCTCTGCGAAATCGCCGCCAAGCGTGCGACCCTCGGCGGCGACGCGGTCCTGCCAGTCGGGGTGCGCCGCCAGCAGCCACAGCGCCCACGCAAGGGCCGAGGCGCTGGTTTCATGCCCGGCCAGAAAGAAGATCGCCACCTGATCGACCATCTCGCCTCGGTCAAAGCAGCGGCCGGTTTCGGGATCGGGCGTCGTCATGATCTTGGTCGCCAGATCGTCGGGCGCGGTTCCGTCGGCGATGGCATCCAGGCGGTGCGCGACCAGATCGCGGATCAGCCCGCGGATCAGCGTCGCCGTGGCGCGCGTGCGCCGCGCGTGCCAGCGCGGCACCCAGGACGGCAGCGGCACCAGGGCGGCCAGATTGACGATGGGCTGGGCGTCCTGATGGGCGCGAAAGGCGTCGAAGACCTGCGCCGCGATCCGGTGTTCGATGGGCAATGAGAACAGGACGCGGAAGATCACGTCGGCGGCGGCATGGCTGGCCTGCGGCTCGATGTCGATCTCGCCGGGCCGCAACCGCGCGACGGCGGCGTCGGTGGCCTGCCGGATCGCGGGAAAGATGTCGCGCAGGCGCCCGCCCTCGAAGGCGGGGTCGATGATGCGGCGCTGATGCGCCCAGACCGCGCCGTTGGTCACGAAGACCGAATTGCCCAGCAACGGGGCCAGCCCCTCGCGCAGGCGGTTCGATTTGGGGAAATCGCCGGGCCGGTCGCGCAGGATCAGCCGGACCAGCGCGGGATCGTTGCAGACGAAGCTGTGGATCAGCGGGCTGCGGAACTCGGCCATCCAGGCGCGATAAAGGCGGGCGGGCAGGGAGGACAGCAGATCGCGGCGAAACCCGCGCGCCAGCCGCAGCACCGATCCGCGCCCCTCGGTCGCAGCGGGTTTGGGCGGGATCATGGCGCCGTGCCCGGCCCGACCGGGCGCGCGATGCGACCGGGCGAATGTGCGCGCCCGGCAAAGCGCCGCGACAGCGGCACCGGGCCGGTGGTGATCGCGAAATAATCGTAATCGCCGGGCCGGTCGAAGGCGCACAGATACTGGAAATGCAGGCGGAACCAGCGCCCTTTCAGGCTGCGGCGCGTTTCGGGCGACAGGGTCTGCGTGAACGCGGCCGAGACGACCAGCGGCCAGCGCTGATAAGGGCCGGCCACGCCGGTCACGGCGACAGGGTCGCACAGGCCGAAACAGCAGGCATCGCCCGGCGCGGTCACGTCCAGCCAGAAGATGTCGGGACGTTCCGACAGATAGGCCAGATCGGCGCGCAGCCGGTCCGCGCGCGGAAGGAAGGACGCCATCGGCACCACATGGCCCAGGCTCAGCAGCGCCAGCGCCGGGCCATTTGCCGGCAGGCGGCCCGCGCGGATCAGATCGGCCAGCAGCGACACCGCCAGATACGCGCCCGAGGAATGGCCTGTGACCAGCACCTCGTCCACGTCGTCGGCCAGCGCCGCGGCCAGCCGGTCCGCGAACTGCGCCAGACGGGTTTCAAGCGCGTCGGGATAGGCACCGCCATGCTGGGCCGTGAAGGCGTAATCGTGCATCAGGTAGTAGGCGAAGATGCGGTTGTCGATGCGCCGGAAGCCGGCCAGCACCGCCCAGCCCGCCAGCGCCGCCAGCGGCAGGGCCAGCCACGGCCCGGCAAGTCGCCATGACAGCCAACCGGTCGCGACGGCCACCAGCAGCGCGGCGATGGCCTGCGCCAGCAGCACCGCGATGGGATACAGCGCCGCCAGCACCGGCCCGCGCCGCAACCGCATCAGCCGGAACAGCGCACCCGACCCGATATAGGCCCACGCCGTCGCGACAAGCTGGCGATAGGTGCCGGCGATTCCGCGCCGCATCGAGGCCTGCACCAGATCGTCCCAGACCAGCACCTCGAACCGCGCCTCGCCCTGGCCTTCGGGAAACGCGCCCTCGGCGCGCCAGCCGAACCCGCCCGATACGCGGTGGGGCACCATCGCGATGCGATAGCCCGAGATGGCGGCCTGCCGTGCAGCCTCGCGCCGATACAATTCGCGATAGCGGCGCGGCGGGATCGGGTCGAAGCCGGGAATATACAGGATGCGGCGGCGGAATGGGCGCGTCATCGAAAGCCTCACTGACGCGCGGCAGAATAGGACAAATCGGCCCGGCGGCAACCCGTCAGCCGTCGGTCCAGCGCTTCTCGTGCGCCTCGATCGCGGCGATGCGGCGCGGGGTCGGCGGATGCGACAGCAGCCAAGCGGGCGTGCCCGCGCCCGCGCCGCCCGACAGGCGGTCCAGCTTGCGGAACAGGGCCTTTTGCGGTTCGGTCCCCAAGCCCGCCCGGATCATCAGCGCGCTGGCAAAGCGGTCGGCCTCGAACTCGTCCTGTCGCGACAGGCGGGCGGCCACGGCGTTCGCGACCATCGCCGCGATCCAGGCGCCGATGCCCGGCAGAAAGCGGCCCAGAATCCCGGTCAGCGCCATCCGGATCGCGTTCTGCCCGGCAAAGTCGATCATCCGGCGGCGGGCGTGGCCATGCGCGACATGGCCCAACTCGTGCGCGATGACGCTGGCAAGTTCTTCGGGCGTGACCTCGCAGGCATCCAGCTTGCAGATGAAGCCGCGGGTCAGGAAGATCCGCCCGTCGGGCGCGGCAAGCCCGTTGACCGGCTCGACCTCGTAAATATGGGCCTTGACCGGGGGCAGGTCCATCGCATCGCCCAGGCGTTTCAGCATCGGCGTCAGGCGCGGATGCTGCAAGGGCGTCGATTTCTCGTTCAGATCGTGCTTCAGACGCCATGCGGAAAAAAACCACATCGCGGCCAGATACAGAAACAGCAGCAGGATCGGGGTGAATTTCAGCATGGCTTTCTATGTGGGGCGCGGGACGGCCGGGATCAATCGCAGCGGATCGTCGCGATTGCCGCGCCCGCAGATGCCGCGTCAGCGCAGCACGCGCATGGCCTGCGTCAACCCCTCCAGCGTCAGGGGCATCATCCGGTTCTCGAAGATGCGCTGGATCATGGCGATGGACTGGGTGTATCGCCAGTGCTGCGGCGGCACCGGGTTCAGCCAGACATGATCGGGCCATGTTTCGCAGGCCCGGCGCAGCCAGACCTCGCCCGCCTCCTGGTTCCAGTGTTCGTTCGCCCCGCCCGGCATCGCGATCTCATAGGGCGACATCGAGGCGTCGCCGACGAAGATGCATTTATAGTCGCGGCCGAACCGGTGCAGCAGATCCCAGGTCGGGATCTGATCGGTCCAGCGGCGGTGATTGTCGGTCCACACGCCTTCGTAAAGGCAGTTGTGGAAGTAGAAATGTTCCATGTGCTTGAATTCGGTTCGCGCGGCCGAAAACAATTCGTCCACCAGCCGGGTGTGATCGTCCATCGAGCCGCCGACATCCAGAAACAGCAGGACCTTGACCGCGTTGTGGCGTTCGGGCCGGGTCTGCACGTCGATATAGCCGTGTTCGGCGGTGGCGCGGATGGTGGCGGGCAGGTCCAGCTCCTCGGCCGCGCCGTGGCGCGCCCATTGCCGCAGGCGTTTCAGCGCGACCTTGATGTTGCGGGTGCCCAGCTCGACGCTGTCGTCGAAATCGCGGAACTCGCGCTTGTCCCAGACCTTGACCGCGCGCCGGTGCCGGCTTTCGTGCTGCCCGATCCGCACCCCTTCGGGGTTATAGCCATAGGCGCCGAAGGGCGAGGTGCCGGCGGTGCCCACCCATTTGTTGCCGCCCTCATGGCGGCCCTGCTGTTCGGCCAGCCTTTCGCGCAGCTTTTCCATCAGCTTCTCGAAACTGCCGGTGCCCTCGATCTGGGCCTTTTCCGCCTCGGTCAGGAATTTCTCGGCCAGCTTTTCCAGCCATTCGCGCGGGATCGCCTGTTCGTGGACCAGCGCCTCGACCGGGACATGTTCCAGACCCGCGAAGCTTTCGGAAAAGGCGCGATCGAAGCGGTCCAGATGGCGTTCGTCCTTGACCAGCACCAGACGCGCAAGATGGTAGAAGCCGTCCACCGACCAGCCCGCGACGCCTTCCTGCATCCCCGCCAGCAGGTCCAGCCATTCCCGCAGCGAGGCCGGGACCCCGTGCCGGCGCAGACTGTCGAGGAAGGGAATGAACATCAGATGAACCGGTCCAGCAGGACGGTCAGAAACAGCCCGATCACCGAAAAGGCCAGCGCAAATCCCGCCGCGTATTGCAGCCGGTCGCGGGTGTTTCCACCCAGTTGACCGGCGCGCCGCCAGCCCAGAAGGGCGCCGATGACAAGGGATGCGATGACGATCATGACGGGCCTCGGTTGATCTTTCGTCCCAGCAGATAGACCGTGAGGCCACACCGCGCAACCGGGTGCCGATTCGTCCGCGCGGCCGACACAGATCCGACAGGGGAAGCGCGATGACCGAACTTGACGATATCCGCCGCAAGATCCGCGAACTGCATCTGGCCGACCAGCAGGCCGAGATCGGCAGGCTGATCCAGGCCCATGCGCCCGATCCGGCGACCCGCGCGCGCATCGCCGCCGACGCCGCCGATCTGGTCCGCGCCATCCGGTCCGACCGCAAGCCCGGCCTGATGGAGGTGTTTCTGGCCGAATACGGCCTGTCCACCGATGAGGGCGTGGCGCTGATGTGTCTGGCCGAGGCGCTGCTGCGCGTGCCCGACGCCGAGACCATGGACGAGCTGATCGAGGACAAGATCGCGCCCTCGGAGTGGGGTCAGCACATGGGCAAGTCGTCCTCGTCGCTGGTCAACGCCTCGACCTGGGCGCTGATGCTGACCGGCCGGGTGCTGCGCGACGACCGGCAGCCGGGCATCGCGGGCCATCTGCGCAACGCCGTCCGGCGGCTGGGCGAGCCGGTGATCCGCACCGCCGTGCATCGTGCCATGCGCGAAATGGGCCAGCAATTCGTGCTGGGCGAGACGGTGAAATCCGCCATAAGGCGCGGCCGCGAGCGGGTCCAGCAAGGCTATACCTACAGCTATGACATGCTGGGCGAGGCGGCCCGGACCGACCGCGACGCCCGCGCCTATCAGACCGCCTATGAAGGCGCGATCACCGCGCTGGCGTCCGAGGCGACCAAGGACGACATCCGCGACAATCCCGGCATCTCGATAAAGCTGTCGGCGCTGCATCCGCGCTATGAGGAACCGCAGCGCGACCGGGTGATGGCCGAACTGGTGCCGGTGGTGCTGCGCCTGTCGCGGATGGCGAAACAGGCCGGGATGGGGCTGAACATCGACGCCGAAGAGGCCGACCGGCTGGATCTGTCGCTGGACGTGATCCAGGCGGTGCTGTCGGACCCTTCGCTGGCGGGCTGGGACGGGTTCGGGGTCGTCGTGCAGGCCTATGGCAAGCGCGCGGCGCCGGTGATCGACTGGCTTGAGGCGCTGGCCGAAAAGCTGGATCGCCGGATCATGGTGCGGCTGGTCAAGGGCGCCTATTGGGACACCGAGATCAAACGCTATCAGGTCGAGGGGTTGCCGGGTTTCCCGGTCTGGACCCACAAGGCCGCGACCGATGTGGCGTGGATCTGTTGCGCGCGCAAGATGCTGGCCAGCCCGCGCATCTATCCGCAATTCGCGACCCACAACGCCCATTCGGTCGCCACCATCCTGCGTCTGGCCGGCGAGGATCGCAATTTCGAGTTTCAGCGCCTGCACGGCATGGGCGAGGCGCTGCACGACATCGTCAAGTCGCGGCACGGCACGCGCTGCCGCATCTATGCCCCGGTCGGCGCGCACGAGGATCTGCTGGCCTATCTGGTCCGGCGCCTGCTTGAGAACGGCGCCAATTCCAGCTTCGTGAACCGCATCGTGGACGAGGATATCCCGCCCGAGGACGTGGCCCCCGATCCGTTCGACGAATGGCAGGCGGTGGCCGGCACGCCCGCGCCCGGCGTGATCCGCCCGCATGAGTTGTTCGCCCCCGCGCGCGACAATTCGCGCGGCTTCGATCTGCGCGATCCGATGGAACTTGCGCAGGTCGAACAGGCGCGCGCGCCCTGGGCCGATCATCGCTGGCAGGGCGGACCGCTGCTGGCCGCTGACCGAGACGACGGTTCACGCGACAGCGTCGAACAGGTCAATCCCGCGCGGCCGAACGACCGGGTGGGAACGGTCCGGTTCGCCTCGGGCGACGACATCGCGGCGGCGCTGGACGCGGCAGGTCCGTGGCAGGATGCGCCCGAACGCCGGGCCGAGGTGCTGCGCCGGGCCGCCGATCTTTACGAGGATCATTACGGCGAATTGTTCGCCCTGATCGGGCGCGAGGCCGGCAAGTCGATGTTCGACGCGGTCGCGGAACTGCGCGAGGCGGTGGATTTCCTGCGGTATTACGCGACATTCGCGACCGCCGACGCGCCACGCGGCGTGTTCACCTGCATCTCGCCCTGGAACTTTCCGCTGGCGATCTTCACCGGCCAGATCGCGGCCGCGCTGGCCGCCGGCAACGGCGTTCTGGCGAAACCGGCCGAGACGACCAGCCTGATCGCGTGGCGCGCGACGCAGTTGCTGCACGAGGCCGGCGTGCCGCGCCACGCGCTGCAATTGCTGCCGGGCGAGGGGCGGGTGGTCGGCACCGCGCTGTCCAGCGATCCGCGCGTCGCGGGCGTGTGCTTTACCGGCTCGTTGCCGACGGCGCAGGCGATCAACCGCGCCATGGCCGCGAACCTGTCGCCCGATGCGCCGCTGATCGCCGAAACCGGCGGGCTGAACGCGATGATCGTCGATTCCACCGCGCTGCCCGAACAGGCGGTGCGCGACATCCTGGCCAGCGCCTTCCAGTCGGCCGGCCAGCGCTGTTCGGCGCTGCGGGTCCTGTATGTGCAGGAGGATGTCGAGGACCGTATCCTGACCATGCTGCACGGGGCCATGGACGAATTGCGCATGGGCGATCCGTGGCATCTGGAAACCGATGTCGGCCCGGTCATCTCGGAGGCCGCCAAGCAGGGGATCGAGGATCACATCGCCCGGGCCCGCAGCGAGGGGCGCATCCTGCACCGGCTGAAGACGCCGGGGCGCGGCCATTACGTCGCGCCGGTCACGATCCGCGTCGGCGGCGTCGAAGAGATCGAGAAAGAGATCTTCGGCCCGGTCCTGCATGTCGCGCGGTTCGACGCCAGCGAACTGGACCGGGTTCTGGGGGCGGTCAACGCCTCGGGCTATGGGCTGACATTCGGGCTGCACACGCGGATCGACGACCGGGTGCAGCATGTGGACAGCCGCCTGAACGTGGGCAACCTGTATGTGAACCGCAACCAGATCGGCGCCATCGTCGGCAGCCAGCCGTTTGGCGGCGAGGGGCTTTCGGGCACCGGCCCCAAGGCGGGCGGGCCGCATTACGTGCCGCGCTTTCGCGCCGTGCCGATCACGCGCAGGCCCGCCGTGACCGCGCCGCAGGCCGATCCGGTGGCGATCCAGAAGGATCTGGACGACGCCCTGACCGACAGCGCGACCCCGCGCGAGACGGTGGTGCTGCCCGGCCCGACGGGCGAATCGAACCGGCTAACCACCCATGCGCGCGGCACGGTGCTGTGTCTGGGCCCGAACGCGCAGGAACAGGCGGCAATCGCCGCCTCGCAGGGCTGCGCGGCGGTGGCGGTCGACGGCCATCTGGACGCGAACGCGCTGAAGACCCTGTCGGGCATGGCGGTGGTGGCCTATGACGGCTCCGAGGATCAGGCCCGCCATTACCGGCAGGCGCTGGCCGCGCGCGATGGCGCGATCGTGCCGCTGGTCGCGTCGGCGGAACTGGCCGCCTACGCGATCCTGGAACGCCATCTGTGCATCGACACGACCGCCTCGGGCGGCAACGCCTCGCTGCTGGCGGCGGCCGAATAGACGGCAGGTGCCACGCGGTGTCCGGCGGCAGGTGCCGGGCGCGCAATCGCGAATTTCGAGGCGACATCCGTCCCTCGGTCGAACGGGAAAGAAGATGCAAGATTTCGGCGAATACGATTACATCGTGGTGGGGGCCGGATCGGCCGGCTGCGTGCTGGCCAACCGGCTGTCGGCCGATGAACGCAACCGCGTCCTGCTGCTTGAGGCGGGGGGCAGCGACAACCGCCTGTGGGTGCATGTGCCCGTGGGATATCTTTACGCGATGGGCGATCCGTCGCTGGACTGGTGTTACCAGACCCAGCCCGAACCGGGGCTGAACGGCCGAAGCCTGAACTATCCGCGCGGCCGGGTGCTGGGCGGGTGTTCGTCGATCAACGGCATGATCTATATGCGCGGGCAGGCGGCCGATTACGACCGCTGGCGGCAAGCGGGCAATCCGGGCTGGGGCTGGGACGATGTGCTGCCCTATTTCCGCCGGTCCGAACGCCATTACGGCCCGGCCTGCGATCTGCACGGCGATCAGGGCGAATTGCGGGTCGAGCGTCAGCGGCTCAGCTGGCCGATCCTGGATGCCGTGTCCGAGGCCGCGCAGGAGCTGGGTCTGCCGGTCTGCGAGGATTTCAACTGCGGCGACAACGAGGGCGTCGGCTATTTCCCGGTGACGCAGCGCGGCGGGCTGCGCTGGAACGCCCGCAAGGCGTTCCTGAACCCCGCGCGGGGTCGCGCCAATCTGCGCATCCAGACACATGCGCAGGTCAGCCGGCTGACATTTCAGGGCACGCGCGCGACCGGCGTGGTCTTCATGCACGGCGGACGGCAGATGCACGCCCGCGCGCGGGCCGAGATCGTGCTGGCCGCCGGCGCGATCAATTCGCCTGCGATCCTTGAACTCAGCGGGATCGGGCAGGCCGAACGGCTTGCCGATCTGGGCATCCCGACGCTGCTGGACGCGCAGGGCGTGGGCGAGAATCTGCAGGATCACCTGCAACTGCGCACCGTCTTCCGGATTCAGGGCACGCGCACCCTGAACGACCGGGCGCGCAGCATCTGGGGCAAGGCCGGAATCGCGCTGGAATATGCGTGGCGTCGGTCAGGCCCGATGTCGATGGCGCCCAGCCAGCTTGGCATCTTCGCCAGGACATCCGACGCCTATGAGACGGCGAATATCGAATATCACGTCCAGCCGCTGTCGCTGGAAAAATTCGGCGATCCGCTGCACGATTTTCCGGCGCTGACCATTTCGGTCTGCAACCTGCGGCCCGAAAGCACGGGGCACAGCCATATCACCAGCGCCGATCCGTCCGCCGCACCGGCCATCGCGCCGCGTTACCTGACGACGCCGGGCGACCGGCAGGTGGCAGTGGACAGCCTGCGCCATGCCCGCCGGCTGATGCAGACCCGGCGCATGGCCGAATTTTCGCCGCAGGAGCTGAAACCCGGCGCACATCTGCAAAGCGACGAGGATCTGGCGCGGGCGGCAGGCGATGTCGGCACGACGATCTTTCATCCGGTCGGGACCACGCGGATGGGCCGCGATCCGCAGGCGGTGGTCGATCCGGAACTGCGGGTCGTGGGCATCCAGGGGCTGCGGGTGGCGGATGCCGGGATCATGCCCACGATCGTGTCCGGAAACACCCAGGCACCGGTGACGATGATCGCGGAAAAGGCATCCGACATGATCCTGGCCGATGCGCGTCAGGGGCATATCACGGCGTCGTGATCCGTGCTAGGATCGGGCGGACCCCGACCGCCTTAAGGGACGCTGATGCTCAGCCGCCGCCGCTTTGTCTCGATTGCCCTGGGAACGACCGCGCTTGGCGGCTGCGGCATCTCGGGCGCGATCCGTCCGGGACCGCCGGCGGTGCTGTCGGGCGTGCCCATCGACGCGCATATGCACCTGTTCAACGGCGCCGACGTGCCGGTGATCGGCTGGCTGACGCAGGTCGATTTCACGGCCGAGACGGGCGGCAGCCTGCCCGACATCACCAAATCGCCGCTGATCCGCCTGATCGTCAGCTTTCTGGCCAGCGTGACCCCGACCGCGGGGCAGGAATTGCAGCGCCTGCCGCAACGCCTGCCGCGCCCCGATGCCCCACGGATGCGCAGCGCCGGCGTGGACCGGCTGGCCGGCTTTCTGGAACGCTATCAGGCGGCGGTGCTGGTCGGGGCCGACGATGCGGGCGTCATGGACCTGTTGCCGGCCGACAGCCCCGACCGGCAGCAGCGTTTGACCGAGGATCGGCAACTGTTTGCGGATCTGGCCGCCGCCGCCGGCGTCCCGCCTGCCGAGGTGCTGGCCGAACCCCTTGTGGCGGACGACGCCCCGTCCATCGCGCGCGCGCCGATGCGCCGCGCGCCGCCGCAGCCCATGCCCGCCCCCACGGCGCGCCGGATCGCCGAAGGGCTGTTCGACCCGCAAAAACAGCGCGGCGATCCGCTGGAACAGACGCTGGCGGGAATGATCCAGTGGGCGGAACTGATGACGCGACCGCGGGCGCAGATCGTCCAGCAGGCCGTCAGCCTGTATGGGCGGCAGGACGAGGTTCGGGTCTTCTGCAACCATCTGCTGGACCTTGGCCGCTGGCTGCGCGCCGATGAGGTGCGCCAAAGCGACCCCGACGATCTGATCGCGCTGTTCGCGCAGATTTCGGCGCGCCGCCGCGACGTGCTGATCCTGAATTTCGTCGGGTTCTGTCCGCTGCGCGCCGCCATCGAGGGCGAGGCGGTCCACCGCCGCGTGCAGGACGCAGTCGAACGGCAGGGATTTGCCGGCATCAAGCTGTATCCGCCGATGGGGTTCCGCCCGCTGCTGAACTTGGATGTAGGCTTTGGGCATGTCAGGCCGCAGAACCGGCCCGCCGGCGGGGGCGCGGCGCTGGATCGCGAATTGCGCAGGCTTTACGGCTGGTGTCAGGACAACGATGTGCCCATCGCCGCCCACGCCTCGGCCAGCATGGGGGCGGGGCCGGGCACCGCCGAATATTCGGCACCCTGGCTGTGGCGTCCGGTGCTGCGCGAGTTTCCGGGCCTGCGGGTCAACCTGGCGCATTTCGGCGGCTTTGGCGGTCACGGCAATCCGCAATGGGAAGACCAGCTGATCGCGATGCTGGATGCGTTTGCGAACCTGTATTTCGACACCGGCTTCTGGACCGAGGCGATGGCGGGCGCGCGCACCCGCCCCGCGGCGCTGGCCCAGACGCGGCGGCTTTTTGCGCAGGAACCGCTGGCAGGTCGCCGCATGCTGTATGGCAGCGACTGGTCGATGATCGCGCGGCTTGAAAGCCATCCGGCCTATCTGGCCGGCTTGCAGGGCTTTGTCGGCACGCTGGTCGGGCAGGATCGCGCCGCCACGCAGGCCATCATGGGCGAAAATGCAAGACGCTGGTTGGGGCTGGATCGCGACGGGCGGCAGCGCAGGCGGCTGGCGCGGTTTCACGGATCGCATCCGGTGTGGGAACGGCTGGCGGGCTGACATCCGCGCCGCGCCAGCGGACGCCAAGGATGCGCGACCTTGCCCGCGCCCGATCCAGTTGCAACTGGGCGCGTTCTGGGGCATTTCATGGAACATGAGCGAAACACGCGCCACCCAACTGGAAAACGCGCTGCGCGAGGCAGGGGTGCGGGTCACCCGGCAACGCGCGGCCCTGTTGCGGATCATCGCCGCCAGCGAGGATCATCCGGACGCGGCCGAACTGCACGCGCGCGCCGAACGGGCGGGCGCGGGCGTGTCGCTGGCCACGGTCTATCGCACGCTGACGACCTTGCAGGCGCAGGGCGTGATCGAAAAGCTGGAATTTCAGGATCAGCCCGCGCGGTGGGAGGCGGCCGACCAGCATCACCACGATCACATGATCGACGTCGAGACGGGCGCCGTGGTCGAGTTCACCAGCGACCGGATCGAGCGTCTGCAGGCCGAGATCGCGGCCGAGATGGGATACGAGATCGTCCATCACCGGCTGGAGCTTTACGTGCGCCGGGCGCGCTAGCACGGCTGGACTTCCCTTTGCAGGCCATGTTCGATGCGCCCATGAACGAGGGAGAGACGACATGCGCCATGCCATCCTGATCGCCGCGCTGCTGGCGGGACCCGCCGCCGCCTATGAGCCGCTGGTCGAAAAGCAGGAATTCACCCTGACCGACTTCACCACGCGCAGCGGCGAGACGATTCCGCAGATGCGGCTGGGCTATGAAACCTATGGCACGCTGAACGAGGCGCGCGACAACGCGATCCTGATCCCGCATTATTTCAGCGGCACCAGCCATGCGGCCGGGAGATACGCCGAAGACGATGCCGCGCCGGGATATTGGGACGCGATCATCGGTTCGGGCAAGCCCATCGACACCGACACCTGGTTCGTCGTCTCGGTCGACACGCCGGTCAATCTTGCGACGGGCGATCCCAATGTCATCACCACCGGCCCGGCGACGGAAAATCCCGCCACCGGCAAGCCGTGGGGAATGGATTTCCCGATCCTGACCATCGGCGATTTCGTCGATACGCAGAAAGGGCTGATGGACCAGCTTGGAATCCAGACCTGGCACGCGGTCATGGGCGCGTCGATGGGCGGTCTGCAAAGCTATGAATGGGCCGCGCGCTATCCCGACCGGCTGGAACGGGTGATCCCGGTGATCGCGTCGGGGTGGGCGGATGCCGATCTGATCGCGTGGCTGGATATCTGGGCCGCGCCCATCCGGCTGGACCCGAACTGGAACGGCGGCGCCTATTACGACGGCGAGGCGCCGCAGGCCGGGTTGGCGCAGGCGCTGAAGATCCTGACCCTGCACGCCCAGTCGGCGGAATGGTCGAACGGCACCTTCGGCCGCGACTGGGCCGACGAGGGCAAGGACCCGGCCGCAAGCTGGGACAACGAATTCGCCGTGGTCGCGGCGCTGAACGCGGCGGGCGAGGCGCGGGCCAAGACGTCGGACGCCAACCACTTCCTGTATCTGGTCAAGGCCAACCAGCTGTTCGTCGCGGGCCACCCCGACGAAGGTCTGTATCAGGGGCTGCTGGATATCGACGTGCCGGTGATGCTGATCCATTCGAACGAGGATCTGGTCTTTCCGGGCGACGCCGTGCGCGAGACCGGCGCGATCATCAAATCCGACCGCACCCCGGTCGAGATCGTCGAGATCGAAGGCACGCGCGGCCATCTGGACGGCGTTCTGAACATCGCCCAGGCGGGCGAACGGATCCGCGCATTTCTGGAAGCCGAGTGATCGGGGGCGGGCCGGGCAGGGGGCGCTGCCCCCCGTCGCGCGCTGCGCGACACCCCCCGAGGTATTTGGGAAAGAGGGCGAGGATGCGGGTCTTCGACAGGATCATCGCGGATCGCGGGTCGCGCTATGCCGTGTCGGGCGGGCCGGCCGCGACGCGCGACGAGGTGGCGGCGCTGCTGGCGGGGCTGAAACGGTCGCGGCGTTTCGCCCGCGCCACCCATAACAGCTGGGCCGCGATCCTGTCGGGCGAGCCGGTCAAGGACGACGATGGAGAGGCCGGAGCGGGCGCGTTGATGTTGCAGATGCTGCAGCGGGCGGATGTGCGCGATCATGTCGTGGTGGTGACGCGCTGGTATGGCGGCAAGCATCTGGGCGGCGACCGGTTCCGGCACGTCGCGGATGCCGTGCGCCATTACCTGCGCGAAACCGGGCTGGACTCGCGCGGGCCGTCCTGAGGTGGCGGGACCGTTGCCGCCGGGTCACCCGCCCAGGGTCGCGCCTCGGGCGACCCGCAAGACGGTCAATCGTGATCGGCTGCGTGCATGCGGGTGGACGCCGCGGACAGCAGCCGCGCGACGCCCAGGAAATAGACCACCAGACCCATCAGCCACAGCGGCAGGCCCAGGACCAGATCGGCCAGAAAGCGTATCTGCTCGGGCAATCGGGCGGCGATCTGGTAATGCGTGCCGGCCGGCCGCGTCTCGTGCGCCAGTCCCACCATCGCGCCGATTTCGCCGGCGCCGAAGGCGGGTCAGCGGAGGCGAACACCTGCCAGAAGATCAGGCCAAGGCCCAGCATGATCCAGCACATCGCCCAGACCATGGGCCGTGCCGACAGCCGCGGCAGGTTTGCCGCAGGCTTGTCGCAGCCGCTGCGTCGCCGGCACAGCACCAGCGGCACCAGCATCGCGACCATCCCCAGATTGCCGCTGAGCCAGTAGACGATCAGCGCCGCGACCCAGCCATGGCCGCTGAGCAGCGTCAGCAGCGCGCCAAGCAGACCGGCCAGCACGGCCACCAGAAGGGCGGGCAGCAGCGTCATCGGACCCTCCTGCGACAGGCATTCGCGCGGACATCGCCGCCGATCGCGGCGGCGCGATCGTGCGGGGTGTCGGGGCGTCTGGCCATGCTTGCTGCCGGGTGCATGAATGTGACCGATCCAAAGGGTTGCGTTGGCGATACCAGAACAGCTTGCCCCAGCCTGCCGCATATGACCAGCCGGAAGCGAACCGGTCGTACCGATTTCTGGCCGGCAGAATACACGTCAGGGTTGATTCGTCAAGCCGCTGTTCGGCCTTACGTGACGTTCAACAATGCAGCCGGTGCGAAGGGGGGATGGTAGGCCCGGAGGGACTTGAACCCCCAACCAAGGCGTTATGAGCGCCCTGCTCTGACCAATTGAGCTACAGGCCCACGCAGCGCAGACTGCCTAATCCGCCCCGCCGCGCGGGTCAAGCGATCCGGCATGTCCGGCGCAGGTCTTGACCGTTGCCCCGCCCGCGGGCTTGGGCTATCGGGGGCGCTGAACTCAGCCGGGGGCCGCCATGACCAGCAACGGGATCAGCTATCGCGACGCGGGCGTCGATATCGACGCGGGAAACGCGCTGGTCGAACGGATCAAGCCCGCCGCCGCCGCGACCGCGCGTCCGGGCGTGATGGACGCGCTGGGCGGGTTCGGGGCGCTGTTCGATCCCAAGGCCGCGGGGTTCGACGATCCGGTTCTGGTTGCGGCGACCGACGGGGTCGGCACCAAGCTGCGCATCGCCATCGACACCGGGCATCTGGACGGGATCGGGCAGGATCTGGTCGCGATGTGCGTCAACGATTTGGTCTGCCAGGGCGCCGAGCCGCTGTTCTTTCTGGACTATTTCGCCACCGGCAAGCTGTCGGTGGACCAGGGCGCGCGGGTCATCGAAGGCATCGCACGCGGCTGCAAGGATGCCGGCTGCGCCCTGATCGGCGGCGAGACGGCCGAGATGCCGGGCATGTATCGCGACGGCGATTTCGATCTGGCAGGCTTTGCCGTGGGCGCGATGCAGCGCGGTTCGGCGCTGCCGCACGGGGTCGAAAGCGGCGATGTGCTGCTGGGGCTGGAATCGGACGGGGTGCATTCGAACGGCTTTTCGCTGGTGCGCAAGGTGGTCCATCGCGCCGGGCTGGGCTGGAACGATCCGGCGCCCTTCGCCGATGCGGCGCTGGGGCGGGCGCTGCTGACGCCGACGCGGCTTTATGTCCGCCCGGCGCTGGCGGCGATCC
The DNA here is from genome assembly GCF_028553765.1 of Paracoccus stylophorae. Taxonomy (NCBI): domain Bacteria; kingdom Pseudomonadati; phylum Pseudomonadota; class Alphaproteobacteria; order Rhodobacterales; family Paracoccaceae; genus Paracoccus; species Paracoccus stylophorae. The sequence goes on along the minus strand of NZ_CP067134.1, from coordinate 1,745,932 downwards.
GCGCGGGCGGGGTTCGCGGGCTGGCCCATATCACCGGCGGCGGCATCACCGAAAACCTGCCGCGCATCCTGCCCGGCGATCTGGGCGCCGATATCGACCTTGACGCATGGACCCTGCCGCCCGTCTTCGGCTGGCTGGCGCAGGAAGGCGGGATCGGACAGGCCGAGATGCTGAAGACCTTCAACAGCGGTCTGGGGATGATCCTGACCGTCGCCGCCGACCGTGCCGGGGCCGTGGCCGGTCTGCTGACCGCCGAAGGCGAAACCGTGCATCGCATCGGGCAGGTGACGCCGGGGGCCGGGATCCGCTACAGCGGGACGCTTGGGTGAAGCGGGTCGCGATCCTGATTTCCGGCGGCGGCTCGAACATGCTGCGGCTGGTCGAGGACATGACCGGCGATCACCCGGCGCGGCCGGTGCTGGTCGCCTCGAACGATCCGCAGGCAGCGGGGCTGGGCCGCGCCGCCTCGCTGGGGATCGCGACGGCGGCGGTCGATCACCGCGACTTTCCCCGCGACCGCGCGGGGTTCGAGGCCGCGCTGCTGCAACCGCTGCTGGCCGCGCGGCCCGACATCATCTGCCTGGCCGGCTTCATGCGCATCCTGACGCCGGATTTCGTGCAGCGTTTCGCCGGCAGAATGCTGAACATCCATCCTTCTCTTTTGCCCAAATACCCCGGCCTGAACACCCATGCCCGCGCCATCGCCGCCGGTGACGCGCAGGCGGGCGCCACCGTGCATCAGGTCACATCGGATCTGGATTCGGGCCCGATCCTGGGGCAGGCGCGGGTGCCGGTGCATCCGGACGACACCGTCCAGACACTGGCCGCGCGCGTGCTGGTGCAGGAACACCGCCTCTATCCCGCCGTTCTCAGACGGTTCGCGGCGGGCGACCGGACGCCGGTCCTGCTGTAGGCGGCGGGCCGCGACCCTATCCCCACAGGGCCGACAGCGCCTCGGTCGGGTCGTCGCCGGCCCAGATCTCGGGGCCGATGGCGATGAAGTCGCAGGCGGGCGACAGGGCGGTGATCAACTCGCGCGTGATCGCGCCCTCGGCCACGACCGGCACCTCGATCATCTCGGACCACCACTGGAACAGGTCCAGCGGCGCCGGCTCGCCCCGTCCCAGAACGCTGTCGCCGACCGGGCCGAAGCTGACGTAATCCGCCCCGGCCTCGCCCGCCGTGATGCCTTCGTGGCGGGATGATCCGCAGAAGGCGCCGATGATGGCGTCGTCGCCCAGCTCCTTGCGCGCGGCCCGGACGCCGCGGGCGCCGTCGCTCAGATGCACCCCGTCCAGCCCGTGGCGCTGCGCCAGCCTGACATGATCGTCGATCACCACCGCCACGTCGCGGGCATGGGCAATCTCGCGCGTCAGGTCGGCCAGGCGCCCCAGCTCATCCTCTTCGGTGCCGCCGCGGATGCGCAGGCAGGCCACTTGGAACCGGTCCATCACCTCGGTCAGCATCGGCGCCAGTGCGGATGCCTGCGCGCCGGCGGGGGTCATCAGGTAAAGCTGCGGGACGTCGGACATGGGGTTCTCCTTGATCTTGTCCGCAGATAGCGCAGCTTGCCGCCCGCTGCCAGACGGACTATGCGGGCGGCCATGCAAGACAGAAGCCCGCCCGTCGTGATCCTGGTCCGCCCGCAGATGGGCGAGAATATCGGCGCAGCCGCCCGCGCGATGCTGAATTTCGGGCTGACGCAGATGCGGCTGGTCGAACCGCGCGACGGCTGGCCCAACCCGAAGGCGGTCGCGATGGCCTCGGGCGCGGCGGGGCGGGTGTTGGACCGGGCGCGCGTCTATCCGACGCTGGCCGACGCGATGGCGGGGATCACCTTTGCCCTTGCCACCACGGCGCGGGGGCGCGAATTGTCGAAGCCGGTCTTCACGCCCGCGACCGCCATGGACGCGGCGCGTGCCCATGACGGCCAATCGGCCATCATCTTCGGGCCGGAACGGGCCGGGCTTGAAAACGGCGACGTCGCCCGCGCCAACGCCATCGTGACGGTCCCGGTCAACCCGGATTTCCCGTCGCTGAACCTGGCGCAGGCGGTGCTGCTGATGGGTTATGAATGGGGCCGCAGGACCCTGCCGCCCGAACCCGCGCCGCATGCGCGCAAGGCCGATGCCGAATTGCTGGCCGACCGGATCGAGATCGAGCGTCTGGGCGATCATTATCAGGACAGGCTGGCCGAGGCGGGATTCTTCTTTCCCGAAACCAAGGCCGAATCGATGCGGCTGAACCTGCGCAACATGTGGTCGCGCCTGACCCTGACGCGCGGCGATGTCCGCATCCTGCACGGCGTCCTGCGGCAATTGACCCGCAGATAGACGCGACCTAACCTCCGCCGACCCCAGAAGGAGCCGAAATTGGCCAAGCGTCCCGTTTTCGAGGAAGTGTCCGACCAGACCGCCAGCCGCCCCGTCACCCGGACCGGCATGATCGACGCCGCGCCGAAAGGTGCGCGCCGGGCGATCCGGCTGTGGCTGATCGTTCTGTTCGCGACGGTCGCGGCGATGATCGCGCTGGGCGGGGCGACGCGGCTGACCGGATCGGGGCTGTCGATCACCGAATGGGCGCCGGTCACGGGCAGCCTGCCGCCGATGTCGCAGGCCGACTGGCAGGCGGAATTCGACGCCTATCGCCAGATCCCGCAATTCGCGCAGGTCAATCCCGACATGGACCTGGCGGGGTTCAAGCGGATCTATTGGTGGGAATGGTCGCATCGCCTGCTGGGGCGGCTGATCGGGCTGGTCTGGGCGGCCGGGTTCCTGGGCTTTCTGGTCACGCGCCGGATTCCCGCCGGCTGGACGCCGCGCCTGCTGGGCATCGGCGTGCTGGGCGGCGTTCAGGGCGCGATCGGCTGGTGGATGGTCAGTTCCGGTCTGGTCGACGGCATGACGCGGGTGGCGTCGTATCGACTGGCCACGCATCTGGGCATCGCGTTCCTGATCCTTGGGCTGATCGCGTGGTATGTCCTGCTGCTGGGCCGGTCCGAGGCGGCGCTGATCCGCGCCCGCCGGGCGGGCGAGCCCAAACTGTTCTCGATGACGACCGGGCTGATGCATCTTGCCTTCGTGCAGATCCTGATCGGCGCGCTGGTCGCGGGGATCGACGCCGGCCGCACCTATACCGGCTGGCCCACGATGGGGGGCGAATGGATTCCCGCCGCCATCTGGGACGGTGCGCTGGGCTGGCGCAACTTCTTCGAGAACCCGGCGTTGGTGCAGTTCATCCACCGCATGACCGGCTATCTTCTGGCGATCTTCGCGGTCGTCGTGTGGCTGCGCGCGCGCCGGTCGCCGCACCGGCTGACGCGCGGGGCGTTCACGGCGATGATCGTCATGGTCGCGGTGCAGATCGGGCTGGGCATCATGAACGTGATCCACGCCTCGCCGCTGGTTCTGGCGCTGGCCCATCAGGTCGGTGCGGTGGCGCTGTTCATTCTGGTCATCCGCGCCCGCGCGTATGCCCGCTTCCCGCATGAAACATCGGTCAGGGGGACCATCAGATGAGCGTTTTCAACGATCTTCTCGCCTTTCAGCGCCAGACCGAGGCGCTGTCATCGGTGGCCGAACGGCTGGGATGGGACCAGGAAACGGTGATGCCGCGCGGCGCGGTCGAACAGCGGGCCGAGGAAATGGCCGCGATGGAGAGCGTGATCCACGACCGCCGCACCGATCCGCGTCTGGGCGAATGGCTGGCCGCGGCCGAGCCGCAGGACGAGGTGGGGGCGCGCATCGTCGATCTGATCGCCCGCGACTTTTCCCGCGCCAGCCGGGTGCCGGCGCGGCTGGCCAGCGAACTGGCCAAGACGACCTCGCTGGCGCAGGGCATCTGGGCCGAGGCGCGCGCGAACGAAACGCCCGAGGATTTCCTGCCGACGCTGGATCACGTCATCATGCTGAAGCGCGAGGAAGCCGCGGCGCTGGCCGATGGCGGCGACCCGTATGACGCGCTGCTTGAGGAATACGAACCCGACACCACGGCGGCCCAGATCGCGCAGGTCTTCGACATCATGCGGCCGCGTCTGGTGGGCCTGCGCGACGACGTGCTGGGCGCCGATTTCCAGCCCCAGCCCTTGACCGGGCATTTTCCGCAGAAGACCCAGCTTCGGCTGGCGCGGATCTGCGCGACCGCCTTCGGCTATGACTGGACGCGCGGGCGCATGGACGTGGCGGTGCACCCGTTCAGCTCCGGGCGCTGGCAGGACAGCCGCATCACCACCCGCGTGGTCGAGCCCGAGCCGTTCAACTGCCTTTATTCGACGATCCACGAGGTCGGGCATTCCAGCTATGAGCTGGGGATCGATTCGGACTATGCCTTCACGCCGCTGGGCCGGGGCGTGTCGATGGGCGTGCATGAAAGCCAAAGCCGCCTCTATGAAAACCAGATGGGGCGGGGCCGGGCGTTCACCGGCTGGCTGTTCAATCGCATGTCGGACGCCTTCGACGGGCTGAACATCGCCGACCCCGAGGCGTTCTATGGCACCGTCAACCGGGTCACGCCGGGCTATATCCGCACCGAATCCGACGAGGTGCAGTATAATCTGCACATCATGATGCGCTTCGATCTGGAACGCGACCTGATCACCGGCAGGCTGGACACCGACGATCTGGTCGAGGCGTGGAACGCCCGGTTCCTGAAGGATTTCGGCGTGGCCGTCGATCGCCCCTCGAACGGCGTCCTGCAGGACGTGCACTGGGCGGTCGGGCTGTTCGGCTATTTCCCGACCTATGCTTTGGGCAATGTCTATGCCGGCTGCCTCAATGCCGCGATGCGCGCCGCGGTGCCCGATCTTGACGACGCGCTGGCCGAAGGCGATGCCGCACCGGGTGCCGAGTGGCTGCGCGAGAATGTCCATCGCCACGGCAGCCTGATCCCGGCGCGGCGCCTGATCGAGGATGCGACCGGCGGCCCCATCGGTCCCGAACCGCTGCTGAGCTATCTGGAAGAGAAATTCGCCCGGATCTATCACCTCTGAAGGCCTGCCGCGCCGATTTGTCCTGCCTGACGCGCCCGGGATTTGCACACGGGCCCGTGATCTGTCACGCTTTGCCGATCACGAGGTCGCGAGTCAGAAAGGCAAAATCATGGCAATCGGAGTCTGGATCAGCCTGATCCTCTATTTCCTGCTGATGCTGGCCATCGGCGTCTATGCGTGGCGAAAATCAACCTCGAACTCCGAGGAATACATCCTTGGCGGTCGAAACCTGCACCCCGCCGTCGCGGCCCTGTCGGCCGGCGCCTCGGACATGAGCGGCTGGCTGCTTCTGGGTCTGCCGGGCGCGCTCTATGCCGCCGGTCTGGTCGAGGCCTGGATCGGGATCGGCCTGTTCGTGGGGGCGTTGCTGAACTGGATCATCGTGGCGCCGCGGCTGCGCGAACAGACCGAGCGTTACGACAACTCGCTGACCATTCCCGGCTTTCTTGCGAACCGGTTCCCGACGCGGGCGCTGCCGCTGCGCGTGATCTCGGCGGTGGTGATCGTGGTGTTCTTTGCGGTCTATACCGCCTCGGGCCTCGTCGGCGGGGGCAAGCTGTTCGCCAGCGCCTTCGACGGCAGCTATCAGGCCGGCGTCTGGCTGACCCTGGGCGTGGTGATGGCCTATACGGTCGTCGGCGGCTTTCTGGCCGTCAGCCTGACCGATTTCGTGCAGGGCTGCATCATGATGCTGGCGCTGATCATCATGCCGCTGGTCGTGCTGATGGGTCCGGGCGGCGGCGGATTCGATCAGGCCCGCCAGACCCTGGCCGAGGTCGATCCTAACTTCATGTCGCTGACGCGCGGCCTGACGGTGGTGGGGTTTCTGTCCGCCGTCACTTGGGGTCTGGGCTATTTCGGGCAGCCCCATATCATCGTCCGCTTCATGGCCGTGCGCCGGGTCGAAGAGGTGCCGACCGCGCGAAATATCGGCATGGCGTGGATGGCGATCTCGCTGATCGGGGCCATCGGGGTCGGCGTGTTCGGACGCGCCTATGTCGAACGCAACGGTCTCAGCATCGAGGACCCCGAGACGATCTTCATCGTGCTGTCCGAACTGCTGTTCCACCCGCTGGTCACGGGCTTCCTGTTCGCGGCCCTGCTGGCCGCGATCATGAGCACGGTCAGCAGCCAGTTGCTGGTTTCGTCATCCTCGCTGACCGAGGATTTCTATCGCCTGTTCCTCAATCGCGACGCCAGCGACAAGACGCTGGTGCTGGTTGGCCGGCTGGCGGTTCTGGCGGTCGGGATCGTCGCGGCCTTCATCGCCCGCGACCCGGATTCGAACGTGCTGTCGCTGGTCTCGCATGCCTGGGCGGGCTTCGGCGCGGCGTTCGGGCCGCTGATCATCCTGTCGCTGACCTGGTCGCGCATGACCGGGCGCGGCGCGGTCGCGGGGCTGGTCGTGGGCGCGGTGACGGTGATGGTCTGGATCTGGGCCGGGCTGAATGCCAGCTTCATGGGCGGGCCGGGCGTCTATGAGATCATTCCGGGCTTCATCGCCTCTGCCCTGGCCATCGTGATCGTCAGCATGATGACCGAGGCCAAGGGCGAATTCCGTCCCCTTGGACAGCCGTCGCGATAAGCCGCGACGGGTTTCCGCAATCCGACGCACAAGGCCGACCCCGCAGGGTCGGCCTTTTTCCCGCGTGGGCCGATGCCCGAAAGCGCCTCAGCCGGCGGCATCCAGCGCGGCGATGATGGCGCCGAAATCGTCCGCCTTCAGGCTGGCCCCGCCGACCAGCGCGCCATCGACATTCGCGATGGCAAAGATGGTGGCGGCATTGTCGGGCTTGACGCTGCCGCCATAAAGCAGCCGCATATCCGCGCCGTCGCGGACCGCGCCGCCCAGACGTTCGCGCAGCAGGGCGTGAACCTCGGCGATCTGGTCGTTGCTGGGGGTGCGGCCGGTGCCGATGGCCCAGACCGGCTCGTAGGCGATGACGGTGTTGGCGGCATCCGATCCCGGCGGCACCGACCCGGCCAGCTGCGCGGCGATCACGTCCAGCGTCTGGCCCGCGTCGCGCTGCGCCTCGGTCTCGCCGACGCAGACGATCGCGACCAGTCCGGCCTGATGCGCCGCCGCCGCCTTGGCCGCAACATCGGCATCGGTTTCGCCGTGATCGGCCCGGCGTTCGGAATGGCCGACGATCACATGGGTTGCTCCGGCATCCTTCAGTTGCGCCGCCGAGATGTCGCCGGTATGCGCGCCCGACATTTCGGCGTGACAATCCTGCCCGCCCACGGCGACCGGACCGGCACCGATCCGCGATACCATCGGATGCACCAGCAGGGCGGGCGGGCAGATCAGCACCTCGCAGCGTGGGCCTGGATGGGCTGCGCACAGCGCATCCACCTGTTCCAGCGCGGCCAGATCGCCGTTCATCTTCCAGTTGCCTGCGGCCAGCTTGCGTGGTGCCATGATCCATCTCCTTCGGGTTGGGTCCGGACTAAGCAAGCGGGACCGAAGGCGCAATCATGATAGCGCCGCAACAGGGACGGAAAAGCGTGTGGAAAAGGGGCGGCGTCAGTTGCCTTCGGCGCGGCTGCCCTCAAGCGGTTCGAAGCGGACCGATTCGCCGCATCCGCAGGCGTCGGTGACATTGGGATTGCGGAACCGGAAGCCGGATTCCAGCAACCCGGTTTCATAGTCGATCTCGGTCCCGAACAGGAACATCTGCGCCATGGGCGAAATCATCACCCGCGCATCGCCCTGTTCGACGACCTCTTCGTTCGCCTCGCGGGTTTCGGCCAGTTCCATCGTGTATTCCATGCCCGCACAGCCGCCCTTTTTCAGCCCGATGCGCAGGCCAAGGGCGTTCTTGCCCGACATCAGCCGGGCGATCTGACGCTCGGCTGCCGGGGTGATGGTCACGGGCGAGGCGCCGGGAATGGCGAACATGGCGAAACCCTTTCGTTGCGACACGGAACAAAGATAGGGGCTGTGCCGCCCCGTCTCAACCCCGCGTCACATGAAGCCCAGTTCCAGCCGCGCCTCGTCGGACATCATGTCCATGCCCCATTGCGGCTGGAACGTCATCTCGACATCGACCTGCTTCACGCCGGGCAGCGGTTCGATCGCGTCGGCGACCCAGCCCGGCATTTCGCCCGCCACCGGACAGCCGGGCGCGGTCAGCGTCATGGTGACGCGCACCTCGTTCACGTCGTTGATGTCGATCGTATAGATCAGGCCCAGATCGTAGATGTTCACCGGGATCTCGGGGTCGTACACCGTCTTGCAGGCCTCGACCACGGGCTCGTAAAGCGGGTGGTCCGTGGTTGAGGGGGCGATCAGAGGGGCGCCTTCCATCATCGGTTCGGTCATGGCGTGTTCCTGTCAATTCCGACCAATTATATAAGTGACTGCGCGCCCCGGGTCTACCCCGCAGGCCGCGTTGCGAAACAGGGGCAAAGCGGATATGCAGCCAGCGTTTTCCCCACAGGCGCCCGTTTGCAGATGTCCGACCGTTTCTCATTCACGCTGAACGCCGCCGACGGGCGCGCGCGCAGCGGCGTCATCCGCACCCCGCGCGGCGAGATCCGCACGCCGGCCTTCATGCCGGTGGGCACCGCCGCGACGGTCAAGGCGATGTTGCCCGAATCGGTGCGCGCGACGGGCGCCGACATCCTGCTGGGCAACACCTATCACCTGATGCTGCGGCCGGGCGCGGAACGGATCGCGCGGTTGGGCGGGCTGCACCGGTTCATGAACTGGGACCGGCCGATCCTGACCGATTCGGGCGGGTTTCAGGTCATGAGCCTGGGCCCCTTGCGCAAGCTGACCGAGGACGGCGTGACCTTTGCCAGCCATATCGACGGCAGCAAGCATCACCTGACGCCCGAACGCAGCATGCAGATCCAGCGTCTTCTGGGCAGCGATATCGTCATGGCTTTCGACGAATGTCCCGCGCTGCCCGCGACCGAGGACGAGGTGGCCAGATCCATGCGCCTGTCGATGCGGTGGGCGCAGCGGTCGCGCGACGCGTTCGGCGAGCGGCCGGGACACGCGCTGTTCGGGATCATGCAGGGCGGCGTGACGCGCGATCTGCGCGAGGAATCCGCGCGCTCGCTGACCGGCATCGGCTTTGACGGCTATGCCATCGGCGGGTTGGCCGTGGGCGAGGGGCAGGAGGCGATGTTCGGCGTGCTGGATTACGCGCCCGGTTTCCTGCCCTCGGACAAGCCGCGCTATCTGATGGGGGTGGGCAAGCCCGACGACATCGTGGGCGCGGTCGTTCGCGGCATCGACATGATGGATTGCGTCCTGCCGTCGCGGTCGGGGCGCACCGGGCAGGCCTGGACCCGCCACGGCCAAGTGAACATCAAGAACGCCCGCCATCAGGACGATCCGCGCCCGCTGGATGAGGCATGCGGCTGCCCGGCCTGCCGCAGCTATTCCCGCGCCTATCTGCATCACGTCTTCCGCGCGGGCGAGATGATCAGCGGGATGCTGCTGACCTGGCACAACCTGCATTATTATCAGGACCTGATGGCGGGTTTGCGCGCAGCCATCGACGAGGGGCGGCTGGACGATTTCGTGCGCGATTTCCACGCGCTCCGCGCGGCGGGGGATATTCCGCCGCTGTAAGCTGCGGCGCGGCGCGACAGGCGGCAGGCGGATCGGCGCGAAGGCGTGGCCGCCGATCTTGCGGGTCTTTTCATCCGCCGCGGCTGCGATTATGCGTCGGCGCACCGGCGGACGACCCGCCCGACAGAAAGCGCCGAATGAGCCAGACCATCACCACCATCACCCGCACCGAAGATCTTGCCCGCTTTTGCGAGGCGGCGAAAGCCGCGCCCTATGTCACGCTGGACACCGAGTTCCTGCGCGAACGGACCTATTGGTCGCGATTGTGCCTGATCCAGATGGCGCTGCCGCCGGCCTCGACCGAAGGCGGGCAGGGCGGACAGGCGGTGCTGGTCGATCCGCTTGCAGGCGGGCTGTCGCTGCAACCGCTTTACGACCTGTTCGGCCATCGCGACACGGTCAAGGTGTTCCACGCCGCGCGTCAGGATCTTGAGATCTTTCATCACGACGCGGGCGTGTTTCCCGAACCGCTGTTCGACACGCAGGTGGCCGCGATGGTCTGCGGCTTTGGCGAGCAGGCCGGCTATGAAACGCTGGTCCGCAAGATCGCCAAGGCCAGCCTGGACAAGTCGTCGCGTTTCACCGACTGGTCGCGGCGGCCGCTGTCGGATGCGCAGAAAGCCTATGCGCTGGCCGACGTCACCCATCTTCGCGCGATCTATGAATTCCTTGCGGCCGAACTGCGCCGGAACGGGCGCGAAAGCTGGCTGGCCGAAGAGATGGCCGTGCTGAAGGACCCCGAAACCTATATCAACCGTCCCGAAGAGGCGTGGATGAAGGTTCGCACCCGCACCAATTCGCCGCGCTTTCTGGCCATCCTGCGCGAATTGGCGCGGTTTCGCGAAGCCTATGCGCAGGAACGCGACATCCCGCGCAGCCGGGTCTTCAAGGACGACGCGATGATCGAGCTTGCCTCGACCAAACCTGCCTCGGAAGAGGATCTGGGCCGGTCGCGCCTGCTGCTGCGCGATGCGCGCAAGGGCGACATCGCGGCGGGCATCCTGGCCTCGGTCAAGGCCGGGCTGGAGGCCAAGGATCCGCCGCAACCGCGCAAGGACGAACCGGGCCGGCCCGGCAATGCCGCGCTGTCGGATCTGCTGCGCGTGTTGCTGAAGGCCAAGGCCGATGCGGCGGGCGTCGCGCCCAAGCTGATCGCGTCCTCGGCCGATCTGGACGCCATCGCGACCGGCGAACGCGACCTGCCGACGCTGCAAGGCTGGCGCGCCGAGGTGTTCGGCCACGATGCGCTGCGGCTGGCGGCGGGCGAAATCGCCCTGTCGGCGCGGGGCGGCACGGTTCGGGTCGTGCCGGCGGATTAAAAGCGGGCCATCGGTCACGTTTCCCCGGTCGGGATCACCCTGAAGCGGGCGCGGCGCTGTTCAGGCGTCTCGGCTATGTCTGAAATCCTGGGCTGCGGGCCGGTTGGGTCGTCGGGGGCACGGTGCGGCGGGCGCTTGCGCGACCTGTCGGGGCGGCGAAAGGACGTTTCGTCCTCGGCAAAACCCGACGCCGAGGGTGAGGGGGCCATCACCTTGCCGCCCTCGATGATCGGCAGGACGCGATCCTCGACCAGATCGAACCGGCGCGGGGCGAACCCGGTTTCGCCCTCGGCGATCAGGCAGCCCAAGGCCCGCGTCACGTCGCCCAGATCCGAGCGCAGGGGCAGCAGCAGCATCAGCGCGGTCAGTTCGGGGCGGGCATAATCGGGCGCGGCATGCAGGCGCAACTCCGCAATCTGCGGTGCCTTGAACACGCTTTCCAGCACATCCGACAGCCGCCCGCGCGAGGCCGGGTTCAGAAACGCGCACAGCGGCATGCCGCGCACCTCCATCCCCATCAGGTCGATCAGATGGCGGCCGGCCAGCCTGAACCGCGCTGCCCCCGGCGCGATCCGTTCCAGGATGAACGCGTAATCCAGCGCGCGATGGATGCCGTGGGGCTGGATATCGGACCGGGCCGGCACGGCGCGACCCTGGCGCAGTTCCTGCCAATAAGCGCGCATCCCGGCGGCGATGCGGGCCGGCCGGTCGCGGTCGAAATCGGCCAGCCGCAAAAGCCGGCCGGTGGCCTTCTGTGGCGGGCCGTGCGCCGTGCTGTCATCGTCTTGACCGTCGGGCACGTTCGACAACCCCGTTTGATCCATTTTCCGGCCACGCGGATGCTGATCCGCCCCTGCCGTTCGCGCCAGCATATCGCATCGCGCGCCGCGCCGCCCAGATCTTTCCTGACGAATGGTTAAGACAATCGCGCGACCGCACCCTCGGCGACACGCCCGTGCGCGCCGGCCCGGCGTCGGCACTTGACCCCCTGCCGCCGCTGGTCCATCCCCGTCAAACGACGCTGACGCTTGGGGAAAATGCCGATGGACCGCACCGGGTTGCTGATCATCCTGTCTTCGCCCTCGGGCGCGGGCAAGTCCACCCTGGCACGGCGGCTGATGGACTGGGACCCCAGTCTGCGCTTTTCCGTGTCGGCCACGACCCGGCCCCCGCGTCCGGGCGAGGTGGACGGGCAGCATTACTATTTCACCACCCATGAGGATTTCCGCGCGCTGGTCGCGCAGGGGCAGATGCTGGAACATGCCGAGGTGTTCGGCAATCTCTACGGCTCTCCGCGCGCGCCGGTCGAGGCCGCGATGGAGGAAGGCCGCGACACGCTGTTCGATGTCGACTGGCAGGGCGGCCAGCAGATCCGCGCCTCGCCCCTGGGCGGTCACGTGGTGTCGATCTTCGTGCTGCCGCCGTCGCTGCCGGAACTGGAACGGCGGCTGCGCGGGCGCGGGCAGGACAGCGATGCGGTCATCGCCGGCCGGATGCTGAAAAGCCGGGCCGAGATCAGCCACTGGGCCGAATACGATTACGTGCTGATCAACGACGATCTGGACGAAACCGACGCGCGGCTGCGCGCCATCCTCACCGCCGAACGGCTGCGCCGCGACCGGCAGGGCGGGCTGGGCGCGTTCGTCAAGCGATTGATGGAGGAGGAAAGCGCATGATCTGGGAACTGGACGGAATCGCGCCGCAGATCGCCAAGGACGCATGGGTCGCCGCCGATGCGCAGCTGATGGGCCGCGTCGTGTTGCAGGACGGGGCATCGGTCTGGTGGGGCGCGGTGCTGCGCGGCGATAACGAGGAGATCCGCGTGGGTCCCGGCAGCAACGTGCAGGATCTGTGCGTCTGTCACACCGATCCCGGCCATCCGCTGATCATCGGCGCGGATTGCACCATCGGGCATCGCGCGATCCTGCATGGCTGCACCATCGGCGACGGCGCGCTGGTCGGCATGGGCGCCACGATCCTGAACGGCGCGAAGATCGGCGCCGGTGCGCTGATCGGGGCCGGCGCCCTGATCGCCGAGGGCAAAAAGATTCCCGCCGGTGCGCTGGTGATGGGCGCGCCGGGCAAGGTGGTGCGGATGCTGGACGATGCGGCGCAGGCGGCGCTGCGTCAATCGGCCGAACGCTATCGCGCCAACGCGGCGCGGTTCCGGTCCGGGCTGCGGCGGGTGGAATGAGGCGGGACGGGCGGCGCCGTGTGGCGGGCCTGCTGGACGGCGTTCCGATCCCGATGCTGGCCGTCGACGGGCAGGCCCGCACCATTGCCGCGAACCGCGCGGCAGAGGCGCTGTTCGGCCCGGATCTGCTGAACCGGCCCTTCGTCACCATCCTGCGCCACCCGGATGTGATCGCGGCGCTGGATCGGGCGCTAGACCCGGAATCGCCGACACCGCCCGGGCCGCAGCTTGGGCCGCAGCTTGGGCCGGATGCGCAACGACACGCGCCGCAGGACGGGCCGGCACGGTTGCGCGCCCAGATCGCGGCCGACGGGCGACTGGTCGCGGCCGAGATCACCGTGGCGCCCTTGCCGCCCGCGCTGGGGCGCGGCGCGACGGTGGCGATCATCGACCGCTCGGCGGCCGAGGAGGCCGAACAGCTGCGCCGCGATTTCGTCGCCAATGTCAGCCACGAGTTGAAAACGCCGCTGACCGCGATGACCGGCTTTATCCAGACGCTGCGCGGTCCGGCCCGCGACGATCCCGCCGCGCGCGACCGTTTTCTGGATATCATGGACTCCGAGGCTGCGCGGATGAACCGGCTGATCGCCGATCTGCTGTGCCTGAGCCGGGTGCAGGCCGGTGAACGCAGCCGTCCGGCGCAGCATGTCGATCTGGCCATGCTGCTGCGCGAGGTGCTGGCGACGATGGGACCGGCCGCGCACGCCGCCGGCGTCCATATCGAATCCGACGGTCTGGACGGCACGATTCGCGTGCCGGGCGATGCCGACCAGCTGGTTCAGGTGTTCCAGAACCTTGTCGACAACGCGCTGAAATACGGCGGATCGGGCGGCTGGCTGGGCGTGCGGCTGGCGCGGATCGACCGCGAACCGCTGCTGCGCGGTCCGGGCTGGGCGGTCGAGATCGCGGATCGCGGCGACGGCATCGACGGGCTGCACCTGCCGCGCCTGACGGAACGGTTCTATCGCGTCGATGCGCACCGGTCGCGGGCGCAGGGCGGCACCGGGCTGGGGCTGGCCATCGTCAAGCATATCGTCAACCGTCATCGCGGCCGCCTGAAGATCGACAGCCAGCGCGGCGCGGGCACGACCGTCACCGTGATTCTGCCCGAAACGCTGAAAAGGCTGTGATCGGGGCGCGATCCGGTGCGGCGGGCTGACCTCTCGCGCTTGGCGGCCGCATCGCCTATAACCGCCCCCAACCCGACACAGAGGAGTGTTCGATGTCGCAATCTTCTCAGCCCGATCCGGCCAAGCTGGCGGCGGCGCGTGCCGCCGTCGCGCTGGTCGAGGACGGGATGAAGCTGGGGCTTGGCACCGGCTCGACCGCCAGCATCATGGTGCGGGAACTGGCCGACCGCGCCCGCGCCGAGAACCTGTCGCTGCGCTGTGCGGCGACGTCGAAGGCGACGGCCGATCTGGCCTGCGATCTGGGCCTGAAGGTCGAGACGCTGGACGAGGTCCGCTGGCTGGACCTGACCATCGACGGCGCCGACGAGGTCGATCCGGACCTGCATCTGATCAAGGGCGGCGGCGGCGCGCATCTGCGGGAAAAGATCGTCGCGGCGGCCAGCGACCGGATGGTGGTCATCGCCGATCCGGGCAAGATCGTCGATCAGCTTGGCGCATTTCCGCTGCCGGTCGAGGTGTTGCAGTTCGGCTTCGAGACCACGCGCACGCTGATCCGGCGCGCGCTGGCCGCGCTGGACATGGAAGGCCATGACGTGATGCAGCGCCTGAAGGACAGCGATCCCTGGGTCACGGACGAAGGCAACCTGATCCTGGACCTGCATCTTGAGGTGATCCACGATCCGGTCGCGCTGGCCCATGCGCTGGCCGCGATTCCGGGTGTGGTCGAACACGGGCTGTTTCTGGGAATGTGCGATCTGGCGATCATCGGCAAGGCCGACGGGTCGGTCGTGGAACTGAATCGAGAGGCAGGGATCGACGCCGACCTGCTGGCGGGCGAGGGAGGCCGGGAACTATGACCTTCGATTATGATCTGTTCGTCATCGGCGGCGGCTCGGGCGGGGTGCGCGCGGCCCGGATCGCGGCGGGCGAACACGGCGCCCGCGTCGGTCTGGCCGAGGAAAGCCGGATGGGCGGCACCTGCGTCATCCGGGGCTGCGTGCCCAAGAAGCTGATGATCTTCGCCAGCCAGGCCCCGCTGCTGGCCGAAGAGATGCGGGGATATGGCTGGCAACAGGCGCAGACCGGCCACTTCGACTGGACCGCCTTTCGCGGCAAGCTGGACGAGGAGCTGACCCGGCTTGAGAACGCCTATACCCGCAACGCCGAACGCGCGGGTGTGCAGATATTCCACCAGCGCGCGCGTCTGGCCGATCACCACACGGTCGAACTGGCCGACGGCACGCGCAAATCCGCCAAGCATATCCTGATCGCCGTCGGCGGCCGGCCGGCGCGGATCGGGATTCCGGGCGACGAACACGCGCTTGTCTCGGACGATCTGTTCCTGATGGACGAATTGCCCCGGCGCGCGCTGCTGGTCGGCGGCGGCTTCATCGCCTGCGAATACGCGACGATCCTGAACGGCATGGGCGTCGATACGTCCCAGGCCTATCGCGGCGATATGGTGCTGCGCGGCTTCGATCTTGAGGCGCGCGAGATGGCCACCCAGCAACTGACCGATATCGGCGTCGATCTGCGTCTGGGCCTGACCCCGGTGCGGCTGTCGAAGGAGGCGGGGCGGATCGCGGTGCAGTTCAGCGACGGCAGCACCGATCATTTCGACGCGGTGTTCTTCGCCACCGGGCGCAGCCCCTATACCGGGGGTCTGGGGCTTGAGAATACCGGCGTCAGGCTGCGTCCCACCGGCGCGATCGAAGTCGATGAATGGTCGCAAAGCTCGGTCCCGTCGATCTTTGCCGTGGGCGATGTCACCGACCGGGTGAACCTGACGCCCGTTGCCATTCGCGAGGGTCATGCCTTTGCCGACACCATCTTCGGTGCCCGGCCGCGCAAGGTCCGGCACGATCTGGTCGCCAGCGCGGTCTATCTGCGGCCGGGCGAGCTGGGCTCGATCGGGCTGACCGAGGAAGAGGCGCGCGGGCGCGGCCCGGTCGATGTCTATTCGGCGGTGTTCCGGCCGATGCGGTCGATGTTTGCAGGATCGAACGCGCGTACGCTGATGAAGCTGCTGGTCGAGCCCGAGACCGACCGGGTGCTTGGCTGCCACATTTTCGGGCCCGAGGCCGGCGAGATGATCCAGATCGCGGCGATCCCGATCACGATGGGCTGCACCAAGGCGGATTTCGATGCGACGATGGCGGTCCATCCGACCGCGGCCGAGGAACTGGTGACGATGCGGCATCCCACACGGCGTCACGATGCCGCGAAAGTCGCGTGATCGGGGCGGGCAGGGGTTGATTGCGGGGCCGGCAGGGTTGCACATCCGCCACCCGAACCCCAGTTTGCAACGAACGGAATAATCAGGGAAAGAAGGTCGAGCATATGGCAAATCAGGGCCCTTGGGGCGGTGGTGGCAATGGTGGTGGGGACGATGACGACGACCGCGGCAAGCGTCCGTCCAATCGCCCCTGGGGCGACCAGCAGCCCCCGCGCGGAGGCCCGCGCAGGCCCGGACCGGGCGAGCAGATGCCCGAGATCGAAGAGCTGATGAAAAAGGGCCAGGAGCGGCTGCGCGTGCTGATGGGCGGGCGCGGCGGCGGGAACGGCACCGGCGGCGGCGGGCGCGGCCCGTCGGGGCCGGGTTTCGGCCTGAACCGTTCGACCCTGGCCATTGCCGGGCTGGTCGCGGTCGCCCTGTGGGGTTTTGCCAGCTTCTATCGCGTGCAGACCAACGAAAAAAGCGTCGAGTTCCTGTTCGGCCGCGCGGTGGCCGTGGGCAGCGAGGGTCTGAACTTTGCGCCCTGGCCCTTCGTGACCGCCGAGGTCGTGCCGGTCACCAACGAACGCGTGACCGAGATCGGCACCGGCCGGTCGGGCCCGATGGACAGCGGGCTGATGCTGACCCGCGACCAGAACATCGTGGACATGGAATATCAGGTCGTCTGGAACATCTCGGACCCCGAAAAATACC
Organism: Paracoccus stylophorae; assembly: GCF_028553765.1. NCBI lineage: Bacteria > Pseudomonadati > Pseudomonadota > Alphaproteobacteria > Rhodobacterales > Paracoccaceae > Paracoccus > Paracoccus stylophorae. The sequence goes on along the minus strand of NZ_CP067134.1, from coordinate 1,728,785 downwards.
TGTTCAACCTGGCCGATCCGGCCGACACGATCCGCGCCGTCGCCGAATCCGCGATGCGCGACATCATCGCGCGGTCCGAACTGGCACCGATCCTGAACCGCGACCGGGGCGCCATCGCCAACGATCTGAGCGACGCGGTCCAGCGCACGCTGGACGCCTATCAGTCGGGGATCAACGTGGTGCGGGTCAACCTTGACCGCGCCGACCCGCCGGCCGAGGTGATCGACGCCTTCCGCGAGGTGCAGGCAGCCCAGCAGGAACGCGACCGGCTTGAGAAAGAGGCCGATGCCTATGCCAACCGCGTTCTGGCGCAGGCCCGCGGCGACGCGGCGGCGACGCTGGAACAGGCCGAAGGCTATCGCGCCGAGGCGGTGAACAACGCGCAGGGTGAGGCCGCGCGGTTCAATTCGATCTACGAGGAATATGTGAAGGCGCCCGAGGTGACGCGGCGTCGCATGTATCTGGAAACGATGGAGAAGGTCCTGGGAGACGTGGAGAAGGTGATCCTGGGCGAAGGCACGACCGGGCAGGGCGGGTCGGGCGTGGTGCCCTATCTTCCGCTTGACCGTCTGCGCAGTTCGTCCGGAGCGGACGACAGCGCCGCCGACAACACCAACCGCACCAACCCCAACCGCACCAGTGCCACCGCAGGAGGGACCAACTGATGGCCCGCAGACTGAAACTGTCCGCGCTGGCGATTCCGGCGCTGATCGTCGTGGCCGTGGTCGTCATGGCGTCGTTGTTCATCGTGGATGAACGCGAAAAGGCGCTTGTCCTGCGTCTTGGCCGCGTCGTCGATGTGCAGGAAGCCCCCGGCCTCGGCGTGAAGGTGCCGTTTCTGGACAATGTCGTGAAATATGACGACCGCATCCTGGGCCTGCCGACCAGTCCGCTGGAGGTCACGCCGCTGGACGACCGTCGTCTTGTGGTCGATGCCTTCGCACGCTGGCGGATCACCGATCCGGTGCGCTTTCGTCAGGCGGTCGGCACCGGCGGCATCCAGACCGCCCTTGGCCGGCTTGAGCCGATCGTGAACACCGCCATCCGCGAGGTTCTGGGTTCGGTTCCCTCGACCAGCGTGCTGTCGGACGACCGGACCGGGCTGATGAACCAGATCCGCGACGAGGCGCGCAGGAACTCGGCCGGGCTGGGGGTCGAGATCATCGACGTGCGCCTGACCCGGACCGATCTGCCCGAACAGAACCTGACCGCGACCTATGCCCGGATGCGCGCCGAACGCCAGCGCGAGGCGGCGGACGAGATCGCCCGCGGCGGCGAGGCGGCGCAGCGCGTCCGCGCGGCGGCGGACCGGACGGTGGTGGAACTGACCTCGGAGGCCGGCAAGCGCGCCGAGGTGATCCGGGGCGAGGCCGATGCCGAACGCAACGCCATCTATGCCGACGCTTTCGGCCGCGATCCGGAATTCTTCGCATTCACCCGGTCGATGACCTCGTATGAACGCGCGCTGAAGGGCAGCAACAGCAGCCTGGTGATTCAGCCGGACGGCGAGTTCTTCAGCTATCTGCGCGACGACGGCTCCAGCCGCGCCAATCCGGCGCCGACGCCGGTGCCGCCGGGCTCGTCTGCGGGCGCGACGACGCCGCAGGCCAGCGTCTCGGACGAGGAACTGGTCACGCCCGAGGTGACGGACCGCGAAGGCAACCCGCTGGGCGAATCCGCCGGGGTGAAGCTGACGCCGGTGCCTGAAAGCCTGGCGACTCCGCCGCAAAGCTCGACCTCGGTCGTGCCCGCAGCGCCGCTGGCGGAGGACCAGCCCGACGGGGCGTCGCCGGACGAGGCCGCCCAACCGGCCGAAAGTGGCGCTGAGGCGGCCGACGCGCCGGCCGACGATGAAACCGCTGCGCCCGCGGATACCTCTGGCGAAGCGGCGGCGGCGGACGATGCCGCCGAAGACGCCACCGACGCGCAGACCGACGATACGGCCGCGGCGTCCAACTGATCGCCAGCGGGGGCGGATGCGAAGGCCGCCGCCCCCGCCGCACCTTGCCGGCCCGGTCCGGCTTTGCGGCCATTGGCGTTCCGACGCCGCGTCGGATCTGACCGCCCCTGAGTTGCGTTGCAACAAAAGTCACGATCAGTTCATTCTGCGAGAGCGTGGTTTATTTGCAACGTGGGGCCATATTCCGTTCATATCACACCCGTCTTTGGGGCGGTTTCGCCCCGCGACACAATCCGAAAGATGAGGACATCCAGCATGAAGACGCTTTCTCCTCGGCATCTCCTGACCGCGTCGGTGCTTGCCGTAACACTCGGCCTCGGCTTCGCGGGCGCCCAGCAGGCGACCACGGACGTGTCACCCGAAGCCAGCCAGCAGGCTCAGGAAGCCGCGAAGAACAACCAGCCGCTGGGGTCGAACGTGACCGAGGGTCGCGACCCGGATGCGGCGCATGACAGCTTTGCCGATCTGGTCGAAAAGGTTTCTCCCGCCGTCGTGAACATCACCACCACCTCGGTCGTGTCGCAACCCGCCGGTGGGCCGGGGCCGATGTTCCCCGACGGCAGCCCGTTTTCGGACCTGTTCCGCGATTTCGGATTTCCCGGAATGCCGGGCATGCCCGGCCCCGACGGACAGCGCCCGCGCGCACCGCAGCGGTCGAACGCGCTCGGCTCGGGCTTCGTGATCTCGGCGGACGGATATATCGTCACGAACAACCACGTCATCGACGGCGCCGACGAGATCGAGATCGAGTTCTATTCCGGCATGACCCTGCCGGCCGAGGTGGTCGGCACCGATCCCAACACCGATGTCGCGCTGCTGAAGGTGGACAGCGACGATCCGGTGCCGTTCGTCACCTTCGGGGATTCCGACGATGCCCGCGTGGGCGACTGGGTGCTGGCGCTGGGCAACCCGCTGGGGCAGGGGTTTTCCGCCTCGACCGGGATCGTGTCGGCGCGCAACCGCGAATTGTCGGGCACCTATGACGACTATCTTCAGACCGATGCGGCCATCAATCGCGGCAATTCGGGCGGCCCGCTGTTCAACATGGACGGCGAGGTGATCGGCGTGAACACCGCGATCCTGTCGCCCAATGGCGGCTCGATCGGCATCGGCTTCTCGATGGCGTCGAACGTGGTCAGCAAGGTCGTCAACCAGTTGCAGGAATATGGCGAGACGCGGCGCGGCTGGCTGGGCGTGAAGATCCAGGACGTCACCCCGGACATGGCCGAGGCGCTGGGCCTGTCGGCCGATGCGGGGGCCATGGTCACCGACGTTCCCGACGGACCCGCCAAGGATGCCGGCATGAAGGCCGGCGACGTGATCACCAGCTTTGACGGCGCCGAGGTCGAGGATACGCGCGGCCTTGTCCGCCGCGTGGCCGAGGCACCGGCCGGCGAGCCGGTCGACGTGGTCGTGCAGCGCGACGGCGAACCGCGCACGCTGAGCGTGACGCTGGGACGGCGCGAACTGGCCGAGGGCAATGCCCACGAGGCCGCCCCGCAGACGCCGAGCCAGTCCGAGATGCTGGACATGACGCTGGCCACGCTGACGCCTGAACTGGCGGCCGAGCTGGGCGTGTCGTCGGACATGCGGGGCCTGGTCGTGCAGTCGGTCGATCCCGAAGGCGTGGCCGCCGAGAAGGGTCTTGCCTCGGGCGACATCATCACCGAAGCGGGGCAGCAGCCGGTCACCAGCCTGTCAGAGCTGTCCGCCCGTATCGACGAGGCGCGCGAGGCCGGCCGCAAGTCGATCCTGGTGCTGATCCGCCGCGCCGGAGAGCCGCGCTTCGTGGCCCTGCCCATCGACGAGGCAGAGTGATCCACACGCGCCACGGCAGCTAGCCGGACAGGGGCGGGCCGCACGGTCCGCCCCTTTTCATTGCCGCGTCGATGGCCTATCTGGCGCGCATCAAGGAAAGACGGACCATGGCCAAGATCACCTATATCGAGCATAACGGCACCCGCCACGAGGTTGACGTGAAACCCGGCATGACCGTCATGGAGGGTGCGCGCGACAACGGCATCCCCGGCATCGACGCCGATTGCGGCGGCGCCTGCGCCTGTTCGACCTGTCATGTCTATGTCGATCCCGACTGGATCGACAAGCTTCCGCCGCGCGATCCGATGGAAGAGGACATGCTGGATTTCGCCTATGAGCCTGACCCCGAACGCTCTCGGCTGACCTGCCAGATCAAGGTGACGGACGAGCTGGACGGCCTGACCGTGCAGATGCCCGAACGCCAGATCTAGGACCGGCCGCAAGCTTCATCTGAACACGCTATGATTGCCGGCGCGGTCTGCGCCGGCTGCGCTTGTCCCGCGGAACGGGGCTTGCGACGGGCAAGGCTGCACGCGGCGCCGTCCCAATCCCGCTTCGTTGAAATAACATAAGTTATTTGCCCTGCGCAGATTCGCCGTGGCCCGAATCGAACATCCGCAGATTGTGCACGATACGCAAAACCGAATGGTCTGAAAAACAACTTTAGATTGCATTTCCCGTTTCATAACGCCGTTGAGATGTTTTCAGGCCCCCGACCTGTCCTAAAGGGCAGGTCATTTTTCCGCTTATTAAAGTTTTAACGATGGGCGAAAAGACGCCGAAATGCTATTGTCTGCGCAGTACGAGGGCCTGTTCCGAACGATCACCTGTTCCCTTTTTTCGGTGTTCGGACGCGGCCTGTCACAGGCTCGCTTGTGTGGCGTAGCTGGTTTGCGTGTTTAGAATTGTGGGCATGATGGCGATGGAAGATCAAATGGTTGCCTTGGTATCGGTGTCGGGCGTCAAGACTGTCGGAAAGACCCGGCCCTGGCTTTACAGAAAGTGTTTCAAACGTCCGCTTGACGTGTTGCTGGTTGTTTTGAGCGCACCATTCGTGGTTCCGCTGATTATCCTGCTGGCGGTCATGGTGCTGCGCGACGGCGGTAACCCGTTCTATTCGCAGGCGCGGATCGGCCGGAATGGCAGCCGTTATCGCATGTGGAAACTGCGCAGCATGGTCGTGGATGCGGATGCGCGGCTTGCCGCCTATCTGGATGAGAATGCCGAGGCAAAGCGGGAATGGGACGAAACCCAGAAGCTGCGCGACGATCCGCGCGTGACCCGGTTCGGCCGGGTGCTGCGCAGCAGCTCTCTGGACGAACTGCCCCAGCTTTGGAACGTCCTGAAAGGCGATATGAGCCTGGTCGGTCCGCGCCCGATGCTGCCTGAACAGCAGGCGATGTATGAGGGTTCGGGTTATTACGATCTGCGTCCGGGGATCACCGGCTTCTGGCAGACCTCGGGCCGCAACTCGACCTCTTTCGCGGCGCGGGCCTGGTATGACGACCGGTATGAGCGGCATCTGTCGCTGACCAGCGACGTGTCGATCCTGGTGCGCACCTTCGGCGTGGTGCTGCGCGCCACCGGCTGCTAGGGTCCGCCGCCATCGGCTGATGACACCTGTATGATAAGGAACCGGCCGCCCGAATGGGCGGCCGTTCTGCTTTGTATATGAAGGTGGATCGCAGGGCAGCGGGCGGGTGCAGAGCCTGGAACGGCTGCACGCCTAGCCGCGGCGCTTTCCGCCGATCTGCGGAAGGGTCATGACCGGCCGCAGGCCCGAGCTTCGTTCCATCTGCCCGGCCGAGCGCACCACCGGCCTGAGAATTTCCAGCAGGATCGCGATGGCCAGCGCCAGCACGATCGACCCGGCCAGCCCGAATACCATGATCTTCTTGCGGCCCGAGGAAAGCGGATAGTCCGGCTCGACCGCGCGTTCCAGCAGGATGAACTGTTCGCTTTGCTGTTCGGCGTTCAGACGCTGTGCGGTTTCGGCGGCGGCGCGGCGCGCGCTCATCTCGGCCTGCTGTTCGCGCAGTTGCACCAGCCGCCTCTGATACGCTTCCATCTGCGCCTCGGCATTGACGCTGCGGCGTCCGGATGCGCGGATCTCGCTCATCCGTTCCTGCAATTGCTGCTGGCGGGTGGTCAGAAAGTCGATCTGGCTGTCCAGCCGGCTGACCTCGCGCTGTTCCACGGTGCTGAGATTGCCGCGCGACACCAGTTCCTCGCGCTTGCCGCGCGCCTCCAGCAGATCGCCGCCGATCGTGTTCAGTTCGGTGTCGATGGTGCGCATCTCATCGGGGCGGTTGTCCAGCATGCTGGTGGGCAGCACGTCCAGATGTTCGTTGCGGAACGCCGCCATCTCGTTTTCGACCGCGTCGATCTGGTTGGCGATCCGCGATTCCTCGCTGCTGTAGAACTGCAACGTCTCTTGCGTCCGTTCGGTCTGAGTGCTGGCGTTCAGTTCCAGCACGCTTTCCGCCATCTCGTTGGCCATGTCGGCGGCCAGTTCGGGCGTGCCCATCGTCGCGGTCACGCGCAGCACGCCCGGCCATTGTTCGCTGTTGCCATAGAACTGGCCGCTGGTGATCGGTTCGATCCGAAATGCGCGGCGCACGATCTCGACCTGCAACGCCTCGGTTATTTCGGGCGAATCCTCGAACAGGCCGAACTTGTCGATCAGCGTCTGGATATTGTCGCGCACCATCAGCCGGGCCTGGACAAGCTGCAACCAGTAGCCGGCCGGAATCCCGCCGCTGCCGGCGCTGCGCGGACCTTCGGACAGCGAACGCGGCGTTTCGATCTGCAGAACCGCCGAGGCGGAATAGCTGTGCGGCTGGGTGATCGCCACCTGATAGCTGATCGCGGCCCCGGCCAGGATCGTGGTGCCCAGAATCCAGCGGCGGCGCCACATCATCGAAAGAATGTCGCTGATCGACCCAAGACTAGTCATGTCTGCCATCCTTGTCGCGCCCGCTGCCGGAAAACCGGTTGCGGATGTCGCGAACGAGCTCGTGAAACGGTTTGCGGATCTCTCCGCGGTTCAGCACCACCGCGACCAGCCGGGTGCGCCCGCTCAGCAGCTCTTCGGCGTCGCGCAGCTGACGGGCGGTGTTGCCTGTGCCGTCCGCGACCATCAGCACCCCGTCCAGATGCGGCAGGCAGGACAGCAGATCGTCGCGTCCCAGCACCGGCGGCAGATCATAGATCTCTTGCGTGGGCATGAATTGCTGCCGCATCTCGCGCAGCGCCTGCGCCGCCGACGGTTCCTGCAGCAATTCGGCGCTGCCCTTGATGGGTTGCGAATTCAGCAGCACCGCCAGATTGTCACTGAACAGCCGAAGCTGGGTCGGCGCGCGCTGCGCGCCGGTCAGCATCTCGGACAGAGGGGCGGGGGCATTGGCACCGAACATGCGCGCCAATCCGGGGCGGCGCAGGTTCAGGTCGGTCAGCAGCACGCGCGCACTGGGCCGCCGCGCCATCGCCAGCGCAAGATTGGCGGCCACGAACGAGGTTCCGGCCCCCGTTGTGGGGGCGGTGACGCCCAGACGCAGGATGCCGTGTTCGTCGATTGCATCCGCAAGCAGGGTGCGCAGCAGATCGAAGCGGCGGGTGATGTCGTCGCCGCGGCTTTCGACGTAAAGCCGGTGGCGGCGCATGGTCGCCGCGTCGCTGTTCAGGCGTCGCAGGTCGGTCCACGAAACCGGGCTTTCGGCGGCCTTGTCGGGGGCCGCGTCGGGCCTGCTGCGATCCAGCCGCAGACGCGCGACCTTGACCGGCGCCTGCCGGGCCGCAGGCGCCTGAGTCTGCGCGTGTCGCGGCGTCTCAGAGGTCATCACTCGTTACCCGATCGTTACACTGCCAAGCAGAGTGGCGAATACCGCGCCTGCCTAGCAGATCATGTGCAGGAATCAATTTATACAATAGAACAAGTTTGGCGACATGTTTACTGATGATACGCCCGTAAGGCGATCAGAGGTAGTCGGATTGTGAACAGGAACCAACCCGCAAAAGGGACAACGCCGGTGCCCGGCGCGGTCGATGCGATTGCCATCGGCCGGAACGAAGGGCGGCGGCTGGTCGAATGTCTGGCCTCGTTGCAGCGCGCGGGGATGCGCCGGATCGTCTATGTCGACAGCGGCTCGACCGATGGCAGCGTTCTGGCGGCCGAGGCTGCGGGCGCGCAGATCGTCGCGCTGGACATGGACCGTCCGTTCACCGCCGCGCGGGCGCGCAATGCGGGGCTGGCCCGGATCGTGGCGCAGGACGATCCGCCCGAATACGTGCATTTCATCGACGGCGATTGCGTGCTGCAAGCCGGCTGGCTTGCGCAGGCGCGCGCGTTTCTGGACGCGCATCCGCAGGTGGTTGCAGTCTGCGGCCGCCGGCGAGAGCGTTATGCACACGCCACCGTCTACAACCGGCTGTGCGATGCCGAATGGAATACGCCGGTGGGCGAGGCGCGGGCCTGCGGCGGCGACGCGCTGATGCGGGTCGCGGCACTGGAACGGGTCGGCGGCTTTCGCGACGATCTGATCGCCGGCGAAGAGCCCGAGCTGTGCCTGCGCCTGCGACGCGACGGCGGCCGGATCTGGCGGCTGGACGCCGAAATGACGCTGCACGATGCGGCGATGACGCGGTTTTCACAATGGTGGCGCCGGACGCGACGCGCCGGACATGCCTTTGCCGAGGGCGCGGCGCTCCACGGCGCGCCGCCGGACCGCCACTGGGTGACCGAGACGCGGCGCGGCATCCTGTGGGGTGCGGTCCTGCCGGTGCTGATCTTGATCCTGTCGGTGCTGGCACCGGCGCTGGCGGCGTTGCTGGCGCTGGCCTATCCGGCGCAGATCCTGCGGCTTGCGGCGCGGCGCGGAATCTCTCGGCGCGCATCGTGGGAAATCGCCTTCTTCAACGTCCTTGGCAAGTTCGCCGAGGCGCAGGGCGTGCTGTCCTTCTGGCTGAACCGGCTGCGCGGACGGCGTGGCGGGCTGATCGAATACAAATGACTATCCGTCCCGGCGCTGGCGCATCGCGTTGATCGCCTCGCCGGGCAGGATCGCGGCGCATCTGGCATAGCGCGGCACCAGCCGGCGCGGTGCCGACAGCATCCGCCAGGCCCATTCCATCGCGATCCGGCGCACCCAGGCCGGCGCGCGCTGCTGGTCGCCGGCCAGAAAATCCAAGCCCGCCCCGACCGAGGCAAAGCCAACCTCAGGCGCCTCGATCCGGCCGCGCGCGGCAAGCTGTTCCTGTTTCGGCGCGCCAAGCGCGATAAAGCATAATCCGGCGCCGCTGTCCGCGATCTGGCGCAGCAACGCGCCCGCCGCCTTGGATTTTGGATCGAATCCCATCGGGGGGGCGATGCGCAGCACGATTCTGGCGCCGGGTTCCTCGGTCACGATCCTTTGGGCGGCGGCCTTCAGCGCATCATCGGTGGACCCGACAAGGGCGATGGCAACATCCTGGGCTGCTGCCAGACGCACCAGCGGCATCACCAGATCCGACCCGGGCACAAGCTGGACCGGCCGGCCCGCCAGCCGCGACAGCCAGACCACGGGGTTACCGTCCGCAACCACCAGATCCTGCGCGGCATAGGCATCGCGAAAGCGCGGATCAGCGCGCAGCTTGACCAGATGATCCAGATTGATGGTCGCCAGCGCGAACCCGGTGCGGGCGCGAAACCGGCGGGTCAGTTCCGCCATCAGCGCGGCCCGGTCGGGCATGTTCACGCGGATCGTTTGATCGCCATAGCTGAAGTTCATCGCGCAGCCTCCACGACACGCGCCGAAATCGGGGATCGGCGGCATTCTTCGCGTTCTGTGGCACTTTTGACGCGGCGCCACAATCGCCGAGGCTTTGTGGCCGGCGCGGTTTGTGCTAATCCATTGACGGTTCCCGGTTGAAGCGCGTGCGATTCCTGCCAGATGCCCAACAGCCTTGCCTTTCTGACGATGACGCTGTGGCCGTTCGTGACGCTGGCCATGTATCTGCTGCTGCCCGCGCGCACGGCGGTGATCTGGTCGATTCTGGCGGGTTATCTGCTGCTGCCCGCCGGCATGACGCTGGATCTGCCGGGGGTACCCGGGATGACCAAGCAGAACGTCCCGGCCGTCTTCGGCTATTTCTTCGCCAGCGCGATGCTGGGGCGGCTGATCCCGCTGGTGCCGAAAAGCCTGGCCGGTCGGATCCTGGTGGGGCTGCTGCTGCTGGGGCCGGTCTTCACCGTCGTCACCAACGGCGACCCGGTCTATATCGGCAACGACACGGTTCTTCCCGGTTTGCGGCCCTATGACGCCGCCTCGATGATCGTTAACCAGTTCGGGTTTCTCAGCATCTGGGCGTTGTCACGCGAGGTTCTGTCGGACCGCACCGCATTGCGGCAACTGGTCACGGCATTCGTGATCGCGTTCCTGTGGTATTCGCTGCCGATGCTGTACGAGGTGCGGATGTCGCCGCAGCTTCATACGCAGATCTACGGCTTCTTCCCGCATAGCTTCCAGCAGATGATGCGTCAGGGCGGGTTCCGGCCCATCGTGTTTCTGGAGCACGGGTTGTGGATCGCAATCCTGACATCCATGGCGGTGATGCTGGCCGTGGTTCTGGCCCGCGATGCGGCACCGGGGCGCAAGCTGCGCTGGTATGCGGCGGCTTTTTATCTGCTGATCGTGCTGGTCCTGTGCAAAAGCATTGCGGCGCTTCTCTACGCGGTGCTGCTGATGCCCATGCTGCTGCTGTTCAGCGGGCGTCGGCTGGCGCAGATCGCGATGCTGATGGGCGTGCTGGTGCTGACCTATCCGCTTTTGCGCAGCTTTGACGTGATCCCCACCGACAGCCTGGTCGAGACGGCGGCCGAGTATTCCGCCGAACGGGCGCAATCGCTGGAATTCCGCTTCGTCAACGAAGATATGCTGCTGTCGCGCGCCATGCAGCGGCCCCTGTTCGGCTGGGGCGGATGGGGGCGCAACAGCGTCTATGATCCGCAGACGGGCGAGAACATCTCGACCACCGACGGGTTGTGGATCATCGCGATGGGATATGGCGGCTATGCCGGGTTCATCGGGCAGTTCGGCTTGCTGCTGCTGCCGATCTTCATGCTGACCGGTGCCTATCGGCGAACCGGACAAGAGGTCTCGGTGTTTGCCGCAGGGGTGGCGGTCGTGCTGGCCGTCAACCTGGTCGATCTGCTGCCGAACGCCACCATCACGCCGGTCACATGGCTGTTTTCCGGCGCGATGCTGGGATACCTGGAAAACCTGCGACGGGGCGAGGTGGGCACGGGGACGGCCCCGGCTGCGGCGGTGCCGGCAAGCGCGCGGCCGCGCTTTTCCGGGCTGGTCGGCCAGCCCGTTGCGGGGCCGCGCACGCTGGTCTAGCCTTGGGCTGCGCGGCATGTCAGCCACGGTTTTGGTCGTACCCGGGGGCCGGTTCGTGCTAGACTTATGCGCGAAGGCGGGCTCGGCGGCGTGCGGACCTGTCCAAAGCGGCAGGTTCAATTGCCATCCAAAGCGAATTACCTGTTATGTCTGCGTGTATAGGTTGGCGTGGTGTGTGACATGAAGATGAAGGCGGCGTTTGTCGCGTCCTTGGGGCATTTGTCGAAAATGCCTCATTTTGACGCGTTTGACGCGGGTGCAATCACCGCAGCATTGTCTGGACCGGTCGGGTCGATTCGCGCGCCGCAGGCAGTGGCTGCGCGGCAATGGATTTGGAAACAGGTGGCGCGATGACTGGTCAGAACATGTCTGCACCGATTCCCGAAGGCGCGATCGCCATTACCGGCATGGCCGCGCATCTGCCCGACGCGCCCGATGTGGCGCGCTTCTGGGCCAATCTGCGCGACGGGATCGAATCCATCCGGCGCCTGTCGGTCGAGGAACTGACCGAAAGCGGCGAAAGCCCGGCGCGGATGCGGCAAAAGAATTACGTGCCCGCAGCCTCGGTCCTGCAGGATTTCGAAAAGTTCGACGCCGAGTTCTTCGGGTTGTCGCCCAAGGAGGCGGCGATCATGGACCCCCAGCATCGCCAGTTCCTGGAATGCGCGTGGGAAGCGTTGGAGGATTCGGGCCACACGCCCGAAGGCTTCGACGGCCCCATCGGCGTGTTCGCGGGCTGCGGGATGGGCAGCTATTTCTATTTCAACGTCTGCTCGAACCCGGATCTGGTTCGCAATACCGGCATGTTCCTGCTGCGCCATACCGGCAACGACAAGGATTTCCTGTCCACCCGCGTCAGCCACATCTTCGACCTGAAGGGTCCCAGCCTGTCGATCCAGACGGCGTGTTCGACCTCGCTGGTGGCGGTGCATCAGGCGGCGCAATCGCTGCTGAACGGCGAATGCGACATGGCGCTGGCGGGCGGTGTCACCATCGAATTGCCGCATGCGCGCGGCTATCTGTTCGAAGAAGGCGAGATCCTGTCGCCCGACGGGCATTGCCACGCTTTTGATCACCGCGCGCAGGGAACCGTCTTCGGGTCCGGCGCCGCTTGCGTCGTGCTGCGCCGGCTGGAGGATGCGCTGGCCGACGGCGATCACATCTGGGCGGTGCTGCGCGGCACGGCGATCAACAATGACGGCGCGGCCAAGGCCGGCTATCTGGCCCCCTCGGTCGAGGGGCAGGCCCGCGCCATTGCCGAGGCGCATGGCATCGCCGGGGTCAGCGCCGACACGATCGGCTATGTCGAATGTCACGGCACCGGCACCTATCTGGGCGACCCGATCGAGGTTGCGGCCCTGACGCAGGCATTCGAGGAAACGACGCAGGATCGCGGATTTTGCGGGATCGGCAGCGTCAAGACGAATATCGGCCACACGGATACCGCCGCAGGCGTGGCCAGCCTGATCAAGGTCAGCATGGCGCTGCATCACGGCCAGATCCCGCCCTCGCTTGGATACGAGGCGCCGAATCCGGCCATCGACTTTGACAATTCTCCGTTCCGGGTGAACGACCGGCTGAACGATTTCCCGCGGCTGAAGGGCGCACCGCGTCGCGCCGGCGTGAACAGCCTTGGCGTCGGCGGCACCAACGCCCACGCCATCGTCGAGGAGGCGCCGGAACGCGCCCCGTCTGAGGAAAGCGACTGGCCGTTCCAGTTGCTGGTCCTGTCGGCGCGCAGCAAGACCGCGCTGGATCAGGCCAGCCGGAACCTGGCCGCGCATCTGCGCGCCCATCCCGAACAGGATCTGGCCGACGTGGCCTGGACCCTGAAGGAAGGCCGCCGCGCGTTCGAATATCGGCGCGTGCTGGTGGCCGGCAGCCACGAAGACGCCGCCGAAAAGCTGGACGAGGCCGATCCCCGCACGGTCTTCACCCATCAGGAACTGCCCGAACGTCCCGAGGCGGTGTTCATGTTCCCCGGCGGCGGCGCGCAATTCGCCGGCATGGCCCGCGATCTTTACGAGACCGAGCCGGTGTTCCGCGAATGGATGGACAAGGGGCTGGATCATCTGGCCCCCAGCCTGGACTACGATCTGCGCGCGCTGTGGCTGCCCGATGCGGACGGCAGGGCCGACGCGGTCGAGCGGTTGAAGAAACCCTCGGTCCAGCTGCCGCTGATCATGATCACCGAATATGCGCTGGCGCAGCTGTGGATGGATTGGGGCGTCCGGCCCGCCGCGCTGATCGGCCATTCGATGGGCGAGAATACGGCCGCCTGCCTGGCCGGCGTGATGTCGTTTGAGGACTGCATCGGCCTTGTGCATCTGCGCGGCCAGCTGTTCGACACCATCGCGCCGGGCGGCATGTTGTCGGTGCCGCTGTCGCAGCAGGATCTGCAACCCTATTGGGCCGACGATCTGGACATGGCGTCGGTGAACGCGCCCGATCTGTGCGTCGTGTCGGGCCCGCAATCGGCGCTGGACGCGCTGGAATCGCGGCTGGCGGGCGATGAGATCGAGGCGCAGCGGATCCAGATCGACATTGCCGCCCACAGTCGCATGCTGGAACCGATCCTGACCCGGTTCGGCGACTATCTGCGGTCCATCGACCTGACCGCGCCGCGCCTGCCGGTGATCTCCAACCGGACCGGCAAACCGCTGACCGAGGCCGAGGCGACCAGCCCGGATTACTGGGTCGCGCATCTGCGCAATACGGTCAATTTCGCCGACGGCATCGCGCATCTGACGGACCGCAAATGCCGCGTCTATATCGAGATGGGACCGGGCCGCGCCCTGTCATCGCTGGCGCAGGCCAACGGCGTTCCGGCCAATCAGGTCGTGCCGGCGCTGCGCCATCCGCAGCAGGACGTGGCGGACGACGAATTCTTCATCGCGACCGTCGGCCGGCTGTGGGCGCTTGGCCTGCCCGTGGACTGGACCCCGATCTGGGGCGAGGCGCGGCGCAACCGGGTGCCGCTGCCGACCTATCCGTTCCAGCGCGCCAGCTATTTCATCGAACCGGGGCGCGCCAGCGCCGAGGCCGAGGATGCGCTGATCGAACGGGTCGAGGGGGTCGAGAACTGGGGCTGGCAGCCGCATTGGCGCCCGCGCGCCGCCGAATGCGAGGTCGAGGCGGATGAGCTGGACCAGGCCGACCCACGCACATGGCTGGTCTTTGCCGACGAGGCCGGGCTGGCCGCGCGCGCGATCCGCCGGCTGCGCGATGCCGGCCAGCGCGTGATCGAGGTTCGGGCGGGCGACGTCTTTGCCCGCACCGGCGAGGATGTCTTTACCATCTCGCCCGAACGCGGGCGCGAGGATTACGACCGGCTGATCCACGATCTGGTCGCGGCGGGGCTGGCCCCGCAGCGGATCGCGCATTTCTGGCTGGTGACGGCGGGACAGACGTTCCGCCCCGGTTCCAGCTTCTTCCACCGCAATCAGGAACAGGGCTTCTACAGCCTGATGTTCCTGGCCCAGGCGATGGAAGAGGAAAACCTGCCGCGCCCGGTCCATCTGCTGGCCGTGACGAACGGCGCGGCGCAGATCAGGTCCGAGGCGCTGCCGCATCCCGAAAAGGCCACGATCGCCGGCCCGCTGCGGGTGATGCCGCGCGAATTGCCGGGCGTGACCTGCTCCTCGCTGGATCTGACCCTGCCCGAGGGGCGGCGGAACGAGGCGGCGTGGGACGGGCTGACCGATCATGTGCTGGAAGAGATGCTGGCCCAGCCGGCGGACCTGTCGGCCGCGCTGCGCGGCGACCGGCGATACGAGTTGGGCTGGCGGCAACTGCAACTGGCCGAGGCGACCGGCGGGCTGCCGCAGGGTGCGGTCGTGCTGCTGACCGGCGGTTATGGCGGCATCGGGCTGACCGTCGCCGAACGTCTGGCCCGCGATCACGGGGCGCGGATCGCGCTGGTCGGGCGTCGCGCGCTGCCCGCCCGCGATCAATGGGACCGCATCCTGCGCAGCGCCGCGCCGAACGACACCATCGCCACCCGCATCCGCGGGGTGCAGGCGCTGGAAGCGGCCGGGGCCGAGGTGATCTGCCTGACCGCCGATGTCTGCAACCTTCAGGACATGCAGGCCGCGCGCGACCTGACCGTGCAGCGATTCGGCCGCATCGATGCGGTGATCCATGGCGCCGGGGTGATCGACGACGCGCCGATCCTGGCAAAGACGCCCGGTCACGTGGAAAACGTCTTCGCCCCCAAGGTTCACGGGACCGAGGTGCTGGACAAGGTGTTTCCCGACGGATCGGTCGGGCGGATGGTGGTGTTCAGCTCGACCTCGACCGCGACGGCGCCCGCCGGGCAGGTCGATTACGTGGCCGCGAACGAGTTTCTGAACGCCTGGGCGAAATCGCGCGCCGGCGGCAAGACGGTGGTGACCGCAATCAACTGGGGCATCTGGACCGGCGTCGGCATGGCGGCCGAGGCGCTGGCCGATCCCGAACCCGCGCCGGTGACCGATGCGGGCACGCCGATGCTGGAGAAGGCCAGTTTCGACAGCGACGGCAATCGCGTCTTCACCACCGAACTGACGACCCGGCACTGGCTGCTGGACGGCCACCGGACGCGGGACGGACAATCCCTTGTGCCGGGAACCGGCTATCTGGATCTGATCGCCCAGGCCCTGCGCGCGAACGGCGAACAGGGCGGGTTCGAGATCCGCGATCTGTATTTCTTCCGCCCCCTGGCGGTCGATGACGAGACCCCTCGTCAGCTGCGCCTGACGCTGTCGCGCAACGAGGAAGGCTATGGCGTCCAGATCCGCAGCGACGCCGTCGCGGACGGGCGCGCCGGGTTCGAACTGAACGCACAGGCGCAGATCGGGTTTGGCGCAGGTTCTGCCGAACCTGTTGATCTCAATGCCATTTCAGCGCGCTGTTCACGCGATGTCGAGGCCGATCCGAACGGTCTTGTCAGCCCGCAAGAGGCGCATCTGCGGTTCGGGCCGCGCTGGCGGGTGCTGCGGCGTCGCGCCTATGGCGAGGGTGAGGGGCTGGCCGAGCTGGCGCTGCCGGATGCCTTCCGCGGCGAACCGGCGCAGGGCTGGCCGATCCATCCCGCGCTGATGGATCTGGCGACGGGCTGGGCGATGGGGCTGATCGACGGCTACCGGCCCGATCACCTTTGGGTGCCGGTCAGCTATGGCTCGGTCCGCGTGCATGCGCCGCTGACACCCGAGATCCGCAGTTGGGTGCGCAACGCCGGCGACAATCGCGCCGCAAACCCGTTCGCCCGGTTCGACATCACGCTGACCGATCCCGATGGCCGCGTGTTGATCGAGATTACGAACTTCATCATCCACCGGCTTGAAGGCGCGCTGGAATTCGGCGCATCGGGCGGGCAGCGCGACATCGTGTTTGCGGATGCGGGTCAGGACGGTCGCAGGCTGTCGCCGGCCGAGGAACGGCTGCAGCACAACCTGTCGCAGGGCATCCGGCCCGATGAGGGGGCAGAGGCGTTCCTGCGCGCGCTGGACACCGGCAGGTCGCAGGTCGTCGTGTCCTCGATTCCGCTGCCGGATCTGATCGCGCAGGCCGGGCAGGGCGCCGAGGATGTCGAACAGCGCCAGGGCTTTGAACGTCCGCAGCTTGACAGCGACTATGTCGAACCGCGCAACGGCATCGAACGCACGCTGGTCGGCTTCTGGCAGGAATTGCTGGGCGTCGAACAGGTCGGGGTCGAGGACAGCTTCTTCGATCTGGGCGGCCATTCGCTGATCGCGGTGCGGCTGTTCGCGACGATCCGCAAGACCTATTCGGTCGATTTCCCGATCTCGGTCCTGTTCGAGGCGCCGACCATCGCCGCCTGCGCCGCCCTGATCGAGGATCGCATCGGCCCGCAGGACAGCGCCGCCTCCGACGCGCCGAAAAAGACCCCGGCCCGGCGTTTCACCCATCTGGTGCCGATGCATCAGGGCGAGGGCGGGCCGCGGCGTCCGTTCTTCCTGGTCGCGGGCATGTTCGGCAATGTGCTGAACCTGCGGCACCTGGCGCAGCTTCTGGGCGGTGACCGGCCCTTTTATGGGATGCAGGCCCGCGGCCTGTTCGGAGAGGATCAGCCGCACGACAATTTCGTCGATGCCGCAAGGGATTACATCGCGGAATTGAAGCAGGTTCAGCCATCTGGCCCGTATCTTCTGGGCGGCTTCTCGGGCGGCGGCCTGATCGCGTGGGAAATGGCGCGCCAGCTTGAGGCGCAGGGCGATCAGGTCGCGCTGACCGTGCTGCTGGACACGCCGCTGCCGATGCGCCCGCATCTGTCGCGGCAGGACAAGGCGCTGATCAAGCTGGCGGAACTGCGCCGCAAGGGGCCGGGTTATCTGGTGGAGTGGTTCAAGGCGCGCGCCGACTGGAAACGCCAGCAGGCCGACCGCGCCAATGCCGCGCCCGAGGCCGCGAACCAGTTCCACAACACCGCCATCGAGGCGGCGTTCCGGGCCGCGCTGCCCGATTACGACATGCAGCCTCGCGACGGGCGCGTGGTGCTGATCCGCCCGCCGCTGGATCTGCACTGGCAGGTCTCGGGCGGGAAATGGGTCAGCCGCGCCAGGGAGTATGTTTTCGCCGACAACGATCTGACGCGCTTTGCGCCCGATCTTCAGGTGATCGAGGTGCCGGGCGATCATGACAGCATGGTGCTGGAACCCAATGTCAGGGTGATGGCGGCGCGCATGCGCGAGGTGATCGCCGAGGCCGAGGCCGATATCGACACGCCGATGGCGCAGGCGGCGGAGTAGGGCATGGCACGCGTTCTGACTATCATCCTGAACTGGCGCACGCCAGACATGACCATCCGCGCCGCCGAGGCGGCAATCGCGGCGATGGAGGGCGTTGCGGGCGGGATCGTCATCGTCGACAACGACAGCGGCGACGGGTCCGAGGAAAGACTGCGCGCGGCGGTCGCGGATAGCGGCTGGTCGCGCGTGCGGGTCGTCCAGTCAGGCCGCAACGGCGGTTTCGGGGCGGGCAACAATGCCGGTATCCGCACCGGTCTGGCGGACGGGGCGCGGCCCGATTACGTCTATCTTCTGAACTCGGACGCCTTTCCCGCGCCGGATGCGATCCGTGTGCTGCGCGATCATCTGCAAGACCATAAACAGACCGGACTGGCCGGCAGCTATATCCACGGCACCGACGATGCGCCGCATGTCACCTGTTTCCGCTTTCCCTCGGTCGCGTCCGAGTTCGAGGGCGCGGCCCAGACCGGCCCCATCAGCCGCCTCCTGCGCCACGCGGTCATCCCGCAGCCGATCCCCGAACAGGTCGCGCGCATGGACTGGGTCGCGGGCGCCAGCCTGATGATGCGGCAGGACATGCTGGACCGGATCGGCGCGTTCGACGAGGAATATTTCCTGTATTTCGAGGAAACCGATCTGTGCCTGCGTGCGGCGCGGGCCGGATGGCAGACCGATTACGTGCCGGCCAGCCGCGTCGCGCATATCGGATCGGTCTCGACCGGGATGAAGGAATGGGCGCGCACGCCGGACTACTGGTTCGACAGCCGCTGGCGATATTTCCGCAAGAATCACGGGCTGGCGACGGCGGTGGCCGCGACGCTGGCGCAGACGGCGGGGCTGGCGATCAACCGGCTGCGGGTGGCGCTTGGCAGTTCGCGCCGCAGCGGGTCGCGCGGCTTCATGCGCGATCTGCTGGCCCACGACATTCGCGCGCTGACGACCGGCATCCGGCCCGCTTCCGTTCATACTGACAAGGCTTCCGCCACCGAGAGGACGACATGACGCAATCCGCCCTTTTCATCGGCAACGAATCCCTGCTGATCCAGTGCGCCACCCAGTGGCGCGACCGTGGCCATTCCGTCGCCGCCGTGCTGACCCGCGATCCGGCGATCCGCGACTGGGCCGAGGATCAGGGCATCAGCGTGCTGCCGCAGCCGGACACGCGCGAGCCGGGCGATCTGCACTATGACTGGTTGTTCAGCATCGCCAACCTGTCGCTGGTTCCCGACGCGCTGCTGGACCGCGCCGCGAAGGGGGCGATCAACTTCCATGACGGGCCGCTGCCGCGCCGCGCGGGTCTGAACACGCCCGCGTGGGCAATCCTGCAGGGCGACACGCAGCACGGCATCACCTGGCATCTGATCGAAGGCGGCCTTGATGAGGGCGACATCCTGGAACAGCGCCTGTTCGACATCGCCCCCGACGACACGACGCTGACCCTGAACACCCGCGCCTTCGAGGCGGCCATCGACAGTTTCGGCGCGGTGATCGGACAGGTGGAAAACGGGCTGCGACGGCAAAAGCAGGATCTGTCGCAGCGCTTCTATCACGCCCGCGCGGACCGCCCCGAGGGAGCGGCGCGGCTGGATTTCAACGCCCCGCGCGAGGCTGCATCGCGTCTGATCCGGGGTCTGGATCACGGCGATTACGCCAACCCGCTGGCACTGGCCAAGTTCGAGGTGGAGGGGCGCGTGATCGCCGTGTCCCATGTCGAACCGGCCGAAGGTTCCGGCGCACCGGGCACGGTCATTGCCGCCGACGAACAGGGTGCGACGGTGATGTTTGCCGACGGCGCGTTGCGGCTGACCGGGTTGGCGGCGCTGGACGGGTCGGAATTCGATCCGGCACGCCTTCAGGGCACGACGCTGGCCTCTGGCGGCGATGACGCGGCGTTGACCGACGCAATGAAGGCCGTGGCGCCGGGCGAAGGTTATTGGCGCAGCGCGTTGAAATCATTCGCGGCGGCGCTGGTTCCGCTGGCGAACGGCGACGAATCGCAGGGCGACTGGCAGGCGCTGCCGGTCGAGGGCGGGGCGGACGATCTGCTGGCCGCCGCCGCGATGCTGGCCACCGGGCTGTCAGGCGGCGAGGCGGTCGATCTGGCGCTGCACGATCCGGCCGCGCCCCGTGCGCCGGGGTATCTGTCGGACTGGGTGCCGCTGCGCGCCGTCGCCGATCCGGCGGAAACCGCCGATGCGTTGCGCGCGCGCATGGCCGCGGCGCTGGACCGCGCGCGCCGCTATCCGGCCTTCGCGCTGGACCTGCCGCTGCGCGATCCGGCCATCGAAATGCCGCAGCGACCGCAGATCGGCGTTGCGGCGGCCGGCGATGCGCCGGTGGCTGGAACCGTGATCTCTCTGGCACCCGAAAGCGGGCGGCTTTACCACGACGCCTCGCGCCTCGACGCGGCGTCGGCGCAGCTTCTGGCGGCGCGACTGTCGCATCTGGCGGCGGGACTGGCGCAGGGCGGGCGCGTGGGCGACATCGCACCGATGCCCAAGGCGGAACGGGATCGGGTTCTGAACGACTGGAACGCGACCGAGGTCGCGTTCGACGATATCTGCGTCCACCACGCCTTCGAGGCGCAGGCGGCGCGGACACCCGACGCCATCGCGCTGACGGTCGAGGATCGCGACCTGACCTATGCCCAGTTGAACGAACGCGCCAACCGCGCCGCCCATGTGCTGCGCCAGATGGGGGTCGAACCCGGCGCGCTGGTCGGCGTCCATACCGGCCGCAGCGAGCATCTGCTGATCGGCACGCTGGCGATCATGAAGGCCGGCGGCGCCTATGTGCCGCTGGACCCGGCCTATCCGGCCGATCGGATCGCGCTGTATATCGAGGACAGCGGCTGCACGGTGATCGTGACCGAAGCCGCGCTGTCGCAGAACCTGCCCGCGCATGGCGCCGAATTGCTGGTGCTGGATCAGGACAGCCGCATCGGCGCGGCGGCGACCGAGAACCCCGACAGCGGCGTGACGACCGGCGATCTGGCCTATCTGATCTATACCTCCGGTTCGACCGGGCGGCCCAAGGGCGTCATGCTGGAACATCGCAACGTGGCGAATTTCTTTGCCGGCATGGACGGTCGCGTGCAGCACGATGCGGGCGGGGTCTGGCTGGCCGTCACCTCGCTGTCCTTCGATATTTCGGTGCTGGAACTGTTCTACACGCTGGCGCGCGGTTTCCGCGTGGTGCTGATGGGCGACACAGAACGCGCGCTGGTGTCGGGCGGCGCGTCCGTCAGCGCCAGACCGATGGATTTCAGCCTGTTCTACTGGGGCAATGACGACGGGATCGGGCGCGAGAAATACCAGCTGCTGCTGGATGGCGCGCGCTTTGCCGATCAGCACGGATTCTGCGCGGTCTGGACGCCGGAACGGCATTTCCACGCGTTCGGCGGCCCCTATCCCAACCCGTCCGTCACCGGTGCGGCGGTGGCGGCGGTGACGAAGAACCTGGAGGTGCGGGCAGGGTCGTGTGTCGCGCCGCTGCACCACCCGATCCGCATCGCCGAGGAATGGGCGGTCATCGACAACCTGACCAACGGCCGCACCGGGCTGGCCATCGCGTCCGGCTGGCACCCCGAGGATTTCGTGCTGCGCGCCGAGAACGCGCCGCCCGAGAACAAGCCCGCGATGTACAAATCCATCGACATCCTGCGCCGGTTGTGGCGCGGCGAAAAGGTGGCGTTCCCGATGGCCGGCGGCAAGATGGTCGATGTGCTGACCCAGCCCCGTCCGGTGTCGGACGAGATCAATATCTGGGTGACCACCGCCGGCAATCCGCAGACCTGGAAAGAGGCGGGCGAGTTGGGCGCGCATGTGCTGACCCACCTGCTTGGCCAGTCGATCGACGAGGTGGGCGAGAAGATCGCGATCTATCACAAGGCGTTGCGCGACAGCGGCCGCGATCCGGCGAAATATCGCGTGACGCTGATGCTGCACAGCTATCTGGCGCAGGACCGCGATACCGCGCGCGAGGTCGCGCGCCAGCCGATGAAGGATTACCTCGCCTCGGCCGCGGCGCTGGTCAAGCAATATGCCTGGGCGTTCCCGGCCTTCAAGAAGCCGCAGGGCGTGTCCAACCCGATGGAGATCGATCTGGGCAGTCTCAGCGAGGAAGAAAACGACGCGATCCTGGAATTCGCCTTCCACCGCTATTTCGAGGATTCGGGCCTGTTTGGCACGGTCGACGAATTGCTGCCGCGGGTCGAGCAGCTGAAGAATATCGGCGTCACCGAAATTGCGGCGCTGATCGATTACGGCATCCCGCGCGCGCAGGTGCTGGAAGGGCTGAAGCCCTTGGCCGAATTGCTGGCGCGCGCGAATGCCGGCACGGCGCCGGCGGATGACGATTTCTCGATCGCGGCGCAGATCCGCCGCCACGATGTGACGCATCTGCAATGCACGCCGTCGATGGCGCGGATGATCGCGATGAACGACGATGCGCGCGCGGCGTTGGGGCGGGTCCGGCACCTGCTGATCGGCGGCGAGGCGTTGTCGGGGTCGCTGGTCGCGGATCTGAACAAGGCCAGCGATGCCAGCATCGAGAACATGTACGGGCCGACCGAAACGACGGTCTGGTCCACCACCGCCACCGCCGACGCGGCCCAGCCCGTCGCCAGCATCGGCACGCCCATCGCCAACACCCAGATCTATGTGCTGGACGACGCGATGCAGCCGGTGCCGGTCGGCGCGCCGGGCGAGTTGTGGATCGGCGGCGCCGGGGTCGCGCGCGGATACTGGCAGCGCGACGATCTGACCCAGGATCGGTTCAAGCCTAATCCGTTCCACGACGGGCGCATGTACCGGACCGGCGATCTGGTGCGCTGGCAGACCGATGGCCGGCTGGAGTTTCTGGGCCGCGCCGATCATCAGGTCAAGATGCGCGGCTATCGCATCGAGCTGGGCGAGATCGAGGCGGTGTCCGAGGGGTTCGCCGGGGTCCGGCAGGCCGTGGTCTTGGCGCGAGAGGATCGGCCGGGCGACATGCGGCTGGTGGCCTATGTGACCGGCGACAGCTGGCTGTCGACCGACGCGCTGCGCGATCATCTGGCGCAGGTGCTGCCGGCGCATATGGTGCCCGCGCATGTGGTCAAGCTGCCCGAGTTTCCGTTGACCCCGAACCGCAAGGTGGACCGCAAGGCGCTGCCGGCCCCGGCCGATGCGATCACGCAGGCGGCGCAAAGCTATGTCGCGCCGTCCATGGGCGTGCAGGCCACCATCGCGCAGGTCTGGTCGCGCATCCTGAACCGGCCGCAGATCGGCGCCAGGGACAATTTCTTTGCGCTTGGCGGCCATTCGCTGCTGGCGGTGCAGGCGCATCGCGAAATTCGGCAGGCGCTTGGCGGCGGGGTCAAGCTGTCGATCACCGACATCTTCCAGTTTCCGACGCTTGAGGGGCTGGCCGGCCATCTGGGCGCCGAGGATGCGGCGAACCTGGCGGCGGAGCCGGATTCCGGCGGCGGCGATGGCGGATCGGCCGAGGACAGGGCTGCGGCGCGCGCCGATGCCATGTCGCGCCGCCGCGCGCTGCGCGCCGGCCGCGACCGAAGCTAGGGCATGTCGATACTGGCGAAAGCGGTGGGCGGACTGTTCCCGGATGGCGTCGGCGTGGCCGTCATGGCCATCGGCGCGGCATCTGACGCGTGGCCCGATGAGGCCGGGGCGATGGCGAATGCCGTGCCGCATCGCCGGCGCGAATTTGCCGCAGGCCGGGCGGCGGCGCGGGCGGCGATGACGGCGGCGGGGCTGATGCCCGCCGCGATCCCGATGGCCGCGGATCGCGCGCCGGTCTGGCCCGCCGGGGTCGTCGGCAGCATCACCCATGCCGCCGATGTCGCGCTGGCGGTCGCCGCGCCGCAGGCCGTGGCACGGGGTCTGGGGCTGGACATGGAACCCGACGCGCCCCTGCCGGGCGACGTCCTGTCCGAGATCTGCGACGGCGACGAATGCGCCTGGATCGCCGGGCAGGTGCAGCCGCTGCGATGGGCGCGCGTGATCTTTGTTGCGAAAGAGGCCGCGTTCAAGTGCCAGTATCCGGCCAGCGCAACGATCTTCGGCTTCGACGGGATGAGCGTGCAGGTCGACACGGCGCACAACGCGCTGGTGGCCCGATTCACGCGCGCGATCCCTCCATTCGCCAAGGGCGATGCATTGCAGGGCCGCTTCGCGCTGACGGGCGGTCAGATCGTCGCGGGGTTCTGCCGACCCGGCGCGCGCGCAGTCAATTAGAAAGCCAAGGAGGACAGCGATGAATCGACGTCTGGGTCTTTTCGGCGGCTTGGCCGCATTGGGGCTTGCCGGGCTTGGCGCGGCGGGGCTGATGATACGCCGGCAGCGCGCGGCGGGTCCGGACCCGCTGCCGCAGATGTCTGATGCGGATTTCGCGGCCGCGCATCCGGCGTTGCCCGCGCCCGATTCCGCGCTGCGCGTGTTTCATCTGGGGCACAGCCTTGTCGGGCGCGACATGCCCGCGATGCTGGCGCAGCTTGCGCCGCCGGGGCATGAATATGCCTCTCAGCTGGGCTGGGGGGCGACGCTGCGGGCGCATTGGTCCGGCCCCGACGAGGTTCCCGGATTCGATCAGGAAAACGCCCATCCCGCCCACCGCCCGGTGCGCGACGCCCTTGCAAGCGGCGATTACGACGCGCTGGTCCTGACCGAGATGGTCGAGCTGCGCGATGCGATCAAATGGCACGCCAGCGGCAATTACCTGGCCGAATGGGCCCGGTTTGCGCGCCGTGCGCGCCCCGATATCCGCATCTATCTGTACGAGACCTGGCATTCGCTGGACGATGAGGCCGGCTGGCTGGAACGCATCGACGAAGATGCGGTGACGCTGTGGCAGGATCAGGTCATGCGCCGCGCCATGAGTGCCCAAGGCGTCGGGGCGATCTATCGTGTGCCGGGCGGGCCTGCGCTGGCCGCCGTCGCGCGCGCGGCCGAAGCCGGCGATCTGCCCGGGCTGGACCGGCGCGAGGGTCTTTTCGCCCAAACGCCCGAGGGCCAGACCGATACCATCCATCTGGGCGATCTGGGCAGTTACGTGATCGCCCTGACGCATTACGCGGTTCTGTATCAGCGCGATCCGCAAGGTTTGCCCGCGCAGCTGAACCGCGCCGATGGCAGCGCCGCGCAGGCGTTTCAGCCCCGGACGGCGGCGCGCGTGCAGCGGCTGGTCTGGCGCGTGGTGTCGACCGATCCGCTGACCGGGGTGGCTGCATGATCGGCGGCGACGCGGACATGGATGCGGGGGCGTCCCCGCACGAGAGGGTGGATACGCCCCCGGCGCTAAGCGTCATCCTGCCTGCCAGCAACGAACAGGATTATATCGGCGCATGCCTGACCGCGCTGCTGGCCAGCGATCCGGTGCCAAGCGGCGCCGAGGTGATCGTCGTGGCCAATGGCTGTCGCGACCGGACCGCCGGGATCGCGCGCAGCCTTGTGCCCGCAGCAGGCCGCGCCGGCTGGAAAATGCAGGTGATCGAGCGTGAGGAGGGCAGCAAGATGGGTGCGCTGAACGCGGGCGATCTTGCCGCCTCTGGCGATCTGCGCGCCTATCTGGACGCCGATGTGGTGGTCAGCCCGCCGCTGATGGCCGAACTGGTCGGCGCGCTGAAAGCTGCGACGGGCGCGGCCTATGCCAGCGGAACGGCCATCGTGCCGCCCGCCCGCAGCGCGGTCACGCGCGCCTATGCCCGCCTGTGGCAGCGCCTGCCATTCGCGCAGGACAGCGCGCCGGGGTTCGGGCTGTTCGCCGTCAACGCCGCCGGACGCGCCCGGTGGGACCGGTTTCCGCCCATCATCTCGGACGACACCTTCGTGCGGCTGCAATTCGCGCCGCACGAACGGATCGGGGTGCGCGCCACCTATGTCTGGCCGATGGTCGAGGGATGGGCGCGCCTGGTCCGGGTCCGGCGCCGGCAGGACGAGGGGGTGCGCGAGATTGCCGAACGCTGGCCCGACCTGATGCGGAACGAGGGCAAGCCTGCCCTGGGTCCGGCCGGGGCCGCGCGTCTGGCGTTGCGCGATCCGGCGGGGTTTGCGGTCTATGCCGCCGTCTCGGCCGTGGTCCGCATGAATCGCGGGCGGTCCGGTGCCTGGATTCGTGGACGTTAGGATTGGGGTCGATGTCTGTCCGGAATGGCTTTTGTCGCCACGCGGAATGCGCTAGGCGGAACGCGCCGCCCGTCGCGGCATGAGGTAGGATTGTCTTGCGTATCGGGTATCTGCTGAACACCTATCCTCAGCCCAGTGTCACCTTCATCCGGCGCGAGATCCGGGGGCTGGAACGTCGCGGCATCCAGGTTCACCGTATTGCCATGCGCAGCGACCGCGATTCGCTGGTCGATCCCGCCGATCTTGAGGAATACGACCGCACCGAACTGGTGCTGAAGGCGGGCGCCGGCCGGCTGCTGATGGACAGTCTGCGGCTGGCGGTCCTGCGGCCCGGCGGCTTTGGCCGCGCGCTGGCGCGGGCGTGGCGGATGGGCGGTCGCTCGGGGCAGGGACGGCTGCGCCACCTGATCTATCTGGCCGAGGCGGCTTATGTCACCCGGCGCGCCGCATCGCTGCGGCTGGTGCATCTGCACGCCCATTTCGGCACCAATCCGGCCATGGTCGCGGCGCTGGTGGGCGATCTGGGCGGGCCGGGGTTCAGCTTTACCGTTCACGGCCCCGAAGAATTCGACAGCCCGGTTGCGCTGAGCCTGGGCGAAAAGATCGCCGCCTCGCGTTTCGCCGTGGCGATCTCTGCGCATGGGCGCAGCCAGCTTTGCCGGTGGGCCGACCACGCGGATTGGCCGCGCATCCACGTTGTCCATTGCGGGATCGACCCCACGCGCTTTGCCGATCCTGCGCCGATGCCGCAGGGCGCGCCGCTGCGGCTGGCGGCCATCGGACGCTTTTCCGAACAGAAAGGCCAATTGCTGCTGCCCGAGGCGCTGGCACAGGCGCGCGCGCACGGCGCCGACATTCACCTGACGCTGGTCGGCGACGGGCCGATGCGCCCGCAGATCGAGGCCGCCATCGCCGCACACGATCTGGGCCATGCGGTCACGCTGACCGGCTGGCTGGACGAGGCCGGCGTGCGCCGTGTTCTGGCCGAAAGCCACGCGCTGATCATGCCCAGCTTTGCCGAGGGCCTGCCGATGGTGGTGATGGAGGCGATGGCCGCGGGCCGCGCCGTCATCGCCACCTGGATCGCCGGTACGCCGGAACTGGTGCAAGACGGGCACACCGGCTGGCTGGTCCCTGCCGGCAGCACAGGCGCGCTGGCCGATGCCGTCCGCGACGCCGCGGGCGCATCCACCGACCGGCTGGCGCAGATGGGGCAGGCGGGGCGCGACCGTGTCCTGATGCGCCATGACGTGGATCGCGAGGCCGGAAAACTGGCCCGCCTGATCGAGGACGCAATCCGCCGATGAGATTCACATGGTCCTTCCTGTCCGGCACCAGCATCACCCAAAGGGCGCTGCGGGGGTCGGCGGGTCCGTGTCGCCAACATCGAACAGGCGCTGCGCCAAGTCCGACTGGGCGAGATGACGCTGGTAATCGGGCAGTTCCTGTCATCGGCGCTGCGCGCGATTGGTGCCCGCCAGCATTACAAGAAATCAAGCAGCTGGCGGGTCTGTCGCATGTGTACATGACGGGCTGAGGCGCTGTCTGACCGCGCGTCGTTCCGCAGCCTGGGCCGCGCCCTCAGACCATCATTTCCTTCGTGGCCGACAGGGTCAGGTCGGGATGATCGCGCTCGATCCGGTCGATGTCCCATTGCAGCCGGGTCAGATAGACCAGATCGCCGTCGTGATCCTGCGCCAGATGTCCCTTGTTGACGCTGGCGAAGGCATCGACGCGGTCCTCGGGTCCCGTCACCCATCGCGCGCTGGTGAATTGCGACTGTTCGAAACGCACGGGGATTCCGTATTCCAGCTCGATCCGGCTGGCCAGAACCTCGAATTGCAGCGCGCCGACGACGCCCACGATGAAGCCCGATCCGATCATCGGCTTGAAGACCTTGGCCGCCCCTTCCTCGGCGAACTGCATCAGCGCCTTTTCCAGATGCTTGGCCTTCATCGGATCGGTGGCGCGCACCGATTGCAGCAGCTCGGGCGCGAAAGAGGGGATGCCGGTGAAGCGCAGCGCCTCGCCCTCGGTCAGGGCGTCGCCGATGCGCAGCTGGCCGTGATTGGGAATGCCGATGATGTCGCCCGCCCACGCCTCGTCCGCCAGTTCGCGGTCGGCGGCCAGAAACAGCACCGGATTGCCGACCGCCATCTGCTTTTTCGTCCGCACATGGGTCAGTTTCGTGCCGCGTTCGAAATGGCCGGACGCAAGGCGGACAAAGGCCACGCGGTCGCGATGCTTGGGGTCCATGTTCGCCTGCACCTTGAAGACGAAGCCGCTGACCGACGGCTCTTCGGGCGCAACCTGGCGCCCGGCGGTGTTCTGCGGCTGCGGTGGCGGGCCGAACAGCCGGATCCCGGTCATCAGCTCGCGCACGCCGAAACTGTTGATGGCGCTGCCGAACCAGATCGGGGTCAGATGTCCCTCAAGAAACGACTGCGGATCGAAGGCTGGCAGCAATTCGCGCGCCATCTCGACCTCGTCGCGCAGTTGCGCAAGCTGTTCGGCGGGGACATGCTGCGCCAGCCCCGGATCGTCCAGCCCGGTCAGCCGGATGGATTGCGCGACGCGGTTGCGGTCGGCGCGGTCCATCAGGTCCAGCCGGTCGTTCAGCAGGTCGTAGCAGCCGATGAAATCGCGGCCCATGCCGATGGGCCAGCTTGCCGGCGCGACGTCGATGGCCAGGTTTTCCTGAATTTCGTCGATGATCTCGAACGTGTCGCGGCTTTCGCGATCCATCTTGTTGCAGAAGGTCAGGATCGGCAGATCGCGCAGCCGGCACACCTCGAACAGCTTGCGCGTCTGGCTTTCCACGCCCTTGGCCCCGTCGATGACCATGATCGCCGCATCGACCGCCGTCAGCGTGCGATAGGTATCTTCGGAAAAATCGCTGTGGCCGGGCGTGTCGACCAGGTTGAAGCGGTGCCCGTCATAGTCGAACGACATGGCCGAGGCCGAGACCGAGATCCCGCGCTCCTGCTCCATCTTCATGAAGTCGGACCGGGTGCGGCGTGCCTCGCCCTTGGCGCGGACCTGCCCGGCCATCTGGATGGCGCCGCCATACAGCAGGAATTTCTCGGTCAGCGTGGTCTTGCCGGCATCCGGATGCGAGATGATCGCAAAGGTGCGGCGGCGGGCGATTTCAGGGGGAAGGTCGGGGCGGTTGCTCATGCCCGCGCATGTAGCGCGCCTGCCCGACCGGCGCAATCTGCGCGTTGCGGCGCGCGGATGCGGGGGCCGGTCAGTCCGCCGCAGGCCATCGGCAAATCGGACATATCATGTTCTCATGCGATCCCAAATCTGGATTAAAATTGTTTGCGGATCGCGTTTGAATTCTTTGGCGAAACGGCCAGAATTCCGAAACGTGAACAAGGGCTTTATGCAAGCTGCAAACCTATTTCGGAAAACGAATCCGCATGTCCTGTGATGCCAGCTATGAACGCCTGATGCGGCTGTTGTCGGCCCGTGGACTTGAATTTCTGCGCCAAAGGATCATGGACCTGCCCGATCCGGTCCCGACCGGTCACGATGCGGTCGAGGCGCTGGCGCAGACCGCGCGTCTGGCGCCGGTCTTGTCGGGGCTGCGCGGACACCGGTCCCCGTTGGAGGATATCGTCCGGCGCCGCCTGTCCGGGCAAATAATCGGCGATGCCGCAGATGCGGTGCTGACGGGCAGGGCGACCGGCAGTCAGCGCCGTCTGGTCCTCGCCGGCGGTCTGGTGGCGGGCGACGATCCGCTGTGGCGGATGGCGATGCTGACGCTTGCCGAAGACGGCGATCTGCCGATAGCGGATCGGCTGGCCGCCGGAACGCACGATCCGGATGTGCTGGGCGCGGCGGAAAGGCTGGTGGCGACGCCCGTTCCGGCCGAGGCGGTGAATGCCGCGCGGATAGATCGTTTTGCCGGCGTGCTGGCGCAGCTTTATCGCCTTGGCGCGGGTCGTCCGCGATTTGCGGATGCGCGCAGCTATGGCGCGGCACATGCGAATGCGATGCGCTTTGCCGATTGGGCGCGACGCCGGAAACATGTCACGGCGATGGCGCAGATGGCGTTCTGCCTGCGGCTGATCGACCCCGGACACGATTTGTCGGACCTGATGTCGGAAATGATCGGCAGCCAGCGTCCCGACGGATCGTTTCCCGCACATGCTGGATTTTCCACGCGGGATCAACGTCTTGAAGAGGCGGTCAAGCCGACCCTGGTGGCGCTGGCCGCGCTGCACATCGTAGGGTGGCGGGGTTACAGCGGCGTGCGCGCCGCGATGCCGGATCGTCCAGATCGTCCGCTGCATCGGTGCCGAACCCTGTTCGCCGCCGCGATCCGCGACCGGATCGAGGACTGGTGTGCCGAGTATCCGCTGAACGATGTTCTGAGGATCGTCGCTGCCATGACCCGCGCGACCGGCGAGAACTGGTTTATGCGCTGCGGGTTGCAGGGCGTCGCGCCGGCAGAAGACGCTGTGCGGGTGCTGGCGGCCGAGATATTCGGGGACGCCCATGCCGCAAGTCAGGCGCGCAGCACGCTTGTTCTGACTGCGCTGCCCGCAGCATGGCGGGGTGATGCGCAGCTGCGGTGGCTGCGCGGAGCGGCGGTGGTGCTGAAACCCCCGGGACCAACGATGCGCCAGTTTCCCGCAAGGACCGGCGATGCGGCAGGTTTCGATGCGGTGTGCGTCGATCTTCTGCAATGCCAGCCGGTCGCGCCTGACCCCGACCTGCGGCAGGCGGCGCGGCGGCATGCGCGCGACGCGATGATGGCCAGCAGGCGGCCCGACGATCTGACGTTGACGGCGGCGGCCGCGTATCTGGGGCGGCTCAGCCGCATGGCGCAGCTGTTCGAACCCGACACCGAGATGCCGAAGCCAGCCTGGCCCGGGGTCAGAACAGACCCTCGACCTGGCCTTCGGCGTCCAGCGTGATGGTCTGCGCCGCGGGGCGGCTTGGCAGGCCGGGCATGGTCATGATCTCTCCGCAGATCGCGACGACAAAGCCCGCGCCGGCGTTCAGCCTGACTTCGCGCACCGGGATGATGTGGCCTTCGGGCGCGCCCCGGATCGCCGGATCGGTCGTGAACGAATACTGGGTCTTGGCGATGCAGACCGGCATTTTCGCGTGCCCGGCCTCTTCCCACCGGGCCAGCTGTTCGCGCACGCCGGGCGCGGCCTCGGCGTGGGCGGCGCGATAGATGCGGGTGCAGATCGTCTCGATCTTCTGCCATAACGGCATCGTGTCGGGATAGAGTTTGTGGAAATCGACGCTGTTCCCCTCGACCAGCGCGGTGACCTCGCGGGCCAGGTCCTCGGCACCCGCGCCGCCTTCGGCCCAGTGGCGGGCCAGGATGGCCTTGACGCCGTGGGCGGCGCAACAATCCTGCAATGCCGCGATCTCGGCCGGGCTGTCGCCGTCGAAATGGTTCAGCGCCACGACGACCGGCAGGCCGAACCCGTGCAGGTTCTCGATATGCCGGCCCAGATTGGCGCAGCCGCGCGTGACGGCGGCGGCGTCCTGATGGCCCAGATCGGCGCGGGCCGTGCCGCCATTCATCTTCAGCGCGCGGATCGTGGCGACCAGCACCGCGACCGAGGGCGTCAGTCCCGCCATGCGGCACTTGATGTCCAGAAACTTCTCGGCCCCCAGATCGGCGCCGAAACCCGCCTCGGTCACGACATAGTCGGACATGGCCAGCGCCGCGCGCGTGGCGATCACGCTGTTGCAGCCATGCGCGATGTTCCCGAACGGGCCGCCATGCACCAGCGCCGGGTTGTTTTCCAGCGTCTGCACCAGATTCGGCTGCAACGCATCCTTCAGCAGGACGGTCATCGCCCCATCGGCCTGCAGATCGCGGGCGGTGATCGGGGTCCGGTCGCGCGTATAGCCGATCACGATGCGGCCCAACCGATCCTGCAGATCGGCCAGATCGCGGGCCAGACACAGGATCGCCATCACCTCGGAGGCCACGGTGATGTCGAAACCCGACTGGCGCGGAAAACCGTTCGCCACCCCGCCAAGCCCCAGGGCAACGTCGCGCAGGGCGCGGTCGTTCATGTCCATCACCCGCCGCCATGCGATGCGGCGGCTGTCGATGTTCAGTTCGTTGCCCCAGTAGATGTGGTTGTCGATCATCGCGGCCAGCAGGTTGTGGGCGCTGGTGATCGCGTGAAAATCCCCGGTGAAATGCAGGTTCATGTCTTCCATCGGCACGATCTGCGCCCGCCCGCCACCCGCCGCGCCGCCCTTCATCCCGAAATTCGGGCCAAGGCTGGCCTCGCGGATGCAGATCGTCGTGCGCTTGCCGATCCGGTTCAGCGCATCGCCCAAGCCCACGGTGGTCGTGGTCTTGCCTTCGCCCGCTGGCGTGGGGTTGATCGCGGTTACCAGCACCAGCCGGCCCGGCGCACGCCCCTGCAAGGCGGCGATGGCGGCGTGGGTGATCTTGGCCTTGTCGTGACCATAGGGCAGGATATCGGCAGGGCTCAGCCCCAGCCCGGCGGCGACCTCGGCAATCGGCAGTTTCACCGCCTGCCGCGCGATCTGGATATCGGTCATCATGCCAAGGGCGTGCGCAAGCTGTCGGCGCAGGTCATGCCGAAGCCATTTCTAGCGCACCACCATCACCGAAATCGGCGAATGACGCACGACCGAATTGGCATGGCTGCTCAGCAGGATGCTGCGCAGCTCGTCGGGCTGCTGGCTGGCCATCACGATCACATCGGCGCCGATCTCGGACGCGACCCTCAGGATCGTTTCCGAGACATGGCCGTGCCCGACATGCACCGCCACGTCGGGGCCCGAGCCGAACTCGGACGCCGCCAGCCGGTCCAGCGCCGCCTTCATCTCGCCCAGGGCCTTTGCCTCGAAGCCTTTGGGCAGGAACGTGGCGACCATCGAACTGCCGATATCGGGGACGATGCCCAGCAGATGGACCGTGCCGCCATCGCCGGCCAGGGCGCGCGCCTCGGGCAGCGCCTTGGTCCAGCTGGCCTCCTGTGACAGGTCCAGGGGAAGCAGGACGTTCCTATGCATGGCTCAGCCCTTTCTCTTCGCGGCGCGCCTGACCCTCGCCGGGACCGGCCCGCCGCCGTTGCAGCCAGACGACCAGCGCCAGGATCAGCGCCGCCGGGATATAGATCCAGTATTTCGACGGTGCGGGCGCGGGCGCGCGGACCAGCAGGATCGTCTGATCCCAGTCCAGCCCCGCTGCCTGCGCCGGGCTGTCGAAGGCGACGTTGTCGATCACGACCTGATCCCCGTTCTGGACCGTCTCGATCCCCAGCGCCTGCATCCGTTCCGCGCCGTCCGCACCTTCGGGCACCTCAAGCAGCGATGTGAACTCGACCGGCTCGCCCACATCGTTCAGCCCGGCGATGCGCAGCCGCAGCGGCTCTCCCGGCGTGGAGTCTGCCAGCGCCTGTTCGAACTGCGTCGGCGGCAGATCGTCATAGGGGGGATAGATATAGTCCATGAAGAAGCCGGGTCGGAAGATCGCGAAGGCCACCACCAGCAGCAGCACGGTTTCCCAGATCCGGTTGCGGGTCAGGAACCAGCCCTGCGTCGCCGCCGCGAACAGCAGCATCGCCAGTGTCGCGGTGATGAAGACGAAGATGCCGTGTATCCAGTCCACGTCGATCAGCAGCAGATCGGTATTGAAGATGAACAGGAAGGGCAGGGCGGCCGTGCGCAGGCTGTAGAAGAACGCGACCACGCCCGTGCGGATCGGATCCCCGCCAGACACGGCGGCCGCGGCGAAGGAGGCAAGACCCACCGGCGGCGTCACATCGGCCATGATGCCGAAATAGAACACGAACAGATGCACCGCGATCAGCGGCACGATCAGTCCGTTCTGCTGGCCCAGGGTAACGATCACCGGCGCCAGCAGGGCCGAGACGACGATATAGTTCGCGGTCGTCGGCAAGCCCATGCCCAGGATCAGCGACAGGATCGCGGTCAGGAACAGGATCGCCAGCAGATTGCCGCCCGACAGCACCTCGACCACGTCGGCCAGTGCCGATCCGACCCCGGTCTGGCTGACCGCGCCGACGATGATGCCGGCGGTCGCGGTCGCGATGCCGATGCCGATCATGTTGCGCGCACCGGAAATCAGGCCGTCCACCAGATCGTCAATGCCGGTGCGGAACGCGCGGGCGACGCCGGAATTGCCGGTCCGGTCCTTGCCGCGCATCAGCACCAGCAGGGGCCGTTGCGTCAGCAGAATGAAGATCATGAAGGCCGTCGCCCAGAACGCCGACAGGCCCGGCGACAGCCGGTCGACCATCAGCGCCCAGACCAGCACGACGATCGGCAGCAGGAAATGCAGACCCGACCGGACGGTGGGGCCGGGCAGGGGCAACTGCGTCACCGGGGCACTGGGATCGTCCAGTTCCAGCGGCTCCTCGCGCGAGGCGACGTAAAGCAGGGCCAGATAGGCGGCCGTCAGCAGCGCGAACACGACCCAGATGGCCGATTGGCCGAATGTGGGACGGATCCAGCCCATCGTGAACTTCAGCAGGAAGGCCAGCACGCCGATCACGACGATGCCGAACAGGAAGCCGATCACGCGACGGATCAGCGGGCCGGGCACATAGGCGCGGGGCAGACCCTCCATCCCGGCCTTCATCGCCTCGAGATGGACGATATAGACCAGCGCGATATAGCTGATCGTGGCCGGCACGAAGGCGTGCTTGACCACGTCGAAATAGGGGATGCCGACATATTCGACCATCAGGAAGGCCGCGGCCCCCATGACCGGCGGCATGATCTGGCCGTTGACCGAGGATGCAACCTCGACCGCGCCGGCCTTTTCGGAACTGAAGCCGACCTTCTTCATCAGCGGGATGGTGAAGGTGCCGGTGGTGACGACATTGGCGATGGACGATCCGGAAATCAGCCCGGTCATGGCCGAACTGACGACAGCCGCCTTGGCGGGACCGCCGCGCATGTGGCCCATCAGCGAAAAGGCGACCTGGATGAAATAGTTGCCCGCACCGGCCTTGTCCAGCAATGCGCCGAACAGCACGAACAGGAACACGAAGCTGGTCGAGACGCCCAGGGCGATGCCGAACACGCCCTCGGTCGTGATCCACTGGTGGTTGACCACCTCGGCCAGCGAGTTGCCCTTGTGCGCGATGATGCCGGGCATGTAGGGCCCAAGGAAAGTATAGGCCAGAAAGACCGTCGCCACGATCATCAGCGCCGGCCCAAGGCTGCGGCGCGTGGCCTCCAGCAGCAGCAGCAGGCCGATCACCGCGACCACGTAATCCTGCATGATCGGCGCGCCGACGCGGGTGCTGATCCCGTCATAGAAGAAATAGATATACAGCGCCGACAACGCCGCGACGATGGCCAGCGCCCATTCCCAGGGCGGCACCCAGGCTTTCGGACTGCCCAGCAGGATGGCCGCGATCACCGCGGCGCCGATGATCGGAATCCACCAGATCGGAACCCCGGCCTTCGATCCGATGATGAACAATACGGTCATCAGGACGGGGACGCCGACCCCCAGCACCAGCTGGAACGGGGTGCGCTCGGCGGGATAGGCCATATAGGCCAGAAACAGCGCGAAGGCGAGGTGGATGGACCGGGTCTCGGTGTCGTTCATGACTCCGAAACCGACGATGAAGGGGATGGGCGAGGCGATCCACAGCTGGAACAGCGACCAGCACAGCGCCGTGACCAGAAGCAGTTTTCCGACCATGC
Organism: Paracoccus stylophorae; assembly: GCF_028553765.1. NCBI lineage: Bacteria > Pseudomonadati > Pseudomonadota > Alphaproteobacteria > Rhodobacterales > Paracoccaceae > Paracoccus > Paracoccus stylophorae. The sequence continues at coordinate 1,693,060 of NZ_CP067134.1, read as the reverse complement.
CGGGCGGCGTGCGCGCGCCCGTGTCGGACGAGGCGACCAGCGCATCCAGTTCCGCCTGGGTCAGCCCGCCATGTCCGGCGGCCTCCATCTCGACGGCGCTGGCTTCGAATTGCTGATCGTCGCGCGGGTGTTTCTTGTCCTTCTCGCTCATCGCGTCCCCCTGTTGATGGGTCTTATTGTCTTTTGTTCACGCGCGAAGGGCGGCCCGTGGGGCCGCCCTTTTGTGTCAACCGGATTATTCGATCCAGCCTTGTTCCCTGTAATACTTCTCGGCGCCCGGATGCAGCGGGGCGCTGTTGCCCTCAGTCACCATCGCTTCGGGTTCCAGATCGGCGAAGGCCGGGTGCAGGCCCTTGAAGCGGTCGAAATTGTCGAACACCGCCTTCACGACCTCATAAACCACGTCATCGGCCACATCGGCCGAGGTCACGAAGGTCGCCTTGACGCCGAACGTCTCGACATCGTCGGGGTTGCCGGCATACATGCCGCCCGGAATCGTCGCCTTGGCGTAATAGGGGTTTTCCTCGACCAGCTTGTCGATGGCCTCGCCGGTGACCGGCACCAGCCTTGCATCCACCGTCGATGTCGCCTCCTGGATCGAGCCGTTCGGATGGCCGACCGTATAGATGATCGCATCCACCTTGTTGTCGCCCAAGGCCGCCGACTGCTCGGCTGGCTTCAGTTCCGAGGCCAGCGCGAAATCGGACATCGACCAGCCAAGCGAATCCAGCACGACCTCCATCGTGGCGCGCTGACCGGAACCGGGATTGCCGACATTGACGCGCTTGCCCTTGAGATCCTCGAACGTCTCGATGCCGGAATCGGCGCGGGCGACGACGGTGAAGGGTTCGGGATGAACCGAGAAGATCGCCCGTTCCTTGTCGAATTTCTTGTCGCCGCTGAACTCCTCGGTATCGCCCTCATAGGCGTGATACTGCCAGTCGGACTGCGCGACGCCCATGGTCATGTCGCCGGCCTGGATCGCGTTGATATTGGCGATGGACCCGCCGGTGGACGGTGCGGTGCACTTGATCCCGGTCTGTTCGGTGTTGCGGTTGACGAGCCGGCAGATCGACTGGCCGACGACGTAATAGACGCCGGTCTGTCCGCCGGTGCCGATGGTGATGAAACGCTCTTCCTGGGCCGAGGCGACGGTTGCGCCCATGGCCAGGGCTGCGGCGCCCCACAGAATCGGTTTGAACTTGCTCATAAAGCATTCTCCCTTGTCGTGTTCCTGGTCTCTATTGAACCCACCCTGCGTCACGCAGGTTACCGACACGGTAGCGCAGTCAGCCGGTTTGGCAATCCCTAATGCCGTGCATCTGTAGAAATGCCTAGGACTTCCGTGCCTTAGACCGTATCCATGATCGTGCGGCGCAGCGGGGCGCGCCGGGAAAAACGCTGAAAATGCGGCGTGCGCGGCTCAGCCGCCGTGACCCAGAACCTCCTCGACCGCATCCGCCAGACGATCGACCAGCATCCCCATCTCAGCGTCCGAGATGATGAAGGGCGGCGCCAGAAGAACGTGATCGCCATGCTTGCCGTCGATGGTGCCCGACATCGGATAACAGATCAATCCGCGCACGAAGGCCGCCTTCTTCAGGCGCGCCGCGATCCGCAGCGACGGATCGAACGGCGCCTTGCTCGCGCGGTCGGCGACCAGTTCGATCCCCCGGAACAACCCGCGCCCGCGAATGTCGCCGACATGGGGGTGTTGGCCGAAACGCGATTCCAGCGCCGATTGCAGCGCCCGGCCCTTGCGTTGCACCTGCACCAGCAAGTCGCGATCCAGAATGGCGCGGACCACCGCAAGCCCCGCGGCGGTCGCGACCGGGTGGCCGATATAGGTGTGGCCGTGCTGGAAAAACCCGCTGCCCTGCGCGATGGCGTCATAGATTTCCTTGCTGCACAGCATCGCGCCGATAGGTTGATAACCCGCGCCCAACCCCTTGGCGATGCACAGGATATCGGGCGCGATGCCGTCCTGTTCGCAGGCAAACAGCGTGCCGGTCCGTCCCATGCCGCACATCACCTCGTCCAGGATCAGCAGGATGCCGTATTCGTCGCAGATCTGGCGGATGCGGCGGAAATATCCCGGCGCGGGCGGCACCGCGCCCGAGGTCGCGCCGACCACCGGTTCGGCCATGAACGCCATCACCGTGTCCGGGCCGAGGCGTTCGATCTCGTCGCGCAGCGCATTGGCCGCGCGCAGGCCGTATTCCTCGGCCGTCTCGTCCTCGCCGCGTTCGCGATATTCGTAACAGGGTGCGATATGGCTGACATCCAGCAGCAGCGGCCCGAATTGCTGGCGCCGCCATTCGTTGCCGCCCGCCGACAGCGCGCCGATGGTGTTGCCGTGATAGCTTTGGCGTCGTGCGATCAGGCGCGAGCGCTGCGGCTGCCCTTTTTCGACCCAGTATTGCCGGGCCAGCTTGATCGCCGCCTCGGTCGCCTCGGAACCGCCGCTGACGAAATAGACCCGGTCCAGATCGCCCGGCGCATGTTCGATCAGCAGATCGGCCAGCGCCTCGGCCGGTTCGCTGGTCAGAAAGCCGGTATGGGCAAAGGCCAGCCGGTCAAGCTGCGCCTTGATCGCCTCGGTCACCTCCTTGTCGCCATGGCCCAGACAGCTGACCGCGGCCCCGCCCGACCCGTCCAGATAGCGTTTCCCCTCGGAATCGATCAGAAACACACCCTCGCCCCCGACAGCAATCGGCGGTTGGGTGTGGCAATGGCGGGGGAAGACATGCGACATGACGATATTCCTGAGTCTCTGGTCAAGAAAGGATGTCCCGATGGACGTCGAGTTGAAACCCCTGAACGACACCGAATGGCCGCAATCGGTGGCCGCGCTGCGCGAGGGCTTTGCCGGCCGGCTGAACGTCTATCGCACGATGGCGCATCATCCGGCGCTGCTGGCGGCGTGGGCGCCGCTGCGCGAACATGTCGTGCGGCAGCGCGCGATGTCGGACCAGCAAAGCGAGGCGGTGATCCTGCGCACCGGCTACCACATGCAGTCGTCCTATGAATGGGCCCATCACGTCAGCCGCGGCCGCGCCGTGGGCATGAGCGAGGAACGCATCGCCTCGCTGGCCGGCCCGCTTGAGGGTATGGCACCCGAGGATCGCATCCTTGCCCGCGCGGTGGATGAGCTGGTCGAGGATGCGCGCCTGCTGGCCAGCACGCGCCGCGATGTCATCCGGCTGATCGGACCCGAGGGCATGTTCGATCTGATGGCGACGGTGGGGTTTTATTCGGTGCTGGGCTTCATCGCCAACAGCCTCGATGTGCCGCTGGATGACGATGTCGCGGCCGAGCTTCAGTCGCGGCCCGCGCCCTGATCCGGCCCACGTGCCAGTTCGCGGGCCACAGCCGCGCGCAAGGCCGGCAGCAGGTCGGTCTCGAACCAGGGATTGCGGCGCAGCCAGGCGGTGTTGCGCCAGGATGGATGGGGCAGGGCGAAGACCCCCGGCGCATGATCGCGCCAGCCGGCCACGGCGTCGGTGACGTTGCGCGCGCCCAGATGCCAGCGCAGCGCATGACCGCCCACCAGCAGCGTCAGCCGCGGCTGCAACAGCGTCATGACCCGGTCGCGCCATGTCTGCGCGCAGATCGGCGGCGGCGGCAAATCGGCGCCCTTGGCGTCGTAGCCCGGAAAACAGAACGCCATGGGCACGATGGCCACGCGGTCGCGATCATAGAACGTCGCCTCGTCCACCCCCATCCATTCGCGCAGCCTGTCGCCCGACCGGTCGGTAAAGGGGCGGCCGCTGTCATGCACGCGCGCGCCGGGGGCCTGACCGACGACCAGCATGCGCGCGCCGGGCCGGAACCACACGACGGGCCGGGGGCGGTGGGCGGTGGCGGTCGCGGCGAAACGCGATGCGCACAGGCGGCAGGCGGTGATCTGGTCGGCGATGGCGGACATGTCTGACATCTAGTGAAAATGCTGCGCGAAAGAAGGGTGCCATGTTTACGTTTTTTCAGGCATCAGGGTAGAAACTGGACAGTGGACGGGGCCGTGCCTATGGTCCGGCAGCTTCTGTCGGACCCCGGCATGGCGAACCGGGCAGTGCGTGACGGGTGGTGACGAACAGCGATGCTGGAATTCGACAATGTCTCGAAATCCTTCTGGACCGGGACACAGCGCAAGGTCATCCTGGACCGGGCCTCTTTCCGGGTCGAGCTGGGAAGATCGCTTGGCATCCTGGCGCCGAACGGCACGGGCAAGACGACGCTGATCAACATGATGTGCGGGCTGGAAAAACCCGATGAGGGAAGGGTCAGGCGCGGCTGCCGGATCTCGTTTCCGCTTGGGTTCATGGGCGGGGTGGTCGGCCGCCATTCGGGCAGCGAAAATGCGCGCTACATCGCCCGCATCTATGGTCTCGATCCCGACTACGTGTCGGCCTTCACGCGCTGGCTGGCCGATATCCACGAATATTTCGACATGCCGGTCGGCACCTATTCCGCCGGGATGCGCCAGCGTTTCACCTTTTCGCTGCTGCTGGCGCTGGAATTCGACATCTATCTGATCGATGAGGGGATGCCGCAGACGACCGATGTGGAATTCAACCGCCGCGCCGGTCAGGTGCTGTTCGACCGGCTGCGCAATTCGACGGTGGTGATCGTGTCGCATCAGCCCCAGACGATCGAGAAATTCTGCCGGAACGCGGCGATCCTGCGCCACGGCAAGCTGTATCTGTTCGAAACCCTCGACGAGGCCAAGCAGTATTATGACTACACCGCCTAAGGCCCGCAGCTTTCACATCTCGCCCTCGGAATCGGTGCGTCCCGCCGCGGCGTCGGGCCAAGGAGCGGGGCAGGGGGCGGACAAATCCGACAGCCGCGCGGGCGATGTGCGGATCGAGTTGCGCAAGAAGTCCGGGGGACCGGCCTCGGCCAGTCGTCCCCCGGTCGCGGCGGTGCCCGACCCGAAGACCAGTCACGACCCCGCGAACCTGTTCGAGCCGGCCAGCGACGGCTTTCCCGATGACCGGACCGCCAGCGCCGCGCAGCCTGCGCAGGATGATGCGACCTCGGGTCAGGCGTCGCTGGAGGCGAAACTTCAGGCCATCCGCGACGAAAAACAGACCGAACGGCAATTGCGGATCGCCCGCCGCATCGCGACGCTGCACCAGATCGAGGTGGGTTCGGATGAAGAGGCCGTGCTGCGCTTGCGCGAACGCGGCATCGACCCGTCGCACCGCGCCGCGCTGAGCCGCATTCTGGCCGCTGAAGGCTCGCGCGCGCAGGCCGCGCCCGTCCGCAACGCCCCGGCCGTGGTTCCGGCGCAATCGCGCAGCACCCAAGTCGGCCCCGCCCGCCCGACCCTGCCATCGCGCGAGGCGCTGGCCGAGGATCAGCGCGCCGCCGACATCTATCGCATCCAGCGCGACATCGCCCGGCGCCGGCGGCGGCGCATGCTGATGCTGACGCTGCGCCTGCTGTTCTTCGTGGCGCTGCCGACGGCGCTGGCGGGGTGGTATTATTTTCGCGTGGCGACGCCGCTTTACGCGACAATCTCGCAGTTCCAGATCCAGTTTGCCGAAGCATCGGGGCTCAGCCAGTCGGGCAATCCGCTGGCCGGGTTGCAGGCGAACACCGACGCGGTTGCCGTTCAAAGCTATCTTTCATCGCGCGACGCGATGCTGCGCCTGGATGCCGACAAGGGCTTTCGCGAGGCGTTTCAGGACCCGTCCGTCGATCCGGTCAAGCGGCTGGCCCCCGATGCGACGAACGAGGCCACCTACAAGGTCTATCGCAACTCGGTCAAGATTTCCTACGATCCGACCGAGGGGATGATCGACATGGAGGTGATCGCCCCCGATCCCGCCCAAAGCCAGGAATTTTCGCTGGCGCTGATCGGCTATGCCGAGGAACAGGTGGACAACCTGACCGCCCGCCTGCGGTCCGACCAGATGGAGGGGGCGATCCGCAACTATGAGGCCGCCGAGGACAAGGTGCTGGCCGCGCAGCGCCGGGTGCAGGATCTGCAACAGCGACTGGGCGTGCTGGACCCGGCCGCCGAAGGGACGGTGGTGATGAACCAGATCGCCGCGCTTGAAAACCAGCTGACCGAGAAGCAGCTGGAGCTGGGCCAGCTTCTGGCCAATCCGCAGCCGCAGCAAAGCCGGGTCTCGGCCGTGCGCGGCGACATCGCGCGTCTGCAACAGATGATCTCGGACACCCGGTCGCAACTGACCCAAGGCAGCGACAACCGCACCTCGCTGGCCGCGATCACCGGCGAATTGCGCATCGCGGAAAGCGATCTTGAAACGCGTCAGGCACTGCTGGCCGCCGCCGCCGAACAGATGGAGGTCGCGCGGATCGAGGCGAACAAGCAGGTCCGCTATCTGTCGCTGTCGGTGGCGCCGACCGCGCCCGACGAGGCGACCTATCCCAAGGCGTTCCAGAACACGATGGTCGCGTTTTTGATTTTCTCGGGCATCTACCTCATGCTATCGCTGACCGCTTCCATCTTGCGCGAACAGGTATCGACATGAACGAACAACGACATATCCGGATCGGCGATCTGTCCTGCGGCAACGATCTGCCGCTGACGGTGATCGCCGGACCCTGCCAGCTGGAAACGCTGGATCACGCGCTGCATATCGCCCGGACGATGGCGGATGCCTGCGCCGCTTCCGGGGCCGGGTATGTGTTCAAGGCCAGCTATGACAAGGCGAACCGCACCTCGCTGAAGGGCAGGCGCGGCGTCGGCATCGACGAAGGGTTGCAGATGCTGGCGACGGTGCGCGAACAGGTGGGCTGTCCGGTGCTGACCGACGTCCACGACGCAGAGCAGGCGGTTCTGGCGGCGAAATCCGTGGATGTGATCCAGATCCCGGCCTTCCTGAGCCGACAGACCGATCTGCTGCTGGCCGCCGGCCGGACCGGGGCGGTCGTGAACGTGAAGAAGGGTCAGTTCCTGGCGCCGTGGGACATGCAGAACGTCGCGGACAAGGTCGCCTCGACCGGGAACGGCAACATCCTGCTGACCGAACGCGGCGTCAGCTTTGGCTATAACACGCTTGTCGCGGACATGCGGTCGCTGCCGATCATGGCGCGGACGGGATATCCGGTGATCATGGATGCGACACATTCGGTCCAGCAGCCGGGCGGGCAGGGCGCCTCGTCCGGCGGTCAGCGCGAATTCGCGCCGGTGATGGCGCGGGCCGCCGTGTCCATCGGCGTGGCCGGCGTTTTCATCGAGACGCATGAAGACCCGGACAACGCGCCCTCGGACGGACCCAACATGATCCCGCTGGACCGGATGCCGGCGCTGATCGCCAGCCTGATGCGGTTCGACGCGCTGGCCAAGGCCGAACCGACCGGCGCATGATGCGCGATATGCTGTCGCGCCGCCACCGGACGCTTGCGGGCATGGACCTGACGCTGCGACCTCCCGGCATGCCGCGAAAGCCGATGCCCAGCGCGGCGCCGATTGTCCGACCCCGCGTCCGGGCGATGGCCCGACGCGCCGTCCTGTCGGGCGCGCTGGCGCTGACATCGGCTTCCGCCGCCCTGGCGGCCGAGCCTGCGGGTCAGTCCACGGTGTTAGGCCTTGCCGGGCTTGAGATCGCGTTTCTGGCCGCGCTGGCGCTGATCGCGCTGGCCTGTCTGTTCGTGCCGGTGTCGCGCGCCCTGGGGCTGGGCACGGTGATCGGCTATCTGGTGGCCGGGGTCGTCGCCGGCAGTGCGCTGTCGCTGTCCTTTACCGAAGAACCCGCCGAATTGCTGCATTTCGCCGAATTCGGCGTCGTGCTGTTCCTGTTCGTCATCGGGCTGGAGTTTCGGCCCGCCAGATTGTGGGAGATGCGCGGCACGATTTTCGGGCGCGGGCTGGCGCAGGTCCTGGCCTGCGGGGCGGTGCTGTCGGTGCCGGCGCTGATCTATGGGCTGGACTGGCGCGCGGCGATGATCGTGGGGCTGGGGCTGGCGCTGTCCTCGACCGCGCTGGTGATGCGCGAGATCGACGAAAAGGGTCAGCGCAACACCGCCTTCGGGCAGACGGCGATTGCGGTCCTGCTGTTCGAGGATCTGGCCATCGTCCCGCTTTTGCTGCTGATCGCGGTGCTGGCGCCATCGGGGGTGGACGCGGCATGGACCGACAACGCCCGCGCCCTCGGGCTGGGTCTGGGCGCGATCCTGCTGCTGATCGTCGTTGGCCGCTTTGCGCTGGACCCGATCTTCGGCGCCATCGCGCGCACCCGCACGCCGGAACTGATGACCGCGGCCGCGCTTGGCGTCGTCGTGTTCGCGGCGCTGGTCATGGCGGCGGCCGGCCTGTCCTATGCGATGGGCGCTTTCATCGCCGGCGTCATGCTGGCCGAATCGTCCTATCGCCACGAGGTTGAGGCGGATATCGAGCCGTTTCGCGGCCTGTTCATGGGCCTGTTCTTCATCGCCGTCGGGCTGTCGCTTGACCTGAACGCGGTGGCGCGCAACTGGCTGATCATCGTGCTGGCCGTGCCGCTGCTGGTGGTTCTGAAAAGTGCGACCGTCTATGCGGTCAACCGGCTTTTCGGCAGCACGCATCAGGTCGCGCTGCGCATCGCCTTCGCGATGTCGCAGCACGGCGAATTCGGCTTTGTGCTGTTTGCCGCGGCCGGCGCGGCGATGATCCTGCCGGGCGACGTGGCCTCGATCGCGGTGACGATCGTGACGCTGTCGATGGCGCTGTCATCGCAATCCGACCGCGTCTATCGGCTGATCGCCGGCAGGCGCGCGCGCGAAACCATCGACGAGGATTATTCCGACGCCGGCGGCGCGGTGCTGGTGGTCGGTTTCGGCCGCGTCGGCCAGCTGGTCGCGCAGCCGCTTGTCGCGCGCGATATTGCCGTCACCCTGCTGGATCACGACGCCGACCGCATCCGCGAGGCCGGGCGTTTCGGCGCGCGGGTCCATTTCGGCGATGGCACACGGCCCGAGGTGTTGCAGGCCGCTGGCGCGGGGCGGGCCGCGGCCATTGTCGTGGCGACCGACGATCCCGACACGACGCTGCGCATCGTCGCCCTCGTCCGACGTCAGTTCCCGAACGCCGCGCTGATCGTGCGCGCCCATGATCGCATCCACGCCGTGCGGCTGGCCTGTGCGGGCGTGCCCACCGACGCGATCATGCGCGAGACGCAGCTTTCGGCGCTGTCCCTGGGTGAGCGCACGCTGCGCGCGTTGGGATATTCCGACAGCGATGCCAGCGAGACGGTCAGGCAGGTCCGGCTGCGGGACGAGGCGCGGCTGGCCGAACAGACGCTGGCCGCCCGCGATGCGCAGGATCGCGACGCCATCGTGGCCGCGATCGTTCCCGAACCGATCAGGCGTGACGCTGCCGCAGAGGGTGACTGAGCGGCGGGGCCAAGCCGATCGCGGCAGCCTTGCCCTATCCGTTCAGCATGGCGCGCAGGGCGCGGATTTCCTCTTCCACGACTCCGTGGCCCGCGCCGGGATAGATCTGCGTCGTCACCGTCGCGCCCATATCCTGAAACAGCTTTTCGGTGGTTCTGACGCGGGCCAGCGGGATATGAGGATCGCGTTCGTGACAACCCAGAAGAACGGGCGTGCCGTCCAGCCGGCCGTCATAGGCAAATTTCTTCTCGACATGGTTATACAGTTCCGGCTGCGGCGCCCCGTCGCCGTCTGCGGTTCCGACCAGACCGCCGGAAAGCCCTGCCACGCCGGCCAGTTTCCGGCCCGCGCGCGCCGCGTGTTCCAGCGCCAGACACGCACCCTGGCTGAAACCCAGAACGACGGTGCGGTCGGGTCCGAATCCCTGTTCGGCCAGCTCGTCCGAAAGCCGGGCCATCACGCCCAGGGCCGAGGACAGGCCGGGCTCGTTCCGGGCAAGGGGCGCCAGAAAACTGTCGGGCCACCACGAATTGCCGGCCGCTTCGGGGGCGCGGATCGCGATGTCGGGCAGGCCCAGATAATCGGCCAGTCCCATCATGTCCTCGGGCGCGCCGCCGCGCCCATGCACCATGATCATCGCCAGACGTGCGCGCGACAGGGGCGCGCCGCCCGATAGGATGCGGTTTCCGGCGTGGGGGTCGTTTTTCATCTGGTGGGCCTTCTGGGAATGGTAATCGGTGGCAGGACGCGTTCGATCTGGGCGCGCAGCGGTTCGTGCTGTGGCGGCAGTTTCAGGTCGTGGCCCAGGGTGTCCATCGGCTCGTCGGTGGCAAAGCCCGGCGGATCGGTGGCGATCTCGAACAGCACACCGCCCGGTTCGCGGAAATAGATCGCGTTGAAATACTGGCGGTCGATCTGCGGCGTCACCTCAAACCCCTGGCTGCGCAGGGTGTCTTGCCATGCGTTCTGCACCTCGTCGTTCTCGGCGCGAAAGGCGACGTGATGGATCGTCCCCGCGCCCTGCCGCCCGATCGAGCGCGCGTCCGAGGTGACCAGATCGACGACCGCTCCGCGCCCCTGATCCTTCGCGACGAACCGATACCGTTTTTCCGCGCCGTGCGAGTCCTCGCCCGCGCTGTCATAGCCGAACAGATCCGTCAGCAGCCGCGCGGTGCCGTCGGGATTGTCCAGCCACAGGGTGACGGAGTGAAACCCGCCATCCACGGGCCGGTCATCGGCTGCCGCGATCCCCGCCGTGCCGCGATCCGTCTCGATCAGTTCGACCCGCAGCCCGTCGGGATCGGTCAGCGCGATCATCCGTTCGCCGAACCGCTCGGCCGGACCGTCGAAATCCACGGCAGCCCCGGCCAGCGCCATCATCCACGCATCCAGCCCGCCGGGCGGCACGGCATAGGCCACCGCGCTGGCCATGCCCGGACCCGCACGACCCGGCCCGGCATCGACGAAGGGAAAGAAGGTCAGGATCGTGCCGGGTTCGGCGCGGTCGTTGCCGTAATAGAGGTGATAGGTGTCCGGCGCGTCGAAATTCACCGTCTTCTTGACCAGCCGTTGCAGCATCGTGCCGACATAGAAATCGACATTGCCCTGGGGCGGGCCGGAAATCGCGGTGACATGGTGCAGGCCGGGGATCGTTTGCGGCATGAAAAAAGCTTTCCTGTGCTGGGGCGGGCGCGTCAGGGATAGAAGACGCCGCCCATCGCGCGGCGCGGCTTGCCGTGGTTTTCGGGCAGCGGGATGAAATCTTCCTCGTCGCCCGGCACTGTGTCGAACCGGCCCCTGGCCCATTCCTGCTTTGCCGCCTCGATCCGTTCGGGGCGCGACGAGACGAAGTTCCACCAGATATAGCGCGGCCCGCCCATCGGCGCGCCGCCGAACAGCATGAAGCGCGCAGCCGATCTGGCGCGCACAGTGATCGCGTCGCCGGGTCGCAGGATCAGCAACTGTCCGGGTTCAAACCTGTCGCCCGCGATCTCGATCTCGCCCGAGATGGTGTACAGCGCCCGTTCCTCATAGGTGGCGTCGATGGGAATCTGGCGTCCCGCCTGCATCTCGATGTCGCCGTAAAGCGTCTCGGACGCGGTCCGCAGAGAGGATGTCTGGCCGAACGCCTCGCCCGCCATGATGCGCGCCCTGATGCCGTCGGCATCGATGATGGGCAGATCGTCGGACCCGTAATGGATGAATTCGGGGGCGGATTCCTCCTGGTCCTCGGGCAGGGCGACCCAGGTCTGGATGCCGAACAGGCGCTGTCCGTTGCGGCGGCGATCTTCCGAGGTGCGTTCCGAATGAACGATGCCCTGTCCGGCCTTCATCCAGTTGACCGCGCCCGGCCGGATCGCCTGTTCGGTGCCCAGGGAATCGCGGTGCAGGATTTCACCCTCGAACAGATAGGTCAGGGTGGCCAGGTTGATATGGGGGTGCGGGCGGACGTCGATGCCCTGATCGGTCAGAAACTCGGCCGGGCCCATCTGGTCGAAGAAGATGAACGGCCCGACCATCTGCCGCTTGGTCGAGGGCAGGGCGCGGCGCACCTCCATCTCGCCCAGATCGACGGCGCGCGGCACGATCAGCGTCTCGATGGCGTTGACGCCGTCGGGGTCCCCGAGGATCGGGTCAGGGCAGGGGGTCCAACTCATGGGGAAACTCCTTGAAGGATGATCGTGGATCGCGGCGTGCGCAGGATCGGCTGCGTGCATGTGCAGGCGTCGCGGTCACGATAGGGACGCGGAAAACGACATGCAAGCCGGGCGGGTTCAGCGATGCACGGCACGCGGGACCTGCGGGACGCCCAGTTCGCATTCAAGCGCCGACCGGTCCCACCGGGCCAGTTCGGCCGCCGCGCGATAGGTCGATTGCAGGAACTGCATCAGCGTCCGGTCGGGCGAGGCACTTGTCCGCACCGCCTCATACGGCAGCACGAATTCGCCAAGCGAGGTGTCGAACCGGGCGGCATCGGGCGCGACCGGGTAGGTGTCGAACCCATCCGGCGCGGGATAGGCATAGGAATAGAACATCGCCTCATCCACACCCGCACCGCCGGGCCAGAACCCGGCCGAGGACACCTCGTGACTATAGGCTTCCTGCGCCACGTTATCGGGCAGGTTCGGGATGCCTGCGGGATGCAGCGGCGCCCGTCGGCCGGAAAACCGCGTCACCGCCAGATCGAACGACCCCCAGAACAGATGCACGGGCGACACCTTGCCCAGAAACCCGGTGCGAAACCGTTCGAATACCGGCACGATGCGCAACAGCGCGCCGTGAAAGCGCGTCACCGCCGCGGCATCATAGGGGCGCGTGGCCGTATCCTGGGCAAAGGGCACCGCATCGGGCAGTTCGTTCGGCATGTCGTGAATGTCGAACGTGCCGCCGACCGCCTGCACCGCATCGCGGATCTTGCGCAGAAATTCGGCCACGCTCATCCGTTCCAGCGCGAAACCCTGCCGCGCGCCGCCATCCGCCTCGGCGATCAGCCGGTGATCCACGAAATCGAGGCTGAGCGTAAGGCAGCCCCCGGCCTCGTGCACCGGGCCGGTGGTCAGACCGCGCGGCGTGACATACAGCGTCGCGTGCCAGGAATGGTTGACCCATGGCGTGTGCGCCAGCCGGTATTTGCCGATGATCTGGCACCACAGATGCAGCGCGGTGCAGGTCTCGGCCCATTCGGCATAAGGCAGGCTGGGCCAGCCGGAGGCGTCGGCCGCATCCGTCATCCGATCGGGTCCATATCCTGCCGCTGCAACGCGCGCCGCACGCCGTCATCGGCTTCCATCCGCGCGCGATGCTGCTTCAGCGCCGGATAATCGGCGATGGACAAGGGCGTCTGTTCGATCCACCGCGTCAGCACGTAAAGAAACGTGTCCGCAAAGGATCGTTTGCCAAGATACCAGTCGCCGCCATTCTCGCGCAGGATCTCGTCCATCCGCGTGTATTGGCCGGCCAGGGTTTCATAGGTCTTGCGCTTGACCTCTTCCTGACCTTCCTTGGTCTCGGCCAGGTTCTGCGGCCCGAAATGGCCGCCATAGGTCGCATGCACCTCGGACGTCATATAGGACAGCGCCTCGGCCTCTTTCCGGCCCAGCACCGTGTCGCGCCCATAGCCGCCCTTGCCGTGCTCGGCGCCAAGCCACGCCAGGATCGCCGCCGCCTCGGTCAGGACGTCGCCATCGTCAAAGCGCAGCGCGGGCACCTTGCCCTTGGGGTTGATGGCCAGATAATCGTCCTTCTTGTGATCGCCATAGGCCATGTTGTGGATCTCGACCGGCGCATCCAGCCACGCCACGGCGATATTGGGCGCAAGCGAACAGGTTCCGGGCATCGTGTAAAGCGTTGTCATGAATAGATTTTCCTTTCTTCGGATCGCTGAGGGCCGACATGGCGCGGTGCCGTATCGCCTTTCTCAGCGGCAATCGCTGCCGCATGAAAACAATGTCTGCGCGCAAAGGTTCCTTGGCCCCGGCCGGTGCGGAACCACGGCCGGACCCGACCGGCCCGTCAGGCCATCGCCACGCTTTCCACCAGACCGGGCAGGGCGGCGAAATCGTCGAAGGTGGCGCGCCGCGTCAGATCCTCCAGCCGGGACCGGCGATAGCCGCGGCTGAACAGCAGGAACGGAACCGGCACCGCCGCGGCGCAGGTCGCATCGAACTCGCTGTCGCCGACAAAAATCGCGCGCGGCGCGGCCGGATCGGCGCCAAGCGCGCCGAAGGCCGCGCGCAGCGGCGCGGGATCGGGCTTTTTCTGCGGCATCGAATCGCCGCCGATCACCGCCCCGAACAGATGGGCGATACCGACATGATCCAGAACCGCCTGCGTCGGGCCCATCGGCTTGTTGGTGCAGATCCCCATCGGATAGCCACGATCCGCCAGGACCCCCAACGCCTCGGGAACGCCCGGATACAGCCGCGTCAGCCCGGTCGCCCGGTGATAACGGGTCATGAAGGACGCGACCAGATCGCGCTGCGCGGCCGGATCGATGCCGGTCGCGGCGATCACCCGGCTCCACAACAGCTCGACACCGCCGCCGATGAAGCTGCGCACCCGATCGAGGCCAAGCGGGGCGATGCCGTTCTCGCGCAGGACCGCGTTCACGCAGGCATGGATATCGGGCGCACTGTCGATCAGCGTGCCGTCAAGATCGAAGACGACCGGGCAGGGCGCCAGACACACGCTCATCCGGTCTTCCACTTGATCGAGCATCCCATCGAAGGGATTTGTTTTTCGGGGCCTTTTCCGGTTTCTGCAATCTGCAACATCGCCTCCAGCAATTCGCGCCTTGCATCGGCAGGTCCGGCCGTCCGGGTCGAGGAATCCAGCCGGCCGCGATACTGCAACTCGCCAGCCGCGTTATAGCCGAAGAAATCGGGCGTGCATTCTGCACCATAGGCACGTGCGACCGCCTGCGATGCGTCATAGAGATAAGGAAAGGTGAATCCGTGCCGTTCGGCCACGATCTTCATCTGGTCGGGGCCGTCCTGCGGGTACTCAGTGACATCGTTGGCCGAGATTGCGACAACGCCGATACCCGCATCCTGCAATCTGGCCGCATCGCGCACGATCCGGTCGATCACCGATTGCACATAGGGGCAATGATTACAGATGAACATCACCAGCGTCCCGTTCGGGCCGCGAATATCCTCAAGATTGTAAGTCCGGCCATCCGTGCCCGGCAGGGTGAATTCGTGCCAAGGCGCACCGAAATCGCAGACAGGCGGCGAAACGGGCATCATGATCTCCTTGCTCACTGTGGCGCCCAGTCTGGGAAATCCGCACCGAGACGGCAAGCCTAATGTTCCATAATACTGATTATCATCTAAACGGATGCAGGCCGGGTGGGTTCTATCCTGAAATGCGACACGCCATGATTTCAGGCAGTTGCAATTCGAGGAGTTTGGCAGATGGCGGCACATCTCAGCCTGGACGAGCGCCCGAACATCGCCACAATGCTGCATCGCAAGACGAGCGTTGCCAAGATCGCCCTGCATCTCGGCCGCCACCGGTCGACCATCCACCGCGAGATCCGGCGCAATTTCCGGCACGATCCCGAAGTTCCGATGGCTGCGGAATACTGGCCGGTCAGCGCCCAGCACCTCGCCGCTGCCCGGCGCATCCGGCAGCGCAAGCTGATCCGGTATGGCGCACTGCGCCGGGCTGTGATCGACCGGCTCAAGGCAGGCTGGTCTCCGGAACAGATTGCCGAGCGACTGCGGCTGGAGGCCCACGGCCAGAGCGTCTGTCACGAAACGATCTACAGCTATGTCTATTCTGCCGAAGGCCGGGCCCGGGAGCTGGGAGCTGGGACGCCACCTCCCCGAACGCCGCCGCAAGCGGAAGCCGCGCTTCACAAGAAAACCTCGAAGCCTCGTGTTCCCCGAGCGTTGCATGATCAGACACCGGCCGGAAGTCGTCTGGAAGCGCGAGGCATTCGGTCATTGGGAGGTTGATCTGATGATCTTCCGGCGGGAACACGGACCGGCCAATATCGCGACGGCGGTCGAGCGTGTCAGCCGCTATACGGTGCTGTTCCGGAACAATGATCGCAGATCGAAACCGATCATGAACAGGCTGATTGACCTGTTCGCTCCCCTGCCCCGACATGCCCGTCAGAGCCTGACCTTCGATCGCGGGCTGGAATTCGTTTCGTGGCGCGAGCTGGAAAAGGGGCTTGGCGCGCAAGCCTGGTTCTGCGACCCGCAGGCGCCCTGGCAAAAGCCGACCGTCGAGAACACCAACCGCCGCATCCGGCGCTGGCTGCCGCGCGATACCGTGCTGCTGAACCTGCCGCGCCGTGATCTCGCAGACCTTTCGGCACGAATGAACGCGACGCCGCGCAAGTGCTTGAATTTTCGCACGCCGGCTGAGGTCTTCGGGGAAAACCTGAGGGGAGACCGGTAAGGGCCACATCGTCAGCTGTGCGGACGAAGTTGCCGTTCACTGATCGAGCCCCGGTGACTGCTTTAGCCTTCCAGCGCGTTAATCATTTCCACTCGCACAGCATGTCGACCGCTCTCAAAGTCGGCGTTCACGAATGCCTCCACGATATCGAGTGCCAAGCCTTCGCCCACCACTCGCGCACCCAAAGCCAGCATGTTGGCATCGTTGTGCTGGCGGATCATGCGAGCAGAGAATGCGTCTGCACAAACACCACACCGGATGCCCTTTACCTTTTTGGCCGCCATCATGATGCCTTGGCCGGTACCGCATAATATAACGCCAAGTTGACAATCATTGGAGGCGACGAGCCTCGCCGCTGCTTCACCATGTTTAGGATAGTGCGTGCTCTCAGGCGTTGTTGGCCCGATGTCTACTACCTCAAGACCCTGCTCGGCTAGATAGCGAGCGATGGTCTGACGTAGGTCAATGGCCGCGTGATCGCTGGAAAGGGCAATACGTTTGCGATTCTTCATGAGTGAAAATAACCTTCAAGAGATTCTGGGACAACCGAAAGCAGCCGTTCATGCGTGACGCAGCATCGGTCATTCTGGGCTCAAGCTGCCGTTTCCGTCTTTCTTCCGTCTTTCTTCCGCGCCCGATCCAGCCGGCCTGCGATGGCGGATGTCTCCGCCCGCCCGGATCAGGCTACCTCGGCGCCTGTGTCGGGTTCCGACTTGAACTCGCAAACCAAAGTAGAATTGTCGCGAACCGGCAAAGTTGATTTGTCGCCTCTGCCCTGACGGATGACGCTGGCGTCACCAGGAAACCGGCAACGAGGGACAGCGTCATGGGGGTTGTGCTGATGAGCGAGCGAGAGATTCAGAAGATCGAGGTGCTGGCGCAGGTGCTGGATGGCAGCCTGCGCACGGCCACGGCGGCGCGTGTATTGCGTCTGAGCCAGCGCCAGGTGCAGCGGCTGGTTCGCAAGGTGCAGGATAAAGGGGGAGTGTCCTTAACTTTGTGTATCCGGACCGGCCCATGCGGTTTCAGATACTCAAGCGTCGAAGCGCTCGCCGAACATTATGGCGAACTGATTGCGGGCCGCAAACCATTCTCGGACATTGCGACCGTCTTTCTCGAACCGTCGAATGGCGAGATAGATCAGCTTGGTCGCAGCCTCGTCGGTCGGGAATGAGCCTCGCGTCTTGATGGATTTCCGGATCACGCGGTTCAGGCTCTCGATGGCGTTCGTGGTGTAGATGATCTTGCGGATCGCCGGATCGAAGGCAAAGAACGGGGTCAGCTCCTGCCAGGCCCGGCGCCAGGCCGGAGCGATGGAGGCATACTTTCCCGCCCACTTTTCCTCGAAAGCATCGAGTTCGGCCTCAGCCAGATCGGCGGTCGGGGCGCTGTAAATCCGGCGCAGGTCGGCAGCCACGGCCTTGCGATCCTTCCAGGAACAGAAGTTCAGGCTGTGGCGCACCAAATGCACGATGCAGGTCTGAACCATGGCGTCCGGAAAGGCCGCCGTGATGGCATCGGGAAAGCCCTTGAGCCCGTCCACGACCGCGATCAGGATGTCCTGCACGCCCCGGTTCTTTAGCTCGTTCATCACCGACAGCCAGAATTTGGCACCCTCGTTCTCGGCGATCCACAGGCCCAGAACGCCTGACCGATATTCTCTGTGTGCGCGATCAGCGGCAGCTTGGCACCAACCTCGTCGTGCATTACGAGCGCCGGAAGTTCATCCTCGATGACAGCGAACATGCGCGCAGCGCGATCGGCCGCTATGTCGAGACCTATGCCTATGCAGACAGACCCTTCGAGATCCGCTGGAAAGGCGTCCTGCTGCCCTATCGGATCTTCGATCCCCGCCAGCAACGCGTGACACATGCCGCGATCACCGAGAACAAGCGTCTCGGCGACGTGCTGGCCTTCATCAAGGCGCAGCAGGACGCTGAACCTCCCAAGATCGGTCCGGTGGGCAAGCAGCGCAGCCGCTATACACCGACGGGCGCGCCCCGCCGCGGCAACAAGGGCTGGGTCGAGCGGCGTGCCGAACGGCGCGCGGCCGAGGCGCAGGCCTCGGCGTCACCGCCAGCCGAATGACTGCAAAGAACCCAAAGTGACGGATGCTACGCTCATGATCAGTGGCTGCTTTCGACCGTCCAGTATCTCACAGCGATGAGGCGCGTCGCCAGCCAGACGCTCCGGCTGGTCATAAAGGTCATCGGGAATATCATTTGACCGAGAAGGGCCGCGATCTGATGCCCGCGATCATCGCGTTGACCGAGTGGGGAGACAAATGGGTCTCTCCTGGACCGGTAGAGTTCATGCACAAGGAATGCGGAGGCCACGTGCGCCTCTGTTTATGTTGCACGAAATGCAATGGGCCAGTGGCTGTTGAACAGGTCGAAGCCGCTAAGGTTGACCAGGCAACATAGAATAACAGAACTCAGGTTTGCACCACCGGGAATAAGTGACAGGCTTAGCCTTTATTCTTAGCCTTATCCGCTGCTTTGAAGTGGGACATTTGGTCAGCATAGGCCTTCTTGAAGGCTGGTCGCTCCGTGATCCGTTTGACAAAGGATTCCGACGCAGGGCGGTCCCCAAATTCGCGGATTTTTTTTACGCGTAGCACGTCCGCCATCAGCAAATCAGCGACAGTGAAGCGGTCGGCGGCCAGCCATTCCCGCTCCTTCAAGACTGCTTCCAGACCGTCCAGTCGGCTTTCCAACAAATCAGTCAAGCCGTTCTCCTTCGCACCAGTCACTTCCAGAAACCACCAAGGCACCGAAGCCATTTCGACCGAGTTAAGTGCGGCAATCGTCCATTGCAGCGTTTCGGCTGCACCGGCAGGATCATGCGGCATCAGCTTTTCGCTCTTGCCCGCCAGATGCAGCAGGCAAGCGCCGCTCTCGAATAGTTTCAGATCACCATCATCCAGGAATGGGACTTGTCCAAATGGCTGACGGGCCAGATGATCCGGGCCTTTGCCGTCGAGAGGAACAGTTTTCACAGAGTAGTCAAACCCGGCTTCCTCACAGGCCCATCTTAACCGTAAATCCCTGACAAATCCTGCGGGTCCATCGGGCATAGGCACCCAATCCAGAGTCCAGATAACCAGTTCACTCATTTTGTATCCTTGATGTAAGTTTGCAACTCGCCGATCCAACCCGTCCAACCGGCGCTATGGCTCTCGATGTCCTCGGCCGGAAGGTTTTCGTGCTTCAGTGTCAGCCCGGTGCCGCTGTCTGATGACGACCACCGTGTTAGCTACCGTCCAGTAGACCGACTGTGTTGCCCTCGGGATCGGCAAACCCCGCGTAGTGCAACGTGTCGAAACCCTCGACCTTGACCGGCTCTGGCACGTTGATTCCCGCGTTCTTGAGCCGTTCGATCTCGGTGCCGAGGTCCGGGACGTGGAGGGTGACAGTTGTGGTGCCTTGTCCTTCGGCACTGTCGAGCACCTGAAACAGGATGTTATCGGTCAAGGACCATTCATGGCAGGACGGCATCGGTTCGCGGTCCCAGTGACGGCCGATAAATTTCGCCCACCAATCGGATTGGGCGGAAAAATCGGCGGCGTTAATGCTGATGAAGGTGTGGTTGATCTTCATGGGTTTGCGTCTCCTGTTTTTGAACAGCCGGACCGGCCCCTCCGGCCGATGCTAAGCCGGGCTTGACAATTAAGGTTGATATCAACACATAATGTTCATGTCAAACCAACCCGAACGGCCTTTGGTTCCATTCCAGACCACAATAAAGGTCCGCGATCATTGTCTATGCCTGCATACGCAGCGGGCGGCGCGACGCTTGGCGCGGATATTCGATGATGCGCTGCGGCCCGTGGGCCTGAAGAGCGGGCAGTTTTCGTTGCTGATGTCGCTCAACCGCCCCGCGCCACCCTCCATCGGCGAGGTCGCCACAGTGCTCGGAATGGACCGCACGACATTGACGGCCAATCTCAAGCCCCTCGAAAAACGCGGGCTTGTGCGTGTGTCGGCCGATGAAGAGGATCGCCGCACCCGCCGTCTGTCACTCACCCCAGCGGGAGAACAGCTCCTGAAAACTGCTGCACCCATTTGGGAAGCGACCCACGCGAGAATCGCCGTGCATTTCGAGGACGGTGCAGACAAGCTGCGCAACGATCTGGCGACACTCGCCCGGATAGAAGAGGCGGAATGAAGGCTAATCGGCGGGAAATAGGCCAAAGGCCATGCGTCGGTCCCCGGTCCAGATCACGCGCCCTCTCGATCTCCTTAGCCTTCTCCAGTTCGCGCTCCCGCTCGTCCACTATGTCCAGCCGTTCACGCGGCTTGTTCAGCACCGCGTCCAACCTTTCGCGGATCGACGGCTTCCCACCGTCATCCACGCCAGCCTCCCGTTCGGTCCCCCGGTCCTTGCCCAAGGTCTCGCGCAACCGTTCCCGTGTCCGGTTCCGGACGGTCCATGCCCCCGTATAGGATGGATGGATTGAAAAATCGCGTGTGTCGAGTGGAAAAAGCGGACGAGCGACCGAGCCGTCACCGATCGCGCTGAACTTACCGATAGCTGATGTTGATGACATAATCGCTGTAGTGCGAACTGCTCTGATATCGTCGGCTTTCCATCGTAAGGTCCTCGAAGGACGCCCGAATGATCGTACGGATGATGCCTTGCTCGCCCAGATACTCATCGACGCTTCCCGGCGAGCTGCCTCCCACGTGGATCCCCGAGGGCTCCACCCCGCCCGACAGCATTCGGCTCGTGTCCACCCGCCAGTAATCAGTCGCGAGCAGGTTGTGAACGTTCCCGGAACGCGGGCCAGGGTTGTATGCTGAATTGAACGAACTCCGCGAGCCGTCCGACGTCAGGAACGTGGTGCCGGCCCAGAAACTTAATGCGTAGTCGGCGAGATATTCCGTCTCGCCCGCGCCATCGATTTCGAGCCCGACCATGCGCACTTCGAGATGGCTCACCTCCGACGGCGCGAAGCCGAACACCATCGGTGAAAAGGAGAACGATTCACCACTGTCTACCGAGGTCGTGGCGCGGAACTGCGCGCCCTCGTAGCGTTGCTCGTCACTTCTTTCGTTGAAGCCCAGGACCTGCACCAGAAGGGCGAACTCGTCCGAATTCCATGACCGGCGACGGCGACGGCGACGGCGGAAGTCCGACCGGCCGGAGGTCGATTCAAGATTGCACTGAAAGCCTGTGAACGCGATCTCGCGCCGCGCGTCGATGGTGGGCTGCGACCAGGCCGCCCAGTCCTGACCCGACGACTCGCCAGCCTCAACAATCAGCACCGGACGCACCGTCTGGCCAGCAAATCTCGCAAGACCGACCGACATCTCCCGCAATCTTCCGTCATAAACCTTGTCTATGCGGGCGAGCTCGATGAAGCGCTCGCGAAGGCGCGCCGTGTTTCCCCGCTCGAAGAAATCCTTCGTCTCCGGCGGGCGCTCCGAATCTGGAATGATCCCAAAGATGAAGACGACCCCATCGCTGCCGCGCGCCCCGGACACAAACCCGACTTGCGCACTGAACGTGTCGCCCTCCGAAACCCGATAGGGCGGATAAAGTCCGACGATCTTTCCGCGACGCTGCCAGGCCGGGTGAGTATGAAGGTAGGACGCGTCGCTCCAGTTCTCCAGCAAGCTATCCAAATCCCGGCTGCGCGCGACGACCCCGTCGCGCGCAGCCGGGACACTGGTCGGACCGAAGCCGAGGCGCACGGGCTCCGCGCCCCAATACACCTCTGCCGCGCCGAACCACTGCGCGTGCGATGCCGCATCAATCAAAGAAAGCATATCGGCAAGCCTCCCCAAGGTTCCTCAGGTCTCTTATTTCCTGAAGTTTAAAGAAAAGTGGCTTGAGAAGCTACTGAAAGGATCGGTAAGGGCTGCCATGGCGGTCGGCCCGCTGGAACCCGATAATACGCACCATCGCGCTGCTCTAGCCGCCCTTTGCAGTTGGTCAGGCAAATCTTTCTCACTCATGCCGATTTAAGAACTGCAAGCTGGACAGCCCCAGAAACCTCGGTAAACGAAGATGAGCGTGATGATTAGGTAAACCACCCGCCCATGACGCTGAGCTTCGCCCCCGAGCGGATCGAGACCTGGCCGCTGGCCAAGCTCCAGCCCTACGCAAAGAATGCGAAGGCTCATGGCGCAGACACTACTTTGTGACGCTAGAGCAGCATATCGCAGTCGCAGAACGAAGGTTTTAGTAGGGGCGGCCAAAGCGGCCTTCCGCGATTATCTTGCAGTGCTGCGGCGCAGCCCGACCAAGCAGACCTTTCTGGTCCGTGCGTTTCTACCGATGAAAGAGCCTATATGCCGCACGTCAGTTCAAGCACTAACCGACAAAACTGCTTCAGCTCTTCCACGCTGAGTCCTTCGGATGGATTGTCGGGCAGAGCGGCATGATGGTCCCCGCGCGAGTACTCGTTGACCGATTTGAGATCATCGAGCGCGCCTTTGTAAACATGATCGGCGGGAGCCGCTTCGAGAACGCGGATGATCTCCTCCAAACTGGCGGCTTGCCGGAACAGCCCCGGATCACCCTTGCGGTAGAAGTCTTCGCAGACGGTGCGCAGCCGTGTCCTGATGTATTTCGGCTCGTGCTGTTCACCTTCTGCAAACTCTTCAATCTGGTTGCGCTCGGTAACGTGCCGGGGCTGTGTTGCCGTCTCGATGTCGAACGGCGCGATGGCGGTGATGCCTGGCGCACCGGACTGCAGCGCGACGGACGTAATCTTGTTGTGGTCAATCTTGTCCCAAAGCAGCCGCAGGAAGGTCTTCTCGTGCGAGAGCACGATGACCTGCAGCGCCTTGCTACAGAGCTTCCTGATTTCGTTGGCGGTGAACTCGCGGCGGAAGTGATCAAGGCTGGTGAAAGGATCGTCGAGCACAACAATCATCTGGGCCAGGTTCGGCTCGGCGTTGGCCTTGGCGAGGAAGAACGCAAGCGCGAGCGTAGACTTGTCACCCGCGCTGAGCGTGTTGCGGAAGCAGGGCTTGTCGATTTCCCCCGCCCCGCTTCTAGGCGCGACGGGTACTTCGCGGATGAGGATGCTGTAGCTGGCTGAGGGCTTTGTACCGCGATAATCCGGCTCGCGGTAGTCGATGCGGAATCCGGCGTTTAGGCGTTTGAGGTAGCTGTTGATCGCCGTCCCGAGCTCTGCCGTGATTGTTCGGCCGTGGTCGTCCAGCTCCTTGCGGATATGTCCCTTTTTGACAGCGATGTCCTTCTTTTTTTGCTTGAAACCTTTGAGGCGGCCTGCAGCGTCACAGGTTTCGGCATTGTGCCGCTTCTTCTGCGCCTGTAGTGCTTTCAGTTCGTTTTCAAGACCGGGAAGGGTGGCGGGGTCGATGGAGTCCTTGAGAGCTCGAACCTTGCTGTTGAACCCGTCGATCTCAGCATTGGTGTCGGCAAAATACCCCTTGCCAGTATCCCAATCGGCAATAGCCTGGGCCGTGCGCTCGGCAACGATACCAGCAGTGAGGTTCGCCTGCTTCTCAGCGAACAGATCAAGCAGAGCTGCCGCCGCCTGTTCCATGCGCGTGATTGCCCCGCTTGCCGCTTCAAAATCAGGCGGCGTGAACTGGCCTGCCTCTTGCCAATACCGAAACTGGTGACCGTTCTGCTCTTCGGTTTTGGCCGCAGCCTGCCGAAAGTCACCGTTCTTGTACCTGGTGAGGGTGGCGACGACGCGCTGCACAGCCTGGCCGAGCTGCTTGTAGGTTTCGCTGAATATATCCCTGTAAGCGTCGATCAATGTGCGGTCGGCGAGACGCTGACCGCAGAAGGGGCAGTCTTCGCCGCCGGTGAAGGCCATGCCCGCCTCAAGCCAGCCTTCATGAGGGATGGCGGCTTCGCCGATATGGTGCTGATGCGCGGCAATGTGGGCTCGCACCCTGGTAACAGCATCGGCGGTAACATCGTCGATCGAACCGTGCAGCAAGGCGCTAAGTTTATCGGTTTTGGTCGGCACCGGGTAGGCGGTGGGCTCCGCCGCCGCTTTCAGCTCCTTGGCCCGACGCGCCTGCTGCACCTTGAGGTCCAGCGCGGCAATTGCCTCGTCGATGTCGTCGCGAGGCGGCAGGGCGAGGAAGGAATCAAGCTGCATGGCAGGCGGAGCAACTACGCGCATGAGCGCTTTCAGCTCGTTCTCTGTATCGGTGATCGCCTTATTGTTGTCGCGGTTGTCGCCGTCCAGATCCACTATGCTGCGGACACGGCTCACCCCTTCCTCACCGACGACAAGGCCGTATTGGTTCTTCAGGTGCTCGGTCGAGACAATATCGCCGGAATACACATTGTCGTTGATGAAAGAGCTGTCATAAACGGCAACCGGCGGACGGGGGCCGCTCCATGCGCCGTTCTGAAAGACTGCATTCTGCCCGGAAACGTGAAGGATTGCCTTCTGCGGAGCCGTCACGTCAAGTGTCGTGCGGCCTGCCAGTATGGAAGGGTTGTTCGTGCTCAGCGAACGGAGAATGTCGGCGAGGGTGGATTTGCCCCAGCCGTTCTCCCCGAAGATCAACGTGCATGGACCGAGACGGGCGCTCTGCAGCGGCTTGGCTTCCTCAAAGCGCCCGATGCTCTGAATGAATCTGATTTCTTGCAGCATAGCCAACCCATACACTGCTGCAGCATGGACAACAAATGTTGTTTTGTTTGTCGGGCTGCGTTACAATCCGATCATGCCCAGACTATCTATCGATATCACCCCAGAAGAGCACCAAAAGCTCAAAGCCATCGCCGCCCTTAAAGGCCAGAGCATCAAGGAGTTCGTCCTGAAGCGCGCGCTTGGCGATGCCCCTACGCTTGATGCGATGAGCGAGGAAGAAGCGTTCAGCGCTCTGGCCGAGTTCCTGAAACCGCGGATCGATCAGGCGCGGCGGGGGGAGCTGTCCACGAAGTCGGTTGCCGACATCCGTCGCGAGGCCCGTGAGCAAACGGGACGATAGTTCGTCGGATGAAAAGCTACGACCTTACCCGCGCGGCAGAAGAGGATCTGCGGGGCATCTGGGAATACAGCTGCGAGACTTGGGGAATCGATCAGGCCGATAGATATCTCGACCAGATCGAGGCCTGTTGTGAGGCAATTGGTAACGACCAAGCGCGCTCGAAAGCCCGCGATGCGTTACCCGACGACGTCCGGGTCTATCGTTGCGAGCATCATTACCTCTTCTGGCTCAGCAGCGACCGGCCCATCATCCTCGCCATCCTCCATGAGCGGATGGACCTGGTGAATCGCCTGAAGGACCGCCTGTGACTCCGCACGACTTCATCCGTACTTGGTCGGCAATCCGCTGTCGGAGCGGGCCTCGGCACAATCGCATTTCCGCGACCTCTGCATCCTGCTCGGGATCGCGCCACCCTCCCCCCTCACTGCTGGAACCTTTGAGTTCGAGAAAGGCGCGGCCAAGACTACAGGTGGCGACGGCTGGGCCGACGTCTGGCTGAAGGACGCATTCGCCTGGGAATACAAGAAGTCCAAGGCCAATCTCGACGCGGCCTATGCCCAGGTGCAGCGCTATGCACCGGCGCTCGACAACCCGCCGCTACTGATCGTTTCGGACACACAGTCTATCGTCATCCGGACTGCCTTCACCGGCGCCGTGCAGGAACGGCACGCCATCGTGATCGAGGAACTGCGTGATGCAGCCGCGCGCGACCTGCTACGACGCGCCTTTGACGAGCCGCGCAGCTTCCGCCCGCGCCGAACGCGCGCCGATTTGACCGAGGACGCGGCAGCCACCTTCGCCGATCTCGCCCTGCGGCTGCGTCAGGCGGGGCACGACGCAAAGGATGTGGCGCATTTCGTGAACCGGTTGGTCTTCTGTATGTTCGCCGAGGACGTCCGCCTGCTGCCTGAGCACATGTTCGAGAAGATGGTCTTCGCCTCGAACCCGGAAAGCTTTGAAGAAAACTGCCGCGCGCTCTTCGCCGCCATGGCACGGCAAGGGGGCCGCGTGGGATTCACGCCGATCCCCTGGTTCAACGGCGGGCTGTTCGACGACGACACCGCACTGCCCGTCGATACCAATGACATTGCGATGCTGCGCAAGGCGGCCAAGATGGACTGGAGCCAGATCGACGCTTCGCTTCTCGGCACGCTATTCGAACGCGGCCTTGACCCGGGCAAGCGCAGCCAGCTTGGCGCACATTACACCGACGCGGCCAAGATCATGCAGATTGTCGAACCTGTGGTCCTGCGCCCGCTCAAGGCCGAATGGGATACGGCACGCACAACAATCGAGACGTCACTGGATGAGGAACGCCAGGCCAAAGCCGAAGCGGCGCGGACGCCGGCTGCTGCTAAGGCCGGCGCGTTGACGCGGCGGGCGAACCGCGCGCACGAGACTGCGGTGAAGGCGCATCTGGGCTTTCTAGAACGCCTGCGGAATGTGCGCGTGCTCGATCCCGCCTGCGGGTCGGGCAACTTCCTCAACCTTGCTCTCACGGCGCTGAAGGACCTTGAACACCGGGCGAATCTCGATGCCGAGGCCCTCGGCTTGCCCCGTCCCGCGCCGTCGGTCGGTCCGGAATGCGTGCTGGGGATCGAGCTGAACCCCTACGCCGCCGAACTCGCCCGCGTCTCGACCTGGATCGCGGAAATCCAGTGGATGCGCCGCAACGGATTCGAGGCCTCGCGCGATCCGATCCTGAAGCCGCTCGGCACGATTGAGTGCCGCGACGCGGTGCTGGCGTCGGACGGCAAGGCGGCGGAATGGCCCGAGGCGGAGTTCATCATCGGCAATCCTCCGTTCTTGGGCAACAAGCGGATGGTGGGCGAACTGGGCGAGGATTACGCCCGCGACCTGCGCGCGGCGTGGCCCGGTGTGCCCGGCGGCGTGGACCTGGTGGCCTATTGGGTCGCGACGGCGTGGCTCGCGGTCGAGGTCGGGCGGGCGCGCCGCGTGGGGCTGGTTAAGACCAACTCGATCCGGAGCGGTGCAAACCGCTCGGTCCTGACGGAACCGGCCGAGGCAGGCGCGATCTTCGAGGCTTGGTCGGACGAGCCGTGGACGGTCGCGGGCGCGGCGGTACGGGTGTCGATGGTGATGTTTGGCGAGGCGAAGGAGCTACCGCGGCTGGATGGCGTGGAGGTGGAGCGGATCGCTGCGGACCTGACGGCGGGGTTGGATTTGACGAGCGTGGATAGGCTGAAGGAGAATAGAGGATTTGCGTTTCAGGGTCCGGTAAAAGTCGGCTCATTCGACATAGACGAAAGGACTGCACTCAGATGGCTTTCGTCGCCGAAAAACGTAAATGGCAGGTCGAATTTCGATGTTCTCCAACCGCTCTGGAATGGCAGCGATATCGTCCGGCGGCCGAGCAGACGGTGGATTATCAACTTCGGCGAGATGACCCAATCCGATGCGAGCTATTACGAAGGCCCTTTTCAATACGTTCTGGAAAACGTGAAGCCCGAACGGGATCGCAATCGAGACCGTCAGAGGCGAGAAAATTGGTGGCGCTTAGGACGGTCTGGTGCTGATCTGTTTAAGGCAGTTGGTCCACTTGAGCGGATGATTTTGACGCCTCGCGTTGCTAAGCACCGCGTGTTTGTCTGGGTATTGGCTTCGGCATGTCCAGATGCTCGAGTCGCCGCCATCGCCTGCGACGACGACACGACCTTCGGCGTCCTTCATTCTCGCTTCCATGAAGCATGGTCGCTCGCGACTGGTGGTTGGCATGGGGTTGGAAACGATCCGCAATATACACCTACAAAGTCATTCGAAACCTTTCCCTTCCCCGAAGGCCTGACCCCCGACATCCCCTCCTCCCATTACGCGGACGACCCTCGTGCTCAGGCCATCGCTGCGGCCGCCCGCGACCTTAACGAAAAGCGCGAGGCCTGGTTGAATCCGCCGGATCTTGTCCGTCGCGAGCCAGAGATCGTCGCAGGCTATCCAGACCGCCTGCTGCCCGTCGATGCAGCTGCTGAGGCAGTGCTGAAAAAGCGCACCCTCACCAATCTTTACAACGCCCGCCCCGCTTGGCTCGACGGGCTGCATCGTCGCCTCGATGCAGCTGTTGCTGCCGCTTATGGCTGGTCCGAGGACATCTCCGAGGACGACGCACTGGCGCGTCTCTTGGAACTCAATCAGCTTCGCTCATCAAATTAGCCTCTTGGCATTTGATCGCGTCCGCTTTTGTGGCTCAGGGAAGCTCCTTTCGCATCTGCGGAGAAAGTCGGCTTTCCGCCCGGCGCGCTGAGGCCCTCGCTCGTGCGGTAAGAACTGAGCATCTGCCGCGAACGGCAACAAAGTCCGCACTGCCGACCGTCGCGCATCATCGTGACCGCCGCCGGCCCCGTCCCTACGGCCCTTTGTGGAGAGAGCGGGCCGGGGCCGGCTCATCGCTTCTTCGCGCCGGTAGCGACGTTTCTAAATGGCTGGCAACGCGACATTTTAACTTGGTGACAACACGGATGCAGGCCGGTGGGTTCTATCCTGAAATGCGACGCGCTATGAATTGAGGCAGTTGCAATTCGAGGAGTTTGGCCGATGGCGGCACATCTCAGCTTGGACGAGCGCCGGATCATCGCCACAATGCTGCATCGCAAGACGAGCGTTGCCAAGATCGCCCTGCATCTCGGCCGCCACCGGTCGACCATCCACCGCGAGATCCGGCGCAATTTCCGGCACGATCCCGAAGTTCCGATGGCTGCGGAATACTGGCCGGTCAGCGCCCAGCACCTCGCCGGTACCCGGCGCATCCGGCAGCGCAAGCTGATCCGGTATGGCGCCCTGCGCCGGGCTGTGATCGACCGGCTCAAGGCAGGCTGGTCTCCGGAACAGATTGCCGAGCGACTGCGGCTGGAGGCCCACGGCCAGAGCGTCTGTCACGAAACGATCTACAGCTATGTCTATTCTGCCGAAGGCCGGGCCCGGGAGCTGGGACGCCACCTCCCCGAACGCCGCCGCAAGCGGAAGCCGCGCTTCACAAGAAAGCCTCGAAGCCTCGTGTTCCCGGAGCGTTGCATGATCAGACACCGGCCGGAAGTCGTCTGGAAGCGCGAGGCATTCGATTGCGGCCTGGAATTCGTGTCATGGCGCGAGCTGGAAAAGGGGCTTGGCGCGCAAGCCTGGTTCTGCGACCCGCAGGCGCCTGGCAAAATCCGACCGTCGAGAACACCAATCGCCGCATCCGGCGCTGGCTGCCGCGCGATACCGTGCTGCTGAACCTGCCGCGCCGTGATCTCGCAGACCTTTCGGCACAAATGAACGCGACGCCGCGCAAGTGCTTGGGTTTCCGCACGCCGGCTGAGGTCTTCGGGGAAAACCTGAGGGGAGACAGGTAAGGGTCACATCGTCAGCTGTGCGGAGTTTGCTGGCATGCGCCTTCTGGATATGAAGCGACAAAGAGGAGTTCAGGTTTTGACCCCAGAGAAGCTCAGAGCTATCTATGGCAGTGCCTCACCGCACGCGGCAGCAAAAGCATTCTCACATTTTGACAAGCACTGTCGCCAATTCATCGAACACGCCACTTTTCTCGTGCTAGCGACCTCGGACGGGATCAACCTTGATGTACCGCCAAAGGGTGATCCCGCTGGCTTTGTTAAAATCGAATCCGACAAAACCATTCTGATACCAGATCGTCCAGGCAACAACCGTAATGACGGGCTACTGAATATTTTAGCTCATCCGAAAGTAGCCATTTTCTTTATTATTCTATCCGTTACAGAGACATTAGTCATCCCCTCGTCTTGATAATTGTCGCACCCCTGCTGTGCATGGAAAGCAGGCGCACGTTCTTTTCTTGCCCCGAAAGCAGCCGTCCAGTATCGCGCGGCACCCTTGGTCCATGGATGCCAGCAGCGGGGACGTCGGTGCGTTCATGCAAAAAGCTCTTCTGACAGGGCGTTGACCGTTGTCTCAAGCCCTTGACGCATGTGACCCTTCAGATGCGCAAGCATGAGGGAGAGGCTGTCGCCGCAGGCGCGGTCGACATACTGATCGTGAGACTGACGTAGCGGACCCTTTCGGTTAAGGGCCTGCTGGTGCAGCGAGAAGTAGAAATACACGTTAACGCGCATGGACTTCCAGCTTTTCATCAAAAGGCTGTGCTCACTTAACTCAAAGCACCAGGAGTGAAGATGAAGTTCCTGTTCGATGGCGCGCGCGCCGTCGAGGCCGATGTCGATGGTGGCTTTGAGATCGGCGCTCCTTTGCCGTAAATCGGCCTTGGCCGCATCCGTCCGCTTGTCCCAGCATCGCTCGAAGGCAAAGGTCTCGAGTGCCGTGCGGAGCGAGTAGAGCTCTTCAAGGTCCTTGTGGGTGACTGACCGAACATACAGCCCTTTGTAGGGCAAGCTCACCAGCAAACCAATTTCGGCCAGTTCGCGAATGGCTTCGCGCAGCGGACCCCGACTGACGTTGAGCGCGTTGGCAAGCTGTTGTTCGGTCAGGCGCTGGCCCGGAGCGAAATCCCCTCTGACGATATGGTCCGTCAGCAACTGTACGACCCGGCGGCGGACAGTGCCGTCATCGAGGGGGCGCAGTTCGGTATTTGAGACGAGTGCCAATGCGGGTTCCTTTCGGCTGTGCAGACGAGACTGACAGCAATCGGCAAGCTTACAACTTATTGTCGGATTGTTGTCAATCCTACAGGACAAGTTTATACGAGAATCACAAGCGTCTCGTTTGCCGAATTGATGCGGCTAACCGCAAAAGCTGCCGCGGCCGTGTCGCTGCGCTGCAAAACAAACCGACCAACTGGAGGAAACCATGACAATCATCCCGCGGATCGCTGCAATCGCCGGTTTCGGATTGATGGGGCTTACTGCCCCCGGCGCTCAAGCTCAGGAATTCATAGCCATCGGAACCGCAGGCCAGACGGGCGTCTATTACGTCGTCGGCCAATCGTTATGCCAGTTGGTCAATCGAGAGAGCGCCGAAAACGGTTTCAAATGCACCGCCCCCGCAACCGGCGGTTCGATCGCAAATCTCAATGGCATTCGGGCCGGCGACCTGGATTTCGGGATCGTCCAATCCGATTGGCAGTTTCACGCGCTGAACGGGACCAGCACGTTTGCCGACAGTGGTCCCAACGAGGAACTGCGGTCGGTGCTGTCGGCCCATGCCGACGTGGTGACAATCCTTGCCCGCGTGGATGCGGATATCGAAACGATGCAGGACCTGCGTGGCAAAAGGGTGAACATCGGCAATCCCGGGTCAGGGTCGCGCGCCACGGCCGAGGTGTTGCTGGACGCGATCGGGATCAAGGTCAGCGAATTGGCACTGGCATCGGAACTGAAATCGGCCGAGCAATCGGCGGCATTGTGCGACAATAAGGTCGACGCAATCATGTTCTCGGCGGGGCACCCTGTCGGCAATATCACCGAAGCAACCGTGTCGTGCGACACCGTCTTTCTTCAGGTGGATGGGCCCGAGGTGGACAAGCTAGTGGACGAGACCGTCTTTTATTCCAAAGCGACCATTCCCGCCGGTCTGTACAAGGGTCAGCCCGACGAGATCCAGAGCTATGGTCCTCTGGCCACGTTGGTCACCTCGGCGAATACAAGCGACGATGCGGTCTATGCGGTGGTCAAGGCGCTGTTCGACAACTTCGATCGCTTCAAGGGTCTGCATCCTGCATTCGCGAACCTCAAGGAAGAGGACATGATCTCGAACGGGATCATTGCACCGCTGCACGAAGGGGCGATCCGCTATTACAAGGAGCGCGGCTGGATGTAGGCCGCACCGGCGATTCGGTGCGGCTACCCATGTCATTGATCAAGGTCCAGCCCCATGAATTCGGAAAAAGAAAGCCACACAACTCACGATGCCGAACAGGACGCCCGTAACAAGGACGTCAAGATCTACATCAACGGCGAGATCGTGCATCGCGATGACGCAAAGGTGTCGGTCTACGATGCCGGATTCATGCTGGGCGACGGGATGTGGGAAGGATTGCGGCTCTACAACGGGAAATGGGCGTTCTTCGAAGAACACATGGACCGCTTTTTCAACTCCTGCAAAACGGTGTCCATCGACGTCGGCATGACCAAGGATGAGATGCTGGATGCGCTCAATCGAACCGCCGCTGCGAACGGGATGACAGACGACGTGCATTGTCGACTGATGCTGACGCGCGGGATCAAGGACAAGCCGTTCCAGCATCCCAGCCTCAGCCGGTCGGGTCCGACATTGGTGCTGATCATGGAACATTCCAAACCGGTCGACAGCCTGAGCAGCAAGGGCATCCGGCTGGCAACGGTGCCGCAGGTCCGCGGTCTGCCGATGAGCCAGGATGCCAAGTTGAACAGCCATTCCAAACTCAACTGCATCATAGCCTGCCTTCAGGCGGAAGAAGCGGGTGCGGATGAGGCATTGATGCTGGACCCGCACGGGTTCGTGAACACCACCAATGCCTGCAACTTCTTCATCGTGCGCCGGGGCGAGGTCTGGACGTCGACCGGGGACTACTGCATGAACGGGGTCACGCGGCAAAAGGTGATCGACCTGTGCCGCGAGAACGGTATTCCTGTCTTCGAAAAGAACTATTCCCTCTACGAGGCTTATGGAGCGGACGAGGCGTTTCTCACCGGCACCTTCGGTGCGCAAACACCGGTGGCCAGCATCGACGGGAAGCCCATCGGCAATGGCGACCGCCCGATGACCCGCAAGTTGCGCCAATTCTACAAGGACCTCATAAAACGCACTACGAGTGACGCGTAATGCAGCCGTTCGATAAGCGCGGTTTGGGCCTTGTCAGCTGCGGGTTCATGGGCAAGGCATTGCTGGAGGGATGGATGGCAAGGGGCATCGCCTCTGACAGCATTTTCGTGCGCGATCCGAACCCCTCCGATTGGCTGCGTGCGCGGGACGATTTAAACCTGAACGCGGATTTCCCCACCGACCTTGCTGCGCTCGTGATTGCGACAAAGCCGCAAATCCTGGACCGCGTGCTGCCCGATCTGACGCAGTTCGGCAACGGCCAGACGGTAGTCGTGTCTATTGCCGCCGGTGCGCCTGTCAGCCTGTTCGAGACGCATTTAGGGACGGAGACGCCAGTTGTTCGGGTCATGCCAAACCAGCCTGCTGCCGTGGGCGCGGGGGTGACAGCGCTGTTTGCGAACGCCGCGACAGACGCCGACCCGATCAGGTTGGTCCGTGACCTGTTCGAAACCGTGGGAACGGTGGTGGACCTGCCGGAAGAAGACTTGCTGCATGTGGTAACGGGCCTTTCAGGATCTGGTCCCGCCTACGTCTTTGCCGTGGCGGAGGCGCTTGCCGAGGCAGGAACGCAGTTGGGAATACCGGCCGATTTGGCCCGTGTGCTGGCCTTGCAGACGGTGGCCGGGGCCGGAGCGATGCTCGGACGCCCCGGCGCCGATGCGACCGCTCTGCGCAAAGCCGTGACATCCAAGGGTGGAACAACTGCCGCAGGGCTCGGTCCTCTGCGTACGACAGGGGCCTTGAATGATCTCATGCGGAGGTCAGTCGACGCGGCACGGCAACGTAGCGTGGAGTTGAGCCAGTAAATAGAATGAGTTCCTGCCCGGTAAGGAGCATCCCAAAATGCGCACCTACGGGTGATCGAGCTTCTGTAGAACTGCAGATTGGCCGAGTGCTGCCGGACCACACAGCTGACCGTCATCAAGTCAGAGCAGGTTTGAGCCAGGGCAAGCCCTGAACTCGCCCTAATAACGTCACATAGCGCCATAGGAAAAACGCCATAGGACGGTGAAGGTCACATTTTGGCGCACTTGCAGCGAAGGTCTGGAAGGTCCGCATTGCTGACCTTCGCGCATCATCGTGACCGCCGCCGGCCCCGTACCTACGGCCCTTTGTGGAGAGAGCGGGCCGGGGCCGGCTCATCGCCTCTTCGCGCCGGTAGCGACATCTCTAAATGGCTGGCAACGCGACATTTTAACTTGGTGACAACAATTGGTGTAGAATTGGTGGGTTCTGTCCGACCCCTTAATAAATGACCATTTTCGGGCTTTTTTGACCATTATACACATGATTGATGACCATCCATGCCGGGCGCCAGGCTTCCAACACAATGATTTCAAAAACTTAGTCTTTTTCTGCTGGCGCCGGCTGGCCAATCATCGCGGGCTCGCTCCGCAGATCCTGCCCTGGTTGACGTCTCTTCAGCTTCAAGCCACCCAATTCCAGCCACAGGACACTGCCGGAAGGAACTGAGATGAGCAGCATCAGGGCGACCAGACGTCGCAATCAGGTCCCTGCCCCGCCTGCTCCGTCAGGATCAGGAGCCTGGGATGTTTGTAGGCATGGCCACCGCGTCTAGGTTCCGTACTCACTAATAGGATTCCCTTGTGTGACTGTTTATGATTCACGTTCTCCATGAACGGAGATGGTGATGGCACGGTTCGATCTGACGGATTTCGAGTGGGGGCTGATCCAGCCACTTCTTCCCAATATGGCGCGGGTGGATGATCGGCGGGTTCTGCATGGCATTTTCTGGGTGCTGAGAACCGGCTCGCCCTGGCGCGATCTGTCCGAGCGCTACGGCCCTTACACGACGGTCTACAACCGCTTCAACCGCTGGGCCAAGGCGGGGGTATGGGTGCAGGTGTTTGAAGCCTTTTCGGAAAAATCCCCCGACAGCATGCAATTCATCGACAGTTCCATCATTCGCGCGCACCAGCAGGCAGCGGCGCAAAAAGGGGGGCGGATCACACCCTTGGCCGTTCTCGTGGCGGACGGAGCACCAAGATCAATGCCATGGTCGACCATCGTGGCTTGCCGCTGGCGATCACCCTGTCGCCGGGGCAGGCCTCTGACAAGGCAGCCGTGGCGAAGCTTCTTGCCACCCATCCGACACCTGGCGATGTCGTGGCCGACAGGGGCTACGACGCCCGAGCCATCCTCGATCTGATCGCGGCCCATGGCGGGCGCAGCCATATCCCTACCCAGCGCGACCGCAAGATACAGCGCTCGGTTGATCCCGCAATCTACCGCCAGCGCAACCTCGTCGAGCGGTTCTTCAACAAGCTCAAACACTTCCGCAAGATCGCAACGCGATACGAGAAGTCGGCAAGAAACTACCTCGCCGCCGTACTCATGGCCTGCACACGCCTCTGGACCAGACATTATGAGTCCGCATCCCAGCCAAGCGGCTACCCCTCTTCCACTTTCCGTCTCGTCCAAGAACGAACGACCGGGTGCGTCCCGGTCGCCGGATAAGCTTTGCCAGAGAGGCTCGAAAATGGGCGATCATCCCCTTCACGGAAGCCGGGTTCTTCAATCCGCCCGAGACCAGATACGCGCTGCGCGTCACGCGACGCTCAACCTCTGGTCCCGAACGCTCGTCCGAAACCTCCGACGACGCAGATTTCGAACCGACAGACGTGCTGACGATCCAGGACGCTGACCTGTCACCCGAGCGGCGCGCCGAGATGCGCGGTATGCCCGATGAAGATCCGCGCGGCATCGCCGGCCTGGCGCGACAAGCCCCCGCGACGAACGCCGCCGGACATGCCGTGTTGCCGCAGCCCGAGAGAATGCCTTATCCACCCATCCGCCGGGCAAGGTGCAATTCAAGCTGGACGAGACCGTCATAGATCAGCACGGCGAAAAGCCCGACGATCAATCCGCCCTGCAGGACGTAAGCGGTGTTGTTGGTCAGAAGTCCGGCGATGATCACCTCTCCCAGAGTTCGGGCCGCGACGGTCGAGCCGATGGTGGCCGTGCCCAGTGCAATGACGACAGACAGGCGTATGCCCGTCAGCGTCACCGGCAACGCCAGCGGCAGTTCGACCCGCAAGAGGCGTTGCCAGCGGCTGAGACCGATGCCGCGTGCGGCCTCCATCGTGGCGCGCGGCAGGTTTGTCAGCGCAGTGACCGCGTTTTCGAAAATCGGCAGCAAGCCGTACAGGAACAGCGCGACCAGCGTCGGCTTGGCACCAAAGCCCAAGGCCGGCACCGCCAGCGCCAGAACGGCGACCGGAGGAAAGGTCTGACCCATGTTGGTGATCGTGCGCGACAGCGGCCGGAACGCCGCACCGGCCGGGCGCGTCACGAGAATGGCAAGCGTCACAGCCACGATCGTCGCAGCGGCCGAGGCAACCGCCACAAGAACAAGGTGACTGAGCGACAGGGACAGCAGCGAAGCCCGCTGATAGATCACCGGTCCGCCCTCGGGTGCGAAGGGCGCAAAGGCAGGGATGAACCATTCGGGCCGCAGAACCAGTGCCAGCAGAAGCGCGATCAGCACGGGGCGAAGGAACAGCCCGATCTTCATGCGTGGGCCCCGGCCCGGGCGCGGATCGCCGCAAGCGTGACCCGCCCGACAGGCGCGCCATCCCTGGTCACGGGAAGTGCGGTGCGGCCGGTCCACAGGCATGCAGAAAGCGCGTTCCGCAGGCTTGCGGTTTCCGCAATAGCCTCTCCCTCGGCCTCGCCCGGCTCGGTGACCTCCGACACGGCGATCAGCGACAGCAGCCGCAACGGACGTTCGACATCTCCGACCATGTCTGCCACGAAGTCCGTGGCAGGGCGGGCGATGATCTCGGCGGGCGGGGCGTATTGCACCAGCTTGCCAGCGTCCATCACCGCCACGCGGTCACCCAGACGGATGGCCTCCTCCATGTCGTGCGTCACCAGCATGATGGTCGAGCCCAGCCGGCGCTGGATGTGGCGCAGGTCCTCTTGCGCGCGCGTTCTGATGATCGGGTCCAATGCGCCGAACGGTTCATCCATCAGCAACAGATCGGGCCGCGAGGCCAGCGCGCGCGCCACCCCGACACGCTGTTGCTGGCCACCCGACAATTCGGCCGGAAAGCGGTCGCGAAACCGGGCGGGGTCCATTGAAAACAGCAAAAGCAGTTCGTCGACGCGCGCACTGATCTTGTCCTTCGACCATTTCAGCAGTTCGGGCACCGCGCCGATATTGCGCGCCACCGTATGGTGAGGAAACAGGCCGTGCCCCTGAATGGCATAGCCGATCCGCCGCCGCAGGATGTGCGGCCGGACCGACAGGGTGGATGTGCCGTTGATGCGCACTTCGCCCGATGTCGGCTCTTCAAGCCGGTTGATCATGCGCAACAGCGTGGTCTTGCCAGAACCCGAGGTTCCGACAATCACGGTGATCGTCCCGGTTTCAACCGTCATCGACACCGCGTCGACCGCGTTTACCGTGCCATAGGTCTTGGTGATGCTGTCGATCTCGATCATCGTGTCGCCTCGGGTGTGCGTCGGGTAAGTTCGACCAGGATATCCATCACGATCGCCGCGGTCAGAGCCAGCACGACTGTGGGCAGCGCCCCCAGCAGGATCAGGTCGGTCGCCGTCTGGTTCAGCCCCTGAAACACGAACGTGCCGAACCCGCCGCCCCCGATCAGTCCGGCAATGACGGCAAGGCCGATATTCTGCACCAGCACGATGCGCAGACCCGTCAGGATGATCGGCAGACCAAGCGGCAATTCGACACGCAACAGACGCTGCGCCGGCGTCATTCCCATGCCGCGCGCCGCCTCGAGCGCGGCGGGCGGCGTGGACGCAAGCCCCGCAACCGTATTGCCCACCACCGGCAGCAGTGAATAAAGCAACAGGGCAAGGAATGCGGGGGCAAAGCCGATCCCCGCGATGCCGATTGCCTGCGCGCCCGGCACCGTGTTGCCGACCCAGCCGAGGATCGGGATCATCAATCCGAACATGGCAAGCGACGGGATGGTCTGCAGGAAGCTGAGCACCGGCAGTGTCGCGCTCCGCAGTTTCGCGCGATTGTGACACAGGATGCCCAGCGGAAAGCCGATCACCGCCGCCGCCGCAAGCGAACCGAAAGCCAGACCCAGATGCCGAACAAACTCGCGGAAGAACACATCGCGACGGCCGGAAAATTCCTGAAGAACCGACAGGTTGGACAGCATGCCCGACCACAGGATAACGGCCAATGCGCCAAGGACCATCGCCAGCAATGCGCCACGCATCAACGGCCCCGGCTTCATGGCCGCCAACGCATCGGCCATGAGCAGCAAGAATACGGCAAGCAGACACCAGAAGCCCGCTGCCGGCGATGTGCGCGCATATTCTCCGGCTTGCGAAAGAAGCGCCGCCGAGCCTTGGGTCAGCAGCCAGAGCAGACCGGCCAGACCTATCACGGCACCCGAAACGCGCACTCGCGTCCAGCCGGCGGGAAGACCCATCGCCAAGCCGAGGATCACGGCGACCAGCCCGGGGGCGACGACCGATGGCGCCGCGACACGCCACGCCATGACGCCCTCACCCGCGACGATCCGGTTGGCCGCGACTGTCATGAAGGGCGCCAGCAATGTGATCAGCCCCAGAATTGCAAACAGCAATCCCGGCGCCGACAGTTGTGCCCTGCTCCCCTTCACGGGTGCGTTCCCCGCGATCAGTCCAGAACACCCGTCTCGGTCAGGTATTCGCGCGCCACGGCCTCGGCGGGCTCACCGCCGACCTGGATGCGACCGTTCAGCTTCTGCAGCGTTGCCATGTCCAGACCGCCAAAGATCGGGTTCAGGACATCGGCGATGGCAGGATATTCCTCCAGCACATCCGCGCGCACGATCGGGGCCGGCTCATAGACCGGCTGCACACCCTTGTCGTCCTCCATCACGACAAGGCCGGTCGCGCCGACACCGCCGTCGGTGCCATACACCATTGCCGCGTTGACGCCTGATGTGCCGCGCGCCGCGGCCTGAATCGTTGCCGCCGTGTCACCGCCCGACAGGATCACCGTCTGATCGGGCGACAGGCTGAAGCCATACGTGTCCTGCATGGCCGGCAGGACCGCCGGAGACGAGACGAACTCGGTGGAGGCCGCCAGCTTGACCTCGCCGCCATCGGCAACCCAGGCTCCGAATTCGGACATGGTCTGCAGCTCATTCCCGGAGGCGACGTCACCCGTCACTGCGATGGCCCATGTGTTGTTGGCGGGCGCGGAATCCAGCCACACGATGTTGTTCTGCTCACTGTCCAGCTCAGCCGCGCGCGCATGGGCCGCGGCACGGTCTTTCCAGACGTCGCTGTCGGCTTCATTGAAGAAGAACGCCGCGTTGCCGGTATATTCGGGATAGATATCGATCTGGCCGGACAACAGTGCCTCACGAACGACCTGCGTGCCGCCAAGTTGCAGGCGACGTTCCACCGGCAGCCGGGCGTCCTCAAGAGCCAGGGCGATGATATTGCCCAGCAGCCCGCCCTCGGTATCGATCTTGGACGAAACCGTGATGTCGGCAGCCGCACCGGCGGCGATTGAGGCGGAAAGGCCTGCGGCGGCAATGAAAAGGTGAGGTCGCATGATCGAAGGCTCCGTGATGAGAGGGCTGAAATCGGGGTGTATACAAGAGCGATCTTCAACCTAGCGCCGCCTGCAGTGATGCCAAGCCCTATATTCGTTGGTCCTGTAATGGATGATGTGACCTGCCATCGATGACAAGTCGTTGAAGCGGTTCGCCTTCGCCCC
The DNA here is from genome assembly GCF_028553765.1 of Paracoccus stylophorae. NCBI lineage: Bacteria > Pseudomonadati > Pseudomonadota > Alphaproteobacteria > Rhodobacterales > Paracoccaceae > Paracoccus > Paracoccus stylophorae. The sequence goes on along the minus strand of NZ_CP067134.1, from coordinate 1,653,418 downwards.
GGATCGTTCGGGATTGTGTCATCGCCTGCCGCGCATGCCTGCCATGATTGCCGCGTTGCCAGCCTGCCATGCGATGTCCGCGCTCGATTACCATCGGCATGACGATCCGGGCAGCCATCGCCGGCGCAGCCGCGAACGAACGAGAATGTGTCGGAATGGCTGGGGCGGTAGGATTCGAACCTACGGTACACGGTACCAAAAACCGCTGCCTTACCACTTGGCTACGCCCCAACGTGCGGCGGTGAATAGCCAAGACGCTGAGGGTGTTCAAGTCGAAAATTCGCGAAACTTGCCCTGCCCCGAAGCTGCCGATATGGCACCGCGATGGAGCACGCGGATCTTGTCATTCTGGGTGCCGGTGCGGCCGGGCTGTTCTGTGCGGGAACGGCTTTGGCGCCCGGCCTGCGGGTCGTGGTGATCGACCATGCCGCCAAGCCGGCGGAAAAGATCCGCATCTCCGGCGGCGGAAGATGCAATTTTACCAATCTTGCTACGTCGCGCGACCGGTTCCTGTCGCAGAACCCCAGATTCGCGGCCAGCGCGCTGTCGCGCTACCGCCCCGAAGCGTTCGTGGCCCTGGTCGATCGCGCCGGGATCGCGTGGCACGAGAAGACGCAGGGACAGTTGTTTTGCGACGGGCGCGCGACCCAGATCACCGACATGCTGCTTGCCCGGATGCGGGGTGCGGAACTGCGGCTGGGCACTGCGGTGACGGCGGTGCGCGCGGCGGGCGGCCGGTTCGAGGTTCAGACCGGCGACGGCACCCTGTCGGCGGCGCGCGTGGTGGTGGCGACGGGGGGAAAGTCGATCCCGAAGATGGGCGCGACCGGCTTTGCCTATGACATCGCCCGGACCTTCGGCCTGCGCGTGACCGAGACGCGCGCCGGGTTGGTGCCGCTGACCTTTGCGGAACAGGATCTGGCCCGCTGCCGCCCGCTGGCGGGGCTGTCGGTCGAGGCGCGGATCAGGCATCGCGGCGGCGATTTCCGCGACGCGCTTCTGTTCACCCATCGCGGCCTCAGCGGGCCGGTCATCCTGCAGATCTCAAGCTTCTGGCAGCCGGGCGAGATGCTGGAAATCGACCTGGCGCCGGACATCGACGTGGCGCAGGCGTTGAAGGCGCAGCGCAGCAAGGCGGGCCGGATGACAATGGCCACGGCGCTGGCCCAGTTCCTGCCGCAGCGCCTGGCCGACAGCATCGCGCGCGATGAAGACGTGGCGGATCGGCGGCTGGCCGACCAGACCAACGCGCTGTTGCAGACGATCGGATCGCGCGTCAATCGCTGGCAGATCCGGCCGGTCGGCACCGAAGGGTATCGCACGGCCGAGGTCACGCTTGGCGGCATCGACACGCGCGATCTGGACGCGCGCAGCATGCAGGCGCGTCAGGTTCGGGGTCTGCATTTCATCGGCGAATGCGTCGATGTCACCGGCTGGCTGGGCGGGTACAATTTCCAGTGGGCGTGGGCCTCGGCCCAGGCCGCAGGCGAGGCGGTGCGGCGTGAAGGTCAGCCCGGCTGACGCGTCTTGCGCAGCAGGTCGTCGCTATCCTGTGCAGGCCGAGGTCGAGCGCTTCGCCCGTTGCGCGGCTGCTGCCGGCTTGCGCGTCCCGATCAGCCTTTCAGCACGTCCTGCCATTCCGGGTGCCGGTCGATCTGCGCCTTGGCAAAGGGGCACAACGGCACGATCTTGCGGCCTTGCGCGCGCGCATCCTCGACGCCGCGGCGGACCAGCGCCTGACCGACGCCGCGGCCGCGCAGCGCGTCCGGCACATGGGTATGGTCGATGATGATGGTCGTGTCGCCGGCGCGCGAATAGGTCATCTCGGCTTCATGGCCATCGACCACGGCGCGATAACGCCCCTTGGTCTCGTTTTCCTCGACGGTGATCTCGATCTCGCTGTCCATGTGGTCCTCCGTGACGATATGTCCTGGCAGGCGGCATATCCTGCGCCGCTGCCGATGGAAACATCCGCAACCCCCTGCCGACGGGTCTTGCCCGCCGGCAGGTGTGTCACGCTCAGCCCAGCTTGCCCGCGACCTCGACCAGGCGGCGGGTCTGGTGGCCGATGGCGGATTTGACCTCGTCGGTGAACTCGGCCCCCTGCGAGTGGCTGTAGCCATAGGGGTTGCCGCCGGTCTTGAAGATCACCTCGTCGGTATAGCCCGGCGCCACCACGAACCCGCCCCAGTGCATCACCGTGGTATAGAAGGACACCAGCGTCGTTTCCTGCCCGCCATGCGGGTTCTGGGCCGAGGTCATGGCCGAGACCGGCTTGCCGGCCAGTCCGCCCTTGGCCCAGATGCCGCCCAGCGTGTCGATGAAGGCGCGCATCTGGCTGGCCATCACGCCGAACCGCGTCGGCGCCGAGATCAGATAGGCGTTGGCCCATTCCATGTCCTCGGCCGTCGCCTCGGGGATGTCGGCGGTCTTTTCGGCCTGGGCCTTCCAGGCGTCCTGGCTGTTGATTGCCGCCTCGGGCGCGGTCTCGGGCGCCTTCAGCAGCCGCACCTCGGCCCCGGCGGCCTTTGCGGCCTCGGCCGCGATCGAGGCCATCTGGTGGTTGGTGCCATAGGTCGAATAATAGATGATGGCGAGTTTGACGGACATTTTGCCTCCTTCAGGGGTCAGGGTTGAAATCGGTGACGGATCAGGCGCGGCTGCGTTCGGCGCGCAGCGCGTCCAGGCTCCACGGGCCGGGGCCGGCGAAGACCAGGTACAGGAACACGAAGCAGTAGAGGATCGCCGCATCGCCGCGGTTGATCACGGGATAGAAGCTTTCCGGCGCGTGTCCGATGAAATAGGCCGCCGCCGCCATGCCCGAGGTCAAAAACGCGACCGGGCGGGTGAACAGCCCCACGATCAGCAGCGCGCCGCCGAACAGCTCGATGATCCCGGCGATCCAGCCCAGCGACCAGGCGGGGGGCGTGCCGCCGGTATCGGGAAAGCCCAGGATCTTGTCGGTGCCATGGGCGAAAAAGATCAGCGCGGCCATGATCCGCAGCACGCTGAGCATGCGCGGCGCCCAGACGGTTTCAAGGTGGTGGGTGTCCATGATGTCTCTCCTTTTTTTCTTGCGGTCGGTCAGCCGGCGATCGGGGCCAGGGTCTTTTCCAGCCGCGCGCGCAGATGGGCGTGCTGGTCGGGCAGTTTCAGCGCCTCGCCCAGATGCGCCACATCCTCGTCGCGGTCGAAGCCCGGCTCGTTGGTGGCGATCTCGAACAGAACGCCGCCGGGGGTGCGGAAATAGATCGCCCAGAAATAGTCGCGGTCGATCACCGGCGTGACATGGGCGCCGGCCTGCAGCAGCGCGCGGCGAACCTCGGCCTGCGCCTCGCGGTTCTCGACCGCGAAAGCCACGTGGTGGACCGAGCCCGCCCCCTCGCGCGCCCGGTCGGCATCGGGCAGCACCTCGAGATCGACGATATCGGCGCCGTTGCCGCCCTCGATCCCCAGCCGGATCAGCGCGCCTTCGCGGCCCAGTTCGCGATAGCCCATGAATTTCAGCAACTCGGCCGTGGCGGCGCCATCGCGCAGGCGCATGGTCACGCCGCGAAAGCCGTGGATGCCGCGATCGGCCGGCACCGGACCCTCGGCAAAGGCCGCGCGCGGATCGTCCGCCACCTCGACCAGCGCAAAGCCGTCGCCGTCGGGACCGGCAAAGCGCAGGCGCTTCTCGCCGAAGCGGGTGTCATCCTGCACCTCGCCCGCGCCGGCATCCGCCAGCCGGTCGCGCCAGTAATCCAGCGACCCTTGGGGCACCGCAAAGGCGGTTTCCGACACCGCGCCGGTGCCGCGACGGCCTTGGGCGATATGCGGGAACGGGAAATAGGTCATCACCGATCCCGGCGTGCCGACGCGGTCGCCGTAATAGAGGTGATAGACATCGGGGGCGTCGAAATTCACCGTCTTCTTGACCCGGCGCAGGCCGAGCACTCGGGTGAAGAAATCGTTGTTCTCCTGCGCATCCGAGGCCATCGAGGTGACATGGTGCAGGCCCTTGATCTGGTCGAGCATGACAGGCTCCTTCCTGAACGATCTTGCTTGAGGCGGAAGATAGAGCCCCGCGACCCGCGGCGGAACAGGGATAATGTTGCATTGATTGTTGCGGTTGGCGTAATGGTGGGGCATGGGTGAACTGGAATCCATTCGCGTCTTTCTGGCCGTCGCCGAACAGCAAGGCTTTGCCGCCGCGGCCCGTCAGCTTGGGCTGACGCCCGCATCGGTCACGCGCACCGTCGCGGCGCTGGAGGAGCGGATGGGCCTTCAGCTGCTGGTGCGGACGACGCGCAAGGTGTCGCTGACCTCGGCCGGTGCGGTCTATGCCGCGCGGGTGGCGCCGCTGGCGCAGGCCCTGGCGCAGGCGTCCGAGGAGACGCGCGAGGCGCAGGGCCTGACCGCCGGGCGTATCCGCATCAGCGCGCCCATGTCCCTGGGGCTGAAGGTGTTGCCCACGGTGCTGTCGCAATTCGCGACGCTGCATCCGCAGACGCAGGTTTCGGTCAGCCTGTCGGACAGTTTCGTCGATATCGTCGAAGAGGATTACGACCTTGCCATCCGCGTCTCGGGTCCGCCCACCGACAAGTCCACCATCTGGCGCAAGATCTGCAAGGTGCCGCGCGTGCTGGTCGCCTCGTCCGACCTTGTGACGGCCCGGGGCGCGCCGCAGACGCCCGAGGATCTGGCGCGTTTCGACTGTCTCGGGTATGGCGCCGATGCGCGCGCCGAGATGTGGGATCTGTCGCGCGGCCCCGGCCGGCGCAGCCACAAGGCGCGCGGACCCTTTCGCGCCAATAACGGCGATCTTCTGGCGCAGCTTGTGCTGAATGGCGAGGGGATCGCGCTGCTGCCGCGTTTCATCGTGGCGGACGATCTGGACGCGGGGCGCCTGGTTCAGGTGTTGCCGGACTGGTCCGCCCCCGATGTCTGGCTGACGCTGTATTATCCGCCCTATGACCGGCTGCCGCCGCGGGTGGCGACGTTTTCGGATTTCTTCGAGACGCATGTGAAGGAAACCTGCGTGCTGTGATCGGGCCGCACACCGGGCGATGTCACGACGCCTGCACGATCATCGGCAGCAGAAACAGGATCGCAAGCCCCGCCATGATGCCCGACAGCGTCTTCCAGCGGTGTCGAACGCCGATCAGCGCGTAGGACACGATCACGCAGCCCGTCCCGACCAGCAGCGCGGCCGCCAGCGCCGGCAGCGGCCTGTCGGCCAGCCGGATCAGGTCCGGCCACGCGATCATCCCCAGGGGGATCAGATACAGCCCGACGCCCAGCGCCATCGCCGTCGCCGCGACCCGCACCCAGCTTTCCTGCGCCATGCCCGCGGCGATGAAGACCGCACCGCAGACCGGCGGCGTGATCGTGGACAGCAGCGCGAACCAGAAGACGAACAGATGCGCCTGCAACGGCTCCAACCCCAGCGAGATCAAGGCCGGTCCCGCGACCGAGATGCAGATGACATAGGCCGCCGTCGTCGGCACCTCCATCCCCAGAACCAGACAGGCCAGCGCGGTCAGGATCAGCGAGGGCCAGATCTGGCCGTTCGAGGCCGACAGGATCAGCGAGGTGATCTTGACGCCCAGCCCGGTGATCGCCAGCACCCCGATGATGATCGAGGCGCAGATGATGATCGCGCCGATCAGCGCCACCTGTCGCGACGCGCCGATCAGCGCGGTTTCCGCCCGCATCGCCGCGCGGCGCAGATCAAGCCGCATATCCGCCCCGACCGTCAGCAGCAGCGTGCCGGCGACGATCGCCAGCGCGGCGGAATATTGCGGCGTGTATCCGATGCGGAACATGCCCCCCAGAAGCACCGCGAACGGCACCGCGAAGAAGGCCGAGGTGATCGCGACCTCGCGTCCGCCCGGTCGCTCATCGGGCGGCAGCGCGCCCAGATCGAAACGCCGCGCATAGGCGTCGATCCCGAACCAGACGACAAGGAAATACAGGATCGCGGGCAGCAGCGCCGCCGCGATGATGTCGGTATAGGGCGTGCCGGTCAGTTCGACCATGACGAAGGCCCCGGCCCCCATCAAGGGCGGCATGATCTGCCCGCCCGAGGATGCCACCGCCTCGACCGCCGCCGCGATCCGGCGCGGATAGCCAAGCCGGATCATCGCCGGGATCGTCACCGCCCCGGTCGAGGCGACATTGGCCGAGGCCGATCCCGAGATCGACCCGAACAAGGCCGATGCGATGACCGAGACCTTGCCCGCCCCGCCGCGCAGCCGCCCCGCCGCCGCCGCCGCAAGGTTCATGAAGCCCTGCCCCGCCTCGCCCGCGTTCAGCACCGCCCCGAAGATGACGAAGATGGCGACGACCCCGACCGACACCCCGGTCAGCTGCCCGAAGATCCCGCCCTCGGCCAGGGTCAGCGTGCCCATCAGGCTGGCCGCCGGCAGGGGCGCATGGCCGAATTCGCCCGGAACATGTTGCCCGAACGCCGCGTAAAGCAGCGCGACGAAAGCGATCGACGGCAGCGGCCAGCCGATGGCGCGGCGCGCCGCCTCCAGCACCGCCAGCAGCAGGACCGCGCCGACCCCGTATTGAAAGCCGGTCTCGACAAATCCGTATTGATCGGCCAGCCGGTCGGCGTTCAGCGCGATCCAGACCGAGGCCGCCATCCCCGCAAACGCCAGCACCGCGCCCGACAGATCGGCCAGCCGCCCGCGCGGTTCGGCAAAGACGAAGATCCACGGCAGGATCAGCGCCAGATGCAGCGGCCGCGCGACAAGGTTGGGAACGATACCGGAAAAGATCAGCCCCAGATGGAAGCCGACCAGCAGGATCGCGGCGGACAGCATCGCCATCCGCCGCGCAGCTGCCGCGCGCGGCATCGTCATTCGGCGGTGGCCACGCCCGCCTCGTCGTAGTAGCGCGCGGCACCGGGATGCAGCGTGCCAAGGTCCGCCACCTGATCTGTGCTGACCCCGCCCCACCACGGCGCGGTCTGGGCCATCCGGTCGCGCTGCGTCCAGAACGCCCTGGTCAGCGCGTAGGCGGTGTCGTCCTGCATCTCGGTGGTGGCGAAGGCCACGACCGGCAGGCCGGTGGTGGCAATATCCGCGTCCTGACCCGGATAGGTGCCCGCCGGAATGATCACCTTTGCCTGTCCTGTCTCGTCGATCTGCTCATCGCTCATCGACAGGATGCGCACGCCCTGGCTTGCTGCGGCCTCGACCACGTTCGGCGCGGGATAGCTGCCGGCGGTCACGAAGCCGTCGATCTGGCCGTTCTTCAGCGCGTCGCCCGCATTCGACAGTTCCGCATCGGCGATGCTGACCTTGTCAGTCAGCCCGAACAGGTCCAGATATTTCTGCCCCTCGGTCGCGCCGAAGCTGCCCTTGCCCAACAGGATCTTCTTGCCCTCCAGCGCCTCAAGCGCGGTCGGCCCGTCGCTGCCCGCAAGCACGAAATGCATGGTCAGGGACGGGATCGGGAACAGCGCCCGGATCTGCGAGAATTTCGCGTCGCCCTTGCCCTCGAACGGCCCGGTTCCGGCCTCGGCCGCCGAGACAAGCGAAGGCGGCGCGGTGAACACGTAATCGCCGCCCCGCGCCCGCACCTCCATCACGTTCTGGACCGAGCCCTGACTTTCCTCGACCGTCATGGTGATGTCGCCCTCGGTCGCGGATTTCACCGCCTCGGACAGCTCGACCCCCATCTGGTAATAGGACGTGCCCGTCTTGGCGGATTTGTAGGTCAGGCGGGTTTCGGCCTGCACACTGCCCGCCGCCAGAATCATCGCGCCGGCGAACGCCGCCCGCTGCCAGTTCATCATCTTGTGATCCTCCATCTCTGTCGGCCCTTACAATCGGGCGAACGCGCGGCGTGTCAACCGGACTGCGACGGGCGGGGCTTGCATCGCCGCCACCGATTGCGGTTCCATGGCGGCGTCCGCATCCGTGCGCCAAGATCGCCATTGCGCATGTCCCGTCGAAAGGCCGATATCTGGCATGGCGGCCGCAGCCTGTCATTCCGGCAAGAACAGATCACCCATGAAACCGAAGATCCTGACCACACTTGCAAGCTATGATCGCCGGCAATTCACCAGCGACGTGATCGCGGGCGTCACCGTGGCGATGGTCGCCCTGCCCCTCAGCCTGGCCATCGCCATCGCCTCGGGCGCAGGACCCGAAAAGGGGCTGGTGACGGCCATCGTCGCCGGGCTGCTGATTTCGCTGATCGGCGGCAGCCGGGTGCAGATCGGCGGTCCGACCGGCGCGTTCATCGTGGTCGTCTATGGCGTCATCGCGAAATACGGATATGACGGGCTGGTTCTGGCGACTTTCATGGCCGGCTTCATCATGCTGGCCGCCGGCTATCTGCGGGCGGGCAACCTTGTCGCCTATGTGCCCGAACCGGTGATCAACGGCTTTACCATCGGCATCGCGATCATCATTGCCGCCAGCCAGATCCACGATCTGCTTGGGCTGTCGGTGTCGCAGGTGCCGGCCGCGTTCCTGCCCAAGATCGCGGCGCTGTGGTCGGCGCGCGACAGCCTCAGCCCGCTGGCACTGGGGCTTGGGCTGGCGACGGTGGTGCTGATCGTCGCGATGCGGCGATGGGCGCCGCGGTTTCCGGGGCTGATCGTCGCGGTCGGGCTGACATCGCTGGCGGTGGCCTGGGCTGCCTTGCCGGTCGATACGATCCTGTCGCGTTTCGGACCCCTGCCCCGTACGCTGCCCGCGCCCGCCCTGCCGGCGATCAGCGTCGAACGAATGTTCGAATTGCTGCCGTCGTCCCTTGTCATCGCGTTTCTGGCCAGCATCGAATCGCTGCTTTCGGCACTGGTGGCCGACCGGATGATCGGCGGCCGTCACCGTCCCAACGCCGAGGTTCTGGCCCAGGGTTTCGCCAATATCGGCTCGGCCCTGTTCGGCGGCCTTCCGGCGACCGGCGCCATCGCGCGCACCGCGACCAATGTGCGCGCCGGCGGCAAGACACCGGTGGCCGGCGTCGTGCACGCGCTGACCATCCTGCTGGTGATGCTGCTGGCGGCACCGCTGGCGGGCTATCTTGCGATGCCGGCGCTGGCCGGGCTGCTGATGGTGACCGCCTGGAACATGAGCGAGCCGCACAAATGGCGCGGCTATATGCAGGCGCGGATGTCGGATCGGGTTCTGCTGGTGCTGACGCTGCTGCTGACCGTGTTCGCCGATCTGACCATTGCCATCGGCGTCGGCGTGTCCGCCGGTCTTGCCCTGCGGCTGCACCGCCGCGGCGCGGGGATGGAGAAGGACTGGACGCCCCCCGACCGCTGAGGGCCGACTGGCGGCGGTGCCGGTGAACCCCGCATAGGAAAAGGGCCGCACCCTGCGATGCGACCCCGGATTGTGTGACAGGCGCGAAGATCAGTTCTTCGCGTAGAATTCGACCACCAGGTTCGGCTCCATCTGCACGGCATAGGGCACATCGCCCAAGGCCGGCGTGCGCACGAAGGTCGCGGTCATCTTGTTGTGGTCCACGTCCAGATAGTCGGGCACGTCACGTTCGGGCAGGCCGACGGCCTCCAGAACGATGGCCAGTTGCCGCGACCGTTCGCGGATCGAGATGACATCGCCTTCGTTCACGCGGTACGAGGGAATGTTGACGCGCTTGCCGTTCACCTCGACATGGCCGTGGTTCACGAACTGGCGCGCGGCAAAGACGGTCGGCACGAACTTTGCGCGATAGACGACGGCGTCCAGACGACGCTCCAGCAGGCCGATCAGGTTCTCGCCGGTATCGCCGCGCACACGCTCGGCCTGGGCATAGATGCGGCGGAACTGCTTTTCGGTCAGATCGCCGTAATAGCCCTTCAGCTTCTGCTTGGCGCGCAGCTGCGTGCCGAAATCGGACAGTTTCTGCTTGCGGCGCTGGCCGTGCTGGCCGGGGCCGTATTCGCGGCGGTTCACCGGGGATTTGGCGCGGCCCCAGATGTTTTCGCCCATGCGGCGGTCGATCTTGTACTTGGCAGACGTGCGTTTGGTCACGGCTGATCTCCTTTCGTCAAATCAAAAGGGCGTTGTCCTTTGGCAAAGGCCCGACAGGCATCCCCTTGCGGGGGCCACCAACACCAATGAAGTGCGCGCTTATAGACGGGTTGCGGCGGGTGTCAACCGCTGTCCGCGCAAGCAGACAGCCGCGGCCGTTTCTGTGTTTGAGTCTTGAAAACTGCGGACTATGCGGTTTCAAGATCCCTGATAGAACGCATCCCAAGCAATTCTTTTCGGTGTGATGCCGCAATGCATTTCGGCCACCATTTCTGCATCAGCCAGAGAGTGTGGCCTTGCGAAGGAGGATTGTGTCCATTAGCCGCATCGTCGTAGCAGCTGAACGTCATACTTTCATAGTTCATAAGCTTTGACATTCGGTGCAATGGAAGAACGTGAGAATGATAATGAAGCAGGTCCTTGATATTGATGATCACGTGTGTTCGGCACTTGTCATGATAGCGCCAGAGAGACTCGCAAACAGACAAGCGCTCTTTGTCTGTTTGATTTAGTTCGCACGCGCCCCCAGTGTATAATTGCAAAAATTTGTCCCGCATCTGCGGCACATAACGAAGAACGTTCGTCTGAGGATTAATAGCCATTGAGCTGTCTACATGGTTTCGGACTGCGGCCATAAGCGCGGCAAATCCTCCTCCTGACGATCCGAATGCGCAGATCTCACCATTCGAGAGTTCACGCGCTACGCGTAAAGGACCGGCGACAATATCATCGAAGGTTGGGCCATTCTGAGTGCCAGCATACCAGGCAAGCTGCAGATTGCCGGTTCGCTGTATCAGAGGGTCTCGGGCTATCACTACAGGATTGCTGAACTTGTGTAACCACTTCCAACGCTGAAATACGGGCGACAGCGGCAATGCCGCAGGAGCGACCGCGCCAGTGAAGAAAATAAAAACACGCGACGCGTCCTCGCCTTTCCAGACATATTGCCCGTCCACCAGCCCTGCCGTGCAAACAGGCATGTCAGAGACAGAAGTGTAGACGTGTGCGGTGGCCGGACTTGCAGTATTCTCTGTGACGGCGTTCATCGGCAGCTCCACGACGATTGATGCCGCTGCTGATTATCGTCAGAAGACCCGGAGCTCAATCGGGTACGCCTGCTGGTATCGGCCGACTGGTCGTTCGGGCGCTTGCACCAAGCTGTTGTCGGAAATTTTCAGTTCAAAGTTCGATCATGCGAGATGACCAGCATCAGCAAGCGAAGCGCATATACTGAAGAGGCAATGGCGGACCCGGAGCGATTCGAACGCCCGACCCCCAGATTCGTAGTCTGGTGCTCTATCCAGCTGAGCTACGGGTCCGTCGTAGGGCGGTGATCTATCCGCCGGTTGGGCGGGATGCAAGGGGGTCGGATGAAAAAACCGATCTTGCGCAAGCGACACGCTCAGCGCGCGGATTCCAGGTTGCGCGACGGCTGGATCGCCAGATCGCGCGGCAGGTGGATCATGAATTCGCTGCCGTCGGCGTCGCTGCGCACCAGTTCCAGCCTGCCGCCGTGACCCCGCACCAAATCGGCGGCGATGGTCAGCCCCAGCCCGGTGCCGCCCTTGCGCGCGCTGCCGGTGAAGGGCTTGAACAGAAACTCGCGCGCCTTGTCGGGCAGGCCCGGCCCGGTATCGCCGATCCGGATCCACCATTCGGCATCGGTCTCTCCGGCGCCGATCTCGACCGTGCCGGGCTGGCCGGTGCCCTCGATCGCCTGTCTGGCGTTGCGGACCAGGTTGGTCAGGACGCGATACAGCTGGTCGCGGTCCGCGCGGATGGTCAGGGTCGGGGGAAGATCGCTGAGAAACTCGACCCGGCCCTGCCCGGTGCTTTCGCCGGCCAGCGATTCGGCCTCGATCAGGTCCGCGACCAGATGCGACAGGTTGAATCGCGACAGGGTCGGCGCGGGCTCTTCGGCCTTGCCGAAGGCCAGGGTCGTCTCGCACAGGTTGACGGCGCGGGTGATGGAATTGACCAGCTTCGGCGCGGCGCGTCTGACCTTGGGATCGGCGCTGTCCTCCAGCCGGTCGGCGAAGATCTGGGCGGTGGTCAGGATGTTGCGCAGATCGTGGCTGATCTTGGCGACCGCCTGCCCCAGCCCGGCCATCCGGTCCTTGTGCTTCAGCGACGAGGTCACGGTCTTCTGCATCGCCGCCAGCGCCGCTTCGGCCTCGCGCAGTTCGACCAGCCGTGCATCGGGGGTGATGATGTGGCGCGGATCCTCGGGCGCGGCGGCATAGCTGGACAGATGGCTGATCACCCGGCGAATGGGCACCAGGATCATCCGCTGCGCCGCAAGGTTCAGCAGGATCGCCGTCAGGATCGAGAACGCCGCCGACAGCGCCAGCAGCCGCAGACCGTAATCGATCATCGCCGCGCGCAGGGGGGCGGTCGCCATCGTGATCTCGATGAACTGTCCGGCCTGATTGACCGGCGCGCCGATCACGCGGATCACCCGATCCTCTTCGTCCAGCAGCGTCGCCACCGCATCGTCGATGGTCTGGATCACGCCCTCGTCGCGCAGGTCATAGGTGGCCGACACCGCGCCGGGAAGCTGCGAGGACAGCACAAGCTGACGGATATCGTCGCGCCGCAGCACCACGTTATAGACGCCGGCGTTCTGCAACAGCTCGGATTCCAGATCGCTCGCCAGCGCCTCGTCGGTGGTGGCAAGCAGCGCGAGACTGGCGATCTGCGCCCGTTCCAGCCGCGATTCGAGATAGTCCAGCCGAAAGCTGGCCATCGCGGGCAGCAAGATGAAGACTTCGGCCAGCACGACGAAAATGATCGTCAGTGCGGCGAATCGGCCAGAGATCGTGTTCAGTCGCATCTTGTCCGGGTCGTAACGTCGTGGCACCCGCTTTGGCCGGGCAAGGCGGCAGTCGCACATCAAACGAAAGTGATCGCGGCAAGGTTCCGGCCGCGACAGGGAAAGCTGGCCCACATAAAGGCAGGTCTTGGCGGTTGACGCCACCCCTTCGTTGCACTATCCAGCGGGCCTCGAACAACCGGCGCGTTCGCGGGCGGGTCGGGGACGATTTGTCCCGCCCGTCCGCCCGCCCATCGCAAGCACCGATCCGGAGACCTGACCATGAAGCGCACTTTCCAACCCTCGAACCTCGTTCGTGCGCGTCGTCACGGCTTTCGTGCCCGCATGGCCACCAAGGGCGGCCGTCGCGTGCTGAACGCCCGCCGCGCCAAGGGCCGCAAGCGCCTGTCGGCCTGATTCCGTCCGGCGGGTCCGCCCGCCGACGCAAGGCCCTGAACATCAAGGCCGTGGACATGCCGCCCTCGCCCCATCCCGACGCTGACAATCGGCTTGCGGATGACGGCACGGCGGCATTTCGCATGCCCGCCGCCCGGCGTCGGATGCCTGCCGTGCTGACGCAGCGCGCCGATTTTCTGGCGGCGTCCCGCGCGCGGCGTCAAGGCACGCCGGGGTTCCTGTTGCAGGCACGCCGGCGCGACGACGATGGGCCGCCGCGCGTGGGCTTTACCTGTTCGCGCAAGCTGGGCAACGCCGTGACCCGCAACCGCGCCAAGCGCCGCCTGCGCGAGGTCGCGCGGCTGTGCCTGCCCGACCTGGGCCGCGACGGGTGGGATTACGTGCTGGTCGGCCGCCCCGAAACCACCGTCAGCCGCGATTTCGCGGCGCTGTGCGACGATCTGCGGCGCGCGCTGCGCAAGGTCCATCCATGAGCCCGCTGGCCCGGATCGTGGCGCTGCCGGTGCGCGCCTATCGCCTGCTGGCCTCGCCGTGGGTCGGGCATGGATGCCGGTTCCAGCCGACCTGTTCGGCCTATGCGCTGCAGGCGCTGGAACGGCACGGCGCGTTTCGCGGCGGCTGGCTGTCGCTGCGCCGCATCGCGCGTTGCCACCCTTGGGGCGGTCATGGCTATGATCCGGTTCCGGGCACCGATCCCGATCACGAAGGACATGCCGATGCTGGATGACACCGACGACACCGAGATCCATCCGCTGTTCGCGGGCGCGCCCGCCTCGACCCAGTTTCGCAAGCTGCGCAAGCGCCTTGTGCGCCAGATGCGTGCCGCCATCGACGATTACGGCATGATCCGCACGGGCGATCGCTGGCTGGTCTGCCTGTCGGGCGGCAAGGACAGCTATACGCTGCTGGCCATCCTGCACGAGCTGAAATGGCGCGGCCTGCTGCCGATCAATCTGCTGGCCTGCAATCTGGATCAGGGTCAGCCGGGCTTTCCCGCGACCGTGCTGCCGCAGTTCCTGGCCGCGCGCGGCGTGCCCCATCGCATCGAATATCGCGACACCTATTCCATCGTCACCGACAAGATCCCGCAGGGCCGGACGTTCTGCGCGCTGTGTTCGCGGCTGCGGCGCGGCAATCTGTATCGCATCGCCCGCGAGGAAGGCTGTTCGGCGGTCGTGCTGGGCCATCACCGCGACGATATTCTCGAGACGTTCTTCATGAACCTGTTCCACGGCGGACGGCTGGCGACGATGCCGCCCAAGCTGCTGAACGAAGAGGGCGACCTGACCGTGCTGCGCCCGCTTGCCTATGTCGCCGAGGAGGATTGCGACCGCTTTGCGCGCGCCCTGAACTATCCGATCATCCCCTGCGATCTGTGCGGCAGCCAGGACGGTTTGCAGCGCGTTCAGGTCAAGAAGATGCTGGACGAATGGGAGGCGCGGACCCCCGGCCGCCGGCAAGTCATGTTCCGGGCGCTGATGAATGTGCGCCCGTCGCATCTGCTGGACCCTGCGCTGTTCGATTTCGCGGCGCTGTGTGCCGATGGATCAAATGCGACGCAATCGGGTCGTGACCCAACGCGCGAACATTAACCGAACAACAAGCTTTCTGCCCTAGACCGATCCGCAAGGTTTGCCGGAAAGGGCCGCGATGCTGACGGGATTGATCGACCTTGGACGGGCGTTGTGGCGACGGGCGGGGACGGCATGGCCGATACCGCCTGCGGCCGACCACAAAAGCGTGCTGTTGCTGCGTCTGGAAAATCTGGACGTTCTGGCAAGGCATCTGGGCAAGGCGGGGCTGAACCATCTGCTGGTCAGCCTGTCGGTCCGGCTTGGGCGGGCGCTGCGCCCCGAGGACCCGGTGCAGATCCCCGATCCCGGCATCTTCGCCGTCATCCTGACGGGCAGGCGCGAGGATCAGGCGATGCAGGTTGCGCGACGGCTGCTGGATCAGGCCGGCAGGCCGCTGGCGGTCGCGGGCCAGTCCGTCCGGCCGGTGCTGACCGGGGTGCTGATCCATGCCGACGCGCCCGAAAGGCCCGATCCGGGCGACATGATCGACGATGCGCGCAGCCGGCTGGACGATGCCGGGGCCGAGATGCTGGGCGAGGTGACGCTGTTTGCGCACGACGCAAGGGCCGGCTGCGGCAAGCTGCCCGCCACCGTGGCCGACGCCGCGCAGGCCGGCCAGATCGTCGCCCATTTCCAGCCGCAGCTGTGCTGCAATTCCGGCCGTGTCACCGGGTTCGAGGCACTGGCCCGCTGGCAGCATCCGACGCGCGGCCTGCTGTTGCCCGGCACCTTCCTGCCGCGGATGGCCGAGGCCGATCACCGCGCCCTGACCCTGTCCATGCTGCGCCAGTCCATGGCCGCGCTGAAAGCGTGGGACCGGGCCGGCTGGCAGGTGCCGACGGTGTCGGTCAACATCTCGAACTGCGAATTGTCCGATCCCGATTTCGCGACCGGCCTGCTGTGGGAACTGGACCGGCAGGATGTGCGCCCCGAACGGCTGGTCCTCGAGGTGCTGGAGAATGTCGCCCCGGTCACCAGCAGCGCCGAGGCCGGGCAGAACCTGTCGCGACTGGCGCAGGCGGGCTGCCGGCTGGATCTGGACGATTTCGGCACCGGCTATGCCAGCCTGGACGTGATCCGGCAGTTCGGCATCCACCGCATCAAGATCGACCGCAGCTTCGTGATGGGCTGCGATCTGGATGCGGGTCAGCAGCGGATGATCCTGGCGATTCTGGCGCTGGCGCGCAGGCTGGACATCGCCGTTCTGGCCGAAGGGGTCGAGACCGCGGCCGAGCACGGGTTTCTGGCGCAGATCGGCTGCGACGAGGTGCAGGGATACGCGATCGCCCGTCCCATGCCGGTCGAGGAAACGGGCGAATTTCTGGCCCGGCATCTGCGCCGGACCAGCGACCTGCCGGGCGTGCCGCGGCGCAACGCCGGATGATCCGCCCGACGCATCATCGCAGGATCGTCCCCGTTGCACATGACCCGGCGACACCGCCGGGCCACCCGCCATCCGCCGCCCCGCTTTTTCTGGCGCGCGGAAGCCGGTTCCGGGCAAATACGCTTGACCTTTGATCCCCCCTTCTGTTGAACCGGCGCGACTGACGCGATGACAGTGGTGACGGAATGGAAGACAACAACCGCAATCTGATCCTGGCGACGGTGCTGTCGTTTCTGGTGATCCTGATATGGTACACCGTCTTCGCACCCGAACCGCCGGTCGATCAGACAGCCGAGCGGCCCGTCGCCGGACAATCCGCGGAACAGGCCGCAGGCGGAACGGCGGTGACGCCGGCCGCGCCGGCCGCCGAGACGCCCACTGCGGAACTTGCCGACGCAGGACCCGGCACGCGGGCCGGCCGGGTGGCCATCGAGTCGCCGTCGCTGAAGGGCTCGATCTCGCTGGTGGGGGGACGGATCGACGATCTTCTGCTGACCCGATACCAGGAAACGCTGGACCCCGACTCTCCCGATGTCAGGCTGCTGGCACCCTCCTCTGCCACGGCCGAAACCAGCATCGACACGACCGGATCGAAACCCTATTACGCCGTCTATGGCTGGACGCCCGGACCGGGCGTCGATCCCGCCGCGGTTCCCGGCCCCGGCACCGTCTGGACGGTCGCCTCGGGCGAGGCGCTGGCGCCGGGCCAGCCCGTCACGCTGACCTGGGACAACGGTGCCGGACAGGTCTTTACCCGCCGGTTCGAACTGGACGACAACTATCTGTTCACCGTCAGCCAAAGCGTCCAGAACAACGGCGATGCCGCGTTCAGCGCCGCCCCCTATGGCATCATCGCGCGTCACGGCCGGCCCGATACGCAGAACTTCTTCGTGCTGCACGAAGGTGCCGTCGGCATGCATGACGGCGAATTGCTGGAACTGAAATACAAGAAGATCGCGGATCTTGACCCGGTCGCGCGCGAGGGGCGCGCCGACGTCATCGAGGTCAACGAGAATGGCTGGATCGGCTTTACCGACAAATACTGGATGACAACGCTGGCGCCCGCGCCCGGTCAGGCCTTTACGTCGGTCGTCAAATACGCTGAAAACGCCGATATCTATCAGGCCGAGGCCCGCTATCCGATGCAGACGGTGCAGCCGGGGACGCAGCTGACCTCGACCGGGTATCTGTTCGCCGGCGCAAAGGTGACCGACATCATCCGCGGGTATGAGCGTGATCCGGGCATCCAGCGTTTCCTCGATTCCATCGACTGGGGCTGGTTCTATTTCCTGACCAAGCCGATCTTCAGCCTGCTGCACTGGCTGAACACGCATATCGGCAACATGGGCTGGTCGATCATCGCGCTGACCTTCATCCTCAAGCTGCTGGTCTTCCCGCTGGCCCGGAAATCCTACATCTCGATGGCGAAGATGAAGGAACTGCAGCCGCAGATGGAGGCGATCAAGGAGCGCACCGGCGACGACCGGATGAAATACCAGAAAGAGGTGATGGAACTCTACAAGAGCCAGAAGGTGAACCCGGCGGCGGGCTGCCTTCCGGTCCTGTTGCAGATCCCGATCTTCTTCTCGCTCTACAAGGTGATCTTCGTCACGATCGAGCTGCGCCACGCGCCCTGGATCGGCTGGATTCGCGACCTGTCGGCGCCCGATCCCTCAAGCCTGCTGAACCTGTTCGGGCTGCTGCCGTTTTCGCCGCCGGCGCAGGGCACGTTGTTGCATTCGCTGTCGCTGCCGGCGCTGGCCATCGCGTTGGGGATCAGCATGTGGATGCAGCAGCGGCTGAACCCGACCCCCACCGATCCGGCGCAGAAGATGATCTTTGCCTGGATGCCGTGGGTGTTCATGTTCATGCTGGGCGGCTTTGCCTCGGGGCTGGTGCTGTACTGGATCACCAACAACACGATCACGATCATTCAGCAATATTCGATCATGTCCATGCACGGCCACCGGCCCGACCTGTTCGGCAACATCAAGGCGTCGATCCCCAAGCGACGGCTGAGTTCCGCCAAGGACGCCAAGGCCGAGGGCAAGGGCAAGGGCAAGTGACGGCGCATCTGGCCCATATCCGCCGCCACCCGATCAAGTCGGTCGGCAGCGAGGGGCTGGACCGCGTTGCACTGACCGCCGCCCGCCGCCTGCCCGGCGATCGCGAATATGCCGTCCTGACCGAGGCTGGCGAACGCCATGCGCGCGCCAGCCAGACGCAAAACGAGCCTGACCGGTGGCTGCCCAAATCCTGCTTCGTGCGCGGAGCCGTATCGCCCGCGGTGCAGGCGATCGCCGGCGGCTGGCAAGACGGCCGGCTGGCCCTGTCCCACCCCACGCAGCCGGATCTGGTCTTCGATCCGCAGACCCAGCAAGACCGGCTGATCGACTGGCTGCGCCCGCTGTGGCCGGCGCGCGAACCGGCCGTCTCTCGGCTGGTGCAGGGCGCGGCGATCTGGACCGACAGCAAATGGCCGTGGATCTCGATCCTGTCGCTGTCCAGCCTTGCGGCGCTGGAAGCCGATATCGGGCACGGGCTTGGCATCCATCGCTGGCGCGGCAATCTGTGGATCGGGGGCTGGACGCCATTCGCGGAACGCGACCTGATCGGACAGATCCTGCACATCGGCGGGGTCGAATTGCGCGTCACCGACCGGATCGGGCGCTGCGACGCCGTCAGCGCGGATACCGACACCGGCACCCGCGATCTTGACATGGTGGCGACGCTGCAGCGCCTGCATGGCCGCACCGATTTCGGCATCTACGCCGAGATCGTGACCGGCGGGGACATCGCCGTCGGGGATCGGATCGCCGCATGAAAGTCGCCTTTCCCGTCGCCGACGATCCGGACCCCGAACAGGCCGAGGCCGCGCGCCAGCTGTTCGCCGGGCCGGTCGATTTCCTCAAGGGCGTGGTCGCCATGGACGGGCTGCCGCCCGCCGACCGCCCCGAGGTCTGCTTTGCCGGCCGCAGCAATGTCGGCAAATCCAGCCTGATCAACGCGCTGACCGGCCGCAAGGGGCTGGCGCGGGCGTCGAACACACCCGGGCGCACGCAGGAAATCAACTATTTCACCTTGGGCGATCATGGCTATCTGGTCGATCTGCCCGGCTATGGCTTTGCCAAGGCGCCGGTGCCGGTGGTCGCGAAATGGCAGGCGCTGCTGAAATCCTATCTTGCCGGTCGCGCCAATCTGCGCCGCGCCTTCTGCCTGATCGACGCCCGCCACGGCGTGAAGCCCGTCGATCACGAGATCATGACGCTTCTGGACCGATCCGCGGTGCCGTTCCAGGTGGTGCTGACCAAGGCCGACAAGCTGGGTCCGAACGCCATCGGCGCGGTGCTGGAGCAGGTCGAGACAGAGTTGCAGAAACATCCCGCAGCCTTTCCGCAGCTGGTCGTCACCTCGTCCGACAAGGGCGCGGGCATCGCCACGCTGCGCGCGATCATCGCCGGTCTGGACTGACCGCGCGATGCGTCCTAGGGTCCGGGCCGTCGCATAGGGGCCGCAAGGATGAGAACGCAGAACATGAACCGGGACTGGATCGCCACCGCTCGCACCCTGTCAGAGGCCCTGCCCTATCTGCAACGCTATTCCGGCGCCGTCGTCGTGGTGAAGTTCGGCGGCAACGCCATGGGCGACGAGGCCGCGATGGCCGAATTTGCCCGCGACATCGTGCTGATGAAACAGGTCGGGATGAACCCGATCGTCTGTCACGGCGGCGGCCCGATGATCAACGATCTGCTGGCCAGGCTGGGCATCGAAAGCCGCTTCGTGCGCGGCAAGCGCGTGACCACCAAGGAAACCGTCGAAGTGGTCGAGATGGTGCTGTCCGGGCTGGTCAACAAGCGCATCGTGCAGGCGATCAACGACGCGGGCGGGCGCGCCGTGGGCATCAGCGGCAAGGACGACGACATGATGGTGTGCGAGGCCGACGACCCGGAACTGGGCTTTGTCGGCCGCCCGGTCGAGATGAACATCCAGATCATCCGCGACCTCTATACCGCCGGCATGATCCCGGTCTGCGCACCGGTGGCGACCGGCATGGCCGATAACGAGACGTTCAACGTCAATGGCGACACGGCGGCGGGCGCCATTGCCGGCGCGCTGCGGGCCGACAGGCTGCTGCTGCTGACCGACGTGGCCGGCGTCAAGGACCCGTCCGGCAAGGTGGTGACGCAGATGCACCCCGACCAGGTCCGCGAGATGATCGCGGACGGGCGCATCAGCGGCGGGATGATCCCCAAGACCGAAACCGCGCTGAAGGCGATCGAGGACGGGGTCCGCGCGGTGGTGATTCTGGATGGCCGGGTGCCCAATGCCTGCCTGCTGGAACTGTTCACCGAACACGGCGCGGGCAGCCTGATCCGGTCCACCGACCCGCGCGTGCGCCCGCGCGGGTTGCCCGAGGACGCGGCCGACCGCTGAGAGTATGGGCGCCGGCCCCGGCCGCATCTTAATCTCCGCCGCGATGCCCGATGCGCTTGCCCGATCAGCAGGCGGTGTGGCAGGCTGCCGGAACAATCGGCATGGCATATGAGGCAGTTTCCACATGACCCCTCCTGGACATCGACGGCTGATCCTGACGCGCCACGCCAAATCGGCATGGGACGATCCGGCCGTGTCGGATCACGACCGGCCGCTGAACGATCGCGGGCGCCGTTCCGCCCTCGCGCTTGGCGACTGGATGGTCAGCCGCGGCTATGAACCCGAAGAAGTGTTGTGCTCATCCGCCCGCCGCACCCAGGAAACATGGGAGGTGGTCGCCAGCGCCGCGTTGGAGGTGCGACCGCTGATCCGGCATGAACCGGGGCTGTATCACGCCAGCGCCGGCAAGATGCTGACGATCCTGCGCACCGCCACCCATCCGACGGTGATGATGCTGGGCCACAATCCGGGCATTTCCGAATTTGCGGCGATGCTGCCGGCGCAGCCGCCGCTCAGCCCCGATTTCCGCCGCTATCCGACCGCGGCGACGCTGGTCGTCGATTTCCAGATCGACAACTGGTCCGAGGTCGAACCGGGCGCGGGAAGCGTGATGGATTTCGTGCGGCTGGACGGGCGCGACTGACACGCGCGACGGCGATGCGACCTTGCGGGGGTCAGACTTATTTCTGCGCCAAGACGCCGCCTTTACCGAAACGACGGCGCATACATCAGCCCGCCCTGGGTCCATTGCGCGTTCAGCCCGCGCGCCAGCCCGATCGGGGTCTGTTCGCCGATATTGGCGGCAAAGATCTCTCCGTAATTGCCGCTGGCCTGGATCGCGCGCCTGGCCCATTCGCGGTCCAGCCCGATCATCGCGCCCAGATCGTCGCTGACGCCCAGAAGCCGCTGCACCTCGGGGTTGGTCGAGGATTTGACCAACTCCTCGATATTCTTCGAGGTCACGCCGTATTCCTCGGCCGCGATCAGCGCGAACAGCGTCCAGCGCACGACATCGGCCCACCGGCTTTCGTTCTGGTTCACCACCGGCCCAAGCGGCTCTTTCGAGATGATCTCGGGCAGGACGATGTGGTTCTCGGGATCGGCAAAGGCCGCGCGCGTCGCCGCCAGACCCGAGGCATCGGTGGTATAGGCCGCGCATTCGCCGGCGGTATATCGGCGCTCGCCCTCGGCGTCGCTGACCACCTCGACCGGGCGCAGGGTCATGTTGTGGGCGCGGAAATAATCGTTCAGGTTCTGCGCGCTGGTCGAACCGGCCTGCACGCAGATCGGCAGGTCATCCAGTTCCTTGACCGAGGTCGCGCCCAGATCCTTGCGAACCATGAACCCCTGTCCGTCATAGTAATTGACGCCGGCAAATTCCAGTTCCAGCGCGGTGTCGCGCGAAAACGTCCAGGTCGAGTTCCGCACCAGCAGATCGACCTGCCCGTCCTTCAACAGCTGAAACCGCGTGTCCAGATCGGTGGGCACGAATCTGGCCTTCGACGGATCGCCGAGGACGGCGGCGGCGACGGCCTTGCAGAACGCCACGTCGAACCCGGTCCAGTTGCCGTTCGCATCCGGCGCCGCGAAACCCGCCAGCCCGGCATTGACGCCACAGCTCAGCTCGTCACGCTCGCGGATGTCGTCCAGCACGTCCGCCATGGCGGTCGTTTCAAAAAACCCGGTTGCGACCAGCGCGCCGAGTATCGCCCTTCCAATCATGCTTGCCCCTTTTCGGGCCCTGGTGGATGCGTCCCTGCCCGCCCCTTGCCCCTCGATCCGGCCGGATCCCGCCTTGTGGCGGCGGGATTCCGCTGGGCGATATTGTGCCGATACGAGCGGTCAGGTCAAGCCGACCCATGGCATCGTGATCGCTTCAACCCTGACGTGCCAGCGACCAGAACCGTGCAGCCGACAGGATCGCCTGACGCCGATTTTCGGCCGCCTGCATGGCCTCTTCGTCCCGTCCCCACTGGGCAATCTGGTATTCTTCGTCGATGCGCGACAGCCGGTGCGCATCCTCGGCGTCGATCCGCCCGTGCAGCACCGCCAGACCGATCACCAGCGATCCGGGCAGGGTCACAAGATCGTGCAGCGCGGTCAGGCCGAACGCATCCAGCGACCGGACACGGGCATCCAGCCGGGCCATCACCTGCGGGTCCTGCGGCACGGGCAGAATGCCCTGCGTGACCCGCAGCGGGGCGCGCAGATGATCGGCGGCCCAGTCGATCAGCGGGTCCCAGTTTTCGGCCTGCAAGCGCACCAGTTCCTCGGGCCGTTCGGCGCGATAGGACAGAAGATCGGTGGCGCCGTATTCCGTCAGCATCCCGGCGACGGCATCGAATTGCGGCGTGACCTTTTCGATGGCCGAATTGGCCGCGCGGGTCAGCGGCATCGTGTGCGGCGCGATCACGTCGGTCTGCGCGTCCCATTCATCGGCGATCGCCTGCGCCAAGGCCCGCGTCGGCACCGCCAGCGGCAGCTTGCCGGGGGTCCGCAGCGGCCGGTCGTCCAGAAAGATCTGCCATCCGTCGCCCTCGGACCGCACGCCCGCATGTTGCCAGAATCGCCGCGCCTTCCATTCGGTCATGCCGCCCACTCCTCGATCGCGTCGGTCAGCGCCGCGAAATCGGGCAGCACCTGTGCCGCGCCGCCTGCCCGCAACGCCTCGGCCGCGTGATAGCCCCAGGTGACGCCGAATGCGGTCACGCCGGCGCTGCGCGCCATCTGCATGTCGTATTCGGTATCGCCGATCATCACCGACTCCGCCGCCGCGACGCCGGTATCCGACAGCGCCGCAAGGATCATGTCGGGCGCGGGCTTTGACGGGTGGTCGTCCGCCGTCTGCTGGCTGACGAACACGCCTTCCAGCCCGTAAGCCTCGATCATCGCCGTGACGCCGCGCCGCGACATGCCGGTCGCGATGGCCAGCAGCAGATCGCGGCGCGCGGTCAGCCGCGCAAGACAATCCCGCGCGCCGGGATATAACGGCGGATGCTGGGTCAGGCGCCCGAATGCATAGGCCGAGCGATAGCCGGCGACGATCCGGCGATGCGCGTCGTCGCCCGCCGCGGGGGCAAGTTCGGACACCGCCCGGTCCAGCGACAGCCCGACGCGCGACAGGACCCGGTCGCGCGCGGGGGGTGTCAGCCCGGCCGCATCGAAGCCGCGCCCCATCGAGGTGAAGATCAGCTGCTGGCTGTCGACAAGCGTGCCGTCGACGTCGAAGATGACCAGCTTCATGCATCCTCCGCAAAGGGGTCGTCGGGCACGTCATTTTCGTGCCATCCCAACGTCTTCCACGTCCGGCGCATGTGATCGGGCAAGGGGGCGGTCAGGGTGATCCGCTGCCCGGTGATCGGGTGATCGAAGGACAGGCTGCGGGCGTGCAGATGCAGCTTGCGGCTGATCTCTCCGCCCAGTTGCGCGCCCCATCCGTCGCCCTGATTTTCCTGACCCGAGCCGCCATATTTGCCGTCGCCCACGATCGGATGGCCCAGTTCGGCCATATGCGCGCGCAGCTGATGGGTCCGGCCGGTGATCGGCACCAGCGCGCACCAGCTTGTCCGCGTGCCAAGCGCATCCAGGACCGCGTAGTCGGTGGTGGCGCGCTTGGCGCCCTCGGTCGCGTCGATGTCGCGCGGGTGGACGGCGATCATCTTCTCGCCCTCTCCGCCGCGGCCATGCCCCGGCGCCTTGACCAGGCCATAACGGATCGTGCCCATGCGCGGCGTCGGCACGCCGGCAACGGCGGCCCAGTAGATCTTGCGCGTGCTGCGCAGCCGGAACGCCTGCGACAGGGCGCGGGCGATGCGGTCGGTCCGCGCCAGCAGCAGTACGCCCGACGTGTCCTTGTCCAGCCGGTGCACCAGCTTCGGCCGGTCCTTGAAGCCGAACATCAGCGCGCCGGTCAGCCCGTCCACATGCCGGTTGCCCTGCCCGCTGCCGCCCTGCGACGGCAGGCCGGGCGGCTTGTTCAGCGCAATGATATGATCGTCCTTCCACAGCACGGCCTGCCGGATCATCTGCTGATCGCTGTCGGGGACACGCGGGGTATCGGCGCGCGGCGCGGCCGTGTCGTCGGGCAGAGGCGGGATGCGCACCTGCTGGCCGGCCTCGATCCGCGTGTTGGCCTTGACCCTGCCGCCATCGACGCGCAACTGGCCGGTGCGGCACAGCTTTTCGACCGCGCCCTGGGTCAGCTGCGGAAATTTCTTCTTCAGCCAGCGATCAAGACGCTGATCGCCCTCGTCCCGCCCGATCTGGACCGTCTGCACGCCGCTCATGCCCACAGCCCCCGGCCAAGCGCCAGCCCGGCCACAAGCGCCGTCAGCGACAGCACCACCGACGCCACGACATAGACCAGCGCGGCCCCTGTCTGCCCCCGTTCATACAGGGTGAAGGCGTCCAGCGAAAAGGCCGAGAAGGTCGTGAACCCGCCCAGCACCCCGGTCAGCAGCAAGGGCGCGTAATGGCTGTTCCAGCGATGCGCCATGAACGCCGCCAGCAGCCCCATCAGCAGGCTGCCGGCCACGTTCACGACGCCCGTGGCGACCGGAAAACCCGGCCCGTGCCAGGGGATCGCGCGATAGACGGCATAGCGCGCGGTCGCGCCCGCGGCGCCGCCCAACGCGACCTGAAGAAAGGGAACCATCATGGCGTGGTCCTGTGCCGGAAGCCGGGCAAAGTCAACCGCCGCGCTTCAGGCGCTGGCTGACGAACCAGTCCAGCCGCTTTTTCAACTCGCGCTCGAAGCCCCGTTCGACCGGGGTGTAAAGCACCGGACGCTTCATTCCGTCGGGGAAATAGGACTGGCCGCTGAACGCGTCCTCGGCATCGTGGTCATAGGCGTATCCGGCCCCATAGCCCTGTTCCTTCATCATCTTCGTCGGCGCGTTGAGGATATGGGCGGGCGGCATCAGGCTGCCCGTGCGCCGGGCCTCGGCCCGGGCGGCCTTGTAGGCGACATAGCCGGCATTCGATTTCGGCGCCAGCGCCAGATAGATCACCGCCTGCGCCAGCGCCAGTTCGCCCTCGGGACTGCCAAGCCGTTCATACATCGCCCAGGCATCCAGACAGTGACGCGCCGCCGCCGGGTCGGCCAGGCCGATATCCTCGATCGCCATGCGCGCGATGCGGCGCGCCAGATAGCGCGGGTCCTCGCCCCCTTCCAGCATCCGGCCGAACCAGTACAGCGCCGCGTCGGGATCGCTGCCGCGCACCGATTTGTGCAGCGCCGAGATCAGGTTGAAATGTTCGTCGCCCGACTTGTCGTATTTCGCCGCCCGCCGCATCAGGCGCTGCGCCATCGCCTGCTGATCGACCGGCCCGTCGGTCTTCCACGCCGCCACCTGTTCGATCAGGTTCAGCGCCGCCCGCCCGTCGCCGTCGGCCATCTCAAGCAGCGCCTCGCGCGCCGGGGCGGTCAGCGGCAGCTTGCGGCCCAGCTCTTTCTCGGCGCGTTGGGCAAGCCGTTCCAGATCGGCAAGGCTCAGCCGTTCCAGGACGATCACCTGCGCCCGCGACATCAGCGCCGCGTTCAGTTCGAAGGACGGATTCTCGGTCGTCGCCCCAACCAGCAGGATCGTGCCGTCCTCCATATGCGGCAGAAAGCTGTCCTGCTGCGCCTTGTTGAAGCGGTGAATCTCATCCACGAACAGCAGCGTGCCGCGCCCCTGCTGGCGGCGCAGCCGGGCGGAATCGAACACCTTTCGCAGATCGGGCACGCCGGTGAAGATCGCGCTGATCTGCACGAAGGCCAGATCGGTTTCATCGGCCAGAAGCCGCGCGATGGTGGTCTTGCCGACACCGGGCGGCCCCCACAGGATCAGCGAGGACAGGCTGCCCCCCGCCAGCATCGACCCCAACGGGCCGTCGGGCCCCAGCACCCGGTCCTGTCCGATCACGTCGCCCATCCGCGCCGGCCGGATGCGGTCGGCCAACGGCCGCACCGGCGTCGGGGGCGGGGAACCGTCAGGCGGGCTGGTGTCGAACAGATCGGGCATGGCGGCGCCATCCTATGTCCGCCGAAGGGGGCCGACCAGCCCCCTTCCGGCGTGCGGCAGGATCAGTGCATCTTGCCTGCCAGGTTGATCGACACGCACTGGAAGTTGCCGTCGTCGATCCACATCTCGGGACCGATGGCCTGCGCGTCCAGCCCGCAGCGGCCATACCAGCGCGGCCAGTTGGCGCCGGTCAGCGCGATCAGCCGGGTCGCCCCCAGTTCGCGCGCCGATCCGGTCATCGCCTCGACCATCTTGAAGTGGACCCGGCGGCGATACATCTGCGGGATCGAGTGGCTGACGAACACGCGCGAGCATTCCCAGGTCTGTTCCTCGACCGGCGCCTCTTCATACAGCAGATCCTGCGGGATCGAGCCGCCCAGGATACCCTTCTGCGCATCGCGGATCATATAGCTGTAGATGCCGCAGCGCGCGGTCGTGGGGGTCAGCCGGATACCGGCCATCACCTCGCCCTTGTCGTGGATCGCGATCCAGCGGCTTTGCGGCGTGTCATACTGGTCGAACTCCATGTCATCCGCTTCGGGAAGATCCCAGTTCTTCTGGATGATGAAGCTTTGCTTGCGCGCCCGGAACAGGTTGGCGAACAGCTCTCCGTGATTGTGGAGGTTCGAGAATGAAAGGGTGGTCGTCTGCATTTTACGTACTCCTGGGGTGTGAGGGACCCCACACTGCCTCACGGTTCCCCTGGGCGAACGCCTACAACAGACGGTATTCCTTGGCCCTCTGCAGCGCCTCGGCCGTGGTTCGTGCCTTCAGTCTTTCGCGGACCGAGATCAACCTTGCCTTGAACGCGCTTTCGGTAATGCCAAGTTTGGCAGCCGCTGCTGCGTGACGATCGCCCTCCGCGATGCAACGAAGGGCTTCTTTCTGAGCCTTTGTCAGGCTCGCCGGCGGCTCCGTGATGTCGTGAAGCCGTCGTACCGTGGCCGAGATCTCGACGATCTCGTCATCCGTGAACTCGCGATCATCGCGCGCGAAGCTGGCAATGGTGCGGGAACTGATCGGGCCGTGCGAGACGGTCAGCCCGTAGGTCAGACCGTGATCGGCCGCATCCTTGAGGATGTTGAAAGGATCGGGAATGGGCAGGCTGGACCATCGGCACGCCCCGGTGGTCGAGAATCCCCACGCGATCGTGGGGTCCCGCAGCGCATAGCCGTTCTGGGAATAGAATTCCGCCCATTTCTCGGAATATGTCTGAAATTGCATAAGCGGCGCGGCAAAGCGGATATGCAGGCCGACAAAATAGCCCGATGGGGCAGATTTGCCCAGTTTCCGCAAGCCGGCGTTGATATCTGCGCGTGATGACATGACTTTTTAGACAAATTGCGTTAGGAACCGTCAACGTACAAAGTACTCATGGACGAATATAGTTGCTAGTCTGTTAATCGGCGGGAGTATTTGCCGTGACCGAACGCGATCCCGTCGCCGCCCTGCCCGCCAATTTGCGCATGCAATTGCTGGCATTGCAGGTCGGCGGGCAGTTGGACAGCGACGAGGCGCGGCAGGTCGCTGCGGCAGTTTTGCAGCATGTCCAGAAACCTCCGGAACCGCCTAAACCCTCATCCGGCAACAGAAATGCCCCGCCACTTGTGCAGCAGCGGGGCATCTGATTCGCCGGGCGCGCACCCAAAGGATGCGCGCCTGTGATTGCGATCAGTCGTCAGTGCCGGCCTCTGCCTCGGTCCGGGCGCGGTCGGCCGCACCCTTGGCCGAAGGATCGCGATCCACCAGTTCGATGATCGCCATCGGGGCCATGTCGCCATAGCGGAAACCGGCCTTCAGCACGCGGACATAGCCGCCCTGCCGATCCTTGTAGCGGCCGCCCAACTCGTCGAAAAGCTTGGCGACGTGCTGGTCCTGCTTCAGCTGCGAGGCGGCCTGACGGCGCGCGTGCAGATCGCCGCGCTTGGCCAGCGTGATCAGCTTTTCCACAATGGGACGCAGTTCCTTGGCCTTGGGCAGCGTCGTCTTGATCTGCTCGTGCTCGATCAGGCTGCCGGCCATGTTGGCGAACAGCGCCTTGCGGTGTTCATGGGTGCGGTTGAGGCGGCGATAGCCGCTGGCGTGACGCATGATGATCTCCTATGTCGTCTTTTGCTTTGTCCGGCGACCCATGCGTGCGGGCCACTCTCCTTGGGGCGCGATGCCCGGTGTGGCGAGGGGCGAACCCCGCGCCTGTCTTTCGAAGCGGTCAGAACTGATCGTCGAACCGCTTGGCCAGATCCTCGATATTTTCCGGCGGCCAGTCCACGACATCCATGCCCAGATGCAGACCCATGCCCGACAGCACTTCCTTGATCTCGTTCAGGGATTTGCGGCCAAAGTTGGGGGTCCGCAGCATCTCGGCCTCGGTCTTCTGGATCAGATCGCCGATATAGACGATATTGTCGTTCTTCAGGCAGTTGGCCGACCGGACCGACAGTTCCAGCTCGTCCACCTTCTTCAGCAGGCGCGGATCGAATTCCAGCCCGTCGTCGCTGTCCTGACGGCTGGACGATTCCGGCTCGTCGAAGTTCACGAACACGGAAAGCTGGTCCTGCACGATGCGCGCGGCATAGGCCACCGCATCCTCGGGCGTCAGCGATCCGTCGGTCTCGATCTTCATCGTCAGCTTGTCATAGTCCAGCACCTGCCCCTCGCGGGTCGGCGTGACCTCATAGCTGACGCGCTTGACGGGCGAAAAGATCGCGTCGATCGGGATCAGCCCGATGGGCGCGTCGTCGGGACGGTTCTTGTCGGCGGCGACATAGCCCTTGCCGGTCGCGACCGTCAGTTCCATGTTCAGCTCGGCGCCCTCGTCCAGATGGCAGATGACGTGGTCGCGGTTCAGCACGGTGATGCCGGCGGTTTCCTGAATGTCGGCGGCCTTGACCTCGCCCGGGCCCTTGGCGGTCAGCGACAGCCGCTTGGGACCCTCGACATCCATCTTCAGCGTGACGCCCTTCAGGTTCAGCACGATGTCGGTCACGTCCTCGCGGACGCCGGCAACGCTGCTGAACTCATGCAGCACGTTGTCGATCTGCACCGACGTGATCGCCCCGCCCTGCAGCGACGACATCAGCACGCGGCGCAGCGCGTTGCCAAGTGTCAGGCCAAAGCCCCGCTCCAGCGGTTCGGCGACCAGGGTCGCGGTCCGCGTGGCGTCGGCGCCCGGCTTGACGACCAGCTGCGTCGGCTTGATCAGCTCCGCCCAGTTCTTGTGGATCATGGATTTGCCTCCATACTTGTCTCCGGCCCATGACCAAGGCCGGAAACGCCCGAGGTTGAATGCGAAATGACAGAAGCGCGCGGGTCGCGCGCGTTCCTGCAGCTGTAATCCAGGATCAGACGCGGCGACGCTTGGGCGGGCGGCAGCCGTTATGCGCAATCGGGGTCACATCGCGGATCGCCGTGATGTTGAAGCCGACAGCGGCCAGCGCGCGCAGCGCCGATTCGCGGCCCGAGCCGGGGCCCTGCACCTCGATCTCCAGCGTCTTCACGCCGTGTTCCTGTGCCTTGCGGCCGGCGTCCTCGGCGGCCATCTGCGCGGCGTAGGGGGTCGATTTGCGGCTGCCCTTGAAGCCCATCGTGCCGGCCGACGACCACGAGATCGCGTTGCCCTGCACATCCGAGATCAGGATCTTGGTGTTGTTGAAGCTGGAATTCACATGCGCCACACCTGTGGCGATGTTCTTGCGTTCCTTGCGCTTCGTCCGAGTCTTGTCGCGTGCCATTGTCCGTCCCCCTTACTTCTTCTTGCCGGCGATCGGCTTGGCCGGGCCCTTGCGGGTGCGGGCATTGGTGTGGGTGCGCTGTCCGCGGACCGGCAGGCCGCGGCGGTGACGCAGGCCGCGATACGAGCCCAGATCCATCATGCGCTTGACGTTCATCTGCACCTCGCGGCGAAGATCGCCCTCGACGGTCAGGTTGGCGTCGATATATTCGCGGATCTGAAGAACTTCGGCGTCCGACAATTCATTGATGCGACGCGACCGGTCGATGCCGACGGCCTCGCAGATCTGATCGGCAAACATCGGGCCGATTCCGTGGATATAGGTCAGGGCGATGGGGACACGTTTCCCCGTCGGAATGTTGACGCCAGCAATACGAGCCACGCGTTATCCTTTTCCAGTTGCGGTTCCGTAGCACCGGAACCTTTTTTCACAACACAAGGCCCGAAAGCCGTGCCTTCGGGCCAGTCTATGGTCCATCCGGAGTGCCGGATGATTCTCTTGCGAGATGCCGTGATCTAAAGGCAGACCCACGCCCCGTCAAGGGCGTGGGTCCAAAAGACTTGACAACAGGCGAAAGCGCGGCACCGCCCGGTTTATGCGCCGTCCAGCGCGGCTGAAATCCGCTGTGCGACCTCGTCGATCTCGGCCAGGCCGTCCACCGATGTCAGCTTGTCCTTGGCATAGTAATAGCCGATCAGCGGCGAGGTTTTCTTGTAGTATTCCAGCAGCCGGGTCTTGAGGCTTTCCTCGTTGTCGTCGGCGCGCCGCCGCAGATCGGTCGAGCCGCAGACATCGCAGACACCTTCCTTCGCCGGCGGCCGGGTTTCGTCGTGATAGACCTCGCCGCAATTGCCGCAGGTGAAGCGGCCGGTGATGCGACGCACCAGCGCCTCGTCATCGACCCGCATCTCGATCACCGCATCCAGCGTCATGCCGGTTTCGTCCAGCAGCGCGCCCAGCGCATCGGCCTGCGCCAGCGTGCGCGGAAAGCCGTCGAAGATGAACCCCTTCGCGCCCTCGGCCAGTTTTTCGCGGATCAGGCCGATGACGATCTCGTCGGTGACAAGCTCGCCGCGATCCATGACCTCGGCCACGCGCTGGCCCATCTCGGTGCCCGAGGTGCGGGCCTCGCGCAGCATGTCGCCGGTGGACAGCTGCACCATCCCGCGCTCATCCACCAGCCTGCGCGCCTGCGTTCCCTTGCCGGCCCCCGGAGGCCCCAGAAGAATGATGTTGATCGTCATTGAAGCCTGTCCCCCTCGGCTGGCTGTCGGTCAGTCCGGTTCAGCGACGCGACGGCGCGCGACGCGGTTTTGCGGTTCCCGCCTTGCGTTTACCACGAAGCTGCGATTTCTCAATCAGCCCCTCATATTGATGCGCCAGAAGGTGGCTTTGCACCTGGTTGATGGTGTCCATCGTCACCGAAACCACGATCAGGACCGAGGTGCCGCCGAAATAGAACGGCACCGACCATTGATGCCGGATGATTTCCGGCAGCAGGCAGACCCCCGCCAGATAGGCCGACCCGATCACCAGCACGCGGTTGACGACATAGTCCAGATATTCCTCGGTCCGCTTGCCCGGACGGATGCCCGGAATGAAGCCGCCCTGATTCTTCAGGTTGTCAGCCACATCGTCCGATTTGAACGACACGTTCTGGGTGTAGAAATAGGTGAAGAACACGATCATCGCCGCGAAGAACAGCAGGTAAAGCGGCTGGCCCGGCCCGAAATAGGCCAGGACCGTGGACATGATCGGCCCGGTCTGGTTGCCCGAGAAGGTCGAGATCGTGATCGGCAGCAGCAGCAGCGAACTGGCGAAGATCGCCGGGATCACGCCCGCGGGGTTCACCTTGATCGGCAGGTGCGACGACTGCCCGTCATAGATCTTCATGCCGACCTGACGCCGCGGATACTGGATGCGCAGCTTGCGCAGCGCGCGCTCCATGAACACCACGAAGGCGATGACGGCGATCACCATCACCACCACGCCCAGGATCACCGGGGTCGAGATGGCGCCCGACCGGCCCTGCGCAAAGAAATTCGCCAGCGCCGCCGGGATCTCAGCCACGATGCCCACGAAGATGATCAGGCTGATGCCGTTGCCGATGCCGCGCGCGGTGATCTGTTCGCCCAGCCACATCAGGAACATGGTCCCGCCGACCAGCGTGATCACCACCGATGCCTGGAAGAACGGCCCCGGCGCATTCGCCAGCCCGCCCGCCTCGAGGCTGCGGGCAAGGCCGTAAGCCTGGAACAGCGCCAGCGCGACGGTCGCGTAGCGGGTATACTGGTTGATCTTCTTGCGGCCCTGTTCGCCCTCTTTCTTCAGCTGTTCCAGCGACGGCACCATCGAGGCCAGCAGCTGGACGATGATCGAGGCCGAGATATAGGGCATGATCCCCAGCGCGAAGACGCCCATCCGCCCCAGCGCGCCGCCGGTGAACATCGACAGGATGCCGCCGATGCCCGACTGGGCCTGTTCCATGAAGTTGCGCAGCGCCGCACCGTCGATGCCCGGAACCGGGATATAGGTGCCCAGGCGATAGATGATCAGCAGGCCGATCGTGAACCAGATACGCTGGCGAAGTTCCGTGGCCTTGCCCAAAGCCCCCCAGGAGAGGTTCGCGGCCATCTGTTCTGCGGCTGACGCCATGTAAATCCGTCCCGTGTCATGACAGCGCCGCCGACCCGTTTCCGGGGACCGGCGGCGCCTGGAAAATCCTGTTCGCTATCTATGGGGCGCGGGCGCCCCGTTCAACAGCTTATTCCGCCGCCGCGGGTGCCGCCGGCAGCGTCACCTTGCCGCCCGCCTTCTCGACCGCCTCGACCGCCGCCTTCGAGGCGCCGGTGACCGAGATGTTCAGCGCCGCCTTCAGCTCGCCCTTGGCCAGCAGCCGCACACCGTCCAGCTTGCGGCGGACGATGCCCGCCTCGACCAG
The DNA here is from genome assembly GCF_028553765.1 of Paracoccus stylophorae. NCBI lineage: Bacteria > Pseudomonadati > Pseudomonadota > Alphaproteobacteria > Rhodobacterales > Paracoccaceae > Paracoccus > Paracoccus stylophorae. The sequence goes on along the minus strand of NZ_CP067134.1, from coordinate 1,620,137 downwards.
CGCATCTTCGGTCACGTCGGCATTGGCGTCCAGCCGGCCGGCATCGACGAAGCCTTGCAGCTGACCCAGATTGATGACCGCAAAGGATTTCGCGTTCGGTGCGGTAAAGCCGCGCTTGGGCAGGCGGCGATACAGCGGCATCTGGCCGCCTTCGTATCCGCCCAGGGCCACGCCCGAACGCGATTTCTGACCCTTGATGCCGCGGCCGGCGGTCTTGCCCTTGCCCGAGCCGGGGCCGCGCGCCACCCGCTTTTTCTTGCGGTTCGCGCCTTCGTTGTCGTGAATTTCGTGCAGTTTCATGTCGCTTCTCCTTGGCCGGACACATCCCCGAAGCGAGACAGGATGGCCACGGCATTCTCTTTCACTGAATCGTCGCCCTTTCGGGCACCGCGCGCTGATAGCCAAGCCGGGCGGCGCGGTCAACCGTCCAGCGTGACCGCAGGCCCGGTGGAACGGCCGGTCACGACAGGATCGCGCTCAGCCGGTGCGCATCGCGTTGCGATAGATGTCGATCATGCGATCCACCAACTCGTGACGCGGGTCTTATCGGACAGCCGGCGGGCGAGGGCAAAGAAATTCGCCACTTCCAATGAACGGGCGCGCCGATTAGACCGGCGCCGACCGAAGGATAGGCCCAATGACCCAGATTACCCCGCAGCCCGGCATCATGCAGATCGCGCTTTACGTCAGCGGCGAGAGCAGCCTGGCGGGACATGACCGGGTGCTGAAACTGTCGTCGAACGAAAATCCGCTTGGATGCAGCGAACGGGCGCGGGCGGCGTTTGTGGCGGCCGCCGCGGATCTGCACCGCTATCCCGCGACCGATCATGCAGGCCTGCGCCGCGCGATCGGCGAGGTGCACGGGCTGGACCCCGACCGGATCGTCTGCGGCGTCGGATCGGACGAGGTGCTGCAATTCGTCACCCATGCCTATGCCGGGGTGGGCGATCAGGTCATCACCACGCGGCACGGATTCTCGATGTATCCGATTCTGGCGCGGATGGTCGGCGCCGAACCCGTCACCGTGCCCGAAACCGACCGCCGCATCGACGTGGGCGCGATCCTTGCCGCCGTGACCGACCGGACCCGGATCGTGTTCATCGCCAACCCCGCGAACCCCACCGGCACCATGCTGGGCCAGGATGAATTGCAGCACCTGGTGGACGGTCTGCCCGCCCATGTGATCCTGGTCCATGACGGCGCCTATACGGAATTTTCGGGCGATGCGGATGGGGGCGCGTCGCTGGTCGACCGGCATCCGAACGTCGTCATGACCCGCACCTTCTCTAAGATCCACGGGCTGGGCGGGCTGCGGATCGGATGGGGCTATGCGCAGCGCGACATCATCGACGTGCTGAACCGCATACGCCAGCCCTTCAACCTGTCGAACGCGCAGCTTGCCGCCGCCGAGGCCGCCATCCGCGACACCGGTTTCATCGCCGATTGCGCCGATCTGAACGCAAGGATGCGCGACAGGATGCGTCAGGGGCTGATCGCAATGGGCATCGCCTGCGACGAAAGCTTCACCAATTTCGTGCTGGCGCGTTTCGCGGACGCGGCCCAGGCCGAGGCTGCCGACGCCGCGCTGAGACATGACGGCATCCTTGTGCGCCGCGTGGGCGGCTACGGCTTGCCCAACGCGCTGCGCATCACCGTGGGCGATCCCGACGGCTGCGGCCGCGTGCTTGACTGCCTTGGCCGCTTCATGGCGGATCGGAGGGACGGATGAGCGTGATCTATGATCGCGTCGCGCTGATCGGGCTGGGGCTGATCGCCGGTTCGATGGCCCATGCGATGCGCGAGGGCGGGCTTGCCCGTGAGATCGTGGGCTTTGCCCGCAGCGCGGAGACGCGCGACATCGCGCGCGAGATCGGCCTGTGCGACCGGATCGAGGACAGCGCCGAGGCGGCGGTCGCGGGTGCGGATCTGGTGGTGCTGGCCGTGCCGGTGGGCGCGATGGGCGATGTCGCGGCGGCGATCAGTCCGCATCTGAAGACGGGGGCGACGATCACCGATGTCGGCTCGGTCAAGCAGTCGGTCATCGACGCGGTCGGCCCGCATATCCCGCAGGGCGTGCATTTCATCCCCGGTCATCCGCTTGCCGGAACCGAACATTCCGGCCCCCGCTCGGGCTTTGCGACGCTGTTTCGTAACCGCTGGTGGCTGCTGACCCCCCTGCCCGACAGCGATCCCGAGGCCGTCGCGCGGCTGTCGGGTCTGGTCCGTGCGATGGGCGCCAAGACCGACACGATGGAGGCGGGTCATCACGATCTGGTCCTGGCGGTGACCAGCCACGCGCCGCATCTGATCGCCTATACGATGGTCGGGGTAGCCGATCACCTGCGCCGCGTCACCGATGAAGAGGTGATCCAGTATTCCGCCGCCGGGTTTCGCGACTTTACCCGGATCGCGGCCAGCGATCCGACCATGTGGCGCGACGTTTTCCTGCACAACCGCGACGCCACGCTGGACATTCTGGGCCGCTTCACCGAGGAGCTGTTCATGCTGCAACGCGCCATCCGGATGGAGGACGGCCAGCAGCTGTTCGACTATTTCACCCGCACGCGGGCGATCCGTCGCGGCATCATCGAGGCCGGACAGGACACCGAGGCCCCCGATTTCGGCCGCGTGGCCATGACCCCCAAGCCCTGACCCGCCGCCCCTGTCGCACGCCGCCGCCGCACGATTCGCGCCCGGCCTGCATGCGGCGTCACGCGGGGGCTTTTCTCTGCCCGGCCGGTGTCCTAGTTTCCGGCCCGAGGAAAGGTTTGGCGGCGATGGACAGGACGATCTGGGTTTTCGGGTACGGCTCGCTGATGTGGGACCCCGGTTTCAAACCGGCCGAAACGGTCAAGGCGCGGCTGACCGGCTATGCCCGCAAGTTCTGCCTGCGCTCGACCCGCTATCGCGGCACCGAGGAGGCGCCGGGTCTGGTGCTGGGTCTGGACCGCGAACGCGGCGCGATCTGCAGCGGCCTTGCGCTGCGCATTCCCGACGACAGCCATGACGAGGTGATGGCGTATCTGCGCGACCGCGAACTGGACACCGACGCCTATCGCGAGATGACCCTGCCGCTGTCGCTTGAGGACGGGCGGCAGGTTCAGGCCGTCGCCTATGTGATGCGGCGCGATCACTGGCAATATGCCGGTGCGCTGTGCGTCAACGAACAGGCGCGCATCATTGCGCACGCCGCCGGCGGCCGCGGCCCGAACGCCGATTACCTGTTCAATACCGCCCGCCATCTGGCCGAAATAGGTCTGGCCGACCAGATGCTGGACCAGCTGTCCGACGACGTGCGCAGGCTGCTTGCGCAGCGGCACCAGAACGCGGCAAGCTAGGGGTCCGGATCGCTTGGCAAGCGGCAAGCCGCACCCTACACTCGGCCCATCACGATGTCGGCCACGATCACGGGACCCGGACGTTTGAGCGATCCAGACAGCGACCAGCAGCCGGACGACCGCGACGGCACGACACGCACACCGCAGGGACGGCTGCATCTGCCGACGCGGCGGATCAGGGCCACGCGCGCCGGCGCCGGCGCACCGCCCCCGGCGGCGCTGCATTTCTCGCAACCTGTGCGGCAGATCCTGCTGATGCTGACCGTGCTGGCGCTGGTTCTGGCGGGCGGAATCGTGGCCTATGGCCGCATCCTGCCGATCTTCATGGCCAATCGCTGGCTGAACGGGTTGATCCTGACGGTCTTTGCCCTGGGGATCCTGGCCTGTTTCTGGCAGGTGGCGCAGCTGGTCCGCTCGGTCAGCTGGATCGAACGCTTTGCCGGGCGACGCCGCAACGCGGTGGAAAAGGGGGTCGCCGCGCGCGGCGCGGCCGACAGCGACGTTCCGCCCCGGCTGCTGGCACCGCTGGCCGCGCTGTTGGGAACGCGCGGTCCGGCGGGCGGCGTGATCTCGACCGGCTCGGCCCGCTCGATCCTCGATTCGGTCGCGACCCGGATCGAGGAGTTGCGCGATATCACGCGATACCTCGCGAACCTGTTGATTTTCCTTGGTCTTCTGGGCACGTTCTATGGCCTCGCCACGACCGTTCCGGCGGTGGTCGACACGATACGCGCGCTGGCGCCGCAAAGCGGCGAATCCGGCATCGACGTGTTCGAAAAGCTGATGTCGGGGCTGGAGGCGCAGCTTGGCGGCATGGCGACGGCGTTCTCGTCCTCGCTGTTGGGTCTGGCCGGATCGCTGGTGGTGGGGCTGCTGGAGCTGTTCGTCACCCACGGGCAGAATCGCTTCTATCGCGAGCTTGAGGAATGGATGTCGGGATTCACCCGCATCAGCCTGGCAGGACCGGACAGCGACGCGGTTGATCAGGTGGCGCTGACAGGGTTTCTGGAGCAGATGGGCGCGCAGATGGACCGTCTGCAGCAGTTCCACGCCGAACGCGATCAGGCGCGCGACGACTCCGCCGCGATGGCGGATGAGCGTGTGGTGGTCATGGCCGAGGCGATCCAGGCGCTGGCGCATCGGGTCGAGGCCGAGGGCGATGCGTCGGTCGCCCGGATCGCCACGCTGACCGAAGGCATCAACCGCATGGCCGACGGGCAGGACAGGTTGCTGGAACTGGCGCGGCTGCGCGCCGATCAGCCCGCCGCGCCCCCGCCCGACCTGTCGGGGATCGAGGCCGCGCTGTCCCGTCTGGTCGCCGATCTGAACGAGGGCCGCGACGAGATGGTGGCCGAATTGCGCTCGGACATCCTTGTCCTGACGCGGGCGGTCCGGGCCGCGCGGTTCGGCGATCCGTTCCGCGACGATCTGCTGCAAGACCCGTTGATCGCGCGGGACCGGCGCTAGGATGGCGTTGCACCGCGCCTCGTCGGGAAACCGTTTCTCGTCCACGATCTGGCCGGGTTTCGTCGATGCGATGACGGCCCTGCTGATGGTGCTGATGTTCGTCCTGACGATCTTCATGATCGTGCAGTCGGTGCTGCGCGAACAGATCAGCACCAAGGACGACACGATTGCCGATCAGGACACGACCATCTCGCGTCAGGAACGGCAATTGCGCGATCTGGGCCGACAGGTCGCAGCACTTGGCGATGCCCTGACCGCGTCCGAGGGGCGCGAGGAAGACCTGCAAGACCGGCTTGCCGATCAGGCCATCCGCGCGCGTTCTGCCGAAGAGGCGCTGGCCCAGACCGAGGCCGAGGCCCGCGACCGCGCCGCCCGCATCATCCGGCTGAACAACCAGCTTGAGGCCAACCGCGACCAGTTGGAACGGGCCCGGTCCCGGTTGACCGATTTCGAGGCCGGGGTGGCCGCTTTAATGGCCGCGCGCGCCGCCGACCGCGAGCGGGCCGAGGCGCAGGCACAGAGCTTGCAGAGCGAACTGGACGCACAGCGCGACCGCGCCTCGGCCGCCGAACTGGCGGTGGCCTCGGCCCGCGAAGAGATCGACGCCCAGGCCGAACAGGCCCGACTGGCCGCCGCGCGGCGCGAGGCGTTGCAGGCGCTGATCGCGGATTTGCAGGCCCGCAACGAAGGGGCAGGCCAACAGATCGCCACGCTGGAATCGGATCTGGCGCAGGCGCAGTCGCAACTGACCGAGGCCGAAGCCGCACGGCTGGCCGAGGCCGAGGCGGCGCGGACCCTGCGCGACCGTCTGGAACGCGCCGACAGCGAATTGACGGCGATGACGCTGGCGCTGGAGGAAAGCCGCCGGAAGGCCGAGGAAACGCTGACCCTGCTGGCCGCAGCCGAAACCGCCCGCGACGAATTGTCAGACGAAGCCGCCGCCAGCGCCACCGAGGCCGAGCGTCAGGCGGCGCTGCTGGCCGCCGCGCGTGAACGGCTTGCCGAACAGCAGGATCTGTCGGAAGACAGCCAGCGCCGCGTCACGCTGCTGAACGAACAGGTCGCCTCGCTGACCGCGCAGCTGGGATCGCTTCAGGCGCTGCTGGAAACCGCAGGCGAGGACCAGCGCGAGGCGGAATTGCGGGTCGAGGATCTGGGTCAGCAACTGAACGCCGCGCTGTTGCGCGCCGCCGAGGAAAAGGACCGCCGCCTGGCGCTGGAGGAAGAGGCGCGCCTGAAGGCCGAGGAAGAGGCGCGCGATCTGGCGCGATACCGGTCGGAATTCTTCGGTCGGCTTTCGCAAATCCTGTCGGGACGCGAAGGCGTGCAGATCGTGGGCGACCGCTTTGTGTTCCAGTCCGAAGTGCTGTTCGCACCGGGCGAGGCGACGCTGTCGCCGGCCGGGCGCGACCAGATCGCCGGCGTCGCCCGGATGCTGTCCGAAATTGCGGATGACATCCCGCAGGACATCGACTGGATCATCCGCGTGGACGGGCACACCGACAGCACGCCCCTGTCGGGAACGGGCCGGTATCGCGACAACTGGGAACTCAGCCAGGGTCGCGCGCTGGCGGTCGTGCGCTACATGATCGACGAGCTGGGCTTTCCCGCCAACCGTCTGGCCGCGGCGGGTTTCGCCGACACCCGCCCCGTGGCCGAGGGCGACACTGCCGAGGGTCGCGCGCAGAACCGCCGGATCGAACTGAAACTGACCGAGCGTTAATGCCGACGGTCTTAATGGCCGACGGTCTTAATGTCCGATGGTCTTCGAAAACAGGTTTATCACGACCACCCCGGCCACGATCAGCGCCAGCCCGATCACCGCAGGCAGATCCAGCCGCTGCCCGAACATCAGCAGCCCGATCAGCGCGACCAGCACGATGCCCAACGCGCTCCAGATCGCATAGGCGACGCCCAAAGGCAGCATCCGCAGCGTCAGCGACAGCAGATAGAAGCTGCCCAGATAGCACACCGCCATCCCGACGGTCGGCCACAGACGGGTGAACTGCGCCGATCTTTGCAGAAACGAGGTTCCCACCACCTCCAGCGCGATTGCCAGAATCAGCGGGATATAGGGCGAACCGGTCATGCGCCTCCCCCGCTCACGGCGTCCCTGGGTCCGGGCGATTCGACGCCGGCCATGCGGCGCATGTGGCGTTCGATCTCGGAATTCAGTTCGGCCCCGATCAGGATGATCGTGGCGCTCAGCCACAGCCACATCATCAGGCCGATCGCCGCGCCAAGCGAGCCATAGGTTTCGTTGTAATTGGCAAAATTCGATGCATACCAGCTGAACAGCATCGACGCGACGACCAGCGCCACCCCCGCGAACAGCGCACCGGGCGAGATCCAGCGCCAGCGCGAGTTGGGCACCGCCGGCCCCCACCGATAGACGGCCGCCAGCGCCAGCAGCAGCACCACGAACAGGATCGGCCAGCGCAGCAGCGACACCAGGTTCCGGCTGTCCTCGGGCAGCGGAATCCACTGCAACAGGATCGGGATGACCGCGACCACGCCCAGCATCAGCGCCAGCATCACCAGCCCGCCAAGGGTGAACCCCATGGCCACGAGGTTCAGACGCAGGAACCCCCGGGTCTCGGTCTGGAAGAACGCCACGTTCAGGGCCGACAGCAGCGCCTTCATCCCGCCATTGGCGGAATAGATCGCGACCAGCAGGCCCACGATCCCGGCCATCGACAGCGCCGCGTCGGGCGAGGATGCGATGGATTCGACCTGCGTGCGGATGATGTCCAGCGCCCCCTGCGGCAGAAGCTTGTCCAGCATGTCCAGATGGCGCGTGATCGTCGCCGGGTCGGCGGCCAGACCATAGATCGACACGAAGGCGGTGATCGCCGGGAACAGCGACAGAAGCCCGAAAAAGGTCACGCCCCCGGCGACCGCCGTCACCCGATCCTCGCCGATCTGCTGCACGGTGGACTTGACGATGGCGACCACATCGCCGCCGCGCAACTGCCACAGCGACACGGGCTTTTTCCGTTTCGGGTCCCGCGACATCGTCTGTTCGTCCCTCGCGGACGTGCGGTCGGGCACCGGCAGGCCAAATCGGCGCCTCGTGTCGTCGTCAAGCTCTCCGAACAGCGCCCGATAGACGCCCGGAGCGTTGTTTTCCGCCATTCTGAATTCTCTCGCCTGTGGTTCGACGCGCAGGTTAGCGCGTCGGATTTCCCGCCTACAACCGGTGGGTCCGGTGTTCCCTGCCATCCCGTGGCGGCGATGCCGCATCGGGTTCGGACGGGCGGCCGCGATCCATCAGGTTGCGCAGCTGATCGGCGGTCGCCACGAATTCCGACACGATGCCATTGGCTTGCGCGGCAACGCTGCGAAACCCGTGGAAGGCGGCGACCAGCGATTGCGCGACGTTGTTCAGGCTGCCGGACAGGTCGTTGGCGGTATCGGTCAACTCGCGCGCGATATTGCCCTGCGATGCCGAACGGCGCCCGGCGGCACCGGCCCGCATCTTCGCGGCGCGGCGATCCTCGTCGCGCGCACGCGCCCGGACGCGGCGGCGCAGGCGTTCCTGATCGTCTTCGTCCAGTTCGGCGAATTGCGGTGCCAGCGCGGTATCGCGGCGGCGATAATCGTGCCGCCGTGTGCGGTCCTCGTCGTCTGACCCGGCCAGCTTGCGCGCGGCCATCAGCCCGCCCGCCGTCAGCCCGGCCACGCCAAGCGCCACACCGCCCCACACGATGATCTTGGCGCTCAGCCCCGGCGCGGGATAGGCCTCGCGCCCGTCGGGCGACATCGGAGCCGAAGGGATGATCCGACTGGATCGCATCGGGCGATGCGGATAGGGGCTGGCGGTCTTGTGGCCCTTGGGCACCGGGCGCGGTCCGAACCTTGTATGGCTGGTGCGGTCGGCCTCGGTCAGGTTGTGAATGTCGTCATCGGTGGAATGCATCTGTCTCGCCTCCGGCTTTGGCGTATCTGTCACGCGACAAACCCGCCAACGCAAGGGAATGTTCCGCGCGCGGACCGCCTGCCGGGATGAAATCTTGCCCCTGCGCCGCAGCACGGCTATGCCCGCGCCAACGACAAGGAGCCTGCCATGATCCCTCGCTATGCCCGCCCCGAGATGACCGCGATCTGGTCGCCCGAAACCCGGTTCCGCATCTGGTTCGAGATCGAGGCGCATGCCTGCGACGCGCAGGCCGATCTGGGCGTCATCCCGCGCGAGAATGCCGAGGCGGTGTGGAAGGCCAAAGATGTCCGGTTCGACGTCGCCCGCATCGACGAGATCGAGGCGGTGACCCGGCACGACGTGATCGCCTTCCTGACCCATCTGGCCGAACATATCGGCAGCGATCAGGCCCGCTTCGTCCATCAGGGCATGACCAGCAGCGACGTTCTGGACACCACGCTGAACGTGCAGCTTGTGCGCGCCGCCGACATTCTTCTGGCCGATATGGACAAGGTTCTGGATGCGCTGAAGCGACGCGCCCATGAACACAAGGACACGGTCCGCATCGGCCGCAGCCACGGCATCCACGCCGAACCGACGACGATGGGCCTGACCTTTGCCCGGTTCTACGCCGAAATGGCGCGCGGTCGCGCGCGGCTGGAACGCGCAAGGCACGAGGTTGCGACCGGCGCGATTTCTGGCGCGGTCGGCACCTTCGCCAATATCGACCCGGCGGTCGAGGAACATGTCTGCGCACGGATGGGGCTGCGGCCGGAACCGATCAGCACCCAGATCATCCCGCGCGACCGTCACGCCATGTTCTTCGCCACGCTTGGCGTGATCGCCAGCAGCATCGAGAACATCGCCATCGAGATCCGCCACATGCAGCGCACGGAGGTGCTGGAGGCCGAGGAATTCTTCAGCCCCGGCCAGAAGGGCAGTTCGGCAATGCCGCACAAGCGCAACCCGGTCCTGACCGAGAACCTGACCGGGCTGGCCCGCCTGATCCGCATGGCCGTGATCCCGGCGATGGAGAATGTGGCGCTGTGGCACGAACGCGACATCAGCCATTCCTCGGTCGAACGCGGCATCGCGCCCGACGCGACGATCACGCTGGATTTTGCGCTGAACCGGCTGGCGGGGGTGATCGACAAGCTGGTGATCTATCCCGAAAACATGCTGGCCAACATGAACCGCTTCAAGGGTCTGGTGATGAGCCAGCGCGTGCTGCTGGCGCTGACGCAGGCCGGCGTCTCGCGCGAGGATGCCTATCGCCTGGTGCAGCGAAACGCCATGAAGGTCTGGGAGGAAGGCAAGGATTTCAAACAGGAACTGCTGGCCGATCCCGAGGTGACGTCGGTGCTTGAGCCGGCCCGCATCGAAGAGCAGTTCGACCTTGGCTATCACACGCGCCATGTCGACCGGATCTTCGCGCGGGTCTTCGAATCCGATCCGCTTTGAATTCCCTCCTGGGAAATCGTCAGCCCAGGTAACGTCGCATTAGCAAAGTTCTGCCAGATTGCCGGCGACAAGAACGCTACGGCGATCGGAGGACACAGGATGCCCGGGCAGACCGCGCTCAGCCAGCGGCAGAAGGCGGCGGTGATCGTCCGCCTTCTGCTGGACGATGACGACGCCGTCAGCCTGTCGCGGCTGAACAGCGACGCGCAGACCCTGCTGGCCGAGGAAATGGCCGGCATGGAACTGGTCGACCGGCAGACCCGCGACGCGGTCATCGCCGAATTCTGCGACGGGCTTGAGGCGGTGGGCGTCATCTTTCCCGGCGATCTGGACGGCACGCTGGCGATGCTGGGCGGCAAGCTGTCCGAGGACAGCACCGATCGCCTACGGCGTCTGGCGGCCATGTCGGGGCGCGGCGATCCGTGGCCGCGCGTCGCCGCCCTGCCCAAGGACAGCCTGCACGCTCTGGCCGGATCGGAATCGGTCGAGATCGTGGCCCTGATGCTGTCGAAACTGCCGGTCGGCCGCGCGTCCGAGATGTTTGGCGCGCTGACCCGCGACCGGGCGCGCGCGGTGGCGCGGGCGATGGCGCTGACCGCGGATGTGACGCCGCAGGCGCTGCACCGTGTCGGGCTGGTGCTGTTGCAGGCGGCCGACAGCCTGCCCCGCCCCGCCATCGACACGCCCGCCGCCGACCGCGTCGGCGCGATCCTGAATTTCGCCACCGCCGATCTGCGCGACGATGTGCTGGACACGCTGGACCAACAGGATGCAGGCTTTGCCGGCGGCGTCCGCCGCGCGATCTTCATCTTCAGCCACATCCCCGACCGGGTCCAGAACCGCGACATCGCCCGCATCGTGCGCGACATCGAACAGCCGGTGCTGCTGCGCGCTTTATCGGCCCCCGATCCGGCCGACGCGGCTGCCGCGCAGTTCATCCTGTCGGGCCTGTCGCAACGCATGGCCGACGGGTTGCGCGAAGAGATGGAAGCACTGGGCCGGCTGCGCCCGCGCGAGATCGAGGATGCCAAGACCGACATCGTCGCAGCCATCCGCCGGCTGGAAGAGGCGGGCGATCTGACGCTGATCCAGCCCGTCGACGACGAGGCCGATGACTGATCCGGCGTCGGGCATCTTGCCTGCCGCCCGGCGCTGCGGGATAAATGCCGCAAAGAGGTGCCATGACCAACCGCATCGCCATCGCCATCGCCGTGCTGATCGTCCTGCTGCTGGCGGCGGACCGGTTCTGGCTGCATCTGGACTTGCCGGTGCTGGCCGGCCGGGCGCTGGACCGCTCGGTCGAATATCTCAGCTTCTGGCGCTAAGCCGAGCCCCGCGCGCGCGCCGCGTGGGGCAGCACGGCACAAGGACCGGCGAATTGCGCGCCCCGCCGGAACAGGCATTTGCATCGGACCCAAGGCCACGCTAGAGGAAGGCGCAACGTCATCTGGTCGGGAGAGATAACCATGGCTGTCAAAGTCGCCATCAACGGTTTCGGTCGCATCGGGCGCAACGTGCTGCGGGCCATCGTCGAATCGGGCCGCACCGATATCGAGGTGGTCGCGATCAACGATCTGGGTCCGGTCGAGACCAACGCCCATCTGCTGCGCTATGACAGCGTGCATGGCCGCTTTCCGGCCGAGGTGAAGGTCGCGGACTCCAGCATCGATGTCGGCCGCGGCCCGATCAAGGTCAGCGCGATCCGCAACCCGGCCGAACTGCCCTGGGGCGATGTCGATGTCATTCTGGAATGCACCGGGCTTTTCACCTCGAAGGAGAAATGCCAGCCGCATCTGGACACCGGCGCCAAGCGGGTGCTGATCTCGGCCCCGGGCGAGAATGCCGACAAGACCATCGTCTTCGGCGTGAACGACGACACGCTGACCGCCGAGGATGTGGTGGTCTCGAACGCAAGCTGCACCACCAACTGTCTCGCACCCGTGGCGCAGGTCCTGAACGAGGCCATCGGGATCGACCGCGGCTTCATGACCACGATCCACAGCTATACCGGCGATCAGCCGACGCTGGATACGATGCACAAGGACCTGTATCGCGCCCGCGCCGCCGCCCTGTCGATGATTCCGACCTCGACCGGCGCCGCCAAGGCGGTGGGTCTGGTCCTGCCCGAACTGAAAGGCCGTCTGGACGGCGTCGCCATCCGCGTGCCGACGCCCAACGTCTCGGTCGTCGATCTGGTGTTCGAGGCCAGCCGCGACACCTCGGTCGAGGAAATCAACCAGGCGATCCGCAGCGCCGCCGACGGCAGGCTGTCGGGCATCCTTGGCTATACCGACGAGAAACTGGTCTCGGTCGACTTCAACCACGACCCCCACAGCTCGGTCTTCCACATGGACCAGACCAAGGTGATGGAAGGCAGGCTGTGCCGCATCCTGACCTGGTACGACAACGAATGGGGCTTCTCGAACCGCATGTCGGACACGGCGGTGGCGATGGGAAAGCTGATCTAGGACCCGGATCGTGACACAACAGACGGCCGGCAGGCAGCGCCCTGCCGGCCGTTGTGTTTCTGTCCAGTCGGGGTTCCTCGCCAAAGCAAGGCTGCCGCGCCGGTCGTTCAGGGACCGCCGCTGCCCCGTCCTCGCCCTCTTTCCAAATACCTTGCAGGGGGTCTGGGGGACGCAAAGTCCCCCAGTCGTCGCGGGACGCAATCACTCCCGCTGATCGATCAGGATCAACTCGGCGGTCACGCAGATCCGGTTGCCGGTCTCGGCCAGCACGCCCGCCGCGCGCACCCCGCCGATGCCGACGATATCCACCGCCACCGACGGCGCGGATACGCTGATGCGGCCCGGCCGGATCAGGAATTCGGTTGCGTGGCTGTCCAGCACCGTGCCGTCGGAAAACCGCGCCACATTCAGGCTGCCCAGCCCCATCGCCTGCGCGCTGTCCCAGCCAAGCCGGGTCAGGGCCGTCATCAGCGCAGGAACCAGCTCGACATGCGGCGCAAGCCGCAGCAAGGCTGCCTGCGCCATGCCGTCGCATCCGCCATGCGGCTTGAACAGGGTGAATGCAGTTTCCGCATCGTCGCCTGCTTTGAACCGCGCATCGCGAAAGATCCATGCCTCGGCCTGCACCGGACGTGCCAGAACCGAGGCATCCAGCAGAAGATGCCCCATCGTGTCGCCCCAGCACCCGTGGCAATGCCCAAACCCTTGGCCGTCGCGCAACCCCCAGACGATCCCGGCCCGCGCGATCCGCGCCCCGGTCAACGCGCGCGGCGTCGAATACCACGCCGCATGCAGGCCGTCGCTGGCGCGTTCCGGCCAGACAAAGCGCAGATCGCCCTGCGCGTCCTGAAAACTGATCCAGGCGCTGTCGGCGCCAGCCAGGGCCTGCGCGATGGCGCGGTCCATCGGCATGTCGGCCGGCAAGGTGATGCGACGCCATTCGGCCCGCGTCGGCGACAGCATCAGCCGTGGCTCGGCCGGCGGTCCGGGATGGCGCAGCGTGTCAGCCATCGCCGGTCGCCGCCTCTCGGCGCGTCAATTCCTCGCGCACCAGCTTCTTGGTGATCTTGCCATAGCCCGATTTCGGCAGACCGTCCCAGAACAGAAACCGCTTGGGCAGCTTGTAGCGTGCGATCCTCGGCGCCAGCCATGCCGCCAGATCGGGGCTGGACCCGTCGCGCGTGACGCAGATCGCCACGCCGATCTCGCCCCATGTCGGATCGGGCATGCCCACCACCGCACATTCCGCGACGTCGGGGTGCAGCAGCAGCTTTTCCTCGATCTCGCGCGGATGGATGTTCGACCCGCCCGAGATGAACATGTCGCTTTCGCGCCCGGTCAGATAGAAAAATCCGCGCTCGTCCATGTGACCCAGATCGCCGGTGCGGAACCAGCCATCGCGGAAGGACGCGGCATTGGCCGCCGGGTTGTTCCAGTATCCGGCAAAGACCGCGCCGCCGGTCACGCAGAGTTCTCCGGTCTGGCCGGGCGGCAGCGGGTGTCCGCTCTCGTCCTGGATTTCGACTTGGATGCCGGTGCGCGGAAAGCCGCACGATCCCTGCAACGCCCAGCCCTCGGCCGCGTCGTGCAGCCGCGCGGGCAGGACGGTGATGCACCCCGTCACCTCGCCCAGACCGAAATACTGGACCAGCACCGGCCCCAGCCGTTCCAGCGCGCGGATCTGGTCGGCCCGGTACATCGGCGCGCCGGCATAGATGACATGGCGCAGGCTGGAGCGATCGTGCCGGTCGATGGAGGGATCTTCGGTCAGCAGCTTCACGATGGTGGGCACGGTGAACATGTTGCTGACCCGGTGCCGCTCGACCAGCCGCCAGATCTCTGACGGCTCGAACGCGCCTTCGGGCAGGATCGTCGCCGCACCGCGCGCGACCTGCAGCATCTGGTGCACCCCCGCCCCATGGCTCAGCGGCGCGACCACCAGCGAGGCGTCGTCTTCGGTCGTGCCGGGGATCAGATCGGCAAGGTGGTTGGCGATGACAAAGCCCATCTGGCCGTGCGTCAGGATCGCCGCCTTGGGCCTGCCCGTCGATCCCGAGGTAAAGAACAGCCATGCCGGATCGTCGCGGTCGATATCGGCCGGGCGCAGGGGCGAATCGTCGTGACCGGACAGCGCCGCGTCGATATCCGGTCCGAACGCGGCCTGCCCGATGGCCAATGCCGGCAGATCGCAGATCGCGGCGTGGTCGGGAAACGCCGCCTCGCAGATCAGCAGGCGGGGCCGGGACAGTTCCGCCATCCAACGCAGATCGTCGGGCGTGCCGCGAAAATTCGCCGGAACCCAGATCGCCCCCAGCTTCAGGCAAGCCCACAGGCTTTCCCACATCTGGTGATTATTGGGCGACTGAACCAGCACCCGGTCGCCCTTGCCGATCCCATGGTCGCGCGCCAGCATCCGGCCCATCGCATCGACCCGCGCCCGCATCTGCGCCCAGCACCACCGCCGGTCGCCCCGGATCATCGCCGGACGGTCGGGCAGCCGGCGCGCGGTCTGGTCCACCAGATGACCCAGGTTCATCGTGCGCGTCGAATAGGGCGTCATTTCACCCTCTCGAGGATCGAGACGTAATTGGCCACCGCCGCACCGCCCATGTTGAACACCCCGGCCAGCGCCGCGCCCGGAACCTGCATCCCGCCGGCCTCGTCCGTCAGCTGCATCGCCGCCATGACATGCTGCGACACGCCGGTTGCCCCGATCGGATGGCCGCGCGATTTCAGCCCGCCCGAGGGGTTCACCGGCAGGCTTCCGCCGCGCGCGGTCACACCCTCGGCGATGGCGCGGCCGCCCTGGCCGCGCCGGGTCAGGCCCATTGCCTCGTATTCCAGCAATTCCGCGATGGTGAAGCAGTCATGCGTCTCGACCAGCGACAGATCGTCCAGCGTGATCCCCGCCTGTTCCAGCGCCTGTGCCCAGGCCCGCCGCGCGCCCGCAAATTCCAGGATGTCGCGGCGCGAGATCGGCAGGTAGTCGTTGGCCTGACGCTGTGCCCGGAACCCGATGGCGCGCGGCGCGTCCGTGTCGGGATGGGCGATCACCAGCGCCGCGGCCCCGTCGGACACCAGCGAACAATCGGTCCGCCGCAGCGGACCGGCCGCACGCGGATTGCGGTCGCTGATCGTGTTGCAGAAATCGAAACCCAGATCCTTGCGAATATGCGCAAACGGATTCAGCGCGCCATTGGCGTGGTTCTTGGCCGCGATCATCGCCAGTTCGCGCGACACATCGCCATGGCGCTGGAAATAGCTGCCCGCGATTCGGCCGAACACGCCCGCAAAGCCGCCCGGTGTGCAGCCTTCTTCGGCGCGATAGCTGGCGCCCAAGAGGATGTCGCCGATCTCGCCTCCGGGCGTCGCGGTCATCTTCTCGGCCCCCACGACCAGCGCGACCCGCCCCCTGCCGGACCCGATGAAATCCAGTGCGGCGGTGATCGCGGCCGATCCTGTGGCGCAGGCATTTTCCAGCCGCACGGCGGGCACATGGGCCAGCCCGTCATGGCCCAGCGCGACCAGCGCACCGGCAAAGCCCTGTTTCTGAAAACCGCCGTTGAAGACGCCGGCGAAGATCCCGTCAATCCGGTCTGCGGGTATGCCGGCATGGTCCAGCGCCGCCCCCGTCACCTGGGCCATCAGCGTCTCGACATCGGGGGCGTCGGATTTGCCGAAACGCGTATGCGCCCAGCCGATGATGCGTCCTTGCGGCGCGGGGGGCAGATCGGTCATGTTTTCCTCGCAAGCAGATCGTTCAGGTCGGTTTCGGCGCGCGCAGCCTCGGCCCGCAGCAGGGCCGCCATCTCGGCCTGACGGTCGGGCGTCAGCCGCTGGTCGATGGCGGCCAGCGACAAGGCCCCGGCGATGTGGCCCATCGGGTGGCGGATCGCCACGCCGATGCCCCAACTGCCCGCCACGACAAGGCCCGGGTTCAGGGCAAATCCCCGTTGGCGCGCCTGCGCGACGGCCTGCCGCAGCATCGACGCGTCATGGGCGGCATAGCGTGGCGCGGCCAGCAGCGGCACCAGTTGCGGCAGGACCGCGTCGATTTCGTCATCGGGCAGCGCCGCAAGGATTGCCAGCGAGCCGGCCCCGATCCCCAGCGGATGTTCGTCGCCGGGTTGCAACGCATGGGTGCGCACCGGATAGCTGCCCTCTTCGCGCAGCAGGCAGACCGAATACAGACCGCGCCGCGCGGTCAGAAAACAGGTGTCGCCGCTGGCGCGCGCCAGCCGGATCAGCGCGGGCTGGGCAATCCGCATCAGCCCGAAACGCGGCGCGGCCAGCATCCCCGCGACATAGGTTTCGGGACCCGGAAAATACCTGCGGCTGTCGCTGTCCTGTTCGATCAACCCCTCGCGGATCAGCGCGACCAGCATCCGCCGCACCGTCGGCTTGGCGAGGCCCGTCGCAGCCGCCAGTTCGCCCAAGGACAGACCGGACTGCGCAGCCTGCCCAATCCGGCGCCAGACCGCGACCGCGCGGCCGATGCTTTGGGTTCCCTGTTCAATTGGGGTTTCCATGATGTGGAAGACTCTCGCCGTGTTCCTGCCGGACAAACCGTCGAATCTTATTGCATGGCTTTGCTTCATCCGTAAACATGCACCCGACCAAAGCGGCCACAGTGCCGCATCGTGGAATGGGAGGAGGATCCATGTTCTTGAAGCTGGCCCTGGGGCTGACAACCGCGCTTGCGCTGACCCTGCCCGCCGCCGCCGAAACGCTGCGCCTGTCGCACAATACCGGCGACACGACGACCTGGCAGCAGGGGGCCGAGAAATTCGCGGAACTGCTGAAGGCGGAAACCGGCGACGCCTATGACGTCCGCGTCTTTCCCAACGCGCAGCTGTCGGGCGGCGATCAGATGAAACAGGCCGAGATGACCGGTCGCGGCGCCATCGACATGGTGCTGACCTCGGCCATCAACGTGACGCCGCTTGCGCCCGAGATGGCGGCCTTTTCGCTGCCCTATCTGTATCCCGACTATGACGCGGTCGATCGCACCACGCAGGGCGCCGCCGGCGAGCGGATGGAAGAGATCATGGAAAGCCACGGCATCCATGTCCTGGCCTGGGGCGAAAACGGCTTTCGCGAAGTCACCAATTCCAAGCGTCCGATCACATCGCCCGACGACATGAAGGGCCTGAAGATGCGTGTGGCCGGTCCGATGTATATCGACGTAATGAACGATCTGGGCGCCAATCCGCAGCAGATGCAATGGTCCGAAACCTTCCCCGCGCTGCAACAGGGCGTGGTGGACGGGCAGGAAAACCCGATTGGCGCGGTCATCATCCCGCAGCGCGTCTACGAGGTGCAGAAATACATCACGCCCTGGCATTACAGCTATGACCCGCTGTTTCTGGGCATCAGCAAGGCGAAATGGGACGGGCTTGACGAGGCGACGCAGGCCAGTTTCCAGAAAGCTGCCGACGAGGCGATGGAATATCAGATCCGCATCAGCCGCGAGGCGACCGCAGACGGGCTGGAATTCCTGAAGGAACAGGGGATGGAGGTGTATGAGCTGTCCCCGGACGAACTGGCCGCCTTCCGCGAGGCGACCAAGCCCAGCTTCGACAAATGGTCCGACCAGATCGGCGCCGATATCGTGAAACTGTTCACCGACGAAGTGAACGCGCAGTAGATGCGCTTTCTGGATCAGTTCGAGAAGATCGTCTGTTCGCTGCTGCTGCTGGCCATGACGACGCTTGGCTTTGCCAATGTGGTCGTGCGCTATGGCACCAACCGCTCGCTGGCGGCGACCGAGGAATTGCTGACCGGCGGCTTCGTGCTGCTGACAGTGTTCGGTGCGGCCATCGCGGCGCGGCGGGGGCAGCATCTGGCCGTCGAACTGATTACCGACATGCTGCCCGCCGTCCTGCGGCGGGCGGTGATCGTCACCGCCACGCTGTTGTCGACGATCCTGCTGGCGGCCTCGGTCTGGTTCTGCTGGCAGCTTGTCGCGAACCAGATGGGCACCGGCATGCGCAGCTATGGGCTGGGTATGCCGCTGTGGTGGTATTCGGCCGCCCTGCCCTTTGGTTTCGCGCTGGTGCTGATCCGGTTCCTGCAGGCGGCGCTGCGGGGCGTCGATGGCTGACATCGGCGCCGGCAGCCTGATGGTCGGACTGTTCTTCCTGTTTCTGGTCCTGCGCGTGCCGGTCGCCTTTGCGCTTGGGCTGTCCGCGCTGGCGGCGATGTGGCAGTTGGGCTTCGGCCTCGATCTGGTGGGCGATCTGCTGACCGCCGCCATCGGCAAGTTCTCGCTGCTGGCGATCCCGTTCTTCATCCTCGCCGGCAATCTGATGGGACGGCTGGGCATCGCCGACCGCATGATCCGCTTCTTTCGGGTGCTGGTCGGCGGTTTGCCCGGCGGGATGGGGCTTGTGGGCACTGTCGTGTGCCTGTTCTGGGGCGCGGTCAGCGGATCGGGCCCGGCATCGGTCGCGGCCATCGGCCCGATGATCATCCGTTCGATGGAAGAGGACGGCTACAGCCGCGCCTTTGCCGCCGGGCTGGTCTGCACCGGGGCTGCGATGTCGATCGTGATTCCACCCTCGATCGGGCTGGTGATCTATGGCGTGCTGGCCGAAACCTCCATCGCCGATCTGTTCATCGCGGCGATCCTGCCCGGCATCCTGTGCGGTGCGCTGATGCTGTGTGCGCTGCCGTTCGGCCGCGTGCGCGAGGCGACGGCGACCCGCGCCCTCAGCCCCGAACCCTATCCCGGTCTGGGATACGCGCATGCACTGGGCCGGTCCTTCATCGACAGTTTCTGGGGCCTGATGACGCCGGTGGTGATCCTGGGCGGGATCTATTCCGGCATCTTCACCCCGACCGAAGCCGCCATCGTCGCCTCGGTCTATGCCCTCGCCGTGGGCGGCGTGATCTATCGGACGCTGTCGCTGCGCGGACTTTACGAATGTCTTGCCGACAGCGCCGCGGGATCGTCGGTGGTCATGCTGGTCGTGGCCTATGCCGGGCTGTTCGGGTGGGTGGTCACCGTCGACGACCTGATCGGCCATTATTCCGGCGCGCTTCTGGGCCTCTCCTCGAACCAGTGGGTGATCCTTGCGGTGATCATGCTGGTCGTGCTGATCGCCGGCATGTTCATGGACGCGGTGACGATCATGTTCATCTGCCTGCCGATCTTCCTGCCGGTGATGCGCGAACTGAACTGGGACCCGGTCTGGTTCGGGGTGCTGGTCATGGTCAACCTTGCCATCGGCCTGATCACGCCGCCCGTGGGCATCAATCTTTACGTCGCGGCCAATATCACCCGCCTGCCGCTGGAAAAGGTCGCGCGCGGGGCCCTGCCCTTTCTGCTGACCAGCGTGATCGGCCTGTTCGTGATCGCGGCCTTCCCGATCCTGACGCGGGTGCTGCTGCCCTAAAGCTGCTTCATCGCCTCGGCCGCGATCCGGAAACTGCGCAGCCGTGCCTGATGATCGTGGATCTGGCCGGTCAGGATCACCTCGTCCGGTCTGTGGCTGTCGATCAGCGCGCCAAGCTGGTCGCGCACCTGCGCCTTGTCGCCGACCGCACTGATCCGCAGCGCCTGATCCACCGCGCGGCGCATCTGGGGGCCGATCTCGGCGTCAAGATCGCGCGTCGGCCGGGGCAGCTTGCCCGGCATCCCCGTCCGCAGCCGCGCAAAGGCAAGCTGCATGGTGGTGCGCAGGAACCGGGCCTCGTCGGCATCGTCGGCGGCGAACACGTTCACGGCCATCATCGTCACCGGCTGCGCGGCCCAGGGCGAGGGGCGGAACCGGTCGCGATACAGCGTCAGCGCCTGCGCCAGATCGCCCGGCGCAAAATGGCTGGCAAAGGCATAGGGCAGCCCCAGATGCGCGGCCAACTGCGCGCCGAACAGGCTGCTGCCCAGGATCCAGACCGGAACCTGCGTGCCTTCGCCCGGCAAGGCCCGCACCGCCGCGCCCGGGCGCGGGGGACCCAGATAGTCCAGCAATTCGACCACGTCGTCGGGAAAGCTGTCGGCCATCGGATCGCGGCGCAACGCCCGGATGACGGCACCGTCGCCGCCCGGCGCGCGACCCAGCCCCAGATCGATCCGATCGGGAAAGACCGTCGCCAGCGTTCCGAACGCCTCGGCCACGGTCAGCGGCGCGTGGTTGGGCAACATGATGCCGCCAGCGCCCACCCGGATCCGGCGCGTGGCCTGCGCCACCAGCCCGATCAGCACGGCGGTCGCGGAACTGGCGATGCCCGGCATGTTGTGATGTTCGGCCATCCAATAGCGGTGATAGCCCCAGTCCTCGGCGTGACGGGCCAGATCCAGCGTGTTGCGGATCGCATCGCCGGCCTCGAAACCCTCGGGAACCGGCGCAAGATCAAGAACGGAATAGGGAATGCTCATGCATCCCAGTTAGGCAGTCGGCGGCCGAATGCAATCGACGCGCCGCGAATTTCCGCCCCCGCACCTCTTCGGTGCGCAAATATCCTCGGGGGTGAATTGGCCGCAGGCCAAGAGGGGGCAGACAGCCCCCTTTTTCTTCGCGTCCGGCGCGCTCAGCCCATCTTGCGCAGATAGGTCCAGGTCGGCACACGCGCCTCGCGTGCCACCGACCAGCTTTCCGCATCGCCCAGATAGACGAAACCGCAATTCGTCAGCACCCGGGCCGAGCCGGGATTGTCCTGAAACGCCTCGGCAAACAGGGTGCGCGATCCGTGCGGGTTCGCCGCCACCAGCGCCTCGACCGCCTCGGTCGCAAAGCCGGTATTCCAGAAACCGGCCCCGATCCAGAACCCCAGCTCGGACTGATCGCCCTCCATCCGGGTCAACGAGATCACGCCCAGCAATTCGGCCAGCTGATGCCCGGTGCCGTCGATCGCCCACACATCCTCGGTCCGGTCGGCGGACAGGGCGCGCGCCACGAATCCTTCGGACGCGCCCGGCGGCAACGGATGGGGAATGGCGCGCGTGCCCTCGGCCACGCGCCGATCCGAGGTGTAATGCG
This sequence comes from Paracoccus stylophorae, assembly GCF_028553765.1. Taxonomy (NCBI): domain Bacteria; kingdom Pseudomonadati; phylum Pseudomonadota; class Alphaproteobacteria; order Rhodobacterales; family Paracoccaceae; genus Paracoccus; species Paracoccus stylophorae. The sequence continues at coordinate 1,598,503 of NZ_CP067134.1, read as the reverse complement.
CGATCATGCCGGCATCGGACGGACGCAGCGGGCGAAGGACGAAGCGTTCGGTTTCGATCACGGGTTGATTGAGGATGCCGGAATCGATCTTCAGATCGTCCAGGCGCGTTCCCTCCCGCATGGGTGCAGACATGACCATTTTCCCTCCCCGGAAAACAGGACTTTGAAACAGATCGGGGGACCGGCTTCCGCCGGTCCCCCTGCTAACATCGAAATGTTAATTCCGGGTTACTCGGCGGCCTCCAGGCTCGCTGGAATCACGGAGATGAAGGTGCGACCCTTCAGACCCTTGGAAAAGGTCACGTGACCGTCGGTCAGCGCGAACAGGGTGTGATCCTTGCCCATGCCGACATTCTGGCCGGGCCACCATTTGGTGCCGCGCTGCCGCACGATGATGTTGCCCGCGATCGCCTCCTGACCGCCGAACAGCTTCACGCCAAGACGGCGGCCGGCGGAATCGCGACCGTTGCGGGACGAACCGCCTGCTTTCTTATGTGCCATGGTTCAGCCTCCTTACGCTTCGGCTTCGACTTTGGACCGGGCGCCGGCGGCGACCTTGACGCCGGTCTGGTCCGCGCCCTTTTCCAGAACATCGGTCACCCGCAGCAGGGTCAGCTGCTGGCGGTGGCCACGGGTGCGCTGCGAGCCGTGCTTGCGGCGACGCTTGACGAAGGTGATCACCTTGTCGGCCTTGATCTGGTCGATCACCTCGGCCTGCACGCAGGCCCCCTCGACCAGCGGCGCGCCCAGGGTCGAGCCCACCATCAGAATCTCGTTGAACTGGACCTTATCGCCAGCCGCGGCATTCAGCTTTTCAACGCGCAGGACGTCGCCGGCCTGAACCTTGTATTGCTTGCCGCCAGTCTTCAGAACCGCGAACATCGCTTCGTCTTCCTTCGCTTTCCGCGTCCTTCGGCCCCGGCTTTCACCGGCGTTTCGGGGCGACCCCGCCTTCGGACAGCGCATCCCGCGGACCGGGATGTCATTGAAATGATACACCGGCCAAGGGCGTCTGCCCGGCCGGTCGCGTGGATATGGCGGATCGGTGCGGACAAGTCAAGACAGGCGTTGTCCACCCGCCCCCGCTTTTCGCCGCATCAGGCGGAACCGGACCTGTCTGCCGATCATTCCCTGCCGCGACATGCAAGGACGTCCGCGTGCAGAACTTCACCTGTCCGACCTGCGGCAACCAGGTCTATTTCGACAATCTGTCCTGCGCCTGCGGCGCGGCGCTGCATTACGATCCCGAAGCGCGCAAGATGGTAGGGGACGCCCTGTCATGTGCCAACCGCGACAGCATCCAGTGCAACTGGGCGACCGATCCGGGCACGCCCTTGTGCCGGTCGTGCCGGATGTCGCAGATCGTGCCGGCGCTGGCCATCGGCGACAACCGCATGCTGCTGGCGCGGGCCGAGCGCGCCAAGCGATGGGTGCTGGCCAATCTGTCCAACTGGGGCTGGTTCACCGACGCCGATCCCGGCGGGCGTCCGCGCTTTCTGATGCTGTCCGAAAACACCGGCGGGCAGCGGGCCGCGCAGATCGTCATGGGCCATGCCGGCGGCGACATCACCATCAACGTGACCGAGGCGGATGAGCTGATCCGGGTCCAGCGCCGGCACCAGATGGGCGAGCAATACCGGTCGATGGTCGGGCATTTCCGGCACGAACTGGCGCATTTCCTGTTCGACCGGCTGTCGCGCTGCCCCGGTTTCTGCGACGCGTTCCGCCGCCTGTTCGGGGACGAACGCGCCGACTATGCCGCCGCCTTGCAGCGCCATTATGCCGCGCCGCAGGACCCGGGCCAGGATTTCATCACCGCATACGCGACCGCCCACCCGCACGAGGACTGGGCCGAGACGGTGGCGCATCTGCTGCACATGGTCGATTTCACCGACAGCTTCGTCAGCGCGGGTCTGTCGATGGACGGCGTGCCGGCGGATTATTCGGCCTATGCCGACGACGATGCCGAATATCTGCTGACCATCGCCGCGCAGGTCGCCATCGCCATCAACGGCATCAACCGCGCGCTGGACAATAACGATCTGTATCCCTTTGTGCTGACGCCGCCCATCCGCAGGAAGATGGCCTTTGCCCATGGCTGGCTGAAAAACCATGCCGCGCGCGCGATCTGAACCGCAGCGCGGGCGTCAGCCGGCCTTGTCCGCCAGCGTCAGCCATTCCTCTTCCGCGGCGTCCAGCGCCGCCTGACGTTCGGCCAGCGCCTCGGTCGCCTTGCGGAACCTGTCGGGCGCGGTCTGATACAGGTCGGGCTGGGCCAGGAATTCCGACAGCTTCGCGATCTCGGCTTCAAGCCGGTCGATAAGGTCGGGCAATTCCTCCAGCCGGTGCCGTTCGGTAAAGCTGAGACCGGCGCGGGCAGGTTTGGCGGACGCGGGCGATTCCTTCGCCGCTGCGGGCCGGGTCGGCGCAGGGGCCGGGGCGGGCGGCGACGCCTCGCCGCGCTGCGCGCGATAATCGCTCCACCCGCCGGCATAGACGACGGCGCGGCCATCGCCTTCCATCGCGACGGTGGTGTCCGCCACCCGGTCGATGAAATCGCGGTCATGGCTGACCAGCAGCACCGTGCCGTCGTAATCGCCCAGCAGGTCTTGCAACAGATCCAGCGTCTCGACATCCAGATCGTTGGTCGGCTCGTCCAGAACCAGCAGATTCGACGGTCTGGCCATCAGCCGCGCCAGCAGCAGCCGCGCCTTTTCGCCGCCCGACAGGCTGCGGACCGGGGCGCGGGCCTGCGATTCGTCGAACAGGAAATCCTTGAGATAGCCGACCACGTGCCGGGGCTGGCCGCGCACCATCACCTGATCGGCGCGGCCCGATACGCGCATCTCGGAATCGCCGGTCAGCGCCTCCCACAGGGTTTGATCCTGATTCAGCGCCGCGCGCGCCTGATCGAAGACCGCGATGTCCAGATTGGTGCCCAGTCTGACGGTGCCCTGATCGGGCGGAACCTCGCCGATCAGCATCCGGATCAGGGTCGTCTTGCCGACGCCGTTCGGCCCCACGAAGGCCACCCGGTCCCCGCGCTGCACGCGCAGATCGAACGGCTTCAGGATCACGCGATCCCCGAAGGACTTCGCTATGCCGGTGGCCTCGATCACGCGCTTGCCCGATTGCGCACCCGAATCCAGCGCCATCGCCGCCACGCCCTGACGGGCACGCTGCGCGCGGCGTTCGGCGCGCAGCGCGGCCAGCGCGCGCACCCGGCCCTGATTGCGCTTGCGCCGGGCGCTGATGCCTTCGACGGCCCATCTCGCCTCGGCCCTGATCTTGCGATCCAGCTTGTGGCGGGCGTCGTCCTCGGCCGACCAGACGGCTTCGCGCCAATCCTCGAAATGTTCGAAACCGCGTTCCTGGCGGCGCACCTCGCCCCGGTCGATCCACAGCGTCGCCCGCGTCAGGCGGCGCAGGAAGGCGCGGTCGTGGCTGATGATGACATAGGCGGCGCGGGTCTGGTTCAGCTGGTCTTCCAGCCAGCCGATCGCCTCGATGTCCAGATGGTTGGTCGGCTCGTCCAGCAGCATCAGTTCCGGCGCCTCGGCCAGCAGCCGCGCCAGTGCGGCGCGCCGACGCTCTCCTCCGGACGCGGTCGCGACGGGGCGGTCGGGATCGAATTTGAGACCCTCGGCCGCGATCTCGACGCGGTATCCCTCGGCCTCGTCCAGCCCGGCGCGCGCGAAATCGCCAAGCGTCCGGTGCCCCGACAGGTCGGGGTCCTGTTCCATATAGCCGGCATGCGCGCCGGCGGTCAGCACCACCTCTCCGCGATCGGGCTCGACCAAGCCGGCCATCACCTTCATCAGCGTCGATTTGCCCGACCCGTTGCGACCGACCAAGGCGACCCGGTCGCCCTGCTGCAAGGTCAGCGACAGATCGTCGAAAACCGGGTTGCCGCCGAAGGTCAGCGAAATATCTGTCAATTGAAGAAGGGGTGCGCGTGCCATGGCTGCGCCCGTATCCTGCCGGGCCGGTCCGGTCAATCTTGCCCCAGCCTGATTTTTTCTGTCGGATATTGACCGCGCCGTGACGGGCTGGCACAAAACCCCTGAAATTCTGACCGAAGGAGTCAACTATGCGTTCGATCATCCTCGCCTCGCTGCTTGGTGCCACCGCGCTGCCGGCGCTTGCGCAAGACGTGAACATCTATTCCCACCGCCAGCCCGAATTGCTGAAGCCGCTGACCGACGCCTTCACCGAAGCGACCGGCATCACCGTCAACACCGCCTTCGTGGACAAGGGCATGGTCGAACGGTTGCAGGCCGAGGGAGATCGCAGCCCGGCCGACCTGATCATGACCGTCGATGTCGCCCGTCTGGGCGAGGTGAAGGACGCCGGCGTCACGCAGCCGGTCGAGGACGAGGCGATGCAGGTCGTTCCCGAAGAACTGCGCGACGCGGACAACCACTGGTTCGGTCTGACGACCCGCGCCCGCATCGTCTATGCCAGCAAGGAACGCGTGGCCGATGGCGAGGTCACGACCTATGAGGATCTGGCCGATCCGAAATGGCAGGGCCGCATCTGCACCCGCCCCTTCTCGGACGATTACAACGTCGCGCTGACCGCCGCCTATCTGGCCCATCACGGCGAGGAAGAGACGAAGGAATGGCTGCAAGGCATCAAGAGCAATCTGGCGAAGAAGCCCGAGGGCAGCGACCGCGCTCAGGTCAAGTCGATCTGGGCCGGGGAATGCGACATCAGCCTGGGCAACACCTATTACATGGGCAAGATGCTGGAAGACCCCGAACAGAAGGAATGGGCGGAATCGGTGCGGATCGTGTTCCCCACCTTCGAGGATGGCGGAACGCATGTGAACGTCTCGGGCGTGGCGATGACCAAGGCCGCGCCGAACAAGGAGGCCGCGCTGCAGCTGATGGAGTTTCTGGTCAGCGACGAGGCGCAGCGGATCTATGCCGAAACCAACTATGAATTCCCGGTCTCCGATCATGTCGAGCGGTCCGAACTGGTCAAAAGCTGGGGCGAGTTCACGCCGGACAACGTCGCGCTGAGCGAGATTTCGGAACTGCGTCCGCAGGCGCTGACGCTGATCGAAGAGGTGAATTTCGACGGCTGAGCCTGGCGGGGATGGGGGCCGGGGGCGCGGCCCCCATCGCCTGACGGCGATTCCCCCGGGGTATTTGGACAAAGAAGAAGGGCGCGGGCTTTCGGCTTGCGCCCTTTTTGCAGGCGTCGCAGAACGACGGACAGGACAGAGGGGGGGCGCGCATGGCCGACAAGATCATCATCGACACCGATCCGGGCCAGGACGACGCCGTGGCGATCCTGCTGGCGCTGGCCAGCCCCGAGCTTGAGGTTCTGGGCATCACCGCCGTCGCCGGCAACGTGCCGCTGGCGCTGACGGAACGGAACGCGCGCCAGATCGTCGCGCTGTCTGGCCGCACCGAGGTGCCGGTCTTTGCCGGCTGCGACGCGCCGCTGTCGCGTCCCCTGGTGACGGCGGAACATGTGCACGGGAAAACCGGTCTGGACGGCATCGCGCTGCCCGCACCGCGCCTGCAACTGCAACCGCGCCACGCCGTCGATTTCATCGTCGAGACGCTGCGCGCCCAGCCCGAAGGCACCGTCACGCTGGTGCCGATCGGGCCGCTGACGAACATCGCCACGGCGCTGCAACGCGCGCCCGACATCGCCGCCCGTATCCGGCGGATCGTGCTGATGGGCGGCGCCTATTTCGAGGTGGGCAACATCACCCCGGCGGCCGAGTTCAACATCTATGTCGATCCCGAGGCGGCGCGGATCGTCTTTGCCTCCGGCGTGCCGCTGGTGGTGCTGCCGCTGGATGCGACGCATCAGGCGCTGACCGACCGCGCGTGGGTCGAGGCGATGCGCGCCCTGCCCGGCCGCTGCGGCCCGGCGGTGGCAAGCTGGACCGATTTCTTCGAGCGGTTCGACAGGGAAAAATACGGCAGTCTCGGCGCGCCGCTGCACGATCCCTGCGCGGTCGCGTGGCTGATCCGCCCCGATCTGTTCGAGGGGCGCCAGATCAATGTCGAGATCGAGACGCAGGGAGAGTTCACCACCGGCATGACCGTGGCCGACTGGTGGCGCGTCACCGACCGGCCGGCGAATGCGCTGTTCATCCGAAATCTGGATCGCGACGGCCTGTTCGCCCTGATGCACGAGCGGATCGCGCGCCTGCCCTAGTCCCCCGCGGCGGGCGTATCGTCCTGCGGCGCGTCGGGCGCGGGCCTGCCGGTATCGGTGTCGGGGGCGAGGACGGCGGTGGGAAGATCGGCGCCGTCGCCCAGTGTCTCGTCCAGCCGGGTGATCAGATCGGGGGTGATGTCGATGGCATCCAGCGACACAAATACCGTGCGCCGATCCAGCACCGCGACCGCGCCGCGCTGCTGCATCATGTCGCCCATGATGGGCAGGGCGGCCTTGTAAAATGCCGTGCGGTCGGCGTCGGCGCGGGCGTTCAGGTCCGTCACCGCCTGCGCGCGTTCCCGGCGCACGGCGGTTGCGCGGGCATCGAACGCCTCGGCCAGACGGCGGAACTCGGCCGCGTCCAGCGTCGCGCGGCGTTCGGTCAGCTGCGCCTCTTCGGCGGACAGCTGTGCGGCGAGGCGTTCGTTGTCGTCCGAGATTTTCTGGCCCGCCGCCTCGACCTGACGTTGCGCCCGCTGGCCCCAGGCCGATTCGGCGAAAAGGCGTTCCTGATCGACCGTCAGCACCGGCGCGATGACATAGCGCGGCGCATCCTCGGCGCTTTCGATGGTCCGCATCGGCATCGCATCGGACGGTTGCGCCTGCGGCTGCCGGTTCGGGCGGAACGGCGGCGCCTGCCGGTCGGGCGACGCATCGGCGCCCGGTTCGGCCAGATCGGGCACCACGGGCGGCGCGCCGGGCTGCTGCGCGGGGGCCGCGAAGGGTGCGGCCGCCAGCAACAGCAGGGAAACGGCAGACAGCCCCGGCCGCGCCATCAGAACCGCGTCGAGATCGTCAGATCGAAGTTCTGATCCTCGTCGTAATCTTCCTTACGGATCGCCTTTGAAAAGTTGAACCGCAGCGGACCGATGGGCGTGGTCCAGAAGATCGAGGCCCCGACCGCGGCGCGGACATACATGCTGTCATCGACCTCGCTTCCGTCGCTGCCGGTGGTGTTGTCCAGCCCCCAGACCGAACCGATATCGGCGAAAAGACCGCCGGTGATGCCGTATTCCTCAGGCAGGCCGACGGGGAACTGCGCCTCGGCGCGCGCGGCCCAGAAGTAGTTGCCGCCCAGCCCGTCCTGGTTCACCGCCGACAGGTCGCGCGGACCGATGCCGTTGGGCTCGAACCCGCGGATCTTGGTGCCGCCGCGATACCGGTCGAGGATCCAGGTCGAATAATCGTCATAGGCGGTGATCGCCCCCGCCTCGATCTCGGCGCGCAGCGTCACCTCTTCGCGCCAGGCGTTGCTTTCCAGGCCCGCCAGCGCCGCCGTGGTGACGGTCTTGGTGTCGCCGCCCACGCCCGCGAAATCCTGCGCGAAACGCAGCTTGTAGCTGGTCAGCGGATCAAGCCCGGTCAGCCGCGTGTCCCAGGTATAGCTGTAGCCAAGGGCCGAGGTCACACGCTCACCTTCTTCGTCCTGCAACAGGACCGAGCTGTCTTCCTCGACATTGGACAGCCGGTCCTGCGCCAGGCTGTAGCGCAGTTCCAGCCGGCCATTCGCCGAGATGGGAAATTCGATCGACGGCCGCAGGTTGATCGACCGGGTGTCGTAATCCGAATTCAGGCTTTCGGTTTCCTGGTATCCGGCGCGAAAGCCGAACCTGAGGTCGCGGCCCAGAAAGAACGGCTCGACAAAGTTGATGCTGCCCGCCCGGTCGCCTTCGGCGGTCGAGATCTGCAAGCCCAGTGTCTGGCCGCGCCCCAGAAAGTTCGTCTCGTTCAGCGACGCGTTCACGCCGATGCCCGCATTGACGCCATACGATGCGCCGAAGGACAGCGACCCGGTCGGCTGTTCCTCGACATTGACGTCGACGATCACCTGTTCCTCGCTGCTGCCCTGCCGGCTGTTCACCTGGGCGTCCGCGAAATATCCCAGTGCCCGGATCCGCTCGGCCGCGTTGCGGATCTCGCGCGGGTTGAACGGATCGCCCTCGACGACGGTGAACTGGCGGCGGATGACCTGGTCAAGCGTCGTGGTGTTGCCCTCGATGTCGATGCGTTCGACGAAGATGCGCGGGCCGCGGGTCAGCGCGAAGGTCAGGTCCAGCGTCTGGTTCGACGGGTTGCGGGTGACGCGCGGTTCGATATTGACGAAGTTCAGCCCCTGCTGGATGGCCACTGTTTCCATCCGGCGGATGGTGTTGTCGATGGCGGCGGGGTTATAGACATCGCCGCGATCCACCCGGTTCTGCGCCGCAAAGGCCGAGGCATCGACGCCGGCGATTTCCGAGATCGTGGTGACCCGGCCAAAGCGATAGCGCGGACCTTCCTGGATGTTGAAGGTGATATAGAACGCATCGCGTTCGCGGGCGATTTCGGGGGCGATGGCCTGCACCCTGAAATCGGCATAGCCGCGCGAGCGATAGAAATCGGTCAGCAGCTGTTCGTCCAGCGGGATGCGTTCGGGCGCGAAGGTGTCGGCGCGGATGAAGGTCCGCAGGATGCCGGCCTGTTTCGTCTCAAGCACCTGGCGCAGCCGCCGGTCGCTGAAGGCGCGGTTGCCGGTAAAGCTGATCCGCTCGATCTCGGTCACGTCGCCTTCCCGGATCTCGAACACCAGATCGACCCGGTTGTCGCTGCGGCGGATGATCTTGGGATCGACGCGGGCGGCCAGACGGCCCTGCGTGGCATAGGCCTGGGCGATGTTCCGGGCATCGGTGATGGCAAGGCTGGGCTGATAGACGCGGCGCGACTGGCTTTGCGCGATCTGGGCCAGATCCGCGTCATTCATGCGGCGATTGCCCTCGAAGCTGATCTGGTTGATCGTCGGATATTCGCTGACCCGGATGATCAGCAGACCGCCCTGCGGCACGATTTCGACCGTCTCGAACAGGCCCGACCCCTGCAGGCGCTGCACGGCGTCGTTCAGCTCGCCCGCCGACACGTCCTGTCCGCGCGCGATATCGGCGTAGGACAGGATCGTCGCCGGCTCGATCCGCTGCGCCCCCTCGATCCGCACGTCGTTGAAGACGTAGGCTGCCGCAAGCTGCGGCATCAGCAGCCCCGCCGGCACCGAGATCGTCAGCGCCGTCATCAGCGCCACCGCGCCCTTGCCCAGTTTGCGTGTCATTGCCGCCCCTTTTATGTTCCAGCCTGTGGCGCCCTTTGGGCGCGTTCTTTTGCGTCAATCTTGTGCCTCAATCTGCCTGTCCTGTCAAAAGCGCATCGCGCCTCAGGGGCAGAAAAGATCGTTGGTGAGCCCGAAAATCATCAGCGTCAGCACGGCGGCCATGCCGATTGCGGTCAGCAGATTCAGCGCCCGGTCCGATGGCGGGCGCCCGGTCACGGCCTCCCATGTATAAAACATCAGATGGCCGCCATCCAGAACCGGGATCGGCAGAAGGTTCAGGAATCCGATCGCCGCCGACAGCACCGCGATCCACCACAGAAAGCTGGCGCCGCCGGCGCTGGCCGCCTGTCCGGTGCTTTCGGCGATGCTGATCGCACCGCCCAGATTGCAGCTGCCGATCTGGCCGGTGATCATCGCCCACAGCCCCGACAGCGACGAGGCGATGATGTCCCAGGTCTGCGCCGCGCCCAGCCACAGCGCCTCGGCCGGGCCGGCGCGGCGGGTGGCGGGCGCGAAAAAGCTTTCGCCCCCCGTCACCCCGATCAGCCAGCGTTTCTCGTATCCGCCATCCGCCGCCGGCAGGTCCTGTTCCTTGGGAACCAGCGTATAGCTGGCCACGCCCTGGCCGGGCCGCCACACCTGCAGCAGCAGGGGCTGGCCCTGCGCGGCCTCGACCAGATCGCGCATCTGGCTGAACCGGGTGATCGGCCGATCCTCGATGGCGATCACGACATCGCCGGCCATCAGCCCGGCATCGGCGGCCGCGCCGCGCGGGGCGACGCCGCTGATCCGCGCGGGCATCGGATCGGGGCCCTGCACCACCAGATCGTCGCCGCCGCGCTGCACGCGCCATTCCTGCTGCGGCGCGACGGGCAGGTTCTGCGCGGCGCGTCCGATATCGGCCCAGGTGTCGACCGGCTGATCGCCGATGGCCAGGATGCGGTCGCCCGGTTGCAGTTCGTTGACGATGCCCGGCGGCGAGGGCGCGATGCGCCCCACCTCGACGCGGTCGGTCGGCAGGCCCTGAACCATGGCAAAGCCGCCGAAGATCAGGATCGACAGGATGAAGTTGAACACCGGCCCCGCCAGCAAGGTCGAGAACCGCGCCCATAACGGCGCGCCGGCCAGCGTCTGCCGGCGATGCGCGGGATCGACCGGCCGGCCGGTGCCGGCGCTGGCCGCGTTGGCGTCGCCCATGAAGCGGACATAGCCGCCCAGGGGGATCGCGGCGATCTGCCACAGCGTGCCGCGCCGGTCGCGGCGGGCCGCCAGTTGCGGCCCGAACCCGACCGAGAACACCTCGGCCCGGATGCCCGACCAGCGGCCGACGATGTAATGTCCGTATTCGTGCACGGTCACGATCACCGCCAGCGCCACAAGAAAGGCTGCCAGCGTATACAGCGTGCCGCCGAATTGCGGGATCAGATCGGTCATGCGGCGGCCTCTTGTCGTGCTGCGGCGTCCCAGTCAAGCACCGTCTGAAGATCCTCGGGCGCGCGGGCAAAGCCGTCGCGGCCGGACAGGGCCTCAAGCGTCTGTTCGACGCGCGGCGCCATCTGCGTGAACCCGATGCGACCGGCGATGAAATCGTCCAGCGCCTGTTCCTTGGCGGCGTTGAACACCGCGCCGGCCATCCCGCCCGCCGCCATCACCTCGCGAGCAAGACGCAGCGCCGGCCAGCGCGTTTCGTCGGGCGCGCGGAAGGTCAGGCTGCCGATGCGCGCCAGATCCAGCGGCGCAACCGGCAGCGGCGCGCGGTCGGGCCAGTTCAGCGCATAGCCGATGGCGTGGCGCATGTCGGGCGCGCCAAGATGCGCGATGCTGCCGCCATCGACATGGTTCACCATGGCGTGAACGATGGATTCCGGGTGGATCAGGACCGCGATCTGGTCCTGACGAAGGCCGAAAAACTCTTTCGTTTCTATGACTTCCATCGCCTTGTTGAACATTGACGCGCTGTCGATGGTGATCCGCTGGCCCATCGCCCAGTTGGGATGGGTCGAGGCCTGCGCGACGGTGGCCGCCGCCAGCCGTTCCAGCGGCCAGTCGCGGAACGCCCCGCCGGACGCGGTGATGGTCACATCCTTGACCGCGTCGAGAGGTTCGGACCCAAGCGCCTGAAAAATCGCGGAATGTTCTGAATCGACCGGCAGGATCGTGGCCCCGCCCTGCACGGCCGCGCGACGGATCAAAGGGCCGGCGCAGACCAGCGATTCCTTGTTGGCAAGGGCCAGGACGCCGCCCTGCGACAGGGCGACCAGACCCGGCATCAGCCCGGCCGATCCGACGATTGCCGACAGAACCCAATCAGCCGGACGCGACGCAGCCTCGCGCAGCGCCTGCGCCCCGGCTGCGGCCTGCACATCGCTGCCGGCCAGCGCCGTGCGCAGATCGTCCAGCAACTCGTCATGGGCGGTCACCGCGATCTCGGCCCGCAGATCGCGCGCCATCGCGGCCAGACGAGCAATGTTGCGCCCGCCGGTCAGCGCGACCGTGCGATAGGCGTCAGGTCCACCCGCACGACGGATCAGATCGACGCCGTTCGCCCCGACCGATCCGGTCGCCCCGAAGATCGAAATCCTGCGCATGTCTCAGTTCACCACCGGCAATCTGGTCAGCAGCCCGATCAGCATCGTCGCCAGCACCGCCCCCGTCACCGCGTCGAACCGGTCCATGAACCCGCCATGCCCCGGAATCAGGTTCGAGCTGTCCTTGACCCCGGCCCGCCGCTTCAGCCAGCTTTCGGCGATATCGCCCATCTGCCCGGCAAAGCAGACCAGCGGCGAAATCCAGATCAGCGCGACTTCGCCGTGATCCGACAGCCACAACAGCGTGCCCAGGATCGCCGCCCCGATCCAGCCGGCCACGGTGCCGGACCAGGTCTTCTTCGGGCTCAGCGAGGGCCAGAATTTCGGGCCGCCCAGCATCCGGCCAAAGAAATAGCCGGCGGTGTCGGACACGATCACGATCCCCATCAGCCACAGCACGAAGGCAAGGCCGAACTCTTCGCGGAAGCCGACCAGACCATAGGCGACAAGCTGGATCGCGATCCCGAACAGCGTATAGACGACCCGGTCGCGCGCCGCAGCGCCCGGCAGACCCGCCAGGATCGGCAGGACAAGCAGGACGATGCCCAACGGGTGAAACGACACCAGCGCCGAAAACTGCGCCAGCCCCGCGATCAGCGCCAGCATGATCGGACGCCAGCGGCCGAACGCGGTCAGATGCATTTCCGGGTGGCGCCAGCCGGTCATCGCGGCCAGTTCCCAGAACGTCACCGCCGCGATCAGCGACATGCCCAAGCGCAGCCAGATCCCCGAGGCAAAGGCCAGCAGAACGCCGATTCCCAGCAGGACCACCGTGGAGGCGACGCGCCGCGACAGATCCGCCCATTTGCCCGCCGATGCGGGGGGAACTGACGGGCGCGGCGTCATGTGCCCCCGAAGCGTCGCTCGCGCAGTCCGAAACGGTCCAGGATCTCGGCCAGATGATCGGGCGTGAAATCGGGCCACAGCGTCGGCGTGAACTCGTATTCGGCATAGGCCGCCTGCCAGGGCAGGAAATTCGATGTCCGCGTCTCGCCCGAGGTGCGGATCACCAGATCGGGATCGGGTTGTCCGGCCGTGTCCAGACAGGCGGACAGATCGTCCTGGCCGGGCTGCGCGATCTCGTCGCGGGCGATCTTCTGGGCAAGGCGCAGGGCGGCGCGGGTCAACTCGTCCCGGCCGCCGTAATTGATCGCGACGGTCAGGTTCAGGCGCGAATTGCCGGCCGTGCGCGCCTCGATCGAGGTCATCAGCGCCTGCAATTTGGGGTCCAGCCGGTCGCGACCGCCGATAAAGCGCAGCCGCACACCCTCGGCCGACAAACCCTCGGCCTCACGCTCGATATAGCGGCGGAAGATCTTCATGAGACCCAGCACCTCTTCGGTCGAGCGTTTCCAGTTCTCGGTCGAGAACGCATAGACGGTCAGCCAGTTCACGCCCAGATCGGGACAGGCGCGGACAATCTGCTTGACGCGCTCGGCGCCGCGCCGATGCCCGACCAGACGCGGCCAGCCGCGTTCGGTCGCCCATCGTCCATTGCCGTCCATGATGATCGCGACATGTCGCGGCCGCTGTTCGGTGCCGCCCGTCGTCAGGGCCTGTGCGGTTTCGGCGGGCATCATCCCTCTCAGACCTGCATGATCTCGGCCTGCTTGGCTTCAAGCGCGGCATCGACATTGGCGATCATCCGGTCGGTCAGCTCCTGCACGGCGGTTTCCCAGAATTTCTGGTCATCCTCGGACATGCCGTCGGCCTTGGCCTTCTTCACCTGATCCATGCCGTCGCGCCGGACGTTGCGGATCGCAACCCGCGCGCTTTCGGCGTATTGGGCGGCGACCTTGGTCAGTTCCTTGCGCCGTTCCTCGTTCAGTTCGGGGATCGGCAGCATGATGATCGTGCCGTTGGTCTGCGGGTTGATGCCCAGACCGCTTTCGCGCAGCGCCTTCTCGGCCTTGCCGACCATCGCCTTGTCCCAGATGTTGATCGTGACCATGCGCGGCTCGGGGACGTTGACGGTGCCAAGCTGGTTGATCGGGGTCATCTGGCCATACGCCTCGACCTGCACCGGCTCGACCATCGAGGCGGAGGCGCGGCCGGTGCGCAGCGACGCGAATTCGTGTCGCATGCTTTCCATCGCGCCCTTCATGCGACGTTCAAGATCGTCGATGTCTATTTCGATGTCCTCTGCCATGTCGGACTGCCTCTGTCTTGAGTTTTGTCAGCTTGTAACCGCAATCCGGAAGCTTGGCAAAGGCTTTGCCGGCGAAATGGCACGCGGTTTACCGAATGGGTTAAGCGGTCCGCACCGGCCGGATCGCGCGCGCGTTTGGTCAGACCGTGGCCGAGGCGCGCCGGGTGCGCAGGGATTTGCGGACAAGCGCCAGCACGAAGATCAGCGTCAGCAGAAGAACGATGGTCGGCGCCGGCGCGCTGTCGAGGAAAAAGCTGAGATAGACCCCGGCGAGCATCGACCCCATGCAGACGATCACCGCGACCAGCAACATGGCGGCAAAGCTGCGCACCAGCAGGAACGCGACCGCCCCCGGCGTGATCAGCAGCCCCACCGCCAGAATCAGTCCCGTGGCCGACAGCGTCGCCACGATGGTCAGCGACAGGATGCCCAGCAAGCCGTAATGCAGCAGGTTGACCGACAGGCCCGACACCCGCGCCTGCGCGGGATCGAAGGCATGGAACAGGAAGTCCTTCCATTTCAGGATCAGCGCCGCGGACACAAGAACCGACACGCTGCCCGCCGTCCACAAATCCTGCGGCTCGACCCCCAGCATGTTGCCGAACAGGATATGATCCAGATGCACATTCGTCTGGATCGAGACATAGATCACGATCCCCAGGGCGAACATGCCCGAAAAGACGACGCCCATCACCGTGTCCTGCTTGATCCGGCTGTTTTCGGCCAGATATCCCGTGGCCACCGCGGTCAGCATCCCCGCGATGAAGGCACCGACGATCAGCGGGATGCCGGCGATATAGGCCAGCACGATCCCCGGCAGCACCGCGTGGCTGACCGCATCGCCCATCAGCGCCCAGCCTTTCAGCACCAGAAAGCAGGACAGCAGCGCGGTCGGGATCGACACGATCACCGCGATCAGAAACGCGTTCTGCATGAAGCCGAACTGGAACGGGACCAGCGCCGCCTCGATCATGGCGCCACCTCCTGCCGCAGCGCGGCCGCCGCCTTGCGCCGCGCCGCCAGCAGACCGTGCTTGGGCGCCAGGATGAAGGTCGCCCCGAAGATCAGCGTCTGCAACAGCACGATGATCCCGCCGGTCGCGCCGTCCAGAAAATAGCTGGCATAGGCGCCCACGAAGCTTGTCACCGCCCCGATCGCGACCGAGGTGATCAGAAGCCGCGGAAACCGGTCGCACAGCAGATAGGCCGTGGCACCGGGCGTCACCACCATCGCGATCACCAGAAACGCGCCCACGGTCTGCATGGCCGCGACGACGCTGGCCGACAGCAGCACGAAGAACACCGCCTTCAGCAGGCCGGGCCGCAGCCCGATGGACCGCGCATGGCTTTCATCGAAGAACACGACCATCAGATCCTTCCATTTCAGCAGCAGCACCGCCAGCGAGACCACGCCGATGATCGCCAGTTGCAGCGTATCTTCCGGCGTGATGGCCAGGATATTGCCCATGGTGATCGTCTGGATGGAGACCGCCATCGGGTTGACCGAGGCCATGAACAGCCCCAGCCCGAAAAACGAGGTGAAGATGATGCCGATCACCACATCCACCTTCAGCCCCGACCGGTCGGACAGAAACAGCATCGCCGCCGCCGCCAGCCCGCCTGAAATGAACGCACCCAGGGCAAAGGGCAGCCCAAGGATATACGCCCCGGCGACGCCCGGCACGACGGAATGCGACAGCGCGTCCCCGATCAGCGACCAGCCCTTCAGCATCAGATAGGCGGACAGGAAGGCGCAGACCGCGCCCACAAGCGCCGACACCCACATCGCCGTGGTCATGTAACCATAGGTGAAGGGTTCCAGAAGCAGGGTCATTTCCGCTCCTCGGTGATGCGCGTCTCGTTGCCGTATTGAACGAAGGGGCGTTCATCATCGCTGAGGATCGACAGCTTGCGCGCGTCGTCGTCGTCGTGCAGATCCGCGCCGCCAAGGGTGAAATGCCGCAGCACGCCGCCAAAGGCCAGTTCAAGATTCTCGCGCGTGAACGTGGTCTCGGTCGGGCCATAGGCCAGAACCGTGCCCTTGACCAGCACGGTGCGGTCGCAGAATTCCGGCACGGTGCCCAGATTATGGGTCGATACCAGCATCACCCGCCCCTCTTCGCGCAGATCGCGCAGCAGGGCGACGATCTGTTCCTCGGTCTTCACATCGACGCCGGTGAAGGGTTCGTCCAGCAGGATGACCTGCCCGTCCTGCGCCAGCGCGCGGGCCAGAAAGACACGCTTTTTCTGCCCGCCCGACAATTCGCCGATCTGGCGCTTGCGATAATCCTGCATGCCGACGCGTTCCAGCGCGACATCCACCGCCGCGCGGTCGGTGCGCGACGGGCGGCGCAGAAAGCCCATATGGCCATAGCGCCCCATCATCACCACGTCCTCGACCAGCACCGGAAAGGTCCAGTCGACCTCTTCGGCCTGCGGGACATAGGAGACCAGGTTGCGTTTCAGCGCCTCTTTCACCTCCAGCCCCAGAAGGCGGATCGTTCCTCTGGCCGCCGGCACGAAACCCATGATCGCCTTGAACAGCGTCGATTTGCCGGCGCCGTTCACGCCGACAAGGGCGGTGATCGTGCCGCGCGGGATCGCGAACGTGGCGTTGCGCAGCGCGGTATAGCCGTTGCGATAGGTGACGGTCACATCCACCGCCTCGATCCCGTCGGCCTTGTCGCTGCCGCCCGGTTCAGTCGCCATCGCCCTCTGGTCGTAATCTTTCATCGCGAACTTTCTGCCGGACATTCCCGGCGTGGCAGGGTCGTCCCCTGCCCCATGATGTCTGCCTATTCCCCGTCGCCCGCAAGCCCGTGGGCTATGGTCTGCGCCGTCACCCGCAGAAGATCCAGATAGCTGGGCACCGGGCCGTCGGGTTCGGACAGGCTGTCCACATACAGCACGCCCCCGAACCGCGCGCCGGTTTCGCGGGCGACCTGTTCGGCGGGCGCGGTGTTGACCGTGCTTTCGCAGAACACCACCGGAATGTCGTTGTTCCGGACGCCGTCGATCACCGCCCGCACCTGTTGCGGCGTTCCCATCTGATCGGCGTTCATCGGCCACAGATACAGTTCCTTCATGCCGAAATCCCGCGCCAGATAGCTGAACGCCCCCTCGCAGGTCACCAGCCAGCGTTGCCCCTCGGGGATGGCGGCGATGCGCTGGCGCAGGGGTTCCAGCGTCGCGCGCAACCGATCCTTGTAGGATGCGGCATTGTCCGCATACACGGCCGCATTCCCAGGGTCGTGCTGCGCAAAGGCTGCGGCGATGTTGTCGATATAGATCAGCGCGTTGCCCAGGCCCATCCAGGCATGCGGATTGGGCTTGCCCTCATAGGCGCCCGCCGCGATCGGGATCGGATCGATGCCGTCGGTCAGTGTCACCGACGGCACATCGCGCAGATTGGACAGGAACTGTTCGAACCACAGTTCAAGATCCAGCCCGTTCCACAGGATCAGATCGGCATCATGCGCCCGCACGATGTCGCGCGGCGTGGGTTCATATCCGTGAATCTCGGCCCCCGGCTTCGTCACCGACACGACATCGGCAGCCTCACCCGCCACGTTCTGCGCCATGTCCGCCAGCACCGTGAACGTGGTCACGACCTTCATCCGTTCCTCTGCCGCGCCCGCAGGCCCCGCCATCAACGCCAGCGCAAGCGCCAGTCCCGCGCCCCGCAGGCCCTTCCTGACAATCGCGCCCATGACCTTTCTCCCTCCATCCATCGCCGTGCCAGTCCCATCTTGTTGCGAGTCATTTGCAACATGAATAGTAGGTCCGACAGGAATTGCAACTGCCAATCATTCGCAAGAGGGGCAGGTTTGATACTCGAGGAGGGCCGTGTTCCATCAAGCGCGGGCGGTCGCGGCGCCGACAGATATTTCAGCCAATCCGCCGCCTCGGCGCCCGAAAACGCACACGCCCCTGCCGCTTTCAAAACCCCTTGCCTCCCCCGAACCCGTTCCCTATACGGATCGGCGGAGACGTGGCCGAGTGGTCGAAGGCACACCCCTGCTAAGGGTGCAGGCGGGAAACCGCCTCGAGGGTTCGAATCCCTTCGTCTCCGCCACCCCCTTCTTTCACTGCACCTGATCCCCGGTCGGCGCCCGCAGCTTGCCGCATCCGCCGCAGCAGAACCACCCCTGCAAACTTGACAAATCGCGTGAGAACGCTGCAATCGGGGCACAGCGTCCGTCAGCGAAAGGCCCGTCATGGATCTGCGACAGCTCAGCCCGTCCATCGCCGTCTCGGCGCAGATCCGGCCCGATGAGGTGGCCGAGCTGGCGGCGGCCGGATTTCGGATCCTGATCAACAACCGCCCCGATCAGGAGGTCGATGCCGAAACCGATCACGACGCCATGGAAAAGGCGGCCCTGGAGGCGGGCATGAGCTATCATTACCTGCCGTTTCATCCCGGCCAGATCACGCCGCAATTGATCACCGATTTCACCGAGGCCGCGGGCGGGCGGGGTCCGGTTGTCGCCTATTGCCGGTCGGGGCATCGCAGCACCGTCCTGTGGGCGCTGAGTCAGGCGGGCAAGCGGCCGGAGGCCGAAATCCTGCAAATCGCCGCCGATGCCGGCTATGACCTGAGCCCGGTTCAGCCCTTGCTGGCGTCGCTGGCCAGCCGCAAGGGCTGATCCGGCGGGCAGGTCAGACCGGCACGTCCAGCGCCCGTTTCACATTCGCCGTCCAGCCCAGCAGGCGCAGATCGCCGGCGACGATGGCCGGACGTTTCATCACACTGGGCTTGTCGGCCATCATCCGGACCGGATCGGCGGCGCGTTCCTGATCCGACATGGCGCGCCAGGTCAGGCTGGCGCGGTTGACGATCTTGTCGCCGAATTCCTCGACCAGCGTTGCGCGCTCCGTGTCGGACAGCGGGTCCCTGGCGACATCGCGGAAATCGACGCTCCAGCCATGTTCCTGCAACGCGGCCTGCGCCTTCTGGCAGGTCGAGCAATGGCCGAGGCCGAACATCGTCAGCGTCTTCCACATGGCGGCAATCCCCGGACTTCAGATGAACGGAACGAAGGGCACGCCGCAGGCCGACAGGGTCAGCAGGGCGGCGATGGTCAGGGTCAGGCGCATGAATCAACCTTGGAAGAAGGGAAAGCGGGATGCGCAGGGGACGCCGGAACGCGCCCCCTGCGCGCATGTCAATCCAGCAGCGGCAGCAGCTTGTTCACCGAATCCTTGGCATCGCCATAGAACATGCGCGTGTTCTCTTTGAAGAACAGCGGGTTCTCGATCCCGGAATAGCCGGTGCCCTGCCCGCGCTTGGACACGAAGACTTGCTTGGCCTTCCACACCTCAAGCACCGGCATCCCGGCGATGGGGCTGTTCGGATCGTCCTGCGCGGCCGGATTCACGATGTCGTTGCTGCCGATGATGATGACCGCATCGGTGTTGGGGAAATCGTCGTTGATCTCGTCCATCTCCAGCACGATGTCATAGGGCACCTTGGCCTCGGCCAGCAGCACGTTCATGTGGCCGGGCAGCCGCCCCGCGACCGGGTGGATGGCGAAACGCACCTGCTTGCCGGCCGCGCGCAGCTTGCGCACCAGCTCGCTAACGGCCGACTGGGCCTGCGCCACCGCCATGCCGTAACCCGGCACGATCACCACGCTGTCGGCATCGTTCAGCGCGGCGGCCACGCCATCGGCGTCGATGGCGACCTGTTCGCCCTCGATCTGGGCGGCGGGTCCGGTCTCACCGCCAAAGCCGCCCAGGATCACGCTGACGAAATTGCGGTTCATCGCCTTGCACATGATATAGCTGAGGATCGCACCGGACGAGCCGACAAGCGCGCCGGTGACGATCAGCAGATCGTTCGACAGGGTAAAGCCGATCATCGCCGCCGCCCAGCCGGAATAGCTGTTCAGCATCGACACCACGACCGGCATGTCCGCCCCGCCGATGCCCATGATCAGGTGATAGCCGACGAAGAAGGCCAAGAGCGTGATCAGGATCAGCCAGAAGACGGCCGGCCCGACGCCGGTGAAGTAGAGAAGGCCGAAGATCAGCGACAATGCCACCGCACCGGCGTTCAGCATGTGCCCGCCGGGCAGCTTTTTCGGCTTGCCATCCAGACGGCCGGCCAGCTTGCCGAAGGCCACGACCGACCCGGTGAAGGTCACCGCGCCGATGAAGATGCCAAGAAACACCTCGATCTTCAGCATCGCGATCTCGGCCGGGGTCTTGTCGGCCAGCGCGGCGGCAAAGCCGATGAATTCATGCGTCAGGCCGTCGGCGCGGGCGCGCACGACGCGGCCCATCTCGATCTGGGCGTTGAAGCCGACAAAGACCGCGGCCAGACCGACCAGCGAATGCATCGCGGCGACAAGCTGCGGCATCTCGGTCATCTGGACGCGCTTGGCGATCACCCATCCGACCGCGCCGCCGATGGCCAGCATCAGGATCGACAGAAACCAGTTGCCCGCGCCCGGCCCGAACAGGGTTGCCAGCACCGCCAGCGCCATGCCGACGATGCCGTACCAGATCGCGCGCTTGGCGCTTTCCTGTCCCGACAATCCCCCAAGCGAGAGGATGAACAGGATCGCGGCGACCACATAGACGGCGGTGGTGAATCCGTATTCCATACGTCCTCTCCCTTACGATTTCTGGAACATGGCAAGCATGCGCCGGGTGACAAGGAAGCCGCCGAAGATGTTCACCCCCGCCATCAGCACCGCCAGCGTGGCAAGGATCACGACCCAGGCCGACCCCGATCCGATCTGCATCAGCGCGCCCAGCACGATGATCGAACTGATCGCGTTCGTCACCGCCATCAGCGGGGTGTGCAGCGAATGGGCGACGTTCCAGACGACGCGGAAGCCGACGAAACAGGCCAGCACGAAGACGATGAAATGCGACATGAAGCTGGCCGGAGCCACAAGGCCGATCAGCATCAGCACGACCGCGCCCGCCACCAGCATCGTCACCTGCGATCTGGTTTCCGCCTTGAAGGCCGCGACTTCCTGTGCGCGGCGCTGGTCGGGGGTCAGTTCGCGTTTCTTTTCCTTGGGCTTCTGCGCGGCGATGGCCGCGACCTTGGGTTTGGGCGGTGGATAGGTGATGTCGTGATCGTGGGTCACGGTGGCGCCGCGGATCACGTCATCATCCATGTTGTGGTCGATCACGCCGTCTTTCTTCGGCGTCAGATCGGTCAGGAAGTGACGGACATTGTTGCCGTAAAGCTCGGACGCCTGGGCGCCCATCCGGCTGGCAAAGTCGGTATAGCCGATGACGATCACGCCGTTTTCGGTCACGATGCGTTCGTCGGCGACGGTCAGTTCGCAGTTGCCGCCCTTTTCGGCGGCAAGATCGACGATCACGCTGCCGGGCTTCATCGCCTCGACCATGTCGCGGGTCCACAGGACCGGCGCGTCCCGCCCGGGGATCAGCGCGGTGGTGATGACCACGTCCATGTCGGGCGCAAGCTCGCGGAATTTCTTCAGCTGCGCTTCGCGGAACTCGGGGCTGGAGGGCGCGGCGTAGCCGCCCGTCTCGGCGCCGTCGGTCGTCTGCTGCTCGAAATCGAGATAGACGAATTCTGCGCCCATCGATTCGATCTGCTCGGCCACTTCGGGGCGCACGTCGAAGGCATAGACGCGCGCACCGAGGCTGGTCGCGGTGCCGATGGCGGCCAGCCCGGCGACGCCCGCGCCCACCACCAGGATCTTCGCCGGCGGCACCTTGCCCGCCGCCGTCACCTGCCCGGTAAAGAAGCGGCCGAAATTGTTCGCCGCCTCGATGACCGAGCGATAGCCGGCGATATTGGCCATGGACGACAGCGCGTCCATCTTCTGCGCCCGGCTGATGCGGGGCACCATGTCCATGGCGATGGCGGTGATGCCCTGCTGGCGGGCCTTTTCCAGCAGATCGGCATTCTGCGCCGGATAGAAGAACGAGATCAGGGTCTGCCCCTCGCGCATCTGTTCGATCTCGCCGTCGGATGGCTGGCGCACCTTGGCCACGACATCGACGGTCCCGATCAGATCCGCGGCGCTGTCCTTGATGGTCACGCCGGCCTTGCGATAATCCTCGTCCGAAAAGCCGGCAGCCGATCCGGCATGGCTTTGCACGAAGACCTCGTGACCCAGTTTCTGAAGATGCGTCGCAGAGGACGGCGTGATCGCCACCCGTGCCTCGCCTTCGGAACTTTCCTTCAATGCGCCAATCTTCATGGCGTGAATGCCCCCCATGTCTTCTGTTCGCGGTTGTGTCTGCATAGCACCGCGCAACAATCTTTCACAAGACCGCGTTGCGGCGCGCGATCATATCCCGGATGCAGGCCAGGATCGGCCTGAACGCGCCCGGCATGAAAAGGGGCCGCGCGATGATCTCGCGCGGCCCGACCTGGCCAGATCTCCGGCCCTGTCCCTCAGTTCGTGGTGGTCGATTCGGTCGCCGCATCGTCCGCTGCCGGGGCAGGTTCCTCGGTCGTGGCATCGTCCAGCGCCTCCGAGGCATCCTCGGCCGCGTTGTCGGCCGCAGTCGCCGCATCGGATGCAGTTTCCTCGATCGCCTGACCCGCGTCGTCCAGCGCCTCGCCCGTCGCGTCGGCCGCGTCATCGGCTGCGGCTGCGGCACTGTCGGCGGCGTCGTCGGCTGCGGCTGCGGCGTCGCTGGCCGCATCCTCGGTCGCGGCGGCCGCGTCGTCGGCGGCATCCTCGGTCGCGGTCGCGGCGCTGTCTGCTGCATCCTCGGCCTCGGCTGCGGCGTCGTCGGCGGCAGCTTCCGCGTCCGTCGCGGCGGCATCGGCCTCGGCGGCCGCGTCGTCACCGGTGGTGTCGATGGTCTCGATCGATTCCTCGATCACCACCGCATCGTCGGTGGCCGGCTCGGTCGCGGCGGTGTCGGCCTCTTCCGTCGTGGTGACGGTGGCCGGATCGGTCGCGTCGGTGTCGGCCTCTTCCGTGGTGGTGACGGTGGTGGTGTCACCTTCGACCGTGACCGGATCGTCGGTCATGAAGCGTTGCAGCACGAAATACGCCAGCGCCAGCGCCAACAGCACGCCGATGATCAGCGGCAAGGGCGACGACCGCCGCTCGACCGGTTCGACATAGGTTTCCTTGGGCGCGGCCGGATCGCTGTCCACCGGATTGGTGCGTTTGGGGTCGTTGGGGTCATAGGTCATAGCTGGCCTCCATAAAGACTTTTGAGAACACCGGGTTAGCGTTCCATCCCTTGGTGCAGCCCGGCGTTCCTGTCAATCGCTTAGACGAAACACGGCCTGTCTTGCGACCCGGCTGTCAGGCGACTAACACAGGCTGCACGGATCAGGTTCCGTCCGCCATACCGCTTTTTCAGCCCGAGGGTGTCATGTCGTCGACCCAAGCCGCGAATGCGCAATATCTTGCCGATTACCGCCCCTATCCCTTCATCCTCGACCAGACGGTGCTGGATTTCGCGCTGTCGCCCGACGCGACCGAGGTGACGGCGACCCTGTCGCTGCGTCCGCGCGAGGCGGTCGAGGATCTGGTTCTGGACGGCGGGCGCGGGGTCGAATTGCTGTCGCTGGACATCGACGGTCGCGCGCCCGACCCCGCCCATGTCCGCCGCGACGGCGAATCGCTGACCATTGCCGCCGCTGCCCTGCCCGATGCGCCCTTCGCGCTGACCACGCGGGTCCGGATCGACCCGTCCGCGAACACCGCGTTCGAGGGGCTGTATATCTCGGGCGGGATCTTCTGCACCCAGTGCGAAGCCGAAGGGTTCCGGCACATCACCTTCTATCCCGACCGTCCCGACGTGATGGCACCGTTCCGCGTGACGATCAGGTCGGACAAGCCCGTGCTGCTGTCGAACGGCAACCCGGTCGCGATCCGCGACGGGTTTGCCGAATGGAACGACCCCTGGCCCAAGCCCGCCTATCTGTTCGCGCTGGTCGCGGGCGATCTGGTGGCGGTCAGCGACCGGTTCACGACGCGATCCGGACGCCGGGTCGATCTGAATGTCTGGGTGCGTCCGGGCGATCAGGACCGCGCCGGTTTCGCCATGCAGTCCCTGATCAAGTCGATGCGATGGGACGAGGATGTCTATGGCCGCGAATACGATCTGGACGTGTTCAACATGGTCGCGGTCGACGATTTCAACATGGGGGCCATGGAAAACAAGGGGTTGAACATCTTCAACTCGAAACTGGTTCTGGCCAGCCCGGAAACCGCGACCGATGCCGATTACGAACGGATCGAGGCGGTGATCGCGCATGAATATTTCCACAACTGGACCGGCAACCGGATCACCTGCCGCGACTGGTTCCAGCTGTGCCTGAAAGAGGGGCTGACGGTCTTTCGCGACCAGCAGTTCACCGCCGACATGCGCAGCGCCCCGGTCAAGCGGATCGAGGATGTGCACACCCTGCGCGCCCGCCAGTTCCGCGAGGATCAGGGGCCGCTGGCCCATCCGGTCCGGCCCGAGCGGTATGAGGAAATCAACAATTTCTACACCGCCACCGTCTATGAAAAGGGCGCCGAACTGATCGGGATGCTGAAACGGCTGGTCGGCGATGACGGCTATGCCAGCGCGCTGGATCTGTATTTCGACCGCCACGACGGCGAGGCCGCCACGATCGAGGACTGGCTGGCCGTGTTTCAGGATGCGACCGGCCGCGATCTGACCCAGTTCAAACGCTGGTACACCGATGCCGGCACCCCGCATCTGACGATGACCGAGGACTGGGACGCGGGCGACAGGGGCGGTCGCCTGACGCTGAATTTCACCCAGCATACGCCGCCGACGCCCGGACAGGACGACAAGCCGCCGCGCGTGATCCCGATTGCGGTCGGGCTGATCGGCCCGAACGGCGACGAGGTTCAGCCGACCCGGATGCTGGAGATGACCGAGGCGCGGCAGAGCTTTACCTTCGACGGGCTGGGCGCGCGGCCGGTGGTGTCGGCGCTGCGCGGATTTTCGGCGCCGGTGATTCTGGATCGCCCGATCGACGACCGCAACCGCGCCTTTCTGCTGGCCCACGACACCGATCCCTTCGCGAGGTGGGAGGCGGGGCGCGATCTGGCGATGTCGGCGCTGATGTCGCTGGCGCAGGGGGGCGATGCCGGTGCGGATTTCATCGACGCCATCGGTCGTCTGGCCGCCGACCGGGACGCCGATCCCGCGTTCCGGGCGCTGTGCCTGATGCTGCCCGGCGAGGAAGAGATCGCAACCGCGCTTGCCGCGCGCGGCGCCACGCCCGATCCCGACGCCATCCACGCCGCGCGCGAGGATCTGGCCCGGCGCGTGGCTGAAGCCCATGCCGACCTGCTGGCCCGCCTTTACGACGCCATGGAGGTGCCCGGTCCCTATTCGCCCGATGCGGACGCGGCCGCGCGGCGGTCGCTGCGGATCGCGGCGCTTGGGCTGCTGAACCGGATCGACCGGGGCGACCGGGCCGAGGTTCTGTTCGGCACCGCCGGGAACATGACCGAACGCATGGCGGCGCTGAATTGCCTGATCCGGCGCGGACGCGGGCAGGCCGCGTTGCAGGCGCTGCACGACCGGTTCGGCGACAACCGGCTGGTGATGGACAAGTGGTTCTCGGTCCAGGTGATGGCCGCCCCGCCCCAGGATGCGGTCGCGGTGGCGACGCAACTGGCCGCGCGGCGCGATTTCGACTGGAAGAACCCGAACCGGTTCCGCGCGTTGCTGGGCGGGCTGGCGGCGAACCATGCCGGTTTTCACGCCGCCGACGGATCGGGCTACGACTTTACCGCCGACTGGCTGATGAAGATGGACGGCGCCAATCCGCAGATCGCCGCGCGCATGTCCACCGCGTTCGAAACCTGGCCGCGCTACGACAAGGGGCGGCGCGACCGGGCGCTGTCGGCGTTGCAGCGCATCGCGGCCATGCCCGACATCAGCCGCAATCTGCGCGAAATGGTGTCGCGCATGATCGCCGCCGGCGACAGGGACGCCGCATGAGGCGCGCGCACGGCGCGGCTTGCGGGGCTGCGCGGCGCAAGGCAGGATGGGCGGGATGAGTGACCGATACGCCGACGCAAGGGCCGAGATGCAGGCCCGTCTGGACCCGCTGATCGCCGAGCGGGCGCCGTGGCTGTATTCGGACCGCGCCCATCACCGCGCGGCGCGGCAGGTGATGCTGCGGCTGTTGCGCTATCCCCGCACGATCGAGCTTGCGGCCGAGTTCCGCGACCTGCCCATGCCCGAGATCATGCGCCGCATGTCCGACCTGATCGTGCGCGATGTGAGGGTTCAGGGGATGCAGCACATCCCGGCGACCGGCCCCGCGCTGATCGTGTCGAACCATCCGACCGGGATCGCGGACGGGATCGTGATGCACGCCGTCATGGCGCCGCTGCGCGACGATCTGTTCATCTATGCCAATCACGACATGATCCGCGTCCTGCCCCAGACCGAGGAGCTGATCGCCGGCGTCGAATGGCGGCAGGAAAAGCGCAGCCATGCCAAGACCAAGGCGACGATGGATTACACCCGCACCGCGCTGGCCGCCGGGCGGATCGGGCTGATCTTTCCCTCGGGCCGGCTGGCCAAGCGGCGCGGCCTGACGCTGCACGAACGGCCCTGGATGGCCAGCGCGGCGATGATCGCGCGCAAGTTCGGCGTGCCGGTCATTCCGCTGCGGATCCGGGCGCGCAACTCGGCGCTGTTCTATCTGCTGGACCGGCTGCACCCGACGCTGCGCGACGTGACCCTGTTCAACGAGGTGCTGAACAAGGCGCGTCAGCCCTATCGCATCACCGTGGGCCGCCCCATCGACCCCGCCACCCTGTCGCGCAACAGCGATGCGGCGATTGCGCAGCTGCGCGACGCGGTCCTGTCCCTGCCCCCGCCCGGGCCCGACGCGGCCGTGCTGGCGCGCGACGGTGCCCACGCGCGGCAGTCACGGGGCGCAAACAGCGTGGCGCGATCCTGAACCGGGCCGCAGCGCGCGCCGGCGCGGGCCGCCTTATCTGGTGTCGCTGTGACCCAGGGACCGCTCAGGGTCGATGCGGTCGCGGATCGCCTGCTTCAGCGCCTTGATCTCGGGAAACCCGCCATCGGCCTTGCGGTCCCAGATCTGCTGGCCGTCCAGCGCGATGCGAAAGACGCCGCCGGTATCATCGGCGATCAGCGTCAC
The DNA here is from genome assembly GCF_028553765.1 of Paracoccus stylophorae. Classification (NCBI taxonomy): domain Bacteria; kingdom Pseudomonadati; phylum Pseudomonadota; class Alphaproteobacteria; order Rhodobacterales; family Paracoccaceae; genus Paracoccus; species Paracoccus stylophorae. The sequence goes on along the minus strand of NZ_CP067134.1, from coordinate 1,571,397 downwards.
GCGCAGCCCGGTGCCGAAGGTGGACAGACATTCCTGCGCATACCAGCCGGCGCGCAGAAGCCAGTTGCAGCCGATGCAATAGGTGATTTCCAGATGTGCCATCAGATCGCCATGTCGTCGCGGTGAATCAATGCGGCGCGGCCGGGATAGCCCAGGATCGCCTCGATCTCGGCCGAGTGGTGGCCGGCGATCCGCCGCGCCTCGTCGCCGGTGTAACGGGTCAGGCCAAGGCCAAGCGTCTCGCCGGACGGCGCGGCGATGGCCACCGGATCGCCGCGCCCGAATTCGCCGATGATGTCGCGCACCCCCGCAGGCAACAGCGACTTGCCGCTGCGCAGGGCGCGGGCCGCGCCGTCATCCACGATCAGCGTGCCCTTGGGCTTCATCGCCGCGATCCAGCGTTTGCGCGCCGCCTGCGGATCGCCGTCGGGCAAGAACCAGCTGGCACGCGCGCCACCCGCCACCGCCGACAGCGGCCGCATGACCGACCCTTCGGCAATCGCCATCGCGCAGCCGCCGGCAATGGCCGTGCGCGCGGCCATCAGCTTGGTTTTCATGCCGCCGCGCGACAGGCCCGAGACCGGATCGCCGCCCATCGCCACGATCTCGGCCGTCAGATGTTCGATCACCGGCAGGTGGCGCGCGTCCGGGTCGGTCTTGGGGTTCGCGGTATACAGCCCGTCCACATCCGACAGCAGCAGCAGCTGATCGGCGCCGCAGGTCACGGCGATCTGCGCGGCCAGCCGGTCGTTGTCGCCATAGCGGATCTCGTCGGTGGCGACGGTGTCGTTTTCGTTCACGATGGGCACGACGCCCAGCATCAGCAGCGTCTGCAAGGTCGCGCGGCTGTTCAGATAGCGCCGCCGGTCGGCGCTGTCCTCCAGCGTCAGCAGGATCTGCGCGGTCTTGACCCCGTGCGGCGCGAGCGCGTCCTCATAGGCGCGGGCCAGCCGGATCTGCCCGACCGCCGCCGCCGCCTGCGCCTGTTCCAGCGGCAGCGCGCCCGGCCCCAGATCCAGCACCCGCCGCCCAAGCGCGATCGATCCGGACGAGACCAGCACCACATCGACGCCCCGCCGCCGCCAGTCGGCCACATCGTCGCACAGCCCGCGCAGCCAGACGGCATTCAGCCCGTCCGCCCCGACCAACAGGGCCGAGCCGATCTTGATCACCAGCCTTCGGGCGGTGGCAAGCGACGGGGCTAGGGCTGCCATGTCGCCTCGGCCTGGCCGTCGTCCTGGACGCGGGTCGGCGCGATGCGCGACCACAGGGCGCGCAGAACCTCGGGCACGCCCAGCTTCGCCACGCCAGACATCGCGTGGACCGGGCCGCCGATCTCGGCCTCCAGCGCGGCCTTGCGTTCGGCGATGGTCGCATCGTCCAGCGCGTCGATCTTGTTCAGCGCCGTGACCCGCGGCTTGTCCATCAGCACCGGGGAATAGGCGGCAAGTTCGGTCAGGATCGTGCGGGCATCGCCCGCCACATCCTCGGACGTGCCATCGACCAGGTGCAGCAGCACGTTGCTGCGTTCGACATGGCCCAGAAACTGATCGCCCAGGCCGCGCCCCTCGCTGGCGCCTTCGATCAGGCCGGGAATGTCGGCCATGACGAATTCGCGCCCGTCGATGCCGACGACGCCCAGATTGGGATGCAGCGTGGTGAAGGGATAATCCGCGATGCGCGGCCTTGCGTTCGACACCGCCGCCAGAAAGGTCGATTTGCCGGCATTAGGCAGCCCGACCAGCCCCGCATCCGCGATCAGCTTCAGCCGCAGCCAGATGGTGCGTTCGACCCCCGGCTGGCCGGGATTGGCGGTGCGCGGCGCGCGGTTGGTCGAGGTCTTGAAATGCAGATTGCCCCAGCCCCCGTTGCCGCCGCGGGCCAGCAGGACGCGTTGGCCGGCTTCGGTCAGATCGGCGATCACCGTCTGTTCGTCCTCTTCCAGGATCTCGGTGCCCACCGGCACCTTCAGCACGATGTCGTCGCCCGATCTGCCGGTCATCTGGCTGCCCATGCCGTGCTGGCCGGACTTGGCGAAGAAATGCTGCTGATAGCGGAAATCGATCAGCGTGTTCAGCCCCTCGACGGCTTCGGCCCAGACATCGCCGCCGCGCCCGCCATCGCCGCCGTCGGGGCCGCCATATTCGATGAACTTCTCGCGCCGGAACGACACGCAGCCCGCGCCGCCGCCGCCGGAACGGATATGGACTTTGGCGAGGTCGAGAAATTTCATGGCGCAGCTCCTGTTCAGGGGGATGCGATACGCGCGCGAAGATGATCGTGCAAGTGCCGCGGCGGGCGCGCATGGTCCCGCATTCGCCCCGCCTTCCGCGCAGCCGGCCCTTTTCGTGGACGCGCCCGGTGCCTAGATGAAAGGCAGGAGGCCGCCATGATCCATTTCGACAACAGCTATGCCCGCCTGCCCGACGGCTTTTTCGCCCGCGTCCGGCCGACGCCGGTCAGCCAGCCCGCGTTGCTGGCCCTGAACGCCGATCTGGCCCGGCGTCTGGGGCTTGACGCCGACTGGCTGCAAGGTCCGGCGGGCGTGGCGATGTTTGCCGGCAACACCATGCCCGAAGGGGCCGAGCCCATCGCGCAGGCCTATGCCGGCCATCAGTTCGGCGGCTTCGTGCCGCAGCTTGGCGACGGGCGCGCGGTGTTGCTGGGCGAGGTGGTCGCACCGGACGGGGCGCGTTTCGACATCCAGCTGAAGGGCAGCGGCAAGACGCCGTTCTCGCGGCGCGGGGACGGGCGCGCGTGGCTGGGTCCGGTGCTGCGCGAATATGTCGTCAGCGAATTCATGCACGCGATGGGCGTGCCCACGACCCGCGCCCTGGCCGCCGTGACCACCGGCGAGACGGTCTGGCGCGATGACGGCCTGCCCGGTGCGGTGCTGACCCGCGTTGCGTCCAGCCATATCCGCGTGGGCACCTTCCAGTATTTCGCCGTGCGCGGAAACGAGGACGCGCTGGCCGCGCTGACCGATCACGTCATCGCACGCCATTATCCGCAGGCGACCGGGCCGCTGTCGCTGCTGGATCATGTCGTGACGCGGCAGGCCGAGACGATTGCGCGCTGGATGGCGCTTGGCTTCATCCACGGGGTGATGAACACCGACAACATGGCCATTTCGGGCGAGACCATCGACTATGGTCCCTGCGCAATCATGGATGTGTATCATCCCGATACCGTGTTCTCGTCCATCGACCAGATGGGCCGCTATGCCTGGGCGCAGCAGCCGCAGATCGCGGTCTGGAACCTGGCGCAGTTCGCCACCTGCCTGATTCCGCTGATGGGCGAGCGTGAGGCGGCGGTCGAGGCGGCGACCCGGTCCGTCCACGCCTTCGCGCCGCTGTATCAGGCGGCGTGGCTGCGGCTGTTCGGGGAAAAGCTGGGCCTGACCGAGGCCGCGCCGGTCCAGGATCTGGCCGAACGCCTGCTGTCGATGATGGCCGCCCAGCGGGCGGATTTCACCCGCGTCTTCGCGGGGCTTGCCGACGGCACCGCGCGCGACGAGTTCAGCGACCGCGAGGCGTTCGACCTGTGGGCGCAGGACTGGCAGGCGCAGGACCCCGACCCGGCGCTGATGGCACATGCCAACCCGCGCCGCATCCCGCGCAACCACCGCGTGGAAGAGGCAATCGGCGCCGCCGTCGACGGCGATCTTGCGCCCTTCCAGCGCCTGTTCGAGGCGGTCACCCATCCGCGCGAGGATCGCCCCGAGTGGCGCGACCTGGCCCGCGCCCCGCGCCCCGACGAGGCGGTCCGCCAGACCTTCTGCGGCACCTGAGGCCGCAATTCCGGCCGGGACCGAGGCAAAGGGGGGCGTTGCCCCCCATCCTCTTGCAGAGGATTCCCCCCAAGGTATTTTGAAAGAGTGCGAGGCGGACGGGGCGATGACGGTGCTGCGAATTGCAAGCTATAACCTGCACAAATGTCGCGGGCTGACCGGCCCGCACGCGCCCGAACGCAATCTGGCCGTCATCGCCGCGCTGAAGCCCGACATCATCGCGCTGCAAGAGGTCGATTTCCGCTATGGCGCGCGGCCCGAGGCGCTGCCACGCGCGCTGATCGCGCGGACCACCGGGCTGGTGCCCGCCGACATCACCGGGCGCACCGGCGCGAACTCGCTTGGCTGGCACGGGCAGACCATCCTGATGCGACCCGATCTGGCCGACGAGGCGGTGGTCCGGCGCCTGCCCCTGCCTGGGATCGAGCCGCGCGGCGCGCTGGTTCTGCGGTTTCCGACGCTGACCGTCATCGGGGTTCATCTGGGGCTGGCGCGGTCGTCGCGCCGGGCGCAGCTGGCACGGATCACGGCGCAGGCGTCGCGGATCGCCGACGACAACATCGTCCTGCTGGGCGATTTCAACGAATGGCGCGACGATCGCGGGCTTGAATCGCTGGCCGGGTTCCGGGTGATCGCGCCCGGCCCCTCGTACCCCGCGCCGATGCCGCGCTTTCGTCTGGACCGGATCGCCATGTCGCAGCACCTGACCCTGCGCCGCCACGGCGTATTCACCGGCGCCGGCGCGCGCGAGGCGTCGGACCACCTGCCGATCTGGGCCGAGATCGTGGTGCCCTGACAGATTGCGGCTTTCGGCCTGTGCGGCGCGCCGCTATGTAGGCGCTGACCCAAGGCAACGGAGGACCCGATGAGCGCCATTATCGACATTTTCGCCCGCGAGATTCTGGACAGTCGCGGCAATCCGACAGTCGAGGTCGATGTGACGCTGGAGGATGGCACGATGGGCCGCGCGGCCGTGCCCTCGGGCGCGTCCACCGGCGCGCACGAGGCGGTCGAAAAGCGGGATGGCGATGCGGCGCGTTACCTGGGCAAGGGCGTGCTGGAGGCGGTGGCCTCCGTGAACGGCGAGATCGCGGAAAACCTGATCGGCGAGGATGCCACCGAACAGCGCGCCATCGACGCGCTGATGTGCGATCTGGACGGCACTCCGAACAAGGCCCGCCTGGGCGCGAACGCCATCCTCGGCGTGTCGCTGGCGGTGGCGAAGGCTGCGGCGGAGGACTGCATGCAGCCGCTGTATCGCTATGTCGGCGGCACGGCGGCGCGCATCCTGCCGGTGCCGATGATGAACATCATCAATGGCGGCGAACATGCCGACAACCCCATCGACATCCAGGAATTCATGATCATGCCGGTCGCGGCGGAGAACATCCGCGAGGCCGTGCGCATGGGGTCCGAGATCTTCCACACGCTGAAGAAGGAATTGTCGGCGGCGGGTCTGTCGACCGGCATCGGCGACGAGGGCGGCTTTGCGCCGAACCTGTCCAGCACCCGCGACGCGCTGGATTTCATCCTGCGGGCGGTCGAAAAGGCGGGCTTCCGGCCCGGCGACGACATCATGCTGGCGCTGGACTGCGCCGCGACCGAATATTTCAGGAACGGCACATACGAGATGACGGGCGAGGGCAGATCGCTGTCGCCGGCCGAGAACGTCGAGTATCTGGCGGGGCTGTGCGGCGACTATCCGATCCTGTCGATCGAGGATGGCTGCGCCGAGGATGACTGGGACGGCTGGAAGCTGCTGACCGACCGGCTTGGCGACCGGGTGCAGCTGGTCGGCGACGATCTGTTCGTGACCAACCCGGCGCGTCTGGCCGACGGCATCGCGCGGGGCTGCGGCAACAGCCTGCTGGTGAAGGTCAACCAGATCGGCACGCTGTCGGAAACGCTGGACGCGGTGCGCATGGCCGATCGCGCGGGCTTTACCAGCGTGATGAGCCATCGTTCGGGCGAGACCGAGGACGCCACCATCGCGGATCTGGCGGTCGCCACGAATTGCGGCCAGATCAAGACCGGCAGCCTGGCGCGGTCGGACCGGCTGGCGAAATACAACCAGCTGATCCGGATCGAGGAAATGCTGGGCGAGACGGCCGAATACGCCGGCCGGTCGATCCTGCGCTGAAAGGTCCGGCCCCGGCGCCTGTCCTGCGTCGGGACCGGGACCGCGTTGCGCCCGGGTGACGTGAAGGCAGGTGAAAAAGCGGAAACTCTGACCGCGCTGCCCCCTCGACAGATGTCGAACAGTGGCTAAACTGCGGCGCCATGCAGGGCGGAAAATCGTCGGGGCACACGCCCCATCCGACCCGCTTGGAGGAGATTACATGAAAGATTCCAAAAGCCTGGATCGGCGTTCCTTTCTGACCCGCGCCTCGGTCGGCGGGGCGGCGGCGGCGGCCGGCACGGCCCTGGCCGCGCCTGCCATCGCGCAGGAGTCGCCGACGATCAACTGGCGACTGGCCTCGTCCTTTCCGAAATCGCTGGACACGATCTTCGGCGGCGGAGACGAGTTGTCGATTAGGCTGAAGGAAGCCACCGACGGCAAGTTCAACATCCAGGTATTCGCCGCGGGCGAAATCGTGCCGGGGCTGGACGCGATCAACGCCGCCACCGACGGCACCGTCGAATGCGCGCATTCGGTGGGCTATTACAACTGGGGCAAGGACCCGGCCTTCGCCTGCGGCGCCGATCTGCCCTTCACCTTCTCGGCCCGCGCCAAGGCGGCCTACAACTATCACGGCGGCGGGATCGAGAATTACAACGAATTTCTGGAACAATACAGCCTGATCGCGTTTCCGGGCGGCAATACCGGCGTGCAGATGGGCGGCTGGTATCGCAAGGAAATCAACACGCTGGCCGATCTTCAGGGGCTGAAGATGCGGATTTCCGGGCTGGCCGGCCGGGTGGTCGAAAAGCTGGGCGTCGTGCCGCAGCAACTGGCCGGCGGGGACGTCTATCCCTCGCTGGAGAAGGGCACCATCGACGCCGCCGAATGGGTCGGTCCCTATGACGACAACAAGCTGGGATTCCAGAAGGTTGCGCCGTATTACTATTACCCCGGCTTCTGGGAGGGCGGACCGTCGGTCAGCTTCTTCATCAACAAGGCCAAGTGGGACGAATTGCCCGACACCTACAAGTCGCTGCTGCGGTCCTGCTGTCAGGCGGTCGACCAGAACATGCTGGCCGAATACGACATGAAGAACCCGACCGCGCTGAAGGAACTGGTCGGCGCCGGCGCGCAGCTGCGGTCCTTCAGCGAGGATGTGATGAACGCCGCGTTCGAGGCCGCGAACGAGGTCTATGCCGAACTGTCGAACGAGAACGAGTGGTTCAAGAAACAGTACGAGGCGATGCTGCCCTATCGCAACGACTGGTATCTCTATGCCCAGACGGCGGAATACACGTTCGACACGTTCATGATGATCCAGCAGCGCAACGGCAAGCTGGAACCGGGCGGCAGCCAGTAAGGCGCGCCCGCCGGATGCAGAAAGGCCGCCGCGAGGGATCGCGGCGGCCGTTTTCTTTCGACGCGCAGGCTGCGCCCTGTCGTCGTCAGTTGCCGCCGCCAAGTCCGGGCGGGGGACCGTCAAGGCCCAGCCCGCCGGAATTGCCGGAGGATGCACCCTCGGCTTCGCCCGCCGGCGCGGCCTGGGTTCCGGGCGCGGGTTCGGCGGGTCCGTCGGCCGGCGCGCCGAAATTGGGTAGACCGCCCAAGCCGCCCAGGCCGATGTCGGGGGTCGCCCCGGTGCCGCCCTGCTCGCCGCCCGCCGGCGCCTGACCGAAGGGCGAGCCGCCCAACCCGCCAAAGCCGCCCAGCCCGCCAAGTCCGCCCTCACCCCCGGAGGGGATCTGGATGCGGGCGCCCGACGCCTCGATCGGCGCGCCCTTGTAGTGCATGACCAGCTGCGGGAAGGTGATCACCACCGCGATCATCACGATCTGGATGAACACGAACGGCACCGCGCCCCAATAGATCTGGCTGGTCTTCACGGGCTGCATCGTCTGGCCGGTGACGCGGTCCGTATAGGGGGCCTGCGGCGCCACGGATCGCAGATAGAACAGCGCAAAGCCGAAGGGCGGATGCATGAAGCTGGTCTGCATGTTCACGCCCAGAATGACGCCGAACCAGATCAGGTCGATCCCAAGCGTCTCGGCCGCGGGGGCCAGCAGCGGCACGATGATGAACGCAAGCTCGAAGAAGTCGAGGAAGAACGCCAGCAGGAACACCAGCAGCGACACAGCGACCAGAAAGCCGTATTCGCCGCCCGGCAGCGATGTCAGCAGATGTTCCACCCACAGATGGCCGTTCACGCCATAGAAGGTCAGCGAAAAGATCCGCGCGCCGATCAGGATGAACATGACGAAGGCCGACAGCCGCGTGGTCGAGGCCAGCGCCGAACTGATCACGCCCAGATTCAGCCGCCGCTTGACGCCGGCCAGGGCCAGCGCGCCGACCGCGCCCATCGCGCCCCCCTCGGTCGGGGTGGCGACGCCCAGAAAGATCGTGCCCAGCACCAGAAAGATCAGCGCAAGCGGCGGGATCAGCACGATCACCACCTGCTGCGCCAGGCGCGACATCAGCCCGATCTTCAGCGACCGGTCGGCAAGCGCCACCAGATAGACCGCGATCACCGCGATTGCCGCGGCCAGAATGTCGGCATCGTTGCCCTGCGTGGGATACAGCCATCTCCAGGACAGCCAGAACACCCCGACACCCGCCGCCAGCGCCACCAGCAGCGAGGTCAGACCCGACCCCAGGGTCCGCGCCTCCTTGGGCAGGGCGGGAACGGAATCGGGCCGCACGATGGACAGCACGAAGATATAGCCCAGATAGATCCCGGTCAGGATCAGGCCGGGGATCAGCGCGCCTTTGTACATGTCGCCGACCGAACGGCCAAGCTGGTCGGCCAGCACGATCAGCACCAGCGACGGCGGAATGATCTGCGCCAGCGTTCCCGACGCGGTGATCGCCCCCGCCGCCACCCGCCTGTCATAGCCATAGCGCAGCATGATCGGCAACGAGATCAGCCCCATCGCGATGACCGAGGCCGCGACCACGCCGGTCGTCGCCGCCAGCAGCGCGCCGACGATGATGACGGCATAGGCCAGACCGCCGCGCACCGGGCCGAAAAGCTGGCCGATCGTGTCCAGCAGATCCTCGGCCATGCCGGATTTCTCCAGCACGATGCCCATGAAGGTGAAGAACGGCACGGCCAGCAATGTCTCGTTGGCGACGACCCCTCCGAAGAACCGGTCGGGGATCGCGCGCAGCAGCGGCCAGCTGAGATTGATCGACCCGTTCGACAGCGGCGCCAGTTCGACCCCGATCACGAAGAACAAGAGCCCGTTGGCCCCCAGGGCGAAGGCGACCGGATAGCCCAGCAGCAGGAAGACGATCAGCGAGACGAACATGATCGGCGCCATGTTCTGCGCAATGAGTTCCATCATGTGCGGTCATCCTTGCGCAGGTCGTCGCGCCGCGTTTCGGGCGCCTGTTCGTCATAGTCGAAGCCGGTCAGCGCCCGCAGATTCTCGTCCACCTCGATCGGGGCGTGATGGCTGGTCGGCGGGTGCGGATCGTCGATCAACCCGCGCATCACCGCGATCTTCTTGATGATTTCGGAAATGCCCTGAAGAAACAGCAGCAGGAACCCCACGAACAGCAGCGTCTTGGCCGGCCACAGGATCAGGCCGCCTGCGTTCATCGACATCTCGCCCGAATTGATGCTGCGCAGCAGCCATGGCCAGACGAACCACAGCGTCACCATCACCACCGGCATCAGCAGAAAGATCGTGCCCAGAAGGTCGATCCAGTGCTGGGTCCGGCGTTTGAGCGTGCCATACAGGATGTCGATCCGGATATGTTCGTTCTCCAGCAGCGTATAGGCGGCGGCCAGCAGAAACGCCCCGCCATACAGATACCACTGCAACTCAAGCCAGGCATTCGACGAGATGCTGAAGATCTTGCGGATGACCGCGTTGGTCGCGCTGACGAAGATCGCCAGCAGGATCAGCCACGACGCGCTGCGACCGATGACGGTGTTGATACGGTCGATGCCGCGAGACAGGGCCAGAAGGCCGCCCATGAGATCCTCCCTCGATCACGGCGCGCGGGGTCGCGCCTTGCCGGCCGCGCCGGCCGGTCTTTTATCCGCCGCGGGTATGCGCGAAAGGCGGGTGCTGCGTCAACAAAATCCGGTCTCAGCGTGCGCCGAATGTCGCGAACGCCACCAGCATCGCGGTTTCCGTCAGGACCGAGGTTGCGCCCAGAACGTCGCCGGTCTGGCCGCCCAGCCAGATCCGCGCCCGGCGCATCACCAGCAGGCTGGCTGTCAGCCCCGCCGCCAGCGCGGCCCACGCAGCCGGTCCCGCGGGAAACAGTAGCAACAGCGCGATCAGCCCGGCTGCGGCGACGCTGCGCGTGCCCGGCCTGCCCGCATCCCGGCCCAGCCCGTTGCGCCGCGCAGGCGCCAGCCGCGCCATCGCCAGCACGATACCCGCGCGCCCGCCGGCGGAGGCGGCGATCAGGTGCCACGGGCCAAGCACGCTCAGCGACGCGATTCGTGCGGCGGTGACCAGCAGCAGCGTCATCGTGCCGAAGCTGCCGATCCGCGAATCGCGCATGATCGCCAGCCGGGATTCGGCATCGCGCCCGCCCGCCGCATCGGCCAGATCGGCCAGCGCATCCTCGTGCAGCGCGCCGGTCAGCCAGACGGACAGCGCCACCGACAGCACCGCCATCAGCAAAGGCGGGCCGGACCACAGCAGCGGCAGCGCGGCCAGCCCGCCGACCGCCGCGCCCACGATTGGAAAGGCCCATGCGCTGCCTGACAGGCGCAGCCGGCGCGCCGGCAGCAGATGCGCCAGCGGAACCCGCGTCAGAAACACCAGCGCCAGCAGCAGCTGCGCCGCGCGCTCAGGCAATGCCGGCCTCGGCGAAGGTGGCCATGCCGTCGTGACAGGCAATCGCGCCCCGCAGCACCATCAGCGCGACCGCCGCTCCCGTCCCCTCGCCCAGCCGCATGTCCAGGGACAGCACCGGCTGCATCCCCAGCGAGGCGATCAGCCGGCGATGACCGGGTTCGGCGCTTTCATGGCCGATCAGGCAATGGGCCAGCGCGTCCGCGTCGTCGCGGATCAGCACGCCCGCCGCGGCGGTGCAGATGAAGCCGTCCAGGATCACCGGCAGGCCCAACTCGCGCGCGCGCAGCACCGCGCCGCAGATCGCGGCCTGTTCGCGCCCGCCGAAGGCGGCCAGCGTCGTGCGGGCCGATACCGGTTCGTGACGCGCCAGCCCGGCTGCGACGGCGCGACGCTTGTTGTCCAGCACCTCGCCCTCGGCGCCGGTGCCGGGGCCGACCCAATCCTCGGCCCGGCCGCCAAAGACCGACGCCGCCAGCGCCGCCGCCACGGTCGAATTGCCGATCCCCATCTCGCCCAGGATCAGGATGTCGGCGTCTTTGTCCACCGCATCGGCCCCCGCATGCATCGCCGCCGCGACCTCGTCGGGCGACATCGCCGCGCCTTGCGTGAAATCGTCGGTCGGCCGGTCCAGATCCAGCGGCACGACCGACAGGCTGGCGCCGGCGATCTTGCAAAGCTGGTTGATCGCCGCCCCGCCCGCCGCGAAGTTGCGCACCATCAGCGCCGTGACCTCGGCCGGGAACGGGTTGACCCCTTGGGCCACGACGCCGTGATTACCGGCAAAGACCAGCGCCTGCGCGCGGTCCAGCCGGGGCCGCGCCTGCCCCTGCCAGCCGGCCATGAAGATCGCCAGATCCTCAAGCCGGCCAAGCGATCCGGGCGGTTTCGTCAGGCTGTCCTGACGTTCGCGTGCGGCCTGGGCCGCCGTCGGGTCAAATTCCGTCATCCTCGTTCCCTCGTGCAGGTTTCAGGCGCAGCGGCTGGCCGCTGATGGAGATCCAGACCTCGTCGGCGGCATCGGCCACTGCCTGGTTCATCCAGCCGTGGCGGTCGCGGAACCGGCGCGCCAGCGCGTTGTCGGGCACGATCCCCTGCCCCAGCTCGTTCGTGACCAGCACGACGGGCGACGCCTGCGCGCGCAGGGTGGCGATCAGCGCGTCGATATCTTCGGACCCCAGACAGTTCGACAGCCACAGCGTCAGGCAATCGACCAGCCGCACCCCCTGCCCGTCCGTCTCGCGCAGCGCGCGGGCCAGATCGACCGGTTCCTCGACGGTCCGCCAGCCTGCGCCGCGGCGGCGGCGATGCCGGGCGATCCGTTCGGCCATCTCGGCATCGCCCGGCTGCGCCGTGGCCACATAGATCCGCGCCGTGCCGTGCCGCGCCGCCAGCCTTTCGGCCAGCGCCGATTTGCCCGACCGCGCCCCGCCCGTCACCAGCGTGATATGTCCATCCCGGCTCATCGCCGGCATCTGTTCCACAAGCCGGCAGGCGAGGAAAGCGGCAATCCGTCTTTACCTCGGCCGCAGTTTGGCTAACTTCGCCCCATTCCGGTGCACAAGACGCCGACATTCAACCTGGAGGAGTTGACGATGAGAAAATTCATCGTGACGACCGCATTGGCCGCCGCGCTGGCCGCGCCCGCCTTTGCCGCGCAGCCCGCAGAGGGCGAGAACCTGGCCGATCAGCAGGGCCTGAACTACTGGATCCTGGACGCGATCAAGTCGCTGGACCCGCAGCTGACCACGACACGTACGGATTCGGACATGATCCGGCAGCTTTTCGAAGGCCTGATGAACGAGGACGAGGCCGGCGCGATGATCCCCGGCGCCGCCGAAAGCCACGAGGTCAGCGAGGATGGGCTGACCTATACCTTCCATCTCCGCGATGCGAACTGGTCGAACGGCGACCCGGTCACGGCGGGCGATTTCGTCTATGCGTGGCGCCGCGCCGCCGATCCGGCCACGGCCAGCGAATATGCGTGGTTCATCGAACTGATGAACATCGCCAACGCCTCTGACGTGGTGAAGGGCGACAAGTCGCCCGAAGAACTTGGCGTGAAGGCCGTCGATGACAAGACGCTGGAAGTGACGCTGTCCAAGCCGACGCCCTATTTCCTGAAGACGCTGTCGCACGCCACCACCTATCCGGTCCCCCAGAAGGTGATCGAGGCCGAGGGCGACAACTGGACCCAGCCCGGCAAGATGGTCGGCAACGGCGCCTATGTGCTGCAGGACCACGATCTTGGCGTCGTGGCGACGGCGGTGAAGAACGACCAGTACTGGGACGCCGACAACACCATCATCGAGACGGTGAAATTCGTCACCGTGAACGACCAGAATATCGGCCTGACCCGTTATCTCGCGGGCGAGCTTGACTGGATGGATTCGCTGCCCGCCGGCCAGTTTCCGCGCCTGAAGGAGGAATATCCCGACCAGACCGTGACGGTGCCGTGGTCATGTTCCTATGCCTATCTGTTCAACCTGTCCGACAAGGGCCCCGAGGCGCTGAAGGATCTGAAGGTCCGTCAGGCGCTTGCCTATGGCGTGGATCGCGACATTATCGTGGACAAGATCCTGCAGGGCGGGCAGGAACCGGCCTATTACTGGACCCACTGGGCGACCGAGGGTTTCGAGGCCCCCGATATCGAGATGTCGCACTGGACCCAGCCCGAGCGGATCGAGAAGGCCAAGGCACTGCTGGCCGAGGCAGGGTATGGCCCGGACAACCCGCTGAAGCTGACGATCCAGTACAACACGTCCGAGGATCACAAGAAGCTGGCCGTCGCCGTGCAGCAGTTCTGGAAGGCGATCGGCGTTCAGGCGTCGCTGGCCAATTATGAATGGAAGGTGCACACCGACCGTTTGCAGAACCAGGATTTCGAGGTGGCCCGCTATGCGTGGTGCGCGGATTACAACGAACCCTCGACCTATCTCGATTACTTCCGCACCGATGGCTACAATAACGGCAAGTGGTCGAACGCCGATTACGACCGGCTTCTGTCCGAATCGGCCACCGCCGAAAACCCGGCCGAACTGTACCGTCAGGCCGAGCAGATCCTGATCGGGGACATGGGACTTGTGCCGGTCTATCACTATGCCAAGGCGCAGATGTTCAAGCCCACGCTGAAGGGCGTGCCGCTGGAGAACGTGATGAACACCTGGTACGCCAAGGACATGTATCGCACCGCCGAATAAGGCCGCGCCCTGTCCTGCCGGAAGGGTCCGTCCCTTCCGGCATCCCGACAGGCCGGCCGCCCCCGTATCCTGCACAGAAAGGCTGTACCCGATGTTGGCATACATCGTGCGAAGGCTGGCCGTGGCGATTCCTACGTTGCTGCTGCTGATCGTCTTTTCCTTCCTCCTGATGCACATGGCGCCCGGAGGGCCGTTCACGCAGGAACGCGAACTGCCCGCGCAGGTTCTGGCGAACCTGAACGCGAAATACGGGCTGGATCAGCCGCTGTGGCGGCAGATCTGGAACTATCTTTACGGCATCGTCGTGCATTTCGATTTCGGCCCCAGCTTCGTCTATCCCGACCGGACGGTGAATCAGCTGATCGCCGCCGGATTTCCGGTCACGCTGACCTATGGCACGCTGTCCTTCGCGCTTGCCGTGCTGATCGGCGTCGCCCTGGGGGTGATCGCCGCGATCCGGCACAACAGCTTCTGGGACTACATGGCCGTCGGCGTCTCGATCGGGGCGCAGGTGCTGCCGAATTTCGTGATGGCGCCGATCCTGGTGCTGATCTTCACGCTGTGGTACCGGCTGCTGCCCGGCGGCGGCTGGTCGTTCAACGATCCCAGCTTCTGGGTCATGCCGGTGATCGCCTTGGGCACAAGCTATATGGCCTCGATCGCGCGGATCACCCGATCCTCGATGCTGGAGGTGCTGGGCAGCAACCATATCCGCACCGCCCGCGCCAAGGGGATGCCCGAACGCCGCGTCATCATGCGCCACGCGCTGAAACCGGCGATGCTGCCGGTGATCAGCTATTTGGGTCCAGTCTTCGTGTCGATGATCACCGGATCGGTCGTCATCGACATCTATTTCTCGACCGGCGGGATCGGCAAGGCCTTCGTCGATTCGGCGCTGAACCGCGACTATGCGGTGATGATGGGCGTGACGATCCTGGTCGGGGCGCTGACCATCCTGTTCAACCTTGTCGTCGATATCCTCTATGCGTGGATCGACCCGAAAATCCGGTATTAAGCCATGGTGATCGAACAGCAGAAGATGCAATCGCTGGCCGCGCGCATGTCGCAGGACGAGGTCAAGGGCCGCAGCCCATGGGCCGATGCGCGCAAGCGTTTCCTGCGCAACAAGGCCGCGATGGCGGGCATGGTGATCCTGGTTCTGGTGGCGCTGTTTGCGCTGTTCGGCGACCAGCTTGCGGTCTGGTCGAACGAGGATCTGGATTTCAACGTCATGGGTCAGGTCGCCACGATGGGCCAGCCCTCGATCCAGAACGGCCATTATTTCGGCACCGACGATCTGGGCCGCGACCTGTTCGCGCGCACCGTGCAGGGCACCCAGATCAGCCTGATGGTCGGGATCGTGGGCGCGACCATCGCGGTGATCGTGGGCACGCTTTACGGGGCGACGGCGGGATATGTGGGCGGGCGCACCGATCAGGTCATGATGCGCGCCGTCGATATCCTGATGTCGATCCCCTACATGTTCGTGCTGATCCTGCTGCTGGTGATGTTCGGGCGATCCATTGCGATGCTGTTTCTGGGCATCGGCCTGATTTCCTGGCTGGACATGTCGCGCATCGTGCGCGGCCAGACCCTGTCGCTGAAGAACCGCGAATTCATCGAGGCGGCGCGCGCCACCGGCGTTCCCGCGTGGAAGATCATCCTGCGCCATATCGTCCCGAACCTGCTGGGCGTGGTCGCCGTCTATGCCACGCTGCTGGTGCCGCTGATGATCCTGACCGAAAGCTTCATCAGCTTCCTGGGTCTTGGCGTGCAGGAACCGCTGACCTCGTGGGGGGCGCTGATCTCGGAAGGGGCGGGGACGATGAATTACGGCACGCTGTGGCAGCTGGCCTTTCCGCTGTTCTTCTTCGTGATCACGCTGTTCGGCTTTTTCTTCGTGGGCGATGGCCTGCGCGACGCACTTGACCCGAAGGACCGTTAAGATGGCGTTGCTGGAAATCGACGATCTGTCCGTCCGCTTTGCCACCAATGACGGCGAGGTGCAGGCGGCCAACCGTGTGTCGCTGTCCGTCGATCCGGGTGAAACCGTCGGCATCGTCGGCGAATCGGGCAGCGGCAAATCGCAGCTGTCCTTTGCGGTCATGGGGCTTCTGGCCAAGAACGGCCGCGCCACCGGCAGCGTCCGGTTCGACGGCCAGCAGATCCTGAACGCCCCGGCCCGCGTCCTGAACCGCATCCGGGCCGAGAAGATCGCGATGATCTTTCAGGACCCGATGACCTCGCTGAACCCATACATGCGGGTGGCCGACCAGATGGCCGAGGTTCTGACCCTGCACAAGGGCATGTCACGTCGCGAGGCGGTGGCCGAATCGGTGCGGATGCTGGATGCGGTCAAGATCCCCGACGCGAAAGGCCGCATCCGGCTGTATCCGCACGAGTTCAGCGGCGGCATGCGCCAGCGGGTGATGATCGCGATGGCGCTGCTGTGCCGTCCGCAGGTGCTGATCGCGGATGAGCCGACGACCGCGCTGGACGTGACGGTGCAGGCGCAGATCATGGCGCTGCTGGCCGATCTGCAATCGGAATTCGGCATGGCGATGATCCTGATCACGCATGATCTGGGCGTGGTCGCCGGGTCGTGCGAACGCGTGGCCGTGATGTATGGCGGCCGCATCCGCGAGACGGGACCGGCCGGGCCGCTGTTTCACGATCCCGCGCATCCCTATACCCAGGGCCTGCTGCACGCGATCCCGCGGATCGACCAGAAGGGCGACGAATTGTCCGCCATCCCCGGCTCGCCCCCCAACATGACGCGCCCGCCCGCCGGCTGCGCGTTCGAGCCGCGCTGCCCCTATCGCCGGCCGGAATGCGCGACCGAACGTCCGCCGCTGGAAGGGTTCGCCCCCGAACGCGCCCGCGCCTGCTTTGCGCCGCTGGAGGATGTGCGGGCCCGGCGCCAGACCCGGCCGCTGACGGATGTCGAACCCGCCGTGTCGGACCAGACCATCGATCAGGCCATTCCACGTGCCGCCGTCGCCGGTGCCGGCATGGCCGGAACCCCAGCCAAGGTGGATGACCATGACTAAGCCGCTGCTGGACGTGCGGGACCTGCGCGTCACCTTTCAGATCGGGCGCGACGGGGCGATGCCGTGGTCCGCGCCGCGAAACCTGCATGCCGTGGGCGGCGTCGATTTCAGCCTGAACCCCGGCGAGACACTGGGCGTCGTGGGCGAATCGGGGTGCGGCAAATCCACGCTGGCGCGCGCCCTGATCGGGCTGGTCCCGGCGCGGGGGCGGGCCGAATGGATCGACGGGCGCGATCTGGTCGGGCTGTCGCCCCGGCAGATGATGAAATATCGGCGCGAGATCCAGATGGTGTTTCAGGACCCGCTGGCCTCGCTGAACCCGCGCATGACGGTGGGCCAGATCATCGCCGAGCCGCTGAAGACCCATCACCCCGGCCTGAAATCGGCCGAGGTGAAGGATCGCGTCAAGGCGATGATGGAAAAGGTCGGGCTGCTGCCCAACCAGATCAACCGCTATCCGCACGAATTCAGCGGCGGCCAGTGCCAGCGCATCGGCATCGCCCGCGCGCTGATCGTGGAACCCCGGCTGATCATCTGCGACGAGCCGGTCAGCGCGCTGGATGTCTCGATCCAGGCGCAGGTGATCAATCTGCTGATCCGGCTGCAACGCGAACTGGGGCTTGCGCTGATCTTCATCGCCCATGATTTGTCGGTGGTGAAACATATCAGCGACCGGGTGATGGTGCTGTATCTGGGCAAGGTGATGGAGGTCGGCCCGACCGACACGCTGTATGCCGATCCGCAGCACCCCTATACGCAGGCGCTGTTGTCGGCGGTGCCGGTGCCCGATCCCGCCCATGACCCGGCGGCGACGGTGGTGCCGCTGTCGGGCGATCTGCCCTCGCCGCTGAACCCGCCGTCGGGCTGCGTCTTTCGCACCCGCTGCCCGCGCGCCCAGTCCCTGTGCGCCGAACAGGTGCCGGCGCTGCAAGGCGCGGACCGCAAGACGGCGTGCCATTTCCCCGGCCCGCTGACCGAGGCCGAAATCGCCCGCGCCCGCCAGACCGAAACCGCCTGACGATGGCCCGTCCCGACGCGCCCGATTATGCCGCGCGTTGGGCGGCGCTGAAGAACATCCCGCCGTTCCTTGCGATGGTCTGGCGGGCCAGCCCGGTGCTGGCCGGCACGATGATCGCGCTGCGGCTGGTGCGCGCGGTGATGCCGGTCGCGATGCTGTGGATCGGCAAGCTGATCATCGACGAGGTCGTGCGCCTGATCGCGCTGGATGCCCGCCCCGACACGCTGGCCGGATGGTGGGAATCGGGTCTGGTGCACCCCCTGACGCTGCTGGTCCTGGCCGAGCTGGGGCTGGCGCTGGCATCCGATCTGCTCGGCCGGCTGGTGACCTATGCCGACAGCCTGTTGCAGGAACGGCTGGTCATCTCGCTGTCGATCCGGCTGATGGATCATTCCGCCGCGCTGGATCTGGCCAGTTTCGAGGATGCGGGGTTTCAGGACCGGCTGGACCGGGCGCGCCGCCAGACGATGGGCCGCATCCCGCTGGTCAATCAGGTGATGCAGCAATTGCAGGACAGCCTGACCGTCATCACCTTCGGCGCGGGGCTGATCGCCTATAACCCGTGGCTGGTCGCCCTGCTGCTGGCGGCGCTGATCCCGACGCTGATCGGGCAGATGCATTTCAACGCCGAACTATACCAGATGAACTGGCGTCGTGCGCCCGAACGGCGCGAACGCGACTATCTGCGGATGATCGGCGCCACCTCGGATTCCGCCAAGGAGGTCAAGATCTTCGGCCTGAACGCGTTTCTGCGCGACCGCTATCTGGAACTGGCCGAACGCTTTTACGCCGAGAACCGCGCGATCAACCGGCGGCAACTGGTGGCGATGGCGGCGCTGACCGGAATCGGCACGCTGTGCTATTACGGGGCCTATCTGTGGATCCTGGGGCGCACGCTGACCGGCACGCTGTCGCTTGGCGATCTGACGTTCCTGTCGGGCAGCTTCCTGCGGCTGCGCGGGCTGATCGAGGGGTTGCTGTCCTCATTCTCGAACATGGCGGCGCAGGCGCTGTATCTGGACGATCTGTATCGCTTTTTCGACGAACGGCCCGCCATCGCCTCGCGCCCCGATGCGCGGCCGGTGCCGCAGCCGATCACGCAGGGCATCACCTTCGATGGGGTCGGGTTCCGCTATCCGGGGGCGGAACGGTGGGCCGTGCGCCATCTGTCGTTCCACTTGACCGCCGGAGAGACGGTCGCGCTGGTGGGCGAAAACGGCGCGGGCAAGACCACCATCGTCAAGCTGCTGGCAAGGCTTTACGACCCGACCGAGGGGCGGGTGCTGCTGGATGGGCGCGATCTGCGCGACTACGACCTGGATCAGCTGCGCGCGGCGGTGGGGGTGATCTTTCAGGATTTCGTGCGCTATGCCATGTCGGCGGCCGACAACATCGCCGCCGGCCGGATCGAGGCGCGCGACGACCGGCCCCGCATCGAATCCGCCGCCGAACGGGCGCTGGCCGATCGGGTAATCGCCACCTTGCCGGCAGGCTATGACCAGATGGTCGGCAAACGCTTTGCCCACGGGCTGGATCTGTCGGGCGGCGAATGGCAGAAACTGGCCATCGCGCGCGCCTATATGCGCGACGCGCAGATCCTGATCCTTGACGAGCCGACGGCCGCGCTGGACGCCCGCGCCGAGTTCGAGGTGTTCCAGCGCTTCGGCGATCTGTCCAGCGGCCGCACCGCCCTGCTGATCTCGCACCGGTTTTCCAGCGTCCGGATGGCCGACCGGATCATCGTGATCGAACAGGGACGGGTGCAGGATCAGGGCACGCATGACCAGCTTGTCGCCCGCGACGGCCGCTATCGCGAATTGTTCGAATTGCAGGCGCAGGGCTATCGCTGACGGCTTCTTCTTTGCCCAAATACCCCTCCACCGCCGCCGCCCGCGCGGGCGGTCCGGGTCAGGACAGCACCAGCCGCCCCGCGCCCTCGACCGCCTCGCCGATGACGGCGGCCTCGGCGAAGCCATGATCGCGAAAGACGCGCAGAACCCGGTCGGCGCTGCCGGGCGCGCAGGCTACCAGCAGTCCGCCGCTGGTCTGCGGGTCCGACAGCAGGGCGCGCTCGATCCGGGCGAACCCGTCGGGCAGCGACACGTCGTTGCCATAGCTGACCCAGTTGCGGCCCGAGGCGCCGGTGACATGGCCCTGCGCCGCCAGATCGCGCGCCCCCGCCAGCAGCGGCACCGACCCCCAGTCCAGCCGGATGTCGCAGCCCGATCCGCGCGCCATTTCCAGCGCGTGTCCGGCCAGCCCGAACCCGGTCACGTCGGTCATCGCATGGACATCGTCGATCTGCGCCAGGTCCGGCCCCGGCGTGTTCAGCCGCGTGGTGGCCGCGATCATCGCGCGATAGCCGTCCTGGCTCAGAACCCCCTTCTTCAGCGCCGCCGACATCACGCCCACGCCAAGCGGCTTGCCAAGGATCAGCACATCGCCCGGCCTTGCCCCCGAATTGCGCTTGACGCGATCGGGGTGCACCAGACCCATCGCCACCAGGCCATAGATCGCCTCGACCGAATCTATGGTGTGGCCGCCGGCGATGGGGATGCCCGCGTCGCGGCAGGCGGCGGCCCCGCCCTCCAGAATCCGGGCGATGGTTTCGGGCGACAGCACGTCGATGGGCATCCCGACCAGCGACAGCGCCATGATCGGCACCGCGCCCATGGCATAGACGTCGCTGATCGCGTTGGTGGCGGCAATCCGTCCGAAATCCAGCGGATCGTCCACGATGGGCATGAAGAAGTCGGTCGTCGCCACCAGCGCCTGATCGTCGTTCAGCCGATAGACCGCGGCGTCGTCCGAGGTTTCGATGCCGACGATCAGCGCCTCGGGCACCGGCAGCATCGAGGTGCCGCGCAGCAGACCGGCCAGCACGCCCGGCGCGATCTTGCAGCCGCAGCCGCCGCCATGCGACAGCGAGGTCAGACGCGGTTCGCCGGAAATCGGGGTGTCCATGGAAATCTCCTTCTGCCGGCGCGCAGGATAGACCGCGCCGCGCATATCGAACAAGGGGCTTCACCGCGCCGGGATGCGCGCCCGCACATCGTGACGCGCCCCTGCCGCATCGCTTTGGCCTTGCAGCTTGCCCGATGACGCAGTAATCACATCCCCGTCGCGGGTGTAGCTCAATGGCAGAGCAGAAGCTTCCCAAGCTTACGACGAGGGTTCGATTCCCTTCACCCGCTCCACTCTCCTGCCAGTTCGGAAGGTCCGGATGCTTGAAATCGCCCTGCTTTTCTTCGCCGGGGTGCTGGGCGGCATCCTGAACACGATCGCCGGCGGCGGGACCTTCATCACCTTTCCCATGCTGGTCTTTCTGGGCGTGCCGCCGGTGGCCGCGAACGCGACCTCGACCGTGGCCGCCCTGCCCGGCTATCTGGCCGCAACGCTTGGGTTTCGCCGCGACATCGCGGCGATCCAGGATGCGCCGATGCTGAAGCTCACGGTGTGGACCGTGATCGGCGGGACCGTGGGCTGCGGGCTGCTGCTGGTCAGTTCGAACGCGGCGTTCTCGGTGCTGGTGCCGTTCCTGCTGCTGGTCGCCACGGTGGTCTTCTACTGGTCCGGGCCGATCCGCACCTATGCCTCGCGCTGGCGGTCGGTGGTCACGCCGTTCGGGCTGGGCACGCTGCTGCCGATGTCGATCTATGGCGGCTATTTCAACGGCGGTCTGGGGATCATCATGCTGGCCGTCTTCGCCATGTGGGGGATGAGCGATCTGCACCAGATGAACGGGCTGAAAAGCTGGCTGTCCTTCGCGCTGTCGGTGATCGCCTTTGCAGTCTTCGCCATCGGTGGCAAGATCGTGTGGGTGTCCGCCGCGATCATGGCGGCGGGAACCATCACCGGCGGCTATGCCGGGGCGCCGCTTGCCCGCCGGATTCCGCGCCACGCGCTGCGCCTGCTGATCGCGGGGGTCGGGTTCGGGATGACGGCGATCTTCTTCTGGCGCCTGTTCAACGGAGTATGACGACATGACCGACATCAAACGCATCGAATCGGGCCAGAGGATGAGCCAGGCGGTCGTCGCCGGCGGCATGGTCTGGCTGGCCGGACAGACGGGCGCGCCGGGCAAGCCGGCCGAGGATCAGACCCGCGCGATCCTGTCGCAGATCGACACGCTGTTGCGAAAGGCCGGCACCGACAAGACGCGCATCGTTTCGGTCCAGATCTGGCTGTCCGACATCGCCGCCGAGTTCGCGGCCATGAACAAGGTTTGGGACGCATGGGTCGCACCCGGCCATGCCCCGGCCCGCGCCACCGGCGAGGCGAAGCTGGCCACCCCGGATTACAAGGTCGAGATCATGGTGACCGCGGTTCTCTGACCGCCCCCAGGACCGAACGTGCGGCGCGCAGCCCCGGCGCCTCGCCGCCCTTGCCAAGCCGGTCCATGGTCAGGTCCATCGCGTCAAGCTGCGCCTTGCGCGCGGTCATGTCCTCAAGCGCGTTCTGCAACGCGTGGGCCAATGGTCCCGGCTGACAATCGCGGCCCAGAAACTCGGGCACGGCGCGGGTGTCGCTGACCAGATTGACCAGCGTCACCGTATCGGTCTTCAGCAGCAGCCGCACCAGCAGCCGGCTGATCGGCGCCATGTCATAGCCGATCACCATCGGGATCCGGTTGGCCGCCAGTTCCAGGCTGACCGTGCCCGAGGCCGCCAGCGCCAGATCGGCCGCCGCGAAGGCCGCGATCTTTTCGTCCGGCTCTTCGACCACGACCGGCGTCCACGGCCAGCGCCGCGCCATGTCGCGCACCATATGCGCCACCCCCGGCACCGTCGGCAGCACCACCCGGATCTCGGGGACGCGGTCGCGCAGCCGCATCAGTGCCTCGTCAAAGCGGCCGGCCAGCCGTTCGACCTCGGATTTGCGCGATCCGGGCAGGCACAGCACCACCGGCGCATCGGCGGCGATGCCGTGTGCGGCGCGGAACAGCCCGGCCTCGTTCGGGCCGCCGATCGGGGCGGTGGCCACCGGATGGCCGACGAAATCGCAGCTCATCCCCGCCGCCTGCATATAGGGCGGCTCGAACGGCAGGATCGCCAGCACATGGTCGATCACCTGCGCCATTTTCAGCGCCCGCCCCGCGCGCCACGCCCAGACCGAGGGCGCGACATAGTGGATCGTGCGCAGATCGGGGTCCTGCGCCCGCGCCGCGCGGGCCACGCGCAGGCAGAAATCGGGGCTGTCGATGGTGATCAGCGCGTCGGGCGCGGCTTTCGTCACCGCCTGCGCGGTCTGGGCGATGCGCCGTTTCAGGTGCCGGTATTTCGGGATCACCTCCCAGATGCCCATCAGGCTCAGCTCGTCCATGGGGAACAGGCTGTCCATGCCCTGCGCCTGCATCAGCGGACCGCCGATGCCGCAGAATTCCACATCGGCCGACAGCGTCCGCAGCCCGGCCATCAGCGCCGCGCCCAACTGGTCGCCCGACGGTTCGCCCGCGATCAGGAAGAACTTCATGCTCGCCTTCCGGTTGCTGCGTCGCCCTATGGGTATGTGACCGGGGCGCAAGACGCCAGCATTTCTTGCCGCCACGCAGGCAGGATCATTCCCGTGCCCACAGAAACACCCCTGCCGCCTCGGCGCGGCGAACGGTCTCGTCCCGGTCCAGAACGATCACGCCGCCGGCCTGCCAGGCGATGCCCGCAAGCCCGGCCGCGGCGACCTGCGCAATGGTGTCGGGGCCGATGGTGGGCAGATCGACCCGGCGGTCCTGACCGGGCTTGGGCGCCTTGAAAAACACGCCGCGCGCGCCGTTCGGATCGGGGCGCAGCCCGGCATGGAGGCGGGCGAAATCCAGCATCGCCTCGGTGCCCGGCAGCGTCTCGATGGCCAGGCACAGCCCCTGCGCCACGACGACGCCCTGTCCGATGTCGAAATGTCCGGTGCCTGACAGGATCTCGGCCCCGCGCGCGGCGTCGCGCCGGTCGGCCCCGGTCGGATCGCCGGCCAGAACGCCGGGTTCGGGGATCAGGTCGGGGATCACCTCGCCCACGCCGCAGATGGCCAGATCGCTTTCCTCGAACACCTTCAGCACCTCGCGCAGCGCGGCGTCGTCGCCCGACTGCATGGCGCCCAGAATCCGCGGGACCAGCTGCGCCGTGCGCGGATCGAACGCCTCGGGGTCAAGGCGCGGACGCCGGACCGCGCCGGCAAAGACCACCCGGCCCACGCCCGCCGCCAGCAGATCGTCGATGAAGGGCACCAGCCGTTCCAGCCGGAAGGGGGTCGCGGCGATCTCGGGCGGCGCAAACCCGTCCAGCGCATAGACCAGCGGATCGTCCAGCGCGGCGATCACGGCGGGCGCAAGCCGCCCCTGCCCCGCGATCACGGCGATCCGGCTCATGCCGGCCTCGGCGCAAGGAAGGAACGGTCGGACGGGCCGAGGATGAAATCCAGCACGTCGCGTTCCATCGCAGTCACGTCAGCGCCGGCGCAGTCGCGGGCGGCGTCGCGGAACGAGCCCTGCCCCAGACGCGCCAGCAGGCCGCGCAGCGCGGCGATGTCGGCCCGGCTGGCGCCGCGGCGTTTCAGCCCGATCAGGTTCAGCCCGTCCAGATGGCCGCGCGGCCCCTGCACCAGCCCGTAGGGGATCACGTCGGCGGTCACCATCGTCACCGCGCCGATCATCGCGCCGCGTCCGATCCGCACCCATTGATGCACGCCCGACAGCCCGCCCACGATCACGTCGTCGCCCAGATGACAATGGCCCGCGACCGAGGCGTTGTTGACCAGAATGACCCGGTCGCCGACCTGACAATCATGGGCCACATGGCTGCCCGCCATGAACAGCCCGTCATCGCCGATCCGGGTGACGCCGCCGCCGCCCTCGGTCCCCGGATTCATGCTGACATATTCGCGAATTCGATTGCGCGCCCCGATTTCCAGCCGCACATGTTCGCCGCGGAATTTCAGGTCCTGCGGAACCTCTCCGATCGAGGCGAAGGGAAAGATCGTCGTGCCGTCGCCGATCAGCGTGTCGCCGGTGACGACCACATGCGATTTCAGCACCACGCCGTCGCCCAGGCTGACCTGCGGGCCGACCACGCAGAACGGTCCGATCTCGACGCCCGCGCCGATGCGGGCGCCCGCCTCGACAACCGCGCTGGCGTGGATGCGGGTGTCAGTCATCGGCCTTCAGCGCCATCATCGCCGTGAACTCGGCCGAGGCGCAAAGCTGGCCGCCGACCAGCGCCCGGCCCTCGAACTTCCAGATCTTGCCGCCGCCGCGCACCGCTTTGCAGTGCAGTTCAAGCACGTCGCCGGGCACCACCATGCGCCGGAACTTGCACTTGTCGATGCCCATGAAATAGGTCGCCAGCGGCTTGTCGATGATGTTCATGCTGATGCCCACCACCACGGCCGAGGTCTGGGCCATCGCCTCGATGATGGTGACGCCGGGCATCACCGGCTCGTCGGGGAAATGGCCCTGGAAATGCGGCTCGTTGCAGGTGACGTTCTTGATCCCGATCCCGCCCTCGTGCGGGACGATGTCGCGGACCCTGTCGATGAACAGGAACGGATAGCGATGAGGGATGATCCGCTTGATCAGCGCCAGATCGGCCTCGGTATAAGGGGCGGGGGTGCGCGTTGCGTCGGCCATGTGCGATCCTTCGGCGATTTTCGTCGGGTTAGCAATGCCGCCCCGGCTTGGCAAGCTTGTCAGCCGCCCGCCTGCGGCCCGGGCGCGGGGTTCGGCGGCGCGCCGCTGCCCGTATTGCGGCGTCCGGCGCGTCCCTCGGACAGCCAGCCGGTCAGGATCAGCCCGGCGATCAGGACAAGCCAGGCCCAGCCCGGCAGCAGCGGGCGGCGTTCCAGCCCGGTGACGGTCGCGGCCTCGCGCGGGGTGATCGCGATCCAGTCGCGGGCGACGCCGCGCCCATGCGCGCTGCGGCCCGCGGACACGGTGCGTAGATCGGGCACGCCATCCGACAGCCGCACGACCGCGCCGCCCGTCGCCTCGACCAGCGGCGACAGCGCCTCGCCGCTGGCCACGGTCTGTTCGAACTCGCGCGGCGCGGCGGGGCCAAGCGCCAGCACCCGGCGCAGATCGCCGTCCTGCAACCGGTACAGCCCCGGTTCCGGCGCGGTCCAGTCGGCCGCGAACCGGCCCGGCCCCGCCTGCGTCAGGGCCAGTTCCTCGGTCTCGCCGTCCGGGCGGGTGATCACCAGCGGTCCGGCGCTGTCCTGCATGGTGCGGCGGGTAAAGCGGACATCCATCCCGCCCGAGACATCGGCCAGCAGCGCCTCTTCCTCAAGCTCGGGTTCCTTCATCGACCAATGCGCGATGCGGCGCAGCATTTCCAGCTGCGGGCCGCCGCCTTCAAAGCCGCGACCCCACAGCCAGACCTGATCCGAGGTCAGCAGCGCGACCCGCCCCTCGCCCTCGCGTTTCAGGATCAGCAGCGGCTTGCCCTCGGCTCCGGTCATCGCCACCTGCGCTGCCGGATCGGGGTCGACCTCGGCCATGCGCAGCCAGCGGCCCCATCCGCCCTCCCCCTCGTCATCCGGGGCGTCGGGCAGGCCGGCGGTCACGGGATGCCGGCGCCCGTCCTGCGTCAGTTGCGGCGTGAAGGGGTCGTCGATGATCCGCCCGGTCGGCCGCGCGGGCAGGACCGGACCCAAGGGCGACAGGTTCAGGCTTTCGACGCTGGCCATCTCGGGTCCGGCGGCGACCAGGATCGCGCCGCCATCGCGGACATAGCGGACGATGTTCTGGAAATAATCCGGCGGCAGGATGCCGCGCACGCGATAGCGGTCGAAGATGATCAGGTCGAAATCGTCGATCCGTTGCAGGAACAGTTCGCGCGTGGGAAAGGCGATCAGCGACAATTCGTTCACCGGCACGCCGTCCGACTTGTCGGGCGGGCGCAGGATGGTGAAATGGATCAGATCCACCGCCGCATCCGATTTCAGCAGGTTGCGCCAGGTCCGTTCGCCGGCATGCGGCTCGCCCGAGACCAGCAGGACGCGCAGCCGGTCGCGCACGCCGTTGATACTGATGGCCGCGCTGTTGTTGCGGTCGGTCAACTCGTCCTCGCCATCGCCGGGATCGGGCGCGTCAAGGGCGATCTGGACGACGTTCTGCCCGGCATGGGCCAGGGTCAGCGGCAGGGTCAGCGGCTGACCCACCGGGACCGCGAAGACCTGTTCATCCTCGCCATCGACGGTGATGCGCAGATTGACCGACCGGCCCTGCATCGCGGGCGGCACGGCGCCCTGATCCTCGATCCGCAGGCGGATCTGGACCTGCTGGTCGATCAGGCCGAAGGCCGGGGCTTCCTCGATCACCAGCCGGCGGTCCCAGTCCTGCGGACGCCCGGTCAGCAGGACGTGGAAGGGCGCGGGCAGCGCGGCGGGCAGCATGGCGGGGTCGTGGATCTGCCCGTCCGTCACCGCGATTACCCCGGCCAGCCTTGCGTCGGGTTCGGCGGCGACGGCGCGGGCGATGGCGGTGGCCAGCAACGTGCCGTCCGGATCGTCGCCCACCGTCACGCGGCGCAGTTCGGTGTCGGGAAGATCCGCGATCTGCCGCGACAGGGCGTCGATGGCGGCGTCGGTCTGGCCGGCGCGTTCCGGCAGGTTCTGGCTGGCCGAGCGGTCGTCCACCAGCACCACGATATCGCTCAGCCCGGCGCGGCTGCCGATTTCCAGCGCGGGGCCGGCCAGCGCCAGCGCCGCGGCCAGCCCGGCAAGACCGCGCCACGCCCATCCGCGCAGACCCCGCCACAGCGCGAACCCCGCGACCAGCAGGGCAAGCCCCGCCAGCGCGATCACCACCCACCATGGCAGGAACGGATCGAAGCGCAGCGCGGCGGCGTCGGCGATCATGGGCCAAGCTCCTCTTCCACGCGCAGACGGTCCAGCAGCGCGGGCACGTGGACCTGATCGGATTTGTAGTTTCCGGTCAGCACATACATCACCAGGTTGATGCCGAAACGAAACGCCATCTCGCGCTGCTGTTCTCCCTCCCACCCGCGGCCGACGGGAAAGGTCGGAAAGCCGTTGTCATCGACCGCCCAGGCCTCGGCCCAGCTGTTGGCACCGATCACGACCGGGCTGACGCCGTCGTTCAGCTGCCGGAACGGCACGCCCTCGATGGCCTCGGCCCCGGCGGGGGGCGCCTCGACCCAGACCGGATTGCCCTTCCAGCGGCCCGGAAAATCCGCCAGCAGGTAAAAGCTGCGGGTCAGGACGTGATCGTCGGGCACCGGCGCCAGCGGCGGAACCTCCAGCGGGGCGGCCAGACGGCGCAGCGCGTCGGACATGTCCGGCCCGCCGACCCCGGCCACGTCGCCGTCGCGGGTGTCGAACAGGATCATCCCGCCCGAGCGCAGGAAATGGTTCAGCCGCAGATAGGCCTGCGGCGACGGCGCGGGCTGGTCGGCGGTGACGGGCCAGTAGAGGAAGGTCAGCACCGACAGATCGTCGCGGTCCAGGTCGATCGCCACCGGCGCGCCGGGCTCGACCGAGGTGCGCTGGCGCAGCGACAGCGACAGCCCCCGCAGCCCCTCGTACGAGATCTGGTCCACCTCCTCGTCCCCGGTCTCGACATAGGCCAGCGCGACCTCGTCGGCCGCGCGGATCAGTTCGGGGTTCAGATCCTGCGCCATCGCGCGCGATCCGCCGGTCATGCCCATCAGCGCCACCAGCAGCACCGCCGCGACCCGCCCGCCCCGCGCCAGCGCCGCCGATCCCAACGCATCCAGCGCAAGGATCAGCGCGGCGGCGGCGATCAGCACGCCCTTCAGATCGCGGCCGGGCGCCTGCGCGGCGCTTTCCACCGTTGCCCCCGGCCATTCGGCCAGCGTGAAGTCGCCCCCGGCGTTCAGCGCGACGCGCCGTTCGCCCGCGGCATAGATGCCCGCCGGCCGCCCCACCCCCGGCCCAAGCGCCAGATCGGCCTGGGGCAGCGGCGCCAGCCCCTGCGCGGGGGCGGCGCGTCCGAACCCGTCCAGCACGATTTCGGGCGTCCAGAACGGCTGTTCGCGGTCGTCCGCCGCCTCATCCACGGCCGAGACCCGGGCGGTGGCGATCAGCCGGTCCAGCATCTCGACGAACAGGCCCGACAGCGGCAGGTTCGACCATTCGGCGTTCGCGGTGACGTGGAACAGCACGATCTGCCCCTGCCCCAGCCGGTCGCGCGTCACCAGCGGCGTGCGATCAGACAGGGCGGCGATGGTGCGTTCGGCCAGTTCGGGCGCGGGTTGCGCCATCAGCTGCGCGCGGATCGCCACATCCTCGGGCGCGCTGAGCCCGGCGAAGATGCCGTCGCCGTCAAAGGGCGCCAGCCCGCGCGGATCGCCCCAGCTCAGCGCGCCGCCGATATCGCGCCCGCCCTGCCGCAGGGCCACGGGCAGCAGCGGCTCGTCAATGAGGCCGTCGAATCCGGCCATGCGCGGGCCGGCAAAGCGGATCAGCAGACCGCCCTCGTTCACCCATTCGGCCAGTTCGCCGATCTCGGCCATCTCGACCTGATCGGCGACGACGATGACATCGGGCGCGGCGTTCTGCACGTCGCCCAGCCCCCCTTCCACCAGATCGGTGGTCGGGGCCAGCGCCCGGCGCAGGTAATACAGCGGCGACAGAAGCTGTTGGCCTTCGGCCTGACGGTCGGGATCGCCCACCAGCCCGACCTTGCGCCGCCTGACCCGGTCGTCGGCCAGCACGACGGCGCCGGCATGATCCTCGGCCTCGATCTGGAAGCGGGTGACGCGGTTGCGCAGTTCGGGCGGCAGGTCCAGCGCGACGGGCCGGGTCGCGATCCCGCCCTCGGTCCGCGCCGCGCCGGGGACCAGCCGGGCCAGATCGCGTTCGATGCCCTGCGGGTCCGGGCCGATCGCCAAGATCGCCGCCGCCGCGTCGTCGGTCGTGCGCAATGTCAGCGACGGCGTGTCGCCCTCATCCAGGCTCAGCGTGCGCAGGGCGCGGGCGGGCGGCACGACGGTGACGGCCCCGCGGTCGCGCAGCGCCGACAGCCATTCTGCCCGGCCGGGGTGATCCAGCCCGTCCGCGATCCACAGGGTGGACAGCCGACCGTCGGGCAGTTCCGCCAGCGCCGCCTGCGGATCGTCGGGCAGCGCGGTGGGCCACGCCACCGGGCGCGCGGCGCGCAGCCCCGCCAGCAACGTGTCGGCGGCGGCAAAGCGCAGCGGTCCGGGCCCGCCCTGCCCGTCGGCCAGCAGCAGCGCGGCCGGCCGGCCCTGCGCCGCGGCCTCGGACAGGGCGCGTTCGGCGCGGGTCTGGCGCGCGGCCCAGCCGGGTGCCGCCGCCCAGCCCGCATCCATCACCACCAGCAGCGGCCCGTCCGCCCGTTCCCGCACCACCGGTTTCCACACCGGCCCGGCGAAGGCCAAAATCAGCGCCGCGACCGCCAGCAGCCGCAGCAACAGCAGCCACCACGGCGTGCGCCGCGCCTCGGGCGTACGGTCGGACAGCCCCAGCAGCAGCGCGACGCCGGGAAAGGAAACGCGGCGCGGGCTGGGCGGCATCGCCCGCAGGATCAGCCACAGCAGCGGCAGGACGGCCAGCGCGGTCAGCACCCAGGGCGCGGCAAAGCCAAGCGGACCCAGAACCAGCATCAGCCCCCCAGAACCTGATACAGCCAGCCCAGCGCAAGCGCCGGGGCATGGTCGGTGGCGTGGTGCCCAAACGTCCAGCCCGCGCCCTGCGCCTGCGCCCGCAGCCAGTCGCGGCGTTCGGCCAGCCGCGCCAGATAGGCGTCGCGCAGCCCCGCCGCATCGCGGCTGTCATGGCGCACGCGCCCGGTCAGCGACCGGAACAGCACCGCACCGGAATAGGGGAAGTTCTCCTCATCCGGGTCCAGCACCTGCATCAGCACCCCCCGCACCCCCAGCGCGCCGGCGCGCGCCAGCAGCGTCTGCACCCATGCCGGATCGGTCAGGAAATCCGACAGGATCACCACCCGCCGGTTCGGGCGCAGCAGATCGGCCGAGGGCGCGTCGCTGTCGTCGGGCGCGGCGGCGGCCATGGTCAGCCCCTGCGCGATGCGGTCGGCCTGCGCCCGGCCCGCGCGCGGCGGCTGATCCAGCAGCCCGACCTTTTCGCCCCCGCGCAGCAGCACCATCGCCAGCGCCAGCGCCAGCAGATCGGCGCGGTGCCGCTTGGACGGGCGGTCGGGCGCGCCGCTGTAATCCATGCCCTGCCCGGCCGAGACCCACAGCGCCACCGCCTGCGCAGTCTGCGCCTCGCGGTCGCGGACGAACTGCGCATCCGACCGGGCCGAGCGGCGCCAGTCGATGCTGCGCGCGGTGTCGCCGGGATGGGCGGGACGATACTGCCAGAAATCCTCGCCCGGACCGGCGCGGCGCAGCCCATGCGCGCCCGGCGCGACCATCGCGGCCAGCCGTTCGGCCGACAGCACCAGCCCCGGCAGATGGGCGCTGGCGGCGTCGGCGCGGGCGCGAAGTTCGGCGGGGCTGGACCTCAAGATGACCTCATGCGGCCTGCCGGCTGCCGGAACGCTCGGCCGCGACGCGGTCGATGACGGCATCGACGGTCTCGCCGCGCGCGCGGGCGGCGAAGGACAGCGCCATGCGGTGCCGCAGGACCGGCGCGGCCATCGCCTCGACATCCTCAAGCGTGGGCGCGAAACGGCCGTTCAGCACGGCGCGCGCGCGCGTGACCAGCATCAGCGCCTGCGCCGCGCGCGGCCCCGGCCCCCAGACCAGCGTATCGGCGACCAGACCCGACGCCTCGTCCGCGCCGGGGCGGAAGGATCGCACCAGATCCAGGATCGATTCGACCACCGTGGCGCCCACCGGCATCTGCCGGATCAGCCGCTGCGCGGCGATCAGCTCGCCGGCGTCGAAAATGGCGTGCGCGGCGCCGTCCTCGATCCCGGTCGTGGCCAGCAGGATGTCGCGTTCGGTCTGGCGGTCGGGATAATCGACGTCGATCTGCAACAGGAACCGGTCCAGCTGCGCCTCGGGCAGCGGATAGGTGCCCTCTTGCTCGATCGGGTTCTGCGTGGCCAGCACGTGGAACGGGCGGCCCAATGGCCGGTGCTGGCCGCTGACGGTGACCTCGCGTTCCTGCATCGCCTGCAACAGCGCCGATTGGGTGCGCGGGCTGGCGCGGTTGATCTCGTCGGCCATCAGAAGCTGGGTGAAGACCGGCCCCTCGATAAAGCGGAAGGCGCGGGTGCCGTCGGCCAGCACGTCCAGCACCTCGGAACCGAGGATATCGGCGGGCATCAGATCGGGCGTGAACTGGATGCGCTGGCTGTCCAGCCCCATGACGGTGGCCAGCACATCGACCAGCAGCGTCTTGCCCAGTCCCGGTTGACCCACCAGCAACGCATGTCCGCCCGACAGGATCGCGGCCAGCGCCTGTTCGACCACCGCGTGCTGGCCGACAAAACGTCCCTCGATGCTGGCGCGCGCGTCTGCCAGCCGTCCGGCCAGCGCCTCGACCTCGTGCACCAGATTTTCATCCGAAGCCATGACAATGCCCTTCTGCTGCTTTACACCGAAGCATAAGGAACTCGGCAGGGGGCGACCACACAGAATGGCCGATCACAGTGACAAAAGCGTGAGTGCCGAGGGCATCGCCCGGGCGGCCGGCAAGGCCGCGAAAGAGGGGGGATTGCCGCCGGTGCATCTGTGGGACCCGCCCTTCTGCGGCGATCTGGACATGCAGATCCGCGCCGACGGCACATGGTTCTATCAGGGCACGCCCATCGGGCGCCCGGCGATGGTGCGGCTGTTTTCCACAATCCTGAAGCGCGAGGGTGACAGGTTCTTCCTGGTCACGCCCGTCGAAAAGGTCGGCATCCGGGTTGAGGACGCGCCCTTCATCGCCACCGATGCCCAAATTGACGCGGACCGGATCACCTTCGTCACCAATGTGGGCGACGAGGTGGTGGCGGACGCGGACCATCCCATCGTCGTGCGCGGCGATGCGGACCGCCCCCGCCCCTATGTCCATGTCCGCGCCGGGCTTGAGGCGCTGATCGACCGCAAGACATTTTACCGTCTGGCCGCCGCCGCCGACGAAGGCCCGGACGGGCGCGCGGGCGTCCGGTCCTGCGGCCAGTTCTTTCCGCTGGAGGTCTGACAGGGGCAATGGCGCGATTTGCAGCCAATCTGACGATGCTGTTCACCGAACTGCCGATGCTGGACCGGTTCGCGGCCGCAGCCGACGCGGGGTTTCAGGGCGTCGAGATCTTGTTTCCCTATGACATCCCGGCGCGGGAACTGTCGCGGGCCGCGGTCTCGGCCGGGCTGGAGATGGTGTTGATCAACACGCCGCCGCCGAACTGGGCCGGCGGGCCGCGCGGGTTCGCCGCCCAGCCCGGTCAGGAAGACCGGTTCCGCCACGATTTCGACCGCGCGCTGCGCTTTGCGCAGGCTTTGCGGGCGCGCCATATCCATGTGATGTCGGGCGTCGCCGAAGGCGCGCAGGCCCGCGCGACGCTGATCGCCAATCTGGCCTGGGCAGTGCAGCGCGCCCCCCATGCCAGCCTGACCATCGAGCCGATCAACCGGACCGATTTTCCCGGCTACTTCCTGTCGGATTTCGATCTGGCGGCGGACATCATCGCGCAGATCGACGCGCCCAATCTGGGGCTGCAATTCGACGCCTATCACGCCCGGATGATCGAGGGCGACGTGATGGCCGCATGGCAGCGCGTCGCGCCGCTGGTCCGCCATGTCCAGATCGCCGGCTGGCCCGGCCGGCACGAACCTTCGATGGGCGACATCGACTATCCGGCGTTTTTCGCGGCGCTGGAGGATGGCGGGTATCGCGGCTGGATCAGCGCCGAATACAACCCCGCCCGCCATACCGAGACCGGGCTGGACTGGCTGCCGCGACCTTGACGCGCGGCACGATCCTGCGGCGGGAACCGGACCCGGATCAGATCGTTGTCCATCCACAAGATGTCGGCCGCGATCGCCGGACCATACCAGCAAGGAGAATCTTCCATGAATTCCATCATCTATATCGTCGGCCTGATCGTGGTCGTGCTGTTCATCCTGTCCTTCCTGGGTCTGCGCTGAGCGGCGTCCGACCCCGCCCTTGCGCGCCCCGCCGGCGAAAGCCTGCCGCGCGCGGCTGCGCAGGGGACGAGGCGACATGACGACCGATCTGGGGCGATTCCTAATCCGGCTGGACCGCGAAATCCGTGCCGACGGCGATTGGGGCGCGCCGGCCGACTACATCCCCGAACTGGCGCGGATCGACCCGGCCCAGTTCGGCATCGCCGTGGCCCTGGCGGACGGATCGGTGGTGACGGCGGGCGATGCGGACAAGCGTTTCTCGATCCAGTCCATCTCGAAGGTGTTTTCGCTGGCCTGCGTTCTGGGCCGCATCGGCGAACAGATCTGGACGCGCGTCGGGCGGGAATCCTCGGGCGCGCGTTTCGATTCGATCCTGCTGCTGGAGCGGGA
The DNA here is from genome assembly GCF_028553765.1 of Paracoccus stylophorae. Classification (NCBI taxonomy): domain Bacteria; kingdom Pseudomonadati; phylum Pseudomonadota; class Alphaproteobacteria; order Rhodobacterales; family Paracoccaceae; genus Paracoccus; species Paracoccus stylophorae. The sequence goes on along the minus strand of NZ_CP067134.1, from coordinate 1,536,979 downwards.
ACATGGCCGCCCGCGCAACCCCTTCATCAACGCCGGCGCGCTTGTCACCACCGATGAGCTGCTGACCGGGCGGACGCCGCGCGACACCCTGTCCGAAATCATCAATTTCTTGCGCGCCGCCGCGGAAGACGACGACATCCATATCGACAAGACCGTGGCCCAGTCCGAGACCGAGACCGGCTGGCGCAACGCGGCACTCGTCAACTATCTCAAATCCTTCGGCAATCTGAAGAATGCGCCGGAAGAGACGTTGGGCACCTATATCCACCATTGCGCCATCGAGATGACCTGTGTGCAACTGGCCCGCGCCGGCCGCGCGATCGCCGGGCTGCCCGGCGCGCCGTCGGTGATCGCGCCCGCCAAGGCGCGGCGGCTGAACGCGCTGATGATGCTGTGCGGCCATTACGACGGCTCGGGCGATTTCGCGTTCCGCGTCGGCCTGCCGGGCAAGTCCGGGGTCGGCGGCGGCATCCTGCTGATCGCGCCCCGGCGCGCCTCGGTCGCGATCTGGTCGCCGGGGCTGAACGTCTATGGCAACTCGCAGATGGCGACGCTGGCGGCCGAAAGGCTGGCGCAACACATGGGCTGGTCGGTCTTCGGCTGAAGGCGAAGCCGACAACACGACCCGTCGCTGCGTCGCATGGCCCTGCCGGGTCGGCGCACGCGATTGCGTCTGGTCATTCCGCCGTCACTTCGTTAGGGCAGCCGCGAAATGCACGGAAGGTTTCATGGATACTCGCAACATCGCCATCATCGCCCATGTTGACCACGGCAAGACGACGCTGGTGGATCAGCTGCTGCGGCAATCCGGCTCTTTCCGCGAAAATCAGGCCGTGGCCGAACGCGCCATGGACAGCAACGACATCGAACGCGAACGCGGCATCACCATTCTGGCCAAGGCGACCAGCGTGGAATGGAAAGGCACCCGCATCAACATCGTGGACACGCCCGGTCACGCCGATTTCGGCGGCGAGGTCGAACGCATCCTGTCGATGGTCGATGGCGTCTGCCTGCTGGTCGATGCCGCCGAAGGCCCGATGCCGCAGACCAAGTTCGTCACCTCGAAGGCGCTGGCGCTTGGGCTGCGGCCCATCGTGGTGCTGAACAAGGTCGACAAGCCCGCCGCCGAACCCGATCACGCGCTGAACGACGTGTTCGACCTGTTCGCCAATCTGGACGCCAGCGACGAACAGCTTGATTTCCCGCATCTTTACGCCTCGGGCATCGGGGGCTGGGCGGATACGGAACTGGACGGCCCGCGCAAGGACATGTCGGCGCTGTTCGACATGATCCTGCGCCACGTCCCGCCGCCCGCCCAGATCGCGCGTGTGGACGAGCCGTTCCAGATGCTGGCCACGACGCTTGGCGCCGACAATTTCCTGGGCCGTCTGCTGACCGGACGGGTCGAGGCCGGGCGCGCCCGCGCCGGCGACACCGTCAAGGCGCTGTCGCGCGACGGCCAGCGGATCGAACAGTTCCGCATCAGCAAGATCCTGGCGTTTCGCGGCCTGACCCAGCAATCCATCGACCTGGCCGAGGCGGGCGATATCGTGACCCTGGCCGGCATGGCCAAGGCGACCGTCGCCGACACGATCTGCGCCCCCGAGGTCGAAACCGCCCTGCCCTCGCAGCCCATCGACCCGCCCACGATCAGCGTCACCTTCGGCATCAACGATTCGCCCCTGGCCGGGCGCGACGGCAGCAAGGTGCAGTCGCGCGTCATCCGCGAAAGGCTGATGAAAGAGGCGGAATCGAACGTCGCCATCAAGGTCGAGGACACGCCGGGCGGCGACGCCTTCGTGGTGTCGGGGCGCGGCGAATTGCAGATGGGCGTCCTGATCGAGAACATGCGCCGCGAGGGGTTCGAATTGTCGATCAGCCGCCCGCGCGTGATCTTTCAGGACCGCGACGGCCAGCGGATGGAGCCGGTCGAAGAGGTCATCATCGACGTCGACGACGACTATACCGGCGTGGTGATCGAAAAGCTGACGGGCGACCGCAAGGGCGAGATGGTGGACATGCGGCCGGCCGGCGTCGGCAAGACCCGGATCGTCGCCCATGTCCCGTCGCGCGGGCTGATCGGTTATCACGGCGAATTCATGACCGACACGCGCGGCAACGGCGTGCTGAACCGCATCTTTCATGGCTGGGCGCCCTACAAGGGGCCGATCCAGGGCCGCCGGCAGGGCGTGCTGATCAGCATGGAGGACGGCGTCAGCGTCGCCTATGCGCTGTGGAACCTGGAAGAGCGTGGCAAGATGTTCATCGGCGCGCAGGAACAGGTGTATCAGGGCATGATCATCGGCGAACACAGCCGCGACAACGATCTGGAAGTGAACCCGCTGAAGGGCAAGAAGCTGACCAACGTGCGCGCCTCGGGCACGGACGAGGCGGTGCGCCTGACCCCGCCGGTGCGGCTGTCGCTGGAGGTGGCCATCGCCTATGTCAACGACGACGAGCTGGTCGAGGTGACGCCGCGCAACATCCGCCTGCGCAAACGCTTTCTGGACCCGCATGAACGCAAGCGGCAGGCCCGCGCCGGGGACTGAGCCCCGGAAGTGGCAAGACCGACCGGTTCAGGCGGAAAAAATCCCGCCTGACCGATTGTCTCGTTTCGCCGCGGTTCTTCTTCGTGCTAACGTCGTCATGCCACCCATGACGGAGCAGCGTTCGATGACCCCGCTGACAGACCGGCCGAACGACGTCCGCGCGCAACCCGCGCGCGGCTGTCTGCGCCTGTCCGGTCCGCCATGTCGCCGGCGCGCAGCGCGCCCGCTTGCGATCCTCGTGCCCGCGATCCTGTCGCGGCGGGACGTTCCTCTTGTCCGGATGGCGGCCGACTGCAGAACTTCACGAAAGGATTTCCCATGCCGATCGCCGCGCCTGCGGAGACGGATGGCATTGCGCGCCCTGACGGGCCGCGCGCAGTGACCCCGCATCACGACGCCAGCGAAGGTGTCGGGCTTCACGGACGGACCATCGCCGCGGCGCTGGACCTGCTGCGCGAACGGCAGGCCGTTCGGCCCCGGATGGACGAGATCGCCGCCGCATTGGACGAGCCGGTCGAGAATGTCGCCAAGATCTTTCCCGATGCCGAGGCGGTGCTGATCGCCGCCGGAGAGCTTGCGCTGGTGCGGCTGATGGACACCTGCGTCAAATCGGTCGTCAAGGTGGACCCCGAAGATGCGGTCGGGCAGTTCTGTTCTCTGGGCGAGGCATATATCGAATGGGCCGACACCTATGCGATGCAGTTCAAGATGCTGTCGGACCAGAACATTCTGGACACGCTTGGCACCCCGCAGCTGCGCCGCTATCTGAACTCGCTGTCGGAACTGATGACGCGGATGCTGGAACGCGCGCAGGATGCCGGGCATCTGCCCCCGGATGAGGATATCCGCCTGATGGTCCTGTCGTCGCGGACCTTTGCCTATGGGCTGGCGCGCATGGTGGTCGATCAGCGCATGGGCGAGTGGTATCCCGAATTGCCGCCGATGGAGGCCGCGAAACTGGCCCTGCACGATTTCGTCCGGCGGATCGCCAGAGGCTCGATCCGCCGCCCCGATCCGCGGCCCTGACCGCCGGCCGGCAAGGCGAAAGGGACGCGACGGTTGGAAAGACGGCCCGCCTGGTCGGCTTTCCGGGCTGCGGCAGGTCTGGGGTCCTGCCGCAGCTTCATCGACCCCGCGACAGGCCGTTTCGATCCTGTCACGATGGCGCAGAATCTGGCGATCCCGAACGCACTTTCCGTTTCATATCGCTTGGGCTATCACCGGTCCGACCCCAGAACGACGAAAGACCGGATTCCGTGACCGATTACATCATCCGAGACATCAACCTTGCCGCCTATGGCCGCAAGGAGCTGGATATTGCCGAAACCGAAATGCCGGGGCTGATGGCCCTGCGCGAGGAATACTGCGACAGCAAGCCGCTGTCGGGCGCGCGCATCGCCGGCAGCCTGCACATGACCGTTCAGACCGCCGTGCTGATCGAGACGCTGACGGCGCTTGGCGCGCAGGTGCGGTGGGCCTCGTGCAACATCTATTCCACCCAGGACCACGCCGCGGCGGCCATTGCCGAAACCGGCGTGCCGGTCTTTGCCGTCAAGGGCGAGACGCTTGAGGAATACTGGTCCTATACCGACCGCATCTTCCGCTTCGCGGGCGACGGGGAGGCGGACGGCACCGCCAACATGATCCTGGACGATGGCGGTGACGCGACGCTGTATGTCCTTCTGGGCGCGCGGGTCGAGAATGGCGAGAAAGACCTGATCGCCACCCCCCAAAGCGAAGAGGAAGAGGCGCTGTTCGCCCAGATCCGCAAACGTCTGGCCCAAAGCCCCGGCTGGTTCACCCGCCAGCGCGACGCGATCCGCGGCGTGTCCGAGGAAACCACCACCGGCGTGCACCGCCTCTATGATCTGCACAAGAAGGGGCTGCTGCCCTTCCCCGCGATCAACGTCAACGACAGCGTCACCAAGTCCAAGTTCGACAACAAATACGGCTGCAAGGAATCGCTGGTCGACGGCATCCGCCGCGCCACCGACGTGATGATGGCCGGCAAGGTCGCGGTCGTCTGCGGCTATGGCGACGTGGGCAAGGGCAGCGCGGCCAGCTTGCGCGGCGCGGGCGCGCGGGTGAAGGTGACCGAGGTCGATCCGATCTGCGCGCTGCAAGCCGCGATGGACGGGTTCGAGGTGGTGACGCTGGAGGATGTGGCCGACAGCGCCGACATCTTCATCACCACTACCGGCAACAAGGACGTGATCCGTCTGGAACATATGCGGGCGATGAAGGACATGGCCATCGTCGGCAATATCGGCCATTTCGACAACGAGATTCAGGTTGCCGCCCTGCGCAACCACAAATGGACCAACATCAAGGACCAGGTAGACATGATCCAGATGCCGTCGGGCAACCGGATCATCCTGCTGTCGCAGGGACGGCTGCTGAATCTGGGCAACGCCACCGGGCATCCGTCCTTCGTGATGTCGGCCAGCTTCACCAACCAGGTGCTGGCGCAGATCGAGCTGTGGGCGAACGGCGACGACTACAAGCCCGGCGTCTATATCCTGCCCAAGGCGCTGGACGAAAAGGTCGCACGTCTGCATCTGGACAAGATCGGGGTCAAGCTGACACAACTGTCGCGCGAGCAGGCCGACTATATCGGCGTGGCGCAGGACGGGCCTTTCAAATCAGATCATTACCGGTATTGATCCCATGACCGAATATTCGCTGTTCACCTCGGAATCCGTGTCCGAGGGCCATCCCGACAAGATCGCCGACCAGATCAGCGACGCCATCCTTGACGCCATCCTGGCCGAGGACCCGCGCGCCCGCGTTGCCTGCGAAACGATGGTCAAGACGGGCGTCGCCATCATCTCGGGCGAGATCACGACATCGGCCTGGGTGGATCTGGAATCCATCGTGCGCGGGGTCATCAACGATATCGGCTATACCTCGTCCGATGTCGGCTTTGACGGGGCGACCTGTTCGGTCATCAACATCATCGGCAAGCAATCGCCCGAGATCAATCAGGGCGTCGACCGCGACACGCTGGAAAATCAGGGCGCGGGCGATCAGGGGCTGATGTTCGGCTATGCCAGCGACGAAACCGACGTGCTGATGCCCGCCCCGATCACCTATGCGCATCGTCTGGTCGAACGTCAGGCCCGGGTGCGGCGCGACGGCACGCTGCCATGGCTGCGCCCGGATGCGAAATCGCAAGTGACGCTGCGCTATGGCGGCGACGGCCGGCCCGAGGCCATCGACGCGGTCGTGCTGTCCACCCAGCACAACCCCGAAATCGCGCTGGCCGATCTGCGCGAGGCGGTGATCGAGGAGATCATCAAGCCGGTGCTGCCCGGCGAATGGCTGTCGGCGGACACGAAATACTTCATCAACCCAACCGGCAAGTTCGTCATCGGCGGCCCGGTCGGCGATTGCGGCCTGACCGGGCGCAAGATCATCGTCGACAGCTATGGCGGCATGGCGCGGCATGGCGGCGGCGCATTTTCGGGCAAGGACCCGTCCAAGGTGGACCGTTCGGCCGCCTATGCCGGGCGGTGGGTTGCCAAGAACATCGTCGCCGCCGGTCTGGCCCGACGCTGCGAGATCCAGGTCAGCTATGCCATCGGCGAGGCGCGGCCGACCTCGATCAGCCTCAACACGTTCGGCACGGAGACGGTCGATCACGACCGGATCGTGGCGGCGGTGCGCGAGGTGTTCGACCTGCGCCCCTTCGCGATCATCCGCGATCTGGACCTGCTGCACCCGATCTATCGCCCGACCGCCAGCTATGGCCATTTCGGGCGCGACCCCTATGCGCTGGCGGGTGCGACGGCGTTCAGCTGGGAACGCACCGACCGGGCCGAGGCGCTGCGGTCGGCCCTGGGCTGAGGCGAAGAAGGGGGGCGCTGTCCCCCGTCGCGTTCCGCGACGCCCCCCGAGGTATTTGTCAAAGAGGGCGAGGCGCGGGCGCGTCAATACGCCATCATGCCCCAGTATTTCGTGCCGCTGACCGGCTTGCCGTCATTGGCCAGAAGAAAGCCCGAGATTACCCGGATCAGGCCCCAGACCGCCAGAAACGCCCAGATCAGGAACCCGATCCCGACGATCATCGTCACCATCGCCAGAAGCGCGATGGCCAGGCTGATCCAGAAGGTGCGGATCTGGAAGGTCAGATGGCTGTCCAGCAGCGCGTCCCTGCCCCGCGACAGATAGGCATAGACGACGCCGGCCAGCGCCGTGATCGCCACGGCATAGCCCACGGCGTAAAGCCCGTAAACGATCTTGGCGGGTGTCAGATCGGGCGCGGGTTGCGGGTCGGTGAGGGACATCGGGGTTCCTTTCCGGGGTCAGGGACGGCCATAGAGGGCGCGGGCGCGTTCCTCGAACGCGCGGACGATACGGGACATCGCCTCGTGAAAGACGACGCCGATCAGCTTTTGCAGGATCGCGTTGCGGAATTCGAAATCCACGAAGAACTCGACATGGCAGCCGCCCCCGGGCCCGTCGGTGAAGGTCCAGCCGCTGCGCATGTATCTGAACGGGCCGTCCAGATATTCGGTGTCGATCTTCAGCGCGCCGGTCTCGGGGTCGGCCGGCCACAGCACCACACGGCTGCCGAAGCGTTCGCGAAAGACCTTGAAGCTGATGACCAGATCGGCGGCGATTTCGCGCGCGCCATCCGGGCGCACCGTGTCCGACCGGATTCGCGCCGCGCTGTTCCACGGCAGGAATTCGGGATATCGTTCGACATCCGCGACAAGGTCATGCATCTGCCGGGCTGAATAGGGAAGATCGCGGCTGTCCTGGTGATGGGGCAAGGGGGGCTCTTGAGTTTCGGCGCATGGCGTTGTCTGTTGCCGCGACTGGATAGCAGGGCAAGCGGGCAATGAACAACCTGATCTGGCTGATTCGCGCCTCGAAATGGGCCCGCCATCCGCCAAGCGCGCGGATGGTCAGGCTGGTGTTGGCGATCGTGGCCTTCGCGATCGGGCTGGTGGTGCTGGAAAAACTGGGCTGGTGGCCGGAATGGGCCACGCTGGATCACGGGCGCGGCATGCGTCTGCCGCGCTGATGCAACTCAGGCGCGGGGCGGGCGCGCGGTGACCCGGTGCGGCCGCCGCGCCGGTGCCGCAAGGGCCACGGCGGCGGCCATCAGGATCGTCAGCAGGAACAGAACGGTCATCATCTCATCCTCCGTTTCAGGCCGGTCAGGGCCGGATCATCCGCGCGCCCGACCGAACGTGTCGCATTGCGCCATATCGGCCGAGCGGAAGCCGCGCATCAGCCATTCCTGCCGCTGCGCCGCGCTGCCATGGGTGAAACTGTCGGGCATCGGGGTGCGACCGGCGCTTGAATGGATCACATCGTCGCCGACCGCCTGCGCGGCGGCGATGGCCTCTTGCAGATCGCCCTCTTCCAGCGTGCCAAATCGCTGATCGGCCTGCCGCGCCCAGATCCCGGCATAGCAGTCGGCCTGAAGCTCGGTCAGCACGGACAGGCGGTTCGAATCCGTCTCGCTTGCGCGGCTGCGGGCGGCGTTCACCTGTTGCAGCGTGCCGGTCAGGTTTTGGACGTGGTGGCCGATTTCGTGGGCGATCACATAGGCATAGGCGAAATCACCGCCTGCCCCCATCTTCTGCGCCATCAGATCGAAGAAATCGGTGTCCAGATAGACCTTCTGATCGTTCGGGCAGTAGAACGGACCCATGGCCGAGGATGCCCCGCCGCAGGCCGATTGCACCACGCCGCTGTAAAGCACCAGCGTCGGATCGACATAGTCGCGCCCGGCCTGTTGCGGCAAAACCGCGCTCCAGACCTCTTCGGTGTCGGCCAGGACGACCGACACGAAATCGCCGTATTGCCGGTCGCGTTCCGACAGCGGCGCGTTCTCTGGCGGCCGGTTGCCGTCGATGCCCCGCACCACCGGCGTGATGTCGATGCCGAAGAAATAGCCGAAGGCCAGCACGGCCAGCATCCCCGCAATGCCGATCCCCCCGGCCCCGGCCCGGCCCATGCCGCGCCGATCCTCGATATTGCCGCTTCCGCGTCTGCCTCGCCACTGCATGCCGTCAGCACCCTTGTCCTGTCCGCGCCGAAGGCGCCGGTCTTCAGGCAAACACGGCGAAACCGCGCCCGGTTCCCGCCTTGGTGGCGGGGCCGCGCCGTTCACGGCCGCGCGAAGCCCGCGTCAGGCGCTTGACCGCGTGCCAAGGCCGGTCCATCCACGGCGACGGGAACAGGAAGGGACGCCCATGCTGCGCAGGCTTTACGACTGGACCATGGGACTTGCGGCCCATCGTCATGCCATGGCGGCCCTGTTCGGGGTCAGTTTCATCGAAAGCTCGGTCTTTCCGATCCCGCCCGATGTGCTGATGATCCCGATGGTGCTGGCGCAGCGGGCGCGTGCCATGGCGATCGCGCTGGTCGCAACCGCCGGGTCGGTGCTGGGCGCGCTTCTGGGATACTGGATCGGCGCTGCGCTGATGGATACGGTCGGGCAATGGGTGCTGACCGCCTATGGCAAGCAGGCGGCATGGCAGGATCTGGCGGCCAGATTTGCCGAATATGGCGGCTGGGCGGTGCTGTTCGCGGCGCTGACGCCGTTCCCGTTCAAGGTCATCACGATCTTTTCGGGCGCGGTCGGGCTGCCGCTGCCGCTGTTTCTGCTGACCTCGGTGCTGGGGCGGGCGGGGCGGTTCTTCATCGTCGCCGGTCTGCTGTGGCGGTTCGGCCCGCCCATCCGCATCTTCATCGAGGAGCGGCTGGGCCTGGTCTTCACCCTGTTCATGGTTGCCCTGATCGGGGGTTTCATCGCTTTGAGGTATCTATGACGGGACGTGAATACGGCGTTCTTGCCGGGGCCGGATCGGCGGCGCTGCTGATCGGCGCATTGGGGTTTCAGGCGGCGGGCTATGTGCCCTGCGAATTGTGCATCCTGCAACGCTGGCCGCATGTGGCCGCCGTGGCCATCGCGGTGCTGCTGTGGCTGACCGGCCGGGTGCGGCTGTTCGCGGTTCTGGGAATGGTCGCGGCGGCGGTGGCGGCGGGGCTGGCATTCTATCACACCGGGGTCGAGATCGGGTGGTGGGCCGGGCCCGCGCATTGTTCCGGCGGGGTCGGCGACATCGCGCAACTGTCGCCGCGCGCCGCGCTGGAACGGCTGCAAGGCACCGCCGTCGTGCGCTGCGACGAGGTGGCGTGGTCGTTTCTGGGGCTGTCGATGGCGGGCTGGAACGCGGTCTTTTCGGCGGCGCTGGCCGTGATCTGGGGACTGGCCGCCACACGCGCCGCGGACGGGCCGCGCAAGGCGTAAAAAGCCGGGCGCAAGATTGCCCCCAGCATCCCTGTCGGCTATACCGAAGCCCAACAAGATGTTGAGGAAATCCCGTGGCTGACACCCCCGAAGACGATCTGCCCGAAACCCCCGATCCCGATGACGGAAGCGGGGGGACGGCCCGCGTCGTGATGCATCACGACGGGCCCGTCATCGACATTTCGTCCGAGATGCGCACCTCGTATCTGGATTACGCCATGTCGGTGATCGTCAGCCGCGCGATCCCCGATCTGCGCGACGGGCTGAAGCCGGTGCATCGCCGCATCCTGTACGCGATGAACGAGACCGGCAACACCGCCGACAAACCCTATCGCAAATCGGCCCGGCCGGTGGGCGACGTGATGGGCAAGTATCACCCGCACGGCGATGCCGCGATCTATGACGCGCTGGTGCGGATGGCGCAGGATTTTTCGATGTCGCTGCCGCTTCTGGACGGGCAGGGAAATTTCGGCTCCATGGACGGCGATCCGCCCGCCGCGATGCGCTATACCGAAGTGCGGATGGACAAGCCGGCGAATTTCCTGCTGGCCGATATCGACAAGGACACGGTCGATTTCCAGGACAATTACGACGGCAAGGACCGCGAACCGACGGTGCTGCCGGCGCGGTTTCCGAACATGCTGGTCAACGGCGCGGGCGGCATCGCCGTCGGCATGGCCACGAACATTCCGCCGCATAATCTGGGCGAGGTCATCGACGCCACGCTGGCCCTGATCGAGAACCCCGACCTGACGTCCGAGCGGATCATGGAGATCATTCCGGGCCCCGACTTTCCCACCGGCGCGCTGATCCTTGGCCGGTCGGGCGCGCGCAAGGCCTATCTGGAAGGGCGCGGCAGCGTCATCATCCGCGCCCGCACCCATATCGAGGAGCCGCGCAAGGACCGTTTCGCCATCGTCATCGACGAGATTCCCTATCAGGTGAACAAGTCCACGATGATCGAACGGATCGCGGAACTGGCCAAGGAAAAGCGGATCGAGGGCATCTCGGGTGTGCAGGACGAGACCGACCGTCAAGGCGTGCGCGTGGTGATCGAACTGAAACGCGACGCCACGCCCGAGGTGGTGCTGAACCAGCTGTTCCGCTTTACCCAGATGCAGACCCATTTCGGCTGCAACATGCTGGCGCTGAACGGCGGCAAGCCCGAACAGCTGACGCTGCGCGATTTCCTGACCTACTTCATCAGCTTCCGCGAAGAGGTGGTGGCCCGCCGCACCGCGCATGAATTGCGCCGCGCCCGGGAACGCAGCCATGTGCTGTGCGGTCTGGCCGTCGCGGTCAGCAATGTCGATGAGGTCGTGGCGACGATCCGCAGCTCGGTCGATGCCGCCGAGGCGCGGCAGCGGCTGATGGAACGGCGCTGGCCCGCCCACGACATCGTCGAATATCTGCGCCTGATCGACGATCCGCTGCATCCGGTCAACGACGACGGCACCTATAACCTGTCCGAAACCCAGGCCCGCGCCATCCTGGAACTGCGCCTGCAACGCCTGACCCAGCTTGGCGTCAAGGAGGTCACGGACGAGTTGCAGACCCTGGCCGACGCCATCCGCGACTATCTGGCGATCCTCGCCTCGCGCGAACGCATTCTGGCGATCATCTCGGACGAGCTGCGCGAGGTGCGCGAACTGTTCGCGGTGCCGCGCCGGACCGAGATCACCGAATGGTCCGGCGACATGATGGACGAGGACCTGATCGAGCGTGAGGACATGGTCGTGACGATCACCTCGGGCGGCTATATCAAGCGCACCGCGCTGGCCGAATTCCGCGCGCAGCGGCGCGGCGGCAAGGGTCTGTCCAGCATGGCGACCAAGGAAGACGATGTCGTCACCACGCTGTTCGTCGCCAACACCCATACCGAACTGCTGTTCTTCACCACCGACGGCATGGTCTATCGGCTGAAGACGTGGCGTCTGCCGCTTGGCGGGCGGACCGCCAAGGGCAAGGCGATCGTGAACATCCTGCCGATCGAACCCGGCGTCTCGATCGCGGCGCTGCTGCCGATGGACGCGCCCGAGGCGGAGTGGGACAATTATCAGGTCATCTTCGCGACCGATCAGGGCGATGTGCGGCGCAACGCGCTGTCGGATTTCACCAACATCATGCGCAACGGCAAGATCGCGATGAAGCTGCCCGAGGGCGTCAGCCTGATCGGCGTGCGCATGGCGACCGAGGATGACGACGTGATGATGTTCACCTCGCAGGGACGCGCGATCCGCTTTCCGACGACGGCGGTGCGCGTGTTCCAAAGCCGCGGCTCGACCGGGGTGCGCGGCATCCGGCTGGCCAGCGGCGACAAGGTGGTCAGCATGTCGGTGATCCGCCATTTCAACGCCGATCCGGCCGAGCGTGCCGCCTATCTGAAGATGCGCCGGGCAGTGGCCGGTGCGCTGGACGACGGCGCCGAGGCCGACGAGGACGAGGAGGCGGTGGCCGAGGGCAGCATCTCGCAGGAACGCTATGCGCAGATGTCGGCGGCCGAGGACCTGATCCTGACCATCACCGCCAAGGGCGCGGGCAAGATCAGCAGCAGCCACGACTATCCGGTGCGCGGGCGCGGCGGCCAGGGCGTGATGGCGATGGACCGGGCCATGCGCGGCGGTCCGCTGGTGGCCAGCTTCCCGGTCGAGATGGACGACCAGATCATGCTGGCGACGTCCACCGGCCAGTCGATTCGGGTGCCGGTCGAGGGTATCAGCTTCCGTTCGCGCAGCGCCGGCGGCGTGCGGGTGTTCAATACCGCCAACGGCGAGGTGGTCGTGTCCGTGGCCCGGATCGCCGAACAGGCGAATGCCGAAATCGGCGACAGCGACGGCACGGACGGTTAGGATCAATCGACGGGCGGCCGGACGACGATCCGCGCCGCCCCGAATCGGGTGAAAGCGACGGGGAAACCTTTGGATCACCAGTCAGGCGATGCGGTACTGCGCGAACGGCTTCAGACCGGGTTTCTGGGCATCATCGCGTTTGCACTGCTGCTGTTCATGCTGGTGCAGGCGCGCTTCATCCTGATCTCGCTGGCCATCGCGATCATCCTGTTCTCGCTGACCTCGGACGCGATCTTCGCGATCTCGTCGCGGCTGCGGGTGCCGAACTGGCTGGCCACGACGCTGGCGCTGATCGCCATCGCGCTGGGGCTGTTATGGGTCTCGACCACCATCGTCACCCAGGTGAACGAGGTCGTCTTTACCGCCATCGCCTATGCCGAACAGGCGCAGGCGGCGCTGCCCACGCTGACCGAATGGCTGGGGCCGGACGCGCAGGAACGGATGATGACCGCGCTGGCCAATTTCAACATCACCGGCTGGATGCGGTCGCTGGCGGGTCAGGCGTCGGGCGTGCTGTCGGGCAGCGTGCTGGTGATCCTGTTCGTCGGCTTCATGTTCGCCGAACAGGTCTGGTTTCCGGCCAAGATCGAGCGGCTGACCGGCGATCCGGCGCAGGCGGCGCAGGTGCGGCGCATCATCTCGTCGATCATGCACCGGGTGAACCGCTATCTGGTCGTCAAGACCGGCGTCAGCGCGGTGACGGCCAGCGCGGTCTGGGTGATCTTCCGGCTTGCCGGGCTTGAACTGGCCGGCGCGGTCGCGCTGATGACGTTCATCCTGAACTTCATCCCCTCGGTCGGCTCGATCGTCGCCACGGCCATCGCCGCGATCCTGGTCTTCGTGCTCAGCGGCGACACGACGCTGACGCTGCTGGTCGGGATCGCCTGCACGCTGGTGCAGTTCGTGATCGGCAACGTGCTGGACCCGATGCTTCTGGGCCAGACGCTGCGCCTGTCCAGCTTCGGCATCATCCTCAGCCTTGCCTTCTGGGGCGCGGTCTGGGGCGTGCCGGGGATGTTCCTGGCGGTCCCGATCATGGTCGCGCTGATGATCGTCTGCGCCCATATCCCCTGGCTGCGCCCGGTCGCCGTCCTGCTGTCGCGCGAGGGGCTGCCCGACGACGGCAGCGGCGACGACGAACAGGCCCGGCCCCCCTCGCTGGTGGCGTGACCCCTGCCTGCCGGCGCAGGCCGCCGTTGCGGCCGGCCCCCCGGCTTTGCTAGTCTTGTATCCACGGGCAACAAGAACGCCGCGAATGGCGGCAACAAGGGGCAGGCAGATGGGATTTCCGATAACGGGACGGCGCGCGGCGCTGTGCGCGGTGGCGCTGGCAATGCTGACAGGCTGCGGCACGGGCGGCCGTCATTCCGAACTGGAATGCATGGAACGCGCGATCTATTTCGAGGCCAATCGCTCCGACCGCGCAGGCATGATCGCGGTCGGCAACGTGGTGATGAACCGGGTCCGGTCCAGCCGCTTTCCGAACTCGGTCTGCGGGGTCGTTGCCCAGAAGAACCAGTTCGCCCCCGGCGTGATGAGCCGCAAGATGAACGACCGCTCGCGGCCGCTGGTCCGTCAGGCCGCCCTCGCGGTGCTGCGCGGCGAACGCCATCCGCGCATCGCCAACGCCCAGTTCTTCCACACCGCCGGGCTGCGCTTTCCCTATGACAACATGCACTATGTGCTGGTCGCGGGCGGCAACGCCTTCTACGAAAAACGCTGAGAGGCGGGTGGCCGGACCCGCGCCGGCGCCAGCGCCGTCAGGCTAAAGCCGCAGGGTCCGGTCGGCCGCCGCCAGGTCCAGATCGCGATGCGCGGCGATCAGCACCGCGGCGTCGGGCAGCCAGCGGCGCATCCCCGCCATCATCCGCGCCGCGGCGGCGCGGTCCAGCCCCTCGGTCGGTTCGTCCAGCAGCAGGACATCCGGACGCCGGATCAGCACCCGCGCCATTGCCAGACGCCGCGCCTGACCGCCCGACAGGCCGCTGCCGCCCTCGCCCAGTTGCCGGTCCAGCGCCACGTCCAGCGCGCACAGATCCAGCACCTGCCGCAGGGTCGCATCCCCCGCCTGCGGCGCGGCCAGCGCCAGCGTGTCACGAACCGATCCGGCGATCAGCGCCGGTCGCTGCGTCAGATAGCCCAGCCTGCCGCCGATCCGCACAAGGCCCGCAGACGGCGGCACCAGCCCCGCAAGCGTGTTCAGCAGCGCCGTCTTGCCCCGCCCGCTGGCGCCGGTGATCGCCACCGTCTCGCCGGGGCGCACATGCAGATCCAGATCCGCGATCAGCGGCGCAAGACCGGGCTGCGCCGCGACCGACAGCGATGTGGCCTGCACCCCCGCGCCCGGACGCGCGGGCGGCGCTGGCGGCGGCGCGGTGGCTGCCAGCAGCGGGACCACCCGGCGCGCCGCATCGCGCATCCGGCCCAGTTCCACCGCCCCGCGCAGAAGCCCCGCCGAAAGCTCGGCCAGCGACAGCGTCGCGAACAGCGCAAGTGCCGCCTGCGCCGCACCGATCCGACCCGATGCGACATGCCGGGCGCAGATCAGCAGCGTGCCGGACAACGCCACGGCCGTCACCGCCTGCAGGATCGCCGCCGCCCGCCATTCGATCCGCGATTGCGCCATCGCGGCGCTGCGGGCGTCGCGGTCGAGGTCCAGCAGGGCGGCGCGCGCAGAGGGCAGACGGCCCGACACGGCCAGCACCGCACGCCCGCGCAAATGGTCGATCACGCCCGCGCGCAGATCCTGCTGACGCGTCTCGGCCCGGACCGAGTGCGGCAGCGCGGCCCGTGCCGACAGGCCCAGCACCGCCAGCCCGCCCAGAACCGGCGCGCCCACCACCCATAGCGCGATCGGCGGCGCGACGAGCCACCACAGCGCGATCAGCGCGACAAGGGCCGAGATGACGCCGGCCAGCGCCGGAAAGACCAGCCGGATCGCCAGCCCGTCCAGCGCATCGACATCCAGCGTCAGCCGGTTCAGCGCCTGCCCGCCGCGCAGCCGCGACAGCAGGCCGAACTCCGCGCCCGACAACCCGTCCAGCAGCCGCACCCGCAGGCTGGTCAGCGCCTTCAGCGTCGCGTCATGCGTCAGCAGCCGTTCGCCGTAACGTCCGGCGGTGCGCGCCATCGCCAGGAACCGCACCCCGGCCGAGGGGCGGAACACGTCGAATGTCGCGCCCATCCCGGCCAGCCCGGCGATGCCCGCCGCGACGATGAACCAGCCCGACAGCGCCAGCAGGCCGACCCCGAACAGCGTCACCAGCACCGACAGCGCCAGCCCGCGGCGCATCGCGCGACGCTGTTCGGTCCAGATCAGGGACAGGATGTGCCGCAGCGCGATCATCCCCGCACCTCGATCCGGCGGGGCAGTTCGGCGATCAGGCGCGGGTCGTGCGAGGCGACGATCAGCGTGGCGCCCTGCCGGTGCAGGCGGCGCAGCCCCGCGATCACCTGCGCGGCGGTCGCGTCGTCCAGATCGGCGGTCGGCTCATCCGCAAGGATCACGGCGGGCGCGCGCAGCGCCGCGCGGGCGATGGTCAGCCGCCGCGCCTCGCCGCCCGAGACGCCGGCGCCCTGCTCGCCAAGCCGGGTGCCCAGACCCTGCGGCAGGCGGGCCACGATGGGTGCCGCCTGCGCCAGATCCAGCGCGGCGGCGATCCGGTCGTCAGGGGCGTCGGCCGACAGGTTCTCGCGCAGCGTGAAATCCAGGAAATGGACCCGCTGCGGAATCATCGCCATGCCCGCGCGCCACCTGTCGGCGGTGGCGTCGGTCAGCGCCACGTCGCCCACGCGGATCGCGCCATGCGACGGGATCATGCCGGCCAGCGCCAGCAGCAGCGTCGTCTTGCCCGCCCCCGACGGGCCGGTCAGCGCCACGGCCTCGCCCGGCGCGATGTCCAGATCGGGAAAGCGGAGGTCCCGTATCGCCAGACCCCGCACCGTGATCGTGCCCGACAGCGGCAGGGCCGGTCCGCCCTGACCGAGGATGCGGGCGACCGGCACGGCCCGGTCGGCCAGCAGATCGGCCGCCACCGCCTGCGCCGCGATCCGGTCGTGCCAGGCGGCGGCCACATCGCGCAGCGGCTGGAAAAACGCCGGCGCCAGCAGCAGCAGAAAGATCCCCTCGCCCATCGTCATGGGCGCGCCCCAGGCGCCGAAATTCAGCGCGCCCAGCAACGAGAACCCGACATAGACGGCCATCATGGCGACCCCAAGCGCGGCGAACAGCTCCAGCACCGCGCTGGACAGGAACGCGATCCGCAGCACCCGCATGGTGCGGGCGCGCAACCGGTCGGCGCGGGCGCGGAAATCTTCCAGCATCGCCTCGCGCGCCTCAAGCAGGCGAATATCGACCAGTGCGCCAAGGCGGTCCACCAGCAGCGCGTTCAGGCTGGTGATCTCGTCCATCTGCCGGGCCGAGGCATCGCGCGCCGCCAGCCCGATCAGCGCCATGAAGACCGGGATCAGCGGCCCGCTGATGGCCAGGATCAGCCCCGCAATCCACGAGATCGCAAAGCTGACGGCAAGGATCAGCAGCGGCACGACCGCAACCCGCGCCCGCGCCGGATGCCAGCGCAGCAGCCAGGGCCGCAGCATCGCCAGCTTGTCCACGATCAGCGCCGCCGTCGCCGCCGAAGAGGGCGCGTCCGCCTCGGGCGCGCGCCGGTCGGCGCGTTCCAGACATTCGGCCCGCGCCGCCCCGATCACCGCATCGGCCGCAATCTCGGCCTGCGCCGCGCCGGCCATGCCCAGGCCCGCGCGCGCGCAGCCCAGACCCGCGACCCCCAGGATCGCCCAGCCGGTCTGCAGCGCGGCCCCTGTCGCCATCGCCGCCAGCGCCCATGCCAGCAGCGCGGCCTGCGGCAGCCACAACGCCTCGGCCAGCACCGCGGCGGCCGCCGCCCGGCGCAGGCGGCGGCGCGGCGGCGCGGTCAGCGCCGACAGCGTTGCTTCGGTCTGGCGGGGCGAGGTCATCCGCGATGTCTTGCGCCCCCCGCCTCTGGCGTCAATGCGCCGTCGCGTCGCGGGGCGCGGATTCGCCCGGCATCGCGGCAACAGCGGCATCGCGAACCGCGCCCGGACCACGCGCGCGCTTGACGCTTGCCGGACCGCACGGCAAGCAGGCGCAATGATCGACTTGCGCCCGGTAGTTCACCCGATTGGAAAGATCGTCGCCGCCATGGGCGCGGGGATGGCGCTGCCGATGCTGGTGGATTGGTGGCACGACGACCCGCACTGGTTCGTGTTCCTGGAAACCGGCATGCTGACCGTGGTGATCGGGCTGCTGATGGCGGTGGCGACGCGCGGCAGATACGATTCGCTGAACATCCAGCAGGCGTTTCTGCTGACCTCGGGGCTGTGGGCGGTGCTGCCGGTGTTCGGCGCCCTGCCCTTCGTGCTGGGTCAGCCGCACGCCACCATCACCGATGCCTATTTCGAGGCGATGTCGGGCGTGACCACCACCGGCACCACGGCCTTTCCCGATCTGGACAGCCTGCCGCGCGGCACGCATCTGTGGCGCGCGATCCTGCAATGGTCGGGCGGGCTGGGGATCGTCGTCGTCGCCATGGTGTTCCTGCCGGTGATGAAGGTCGGCGGCATGCAGTTCTTTCGGTCCGAAGGTTTCGACACGCTTGGCAAGGTCCTGCCCCGCGCCGGAGAGATCGCGGCCGAGATGACGCGCGTCTATCTGCTGCTGACGGGCGCCTGCATCGTGACCTATATCATGCTGGGCATGAACGGGTTCGACGCGGTGGTCCACGCGCTGACCACCTGTTCGACCGGCGGGTTTTCCAACTATGACGCCAGTTTCGGAACCTATCTGGGCGCGCCGGAATGGGCCGCCTCGGTCTTCATGGTGCTGGCCTCGATCCCGTTCATCCGCATGGTTCAGGCGATGCAGGGCAATTTCGTGCCGATGTGGCAGGACACGCAGATCCGCGCCTATCTGCGCTGGATCTTCTATGCCTGCACGATCATCATCATCTATCGCCTGCTTTACATGCATCAGGACATGCATCCGCTCGAGGTCGTGCGCGAGACGGTGTTCAACACGATCTCGACCTTCTCGGGCACCGGCTATGCCTCGACCGACATGCTGGCCTGGGGACATCTGCCCTTCGCGCTGCTGATCGTGTGCGGGCTGATCGGCGGCTGCACCGGATCGACCGGGTGTTCGGTCAAGGTGTTCCGCTATCTGGTGCTGTTCGAGGCGGTGCGCGCGCAGGTGCGCCGCATGCACTCGCCCCATCGCGTCTATCCGCTGCGATACGAGGGGCGGCCCCTGAACAAGGATGTCGTGGATTCGGTGATGGCCTTCTTCACGCTGTTCATGCTGACCTTCGGGCTGCTGATCGTGGGGCTGTCGCTGACCGGGCTGCACCCCAGAACGGCGCTGACCGGCGCGTGGACGGCCATCGCCAATGTCGGCCCCGCCTGGGGACCCGAGATCACCGCCAACGGATCGGTCGCCGAGTTTCCCGCCGCCGCCAAGTGGATGATGAGCTTCGGGATGTTTCTGGGGCGGCTGGAACTGGTCTCGGTGCTGGTCCTGCTGCTGCCCCGCTTCTGGCGCGGCTGAGGCGGCGGGTTCGCATCCGCGCCCCCCATCAGGGTTCGGTGGGCGTCGCCGGCGCGGTGGCCGCCGCATCGTTGGCCGCCGGCGCGAAGCGTTCGAAACTGTCCGACAACTCGGCCGCCAGGCGGGCCTGATCCTCGGCCTGCGCTGCGGGCCAGATCAGCACGAAACCTTCGGCCCGTCCGTTGCGCACCCAGCCTTCGGCGCGGCTGCGATGGTTGTCGTTGGCACCCTCCAGCAGCACATGACCGTTTTCGATCGTCCGCTCGGGCTGGGGCACCCAGCCCAGGGCCGTGACCAGCCCCGACAGATCCAGCAATTCCTGCTGCCCGCCGGGCTGGCTGAACAGGATCAGCGCCGCGCCCGACCCGTCCTTGGGGCCATAGATCGACAGCGCCCGTTCGGCCCGGTCGAATTGCAGCCGGTCCATGGGCGCGTTGACCGACAGGCCCGTCGCCTCGTCCTTCAGCGTGCTCAGCCCCATCTCGCGCCGCCACGCCTCGCGCCGGTCGATCAGCGCCTGCATGGCCGTTCCCGCATCGGGCGAGACGCGCAGCGCCGCCACCTCGGCGGCGATGGCCTCGCGCGTTTTCGGCCCGTCCTTGCCGTCGATGGCCCCGTCATAGTGGCCCGCCCATCGCAGCGCGCGCTGCACCTGATCCAGCGGCGGCAGCGGCGCGGGCCGGGCCGGACCGGCGGGCAGATCCGGCGCCTTCCCGGCGTCGATGGCCGTGCCCATCCGGGCCGCGTCCGAGGTGAAGGCATCGCCCGGCAGATCGCCGCTGGCCTTGAACGCGGCCAGCCAGTCCTGCGCCGCCGCCGGATCAAGCGGACCAAGCGCGATCGCGAACCAGCCGCCGGGCAGCGACCACAGCCCCGCCTCAGGAAAATCGGCACGCCATTCCTGCAACGCCGTCTCGGCCTCGGACCGCGATTGCAGCGATTGCAGGCGCAGATAGCTGCCCGGCGCCGCCGCATCGGGCGCCGCCTGCGCCGCCTCGCCCTCGTCCTCCGGCGCATCGGCCGCATCGCCGCTCGCCTCTGCGGCGGCCCCGGCCTCGAACGGCGTCGGCGCAGACAAACCCGGCGCCGTGGCAACGAAACTGTCGGCCGGCACCATGCCCGACGCCTTCAGCCGCGCCAGCCGCGCCTGCGCCTCGTCCGGGTCCAGCGGGCCAAGACCGATGGCCACCCATCCGCCGGCCAGTGGAAACGTCACCACATCGTCGAACCGTGCGCCCCAGCCCGCCGCCGCCTGACGGGCGGCCTCGGCACCGCGCTTGGCCTCGATCCGGATCACGGCGTCCTGCGCAAGCCCCTGAACCGGCAGGATCGCCGCCAGAACCATGATACCGAAACGCCGCATTCCACACCCTTTCCCGGCCCGTCCGCCGGTCCTGTCCCGCGGGCCTTTATTGACCCTGTCCCATGCCGCGCCTAGAAGGCGCCAACGCTGTGCCCGATCTATGCAAAAGGATGGCCCGATGACCAGCCCCAACCGACCCCGCAGCTTTCAGGAGGTGATCCTGCGCCTGCAAACCTATTGGGCGGAACAGGGCTGCGCGATCCTGCAACCCTATGACATGGAGGTGGGCGCGGGCACCTTTCACCCCGCCACCACGCTGCGCGCCCTGGGCGCGCGGCCATGGGCCGCGGCGTATGTCCAGCCCTCGCGCCGCCCCACCGATGGCCGCTATGGCGAGAACCCGAACCGGTTGCAGCATTATTACCAGTATCAGGTGATCATCAAACCCTCGCCCCCCGATCTGCAGGACCTGTATCTGGGCAGCCTGCGGGCCATCGGGCTGGACCCGCTGACCCATGATGTGCGCTTCGTGGAAGACGACTGGGAAAGCCCGACACTGGGCGCCTGGGGCCTTGGGTGGGAGGTCTGGTGCGACGGGATGGAGGTCAGCCAGTTCACCTATTTCCAGCAGGTCGGCGGCCATGACTGCCGCCCCGTCTCGGGCGAGCTGACCTATGGGCTGGAACGGCTGGCGATGTATGTGCTGGGCGTCGAACATGTCATGGACATGCCCTTCAACGATCCCGACGCGCCGATCCCGCTCAGCTATGGCGATGTCTTTCGCCAGACCGAACAGGAATATTCGCGCTGGAACTTCGATCAGGCCGACACCGACACGCTGTTCCGGCACTTTCAGGACGCCGAGGCCGAATGCGCCCGCATCCTTGACGCCGCCGACACCGACAGCGCCGGACGCCGCATCCCGATGGCCCATCCCGCCTATGACCAGGCGATCAAGGCCAGCCATATCTTCAACCTGCTGGATGCGCGCGGCGTCATCAGCGTGACCGAACGCCAGGCCTATATCGGCCGGGTCCGGGCGCTGGCCAAGGGCTGCGCGGATCTGTTCCTGACCACCGATGCGGCGGGGGCGCTGGCGTGAACCGGGGCAGGATCGCCGTCATCGCGCTGCTGCTGGCCGGCGTCGCGACCGGCGCGGGCGTCTGGTATGCGCAGCAATACGGGTTTTACGACCGCATCGACCCGGCCAGCCCCGCCGCCGCCGTCTCGATCCGGACCGCGGACGGCTCGGTGCCGCTGGACATGATCGGGTTCGAGGGCATCGACGCCGACAGCTCGCCCATCCGCTGGCGCGCCTGTTTCCGCCTGCAAGGCAATCTGCCCGCCGACGCGGTTCCGTTCGCGGACGCCACGCCGCTGAACGGTCCGGGCTGGTTCGACTGCTATGACGCCGCCCGCATCGGCGCCGATCTGGAACGCGGCGCCGCACGCGCCGTGCTGGCCCAGCCCGAGATCCGTCCCGACGTGGACCGGGTGCTGGCGATCTATCCCGACGGGCGCGCCTATGGCTGGCACCAATTCAACGACAAGACCCCGGAACGCGGAGTGATGGACTGATGCCCGATTTGCTGATCGAACTGTTTTCCGAGGAGATTCCCGCCCGGATGCAGGCCCGCGCCGCCGACGATCTGAAACGGCTGATGACCGACGGGCTGGTCGAGGCGGGCCTGACCTATGCCAGCGCGGGCGCGTTCAGCACGCCGCGCCGCCTGACCCTGACGGTCGAGGAGCTGACCGCCCACAGCCCCACCACGCGCGAGGAACGCAAGGGGCCGCGCACCGACGCGCCCGAAAAGGCGCTGCAAGGCTTTCTGCGCGCGACCGGGCTGACCCGCGACCGGCTCGAGGCGCGCGACGACAAGAAGGGGCAGGTCTGGTTCGCGCTGATCGAGAAACCCGGCCGCCCCGCCGCCGACATCGTGGCCGAGGTGCTGGACGCGACCATCCGCAATTTCCCGTGGCCGAAATCCATGCGCTGGGGCGCGGGATCGCTGCGGTGGGTCCGCCCGCTGCATCACATCCTGTGCATACTGACCGACGACTCCGGCACGGATATCGTGCCGCTGACCGTGGACGGCATCCGGGCGGGCGACACCACGCGCGGGCACCGCTTCATGGCCCCCGATGCGTTCGGCGTGACCGGCTTCGACGACTACGCGACCAGGCTTCGCCGCGCCCGCGTGATGCTGGACGCAACCGAGCGGCGCGACGCCATCCGGCAAGAGGCCGACAGCCTGGCCTTTGCCCGCGGCTGGCAGATCGTGCCCGACGATGCGCTGCTGTCCGAGGTGGCGGGGCTGGTCGAATGGCCCGTGCCGCTGATGGGCGTGATCGAAAACCGCTTTCTGGACCTGCCGCCCGAGGTGCTGCAAACCTCGATGAAGGAACACCAGAAATTCTTCTCGGCCCGCAATCCGAAAACCGGCCGGATCGAGGGGTTCGTGACCGTCGCCAATATCGAGACGCCCGACGACGGCCGCGCGATCCTTGCCGGCAACCAGCGCGTTCTGGCCGCCCGCCTGTCGGACGCGGCGTTCTTCTGGGAAAACGACCTGCGCGAGGCAAAGGCGGGGATGGAAAGCTGGGCCGAGGGCCTGAAGTCCGTGACCTTCCACAACAAGCTGGGCAGCCAGGCCGAACGCATCGAACGCATCGCGGCGCTGGCGCGCGAAATCGCCCCACTGGTCGGCGCCGATCCCGATCAGGCCGAACAGGCCGCCCGCATCGCGAAACTCGACCTGCAAAGCGCCATGGTCGGCGAGTTTCCGGAACTGCAAGGCATCATGGGCCGATACTACGCGCTGGCCGCCGGGTACCCCGAAACGGTGGCCGACGCCGCCCGCGATCATTATTCGCCACTTGGACCTTCGGACGCGGTGCCGACCGCCCCCGTCTCGGTCGCCGTCGCGCTGGCCGACAAGATCGACACGCTGACCGGGTTCTGGGCAATCGACGAAAGGCCCACCGGATCGAAGGACCCCTATGCGCTGCGGCGGGCGGCGTTGGGGGTTATTCGCTTGCTGACGGATCTCAAAGCAAACCTAAACTTATGCTCGCAGTTTGAGAACGCCTTTAAAAATGTCTTTGCGGATCGCGCAGCGGCAAACGAGTTGCTCTACCTCGATTACTACGAGACCGACGTTGACGGGCAATCGCTAAAGGTCGAGAGTTGGAAAGAATTTAATCGCTCACCAACTTACGAGGAGGTCAGCGAGGGACGTTACGATCCGAGTGAACGCATTATCTTAGATCTACAGGAATGTAAGCACATAATATCGCATCATCATATCGCTTGGGTTGACGATGTAGATGCAGTGGAAGGTTTTATACTAGATGAAGATAAAATCATTCGCTTCGATAAACTGAGCTGGGATCTCCTCTCCTTCCTCCACGACCGCCTCAAGGTCCATCTCCGCGACCAGGGCATCCGCCACGACATCATCGACGCGGTTCTCGCACAGCCCGGCAATGACGATCTGGTGCTCGTCACCAACCGCGCCACCGCGCTGAACGACATGCTGGCGACCGAGGACGGGCAGAACCTGACCCAGGGACTCAAGCGCGTCGGCAATATCCTGGCGCAAGCCGAGGAGAAGGACGGCGTCGAATACAGCTTCGGCGCCGATCCGAAATTCGCCGAAACCGACGCGGAACGCGCCCTGTTCGCCGCGCTCGACACCGCCGAACCGGCGATCCGCCAGGCCATCGCGGACGAGGATTTCCCCGCCGCCATGTCGGCCATCGCACGCCTGCGCGCCCCCATCGACGCGTTCTTCGACACCGTGCAGGTCAATGCCGACAACCAGATCCTGCGCCGCAACCGCCTGAACCTGCTGTCGCGCATCCGCGAGGCCGGCCGCCGGATCGCCGATTTCAGCCGGATCGAAGGCTGACGCGCGAACACCGCCGCGCAACAAGGGCAAGGACCACCGGCCCTCGCCCTCTTTCCAAATACCTTCGGGGGGTCCGGGGGGCAGACAGCCCCCCGGCGGTCGCGGGACGCAACGCCCCGCCGAATGTCAGACCGACCGTTCCACCAGCATATGCTTGATCGAGGCGATGGCCCGGGCCGGGTTCAGCCCCTTGGGGCAGGTGTTGGTGCAGTTCATGATCGTGTGGCAGCGATACAGCTTGAACGGATCCTCCAGATCGTCCAGCCGCTCTCCGGTCGCCTCGTCGCGCGAATCGATGATCCAGCGATAGGCGTGCAGCAGCGTGGCCGGCCCCAGATACCGGTCGCCGTTCCACCAATAGGACGGGCAGGCGGTCGAACAGGACGCGCACATGACGCATTCATACAGCCCGTCCAGCTTCTTGCGATCCTCGATCGACTGTTTCCATTCCTTGCCGGGCGTCGGCGATTTGGTGATCAGCCACGGCTTGATGCTGGCATGCTGGGCATACCAATGCGTCAGATCGGGGATCAGGTCCTTGACCACCGGCATATGCGGCATCGGATAGATGGCGATGTCGCCCTCGATCTCGTCGATGCCATAGATGCAGGCCAGATGGTTGCCGCCGCCGATATTCATCGCGCAGGACCCGCAAATCCCCTCGCGGCAGGACCGGCGGAAGGTCAGGGTCGGGTCGATCTCGTTCTTGATCTTGATCAGCGCGTCCAGGACCATCGGGCCGCATTTGTCCAGATCGATGAAATACGTGTCCATCCGCGGATTGTCGCCCGTGTCGGGGTCCCACCGATAGATCTGGAATTTCTTCACGTTGGTGGCGCCTTCGGGCCGGGGCCAGGTCTTGCCGACCCGGATCTGGCTGTTCTTGGGCAGGGTGAACTGGACCATGGGGTGCTCCTTTCAGGAAGTGCCTTCGCGCGGCGCGTCGGCCGCAAACAGGTTCTGGCTGCGCGCGACCAGGTCCGAGACAAGGCGCCGCGCATGCGGATGGATCTCCAGCGTGTTCAGCCGGCGCACGAACTCGGTCGCGGACGATGAAAGCCTCTCGTTCGCCGGCCCCTCCAGCGGGCGCAGCGCGTCGATCTCGGCCGCCGACAGCCCGGCATGGGACAACAGCTGGCGGCCGGGGCGGGCCCGGTCGGTCTCATCCGCCGTGGCGCAAATAATCAGCCGGTCGGCCCCGACCGCCTCGGTCAGCCGGCGTTGCAGATCGCCCCAGCCCGGCAGGCCGGCGATTTCTTGGGTGAAGGCGCGATAGCCGCGCGGATACCCTTCGGTCCGCACTACCTGCGCCCAGACACTGGGACGCCACTCGGCCATCTCGCGGACATAGCAGACGAACTCGACCCGGTTGCGCCCCGCCGCGCTCAGGATGGCGCGGGCAATACGCGGCAGCGCCGGATACAGACCCGTCTCGCCGCCCTTGCCCGGCATCGCGCCGGCCAGATTCTCGTGGCTGACGATGGCGGGGACATCGCCGGGCGGCAGCGTCTCCAGCACGTCCTCGAAGGCGACGCGCAGCGCGGTTTCGGTGTCGGCCGACGGCGACAGGCTGAAGGCCAGCGCCGCGCGGCCCAGGGGCCGCATCGGCGTCCCCTCTTGCGGGGTGCGCACGATCAGCCGGCCGGCAAGCAGATCGGCGTTGCGTTGCAGATGCCGCTGGATCGCGGTGCTGCCGGTCTTGTGGACGCCCGGATGCACGATGATCCGACGCGCCCCCCTGCCTTGCGCCCCAACCCTGTCCTGAACCGCCGCCATGTCAGCCCCGCCAGCCGGGCTGGTCGTAAAGCGGCCGCGTCGGGATCTGGCCCGACCGCCGCACGACGCAGCGGTTGAACACGTCCGACGGATCGCGCCCGGCGACATAGTCGGACGAGATGTCCACCTCGACCCGACCGAAACCGCCGGTGAACCCGCCCCGCCCCGCGCCCACGCCCATCGTGACGCTGCCGCGCGGCCTTGCGGCCAGTTCGGCGTCGCGCAGGCAACTGGCCTCGGCCTGCGCGACCGGAACCGGTCCGCAGGCCGGCACCGCCGCGATCAGCGGCAGCAGCACCAGCAGGGTTGCCCGCGCGCGCACCGGATCAGGCGGACTGCGCCGCGCCGGCGATGCACTGGGTGGTGGCCGGACGCGAAACGATGGCCGCCACGCTGTCGGCGGTGCCGGTCGCGCCCGAACGCGACATCTGGGCGATGTCGATCATCTCGGCGGTGGTGGCGTTGTTCACCACGCAATCGGTATAGGGCGCGACATTCACGCCGGGCAGACGTTTCTGCATCTCGGAATTGATGACGCCGCGCGCCACCTGCCGCGAGGCGGCATCCAGCACCGTCGGCGCCGGGGTCGCGCCGGGCGCGGTCGGAACCGGCGCGGTCACGGGCATCGGCGCCACGCAGCCGGCCAATGCCAGCAGCCCGGCCGCGAAAACGGCAGTCTTGTTCAAACGCATCAGTAAACCCTCTTTTTCGGAGCAATCTTGGTCATGTCGATCCCGCCCTCGTCTTGTGTCGTCAACGGGTCCACATGGACGGGGCGATAGTCCAGTTTAACCTCGTTCCCCTCGACCCAGGCAAGCGAATGCTTGCGCCAGTTGGCGTCATCCCGCTCGGGGTAGTCCTCGTGGGCGTGGGCGCCCCGGCTTTCCTTGCGCGCCTCGGCGGCAAAGATGGTGGCCAGCGCGTTGGGCATCAGGTTGGTCAGCTCCAGCGTTTCCATCAGGTCCGAGTTCCAGATCAGGCTGCGGTCGGTGACGTGCAGATCGTCCAGCTTGGCGGCGATGGCGCGCATCTTCTCGACCCCGTCGGCCAGCGTCTCGTCGGTGCGGAACACGGCGGCATCCTGCTGCATCGTGCGCTGCATCTGGTCGCGCAAATCGGCCGTGGGGGTGCCGCCATCGGCGTGGCGGAACCTGTCGAACCGGTCCAGCGCGCGGTCGACCTCGGCCTGGTTGGTGGCGGGAACGCCGCCCTCGCGGTCCACGACCTGCCCGGCGCGGATCGCCGCCGCGCGGCCGAACACCACCAGGTCGATCAGGCTGTTCGATCCCAGCCTGTTGGCGCCGTGCACGCTGGCGCAGCCGGCCTCGCCCACGGCCATCAGGCCGGGAAAGACCGCGTCCGGATCGTCCTGGGTCGGGTTCAGAACCTCGCCCCAGTAATTCGTCGGGATGCCGCCCATGTTGTAGTGAACCGTCGGCAAGATCGGAATCGGGTCCTTGGTGACATCGACGCCGGCAAAGATCCTGGCCGATTCGCTGATGCCGGGCAGGCGTTCGTGCAGCGCCTCGGGCGGCAGGTGCATCAGGTTCAGGTGCATGTGGTCGCTGTCCTCGCCCACGCCGCGCCCCTCGCGGATCTCGATGGTGATGCAGCGGCTGACCACGTCGCGGCTGGCCAGGTCCTTGTAGGTCGGCGCATAACGCTCCATGAAGCGTTCGCCCTCGCTGTTGGTCAGATACCCGCCCTCGCCGCGCGCGCCCTCGGTGATCAGGCAGCCCGAGCCGTAGATGCCGGTGGGATGGAACTGCACGAATTCCATGTCCTGCAGGGGCAGGCCCGCGCGCGCGACCATGCCGCCGCCGTCGCCGGTGCAGGTATGGGCCGATGTGGCGCTGAAATAGGCGCGGCCATAGCCGCCGGTGGCCAGCACGGTCGTCTTGGCGTTGAACACGTGGATGCTGCCGTCATCCAGTTTCCAGCAGACGACGCCGGTGCAGCGTCCGTCGGTGAGGATCAGGTCCAGCGCGAAATATTCGATGAAGAATTCGGCGTTGTGCTTCAGGCTTTGGCCGTACAGCGTGTGCAGGATCGCGTGGCCGGTGCGGTCGGCGGCGGCGCAGGTGCGCTGCACGGGCGGGCCTTCGCCGAACTCGGTCGTGTGGCCGCCGAACGGTCGCTGATAGATCGTGCCTTCCTCGGTGCGCGAGAACGGGACGCCGTAATGTTCCAGCTCATAGACCGCCTTGGGCGCCTCGCGCGCCAGGTATTCCATGGCGTCGGTGTCGCCCAGCCAGTCGCTGCCCTTGACGGTGTCGTACATGTGCCACTGCCAGTTGTCCGGCCCCATGTTCGACAGCGAGGCGGCGATGCCGCCCTGCGCCGCGACGGTGTGGCTGCGGGTCGGGAACACCTTGGTCACGCAGGCCGTGCGCAGCCCCTGTTCCGCCATCCCCAGTGTCGCGCGCAGCCCGGCGCCGCCGGCACCCACCACCACGACATCATAATCATGCGTCTGAATTTCGTAAGCAGCCATGTTTCCCTCAGATCGCGATGGTGATGAAGGCCATCTTCGCCAGCGCGAAGACCGCGACCGCGATCACGGCCCAGCCGAAGATGACCGAAATGATGATCGCGCCCTTGCGCGCCGTGCCGCGGAAATAGTCGTCGATCATGATCCGCGTGCCCTTGATGAAATGGACCATGCCCACGATCACGAACAGCGCGGTGACGATGCCCGGATAGGGGCGGCCGAAATAGACCACGACCGCCTCGCGCGGCAGGCCGATGGCGCTGCCGACGACCAGCAGGAACGCCGGCGTCAGCAGGATCAGCGCGCAGGCGGTGACGGTCATGGCCCAGTGATGCATCGTGCCGCTGTGGGCGCTGCCCAGACCTGCGGCGGCTTTACGGGGGGTGATAAAGCGCATGTCGGTCACTCGCCTCAGCCGATGAAGAACAGGATCAGGGTCAGCAGCGTCAGCACGACCGACCCGATGATGATCACCCACGAGCCGGTTTTCGCCTCGTCGATCTCAAGCCCGTAGCCGGCATCGTAGAACAGGTGCCGGATGCCCGAAAGCGTGTGGAACCACAGCGCCCAGGCCGATCCCGTCAGGATCAGAAAGCCCAGCCAGGACCGCACCACCCAATCGGCGGCGGCAAAGGCGCGCGGGCCGGTGACGGCGGCGATCAGCCAC
This sequence comes from Paracoccus stylophorae, assembly GCF_028553765.1. Lineage (NCBI taxonomy): Bacteria > Pseudomonadati > Pseudomonadota > Alphaproteobacteria > Rhodobacterales > Paracoccaceae > Paracoccus > Paracoccus stylophorae. The sequence goes on along the minus strand of NZ_CP067134.1, from coordinate 1,507,577 downwards.
CACACGATCAGCAGGATGCCCACGACCAGCGCATGACCGGTGATCCGCGTCATGATCGAGGCTATGGCCGGGATCGGCAGCCTGTAGGCCTGAAGATGGGGGGAAAGCGGCCGGTCACCCCGGTTCACATCGGCCATAATGCGGCCCTCCTTTGTCGGTTCTGACGCGACCCGGAGGCTGTTGGGCTGGCCTCGCGGGCTGGCGATTGGCGCATCTTCTGGCGGCTTTTGTGCCACCTGTCACCGGCAGTTACCAGTCCCCAGATGCAAAACAGCCGGATTTCGCCTTTTGTGATCACGCGACTGCCAGCCGTGATCACATCCGCCGCGGGGTTGCGACGGTCCGCGAACCGGCCCAACCCATGCGCCATTTGCGGTTCCGCCACGATCCACCCCGCCCGCCGTGGCGGTCCCGATTCGCGACCGCAGCCGCCGGCCCGCCTACAGCGGCATCAGCGCCCAGTAATCCAGATCCAGAAGAACCTCGGGCAGGTATTTGCCATCCTCGCCGCGCAGCGGAAATGCGCCGCTGTCGCCCTTGGTCGCGACCAGCCGCAGGCGCAGCGCGCCGACGCCCGGAGCGCCGGTTTCCGCCTTGTCCAGCACCTCGGACCAGGCGCGCACCGTGTCGCCGGCAAAGCACGGATTGGCGTGCGCCCCGCCGTTCAGCGCCACGATCATCTGCGCATTGGCCAGCCCGTTGAAGGACAGCGCGCGCGCCATGCTGATGACATGACCGCCATAGATCAGCCGCCTGCCATCCTCGCGGTTGGTGGCGTCGAAATGTACCTTGGCGGTGTTCTGCCACAATCGCGTGGCCAGCATGTGTTCGGCCTCTTCGATGGTGATGCCGTCCACATGGTCGATCCGCTCGCCGGTCCGATAATCGCCCCAACGATGTTTCTCGCCCGCAAGATCAAAGTCATAGGACTCAAAGTTCATCCCCTCCGGCACCACCAGATCCGCGGGGTCCACCGCCGAGGCCAGTTCCGGCACCACGGTTTCGGGCGCCGGGGCGTCCGCGTCGCGCTTGCGCACCATCACCCAACGGACATAGTCCAGCACCGTCTGATCCATCTGGTTCAGCCCGCGCGTGCGCACCCAGACCACGCCCGATCTGCCGTTGCTGTTCTGCTTCAGCCCGATCACCTCGGATTCCGACCGCAGCGTGTCGCCCGGCCAGACCGGACGCAGCCACCGCCCCTCGGCATAGCCCAGATTCGCGACCGCGTTCAGGCTGATATCGGGCACCGTCTTGCCGAAGACGACATGAAACGCGATCAGGTCGTCCATCGGGCTGCCCTCCAGCCCGCAGCGGCCCGCGAAATCGTCGCTGGAATACAGCGCGTGCCGCGCCGGATACAGCGCGTGATACAGCGCCCGTTCGCCTTCCGCGACCGTCCGGGGCACGGCGTGGCGGATCACCTGGCCGATGCTGTAATCCTCGAAGAAGCGGCCGGGATTGGTCTTGGTCATGGCGGCCCCCTATTGCTGGCCCAGTTTCATGTCGGGATGGTATTCGGCCTGAATGTCCTTGGTGACGGCCTGCGCCATCCGCATCACGCCCTTGACCGGATCGAAGGCCATCGAGGGGCTGCCATGCAGCCTCCATCCGCGCGACAGCGCCTCGCTGACCCGGTGGCAGAAGCTCGAGGTGTCGTCGTCGGTGATGCAGCGATAGATCGTGGTCATGTCAGCCCCCGAACGGCCACGGGCCCAGCCAGCCGTGGATCACACCCACGATCAGCGTCACGATGATCGCGCCGGCGGCGGCCATGATCTCCTTGCGCACCGGGAACGGGCCTGCGGGCGGCGTCCATGGCGTACGGTTGATCACCGCCATCTCGACCAGCGCCCAGACCAGCAGCCCGCCGAACAGCACCAGCGACGGCAGATCGCCGTTGACCAGCAGATGCGCGAACGCCCACAGCGAAAACCCGATCAGCTGCGGATGCCGCGTCCACGCGGTCACGCGCGTCTTCATGCCGCTGGCGGCGAACAGATAGAACGCGATCAGGATCAGCAGGTTGTTGATGCCGACCAGCGCCGGCGACGGCCCCCACCAGACCGGTCCATCGGCGATCCTGTAGCCCCAGATCATCAGCAGGACCGACAGGATCAGGGCACCGGTGACCAGCCCCTTGCCCTTGTCGCCGAATTGCGCGCGCTGCGCGGGTGCGGCGCGTTTCCACAGATGCGGCGCCCACCACAGGGCAACGCCAAGGATCAGGATCAGCATCGGACTTCCTTTCGATCGGGGTGAGGGGCTGTCGGGCCGACCGGCCCCACCCTGCCCTTATCCCGCCATGGCCGCAATCGCCTGCGCGCGGTCCAGCGTGGCGCGCGCGGTGGCGACATGCAGGTTCTCGACGATCCGGCCATCCACCACGGCCACGCCCTTGCCTTCGGCGGCGGCCTGTTCGAACGCCTCGATCTGGCGGCGCGCCATCTCGATTTCGGCGTCGGTCGGGGCAAAGACCTCGTTTGCCGTGGCCAGCTGCGCGGGATGGATCAGCGTCTTGCCGTCGAACCCCATGTCGCGGCCCTGTTCGCATTCCGCCCGCAGCCCGTGCTCGTCGCGGAACGCGTTGAAGACGCCGTCCACGATCACCTTGCCATGCGCGCGCGCGGCCAGCAGGCACAGGCCCAGCCCCGCCTGCATCGGCAGCCGGTCGGCGCGAAAGCGGCTGTTCAGTTCCTTGGCCAGATCGTTGGTGCCCATCACCATCCCGGCCAGCCGCGGATGGGCGGCAATCTCGGCCGCGTTCAGCATGGCCTGCGGCGTCTCCATCATCGCCCACAAGGGCGTGTCGGGCAGCAGCGCCGCGATCCGGTCCAGCCCGGCGGCGCCGTCCACCTTGGGCACCAGGACCGCATCGACCTGCCCGGCGAATCCCGCGCAGGCCGCCGCATCCTGGCGTCCCCAGTCGCTGTCCAGCGCGTTGATGCGCACGATCCGGGCGCGCGGGCCGTAATCGGATTTCAGCGCGCGGGCCAGCGCGTCGCGCGCCGTGGCCTTTTCGGACGGGGCGACGGCATCCTCGAGATCGAAGATGATCGCATCGGCTTGCAGCGTCCGCGCCTTCTCCATGGCGCGTTCATTGGCGGCGGGAATGTAAAGGACGGACCGATATGGGCGGGCCATGACAACCTCCGGGCAATTTTCTTGCGCGAAGCTGCCGCGCCGCGCCAGAAATGGCAAGAGGGTTTTCGCCGCGCTGCGGCATCGCCCGATCTGCGACCTGTTTGCCGATCCCGGCGCGCCGGATGTTTCCGCACATCGCGGAAGGCTTGCGATTCGTTGCGCGAAGTTCTAACCACCGCGCAACATTCAAGCCACGCAATCGGAGGTTACCCATGGCCCGACCCAAAATCGCACTGATCGGTGCGGGGCAGATCGGCGGCACGCTGGCACATCTGGCCGCGATGAAGGAGCTGGGCGACGTCGTCCTGTTCGACATCGCCGAAGGCACGCCGCAGGGCAAGGCGCTGGACATCGCGGAATCCGGCCCTGCCGAAGGGTTCGACGCCGCGCTGAAAGGCACGAACGATTACGCCGACATCGCGGGCGCCGATGTCTGCATCGTCACCGCCGGCGTGCCGCGCAAGCCGGGGATGAGCCGCGACGACCTGCTGGGCATCAACCTGAAGGTGATGAAATCCGTGGGCGAGGGCATCGCCAAGCACGCCCCCGACGCGTTCGTCATCTGCATCACCAACCCGCTGGACGCGATGGTCTGGGCGTTGCAGAAATTCTCGGGCCTGCCCGCCGCCAAGGTCTGCGGCATGGCCGGCGTGCTGGATTCGGCCCGTTTCCGCCATTTCCTCAGCCTGGAATTCGACGTCTCGATGAAGGACGTGACCGCCTTCGTGCTGGGCGGACATGGCGACACGATGGTGCCGCTGACCCGCTATTCGACCGTGGCCGGCATCCCGCTGCCCGATCTGGTCAAGATGGGCTGGACCACGCAGGACCGCCTGGACGCCATCGTGCAGCGCACCCGCGACGGCGGGGCCGAGATCGTCGGCCTGCTGAAGACCGGCTCGGCTTTCTACGCCCCCGCCACCGCCGCGATCGAGATGGCCGAGGCCTATCTGAAGGACCAGAAGCGCGTTCTGCCCTGCGCCGCCCATGTCGACGGCGCCTACGGGCTGAAGGGCACCTATGTCGGCGTGCCGACGGTGATCGGCGCCGGCGGGATCGAGAAGGTCATCGACATCAAGCTGGACAAGGACGAACAGGCGATGATGGACAAGTCCATCGAGGCCGTGAAGGGACTTGTCGAGGCCTGCAAGGGCATCGACAACTCGCTGAACTGATCGGTCTTCGGCCCGAAACACCGCCAGGCGCGCCGGATTCCGGCGCGCCGTTTGCGTTGCCGCGCCGCGCCCGTCGGGCGAATCAAGCGGCCCGCACCCGGGCCGCGCGGTTCGTGATCACGGATTTTCAGACTGTGATCACATTGCGCGAGTTCGCGCCTGTTTTGACGATTTTACCGGGAAAACGTTTCTCCACCATGGCGGAGTGTGCCAAGACACGGCCAGATCTGTCGAACCGAACAAGGGGGTCGCGATGAACATTCACGAATATCAGGCCAAGGCGCTGCTGCGTCAGTATGGCGCACCGGTCAGCGACGGCCGGGTGGTGACCAAGGCCGACGAGGCCAAGTCGGCGGCGGGCGAACTGGACGGTCCGCTGTGGGTGGTCAAGGCGCAGATCCACGCCGGCGGCCGCGGCAAGGGCCACTTCACCGAAGCCGCCGCCGGCGAAAAGGGCGGCGTCCGGCTGGCCAGATCCGTGGCCGAGGCCGAGGAACTGACCCGCCAGATGCTGGGCCGCACCCTGGTCACGCACCAGACCGGCCCCGCCGGCAAGCAGGTCAACCGCATCTATATCGAGGACGGCTCGGATATCGAGCGTGAGCTGTATCTGGCCCTGCTGGTCGATCGCGGCACAAGCCGCGTCAGCTTCGTGGCCTCGACCGAAGGCGGCATGGACATCGAGGAGGTGGCTTCCACCACCCCCGAAAAGATCGTCAGCTTCAGCGTCGATCCGGCGTCGGGCCTGTCCGATTTCCACGGCCGCCGCGTGGCCTTCGCGCTTGGCCTGAAGGGCCAGCAGGTCAAGCAATGCGTGGCGCTGGTGCGCAACCTGTATCGCATGTTCATCGAAAAGGACATGGAGATGCTGGAGATCAACCCGCTGATCGTGACCACCGACGGCAACCTCAAATGCCTCGACGCCAAGATGGGTTTCGACAACAACGCGCTGTATCGCCAGTCCGACATCATGGCCCTGCGCGACGAGACCGAGGAGGATTCCAAGGAACTGGCCGCGTCCAAGTTCGACCTGAACTATATCGCGCTGGACGGCGAGATCGGCTGCATGGTCAACGGCGCGGGTCTGGCGATGGCCACGATGGACATCATCAAGCTTTACGGCGCCGAACCCGCCAACTTCCTGGACGTGGGCGGCGGCGCGACCAAGGAAAAGGTGACCGAGGCGTTCAAGATCATCACCAGCGACGACAACGTCAAAGGCATCCTGGTCAACATCTTCGGCGGCATCATGCGCTGCGACATCATCGCCGAAGGCATCGTCGCCGCGGTGAAAGAGGTGGGATTGCAGGTTCCGCTGGTCGTGCGGCTGGAAGGCACGAATGTCGACAAGGGCAAGGAGATCATCGCAAGCAGCGGCCTGAACGTCACCTCGGCCGACGATCTGTCGGACGCGGCGGAAAAGATCGTGAAGGCGGTGCGGGGGTGAAGCTGTCCGTCATATTTACTGCATCGACCTGCGCCGTCTTGTTGGCCGCGTGCGATAGCACTCCGTCGCAGTCTGCATCCGTCTCCAGTCCCACCGCGAATACAACTTCGGCGTTATCTGGACAGGCGGATGAGAGCATGTCGCTGATGACAAGCGCGTCCGAGGTGGTCCGGCTTTGCCAAGCCACGATGCCTGACAGCAAGGCTTTTCAGGATGGTCTGAAAGAGAAAGGCTACAGGTTTGAAGGAATGGCTTCGGGCTATCGTATCCTTAGCAAGGATAATCGGCACCTCATTGCCTTCGCGACGACACCAGCCTCGCGCCACACAGGTTGCGGCGTCTCTTTCAAGAACATGACGGCGGATCAAGGTGTGCAACTGGCCCAGCCTTGGCTGCAAGCCACCCAAGCGGATCAGATTCCGCTGGAAAATACGGCGATGCGCGCAGGCGTGGCTTGGGATGGAATATTCAAGGGCACCCCCGTTCGGATTGCGGTGCTCCCCGATCAAGACTTGGGCTTCATGCGCGGCACCATGCTGCTTGCAGCCGAAAACAGATAAGGATTTGGGTTAATGGCCGTTCTCGTTAACAAAGACACCAAAGTCATCTGCCAGGGGATCACCGGATCTCAGGGCACCTTCCACACCGAACAGGCGATCGCCTACGGCACGCAGATGGTCGGCGGCGTGACGCCCGGCAAGGGCGGCACCGAACATCTGGACCTGCCCGTCTTCAACAGCGTCCACGAGGCGGTGGAAAAGACCGGCGCGACCGCCAGCGCGATCTATGTCCCGCCCCCCTTCGCCGCCGATTCGATCCTCGAGGCCATCGACGCAGAAATCCCGCTGATCGTCTGCATCACCGAAGGCATCCCGGTTCTGGACATGATGCGCGTCAAACGCGCGCTGCAGGGCACCAAAAGCCGCCTGATCGGGCCGAACTGCCCCGGCATCATGACGCCCGACGAATGCAAGATCGGCATCATGCCCGGCAACATCTTCCGGCGCGGCAGCGTCGGCGTCGTCTCGCGGTCGGGCACGCTGACCTATGAGGCGGTGAAGCAGACCACCGATGTCGGGCTGGGCCAGTCCAGCGCCGTGGGCATCGGCGGCGACCCGATCAAGGGCATGGAACATATCGACGTGCTGCGCATGTTCCTGGACGACGACGAGACCGAATCGATCATCATGATCGGCGAGATCGGCGGCTCGGCCGAGGAAGAGGCGGCGGAATTTCTGGCCGACCAGAAGAAGAAGGGCAGATGGAAACCCACCGCAGGCTTCATCGCCGGCCGCACCGCGCCTCCGGGACGGCGCATGGGCCATGCGGGCGCCATCGTCTCGGGCGGCAAGGGCGACGCGGAATCCAAGATCGAGGCGATGAAGAAGGCCGGAATCGTGGTGGCCGACAGCCCGGCGGGTCTGGGCGAGGCCGTTCTGAAGGCGATCGACGGCTGATGATTTGACACCCCGCGCCCCCGGCCAGAATATGGGGCGCGGAACCCCCCTTCGCGCGAGGCAGGAATTGGCTCAGCAGCACCCCCCGACCGATCCGGCCCCCGGCGCCCAGGCGCGACCGGCGCGCGGCTGCGGCGGCGCCGCGCCCCTGTCGCTGGCCGCGCTGCTGACCCTCGGCGCGTGCGGCGACCGTTCATCGGAACTGGTGCTGCGCGGCGGCATCCCCGCCACCACCGACCTGCATCAGGCCAGCACCCTGCCGCCCGAATCCGTCCGCACCGTCGCGCGCCGCGATTTCGGCTGGCGCGTGATCTATCACCCGGCGCGCGCGCCCGCCAATGCCGATCGGGGCGCCGCGCGCGCGCTGTGCGGTCTGGAAAGCCGCGCCGTCGCCCGCATCGACCGCGTGCCCCGCCTCGATCCCGCCGCCGATCCCGGCGCCGCCATCATCGACATCATTTGTGCCTGACCTCATCTTGACCCTGAACCGGGGGATAAGCCCATGACCGAGCAACCCAAGAACGCAGATTTCCACGATTCGTCCTTCCTTCAGGGCCATAACGCCGCCTGGATCGAACAGCTTCACGGCCAATGGGCAAAGGACCCCGAGGCGGTGGATCAGGCCTGGGACCGGTTTTTCCGGTCGTTGGGCGATTCCCAGGACGATGCCCTGCGCGAGGCCGAGGGTCCCAGCTGGGCGCGCGCCGACTGGCCGCCGATGCCGTCGGACGACAATCTGGCCGCGCTGACCGGCGAATGGCCGCAATCCAGCAAGGCCGAGGCCGACGCCGCGATGCGCAAGATCGCCCGCAAGGCGGGCGACAAGGGCGTCGAGATGTCGACCGGCCAGATGCGTCAGGCGGTGCTGGACAGCATCCGCGCGCTGATGCTGATCCGCGCCTTCCGCATCCGCGGCCATCTGCACGCCGATCTGGACCCGCTTGGCCTGCGCGACGTGCCCGATCACGGCGAGCTGAACCCCGCGACCTACGGGTTCGGGCCCGACGATCTGGACCGGCCGATCTTCATCGACAACGTGCTGGGCCTCGAGGTCGCCACGATCCGCCAGATCTGCGAATTGATGGACCGCACCTATTGCGGCACCTTCGCGCTGCAATACATGCATATCTCGAACCCCGAGGAAGCCGCGTGGCTGAAGGAACGGATCGAGGGTTACGGCAAGGAGATCCAGTTCACGAAGAACGGACGCCGCGCGATCCTGAACAAGCTGGTCGAGGCCGAGGGGTTCGAAAAGTTCCTGCACGTCAAGTATATGGGCACCAAGCGGTTCGGCCTTGACGGGGGCGAGGCGCTGATCCCGGCGATGGAACAGATCATCAAGCGCGGCGGCGCCCTGGGCGTGCAGGACATCGCCATCGGCATGCCCCATCGCGGCCGGCTGTCGGTGCTGGCCAACGTGCTGGGCAAGCCCTATCGCGCGATCTTCCACGAATTTCAGGGCGGCAGCTTCAAGCCCGAGGACGTGGACGGGTCGGGCGACGTGAAATATCACCTGGGCGCCAGCTCCGACCGCGAATTCGACGGCAACATCGTGCACCTGTCGCTGACCGCCAACCCCAGCCACCTCGAAGCCGTGAACCCGGTCGTGCTGGGCAAGGCCCGCGCCAAGGGCGACCAGCTGGGCGACATGGTCGAACGCACCTCGGTCCTGCCGGTGCTGCTGCACGGCGACGCGGCCTTTGCCGGCCAGGGCGTCGTGGCCGAGTGTCTGCAACTGTCGGGCATCCGCGGCCACCGCACCGGCGGCACCATCCATATCGTGGTGAACAACCAGATCGGCTTCACCACCGCGCCGCATTTCAGCCGCACCTCGCCCTATCCGACCGACATCGCGCTGATGGTCGAGGCGCCGATCTTCCACGTCAACGGCGACGACCCCGAGGCGGTGGTGCATGCCGCCCGCGTCGCCACCGAGTTCCGCCAGAAATTCCACAAGGACGTGGTGCTGGACATTTTCTGCTATCGCCGCTTCGGTCACAACGAGGGCGACGAGCCGATGTTCACCAACCCGGCGATGTATCACCGCATCAAGTCGCACAAAACGACGCTGCAACTTTATACCGAACGTCTGGTCAATGACGGGCTGATGCCCGAGGGCGAGATCGACGACATGAAGGCCGCCTTCCAGGCCCACCTGAACGAAGAGTTCGAGCTGGGCAAGGATTTCCGCCCGAACAAGGCCGACTGGCTGGACGGCAAATGGTCGGGCTTCGAACGCGAGGGCGCGGAATATATCCGCGGCGAAACCGGCCTGCCGCCTGAGGACATGACCCGGATCGGCCGGGCGCTGACCCAGATTCCCGACGGCGTGAACCTGCACAAGACCGTGGGCCGCCTGCTGGAAGCCAAGAAGAAGATGTTCGAAACCGGCGAGGGGTTCGACTGGGCCACCGGCGAGGCGCTGGCCTTCGGCGGCTTGCTGATCGAGGGCCACGGCGTCCGCCTGTCGGGACAGGACAGCATCCGCGGCACGTTCAGCCAGCGTCATTCCGCCATCATCGACCAGAAGACCGAGGATCGCTATTACCCGCTGAACAACATCGCCGAGGGTCAGGCCCGCTATGAGGTGATCGACTCGATGCTGTCGGAATACGCGGTCTTGGGCTTCGAATACGGCTATTCGCTGGCCGAGCCGAACACCCTGACCCTGTGGGAGGCGCAGTTCGGCGACTTCGCCAACGGCGCCCAGATCATGTTCGACCAGTTCATTTCCTCGGGCGAAAAGAAATGGCTGCGCATGTCGGGTCTGGTGATGCTGCTGCCCCACGGCTACGAGGGTCAGGGCCCGGAACATTCCTCGGCCCGCCTGGAACGGTTCCTGCAGATGTGCGCCGAAGACAACTGGATCGTCGCCAACTGCACGACGCCGGCCAACTATTTCCACATCCTGCGCCGCCAGATCCATCGCGGCTTCCGCAAGCCGTTGGTGCTGATGACGCCCAAATCGCTGCTGCGCCACCCGCTGGCCGTCAGCCGGGCCGAAGACTTCCAGACCGGCAGCACCTTCCACCGGCTGCTGTGGGACGACGCGCAGCGCGGCAATTCCGACACCGACCTGGTCGCCGACGACAAGATCAGGCGCGTGGTGATCTGTTCGGGCAAGGTCTATTTCGACCTGCTGAAGGCGCGCGACGAGGCCGGCATCACCGACATCTACCTGCTGCGTCTGGAACAGTTCTACCCGTTCCCCGCCCAGGCGATGCTGGAAGAGCTGGGCCGCTTCACCCAGGCCGAGATGGTGTGGTGCCAGGAAGAACCGCGCAACCAGGGCGGCTGGACCTTTGTCGAACCCTATCTGGAATGGGTGCTGGAACGGCTTGACGCGAAACATCGCCGCGCCCGCTATGTCGGCCGCAACGCCGCGGCCTCGCCCGCCACCGGCCTCGCCTCGCGCCACAAATCCGAACAAGAGGCGCTGGTGAACGAAGCCCTCGATATCGAAGGATGATCCGATGACCACCGAAGTCCGCGTGCCCGCATTGGGCGAATCCGTCACCGAGGCTACCATCGCCACCTGGTTCAAGAAGCCGGGCGATGCCGTCGAGGTCGATGAAATGCTGTGCGAGCTGGAAACCGACAAGGTCACGGTCGAGGTTCCCAGCCCCGCCGCCGGCACCCTGGCCGAGATCGTCGCGGCCGAGGGCGAGACGGTCGGCGTCGATGCGCTGCTGGCCCAGATCGACGAAACCGGCAAGGCCACCGGCGACACCTCCGGCGGCGGCAAATCCGCCGACGACGAGGCCGACGACGACAACGCCCAGGAAAAAACCGGCGGCGACGCGCCGAAAGCCACCGAAAAACCGCAGGCCGACCAGAAGGCCGACAAAAGCCCGGAGGGACAGAAGGACATGAGCGGGAAATCCGTTGACGTGATGGTGCCGGCGCTTGGCGAAAGCGTGACCGAGGCGACCGTGGCGACATGGTTCAAGAAGGTCGGCGATCAGGTCGAGGCCGACGAGATGCTGTGCGAACTGGAAACCGACAAGGTCTCGGTCGAGGTTCCGGCACCGGCCGCGGGCGTTCTGTCCGAAATCGTCGCCGAAGAAGGCGCGACGGTCGAGGCCAACGCAAAGCTCGCCGTCATCGCCGAAGGCGCAAGCGGCGACGCGCCCCGCCCCGCCGCCCCCGAGGAAAAGGCCAAGAATGCCGGCCCCGAGGAAATGAAGCCGCGCAGCGAGGAAGACCAGCGCAAGGAACGCGAAGATATCGAGGATTCGCCCGCCGCCCGCAAGGCGATGGCCGAAAAGGGCATCGACCGCGATCAGGTGCAGGGATCGGGCCGCGACGGCCGCGTGATGAAAGAGGATGTGGCCAAGGCCAAATCCGGCGACGACACGCCCGCACGCGCCCCCGCCGCCCCCGCCTCGGCCGATCAGGCCGACCGCGAGGAACGGGTGCGCATGACCCGCCTGCGCCAGACCATCGCCCGCCGGCTGAAGGACGCGCAGAACACCGCCGCGATGCTGACCACCTATAACGAGGCCGACATGTCGGCCATCATGGCGCTGCGCAGCGAATACAAGGATGCGTTCGAAAAGAAGCACAAGGTCAAGCTGGGCTTCATGTCCTTCTTCGTGAAGGCGTGCTGCCACGCCCTGCGCGAGGTGCCCGAGGTCAACGCCGAGATCGACGGCACCGATGTCGTCTACAAGAACTATGTCAACATGGGCGTCGCGGTGGGCACGCCGCAGGGCCTTGTCGTGCCGGTCGTCAAGGATGCCGACGCCCGCAGCTTTGCCGAGATCGAGCAGGAGATCGGCGATCTGGGCACCCGCGCCCGCGACGGCAAGCTGTCGATGGACGACATGCAGGGCGGCACGTTCACCATCTCGAATGGCGGCGTCTATGGCTCGCTGATGTCCTCGCCGATCCTGAACCCGCCGCAATCGGGGATCCTTGGCATGCACAAGATCCAGGACCGCCCCGTGGTCGTCGGCGGCGAGATCGTCATCCGGCCGATGATGTATCTGGCGCTCAGCTATGACCACCGGGTCGTGGACGGCAAGGGCGCGGTGACCTTCCTCGTCCGCGTGAAAGAGGCGCTGGAAGACCCGCGCCGCCTGCTGATGGATCTGTGATCCGGGCTGGCCGCCGACCCGGTCCGCGTGTCCGGGTCGGCGGCCATTCCACGATCGAGGGCATATCGTCCATGAGGGGTCCCGAATCGACAGCGCGAAAATGCGTCCGGGGGCGACCGTCCGCGGAGGTGATGCGCATCGCGGATGCCGCCGGTCCTTTGGCGCGCAATGCCGCGCAACGCCCGCAGGCTGTGTACGCCCTGTGCACATCCCGCGCCGCCCCGGTGCATGGTTCGTGCGGCCCGAAACCCCGCATTTGCTGGCGGTTTCGCCTGCGGCCCCCGACGCCGCGCATCACGCAACGCACGCCGCTGTTGCAGCGCGGCCACGAATGACCGCATCATCCGCGACGCCATGACAACCCCGTCCTGAACCAGAGGAAGATCCCATGCAGATGATCGCCCACTACACCGTCAAGGACTATGCGACCTTCAAGACCGCCTTCGACGAAGATGCCGAGGATCGCGGCCATAACGGCCTGTCCTTGCTGCAACTTTGGCGCGAAAGCGGCACCAGCGCCTGGGCGCTGTTCAATATCGGCAACCCCGCCGCGGCGCGCGATTATCTGAATGGCGCGGCCGGCGTGTTCAACAGCCAGGCCGGCGTGACCGACACCAGCTTTCACTTTGTGGAAACCGCGTGATGACCCCGGAACTGACCGTCCTGGCGCTGGCCTGCCTGCTGCAATGCGCGCAGTTCGTGTCGATCGCGATCCCCGCGAACATGCAGATCGGCACCGACTACATGGCCAGCCCGCGCGACACCGATCCGCCGCGCGAATTGTCGGTCAGCGCCGGTCGTCTGCGCCGCGCTTTTCTGAACCATTTCGAGGGGTTGACCCTGTTCGCACCGGCCGCGCTGATCATCGCCGTCAGCGCCCAATCGACCGGGTTCACGGCCGCCTGCGCCTGGGCCTACCTGATCGCGCGCATCGTCTATGTCCCGGCCTATGTGCTGGGATGGACGCCGTGGCGTTCGCTGATCTGGGCGGTGGGCTTTGCCGCCACGCTGCTGATGCTGCTGGCCGCCCTGGTCTGATCCGGGCGGTGCGGCGACGGAAATTCGACCGGGCGAGACGTAAGGCGGCGCAGGCCGCGGGAACCCGAGGGACAAGAAGGAGAATGCGATGTCCACCTATGATCTGATCGTGATCGGCGCCGGACCGGGCGGCTATGTCTGCGCCATCCGCGCCGCGCAGCTTGGCCTGAAGGTCGCCTGTGTCGACGGCCGCGACACGCTTGGCGGAACCTGCCTGAACGTGGGCTGCATCCCGTCCAAGGCGCTGTTGCATGCCACCCACCTTTTGCACGAAAGCAGCCACAATTTCGATCGGATGGGCCTGACCGGCGGCCGGGTCAAGGTCGACTGGACCAAGATGCAGGGCTACAAGGCGGAAACCGTGGCCGGCAACACCAAGGGCATCGAATTCCTGTTCAAGAAGAACAAGATCGACTGGCTGAAAGGCTGGGCCAGCATCCCCGAGGCGGGCAAGGTCAAGATCGGCGACGAGGTTCACGAAACCAGGCATATCGTGATCGCCACCGGCTCGGTCCCGGCGCCCCTGAAGGGGGTCGAGGTCGATAACGGCAGCGGCGTGATCGTCGATTCCACCGGCGTGCTGACGCTGCCGAAGATCCCCAAGACCATGGTCGTGATCGGCGCCGGCGTGATCGGGCTGGAACTGGGCTCGGTCTATGCGCGGCTGGGGACCGAGGTGACGGTGGTCGAGTATCTGGACACCATCACCCCCGGCATGGACGGCGAGGTGCAAAAGCAGTTCCAGAAGATCCTGTCCAAGCAGGGTCTGAAATTCGTCCTTGGCGCGGCGGTCAAGGGTGCCTCGGTGTCGCGCGGCAAGGCGACGGTCACGCATACGCTGAAGAAGGACGACAGCGAACACCAGATCACTGCCGATTGCGTGCTGGTCGCGACCGGCCGGCTGCCGACGGTCGAGGGGCTGGGCCTGAAAGAGCTGGGCGTCGAGACGACCGAGCGTGGCTTCGTGAAGATCGGCAAGGACTGGTCCACCAGCGTGCCCGGTATCCATGCCATCGGCGATTGCGTGCCCGGCCCGATGCTGGCCCACAAGGCCGAGGATGAGGGGATGGCGGTGGCCGAGGTGATCGCCGGCAAGCACGGGCACGTCAACTATGACGTCATTCCTAGCGTGATCTACACCACCCCCGAAGTCGCCAGCGTGGGCCTGACCGAAGAGGCTGCGAAGGAGTCGGGCCGCAAGCTGCGGATCGGCAAATTCCCGTTCATGGGCAACGCGCGCGCCAAGGCGATGTTGCAGGCCGACGGTTTCGTCAAGCTGATCGCGGATGCCGAGACCGACCGTATCCTGGGCTGCCACATCATCGGACCCAATGCCGGCGACATGATCCACGAGGTCTGCGTGGCAATGGAATTCGGCGCCTCGGCCGAGGATGTGGCGCTGACCTGCCACGCCCATCCGACCACGTCCGAGGCTGTGCGCGAGGCGGCACTGGCCTGCGGCGACGGCGCGATCCATGTCTGACACGGATGCGGGGGCGCTGCCCCCGCGCCCCCGGGATATTTCGACACCGAAGATGGGCCGGCGCGGCGCGTTGCTGGCGACGCTGGCGGTTGCGGCCTGCGGCGCGGGCGGCAAGCGTGCGGAAAGCCCGGCCGCCACGGGGCTGTATCCGAACGAGACGCCCTATCTGCGATCGCGCATCAATTTCTGGGCCGGGCAGTATGACGTTCCGGTCACGCTGATCCAGCGCGTCGTGATCCGCGAATCGCGCCACCGGCCCCAGGCGCGCAACGGTCCCTATTACGGCCTGATGCAGATCCTGCCGCAGACCGCGCAGACGATGGGCTATCGCGGCCCGGCCGCGGGGCTTCTGGATGCCGACACCAATCTGCGCTTTGGCGTCAAATATCTGCGCGGCGCGTGGCTGGTGGCCGAGGGCGATCCGGACGATGCGGTCGGGTGGTATGCGCGCGGCTACTATTACGAGGCGAAGCGCAAGGGATTGCTGAAGCGGACCGGGCTGCGCCGCTAGCGTCGGCGGCGACGTGGGCGGTCGGCTGTGGCCCCGGAATTGAAGGCGACATCGGGCAGGGTCACGGTTTCGGCCAGCGCCGCGAACGGGTCGGTCGCGTGCGGAATGGCGTTCGCCGCGACGAAATGTTCCTGAAAGCGCGGCGCGATCGCGGTTTCGACCCGGGTGATGCGGGTCACCTGATCCTCGATCTCGGCGCGTGCTGCCCGCGAACACAGCGCGATCCGCGCG
The DNA here is from genome assembly GCF_028553765.1 of Paracoccus stylophorae. Taxonomy (NCBI): domain Bacteria; kingdom Pseudomonadati; phylum Pseudomonadota; class Alphaproteobacteria; order Rhodobacterales; family Paracoccaceae; genus Paracoccus; species Paracoccus stylophorae. The sequence goes on along the minus strand of NZ_CP067134.1, from coordinate 1,491,992 downwards.
CCTGTCCCGGCCGCGTTGCCCGCACTGGTCACCCGGTCCGGCGGGCAATCCGGAATCATCCCCAGAACCAGCGCGTGCAGCGGAGAGATATGGGCCCCGAACGCGCCGGCCAGCACGATCCGGTCGGGCCGGTCGATGCCGAATTCATCCATCAGCAGCCGCGCCCCCCCATGCAGCGCCGATTTCGCTAGCTGGATCGCCCGGATATCGCCCTGCGTGACCGCGATCAGGGACCCGCCCGAATCGGTCGCGTCATGCAGCACATAGGCATGGGTGCGCCCCTGCGGCACGCAGCGCGCCGTGCCGGTCCGGTCGGCCGCGCCGATCAGCCCGCTGGCATCGACGATGCCCGCCATCCGCATCTCGGCCACCGCCTCGATGATCCCCGACCCGCAGATGCCGGTGATGCCGGTCGTCGCGGCGGCCTGGGCAAAGCCCGGCTCATCGGACCACAGATCGACGCCGATGATGCGGATGCGCGGTTCCTTCGTCGCCGGGTCGATCCGCACCCGTTCGATCGCGCCGGGCGCGGCGCGCTGGCCGGCACTGATCTGCGCGCCCTCGAATGCCGGGCCGGTGGGCGAGGAACAGGCCAGAACCCGGCTGCGGTCGCCCAGCACGATCTCTGCATTGGTGCCTACATCGACGATCAGCACCGGCGCGTCCGCGTTCTGCGGCTGTTCGGACAGCACCACTGCGGCCGCGTCCGCGCCGACATGGCCGGCGATAATCGGCAGCACATAGGCGCGGGCGGCTGCGGCGATCCCCAGCCCGATGTCGGGCGCAGGCACGGTCATCGAATCCGAGGTCGCCGGCGCGAACGGCGCCTGCCCCAGCTCGACCGGGTCGATCCCCAGCATCAGGTGATGCATGACCGGGTTGCAGACGATCACCGCATCGACGATCCGCGCCGGCGCGACCGCCGCCTCATCGGCCAGCGTCTGCGCCAGCTGGCCCAGCCCCGCGCGCACGGCGTCCGTCATCTCGGCCGCCCCGCCCTCGTTCATCATGGCATAGCTGACGCGGCTCATCAGATCCTCGCCAAAGCGGATCTGCGGGTTCATCAGCCCTGATGAGGCCAGAACCCGCCCGTCATCCAGCGCCACCAGATGCCCCGCTATCGTCGTCGATCCCAGGTCGATGGCCAGCCCGAACAGCGGCCCCTCCAGCAATCCCGGCAGCAGGTCGATCAGCAGCGGCGCGCCCTGCCCGTCCTGGCGCACCACCGCCGTCGCCTTCCAGCCCGCCTTGCGCAGCACCTGCTGGATGCGGGCCAGAACCGGCAGATCGGCGCGCAGACCCTCGATCCCCCATTGCGCCGACAGGGCCTGCGACAGGCGCTGGAAATCGCCGGTGGGATCGGCCAGATCGGGCTCGGGCACCTCGACAAAGAACGGCCGCACGACCGGGTCCATCGCCATCACCCGCTCGGCCGCGGATTTGCGGATGACCTGGCGGTGCAGCTGGCTTTCGGGCGGCACGTCGATCACGGCATCCGACAGGATGCGCGCCTGACACCCCAGTCGCCGCCCCGGCTTCAGGCCGCGAATCCGGTCGTATCGCGCCTCGACCTCGTTGAAGGGCGACAATGCCTGTTCGGTCACGGTGACGCCATGCTTGGGAAAGGCGCCCCGGCCGGGGTCGATCTGGCATCTGGAACAGATCCCGCGCCCGCCGCACACCGAATCCAGATCGACGCCCAGACGCCGCGCCGCCTCAAGAACCGGGGTGCCCGAGGGCACGCGCCCGCGCTTGCCCGAGGGCGTGAAGATGACAAGGGGTTCGTCCGCCATGGCTGACCTCGTTGCTGCCTGCCCGGCTTACCGCGTCCCCGCCCGTCGCCAACACACGCAAAGCGCCGCACCGAGGCGCGAAACCGACCTTCTTGCTTGTCCCGATACCCATGGGGGTGAATTGCGTGCGCACGGACGCAAAAGGGGGCGCACGCGCCCCCTGTCACCGCGCCGTAAGGCGCATGTCGCGTCGCGCCCTTGAGGGCGCGTCCGCCGGATCAGGCACCCTTGTAGATGTCGACCAGCTTGCCCAGCATGTCCAGCGCATCCTCGCGCGACCGCTGAAAGCTGTTGCGTCCGATGATGCTGCCATTGCCGCCGCCGTCGCGGATCGCGCGGGCATCGTCATAGACCGCATCCGCGCCCTTGGCCGCCCCGCCCGAGAACACCACGATCCGGCGACCCGCAAAGGCCGCCTGCATGCAATGTTCGACGCGTTTTGCCTGGGTCGAGACGTCGATCTGCTTGTCCTCATAGACCTTTTTCGCCTCGGGCAGCATCAGGTGGTCGGTGGACAGCTTGATCTTGATGATATGCGCGCCGATCAGCGCCGCGATCTGGGCGGCATAGGCCGCGATGTCGATGGCGGTCTCGCCGTCCTTTGTGATCGCCTCGCCGCGCGGATAGGACCAGATCACGGTCGCCACGCCCTTGGCCGCGGCCTCGCGGCGCATCTCGACGATCTCCTCGAACATCTCCAGCGCCATGTCGCTGCCCGGATAGATGGTAAAGCCGATGGCGGCGCAGCCCAGACGCAGCGCGTCGTCCACGCTGGCGGTGATCGCCTGGTTCTTGCCGGCGCTGTCCGACATCAGGCTGTTGGCGCTGTTGACCTTGAGGATGGTCGGGATCTGACCGGCAAAGCTGTCGGCGCCCGCCTCGATCATGCCAAGCGGCGCGGCAAAGGCGTTCAGCCCCGCGTCGATGGCAAGCTGGTAATGGTAATGCGGGTCATAGCCGGCCGGATTGGGGGCAAAGCTGCGGGCCGGGCCGTGTTCGAAGCCCTGATCGACCGGCAGGATGATCATCTTGCCGGTGCCGGCCAGCTTGCCGGTCATCAGCATGCGCGCCAGCTGCGCCTTCACACCCGGCGTCTCGCCCTCGTAATTGGCCAGAATCCGCCGCACCGTATCGGTCATCTGCATGACAACATCTCCTTTGTGATGCCGGCTGAATAGCATGCGCAGGGCCGGTGACAACGCTGGTGACGCTAACAGCCGCGCCGCGTCGCAAGGGTCGTGCGACCCGCCTATTCCAGCAGCACCGAAACGCCCGGCAGGTCCTTGCCCTCCATCCATTCCAGAAAGGCGCCGCCCGCGGTCGAGATGAAGGTGAAATCGCCCGCCACGCCGGCGCGGTTCAGCGCCGCGACCGTGTCGCCGCCCCCCGCGACCGAGACCAGCTGTTCCTCGCGCGTCAGCCGGGCTGCGGCCTGCGCGGCGGCGTTGGTCGCACGGTCGAAGGGTTCGATCTCGAACGCGCCAAGCGGGCCGTTCCAGATCAGGGTCCGGCACGCCTCCATCGCGCCCTCGATGGCCGCGACCGTATCGGGGCCGGCATCCAGGATCATGGCGTCGGCAGGACATTGATCGACCGGCAGCACCTGGCTTTCCGCACCGGCCTTGAACTGCCGGGCCACCACGATGTCCAGCGGCAGATGGATCGCGCAGCCGCGCGCGTCGGCCTTGTCCATGATCGCGCGGGCGGTGTCGGCCATGTCGCGTTCGGCCAGCGAGGTGCCGATCTCGATCCCCCTGGCGGCAAGAAAGGTGTTGGCCATGCCGCCGCCGATCACCAGATGGTCGACCTTCTCGATCAGGTTCGTCAGCAGGTCCAGCTTGGTCGAGACCTTGGCCCCGCCCACCACCGCCATCACCGGCCGCTGCGGCGTGCCCAGGGCCGCGTCCAGCGCCTTCAGCTCGGCCTCCATCAGCCGCCCTGCGCCGGCCGGCAACAGCCGCGCCAGCCCCTCGGTCGAGGCATGGGCGCGATGGGCGGCCGAGAATGCATCGTTGACATAGGCGCCGCCCAAGGCGGCCATCGAGGCGGCAAAGGTCGGATCGTTCGCCTCTTCCCCGGCGTGAAAGCGGGTGTTTTCCAGCAGCGCGACATCGCCCGGCTGCAAGGCGGCCACGGCGCGCTTGGCCGGTCCGCCGATGCAGTCATCGGCAAAGACCACGTCCTGTCCCAATGCCTGCTCCAGCGCCGGGACCACCTGCTTCAGGCTCATGCGGTCCACGCGCTGTCCCTTGGGCCGGTCGAAATGGGCCAGCAGCACCGGGATGCCGCCCTTTTGCTGGATGTCGCGGATCGTCGGCACGATCTTTTCGATCCGCGTCGCATCGGTCACGCGCCCGTCCTCGACCGGGACGTTCAGATCGACGCGGGTCAGCACGACCTTCCCGTCCAGATCCATGTCGTCGATTGTCTTGAACTGGGCCATGTCGCGTCCTTTCGGGCTGAGGGGGGCATCGCCCGGCGCTTGTCCCGCATGGCGCGGGCTTCGTCAACAGCCGCCCCCGTGCCGACCTCGTGCCGACCCTGCGCTGACGATGGCGTGATCCGGCAGCGGGGCGGTTGCGCGTTGCCCTTGGGCGCAAGACCCCCTAGACCTTGGGCAAACGTGGCAAAGGAGGGCCGTATGGCCGAGATCAAGGATCCCGAGAACACTGTCATCATCCAGCTGAAGGACGGCCCCGTCGTCGTCGAGCTGCTGTCCGACGTGGCGCCCAAGCACGCCGAACGGATGAAGGAACTGGCCCGCGCCGGCAAATACGACAACGTGGCGTTTCACCGTGTGATCGACGGGTTCATGGCGCAGACCGGCGATGTCGAACACGCGAACATGGAAAAGGACTACAATCCCGGCCGCGCGGGCACCGGCGGGTCCGACCTGCCCGACCTTCCGGCCGAGTTTTCCAAGCTGCCGCACGATCGCGGCACCCTGGGCGCGGCGCGGTCGCAGAACCCCGACAGCGCCAACAGCCAGTTCTTCATCAACTTCAAGGACAATCATTTCCTGAACGGGCAGTACACCGTCTATGGGCGGGTGATCGACGGGATGGAACATGTCGACAAGATCGCGCGGGGCGAACCGCCCGCCTCTCCGGACCGGATGATCTCGGTCAAGGTGGCCGCCGATGCGTAAGCTGGTCCTGATTTCCACATTCGCCGCGTTCGGCGGGGTCACCGCCCACGCACAGGTTCCCGCGCCCCAGCACGAGGACGGGCCGGGGCCGAACATGGTCATCCAGGTCGCCGACGCCGAGGGCAACGACAAGGGCACGATCACGCTGGATCTGCTGGCCGACCGGGCGCCGAACCATGTCGAGCGGCTGGTCGAGCTGGCGAAGTCGGGCGCCTATGACGGGGTGGTGTTCCACCGCGTGATCGACGGCTTCATGGCCCAGACCGGCGATGTCCAGTATGGCAAGCAGGGCGGCGACACGGCGATGGCCGGGATGGGCGGGTCCGACCTGCCCGACCTGAAGGCCGAGTTCAGCGACATTCCGTTCCAGCCCGGCACCGTCGGCATGGCCCGGTCGCAGGACCCCAACAGCGCCAACAGCCAGTTCTTCATCGACCTTGCCCCGGCCACCTTCCTTGACGGACAATATACCGTCGTGGGCCAGCTGATCGACGGGTGGGACGTGCTGACGTCGATCAAGACGGGCGCGGAAGACCAGAACGGCGCGGTCGAGGCACCCGATTACATGGCCAAGGTCATGATCGAGGAATAGACGTCGCGGCAACCTGTCGGAAAGACGGCAAAAGGGGCCCGCGCGGCCCCTTTTTCGCACTTGCGGCAAGACGCCGCGCGCGCCTATCCTGCGCCCCCATGGACATGCAGAACGCCAGCGACGTCACCGAAATCACGCCTTCGGCCGGAATCGACACGTCGCGACATGGCTGGCGCGCGAAATGCCTGCAACGGCTGATCCGCATGGACCTGCCGGTGCCGCGCAGCCACGCCATATCGGTCCAGGCGGTGCAGGCCATCGCGGCCGGCCAGCAGGTGCCGACGGCGTCGCTGAAAGGCCTGTTCGACAGCCGCGACGGGCTGGTCAGCGTGCGACCCTCGGCGGTCAGCCCGGAATGGGGCGGTCCGGGCACGGTGCTGAACGTGGGCATCAACGATCAGGTGCACGCCCGGCTGGCCAAGCGCATCGGCCGCGACAATGCCGATGCGATCTATCTGCATTTCGTTCAAAGCTATGCGACCAATATCGCGCGGCTGGACCCCGACATGTTCGCCCAGCACGGCGAGAACGCGCTGGCCGACGCGCTGCGCTGTTATCGCGACGAGATGGACGAGGATTTTCCCCAGGACCCCTACCGGCAACTGGCCGAGGTGCTGCGCTCGATGGCGCGGGCGTGGGACGGGCCTACGGCGCGGCTGCTGCGTCAGGCCAAGGGTGCCCCGGCCGCGGCGTCGCTTGGGCTGGTGGTGCAGGAAATGGCTTTGGCGATGGGGCCGGGTCTGTCGGGGTCGGGCACGATCCAGTTCATCGATTCGGTCACCGGCATGCCGCGCGTGACCGGCCGGTTCCGCGGCCAGCATCACGGCGGCGCCGTCGGCAAGGGGGCCGAGACGCTGTATCTGACCTGCGACGATCGCGGCCCCTCGCTTGAAAATGCGGCGCCCGACATCTTTGCCGATCTGGTGCGCTTCGGCGTCGCCGCCCGCGAACGCCTGCGCGAAGAGATGAAGATCGAGTTCGTGGTGACCGAGGGCCGCATCTCGATCATCGACGCCGCGCGGGTGCAGCGCAGTTCGCGCGCCAGCGTCCGCATCGCCGTCGCCCTTGCGCGCGAGGGGATCATCCCCCCCGACGAGGCGCTGATGCGGGTCGAGCCGCGCGCGCTCAGCGATCTGCTGCATTATCAGGTCGATCCGCGCGCCCCGCGCGAGGTCGTCGCGCGCGGCATCAATGCCAGCCCCGGTGCCGCGACCGGACGGATCGTTTTCAACTCGGCCACCGCGCAGGCCGCGGCGTCGCGCGGCGAGGCCTGCGTGCTGGTCCGGCGCGAAACCGTGCCCGAGGATATTCGCGGCATGCACGCCTCGGTCGCGGTGCTGACCGAACGCGGCGGCACCACCAGCCACGCGGCGGTCATCGCGCGCGGGCTGGGCCTGCCCTGCATCGTCGGCTCGACCGGGTTGGGCATCGACAGCCGGCGCCGGATCATGCAGGTCGGCGGCCGGACGCTGCGCGAGGGCGACGAGATCACCATCGACGGCACCTCGGGCGAGGTTCTGGCGGGCGCGGCCTCGCTGCTGGAACCGGCGCTGGACGACGCCTTTGCGCAGCTGATGGAATGGGCCGGCGAGGCCGGCGGCATCGGCGTGCGGGCCAATGCCGACACGGTCGAGGATGCGCGGACCGCGCGCCGGTTCCACGCCCAGGGGATCGGGCTGTGCCGGACCGAACACATGTTCTTCGACGACGACCGCCTGCCGGCCATGCGCGAGATGATCTTTGCCGACACGCCCGAGGATCGGCGTCTGGCGCTGGAACGCATCCTGCCGATGCAGCGCAAGGATCTGGCGGCGCTGTTTCAGGCCATGGCGGGGCTGCCGGTCACCATCCGGCTGTTCGATCCGCCGCTGCACGAATTCCTGCCGCATGATCGCGAAGGGCTGCACGAGCTGGCGGAATCGCTGGACCTGCCGCTGTCGGACGTGACCCGCCGGGTCGATGCCTTGTCCGAATTCAACCCGATGCTGGGGATGCGCGGGGTCAGGCTGGGGATCACCGTTCCCGAAATCTATGACATGCAGGCCCGCGCCATCTTCGAGGCGACGGTGGATGCCAGCCGCACCGGCGCGCCCGTCGTGCCCGAGATCATGATCCCGCTGGTCAGCGCCATGCGCGAGGTCGAACTGGTCAAGAACCGCGTCGATGCGGTCGCCGCCGCCGTGCGCAACGAACGCCACAGCGATTTCACCTATCGCCTGGGGGTGATGGTCGAAACGCCGCGCGCCGCCTTGCGGGCCGGCGACATCGCCGCCCATTCGGCCTTCCTGTCCTTCGGCACCAACGACCTGACGCAGATGACCTATGGCCTGTCGCGCGACGATGCGGGGCGGTTCATGGGCATCTATGTCGGTCAGGGCGTCTATGCCGAGGACCCGTTCCATATCCTGGATCAGGACGGGGTCGGTGAATTGCTGCTGATCGGGGCGCAGCGGGCGCGCGAACAAAGCCCCGGCATCACCATCTCGGTCTGCGGCGAACATGGCGGCAACCCAGAATCGATCGCCTTCTGCCACAAGGCCGGGTTCGATTACGTCTCGTGCTCGCCGTTCCGCGTGCCGGTCGCGCGGCTGGCCGGGGCGCAGGCCGCGATCCGGTCACGTCAGGGCGACCGAAGCCCGGCCGACTGAGCCCGGCCTCGCCGCGCCGGGCGATTCGCGCAGTGCAGCATTTTTTCGCAACTGCAAGTTGTTGATTTCAGGTCCGAACCGGACCTTTTCCACGGGCGGGCCGCCGAATTTCGCCGGTTCGCGCCGAAACCCTCGGCAAGATCCTGCCGGAAACGGGGTCAAACGGCCTGAACCGTCCGATCACGGACAAGTCCCGTAGCGCAACGGTTCCCGGAAAACCTAAACACACCCCTGTCCTTCGGTGCCAGGCCATCTGCTCGCGGTTTGGGTGCCGTTCACGACCTGTCAACGTGATCCGTTTATAGGAATGACCATGAACACGCTGCTTTCGCGGCTGGTGCCCATCTGCCTGTGCGCCGCCGCCGCCACCGCTTTTATGTCCGACAAGGCCGCCGCCGGGGGGAACGGGTCCTTGTTTTCGGCCGAGGCCGCCATGTTCGGCGCAGCCGCGCATCCGATGAAACTGCCGCGTCCGAAGCCGCTTCTATACGCGGGTGCCGAACCTGTGAAGATCGAAAACGGGCCGGAACAGGTATTTCTTGCACGCTCGACGCCGCAATTTTCCGCCGATGACGTCAACTGCCTGGCGGAGGCGCTGTATCACGAGGCGCGGGGCGAAGGTCAGAAGGGTCAGGCCGCCGTGGCCGAGGTGATTCTGAACCGCGTGGACAGCCGCGCCTTTCCGCCGACCGTCTGCGGCGTCGTGAACCAGCCCAGCCAGTTCAGCTATACGATCGGCGGGCGCAAATCGATCCGCAACAAGGGCGCCTATATGCGCGCCCGCAACATCGCCGAGGCTGCGCTGTCGGGCGCGCCGCGCGTGCTGACCGGCGGCGCGACCTATTTCCACACGCCGGCGGTGCGCCCGGCCTGGTCCAGCCGTTTCCAGCGTACGGTGCAGATCGGTCGCCACATCTTCTATCGTCGCGGACAGCGGGTCGCCTCGAACTGAAGGGCGCGCCGCGCCGCACGGTCTTGCCTGCCGGACGGATTTGGGGTGAATGGCGGTCATGGACCAGCCAGACCGCATCCACCTGCGCGATCATGTCGTCAGCGCCGATATCGGCGCCTTCCCGTCGGAACGCGGCCGCCAGCAGCGGCTGCGCTTTGGGCTGACGGTCGATCTGCGCCATCCTGTCAGCGACAGCGAGGATCAGGTCGACCGCATCCTGTCCTATGACGTGCTGACGCAGGCGGTCGAGACGGCACTGGCCGACCGACGCTATGCCCTGGTCGAGACGCTGGCCGAACGCATCGCCGCCGAGGTTCTGGCCCACCCCGCCGCCGCCCGGATCGAGGTGACGGTCGAAAAGCTGGATCGCGGCCCCGGCGCGCTTGGCATCACCATCAGCCGCAGGTCGGCGCGTGTGCCCGCGCAGCCCCCCGATCTGCCGCTCGAGATTCTGGTCTGGGGCGCGCCCGCCGCCCTGCCCGACGGTGCGCTGGTCGTGGTGCCCGCGACATCCTCCGGAGCCCCTGCACCGCAGACAGTCGCGCAGCGCCGCATCGCCTTGCTGGCGCTGGACCAGTCGGCATGGGCGCTGGCCGACCGGCTGGGGCTGGACATCGCCGAGACGCGGACCGAGCTTGAGGCCGCCGCCCGCGACGCCCGTCCCGTCATCTGGGCGCCCGCCCGACTGGCCGCCGACGCACCCGACGCAGGTGAGACGCCTGCGGCGCTGGCCTTCTGGCTGGCCGGATGGATGCCGGTGCGCCGGATCGCCTTCGCGCTGCCCCCGGGCGAAACCCTGCCCGCCGCGCCTGCGGCACTCACCGCCACCGTGACCCGCGCATGAAAAGTCCCGCGCCGATGATGGAACCGGACGTCTATTACCGCCCCGTCCCGCGCCTGGAAGGCGGACGATGGCGGCTGGCCGGGGGGGCCATCCGGTTTTCCGAATTCGAGATGCTGCGGCGCGGCCAGACCGCGGAACCGGTCGCGGATGCCCCGCCCGCGGTGCTGTCCGCGCTGACCGCGCCGCGCGCGCCGCTGATGGGGCTTGATCTGGACCGGCCGCGTCTGATGGGGATTGTCAATGCGACGCCGGACAGCTTTTCCGACGGCGGCAGCTATGACCCGCACGCACAAGCCGACATGCTGGTCGGGGCCGGCGCGGACATTCTCGATATCGGCGGCGAATCCACCCGGCCCGGCGCGGCCGAGATCGGTGCGGCCGAGGAAATCGCCCGCATCCGTCCGGTGCTGCGCGGCGCGGTCGGGCGCGTGCCGGTGTCGGTCGATACGCGCAAGGCACAGGTCGCGCGGGCGGCGCTGCGTGCCGGGGCGGGCATGATCAACGACGTGTCCGGTTTCGATTTCGACCCCGATCTGGGCGGCGTGGTGGCCGCGGCCGGCGTGCCGGTCTGCCTGATGCACGCGCAGGGCCTGCCCCGGACGATGCAGGACCATCCGCGCTATGACGACGTGCTGCTGGATGTCTATGACGCGCTGGCGGCGCGGATCGCGCGGGCCGAGGCGGCGGGGATCGCGCGGTCACAAATCGTGATCGATCCGGGCATCGGATTTGGCAAGACGCTGGCGCATAATCTGGCGATCCTGCGGCGGATCTCGCTGTATCACGGGCTGGGCTGCCCGATCCTTCTGGGCGTGTCGCGCAAGCGGTTCGTGGGCACGATCGGCGGGGCCGACGCCCCGCCCGACCGGGTGCCCGGCTCGCTGGCGCTGACGCTGGCTGCGGTGGCGCAGGGGGTGCAGATCCACCGGGTTCACGACGTCGCGCAGATCGCGCAGGGATTGCGGCTGTGGCAGGCCGTCAACAGAAACGACGAGGCAGACAGATGAGCAGGAAGCTTTTCGGAACCGACGGCGTGCGCGGGCGCGCCAATTTCCATCCCATGACCGCCGAGATGGCGCTGCGCCTGGGGGCGGCGGCGGGGCGGTTCTTTCGCCGCGACGGGCGCAACCGGCACCGTGTCGTGATCGGCAAGGACACGCGGCTGTCGGGCTATATGCTGGAAAACGCGCTGACGGCGGGGCTGACCAGCACCGGCATGAACGTGCTGTTGCTGGGGCCGGTGCCGACCCCGGCAGTGGGCTATCTGACCCGCTCGATGCGGGCGGATCTGGGAATCATGATCTCGGCCAGCCACAACCCGGCCGAGGATAACGGCATCAAGTTCTTCGGCCCCGACGGGTTCAAGCTGTCCGATCACGCCGAAACCGAGATCGAGGCCATCGTGGCCGGCGAGATCGAGCCGGCGCAGCCCGACAATATCGGCCGCGCCAAGCGGATCGACGACGGGCGCGGCCGATATGTCGAGTACGCAAAGACCACGTTCCCGGCCGGCCAGCGGCTGGACGGGCTGAAGGTCGTGGTGGATTGCGCGCATGGCGCGGCCTATCGCGCGGCGCCCGAGGTGCTGTGGGAACTGGGCGCCGAGGTGATCGCCATCGGCGTCGAGCCGAACGGCTTCAACATCAATGACGGCGTCGGATCGACCCACCCCGAGGCCTGCGCCGCCGCCGTCCTGGAACACGGCGCGCATCTGGGCATCAGCCTTGACGGCGATGCCGACCGTGTCCTGATCATCGACGAGACCGGACGCATGGCCGATGGCGACCAGATCATGGCGCTGCTGGCCGCGCGTTGGGCGGCGCAGGGGCGGCTGCGGGGCGAGGCGCTGGTGGCGACGGTGATGTCGAATCTGGGGCTTGAGCATTTCCTGCACGGGCGCGGCCTGCGGCTGGAACGGACGCGGGTCGGCGACCGCTATGTGGTCGAAAAGATGCGCGAGGCGGGGTTCAACCTGGGCGGCGAACAATCCGGCCATATCGTGATGACCGATTACGCCACGACCGGCGACGGGCTGATCGCGGCGATGCAGTTCCTGGCGGCGATGGCCGAGACCGGCGACAAGGCCAGCCGGCTGTCCAGCCAGTTCGAGCCGGTCCCGCAACTGCTGAAGAACGTGCGCTATGCGGCGGGCGCCGATCCGCTGTCGGCCGATGCCGTCCGCGCGGTCATCGCGGGGGCCGAGGCGCGGCTGGCCGGGTCGGGACGCGTCCTAATCCGCAAATCCGGCACCGAGCCGCTGATCCGCGTGATGGCCGAAGCCGAGGACGAGACGGTGCTGCGCGAGGTGGTCGAGGACATCGTCGCCGCGGTCGAAAAGGCCGCCTGACCCTTTCGCGTCGGTGCGTCCGGTTGGCGGTGTCTTTGCGTCCCGCGACCGCCGGGGGACTTTGCGTCCCCCGGACCCCCTGCAAGGTATTTGGAAAGAGGGCGAGGACGGGCGCGCCTAGGCCAGCACGGCGGTCGGGTCGTGGTCGTAGAGCCAGTCGAGGCGCGCCAGAAGACGCTGCGGCGCAAGCCGGTCGGCGGTGCGCAGCAGCGCGTGGGCGGCCAGGCGTTTCGGCCCGGTCAGGTGATAATTTTTGGCATTGGCGTTGGCCGCCGCGACGATCTGGGTGGCGCGCGGTTTGCGCAGGCCCTCGTACCGGGCCAGCGCGGCCTGCTGATCCGGGTCCGCATCGAGGCAGGCGGCCAGCGTCCACGCATCCTCGATCGCCATTGCCGCGCCTTGGGCGAGGAACGGCAGCGTCGGATGTGCCGCGTCCCCGATCAGCGCGCTCTGCCCGTCCTGCCAGCCTTCGGCGACGCGGTGGCGGAACAGGCCCCACACATGCACCTTGTCGATGGCTGCAAGCCAGCCGGGAACCGGTCCGCCGAAATCTGCGAAGGCGGCGCGCAGGTTCCGCGGATCGTCCGCATGCGACCAGCCTTCGTCGTGCCAGTCATGGCGTTCCTGCACGGCGACGATGTTGCGCAGCTGTCCGGCCAGCGGATAGCTGACCAGATGGCGGCGCGGGCCCATGAAGACCTGCGCCTCGGGCGCGGCGCCATGGTCGGGGATCACGGCGCGCCATGCGGTCTGGTGGGTGAAGAACGGCACCTCGCGCCCGTTCAGCAAGGGGCGGATGACGCTGCGCAGCCCATCCGCGCCGATCGCCAGCGGCGCGTCGGGTCGGTCGGTGACGGCGTGATCCGTGGCGATCCGCACCCCCGCACGGCGCGCGGCTGCGGCCAGAAGCTCGATCAGCCTTGCGCGGTGGATCAGGCGGAACTGGGCGTCCGGGCGATGCCGGATCAGATCCAGACGCGCGACCCGCGCTCCGGACGCGTCGCGCAGCACGACCGCCTGGCTGCGCAGCGACACGCGCGCCACGTCCGGGCCAAGCTCAAGCGCATCCAGAACGCGCATCGCGTTGGGCGAGAGCTGCAAGCCTGCCCCGACCTCGCGGATCGCCGCCGCGCGTTCCAGCACGGTGACCTGCGCGCCGCGCCGCGCCAGGGCGATGGCCGCGGTCAGCCCGGCGATGCCCGCGCCCACGATCACGATCGTGCGACCCCGCAGCGCCGCCGTCACGGTCGCGCCCGCCCCTGCGACAATACGCGGGCGCCCGCGCGATCAGTCGTCGCGATGCACGCGTTCACGGCGTTCGTGCTTTTCCTGCGCCTCCAGCGTCATCGTGGCAATCGGCCGTGCGTCCAGCCGCCTGAGGCTGATCGGCTCGCCCGTCCGTTCGCAATAGCCGTATTCGCCGGTCTCGATCCGGCGCAGCGCCGCGTCGATCTTGCTGACCAGCTTGCGCTGGCGGTCGCGGGTGCGCAGTTCCAGCGCGCGGTCTGTTTCCTCGCTGGCGCGGTCGGCCAGATCGGGAACGGCGCGGGCACTGTCCTGCAACCCCTCCAGCGTTTCGGCCGACTGATCCAGCAATTCCTGCTTCCAGACCTCAAGCTTCCGTCGGAAATATTCAAGCTGCCGTTCGTTCATGAACGGCTCGCTTTCGGCGGGTCGATAGTCCTGGGGAAGGAAGGTCTGCGTTTTCATGGGTCCTCCGGCGGCGCCGGGCGGGGTCATGGATCCGGCACCTTGCGGCCCCCTTAAAGTATGATGTGAGGCTTGTCACTAGGGCAGAACACGCTATTTCTGCGTTTGACCGATAACCAAACCGCGATACAAGCCTGAGAGTGAATGTCCGCCAAGCTTTTCGCGGATAAGGAGAGTTTTCATGCAATTCACGGGGACCGACGACTATGTCGCGCCGCCCGAACTGGCGATCGCGGTGAACGCCGCCATCACCCTGCAACGGCCGCTGCTGGTCAAGGGCGAGCCGGGGACCGGCAAGACCGAACTGGCCCGGCAGGTCGCCGCCAGCCTGGACATGCCGATCATCGAATGGCACGTGAAATCCACGACAAAGGCGCAGCAGGGGTTGTATGAATACGACGCCGTCAGCCGGCTGCGCGACAGCCAGTTGGGCGACAGCCGCGTGCACGACGTCAGCAACTATATCCGCAAGGGCAAGCTGTGGCAGGCGTTCGACGCCGAACGCCGGATCGTCCTGCTGATCGACGAGATCGACAAGGCCGATATCGAGTTTCCCAACGATCTGTTGCAGGAACTGGACCGGATGGAGTTTCACGTCTACGAGACCGGCGAAACCGTCCGCGCGCGCCATCGACCGGTCGTGATCATCACCTCGAACAACGAAAAGGAACTGCCCGATGCGTTCCTGCGGCGGTGCTTTTTCCACTATATCCGGTTTCCGGACGCGCAGACCCTGAAAGCCATCGTCGACGTTCACTATCCGGGTCTGAAACCGCGGCTTCTGGACACTGCGCTGACCCAGTTCTTCGAATTGCGCGAAACGCCCGGCCTTAAGAAGAAGCCGTCGACCAGCGAATTGCTGGACTGGCTGAAACTGATCCTGGCCGAGGATCTGGACCCCGAGGATCTGAAGCGCGACCCCGCAGAAATGCTGCCGCGCCTGCACGGGGCGTTGCTGAAGAACGAGCAGGACGTGGCGCTGTTCGAGAAGCTGGCCTTCATCGCCCGTCGGCAGGGGCGCTGAACCGATTAGGGCGGGGATTTGCGGCCGTGTTTCGGTCGCGAGTCCCTGCCGGCGGAACACAGATGCGTAAGCCGCTGTCGTCGCGACGACATCCGCGCCGAACCTGCATAAGCGAGCGGGAGACACCGGGGTTAAATGGTGCCCGTCCCAAGCACCGGATCGCGGCCGTCGAGGTCGATATCCGGTGCCAGCGTTCCGGGGGCCAGGCCGGACGTCCCGAAATCCGGTATGATGCAGTCAATCTTGAGGTCGCCCCGCTGTTCCTCCGGATCGAACGGTGCGCAGACCACCTGCGGAAGGACTGACATAAATAAGCTTCTCAGCCTCCAAGCAAGTGCGGCAGCCACAGAGAAATGACGGGGAAGGAAAGAAGGAGGATAACGCGCAGGATTTCTGCCAGGAAGAATGGTGCGACCCCCTTGAAGGTCTCGATCATCGGCGTGTCCTTTGCCAGTGCCGAGATGACGAAAACGTTCATCCCGACGGGCGGCGTGATCAGCCCCAGCTCAACCACGATCAGTGCCAGTATTCCGAACCATATCTTCAGGTCGTCGGTCGACATTCCGAAGCCCGCGCCTTCCGCGCCCTGATAGAGCCCGCCGTTGATCTCCATCAGCATCGGCCAGAAGAAGGGGATAACGAGAAGGATCATCGACAGGCTGTCCAGCAGGCAGCCGAGAGCGATCAGAACCACAAGGATCAGCACCAGCACCATCATCGGCGCGAGGCCGGATTCTATGATCCATGCGGCGGCCTGCTGGGGCAACCCTATGCGGCTCATAAAAATCTTCATCAGCTCCGCGCCGAGCAAGATCAGGTAGATCATCCCCGAGGTCGCGGCAGTTGCGAAGAGCGCGGCTTTCATCGTGGCGAGCCGGATCCGACCGCGCGCCAGTCCGTAGATCGTGACCAGCGCGACGCCGACGGCGGCGGCGGGCGTCGGATTGAACAGACCCCCATAGATGCCGCCCAGCACGATTCCGAATATGCCCACCACCGGCAGGAGGCCTAGCGTAGCAGCACGGAACTCGGCCCGGTCGGCGGCGCCGCCCTTGGGACCAGCACCCGGCCAGATCGCGACGTAGATCGCGATGGTGGCGAGGAATAGCAGCACTGCGAGGATGCCGGGTAGAAGTGCCGCCGCAAACATCGTCACGATGTTCGCTTCAACGATGATGGCATAGATAATCAGAATAACCGAGGGAGGGATCAGAATGCCAAGGACACCTCCCGCAGCCAGGGTGCTAGTGGCGAGGGCACCGGAGTAGTTGTAGCGCTTCAACTCGGGCAAGGCGACCTTGCCCATCGTCGAGGCGGTCGCAAGCGAGGAACCGCACACCGCCCCAAAGCCTGCGCAGCCCGCAATCGCCGCCATTGCTGTGCCGCCACGCATCCATCCGAGCCACGCGTTCGCGCCGCGGAACAGTGCCTGGCTAAGTCCCGCCACCACCGCCAGTTCGCCCATCAGAATGAACATCGGTACGACTGTCAGGTCGTATACCGAGAACTGGCCGTATGCCAATGTCTTGAGCTGGCTCAAGAGCAGCGACAGCCCGTTGACTACGGCAATGCCGCCGCCGCCGACGATAATCATAGCATAGGCGATCGGCATCCGAAGCGCGATCAACACGACGAGAAGTGCCAGCGCGATGAAGCCAAGGGTGATTGGATCAGGCATGCGAACCCTCCCGCACCGTCGATACTGAATCGAATAGCGTGATCAGCGCGGCCGCCGTGAGAAGGGCCAGCGAGACGAGGATCGGCACGAAGGCGAGCCAGATCGGCACCTGAAGGATCGCCGTAGCGTAGCCGTACTCGCGCATATCGACGAGTCCGGCCGACATGCGCCAGAGCAGGATCACCGCGAACCCGGAAGCCACCAGTGCTGCGAAGGCCTTCAGCACAGCGATAAGCTGCGGACCCGCGCCCATGGTGAAGATGTCGGCTGTCACGTTGGCGTCCCGCAACTGGCAATAGGGAAGGAAGGCGAAGACAGCGATCGCGACCCCCATCTCGGTCAGCTCGAAATCGCCCGGCAGGGGCCGCCCGATCGCGGCGCCGATGACGGCGGCAAGGTTGATGATGATCACAGCCAGCAGTACGAGCCCTCCGACGAGCGCCCAGCCGTCGATCAGCCTTTCAACCAACCCGAGAGGTCCGACCCGGCGTATCGGCGCGCCCTCCCCGCTCACTTATCCGTGTTCCGCGCGATGGCCTCGCGGGCCGCCTCAACCAGGGCCGCCCCGTCGATGCCATCGCCGCTGACGTCCTCTGTCCAGCGATCGACCACGGTGGAGAGCCGATCGGCGAAGGCCGCAGTCTCTTCCTCGGACAGGACGACATGCGTGTTGCCGGCATCGATGGCGACCTGGATCCCGAGATCGTCGACCTCGCGCCAGACCCGACCCATCTCGCCGACCCATTCTCGGTCAGACGCGTCGCGGAAGGCCTGCTTGATGTCGTCCGGGAAGGAGTCCCACCGGGCCTGGTTCATCGACAGCTGAAAGGTGCTGGTGCCGAAGCGGGTCTGGTTGGCCCCTTCGATCTGGTACTGGGTCTGATCCTGGATGCTCAGCGCCGGGATGATCTCCCACGGGATGAGCGCGCCGTCGACGACGCCCTTGGACAGGGCTTGCGGCAACTCGGTCACGGGCATGGCCACCGGGTTGGCCCCCAGCGCCTCGATCACCCAGGCGCCGGTGCGGGACGGAATTCTCAGACTGGCATCCGCCATGTCCTCCGGCCGGCGCACCTCTGTGTCGGCCATATGAATACCCTGGCCGGCATGGACATGAAGAAACATTACCTCAAGGCCGCGGTAATCGTCTGCCAGATAATCGTCGAACATGTCGTACATGGCGAGATTTGCAGCCACCGGGTCGTTCTCGTAGACCGTCGGCAGCTCGATCACCTAGGTGCGCGGAAAGAGGCCAGGGGTCTGACCGTTGATCGCCCAGATAATGTCGACGATGCCGTCGCGCGCCTGGCTGACCAGTTCCGGCGGCCGACCGCCCAGGGTCATGGACGGAAAGATCTCGATCTCTACACGTCCGTCCGAGTTCGCTTCTACGGCCTCGACCCACGGCTCGATCATCCTCGTCTGAGCAGAGGACTGTGCGCCAAGAAAGTGGTGCAGGCGAAGCGTATACTCCTGCGCCGCCACATCGTTTGCCGTTAGAGCCACAGCCGATGCCGCGATGCCAATCTTGATGAATCCGTGCATTTCTTTCTCCTGTTCGCAGGGCGCGCAGGCCGGCGCTCCGTTACGAAAAAACCATAACATTCTGAAATTTTCCGTGACAAGATAATGTTTGGAGCGCCTTTCTATTAAAGGCCGGTGCTGGACATCGTCCATTCGACCGCGGCCGCACCCGTCGCCCACAGAGATCTGGATACGGCCCCTGGGCCTGTCCTCTGGCGGGAACATCACACCCTGGGACAGGGTAATGTGCTTGTCTTCGACGAAGTCGTCCATCACCGCCAGACCGTTCATGCGGGCTGATAGAAGGCGCCCTTGGCCAGATCGCCCTCGGTCGCCGGGCCGCCGCGCACGATGGACTTTGCGCCCTTGGCAATGGCGTCCTCGACGATGCGGTCGATCCGCTCGACATTGCCCTTGTCGATCTGCGTGCCCATGTCGCTGGCCGGGTCCGAGGCCGGGCCGACCCGGATGACCCGCCGCACCCCCAGGGCCGATGTCCAGCGCGCCATCGCTTCCACCCTGCGCGTCGTGCTGCCGCGCGATGCCGTCATCCACCATCCGCTAATGGGATCGGCAGCGGCGGCAAGGCGGCCGGCAACGCCAGAAGTGAAAAGCGCACCAGCCTGGTGCAGGAGCATTTCGGAACATGGTGAAGGCGCAGGGCTTCGGCTGGGCCTTGGTCCGCTCGGTCGAGGACGCGCTGGATGCGCACTGCAGGATGAGCAACCAGGACCACGTGGGGCATCCCATCGGCGGCCATCCCATCGGCCGGGAACTTCGCAGCGATCTGGTATGGAACATGAGGGAACGGGTGAGGCGCTGAAAGAGACAAGCGCTTTCGTGACCCTGACCTTTATAAACGGCGAATGGGGGGTGTCCTCTGCGACGTATTCGTCGATAAAGCCCTCTAACTTCGAAGACTTGAGTGGTGCCCGGAGGCGGATTCGAACCACCGACACGCGGATTTTCAATCCGCTGCTCTACCAACTGAGCTATCCGGGCACACGTGACGTCCAAAGGATGTCGTGCATGGGGCGGTGTTTACGGCTGACGATGCGGCCTGTCCAGACCCAAAACGCGGATTTTTCAGCCCCGTTCATCGTCGTCCGCCGGGACATCGTCCAAGGGCGGGCCGGGAATGACATAGTCGCCGCGCAGCCAGCGCGCCAGATCGACATCGGCGCAGCGTTTGGAACAGAACGGACGATAGGCGGGCACGCTGTCCTTGCCGCAGATCGGACACGCAGCCATCAGCGCACCCCCTGCCCGGCCAGTTGCGCCAGGGGAATCCGGTCGCGCTTGCGGCTGATTTCGTAAAGACCCATGGACGTCCATCCGATCAATGTGGTTTCGGTCGCGTCGCCCCGGAAGGCCGCGCGCAGGATCTGATCCAGCGTGGCGCGGTCGCGTTTGGGCATCGGCGCGAAGTCGACCGCGATCTGGCCGCCAAGTCCACGCAGGCGCAGCTGGCGCGGCAGGTCGCGCACCAGTGCGATATTGGCCTTCAGCGCGGCGGCCGGAGTGGTGTCGCGGCCGGTATTGACATCGACGGCGACAAGCGCGCGCGTCGGCTGGATGAAGGCGCTGGCGCCGGCGGGCAGCTCGACCCGGTCGGACAGGATGCGGTCGACGGCCTCGCTGACGCCGAACGTGTCGAAACTGTCATCGCCCTGTTCGACCGTGTCCGGCTCTGGCTCGGCCCAGTCCAGCCAAGCCTGTTCCCACGGGTCCGGGGCGTCCAGCAGCAATTCGGGCGGGCCGGCGGTCTCAGCCATGATCCGGTCGGCAAGATCCAGCATCGTGGCAAGCTCGTCCTCGATCGCCGCGGCTTCGGCCGACGCGGCGGCGCTGCGCAGGATCAACCCGTATGCGCGGCCTTTCAGCGCGTTCTGACCGATCGTCTGCAACTGGCCGCGCAGATCGTCGTCGCGGATCCGGCGCGAGACGTTGATGCCCGGCGCATCCGGCGTCACCAGCCCGAAACGACCCCGGAACAGGACCCGGCGCGTCAGCGGGATAGCCTTGCCGTCCTCGG
Organism: Paracoccus stylophorae; assembly: GCF_028553765.1. NCBI lineage: Bacteria > Pseudomonadati > Pseudomonadota > Alphaproteobacteria > Rhodobacterales > Paracoccaceae > Paracoccus > Paracoccus stylophorae. Next base: position 1,471,697 of record NZ_CP067134.1, on the reverse strand, counting down.
CCACCCCGGCGATCTGCACCAGGATGGGCTGCCCCTCGCGCAGGCCGGACCGGCCGCGCAGATATCCGCGCTGCTCGCCCGGAAGCCGCACGAAGACGCCGCCCTGCCCCTTCATCAGCCGCTCGGTTACGCCGCGGCAGATCGCGCCGGGCGCCAATGGGGTCACGGCGCCGGGATCGACGTTCAGATCGACCAGTTGACCATCGACCATCAGCGCGGCGGCGGGCGCATCGAAAAGTCGGCCCAGAACGACTTGCCGGCCTAGCATGGGGACCCCTTGACGTGATCCGGCAGGACGCCGATGGCGGCCAGCATGGCGGCGGTTTCTGCCAGCGGCAGGCCGACGACCGCCGAAAACGACCCCTGTATCCACGGGATGAACGCGGCGGCGGCACCCTGGATGGCGTATCCGCCTGCCTTGCCGCGCCAGTCGCCGGCATCCAGATAACGGTACAGATCCGCCTGCGACAGCGACCGCATGCGCACCGTCGTCTGCACCAGACGGCACCGCGTCCGCCCGCCATGGCGCAGGGCGACGGCGGTCAGCACGACATGCCGCCGACCCGACATCAGCCGCATGAAACGCGCAGCCTCGTCACGATCTTCGGGTTTTCCCAGAATCCGCCGCCCGACCGATACAGTCGTGTCCGCCGTCAGCAGCGCCTCGTGCGCGCCGATGGCCACCGCCTCGGCCTTTTCCAGCGCCATCCGCCGGATATAGTCGCGCGGCAATTCGCCTTTGCGCGGGGTTTCGTCGATATGGGCTGGGCGCGATGCGGCGGGAACGATCCCGATCTGCGCCAGCAGATCCAGCCGGCGCGGGCTGGCCGATCCCAATACAAGCGACGGTGGAAATGGGTCCAGCGTCATCGTCTGTCCCGGCGAAGCGTCCGCCGGGTCACTTGAAGCGGTAATTGATCCGCCCTTTCGTCAGGTCATAGGTATTCATCTCGACCTGAACCTTGTCGCCGGCCAGAACGCGGATGCGGTTCTTTCGCATCTTTCCTGCCATATGCGCGATGATCTCATGACCGTTTTCAAGCTCGACCTTGAACGTCGCGTTGGGCAGGAGTTCCTTCACGACGCCGGGAAATTCGAGCATTTCTTCCTTGGCCATGGTCACTCCGTTGCAATCGCCCCGCAGGATTCGGGACGGTGGTTAGATGCGTCTCAAAGCCGGCGATTTCAAGGGAAAAGCGCCTCTGCCCGGTGGGGTGCGACGCTTTTGACACTGTGGGGCCGATCAGGGCGCCGTCCCGTCGCGTCCGGCGCCCTCATGCGGGTCATCATGTCTGAACAAGTCCGGCCCATCAAGATCGTCCATCGGCGGCTCGGGTCCGGTCGTTGGTCCGGTCGGCGGTGGGGGCGGCGCGGCGGTGGCCGCCGGTCCGGATGGCGCAGTCTGCGACACCGGCGCGGCAGGGTCGCGCAGGCGGATCGCGTGACAACCCTCGGCCTCGCCGAACTTGCCCACGGCCAGCAACTGCCCGCCCGGCGTCTCGATCCGGGCCTCGGACAGGCTGACGCGGGGCAGATGCAGCAGCTTGCCGTCCACCAAGCCGCGAAGTTCGCCAAGCGTGATGCGGCGGCGGCACAGCACGCCGACCAGATCGACCGGCGCATCGCCGACCGTCGCGCCCAGTGCGACCGCTTGCACGTCCGGCGCGGGCGGTTGCGCGGTTGCGGCGGCAGGCGCTTCCGTGCGCCCCGCATCCGGGTCGCGGCTGGCCGGCACCGTCCGTTCGGGCGCCGAAGGCTGCGGCAGGGCAAGGAAGATCGCGGCCTCGCGCGTCTCTGCCCCGCCCAGACGAAGCTTGAAGCACAGACTGCGATAGGGCCTGTCCTCCAGCATCAGCGCAAGGGGCCGCGGGTCGTCCAGATAGCTGGCATAGCGGTATCCCGCGATCCCCTCGAACCCGTCGAGGCCGGCCATCTCGGACGCCAGTTCGGACATCAGCGCGTTGATGAAATCGGCGCACAGCATCGCGTCGCTGCGCGTCGGGCGGCGCGCCTCGACCGGGCGGGCGGTGATCCGGCCCAGGGTCTGGATCTCGATCAGCGCGGTCACGGCCTGCGGACACAGGGCCATCGCGCCCACCAGATCGCCCTGCCCCTGCAACACCACCAGCAGCGCCGGTGCGGGCAGAAGTTCGGGCAGCTCCGCCAGCGTCAGCGCCCCCGGCGTGACCGAAATGGGCTGCACGCCAAGCCCGTACAGGCGGTCGGCGGCCCGCCCCACGGCGGTCGCCGCCGCACGCGCGGGCGTCGGCGGCACCGGTTGCGGCATCTGCGGCGCGCGGCCCTGCCTGTCCCGATCCTCACGGCGTGCGGCAAGCATCCGGCGCAGCACGCCGCCCCCCGGCCCTGTGTCCCTGCCTGCCGCCGCTGTGCCGTCCTGTGCCATGCCCGATCCGAATCGCCTTCTGCGCGGACCAATCTGGCAAAGACAGGTTTACGAAACCCTTACGGCTGCGCCTGATCCTGCGCGACGGCGGCCCCGGCGGGCGGTCTGCGCGGCAGGGTGATGCGGAATGCCGCCCCGCCCTGACCCGGCAGATAGGTGATGCCGCCGCCCAGAACCTCCATGATCTCGCGGCAGATGGCCAGGCCCAGCCCGGCGCCGCCCGCGCGGGACGGATCGTTCAGGCGCGAGAATTTCTCGAAGATCAGCGCCTGCCGCGACCCCTCGATCCCGCTGCCGTTGTCGATGATGTCGATCTGCGCGCCGCCCGAGGCCGGTCGCTGCACACGGATCTTCAGGGCCGGACGGGCTGCGTCGCAGTATTTGCGCGAATTGGTGATCACGTTGATCAGGACCTGCAACAGCCGGTCGGTATCGGTCATCACCGGGACATGTTCGGCCGGCATGTCGCGGTCTATGGTGAAGACCCGTTCCGGCCGGGTGGCAGAGGCCGCGTCCAGCGCGCGCGAAATCAGGTCGTGAAGATTGGCCACCGACACGCTCAGCTGCGCGCGCCCGCTTTCCAGCACGGACAGGTCCAGCAGATCGTCCAGCAACCGGGTCAGCCGGCCCGCCTCGGTCGCGATGATGCCGGCGAACCGCGCGCGATCCTGTTCCGACAGATCCGGCGTCATCAGAATCTCGGAGAACGCGCGGACCGAGGTCATGGGCGTGCGCAATTCATGGCTGATCTGGCTGAGAAACGCGTCCTTCTGCACCGACAGCGCGGTCAGCTTGTCATTCGCCTCGCGCAGCTGCGTGGCGGTGCGGGCCAGTTCGGTCGTGGCGGATTCCAGGCGCTGCGCCTCTTGCTTGGCGCGCTGCGCCTCGTCGGCGACCTGCAACAGGTCCGACACGGTCAGCGCCCCGCCCCCCGCGACCCGTTCGACCATCGCATGGGCCGTGGCCGCGCCAATGGAACCGGCAAGCCGGCGTTCCAGCCGGGTCACGAAATCCATCGTCAGATCGGGCAGATACCCGGATTTCCCCTGCGCCGCAGCCTCGGCCTGGAAAAAGCGCAGCGCCGCGTCGCTGCCCCAGACGCGGCGGGTCATGGCCAGCAGGGGTTCGGCCCGATCCTCGCCCCGCATGGTGCGGCTGTGGCGGATCGGCTCGACCGCGCTGACGAAGGTCAGGCCTTGAAGACGTTCGACCGGGTCGGGAAAGGCAAAGATCGAAAATCCTATGAAGATCAGCGTATTGGCGGTCAAGGATACGAAAATGCTGAAAGCCAGCGAATCCACCTGCGGCGACACAGTGGGCGGGTTCCCGACGCCGATGGAGGGCAGGAAGATCAGGATCATCCACAAGGCGAACCCCGCCCCGAACCCGGCATACGCGCCGCCGCGATTGGCGCCGCGCCACAACAGCCCGCCCAGCATCGCCGGCAGCACCTGCGCCATGCCCGTGAACGCCACCAGCCCCATCGAGGCCAGCGCCGCCGCGCCCCCCGATGCCTCGTGATACACCCATCCCGCGCCGACCACGGCCAGGATCGACAGCCGGCGCGCGTTCAGCACGAAGCCGCGCAGATTCTCGGTCTCTTCGCCCGACGGTCGCCGCCGCAGCGCCAGCCAACCCGGCACGATCCAGTGGTTCGAGATCATCGTGGACAGCGCGATGGCGCAGACCACGACCATTGATGTGGCGGCTGAGAAACCGCCCAGAAACACCAGAAATGCAAGCAAACCCTGATCGGCAGATGCAGGCAGCGTCAGCACGAACAAATCGGGGTTGGCGTCGGCGGGCAGCAACTCGCGGCCCATCACCGCGATCGGCAGCACGAACAGCGACATGGCGAACAGATAGGCCGGAAACGCCCAGCCCGCGACGTGCAGGCGCTGCGCGTCCGCCGCCTCGACGACCATCACCTGGAACATGCGCGGCAGGGTGACGACGGCCGCGCCAGACACGACGATCAGCGCGGTCCAGCGGTCGGGACGCAACCGCCAGCCTTCGGCGATGGCCGGGTCCTCGGCCGAGCGCGCGATCCGCGCCAGCATGTCGGCCGGCCCGTCGGCCAGCCCCCAGACGACGAACACGCCCAACGCCAGAAAGGCCAGCAGCTTGACCACCGCCTCAAGCGCGATGGCGGTGACGACGCCGTGGTGACGTTCGTCCGCCGCCAGGTTGCGGGTGCCGAACAGGATCGTGAACAGCGCCAGCCCCGCCGCCACGCCAAGCGCGGTGGCGCCCGACCCGGCCTGCAACGCGGCGCCATCGGCGGCCTCGGTCGCGAAGACCTGAAAGGACAGGCTGACCGATTGCAGTTGCAGCGCGATATAGGGCGTGGCCGCGATGACCGAGATCAGGGTGATCAGCGCGGCCAGCGGGTTCGACTTGCCGAACCGGGCCGAGATCAGATCCGCGATCGAGGTCACGTGATGCATCCGCGCCAGCCGCACCAGCCGGCGCAGCAGCCACCACGCGCCCGCGAACACGACCGTCGGTCCCAGATAGATCGTCGCGAATTCCAGCCCGGACCGGGTCGCATAACCGACCGCGCCGTAAAACGTCCAGGCCGAGCAATAGACCGACAGCGACAGCGTATAGATCAGCGGATGATCCAGCCAGCGCACGCGCCCCCGCGCGGCCGCGCGGTCGGCCGCATAGGCGACCGCGAACATCAGCACCGCATAGGCGATGCAGCCCGCGACCAGCGCCCTAAACGGCATCGTCGCGCCCCTCCGGCGCGGCGGCGGGGGCGGCGCCTGCCTCGGCCGCCTGCGCCTCGGCCCGCGCGGTGGCCGCCTCGGCGCGCAGAAGGGCGCGGTGCAAGGCCCAGATCGCGACGATCAGCAATGCCCAAAGCCCAAAGAACCACGCCGCACCGGCGGCAAAGCTGACCTCGGCCGGGATCCACCAGACCGGCAGCAGCACGGCCAGAAGCGCGGCGACCGGCAGGACGCGGGCGGCATCGCCAAGACGCCGGCGGCGAAAGGACGCGCGTTCCAGAAACAGCGGCTGTTGGGCCATCAGGTGCCTCCTTGCCGCATTGATTCCCAACGCCACGCCCCGCCGCGCGGGCATCTGCCTCACGCCAGCATCCGGCGCACGACCGCGCGCAGTTCGTCATTGGCAAACGGCTTGGCCAGCACCGCATCCGCCTGCGCCGCGCCGTCGGTCGTCTGCCCGCGCGCGGTCAGCATCAGGACCGGCGTCGCGGCCAGCCCGGCATCGTCCTCTTGCCGCAGATCGGCCAGGATCTCGGCGCCGGACCGGTGCGGCAGCATCAGATCAAGGATCACCAGCCGCGGACGATGGCGGCGGATCGCCTCGATCCCGCCCTGACCGTCGGCGTGCAGCGACAGGTTCCAGCCGTCGCGGCCGAGGATGAAGCGCACGGCCTCGGCGATGTTCGGTTCGTCCTCGATCATCAGGATGTCCAGCATCGTCCTGCCCCGCCTCCCCCCTTTGCGGATTGACATGGATGATGTGCCGGATTCGGCGTGGCTGTCAAAGAAACATTGCCCCGTCGCGCGGCACCGCCCGCTAGCGTGCCAGCAGGATCGAGGGTTCGCGCCGCGCCGCGCAATCGGTGCGGGGACAGATGCGGCAGGACGGGCCGATGGCGATTTCGGGCACCGCCACCCCGGAGGGCGCGCCGTCGGCCGGCAGGATCAGCATCTGCGCCCGGCTGAGAACCGGCCCCGCCGTCCCGCCGGGCTGGCTGCGCGTGGCAAAGCTGAGCGTGGCGAACCGCCGCCCTTCCGGTGCGACGACGACATGCGACATCGCGGTCTGGGGCGCGGCCAGCGCCTGATACAGCGGCCACAGCGGACAGGCATCGCCGGGGCGCGGCAGCGGAAAGCCCGGCGCCGGCCGCCGCAGCGTCAGCGCGCCGGAGCCGTCGCAGACCAGCAGGCCCGCACGCTGAAACCCCGGCGGGCGCAGCTGCGCCAGTCGCCGCATGACCAGATCCAGCGGCTGGCCCAGACCGGCGGCCATCTGCATCGGATCGGACGTCGCGGCCGACGCGGCGGTCAAGTCCGCATCCGGCAGACGGGCACGGTCTTCCTCGATCCGGGCCAGATGCGCGCCGGCCAGCAGCCGCGCCGCGTCCGAGGCCAGATCGCCGGCCTCGTCGATGGGCGGCGCGCCGGCGGCGATCCACGCCTCGACCTCTTCCTGGGGGGTGAAGATCGGGTCTTCGGCCTCGAAACTGTCCAGATAAGCGACAAGCGCCTGCGCGGTGGCCGACAGGCGCTGGCTGTCCTGATCCAGATTGCCGTGAAACCGGCCCCGCCAGTCATCGGGGATGTCGCGTTCCTCGGCCAAAATCGACGCGGTCGAGCGGACCGAGGTCACCGCCGACAGGATTTCGTGCAGCGTGGTCAGCAGATAGGGGTCCTGCCGCATCCGGTCTGACAGCGTCACCAGTTGCCGTTCCAGCGCCTCGGACCGCCGCGACAGCGCGATCAGCGCCTCGGCCCAGCCCGGAAAGCGGGCCAGAAATTCCGGTGCCTGGTCAAGTTCGGGCGGCGGTCCGGGCGCGGCCTGCGGCAGCCGGGCCGCGGCCTCGCGCAGCGCGGCGATGCGCGCCTCTTCGCGGCCCTCGGCCAGTTCCTCGGACGGAACCTCAAGCACCTCGGCCAGACGCCGGACCAGATCGGTGCCCACGGGCCGGCGGTTATGTTCGATCAGGTTCAGATAGGCCGGCGAGATCCCGGCCGCGCGCGCGACATCGGCCTGCCGCCGCGACAGCGCCAGACGGCGTTCGCGGATCCGGGTTCCGGTCAGGACATGAGTGGCGCCACGCTGAGTCATGATCGCGATCAAAGCCCGCGCGGTGCGGCAAGGCAAGCCGCGCGTCGGGGTTCAGACCGCGATGCCGTACCGCCCGGCCAGATCGGTAAAGAACTGCCACGCCACGCGGCCCGACCGGCCGCCGCGCGTGGCCTGCCACTCGATGGCTTGGGCGCGCAATTCCTCGGCCGGGATGTCCAGATCGTGGGCCGCGCAATAACCCTGCACCATCGCCAGATATTCATCCTGCGAGCAGGGATGAAATCCCAGCCACAGGCCAAAGCGATCCGACAACGACACCTTCTCCTCGACCGCCTCGCCGGGCTGGATCGCGGTCGAGCGTTCGTTGTCGATCATGTCGCGCGGCATCAGGTGGCGCCGGTTCGAGGTGGCATACAGGATCACGTTGGGCGGGCGGCCGCTGATGCCGCCGTCCAGCACCGCCTTGAGCGATTTGTACTGCGTGTCGTCATGGCTGAAGGACAGATCGTCGGCAAACAGCAGGAACCGCCGGTCCGTCGCGCGGCCCAGAATGTCCAGCAGCCGTCCGACCGAAGCCAGATCCTCGCGCGCGATCTCGACCAGAACCAGCGGCAATCCCTGCGACACCGCCTCGGCATGCACGGCCTTGACCAGCGAGGATTTGCCCATCCCCCGCGCGCCCCACAAAAGCGCGTTGTTGGCCCCGTATCCGCGCGCGAATTGCAGCGTGTTGGTCAGCAGCGTGTCCCTGGCCCGGTCGATGCCGATCAGCTGCACCAGATCGACGCGGTTGACGGACCGGACCGGGTGCAGGCGGTCGGGATCGGGATGCCAGACATAGGCCGTGGCCTCGGTAAAGCTGGGCACCGGCGCGGGCGGCGGGGCCAGACGTTCCAGCGCCTCCGCGATCCGGGCCAGCGCATCGTCAGGATCAGCGCGGTCCTTCATGCGCGGCGCGTCATAGGTCATCCTTTTCCTCGACATCGTCATCGACCCACAGCCCCTGTGCCCGCAGCTCGGCCTCGCGGCGTTTCTGGATGCGGCGGACCAGCTGGATCGAAATCTCGTAAAGGCCGTAGACCACGACGAACAGCACCACCTGGCTGACCACGTCGGGCGGGGTGGCGACAGCGGCCAGCATCAGGATCGCGACGACCGCGTATTTGCGCACCGACGCCAGCCCCTCGGCCGTGACCAGCCCGGCCTTGCCCATCAGCGTCAGCAGCACCGGCAACTGAAAGCTGAGGCCGAACGCCAGGATGAACTTGGTCGTCAGCGACAGGTATTCATCGACCGAGCCCTGAAAGACGATCGCGGCCATCGGATCGTCCACCGGCGGCGCCTCGGCCCCCGTGCCGTCGTCGGGCAGCGTCAGCGGACCCTGCTGAAAGCCCAGGAAGAAATCATAGGCCATCGGCAGAATGACGTAATAGGCAAAGGCCGCGCCCAGAAAGAACATCGCGGGCGAGGCGATCAGGAACGGCAGAAAGGCGCTTTTCTCGTTGCGATACAGGCCGGGCGCCACGAAGCGCCACATCTGGAAGGCGATGATCGGAAAGGCCAGCGCAAAGCCGCCAAGCAGCGAGATGCGGATGGCGACGAAGAAACCCTCCTGCAATTTCAGCAGGATCAGGCCGCATTCCTGCCCGCGCAGTTCCAGCGCGTGGCAGATCGGCCGGGTCAGGAAATTGTAGATCGGATTCCAGACGGTATAGCACAGCACCATCGCGACGATGAACGCCAGCAGCGACCAGATGATCCGGGTGCGCAGCTCCGCCAGATGTTCGATCAGCGGGGCCGAGCTGTCGTCGAGATCGTCGTCCTGGGGGATATGGCTGGCCAATTCAATCGTCCTTCATGTCGCTGCGACGCACCGCGCGCAGACGCCGTGTGCCCGGCGCCGATGCGGGCGCGACCGCAGCCTCGTCGCCCACCGCACCCTGCGGCAGCGCCGCCGCATCGCCGGCGTCTGGCGTCGCGCCGGAAGATGTCTGACTGTCGGGCGTCGTGCTGGCAGGGGTCGGGCTGGTGGGCGTCGGGCTGGCCGGGGTTTCTCCATCTGCGGCAGGCTTGGCCGGGGCGGCGGGGTCCCTGACCGGCTTGGTGCGCGCGTCAGGAACCTTGGGGTCCCATTTCTCGAACCGCTCGGCGGCGCGGTCCAGCGCATCCAGCCCCAGGGATTTCTTCGAGGTCAGCGATTTCAGGTCGCGGATGCTGTTGGATGCCTCGTCCAGCCCCGATCCCTTGGCCGCATCCTCCATCGCCGAGGTGAATTCGCGCGCCATGCCGCGCGCCTTGGCGGTGAACCGGCCCAACGCATGGAACAGATGCGGCAGATCCTTGGGACCGACGACGATCAGCGCCACGATGCCGATCAGCAGCAGCTCGGTCCAGCCGATATCCAACATGATGCGCGGCGCCCTTGTCCGGTCAGCTGCGGTCGGTGCTGTGCGGCGTCACGTCGCGCGCCTTTTCGCCGGGCACGTTGCGCGTGTCGTCGTCGTCGACCGCGCTTTCGATTTCCTCGGTGCCGTCCTTGACGCCCCTTTTGAACGCGGTGATGCCCTTGCCGACCTCGCCCATCAGCGACGAGATCTTGCCGCGTCCGAACAGGACCAGCACGACGATTGCGATCAGAAGAAGGCCGGGAAGGCCGATATTGTTCAGCATGCGAAACTCCCTTGCCGGACGGAACCACCGTCCGCGCGACAGATTTAGGACGTCGCCGCGCGGATTGCAAAGCCCGAATGTCCGATCACGCAAGCGTTTTCGGCCCGCTTCCGCCGTTTGTCTTGGCAGCGCCCGCGGACCGGGCGATAAGGGCCGGATGGACATGGCCCCCTATATCACCGCCTTCGTGACGCTGTTCGTGGTGATCGACCCGATCGGCCTTGCGCCGATCTTCATCGCGCTGACCCCCGGTCGCACGGCCGTGCAGCGCAACCGGATCGGGCTGCGCGCGGTCGTCATCGCCGCGATCCTGCTGACCCTGTTCGGGCTGGCCGGCGAGGCGATCCTGCACGGCATCGGCATCTCGATCTCGGCCTTCCGGATCGCGGGCGGCATCCTGTTGCTGCTGACCGCGCTGGACATGCTGTTCGAACGCCGGACCGAGCGGCGCGAGGGGCAGGCCCATGACGACACCGTCGACGACGATCCGTCGGTCTTTCCGCTGGCCACGCCGCTTCTGGCGGGGCCGGGGTCGCTGGCCACGATGATCCTGCTGGCCGGGCAGCAGCCGGGCTGGGCGCATCTGGTGATGATCCATCTGGTGATGCTGTCGGTGCTGGCCATCGCCATCGTGCTGTTCCATCTGGCAACGCCCATCGCGGGCGTGCTGGGGCGGACCGGGACGATGGTCGTCACCCGCCTTCTGGGGATGCTGCTTGCGGCGCTGTCGGTCCAGTTCGTCATCGACGGGCTGAAGGGATCGGGTCTGTTCTGATGGGCGGCGACGAGGGGATGCAGCTTGCCTATTACGTCCTGCTGCTGGTGGTCATCGGCGGCGCGATGCTGTTCGAGCTGTCGGGCCGCGGGGGTCAGGCGCTGCGGCAACTGGTGCTGTGGGTCGTCATCTTCGCCGGCGCGATCTTTGCCGCCAATCTGTGGCTGGACGGCGGCACGCGCCAGCAGATCGTGCAGGGCGGACGGATCGAGATTCCGGTCGGCCGCGACGGGCATTTCCATCTGACCGCGCAGCTGAACGGCGTCGATGTGCGATTCCTGGTGGATACGGGCGCATCCAGCATCGCCCTGGCGCCGCCCGACGCGCGCCGCATCGGGATCGACCCCGACTCGTTGGCCTATATCGGCCGGGCCATGACCGCCAATGGCGAGGTCGAGACCGCCCCCGTCACCATCGACGAACTGGCCATCGGCGATATCGTGGACCGCAATGTCCGGGCGTGGGTGATCGGCGCGGATCTGAGCGGCTCGCTTCTGGGCATGTCCTATTTGCGGACCTTCGCCCGCGTCAGTTTCGAGGGCGATCTGCTGGTTCTGGAACGCTGATCCGTCATCGCGCCGCCGATCGGGGCAGGAATCAGGCGGGGCTGGCGTCAGGCGGGGCGGACGAACATCCGCTCGGTCTCGCCCTCCTGCCGGTCGTCGGCGCGGATCGCGCGATAGGCGTGCCAGGTCGCGTGGCCCAGCACCGGGAAGATCAGGATCAGACCGACCAGGGCGGTCACGATGGCGATCCCGAACAGCACCATCACGATGGCGCCCCACGCGATCATCACCGCGCGGTTGTTCCAGACCATCGCCATGCTGATGCCCAGGGCGGACATCGCATCGGTCCGTTCGACCAGCAGCATCGGCACTGCAAAGACGCTGATCGCAAAGGCGAAGGCCGCGAACAGCGCCCCCACGGCCCCGCCGACCAGCAGCAGCCCCCAGCCCGTCGGGGTCAGGAACAGGGTCGAGATGATCTCGTCCATGCCGGGAAAGGGTGCGATGCCGAAAAACAGCGCCCAGATCAGCACCGCCGCCCGCAGCCACAGCATGAACAGCCCCAGCAGCAGCACCCCCATGAACAGTGCCGCGTGACCTGCCGCGGGCTTGACGAACAGCATTTGGGTAAAGGTGACGTCGTCCCCCTGTTCCAGCTGACGGCTTTTTTCGTAAAGCCCGTTGGCGACCAGCGGACCGACGACCAGAAAACCGGCCAAAGCGGGCAGCAGCGCGTATTCCAGATCGAACCGGAACAGCAGCCACACGATCAGCGCCGAGACGACGAACACGGCGATCCCGTAAAGCAGGCTGGGCACCGGGTTGTGCCACAGATCCGACCACCCGGCGCGCAGCCAGTGGAACGCGGTCTGCCAGGGCAGGTTGCGCGCCCGCTTGTTCTCGCGCGGCAGCGGCGGGACGACCTTGGGGATCGCGCCGTGGGCGTCCGGGTTGTCGGGCGGGGGCGGGGCGTCGTCGCGGTCACCTAGCATGATGGTTTCGCCGCACGATAGCTGGCGGCGCCTTCCTGAAGGGGTTGCAGGGCGCATTCGGGTTGCGAACGGACAGAGACAAGGACCAGATGGGCATTGGCGGCCACGAACACCACCGCGACCAGAAACGCCGCCGTCAGCGCCACGGCGCGCGAAGGTGCGAAGCCGCGCGGTTTCACGCCTTGGGTCACTGTCGCGCCTCCTGATGCAGTTGCTGAAGATAGACGGCAAGGATCTTGCGTTCGGTCAGGGTCAGCCGGCCTTCCCATGCGGGCATCCAGCCGGCGCGGCCGTCATGGATGGTGGTGAACAGCGACTGGTCGTCGCCGCCATAGATCCAGAAATCGTCGGTCAGGTTCGGGGCGCCCAGATCGGTGCTGCCCGTCCCGTCCTCGCCATGACAGCTTGCGCAGTTGTCGGCGAAAATCTGGGCGCCCTGTTCCAGCCGGGCCGGCGCGACCTGCGCGCCCGACAGGCTTTGGACGTAATCGGCCACGACGCGGATCTGCTCGCGGTCCAGAATGCCGTTGCGGCCGAAGGCCATCATCTCGGCGTAACGGGTTTCGGGATGGGGCGCGTTGATGCCCACCCGCAGCGTTTCCATGATCGTGTCGGTGTCGCCGCCCCACAGCCACGCATCGTCGATCAGGCTGGGAAAGCCCGGCCCGCCTGCCGCGTCGCGGCCGTGACAGCCGGCACAGTTGTCGCCGAACAGCTGGTGCCCGGTCGCCCGCACCCGCGCCGACAGCGCCGGTTCGGCCATGATCTGTTCGGCATCCAGCTCGTCGATCTGTTGTGCCCAGTCCGACCGCGCCTGATTGGCCGCGATCACGGCTTCCTCGACCTCCTGCCGCTGATCGACGCCCAGAATGCCCTTGGTATAGGTCGTCACCAGAGGCCAGGTCGGCAGCAGGATCCAGACGATCAGCGCCCACAGATGGGTGACGATCACAAAGAACCAGATCGAGCGGGGCACGCGCGTATTCAGTTCGGTGATGCCGTTCCATTCGTGCCCGGTCGTCTTGTGGCCGGTCAGCGGGTCGCGATCCTTTACCGACATGGCCCGTCCTCATCGTCCAGAATGCTTTTCGCCGCCCGGTCAAAGCGTTTGCCCAAGGACGGCCAGAAGGCATAGACCGTGATCCCGATCGACAGCGCGATCAGATAGAACAGGCCGAACGACTTGGCGATGCCCACCAGCAACTCGTGCGAGATCTGCATGGCCTACTCCTCTGCGACGGGTTGGGTTTCGTGGGCCAGATCGGTCAGCTTGCCCAGCACCTGAAGATAGGCGACCAGCGCGTCCATCTCGGTCACCAGTTCGGGCCGGCCGTCGAACACGCGGATCGCGGTCTCCTCGCCATAGCGTTCCAGAACCCCGTCCGCGCCCTCGGTATCGGGGCGGGCCTGTCCGCTGGCGTCGGCCGAGGCGGCCGCGATCATCTCGTCGGTATAGGGCACGCCCACGGCGCGCAGCGCGGCCAGACGGTCCGGCAGATCGCGCGTTTGCAGCGTGGCGTTCTGCAGGAACGCATATTGCGGCATCACCGATTCCGGCACCAGATCGCGCGGGTCGATCAGATGCCGCACATGCCAGTCATCCGAGAACTTGTCGCCAAGCCGGGCCAGATCGGGGCCGGTTCGCTTCGACCCCCACAGCATCGGGTGATCGTATTTGCTTTCGACGGCCAGCGAATAGGGACCGTATCGCTCGACCTCGTCGCGCAGGGTGCGGATCATCTGGCTGTGGCACAGATAGCAGCCTTCGCGGATATAGATGTCGCGCCCCGCCTGTTCCAGCGGCGTATACAGCCGCATGTCGGGCGCGGTCTCCACCGTGTCGGCAATCGTGAACAGCGGCGCGATCTCGACAAAGCCGCCGACGCCGGCGGCGGCGATGATCCCCGCGGTCAGCGCCATCGAATGACGCTCGGCCCGGTAATGGGTGCGGGCGTGAAACTCGAAAAAGCGGGCGAAGGGCCGAAGAAGTGTTTTCAGAACGCGGTTCATGGTCTTGTCACTCCGCCGGGACGGCTGGTTCGTTCGCCTCGGAACCGGTGGGATAATCCAGCTCGGGCGTCCGGCGCGGGACGTGCCGGATGGTCATGACCACGTTCCACAGCCCGATGACGGCGCCGATCAGGAACAGCAGCCCGCCAAAGGCCCGCGCCATGTAATAGGGATGCATCGCGACCAGCGAATCGACGAAGGAGTAGCGCAGCGTGCCGCTTTCCGAATAGGTGCGCCACATCAGCCCCTGGATGATGCCGCTGTTCCACATCGCGAAGACGTAGATCACCGTCCCGGCCAGAGCCAGCCAGAAATGCCATTCGACCGCCTTCCAGGAATACATGCTTTCGCGCCGCCACAGCAGCGGCGCCAGCGCATAGATCGACCCGAACGTGATCAGCGCAACCCACCCCATCGCGCCGGCATGAACGTGACCCACGGTCCAGTCGGTGTAATGGGACAGGCCGTTCACGGGACGGATCGCCATGAACGACCCCTCGAACGTGGACAGGCCATAGAACACCGCCGCGACCATCATGAAGCGCAGCGTGGCGTCGTCGCGCACCTTGTGCCAGGCCCCGTTCAGCGTCATCAGCGCGTTGCCCGCCGACGCCCATGACGGCACCAGCAGCATGACCGAGAACGTCATCCCAAGCGTCTGCACCCAATGCGGCAGCGCCGTGTAATGCAGGTGGTGCGAGCCGACCCAGATATAGAAGAACACGATGCCCCAGAAGGACAGGATCGACAGGCGATAGGAATAGATCGGCCGTCCCGCGCGCTTGGGCAGGAAATAATACAGCATCCCCAGAAAGCCCGAGGTCAGGAAGAACGCCACCGCGTTGTGGCCGTACCACCATTGCGTCATCGCGTCCTGAACGCCCGAAAACGCGGAATAGCTTTTGGCCCCGGTCAAGCTGGCCGGGACGGCAAGGTTGTTGACGATGTGCAGCACCGCCATGACCAGGATGAAGGCCATGTAATACCAGTTCGCCACATAGATATGCGGCTCGTTCCGGCGGGCCAGCGTGCGGATATACAGCACGAAATACGCCACCCAGACCACGACCAGCCAGATATCGGCATACCATTCCGGCTCGGCATATTCCTTGGACTGGGTGATCCCCATCAGATAGCCGCTGGCGGCGACGATGCAGAACAGGTTGAAGCCGAACAGCACGAACCACGGCAGCACCTGATTGGGCATCCGCGCCCGCGACGTCCGCTGCATGATGTGGAACGAGGTGGCGATCAGCGCATTGCCGCCAAAGCCGAAGATCACCCCCGACGTGTGCACCGGGCGCACCCGGCCAAAGCTGGACCAGGCGGCGTCGAAGCGCAGATTGGGCCAGGCCAGCATCGAGGCGACCCAGACCCCGACTCCCATCCCGATCACCGCCCAGATCAGCGAGATCACGATCCCCACCTTGGTCGGATCGTCGTAATAGCTGGCGGCGCGATCCTCGGTCGGCTCGTCTGCGTCCAGCCCGCGCAGCACGATGGTGCACATGACGGCGGCGAACAGGATCACCACCCAGCCCTGCATCCCCATCAGATCGCCGGCGCCAAGCGCGGCCATCGCCAGCCCCACGATCAGGACCGAGATCGAGATCATCAGCGCGCCCTGACGCTCGTTGCGGGTCAGATTGGCGATCATGACTGCTTCTCCTTGGGTGGTGCAGGCGAGGTCGGGACCAGCGGCCGGTCCTCATCGGGGTTCAGGATGCGCGTGGCATCGCCGTCGAGATCGTTGTATTGCCCGCTGCGCAGGCTCCAGAAGAACGCGAACAGCCCGATAAGACCCATCGCGATCGTCACCGGGATCAGAAAGACGAGAACACCCATCCAGTCACCCTCCGCTCGTCATTCGCCGTCTGGTTGCAGGCTTGCTGCTGCATGAACAGGTCGATTGCATCCTGTCCTCTCAATCGTGCGGGGTCAACCGAGTCGGTGCCCCGCGCTGCACGCGCGACACCGACAGAACATTGCCGTCCGCGTCGCAGGTCAGCCGCAGCCGCCACTGTGCCGATACGAATGTCAGCCGGAACCGGCCCTCATCCTCGGCCTCGCCCCGTTCGACCCCGGTGGTGATCTGGCCCTGCTGCAGGCCGCGGCGCAACTCGTCCACCTCGATCCCCAGCAAGGGCGCGATCGCGTCCGCATCGACGACCGGCGATCCGTTGTCGAAGGCGATCCGGACGGGTGGCGGGTTGGTTTCGGCGCGGGTCATGCCATCTCCGTTTTCTTCAGCGCGATATCGGCCATGGTGGATCGGTTCAGATCGTCCAGAAACCGGGCCTCGGCGTGGCGCAGCCGCGATTTCAGCCGGCAGCATCCGTCCAGCGAACACTCCCCGCCACCTGCCGCGAAACATTCGACAAGCGGTTGTCCGTCTTCCAGCAGCCTGACGACATCGCCAAGCCGCACCTGATCCGCCGGAAGCGCCAGCGCCGCACCGCCGCCGCCGCCACGCTGCGTGACGACGATGCCGTGGCGGGACAGGTGCTGCACGATCTTCGACAGGTGGTTGCGCGACAGATGCAGGTCGCTGGCCAGTTCGGCGGTCGACAGCACCTGCCCCGATTGCGCGGCCAGACGCATCAGGATGCGCAATCCGTAATCGGTGAAAGAGGTCAGCCGCATCGCCGCACCGTTGATCTGAATCGGTATACAGAATACCTATTAGCAGAAGATTTGCATCTGATAAATGCCCGGCCGCGTTTTCCTTGCCACCGGATCGGCCCGCGCACCCCACGACATTGCAGGAGGATCGATGACAGGCTCTGACCACAACATCCATCTGGCCCGCCCCTATGACGACGCCGGCAACTTTCACGGCGCGCGCCTGCTGGTCGATCACATCTGGCCGCGCGGGATCAGCAAGGACGATCTGGCGCTGGACGCGTGGGTGAAAGAGGTCGCGCCAAGCGACAAGCTGAGACGATGGTTCAACCACGACCCCGACAAATGGGCCGAGTTCCGCAACCGCTATATGTCCGAGCTGAAGGACAATCGCGACGCGGTCGATGAATGTCTGGACTGGGTCCGCAAGGGCACGGTCACGCTGTTGTTCGCGGCCCGGGACCGCGACCACAACAATGCGGTGGTGTTGCGCGATTACCTGGAACTGGTGCTGCGCAACAGCAAATCCTCCTGACAAACAACCCCAAGATCCCTGTTTTCGCGGCCGATCGCCACGCGCGGGCGGAAAACTGTGCTGCACATCGCTGATCCGCGTTGTGGTCGAGGCGTCGAATTTGGCATGATGGCCGCGACGCGGACAGCCAATGTCCGTGCAACAACGATCTGGGAGGATCCATGTACATGAAATCCGTTCTGGCGGCCTCGACCGCCCTGATGCTTGCAGGCCCTGTCGCGGCAGAGCCCACGGCCGAGGTCCTGCACTGGTGGACCTCGGGCGGCGAGGCAAAATCCGTCGCCGTCCTGCAGGATCAGTTCAAGGCCGAAGGCGGCACCTGGACCGACATGCCGGTGGCGGGCGGCGCGGGCGATGCGGCCATGACCGCCCTGCGCGCGCGGGTGCTGTCGGGCAACGCCCCCACCGCCGTCCAGCTGAAAGGGCCGGCGATCCAGGAATGGTATGAGGAAACCGGCCTTGCCGACATTTCCGACGTGGCCGAGGAAAACGACTGGGCCGCGGCGCTGCCCGACCAGATCGCCCAGCACATGAAATGCGAAGGCCAGTGGTGCGCCGCGCCGGTGAACGTCCACCGCGTCAACTGGATCTGGGGCAACAAGCAGATCCTGGACGATAACGGCATCGAGATGCCGACCACCTGGGACGAGTTCAACGCCGCCGCCGAAAAGCTGCAGCAGGCCGGCATCACGCCGCTGGCCCATGGCGGCCAGAACTGGCAGGACGCGACCGTGTTCGAAACCATCGTGCTGGCGCAGGGGCCGGATTTCTATCGCAAGGCGCTGATCGATCTGGACCCCGAGGCGCTGACATCGGACACGATGAAGGCCGTCTTCGACGAGTTGCGGACGCTGCGCGGATATGTCGATGACAATTTCTCGGGCCGCGACTGGAACCTGGCGACCGCGATGGTGATGAACGGAGAGGCCGCGTTCCAGATCATGGGCGACTGGGCCAAGGGCGAATTCCTGGCGGCCGGCAAGCAGCCGGGCGTCGATTTCGTCTGCTGGCCGACGCCGGGTCAGGGGTTCCTTTACAACGTGGACAGCTTTGCCTTCTTCAACGTCGATGGCGAGGACCGGCAGCAGGGCCAGAAACTGCTGGCCAAGCTGATCATGGGCCCCGAGTTCCAGAAGACCTTCAACCTCAACAAGGGCTCGATTCCCGCCCGCACCGACGTCGCGCTGGACGAGTTCGACGAGTGCGCCAAGCAGTCCAGCAAGGACATGACCGAGGACGCGCAGGACGGCTCTCTTCTGCCGTCCTATGCTCATGGCATGGCGCTGCGCGGGGCGCAGGCGGGGGCCGTCACCGATGTGGTGACGAACTTCTTCAACAGCGACATGTCGTCGGAGGACGCGGTGCAGCAGTTGGCCGACGCCGTCGCCGCGTCGCAGATGTAATCACCGACAACCGCCTGCGGCGATGCGCCGCCGCAGGCATTTCCCAAGGAAATTTCGGACATGGAATGGCTTGAACGCAACATGCCCAAGCTGGTGCTTGCGCCGTCCTTCGTCGCGATCCTGATCTTCGTCTATGGGTTTATCGGCTGGACGGCGTGGGTCAGCCTGACCCGATCCCGGCTGATGCCGCGATACGAGATCGACGGTTTTGGCCAGTATGCGCGGCTGTTCGCCTCGCCCAGATGGGATGTGGCGATGAACAACCTGTTCATCTTTGGCGGCCTGTTCATCGCGATCTCGATGCTGATCGGGCTGATGCTGGCGATCTTTCTGGACCAGAAGATCCGGGCCGAGGGCGTGCTGCGCACCATCTATCTGTATCCGATGGCGCTGTCGCTGATCGTGACCGGAACGGCGTGGAAATGGATCCTGAACCCCGGCCTCGGCATCCAGGAAATGGTGCGCGGGTGGGGGTTCCAGAACTTTTCCTTCGACTGGCTGATCCGCCCCGAGATGGCGATCTATACCATCGTGATCGCGGCCGTCTGGCAGGCATCGGGGTTTGTAATGGCGCTGTTTCTGGCCGGGCTGCGATCCGTCGATACCGAGATCATCCGCGCCGCACAGGTCGACGGCATCCCGACCCGGCGCATCTATACCGCGATCATCATCCCGACGATGGCGCCGATCTTTCTGTCAGCCTTCATCGTGCTGGCGCATCTGGCCATCAAGGCGTTCGATCTGGTCATCGCGCTGACCAATGGCGGGCCGGGCTATGCCACGGACCTGCCGGCGACCTACATGTATGCGATGGCGTTCTCGCGCGGCGATCTGGGGCAGGCGGCGGCCAGCGCCATGATCATGATGATGGTCATCTTCGCCATCGTCGTGCCCTATCTTTACAGCGAATTGAGGCCGCGCCGTGAAAACTGACATCATGCTGCGCTGGAGCCTTTATGCGATCCTGATCCTGTTCGCGCTGTTCTATCTGATGCCGCTGTTCGTGATGGTGACCACCTCGCTGAAAAGCCTCGAGGAAATCCGCACCGGCAGCCTGCTGGCGCTGCCGCGCGCGCTGACCTTCCAGCCCTGGATCGAGGCGTGGTCCAGCACCTGCGCCGGCACCCAGTGCCAGGGCCTGCGCCCGTTTTTCTGGAACAGCGTCCTGATGGCGGTTCCGGCGGTGGTCATCTCGACCGCGATCGGCGCGCTGAACGGCTATGTCTTCGCCCAGTGGCGCTTTCCGGGCGCGAACCTGTTCTTTGCGGCGATCCTGTTCGGATGCTTCATTCCGTTCCAGGTCGTGCTGATGCCGATGGCGCGGATGCTGGGGCTGCTGGGTCTGGCCGGCACGATTCCGGGGCTGATCCTTGTCCATGTCATCTATGGGATCGGCTTTACCACGCTGTTCTTCCGCAACTATTACGTCACCATCCCGCAAGAGCTGGTGCGCGCGGCCAAGGTCGACGGCGCCGGGTTCTTTCGCATCTTCGTTGCCATCTTCCTGCCCTTGTCGCTGCCGATCGTCACCGTGTCGGTGATCTGGCAGTTCACCCAGATCTGGAACGACTTCCTGTTCGGGGTCAGCTTCAGCGGGCCGGGCAGCCAGCCCGTGACCGTGGCGCTGAACAACATCGTCAATTCGACCACCGGCGTGAAAGCCTACAACGTGGACATGGCCGCGGCGATCATCGCCGCCCTGCCCACGCTGCTGGTCTATGTCGTCGCCGGAAAATACTTCATCCGCGGTCTGACCGCCGGTTCCGTGAAAGGCTGATCCCATGCCGGTTCTTGAAATCGACCATCTGCACAAATCCTATGGCGACACCCGCGTCCTGCACGACATCAATGTCAGCATCGACGAGGGCGATTTTCTGGTTCTGGTCGGCCCGTCCGGATGCGGCAAATCCACGCTGCTGAACTGCATCGCCGGGCTGGAGCCGATCAGCGGCGGCACCATCCGCATCGGCGGGCGCGACGTGACCGGCGTATCGCCCAAGGATCGCGATATCGCCATGGTGTTCCAGTCCTATGCGCTGTACCCGACGATGAGCGTGGCCAGAAACATTACCTTCGGCATGCAGGTGCGCGGTGTCGACAAGGAAACGCAGGCGCGCAAACTGGCCGAGGTCGCGGGACAGTTGCAGATCGAGCCGTTGCTGAACCGCAAGCCCGCGCAACTGTCCGGCGGACAGCGTCAGCGCGTGGCGATGGGCCGCGCGCTGGTGCGCGACCCGCGGCTGTTCCTGTTCGACGAGCCGCTGTCGAACCTGGACGCCAAGCTGCGCGTCAGCATGCGCACCGAGATCAAGAAGCTGCATCAGGATCTGAACGCCTCGATCGTCTATGTCACCCACGACCAGATCGAGGCGATGACGCTGGCGACGCGCATTGTGGTGATGAAGGCCGGCACGATCCAGCAGGTCGGCACACCGTCCCAGATCTATAACCGGCCCGCGAACATGTTCGTGGCCGACTTCATGGGCAGCCCGGCAATGAACCTGATCCCGGCGCGCGCCCGGACCGAGGACGGAACGACCCGGATCGAGATCGACCGCGACGGGTCCGACCCGCTGGTGATCACCGATCCGATCGCCCGCGACCTGCCTTCGCAGATCATCCTGGGCGTCCGCCCCGAGGATATCCACGAGGCGACCGGACAGGCGCATCTGCCCCAGGATCTGCACGGCGCGGGCGGCGAGGTGATGATCGACGTGGTCGAACCGGCAGGCGCGGACACCTATGCCGTAACCCATCTGGGCGGAACGCCGGTGACCGTACGCCTGCGCGCCGAAAGCGCGGTCGCGGCCAAGCGCAGCTTTCCGCTGGCCTTCGATCTGTCGAAGGTTTCGTATTTCTCGCCACAGGATGGCAGCCGGCTGAACTGACGATCACGCCGCGCGGGTGCCGTGCGGCTTGCCGAAGCCGGTTTGTGGACGCATCAACGGCAAGGCCCGGCGCACATCACGCGCGCCGGGCCCTGTCACAACAGATTTCGCGATGGTCAGAGGTCGAACATGTCGCTCTGCATCGCCTGATGCAGCAGGTCGTTGCCGGGTTCTACCGTCACCACGGCGTCGGCGCGGCTGAAGTTTCCTTCCTCGTCGGCCGCCCAGTACGAGAACCTGTCGACACCGGTAAAGCCCTCGTTGGGGCGATACAGAACCGTCCCGTCATCCTGCATGAAGACATCGCCATGAACGGGATTGACCAGACCGTTGACAACCACGCGACCGCCATCGGGATCGCTGTCATTGGCGGTCAGGTCGATGCGGATATCCGTGTTCATCATCGTCGTGGCGCTGTCGTCGCGCGCCGTCACCGCCGGCCCGCCCAGATCGACCACACCGTTGAACGGATAGCGGCTTTCCAGCCCGCGGTCCGAATAATCCAGTTCGAACACCAGCATCTGCTTGGTCAACTCGCCCGTGGCGCGGTCCGCGACGAAATCCTCGACCAGGGCGACAGGCGTTCCGTCGGGCAGGCGCCAGAAGCCGTTGGTATTCAGATAATGCTCCTTGTCCCAGCCCCACAGACCCTGTTCCTCCAGAACGAAGGATCGTTCAATCTCACCGATGGAATCCGTCTTGATGCCGTTGAAGAACATGTGGTCGGCATCCGAGATGATCCGATCCGCGGTCAGACGGAACTGCATCCGTCCCTCGGTCAAATCGGATCCCTGCAGCAACTGCAACTGACCGTCAAACTCCTGCCTGATATCCTCGTTGCGGATGTTGCGGAAATCCCCGTCGATGACGGTGTTGTGGAAATCGCCCGCCCTGCGCGTCTCCACATCAATGTTGTCGGCCAGGTTGAAGGCGTGGTCGAACCCCTCGATGCGAATGCCGTTGAAGACCATGTCGATGGCGTTCGTGCCGAGGGTAACACCGTGATAGGCATAATCCCAGCCAAGACCGGATTCGGGGCGCTGTCCGACCAGATCGAAATCGAGGAACGTGTAATGGCTGGTATAGCTGACGGCGGCACCTTCGCGGGTTTCCCAGTTCAGGAAACCGTCGAACACGCTGCGAACGTCATGGCCCTGATCGGGCGAGGCCTTGACGACGATCAGCCCGGTATTGGTGCCGAAAGCCTCGTTGTCCCGGAATCCCTGGATCGGATGCTTGTCCGGACGCAGTTCATCCTGACCATAGCCGATCTCGGGACGGTGGGTCGTTGCGGGATCGATATTGTCGCGGTCACCACGTTGCAGCCAGACGAAGCCGTTGGTGGTGTTTGCCGCTACATTCTCGGCGGCCTCGACCAGCCGGCCGCCGAACCAGAACCCGTCGCCCGTTCGTGCGGAGTTGCCGTCGATCGGGCTTTCCTTGACCGCCCAGTCACCATAGGACCAGCCTTGGCTTTTGATGGCGATGTTGCGCAGCCAGGTCCCGGTTTCGTTGCCGTCTTCGGCGACAAAGGCTGCACCCCAGGCATCGAAGGCGACGTTGTTGGTCAGGTTGGCATTGGACGAATGCTGCACGAACCCCCACCCCGGAGAGCCATCGACCACGTTGCCGATCGCAATGGCGGGATTTTCGATGTCGTCCAGTCCGGCCTCGTGGATATGGAACGGATAGCGCGCTTCCAGATTGGTGTCGGGCGACAGATTGCCGACCCCGCCGAACGCACTGGGCGGACCGGCGAATTCCGCCTTGTCGGTGCGGCCCAGATCGTCGAAGCCCGCATACCGCACGTCCACGTCGTCATTATGCATGAACATCACATGACCGCGCTGATGCACCGGCAGATCGTCTCCCCCCTCGCTTGAGAAGGTGACGTTTCGCGTCATGTTCGCGACATAGGCCTTCAGATCGTCACGCGGCGTATCGTGATCGAAAATCAGCGGCCGGTTCAGCGTGACGGTGTTGCCGTCGATGGCGGTGATGGTGACCTCTTCATCCTGGCTTTCGGCAAAGTCCATCGCCCGGGTGTCGTTGTTCCAGTAGAAACCCTGCTGATAGGTGCCGGTCAGGACAAGCTTGTCGCCGACCTGCCAGCCGCTTGGCTCCTCGGCCAGGGTCAGCGCGGTATCGCCGGCCATGGCATCGACTTGAACCTTCAGGTGCGAGCTTTTTTCCTGCCCGGCAATATCGACCTCGCCAAAGGCGATCATCCCGCGCGACAGCAGCGCCTGATCCCATCCGACATTGATGTCGCCGTTATCCGCAAAGACGATATCGACATTGGTGCCGGCCTCGACCGGATGATCGGCGGTGCCGATCTCAAGCCGGCCGGTGGGCGACACGACCAGAGTGTCGACCAGCAGGCGGCTGTCCTGATCGGTGGCAAAGTGAAGTTCGCCGTCCACACGCACGGTAAAGATCGAGGCGTCGTTTTCGGCGCTGTAGCCGACCGAGATGCCCTCGGGGATCAAAACCCGCGCGCCCTCGCCGGGGATTTCGCCGTTATGCCAGGTGGAAGCGTCGTTCCAGTCGCCGTGACTGACAGCAACATGGGTCGATTCGCCGCGATCCACCAGGTTCAGCGCGGCCATGTGTCCCGCCATCGCCTCGGGCGGGCCGGACATTTCGGCTTCCGGCATGTTCATCACTGTCTCGACGAACCGGGCGATCTCGGCGGGCGTCTGCGGCGGGTCGATCGGCTCGAACGAGCCGTGACCGTGTCCACCATCACCGCCCTCGCCGTCGCTGCCGCCGGTGTCGGGTCCCGGACCCGGTTCCTGATCGTCGTCGCCGTCATCCTCGGCTTCGGTCACTTCAAGCGAGACGGTCGCGCGTGCGGTTCCGCCCTGCCCGTCCGACAGCACATAGTCAAAGCTTGCCGCCCCGTCGTCGTCGCCGGTAAACCGGATCTGGTCGCCCACGATCTGCGCGGTGCCGTTCTGGACATTGGTCAGCCGCTCGATCGACAGGCTGCCGCCGTCGGGATCGCTGTCATTGGCCAGCAGATCGGCGATGGGGATGATCAGCGCCTGCCCCTCGATCGCGGAAAAGCCGCCGTCATCGACGGCCTCGGGCGACATGTTGCCACCATTCACATCGATGGTCACGCGGGCCGAATTCCGTCCGCCGTTCCCGTCGCTGGCGGTATAGACGAAGCTGTCCTGACCCGAGAAACCGGCATCCGGCACATAGGTCACCGTCCCGTCGTCGTTCAGCCGGACACTGCCATGCTCGGCCCGTCCAAGCCGAGAGATGGTCAACGTGTCGCCGTCCGGATCGCTGTCATTGGCCAGCGCATCGATGCGCAGCGTGCCGCCCTGTTCCATCGTGCGCTGATCGTTGCGCGCACGCGGGGCGGCGTTCGGCGCAGGCTCGGTCGGGGGATCGCCGGCATCCGTCACCGCAATCGAGACATTGGCGCTGTCCCGGCCGCCCTGCCCGTCCGACACCGCGTAGCGGAAACCGCCGCTGCCCTCCGCGCCGGCCGCAAAGCGGATCTCATCCCCCACGATTTCGGCGGTGCCGTTGGTCACGTCGGTCAACCGCACCAGCGACAGCGCATCGCCATCCGCGTCGCTGTCATTGGCCAGCAGATCGGCGATCCGGATCGTCAGCACCTGACCGGCCGCGACCGTCAACCCGCCGTCATCGTTCGCCTGCGGCGCCGCGTTGGACGGCTCTTCCACATCGGTGCCGACGCTGTGGCGCAGCGCGCCTTCGTCGATATATCCCAACGGACCGCCATTGACGCTGTGGCCCACCCGCAGTTCCGAGTGACCCCAGGCCTCGAAATAATCGACATTGATCGAATACCATCCGGATTCGGCGATCCGAATCGTCCCCTGGCTGACGTCCGAGGCGCGCGCACCTTCGTATTCC
Source organism: Paracoccus stylophorae (assembly GCF_028553765.1). Classification (NCBI taxonomy): domain Bacteria; kingdom Pseudomonadati; phylum Pseudomonadota; class Alphaproteobacteria; order Rhodobacterales; family Paracoccaceae; genus Paracoccus; species Paracoccus stylophorae. Next base: position 1,446,210 of record NZ_CP067134.1, on the reverse strand, counting down.
GTCACGACCTGCCCGTCGATGGTCAGGCGAAAGCCGTCATCCGTCATCGCGTAGAACCGGTGCGATCCGGCCTCAAGATAGACCTCGCCCGACAGACGCAGGGCGAACTGGTCCTCGACCTCCGCGGCATCCGCGTCGCTCAGCGTGTCGGCATCTGCGCCCAGAAAGTCGCGCAGCGTCCCGCCCATCTGCTCATAGTCGATCCCGTCGGACACGAACACGGCGTCGGCGCGCCCCTGCATCCTGTCCAGCGCGTCGAAGAGGCTGCGGAATGAACCGCCCTTGAAGAACTCTCCCAACAGACCCGTCTCATAGTGCGACGCCCCTGCCCCGCCAGTGTTCGATGTCGTCATCTCGTCCCTTGCCATTGTCCGCGACCTTCCCAAAACAGGCTTGTCAATCCGGGCCGAACGGCCGCGAATCGGTCGATTGCATTGTTGCTCGACGCCGTCATGTCTGACCGGAACATCTTAAGATCATGCTAATGGTAACAGAGCGCCAAACCGTCGGCGGGCAACCTATGAGACGGCCGCGATACGATGCAAGGGCGGGGCATTTCACATCCCCCAGATAGGCGATTTTTCACCGTTCGCCGCCGCGTGCCGGCAGCCATCTGCCAAAATCGACCTATAAGCTCGATTAGTCTGGATGGTTATGGTCTATTTGCGCGTGAATAAACGAATGTGAATTCCCGCGCGGAACAAGACCTGCCGCAGCGTCATCTTTGCTGCTTGCGAATCGGGCATGGCCGGGGCGGTGGCGGGATCTGCGGTCGGGTGCCGAACCAAGCCTTGACCCATGGATCCATGACTTCACGAATTCGAAAAACCTGCTCTGATCAATTGGTCGATGGGTTCTCTTAGAATAACTTTTGGCCGACGCCGCGCGAATGCGAATTAAATGTTATTGATGAAAAATCGAAATAAACGAGCATACAATTTTGCCGTCGACAGCGGCCAAACTCAAAAATCCGCGCAATCTCAGACCTGATGATATTGAATATCTGGTGGGCGGTGAGGGATTCGAACCCCCGGCATCTTCGGTGTAAACGAAGCGCTCTACCAGCTGAGCTAACCGCCCGTTCGTCGGCGTTTCTATCCGCTCGGGTCCGGTTGTCCAGCCCTTTCGGGACAGCATGGTGCATGACCGCGCAGGATGCGATGGGTTCCCTGCCGGACAAGATGGATCGCGCCCTGCTCGACCGGCATTTCGGCCAGCCGGTCCAGCGGCAGATCCAGCGCGATCAGCCGCAACATGCGCAGGGTGATGCCATGGGTGACGATCAGGGTCGGGCCGCGAAGCTCGGCCAGAAACGAGCCGGCACGCCGCAGCAGACCCTCAAGACGTTCGCCCTGCGGCGCGCGATCATACCATGCCAGCCGCCCGCCGCTGAAAATTGACGGTTCGCGGTCGCGCAGATCGGTCAGAAGCTGGCCCGAGAATGTGCCGATGTCTATCTCGGCCAGCCTGTCATCGGTGCGGAAGGGCCGATCCCCAAAGACGATACGCGCCGTCTGCAACGCGCGGCCCTGCGGACTGCTGACGCGCAGCCCTTCGACGCCGCTCAGCAAGTCCGCCTGCATGGCGGCCTGCCTGTATCCAAGCTGCGTCAGAGGGGAATCGAGCCGCCCCTGCAACCGTCCTTCCGCGTTCCAGGCGGTCTCTCCGTGACGCATCAGGTAAAGATCGGGAAACATGCCGAGATCCTGCGCGCGATCCGGCCCGGTTTGCAACGGGTCCGCCAGTCAGGGGCGGCCCGATGCGAAGGCGCGACGCGCGCGTCGGTGAATGATGGTGGGTGATAACGGATTTGAACCGCTGACATCTTCGATGTGAACGAAGCGCTCTACCGCTGAGCTAATCACCCGGTGGACGGGCTTCTAGCGTCAGCCGCGCGGCGATGCAAGGCCAAATCGGCTATTTCCCGGCATCGGGAAGGGTCTGGCCCGATCCGCTCAGCGCTGCGCGCTTGCGCCGCAGCCGCAGGGTGATCACGTCGCCGCCGCGCATGTCCTTTTCCAGATTGACCCGCGCGCGGCCCAATGGCGGCACGGCCAGCGTATGGCCGGCGGACAGCGCCTCGCCCAGTTGCTGAAGCGTGGCTTCGATGATCGGGCGCGCATCGGATTTGCGGGCACCGGTCGCGGCCACCACGCGGTCGACGAATTCCTTTTTCTGGACCACCTGCGCCGGCTGCGGGTCGGCCGAGCGGCCGTCGGATCTGGCGTTGCCGCGGGCATTGTCCGCAGACCGGATCTTCATGGCTTTTCCCCCAACCAATTTGTTAACATTAGTTAAGGGTGAAACCCTAATGACGTTGCGTCAACCATAAATCGGCATGCAATCGCCAAATAAAAGACCGAACCGGAGCGAGTCGGGTTCGGTCGAGTCGTTCATATCGGTGTCGGGCTGCGCCCGCGCGGTTTAATGCGCCACGGCGCTGCCGCCCGATCCGGCAGACTGCCTTGCCGCCACGCGCGCGGCTTCGGCGGCCTCCTCGGCGGCCTCGTCCCATTCGACGGGTTCGGGCATCCGCACCAGCGCGTGTTTCAGCACCTCGCGGACATTGCCGACCGGGATGATTTTCAGCCCGGTTTTCACCGTGTCCGGAATCTCGGCCAGATCCTTCTCGTTATCGGCCGGGATCAGCACCGTCTTGATGCCGCCGCGCAGCGCGGCCAGCAGCTTTTCCTTCAGCCCGCCGATGGCCAGCACGTTGCCGCGCAGCGTGACCTCGCCGGTCATGGCGACGTCCTTGCGTACCGGGATGCCGGTCATCACCGATACGACCGAAGTCACCATGGCAATCCCCGCCGACGGCCCGTCCTTGGGCGTCGCCCCTTCGGGGACGTGGACGTGGATGTCGCGCTTGTCGAATTCGGGCGGTTTCACCCCGATTTCGGGCGCGACCGAGCGGACGAAGCTGGAGGCCGCGTCGATCGACTCCTTCATCACGTCGCCCAGCTTGCCGGTGGTCTTCATCCGACCCTTGCCGGGCAGGCGCAACGCCTCGATCTGCAACAGATCGCCGCCAACCGAGGTCCAGGCCAGACCCGTCACCACGCCGACCTGATCCTCTTTCTCGGCCAGGCCATAGCGATGCCTGCGCACGCCCAGATATTCCTCGGCCTTTTCGGGCGTCACCTCGACGGACTGAACCTTGCCCTTGAGGATCTCGGTCACCGCCTTGCGCGCCAGCTTGGCGATTTCACGTTCCAGCGACCGCACCCCCGCCTCGCGGGTGTAATAGCGGATCACATGGGTCAGCGCCTCGTCGGTGATGCTGAACTCGCCCTTCCTGAGGCCATTGGCCTTGATCTGCTTGGGCAGCAAATGCTGCTTGGCGATCTCGCGCTTTTCATCCTCGGTGTAGCCGGCCAGCGGAATGATCTCCATCCGGTCCAGCAGCGGTCCGGGCATGTTATAGCTGTTGGCCGTGGTCACGAACATCACGTTCGACAGATCGTATTCCACCTCGAGATAGTGGTCCACGAAGGTCGAGTTCTGTTCGGGGTCCAGCACCTCCAGCATCGCGCTGGCCGGGTCGCCGCGGAAATCCTGCCCCATCTTGTCGATTTCATCCAGCAGGATCAGCGGGTTCGTGGTCTTGGCCTTCTTCAGCGCCTGGATGATCTTGCCGGGCATGCTGCCGATATAGGTCCGACGGTGGCCCCGGATCTCGGACTCGTCGCGCACGCCGCCCAGGCTGATGCGGATGAATTCCCGACCCGTCGCGCGCGCGACCGACCGCCCAAGCGAGGTCTTGCCCACGCCCGGAGGTCCGACCAGGCACAGGATCGGGCCTTTCAGCTTCTGGCTGCGCGACTGCACCGCCAGATATTCGACGATCCGTTCCTTGACCTTTTCCAGACCGTAATGATCGGCGTCCAGAACCTGTTCGGCGCGGCCCAGATCCTTCCTGGTGCGCGACTTCACGCCCCAGGGCAGCGCCAGCAGCCAGTCCAGATAGTTGCGGCTGACCGTGGCCTCGGCCGACATCGGCGACATCGACTTCAGCTTCTTCAGTTCGGATTCAGCCTTTTCGCGGGCTTCCTTGCTGAACTTGGTCTGTTCGATCCGTTCTTCCAGTTCGGCGATCTCGTTCTGATCCTCGCCGTCGCCCAGTTCCTTCTGAATGGCCTTCATCTGCTCATTCAGATAGTATTCGCGCTGCGTCTTCTCCATCTGGGTCTTGACGCGCGACTTGATCTTTTTCTCGACCTGCAGGACCGACATTTCGCCCTGCATGTGGGAATAGACCTTTTCCAGCCGGGCCGAGACGTCCAGCGTGTCCAGAAGATCCTGTTTCCGGTCCAGCTCGATCCCCATATGGCCCGCGACCAGATCGGCCAGCTTGCCCGGCTCTTTCGCCTCGGCAACGGCGGCGACCACCTCTTCGGGGATGTTCTTGCGCACCTTCACGTAACGCTCGAACTCTTCGGCGACGGTGCGGACCAGTGCGGTGATCGTGGCCTCGTCGCCGGCGCTTTCCTCCAGCACGATGGCGGTGGCCTCGAAATGGTCCTCATTGGGCACGAAGCCCGTGATCTCGACACGCTCGCGGCCCTCGACCAGCACCTTGACGGTGCCATCGGGCAGCTTCAGAAGCTGCAGGACATTGGCCAGCACGCCGGTGCGGTAAATGCCTTCCTCGGCGGGTTCGTCCACCGATGCGTCCATCTGCGCGGCCAGCAGAATCGGGCCGTCCGATTCCATCACGGCCTCAAGCGCGCGCACCGACCTGTCGCGCCCCACGAAAAGCGGCACGATCATGTGCGGAAACACCACGATGTCGCGCAAAGGCAGCACCGGATAGGTCTGAGAAGCGAATTCGTTCATGCTTTGCGTTCCTTTCCTGCCCGAAGCCGTGGCCCCGTCATGGCGACGCACGGCCCCTGCGTCGCGTCAATCTAGGGGCGCGGACGTGCGCATTCAATACGACCCGGATAATACCACATATTTCATCGCCTTGCCGGACCGGCACCAAAGACGGTACCGGCGGCCTAGCGCGGGATCACGATTTCGGCGCGCAATCCGCCCAGACGCGGGCCTCGGCCAAGGCGCAGCTGGCCGCCATGCGCGCGCACGACATCGGCCGCGATCGCCAGCCCCAGCCCCGTCCCCTGCCCGCTGTTGCGGTTGCGCGCCGGATCAAGCCGGGTAAAGGGCCGCATCGCGGTCTCAAGCCCGTCGTCCGGGATGCCGGGTCCGTCATCCTCGATCCCCACGCGCAGGCTGCGCGGCCCCAACGTGGCGTCCAGCTCCGCGCGGCTGCCATAGCGCACGGCATTGCCGATCAGGTTTTCGACGGCGCGGCGGAACATGTCGGGGCGGAAGGTCGCGTGTCCATCCCGCTCACCCTCCAGCCGGACGATCGACACCGCCTGGCCCGCGCGCTGTGCGTCCGCGACGATGCCTTGCAGAAAGCCCATCACCGGCACCGACTGGGGCGGGCTGTCGGCGGCGTCGTCGCGCGCATAGTCCAGAAACCCGTCCACCATCCGGTTCATCTCGGCGATGTCGGCCTCCATCGCGGCGATTTCCTCGGCGTCGGGCGGCATGTCGGGCGTCATCATCGACAGCCCCAGCCGCAGCCGCGTCAGCGGTGTGCGCAGATCGTGGCTGATGCCCGACATCATCATCTTGCGCTGCTCGTTCTGCCGCTCCAGCCGGTTGCGCATGTCCAGAAACGCGGTGCCGGCGCTGCGCACCTCGATGGCGCCGCCGGGGCGATAGGGGATCATCCGGCCCTTGCCGTATTCCTCGGCCGCGTGGGCAAGCCGGCGGATGGGCCGCAGCTGGTTGCGCAGAAAGACCGTCGCGATGCCGGTCATCAGCAGCGAGGTAAAGGCCATCAGCACCAGCAGCTGATGCGGGTTCGACGCGCTGACCCGCCTGCGCTCGAACGCCAGCGAATAGGGGCCGTGACGGCCCGCCATCGTCACCGCCACGCGCTTGTCGTCGGTCGCAAGGTCGATGGCGGTCACCGCCGGCAGCGACTCGCGCAGTTCCTCGATCACCACGCGGCCGGAAAAATCGTAAAACAGCCGCCGATCGCCCGCCTGCGCCGGCGCCGGCAACCGCAGCGTCAGACCAAGGGGGACGGCAACCGCCTGCCCCGCCGACAACGCCGCGCCCGGCGTCTCGGCCTGTTCCATCTGCTGCGCGACAAAGCTCAGCTCGCGCGCCATGCTGGCGGTCATCTGCCGCGTGACGCCCTCGAAATGGCGCTGCAGGAACATCACGCTGACGACCAGCGTCACGACCACAACCGGCAGGAACAGGATCAGCGCCGCGCGGCCGTAAAGGCCGCGCGGCAACAGCCATCTGGGAAAAGTCGCATCGCCGCCGTTGGACATGGAAACCCTGCTTGCCGCCCCTTAGGCTAGCGGCATGAGCACCCCGACGAAAGAGCCCCGTCGCATCTTGGCCCCGAACCCGTCGCCACTGACCGGTGCGGGCACCAACAGCTTTCTCATCGGCACGGACGAGGTCGCGGTGATCGACCCCGGCCCGGACGATCCGGCGCATCTGGCCGCGCTGGTCGAGGCGGCCGAGGGCACGATCAGCCATATCCTTGTCACCCACGCCCATCGCGACCACAGCGCCGGCGCCGCGACCCTGTCGCGGATGACGGGCGCGCCGGTCCTGGCCTTCGGCGACGCGCTGTCGGGACGTTCGGCCGTGATGACGCGTCTGGCCGAAGGCGGGCTTGTGGGCGGCGGCGAGGGGCTGGACATGCAGTTCCGTCCCGACCGCCTTCTGCGCGACGGCGATCTGATCGAGGGGCCCGACTGGCGTCTGATCGCCCTGCACACGCCCGGCCATTGCGGCGGCCATCTGTGTTTTCTGTGGGACGACCAGCTGTTCTGCGGCGACATCGTCATGGGCTGGTCCAGCACGATCATCTCGCCGCCGGACGGAGATCTGGCCGATTATTTCAGATCGCTGGACCGTATCGCCGCGTTGTCGCACCGCCGGCTGCTGCCCGCGCACGGAGAGCCGGTCGAGCACCCCATGCAGCGCATCGAGGAACTGGCAGCCCATCGGCGCGCCCGCACCGCCCAGATCCTTGCCGCGCTGCGCGCCGCGCCCGACGACGCCGCGGGACTTGCGCGCCGGATCTATGACATCCCGCCCCACCTTCTTCCGGCCGCCGCCCGCAACGTGCTGGCCCATCTGATAGCCTTGGCGACGCTCGGCGCGGTCCGCCCGGCGGGCGAATTCACGGCCCAGAGCCGCTTCGAGGCTTTGTGAAAAAATCCTGGCAATGCCTCTGGACGCCTCCCGGACGCATTGCTATATGGGCCGCGTGTTCCGGCGTAGCTCAGCGGTAGAGCAGTTGACTGTTAATCAATTGGTCGTAGGTTCGATCCCTACCGCCGGAGCCATCAATTTCAAGGACTTGGCGTACGCTCGCCAGGTCCTTTTTCTTTTTGGGGGAACGCTGGGGGAACGGGTTGCGCGTCTCAGCCCTTCAGCTTCGCCCGTGACAGCCCGGTTGCGCAGGACGGTGAGCATGTCACCTGAACCGTCAGATACGCATGAAGGTGACGCCGCAGACCGGGCAGGGCTTGGGATGGCGGATGCGCCGGCTTGCCGCGTGGCAGCGATGCCCGCAATAGATCTGTTTCGGTGCCCCGAAAAACCCCGCGCCGCAGCGCCTGCGCGTTCCCTTGTGATTACCGACATTTCCAGCCGCGCCCCGGTCCGCGCCCCGTGCCCCGCGTCATCCGTTGCGGGGCGGCCATGGCGTGTCGGGCAGCCCGGTCGCCGGTTCGCCCAGCAAGGGGGACGTCAGCGCATAGACCCCGTTGATGGCAAAGGCCCAGATGATGTTGCGGTCGTATTCGACGAAGACGGCAAAGACAGCGTTATCGTTTACCCATTCCGGCACCTCGTCGGGCGACGGAAAGCCCGGAACGTAATAGCCGGCGATGGTGGGGTTGGCCGGGTCGGCGACGTCGAAGATCTGGATGCCCGCGTTGTAGAAGGCATAGACCGCGATCCCGTCGCGTCCGCGTCCGGGCTGGTCCATCCCTCCGGATCGCTTCGGACCGAAACTGCCGCGCCGCTGGCAATAATCCGAAAATGACGCCTCTGCGGGCGGGGTCGGGCGCGGGAACGTGGCCGCGACGACCGGATTTTCGGGATCGCTGACATCGATCGAAAAGATGTCCTTGTAGGGCTCGTAACAGTTCGAGTTCATCGGATAGCCGTTCGAGAAGACGTGCCGCGTGCGCGCATACTGGCTGACATCGACATTGTCGAACTCGGTCCCGGCAAAGCTGGGCGCGACCTGAAGATCGCCCAGCACGACCGGATCGGTCGGATCGCTGACATCGAAGGTCCAGAACCCAAGACCGCCCATGCCGCCGAAACCGATCCTGCCGCCATCCTCGATGGGGGTCGGCAGGGCAAGCGGGTTGCGCGAGCCCATCCACGACGTCCGGTTACCCGCGCGCGGATTTTCCAGATAGGCCGCCACGTCCTGCGGATCGTCGATGTCCTGGCCCGGCACCGAAAGCTGGCTGACGAATATGGGGTCGGACGGATCGCTCATATCCCAGATCTGGAAACCGGGTGAGTGCAGGTAATCGGGATATTCCGTCAGCGCGAAGCTGTCGTCCGGCGCGGCGGACAGGATCATGTATCGCCCCCCGGTCCATGCCGGCGCATCCAGAGAGCCCGATCCCTGCTGTCGGCCGACGGGCGCATCCGGATCGGTCAGGTCGGTCGTCCGCTCGGCGATCAGGGTCCAGTCGTCCGGGGTCGGGCCGTCCATCTGATAGACCCGAAATCCCTTCAGCGAGGTGTAGTTGCGCACCAGATCGACCCCGTCGGGATCCTCGGTCTTGCGGCCCATCACGCCGAAACGCCCGACCTCGTACGAGGCGACCAGCACGTGTTTTTGCAGATCCTCGCGCCAGGCGACCGTCATTCCGCCGAAATAGTCGGTTACGTTCGTGCTGTCGAACTCCTCGCTGGAGCCGTCCGGCCCCCAGACGCCGCCCTGGCTGTAGACCTCGACCGCGTGGGCCGGGTCGGTGATGTCAAGGATGCGCATGTAATCGCGGTCATGGGCGTAAAGATACCGCTTGCCGTCCATGTCGACCACATTGGCCCAGGCGTGCCAGGGCGATGTGACGGTCGGATAGAAGGCCAGCACATCGACATTCTTGGCATAGGAATTCTGGTCCCACCCCGCAAGCTGGCCGGGAAAGCCGGGGGCGGAGTCCGACAGCGGCGAGGCGGTGGGCGCAACGAAAGCGCCGCCCTGCCCGATCATGCCGTAATCGACGCCCGGTTCCGGCGAGGCCGGAGGATTGTGCGGCGTGAGGTCGAACCAGCGCTGAAGGATCGGGTCGCGGATATCGGCGGGATCAGCCGCGCCGCCCTGCCCCTCGGCCAGCGCGGCGGTCGCGCAAAGACAGCTTGTCAGGATCAGCGACCGGCGCACAAAACTGAAAGACATGGTTACTTCTCCCTAAAGCTTTCCCTGATTGCCGAGCATTTCCAGGATGCCCCACCTTGGCCTGAGCGGCAGGATATGATCGGCGGCTGGCGACGAACAATCCCTGAAATCGGGGGAAAATGTCGGCGATGGCGCGCTCTCAAATTCGCTACAAAGCAAACGCCAACACGCCCGCTATCGGTTTTTCGAATGTCCAGTTCGCGGATGATCTGTCGCGCGGCGCGTCTGCCTTGCGTAGAAAAGAAGGTAAAGGACCGAACCGGCTGCGACACGCGACATCCGCAGGACTGCGATCGTCGATTGACCGCCGCCCGGGCGTGGCGGATCAATGGCGACGATCCGGCATGCGCCGCGGCGAACCGGATGACGGGCCGAGGTCCGAAACGACATTGCGAAGCGAGGAGCGTAACTTGTCCGATTTCTCACAAACACGACGCCAGTTCGACCTGCCCGAGGGCATGATCTATCTGAACGGCAATTCCCTTGGTCCCATGCCGTCCGCGTCGGTCGAGGCGATGACGCGCTTTCTGAACGACGAATGGCGGACCGAGCTGATCAAGGGCTGGAACACCAAGAACTGGTTCATGCAGACCAACACGCTTGGCGATCGGATCGGGCGTCTGATCGGCGCCCAGCCGGGCACGACGGTGGTGGGCGACACGCTGTCGATCAAGGTCTTTCAGGCGGTGGCTGCCGGCATGGCGCTGGTGCCCGACCGCAAGGTCATCCTGTCCGACAACGGCAATTTCCCGACCGATCTTTACATGGTCGAGGGGCTGATCCGGCTGAAAGATGCGGGATACCAGCTGCGCACCCCCGATCCCGAAGCGGTGCTGGACAACATCACCGAAGAGGTCGCGGTGGTGATGATCACCGAGGTGGATTACCGCACCGGCCGTCGCCACGACATGAAGGCGATCATCGACAAGGCCCATTCGGTGGGCGCGGTGGTGGTCTGGGACCTGGCCCATTCGGCCGGCGCGGTGCCGGTCGATGTCGGCGGGCTGGACACGGATTTCGCCGTCGGCTGCACCTATAAATACCTCAATGGCGGTCCGGGCGCGCCCGGCTTCATCCATGTCGCGCCACGGCTGCTTGAGACGGTCGAGCCGTTCCTGTCCGGCTGGTACGGTCACGAGGCGCCGTTCGCCTTCGATGTCAATTACCGTCCGATGCCGGGCCGGATCGAACGGATGCGGATCGGCACGCCCTCGATTGCCGCCTTTGCGCTGCTGTCGGCGGCGCTTGATATCTGGGACCAGGTGGACATGGACGCGCTGCATCGCCGTTCGGTCGAACTGTCGGAACTGTTCATCCGCGAGGTCGAATCCCGCTGCCCCGATCTGCGTCTTGTCAGCCCGCGCGACCCGCAGGCGCGCGGCAGCCACGTGTCCTTCGCCTTCGGCCAGGGCTATGCCTGCATGCAGGCCCTGATCGCCGAAAACGTCATCGGCGATTTCCGCGCCCCCGATGTCATGCGCTTCGGCATCACGCCCCTGTTCATCGGCGAGGATGACATCATGGGTGCCGTGGACACGCTGGAGCGCATCCTGAAGGAAGAACGCTGGAAAGAGGAACGGTTCCAGAAACGCTCGCTGGTGACATGACTGCGCGGAACATCCTGTTCATCATGTGCGATCAGCTCAGATGGGATTATCTGGGCTGCACCGGCCATCCGTCGATCCGCACGCCCAATATCGACGCGCTGGCCGCGCGCGGGCTGCGCTTCGACCGGGCCTATGTGCAATCGCCGATCTGCGGCCCCAGCCGGATGAGCTTTTACACCGGGCGCTATGTCCGCAGCCACGGCTCGACCTGGAATATGGTGCCCCTGAAGGTGGGTGAGCGGACGATGGGCGAATATCTGCGCCCCCTGGGCCTGCGCACGGCGCTGTGCGGCAAGACCCACATGACCGCCGATCTTGAGGGGATGCAGCGGCTGGGGCTGTCGAAGACGGAAGGCATCGGCGCGCTGCTGTCCGAGTGCGGGTTCGAGGTTTGGGACCGGCTGGACGGTGTGCATCCGACCGGCGGCAAGATGCCGTCGCATTACAACCGCTATCTGGCCGACGAAGGGTATGAGGGTGAAAACCCGTGGCAGGACTGGGCGGCCGCCGCCGAGGACGCGGACGGCACCCTTCTGTCGGGCTGGCTGATGAAGAACGCCAGACATCCCGCGCGCGTCCGGCTGGAGGATTCCGAGACGAACTATACCACCCGCCGCGCGATGGAATTCATCGACAAGGCCGGCGACACGCCTTGGTGTCTGCATCTCAGCTATATCAAGCCGCACTGGCCCTATATCGCGCCGGCGCCCTATCACGACATGTATTCGGCCGAGGATGTGCCTGACGCGATACGCGACCGGGCCGAGCGTGTGGACCCCCATCCGCTGCTGGCGGCGTATCAGGCGCACCGCACGTCGAAATGCATGTCGCGCGACGATGTGCGCCGGACGGTCATCCCGGTCTATATGGGGCTGATCACCCAGATCGACGACCAGATCGGCGAGTTGATGCGGCATCTTGAGGCGACGGGCCGCCTTGATGAGACGCTGATCGTCTTCACCTCGGACCACGGCGACTATCTTGGCGATCATTGGCTTGGCGAAAAGGAACTGTTTCACGAACAGTCGGTCCGCGTTCCGCTGATCGTCGTCGATCCGGACGCCCGCGCCGACGCGACCCGCGGCCGGGTCAACGCCGATCTGGTCGAAGCGATAGATCTTGTGCCGACCTTCATCGAGGCGGCGGGCGGCGAGGTGCCCGACCACATCCTTGAGGGGCGTTCGCTTTTGCCGCTTGTGCATGGAGCGACGGAATGGCCGCGGGACGCGGCGATTTCCGAATACGATTTCGCCTTTCGCGAGGCCCGGACCCTTCTTGGCCGCGATATTTCCGACTGCCGGGCGGTGATGGTCTTCGATGGACGCTACAAGCTGGTCCACGTCACGGGCCACCGGCCGATGCTGTTCGATCTTCAGGCCGATCCGCAGGAATTCGTCGATATCGGAAACGACCCGGCGTCGCGCGGTTTGCGCGACCGGCTGGAAAAGCGGCTGTTCCGATGGATGGAGCAGTTGCGCACCCGCACCACGATGACGGATGCGCGCGTCGATCAGCTGACCGAGATCGAGAAGGATGAAGGCATCTGGATCGGTTTCTGGGACGAACAGGATGTCGAACGCGCCATGAAATCCCCGAAAGGCAGGTCCTGACGGAGTAACGACCATTCGCAGAAAACTGGGAGGAACCATGAAACTGCATATCCTTGGAACGGTGGCCACCGCCGCCATCGCGCTGCTTGCGCCGCTGTCGGCACAGGCGGAATATCCCGAAAAACCCGTCTCGTTCGTCGTGCCCTGGCCGCCGGGCGATCTGGCCGACATCACCACCCGGATCATCGCCGATGAGTTTCAGGCGACCTACGGCGTGGCCTCGGCGGTGCTGAACAAGCCCGGCGGCGGCGGCGGGCCGTTCCCCGGCGCGGTCTATTTCGCCCAGCAACCCGCCGATGGCTATACGATCGGCGCGCTGGTCAACGCGATCCCGGCCTTTGGCGACCAGGTCGGGATTCCGCAGCTGAACCCCAACCCGTTCGAGCCGCTTGGCATCTATCTGACCTATCCGTTCGTGATTGCCTCGCGCGGCGACCTGCCCTTCGATTCGGTCGAGGGGTTGGCGGAATATTCGCAGGAAAATCCGGTCGTGTTCGGGCATTTCGGATCGAAACTTCTGCCGACGCGGGCGACATTCGCGCTGGCCGCGACGACGGGCATCGAATTCGCCTCGAACGCGGCGTTCGATGCGCTGGATTGCAACACGCTTGCCTCGGGTGATGTCGATGTGATGACGGTGACCGTCCAGACGATCCTGCCCTGCATCGACAGCGTGAATGTGCTGGCGGCGTTCGGCGATACCCGCCTGCCCGTCGCCCCCGACGCCCCGGCGGTCGCGGAGATCGTGCCGGACCTGAACCTGTCGCTGTGGAACGGTCTGTTCGTGCACAAGGACACGCCGCAGGACATCCGCGACAAGATCACCGAGGTGGGCAAGAAAGCCGTCGAATCGCAGCGGATGCAGGACATTGCCGAACAGACCGGCGCGCTGATCCGCTGGAAGACGAAGGAAGAGGCCGATGCCCAGATCGCGTCGGACAAGGCGGCGCTGGCCACGATCGAGAAGCTGCTGCAGTAACGCGGCCTTGGGGGAGGAGAAGACGTCATGCCCAGCAACGCCACCGGGTTCCTGAAGTTTTTCCGCCGCGAAAGGCGGCGGGGCGATTTCGTCTTCGCCACGGCGATGCTTCTCTTCTCGCTTTTCCTGCTTGTCAGCTTTCCCTTTCAGACCACGCCGGCCGAAGGGACGGTGTGGTCTGCGCAGCCGACGCTGTGGCCGGCGGTCGGCGTGTTCGGCATGGTCGTTTTCGCCGCCTTCAACCTGCTTGGCTCGGTCCTGTCGCCGCGGATTCCGGGGCGGCTGGCAGAATTGCGGGTCTGGCTGGGATTCGTGGAATATGCGGCGTGGTTTCTGGCCTTCGTGCTGCTGGTGCCGCAACTGGGCTATCTTCCGTCAAGCATCCTGATCGCGGTCGGGCTGTTCTGGCGCAGCGGTTACCGCAGCCCGCGCATGCTGTTGCTTGCGGCGCTGTCGGGCATCCTGATCGTCTTGCTGTTCAAGGTCGGTCTGCGGGTGAACGTGCCGGGCGGCGCGATCTACGAGCTTTTGCCGCCCGCTTGGCGCAATTTCTTCATCGTTTATCTGTAAGGGGACAGCCGTGGACCAAGTGCTGCCAGCCCTGGGGCTTTTGTTGCAACCGGCCGTGCTGGTCGCGTTGCTGGTGGGGTCCGTCGGCGGCGTCGTCATCGGCGCGATCCCCGGCGTGGGACCCGCGGTCGCCATCGCGATCCTGCTGCCGACCACGTTCATCTTCGATCCGCTGGTCGGGCTTTCGCTTTTGCTGGGGATCTACGGCTCGTCGATGTATGGCGGCGCGATTCCGGCGATCCTGATGAACACGCCCGGCACGGCCGTCAATGCGCTGACGACCTATGACGGTTATCCGATGACGCGCCGGGGGCAGGCGCAACGGGCGCTTGGCCTGGCCTATTCGGCGTCCTTTTTCGGGGCGATGGTGTCCATCGTCAGCCTTGTCGTGCTGATGCCGGTGCTGACAAAGGTCGCGCCGATGTTCGGCTCGCGCGAGATTTTCCTTGCTGCGCTGTTCGGGGTCATCCTGGTGATCCTGTCGCATCGCGGTCAGGTCTTTGCCGCCGGGATGATGGCCTGTTTTGGCATCCTGCTGAACACCGTCGGGATGGAGCCGATCAACTATACGCAGCGGTTCACGTTCGGCCAGTCCTGGCTCAGTTCCGGGGTCAATCTGGTGGTCGTGGTGCTGGGGCTGTTCGCGCTGAGCCAGGCGTTCCTTTTGCTGTCGGGGTCGGACGATCATGTGGAACCGCAGAAGGTCCGCGGCAGCGTCTTCAGCGCCATGCGCGAGGTCTGGCAGCACAAGCGCATTGCGGGCGTGTCGTCGGCCTTCGGCGTCGGCGTCGGCATCATCCCCGGCGTGGGCGAGTTCGTGTCGCAGTTCCTGGCCTATTCCTATGCCCAGAGAACCTCGAAAACGCCCGAACAGTTCGGCGACGGATCGCCCGAAGGGCTGATCGCGTCGGAATCGGCGAACAATTCGGTGCCGGCTGCGGCGCTGATCCCTCTGCTGGCGCTTGGCGTGCCGGGCGAGGCGCTGACGGCGATGATGCTGGCCGTGTTCTATGTCCACAACGTCGTCCCCGGCCCGCAGCTTCTGGCGGAACGGATGGATTTCGTCATTGCGCTGTATATCGCGCTGCTGGTGCTGAACATCTTCGCGCTGGCGTTCCTGCTGATGTCCACCAGGCTGCTGGTCCGCGTGATCAGCATCCCGAACCGGATCATCGGCGTTCTGGTGCTGATGTTTTCCTTCGTGGGCGTCTATTCGCTGCGCAACTCGATCACCGACTGCCTGATCGCGACGGCGTTCGGCCTGTTCGGCGCGATCCTGAAGCGTCTGAACGTGCCCATCGTGCCGATCATTCTGGGGATGGTGCTTGGCGGCATCATGGAGGCCAAGTTCCGCAGCGCCATGGCGCGCATCCAGTCGCCGATGGACTTCTTCGACCGCCCGATCTCGGCGGTGCTGGTGCTGGCCATCATAGGCATCCTGGTGATGAGCCTGCGGTCGGCGTGGAAAAAGCACGCGGAAAGCGCGGAGTGATCGCGTGACGGCAGGCGCGCCGGCCGGTGGCCCGAAGGCCCGCTGACGACGCGCCGTCCGGACCGCCCGGCCCCGCCGCCGTCAGATCAACGCCGTCGACAACACCGGGAACCGGCTCAGCAGCAGCAGCACCGCCGCGACGGCCACAAGGAACGGCCACAGCGATTTCAGGACCTGTCCGGGGTTCGTCTTGCTCATCGCCGCCGCGATATACAGGCCGACGCCGACCGGCGGGGTCAGCAGGCCCAGAGCCAGGTTCAGGCAGACGACGACGCCGAAATGGAACGGGCTGATGCCGTAATGCGCGATGGCGATGGGCAGCAGGATCGGGGTCAGCAGGATCAGCGCGGCAATGCCGTCGATCAGCATGCCCACGAACAGCAGCATCACGTTGATGATCAGCAGGAACACGAACGGATCGCTGGTGACCGAGGTGATATAGGCGGCCAGCTTCTGCGGCAGCGCCTCGTAGATGATGACCCAGCCAAAGACATTGGCCGCAGCGATCATGAAGATGATCATCGACGCGTTCACCGCCGTGCGCCGGAACACGCCGAACAGCGCGGACGGTTTCAACTCGCGATAGACCAGCCAGCCGACCAGAAACGCGATCAGCGATGCGACGGCGGCGGATTCGGTGGGCGTCGCGATGCCCAGCAGGATGCCGCCCACGATGGCAATGGGGATCAGCGTGGCGGGAAGGCAATACAGCAGCGCCGAGGCCGCCTCGGACGCGGTGAACCATTCGCCCTTCGGAAACCCCTGCACGAAACCGATCGTGGCGATGACGCACACCACTGCGAATGCCAGGATCAGGCCGGGCAGGATGCCAGCCAGGAACATGTCGCCGATGGGGATCTGGGCCAGGACGCCGAAGATGACGAACATCATCGACGGCGGGATGATCGGGGCCAGCAGCCCGCCCGCCGCCGTGGTCGCGGCCGCGAACCCGCGATCATAGCCTTCCTGTTCCATCTGCGGGACCATCGCCTGCGCCATGACGGCGATCTGGGCGGTGGCCGAGCCGATGATGGCCGCCATGAACATGTTGGCCAGCAGGTTGATATAGGCCAGCCCGCCGCGAAATCCGCCGACAAAGACCCGCGCCGCGTTGATCAGGCGGCGCGTCATCCCGCCCTCGTTCATCAACTCACCCGCCAGCATGAACAGCGGAATCGCCAGCAGGCCGTAATTCTCGATCCCGGCGAACATCTTCTGCGCGAAGCTGTCATACAGGACCGTGTTTCCGCTGGCCCAGATATATCCGATGGCGGTCAGCGCAAGAACCAGCGCGACCGGGACCGACAGCAGCAGCAGCACCAGGAAAAGGACAGGGGTCATCAGCTTGCTTCCACGTTGACGCGGTCGGCCGGCCGCGACAGGTTTGCCACCGCATGCAGCGTCGCACCGGCCGAGAACAGCCACACCACGATCCAGACCCAGACCTTGCGGATGCCCAGTGTCGTGGTCGGTTCCGAATAGATGAACTTGAACGTCTCGCTTTGGAACGCGCCGATGTCAAAGCCGCTGCGCAGCAGCATGTCGGGCGCGAACCACTGCCAGCAGAACCAGATCATCATCAGCGCAAAGCCCAGCACGATCAGATCGACCAGCCTGACGGCGATCTTGCGCAGGCCCGGCGACAGGGCGTCGGTCACGATGGTGACGGCCACGGCGCTGCCGTGATGGACCGCGGCGGAGGCGCCCAGAAAGGTCATCCAGACCATCGCATAGATGGCCAGCTCATCGGTCCAGAACAGCGCCGCGCCAAGGCTGCGCGTGACGACGTTCAGCAGGATCAGGATGGTGATCGCGACGGCCAGAATGGCCGCCGCGCCAAGCTCGATCCGCGCCCAACCGGCGGACAGTTTCCCCAGCATCGGGTTCTCCCTGCAGGCCCGGCCGAAACGGCGGCGCGATTGCCGCCGTCGGTCGCGGTGTCAGTTCGCGGTTTCCCGGGACACGTTGCGCAGATCGTCGAGGGCCGCGGATTTCTGCGACCAGATCTCGTTCCATTTCTGGACCGCATCGGCAAAGAACTCCTCGTCCACGATCTTGTAGGTCTTGCCGGTGCCTTTCAGATCCTCCAGCCAGACGGGTTCGGCCTCGACATAGGTGTCGATGGTGCTGTCCACGTGCCGGGCCATCAGCTCGGCGATCATGGTGCGGTCCTCTTCCGACAGGTCGGCCCAGACCCGGCCCGATACCAGACCGACCATCGGGAACATCATGTGGTCCGATTGCAGGATCGTGTCGGCGTGTTCATAGTATTTCAGCGCCCAGATAAGTTCGGCGTCCATGTCGATGGCATCGACCTGGCCGTTGGCCAGCGCGTCATAGACATCGGGCAGCGGCATCGGCGTCGGAGCCGCGCCGATCGCGTTGTAGAAATCCAGGATCGGGGCGAATGGCGTGATCCGCGTCTTCGATCCGGCCAGATCCTGCACCGAGTTCACCTCGCCCCGGCTGACGATCTGGCGCAGACCGCCCATGCCGAAGGCCGTGCCGACCGCCCCGACCTTGCCGGGCAACTGTTCCAGCAGGTCTTTCGCCACGTCGCTGCGCAGGATGCGTCCGGCGTGGCCGACATCTTGCGCCAGGAAGGGCGCATAGAAGGCGCCAAGATCGGGCGCCCGGTTCGACACTTCGGCCACGGTCATGAACGCCATGTCCAGCGCGCCGGTCTGAAGCTGTTGCAGCATCTCGGCCTCGTTGCCAAGCTGGCTGGCCGGAAAGACGGTGACGCTGTGCGCACCGCCGCTTTCCTCGGCCAAGTCCTCGGCAAAGCTTTGGGCGGCCTTGGTCCAGATATGCGGCGGCGGCGTGATCAGACCAAGCCTGAAATCATTCGCAGCCGCAACGCTTGCGGTCGCGCCGAACGCCAGGGCGACGACGCAGTATTTCAGTCCGGTGGCAAAGTGTTTCATCTTGTTCCCCCTGCGATGGTTTGCCTGTCGCACAAGCGCGTCTTGGCGGCGATCAAAGCTGGACCCAGCCTTCGGGCGGCTTGCCCTTGCCGGGATGCACGGTGCCGCAATTCGGGCAGGTGCGGGCCTCTTCGCTGTTGTGGAAGGCGTCATAGATCTTGGGCAGCGCGCTGACGATCCCTTCGGCCCCGTCCAGCGTGACCTCTTCGCGGTGCACCCGTCCGCCGCATTCGAAGCAATACCATTCGAAGCCTTCGACCATTCCCGGCTGGCGCGGCGCCTCGACCACGATGCCAAGCGAGTTTTCCTGCGGCCGCTGCGGCGCGTGGCGGGTGTGGGGCGGCATCAGGAACACCTCGCCCTCGCGGATCGGCACGTCATAGATCTTGCCGCCATCGGCGATCTTCAGCATCATGTCGCCCTTCAGCTGGAAGAACCACTCCTCGACCGGGTCGTCGTGGAAATCGACGCGGGTGTTCGGCCCGCCGACGACCATGACGATCATGTCGCCTTCCTTGTGAAGAAGCTGGTTGCCGACCGGCGGTTTCAGCTTGTCCTCGTTCTCGGCGACCCATTTCTGGAAATTGAACGGTTTCAGTGTCGGATGATCAGCCATCGAAGCCTCCCTTGGATCAGTTGGGCGGGCGCGCGTTCCGATATCCCGCAACGCCCAGCCTAGGTCAGGCGGGGCGATAAGAATAAGGGGATTCGCCGAAAATGGATATCACGATTGCTGATACCCAAACGTCAGGCGAACAGGATCGCGGTGCCGATGGCGGCGGCGGTGCCCGCAAGGACCAGACGCCGGCGCGGGATCGTCTCGCCCGGAAAGAAGGCAAGGACAAGGACCGCCGAGAAAAAGACCTCCAGCGTGCCCAGAACGGCGACGACGGTGACCGAGGTGAATTTCAGCGCAAAGAACTGCAGCGTCTGCCCCACGCTCAGCGCCACGGCGGTGGCTGCGTGCCAGACGCCGCAATCGCGCAGCAGATACCGCATACCGGCCACCGCACCGCGCCGCACGAACGCGGCCGCAAGAAACCACACGCCACCGACAATCGCGCCGGTCAGTGTGCCCAGGGCGGCATCGGGCAGCGTGTCAAGGCCAAGGCTGCGCAGCGTATAGGCAAAGGCATAGAAGAAGGCCGAGGCGGTGCCCAGCACCATCCCCGCATCGAACAGCCGCGCGGACTTGCCCGCCGGCGACCGCCAATACCACAGCACGCCGACCATGATGATCGCGCCGCCGGCCAGCGTCGGGCCATCGGGGATCTCGGCCAGCAGCAGAAAGGCGCAGAACAGCGCGAAAACCGGCGTCAGCCGCCGCAGCAGGCTGGCGCGCACCGCGCCGATGCGTTCGGTCGCGCGATACATGGTCAGCCGGCCCAGCACGGTCGAGAACAGACCGGCCAAGGCAAAGATCGCCAGCGCGCGCAGATGGCCCGGCTCGGACAGGCGGTGCAGCGGCACCTCGCCCCAGCCCAGCCACAGCGTCCATGTCAGCAGGGCGGTGGCCATGACCGACAGGAACAGGCCGTTATCGCCGCGCGCCGTCGCCTGGCCCTTGACAATGGTGACGCCGGCGATGCCATAGGCCATTGCCGCCAGCAGGGCGAAAATCTCGCCGGTCACCCTTTCGTCCCCCGCCGCGGCGGAGTTACAGCGTCAGGCCGCAATCCTCGAACGCGGCGCTGGTCGCGGCCTTTTCCGCCTCGGTCAGTTCCAGCATCGGATGGCGCACCCGTCCGCCGACCTGACCCAGCAATTCCTGCCAGTATTTGCCATGCGCGGTGGGCTTGCCGCCGGGTTTCGTCCGGTGGATCGCCTCGCGCACGGGGTTCAGGCTGTCGCGGACGCGCCGCGCCTCGTCGAATTTGCCGGCAAAGGCCAGTTCGGTATATTCGTGCATCCGCCGGTCGTTCTTGGTCTGCAACTGATAGGGCGGGGACGAGCACAGATACAGCTGCCAGCCCAGCTCCTCGATATTGTCCAGCCATTCGACCTCGGACGAGGTCGAGACCAGGATCTTGTCTCCGACCATCCGGGTCAGGCGGGCATACATCTCTCTGGGGACGGAATATTTGATCGCCATGATGTTGGGCAACTCGGCAATGCGGGCGCAGGTTTCGGGTTCCATCAGATAGCCGCTGTCGGGATGGCTCCACATGGCGATGCCGATATCCAGCCGGTCGCAGAGATGCTTGTAATAGTTGTACAGCACCTCGTCGCGCTCGGTGCAGAAGCTCAGCATCGGGGCATGGACCACGACATAATCGGCCCCGCAATCCTGGGCATGACGGCCCAGTTCCAGCACCGTGTCCACGTTCTGGTCCGAGATCGACATGATCGTGCCCGCCTTGCCGGCACATTCCTCGACCGCAAGGGTCATGTTGCGCTTGCGTTCGTCAAGCGACATCGACCAGAATTCGCCCTGCTTGCCGGCGATGAACAGCCCCTGAATCCCCAGATCGTCGATCCAGTGGCGGATATTGCTGCGCAGCCCGGCCTCATCCAGTTGCAGATCCGCATCGAAGGGGTTCAGCGCGGCGGCCCAGATTCCGCGCATGGTCTCGCGCGCATGGGCCTTGGCTTCGTGCTTGGCATAGTTCATGGCAGCCGCCTTCCTGTTCGATTGCATCGGTCGGACCTGTCGGGACGGCAGGTCGGGTTTGCGGGCATTCAGTCAGGACTTGGCGTCGAAGCCAAATGTTCTGCGACGAAGTCGGTATCGAAAAAATGCATACCGGAGCGCGGAAGATTTGCCTTTTGCGGTTTTCGCGGTGATGAAAGGATGGTGGGAAAAGGGAGGCGAGGATGAAGATTGGCCTGATCGGACACGGTGCCATCGCCGGATATGTGTCGGCGCAGCTTGGATCGCGGGGCATTCGGCCGGCCGTGTTCCTGATGCGCACACGGCGCGCGCTGGACGGGCAGGACGCGGATGCGATGCAGGTGACGGAGGCGCGGGATCTGCCGGAGGGACTCGATCTGATGGTGGATTGCGCCGGGCACGCCGGGCTTGCCGCGCATGGGCCCGCGATCCTTGCGGCGGGGATCGACCTTGTCAGCGTCTCGCTTGGGGCGCTGGCGGATCGCGACCTGCACGACAGGCTGGAAGACGCGGCGCAGCAGGGCGGTGCGCGGCTGCATCTGGCCAGCGGCGCCATCGGCGCGCTGGACTGTCTTCAGGCCGCGCGGATCGGCGGGCTGGATGAGGTGACCTATATCGGGCGCAAGCCGCCGGCGGGATGGAAGGGATCGCCGGCCGAAACGGCGCTGGACCTGGATGGTCTGACCAAAGCCGCCGAACATTTCGCGGGCGACGCGCGCAGGGCCGCCACCGAATACCCCAAGAACGCCAATGTGGCGGCGGCGGTGGCGCTGGCGGGCACCGGGTTCGACGCCACCCAGGTGCGCCTGATCGCCGACCCCGGCATCAGCGCGAACATCCACGAGATTCACGCCTCGGGTGCCTTTGGCCGCTTTTCGTTCCGCATCGAGGGAACCCCCCTGCCCGACAGTCCGCGCAGCTCGGCCCTGGCCGCGATGAGCGTGGTGGCCGCCATCGAACGGCAACGCGCCACGATCGTCATCTGAGGGGCGCGCCGATGGCCTCGCCGCAATCCCGCATCGTCGAGCGCGCGCTGACCCGGCTGAAACTGCGGCAGTTGCGGCTGCTGGTGGCGGTGGGCCGCCACGGAAACATCCGCAACGCCGCGCAGGAGCTGGGCATATCGCAGCCCGCGGCCACCAAGATGATCCAGGATCTGGAACTGGATTTCGAGGTCGAATTGCTGCGCCGCACCAATCGCGGCGTCATCCCGACCGTCTCGGGCGAGGCACTGATCCGGCACGGCAAGCTGATCTTTGCGCAGGTGTCGAACGCGGCACAGGAACTGGACGATCTGAACGAAGGCAGCAGCGGGCGGGTGGTGATCGGCACCTTGCTTGCGGCCTCGCCGTCGCTGCTGCCGGTGGCGGTGGCGCGTCTGCTGGCCGAGCGGCCGAACGTCGCCATCAAGATCGTCGAGGGCACCAACGAGATCCTGATGCCCGCGCTGATCTCGGGCGAGATCGACATGGTCGTGGGCCGCCTGCCCGTCTATCGCCACCGCTCGACCGTCGTGCAGGAAAAATTCTTCGATGAACGCGTGGTGATGGTGGCCGGCCCCGATCACGCGCTGGCCGGCAAGCCGGTGGTCACCCCCGACGAGATCAACGAATTCGGCTGGATCCTGCCCCCGAACGAGACAACGTTGCGGCGTCAGGTCGATCAGTTCTTCATCCGGCAGGGGAAATCGGCGCCGAAGCTGACAATCGAATCGGTCTCGTTCCTGACCAATCGGGCCTTGCTGCGACGAAACGAGGTTCTGGGCCTGATGCCCGCCGATGTCGCGGCGCTGGATGTCGCAGCCGGGCTGCTGGCGCAGATCAACTGGACGGTGCCTTTTGGCGCGGGTCCGGTGGGGGTGTCCCATCGCGGCGAAGACAGCCTGTCGCCGGCGGGGATGGCGTTTCTGGACCTTCTCAGATCGACCGCGCAGCAACGCGAATAGCCCGATATCCCACGCGGTATAACGCAAGCCGATATCTGTATTTCGCCAATTCACTTGATCGCAAGCCCGCCAGCATGTGTCATCGGTCCGACAGAACATTTGGGCAAGCGAGATTGACATGACCTCCTATCCGGATCTGAAGCTTTATATCGGGGGCGAATGGCGTGACACGGAAAACCATCTTCCGGTCGTGAACCCCGCCACGGAAGAAGAGATCGGACGCCTGCCCCACGCCGAGATCGCGGATCTCGACGATGCGCTGGCCGCCGCCGAGGACGGGTTCCGCATCTGGCGCAACACCGCCCCGCGCGACCGGGCGAATGTCATGCTGAAGGCCGCCGCCCTTCTGCGCGAACGGCAGGAAGAGATTGCGCGGTCCATCACCGCCGAACACGGTAAGCCGCTGACGCAGGCGCGGCTGGAGGTGATCCGGGGCAGCGAGTTCATCGAATGGGACGCGGGCGAGGCGGTGCGCACCTATGGCCGCGTGATCCCGTCCGCGCCCGGCGTCCGCTATGTCGTGCATCACCAGCCGATCGGCGTGGTGCTGGGCCTGTCGCCCTGGAATTTCCCGATGAGCCAGCCTTGCCGCAAGATCGCGGGCGCGCTTGCGACCGGCTGTTCGATCATCCTCAAGGCGGCCGAGGAAACCCCTGCCGGCGCGCTGCACATCGTGCGCGCCTTTCACGATGCCGGGCTGCCGCCGGGGGTGCTGAATTTGGTCTTCGGCACGCCGGCGACGATTTCGGATCACCTGATCCGGCAGGACCCGGTGCGCCTTGTGGCCTTCACCGGCTCGACCGCCGTGGGTCGCCACCTGACCACGCTGGCATCGGAAAACATGACCCGCGTGCTGATGGAGCTGGGCGGCCATGCGCCCGTGATCGTCTGCGAGGATACCGATGTGGAACGCGCGGCGATCACCAGCGCCGTGCGCAAATATCGCAATGCCGGGCAGGTCTGCACCTCGCCCACGCGCTTTTTCGTGCATGACAGCATCTTCGACCAATATGCCGAGAATTTCGTGAAACGCGCCGCCGCGACCACGGTCGGCAACGGCATGGAAGCCGGGATCGAAATGGGTCCGCTGGCCAATGAACGCCGCGTGCCGGCGCTGTCCGATCTGGTCGAGGATGCGCGGGCCAAGGGCGCCGAGGTCCGCACCGGCGGCGGGCGGATCGGCAACAAGGGCTATTTCTTCGAACCCACAGTGCTGGTCAACGTCCCCGACGATGCGCGGGTGATGCAGGAAGAACCGTTCGGCCCGCTTGCCGTGATCAACCCCGTCTCGTCGCTGGACGAAGCCATTGCCAAGGCGAACTCGACGCCCTTCGGTCTGGCCGCCTATGGGTTCACCAACCGCGCCGACTATATCGACCGCATGACCGACGAGATCGAGGCGGGCAATGTCTCGTTCAACACGCTTGAGGCGTCGTTGCCCGAAACCCCGTTCGGCGGCGTCAAGTCCAGCGGCTATGGCCGCGAAGGCGGGATCGAGGGTCTGGACAACTACATGATCGTCAAGAACATCTCGCACAGCATGCAGATCGTCTGACGCCCTGCGCGCTGCCATTCTTCAGTAATTCAATCTCGCCGGACGACACATCTTGTCCGGCGAGGTTGTCATTCTGGGGAAAACGCGCTGCGCAGCACCTTTTTTCAGTCTTTGCCCGTCACGGGGCGCTTATGACGTGAAACTGTCTTCCGCTCACAGAACAAAGCCCACGATTGCCAGAACGATGACCACAAGGCCGACGATATAGATGATGCTGTGCATGGTCGGATTCTCCCTTCAATATGCAGGCCGGTTGCGCCTGCCCTGATCGCCAACGGCTGACATCCCCTTGGGTTCCCGGCTTTTTCTTGCGCGGCCGGTGCAACCGTTCGCGGCTTCCAAGGTTGTGGGCAGGACCACGGCACGGGAAGGCGGCGATGCGCGGAACATCCAGACTGTTGACGTTTCTGCTGCTGCTGTCGCTGGCGGCGTGCAAATTCCCCGCCGATCCCGAAGGAACCAGCGACGAGGTGCGCGGTGCCGTGCTGAAGGTCGGGGCGCTGACGCAGTTGCAGGATGCGGACAAAGGCGCCATCGACCAGATCGCCCGCGCCTTCGATGCCGAATTGCAGGTCGTGCAGGATGATCCGCACCGCCTGTTCGTCCTTCTGGAACAGGGTCGGCTGCACATCGTCGCAGGCCAGATTCCCGAAGATACGCCGTTCCGCCACTCCGTCGCGCTAAGCGATCCGGTCGGCACGCTGACCCTGAACGGCAAGACGAAACAGCAGGTCCTGGCGCTGCGCCGGGGCGAGAACGCGTTTCTGGTCACCGTGAACCGCGCGCTGCAAGAGGTCGCACCATGAAGGATATCCCCGACGACATCCGCAAGACGCTGGACCGCGCCGAACGTCTGGAATGGTGGAGCCTTGGTTTCCTGCTGAGCATCATCGTCGTCATGTACTTCGCGATGGGGTCCAGCCAGGCGATGAAGACCGCCTGGATCGAGGACACGCTGAGCCTGATCCCGCCCATCCTGTTCCTGATCACCCGCAAGATCGAAACGAAACCGCCGACGCGGTTCTATCCCTATGGGTTTCACCGGGTCGGCTCGTTGGGGTTCTTTCTGTCGGCGACGGCGCTTAGCGGGATGGGCGCGTTCCTGATCTACGATTCCGGCTCGGCGCTGCTGCTGCGCGAACACCCGACCATCGGCAATGTGCAGTTCCTGGGACTGGATGTCTGGCTGGGCTGGCTGATGATCGCCGCGCTGATTTATTCCATCATCCCGCCCGTGATCCTGGGCCACAAGAAGCTGCCGCTCGCGCACAAGGCCATGGACAAGATCCTGCACACCGACGCCCAGATGAACGCCGCCGACTGGAAGACGGGCGCGGCCGGCATCGCCGGGATCGTGGGGATCGGGTTCGGCTTCTGGTGGGCCGACGCGGCCGCGGCGGGCTTCATCGCCATCGACATCCTGCGCGACGGGCTGCGCGCCATGCGCATCTCGGTCGCGGAACTGCTGGACGGCGCGCCGCGCAAGCTGGACAGCCCCGACATTCACCCCCTGGTGGACCGTCTTGGACAGCATCTGGAACGGAACGCATCCGGCATGACCGTCAAGATCCGCGAGACTGGCCGCTTCGTCCGCGCCAGCGTCGAGCCAGATTCCGGACGCGCCCTGCCCGAGGATCAGGCACGCCGGATTGGCGGCGAGGACGACGCCTGGCGTCTGATCGCCGTGAACCGCACGTTGACGCAGGAATTGCCCGCAACGGGCGCCGACCGTTCCGAAGGGTCCGCTGCGCCCGACTGACCGACGCCGGTGCAACCGCGCGCGCCGGCAAAACCTGCCGATCGCGACGATGACACAAGTTCCTGCTTCCCCCCTCCACGAGACTGCGAAATCCAAGGAACCTCTGTCACCCGACCGCGTTTAGACCCCGACACCGAAACACAATACGGAGATGCTTCGACATGCGTTTGACAACTTCTATTGCCGCCCTGATGCTGACCGCCGCCCCCGTCCTGGCGCAGGATGCGGGCAACGCCTATCGCACGATGGATGCCAATGACCTTCTGGCCAGCGAATTCATCGGATCGCGCATCTACACCTCCGAGGCCGAAACCGCGGCCGACATGGACGCTGTCGATGGCGCACAGGCCGATTGGGAAGATTTGGGCGAGGTGAACGACCTTGTGCTGTCGCGCGACGGCTCGGTCAGTTCCGTCCTGCTGGACATCGGCGGCTTCCTGGGCATGGGCGAAAAGCGCGTGGCCGTGAACATGGACCAGCTGAAGTTCATGACCGACGAAGGCACCGAAGATCCGGACGACTATTTCATCGTCCTGCCCTCGTCCCGCGAGGCGCTGGAGCAGGCGCCCGCTTATATGGATGAGCAGACCGAGGCAGCCGCGACCGACGCGGCGGCAACCGACAACGCCACCGTCGTCACCAATGACACGGCAACCGACAACGCCACCGTCGTAACCAATGATACGGCCACGACCGATCCGGCCGTCGCACCGGTTCCTGCGGCCGAACAGGCCGATGCCGACAACACCATGGTCACCCCGCGCGAAGGCTATACCGCCGTGGCGTTGGAAGACCTGACCGCCGAGGATCTGACCGGTGCGTCGCTCTATGGTGCCAACGACGAAAGCATTGCCGAAATCGAGGACCTGGTCCTCAACGAGGACGGCACCACCGTCTCGCAGGCCATCGTCGATGTCGGCGGCTTCCTGGGCATCGGCGCCAAGCGCGTCGCCCTGCCGGTCGAGGATCTTCAGATCATGCGCGATGAGGGTGGCGATGTGCGCGCCTATGTCGGTATGACGAAGGAAGAGATGGAACAGCTTCCCGAATACGAGAACTGAGACTCGACTGCGGGGCAGAAACACCGCCCCGACCTGACCCAAACAACCCGGCCCCCATGGGCCGGGTTTTTTGCGTCCCCGCACATTCAAAGCAGGTCTTCCAGCTGCCGCTCGATGCGGCGGCGTTCCCGCCGGCGCCTGATCTGCCGCGCATACAGGCTGTCGGCGCGAAGGCTGATCCTATCCTTTCCGGAACGCTCGATCCCGAACCCGCGCCGCGCCGCGACGATACTGGTCGTGGCCGCCGTGACCGCGACGACGGTGATTTCCACATGCGTCAGATCGCTGGCATCCCCATGCTGCGACGCTGACGGACGCGCCCGCCGCAACAGCGTCTCGAACTGGCCGATATCGACGAAATCCCCCGATTTCAAAGGCATCTGCAACGTCACCTGATCGGACGAGGTGCGATCCTCGAACCTCACCTCGGTGCGCTCGGCGACCGATACGGTCCGCTCATCCGCCTCCGCCCGGCTGCGCAGCAGGATGTCGAGGATATAGATCGGCTCGAAGCCCAGATTGCTGACCAGGATCCGCCCCGACAGATCGCGCGCCCCCGCCAGCGTGATCAGGATCTCGGACCGCCGCTGCCGCCGCAGCCCCGAGACCAGAATATGCAGATAGATCACCCAGACCAGCGCGGTCACGATACCGACCGAGGCCTGCACGAACGTGCTGTGATCGCTGATCCACTCGAACATGGGTCCGGATTAGGCAAAACCCGAGGCACGGGCAAGCGCGGAAAGGCGCGCGAGGAAATGCCGCCGATCCTGCGCCCGGCAGCACGCAAGATGCCACCCCCTGCCCGCCCCTTGCGCCAATTTCGCGCAACAGATAAGCGACACCCGTCGGAGGCGTGGCAGAGTGGTTGATTGCACCGGTCTTGAAAACCGACGTGGGTCAACGCCCACCGTGGGTTCGAATCCCACCGCCTCCGCCACTTGCCCCTGCGAAAGCGTTCTCCCCATCCGGCTGCCGCCGGATTTTTCCGTTGTTTTCGAAGGTTATGCAGGAGGGGCTGTTAACCGGCCTACGCCCCGAAGGGCGGCCACGCGTTCTCTCCGGGCCGATATTCTCCGGACCTGTTAACCGCCGCGCTTTCGGTGAACAGCTTTAAATCATTGCTTTCAATTGATCTTTCGAAGTCCGTGATGCACGCGATTTGGAAAATTCATCTGGATGGCGGATGGAACAGAGATCGAACGCCGCCCGTTGCGCGCTGGTTCGGCTGCGGCTGGGACCAATCTCACCTCAGCCGCTGTTCGTGCTTTGTGCTGAGTCAACCGCGTGTTACCGTTGTGAAAAAGTGTGAGGCGAGCAGTTGGCCCAGAAGTCAGACATCGAATGGACGGACGCGACGTGGAACCCGGTGACGGGCTGCACCAAGGTCGGTCCCGGTTGTGACAACTGTTACGCCGAGCGGTTCGCAGAGCGCTGGCGTGGAATCCCTGGACACCCCTACGAGCAGGGCTTTGACCTGACACTCTGGCCGTCGAGGCTGAAGCAGCCCGTGCTCTGGAAAAAGCCGCGGATGATCTTCGTGAACTCGATGAGCGACCTGTTCCACAAGGACATCGACCGTACATTCATCGACGCGGTGTTCGACGCCATGGAGCTGGCGGACTGGCACGTCTACCAGGTGCTGACCAAGCGCAGCTCGCTCATGCGCAACTACGTTCGGAAGCGGTATGATGGAGGGCCGATCCCTCGGCACATCTGGCTCGGCGTTTCTGTCGAGGACGCCGCGCACGCGAGCCGGATCGAGCACCTGAAGCAGATCAATTCCGACGCGCGCTTCATCTCGTTCGAGCCGCTGCTCGGACCGGTCGGGGATGTCGATCTGCAGGGCGTCGCTTGGGCCATCGTCGGGGGGGAGAGCGGGCCCCGGGCTCGGCCCATGGACGAAAGCTGGGCCCGCCAGATACGGGACATCTGTGACCGTGACGATGTGGCGTTCTTCTTCAAGCAGTGGGGCGGTGCAAGACCGAAATCCGGCGGGCGCCTTCTCGACGGTGAAGAGTGGAATGGTTTTCCCTGGCAGATCGTTCCCGAACCTATCATTCGCGCCCTGCAGCCCGAGGATGCCTGATGCCGCCCAGGATAGAAAACTATCACGGGCGCGAGCAGTCCTTCATCAAGCATCTGTTTCTCAACAATTATCTCGAGTCCGCAGCCTACAAGCTGTTCCAAGGCAGATCGCCGGTCTTCAACTTCGTGGACGCCTTCGCGGGCCCTTGGCGGGTATCTGACACTAACAGGTATTCCGACGCCTCGTTTTCTCAGGCCATCGAAACATTGGAAACGGTTCGGCGATCTTTGCTCGATATGGGACGTCCCGGCCTCAAGGTCCGTTTTCGGTTCTGCGAACGGAACCCTGTATCCGTCGCGAAATTGCGGGAGTTCGCAGCCCAGAAGCCGGAGTTCGACATTCAGGTGTTCTCAGGCCAGTTCGAAGACAACCTCGACGGCATACGCACTGCCTGCCGGGACGGCTTCACCTTCACATTCATCGATCCAACCGGCTGGAATGTTGAATCCGCCAAGGTTTTTGAGTTCCTGCGGAGCCTGAACGGCGAATTCCTTTTCAACTTCATGGCTGAAGAGGTGAACAGGCACGCTGGCTGGGATGGAGTTGCGGCATCCGTCGGTCGTTTCCTAGCGGATCCTGCTTGGAAGGATGCATTCGAGGCGATGCCGGAGGGCTCGAACGAGACCAAGATCCTGCAGCTCCTGAAGGCCAAGATGAAGGAGGCCCGGGTCGCCACCTACCTGACCGATATGGCTATCCGAAAGCCGCGTGAGGATCGCATCAAGATGCGGCTCATACTTGGCACTCATAGTGGGATCGGCGTCGAGGTTTTCCGGACCGTTCAAGAAAAGGTGGAGAAGGAAGCTGTCCGCACGCGCCACGCCATCCAGACCGAGGAAAGCAGGCAGTCGCAGCTGTTTCCAGAGGACCAGATCATCGCGTTCGAGACCGATCGCGACGGGGTCGGATGCTCTGCTCATGTCGGTTGGGCGACCGAACTCCTGTTGCAGACGGTGTCACAGAGACCGGGGATCGCGTTCGGGCCACTTGCCAGTGAGGTGATGGAGCTAGTGCCGGTGCGGACCACACATCTCAACAAGATCGCGACGACTAACCGAAAGGCCGGCTTGCTGCGTTTCGACCTCCCAAATGGCAAACGGACGCCGAGCCCAGATACAAGACTCTGGACCGGAACGGCGTCGGACAAATAGGCCGGCTGATTTTCACGCCGCCTGATGCTGCCTCCCAAATGTCTCGTGCAGCATGGCCGGGATCAGGGCCTCCACATCCTGCGCGGTGTTGGCGCGGATGGTGCGGGCTTCGTGCGCCTTCGCATGAAGACGGTCGAACCATTGCTGGCGGCCGATCGGTGGCGTCGGGACAGTGATCGCCTCCAGCGCTCCTTGCCCCAGAGTGCGGTTTCTGTCGGCACTTCCAGGCGATGCGGATTGGACCTTACCGAGACCTTCAGAGGTCTGGAGGTAGAACCAGATGAAATCGGCTGTCGCGAGCCCCTGAGTGGGAACGCATGTCAGGTAGCGGTGCGAGCCGACCCGCCCATGGTCGTCGGGGCCAGCCACCGCGAACGCCCCCTCCCAAGCCTTGATGTTGCTGAACACGAGGTCGCCTTGCTGAACAAGGAAGAGCTTTTGCCAGCTCAGGTCCGCGCCCAGCAGATCGGGCTTGTGAAAAGTACCGCGGCCGAACGAACGGACGCCGAGCTCGGGATAGCTCGCGTCAAGATCGATCTCGACCGGCCTGCGCACCAGCGGCGCGACCTCGGCCATGGGGCGCAGGGGGGCGCCATCGATGGCGCGCTGGAAGGCTTTCAGCAGCAGCGCCTGCGTTTCGCGCTCGGCCTCCTCGATGGCGTTGCGGCGTTCGTCCACCAGTGCCGCGACCCTGTCGAGCTTTTCGACGATGCGGCGCTGATCGTCGAGGGACGGCAGCGGGATCTCTAGCGACAGGAACTTTTCTGGAGAAATAGTGTCGCGGCGCGCGCCCATACCGCGAGACTTCCGACGTAGTGCATGCCAATTGGGAGCGTACTTAAGGAACCATCCCACATAGGCGATAATTGCCCGTTCCTCGTCGCACCGGAATGTGGGGAACTGGGTCGAGAGAAAGCGTCCAGAATTTTCTGGGTCAACGACGGCGATCGCACCTTCCCAGCCCTTGAGCTGGCTTAAGACGACCTGCCCGACCGAAAGCTGGTGAAAACGCTTGTAGGTTGTCTCCGATCCGCGCAGCGGCTCACGATGGAAAAGCCCTCGCCCAAAGCCGTAGACGCCAGACATTTCGTAAGTTGTTGTCGCATCAATATCGACTGCATCTATATCAAGCCGCAGAACTTCGGACAGCGGAACACTCTTGTCGCGCATCACACTCGCTCCGCTAGCACGGCCTTGATCTCGTCCATAATTTCGATGATCCGCTGCTCCTGTGCGATGATCGCATCCGCGATCTCCGCCGGCGCACGGTGATCTACGACCTCTGCGGAATGCGGGTTCTTGATGTCCAGATTGCAGGCGACAATGCGATCCTGCGCATCTCGCTGGACCAGGTCAGCGGCCGAGACCTTCCAGGCGCGCTCGTTCGGCTCGCGCTTCTTCCACCAGGCGAGGCAGTCCGCAAACTCCTCATAGGCCATGGGCGCAGTTTTCGAGTACTTCTTGCGGCCCTCAGGCAGCGGCATCTCGTAGTACCAGATGTCCTTCGTCGGTCCGGTCGTGTCGAAGAAGATCAGGTTGGCCGGGATGTCCGTATAGGGCGCGAACACCCCCTCACGCAGCCGGACCACCGTGTGCAGGTTGAACTTCTCGAGCAGATCCGCCTTGATCCGCGCCGAGATGCCATCGCCGAACAGCGTGCCATGCGGAACGACGACCGCGGCCCGCCCGCGCCCGGCCCGCTTCAGCCGCCGCATGATCAGTTGCAGGAACAGCAGCGCCGTTTCGGCCGTGCGCCGGTCCTCGGGGAAGTTGTTGAGGATGCCTGCCTCCTCCTCGCCGCCGAATGGCGGATTGGTCAGGATGACATTGACCCGCTGATCCTCGCCGATCTCGGCCAGGCGGAAACGAAGGGCGTTGCCGGGGTCGATGCGCGGGGCGTGCAGGCCGTGCAGCAGGAGGTTGAGCTGGGACAGCAGGAACGGCAGCGACTTGGCCTCGCCACCGAAGAAGCTGTCTTCCTGCAGGATGCGCCGCTTCTCGACCGTGTCTGCCTGGCGCTCGAGATGCTGGAAGGCCTCGGTCAGAAATCCCCCGGTTCCGCATGCCGGGTCGAGGATGGTCTCGCCCAGTTTGGGATCGGTCACCTCAACCATGAACCGCACGACCGGGCGGGGCGTGTAGAACTCGCCCGAGTCCCCCGCCGCGTCGCGCATCTCTCGCAGCAGCGTCTCGTAGAGGCGGCCAAGGGTATGGACTTCCTCCGAAGAGTCGAAATGGATGCCGTCGATCAGGTTGACCACGTCGCGCAGCAGGTAGCCGCTTTCCATGCGGTTGGCGAAGCCCTGGAAGACCGTGGCGATCACGTCGCGCCGCTCTCGCCGCCCATTGTCGCCGCGCAAGCCTCGGAGATAGGCGAAGAGTCCCGGGCCGCGGGTGCCGTCCGGACGCTCCGTCATCTCGGAAACGAGAAACGACAGGAGGTCCGGGCCTGTGATGCCATCCGCATCCGCAGCCCAGTCGCGCCAGCGATAAGGAGCCTCGATGATCGGGCGATAGTCCTTGCCTGCGAGCTCCGCGCGTCCCTCCTCGATCCGCTCCATGTCGTCGAGGAACTTCAGGAACATGATCCAGGTGAGCATCGGCAACCGA
Source organism: Paracoccus stylophorae (assembly GCF_028553765.1). Classification (NCBI taxonomy): domain Bacteria; kingdom Pseudomonadati; phylum Pseudomonadota; class Alphaproteobacteria; order Rhodobacterales; family Paracoccaceae; genus Paracoccus; species Paracoccus stylophorae. The sequence goes on along the minus strand of NZ_CP067134.1, from coordinate 1,412,769 downwards.
TCGAGGTCGCCGTTCAGCCCCTTGTCCTTCCGCATGATCTTGCGGGCGGACTTGATGATGCTGTCGAGACGCTGGGCAGTGGTCAGTTGCTTCGGCTCAGCCTTCTTACGGGCGGTTTTGGCCAAGTTGGATCTCCTTCAATTCAAGCGGTGTAGAGCAGACGCTGCAGCTCGGTGACGGCGCTGCGCAGCTCCTTGCCCCCGCCGAAGCGGGCGGCGATTTCGATGACGTTGCCCCACTCGTTGAACGGGGGCACTTCGAGGATGTCGGGTAGCTTGAACTGGGCACTGCCATGTTCGGCATACTTTTCAAGCACGGCATCCAAGACCTCGCGGGCATCCGGCCCGAAGCGGTCCAGAAACTCGTCCTGCTCTCTCAGCAGACGGTCTGCGCGCTCGCGCCGGGTTCGCAGCGGCGCGTTATATGCCAGATGGCAAAGGAGATCGAACGGATCGGCCTCCGGCTTTCCGACTGCATCAGCCAATGAGTCTAGGTCGATGCCCTTCTCCTCGAGCCGCTCGACGATTTCCGCCCGGCGTTCGGGGTCAAGCCAGTCCGTGCGCAGTTCCGACGCATTGGGATAGAGCGTGCGAACCTTGTCGCCGGTGTAATCGGTAAGCTGGCGGCAGGCGAGCTGCCGCCCATCGGAATCGAGTTCGTACACGAGGTGCCGGACAATCGCTACCTCGCCGCCGTCGACATAGAACTTGCGGGGCCCGTTCTCGCCTTCGTCCCCCAACTCGACGGGTCCATCCGGGATATCGGGTCCTTCAGGAAGATCGTCCGGATCCGGCGCCACGTCTTCGATCTCGCGCTCTTCCACGATGTCGCCGTCGGCATTGATGACTGCTTCGTCCTCGCGGACGGGATTGCCGTCAAAGGCGGGATCGGCGAACATGCGCGTCGCGGTTCCGGTGTAGTCGATGATGTTGAAGGCGAGCTTGCCGTAGTCGGGCCTGAGGCGGGTGCCCCGTCCGATGATCTGCTTGAACTCGGGCATCGAGCCCACGACCCGCGCGAGCACGACATTCTTGCAGGTCGGGGCGTCCACTCCGGTCGTGAGAAGCTGCGACGTGGTGAGAATGACCGGCGTCTGGGTCTCGACGTCCTGAAACTTCGCCCTGTGCGCGCTTCCCACATCGCCTTCGTCGGACGTCACACGGCAGACGTAGTCGGGATGGTCCTTCACGAGATCGGTGTTCAGGGCGGCGAGCGCCTGCCGCATCTCGAGCGCGTGTTCCTGGTCGACGCAGAAGACGATGGTCTTGGCGAAGCGGTCGGTCTCGGCCATAAAGCCCGCCAGATGTCTCGCAATGGCCTGCGTTCGTGCACGCAGCGCCACGACCCGCTCGAAGTCCCGCGTCGAGTATTCGGCGTCGGGGATCTCGCGACCATAGCGATCAAGTTCACCCCGCGTTGGACGCCAGCCGGCAGCGTCGTAGTCCGATATGACGCGATGGACGCGATACGGGGCCAGGAAGCCGTCAGCGATGCCCTGCGCGAGGCTGTACTCATAGAGCGGATCGCCGAAATAGTTGTAGGTGTCGACGTTGTCCTCTCGCCGCGGCGTCGCTGTCATCCCGATCTGCGTTGCGGGCTCGAACCACTCGAGAATTTCCCGCCAGTTGCTGTCGTCGCGCGCACTGCCGCGATGGCATTCGTCAATGATGATGAGATCGAAGAAGTCGCGCGCATACTCTCGGTAGAGGCCGGGACGGTTCTCGTCACGCGCGATGGACTGGTAGATCGCGAAATACATGTCGCGGCTCTTGACCGCCACGCCGCCAGCTACCTTGTGACGGGCGTCGCCAAACGGGCCGAAATCCTTTGCCATCGGATCGTCGACCAGGACGTTGCGATCAGCGAGAAACAGGATCTTCGGGTTCCGGTTCACCCCTTTGGAATTCCAGCGTGCCGACCACAGCTTCCAGCAGATCTGGAAGGCGACGGCAGTCTTGCCCGCTCCGGTGCACAGTGTGAGCAATGCCCGCTTCCTGCCCTGAAGCGCCGCCTGTACGGCGCGGTTCACGGCGATCTCCTGATAGTAGCGAAGCGGTTTGGCTCGGTCTGGAAAGGTGGGCGTCAGCAGCCGTTCGGCCACCTGGTCGTCGACAATGCCCTCGGCACGGCGGAGCCGAGCCCAGAGGTCATCAGGCGCTGGGAAATCAGCAATGGTTCGCTCGATGCCGGTCGTGTAGTCAAACTCGACGATCTCGATCCCGTTGGTCGAATACGCGAATTGAAGACCAAGTATTTCCGCATATTCCTTGGCTTGTTGGAGCCCCTCCGCGGCGTGCCGGTAGCGGGATTTGGCCTCAACGACGGCGATCGGGAAATCCGGATTATATCGGAGAAGATAGTCTGAACGCTTCTGTTTTCCGCGGCGAGCCTTGCCACCGACAAACACGACCCGGCCGTCGGTGAAAGTTCTCTGCTCGTTTATCGCGTGCGGGCGATCATCCCAGCCTGCTTCCTGCAGTTTCGGGACGACGAACTTTCTGCAGGTATCGGCTTCGTTCATGCGCAATCTACTTCGCCCGGTTTCGACATGCCATCGCGCAGCAAACGGCTTGTCAAAGAACTCGGCTCAGATCAACGCGCAATTCTTTGGTTTGGCAGCTCTTTCGCCTGACAACGGCTCGGAGAAGCTACAGCGTGGCCGACTGATGCCGCAAGCCTTATTCCGTCCCTGGCAGCAAGGACTCGCGCTGCCTCGACCAGTCATCAGGGATCTGCACTCGCAGCGACTGAAGCGTCAGGCCCGGTGGATGCCGTGCGTCGAGTATCGCCTCGACGAGATCGGGTGCAAGCTGCGTCAGCCGAAGCACGCGCGTGAGGTAGGAGACAGCAATGCCTTCCTGTGCGGCGAGGTCGGCTACCGTGGCAAAGTCACCGTTGTCGAGCATGCTTTTCCAGCGGAACGCGCGCGCAAGCGCCTTGATGAGCGTATCGTCCGGCCGCCCGCGCGCTTGGGTGTCTGAGGGTCGCTGCATCTCCTTGCGCCCGCCGCGCTTCACGATGCGGAATGGCACGTGGATTGTCACCGTCTCGGGGACCGCCGTCGCGCGGGTCATGCCGCTGCTCCGATGCTGCCAGATAGCATCTCGCGCGCGAGCCCTCCGAGGCCGTCAATCCGGAGCCGGACGTTTAACCCGCCTGTGCCGATGTCGACACGCTCGACCAGCAATGTCACGATGCGTGCCTGCTCGGCAGGGAAGAGTTCGTCCCACAGCGGGTCGAGCTGCTGCAATGCCGCGCGTGCGTCGGCCTCGGAGACGCCGTCGGCGTGGGCACGCGCCGCCTTCCAAGTCCCCGCAACAATCTCTGGCTGTCGGAACACGACACGGAGTTGGTCGATGACCGCGGCCTCGATCTCCCCCGCCGGCACGCGACCGACCGGGCATGATCCGGCCCCGTGCTTCAGCACGGTCTGGCTGACGTAGTAGCGGTAAAGCCTGTCGCCCTTGCGGGTGTGCGTTGGCGAGAAGGCCGCGCCATCGGGCCCGAACAGCAGCCCCTTCAGCAGCGCGGGCGTCTCGGCGCGGGTCCGCGCGGCGCGCTTGCGCGGGCTCTCCTGCAGGATGGCGTGGACACGGTCCCATGTCTCGCTGTCGATGATGGCGTCGTGCTCGCCGGGGTAGCTGTCGCCCTTGTGCACCGCCTCGCCGATGTAGGCGCGGTTGCTCAGCATCCGGTAGATGTATTTCTTGTCGATCCGGTTGCCGCGCGGCGTTCGGATGCCGCGTTTCGTGATCTCTCTCGCCAGCTCCGTGCCCGACCCGATCTCGAGGAAGTGGGCAAAGATCCAGCGGACGTGCGCGGCGGCTTCCTCGTCCACCAGCAGTTTGCGGTTTTCCACCCGGTAGCCGTAGGGCGGCACGCCCCCCATCCACATACCCTTCTTCCGGCTCGCGGCGACCTTGTCGCGGATGCGCTCGGCCGTCACCTCGCGCTCGAACTGGGCGAAGGACAGCAGGATGTTCAGCGTCAGCCGCCCCATCGACGTGGTCGTGTTGAAGGACTGGGTCACGGAAACAAACGTCACGCCGTTCCGGTCGAAGACCTCGACCAACTTGGCGAAGTCGGCGAGCGAGCGGCTGAGGCGGTCGATCTTGTAGACCACGACCACGTCGACCAGCCCGTCCTCGATATCCTCCAGCAACCGCTTCAGGCCGGGGCGCTCCAACGTGCCGCCCGAGATGCCGCCGTCGTCATATTGATCGCGGACAAGAACCCAGCCCTCGGACCGCTGGCTGGCGATATAGGCTTCGCAGGCCTCGCGTTGGGCGTGGAGCGAGTTGAACTCCTGCTCCAGCCCTTCCTCGGAGGACTTCCGGGTGTAGACGGCACACCGCAGCTTGCGGACGACCTTGGACTTTTCGGGCGGCTTCGTCATCTCCTCCCCCTGTAGTTCCTGAGTCCGAAGAAGACCCAGCCGTTCCAGCGCGTGCCGGTGATGGCTCGCGCGATGGCGGACAGCGACTTGTAGGGCCGCCCCTGCCACTCGAAGCCGTCGGCGGTGACGGTGACCACCTGCTCGACGCCCTGCCATTCACGCAGGAGGCGCGTGCCGGTGATAGGGCGGTCGCGGTCGGCGCGGATGCTGCGCTTCGCCCGGTCGCCGCCATCCAGTTCCTCGCCCAGCCGCTCCAGCCGCCGGATCGTCTCCGGCTTCAGCCCGCCATAGGCCAGTTCCTGAATGCGGTAGGCCAGACGGGATTCAAGGTAGCGGCGATTGAACGGCGGCGGCTCGCTGTCGAACAGATCGCGCCACTGCGCTTTCAGCTCGGGCGTCGGGGTGGATTTCAGCGCGGCCAGGCGCGCGGGGATGGGATCGTGGGTCGTCATGCGGTTCTCCGGTGCGTTGGAGTTGCATGACGGCATTGGTCGGGTGGATAGTGTAGGCAACTTTCTCCTGTATCGTCAGATACTTCGCCCGCCTCCCGCATCCGCAGCCGGACCAGCCCCAGTGCCAGCAGGCCGCACAGCTCGGTGCGGCGCTCGGCGGGCGTCATCAGGTCGGGCGGCAGCGGATTGGGGCGTTTCATGCGGCCGACCGCTCCGCCCGGCCCAGAACCGCGGCGGTGATCGCCCCACGGTTCCAGCGGAAGTTCAGATGACAGTTGGCGGCGTATTTCGACAGGCTGAAATCCAGCCCGTCCGCCTCGTGCCCCGCGCGCTGCAGCAGCGCCATCTGTTTCATCGTGGCAGGATCGTTCAGCCAGCGGCGGCTCTTGATCGAGGCGGTGCCGGTCTCAGTGGCGCGCAGGAAGTCGTCGGCGGCGGCGAGCGCCTGCACCCGGGTGCCGATGGCGAGCGGTCGGATCGGTTTGCTCCTCGGTTGTCCGAGGGCATGCCAGAGCGTGCCGTCGTGGAACACGCCGGCCCAGCCATTGAACCCGCTCGCCATCATCGCCTGGCCGTCGCCATGCAGGTCGCACCAGGCGAATGGCGACCGTTCCAGCAGGTCGATCTCCATCATGTCGAAGGCGGTGAGCAGCCGGGCCTCGCCACGCTCGCGCGTGAAGACATGTCCGCAGAAATCGCAGACCGAGGCGCCGAGCGGCAGTTCCGCCTCGCAGGTCGGGCAGAGTTTCCACGGGGCCTGGCCGGGCTCGGGATCGTCCTCGTCGAGGTCGATCTCCTGTTCGAGCGACCCGTGCCGGAGCGCGGCGCCCGCGAAATCGAGCACGATGCAGTCGGTCTTCACGACGCCCGGGAAACGCGCGGGATCGACACGGCGCAGGCCGCGCCCCACCGCCTGGATGAAGGTGCCCTTGTGCAGCATCGGGCGCAGGATGCCGATGCAGCCAACCGGCTGGCTGTCGAAGCCTTCGGTCAGGACCATGCAGTTCGTCAGCACCTGCACTTCGCCCCGGTCGAACCGGGCGATAAGATCGGCGCGCACCCGCGAGGGCATGTCGCCCGAGATCGTCTCGGCCGTGACGCCGGCGGCGCGGAAGGCTTCTGCCACCGCATCGGCATGGCCGACCGTGGCGCAGAAGAAGATGCTGCGCCGGTCCGCCGCCTTCGCCTGCCAGTGCTCGACCACCGCCTCGTTCAGCACCGAGCGGTTCAGCACCTTGTCGGCGGCGCGCATGTCGTAATCGCCCGCAGTGGCCTCCAGCCCGGCCAGTTCGTCCTCGACGCCGAGATCGATGGTATAGGTGCGCGGCGGCACCAGGAGACCGCGCCCGATCAGGGTGCCGATCTTCAGGTGATAGCCGACATTGCTGAAGGTGCGGCGCAGGCTGCGCCCGTCGCCACGACCCGGCGTGGCCGAAAGCCCGAGCAGCCTGATCTCGGGGTTGAGTTCCCGTGCGGCGTCGATAACAGCCTGATAGCTCTGCGCGGCCGAACGGTGGCATTCGTCGATGACGAGATGCGAGACTGGCGCCATGCGTTCGCGCCGGTTGGCGCGGGCGAGCGTCTGGACGCTGCCGAAGACGATGCGGCCGCTCCAATCGTCCTGCTCGGCCTTGACCACCGAGGTGGTCATTCCGGTTACTGCCCCGATGGAGGTCCGGTTCTGATCGATCAACTCGTCGGTGTGCTGCAGCACCAGGACGCGGTCGTGTCGCCGGTGTTCCAGTTCCTCACCGATGTAGAAACCGGCGATGGCCGTCTTGCCCGCCCCGGTCGGCAGGACCAGCATGGTGTTGCCGTGGGTGGTGGTGCGGTCGCGGGCGGCATCGACTGCCGCCCTCTGATAATCGCGTGGGATCATGACCGTCCTCCTCAGCGCGCCCAGAAGGGCGCGGAGCCGGAGGACGGCGCGCCGGACTGGCCCATGCCGGTGTTCGACAGATGGGCGCCCGTCGCGGTGAACTGAACCTGTTGCGGCGGCTGCGGCACGCTGCCCATCAGGCGCGCATATTCGGCATGGTCGGCGCCGATGGCCGCCTTGATGACGTTGCGGCCGCTGTCCTCGGGCTTGTCCTTGTCGCGCTCGATGCCGATGCGGGCCACGAACTCGAGCCCGTTCAACTCGCCGAGGCTGCGGATCATCCGCGCCGCCCGGGCAGCGTTCGACTGGTCGTCGGCGCGCACGCCCCGGGCGGATTCGAGGATGCCGCGGATCATGGCGCGGCCGCGATTGCCGTAAGTGTCGTCGCCCGGACCGCCCGCCGCCTTCCCGCGAAACCCGATGCGCGTGTAGACGCGACGCCGCGCGAAGGGCCCCTCCATCACCACCGCCTCGGTGTTGAGGTAGAGCGCCGGGCTGGTCTTGCTCTGGGTGAGCCAGCCCTCGGGCCCCGCGCCACCGGGGCGGATGGTCAGGCAGACCTTGACCAGCGTGTTGGCTGGGATGAGGTCGAACGCGGCGTCCTGCGTGTCCGCGCCGTTGAAATCCATGTCGCTCACCATGGTCATGCTCCTTGCGTCGTCAGGGGATTGGGTGCGGTCGCGGCCGCCGGCAGGTCGAAGTTCAGACGGGCGGCGCCCTCGGGACGCGGACCGCGGATCTTCGCCATGACCCGTCCGAGATGGGCGGGCTCGATCATCGACAGCCGCCCGCTGCGATCCTTCGCAGGCAGGCCGAAATCGTTGATGGTGGTGCAGATGAAGGCGCGGAACGCCTCGCCCTTCTCGGGGCGCAGCTCGGTCAGGGTGATGACCTCGTCGACGATGCCGGGCAGTTCGAGCCCGGTCTTCGAGCCCTCGATCTGCATCGAGAAGAAGGGCTTGCCGAAATCGTCGAGCTTGCGGTCCAGCAACCCGACCAGCCAGATGTTCTTGGCGGGCGTGTGCTGCAGATGCGTCAACCAGCCGATCATCTCCTGGCCGAGCAACCCGTAGGTGGCCCGCAGATCGGGCTTGCCGGTCCGGTCGGACTGCGCCTGGGACTGGCCCTTGCACCACTGCATACAGATACGCGAGGCAACCGAGATGCTGTCGACGAAGACGGTGTCGTACTTGTCGAGCTGGGTGGCCGGGCCGAAGGCCGCGCAGACCCGCGCGAAATGCCCCGGCCCATAGGACTGGTCGTCCCGCATGGCCGGGTTGGCGCCGCCGATCCAGGCAGCGAGATCGCGGGCGACCTCCCAGTCACGGATGCGGATTTCGTCGCCGGGCCAGCCCTGCACGGCCAGTTCGCCCGCCTCGAGGTTCAGAAACAGCGTGCGCTGCGGATCGAGGGTCAGCAGTTGCGTGGTCTTGCCGATACCGGAGGTGCCCGTGAGCACCCCCTTGATGCCGCGCGCTTCGCGCAGGCGTTCGTCGGCGGTGATGATCCGGAGCGGCCCGGCGCCGAAGGGGGCGCTCACTTGCCGCCCTCCAGATCGCGCGCCGCGGCCGAGATGGCGATGTCGGCACCACAGGCGCCCTGGCGGCGCGCCATCTTCAGCACGTCACCCAGAGCGCCGGTCAGGCGGTAGAGATCGGATTGCTGCCGTGCCAGAGCGACAAGGGCAAACTCGATCTCGTCAACCGTGGCGCGTTCGATCGGCACGACCTGGTCCGGCCTGTCGAAAACCGCCGGGACGTCGATGTTGTCGGGAAGCATTTCCAGCCAGCGCAGTTCGCGCAGGCGCTTCAGAGGGGTATTCTTGAACATGGTGACGCTCCGTGTTGTCGTCGGTTGCTGTCCAGGGGTCGTCGGGAAGACTGCTGCCGGGCCTGACGCCGCCCTGGAGCTTGCGGTCGGAGTGTTTCCCCGCGTGGGGGTGTTGCATTCCTCCGAGGGCCCGGCATGAAACTGGGGGACCGGGTCATCGCCGGTCCTGTTGTCACCTACCGGCGAGCCTCCGAGACTGTCGGGGCGGTGCCGAGATATGCCGCGAGATCAAGCGCCTCGGCGGCCTTCCGGATCATGGTAAGCCGGGCGTAGACTGTGCTGCGATGGATCCCGAGGGCTTCGGCCGCTTCCGTCGGCGACATGTCGATCAGGGCCAGCGCAAGGGCGCGGCAGGTCGGGGTCAGGCCAGCGAGGAGCCGCTGGACATCTCGCACCAGGCCGAACGCCTCGTCCGTTGCGCGTGTGACGGCGGCATGCGGCATCGCGCTGTCGGGCAGCGTTTCCGCGAGCGGCAGCATCTCGTCATCACCGCGCCCCTCGGCGGGACTGTCGAAGTCGATCCAAGCCCGCTCGGCCCGCAGCCGTTCGGTCGGCGCGGCCAGCGTGGCGATGCGGTTCGCCAGCACGCGGTCGGCGAAGGTGTCATACTGACCGCGAGCCGGGTCGAACTTCTCGTCCCGGCGATAGAGATGCAGCCGCAGATCCTGCTTGATGTCCTCGGCATCCATTCCGGGGACGGAGCCCGAGCGGGCCAGCCGTTCGGCGCGAATGGTGATGTTGCGGGAGACGCGCGAGCGCGCGTCGCAAATGGGGTGGAAACGCTCCATGAAGTTTCGCCTTCGTCCAGGTGGACGGGCACGCGGCCCGAGTGCCTGGCACCGGCGAAAATTCGTTGGAGGGCCTCGAAATCAGGGTGATCGTAAAACGGAAAACCCCACGAAACCTTGCGGTTTCATGGGGTTGAGTGGGGCGAAAAAAGTTCGGGAAGGGTCAGTTGTCGTCGACGAAATTTCGTCGGGACCGTCCGGCGACGCCCTGCCTCAGCCCCCCGCCATCGATGCGGAACTTCGCGAGGTAATGGCCGGAATCATCCTCGATCGGATCCTCAGCGATCCCTGTGAAAGCCGAGAGTCGCTCGCTAACGAACTGCTTGTGCTTCTGCGCGCTGCTCTTGCCCACCGGCATTCGGCCGTTATGAAGCGCGAAACTGCGTAGCCACTCCCACGGAAGCCGCGCCTTTCCTGTACGCTTGTCCGCCATGCCGATGTCCGCAGGCGCAACCGCCCGCTGGACGCCTGGCGCGCTCAGATTGAACAGCTCGTCATTCTCGAACGCGATCTGGATCGACGACCAATGTGTGCCAGAGGGCAGCGCCACTGCCGGCGGCGCCGTTTCGTCATCGTCGGAGCCCGGCAGTTTCGCGATCAGGTCTCTGAAGATTACCTTGGGATCGAATCGTGCTGTGAGCGTGGTTCGCTGATCCCAGACAACGACATCGTCAAGAAGGAAAACACGCGCCTCTGCTTCTGCCAGCCGCGATGCCAGGTCGGGATCAACGGCCGACGCATGCGGGATCAGCACCGCTTTCGGGCCCGGCGTGCGAAAGACGGGCGCGAGGTCGACAAAGCGAAGCGGATTTTCCCGCTCCGCGAGGCCGAGAAACAGGGCGAACCCGACGCCTGATCGCACATCGTAGCGCCCGAGCGGCTGCACGAATGCCGGAGCTGATCCAGGCGTCGTATCCTGCAAGTCGAAGGCGCGGATCAGGGCGGCGACGAGCCTGCCATGGTGAAGCGCGAGGATCCGGACTTCGTCCTTCTCGAGTCGGAAGGTATCGCAGCGGCGCGGAACATCGCCGCATTCTGCGCGGTACCGGCCATCAGGCATCCGCACCAGTTGCCGGAGGCACCCGTTTTCGCTCGACCTTGGGCAGACGAGATCTTCGGCAAGGTCGCCGGTCCTGTGCAGCAATGCCCCGGCGATCGCCCAATCGTCGCCAAGGACCTGCACCCAGTCACGCTGAGGAGCCGCGCCGCCAAGGGTTTCAAGCGCTTGCCAGAACCGGCTCGTCCTCATCGATCACGTCCATTTCGCGGTTGATGTCGAAGAACCCGCGCTCGCGGAGCCAGGCCTCGACCCGTTCCGCATCCGAATCGCGGTCATAACGCGCGGAGTCGAGCCGGATGTGAACGCCGCGTTCACGGCTCGAGTCTTCGAACAGGAAGCCGAACTTGGCCGAGGTGATCTTGCCGCGTGACAGTGCTTCCTGCCAATGCGTGCCGAGAGACTGGTAAAGGTGCGACGAGCGCCTGATGTCGATCTGAGGAGGGTCGCCCGGGATCACGCGCACGACTTCCAGAAGCCGGACGCGGGTCACGCCGTCGACATCGCCGCATTTGAGGATGTCGGGGCCGACCGTCCTGATCGGCGCAAGGGTGAACACATCGCCCTCTCCGAAATAGTTGACCCGCCCGAATACCAGTTGGCCGAGTGTCTTGCGGTAGACGTCGCGCTCGCCCTTGGTCTCCGCGTTGATGCCAAGCAGATCCAGCGCAGCGTCGTAGATGAGGACGTCATGCTTCTGCGGGCGGTAGAAGGCGGCGCCGGACTCGCCATCCTCCTCGTGCTTGCCTTCACGGACTGCCGCCTTGCCGTGCCGAATTACCAGCCAGAACTTCTGTTCCCGCCGGAAGACGAAGGCGCGCACGCCGCGACCCTTCAGGCGTTCGTCGAACCAAGGGTTCATGATCTCCGTCATGTGCGCCAGATGCGTTTCCGTAACATCCGGAAGCTCGCGACCGTCGCCATGCCTGCCGGGATAGTACTGGAACGCCGACTTGTTGAAGGCGATCGCCCGGACGGTTCTTGCCTCCAGGACGCCGGGCCGTGCGAGGTGGATCTGCACTGCCACATCGGCAGTCGTCGGCTTGGCGGTGGGCGAGATCGCGATTCCCTCCTCGGCTGCGCGTTCAAGCAGCCATTCGAGGGTTTCATCCGAGGCGGCCTCGTCGATGTAATAGAGGCCGTTCATGAGTTCCGTCGGCATGTCGGGATCGTAGGTCAGCAGGACCTTCGCCAGATCGTTGTGCGGAAACTCGTCTCCGGGGTCGGTCGGAAAGACGAATTCGCGTCCCGCGAAGTATTCGCGCCACGGCTCCAGAAGATCGATCAGGTGAACGTTGGCAATCCGTTTCAGGCCGTCAGGCCGGATGAATACTTTCGGGTTGAATGACGCCATGCGCGACTCGGCTCCAAGGTTAATCGGGGAAGGATCAGGATACCGGTGGACCCGTTCGCGCACAAGTTCATGTTCCCAAAGTGTTCCCCAGCTTGCATCCGACAGTTCGGACGGCGCGCCGGTAGGTGAGGAGAGCATCTGGAGCTCTCCCATGAACAGTATCTACCCGGCGCGCCGCGCCATCCCGCATTCCCGCACGCCAGCGCCCACTAGCGGGGCCGGCGCATGATCGATCCCGACGAACGCGAACAGGCAGCCCTGCGCGCCGCCTTGAAGAACATGGCCGAACTGATGGCCGAGATCGGCTGGACCACTCGGTTCGCCGATCTCAGCGAGGCGCAGGCGCTCGCCCTCGCCACCGCCGCCGTCGACGGCTTCCAGGAAGCGATGATGGCCAGCGCACCCCGGCCCGATCCGGAGGTGCCGTTCTGATGGACGCCGGTTTCGACTTCAACCATCGGGAGAAGCCGCCGAGTTTCGCGGATACTGTCAACACCTGCATCGACACCGCCCTTGTCGCGGAACAGGCTGAACGCCCCCAACGCGACTACCTCGGCGGCAGCCGGCTGGGCGATATCTGCCAGCGCAGGCTGCAATATGAATACCTGAAGACGCCGAAAGACCCGGACGCCGGGTTCTCGGGCCAGTCTCTCCGGATCTTCGCGCTCGGGCATGTGCTTGAGGATCTGGCCATCGCCTGGCTGCGCAAGGCGGGTTTCGACCTGCGCACGCGCAATCGCCATGGCGATCAGTTCGGCTTTTCGGTCGTCGGTGGTCGGGTCCAGGGGCATGCCGACGGCGTGGTGGTCGCCGCGCCGAACGGCATGGCTGTTCCCGCGCTCTGGGAGTGCAAGTCGGCCAATGCGAAGAACTGGCGCGAGATCGCGAAGCATGGTGTCGCGAGAGCCAAGCCGGTCTACACCGCCCAGATCGCGCTCTACCAGGCCTACCTGGGGCTAACCGAGCACCCGGCGCTGTTCACCGCCATCAACAAGGACACCTGCGAGATTTGGCACGAAACCGTGCCGTTCGATGCCGCACTCGCCCAGTCGGCCAGCGACAAGGCGGTGACGATCCTGCGCGCCTGCGATGCCGGCGAACTGCTGCCGCGCCACACCGCCGACCCCGAACACTTCGAATGCCGGTTCTGCGCCTGGCGGGAACGGTGCTGGGCATGAGCGTGTCGTCCGATACCAATGCCCCCGACGACGTCGCGCCCGACGCGGAAATGATCGCGATCTATGCCGACGTCATCTTCGGATACTGCGACGGCTGGGTGCCGGTCCGTGCACTGGCCGAGAAAGGCGCGGGCGACGGCCCGCCGCACGTCCCCTTCATCGAAGCGGACGCCACGCTCGCCGCGAAACTGGCGCTTCAGGCGACGTGGGCGAGCGACGCCGGCATGGCCTTGTTCGTGGCGCCCGGTACGGTTGTGGCTCCCGGCGACGCCCGGGCGGAAAGCATCGTGCAAACGCAGGTCGTGCTGGTCGATCTCGACCATGGCGACATCGGCGCGAAACGCGACCACCTCGTGCAGCATCTCGGATGCCCGACGCTTGAAGTGGCGTCCGGCGGTGTCACCGCCGAGGGCCAGCGCAAGCTGCACCTCTACTGGCGTCTGTCCGAACCCGCCGAAGGCGAGGACATCGGCACGGTCTGTCGGGCGCGGCACATGATCGCCGCCAAGGTCGGCGGCGATCCGTCCTTCCGGTCCGCCCACCAGCCGATCCGTGTGGCCGGATCGATCCATGCCAAACAGGGCCGACGTCGGCTGGTGGAGATCCTGCACCACGATCCCCGCGACTACGATCTGGGCGAACTGCTGGAGGCGATCATCGCCATGCCGCCGCTCGAAGGCGAGGCCGGGCTCGACTTCAACATGGCCGCCCCCGAGCGCGGCAGCGTCACCGAGCTTTTCGGCCGTCAGGTCCGCGAAGGCGGCGTCGACGGCACCACGCGCTTCGACGCGCTGTCGCGGGTGATGGGCTACTGGATCCGCCGCGCCCGCGAAGGCCATGTGCCGCGCGAACAGGCCTGGGAAGAAATCGTCTCCTACAACGCGGCGCGCGTCGCCCCTCCCTGGCCGGAGGACCGGCTGCGGGAAGAAGCCGAACGGCTCTGGAAACGCGACGCCGCCCGCAACGGCGAGATCGATGACGAGGACGAAGGTCCCGATGGCGGCGGCACGGCCGGTGGTGACGACGATGGCCCCGTGCCGGTGCGCTTCACCGAGGATGCGCTCGCCGCCGCCTTCGCCGTCCGGCATGCCGTGACCTGGCGCTATGTCGCGGGCTGGGGACAATGGCTGACCTGGTCGGGCAAGTTGTGGCGGCGTGAGGAGACGCTGCAGGCCTTCGATCTGGCGCGGATGATCTGCCGCGAGGCGGCCGCGCGCGCGGGATCCGCAAGGCTCAAGGCCAAGCTCTCCACCGCCGCGACGGTTTCGGCCGTGGAGCGGCTCGCCCGTTCCGACCGCCGCCACGCGACCACGACCGAGCCGTGGGACCGTGATCCCTGGCTGTTGAACACGCCGGGCGGTGTGGTCGACCTCCAGAGCGGCGCATCCCGGCCACATGATCCCGGCCTCTTCATGACTCGCATTGCCGGGGCATCGGTCGCAACCGCCTGTCCCGTCTGGCTCGGCTTTCTGGAGACCGTCACCGGCGGGGACGGCGAGCTGCAATCCTACCTGCAGCGGATGGCGGGCTATTGCCTGACCGGCGTCACCACCGAGCATGCGCTGTTCTTTCTCTACGGCACCGGCGCCAACGGCAAATCCGTCTTCGCCAACACCCTGACCGCCATCCTCGGCGACTACGCCACCGTCGCGCCGATGGACATGTTCATGGCCACACAGGGTGATCGTCACCCGACCGACATGGCGGGATTGCGGGGGGCGCGCATCGTCACCTCGATCGAGACCGAACAGGGCAGCCGCTGGGCCGAGAGCAAGCTGAAGGCGCTGACCGGGGGCGACAAGATCACCGCCCGCTTCATGCGGCAGGACTTCTTCGAGTTCATCCCGCAGTTCAAGCTGCTGATCGTCGGCAACCACAAGCCCTCCATCCGCAACGTGGACGAGGCGATGAAGCGGCGCCTGCACATGGTGCCGTTCACCGTCACCATCCCGCCCGCGCGGCGCGACAAGCACCTGGCGGACAGGCTGCTCGCCGAACGCGACGGGATCCTCGCATGGGCGCTCGAAGGCTGCATCGAATGGCAGCGGACGGGGCTGCGCCCACCGCCCGCCGTGATGGCCGCGACCGAGGATTACTTCGAGGCAGAGGACGCCATCGGTCGCTGGATCGATGAACGCTGCTCGCTCGGATCGCACCTGAGCGCGGCCACCACCACGATGTTCGCGGACTGGAAGGCCTGGGCCGAGACGAACGGCGAATTCGCCGGCTCGGTCAAGCGGTTCTCGGAGGCGCTGATCGTGCGCGGGTTCGAGCGCCACAACACCCGTGCGGCCAAGGGGTTTCGCGGCATCGCCCCCAATGACAGCAACTCTGACCTTTTCTCGGGAGAATAGGAAAATGCCAATGAATTCAGATGGTGTGACGGATGTGACGGATCATACTTATATGACCGTTACGCGCGCGCATGCGCGCGCCTGTGGAGCGGATAGGGAACCATCCGTCACATCCGTCACACCCGTCACCGCTGCCCCCGGTCTTCAAGGCGTTGATGGAGCGGGTCGCTGCATCCTCGCCCTCGACCTCGGCACCACGACCGGTTGGGCGATCCGGGCCTACGACGGTCTGATCACCAGCGGCACCGTCTCGCTTCGTCCCGGCCGCTTCGACGGCGGCGGAATGCGCTACCTGCGCTTCACCAACTGGCTGACCGAGATCGACCGGCTGTCCGGTCCCATCGCGGCGATCTGGTTCGAGGAGGTCCGTCGCCACGCCGGCACCGATGCGAGCCACATCTACGGCGGGCTGATGGCGACGCTGACCGCATGGGCGGAGTTGCGCGGCGTGCCCTACGAGGGCGTGCCGGTTGGCACCATCAAGCGTCACGCCACCGGCAAGGGCAATGCCGACAAGGCCGCCATGATCGCCGCCGCTCGCGCCCGCGGCTTCAGCCCCGCCGACGACAACGAGGCGGATGCCATCGCCATTCTGCTCTGGGCGATCGAGACGAACGGGGGTCTGGCATGACGCACCCTGCGATCCTCACCCACGCGGCTGCGGTGCTGGAGAGCCGATCCGAGGCTTATGGCCCGGCCGACACCGCCCTGCGTGCCATCGCCGCCCGCTGGTCGCTTACCCTCGGCCAGCCCGTCACCCCTGCGCAGGTCGTGCTCTGCATGATCGACCTGAAGATGGTCCGCCTCGCCCACGACCCCGGCCACCGCGACAGCCTGATCGATGTCATCGGCTATGCCGCCCTGATGCCGGAGGTGCAGCGATGAAGACCATGCGATTCCATCCCCCCGGCTACGGCGGCCAGCGCCGGGATCCCGAGCAGGTCAAGCGTGAGGGCTGGCAGGAACAGGGGCTGCTGGCGGTCTCAGCCGATGACGACCGCCTCACCTGGCCCGAGCGCGAACTGGTCCGCCAGCTGGGCGAGAAGCTCTATGGTCCGCGCCCTTCCGACAGGGAGGCGCGCCATGGTTGATCGCGAATGGACCGCCGACTGCGTCGCCGATCATTTCGAGGAGGCGTTCCGCACCCTGCGCAAGCTGCCGCCGGTGAAGGCGCAGGGCTACTTCAACACCTGGCCCGACCTCGTGCGCACCAGCCGCGAGATCGCGGCGATGGAGCCGCAGCCGATGCGGGTCTGGCCCTCGGCCGCCGCGATCACCCGGCTCGAGCAGACCTTCGACTGGGTGCTCTGGATCGAGGAGGCGGAGCGCAAGCTGGTCTGGTCGCGCGCAGCCCGCGTGCCGTGGAAGCAGATCAGCGGTGAGCTCGGCTGCGACCGCACGACCGCCTGGCGTCGCTGGCAACTGGCCCTGACCAAGATCGCTGCGCGGCTGAATGCGCAGTGACTCCAATGTGTTGCAACACTTTTTCCTTCGACATCTGCAACAGATCCTTGCTATTCCGAAGGCAAGATGGGGAGAGTGCGCTGGAAAGCTCGCTCTCCCCTTTGCGTTGACGGGGGCCACCTGGACCCCGGCATCCAGCGAGGGTCCGGCCGGGGTCCACCCCGAGGGGGTTTCCGGTTCCTTCCTGGCGATATTCGTATGCTGGCGGGCGAAGCGCGGCATATCGCCAGCGTCAGGGCCGATTTTTTGGGAGTCCACCCTGCGTGGAATCCATTTCCTGAACGCCCGATAACGACGCCATAACAAAGACTTGGCGGGTGGACTCCGAGGTGGATACCCTGGACCCCGGAAGCCAGTCAGAGTCCAGCTTCGGGGTCCAGGCGTAAGCCATCAGCGGAATCCACTGCGCAGCCCCGCCTCACTGGGCGCATGCTGGCCAACCTATCGAACAGGATCATCCTCATGACCCTCGCCTTCGCCCCCGAGCGGATCGAGATGTGGCCGCTGGCCAAGCTCCAACCCTACGCGAAGAACGCGAAGGCGCATGGCGCGGACCAGGTCGCCAAGATCGCCGCCAGCATGGCCGAGTTCGGCTGGACCGTGCCCTGCCTCGTCGCCGAGGACGGCGAACTGATCGCAGGGCATGGGCGCGTCCTGGCCGCGACGCAGTTGGGGCTGACCGAAGCGCCGGTGATCGTGCTGGGCCATCTGACCGAGGCGCAGCGCCGGGCGTACCGGATCGCGGACAACAAGCTGACCGAACTCGGCACCTGGGACGAGGCGCTGCTGTCGGCGGAACTGAACGACCTGCTGGCCGAGGATTTCGACCTGTCGCTGGTCGGCTTCTCGGACGGCGAGTTGGACAAGCTGCTGGCCTACGTGCCGGAGGGGGACGGGGAAGAAGATGGCACCGGGGGCTCCGTGCCGCCGGTGACCATCCCCGAACCGCCGCGCAATCCGGCGTCGCGCACCGGCGATCTGTGGATTCTTGGCGATCACCGGCTGCTTTGCGGCGACAGCACCAGCGTTTCCGATGTGCGCCGTCTGATGAATGGCGAGCGGGCGGTGCTGTTCGCGACCGACCCGCCGTATCTCGTCGATTACGACGGCTCGAACCACCCGACCCGGAACAAGGACTGGTCGGCGTCCTACGGCACGACGTGGGACGACAGTTCGCAGGGGGCCGAACTCTACGACGGTTTCATCGCAGCGGCCGTGGCAGAAGCCATTGCCGAAAATGCTGCGTGGTATTGCTGGCACGCGTCACGCCGCCAGGCGATGCTGGAAGCCTGCTGGGAAAAGGCGGGGGCGTTCGTCCACCAGCAGATCATCTGGGTGAAGGACCGCGGGGTTCTGACCCGCTCACACTACCTGTGGAAGCACGAGCCTTGTTTCATGGGCTGGCGCCGCCCGAACCGCCCGCCGAAGGTGGCCGAGGAAACGCTGCCATCGACATGGGCGCTGCCCAGCTTCGCAAAGGACGAGCGGCCCGACCACCCGACGCCGAAACCGCTCGACGCCTTCGGCATCCCGATGCGCCAGCATGTGGCGCGGGGCGGCCTCTGCTACGAGCCGTTCTCCGGCTCCGGCTCGCAGATCATGGCGGGCGAGACCAATGGCCGTCGCGTCTTCGCAATGGAGATCAGCCCGGCCTACGTCGATGTCGCCGTGGAACGCTGGCAGGCCGAGACCGGCCGCGAGGCGATCCTCGACGGCGACGGCAGGACCTTCGCGCAGGTGAAAACCGAGCGGCTAGGCGGCGATGCCGAACCACCAGCCGAGACGCTGGACACGGATGCCGAACCCGAACCCGCGCGAAAGCGCAAGACCGCAGCGTGACATGCATGACCTGGCTCTACCTTCCTCCGGAAGCGCTTCCGGAGCCGGAGACGCATGCCTCTTCGGCCTCTCCCTCTGCTCCGGCGCGGGCGGGCTCGACCTCGGGCTCACCATCGCCATCCCCGGATATCGCGCTGTGGGCCATGTCGAACGGGAAACCTTCGCCGCAGCCACTCTCGTGGCGCGGATGGAAGACGCGTCCCTGGATCAGGCTGTTGTCTGGGACGACGTTGGAACCTTCGATGGCCGCGCGTGGCGCGGCGCGGTGGACATCATTACTGCGGGCTATCCGTGCCAGCCGTTCTCGGTCGCGGGAAAGCGCCGGGGTGCGGACGACCCGCGCCACCTCTGGCCGCATGTCGCCCGCATCATCGCCGAGGTCGAACCGCCCTTCGTCTTCCTCGAGAACGTCGCCCATCATCTCCGGCTCGGCTTCCCCGAAGTCGCCGGAGGTCTGGTCGGCATGGGCTTGTCTTATGACTTCCCTCGGCTTCCTTGCGATAAGGGAGCCGCTGCCCGGCACCCCAAATATGCCGGGCAGCGGCGGGGGACGGATCGAGAATGGGTCGGCCGTTGCGGGCCGTGCGGTAGTGTGATCGCCCCCGTCTTTTCTCATGACCTGAACGGATAGCAGGGCTTCGGGCCTGCATGACAAGCAGAGGTAAGGAAAAGACGGATGCAGGATATCATCGGCATCGACATCTCGAAAGACCGGCTGGACGCGTTCCGGCTCTCGGATCGGCAACACAACTCTTTCGGAAACGACAAGGCCGGGTTCAAGACCTTGCTGAAATGGATCGGCAACACCGAAGGACTGCGGATCGTCTACGAGCCGACCGGCCCCTATCATCGTGGAATGGAGGAAGCGCTCGCAAAGGCGGGACATGCGCTGGTCAAGGTCAATCCTCGCCAGGCGCGGCGCTTCGCGGAGGCCACTGGCACGCAGGCCAAGACAGATCGGGTGGATGCGATGCTGCTGGCGCGGATGGGGCTCGCACTCGACCTGCCGCCGCGGCCGGTTCGTGGCGAACTCATGAACGAACTGAGGGAGTTGCACGTCGCGCGGCTGGCGCTGATCAAGGATCGGACGGCGGCAGGAAACCGTGCTGAAACAGCAGCGATCAGCCTGATCCGCCGCCAGGCGAAGGCGCGGCTGGCCATCATCGAGAAGCAGCTTGCCGAAGTTGACGAAACCATCTCCACCCTGATCGCAGCGGACCCCGCCCTGGCCGAGCGTCTCGACATCCTGACCTCTATTCCCGGCATCGGCGCCGTGACCGCGTGCATGCTGCTGATCGAGATGCCGGAGCTCGGCACCCTCGAGCCGAAACAGGCCGCGAGCCTCGCCGGGCTGGCACCCTTCACGCGCCGTTCGGGCAAGTGGAAGGGAAAGGAAATGATCCGCGGCGGACGCGCCAGCCTGCGCGCCGCGATCTTCATGCCCGCCCTCGTCGCCATCCGCTTCAACACAGACCTCAAGCGAAAATACCAGCAGCTGCTTGAAAGCGGCAAAGCACCAAAGCTCGCGATCACCGCCGTCATGCGCAAGCTCGTCCTCCTCGCCAATGCGCTGCTGCGCGACGGCCGGAAATGGGCCGACAGACCCGCTTGACCAAGACGGATACTACCGCCTTGCGGCGGGCCTCTTCACGGCGGCGGAAGTCGGCGCACCCCACCGGCGCGAACGGCTCTTCATCCTCGCCCACCGCGAGCGCGACCACCTGGCCGACCCCGCGCGCCTGCTCTGGGACGCGGTCGAGCGGCGGCAACCGCACCGAGATGATGCGACTCTGGCCGACGCCGCTGGCGGGCGACAGCAAGGGAACGCGGAACCGGACGAGCAATCGCAGCGAGACGGCGCGCCCACGCAACGACGGCACGACGCTCTGCGATGCGACGCGGCTCTGGATGACGCCGACGGCGCGGGATCACAAGGACGGGGCGACGACACTGGCGAACACGCCGGTGAACGGCCTGCTTGGCCGCCAGATGGGGTGGATGCCGCCCTTCCTCGGCGGCAACGCCATGTGCCACATTCGTGGTGCTTGGTTCCACGAGAGGAAAAGGAGGCATCCATGGAAAAAGGTATCATCGTCGGGGTCGATCTTGCAAAGCACAGCTTTCAATTGCACGGGTCATCGGCGGACGGGACCGTTCTGTTTCGCAAGAAGCTCAGCCGACCACAGTTTCACCGTTTCATGTCGGAGCAGCCGCATTGCACCGTTGTCATGGAGGCCTGCGGCGGGGCACATTTCTGGGCGCGTGAACTTGTGCGACTGGGCCATGAAGCGCGGCTGATCTCGGCGCGCTACGTGAAGCCGTTCATCAAGCGGCAGAAAAACGACGCGGCCGACGCCGAGGCGATTGTCGAGGCGGCAACCCGTCCGACGATGCGGTTCGTCGAGGTCAAGAGTGCAGAACAGCAGGCCCGCGCCGTCGTGTTCCGGACCCGTGAGCAACTTCTGAAGCAACGAACCGAGCTGGTGAACGCGCTGCGTTCGCATCTCTACGAATTTGGGTATGTGGCACCACAGGGGATCCACAATCTTCCGCGCATCGCGGAAATTCTTGATGATGAAAATACGGATATTCCGCTGCTGGCGCGCGAGACCTGCCTTGATCTGCTCTCACAAATCTCCGCTCAAACCGCCCGGATAAATGCGCTGACGAAGCGGATGGGCGAACTGGCCCGCACGGCGGACACGACCCGCAGATTGCAGACAATGCCGGGCATCGGGCCGATCGGCGCTCTGGCTATCGAAACCTTCGCGCCGCCGATGGAAACCTTCGGCTGCGGCCGAAACTTCGCCGCTTGGCTGGGTCTCGTGCCCCGGCAGAACTCGACCGGGGGCAAACAGCGGCTCGGTCGAACGTCGAAGATGGGCCAGCAAGACATTCGGCGATTGCTGATCATCGGCGCGATGGCCGTGGTGCGGTGGACAAGTCAGAAAGGCGCCCGTCCGGGGACATGGCTGGCGCGTATGCTGGCGACGAAGCCGCGAATGCTCGTGGCAGTCGCACTGGCAAACAAGATGGCTCGTGGCATCTGGGCGATGCTGACGCGCAAGGAGGATTATCGAGATCCGGGGCAGTTGATGGCGGCGTGATACCGCGACGACCATCATCTGAAACCGGTACGCCGAGGATGTAGGGAGAGGTGCCAAACTTCATGGGAAAATGATCGAACAGATCAGGGTCAGGAAAACCAGTCCAGGACACAGAGCCACTCGCTCGCCCGCCAGATTTGGACCTGGCCCGCGGATCACCATACCGGCCGGCGGCGCGTGAAAGGCCGCACTATCAGGCCTGACACAAGCACGCACTCGATCAGAAACTCAGAACAAGGCAAATCAACTTGCAAACCGGGCGGCATCCACACAAGGTCCTGGTGACGCCGACGGCTGGCGGGCGTTCCTGCGACACGCCCCGAACCTTGAACCCGCAGTTCGTCGAGGCGCTGATGGGCTGGCCCACCGGGTGGACCGGCTTCGCCTCTGTGGCAATGGAGTGGTCCCGCTGGTCGCTGCGCATGCGCTCCGAACTCTCGCAGCTCAATTGCTGGCCGATGGATGAGGGGGCGCGATGAAACAATGCCGGGCCATGTCGCTGGTCGAGGCCGTCGCCAACGTGGTCGTCGGCTACGGCGTCGCGGTCGTCACGCAGATCCTGATCTTCCCGGTCTTCGGGCTGCACACGACGCTGGCGCAGAACCTGAAGATGGGCGCGGTGTTCACGGTGTTATGCCGAGCTCGGCATAACACAGTTTATGCTGAGCGCAGGATTATGCGGAGTCCGCGGCGCCGATACCCGACGCCACGGTGTTTTTCGGCGGAGTTCACTCCGCATAATTACGGCCGTTACCGGCGTCGGACAGCATTGCCATCAGCTTGTCCGGCACGGTGAAGCGGCCGCGTTGCAGGGTTGGCGGCCCCATGGCGGTCAGCGCTTCGAGCTTTTCTGTTGGATCAGCGCGCAGGTACATCTCGGTGGTCTGGACGCTGGCATGGCCAAGCCAGAGCGAGACCTTGCGCACATCTCCGGTGGCTTGCAGCGTGTGCATGGCGCAACTGTGGCGCAGGACATGCGGTGTCACCCGCTTGGCCGCGATCGAGGGGGCCGCCTTCGCCGCAGCGGCGGCGTGTTTTCGCAGGATGTATTCGAACCCCGATCGCGTCATCATGCGACCGGCGGCATTCAGGAACAACTGCGGGTCGGCCGATTTCGGGCGCACCGCAATCCAGCGCCGGACGGCGCGGGCCGTGTCCTGCCAGAGCGGCAGGATGCGTTCACGTCGCCCCTTTCCGATCACATGCAGGCTGGGCAACGCGGCATCGTCGAACTGGTCCAACCGGAGGCCGGTCAGTTCCGAGACCCGCAAGCCCGCCGCGAAGGCAAGATGCAGCATGGCCTGATCACGCAGCCCCGCGGCCGTTTGCAGATCGGGGGCGGCAAACAGGGCCTGCATCTCGGCCCGCGTCAGGTAACCCACCAGCGGCTGCGCGCTGCGCTTCATCGGGATCGCGTGGATCCGCCGCGCCTGATCGAGGCAAGCGGGCACGCGATACTCGACGTAGCGGAACAGCGAATGGATCGCCGCGAGCCGGGCATTGCGGCTGCGGGCCGTGTTGGACCGCTCCGCCTCGAGATGATCCAGGAAGGCGCAGATCAGGGTCGCATCGAGATCCTCGATGACGATCCTGCTGGGCCTCGTCTTTCGTCGCTCGGCCGCGAAGCTCAGAAGCAGCCGGTAACAATGCGCATAGGATGCGATGGTATGTTGCGAGGCGCCGCGTTCGCGCGGCAGGTGGTCGCGCAGAAAGGCGGACAGATGCGGAGCGAGGGGCGTCATGCCATACCCTCCGCCATCAGGGCCTCGCCCGCATCGGCAATATGCCTCATCAGCGTCGGCGTCGCCTGCAGATACCACCAGGTGTGGCTGGGATCGGCATGGCCAAGGTAAGTGGCCAGCGCCAGCATGTGCCGCGAGATCGCGCGGCGGTCGCCGTCGCAGGCCTCGAGCGAGCGCACCGCGAAGGTGTGGCGCAGGTCGTGGAGCCGTGGCCCTTTCTCGCCGGGCAAGCCGCGGATGCCGGTCTCGCGGCCGATCCGCAGGAAGAGCGCGTAAATCGTGACATAGGACGGCCGTCGGCCGTGGTCGTTCACGAACAGTGCATCGCCCGCGCCCCGGACCTGCGCACGCCGCCGCATGTAGCACTTAAGCGCCGTCCGTGCGGTGGGATGCAAGGGGACGAGGCGGTTCTTGCGGAACTTGGTCTCGCGGATCACCAGCCCCTCGGACGTCATGTCCCTCGTGTCGAGTCCGAGCGCCTCGGAGACACGCAGGCCTGTTGCCGCCAGAAGGCCGATCGCCGTGGCCAGCGTCTCGCCCCGGATCGAACCCGGAGGACCGAGCCGCCGGGCTGCCATCATCAGCGCGGCAATCTCGTCGCCCGTATAGATGTGCGGCATCCGCCGTTCGAAGCGCCAGCGCCCGAGGGCATCGGCGGGCGGGACCTCGTGTGCCGGGTCGGCGACGGCCAGATGTTCGGCAAAGCGCCGGACAACGGCCAGGCGATTGCGCGCCTGTACGTCGGATGTCGTCCGCACCGCCCAGTCGAGCACGCGGGCGGTCGTCACATGCGTATCGCCTGCCAAGGTGGCCGCAGCCACGAAGCTCCTGAGCAGACAGGGCTGGGTCGTGAACTTCAACCCGCGGGCCCGTTGCAGCGCGATGTAGTCGTCGAGGTCGCGGCTCAGCATGGCGCGCCCTCCGGCCAGACCAGGCCGAAGAGCGGTGGTGCCACTGGGCATGCCGGTCCGTCGGTCGGCCAGCCTTGCGCCACGTCCCCCAGCATGGAGACATCCACCTTCGCGTAATGCGCCGTGGTGTCGGTCGACCGGTGCCGCAGCACGGTGGCGATGGCGTCCAGCGTGGCGCCGCCGCGCAGCATCGCGATGGCGGCCGAGTGCCTGAGCAGATGGCTGCCGCGCGAGGGCGCATTCTCGATGCCGGCCCGACCGACCGCCCGGCGCACCACACCGCCGACTACGCCGGAACTGATGGGATCGAAGGGCGGCAAGAGCCGCGAGAATACAGTATCGCCCGAGGCGGCTGGCCGCGC
The DNA here is from genome assembly GCF_028553765.1 of Paracoccus stylophorae. Taxonomy (NCBI): domain Bacteria; kingdom Pseudomonadati; phylum Pseudomonadota; class Alphaproteobacteria; order Rhodobacterales; family Paracoccaceae; genus Paracoccus; species Paracoccus stylophorae. The sequence goes on along the minus strand of NZ_CP067134.1, from coordinate 1,388,056 downwards.
CCCGCTCAGCCAGGCAATCAGGGCGTCGCCTGCATCCTGCGGCAATGGCAACCGGACTTCCCGGCGACCTTTGCCGCAGACAGCTATGTTCCCCGCACGCCAGTCGATATCGGCCAGGCGCAGCTCTGCCACATCGCGCGCCCGAAGCCCCAAGCGGGCCAGCAGCAGAAGGATCGCCCGGTCACGGCGGCCGCCCGGGGTCTCGGGATCGCAGGACGCGATCAGCCGCTCGACCGCGTCCGGCTCCAGATAGCGCGGCAGGCTCGCCAGTCGCCAAGTCTTTGCCGTGGGAACCGCACGGTCAAGGCCGGGCGCGGCGACCCCGCGCTGCGCAAGGTGGCGCAGATACAGGCGCAGCGCGCTTGCCACCATCTTCGGATAATGCACGGACCGCGCCGTCCGGGCGTGTTCGATCAAACCGTCGCGGATAATCCGGGGCGTGTAACGCGATGGGTCGCTGCCGATCAGCGGCAGGATCTGCGCCAGCATCCGACTGTGCCGCGCGATGGTGACCGTTGCCAACCCGCGCTGCCGGGCCTGCGCATCGAGCCAGTCCGCAACGTTGTGGTCCACCGCCGGTGCCTCGGCCACAGGCTGCGGCGGCAGAGTACCCCGCGCCGCGAGGTAGCGCACGAAGCCATCGACCCGGTTGATGTAGTACTGCCCGAGCGAGCGCGGCGACGAATGGCACTGGCAATCATGCGCAGCGAACCGCGCCACGATATCCTGCCCGGCATGATCCAGCGCGATGCCGCTCTGGACGCTCCAGGCCAGGAAATGCAGGGCGGAGCCCCGATGGATCCGAACCGAAACGTGCGAAAGCCCGGTTGCGGCAAGATACCGGGCATAATCGTCAACCAGGGCTTGGTGCGGTCCTGCATCCAGAAGGCGTCGCCGTGTGACCGGCGCGTTGAGTTCGTTCATGTTGTCCTCCGTGAAAGGCGCCACTGCGGCGCCACACGAAGGACAATCCGATTATGCCGACCGATGCAGGCAGGAAAACAAATGCGGGTCAGATACTTGCGACACCAACGCCCGGACGACTCCGCATAATCCTGCGCTCAGCATAAACCGTGGTGAGCATCGCGCGGTCCTACGTCCTGCGGCGACTGTTCGAACGGCTGCGGCGGGCCTGATGCGGCTGCTGGCGGATCGGCTATCCCGCTGGTAGCATTGGTGCATGTCCGAAGGCTGGCAACATATCGAGATCAACGATCACGGAACCATCGTCGTCCTGCGTCCGATTTCGGACGAGGGACGGGACTGGTTTGCGGAGCATGTCGGCGAACCTGAACCGGGCGGCATCTACACATGCGAGCCCCGCATGGCGCAGGATATCCTGCAGGCCGCCGCCCGTGATTTGCTGTCGTGGCAATGAAAAACCGCCGCCCGGTTGGGGCGGCGGCGTAGCAATCGTCTCACGGAGTCAGGCTGCCGGAAGCCTGTAGACCCGTCCGCGCCCCTCGACTTTCTCGGATGTCACCTCGAGCCCGAGCTTCTTCTTAAGGGCCCCGGCCATCGCGCCCCGCACGGTGTGTGACTGCCAGCCTGTCGCGGCGCTGGTCTCCTCGATGGTCGCGCCGTCCGGCGCGCGCAGCATGGCGATCAGGGTGGCCTGCTTGGTGCCCTCGCGCGGCGTGCGCGTCTTGGGCGCGGCCTCCGGTTCGTTGGGGGTGTCCGGTGCGGGCTCCTTGGTCGGCGCGTCCGTCGCGCCCACAGGCGCGGTCTTGGTGTCCTCGGGCTCGATGCCGATGGCGGCGAGCCCTGCATCGGTGGCGACCAGCGTGACGCCATGGCCGTCGCCGGTCTCGCGCCAGACGAGCTCGCCCTTGCGCATGTCGGCGTCGACCTCATGCAGGAAACCCTTGGCAAGCATCGCGCCGACCACCTTGGCGGCGGCCCCGCCGCGCAGGCTCTCGGGCAGCGGCAGGGCGATGTGCTCGGTCCGCTGGGCGGCGGCGCTCAGGATCAGGGCTTGGGTGTCGGAAAGCTGGGTCATCGTCGTCTCCCGTATCGGGGCGCGCGGGATGCGGGCCCTTCTACGAGGTCGAGCCCGCCAGTCGGCGGGCGGGACCGGGAGCGGGTCGTCTCACGCGGCGTGTTCGCCTTCGCTGAAGGCCATGTCGGTGATCTCGCGCAACTTGGCGCGGTAGTGGTTCAGGGTGCCGACATGGCCCCAGTTGATCTCGTCGGGGTGGGTCTCGAAATGGTCTGCGCTCAGCGCGGCGAGCCGCTCCAGCATCGCGTCGATCTCGGTCTTCGCGGCGATGAAGGCGTCGAGGGCTTTCGGGTTGTCAGTCGCGCGGCGGGTCATCTTGGTGGCTCCTTGGTGAGTTGCATCGCTTCGTTGGAGTGACGTTCGCTCCGTCGCGGAGGCTTATCAACTCGATAAGCACATGAATCTGAATGAGAATCGGAGCCGTCGATGCAGGGCATGAGCGAGCGCCAGTACGCCGCGCATGTCGGGCTGTCGCGGGGCGCGATCCAGAAGGCGAAGACGGCCGAGCGGCTGGTCCTCTATCCCGATGGCAGCATCAACGCGGCCGCCAGCGACGCCCGACGTGCCGAGACGACGGACCCGTCCAAGACCCGCAGGGCGCCCGCGCCGAAGCTCAAACCCGTTCCCGAGGCGGCGGTGGCCGCTGTCGGCGACACGCTGCGCGAACAGGGGCTGGCAGTCCCCGCCGTCGGCGGCGGGACGACCTTCCTGCAGGCGAAGACCGCGAACGAGGTGCTGAAGGCGCAGGAGCGGCGCATCCGGCTCCAGAAGCTGAAGGGGGAGTTGATCGAGCGGGCCCGCGCGCTGGCGCTGGTGTTCCGGCTCGCACGGGAGGAACGGGACGCGTGGGTGGCCGTGACAGTTATCGCGCCTTCGGACGCGTAACCGGCGAATATTATTTTGACGCCGACGCCGACTTCCATCCGCATCGTCGCAGCGTTGAATGGATCTGGCGGGACGACAACGGAGCGGAGCGCGCACCTTTCTACGCCCGGAACTTCCGCCGTCAGTCGGCCTATCGCCTCGATCCGAACAGGATCGATTGGGATGCGTTGGAATCGGTGGTGATCGATCCTAATGCCGAGCGGCCGGTGGCCAGTGCGCGGCGGCATGTCCTCATCATCGACGAGATCAACCGGGCCAATATCTCCAAAGTCTTTGGCGAGCTGATCACCCTGCTCGAAATCGACAAGCGGCTCGGGTGCGAAAACGAAGTCAGAGTTCGGCTGCCCTATTCTGGGACGAGTTTTGGCGTGCCGGCGACCCGCTTCCTGCCTGGATCGACGACGCGACCGAAACTGACCTTGCGCCCATCGTGCGGTTCGCCCGCACCTTACACAGGGACTTTGATGCGGTCAGGAATGCGATCGAAATGCATTGGAGCAATGGTCAAGCCGAAAGCCAGATCAACCGACTGAAGACCTTGAAGCGTGCGATGTACGGTCGGGCCGGCCCGAACTTGCTCAGGGCTCGAATGCTTCCGCTCCACCACACATATTGAGGATGACCCGATTAAAGGGCAACGCGACAGACGCCCACTTCGCCGTCTCGTCCCAAGCCCAAGCCTCCAACGCGAATGTGCGCGGAGAATAACCAGATCAGATCACCAGCGGCAGGAGGGGGACGGCGTCACGCTTACGTTGGATGGTGGGCCTTCGGTTTCGCAAGCGACGCCTTTGCACACCCATTTTCGGCATGACCTTGTTGGCAGTTTTCATGTCGCGCTGCGTCGTTTCAACTTGTTGATGGTGTGGTTCGCAAAACCACCATAGAGATCTGAGCCCGGTCATGGCGTGTTGTTCCCAACACGCTACGACCCAGAATACATCAGTGGCAAGCTGCTGATCTGGGCCGAGAAACAGGGCATCACCATCCAGCACATCCAACCCGGCCAGCCGCAACAGAACGCCTATATCGAGCGCTGCAACCACACCATCCGGCATGAATGGCTCGACCAATACATCATCGAAACCATCGAGGAGGCACAGGATCACGCGACGGAATGGCTCTGGACATACAACAACGACCACCCGAACATGGGCATCGGCGGCATCACACCCGCAATGAAACTGAAAACGGCCGCGTAAGTTCTACGAATGCACCCCATAGAATATGGGGGGATTGCCAGCTCACTCAGACCCCAGTCTTGAATCGCATTCGAGCGCGCTGCTCTCGTCGCTGCAGCTCCCGACCGCGACGTATCGATTCCTCGACATAGCCCATGTGGTCGCGCGCAGCCTCCTCGGCACGTACAGGATCAGCGGACAGAACCGACTCAATGATCTCTATGTGTTGATCGAGAAGCTTGCGTCCGCTGTCATCGATACTGCGGAGAAGGTCATGATTGTAGAAGATTCCGCGACGTGTCAGGTCATAGACCGACGCCATCATGTGGATCAGCGTTGTGTTGTGGCTGGCATCGACCACAGCATGGTGAAGCCGGAAATCAGCTTCGCTTTCCGCCTCTGCGTCCTGACCAAGCCAGGCCGCTTCGAGTTCTTCCCTGATCGCAGACAGACGCTCCTTGTCCGCAGCTGTCGCGCGCTGCGCGGCAAGGCGGGTCGCGAAGGCTTCCTGCTCGCGCCGGTATTCGAGATAGTCGTGAAAGGCTTCGCCATGGCGCGAATAAAGCGCCAACATGGCCGGCGACATGGCCCTGCCGGTCAGTTCGGCAATATAAGTTCCGTCACCGTGGCGGACATGAACGAGGCCGCGAGCCTCGAGCGTCTGCAGCGCTTCACGCAGCTTTGGCCGCGACACCCCGAAGGCGTCGGCCATTTCGCGCTCCGACGGCAAACGAGCACCGTCCTTCAGAACCCCATCGACGATCATCGTTTCAACCTTGCCGACAACCGTATCGACGACTGATTCGTGATCAATCGGCTCAAAAATTTCCGCAGCAATCATGGGCGGCGAGCTCCTTAGGGGTGCCGATAGACAGACATCAATATTATTTACCTCACCGGAGTCTGATTTCAAGGACAGCATCTTCTCCAGTCGTGTATTTTTTTGACTGAAAATCAGTATTTTCTTGATATCCATGGGGTATCCGGTGAACCTCACACTGCCGAGCACGCTGCGTCAACCGACGATCACTTTTCACGGCGCCTGATCTAAAGGTAAATAAACTTGTTGACTAGGATAAGTGGTAAAGTTTATATACCTGTTATGACGTAGGCGGGACGCTGAGCGCTCCGAACCAACTCTGGGAGGGGGCGTCCATGCTGCAGCACGAGGCGGTCGGGCCGGACCGCAGGCCTGCTTGGCCGGTCAGTCGCTCGGGTCGTCTCCGCCATGCCTGTCCACGGTGCCGCGCCGCTGACTTTTCGGGCGAGGGGCCATCAAATCGGCTATGTCGAGCCGCGTTGCTTTGTTCTGCCGATGGCACTTCCACAGCAAACTGAGCGCCTTTCAAACGACCTTAGGAAAAGGATCGATGCTATGACCAAAGCCGTAATCGTTGCCGCCGCACGCACTCCCGTCGGCAGCTTTCTGGGATCGTTCGCCAATATCCCCGCGCATGACCTGGGCGCAGCGGTCCTGCAGGAAGTCGTGTCCCGGGCCGGGATCGACCCGGCCGAAGTTTCCGAAACGATCCTGGGCCAGGTCCTGACCGCGGGCCAGGGCCAGAACCCGGCGCGACAGGCGCATATCAACGCGGGCCTGCCGGCCGAATCCTCGGCCTGGCTTCTGAACCAAGTCTGCGGGTCTGGACTGCGGGCCGTTGCCTTGGCCGCCCAGCAGGTAACGACGGGCGATGCCACGGTGGTGCTGGCGGGCGGCCAGGAAAGCATGTCGATGTCCACCCATGCGGCCTATCTGCGTGCGGGCCAGAAGATGGGTGACATGCAGTTCATCGACACCATGATCCGCGACGGCCTGTGGGATGCCTTCAACAACTATCACATGGGAACCACGGCCGAAAACGTCGCCCAGAAATGGCAGATCAGTCGCGACCAGCAGGACGAATTCGCGCTTGCTTCGCAGAACAAGGCCGAGGCCGCGCAAAAGGCGGGCCGCTTTGATGACGAGATCGTGGCCTTCACGGTCAAGACCCGCAAGGGCGACACGGTCGTGGACAAGGACGAATACATCCGTCACGGCGCCACCATCGACGCCATGCAGAAGCTGCGCCCGGCGTTTTCCAAGGACGGCACGGTCACGGCGGGCAATGCGTCCGGCCTGAACGACGGCGCGGCGGCGGTGATGGTCATGACCGAGGACGAGGCCAGCCGCCGCGGCCTGACCCCCCTGGCGCGCATCGCATCCTGGTCAACGGCAGGGCTTGACCCGGCGATCATGGGCACCGGCCCGATCCCGGCCAGCCGCAAGGCACTGGAAAAGGCGGGCTGGTCCGTGGGCGACCTGGATCTCGTCGAGGCGAACGAAGCCTTTGCCGCCCAGGCTTGTGCCGTCAACAAGGACATGGGCTGGGACCCCGAGATCGTGAACGTGAACGGCGGCGCCATCGCCATCGGCCACCCGATCGGCGCATCGGGCGCACGCGTCCTGAACACCCTGCTGTTCGAGATGAAGCGGCGCGACGCGAAAAAGGGCCTTGCCACGCTGTGCATCGGGGGCGGCATGGGCGTCGCCATGTGCCTGGAACGGTAAGGCAGGAAAACGTGCGCAATATCATTGCGCACGTTTGGCCATCCTTGTAGCAATATTTCGGGGACGGCAAATTCTTGAAAAGGGAGGGATTCATGTCCAAGGTTGCACTTGTTACCGGGGGGTCGCGCGGCATCGGCGCGGCAATTTCCAGGGCACTGATGGAGGCGGGATACACCGTCGCCGCCACCTATGCCGGCAACGACGACGCCGCAAAGGCATTCACCGAGGAAACCGGCATCAAGACCTACAAATGGTCGGTCGCCGACTATGACGCCTGTGCGGAAGGCATCAAGCAGATCGAGGCCGAGCTGGGCCCGATCGCCGTGCTGGTCAACAACGCCGGCATCACCCGCGACGCGATGTTCCACAAGATGACCCCGCAGCAGTGGAAAGAGGTCGTCGACACCAACCTGACCGGCCTCTTCAACATGACCCACCCGGTCTGGTCGGGGATGCGCGACCGCAAGTTCGGCCGCATCATCAACATCAGCTCGATCAACGGACAAAAGGGCCAGGCCGGCCAGGCGAACTATTCCGCCGCCAAGGCGGGCGACCTGGGCTTTACCAAGGCCCTGGCCCAGGAAGGCGCCCGGGCGGGCATCACCGTGAACGCGATCTGCCCCGGCTATATCGCGACCGAGATGGTCAAGGCCATCGACGAAAAGGTCCTGAACGAACGCATCATCCCGCAGATCCCGGTCGGCCGTCTGGGCGAGCCCGAGGAGATCGCGCGCACCGTGGTGTTCCTGGCGTCCGACGACGCGGGCTTCATCACCGGTTCCACCATCTCCGCCAATGGCGGCCAGTTCTTCGTTTGAGGGAAACACCCATGAGAGACCTCGGTCCCGATATCGACCCGATCGAATCCCGCGAATGGCAGGACGCCATTGCCGACGTGATTGAACGCGATGGCCCCAACAGGGCTCATTTCCTTCTCGATAGAGCCGTCGCACAGGCCCGCGCCGCCGGGGCAACGCTGCCGTTCTCTGCAACGACCCCTTACCAGAACACGATCCCCGTGGACGATCAGTATGAGTTTCCGGGCGATCTGGACATGGAATGGCGCATCCGCACCATCAACCGCTGGAACGCCATGGCGACGGTCGTGCGCCGCAACAAGGAATCCAGCGAATACGGCGGGCATATCGCATCCTTCGCCTCCTCGGCGGTGATGTATGATGTCGGGCTGAACCACTTCTGGCGCGCGCGGTCGGCGATTCACGGCGGCGATCTGGTCTTCTTCCAGGGCCATGTCGTGCCGGGGATCTATGCCCGGTCGTTCATGGAGGGGCGGATCACCGAAGAGCAGATGCTGAACTTCCGGTCCGAGGTCGGGGGCGAGGGGCTGTCGTCCTATCCCCATCCCTGGCTGATGCCGGACTATTGGCAGTTCCCGACCGTCAGCATGGGACTTGGCCCGCTGATGGCGATCTATCAGGCGCGGTTCATGAAATACATGCACAATCGCGGGCTGATCGATATGGCCGACCGCAAGGTCTGGTGTTTCCTGGGCGACGGAGAGATGGACGAGCCGGAAAGCCGCGGTGCCATCGACCTGGCCGCGCGCGAGGGGCTGGACAACCTGATCTTCGTGATCAACTGCAACCTGCAGCGTCTGGACGGCCCGGTGCGCGGCAACGGCAAGATCGTGCAGGAGCTGGAGGGCAACTTCCGTGGCGCCGGCTGGAACGTCGTCAAGCTGCTGTGGGGCAAGGGCTGGGACGAGCTGCTCGAGAACGACACCACCGGCCGGCTGCGGCAGCTGATGGACGAAACGGTGGACGGCGACTACCAGACCTTCAAGTCGAAGGACGGCGCCTATATCCGCAAGCATTTCTTCGGCAAGTACCCCGAGACGGCGGCGCTGGTCGAGGACTGGACCGACGAGCAGATCTGGTCGCTGAACCGAGGCGGCCATGACCCCGAGAAGGTCTATACCGCCTTCCGCCGCGCCGTGGACACCCAGGGCCAGCCAAGCTGCCTGCTGATCAAGACGATCAAGGGCTACGGCATGGGCACCGCCGGCGAGGGCCAGAACATCACCCACCAGCAGAAGAAGCTGGCCGAGGACCAGCTGCGCGCCTTCCGCGACCGATTCAAGATCCCGGTCAGCGACGAGGATCTGCCCAAGGCGCCCTTCGTCACGCTGAACAATGCCCAGAAGGCCTATCTCGAGGACCGGCGCCGCGCGCTCGGCGGGGCGTTCCCGCAGCGCCAGTCGCAGTCCCCGCGGCTGACGGCTCCGCCGCTGGAGGCGTTCAAGGCGCAGCTGACCTCGACCGGCGACCGCGAGATCTCGACCACGATGGCCTTCGTGCGGGTCCTGACCACGCTGATCCGCGACAAGGAGCTGGGCCGCCACGTCGTCCCCATCGTCCCCGACGAAAGCCGCACCTTCGGGATGGAGGGGCTGTTCCGCTCGGTCGGCATCTACAACCCGCAGGGCCAGAACTACACGCCCGAGGACCGCGAGCAGATGTCCTACTATCGCGAGTCGGTGGACGGGCAGGTGCTGCAGGAGGGGATCAACGAGGCCGGCGCCATGGCCGACTGGATCGCGGCGGCGACGTCCTATTCGAACCACGGCGTGCCGATGATCCCGTTCTTCGTCTACTACTCGATGTTCGGGTTCCAGCGCATCGGCGATCTGGCCTGGGCCGCCGGCGACAGCCGCGCCCGGGGCTTCATGCTGGGCGGCACCGCGGGACGCACCACCCTGAACGGCGAGGGGCTGCAGCACGAGGACGGGCACAGCCACATCCTGGCCGGCACGATCCCGAACTGCGTCAGCTATGACCCGACCTTCCAGCACGAGGTCGCGGTGATCGTCCAGAACGGGCTGAAGCGGATGTACGAGGATCAGGAGGATGTCTATTTCTACATCACCCTGATGAACGAGAACTACGCCCATCCCGACATGCCCGCCGGCTGCGAGGAAGGCATCGTCCGCGGCCTCTACCGCTTCCGCGAGACGAAGAAGCCGGGGGCGAAACACGTCAACCTGCTGGGGTCGGGCACGATCCTGATGCAGGCGCTGAAGGCCGCCGACATGCTGCAGGCCGACTTTGGCGTGACCGCCGACATCTGGTCGGCGACCAGCCTGAACGAGCTGGCCCGCGACGGCCAGGACGCGGCGCGGTGGAACCGGCTGAACCCGCTGGCCGAGCCGCGCGTGCCCTATGTCACGCAGGCCCTGTCCCGCGCGACCGGACCGATCATCGCCGCCACCGACTACATGAAGAACTATGCCGAGCAGATCCGCGCCTTCGTGCCGGGACGGTTCACGGTGCTGGGCACGGACGGCTTCGGACGCTCGGACAGCCGGGTGAACCTGCGCCGGTTCTTCGAGGTGGACGCCAACCACATCGCCGCCGCCGCCATGGTGGACCTGTTCCGCGAGGGCGCGATCGACGAGGCGACGCTCACCGCGGCGCTGCAGAAATACGAGATCGACGGGGACAAGCCCAATCCCCGGCTGGTGTGACAAGGGACGAGGAGACGCAGAATGGCTATCGAAGTGAATGTTCCCGACATCGGCGACTTTTCGGACGTGCCGGTGATCAGCATCCTGGTGAAGGTGGGCGACAGCGTCGCCAAGGAAGACCCGCTGATCGAGCTTGAATCGGACAAGGCCACGATGGAGGTACCCAGCCCCGTGGCCGGCACGATCGCCGCGATCGCGGTGAAGGAGGGCGACCGGGTCTCGGAAGGGGCACTGATCCTGACGGTCGAGGGCGACGCCGCGGGCGCTGCCCCCGCCCCGGCCGCGGCGGCCGCGCCGGCCCCGGCCGCCGCGCCCGCGGCAGCGACGGCCGCCAGCCCGGCTGCGGCGCCGGCCGTCACCGACAGCGGCTTCGGCAAGGCGCACGCCTCGCCCTCGGTCCGCGCCTTCGCCCGGCAGCTCGGCATCGACCTCGCCAAGGTGAACGGCACCGGCCGCAAGGGCCGCATCCTGCGCGAGGACGTCACCGCCTTCCTCAAGTCCAGCGCCGCTCCGGCGGCGGCGGCGGGCGGCGCCGTCTCGGGCGGCATGGGGATCCCGCCGATCCCGGTCATCGACTTCTCGAAGTTCGGCCCCATCGAGAATGTCGAGATGGCGCGGATCAAGAAGCTGTCCGGCCCGGCGCTGCACCGGTCCTGGCTGAACATCCCGCATGTCACCCACCAGGAAGAGGCCGACATCACCGAGATCGACCAGTACCGCAAGGAACTGGACGACGACGCGAAGAAGGACGGCTACCGCGTCACGCTGCTGTCCTTCGTCATCAAGGCCAGCGTCTCGGCGCTGCGCAAGCACTGGGAGTTCAACTCGTCGATTCACCCCGACGGCGACAAGCTGATCCGCAAGTCCTACTACAACATCGGCTTTGCCGCCGACACGCCGAACGGGCTGGTGGTGCCGGTCATCAAGGACGCCGACCGCAAGGGCATCGTCGAGATCTCGAAGGAGCTGGGCGAGCTGAGCGGCAAGGCCCGCGCCGGTGAGCTGAAGTCGCAGGACATGCAGGGCGCGACCTTCACCATCTCGTCGCTGGGGGGCATCGGGGGGACCGCCTTCACCCCCATCGTGAACGCGCCCGAGGTGGCGATCCTCGGGTTGACGCGCTCGAAGATGGCGCCGGTCTGGGACGGGCAGCAGTTCGTGGCCCGCAACATGCTGCCGATGTCGCTGAGCTATGATCACCGGGCAATCGATGGGGCGCTGGCCGCCCGCTTCGCCGCCACGCTGAAACACCTGCTCGGCGACGTGCGCCGGATCATGCTCTAGGAGGACGCCGCAGATGGAAGTCAAGGTTCCCGACATCGGCGACTTCAAGGACGTGCCGGTCATCACCCTCTTGGTCGCCGTGGGCGACGAGGTTGCCGAGGAGCAGCCGCTTATCGAACTGGAATCCGACAAGGCGACGATGGAGGTGCCCAGCCCCACCGCAGGCCGGATCACCGCGATCTCGGTCAAGGAAGGCGATCGGGTCTCCGAAGGATCGGTGATCCTGACGCTGGACGCCGCCGGCGCCGCCGCCGAACCCGCCAAGGGCAAGGAGGAGCCGCGCAAGGACAGCAGCGGCGGTCGTGACAGCAGCCCGGCCGCAGCTCAGCCCGTCCCGGCAGCGCTGTCCGCTTCGGCGCGCGGCGACATCCATGCCGAGGTGGTCGTGCTCGGTTCAGGTCCGGGCGGCTATACGGCGGCGTTCCGCGCGGCCGACCTGGGCAAGAAGGTCGTGCTGATCGAACGCTATCCAACGCTGGGTGGGGTCTGCCTGAACGTCGGCTGCATTCCGTCCAAGGCTCTGCTGCACGCAGCCAAGGTCATCTCGGAAGCCGAGGAGATGGGCCATCATGGCCTGCGCTTCTCGCCGCCCGAGGTGGATCTCGATGCGCTGCGCGGCTGGAAGAACTCGGTCGTCACGCAGTTGACGGGCGGTCTCAGCGGTCTGGCAAAGGGCCGCAAGGTTCAGGTCGTGACCGGCTTTGGCACCTTTGCCGGACCCAACATGATCGCGGTCGACATCGACGGGGCGAAATCCACGGTCAGCTTCGACCAGTGCATCATCGCCGCCGGGTCCGAACCCGTGAAGCTGCCGTTCATTCCCCATGACGATCACCGCGTGATCGATTCCACCGGCGCGCTGGAACTAGAAGGCGTGCCCGCACGCCTTCTGGTTCTGGGCGGCGGCATCATCGGGCTGGAAATGGCCTGCGTCTATGACGCGCTGGGGTCCAGCGTAACGGTCGTGGAACTGATGGACCAGATCATCCCCGGCGCCGACAAGGACATCGTCAAGCCCCTGCATAAGCGGATCGAGGCCCGATACGAGAAGATCCTGCTCAAGACCAAGGTCACGGCGGTCTCGGCCGACGAGGACGGGCTGACCGTCACCTTCGAGGACGACAAGGGCGGCACCACCACCGATCGCTTCGACAAGATCCTTGTGTCGGTCGGGCGTCGGCCCAACGGCAAGATGCTGAACGCCGGCGCCGCGGGCGTGGCCGTGGACGACCGCGGATTCATCGCCGTGGACAGCCAGCAGCGTACCAATGTTCCCCATATCTTCGCCATCGGCGACGTGGTGGGCCAGCCGATGCTGGCGCACAAGGCAGTCCATGAAGGCAAGGTCGCAGCCGAGGTCGCGGCCGGGCACAACCGCCACTTCGACGCCCGCGTGATTCCCTCGGTCGCCTACACCGACCCCGAAGTTGCCTGGGTCGGCGTGACGGAAGCCCAGGCCAAGGCCAGTGGACTGAAGGTCGGCAAGGGCGTTTTCCCCTGGGCTGCCTCTGGACGGTCGCTTTCAATTGGCCGGTCCGAGGGCATCACCAAGCTGATCTTCGACGAAACCGATCAACGCGTCATCGGCGCTGCCATCGTCGGCCCGAACGCCGGCGATCTGATCGCCGAGGTGGCCTTGGCCATCGAGATGGGAGCCGATGCGGTCGACCTTGGCCACACGATCCACCCGCATCCTACTCTGAGTGAGACGGTGAACTTTGCTGCCGAAATGTTCGAGGGCACGATCACCGACCTGATGCCGCCGAAGAAGCGTCACTGACCGTGATCGGGCGGCCACATCGGATCGCCCGATGCCTTCCGTCAGCACAGCAACAGGAGCCTGCTATGACCGACAAGAAGCCCGCCATGGATTTCAATGAAGCGCTCAAGGCGTTTGATCCGACATTCCTTTTTCCGTTCATGAACTCTCAGGGCATGGCGGACTCGTTCCGCCGTCAGAATGTTGACGGCCTCGATCCCGCCTTGATGCTGAAGATGTGGCAGAAACGGCTGGATGCCTTGGCCAGTGCCAACGAGCACGCAAGATCCCTCTACCGGTTGCAGATCGAGCGTCAGTTCCGGATTTTCGACGACATGACGGCTGCTGCAACAGACAGCATGAAGCGGTTCGACACATCCGTCCGCTCCGAGGCGTCTGGGAACAATATCAAGGTTCTTTCGGACGCGGTCGACAAGGCTGTCGCGCTGATGCAGCGGCTTTCGGAGGAATCTCTGGTGGCGATGACCGAAACTCAGAAACGGTTTGCAGGTGAGGTGGATGCGGCCGTCAAGGACTTGCGCGGCGCTTGAGCGACGAGGTCGGGTGACCCCATCCTGTACCGCGACGCGCACAAGAGCATCAGCGCGCTCCTGCTGGTGATCACCATTCGACCCAGACCATGGTGCGCCGCGGATCCGGCAAGCCCGAGAATATCGGCTGCGTTGTAACAGACCCCCAAAGGGCCGGATTGGCCCGACGCTTCGGAGGAGGAAAGATGCCCCAAGTTTTCACATTCGTCATGGCCCTGCTGCCAATCGCCACAGTGTTCCTGCTGCTGGTGGTTCTGGCGCGTTCGGCCAAGCTTTCGATGGGCGTTGCCTATCTGGTCACGGCCGCGACCGCGCTTTTGGTCTGGGGCACGGACCTCAACAAGATTCTTGGCGCCACCGTGAACGGTGCCTTGACCGCAGTCAGCTTGCTCTACATTATATTCGGCGCGATCCTGATGCTCTACACGCTAGAGGAAAGCGGCGGCATCCGGTCGATCCGGGCAGGGTTCACCAGCATTTCGCCTGACCGGCGGGTACAGGCGATCATCATCGCCTGGTTGTTCGGATCGCTGATCGAGGGGGCGTCCGGGTTTGGCACGCCCGCGGCCATCGCTGCGCCACTGCTGGTTGCCATCGGCTTTCCGGCCATGGCAGCGGTGCTGGTATCGCTGATCATCCAGTCCACGCCTGTGTCATTCGGGGCAGTCGGCACGCCGATTCTTGTCGGTGTCAATACCGGGCTTTCGGGTCAGGCGATTGTCGAACAGACCATCACACCGATGGCCTTCGCTGACTATCTGGTCGAGATTGCTGTCAAGGTTGCCACGCTGCATGGCCTGATCGGCTTTCTGATCCCGTTGATCATGATCGGCATGATGACGCGGTTCTTCGGTTCCCGGCGGTCCTTCACCGAAGGGTTCCGCATCTGGAAATTCGCGCTGTTCGCCGGGCTTGCCTTCACCGTTCCGTACTGGATCATTGCCAGCCTGCTTGGCCCGGAATTTCCGTCCCTGGTGGGCGGCATCATCGGGCTGCTGATCGTCGTTCCCGCCGCACGGGCCGGCTTCCTGATCCCGAAGGAGGTCTTCGACTTTCCGCCCCGCGAACAGTGGGACGGAAAATGGGTCGGCAAGCTGGAAGATCTGGAGGATCACCGTGCCGGGCTTGAGATGATGTCGTTGCTCAAGGCCTGGGCGCCCTACATATTCGTGGTTCTTCTGCTGGTCGCGACGCGCACGATTCCCGATTTCAAGGCCTGGCTGACCGCCCCGGAACGGACCATGGCCTTCGATGATCTGTTCGGGTCGGGCATCAATGCCCGCGTGCAATGGCTGTATCTGCCTGGAACGGTGCTGATCCTCGCTTCGCTGTTCACCTTCCTGTTCCATCGAATGCGTCCGGCCGATTACGGCAAGGCATTGCGTACGTCGGGATTGACAATGATCGCGGCGGCCCCGGCACTGCTGTTGGCGGTGCCGATGGTGCAGGTGTTCATCAACTCTGCCTCGGACACGATGGCGTCGATGCCGATCGTGCTCGCCGAAAGCGTCTCGGCCGTGGTCGGCAGTGCCTGGCCGATGTTCGCGCCACTGATCGGGTCGATGGGCGCCTTCGTCGCCGGATCGAACACGATTTCGAACATGATGTTCTCGTTGTTCCAGTTCTCGACCGCTGAACAGATCGGTCTGGGCGCGGCCGGGGCCGGATTGGTTGTTGCGCTGCAGGCCATCGGCGGTGCGGCAGGCAATATGATCTGCGTGCACAACGTGGTGGCAGCCTCGGCCACGGTGGGACTTGTGGACCGCGAGGGCGAAATCATCCGCATGACCCTGATCCCGATGTTCTATTATATCGTCCAGGGCGGCTTTCTTGGTCTTGCTATCCTGGCGGGCGGGCCGAACCTGTGGTGGATCGCCGTGCTGATCTGGCCGGCCGCCGTGCTGTTCCTGATGTCGCGCAATCGCGGGGCTGTTTCCGCCACCCAAACACGCTGAGGTCGTCATGTCCGGACAACCAAATCCCCGCGTCGGCCTTTTCGTGACCTGTCTCGTGGATGCAATCCGCCCCAGCATCGGGTTTTCCGCCATCCAGCTTCTGGAGGAGGCCGGATGCCGGGTCGAGGTGCCGCAGGCACAGACCTGTTGCGGGCAACCGGCCTTGAACAGCGGAGACGAAAAGGATGCAGCAGCACTGGCGCGACAGACCATCGCTGCTTTCGAGGGCTTCGACTATATTGTGCTGCCCTCGGGATCCTGTGCGGGAACCATCGTGCACGGCTATCCGGACCTGTTGGCCAAAGATCCGGTCTGGGCGCCCCGCGCCCGGATCCTCGCCGCGAGAACGCACGAGATCACCAGTTTCCTGGTTGATGTGATGGGTTTTCGGCCAAAGGGCCGTCGCCTGTCAGCGACGGCCACCTACCACGACAGTTGCGCAGGGCTGCGCGAACTGGGCATCGCCGCGCAACCCCGTGCGCTTCTGGCCGAGGTCGCGGGCCTGGAGATGCGGGGATTGGAAGGCAATGATGTCTGCTGCGGCTTTGGCGGCACGTTCTGCGTCAAGTATTCCGACATCTCGAACGCGATCGTCACCGAAAAGGCTGAGGCGATCGAGCGCACCGAGGCCGACCTGCTTCTGGCGGGAGATCTGGGATGCCTGATGAACATGGCAGGCAAGCTGAACCGCCGGGGCGCAAGGACGCGCTGTTTCCACACCATCGAGGTTCTGGCGGGCCGGGCCGACGGTCCCGCCATCGGCGAGGAGGGCCGGAAACCATGAGCGCATCAGGGGCAGCCGTGCAGGTTTCGTTCAAGGACCGTGCCAAGTCGGCACTGGCGGACCGGACGCTGAAGATCGCCATCGACCGCACCACCGGCACCGCCGAACGCAAGCGCGCGGTGGCGGTGGCGGCGTTTCCCGAATTCCAGGCCGCCCGCGCCCGTGGCCGCGCGATCAAGGATCACGTGATCGCCCATCTGGATCATTATCTTGAGCAGTTCGAGCGCAACGCCACCGCAGCCGGGGCGACGGTCCACTGGGCGTCGGACGATGCCGAGGCGCGCGCGATCATCACCCGCATCTGCCTGGATGCCAACGCCAGGCTGGTGACGCGGTCGAAATCCATGTTGGGCGAGGAAATCGGCCTGCCGCATGCCTTGGCCGATGCCGGGATCGAGCGGGTCGAGACCGACCTGGCCGAACACATCATCCAGCTTGCCGGAGAGGCTCCGTCGCACATTGTCTGGCCCGCGATGCACCGCACCCGCGAACAGGTGGCCGAACTGTTCAAGGTCGCGCATCACCCGCCGCCCGCCGCCGACGATCCCGCCACCATGGTGCAAAGCGCGCGGCGCGAATTGCGCGCCAAGTTCCTGGGCGCCGATATCGGCATTTCGGGGGCGAACTTCCTGGTGGCCGATACCGGCGCCACCTGCACGGTCACGAACGAAGGCAATGCCGAACTGACCACCACGCCGCCTCGCATCCATATCGTCACGGCGGGAATCGAAAAGATCGTGCCCACCACCGCCCATGCCCTGTCCCTGCTGCGTCTGCTGGTGCGGTCGGCCACGGGCGGCGAACTGACGCAATACACGACATTCCACTGCGGACCCAAACGTCCTGGCGATGCCGATGGTCCCGAGGAGATGCACATCGTGCTGGTGGACAACGGCCGCACCAGAATGCTGGACAACGAGTTCCGCGAGATGCTGCGCTGCATCCGCTGCGGGGCCTGCATGAACCATTGCGTGGTCTATCGCCAGATCGGCGGGCACGCCTATGGCGGCACCTATCCCGGACCGATGGGTTCGGTTCTGACACCAGTGCTGAACGGGCTTGCCGGTTCACGCGACCTGCCCAATGCCTGCACCATGAACGGCCGCTGCGCCGAAGTCTGCCCGGTCGAGATTCCCATACCCACGCTGCTGCGCGCCTGGCGGATCCGCAGTTGGCGAGAAAAGCTGGAACCGGGAAGCCTTCGCGCCGGCATCGGTATCTGGGCCTTTCTGGCCCGGCGTCCCGGTCTTTACGGGCTGGCCAGCCGGATCGGCGTGCGGGCCCTCCGGTTGTTCGGCAAGGGAGGCTGGATCGCGCGCCTGCCGCTGGCGGGCGGCTGGACGGCCCATCGCGACCTGCCGCGCCCGGCGGGCCGCACCTTCATGGAACAGTATCGCGCCCAGCAGGCACACAAGGGGAGCCGCCCATGACCGCCCGCGACCGCATCCTGTCCGCGATCCGCGCCGCCCTGCCACAGGAACGCCCGGCGCCCGACGCCATCTCCGCCGAGGCCAAGGCCCTGCTGGCCGATCCCGACACCAGCCGCCCCCGACTGGTCGCTGAGGGGCTGTTCGATGCCTTCATCCTGAAGGCTGAGGCGATCGGCACGACGATTGACCGCGTTGGCGGCATGGAAGCCGTTCCCGACGCTGTGCGGCGCTATCTGTCGGGACACGGCCTGTCACTGTCCCTGGCCGTGGAACCGACGCCGGCGCTGACCGCACTCGACTGGACGGGCCTTGACACCGGCACCACTCTTGCCCCGGACCAGCCGGCAGCGCTCGGAAAGGCGCTTTGGGGTATCGCCGAAAGCGGGTCCTTGATCGTGCATTCGGGCGCCGATACGCCGATCTTGCTGTCTTTCCTGCCCCTCCATCATATCGTGGTGCTGCAGGAATCCGATATCCTGTCCCATCTCGAGGACTATGCTGCGCAGCTGGCCGATCGGCCCCATCCGCGCAACGCGATCCTGATCACCGGACCCAGCGGCACGACCGATATCGAGGGGAGCTATGTGCGCGGGGCGCATGGGCCGGGCTTCCTGCATGTGATCCTTGTTGCAAGCACAGACTGACAACCTGCCGGTTGCCAGTCCCCACCACCGCCGGCCGTTGCCAGCAGAGCCGGTCGTCCTGTCTACCCCCAAGGAGACCCGGAATGGACCGAAGCAAAATTGCCGAACAGACCGCAGAATTTGCCAGCCTGATGCAACGGGCGCAGGAGCTTGCGCAGCGCAGCAGCGCCAGTGCCCTGGCCAAAGCGACGGGCAATGAATTCTCGGTGCTGGATTCGGGGACCGTGGCGCAGGCCTATGCTCGCGTGGGGATGAAGCTGGCGCAGAACCCGTTTGCGCTGGCGCAGTTCCAGATCGATCTGTGGTCCAACAGCGCCAAGGCCTGGGCAGGCGCATGGACGGGCGAGGGCGAGGACAGCAAGGACCGCCGCTTCCGCGATGGCCGCTGGACCAGCGATCCGGTCAGCCGTGGCCTGCGCGACGTGCATCTGGCCATCGAAGGCGCCGCCGACCGCCTGATCGAGACCCTGCCCAAGGGTGACAAGGACAGCCTGCGCGTGCGGTTCTATACCCGGCAGTTGCTCAGCGCGCTGTCGCCCAGCAATTATCTTGCGTTGAACCCCGCCGCGCGTGAGCGTTTCCTTGAAACCGATGGCCGCAGCCTGCTGGACGGGTTCCGCAACCTTCTGGACGATCTGGAACGCGGCGACGGGCGGCTGGACATCAACATGACCGACCGCGAGGCCTTCGAGGTCGGGCGCGATCTGGCCACGACGCCGGGGCAGGTGATCTATCAGAACGAATTGATCCAGTTGATCCACTACGAACCGCTGACCAAGACCCAGTTCAAGCGCCCGCTGCTGTTCGTGCCGCCCTGGATCAACAAATACTATATCTTCGACATGAAGCCCGAAAACAGCCTTGTCCGCTATATGCTGGAGCAGGGCCACAGCGTTTTCCTGATTTCATGGGTCAACCCGACCAAGCAGCACGCGGCGCTGAGCTTCGAGGATTACATGCGCCTTGGCCCGCTGACCGCGCTGGACGCGATCACCGATGCGACCGGCGAGGACGAGTTCGACATTCTCGGCTTCTGCATCGGCGGGATTCTGGTGACGGCGACGCTGGCCTATATGGCGGCCAAGGGCGACAAGCGGGTCAAGACCGCGACGACGCTGGCCACGATGGTCGATTTCACCGATGTGGGCGAGATCGGCGTTTTCATCGACCGCGACCGGCTGCAGGTTCTGCGCGAACACATGGCCGAAAAGGGCTATCTGGAAAACCACCATCTGCAGGACATGTTCTCGATGATCCGGGAAAATGACCTGATCTGGTCCTTCCACGTGATGAATTACCTGATGGGCCGCAAGCCGCCCGCCTTCGATCTGCTGTTCTGGAACGGCGACAGCACCCGCCTGCCGGCGGCCATGCTGCTGTGGTATCTGGAAAAGATCTATATCGAGAACGGCTTGCGCAAGGCCGGGCACCTGACCATGGACGGCCTGCCCATCGACATCGGCAAGATCGATATTCCCTTCTATGTCGTTGCGACGAAAGAGGATCACATCGCGCCCTGGAACTCGATCTATCCGACGACCGGCTTGCTGGGCGGTGACACGACCTTTGTTCTGGGCGGATCGGGGCATATCGCGGGGGTGATCAACCCGCCGGCAAAACGGCCGAAATACGGGTT
Source organism: Paracoccus stylophorae (assembly GCF_028553765.1). Lineage (NCBI taxonomy): Bacteria > Pseudomonadati > Pseudomonadota > Alphaproteobacteria > Rhodobacterales > Paracoccaceae > Paracoccus > Paracoccus stylophorae. The sequence goes on along the minus strand of NZ_CP067134.1, from coordinate 1,367,916 downwards.
CTGGACCAGCGCGGCTGCCTATCCGGCCGATCCGCAGGACTGGCTGACCAAGGCCGAGGCGCATCAGGGGTCGTGGTGGCCGAACTGGGCGGAGTGGATCGAAAGCCACAGCAAGGGCAAGAAGGTTCCGGCCTATGTGCCTGGTAGCGGAGCGCTGAAACCGATCGAGCCGGCACCCGGCAGCTATGTGCGGGCGGGATAATCACCTTCAGCTTTGGTCGAGATCGTTTGGGGGTAAGCGCGACGGCGTGACCCTATGCAGAGATGCTTGACGGCTGCTGGTTTCTCCATCTTTCCGCCCTACACCCTGATCGAAACGGCCAAGCTCAGCGGAGCCGATCTCAACGCTTGGCTCGCCGACACCCGGATCGAGCCGGTCGGGCCAATCACCTCTCGCCCTTCAAGGCGGCGAACCTTGTCTTCGCAGCGGGGCTCGGGCTGCTCGCGCTGGCTGCGACGCCCCTGGTTCTGTTCGCCGGCTGGGCCGTGATCGGGCTCGGCATGGGCATAGGGCTCTACGAGACAGGGTTCGCAACGCTGGCCGGGATCTATGGCAAGGACGCGCGAGGTCCGATCACCGGCATTACCCTCATCGCCGGGATCGCGAGCACGGTCGGCTGGCCGCTTTCGGGGCTGATGCTGGCGACATGGGGCTGGCGCGAAGCCTGCCTCGGCTGGGCGCTGATCCATCTGGCAGTGGCGTTGCCGCTGAACGCGTGGCTGCCGAAAGGCACCAAGACGGCAGCCGGAGTGGCGACGCCGGTCGAGGACGGCCCTCCTCCATCCCGCCTTGCGCTGTGCTGCTGGCCTTCGTCTTTGCCGCGACCTGGTTCAACTCGACCGCCATGGCCGCGCATCTGCCAGGCCTTCTGCAGGCCGCCGGGGCCAGCACGGCTGTCGCCATCGCGGCAGGAGCGTTGATCGGCCCGGCGCAGGTCGCAGCGCGGGTGCTGGAGTTCGGCCTGCTGCGCTGGTTCCACCCGCTCGTCTCGACCCGCGTGGCGGCAGCGGCGCATCCCGTCGCCGCGGTGGCGCTGGTGAGCTTCGGAGGTCCCGCGGCCTATGCCTTCGCGCTCCTGCATGGGGCGGGGAACGGGATCCTCACGATAGCCAAGGGCACTCTGCCGCTGGCGTTGTTCGGGTCGGCGGGATACGGGCGGCGGATCGGCTGGCTGAATGCGCCCGCCCGCATCCTGCAAGCAGCGGCGCCCCTGATCTTCGGTGCCCCGCTGACCACATGGGGCCTCTCGGCGATCTGGCTGACGGCCGGGATCGGGGTTGCCTCCTTCGCCGCTCTGCTGGCCCTCAGGCGAACATGAGGCGGCGCAAACGGGCCTCGCGACATCGCCCTGCGCTCAGGTTGCGGCGGAGAGGTTCACCCGCTTCATGAGCGCGGCCGCCGTTTCCTTGCGCTCGGAGTAGCGGTCCACGAGATACGCCTTCCGATCGCGCGTGAGCAGCGTGAACTTCACCAGCTCCTCCATGACATCCACGATCCGGTCGTAGAGTGGCGACGGGCGCATTCGTCCCGCCTCGTCGAACTCCTGAAACGCCTTGGGGATGGAGGACTGGTTGGGGATAGTCTGAAGGCCATCCCATGTCCGACGCCACCACCCATCTCCTGCTGCCCTACATTCTGGCGGCGCAGGCCCAGAAGCACGTCACCCATAACGAAGCGCTGCGGATCCTCGACGGGCTTGTCCAGCTCTCCGTTCTCGACCGGGACCTGACTGCGCCGCCTGGTTCGCCAGCCGATGGCGACCGCTACATCGTCGCCTCCGGCGCGACGGGCGACTGGGCGGGGTGGGACCTGAACGTCGCGCTCTGGACCGATGGTGCCTGGCTTCGCCTGCCGCCACGCGCCGGCTGGCGCGCGTGGGTCGAGGACCAGGGACTGCTCCTGGTCTACGACGGCGCGGGCTGGGTTAGGACGACACCGGCTGCGTTGCAGAACCTCGCGCTGCTGGGGCTTGGCACCACAGCGGACGCGTCGAACCCGTTCTCGGCCAAGCTCAACGCCGCGCTCTGGGCGGCGAAGACCGTGGCCGAGGGCGGCACCGGCGACCTGTTCTACACCATGAACAAGGAGGCGGCAGGCGACGATCTCGGCCTGACCCTGCAGACCGGCTTCGTGACCAAGGCGCTGGTGGGCCTCTTCGGCTCAGACCGCTTCCGGCTCGCGGTCTCCGCCGACGGCAGCACCTTCTTCGACGGGCTCAGCGTCGACAACGCCACCGGCATCGTTGATCAGCCGCGACTGCCACGCTTCAAGGCGTACACGAACTACGACAACTATGTCGGCGTCGGAACCTGGACGAAGATCGGCCTCAATAACACCGACTACAACGACCAGGGCGCGTTCGACGCCGCGAACAATCACTTCGTCGCCCCGGTTGACGGCACTTACCTCTTCGGCGCGACGCTCATGTACAAGGTCAACGCCAGTACCACCGCGCGCATGCGCGGGCGGCTCGTCCTGAACGGCACGACCGAAATCCGCGGCTCCCTCGGCGAAATCTCCGCCACTCATGTCTCGCTCGCTACCGCGATCTGGCTTCAGACCATGAAGCCGCTGACGGCAGGCGATACCGTCGAGCTGCAGGGGTATTTCCGGGTCGCGGACGGCTACTTCGCCGCCGACCACACGTCCTTCTGGGGCTGCAAGGTCGGCTGAGCGGCGGAAGGAGGATCCGATGAACCCACCCCGATCCGAGGGCTTCGTGCGCATGCCCGACGCCGAGTTCGAGGCGATCTTGACCCGGGCGGCGGAGGAAGGCGCCAAGCGTGCGCTGGCCGATGTCGGCCTCGACGGCGACGAGGCCGCGCTCGACATCCGCGATCTGCGCTCCCTGGTCGACTGCATCCAGCTGGTCCGCCGCACCGCGATGCAGACCGCCGTCCGCATGATCACCACCGGCGTCATGCTGGCGCTGCTCGCGGGTATAGCGATCAAGCTGAAGATCTTCGGCGGCGGCCCGTAGCCGCTCAACACCCCCGTTCACCAGCCCAACCGCACCCGCCCTCGAGGCGGTTTTTTTTCGTTTCGGAGGACCCTCATGACCACGACCTTCCACCGCCATTGGCGTGATGTGCCGGAGAGCGCCTGGCGCTGGCCGAATTTCTCGCCCGCCGAGATTGCATGCCGGGGCACCGGCAAGCTGCTCGTGAACGAAACCGCGCTCGACAAGCTGCAGGCGCTGCGCGACCGGCTGGGCAAGCCGCTGATCGTCCGCTCCGCCTACCGCAGCCCAGAGCACAACCGTGCCGTGGGGGGCGCGGGCCGGTCGAAGCATCTCGACGGCGCCGCCTTCGACATCGCCATGGCGAACCACGATCCGGTGGCGTTCGAGGCGGCGGCGCGCGAGGTCGGATTCCTCGGCTTCGGCTTCTACCCGCGATCGGGGTTCATCCATGTCGATCTCGGGCCCGCGCGGCGGTGGGGCGAGCGGTTCCCGGTCCGGGCGACGGCATTTGCAGCCGAGACGCCGCCCGCGCGCGAGGTGCTGGCTGACAGCCGCACCATGAAGGGCGGCGGGGCAGCCGGTGTGGCGACGCTGGGCGCGGCGGGCGTCGAGGTGGCGCAGCAGGTGCTGGCCGAGACCCAGACCGCGATCTTGCCGCTTGTGCCGTATCTCGACACGTTGCGTTGGGTATTCATCGCCGTGGCGCTTGGCGGCATCGCGGTCACGATCTACGCGCGTCTCGATGACTGGCGCCGAGGGCAGCGGTGATGGCCCCGCTCCTGATCGGGTTCGCCGCCAGCCCATGGATGCGGGCCGCTTTGCGCTACGGCGCCATCATCCTCGCCCTGCTCCTGTTCCTGCTTTCGCTTCGGCGGTCCGGCGAGCGAGCGGGACGCCTCGCTGAACGCCTTCAGACCACGGAGAAAGCCAATGATGTCCAACGCCAGATGCTCGAGGCGACGGCTCGTCGTCCTAGGTCTCGCGACGAGCTTGCTGAGCGGCTGCGCAACGGTCGGTTCTGAGCCCGGCATCGCGACCGTCTGCCCGCCCGTGGTAGAGTACAGCCGCGAGTTCCAGGCGCGCGCAGCCGAGGAGCTCGCGCGGCTGCCGCACGGTTCGGCCATTGCCGAGATGCTGAGCGACTACGGCGCACTGCGTGACCAGACACGCAGTTGCAGCAGATGAGTGGCTGCACGAAACGCCCGATCATGGCCTCACTTGTGCTCAATCGGGGTTCCAACGACGCTAGGCGCCGGTCGCTCTCCGTTAGGCTGTCCTGACCCTACGCTGCGGCGCATCACGCGGTGTCGGCGTCACGCGTCGATCTTCCAGCCGCGCGAAGGCTGCGAGAACAACCCCTTCGGAACGGTCCAGGTAGCCAGCGAGCAACTTGGCCGCGCCCTTTGCATCGTCCCGGTCAACGGCGGCAAGGATGGCCGCGTTCTCGGCGATAAAGGGCTCGTGCAGGAGCTCCGGGTCGGGGAGGAGGCCGAAGGCGAGGCGGAGTTCGGCGACGACCTGAGCAAAAAAGGCCGTCAGACGCGGACTGTCGATCAGCGCGACGACAGCGCCGTGAAACACCATGTTGGCGGAGCCGACCGCGCGCCAGTCTCCACGCTCGCGCGCGGCCTCGGCTGCCACCACAGCGGCGCGCATAGCCGCGACTGCGGCGTGCTTCGGCCAGGCCTGGGCAAGCGCCGGGATCTCGATCAGACGTCGCACACGGTAGATGTCGATGATGGCCGGCATCGAGGGGATTGCCACGAACACGCCGCGGTTTGGCTCATAGCGCGCCAACCCCTCGCGCGTGAGCAACCGGAAGGACTCGCGCAACGTGTTCCGCGAGACACCGAGATCGGCAGACAGTCGGGCCTCAGAAAGGCGTTCCCCGGGCGTCAGCTCCCCCTCCGTCGCCATCGTGCGGAGTTGCGCCGCAATTTGCTCGACAAGCGGCGCGGCGGCATCGAATCCTGGCTTTCGGTCACTCATTCTGCACCTCATGTGTCGGCTCATTTTACGAGGATTCCACGCGCCATGTCACGTGGAGCATCATCGTGTTTGAGCATCTCGCTCACGTTCATAGTGCAAAGCGCACAAGATTGTTCGACGAAACACAAGTGAAGGTAGGAGGATAATTGACGAATCGCTTTGCGTCTGAGACAATGCCGTCATTCCGAATCTGCAAGCGTGGAGCCCGGCAATGAGCGAACTCTCCCCCCCTGTCACCGCATCGGGAGCCACGCTGCGCGGCGGCCTGATCGCCGCCATCTTCCTGATGGCGACCTCGGCCATCGGCCCGGGCTTCATCACCCAGACGGCGACCTTCACCGCGCGCCTCGGGTCGGCCTTCGCCTTCGCGATCCTCGCCTCGATCCTCATCGACTTCGTCGTGCAGATGAACGTCTGGCGGATCACCGCCCTGACCGGCCGCCGCGCCTCCGAAACCGCCAACGCCGCCATTCCCGGTGCCGGCTATCTTCTGTCGGTGCTGGTGATCTTCGGCGGGCTGGTGTTCAACGTCGGCAACATCGCCGGCAGTGGGCTCGGGCTGAACGCGATGATCGGCCTCGACCCGAAGATCGGCGGCGCGTTGTCGGCGCTGCTCGCCATCGGCATCTTCCTGTCGCACCGCGCGGGGTTGCTGCTCGACCGGATCATCGTCGTGCTGGGGATCCTGATGATCGCGATGACGGTGTTCGTTGCCATCGTCTCGAACCCGCCGGTCGGCGAGGCGCTGCGACAGACCGTGCTGCCCTCGACTGTCGACTTCGCCGCGATCACGACGATCGTCGGGGGCACAGTCGGCGGCTACATCACCTATGCCGGCGCGCATCGCCTGCTCGACAAGGGCCTTACGGGCGCTGCGAACCTGCCCGCCATCACGCGCGGCGCGCTGTCGGGCATCGCCGTGACGGGCGTCATGCGGTTCGTGCTGTTCCTCGCGATCCTCGGGGTTACGGCCTCGGGCGTCACGCTCGACCTCGCCTCGCAGACCGCAAACCCGGCGGCCCAGGCGTTCCAGGCGGCGGCCGGCCAGTGGGGCCTGCGGGTGTTCGGGATCATCTTCTGGGCGGCGGCCATCACCTCGGTCATCGGGGCCGCCTATACGTCAGTCAGCTTCATGACCGTTTTCCGCCCGATGGACGACCGCGCGCGCAACGTCGCGACGGTCATCTTCATCGCGGTCTCGCTGGCGATCTACCTCGCCCTCGGCACGGCGCCCGCCGCGCTCCTCGTCTTCGCCGGCGGCTTCAACGGCCTGATCCTGCCCATCGGCCTCACGATCTTCACCTGGATCGGCTTCGCCCGCTCCGACCTGATGGGCGGCTACCGCTACAGCCGGCCGCTGCTCGCGTTGAGCGTGATCGTCTGCGCGCTGACGTGGTACATGGGGCTGAAGTCGGTCAGCACAATTTTCGCTTTCCTTAGCGCCTGATGGAAAAAATGGCTATGGATCTCAACAGCGATCTCGGCGAGGGCTACGGGGCCTGGCGGATGGGCGACGACGCGGCGATGCTTGCGATCGTCAGTTCCGCCAACGTCGCCTGCGGCTTTCACGCCGGCGACCCCCTGACCATCCTCTCGACGCTGCGCGAGGCGGCGCAGCGCGGCGTGGCGGTCGGGGCGCATGTCTCCTATCCCGACCGCGTCGGCTTCGGGCGCCGGAAGATGGACGTGACCCCGGCCGAACTCGAGGCCGACGTCGTCTATCAGATCGGCGCCCTGCAGGGGCTGGCGGCGGCGGCGGGGACGCGGATCACCTACGTCAAGCCGCATGGCGCGCTCTACAACACCATCGCCGAGGACGCGGCCCAGGGCGATGCGGTCATCGCAGGCATCCGCGCCGTCGACCCGACGCTGATCCTGATGGCCCTCGCCGGCGCGTCGATCCTCGGGCGCGCCCGCGCCGCGGGCCTGACCGTGGCGGCCGAGGCCTTCGCCGATCGCGGCTATACCGCCGCGGGCGCACTCGTGGCCCGGCGCGAGCCGGGCGCAGTGCTGCACGATCCCGAGCAGGTCGCGGAGCGCATGCTGCGCCTCGCGACCGAAGGCACGATCGAAGCGGCGGACGGCTCGCTCCTGCGCCTCGACGCCCAGAGCATCTGCGTACATGGCGACAACCCGGCCGCGGTGGCTTTGGCCCGGCGCATCCGCGACCGGCTCGTCGCGGCGGGCGTGGCGATCGCCCCGTTCCACGAGGTCGCCCGATGACCTACCAGAACCCCGCCGAGCTGCGCGCCGCCTGTCGCGCGGGTTGGGCCGCGCCGACCTCGGGCCACGCCACGGGCTTCACCCAGTGCAACCTCATCGCGCTGCCCCAGGACTGGGCCTGGGACTTCCTGCTCTTCGCGCAGCGCAACCCCAAGCCCTGCCCGGTGCTCGACGTCACCGAGCCCGGCGGTTTCGAGACCGCGCTCGCCCCCGGCGCCGACCTGCGCCGCGACCTGCCGCGCTACCGCGTCTGGCGCGACGGCGCGCTGGCCGAGGAAACCGCCGACGCGCACGCGGTCTGGGCCGAACATGCCGATCTGGTGACGTTCCTGATCGGCTGCTCCTTCACCTTCGAGGCGCCGCTGATGCAGGCCGGCATCGAGATCCGCCACATCGCGCAGGGCTGCAACGTGCCGATGTATCTCACCGACCGGCCCTGTCGGCCGGCCGGGCGGCTCGCCGGCCCGCTGGTCGTCTCGATGCGGCCGATCCCCGCCGATCGCGTCGCCGAGGCGGTGACGATCTCGGGCCGCTATCAGGCGGTGCATGGCGCGCCGGTGCATGTCGGCGCGCCCGAGGCGCTCGGCATCGCCGATCTCGGCCGGCCGGACTTCGGCGATCCGGTCGCGATACGGCCTGGCGAGATTCCGGTCTTCTGGGCCTGCGGCGTGACCCCGCAGGCGGCGGTCATGGCGTCAAAGCCGCCCTTCGCGATCACCCACGCGCCCGGGCACATGTTCGTCAGCGACGTCCCTGATCGGGAGTGGCAGGCATGACGCTGCGGTTTCTGCCCGTCGGTCCGCGCGCGCTTCTCGTGGAACTGCCCGATCTCGCGGCGACGCTCGCGCTTTTCGACGCGCTGGCCACCGATCCGGTCCCCGGCGTCGCCGAGGTGATCCCCGCCGCGCGCACGCTGCTGGTGCGCGCCGCGCCCGGCGCCGCCGCCGACGGCCGGCTTGCGGCGGCGATCGCGGCGCGGGCGTCCCGCGCGACGGCCCGGCGCGAGGACAAGGCGGAGGCGATTGAGATCCCCATCGTCTACGACGGCGAGGACCTCGCCGAGGTCGCCGCTCATCTCGACCTGACCGTGGCGGAGGTCGTCGCCGCGCATCAGGCGGCGACCTGGCAGGTGGCGTTCTGCGGCTTCGCCCCGGGCTTCGCCTACATGACCTGCGAGGATCCCCGCTTCGACCTGCCGCGCCGCGCGAGCCCGCGCTCGCGCATTCCGGCCGGCGCCGTCGGGCTCGCCGGCCGGTTCTGCGGCGTCTACCCCAAGGCGAGCCCCGGCGGCTGGCAGCTCATCGGGACCACGCCGACGCCGATGTGGGACCTCGCGCGCGACCCGCCGGCGCTGCTGCGCCCGGGCGGGCGCGTGCGCTTCGTCGAACGGCGCAGCGCCGTGCATGCGACGCCGGCCGCCCCGGCCGAGCGCCCCGCCTCCGTCGTAGGGCTGCGGGTGGTCGCGACGGCTTTCCCCGTGCTGATGCAGGACGCCGGGCGGTCCGGTCAGGCGGCGCATGGCATCTCCGGCTCCGGCGCGATGGACCTGCCGAGCCTGCGGCGCGCCAATCGTCGGGCGGGCAACCCGCCCGACGCCGCGGCGCTCGAAATCACGCTCGGCCCGACGCGGCTCAGCGTCGATGCGCCCGCGACGCTCGTGCTCGACGGCGCCGCCGACCGGGCCGAGATCGAGGCCGGCCCCGCGCGCATCCCCGTCGACGTGACCCGCCCCTTCGCGCTCGACCCCGGCGAGGTTCTGGTGATTCCGCCGCCCGCCCGCGGCATGCGCAGCTATCTCGCGCGGCGCGGCGGCTTCGACGCGCCGCGCCTGCTCGGCTCGGCCGCGACCGACACACTCGCGGGGATCGGCCCGGACCCGCTCGGCGCCGGCACCGCGATCGGCTTCGCCGACAACCCAGCGCTCGCCGTCGACGGCGAGCCCGCCGCGCACACGTGGCTGCCCGCTGCCGGCGAGACGGTCCTGCTGCCCGTCACCCTCGGCCCACGCGCCGACTGGTTCCCGGACGCTGCGGTGGCGCTGCTGCTTGCCCAGGACTGGGAGGTGACGGCGCAATCCTCGCGCGTCGGCGTCCGGCTCGCCGGCGACCCGCTCGTGCGCGACGACGCGCGCGAACTGCCCTCTGAGGGGACCGAGCACGGCGCGATCCAGGTGCCGCATTCCGGCCAGCCGGTGCTGTTCCTCGCCGACCATCCGCTGACCGGCGGCTATCCGGTCATTGCCACCGTGCTGCCCGACGCGCTGCCGCTCGCCGGACAGATCCCCCCCGGCGCGCGCATCCGCTTCACCGCCGACCATCCCTTCAGCCCGATCGAGGCCACGCCATGACGACGACCCTGTTCGAGCCCGGCGCCGCGCTGCGTCCGATCCGCCGCCTGTTCATCGCCAATCGCAGCGAGATCGCCGTTCGAGTCATCCGCGCCTGCCGTGACGAGGGGATCGTCCCGATCGTCGCCTATGCCGACAGCGACCGCGACGCGCTCTTCGTCCGGCTCGCCGACGAGGCGTATCCGCTCGGCGGCGAACGCCCGGCGGAAACCTATCTCGACGCGGCCAAGCTCATCGCCATCGCCTTGCGCGCGGGCGCCGACGCGGTGCATCCGGGTTACGGCTTCCTGTCGGAGCGCGCCGAATTCGCCCGCGCCGTGCAGGAAGCCGGCCTGATCTGGGTCGGCCCCGATCCCCACGTGATTGAGGCGCTCGGCGACAAGATCGAAGCGCGGCGCATCGCCGAGGCGGTCGGCGCGCCGCTGGTTGCCGGCACCCCCGGCCCGGTCGCCACCCCGGCCGAGGCCCGCGCCTTTGCCGAGGCGCATGGCCTGCCCGTCGCCATAAAGGCCGCCCATGGCGGCGGCGGGCGCGGCATGAAGGTCGCCTGGAATCTTGAGGAGGTCGAGGAGCTCTTCGAGTCCGCCACCCGCGAGGCGCTGACCGCCTTCGGCCGCGGCGAATGCTATATCGAGCAGTTCCTCGACCGGCCCCGGCATATCGAGGCGCAGGTGCTCGGCGACCGGCACGGGCAGGTCAAGGTGCTCGGCACCCGCGACTGTTCGCTGCAACGGCGCAACCAGAAGCTCATCGAGGAGGCGCCCGCGCCCTTCATCACCGAGGAGCAGCGCGCCCGCATCCACGCCTCCGCCCGGGCGATCTGCGCGCGCGCGGGCTACAGCGGGGCGGGCACCGTCGAGTTCCTGCTGTCGGCGAACGGCACGCTCTCCTTCCTCGAGGTCAACACTCGGCTTCAGGTCGAGCATCCGGTGACCGAGGAGACGACCGGCGTCGACCTGGTGCGCGCGATGATCGCCGTGGCTGCCGGCGCGCGGCTCGCCGACGAGGAGGTCCCGGCGCCCCTCGGCCATGCGATCGAGTTCCGCATCAACGCCGAGGACCCGGCCCGCGGTTTCCTGCCGACGCCGGGACCGGTGACGGATTGGGACGCGCCTGGCGGCCCCGGGGTCCGGCTCGACAGCGGCGTCGTCGCCGGTTCGGTGGTGCCGGGCAGCTTCGACTCGCTGATGGCGAAGCTCGTCGTGACCGGCGCCACGCGCACGGAGGCGCTCGCGAGAGCGGGGCGCGCCCTGGCGGAGTTCCAGATCGGCGGCGTCGCCTCGGTCCTGCCCTTCCACCGCGCGGCGATCGCGGCGCCCGAGTTCCGCGCCGAGGGGGGCGACTTCGCCGTCCACACCCGCTGGATCGAGACGGATTTCGCCGACCGGCTCGCGGCCATCGGCGGGGAGGCGCGGGTGACCCCGGCGGCGACCGCGCCGTTCCTGCGCTTCGCGATCGAGATCGACGGCCGGCGCGTCGAGATCGGCCTGCCGGCGGGGATGCTCGCCGCCGGTTCCGGTTCCGGTCCCGGCGCTGCCGCGGCGGCGGAGGCGCCGGGGGCGGCAGGCCAGGACGTCGTGACGGCCCCTGTTGCCGGAACGCTGCAGGTCTGGCAGGCTGAGGACGGGGCGGAGGTCGCCGCCGGCGCGGTGATCGCGGTGATGGAGGCGATGAAGATGGAGACGCGGGTCGAGGCGCCGCGCTCCGGCCGGCTCCGGCATCTGGCCGAGGCGGGCAAGCCCATCGGCTTCGGCGCGCCCCTCGCGCGCATCGAGCCGGCCTGAGGCGCGCGCAGGAACCGAGGGAAAGAACCAGGCGGCGGAACGCCGCCTGCAAAGACAAAATAGAAGCGGAGGAGGAGGACGTCGTGACAAGCCATACCGACGCCATGATGGCGAACAAGGGCGCGAAGCCGCTAGCCTGGTCGAAGCACGATACGAAATGGGTCCTGAGCCTGTTCGGAACCGCGGTCGGCGCCGGCATTCTGTTCCTGCCGATCAACGCGGGGAGCGGCGGCTTCTGGCCCTTGATCATCATGGCCGTCCTGATCGGACCGATGACCTATCTGTCGCATCGCGGGTTGTCGCGGTTCGTGTGCTCGTCCGCGATCCCGGGCAGCGACATCACCCAGGTGGTCGTCGAGCATTTCGGATCCGGCGCCGGCAAGGCGATCACGATTCTCTACTTCCTGGCGATCTACCCGATCGTGCTGATCTACGGCGTCGGCATCACCAACACCGTCGACAGCTTCATGGTCAACCAGCTCGGCATGGACCCGCTCCCGCGCTGGATCCTCTCCGGCCTGCTGGTCGCGGGAATGATGGCCGTGATGATGGCCGGGCAGGAGATCATGCTGCGCGTGACCGAAGCGCTGGTCTATCCGCTCGCGGCGATCCTCGTGCTCCTCTCGCTCTATCTGATCCCGAGCTGGGACCTCTCCACCGTGACGCAGGTCTCGTCCCCCGGCAGCATGCTGGCGACGGTATGGCTGACGATCCCTGTGCTGGTCTTCGCCTTCAACCACTCCCCGGCGATCTCGCAGTTCTCGGTTTCGCTGAAGCGGGACTATGGATCCGATGCGGCGGAAAAGGCGGACAAGATCCTCGGCCGGACTGCGACCGTGCTGGTCGGGTTCGTCATGCTGTTCGTGTTCTCCTGCGTGCTGGCGCTCGGCCCGACGCAGCTGGCCGAGGCGAAGGCGCAGAACCTGCCGGTGCTGTCCTATCTGGCCAATGTGCACGGCAGCCCGTTCATCGCCTATTTCGGCCCGATCATCGCGTTCCTGGCCATCGTGTCCTCGTTCTTCGGCCACTACCTCGGCGCGACCGAGGGGCTGCACGGCATCGTCCGCGGCCAGTATGATCCCGACGCGCGCAAGATCGCCGATCCGGCGCTCGTCAAGGCCATCGCCGTCTTCATGTTCCTGACGACCTGGGGCGTGGCGATCCTCAACCCCAGCATCCTCGGCATCATCGAGACGCTGGCGGGGCCGGTGATCGCGGCGATCCTCTACCTCATGCCGATGTACGCGATCTACAAGGTGCCCGCGCTCGCGAAGTACCGTGGACAGATCAGCAACGTGTTCGTCGTCGTCGCGGGCCTCATCGCCATGTCCGGCATCCTCTACAGCATGTTCGGCTGATCGCCGCAGGCCGACCGGCGGAAGGGGGAAACATGTTCATCAGCGTGTTCGACATCTTCAAGATCGGCGTCGGCCCGTCGTCGTCCCACACCATGGGACCGATGACGGCGGCGGCGGCGTTCCTGAAGGCGGTGCAGGACGGCGGCGCCGCCTTCGATCCGGCAAAGCTCACGGCGCTTGAGGCTCAGCTTTACGGCTCGTTGGCGTTCACCGGGAAGGGGCACGCCACCGACCGTGCAGTGATTCTCGGGCTGATGGGGTTCGAGCCGGCGAGCCTCGACGCCGATGTCGCAGAGGCCCGGCTGACCGAGATGCGCGCGACCGGTCGGCTCGCGCCGCCCGGCCTGCCCGAGGTGGCCTTCGATCCCGAGCGCCACGTCATCTTCGACTACGGTCCGCCGCTCGCGATGCACGCAAACGGCATGAAGCTGCGCGCGCTCAGCAACGGCGCGGTCCTGCTCGAGGAGACCTACTACTCGATCGGCGGCGGCTTCATCGCTACAGAGTCCGAACTGCTGGCCTCGCGGTCGCGGAAATCCGCCCCGCCAGGCGCCCAGCAGCAATCGCTCGGCTATCCTTACCCGTTCGGCAGCGCGGCGGAGATGCTCCGGATGGGGAGCGAATCCGGCAGAACGGTCGCCGAGATGAAGCTGGCCAACGAGGAGACTGCGCGAAGTCCCGAGGCCGTGAGGCAGGGGCTCGCCGCCCTGCACGCCACGATGCAGAACTGCATCGACCGAGGGCTCAGGACTGAGGGCGAGCTGCCTGGCGGCCTGAAGGTCAAGCGTCGGGCCAAGGCAATCCATGACCGCCTGGTCGCGGCGCGGGGCACGAGCGCGGCGCAGCCGCACGCGGTCAACGACTGGCTCGCCGCCTACGCGCTGGCGGTCAACGAGGAGAACGCCGCCGGCGGGCGGGTCGTGACCTCGCCTACCAACGGCGCCGCCGGCGTGGTGCCGGCTGTGATCCGCTATTATCGCAGCCACTGCGTCGGCGCGACTGACCCCGGGGTCGAGGTCTTCCTGCTGACGGCCGCAGCGATCGGCGGCATCGTCAAGGAGAACGCCTCGATCTCAGGCGCGGAGCTCGGCTGCCAGGCCGAAGTCGGCTCGGCCTCGGCGATGGCCGCCGCCGGCCTGTGCGCGGCGCTCGGCGGGACCAACGCCCAAGTCGAGAATGCCGCCGAGATCGCGCTTGAGCACCACCTCGGCATGACGTGCGATCCGGTGAGGGGCTTGGTGCAGGTTCCCTGCATTGAGCGCAACGGGCTCGGCGCGATCAAAGCGGTCTCGGCAGCCTCGCTGGCGCTGCACGGCGACGGAACCCACTTCATGCCGCTGGACAATTGTATTGAGACCATGCGGCAGACGGGGCTAGACATGCGTGAGAAGTATAAGGAAACCTCGCTTGGCGGCCTCGCCGTGAATTTTCCGGAATGCTGACTTGCGCGCGGCGGCACGGCCCGTGGTCCACCTGCGTGGCTCAACTCGACCGAGCAGAAGCCGAATTACGGGTTCGCGTGAGTTCGGGAAAACGCGGTCATGCGAGCGTGACGCGCAAGCGCGCCGTCGCCTGCGGCTTCGATCGCGCTCATTGACGCCGGCTATGCGGTCGCGGCCGACTACGCCGGCAACGACGAGGCCGCCTCGAGTTTCACTGCCGATGCTATGAGCGCCATTTCGTGTGCTGGCGTCAAATCATCAACATCCCGCACGAGCGGACGCATCAAGTCGGCCGCGTTAGCGGCGACTTCTCGTAATAGACTGATATTACGTCCGAAAGGCTGGCCTCAACTCACCCTGCGATGACTTTCCCTAGATGGAGAAGGTTGTCTCTCAGGCCCATCCCCTCCGCCACTTGCCCTTGCGAAAGCGTTCTCCCGATCCGGCTGCGGCCGGATTTTCTCGTTGTTTTCGAGGGTTATGCGCGAGGGGCTGAGCACTGGCCCCGGTGCGCGATGGCCCGGAAGCGTTCTCTTAGGGCCGATATTCTCCGGACCTGATGACTGCGCGGATTTGGTGAACTTCTTGCAAGGCTCTGAAACTAAGTGGCTTTCGGCGCTGTAGGCTGAACACTTCGACGTCAGTGGCATCCGATGAAATGGAACAGAAATCGAACATTTGCCAAAAGTGGGACCCGCCTCAAATCAAAGATGTTCAGCCCGAAGCTGTCGTTCGCCGCGTTCGCCGGGAGCAACCACGCTATCGAACGTCACGGTGATTGGTCCCAGTCGACCTTGTCGGTGCGGAGCGGCGAAAAGTTGCTGCGGCGCGTTCTCCTGGTGGAGAATATGTTTTGATCTCAGACTCGGCCGTTCGTTCACTTTGCTCAAATAGCATCTAGTTGCGAACCCTGAACGAGCCGCTTTTTCGCACGACACTATTTCCATCCATGAACGGGATATCGCAGTCGGTGCGATCGTCGAGAAATGTCTCGGCGAAGTACTTCAGAAGTCGCGAATCGCGCATTACCTCTAAATCGCCAGGCAGATGATTGATTACCTCTTGGCTAGCCAAAACTACGAGCTTGGCGCGTGGTCGTGAGGCCATAACATTGAACCGATTGAGCGACAGGAGGAACTCGTCCTCGTCGGCGATCGCATCGGGATCGCCCAGAGCGTAGCTGGCGATGATAATGTCACGCTGTTGTCCTTGGAAGCGTTCCACGGTGTTCACCGCGTCGCGGATGAGCCTGCCTTCGTCGCCGAGAGGTTCAAATAATGCTTGCAGCTTGGACACTATCAGCGCCTTGTGGGCGCGGTGCGGTGTCACCACGCCAACGGCGTCCGTCCAAAAACTGGTCGCATTATGTAGCCCCGCACTGCTCGCCTGCGGGTCGCCATGGAGACCGATACCTAGGTGGCCCCGAAGCATCCAGAGCAGCGCCGCCACAGCTTGGGCCTCAAAGTCATTCCACTGGCTGCTGCGCCCTTCCGGATAGATGAAGGCAGAAATGGGCTGGCTAGGCTCCAGCAGCCGGGCAAACTCGGTACCGAACGCGAGATTCCCGGGCCAGTTCGCCGGCACCGCCGCAGGGAGCGGTGTCTCCAGCCGCATGCGCAGATCCGGGAAGTGGGCGGTAAGACCGGCTGGATAGCCAGCGAAGCGCCCTAGGCCGACGATCGTGCTGTTCGAACGGTAGTTCTCCAGCAGATCCTTCGAGGTCACTCCGCGATGGTCCGCGACGAAGTCATAGACGGATCCAACGAGCTTCTCGAGGCCAAGTGGCGCCTGCACCGCGTGAATGGGCGGCAACTGCTTGGGATCCCCGACGACGATCGTTGAGCCTCCTTCGGCGAGCGGCGCCAAGGCAAGCACGGCGTTGGCCATGTCCATCTGCGACGCCTCGTCGATCAGGACCACGTCGAAGAGAGGTGGCGCGAAGTTGCCCCTTAGGCCGGCGAACTTGGTTACCTGCTGCGGCGGCGCCGACACGATCGCGGAAGTCGTCCCGGCAGTCAGCAGATCGTGCAGGTTCCGGATGCCAGGTGCATCCTTATCGTTGAGGAGATTGACGCCCTCCGGCAGGCCCGGAGCATCTTCCTTTGAGCCGGAACGCAGACGGGCCAAGCGCACTTTGCCGGTCGTCGCCTCTCCGAGCGAAACGATCTGTCGGAAGGTGCGCAGTACAACGTTGTCGGCCGCGTCGTAGGTATTGCTCGTCACCAGGATCCGGATCGCCTTTCCGGCGGCGTGAGCTTCCAGCAGCAGCCCAAGCAGAATGGCGCGTAGCGTCTGCGACTTCCCTGTGCCAGGCGGACCCCAGATGAGGGCGAGGCGTTTCTCCATCGCTTCCCGCCATGCGTCCCACTGGCTGTCGTTGAGCTCGGTGCCGAGCGCCTCTAGTGTCGTCCGAGTCACGGCGGCATTCCTGCCCGTGAGAGCGAGCGCCGTCTTTTGTGTATCCCAGAGCACGTCCGCCACGGGCACATGGGCGGTAGCGGTCTTGGGTGCCGATTTCCCGATGACGTTGGCCGTCGGCGTGCCGGCGCTAATCGCCACGGGCGGGTTGCCAATGGCCTTTAGCGCGGTCTCGAGCCTTCCCGTCAGGAAGTCTTGCACCTGTCGGTCGAGGACGACGTCGCGGCGCAGGTCAAGCGTGGATTCGATCCGTCGCAGGTAGGCATCGACCTCGGGCTTGAAATACACTGCGACAAGCCGGGCGTCGCGGTCGATGGCGAGCAGCTGCGTCGCTGTCAGTGTTCCTGGGGATCGGAATTCGTTGATCCAGCTTGGTAGATCCGGAGCAAGCGGCACGCCGCCAGTGAAGTCGCTGAGCCGCCGAGAATAGAAGTCTGGCACTGAATCGGGGGAGAGTGCGCAGAGGAAGTCCCCTTCCTCGAACTTGGCTTCGCGTGATCCTTCCCCAAGCGTGTAAACCCGTAACCCAGGACGCAGCGTGACGCCAAGCGTCCGCGCGGCGCGCGCCAAGTCAAGTCCCGTAAGCTCCGCCTCAAGCCGCGCGGCGAGGTATTTCGCCTCCCGCTCGTGGACGGGCATGGCCAAAGATATGCCGTGCTCTAGGCCCACGACTTGCGCGTTGAGCCGAGCGTAGGCGTACCAGATCTGCCCGTCAGAACTCACGCTGCGCAGCATCGCCGGCGGTTTGATGTCCGTGATCTTAGGAGCTCGGCTGCGTAGTTGGCCCTTAAGGTCGAGGCGAAGTCGCCACAAGATGGAATGAAGCGCGTGCAGCTTCATCGTTACCGTCGAGCGCAGTTGGGTGACCTGCTGACTCCATGGACGAGGCTGACCCATACGGGTCCAGATCTCGTGCGCCCGCTCCGAGGGTACCTGATCAGATAGCGGATCCTCGAAGATCACCGGCACGCGGAACTCGAACGGTGTCGCGCCCTGCTTCGACGGAGGTGCATAGGCTCGTGCCAGTCCAAGCAGCGAGTAGTAATGGGGAATAGGCGCCGCTACGAGCGCCTGGACCGCGTTGCGGACAATGGTGATCGGCGCGCTAACCGAGCGCAGCTTGGCATTTTCGATAATCTCTTCGGGCGGGAACAGCCATGCAAGCTTCTTCAGGCTGCCGTCGGCAAGAATGTGATGGAGGTTGCGACCAATTACGCGGAGCATGTGTTCGTAGGTGACGCTGTCCCAAATGTAGATTTGTACTGTTGCGTCCGCCTTGGCCTTGGTCGCGTCGGAAAGCGCCTTCTCAACATAGGCAAGGAAGCTCAGCAGTTCTCGGCTCTCGCTCTGGACGCTGCGGGTGTCATTTACAAAGACCTGCGCGGCGATCTTCTCCCGCTGTCCACTCGCATTCGAGTAGCCGCCGACGCCGAAGGCGAGCGTCAGGCCGCTCCCGACGTCGAAGTCGGCCGAAAGATAGAGGTTGAGGTCCGCCCAGTTCGGGATGACGGCCGACGTGCCCGAACCCGCAGGAATATCGCTGCTGCCGGTCGCCAGCGACTGCGCACGTCCCGCAACTACCGTCCGTGTGGCGCGCAGCTTAGGATGGCAGTCAAAGGCCAAGTCGTCGGACTTCAATGGTGCCAGCGAGGCGGTAGTATTGATCTTGCGATCGCCAAGCGCGCGCCGAGCGCCGCGAGGCAGGAAGGCTATAGAACTGAGATGCCCCTGCGCCTTCGCCATCGGCATGCAGTGATCCGGATGCTCAGGGGTGGTCGCGCTCCACGCATAGCCTAGGTACTCGCACCCGCTGCAGCCAGTGCCCACGTGCCAGTCGAGGTCCTTCCAAGGGCTGGCCAGTGCCTCGGCAAGTTCCACGTTGAAGAAGTGCCTGAGGCGCGGCGAAAAAACGTCGATTTCTAGCGTCTCAATGTCATCTGCCAAGGCGGCGGCCAACTCGTCGGCTGTCGGCGTAAACCCTGCTTTGCTTCTCTCTGCCTTGAGCCGGACGATCGCTGCAGCGTCGTGCGATCCCGGCCAGATAGCCGCCTCGGCGACGACGGCAAACCGGTCAGCGTAACCGTTATCGTGAAGCCATCCGGCCAGTGCGAGCGAATAATACGTGATCTCGGCGAAGTAAGACGCGCTTGGCTCCGCAGTCATCTTGATGTCGATCACCCGCAGGCCGATTCGGCCATCCGCGTCGTGGACGGAACCATTCGCCTCCACGATCCGACCCACGTCCGCGGGGGAAAGCACTTGGATCAGATCTGGCACTAGCTTGGCGAAGCCCAGCGAGTGCGTGGCCACCAGGGCATCGATGCCGATCGCCGTCCGGAAGCTTGGGCCGACGTCGAACTCGGGCCTCACCAAGAAGGCGCCAGGCTGCGCCTTGGACATCACGTTCTGAAGCTTCTGATCCTGAAACTCCGTTCCAGTCATGGTGCCGATGACCGACGTGCCACCGAAGGTGCTCTGAAGATCCTTCAGCTTCTCCTGTTCCCAGCGGCTGCCCTCCTGAGTTAACGCCGCCATTCCGGCGCGCGCGACGGTCTTCGGCGGCATGCCTTGGGCATCGCGCTCCGACTGGTACTGCTGGTTTTCTGGAGAGAGGAGAAGACGAAGTTGACGAGGGCAGTCGGTGCGGAAATAATTGCTAATGACCCGCTTGCTTAGATATGGCAACGACTTTCCTCCAAAAAACGTCAGCGCAGTCTAAGTTCAGCGCAGCGCGTCCTCAAGGGCGATCCATTTTGACCTCCCCAGTATTCGCCGCGGCGCCAGAGCTTTGCCCACAAGCGCGGCTCTACGCAGCGCGGCTGCGTCGATCGCGTTGAACGGTAGCGTCAGTTCACCATACCGCTCGAGCCACCCCTCGACCTCCGCTTCGACATCGGCGACCTCTAGCTCGCTAACCTGCAAGATGGGCGTAGGACCTGCTCCGTGACGAAGGACGAACAGCGCGTCCCACAGCCCGCGCTCGCCCTGCGCATGAAGGCCAGCGCCTGCCTCACCTGGCATCGGAAGGACGCTCGTGATCCGCAAATCCGTGCGGGCTATAGCTTCCGCGAGCGCTTGCCAGGCAGGAGCGTCGGTATGCCGGTAAGAGAACGCGACGATTCCGTTGCGCTTCAGCACCCGGGAGATCTCCACGAAAGCCTGACCAAGACCCTCGGTGTAGCGTTCTACGCTCCCGACACGGGATCTGTTAGCGACGAGGCTGTTGGCCAGAATGTCGTGCTGTTCGCGCGCATCGAGCACTTCTAGACATTTCAGCCAAGGGCCGAAGAAGCTCGCGAGTTCCGAATAGGCGATGTTGTCGAAGTAGGGAGGATCCGTCATGACAACGTCGATTGATCCGCTTGCTAGAAAGGCAAGATTGCCTGCCGTTCCCATGTGAATCTGGGTCTTTCGCCGACGGGCCCGGGTGGGCACGTCGACAAAGGACTTCGCGCCAATCGGCTCCTTGGGGCTACGCGCGTAGGCGGCCGCAGCGTTGAGCTTGCGGACCGCATTCGGAAACGTGCCTCGACCCGCGCGCTCGATCCAAGGATTGAGTTCAACCGGTCGCTGGATGTGCCGGAACGCCCGAAGCGAGAACAGTGGCGTAAGGCGCCGCCAGCCCCCCGCGTAGGACGCCATCATGCAGTTCGTGGTCAGATGGTCGCTGAACGCCATCGCGACGGCGCCGCGCAGAGGCTGGTCGAGAAGTGCGATTTCCTTTGCAAGCAGGCCGAGGTGCAGCAATTGCCTCGCATTAAAGAGGTCACGCCAGCGGCCATAACCATAGGCGCTTAGGCGCTCGTCGGACCAGCCCGAAGTGTCGATCCGGTCGTCTGGGATCAGCACATCTCCTGCTAGTTCTGCATCCACCAGCGCCGCTTCCGCACGCTCGTATTGGCTTACGTCCTCGTCAGTTGCCTTCCGGAACATACGCTCTGACATAGGAACCATGCGCGTACCAACTCCTCGCGCGACTGTCTCCACCGCGAACAGCCGCCAGCGCGGGGCTCCGCCTCGCCGTCCATACTCGATCAGCTGGTCGGCATGCTTGCAGTGCGGGCATGCGGCCCGTCCCCGCAGGACGGATCCTCGATCGCAGTCGGTATGGTGTCCGCAATTGACACATTCGAACGACGCGGTGCGCGTCGGCAGATCGTGGATCGTGCCGCAGGCAGAGCAGAAGGCGTGGCGCGTGGTACCATCGTCGGCTAGCACATGATTGGGATGCGCGTCAAAATGGCTTCCGCAGCCGGCGCATTCCACGACTTGCACCCAGAAATGATGCAGCACCACGTCGTCGTCCTTACGGTGAAATTCGGCCAGGCGGCTCCCGACCTTCGCCTTCAGCTCGGCGATGGTCGGACCGAGATCTGGCAGGTCGGCGGCCCCCAACTCCAAGCGGCTTACGGCGCAGGCTACGGGATCCACGTCGCAGCCATATGCCGTGGCACCGAGTCGGGACGCCTCGAACACCGATGTGCCACCGCCGACAAACGGATCCAGCACCTTCAGGTCGGTGAGGTCCGCACTTCCATAGTATAGCTCGTTGAAATCGGCATCCGGCCCGGAGGTAACGCCGATAAGGAGGCTACGAAAGACCGATCCAAGTCTGCGTGCGAACCATTTATGTGCGGTGTAGATCGGCCGAGGCCGACGCCCCTCGCGAATGGCGAATGCGACGAGCTGTTCGACCGGAAGCCGCCCAGCCTCCACGAGGGAATGCCGGTGGACCCGAGCGCTTTTACGCGACATTTTTTCGTTGTGCTCTAAGGCCGTAGGCATCTTCGTTCCTCTTGGATCCTCCCTCTGAAGTCCCCATTGATAACAAAAGGGATGTAAAGGGGTGACTTGTTTACGTCCAGCCGCATTCTTTGTCCGCGGCTGCTACGTATGTCTCTTCATCGTCGTCTAGTAAGCGTCGCTGTGCCTGTCCGACTCCGAGAACAAACGGACCGCGGCGCTGCCGAAAGAAAAGCTGCTGAAGGTCAGTCTCGTCGGATGATAGCAGCTGAAAGAAACCTCGCCTCAACCAGTTGGTCTAGGCGACCAGCCTGCTCTGCCCACGCTAATGGAAATGGCTCCAGCACCTGCGCCAGCGTCACCTCCGGCTGTTGCGTGCCGTCCAGGATTGCCTCAATCATGTCGGGTGCCAGCAGCGTAAGCCGCAGGACACGCGTCATGTAGGAGGTTGCGATGCCCTCGCGCTCGGCCAGTTCGGCGATGGTGGCGAAGTCGCCGGACTCCAGCATGCGCTTCCAGCGGAACGCTCGCGCCAGCGCCTTAACCAGCGTGTTGTCCGTCCGGCGTGGCGGCGATGCACCGTTCGGCAGTTGCATCTCTTTCCGCCCGCCGCGCTTCACGACGCGGAACGGTACGTGGAGCGTCACCGTCTCGGGGATCGGAGCCGCGCGGGTCATGCGGCTTCCCCAATGCCCCCGGCCAGCATCTCGCGAGCCAGACCTCCGAGCCCATCGACGCGCAGTCGGACGTTCAGCCCATCTATGCCGATTTCGACGCGCTCGACCAACAGCGCCACGATGCGGCTCTGTTCCGCGGGGAACAGTTCGTCCCACAGCGGATCGAGCTGCTGCAGAGCTGCTCGGGCGTCGGCTTCGCTGATGCTGGCGTCGGCGCGTGCTGCCTTCCACGTGCCCGCGATAATCTCGGGCTGGCAGAAGACTGCACGCAGTTGGTCGATGACAGCCGTCTCGACCTCGCCCGCGGACACGCGCCCGATAGGACAGGATCCGGCGCCATGTTTCAGCACCGTCTGGCTGACATAATAGCGGTACAGTCTCCCGCCCTTCCGGGTGTGGGTCGGTGAGAATGCCGCGCCGTCTGGCCCGAACAGGAGCCCCTTCAGCAGCGCGGGCGTGTCGGCGCGGGTCCGGGCGGCGCGCTTCCGGGGACTCTCCTGCAGGATGGCGTGGACGCGGTCCCATGTCTCGCGGTCGATGATCGCGTCGTGCTCGCCGGGGTAGCTGTCGCCCTTGTGGACCGCCTCGCCGAGGTAGGCGCGGTTCGACATCATCCGGTAGAGATACTTCTTGTCGATCCGGTTGCCGCGCGGCGTCCGGATGCCGCGCTTCGCCACCTCGCGCGCGAGGACCGTGCAGGATCCGATCTCGATGAACCGGGCGAAGATCCACCGGACGTGCTCGGCATGCTCGTCGTCGATCACCAGCTTGCGGTTCTCCACGCGGTAGCCATAGGGCGGCACGCCCCCCATCC
Organism: Paracoccus stylophorae; assembly: GCF_028553765.1. NCBI lineage: Bacteria > Pseudomonadati > Pseudomonadota > Alphaproteobacteria > Rhodobacterales > Paracoccaceae > Paracoccus > Paracoccus stylophorae. The sequence goes on along the minus strand of NZ_CP067134.1, from coordinate 1,345,158 downwards.
ACATGCCCTTCTTCCGGCTGGCGGCGACCTTGTCGCGGATGCGCTCGGCCGTCACCTCGCGCTCGAACTGGGCGAAGGACAGCAGGATGTTCAGCGTCAGCCGCCCCATCGACGTGGTCGTGTTGAAGCTCTGCGTGACCGACACGAAGGTCACGCCGTTGCGGTCGAACACCTCGACCAGCTTGGCGAAATCGGCCAGCGAGCGGCTGAGCCGGTCGATCTTGTAGACCACGACCACGTCGACCAGCCCGTCCTCGATGTCCTCCAGCAGCCGCTTCAGTCCGGGGCGTTCCAGCGTGCCGCCCGAGATGCCGCCATCGTCATACTGATCGCGGACCAGCACCCAGCCCTCGGAGCGTTGGCTGGCGATATAGGCTTCGCAGGCCTCGCGTTGGGCGTGGAGCGAGTTGAACTCCTGCTCCAGCCCTTCCTCTGAGGATTTGCGGGTGTAGACCGCGCAGCGCAGCTTGCGGACGGGTTTCGATTTTTCCGGCAGCTTCGTCATGTCCGGCCCCTGTGGTTCTTGAGCCCGAAGAAGACCCAGCCGTTCCAGCGCGTGCCGGTGATGGCGCGAGCGATGGCCGACAGCGACTTGTAGGGCCGCCCCTGCCACTCGAAGCCATCGGCGGTGACGGTGACAACCTGTTCGACACCCTGCCATTCGCGCAGGAGGCGCGTGCCCGTGATGGGGCGGTCGCGGTCGGCGCGGATGCTCCGCTTCTTTCTGTCGCCGCCGTCCAATTCCTCGCCCAGCCGTTCCAGCCGCCGGATGGTTTCGGGCTTCAGCCCGCCATAGGCGAGCTCCTGGATACGGTAGGCCAGCCGGCTTTCGAGATAGCGGCGGTTGAACGGCGGCGGCTCGCTGTCGAACAGATCGCGCCACTGCTTCTTCAGGTCGGGCGTCGGCGTGGTCTTGAGCGCGGCGAGGCGCGCGGGGATGGGGTCGTGACTCGTCATGCAGTTCTCCGGTGCTTTGGAGTTGCATGACGGCATTGGTCGCTAGACAAGTGTAGGCAACTTTCTCCAGTATCGTCAGATACTTCGCAGTCTTCCCGCATCCGCAACCTGACCAGCCCGAGCGCCAGCAGGCCGCACAGCTCAGTGCGGCGCTCGGCGGGCGTCATCAAGTCGGGCGGCAGCGGATTGGGGCGTTTCATGCAGCCGACCGCTCCGCACGGCCAAGAACGGCAGCGGTGATCGCGCCGCGGTTCCAACGGAAGTTCAGATGGCAGTTGGCGGCGTATTTCGACAGGCTGAAATCCAGCCCGTTGGCCTCGTGCCCCGCGCGCTGCAGCAGCGCCATCTGTTTCATCGTGGCGGGGTCGTTCAGCCAGCGACGGCTCTTGATCGAGGCGGTCCCCGTCTCGGTGGCGCGCAGGAAATCGTCTGCGGCGGCGAGCGCCTGCACCCGGGTGCCGATGGCGAGCGGCCGGATCGCCCTGCCTTTCGGTTGTCCGAGGGCATGCCAGAGCGTGCCGTCGTGGAACACGCCGGCCCAGCCATTGAACCCACTCGCCATCATCGCCTGGCCGTCGCCATGCAGGTCGCACCAGGCGAACGGCGACCGTTCCAGCAGGTCGATCTCCATCATGTCGAAGGCGGTGAGCAGCCGGGCCTCGCCACGCTCGCGCGTGAAGACATGTCCGCAGAAATCGCAGACCGAGGCGCCGAGCGGCAGTTCCGCCTCGCAGGTCGGGCAGAGTTTCCACGGCGCCTGGCCGGCCTCGTGATCGTCTTCGTCGAGGTCGATCTCCTGTTCGAGCGACCCGTGCCGGAGCGCGGCGCCCGCGAAATCGAGCACGATGCAGTCGGTCTTCACGATACCGGGGAAACGCGCGGGATCGACACGGCGCAGACCGCGCCCCACCGCCTGGATGAAGGTGCCCTTGTGCAGCATCGGGCGCAGGATGCCGATGCAGCCAACCGGCTGGCTGTCGAAGCCTTCGGTCAGGACCATGCAGTTCGTCAGCACCTGCACCTCGCCCCTGTCGAACCGGGCGATGAGGTCGGCGCGCACCCGCGAGGGCATGTCGCCCGAGATCGTCTCGGCCGTGACGCCCGCGGCGCGGAAGGCTTCTGCCACCGAATCGGCATGGTCGACCGTCGCGCAGAAGAAAATGCTGCGCCGGTCCGCCGCCTTTGCCTGCCAGTGCTCGACGACCGCCTCGTTAAGCACCGAGCGGTTCAGCACCTTGTCGGCGGCGCGCATGTCGTAATCGCCCGCAGTGGCCTCCAGCCCGGCCAGTTCGTCCTCGACGCCGAGATCGATTGTATAGGTGCGCGGCGGCACCAGGAGACCGCGCCCGATCAGCGTGCCTATCTTCAGATGATAGCCGACATTGCTGAAGGTGCGGCGCAGGCTGCGCCCATCGCCGCGACCGGGCGTGGCCGAGAGCCCGAGCAGCTTGATCTCCGGATTGAGTGCCCGGGCCTCGTCGATGATGGACTGATAGCTTTGAGCCGCGGAGCGGTGGCATTCGTCGATGACGAGATGCGAGACCGGCGCCATCCGTTCGCGCCGGTTGGCGCGGGCGAGCGTCTGGACGCTGCCGAAGACGATGCGGCCGTCCCAGTCGTCTTGCTCGGCCTTGACCACCGAGGTCGGCATTCCGGTGACAGTGCCGATGGCGCTGCGGTTCTGATCAATCAACTCGTCGGTGTGCTGCAGCACCAGAACGCGGTCGTGTCGCCGGTGTTCCAGTTCCTCACCGATGTAGAAACCGGCGATGGCCGTCTTTCCCGCCCCGGTGGGCAGCACCAGCATGGTGTTGCCATGTGCGGCGGTGCGGTCGCGGGCGGCATCGACCGCCGCCCTCTGATAGTCGCGCGGAATCATGGCCGTCCCCCTCAGCGTGCCCAGAAAGGCGCGGAGCCGGAGGACGGCGCGCCCGACTGGCCCATGCCGTTGTCCGCCAACTGCGGGCCCGAGGCGGTGAACTGACCCTGCTGCGGCGGCTGGGGCACGCTGCCCATCACCCGAGCGTATTCGGCATGGTCGGCGCCGAGCGCGGCTTTGATGACGTTGCGCCCAGTGTCGTCGGGCTTGTCCTTGTCGCGCTCGATGCCGATGCGCGCCACGAACTCCAGCCCGCTCAACTCGCCGAGGCTGCGGACCATCCGCGCGGCGCGGGCGGCGTTCGACTGGTCATCGGCACGCACACCGCGGGCGGATTCGAGGATGCCGCGGATCATGGCGCGCCCGCGGTTGCCGTAGGTGTCGTCGCCGGGACCGCCCGCAGCCTTTCCGCGAAAGCCGATGCGGGTGTAGATGCGACGCCGCGCGAACGGCCCCTCCATCACGACAGCCTCGGTGTTGAGGTAGAGGGCCGGGCTCGTCTTGCTCTGAGTCAGCCAGCCTTCCGGACCCGCGCCGCCGGGGCGGACGGTGAGGCAGACCTTGACCAGAGTGTTGGCCGGGATGAGGTCGAAAGCGGCATCCTGCGTGTCCGCGCCGTTGAAATCCATGTCGCTCGCCATTGTCATGCTCCTTTCGTCGTCGGGGGATTGGGTGCGGTGGCGTCCGCGGGCAGATCGAAGTTCAGGCGGGCAGCGCCCTCTGGGCGCGGACCACGGATCTTCGCCATGAGCCGCCCGAGATGAGCGGGCTCGATCATCGACAACCGGCCGCTGCGGTCCTTTGCAGGCAGCCCGAAATCGTTGATCGTGGTGCAGATGAACGCCCTGAACGGGTCACCCTTCTCGGGGCGCAGTTCGGTCAGGGTCACGACTTCGTCGACGATGCCGGGCAGTTCGAGTCCGGTCTTCGAGCCCTCGATCTGCATCGAGAAGAAGGGCTTGCCGAAGTCGTCGAGCTTGCGGTCGAGAAGACCGACCAGCCAAATGTTCTTGGCGGGCGTGTGCTGCAGATGCGTGAGCCAGCCGATCATCTCCTGGCCGAGCAACCCATAGGTCGCGCGGAGATCCGGCTTACCGGTGCGGTCGGACTGGGCCTGGGATTGGCCCTTGCACCACTGAAGGCAAATGCGAGAGGCGACGGAGATGCTGTCGACGAAGACCGTGTCGTACTTGTCGAGTTGGCTGGCGGGACCGAAGGCCGCGCAGACCCGCGCGAAGTGCCCTGGCCCATAGGACTGGTCGTCCCGCATGGCCGGGTTGGCGCCGCCGATCCAGGCGGCCAGATCGCGGGCGACCTCCCAGTCGCGGATGCGGATCTCGTCGCCGGGCCAGCCCTGGACGGCCAACTCGCCCGCCTCGAGGTTCAGGAAAAGCGTTCGCTGCGGATCGAGGGTCAGCAGCTGCGTGGTCTTGCCGATGCCGGAGGTGCCCGTGAGCACCCCCTTGATGCCGCGCGCCTCGCGCAGGCGTTCATCGGCCGTGATGATGCGGAGCGGCCCGCCGCCGAAGGAGGCGCTCACTTGCCGCCCTCCAGATCCCGCACAGCAGCCGAAATGGCGATGTCCGCGCCACAAGCGCCCTGGCGGCGTGCCATCTTCAATACGTCGCCAAGCGCACTCGTGAGCCGGTAGAGCTCGGACTGCTGCCACGCCAGGGCGACAAGCGCGAACTCGATGTCGTCCACAGTGGCGCGCTCGATCGGCACCGCGCGGTTCGGCCTGTCGGACAGGGCCGGAACGTTGATCGTGTCGGGGATCGCCTCCATCCAGCTCGACTGGCGCAGGCGTTTCAGGGGGGAAGTCGTGAACATGGTGATGCTCCGTGTTATCGTCGGTTGGTGTCCAGGGATCGTCGGGAAGACTGCTGCCGGGCCTGACGCCGCCCTGGAGCTTGCGGTCGGAGTGTTTCCCCGCGTGGGGGTGTTGCATTCCTCCGAGAGCCCGGCATGAAACTCGCGGACCGGGTCATCGCCGGTCCTGTTGTCACCTACCGGCGAGCCTCCGAGACTGTCGGGGCGGTGCCGAGATATGCCGCGAGATCAAGCGCCTCGGCCGCCTTCCGGATGGTGGCGAGCCGTGCGTAGACGGTGCTCCTATGGATCCCGAGGGCTTCGGCCGCTTCCGTCGGCGACATGTCGATCAGCGCCAGCGCGAGGGCGCGGCAGGTCGGGGTCAGGCCAGCAAGGAGCCGCTGGACATCTCGCACCAGCCCGAACGCCTCGTCCGTTGCGCGTGTGACGGCGGCATGCGGCATCGCGCTGTCGGGCAGCGTTTCCGCGAGCGGCAGCATCTCGTCATCGCCGCGCCCCTCGGCGGGGCTGTCGAAGTCGATCCAAGCCCGTTCGGCCCGCAGCCGTTCGGTCGGTGCGGCCAACGTGGCGATGCGGTTCGCCAGCACGCGGTCGGCGAAAGTGTCATACTGACCGCGGGAAGGATCGAACTTCCCGTCCCGGCGATAGAGATGCAGCCGCAGATCCTGCTTGATGTCCTCGGCGTCCATTCCGGGGACGGAACCCGAGCGGGCCAGCCGTTCGGCGCGAATGGTGATGTTGCGGGAGACGCGCGAGCGCGCGTCGCAAATGGGGTGGAAACGCTCCATGAAGTTTCGCCTTCGTCCAGGTGGACGGGCACGCGGCCCGAGTGACCGGGACCGGCGAAAATTCGTTGGAGGGCCTCGAAATCAGGGGGATCGGAAAACGAAAAACCCCACGAAACCTTGCGGTTTCGTGGGGTTGGGTGGGATGAAAAAAGTTCGGAAAGGGTCAGTCGTCGTCGACGAAATTTCGGTCTCGCTGGTCAGCGCGACCCTGACGCAGCGCACTTGCATCGACAAGGAAGCGTGCCGCGTAACAATCGTCCTCGGCCGTGAACGGATCGTCGTCGATCCCGAACTGCACCCTTAGCGCGGCGGCGAGAAGCTGGCGCTGCCGATCGTAGCCGCGCTCAAACTCCCCCAGGATAGCGACCACGTCGCGCGAGGGACGGCGTCCCCTGATGGTGGAGATCGGAAAGGACCGAGGCAATGCCCCGCCAAGCGCGGCGCAAACAAGGAGCAGCCGCCACTGGCGGTTCGGCCTGCCGTTCCGCTCATCGCGCATGCCGATCTGGTCCGGTTCAAGGCGCGCCGGAGTCTGCCCGAGGTAGCTGACGTTGAGCACTGCCTCCTCGCGAAACGCGAAGCGCAGATCGGACCAGCGCGCATTCGCAGGCAGAGTCATCACGGGATGTTGGACGACATCACCTGCGTCCGTCAGTGCCGCGATCTCGGGCGCGAAGAGGTCTGCAACCGGCATGGCAGAGACGAATCCCTTGCGCGGTGGGGGAGCGAAGTCGAGGCATTCGGCCCACGTCAGAACACGCCCTCGCCGGGCCGCAAGAAAGGCCGGAACGTCCGGGTCAATCGCGCCGAGCGATGTCATCAGCAGGACGAACGGCAGATTGCGACGATCGAGGTCGAGGACCTCTGCCCGGCCGAGCGGCGCGCCCGGGCTTGTGAGCGCAGCGAACACCGGAAAACTCCGGCCGGCGGCAATGGCATGATCGCCGATGTGCAGAAGGGCCGCCCCGCGCGCAAACGCGGCGGGCGCGACGAGACCAAGCGCCGTGGCAATGTCGGCGAATAGTCTGCGGCGGTCGAGTTCACGGATGCGGATATCGTCGGAATTGATGTCGAGGGTTTCGCAGAGTCGCCCCGGATCGCTGCAGACGGCACGGACCGAGCCGCCGGCATGTCGCACGACATGGCGCGGGCAATGTTCCCCTCCGGGCCAGGGACAGTCGATACGTTCTGCGTACTTGGAGGTCTCCGGAAGGTAGCGTTCGACCTGGGTCCAGCAATCCGTCAGGTCCACCTTCCAGTCGCGCGTGTCGGTCGCGTGACCGGGAACGCGCTCAATCGTCCTCCAGAACGCCGACGTCATCGTCCTCATCTCCGACGTTGGGGCGGCAAAATCCCTGATCCTTGAGCCAGCGGTCGATCAGATCGCTGTCGGCATCACGGTCATAGCGCGCGAGGCTCGGCGGGAGAATGGCAACCGTCCGCTCCTTGCCATCCCCATCGAACTTGACCTTGAAAACGGCCCGGTCGATGGAACCGCCCGCAAGGCGCCGCTCCCAATTGTCGTCCCAGGCCATGAAGAGGTCGTTCGCCTTGCGCACCTCCTTCTCCTTGGCCTTTCCACCCCAGAAGCGTTCGATTTCGATCAGGCGCACCTTGACGATCTCGGAGACAGTGTCGTTGTCGAGCGATTTCTCACCCTTCTCCAGCAGCGGATCGAGGGTGAAGCGGTTCGAGCGATCGAAGTACTCCTCGTCCCCGAAGATGACCCCGCCGAACGTCCGCAGGTAGAGCTCGGTTTCGCCTTTCGTCCCTGCATTGACGGCAAGTTCGTCAGACTCGCCGTCATAGATGACGACGTCGTGCTTCTGCGGTCGGTAGTAGGCGATTCCCGATCCGCCATCATCCTGATGTCGCCCCTCGCGCCGCATCGGTTCGCCATGCCGGACCATGAACCATGTCTTCGTGCCGCGCGGAAAAGCGAATACCCGTGAGCCCTTGCCACGGCGCTTGCGGTCGAACCACTCGTCCATCCGCTCCTGCATGATCGCGGTCTGTTCGACGGTCGGATCCGGAGCCGGTCGCGGCTTGCCGCTGTGGCCCGCGAAGTAAATGAAACGCGAACGTGTGAATGCCACGGTCTCGGCATGCTGACGTCGCAGCAGATCAGGTTTCTGGAGCCAGATCTGCAGGGCGATGTCCGCATCGGATGGTTCCTCACCGGCCTCGATCGTGAGGCCAGCCCGTCCTGCCGCCTCGATCAGCTCCTCGGCGGTTTCCTTGGTCGCGGTCTCGTGCACGTAGAAAAGCGCGTCGACCATTTCGGGCGGCACGTTTTCGTCGGGCTTCATCAACACTGCAGCAAGATCGTCGTAGGGAAAATCCTCATCCGCTTCGTCCGGAAGTTCAAAACCCCGCGCCGAAAAATATTCCGCCCACGTCGCGAAAAACTTCAGTAGGTGCTTCGGCGAAATGCTCTTGAGGCGATCAGGGTTGGTGAAGCTTCTCGGGTTGAATGACACCATGCGCGACTCGGCTCCAGGGTGAATCGGGGAAAGTTCAGGCTATCGGCAGAGTTGTGAACGCACAAGTCCATGTTCCCGAAGTGTTCCGAACCGCACATCCGACAGTCAGGACAGCCGGCCGGTAGGTGAGGAGAGCATCTGGAGCTCTCCCATGACCACAATCCCCTTCGCGCGCCGCGCTGACATCCATCCATGCCCGCATGCGGCTCCGGCACATGAGGGCTGCGCATGATCGATCCCGATGAACGTGAACAGGCCGCGCTCCGCGCCGCCTTGAAGAACATGGCCGAACTGATGGCCGAGATCGGCTGGACCAAGCGGTTCGCCGATCTCAGCGAGGCGCAGGCGCTCGCCCTCACCACCGCCGCCGTCGACGGCTTCCAGGAAGCGATGATGGCCAGCGCACCCCAGCCCGATCCGGAGGTGCCGTTCTGATGGACGCCGGTTTCGACTTCAACCATCGGGAGAAGCCGCCGAGTTTCGCGGATACCGTCAATGCCTGCATCGATAATGCCCTCGTCGCGGAACAGGCTCAACGCCCCGCGCGCGACTACCTCGGCGGCAGCCGGCTCGGCGATATCTGCCAGCGCAGGCTGCAATACGAATACCTGAAGACGCCGAAGGACCCGGGCGCCGGATTCTCGGGCCAGTCTCTGCGCATATTCGCGCTCGGACACGTCCTCGAAGATCTGGCCATCGAATGGCTGCGCCAGGCGGGCTTCGACCTTCGCACGCGCAATCGCCATGGCGATCAGTTCGGCTTTTCGGTCGTGGGCGGTCGGGTTCAGGGGCATGCCGACGGCGTGGTGGTCGCCGCGCCGAACGGCATGTCGGTCCCGGCGCTCTGGGAGTGCAAATCGGCGAACGCCAAGAACTGGCGGGAAATCGCGAAGCATGGTGTCACGAAAGCCAAGCCGGTCTACGCTGCGCAGATCGCGCTCTATCAGGCCTATCTCGGCCTGACCGAGTCTCCCGCGCTCTTCACCGCGATCAACAAGGACACCTGCGAGATCTGGCACGAATCCGTGCCATTCGATGCCGCACTCGCCCAGTCGGCCAGCGACAAGGCGGTGACGATCCTGCGCGCCTGCGACGCCGGGGAAGTGTTGCCGCGCCACACCGCCGACCCCGATCACTTCGAATGCCGGTTCTGCGCCTGGCGGGGACGGTGCTGGGCATGACCGTCCCGTCCGATACCGAAGCGCCCGACGACGTCGCGCCCGACGCAGAAATGATCGCGATCTATGCCGACGTCGTCTTCGGTTACTGCGACGGCTGGGTTCCGGTCCGTGCGCTGGCCGAGAAAGGTGCCGGCGACGGCCCGCCGCATGTCCCCTTCATCGAAGCGGACGCCACGCTCGCGGCGAAACTGGCGCTGCAGGCCACATGGGCCAGCGGCGTCGGCATGGCGCTGTTCGTGGCGCCCGGCACAGTGTCCGCCCCTGGCGACGCCAAGGCGGAAAGCATCGTGCAGACGCAGGTCGTGCTGGTCGATCTCGACAATGGCGACATCGGCGCGAAACGCGACCACCTCGTGCAGCATCTCGGATGCCCGACGCTTGAAGTGGCGTCCGGCGGTGTCACCGCCGAGGGCCAGCGCAAGCTGCACCTCTACTGGCGCCTGTCCGAGCCCGCCGAGGGCGAGGACATCGGCACGGTCTGTCGGGCGCGGCACATGATCGCCGCCAAGGTCGGCGGCGATCCGTCCTTCCGGTCCGCCCACCAGCCGATCCGTGTGGCCGGATCGATCCATGCCAAACAGGGCCTGCGCCGACTGGTGGACATCCTGCACCACGACCCCCGCGACTACGATCTGGGCGAGTTGCTCGAGGCGATCATCGCCATGCCGCCGCTCGAAGGCGAGGCCGGGCTCGACTTCAACATGGCGGCCCCCGAGCGCGGTAGCGTGACCGAGCTTTTCGGACGCCAGGTTCGCGAAGGCGGCGTCGACGGCACAACACGGTTCGACGCGCTGTCGCGAGTGATGGGCTATTGGATCCGCCGCGCGCGCGAAGGCCATGTGCCGCGCGAACAGGCCTGGGAAGAAATCGTCTCCTACAACGCGGCCCGCGTCTCGCCTCCCTGGCCGGAGGCCCGGTTGCGCGAGGAAGCAGAACGGCTCTGGAAACGCGACACCGCCCGCAACGGCGATCTCGACGACGAGGATGGCGGGTGCGATGACGGCGGCCCGGCCGGTGGCGACGACGACGGCCCCGTGCCGGTGCGTTTCACCGAGGACGCGCTCGCCGCCACCTTCGCCGTCCGGCATGCCGAGACCTGGCGCTACGTCGCGGGCTGGGGACAGTGGCTGACCTGGTCGGGCAAGTTGTGGCGGCGTGAGGAGACGCTGCAGGCCTTCGATCTGGCGCGGATGATCTGCCGCGAGGCGGCCGCGCGTGCCGGATCCGCAAGGCTCAAGGCCAAGCTCTCCACCGCCGCGACGGTTTCGGCCGTGGAGCGGCTCGCCCGTTCCGACCGTCGCCACGCGACCACGACCGAACCGTGGGACCGTGATCCCTGGCTGTTGAATACGCCGGGCGGTGTGGTCGACCTCCGGAGCGGCGCATCCCGGCCACATGATCCCGGCCTCTTCATGACGCGGATCGCCGGTGCGTCGGTCGCCGGTGCCTGTCCGGTCTGGCTTGGCTTCCTCGAAACCGTCACCGGCGGGGACGGCGAGCTGCAATCCTACCTGCAGCGGATGGCGGGCTATTGCCTGACCGGCGTCACCACCGAGCATGCGCTGTTCTTTCTCTACGGCACCGGTGCCAACGGCAAATCCGTCTTCGCCAACACCCTGACCGCCATCCTCGGCGACTACGCCACCGTCGCGCCGATGGACATGTTCATGGCCACGCAGGGCGATCGCCACCCGACCGACATGGCGGGGCTGCGTGGTGCGCGGATCGTGACCTCCATCGAGACCGAACAGGGCAGCCGCTGGGCCGAAAGCAAGCTGAAGGCGCTGACCGGGGGCGACAAGATCACCGCCCGCTTCATGCGGCAGGATTTCTTCGAGTTCATCCCGCAGTTCAAGCTGCTGATCGTCGGCAACCACAAGCCCTCCATCCGCAACGTGGACGAGGCGATGAAGCGGCGCCTGCACATGGTGCCGTTCACCGTCACCATCCCGCCCGCGCGGCGCGACAAGCACCTGGCGGACAGGCTGCTCGCCGAACGCGACGGGATCCTCGCATGGGCGCTCGAAGGCTGCATCGAATGGCAGCGGACGGGGCTGCGCCCACCGCCCGCCGTGATGGCCGCGACCGAGGATTACTTCGAGGCAGAGGACGCCATCGGTCGCTGGATCGATGAACGCTGCTCGCTCGGATCGCACCTGAGCGCGGCCACCACCACGATGTTCGCGGACTGGAAGGCCTGGGCCGAGACGAACGGCGAATTCGCCGGCTCGGTCAAGCGGTTCTCGGAGGCGCTGATCGTGCGCGGGTTCGAGCGCCACAACACCCGTGCGGCCAAGGGGTTTCGCGGCATCGCCCCCAATGACAGCAACTCTGACCTTTTCTCGGGAGAATAGGAAAATGCCAATGAATCCAGATGGTGTGACGGATGTGACGGATCATACTTATATGACCGTTACGCGCGCGCATGCGCGCGCCTGTGGAGCGGATAGGGAACCATCCGTCACATCCGTCACACCCGTCACCGCTCCCCCCGGTCTTCATGGCGTTGATGGAGCGGACCGCTGCATCCTCGCGCTCGACCTCGGCACCACGACCGGCTGGGCGCTGCGCGGCCACGACGGTCTGATCACCAGCGGCACGGTATCGTTCCGCCCCGGTCGCTTCGATGGCGGCGGCATGCGCTACCTGCGCTTCACCAACTGGCTGACCGAGATCGACCGGTTGTCCGGGCCTGTCGCCGCCATCTGGTTCGAGGAAGTCCGCCGGCACGCGGGCACCGACGCGAGCCACATCTACGGCGGGCTCATGGCCACGCTCACGGCATGGGCCGAGCTGCGCGGCGTGCCCTATCAGGGTGTTCCAGTCGGTACCATCAAACGGCACGCCGCTGGCAAGGGCAATGCCGACAAGGCCGCCATGGTCGCCGCCGTCCGCGCCCGCGGCTTCAGCCCGGCCGACGACAACGAGGCCGACGCCATCGCCATCCTGCTCTGGGCGATCGAGACGAACGGGGGTGTCGCATGAGATGGCATCCCCACGGTTACGGCGGTCGGCGCCGCGATCCCGAGCAGGTCAAGCGCGAGGGCTGGCGGGAACAGGGCGTCCTCGCGGTCTCCGCCGATGACGATCGCCTCACCTGGCCCGAGCGTGAACTGGTCCGCCAGCTGGGCGAGAAGCTCTACGGCCCGCGCCCGTCCGACAGGGAGGCGCGTCATGGCTGATCGGGAATGGACCGCGGACTGCGTCGCCGATCATTTCGAGGAGGCGTTCCGCACCCTGCGCAAGCTGCCGCCGGTGAAGGCGCAGGGCTATTTCAACACCTGGCCCGACATCGTGCGGACCAGCCGCGAGATCGCGGCGATGGAACCCCAGCCGATGCGGGTCTGGCCCTCGGCCGCTGCGATCACCCGGCTCGAGGAGACCTTCGACTGGGTGCTCTGGATCGAGGAGGCGGAGCGCAAGCTGGTCTGGTCGCGTGCGGCCCGGGTGCCGTGGAAGCAGATCAGCGGCGAGCTGGGGTGCGACCGCACGACCGCCTGGCGTCGCTGGCAGCTGGCGCTGACCAAGATCGCTGCGCGCCTGAATGCGCAGTGACTCCAATATGTTGCAACACTTTTTCCTTCGACATCTGCAACATGATCATGCTATTCCGAAGGCAAGATGGGGAGAGTGCGCTGGAAAGCTCGCTCTCCCCTTTGCGTTGACGGGGCTCTTCTGGACCCCGGTATCCAGCGAGGGTCCGGCGGGGGTCCATCCCACGGCAGTTTCCGGTTCCTTCCTGGCGACATTCGTATGCTGGCGGGCGAAGCGCGGGACATCGCCAGCGACAGGGCCGGATTTTTGGGAAGCCACCCGGAAGCCGGAGCCACGCGCGCCCCGCGCAAACACCAATGAACGCTGGCCTTCCGACCGGACACCGCTGGTAGCCGCTGGACCCCCGTGTGGAGTCCAGCCCGGCATCCGGAGTCCGGAAGCCACCGGCATCCACCCGACCGAGGAACCTTGCCCACCATGACGCTGAGCTTCGCCCCGGACGCGATCGAGACGTGGCCGCTGTCGCGCCTCCAGCCCTACGCGAAGAACGCGAAGGCGCACGGGCCGGACCAGGTCGCGAAGATCGCCGCCAGCATGGCCGAGTTCGGCTGGACCGTGCCGTGTCTCGTCGCTGAGGACGGCGAACTGATCGCCGGCCATGGTCGCGTGCTCGCCGCGACGCAGCTCGGGCTGACCGAGGCGCCGGTGATCGTGCTCGGGCACCTGACCGAGGCGCAACGCCGGGCGTACCGGATCGCGGACAACAAGCTGACCGAACTCGGGACGTGGGACGAGGCGCTGCTCTCGGCGGAACTGAACGACCTGCTGGCCGAGGATTTCGACCTGTCTCTGGTCGGCTTCTCGGACGGCGAACTCGACAAGCTGCTGGCCTTCGTGCCGGAGGGGGACGGTGAAGAAGGTGGCGCCGGGGGCTCCGTGCCGCCGGTGACCATCCCTGAACCGCCGCGCAATCCTGCGTCGCGGACGGGCGATCTGTGGATCCTCGGCGACCACCGGCTGCTGTGTGGCGACAGCACCAGCGCTGCCGATGTGCGCCGTCTGATGAACGGCGAGCGCGCCGCGCTGTTCGCCACCGACCCGCCGTATCTCGTCGACTACGACGGCTCGAACCACCCGACCCGAAACAAGGACTGGTCGGCATCCTACGGCACGACCTGGGACGACAGTTCGCAGGGGGCCGAGCTCTACGACGGCTTCATCGCCGCTGCCGTTGCGGAAGCCATCGCCGAGGACGCCGCCTGGTATTGCTGGCACGCCTCCCGCCGCCAAGCGATGCTCGAAGCCTGCTGGGAAAAGGCTGGGGCGTTCGTGCACCAGCAGATCATCTGGGTGAAGGACCGCGGGGTTCTGACCCGCTCCCATTACCTCTGGAAACACGAGCCCTGCTTCATGGGCTGGCGCCGCCCGAACCGGCCGCCGAAGGTCGCCGAGCAGACGCTGCCCTCGACCTGGGAAATGCCGTCCTTCGCGAAGGACGAGCGCCCCGACCACCCGACGCCTAAGCCGCTCGACGCCTTCGGGATCCCGATGCGGCAGCATGTGGCGCGCGGCGGGCTTTGCTACGAGCCGTTCTCGGGGTCCGGGTCGCAGATCATGGCGGGCGAGGCCAACGTCCGGCGCGTCTTCGCGATGGAGATCAGCCCGGCCTATGTCGATGTCGCCGTTGAGCGGTGGCAGGCCGAAACCGGCCGCGACGCGATCCTCGACGGTGACGGTCGGACCTTCGCGCAGGTGAGGACCGAGCGGCTGGGCGACGATGCCGAAGCCCCCGCCGACGCCCCGGCAATGGACGCAGCCCCCGAACCCGCGCGAAAGCGCAAGACCGCCGCGTGACATGCATGACCTGGCTTTACCTTCCTCCGGACGCGCTTCCGGGGCCGGAGACGCATGCCTCTTCGGCCTCTCCCTGTGCTCCGGTGCTGGCGGGCTCGACCTCGGGCTCACCATCGCCATGCCCGGCTATCCTGCTGTGGGCCATGTCGAACGGGAAACCTACGCCGCAGCCACTCTCGTGGCGCGGATGGAAGACGCGTCCCTGGATCAGGCTGTTGTCTGGGACGATGTTGGAACCTTCGACGGCCGCCCGTGGCGCGGCGCGGTGGACATCGTCACTGCGGGCTATCCGTGCCAGCCGTTCTCCGTCGCGGGAAAGCGTCGGGGTGCGGAGGACCCGCGCCACCTCTGGCCGCATGTCGCCCGCATCATCGGTGAAATCAAACCGCCCTTCGTGTTCCTCGAGAATGTCGCCCATCATCTCCGCCTCGGCTTCCCCGAAGTCGCCGCAGGACTGGTCGGCATGGGCTTGTCTTATGACTTCCCTCGGCTTCCTTGCGATAAGGGAGCCGCTGCCCGGCACCCCAAATATGCCGGGCAGCGGCGGGGGACGGATCGAGAATGGGTCGGCCGTTGCGGGCCGTGCGGTAGTGTGATCGCCCCCGTCTTTTCTCATGACCTGAACGGATAGCAGGGCTTCGGGCCTGCATGACAAGCAGAGGTAAGGAAAAGACGGATGCAGGATATCATCGGCATCGACATCTCGAAAGACCGGCTGGACGCGTTCCGGCTCTCGGATCGGCAACACAACTCTTTCGGAAACGACAAGGCCGGGTTCAAGACCTTGCTGAAATGGATCGGCAACACCGAAGGACTGCGGATCGTCTACGAGCCGACCGGCCCCTATCATCGTGGAATGGAGGAAGCGCTCGCAAAGGCGGGACATGCGCTGGTCAAGGTCAATCCTCGCCAGGCGCGGCGCTTCGCGGAGGCCACTGGCACGCAGGCCAAGACAGATCGGGTGGATGCGATGCTGCTGGCGCGGATGGGGCTCGCACTCGACCTGCCGCCGCGGCCGGTTCGTGGCGAACTCATGAACGAACTGAGGGAGTTGCACGTCGCGCGGCTGGCGCTGATCAAGGATCGGACGGCGGCAGGAAACCGTGCTGAAACAGCAGCGATCAGCCTGATCCGCCGCCAGGCGAAGGCGCGGCTGGCCATCATCGAGAAGCAGCTTGCCGAAGTTGACGAAACCATCTCCACCCTGATCGCAGCGGACCCCGCCCTGGCCGAGCGTCTCGACATCCTGACCTCTATTCCCGGCATCGGCGCCGTGACCGCGTGCATGCTGCTGATCGAGATGCCGGAGCTCGGCACCCTCGAGCCGAAACAGGCCGCGAGCCTCGCCGGGCTGGCACCCTTCACGCGCCGTTCGGGCAAGTGGAAGGGAAAGGAAATGATCCGCGGCGGACGCGCCAGCCTGCGCGCCGCGATCTTCATGCCCGCCCTCGTCGCCATCCGCTTCAACACAGACCTCAAGCGAAAATACCAGCAGCTGCTTGAAAGCGGCAAAGCACCAAAGCTCGCGATCACCGCCGTCATGCGCAAGCTCGTCCTCCTCGCCAATGCGCTGCTGCGCGACGGCCGGAAATGGGCCGACAGACCCGCTTGACCAAGACGGATACTACCGCCTTGCGGCAGGCCTCTTCACAGCGGCGGAAGTCGGCGCGCCCTACAAGCGGGAACGACTGTTCATCCTCGCCATCCGCGAGGGCGACGACCTGGCCGACCCCGCGCGCCTGTTCGGGGGCGCGGTCGAGTGGCGGCAACCGGACGGAGATGATGCGGATGTGGATGACGCCGACGGCGCGGGATCACAAGGACGGTGCGACGAGCCTCGCGAACACGCCGGTGAACGGCCTGCTTGGCCGCCAGATGGGGTGGATGCCGCCCTTCCTCGGCGGCAACGCCATGTGCCACATTCGTGGTGCTTGGTTCCACGAGAGGAAAAGGAGGCATCCATGGAAAAAGGTATCATCGTCGGGGTCGATCTTGCAAAGCACAGCTTTCAATTGCACGGGTCATCGGCGGACGGGACCGTTCTGTTTCGCAAGAAGCTCAGCCGACCACAGTTTCACCGTTTCATGTCGGAGCAGCCGCATTGCACCGTTGTCATGGAGGCCTGCGGCGGGGCACATTTCTGGGCGCGTGAACTTGTGCGACTGGGCCATGAAGCGCGGCTGATCTCGGCGCGCTACGTGAAGCCGTTCATCAAGCGGCAGAAAAACGACGCGGCCGACGCCGAGGCGATTGTCGAGGCGGCAACCCGTCCGACGATGCGGTTCGTCGAGGTCAAGAGTGCAGAACAGCAGGCCCGCGCCGTCGTGTTCCGGACCCGTGAGCAACTTCTGAAGCAACGAACCGAGCTGGTGAACGCGCTGCGTTCGCATCTCTACGAATTTGGGTATGTGGCACCACAGGGGATCCACAATCTTCCGCGCATCGCGGAAATTCTTGATGATGAAAATACGGATATTCCGCTGCTGGCGCGCGAGACCTGCCTTGATCTGCTCTCACAAATCTCCGCTCAAACCGCCCGGATAAATGCGCTGACGAAGCGGATGGGCGAACTGGCCCGCACGGCGGACACGACCCGCAGATTGCAGACAATGCCGGGCATCGGGCCGATCGGCGCTCTGGCTATCGAAACCTTCGCGCCGCCGATGGAAACCTTCGGCTGCGGCCGAAACTTCGCCGCTTGGCTGGGTCTCGTGCCCCGGCAGAACTCGACCGGGGGCAAACAGCGGCTCGGTCGAACGTCGAAGATGGGCCAGCAAGACATTCGGCGATTGCTGATCATCGGCGCGATGGCCGTGGTGCGGTGGACAAGTCAGAAAGGCGCCCGTCCGGGGACATGGCTGGCGCGTATGCTGGCGACGAAGCCGCGAATGCTCGTGGCAGTCGCACTGGCAAACAAGATGGCTCGTGGCATCTGGGCGATGCTGACGCGCAAGGAGGATTATCGAGATCCGGGGCAGTTGATGGCGGCGTGATACCGCGACGACCATCATCTGAAACCGGTACGCCGAGGATGTAGGGAGAGGTGCCAAACTTCATGGGAAAATGATCGAACAGATCAGGGTCAGGAAAACCAGTCCAGGACACAGAGCCACTCGCTCGCCCGCCAGATTTGGACCTGGCCCGCGGATCACCATACCGGCCGGCGGCGCGTGAAAGGCCGCACTATCAGGCCTGACACAAGCACGCACTCGATCAGAAACTCAGAACAAGGCAAATCAACTTGCAAACCGGGCGGCATCCACACAAGGTCCTGGTGACGCCGATGGCTGGGAGCGATACCTCCGAGCCGCGCCGGACCTTGAACCCGCTGTTCGTCGAGGCACTGATGGGTTGGCCCACCGGGTGGACCGGCTTCGCCTCTGTGGCAACGGCGTGGTCCCCTTGGTTGCGGCGCATGCGCTGCGAACTCTCGCGGCTGAACTGCTGGCCGATGGATGAGGCAGCGGCATGAAGCAGACCCGCCTCATGTCGCTGGTCGAGTCCGTCGCCAACGTGATCGTCGGCTACGGCGTCGCGGTCGTGACGCAGATCCTGATCTTCCCGATCTTCGGGCTGCACACGACGCTGGCGCAGAACCTGAAGATGGGCGCCATTTTCACCATCTTATGCCGAGCTCGGCATAACACGGTTTATGCTGAGCGCAGGATTATGCGGAGTCGTCCGGGCGTTGGTGTCGCAAGTATCTGACCCGCATTTGTTTTCCTGCCTGCATCGGTCGGCATAATCGGATTGTCCTTCGTGTGGCGCCGCAGTGGCGCCTTTCACGGAGGACAACATGAACGAACTCAACGCGCCGGTCACACGGCGACGCCTTCTGGATGCAGGACCGCACCAAGCCCTGGTTGACGATTATGCCCGGTATCTTGCCGCAACCGGGCTTTCGCACGTTTCGGTTCGGATCCATCGGGGCTCCGCCCTGCATTTCCTGGCCTGGAGCGTCCAGAGCGGCATCGCGCTGGATCATGCCGGGCAGGATATCGTGGCGCGGTTCGCTGCGCATGATTGCCAGTGCCATTCGTCGCCGCGCTCGCTCGGGCAGTACTACATCAACCGGGTCGATGGCTTCGTGCGCTACCTCGCGGCGCGGGGTACTCTGCCGCCGCAGCCTGTGGCCGAGGCACCGGCGGTGGACCACAACGTTGCGGACTGGCTCGATGCGCAGGCCCGGCAGCGCGGGTTGGCAACGGTCACCATCGCGCGGCACAGTCGGATGCTGGCGCAGATCCTGCCGCTGATCGGCAGCGACCCATCGCGTTACACGCCCCGGATTATCCGCGACGGTTTGATCGAACACGCCCGGACGGCGCGGTCCGTGCATTATCCGAAGATGGTGGCAAGCGCGCTGCGCCTGTATCTGCGCCACCTTGCGCAGCGCGGGGTCGCCGCGCCCGGCCTTGACCGTGCGGTTCCCACGGCAAAGACTTGGCGACTGGCGAGCCTGCCGCGCTATCTGGAGCCGGACGCGGTCGAGCGGCTGATCGCGTCCTGCGATCCCGAGACCCCGGGCGGCCGCCGTGACCGGGCGATCCTTCTGCTGCTGGCCCGCTTGGGGCTTCGGGCGCGCGATGTGGCAGAGCTGCGCCTGGCCGATATCGACTGGCGTGCGGGGAACATAGCTGTCTGCGGCAAAGGTCGCCGGGAAGTCCGGTTGCCATTGCCGCAGGATGCAGGCGACGCCCTGATTGCCTGGCTGAGCGGGGCGCGGCCAGCCGCCTCGGGCGATACTGTATTCTCGCGGCTCTTGCCGCCCTTCGATCCCATCAGTTCCGGCGTAGTCGGCGGTGTGGTGCGCCGGGCGGTCGGTCGGGCCGGCATCGAGAATGCGCCCTCGCGCGGCAGCCATCTGCTCAGGCACTCGGCCGCCATCGCGATGCTGCGCGGCGGCGCCACGCTGGACGCCATCGCCACCGTGCTGCGGCACCGGTCGACCGACACCACGGCGCATTACGCGAAGGTGGATGTCTCCATGCTGGGGGACGTGGCGCAAGGCTGGCCGACCGACGGACCGGCATGCCCAGTGGCACCACCGCTCTTCGGCCTGGTCTGGCCGGAGGGCGCGCCATGCTGAGCCGCGACCTCGACGACTACATCGCGCTGCAACGGGCCCGCGGGTTGAAGTTCACGACCCAGCCCTGTCTGCTCAGGAGCTTCGTGGCTGCGGCCACCTTGGCAGGCGATACGCATGTGACGACCGCCCGCGTGCTCGACTGGGCGGTGCGGACGACATCCGACGTACAGGCGCGCAATCGCCTGGCCGTTGTCCGGCGCTTTGCCGAACATCTGGCCGTCGCCGACCCGGCACACGAGGTCCCGCCCGCCGATGCCCTCGGGCGCTGGCGCTTCGAACGGCGGATGCCGCACATCTATACGGGCGACGAGATTGCCGCGCTGATGATGGCAGCCCGGCGGCTCGGTCCTCCGGGTTCGATCCGGGGCGAGACGCTGGCCACGGCGATCGGCCTTCTGGCGGCAACAGGCCTGCGTGTCTCCGAGGCGCTCGGACTCGACACGAGGGACATGACGTCCGAGGGGCTGGTGATCCGCGAGACCAAGTTCCGCAAGAACCGCCTCGTCCCCTTGCATCCCACCGCACGGACGGCGCTTAAGTGCTACATGCGGCGGCGTGCGCAGGTCCGGGGCGCGGGCGATGCACTGTTCGTGAACGACCACGGCCGACGGCCGTCCTATGTCACGATTTACGCGCTCTTCCTGCGGATCGGCCGCGAGACCGGCATCCGCGGCTTGCCCGGCGAGAAAGGGCCACGGCTCCACGACCTGCGCCACACCTTCGCGGTGCGCTCGCTCGAGGCCTGCGACGGCGACCGCCGCGCGATCTCGCGGCACATGCTGGCGCTGGCCACTTACCTTGGCCATGCCGATCCCAGCCACACCTGGTGGTATCTGCAGGCGACGCCGACGCTGATGAGGCATATTGCCGATGCGGGCGAGGCCCTGATGGCGGAGGGTATGGCATGACGCCCCTCGCTCCGCATCTGTCCGCCTTTCTGCGCGACCACCTGCCGCGCGAACGCGGCGCCTCGCAACATACCATCGCATCCTATGCGCATTGTTACCGGCTGCTTCTGAGCTTCGCGGCCGAGCGACGAAAGACGAGGCCCAGCAGGATCGTCATCGAGGATCTCGATGCGACCCTGATCTGCGCCTTCCTGGATCATCTCGAGGCGGAGCGGTCCAACACGGCCCGCAGCCGCAATGCCCGGCTCGCGGCGATCCATTCGCTGTTCCGCTACGTCGAGTATCGCGTGCCCGCTTGCCTCGATCAGGCGCGGCGGATCCACGCGATCCCGATGAAGCGCAGCGCGCAGCCGCTGGTGGGTTACCTGACGCGGGCCGAGATGCAGGCCCTGTTTGCCGCCCCCGATCTGCAAACGGCCGCGGGGCTGCGTGATCAGGCCATGCTGCATCTTGCCTTCGCGGCGGGCTTGCGGGTCTCGGAACTGACCGGCCTCCGGTTGGACCAGTTCGACGATGCCGCGTTGCCCAGCCTGCATGTGATCGGAAAGGGGCGACGTGAACGCATCCTGCCGCTCTGGCAGGACACGGCCCGCGCCGTCCGGCGCTGGATTGCGGTGCGCCCGAAATCGGCCGACCCGCAGTTGTTCCTGAATGCCGCCGGTCGCATGATGACGCGATCGGGGTTCGAATACATCCTGCGAAAACACGCCGCCGCTGCGGCGAAGGCGGCCCCCTCGATCGCGGCCAAGCGGGTGACACCGCATGTCCTGCGCCACAGTTGCGCCATGCACACGCTGCAAGCCACCGGAGATGTGCGCAAGGTCTCGCTCTGGCTTGGCCATGCCAGCGTCCAGACCACCGAGATGTACCTGCGCGCTGATCCAACAGAAAAGCTCGAAGCGCTGACCGCCATGGGGCCGCCAACCCTGCAACGCGGCCGCTTCACCGTGCCGGACAAGCTGATGGCAATGCTGTCCGACGCCGGTAACGGCCGTAATTATGCGGAGTGAACTCCGCCGAAAAACACCGTGGCGTCGGGTATCGGCGCCGCGGACTCCGCATAATCCTGCGCTCAGCATAAACCATCGTGAGCATTGTCCGGAGCTTTGGCCTCCGGCGGCTGTTCGAGGCGATCCGCGTCAGAGCGAAGAAGCCGCCGCTCAGGACGAGCGGCGGCTCTGTTCCAGTCCGGCTTCCCTACCGCCGGGACTTCGGCGGCGCGCCGGGTCGGGATCAGGCTTCGAGCCGGTAGACCCGCCCGCGCCCCTCGACCTTGTCGGAGGTCACTTCGAGGCCGAGCTTTTTCTTCAGCGCGCCGGCAAATGCCCCGCGAACTGTGTGCGGCTGCCAGCCCGTGGCGACGACAATCTCGTCGATGGTCGCGCCGCCGTCGGAGCGGAGCTTCTCGATCAGCTTCGCCTGCTTCGTGCCGGCGCGCGGTGTGCGCGCCTTGGGCGCGGGGTCGGCCTCGGCGGGAGCGTCCTGCGGGGCCGCCGCACTCGGCGCCTCGTCGGCGCCCGTGGGCGCGCTGTCGCCGCCCTCCGGCTCGACGCCGATGGCAGCGAGACCCGCGTCGGTGATGTGCAGGAGGATGGCGCGGCCGTCCTCGTCGTTGCGCCAGATGCGATTGAGCGCGGCGTCCGCCTTGGTCTGGCTGTCGGTCGTCGTCTCGGCGATCAGCCCGCGGGAGAGCAGCGCGCCGACTACCTTGGCA
This sequence comes from Paracoccus stylophorae, assembly GCF_028553765.1. Taxonomy (NCBI): domain Bacteria; kingdom Pseudomonadati; phylum Pseudomonadota; class Alphaproteobacteria; order Rhodobacterales; family Paracoccaceae; genus Paracoccus; species Paracoccus stylophorae. Next base: position 1,322,980 of record NZ_CP067134.1, on the reverse strand, counting down.
GCCGCGCCGCCGCGGAGCGAGCCGGGGAGCGGCAGGACGTTTCGGTCCTCGCGCTGCGCGGTGGCGCTGAGGATCACGAGCTGGGTGTCGGAAAGCTTGGTCATCTGGAGTCTCCGTATTGGGGGCCGCGACCATCGCGACCCTCCTACGACCCCGAGCCGCGCAGGGCGCGCGGCGGGAGTTCCGGCAGTGCCGGAGATCAGCGGGCGTGTTCGCCCTCGCCGAAGGCGCTGTCGGTGATGCGCTTCAGGAGGCTGGCGTAGTGTTCGAGGGTACCGACCATGGCCCAGCCCGCCTCGTCGGGGGCGCAGTTGAAATGGTCGTCGCTGAGCGCCTGCAGGCGGGCGAGCATCTCGTCGATCTCGGCCTTCTTGCCGATGAAGGCGGCGAGTGCCGCTTCCTTGTTGCGCCGGGCCTTCTCGGCGCGGGCCTCAAAGCGCGGGGTGGTGATCGGGTTCAGGCGGCTGGTCATCGTGGTGGCTCCTTGGGTCGAGTTGCATCGCTTCGCTGGAGTGACGTTCGCTCTCTCCGCCGCGCTTATCAACTCGATAAGCACATGATCTTGAATGATAATCGGAGCCGCCGATGCAGGGCATGAGCGAGCGCCAGTACGCCGCCCATGTCGGGCTGTCGCGCGGTGCGATCCAGAAGGCGAAGACGGCCGAGCGGCTGGTCCTCTATCCCGACGGCAGCATCAACGCGGCCGCCAGCGACGCCCGGCGTGCCGAGACGACGGACCCGTCGAAGACGAGGAAACCGCCCGCGCCGAAGCTGAAGCCTGTCCCCGAGGCGGCGGTGGCCGCCGTCGGCGACACGCTGCGCGAACAGGGGTTGGCGGTCCCCGCCGTCGGGGGCGGCACGACCTTCCTGCAGGCGAAGACCGCTAACGAGGTGCTGAAGGCGCAGGAACGGCGCATCCGGCTCCAGAAGCTGAAGGGGGAGTTGATCGAGCGGGCGCGCGCGCTGGCGCTGGTGTTCCGGCTGGCGCGGGAGGAACGGGACGCGTGGGTCAACTGGCCCGCGCGTGCGGCGGCGCTGATGGCGGCTGAGCTGTCGGCCTCGTGCCGCGACGCGACAGGTCAGCAGATCGCCGTGGAGCCAGCCGCGATGCAAAAGGTGCTGGAGAAACATGTACGCGCCCACCTCGACGAACTCGCCGAGGTCCGGCCCGACTTCCGGTGAAAGCGGCGATGCCCTGACTGACTTCGACGGCGCGGGCGAGCTCCTGCGCGCCTGGGGCCGCGGGCTGCGTCCCGATCCGGACCTGACGGTCTCGGAATGGGCGGACCGGCACCGGATGCTCTCGGGGCGCGCCTCGGCCGAGCCCGGGCGATACCGCACGGTGCGCACGCCCTACATGCGCGAGATCATGGACCGGCTGTCGCCCGGGGATCCCACGCAGCGGATCGTGTTCATGAAAGCGGCGCAGGTCGGGGCGACCGAGGCCGGGAACAACTGGATCGGGTTCGCCATCCACCAGGCGCCGGGGCCGATGCTCGCTGTCCAGCCCACCGTGGAACTGGCCAAGCGCAACTCACGCCAGCGCATCGACCCGCTGATCGACGAGAGCCCCGAGCTGCGGGAGCGGGTCAAACCGGCCCGGTCGCGGGACGCGGGCAACACGATGCTGTCGAAGGAATTCGCGGGCGGCATCCTGATCATGACCGGCGCGAACTCGGCGGTCGGGCTCCGATCCACCCCGGCGCGGTACATCTTTCTGGACGAGGTCGACGCCTATCCGGCGTCCGCCGACGAGGAAGGCGATCCGGTGACGCTGGCCGAGGCGCGGTCGCTGACCTTCGCCCATCGGCGCAAGGTTCTGCTGGTCTCGACGCCCACCATCCGGGGGCTGAGCCGGATCGAACGGGAATACGAGGCCAGCGACCAGCGCCGGTTCTTCGTGCCGTGCCCGCATTGTGGCCACGCGCAATGGCTGAAGTTCGACCGGCTGCGCTGGCAGAAAGGCCGCCCGGAGACGGCGGAGTATCACTGCGAGGGCTGCGACGCGGCAATCGCGGAGCACCACAAGACGGCGATGCTGGAGGGTGGCGAATGGCGCGCGACCGCCACGGCCGCCGATCCGACCACGGTCGGCTATCACCTCTCGGCGCTCTACTCGCCGATCGGCTGGCTGAACTGGGAGCGGATCGTGCGGGCATGGGACGCGGCACAGGGGTCGGACGAGGCGATCAAGGCGTTCCGCAACACCATCCTCGGCGAGACATGGGTCGAGACCGGGGAAGCGCCCGACTGGCAGCGGCTCTACGACCGGCGCGAACGCTGGAAATCCGGCACGGTGCCAGCAGGCGGGCTGTTCCTGACCGCCGGGGCCGACGTGCAGAAGGACCGGATCGAGTTCGACGTCTGGGCCTGGGGCCGCGGCTTGGAAAGCTGGCTTGTCGATCATGTCGTGATCGAAGGCGGGCCGGATCGGCACGACGCCTGGTCGGAACTGACAGCGCTGCTGGACCGATCCTGGCCGCACGAAGGCGGGGCGCATCTGCGGATCGCGCGGCTCGCCATCGACACGGGCTACGAGGCCCCAGCGGTCTATTCCTGGTCGCGGGCGCAGGGGTTTGGACAGGTGTCGCCGGTGAAGGGCGTCGAGGGGTTCAACCGCTCGAGCCCGGTGTCGGGGCCGACCTTGGTCGACGCGACCGAGGGCGGCAAACGCCTGCGTCGCGGAGCGCGGCTCTGGACCGTGGCGGTCTCGACCTTCAAGGCCGAAACCTACCGCTTCCTGCGGCTGGCACGCCCGACCGAGGAGGAGATGGCCGACGGGGCGGCGTTCCCGCCCGGCTCGGTGCACCTGCCGCACTGGGTCGAGAACGAATGGCTGAAGCAGTTCGTGGCCGAGCAGCTGGTGACGGTGCGCACCAAGCGCGGCTTCGCCCGGCTGGAATGGCAGAAGCTGCGCGAGCGCAACGAGGCGCTGGATTGCCGGGTCTACGCCCGCGCAGCCGCCTGGATCGCGGGCGCGGACCGCTGGCCCGACGAGAAATGGCGCGACCTCGAGGATCAGCTCGGGGCCGCCCCCACCGACACCGATCCCGCCGGGCAGATCAACCGGCCGGTACAGGCCCCGCAGGGCAAGCGCCGCTCCGACTGGCTCGGGCGGCGGGAGGGATGGTTCTGAACATGATCGACTGGACGGAAACCGAGCTTTCGGCGCTGCGCCGGGCCTATGCCAGCGGCACGACGCGCGTCAGCTATGACGGCAAGTCGGTGGATTACGGCTCGGCCGAGGATCTGCTCGCCCGCATCCGGACCATCGAGCGCGCCATCGCGGGCTTCAGCCGCCCGCTGCCCGTGGCGGGGCTCGCTGGCTTCTCGCGCGGGGATCGCTGATGTCGGCGACCTGGTTCGACCACGCCATCGCCACGGTGGCGCCGCGCATGGCGGCTCGGCGCGTGATGGCGCGTCAGGCATTCGAGACGCTGACGCGTGGCTATGACGGCGCGGCGCGCGGGCGACGGACGGACGGCTGGCGCGCGCCGGGATCCTCGGCCGACACCGAAATCGGCGTCGCCGGGGCGCTGCTGCGCGACCGCATGCGCGATCTGGTGCGCAACAACCCGCATGCGGCCAAGGCCGTGGCGGTGCTGGTCAACAACATCATCGGCGCGGGCATCATGCCCCGCGCCGCCAGCGGTGACGACACGCTGGACCGGAAGGTGGATACGCTGTTCGAGCGCTGGACGGCGGACTGCGACGCCGATGGCCAGCTTGACTTCTATGGCCTGCAGACGCTGATCTGCCGGGAGATGGTCGAGGCGGGCGAGGTTCTGGTGCGCCGCCGCCTGCGGCGCGCGAGCTACGGCCTGCCGGTGCCGCTGCAATTGCAGGTGCTGGAAGCCGACTTCCTCGACGCCACCAAGTCCGGAGCCCTCGGCGCAGGGCGCCTCGTGCAGGGGATCGAGTTCGACCCGGTCGGGAAGCGCCGGGCTTACTGGCTGCATGCCGAGCATCCGGGCGACGCCTACGGGGCCTTGCAGAACGGGTTGCAGAGCCGCCCGGTCCCCGCGACCGAGATCGCCCATGTCTACGAGAAGCAGCGCACGCAAGCGCGCGGCGTCCCCTGGGGCGCGCCGGTGATCCGGTCGTTGCGTGATCTCGACGACTATGAAGTGGCCGAACTGGTTCGCAAGAAGACCGAGGCCTGCGTCACCGCCATCGTCTTCGGCGACGACGAGGCGCAACAGGGCATCGCGCCCTCCGTGGTCGATGCCGACGGCAACCGGGTGGAACAGTTCGAGCCGGGGCTGATCGCCTATGCCCGCGGCGGCAAGGACATCCGCTTCAACCAGCCCTCGGCGACGGGCGGCTACGGCGAATACAAGCGCGCGAGCCTGCACACGATCTCGGCAGGCTTCCGCGTGCCCTACGAGCTGCTGACGGGGGACCTGTCCCAAGTGAACTACTCCTCGATCCGGGCGGGTCTCGTGGAGTTCCGCCGCCAGATCGACGCCGTCCAATGGCAGCTGTTCATCCCGATGTTCTGCGCCCCGGTGTGGCGGTGGTTCACGGAAGCCGCATGGGCGGCGGGGCAGATCCCGTCGCCGATCGTGCCTGTGGAATGGTCGCCGCCGAAGTTCGAGGCGGTCGATCCGCAGAAGGACGCGATGGCGAACCTGCTGTCGATCCGCTCGGGCACCATGACGCTAGCCGAGGTGATCGCGAAACAGGGACGCAACCCGGACGCGGTGCTGGCCGAGATCGCCGCGACCAACGCCAAGCTCGATGCGCTGGGGCTGGTGCTCGACAGCGACCCGCGACGGGCCACCAAGACCGGCAGCGCGCAGACCGGCGACACAGCGACCGATCCGGCCGCCGACGAACCGGACACCGACGACCCGGCCGCCAACGCGGACAATGACCCGGCGCAGGCCGACCAACAGGACTGACCTCATGGACACGATGATCGAACTGCCGGCCATGCGCCGGTCGGCGGAGCTTGCGCCGAACACCGCCGATGCCGACACCCGCACCGTCGAGGTGGTCTGGTCGGCCGGGGCCCGCGTCCGGCGCGCGACATTCTTCGGGGAGCCCTACGACGAGGAGCTGAGCCTCGATCCCGCCCATGTCCGGCTCGACCGGCTGAACGCGGGCGCGCCGTTCCTGAAGGTGCACGAGCTCGACACGCTCGACGCGGTGATCGGCTCGGTCGTGCCGGGCTCTGCCCGGATCGAGAACGGCCGCGGCATCGCGCTGGTCCGGATCAGCGAACGCGCCGATGTCGAGCCGATCTGGCGCGACATCCAGGCCGGGCACATCCGCGCGGTCTCCATCGGCTACCAGGTCCACCGCTTCGAGGTCTCGAAGCCCGAGGCCGCCCGCGAGCTTTGGCGGGCGGTGGACTGGACGCCCTTCGAGGTCTCCGCCGTCGCGGTCGGCGCCGACCCCGCCGCGGGCTTCCGCGCCCAGCATCCCCTTCACGACTGCGTCCTTCACCGCCGGGACGCCCCCACAGAGCAAGGAGCATCCCCGATGACGGACAAGACCGAGACCCCGGCGAGCGACGCCGCAACCCCCGCCACCACCCAGCCGACCGAGCCGGTCGCAACCGAGGACACCCCCATGACCGAGCCGAAACCGGCTGCGCCCGACCCGAAGGTCGCCGCAGTGGAAACCCGCACCCAGCCGAAGCTTCAAAATACCGATGCCCCCGCTGCGCCCGACACCGAAGCGGTTGCCACCCGCGCCCGCGAGGCCGAGCGCGACCGCGTCTCCACCATCTACGATCTCGCGGGCCGCCTGAACCTCGAGCGGGGCTTCGCCGAGGATCTGGTCAAGCGCGGCGTCAGCGTTGACGAGTCCCGCCGCCTGATCCTCGACCAGGTCGCCGCGAAGTCGGACGAAACCCGGACCTTCCCCCATGTCTCCGTCCCCCTCGGCGGCCGGGACGAGCGCATCACCCGCCGCGATGCGGTGGCGAACGCGCTCCTGCATCGCTACAGCCCGACGCTGTTCCAGCTGGAGGACGCCGCCCGCCAGTATCGCGGCATGACGCTCATGGAACTGGCCCGCGAGAGCCTCGGCAATGCGGGCGTCAATACGCGGGGCCTGTCGCGCGACGAGGTGGCGACGCGGGCGCTGCACTCGACCTCGGACTTCCCCGAGATCCTGTCGGCGGTCACAAACAAGACCCTGCGGCAGGCCTACGAGGCCTATCCCCGCACCTTCATGCTGTTCTGCCGTCAGGTTCTGGCCACCGACTTCAAGGCGATGCACCGGGTCCAACTCGGCGAAGCGCCGCAGCTGCTGGAGGTCGGCGAGAGCGGCGAGTTCAAGCGCGGGACGCTCGGCGAGAGCAAGGAGAGCTACAAGGTCAAGACCTATGGCCGGGTGGTCGCGATCACCCGCCAGACGCTGATCAACGACGATCTCGATGCCTTCACGCGCATCCCGGCGATGTACGGCAACTCCATCGCCCAGCTGGAGTCGGACGTGGTCTGGGGCATCATCACCGCCAACCCGGCCATGGCCGACGGCAACGCGCTGTTCCACACCACCCACAAGAACCTCGCGGGCACCGGCGCGGCGCTCGATGTCAGCAGTGTCGGCGCGGCCCGCGCCGCCATGGCCAGGCAGACGGGGCTCGACAAGAAGACGGTGCTGAACGTTCGGCCCGCCTTCCTGATCGTGCCCGCCTCGCTGGAACTGAAGGCCGAGCAGCTGGTCGCCCAGAACCTGGTGCCCGCCGCGACGTCCAGCGTGGTGCCGCAGTCGATCCGCACGCTGGCGCCGATCAGCGAGCCGCGCCTCGACGCCGCCAGCGAGACCGCCTGGTATCTGGCGGCCTCGCCGAACCAGATCGACACCATCGAGTACGCCTATCTCGAGGGTCAGCAGGGCGCCTACATCGAGACGCGCAACGGCTTCGACGTCGACGGCGTCGAGATCAAGTGCCGCCTCGACTTCGGCGCCAAGGCCATCGACTGGCGCGGCCTCTACAAGAACCCGGGCGCGTAACCCGCACCCCATGCAGAACCCTGACAGGCGGGCGGTCCAATCGGGCCGCCCTTCGCTTTTCCGAAAGGACCCTCGCGATGAAAACCTACGTCCAGCCCGGCAACACCATCACCCTGACCGCGCCCTATGCCGTCGCCTCGGGCGATGGCCTGCTCGTGGGCTCCATCTTCGGCATCGCCGCCGGAGCGGCTGCCCTCGGCGACGCGGTCGAGACCGCGCTCGTCGGCATCTTCGACATCACAAAGGTCGGCTCCCAGGCCTGGGCCGTCGGCGCCAAGGTCTATTGGGACGACACCAACAAGCGCTGCACCACGGTCGCGACCGACAACACCCTCATCGGCGTGGCTGTCGAGGCGGTGGCGAGCGGCGCCGGCGACACCATCGGCCGGGTACGGCTGAACGCGAGCTTCTGATGAGCGCCTTCGCCGCTGCCGTCGGCGCGCTCTTCGCCGATCCGAACGTCGGTCGGGACGCGGTCTACATCGCCGACGGCGGCGCGCCCGTGCTGGTGCGCGCCGTCGCCCAGCGTGCGGACGCGATCACCGACTTCGGCGATGCGCGACTCTGGTCCGAGACCACGCGGATCGATCTGCGCGTGGCCGAAGTTCCAGCCCCACGCCCCGGCGACCGGATCGAGATCAACGGCGATGCCTTCCTCATCCAGGGCGAGCCCGTCCGCGACCGCGAGCGGCTCGTCTGGACCGTGGATCTGAGGCCTGTGTGAAACTGAAGCTCGACATCGATCCCGACATCGTTGCGATGATGGCGGCCGAGATCGCGGCGGGCGAGCGCGCCGTGACGGCCGCCATGCGCGAAGCTGGAACCGGGCTGAAGTCAGCGTGGCGGCTGCAGATCACCGGCGCAGGTCTCGGCACACGGCTGGCCAACTCAATCCGGAGCCAGAACTTCCCGAGGTCGGGCGAGAGCCTGGACGCCGCGGCACTGGTCTGGTCCAAGGCTCCGGTCATCGTGGGCGCGCATGACACGGGGCCGCTGATCCGCTCGAAAAACGGGTTCTGGCTGGCGATCCCGCTGCCCGCCGCGGGCAAGTCCCTGCGCGGCGGCCGCATCACGCCCGGTGAATGGGAACGGCGACGCGGGCTGCGCCTGCGCTTCGTCTATCGCCGGACCGGGCCGAGCTTGCTGGTGGCGGAAGGACGGCTGAACACGAAGGGCCAGGCGGTCGTGTCGCGCTCCAAGACCGGGCGCGGAAAGGTCACTGCGCCGATCTTCCTGCTGGTGCCGCAGGTCAAGCTGCCGAAGCGGCTGGATCTGGCTCGGGATGCAGACCGGGCGTTGGACAGTGTGCCGGGGCTGATTGTCGCCAACTGGGCGGAGGGAAGACTTTGACTGCGGCGCTCAGAGTTTCCCAACGCTCGCCAGCAATTGATACTCCCCGGCCCGTTGCCCTTAGCGACGAAACGTTGCCAATTTCGTCAGAACGGCCATCGGATCAAGATCGACATAGATTTCGTTGTTGTTCGTCTCCGTCCGATGTTTCGCGAACGCCTCGCCGAGATACTTCTCAACCTCAATGGCGTCTTGCACCGAACCTATTGGCTGGTCCGTGTGCAGCACCCACTGAGGCTCGTTGGAAAGCCGGAACTTGTTGAACTCGATTAAGCGCTGCTTCGCGTCCTGCGCATGACCAATTTTCAATACGCGGCCGGTTTTTCCCAGCGTAGCGATGTATATGCAGTTGGTGGCTTCGACGTTTGGCTGGACGGAATAGCCGTTGAGGGCGAATGGATGTTTTTGGCGAAGCTGGTTCACACGGCTTGCCATGGTCTGGAAGCGCGGCGTCATCACCTCCAACTCTTCACCGTTCGTAGCCAAGAGGTCTTTCAGTGTAGCTGCAAGCTCGTCACCTAGCTCCTGAACCGTTGTGATGGCCCTTTGTGTATGTGTCGATGGAGTGTAGCCGGGTAAATCGCGAAACTCGGGAGCATCTCGAATAATCCACGTTCGGATCGGTTGGAGAGCAAACGGCCATCGATAGCTGCCGTCTTCAAGTCGGTCCCAGGAATTCTGGGCCTCGATCCCGAATTCGGCAGTGTCTGCAGTGCCGTGGCTGATCTGCCAGACGTTCGCGACCCGCCCCCTCAGCTCGTCAGGGATCTGGACATCTGGATCACCAGGATTTCGGCTGACCACGCCAAAAACGAGATCGCCCTCCTGCGTGCTGCGGATGGCAACCGTGCGGTTCTGTTTGCTGGTAAATGTTAGTGGCCCACCACGGCGACCGTGGGTGCCCCAAACATAGGTATAGAATAGCCCGGTCATGCCGCTCTCATTTTGCCACCGAAAAGCAGCTTAGCATCGAAGTCAGCCCTAGGGTAAAGGTCACGTTGATGATCTTCACTGAAGTCATCGAGGATTTCCATGCACAGCCCTCGTGAAACCATCCTCACCGCGCTGCACGCGCGGCTTTCGGCGCTGCCCGCCACGGCCCTGCGCGGCGAGGTGCTGCCCGAGCGCGTGCCGGCCAATGGCCTGCTGATCCTGCGCGACGGCGAGCCGGGTGAGCCCGAGGTGACGTTGTCGCCGCTGGCTTACCACTACCAGCACAGCGCCGAGATCGAGGCGGTGGTCCAAGGTGCCGACCGTGACGCCGCCTTCGACACGCTGACCGCCAGCATCGGCACCGCGCTCGCCGCCGACCGCACGTTGGGCGGGCTCTGCGACTGGGTCGAGGCGGAAGCGCCGCGCCCGGTCGACCTGCCGGTCGAGGGCGCGGCGAGCCTGAAGGCCGCCGTGATTCCGGTGGTGTTGCACTATTCCACGGCCGACCAGCTGGCCTGACCCAACCGACCACAGGAGACGAACATGGCACGAGCCCAAGGGGCGCGGGCGCTGATGGCGCTTGCGTTCGAGACGACCTATGGAACGCCGCCCGCCAGCGGCTTCACCCGCATGCCCTTCGCCAGCAGTTCGCTCGGCGCGGAGCAGCCGCTGCTGAACTCAGAGCTTCTCGGCTACGGCCGCGATCCGCTGGCGCCGATCAAGGACGCGGTGACGGCCGATGGCGATGTCGTCGTGCCGCTCGACGCCGAAGCCTTCGGCTTCTGGCTGAAGGCCGCGTTCGGCGCGCCCACGACCACGGGCGCGGAAGCCCCGTACAGCCACGAGTTCCAGTCGGGGTCCTGGACGCTGCCCAGCATGTCGATCGAGACCGGCATGCCGGAGGTGCCGCGCTATGCGATGTATTCCGGCTGCGTGCTCGACCAGATCACCTGGCAGATGCAGCGCTCGGGGCTGCTGACCGCAACCGCGCGGCTGGTCGCGCAGGGCGAGACGGTGGGCACGACGACCAGCGCCGGGACGCCCGCCGCGCTGGAGCTGAAGCGCTTCGGGCATTTCAACGGATCGATCACGCGCGACGGCACGGCGCTCGGCAATGTGGTCTCGGCCGAGATCACCTATGCCAACAACCTCGACCGCATCGAGACCATCCGCTCGGATGATCGCATCGACGGGGCGGACCCGTCCATCGCGGCGCTCACGGGACGGATCGAGGTACGCTTCGCCGATCAGACGCTGGTGACGCAGGCGATCAACGGCGAGGCCTGCGAGATGGAATTCGCCTATGTCCTGCCGTCCGGCGAGAGCTTCACCTTCACCGTGCACGCCGTCTACCTGCCGCGCCCGCGCATCGAGATTTCCGGGCCGCAGGGCGTGCAGGCGACCTTCGACTGGCAGGCGGCGCGCGACAGCGTCGTCGGCCGGATGTGCACCGCCACCCTCGTGAACGACGTGGAGACGTATTGATGCTGACGCTCGACCTGACCAATGCGCCGCGCTGGCACGACCTCGCGCCCGGCGTGCGGGTGCAGCTGCGCCCGCTGACCACCGCGCTGATGGTGGCGACGCGCAACGATCCCGCTGTCGAAGCGGTGTCCGAGGAGGCTTCCGACGAGGAACGTGCCGTCGCGTTCGCCAAGGCGCTTGCGCGCCGCGCGGTGCTCGCCTGGGAGGGTATCGGCGATGCGGAAGGCAACGCGATCGACCCGAGCCCCGAGGCCATCGACGCATTGCTCGACGTCTGGCCGATCTTCGAGGCTTTCCAGCTGACCTACGTCTCGAAGGGGCTGCTGCTGGAACAGGAAAAAAACGCCTCCGCGCTCTTGCCGAATGGTCCTTCGGCGGGGGCGACCGATATTGCCAAGCCTGCGCGCAAGCCTGCCCGGACTGCCCGGCGCGGCTGAACCGTCCGGAAACTCCGGAGGGTTGGCAGGTCTGGGACCTCGTCGGCCGTCTCGGCGGCCAGCTGCGTGTTCTGCCCGGCGCGGTGATCGGCTGGGACATGTCCGCCGCACTGGCGCTCGGGGACGCCCTCGGCGTGCCGCCGCTCGCCATGGCCGAACTGCTGCCCGTGATCGAAGCGGTGATGGTGGCCAAACTCAACGAACAGATGGAACGCCCCAATGGCTGAAAAACGCGTCAGCGTCCGCCTTGCGGCGGTCGGTGGTCGGCAGGTGCGTGCCGAGCTGGAAGGCGTCGGCGAGGCCGGCGCCCGAGGTTTCGGACGGCTGAGCCGGGAAATGGAAGCTGCCAACGCCCGGCTCGCTGCCTTCTCGCGGCGTGTCCGGGTCGCGGCAGCCGCTGCCGTGGCCGCCGCTGCCGCTGCAGGCGTGGCGATGGTCCGCTCCGGCCTTCAGATCGTCGATGCGCAGGCCAAGCTCGCACAGTCGCTTGGCACCACCGTCGCCTCGATCCAGACGCTCGAGCGCGCGGGCGAGCTGGCGGGCGTGTCGATGTCCGGCATCGAACAGGCCACCAAGGATCTGACGCGCCGTCTGAGCCAGGCGGCCGCCGGGACCGGCCCCGCCGCCGATGCGCTCGACCGGCTGGGGCTCTCGGCCAATGAGCTGATCGCCCTGCCGCTGGACCAGCGGGTCGGCGCCATCAACGCGGCCATCGAGAACTTCGTGCCCGCCGCCGAGCGAGCAGCCGTGGCGGGGCAGCTCTTCGGCGAGGAAGGCTCCATCGCGATGAGCCGGATCGACACCGCTACGCTGCGCCAGGCGACGGAGGATGTCCTCGCCTTCGGTGTAGTCGTCTCCGAACAGGATGCCGACCAGATCGAGCGGACGAACGACGCCATCTCTCGGCTTGGGCTGATCTGGCGTGGGCTCTCCAACCAGCTGGCCGTCGCCGCAGCCCCGGCACTGGAAGCCGTCGCCAACGCCATGGCGGCGGTGGCCAGCCGCACTGGCCCGCTCGGCATCGCGATCCGCGTTCTCTTCGACAATATCGGCCGCCTGACAACCTATGCCGCCACCTTCGCCGCGTTCCTCGCGGGTCGCTGGGTGGCTGGCATGGCCGCTGCAGCGCTCTCCGTACGCGGCCTCGCCACGGCGCTTGTCGTGCTGCGCGGGGCGCTGATCCGAACCGGCATCGGCGCCCTGATCGTCGGCGCGGGCGAGCTTGTCTATCAGTTCACCCGGCTCGTCTCCGGTGCAGGCGGCTTCGGCGAGGCGATGTCGCTGCTGAAAGACCTGGCGGTCGAGGTCTGGGAACGCATCAAGATGGGTGCGGCGGGGGCGGGCGCGGCCGCCACGGCGATGTTCTTCGACCTGAAGGCCGACGCCGCGTCGGGCATGCAGAGCGCCATCGAGAGTGTCGTCGGATTCGGCAATACCGCGGCGAACACCTTCGAAGGCGCCTACGACGCGATCAAGGCGATCTGGGGTCTGCTGCCCGCCGCCATCGGCGATCTGGCGTTCCAGGCCGCGAACAGCCTGGTCGATGGCGTGGAGGCGATGCTGAACGGCGTGGTCTCACGCATCAACGGCTTCATCGGCGGCATCAACGAGGGGCTTGAAGCCCTAGGGTCGGAGCGGCGCATCTCGCTGGTGCCGGACCTCGATCTCGGCGAGATCGAGAACCGCTTCGAGGGGGCAGCCAGTGCCGCCACGACGGCGGCGCAGGTGGCGTTCGACCGGGCGTTCGAGGACAACCCGCTGACCGCGCCCGATCTCGGCCTGACCGAGGCGGCGAACCGCGCGCTCGAATCGGCGAACCTCTACCGGGGCACCGCGCACGATCTGGCCGAAGGGGCCCGCGCGCCGCTCGAAAGCTGGCAGGCGCTGCGGGATGCAGTGCGTGGCACCGACGAGGACGGCGCCGATGCGCTGGCCGAGGCCACGGCCGCGGCGGAGCGGTTCGAGACCGCGCTCGACAGCGCCGGACAGGCCGCGACCGATGCCGGTGCCGCTTCAGGCGCCGCTGCTGCCGCAGCCGAGCCCAATGTGGAGACCGCGGTCACCGGATGGCAGGCGGTTACGGCCGCGCTGTCTGATTACGCCAGCAAGGCCCGCGAGATCGGCGGCGACATCGGCCAGAGCCTGGTCGGCGCCTTCCAGTCGGCCGAGAACGCCGTTGGCGATTTCGTCCGGACCGGGAAGCTGAACTTCCGCGACCTCGTCACCTCGCTGCTGGCCGATCTCGCCCAGCTGGCGGCGCGGCGGTTCATCCTGGGGCCGATCGCCAATGCGCTCTCCGGCGTATTCTCCGGGGCGGGCGGCATCTTCGCCAACGTCCTGCACGCGGGCGGGATAGTCGGCTCCGCTGGCCCCTCGCGCTTGGTTCCGGCCATGGCCTTCGCCGCTGCGCCTCGGATGCACAGCGGCGGCATGGCGGGACTTCGCCACGACGAGGTGCCCGCGATCCTGCAGCGGGGCGAGCGGGTGCTGTCGCGGCGCGAGGCGCAGAGCTACGGCGCGGGCGGGGTCACCGTCACCATCATGGCGCGTGACGCCGAGAGCTTCCGGCAATCCCGCACACAGGTTGCGGCCGACATCGCCCGTGCGGTCTCGCTCGGACGCAGGGGGCTCTGAGCCATGGCGTTTCACGAGGTCCGGTTCCCGGACGACATCAGCCGGGGCGCACGGGGCGGGCCGGAGCGGCGCACGCAGATCGTCGAGCTCGCCTCAGGCGACGAGGAGCGCAACGCCAGCTGGGCCAACTCTCGCCGCCGCTACGACGTCGCCTACGGCATCCGCCGCGCGGACGATCTGGCGGCGGTCGTCGCCTTCTTCGAAGCGCGCAACGGCAGGCTCCACAGCTTCCGGTTCAAGGATTGGGGTGACCACAAGTCCTGTCTGCCTTCGGGCACACCGGTGCCGACCGACCAGCTCATTGGCACCGGCGACGGCGCGACGACCACCTTCCAGCTGGTGAAGCGCTACGCCTCCGGCGCGCAATCCTGGACGCGCACCATCGCCAAGCCGGTGGCGGGCACCGTGCGCATTGCGCTCGGCGGGGTCGATCAGCCCTCCGGCTGGTCGGTCGACACGACAACCGGCCTCGTCACCTTCAGCGCCGCTCCGGGCGCTGGCGTCGCGATCACCGCGGGCTTCGAGTTCGACGTGCCCGTCCGCTTCGACACCGACGTGCTCGACGTGACGCTCGACCTCGAGCGGCTCGGCTCGATCACCTCCATTCCGCTTCTGGAGATCCGGCGATGAACGACACCGGCAGCTTCGTTGCGGCCGTGCTGCGCGAGCTCGCGGCCTCGACCGCCGTGATCCTCGCCGCCTGGGGCGCGCTCGGGGGCGCGACGAACGCACTGACCACGAAGATGCGGCTGCGCGAAGCGCTCCGGCATATCCTGCTCGGCGGGCTGATCGCCGCCGGGATGGGCAGCCTCTCCATGGCCGTGATCACCGCCTGGCTCAGCCTTCCGCCCGAAGCGATCCCCGCGGGCGGGGCGGCGGGCTCGGCCGCCTATCTCGTCGGGGTCTTCGGCCCGGCCTTCATCGAGATGCTGCTCGCCCGACTGCGCCGCGCCAACGAAGGCGGCGGCGATGAATGAGCTTTTCCGCCTTGCGCGGTCCCTCCGCTGCGACCTGGCCGACCCTCGAGCGGCCTTTACCCATCGCCTGCGCGTCGGCCTCGCCGTCGCGGCTCTGATCCTGATCCTCTCGCTTCTCCGGTAATCCCATGCACATGACCGACCGGGGCCTCTTGGCCCTCGTCCGGCACGAAGGAATCGTGCCCGGGCCCTATCTCGATGTGAAACAGGTCTGGACCTTCGGCATCGGCCACACCGCCGCCGCCGGGCCGCCCGATCCGGCCACGATGCCGCGCGGTATGCCCGCCGATCTCGACGCCGGGATCCGCGAAGCGTTCCGGGTTTTCCGGGCCGACTTGGCTGCTTACGAGGCCGCCGTCCTGCACGCCGTGACGGTGCCGCTCAAGCCGCACGAGTTCGATGCGCTGGTCAGCTTCCACTACAATACCGGTGGCATCGCGAAGGCTGCGCTGACCCGACATCTCAATGCCGGAAATCGCCTTGCAGCCGCCGACGCTTTTCTGAACTGGCGGCGACCGGCGGCGATCATTCCGCGGCGGGAAGCCGAGCGCGACCTGTTCCGCCACGCCCGCTATCCCGGCGGCACGATCCCGGTCTGGTCCGTGGACAGCACGGGATGCGTGGATTTCTCGCAGCCTGTCCGGCGGCTGGCGGAGAGCGAAGCGCTGGCGCTCCTGCGGCCCGCGCAGAGCGATGCCCCAGTCACCCCACCGCCGAGCGGCTGGCTCGCCCGGCTGGCCGCCTTCTTCTCCAACCTGATCCGGAGGGCCTGATCCCATGCGCTACGTCCGACCCAATTCCATGACCTGGTGGGCGGGCCTGCTCGCCATGCTCACCGGCATCGCGTCGCTCGCACTGCCCGCGACCGGACCCCTCGCCGAGCTGTCCCGCCTGGTCGCGCTGCTCGCCGGCAGTGGCGACGCCTCGCCCGCGGGGCTCATGTTCCTCGGGCTCGGCCTAATCGGCCTGCGGGACCGGATCGAGCGGGGGTTCCGCGGCGATGCTTGAGTTCTTCGCAGGTCTGATTGTTGGCGGCTGCCTCGGCGTCTTCGTCATCGCCCTCTGCGTGGCCGCAGCCCGCGGAGAGCGGGACGATGGCTGAGCTCCTGATCTGGCTGGTCGCGGCGCTAGCCGCGGTTGGAGGTGTCGTCCTCGGTCGGGTCTGGGGGCGCACGGAAGGGGAGCGCGTGGGCAAACGGGAGGCGGAACGCGATGCCATGCAAGACAAGAACGAGCGCGTCGAGCGCGGGCGCGACGCGGTTCGCGATGGCCGCGGCGCTCACGATCCTGCTGACCGGCTGCGCCGCAACGATGGGCGCTGGTGATGCGGGCTGTGCCTCCTATGCCGAGGCGCGGCTCGCCCGGCCTCCTGCCGAGACTGTCGCGGAGGTGCCGCCGGACTGGGCGGACTGGATCGCCGATCTGGACGACCGCATGACGGGAACCTGCCGATGAAAACCCTCTCGCACGGCTTCCAGGCCCATCTCGACGACGGCACAACAACTCTTGCCTGGTGCTGGCGGATCACCCGCGTCGACGGCGTGAGCTTCGGCTTCACCGATCACGACCGGACGCTCAGCTTCGATGGCACGGACTTCGAACCCGAGAGCGGGCTCACTGCGTCCGAGGTGCGCTCGGGCTCGGACCTCTCGGTCGACGCGCAGGATGCCGAGGGTGTGCTGACCTCGGACCGGATCACCGAGACCGACATTCTCGACGGCCGCTGGGACAATGGAGAGGTCGAGGTCTGGCGGGTGAACTGGACCGATACGAGCCAGCGCGTGCTGATGCGGCGCGGCGCCATCGGCCAGATCCGGCGCGGGCGGCTGGCCTTCGTTGCCGAGGTCCGCTCGCTTGCGCATGTGCTCGGCCAGACGGTCGGGCGGACTTTCCAGGCGACCTGCGATGCCGCGCTCGGCGATGCACGCTGCGGCGTCGATCTGGAGGGCCCGGCCTACAAGGGCACGGGCGCAGTGATCGATCTGCTGCGCGACCGGTCCTTCACCGCCTCGGGCCTCGGCGGCTTCGCCTCCGGCTGGTTCACCTTCGGCACGCTGGACTGGACGAGCGGAGCGAACGCCGGACGACGCACCGAGGTTTTGGGCCATGACGTGACGGACGGCATCGCGGTGCTGACGCTGCTCGAGGCGCCGGTGCGGTCCATCGCCGACGGCGACGCCTTCACCATCCGCGCGGGCTGCGACAAGCGGATCGAGACCTGTGGCGCGAAGTTCGCCAACACCGCCAACTTCCGCGGCTTCCCGCACATCCCGGGCCAGGACACAGTTCTACGCTACGCCACGAAGGATGGCGGGCATGAGGGGTCCGTGCTGTGACCTCCGCCGATCCCACCCGCGTCATCGCAATTGCGCGCTCCTGGCTCGGCACGCCGTATCACGATCAGGCCAGCCTGCGCGGCATCGGCTGCGACTGCCTTGGGTTGGCGCGGGGCGTCTGGCGCGAGGTCGTCGGCCCCGAGCCGTTCCCGATCCCGCCCTATAGCCGCGACTGGGGCGAGACCGGCCCCCGCGAGGTTCTAGCCGAGGGTGCGCGGCGGATGATGATCGAGATGCAACCAACGGCAGCCGGTCCCGGTGCGCTGGTCCTGTTCCGCATGAAGCCTCGCGCCATCGCCAAGCATGTCGGGATCCTGACTGGTCCCGACACCTTCCTCCACGCCTATGAGCGGCTCGGCGTGATCGAGGAACCGCTCACCCCATCCTGGCGGCGGCGCATCGCCTTCGCCTTCCTCTTCCCGCAACGCTGAGACCCCGACATGGCAACGCTTGTTCTCGGTGCAGCCGGCGCCGCCATCGGCGGTTCGATCGGCGGGGCGATCCTCGGCGTGAGCGCCGCGACCATCGGCGGCTTCATCGGCTCGAGCATCGGCTCGGTCGTCGACAGCTGGATCATCTCGTCGCTGGCGCCGACCCAGCGCATCGAGGGCGCGCGGCTCGACACGCTGCGCATCACCTCGGCCACCGAGGGCGCGGTGATCCCGCGGCTCTATGGCCGGATGCGGATGGGCGGCAACATCATCTGGGCGACCGATTTCCGCGAGGAGACGAAGACCACGACGCAGGGCGGCGGCAAGGGCGGCGGGGGCGGCAAGGTCAAGACCACCGAGTATCTGTACTACGCCAGCTTCGCGGTGGCCTTGTGTGAAGGCCCGATCACCGGCATTGGCCGGATCTGGGCCGACGGCAAGCCGATGGACCTCTCCGGCGTCACCTGGCGCTGGTATCCCGGCGACGAGGCGCAGACGGCGGACCCGTTCATTGCGGGGAAGATGGGCGCAGCCAACACGCCCGCCTATCGCGGCACCGCCTATGTCGTCTTCGAGGAACTGGCGCTTTCGACCTACGGCAACCGCCTGCCGCAGCTGTCCTTCGAAGTCTTCCGGCCGCTCGCCGATCCCGACACCGCCGAGGGGCTTACCCGCGCCGTCACCATGATCCCCGCCTCGGGCGAGTTCACCTATGCAACGCAGGCCATCCGCAAGACCGATGGCGGCGCGACGGTGCCCGAGAACCTGAACGCGCTGGCAGACACCACGGACATGGTGGAGGCGCTGGACCGGCTGCAGGCCATGGCCCCGGCGGTCGAGAGCGTCAGCCTCGTGGTGGCCTGGTTCGGCGACGACCTTCGCGCGGCATCGTGCAAGGTGCGGCCCGGCGTCGAGGTGTCGGCCAAATCGACCACGCCCGCCAGCTGGTCGGTGAACGGCGTCAGCCGCGCCAATGCCTTTCTGGTCAGCCGCGACGATCAGGACCGCCCCGTCTATGGCGGCACGCCGTCGGACTTCGCGGTGGTGCAGGCAATCCAGGAGATGAAGGGGCGCGGGCTGCGGGTTACCTTCTATCCGTTCATCCTGATGGACGTGCCGCCCGGCAACACGCTGCCGAACCCGTATTCCGACAACGCCGCCGAGACCGGCCAGCCGGTCTTCCCCTGGCGCGGCCGGATCACCTGTTCGCCTGCGGCGGGCTACGCCGGGACCGTGGACAAGACCGCCACGGCGGCAAGCCAGGTCGCGGCGCTGTTCGGCACGGCGACGCCCGCCAGCTTCAGCGTCGCGGGTCAGTCGGTTTCGTGGGCAGGCACGCCTGGCGACTGGGGCCTGCGGCGGATGGTGCTGCACTACGCCCATCTCTGCGCGGCGGCAGGCGGGGTCGATGCGTTCCTCATCGGCACCGAGATGCCGGGGCTGACAACGATCCGCTCGGGCGCCAGCGCCTATCCGGCGGTGCAGGCCTATCGGGACCTCCTCGCGGATGTCCGCTCGATCCTCGGGTCCGGCACCAGGATCGGCTATGCGGCCGACTGGAGCGAGTATTTCGGGCACCAGCCGGGCGATGGCAGCGGCGACGTGTTCTTCCACCTCGACCCGCTCTGGGCCGATCCGGAGATCGATTTCGTCGGGATCGACAACTACATGCCGCTGTCGGACTGGCGCGACGGGTTCGAGCACGCGGATGCGGCCGAGGGCTGGCCCGCGATCTACGACCGGGCCTACCTGCAGGGGAACATCGCGGGGGGCGAAGGCTTCGACTGGTTCTATGCCAGCGCGGCGGATCGCACCGCGCAGGTGCGGACCCCGATCACTGACGGCGCGGCGGCCAAGCCGTGGGTCTTCCGCTACAAGGATCTGCGCGCCTGGTGGTCGAACGCGCATTACGACCGGCCGGGCGGGGTGGAGAGCGGGACGCCGACGGCATGGACGCCGCAATCCAAGCCGATCTGGTTCACCGAGTTGGGCTGTCCCGCCATCGACCGGGGCACCAACCAGCCCAACGTCTTCTTCGACCCGAAGTCCTCGGAAAGCTTCACGCCGCATTTCTCGCGGGGCTGGCGCGACGACGCGATCCAGCGGGCCTATCTCGAGGCGACGTATCTCTGGTGGGGCACCCCGGCGAACAACCCACTCTCGTCGGTCTACGGTGGCCGGATGGTGCATGTGCCCGAATGCGCCGCCTGGACCTGGGACGCGCGGCCCTATCCGTTCTTCCCGGCGCTGACCGACGTCTGGACGGACGGCGCGAACTGGCGGCTCGGCCACTGGCTGACGGGGCGGCTCGGGGCGGTGTCGCTTGCCGCGCTCGTGCGGCACCTCTGCCTGCGCGCCGGGCTGCCCGAGGACCGCATCGACGTCACCGGGCTTTGGGGCGCGGTCGAGGGCTACGCCATCACGGCGCTGGAGAGTCCGCGCGCGTCGATCACCACGCTGTCGCGCCACTTCGGCTTCGACGCCGTGGAGACCGAGGGCGTGATCCGTTTCATCATGCGTGGCCGGGCGTCGGTCGCCACGTTCGATCCCGACGATCTTGTGGCCGCCCGCGAGGGCGACGTGCTGGAACTGACGCGGGGCCAGGAGACGGAACTGCCGCAGGCGCTGAAGTGGCAGGTCGCCCGCGCCGACGAGGATTACGACGCGGCCCTCGTCGAGGCGCGGCGCATCACCGTCGACACGACACGGATCGCCTCGGAGAGCTTCCCGATGGCGGTGCCGCCCGAGGAAGCCGAGCGGCGCTGCCGCCGCGCGCTGATGGAGGCGTGGGTGGGGCGCGAGACGGCGGCATTCCGTCTGCCGCCCTCGCGGCTCGCGCTCGATCCGGCGGACCCGATCCGGCTCGCCCATGACGGGCGGCTGGTCGACCTGCGGCTCGTCTCCATCGCCGACGCGGAGGCTCGCGGCATCGAGGCGGTCCGCCAGGATCGCGCGACCTACGACCTGCCGCCCGGCGATCCCCGCGCGGCGTCGCTGACGCGCGCCGTGGTGTTCGGCGCGCCGGACGCGGTGCTGATGGACCTGCCGCAGCTGACCGAGGACCAGCCCGCGCATCGGCCGATGGTCGTCGCGCATGCGGTTCCCTGGCCCGGCGAGATTGCGGTGTTCCGCAGCCCCTCGACCGATGGCTTCGAGCTGCTGACGACGTTCGGCAGTCGCGCCCGGATTGGCCAGCTGGTCTCCGACTTCTACGCGGGCCCCACCTCGCGCTTCGATTTCGGAAATGCGCTTGTGGTCGATCTGCTCACCGGCACGTTGGAAAGCGTCACCGACCTGACCCTGTTCGGGGGCGCCAACGCGCTTGCCATCGAGAGCGCGCCTGGGGTCTGGGAGATCGTGCAGGCCGGCGCGGCCGAGCTGCTCGCGCCCGGTCGATATCGGCTCACCCGGCTTCTGCGCGGACAGCGCGGCACGGAAGGTGCCATGGGCAACCCGGCGCCCGCCGGCGCGCGGGTGGTGGTGCTGGACGACAGCCTCGCGTCGCTGCCGATCGCCGAGGCCGATCTTGGCATCCCGTGGAACTGGCGCATCGGCCCGGCCAGCCGCCCGGTCAGCGACGAGACCTATGTGGCGCAGACCTTTACCCCCGCGGGCGCGGGACTGCGGCCCTTCTCTGTCGCCCATGTCGAGCAGCCGTGGCGTCGCCCACGCACGCCCGGCGATCTGACCATCCGCTGGACGCGCCGGTCCCGCGCTCTTTCCGCCGACAGCTGGGGCGGGCTGGAGGTGCCGCTGGCGGAGGAACTGGAAACCTACGAGGTCGAGATCCTCGACGGCGCGGCCGTGAAGCGGGTGCTGAGCGCGGCCACCACCAGCGCCGTCTACACCGCCGCCCAGCAGAGCGCCGACTGGGGCGCGCCGCTCGCCCCCGGCGACACCGTCAACATCCGCATCTACCAGCTCTCCGCCCTCGTCGGGCGGGGCGCGCCGAAAACTGTCACGCTCACGTTCTGAAAGCCAACCCATGTCCGACGCCACCACCCATCTCCTGCTGCCCCATATCCTGGCGGCGCAGGCCCAGAAGCACGTCACCCACAACGAGGCGCTGCGGATCCTCGACGGGCTCGTTCAGCTCTCTGTTATCGATCGGGACCTGGCAGCACCCCCTGCGAGCCCCGCCGACGGCGACCGCTACATCGTCGGCTCGGGCGCGACAGGCGACTGGGCCAGCTGGGACCTAAACGTCGCACTCTGGACCGATGGCGCCTGGCTCCGCCTGCCCCCACGGACCGGCTGGCGGGCGTGGGTCGAGGACGAGGGGCTGCTGCTGGTCTATGACGGGTCAGGTTGGGTAGGAACCACGCCGGCCGCGCTGCAGAACCTTGCGCTGCTGGGACTCGGCACGACGGCCGATGCGTCGAATCCGTTCTCGGCCAAGCTGAACGCGGCGCTCTGGACCGCGAAGACCTTGGCCGAGGGCGGCACCGGCGATCTGTTCTACACCATGAACAAGGAGGCTGCGGGCGACGATCTCGGCCTGACGCTGCAGACCGGCTTCGTGACCAAGGCGCTGGTGGGGCTGTTCGGCTCGGACAGTTTCCGGCTCGCCGTCTCCGCCGACGGCAGCACCTTCTTCGACGGGCTGAGCGTCGACAACGCGAACGGCATCGTCGATCAGCCCCGGCTGCCGCGGTTCAAGGCGTACACCAACTACGACAACTATGTCGGCGTAGGAACCTGGACGAAGATCGGCCTGAACAACACCGACTATAACGATCAGGGGGCGTTCGACGCCGCGAACAACCATTTCGTGGCGCCTTCGGATGGCACCTACCTCTTCGGCGCGACGCTGCTTTACAAGATCAACGCCAGCGCCACGGCCCGCATGCGCGGGCGGCTCGTGCTGAACGGCACGACGGAAATCCGCGGCTCCCTCGGCGAAATCTCCGCCACCCATGTCTCGCTAGCCACCGCGATCTGGCTGCAGACCATGGTCCCGCTCACTGCGGGCGACACCGTCGAGTTGCAGGGGTATTTCCGGGTCGCGGACGGCTACTTCGCGGCTGACCACACCTCGTTCTGGGGCGCGAAGATCGGCTGAGCGGCAACAACGGGATTGCACACGCCCCTTTGACCTGTGCGGCGCTAGCGGAAAGAAATGCCTTGAAGCTCTAGTTGGTGGAGGTTGCATATCGAGACACGAAAGCGCTGCTCGTGCCTCGCGAGCCTGCGCAAATGCCCAGAACAAAGGCTGCCAAATGCTGACAAGACGACACTTCGTTCGATCAACCACAGCGCTGTTTTCAGCGTCGGTCTCCGGCCCACTCCTCGCCGATACCTGGCCCACCGAGGCGCAGAAGGCTGCCTGGGATGCACAGGTGACGCCTCCAAATTATGTCCCCGAAACCTCCAATCCTTGGGGTCTGCACCCGCGGTTCCTGCCGCAACGAGTCGTCGCGAAGGACGGTCTCGTACCGGGAGATATCCATGTCGATGCGGTCGCGCGATATCTCTACCATATCGAGGAGGGTGGAACCGCTATGCGTTATGGCGTGGCGATCGGGCGTGGCGACCTCTACGAACCGGGTATCTATACGATACAGCGCAAGGTCGAGTGGCCGCACTGGACCCCGACCCAGAACATGATCGAGCGGGAACCGGAGATTTATGCGCAGTTCGAGGGTGGTGTGGAACCCGGGCCCGAGAACGCGCTCGGATCGCGGGCCATGTACCTCTACGTCGGGGATCGCGACACATATTTGCGGATTCACGGTACCCCGTTTCCGCAAAGTATCGGCAGCCGAGCCAGCTCGGGTTGCGTCAGGATGGTGATGGCGCACATCAACAGTCTCTATCCACGTGTCGAGATCGGCTCGACGGCGTATCTCTATTCGGCGGAAGGCAGCCTTGCGGCACCAGAGGTTGGCGACCTGTGGTGATGCGCGCCGAGCGACGGATGCTGCCGTTCGCATTCGTCAGGCCTGCGCCTGCCGACAGATAGCCGCTCCGTTTCTTGCCCGAAGTGGCAGGAGCGTTGTCTCGACCTGACCGCGATGCTCGTACCAGTAACACCCGTCGTCAGGCAGCAGGCGGACGGTTGAGAGATCCTGACCGTCCGCCGCCAATTCGAGAACGATCTCGGGAACGCCGGACTCGGGTTCAGTGGCAGGCAACTGGCCGACCTCCTGCGAGCCGCAGCTTGCGGTCAGAAAGAGTGCGACGACAGCCATCTTCATCCGTGTCCGAGTAATACTCAGCATTGTTGTTCCTTCCGCTTATGCCACTCCTCGCGACGGTTTTCATGGGTAGTGCTAAAACCGCACGGATCACCGCACTTTCTAGCAAAAATACAAACTGAAATACCACCGTATTTTGCTCTTGAAGCTCTAGCTACTGTAGGGGCTATGTCATGGTGATGCACCCGAATCCAGAGGTCCATTCATGCCGTCCGACACCCATCACCACGATCACGATCATGCCGAAGACGACCAGGCAAACGGCGGCAACTGTTGCGGGAGCGCGGGAACGTGCGGCGACATCGAGCCGACGACGCCCGCGCCGACGGGCGGGCGCAGTTTTCAGGTGTCCGGCCTCGATTGCGCCGAGGAGGTCGCGATCCTGAACAAGGTGGTTGGCCCGAAGATCGGCGGGGCCGAGCATCTCGCGTTCGACGTGATCAATGGACGGATGACTATTCTCGACAGCGCCAAGAGTGTATCGGACGGCGAAATTGCAGAACTGGTCGCAAGCACCGGCATGACCGCCAAGCCCTGGGATGCCGAAAACGCGTCGGTCGACCAGGCGGCCCATCTTGCACGACAGCGGCTGTTTACGGCGCTCAGTGGCGGCTTCTGGGCCGCGGGATTTCTGTGGCACATCATCGAGACCGGCATGGGGGGGGCACTCGGCCTCTTCGCAGGGCACGGCGAAGCGCCGATGCCACTGGTCGAGGCAGGGCTATTCGCGGTTGCGATCCTGTTCGGTGTCTGGCTCGTGGCACCCAAGGCATGGTCGTCCGCACGGAGGCTGTCGCCCGACATGAACCTGCTGATGGTGGTCGCGGTGGCCGGTGCCATAGGGCTTGGCGAATTCTTCGAGGCGGCGACGGTTGCGTTCTTCTTCTCGCTCTCGCTCTACCTCGAAAGCTGGAGCGTCGGGCGTGCGAGGAATGCGGTCTCGGCGCTCTTGGATCTTGCACCACCGACGGCGCGCGTGATCCGCGAAGACGGAAGCGAGGCCGACGTTCCGGCGGCTCAAGTCGCCGTAGGCTCAAGCTTCATAGTACGCGGTGGCGACCGTATCCCCCTCGATGGTGAGGTGACGGACGGCGCGGGCGCGGTCGATCAGGCGCCAATCACCGGAGAGAGTGCGCTGGTCCCAAAGGAACGAGGCGACGAAGTCTATGCCGGCACGATCAACGGCGAAGGCACATTGACGGTGCGCGCCACGAAGGCCGCCTCGGACACCGTCTTGGCCAAGATCATCCGCATGGTCGGCGACGCCCATGCCCGCCGCGCGCCGGTGGAGCAATGGGTGGCGAAGTTCGCCCGCATCTACACGCCTATCGTCATGGCTCTCGCCATTGCAATTGCCCTGCTGCCGCCGCTCATTTTCGGTGGGGCCTGGGATTATTGGTTCTACAATGCACTCGTGCTGCTAGTGATCGCCTGCCCGTGTGCTCTGGTCATCTCGACACCGGTCTCCATCGTCGCCGCACTCACCTGTTCAGCGCGGGCCGGAGTGCTGATCAAGGGCGGTGCATATGTTGAGGCACCGGGCAAGACCACTGCACTGGCCATGGACAAGACCGGCACGATCACCATGGGCGAGCCCGAGGTGGCGGCGGTGCATCCGCTGGGTAGAGCATCGGCGCAGGATCTGATGACCCTCGCCGCGGGGCTCGAGGCACGTTCCTCGCATCCCTTGGCGCGCGCCATTCTCGCGCGGGCAGAAGCCGACGGCATCAAGGTGTCCGCCGCAGAAGATACCCGAACCGTTCCTGGTAGGGGACTTGAAGGACGCACTGACGGCCGGTCGATCTGGCTAGGGTCGGACCGGTTTGCCGAGGAGAAGGGTTTCGGTGACGCCATTCCGAAGGATTTGCGCGACCGCATCGAAGGGGCTGGCAGCACCCTTGTTGCCGTGGGCGACGACACCGGCGTGACCGGCATCCTGGAATTGCGCGACCGTATCCGCCCCGACGCCAAGGGCATCGTGGCACAGCTCCACGCGCAAGGCGTGAAGACCATCGTCATGCTGACGGGCGATAACGAGCGGACGGCGCGCGCCGTTGCAGCCGAGGTCGGCATCGACGAGGTCCGCGCCGAGCTTCTGCCCGAAGACAAAGTGACAGCCATCGAAGAACTGGTCGAAACGCATGACATGGTGGCCATGATCGGCGACGGGGTGAACGACGCCCCCGCCATGGCGCGGGCGCATTACGCCATCGCGATGGGTGCTGTTGGTTCGGACGCGGCAATCGAGACTGCGGATATTGCCCTGATGACCGACGACCTTGGCAAGGTGCCTTGGCTGATCGGTCATTCGCGCCGGACAATGTCGATTATCCATCAGAACATCGGTATTTCCTTGGCGACCAAGGGCGTTTTCGTTGTCGCTACCGCGTTTGGAGTGGCATCGATGTGGGGCGCTATTGCAGCCGACGTAGGAGTGTCATTGCTGGTGGTGGCCAACGCCCTGCGCCTGCTGAACAGCCAAGAGGCCAAGGCGCCTCCGTCCGGCGGTGAACAGGTTGGTCCACAGATGACAAAGGCCGCGCTTGCCCATGCACATTGATCACGCAGCATTTGCAAGGTACCGTAATATCCATATCCGACCTCACCAAAGAGGCATGAGCAGTGAAAACCATCCGATTTCCCCGCCGCGCCGTCCTGTTGGGCGGGTTCGCAGCGTTTTTGTCCGGCTGTGCCAGCAAGTTCCGCAGCTATGGCGGACCCGAGGTGACCCGTGTTCGGCTTTATAAGGGGCAGCGCTTGCTTGTTCTCGACGGAGCCGATCGCGTATTGCAAACCTATCCGGTCGGGCTGGGTTTCGCTCCTGAGGGTCACAAGCAATTCGAGGGAGACGGCCGGACCCCGGAGGGCACCTACATAGTCGATAAGCGCAACCCTGAAAGCACTTATCATCTTTCGGTTGGCATCTCTTATCCGAATGAGGCCGACATCGCTTTTGCCGAGGCGCAGGGCCGATCCCCCGGGGGCGACATCTTCATCCATGGTGGTCCACGACCCGGCATCGACCCAACGGACGTCCGCGACTGGACAGCTGGCTGCATCGCGGTCACAGATCGGCAGATCGAGGACATCTATGCAATGGTGAAGGACGGAACACCTATCCACATCTTTGCATGACGGTGTTTCTCATGCGGCGGTAGCGCGCCGTCGCATTGGTCGCCGTTGCCCAGCTCCACGAAGCCAAGATGAGCGCCAGCAGCATCCAGTCCCCGAAGCTCGCGTAGAGTGTCGGCGGTCGCGCGGAGGGCAGGCTAGCGTCGATGATGCCCGTTTCGCCGGTATCGAGCCGCGCAACGATCTCTCCGCTCGTGTCGATGACCGCAGAGATGCCCGTATTCGCGGCTCG
Source organism: Paracoccus stylophorae (assembly GCF_028553765.1). NCBI lineage: Bacteria > Pseudomonadati > Pseudomonadota > Alphaproteobacteria > Rhodobacterales > Paracoccaceae > Paracoccus > Paracoccus stylophorae. The sequence continues at coordinate 1,295,864 of NZ_CP067134.1, read as the reverse complement.
AATGACAGGAAGGCCTTCCTCTACGGCGCGCATACGTGCGGAAGCCAGATGCTGCTCAGGTCCGATGCTGGTGCCAAACCAGGCGTCGTTGGTTGCGTTGAAGATCCAGTCTGGCTTGAACAGGTCGTCGACCACATGGCTTGGGAAGATGATCTCATAGCAGATCGCTAGGGCGACCAGCGGCACACCCGGAAGCGCAAGCGTTCGCGGGCCCGGTCCGGGCGTAAAATCGCCCAGACCCGCCGTGAGCCGCTCGATGGGCGACCAGCCGCGGAATGGCACATATTCGCCGAAGGGTACGAGATGATGTTTCGCGTATCCGGTCAGGATTCTGCCGGTCGCGCCAAAAGCCTGGACCGTGTTGAAATATCGGGTGCCATCTTCGCTCGGTACACGGTCCGGCACACCGGTGAGCAGCACCCTGCCGTCTGGTAGCGCAGCGGCAATGCGATCCCGTGCCTCCGTATCCTCATCGAGGAAACCCGGAAAGGCGGTTTCCGGCCAAAGAAGAACGTCGAAATCGCCGGGCTGGGTTGAAAGCTCAAGATAGCGCGCGAAGGTCGCCTCGCGGTTCTCGGGCGCCCATTTCTCCTCTTGTGGAATGTTGCCTTGGACGATGCGCAGGTCGACACCGGGTGGCTGTTGTGCATCCGACTGGAGGCGAAGCGTGCCGACAGCCCACATCGTCGCGATGCCCGCCAGCGCCATGAGCGAAACGGTCAATCGTTGCCGCCCGGACGCCATGACAGCCGCGCCGGGAAGTGCCGCGACGAACACGGTGAGAAAGCTTAGCCCATAGCTTCCGACCCAGGCGGCGGGTTGGCGAGGAGCGGCGTAATCGACCAAAGCGTAGCCGGCGAGGTTCCATGGAAAACCTGTCAGAACGTGACCGCGCAACCACTCGGCCACGGTCCAGGAGGTCGCGAACAGGAGGCAGGCCAAGAGACTGCCCATGGCTCCACGCCGCGCGATTTCGGCGAAAAGCGCGGCGGCAATGGCCGGGAAAATCGCGAGACCTGCGGACAATCCCGCGACGGCCGGGATCGCCATCGCCCCGAACCGCTCGGCCTCGACGTAGAAACTCTCTGCAATCCACGAAATCCCGAAACCGAACTGGCCGAGACCAAACGCCCAGCCGACGAGGAAAGCGCGCCCGAAGGAGAGATCGCGAAGCCCGACAAACAACGCGGAATAGGCAACGGGAACAAGCAGGAGAATCGAAAGAGGCGGGAAAGTCAGAACCGTCAGCGCCCCGGCGGCGAAACCAAGCGTCATCCGCGAAAGCAAACAGGGGCGCAGAGCGATGCGGTTCAGAATTTCCGTCTTCACGACTTGATCGGACGCCGCGCGCTGATCCATGGCGCGGCGAGCAAGAGCCCTACGCCACTGACGACAAATACATCGGCCATGTTGAAGGCAGGCCAATGTGTTGTGCCAATGTAGAAATCGAGAAAGTCTGTTACAGCCCGATAGCGCACACGATCGATGACATTGCCCAGCGCTCCGCCAATGATCGCGCCGTAGGCAAGTGTTTCGGCCGCATTTTCGACGCGAAACAGCATGACAGCAAGCCAAACACAGATGGCAAGAGCGAGAGCGGTGAGGCTCCACCACGGCGCGCCGCCCAGCATCCCGAAAGTCACGCCGTCATTACGAGAAAAGACGAGGTTGAATCCCGGAAACACGGAAATCCCGGCGCTAAAAGTGGCGGCATTCGCAACGACAATGGCTTTGGTGATCTGATCGATTGCGAACGCAGCAAGCGCGGCAAAGACGCCGATCACTTTGGGTAGTGACATTGCCTCACCCCAACCAGACATCGAGAAACAGCATCAGAACGAGCCCGACAGCCAGGCCGAGCGTCGCCCTGTTCTGATAGCCGCTGCGATGGGTTTCGGGGATAATCTCGTGGCTGATGACGTAGAGCATTGCGCCCGCGGCAAAGGCCAGTCCCCATGGAAGCAGCGGTTCCGACAGTGTGATGATGCCGGCCCCGAGCAGACCGCCAATCGGCTCGACCATGCCAGTCAGCGCCGCAATGCCCCAGGCGCGCAGCTTCGGATATCCCTCGCCCAGCAGCGACACCGCGACGGCCAATCCTTCGGGCGCGTTCTGCAAGCCGATGCCGATGGCGAGTGGGAGGCCACCTTCCATGCCACCGGAACCGAACCCGACCCCGACCGCGAGACCCTCGGGAAAGTTGTGGATCGTGATCGCGATGATGAACAGCCAGACCCGCCGCAATGACGCCGCTTCGGGCCCTTCGCGTCCCGTCTTGAAATGCTCGTGCGGCAGCTTTTCGTTCATCAGGGCGACAGCCCCCATGCCCAGAAGGATCGAGACGCATACGATGGCCGCAGGCATCGCGCCGTTCTCGAACATCGGCTCTGCGGCATCTAATGCCGGGATGATCAGCGAAAAGAACGAGGCTGACAGCATGACACCGGCAGCGAAGCCGAGCGACAGATCGCGCGTGGCCCGGGACGGGATGCGCCCGAACAGCACGGGAGCTGCTCCGACTGCCGTGAGCGAACCGGCGGCGAGACTTCCGAGAAAGCCGAGCATTATCGGGGACAGATTTTCCATGGGCGGGCCAGATTATCCTTCGGCGTAGCTTGAAAAGACTTCCGTCGACCCGTCCTCGCGGATGAGGAAGACATCATAGGCTTCGCGGTCATCTTCAGGCCCCATACCGGGCGAGCCATAGGGCATCCCCGGAACGGCGAGGCCTACGGTGTCCGGGCGCTCCTCGAGAAGGCGGCGGATGTCAGCGGCCGGGACATGGCCCTCGATCACGTAGCCATCAATGACCGCGGTGTGGCAGGAGACCATGCGCTGCGGCACGCCGTTGTCGAACTTGAAGCGAACCAGCGATCCACCGAACATGTCCTGGCCCGTCGGCGCAAAACCGTTTTCTTCGAGATGGTTCATCCACGAGAGGCAGCAGCCGCATCCGTTCGTCTTGCGGACGTCGATCGCCGTTGCCTCTGCGAGGGCCTGTGCCGCCGGGAAAAGGGCGAGCGTGATGGCCAGAGCTTGGGTCATGCGTTTCATGGATCAGAGCCTTTCGGTTATCGTTTCGGCAATCTCGCTGCCGAGGTTTTCATTCAGAAGCGCCCGCGCCTCGGCCAGACGCGAGAGCGCGGCGGTATCATCCGCTTCGCGCTCGGCTGCTTCGGCGAGCCGGTCGTCAGAGAGGGGGTCAGTCGGGCGCCCATCCACGAGCACCTCATAGTGCAGGTTCGGACCTGTCGCCGTGCCAGTCGCGCCGACGCGGCCGATCACGTCTCCCGCCGCAACGCGTTGGCCTTGTGCCAAGTCTTCCGGCACGGCGCTCAGATGCGCGTAGCGCGTCATGGTGTCGGAGCCGTGCAAGATTTCGACCACGCGACCATATCCGCCGCGCCAGCCGATGAAATTGACCCGCCCCGGTGCCGTCGCTTGAACCGGTGTCCCACGTGCCGCTGCGAAATCGACGCCGGTGTGCATCCGGACGTTGCCAAAGACCGGATGCGTGCGGCGTCCGAACACCGAGCTCAGGCGCGCACCCTCGACCGGCTGTGCGAAGACGCGCAGCACCTCGCCATCGACGTAGATCGTCGCCTGACCGCTGCCGTCGTCCGGCCATACGATCTCGTAAAGCGAACCGCCGATCTCCAGTGCGGCGAAGGCGAGTTCGGGCTGTCCGATCCTGTCCTCGCCGACCCGCGCCTCACGCCAGAGAAGCCTTAGTGCTTCGCCGCCGGCCATCTCGCGGCGGAAATCCACGGTCCCACCCAGCATCTGCGCAAGGTCCACGGAAAAACGGGCGGGTATGCCGGCTTCGTCGAGTGCCGCGAAGATCGAGCTGTCGATCACGGCTTTGCCGGCAAGGGTTACGATTTCCGGATCCGGAGTCACGACCTGTGTGGACAACTGCTCGCCGAAAATCACCTCGATCCGAACCCCGTCCTCGACGGCAAGTGAGACGGTGCGGGGGCTGCCGTCCATGGTCGAAGCGACAGTGACCGAGTGCCCCGGCCGCAGCCGTCGCAGATCGTATTCCGCGCCAAGCGCGAGGGCAACTTCGGCTCTGTCAGAAGCCGCAAGTCCAGCTTCGGACAGCAAGAAATCGAGCGTCTCGCCTGGTAAAATGTCGCGCGACCACGTCGACAGCGGTGGCTCGATCGCCCTTACCGGCCTGTCGGCAAACGCGACCTGCAGAAGGGGCAGCGGGCTGAGGTCGGATGCATCGTCTGCCCATGCCGCCGCGGGCAGCATCACGGGGATGTCAACGTTCTGGGGGGCTTCAGGACCTTGGGGCATCCAGCTACCTGCCTGGGCAAGTTCCGGCGGCACGGGTTCTTTCGACAAAAGATCGGAGATCGCGATAGCTGCCCCGGGAACTGTCCCCGCAATTGCGACACAAGCCGCCAAAGTTCTGAGCCTCATGTCGCCCCCTCCATTTCTTCTTCCAGCGCGCGGCGAATTTTCGGCACCGCGAATTCTCTGGGTTCGTGATAGTCGATCATGGTGACGAACCGCCCAGAGGCTGCGAACAGGAAGACGCTCGCGCTGTGGTTCATCGTGTAATCGCCGCTCTCCGTCGGCACCCTTTCGTAGGTGGCGTGGAAGCCGTCCGCGACGCGCGCTATCTGCTCCTCCGGCCCCGTCCAGCCGCGAATCGCCGGATGGAAGTAGCCGACATATTCGGCCATCGTTTCGACAGTGTCGCGCTCGGGATCGACCGTGATGAAAACCACGTTCATCTCGTCGGCCTCGTCTCCCAGATCGTCGAGCCATCCCGAAATGTCCGAGAGCGTGGTCGGGCAGACATCGGGACAGTAGGTGAAGCCGAAGAACGCCATCGTCGGTCGCCGGATCAGGGTTTCCGGCCCGACCGCGTTGCCCTCATGATCCGTCAGACGGAAATCCATCGCGGTCAGAGCCACAGGCCGCTGCCCGATAGGCTCAGGTCCACCGGGGCCATCGACCTGCCACCAACCGGCAAAGAGCATCAGGGCGACCACCCCGACACCAGCCGCGCCGTACCCCAGGATCGCCCGTCGCCGCATCAGTCCTCCGGCCCCCGCGCGGCGATGCCGAGGATCGTCACCTCGACCGTCACTTCGCCTCCGTCGTCGAAAAGCAGGGTCAGCGGAAAGGTTTCCCCTTCTGTCATCGGTTCTTGCAGCCGCATTAGCATTGCGTGCAGGCCCCCCGGTTCGAGCGCGACGCTCTCGCCCGGGGCGATCGCGATTTCCCCCGCCGGGCTCATGGAACTCACACCCTCGGCATTGGTCTTCGTCTCGTGAATTTCGGGCATCATCGCGAGCGGTGTTGTAAGGCCGATCAGCGTCACCGGCTCGTCGCCAGTGTTGCGGATCGTCATGTAAGCGGCCCCGGGACGGTTCACCCCGATGGAGGCGCGGGACCACGCGTTCTCGACGACAACATCCTCGGGTGCGGCCAGCGCGGGCACTGAGAGCCCTCCAAGGGTCAAAAGCGCCGCCAGTGTGCTGGTCAAAATATACTTTTTCATCGTTTTGATCCTGCCCTTTCCATTCAGCTTTGCGCGGCAGCGACTTCGGCAGCCACCAATCGCCGCAGTTCTGCCTCCCCGAATGGATCGAGCGGCTTGCCGTTCACGAAGAATGTGGGCGTCTGGCGAACTCCCACGGTCTCTACATCGGCACGATCCTGATTCAGGATCGCCACGACATCGGGTGCCAGCATTTGCGTGCGCGCGGCCTCGGCATCGAGTCCGGCCGTGGTGGCGATCTGAAGGATCAGGCCAGGCGCCGGGGCACCGTGTGACGCCCATCTCGGCTGTTCCCGCAGAACGGCCTCGAGCACCGGCACGTAAACGTCCTGCATGTGCGCCGCCTCGAGCACGCGGATGGCTTCCTCGGATGCCGCGCCGTGGAAGGGCGTGTAGCGGATCACGACGCGGACAGCATCCCCATGCTCGGCCATGATGTCCTTCACGATGGGATGAAAGGCGCGACAGGCCTCGCAGGCCGGATCGAAGAATTCGACGATCGTGACGGGCGCTTCCGCAGGCCCGAGGATGGGCGAGTAGGGGCGGATCATCGCGTCCGCGAGTTCCGGCGCAACAGGCTCCGCTTCGGCCACCGGGCCGGGGCGGGTTGCAAACCAGGTGGCTCCGCCGAAACCGGCGACGCCGAGGGCGAGAACGGACAGGATCAGGCCGCGTCGGTTCATGTTCGTGTGTCCTTCAATGAAAGGGCCGACAGCGCCCCGATCAGCGCGAAGGCGGCGAGCGCCATCAGCGGGATCGGGACGCCGAAGACCAGTTGGTTGTCATCGGTGCAAGAGGGGCCGGTGGCCGTGCAGGGCTGGATGCGTTCGGGAACAAGACCGACGTACAGCCCTATGTGCCAGAGGGCGATTGCGCCGCCGCCAAGCGCCAATGCGATGCCGTAGCGCCCCACGCGGCCGTCCCGCCACCAAAGGCCGAACCCGAGGACGATGGCCAAGGGGAACATGAAGGCGCGCTGGAACCAGCACAGCACACAGGGCGTCTGCCCCAGCACCTCGCCGATGAAAAGCACGGCAAGCAAGGCGACGAGCGCGATGATCCACGCCAGCCCGAGGGCTATTTCTCCGGATATGCGGTTCATTTCGGTCAGATCCTCTCTTCCAGATCGGCGAAGATCTCTTCGGCGGAGGTGCCGTAGGGCCACGAGTCGGCGAAGCCCGCGTCGGGATCGAAGAGGAACAAATGCGACGTGTGGCCCATCGTGTAACCATCCGGCGCCGCAGCCTCTTCGACGCGTTCAAAGAAGATCGGAAACGTCTCGGAGGTGGCGGCGATCTGTTCCGGCGTGCCGGTCAGACCGATGATGCCCGCATCGAACAGCGGGACGTATTCGGCGAGTGCGGCGGGCGTGTCCCGTTCGGGGTCGATGGTGATGAAAATCGGCTGGACCTTGGCGGCATCGTCGCCCAGACCGTCCATCACCGCCGCGACCTCAGATAGGGTCGTCGGGCAGACGTCGGGGCAGTTGGTAAAGCCGAAAAAAACAAGCATCCAGCGCCCCGCAAAGTCCTTCTCGGTTCGAACCATACCCTGGTGGTCCGTCAGTTCGAACTCAGCGAAGAAAGGCGGCTCGGCGTCAGTTCGGGCGCTGTCGGCACGATAGTCGGACCAGAGTAAAAGCCATACGAAGGCAAGCGCTGCCACGCCTGCCAAAACCCAAAGAAACTTCTGTGCCGATGTAAGAGACAATCCTGTTCGCCTGCCATTGATCCTTGTGTGTCTGCGCGTCTACATCCTCTAGCCACTGAAGGTTCAAGCATGAAGATGGCGCCTTGATGCGACATCACGCGCCTGTGAATCCCGCACTTGCCCGCTCACACCGCAAAACCTACAAGGACTGTATACTTTTTCTGGAGGTGAGAATGCTCACGATCGGCACTCTGTCAAAGAAGACCGGCACGAAGGTGCAGACCATCCGGTACTACGAGCAGATCGGGCTCATGCCCGAACCTGGCCGGACCGAGGGCGGACAGAGGCGCTACGACGGTTCACAACTCGATCGCCTGTCCTTCATCCGCCACTCGCGGCAACTCGGCTTCTCGCTCGATGCGATCCGCGAGCTGCTCGACCTCAGCGACCATCCCAATCGGCCCTGTGATGAAGCTGATGCCATCGCGCGTCGCCAGCTCAAACGGGTGGAGCAGCGCATGGCCCGCCTGAAGGCGCTGCGCACGGAACTGAAACGCATGGTCCACGAGTGCAGCGGCGGGCGGACAGCGGATTGCCGGGTGCTGGAGGTATTGCGGGACCATTCTGAATGTCTGACCGAGCACGACGAGATTGGGGCCTGATTGGACCATGCCAATGTCGCGGCAGGAACTTAGACCAGCCGCAGGAGTTCTTCGATCGTAAACCACGAGCCGAAAACGAGAAATGGCCGCAGAACAAGATTCAAAAGAGAGACGCACGCTCTGGATCGTTCTGGCGCTCAATATCGGTCTGGCCGTGGCTTTTTTTGCAACCGGTGCGTTCGGCGATTCCAGCGCCTTGATCGCCAACGGCCTCGACAACCTTTCCGACAGCTTCGTCTACGCTATCAGCCTGTTTGCGCTGTCCCGGTCCGGCAAATGGAAACGCGGAGCGGCGAACATCTCCGGTGGGCTGCTGATCCTGTTCGCTGCAGGCATCCTCTACGATGCATGGCGCCGCTACATCGGCGGGTCAGATCCGCTCGGGACGATCATGATCGCCATGGCCCTGATCGCCGCGGCGATCAACGCGGTCTGCGTCTGGTTGCTCGCCCGACTCCGCGAACCGGACGTCAACATCCGCGCGGCGAACACCTTCAGCTGGAACGACTTCGCCGCGAACCTCGGGATCGTCGTGGCTGGCGGTCTCGTCGCCTGGCTGGGAACGAACTGGCCGGACCTGGTCGTGGGTGTGGTCGTGGCCGGGATCGCGGCGTGGGGCGGTATCGACATCCTGCGCGATGCACACGGCGAACACCACAAAGCCGTTCATGCCGACGACCGGTAGCGATTGATCGCCTTCTGAGAAAAAGGACTTGAAGCTACAGTCGCTGGAGCATTTATGTAGATCCTCGCCAGACTCGAGGAGATGCATCTTGCCCGCCATTGACCCCTTGCTGACAGCCACGCGGCTGCTGGATTTCGAAGCCGCTCCTATTGCGGATCTGGTCGCGGGCCGCGGCTGGCAGGCTTTTGGCGAGCATGACCGGATCGGTGCCGCCTATGATTTCGTCCGAAACGAGATCGCTTTCGGCTACAATCGTGCCGACGACATCCCGGCCTCAGAAGTGCTGTCGGACGGCTACGGCCAGTGCAACACCAAGGGCACGCTGCTCATGGCGTTGCTACGTTGCCTTGGCATTCGGTGTCGCCTGCATGGCTTCACCATCCACAAGGCGCTCCAGCGCGGTGTCGTGCCCGAGTGGGTTTATCCGCTGGCCCCCGCGGAAATCCTCCACTCCTGGGTAGAGGTCGAGACCGAGAATGGATGGATCAATCTCGAAGGGTTCATCCTGGACACGCCCTTTCTGAAATCGCTGCAACGGGCGTTCATCGAGATGGAAAGCCTTTGCGGCTACGGGGCCAGCACCGACTGCTTGAGCGGCCCACCGGTCGAGTGGACCGGCGACGACACATATATCCAGAAGACCGGCATCGCCCGCGATCTCGCAACATACGCTATACCAGACGAGTTCTACCGGGGGCATCGCCAGGACTTCGGCGCCTTGCGCGACTGGCTCTATCGCCACGTCATCCGCCACTGGATGAACAGACGCGTGCGCGCAATTAGGCGGGGCAAGGTGCCGCAAATCCCCGGCCTCGCTCGCCCGAACCATCTTCATGAGGAGACGCACCGTGCCGCATGATCACGGCCATGCCCACATCGATCCCGCATCCGGTGACCGGCGCGTGTCCATCGCGATCTGGGCGAACGCCCTTCTGACCGTCGCACAGATCGCGGGCGGCGTCGTTTCGGGCAGTCTCGCGCTGATCGCGGATGCGCTGCACAACTTCTCGGACATGGCGTCGCTGGTGATCGCTTTCGCGGCGCGCAAGATCGCGCGGCGGCCCGCCGACGAACGCATGACCTTCGGATACGGCCGGATCGAGATTGTCGCTGCACTGATCAACTACACGACACTCATCCTCGTCGGCGTTTACCTGATCTACGAGGGCGGTATGCGCATGATCGATCCGCCCGAGGTTCAGGGTTGGACCGTCGTGATCCTCGGCGGCGTGGCGCTCGTGGTCGACGCTCTGACTGCGGCGCTCACCTGGTCCATGCAGAAGGGCAGCGTGAACATCCGCGCGCTCTTCCTGCACAACCTCTCGGATGCGCTCGCCTCGGTCGCCGTGATCGTCGGCGGCACGCTGATCATTCTCTACGACCTGCGCTGGGTCGATCCCGCAATCACCATCGGTATCGCGCTGTATATACTGTATCTCGCACTGACCGAGATCGGCGGCCCGATCCGGACACTGATGCTGGGCAGCCCGCCGGATATCGACAACTCGGCCGTGATTGCCGCGATGCGGGACGTGGACGGCGTTACGGATGTCCACCACGTGCATCTATGGCAGATGCAGGAACACGAGGCGGCGCTCGACTGCCACGTGGTCGTCGCCGAAGATGGATGGACAAGAATTGAGGCCATCAAGGGCGAGATCAAAGCACGACTGAGCGAGCGCTTCGGCATCGCTCATTCCAGCCTCGAATTCGAGAATGAAAGGAACGCCCACACCAACGCCAACCTCTACGGTCACGGTAGTAATGGCCATGAATGATCAGGAGCACGAATTGACGGAAGAACGATATTATCTCGCACCTTCATACACTTAAGCGCAGGGCGGGCAGTGTCAGCTTGGTGGAGAAGGTTGGATATCAGGCCCATCCCCTCCGCCAATAATTTCCCCAACATACTGAATTATATATCGAATATTTTGACTTGAGGCCTCACTTCCCCCGCCAGTTCCCCCACTTGAAAGCGGAAGTCACGGGAACCAGCGGGAAGAAACTAGGGCAGATTGACGCAATCGAGGTCCGTGTAGAGGTTCGTCGCGAAGTAACGTGCTATCGAAATCAACGGGGTCACCTCATCGGCCGAAGCTTTACCATCGACCAAACTATCAATTGCATCGATCACATGGAGCAGGTGCATCGCGACTTCCTGCTGCTTGTCGAGGTGTTTTTCCAGCGCGCTCATGCTGCACTCCTTCTTTCAGCCATATAGACGTCGTGCTCCGCGGCGTGCAGGCGTTTCACTTCCTTCGCCGTTCTCTCCACGATATCGATCAACGCCATCAGCGGCATGGTATCATGGCCGGCATGGTCGATCGCGTTGCACTCGCGGGCCAAGTCATGGAGTGCGGTTGCGAGACCGTTAAGCGTGCTGATTTCCGCCTCGGTGGCGCCGTAAACGTCGCGAAAGCTTGCGGCAGGCGTGTCGGCGGCGTTAAGGCAATCTGTAGCCATTCGGTGATCCTCCTAAGATCAGCGTTTCGGTTAGAGCCGGTATGGTGCTGCAACACCTTGCCGGTTCGCTTACTTTCTGCCATTAATAAATCTGGCAAGTCAAGGACTATTTAATGGCAAAAAGTGTCAGTAAGCGAATGGGCCGCCCGCCCGTTGACTCCGAAGCTATCACGGTGCGACTTCGTCGCGACTTGCTGGACTGGCTGGATGCCGAACGCACGAAGATGGACCCCGAACCGTCGCGGCCCGAAATGATCCGCATCTATCTTGAGGAACGGCGCGGAAGAATGATTATGAAAGACTAGTTAGGCTGGGGGCGCTCGCCTTCGCGGTGGTGAAAGTAGCCGTCTTCGACGGTTTGGGCAGCTTCTCGGAAGATGCGGGCGGTGTCCTCGCTGCCGTTGTTGACCACATATTGCAGGGCGGTGAAGGTCAGAAGCCTACTAAGGGCAAATCGGACCGTCACCCCCTCACCCACCATCCTCAGCAGAGCCTCCTGAAGGTATCCATCAACTTTAGTTATGGTTAGGATGTCTGGTTCATCGGTGTGTGTATCGGCCAAGGCTTACCTCAATATATTTCTACGTCCTGACTAAGTGTAATTTGTGAGGTGCTATCTGGCTAGCACTTCCCTAGCCCTCTAACATTTTGTCCAGCCGCGCGACCGTCAGCACCGGTCGAAACATCGCCCTCGCGCAGTCTTTGCTGCAATATCGGTGTTGCTTGGGCGCTGACACCCAGAACGGGAAGAACTCGCTTCCGCAGCAAAGGCAGGTTCGCGGCGTCCTTGAGAGTGTCAGATCTTCTGTGTATGATTGATCCGGGCCATGCTTCATCAAAAGGAAGCATGCATGACAATCTCCAAGGAACTGCTGGACGAACTTCTGAAGGGGGTTGAGCGCCCTGAAGACCTGCTTGGCGAGGCCGGGCTGATGAAAGAGCTCAAGATCAAGCTCATGGAGCGGATGCTGGGTGCCGAACTGACGGCGCATCTTGGCTACGAAGAAGGCAAGGATGCGCCGCTGGGTCAGGCCAACCGCCGGAATGGCGCCTCGCCCAAGGTGCTGAAGGGACAGGATGGCGAGATGCCGGTGGCTGTGCCCCGCGACCGCGACAGCAGCTTCGAGCCCGAGCTGGTGAAGAAGGGCCAGACCCGGATCGACGGGATGGACGACAAGATTATCGGGCTCTACGCCGCCGGGCTGACGGTCCGGGACATCCAGGCCGGTAATCCCCCCATTTTTGCGGGGGCTTGGTCGTAGAATCTACGCGGCGACTCTCAGTTTCTGGGCGGGGGTCATCCCGCCGTTGCCCATGTTGGGGCGTTCGTTGTTGTAGGACCAGAGCCACTCGGTAGCAATCTGCTGTACCTCTTCAATGCCTTCGAAAATGTACAAGTCCAGCCATTCGTGCCTGACCGTCCGGTTGTAGCGCTCGACATAGGCGTTCTGCTGGGGCTTGCCGGATTGGATATAGGCCAGGGTAATGCCCCTGTTCTCAGCCCATTCCGTGAGGGTGCCACTGAGGTATTCCGGGCCGTTATCGACTCGAATGGTTCGAGGTGCGCCGCGCCATTCAATAATCTGGTTCAATGCCCGAACAACCCGTTCCGCAGGCAGTGAGAAGTCGATCTCAATGCCCAGTCCTTCACGGTTGAAGTCGTCCAGAACGTTCAACAGCCGGAATTGTCGTCCATCCTCCAGTCTGTCGGCCATGAAGTCCATCGACCAGACCTCGTTCGGGGCCTCGGGCACGGCCAACTCCTCGGGCTTCTCCCGTTTCAGGCGCTTGCGTGGCTTGATCCGCAGGTTCAGCTCCAGTTCCCGGTAGATCCTGTACACCCGTTTATGGTTCCAGCCATGGCCCTGGACGTTGCGCAGATACAGAAAGCACAGGCCAAAGCCCCAAGTCTTCTTTGCCATCGTCAGACCGAGCAGCAGGTCGTCGATCTGCTCGTTCTCCTCGTCCAATTTCGGGCTGTACCGGTAGCATGTCTCACTGACGTCGAATGCCCGGCAGGCCAGAGCAATGCTGATACCCTTTATCGCCACCGCTTTCACGGCCAACTCTCGGCGTTGAGCTGGCCGGTTCATTTTTTTCCGAGGGCCTCCTTCAGAAGATCATTCTGCATGCTCACATCTGCAAACATCCGCTTCAGCCGCCGGTTCTCCTCGGTCATTGCCTTCATCTCGCTGATCAGACTGGCGTCCATGCCGCCATACTTCGCCCGCCACTTGTACAGCGTGGCGCTGCTCATCCCATGCTCGCGGCACAGCTCAGCGGCAGGCACACCGCCCTCCATCTGGCGCAGCACACCCATGATCTGGGCTTCTGTGAATCGTGTCTTCTTCATCGGAATCTCCTCGTTCATCCTGCCGAGAAAATTCTACTTCCGCATCCCCTTAAAATCAGGGGGGATTACCGGCAAGGATACCACAGCAAAGCTCCATAGCGTTCGAGGACGGGGATCATGTCCTTGCGGCTCCACGAGGTGATGCCGCCGACCAGATGCCGGACGTCGCGCCTGGCCAGGAGGTCGGCGGTCATGCTGCGATAGAGCTCGGGGCGGCCCTGCGGGTCGACGTGATGTGCGTTGATCTGAACGCCCTTTTCGGCGCCGAGGTCGTTAATCGCCATCTGCGCCCCTGCCAGCGCATTGCGTCCAAGCGCGCCATAGGGACCAGTGGTTGAAAGGACCAGTCCGACATCGACCTTGTGCAAAGCGCCCTCCCCAAGCACATTCCAGCAAAAAAAGCCCGGCAACCTCATGAGAGGTCGACGGGCGCGATTGCCGTTAAATCCTGTTCAGACGATTAAGCAGCATAGCTGCCCAAAAAGCAACTTGGTTATTTCGATCGCTTGAGCTGCTGAGGCTGCTGGCGCATGGCGCGCGCGAGATCGCGCCGGAGCATTATCCGCTGATCGTCGCCCTGCACGGTGGCTGGCTGCTTTGCCTGATCGTCTTGGGTTACGATGGGATCATCACCCTTTGCGCGGAAAGCGCTTGGCGTCTTCCAGCGCGTTCAGGTCCATGTGATTGCGCATGTAGCGCTCTGACGCGCGCATCAGGGGTTGATGATCCCAGGGGAAATAGGCGCCGTTGCGCAGCGCCTCGTAGACGATCAGGCGGCGGGCCTGGCTTTCGCGGACGTCGCGGTCGAAGCGCGCGAGGTTCCAGCGCGCGGCCGCCATGTCGCGAAAGCGCGTAAGCCGGCCGGCATGGCGTGGATCGGCGGCAAGGTTCACATCCTCGCCCGGATCGGAGGCAAGGTCGAACAGCTGTTCGGGATCGGCGCTGCAGGCGGTGTATTTCCAGCTTCCCTCCCGCAGCGCCACCATCGGCGCGATGCTGCCCTCGGCGGCGTATTCCATCGCCACGGGCGCGCGCAGCGCGCCGCGCGAGACCGGCAGCAGGCTCTCGCCATCCGTCCATGGCGCGATCTCGTCCAGCGACAGCGCGGCGAGGTCGCACAGCGTCGGCAGCACGTCGAGGGTCGAGACCGGCGTATCGACCCGCCCCGGCGCCATGCCAGGGGCCGCGATCATCAGCGGCACGCGGGCCGAGCCTTCGCGGAAGCTCATCTTGAACCACAGCCCGCGCTCGCCCAGCATGTCGCCGTGATCGGACACGAAGACGATGATCGCCTCCTGCCCGGTGCGGTCCAGCACGTCGAGGATTTCGCCGATCCGGTCGTCGACATAGCTGATATTGGCGAAATAGCCCTGCCGTGCGCGCGCCGCGTCCGCAGGCGCGATGTCGAAGGCACGCCAGTCGCAGGCATTCATCAGGCGCTGCGAATGGGGATCCTGCTGCGCGTAGGGGACGGCCGGGGGCGCGGCGCATTCCGGTGCGCCCTCATACAGATCCCAGTAGGTCCGCCGCGCGACATAGGGGTCGTGCGGGTGGGTGAAGCTGACCGTCAGGCACCACGGCCGGGCATCGGCCGCCCGCGCCAGATCATAGAGCTTGCGGCACGCGTTGAAGGCGACCTCGTCGTCATACTCCATCTGGTTGGTGATCTCGGCCACGCCGGCGCCGGTGACGCTGCCGAGATTGTGATACCACCAGTCGATGCGCTGGTCCGGCTTGCGCCAGTCGGGCGTCCAGCCGAAATCCGCGGGGTAGATGTCGGTGGTCAGACGCTCCTCGAAACCGTGCAGCTGGTCAGGGCCGACGAAATGCATCTTGCCGGACAGGCAGGTCTGCCAGCCGGCGCGGCGCAGGTGGTGGGCATAGGTCGGAATGTCCGAGGCGAACTCGGCCGCGTTGTCATAGACCCGCGTGCGGGACGGCAACTGCCCCGACATGAACGACGCCCGCCCCGGCGCGCACAGCGGCGAGGCGGTATAGGCGTTGGCAAAGCGGGTGGACCGCGCGGCCAGCGCCTTGAGATGGGGGGCGTGCAGGAAATCGGCCGGGCCGTCGGGAAAGAATGTGCCGTTGGCCTGATCGACCATCAGGATCAGAATGTTAGGCCGCCCCGCCGCCATCACTTCAGCGCGGCCTGCACCGCGGCAAGGCCGGGCTGCCCGTCCAGCGTGGTCACGCCGTCCAGCCACGGCCCCAGCACGTTGGGGTTTGCCTTCAGCCAGGCCTGCGCGGCGTCCTCGGGCGACTGCCCGTCATCCAGGATCGCGCCCATGATCCGGTTTTCCATCGGCACGGTGAAGGTCATCTGCTTCAGCAGCCTCGCCGCATTCGGGCATTGTTCCGGCCAGCCGGTCCGGGCCAGCGTGAAGACCTCGGCGCCGCCGTAATCGGGTCCGAACTCGGCATCGCCGCCGGTGAGATAGGTGATGTCGAGGCTTTCGTTCATCGGATGCGGCGCCCAGGCAAGGAACACCATGGGCGTGCCGGCGGCCTGATTGCGCGCCGCCTGCGCCAGCATCGCCTGTTCGCCGGTCTCGACCAGTTCCCAGTCGCCGAGGCCGAACTTGTCGGCTGCGATCATGTTGCCGATCGTCTGGTTCGCCGGCGCACCCGGCTCGATCCCATAGATCTTGCCCCCGAATGCGTCCTTGTGAGCGTCCAGATCGGCGAAATCGGCGACGCCCAGATCCCTGCCCGCCCTCGTGACGGCAAGGGTGAACTTCGCGCCGTCCAGATTGCGGCCCAGCACCTCTACCGCATCCGCCTTGTCCAGATCCTCGCGGAACGACGTCTGCGCCGGCATCCAGTTGCCCAGGAACACATCGCTCTGCCCGCTTTTCAGCGCCTCATAGCCGATCGGCACCGACAGGGTCGCGATCTCGGTGTCATAGCCAAGCGCATCGAACACCGTCTTTGCAAGCGCATTGGTCACGTTGATATCGGTCCAGCCCGGATCGGACATGCGAAGCGTCCTGCACGCGGAAGGATCGTCGGCAAATGCCTGCGTCGCGCAGAAAAGAACCAGCGTGGCCGACAGCGCGGCCGCGGGAAAGCCCATCATCGGATATCCTCCCTTTTCCCCTGGCGGTCATGTGTTCTGCACCATCCCGCCACGGCGCAGTGTGCACCGGGGCGGCGACCGCGTCACCTGGAAATATGACCATTCAAGCGCACCACGATGCCGGCCGCGACCTCGTGTAGACAGCCAGGCGCAAGTCCGCCCTGCGTCTAGCTTTCGCCATCCTCCTCGCTTTCCCCGTCCCGGTTCGCGCCCCCTTCGGGTAATCCACTGCTGATCAACCAGGCATGACCGCAGGACGCACGCGATTCTTTGACGTCTAGCCGGTGAACCAAAGATACGTGCCAAGACGACAGACTGCCTCCAGTGGTGGCGAGTGACTTCTTCATCGAGACAACCGCACCAGTTCCGTCGAAATTGTCAGATTTTGCGCGGCTTCGGTCAAGGTGGCGAGTGTGAGGTCCCGCCCGGCAGTCAGCGCGGCGCGGCCGATCATGCTGCCAAGCACATAGCCGCGCATCTCCTGCCCGGAGCGCCGCGACGAAACCGCCCAAACAAGGGCTTGCCGGTCGGGAACAACCAGCGTCACGTGGCCTCCGTCCTGAACCAGGCTGGCCGCAAGCGGGCCAAGTTGATCGATGCAGCCGAAATGCGACCGGCGCATAGGCGCCACGTGGTCCTCTGTCCCGATGTGAAGCACCGCCTGTGCGGCAGGATCGATCTTCAGCCCGGCGGCGCGGACGCGGTAGACAACATCATCGTTTGCGACCCCGCTGATCGACAAGGTCCGGTGTCCGTCGTCGCGGATCGCAGCAATCGCGGCGGCAAGACATGCAGTTTCCATCTTTGCCCACTGATTGCGGGCAAAGGCGACGAGGTCCAGTCCGGCATTCTCCTCCTCCGTCACCACCAGCTTCCGACCGAAGGCGCCGCCATCTTCGTTAACCCTTGCAATGGCCGCGATGAAGCCGGCGTCCAGCGCCGCATCCCCGCTTGGCCTTACGCCGATCTCGGTTGCCGTTATCCCGCCGAGGGCGTCGAGCGTCCTGAGATGATCTGCCAGCGCGGCGAGAAGCTGTCTGTCCGCCTTGAAACGTGGCATGGAGCGCGACAGCGTGCGATCGTCCGGTGTAATCCCTTCGGTCAACGCGCGGATGAAAGCCTGCTCGTCGTAGCCCGCGACGTCCAGGGCCGACCACCTGATCGGGGGAAACACGGTCCCGCCCTCGGCCCGTCCCGCGCCATCGGCTCCGTGGCAGCCGGCACAGGAGAACCGCGTCGCAGGCATATCGATCGTGGCGTTGATGGCGACTTCTGCACCCTCTCCCCGCAGGAACAGGGCAGCTCCCGGTGTTTCGGACCGTGCAGGCATCGGGATGAGCAGAAGCGCGATCAGCCAGAACCGCATTCGGGCACGTTCCTGGCAAGTGCGATCAGCTGCTCAGGCTCCGGCAGGCCGACGATCCGGGCGAAGCGGAACGAACAGAAATCGCCGACAAGGAACATCGCGTCATGCGTCTGAATGCTCTCGAAGGTGACTCCCATTCCGTCCATCAGCGGCTGCGTCCCCCGCAGCCCTGCGGTAAGCCAAAGCCAGTTGTCGCTGGGCGTGAAGTTCGCCGCCGACTCGCGGAGCGCTGCGGGGGAATCGTTGAACGGGTCGATGCTGAAACTGACGAGAGTGACGGGTTCCCCGCCGTCTTCCAGAAGCGTCTGGTCGACGCCGTAGAGGATGCCGTTCGTGACATCGCAGAGCGACACGCAGCCGGTATAGAAGAAGCTGACGATCACAGGCCCGCGATGCCGGAGGCGCGTCACGAACCCGTCGCTGTGCCCGGCGGCATCGGTGACGGGAAGATCGGGGGGCATCAGCGTTTCGATCGGCGCATCGCTGACTTCATCGCCAAGGCACGGCCCGGCGAGACAGGCAAGAAACAGGGCAAGATATCGTGTCATGGCCGCTCCAGCACCAGGGGATGAAAAAGATGCCCGTCGCGGCCGCGTGCGGCGATCACGACAGGTCCGCCGGCGGGAAGCGCCAGAAGGTCCAGAGCCTGCCCCGCCGCATCTGACCGAAGCGTGACGGCATCCCGCCAAGGTGTCGCAAGGCCGCTCACCAGAACGCTGAAGACCACATCGCCGACGGGCGCGCCATCGCCGCCCCGAAATGTCAGGCGCACGTGCCGTGCATCGATCGGTTCCGCCAAAAGCCGCCCCGGCGCGGCAGTCGCCACAATCCCCTCTGTCGGCGCAAGGGGCGCGCAGAAAGACAGCGCGCCGATGCCGGTGGTGGTCACAAGCTCGAACAATCCTGGTCCGGGCAGCATCGCGGTGGTGCGGAAAACGCCCGGTTCCACCTCGCGAAAGCTGCGGTCGAACCCGGCGACACGGTGCGGCACCCCGCCGCGCAGGCGGATCGCGCTCATCGGCGGTGCATCGCCCATCGTGCTGTAATCGTGAATGACGAAACCGGTGAAGCTTTCGGCATGAACCGCGATCATGCCCGGCTGCGGCCAGAGAGGAGCGAGGTAGCCCGCGTGGTCAAGCGGCACGGCACGCGCCTGCCCCAGCATCACCTCGCGCAGCGCTGCGGCGCGTTCCGGACGGATCGCCGCGAGGTCGAGCACGCCGACCCGCGACTGGTCGGCGGTCATCAGATAGGCGGCGCGATCGGTGAAGGCGATTTCGGAAACCGCGCCCGGCGTCGCGATGGTCTGGACCACGCGCGCGCGGGCCACATCGATCAACGCGACGGGCGCCTGGCCAGAGGCATCATAAGCGAGAATCCACCGTCCCCCCAGCCCGGCAGCAAGACGCGTAGCAGGAGCGGGAAGGCTTACGGCCACGGCAAGTTCGGGGGCATCCGTGTAACGGATCTCGACGCCCTGCCCGGATAATGCAGCGAGCCCAAAGGTTCCCTTTGGGTCGGCAAGAGGAATGGCGTGATCGGCCGGGTCGTCCGTGCTGATCTGCAACTTTCCGGTTACCGCATCGCGCAGCGCGGCGCCGCCCGGCCCGGACACCGCCAGCCTGTCGCCCTCTGGGGCCATCTCCAGCCGATCGACGCCCACGGCCGCAACATGTCGCCGTCCATCGGGTGCAATATGCGTCAGGCGGTGGCGCCCTGCCTCCAGCGCCCATACCGACCCGCGGGCTGCGGGATAGGCGACGGTCGGGCGGTCAAGGCCATCGGCCAGCACCGTTGCGACGGCGGTCGGAACGGCGATCGACAGCACCTCTCCCCGGTCTGCCAGCGTGGCAAGGAGTCGCCGCCCCTCGACATCGGCGGTCAGGCTTGCCGGCGGTTCGGCCAAGCGCGCCGCACCCAGAAGGTTCGCGCTGGCAAGATCGATCTCGGGATCAGCAATGGTGAATGCGCCGTCCTCGGAGGCGGTGGCGATCAGGACGCCGTTCAGTTTCAGCGCGCCGCGCGGCAGCCGACCGGTGGCAAGAAAACTGCGCGCGGCCTCGGTGCACGAAATATTGTCGTCCTCCACCGGCCGCAGCCAGCCGGCCAGTTGCAGCCCGGCGGGCGGATCGGCGCCAAGACGGTTCTGGATCGTCACCGTCACATCGAAGGGCTCGCCGGGCACCGGCCGCTCCAGCGGCGCGCCGTCCAAGGTGGTGAAGCTTACGATCCCGGACAGGGCGGGTTGCAGATCCTCGGCCATCGCGGGCGTGGCGAGCATTGCAACGAAGGCGCAGATCAGTCGCCGCATTTCTCCGCCTCCGCCACCTCCAGCAGACCCCAGACGCCGCCTGCGCGGATATGGGTCGGCCCGTCATGCCAGATCGCCGTGCCCGGCACCGCCTTGGGCGTCAGCCACGCGGTCATCCCCTTGCCCGGTGCCAGCAGGACCGAGCGGGGGAAGCCGAAGCCGGGGAACAGGTCGTCGTAGTTGTAGCCGTTCATCACGAAGGCCCGCTGCCGTGCCCGCCCGCCGGGATGCACGACCCTGACAACGATCTGCTCGCCCTCGCAGGCCTTCAGGCGCAGCGCGTTTGGATGGGCGGCAAGATAGTCGGGCGGGAAGACGAAGGCATTGAGGTCATCGCTTTCCTCGATCCGCACCGCGGGTTCGGACAGCACCTGCGAGAAGGACGGCGAGCGATAGTTCACGCCCTTCTCGCCCCGATCATAGCTGTCGTCGCAGACGATGCAGTCAGGCACCATGCTGACCGGCGTTCCGTCGTCCTCGGTCACGGCATTGCCGCTATCCTCCCATTCCCAGGAGATGCGCGATCCGTCGTCCCAGAGATTCAGCCCGTCCTGATAGTAAAGAACGAATTCGCGCGTCCGTTCGACCCGGCCATCGGGGCCTTGGGCATCGAACAGCATCGTGCCGCCGTCGCCCGGGCCGGGATCGGCGCCCTCGG
Source organism: Paracoccus stylophorae (assembly GCF_028553765.1). Classification (NCBI taxonomy): domain Bacteria; kingdom Pseudomonadati; phylum Pseudomonadota; class Alphaproteobacteria; order Rhodobacterales; family Paracoccaceae; genus Paracoccus; species Paracoccus stylophorae. The sequence continues at coordinate 1,275,113 of NZ_CP067134.1, read as the reverse complement.
CATGGTGGGCCGCGCAGATCTCATAGCGGTCAACGACCTCGCACGCCATCTGCTGGCCCATCACGCCGACCGGGTTCCAGGTGCGCGGCACCACGTCGATCGCGCCAAACAGCCCGTGCTGGACATGGCTGACGACATCCGACGTCGAGCGGATGGGAACCGGGCCGAAGGCATAGGGAATCCAGTGGACGCGAGCGTCCAGCTCCTCCAGCGCGGCGCGGCGCGCGGCCTCCATCAGTTGCGCCCGGACGGCGTCCCGGTCCAGGCATTCCGCCCCGTCGCAGACCGCCGCGACCAATTCGTCAAGACCGTCGGGCGATCCGTCGATCAGGGGTTCGGCATCCCAGAGCCGCTGCGACAGCGGACCCGAGGGTGCCGCCGGCGACAGCATGAAGCCATAGCTTTGGCCGAGAACCGAAAAAACCGCATCGCCGTCAGACTGCAATTCGACCGGGACAAGAAAATCGGTCTCGCCCGCCGTCGGGAAACTGTCCGTCCCCTCCGACAGCCAAGCGGGAGCGAGATCGGCCAGGTGCTGGGCCACGCGGGCGGCAATCTCCGCGCGCAGGTCAAGCAGTCCCGCCTCGCCCGGCAGGTCCAGCCGCATCCGGCCGGCGTAGAACAGGTAGGGGCGGCTGACGCTGACCCCTTCGCCCGACGCGGCGGCCAGGCCGGGCGCGCCGTAGCCATAGGCAAGCGGCAGGTCGCGGATAAGGTCCATGCCGGGCAGCCCGACACTGAGCGCGACCTGATCCGACGGACGGACGCCGCCGGGGCGCATGTCCGGCCCGACCGGCTGCAGCCCGCCCTTGCTGCCGCCATGTTCCGGCGCATGCGGAAACGGATCGGCATTCAGTGGCACGATCGGCGGCATCGTCGCATCGCCAAGCCTGTCGCTGAGACCGCCATCGCTGTCCGTCAGCGCGTTGACGTAGCGCAGCCGCACGCAATCGCCCGCCCGGACGCGCAGCGTCATCGGACGCGGCCCGTGGCGGTAGCGAAATGCGACGGCATCCGCGACAGTCCGGCGCGTCACGCCGTCCCATCCTTCGGCGGACCCGATGCCGCCCGCAATCCCCAGATCGGCCGGGGACAGCAGCGCCAGCATCAACCCGTCGGGGTCATAGCGCCCCGCGCCGTAATCGGTGCCCTTGGCTGCTGGCCAGACGGTCCGCGTCTCGACGGCGGCAAGCACGGCGTCGATAACCCGTTGCGGCGGTTCGCCCTCGCCCGGATAGGGGCAGGCGAGGCCGCCGGTGCCGACGGGCATGGATTGCCCGTCCACGGATTCCGACCGCGATCCGGATTCGCCAAGCCGTTCGCCGATGGGCCGGCCCGCCGCTGTCAGCTCCGGCGCGTCGGCATTGCCGGTGTTGAACACCGCGACAGTGGCCGGGTCGGGGGCGGAGGGATCGCGGTAGATCCGCATCAGCCCCCAGGCCCCGTTCCAAAGCGCATCGACCGAGCCGAAATTGTAAAGATAATCCGACGATCTCTCCGGCACGTCATCCGATGGCGCCTCGGCCAAGAACCCTCCCGCCGTCTCGATGCTGACGGGAATGTCGGCGCGCAGCGATCCGTTCATCTCGAAATGTTCCGAGATGCCGATCTCCTGCGCGAAGGTGATGCCTTCCACGTTGTCGCATCCGGCGATGACCTTTTCATAGTCCTGCCAGAACTGCGAATGCGCGCCGTGTTCCTCGGCGGTGTCGCGCCATGCCCGATATGTGTCGGGACGCCCGTCCAGTGCGGCAGGCACCGGCGGGCCCAGAGGTGCCGCATTGCCAAGGCAGTCGTCGCGCAGGGACGGGGTGGCCCGCCGTTCGTCCGAAAGGCCGAGCGGCTGTTTGCCCGCGGGGAAGGCCTGGTCGATATTGCGGCGGAAGGCGAGGCCCGCGACGTTGAACGTATGCTGCACCTCCTGCGCGCCCTGGATGAGGCGGATCACCAGCCGTTCGTCCTGATAGGCTTCGAGGATCGGCGTTTCGGGATCGCCGTGCAGGGCCGATCGCAGCGCCCCGCCCATATCGCCCTGCGCGCCTGTCATCTGGGTGTCGACCGAACATTCACCGAACGCGCCATCGGCCAGCGTCGCGGCCACCTCGCTGGATTCCGCGGCGTGGTCGCCCGCCACGCCCATCGCGCGCAGGCGGCAATCGCTGGACGGCGCGGCACCGGCGACCTTGTCGCCCACCCGAAGCGGGATCGGCGCGCCGCGATAGTTCACCAGATAGGGGTCGTGGTGATCGACCGAGATCGACTCGGGACGGCGCGGTGGGGCGACGGGCCTGGCAAGCGTCGCCGTGGCAGGGTCTGCGGGCGGGGTCAGGATGCCCGCCGCGCGCTGCCGGTAGGAGACGAGATGGTCGAAAAGCGTCTCGACCTCGGCCGCCGTCGGGGTCGGTTCGGCGAAGATGTCGCCCCTGAACCGCGCCTTGTGGGCATCGTCACGATTGGTGCCGCCCGCAATCCAGGCCGGTGCAAGATCGCCTGACAAGAACCAGGAGTCGCTGTCCAGATCGTCGAAATCGGCGGCGAACTCCTTGGTCGCTGCCACCCCGCATTTCCGGTTGAGGATATAGGGGCTCAGCCGCCACTTCGCCTCGCAATAGATCTGGCCCATGCCGAAGGGATCGGCGAAGGGCGGATCTTCCGGCCCCGCGATACCGTCCGGGCCAAGTCCGGCCGTGGCCTTCAATTCCGCCGCGCTGGTGCGGTCGCGCGGATCGTAAAGCAGCGCGAAGTCGGCGATCGACAGGGCGAATTCGCGATAGTCGGGATGGGTGGGATTGTCGCCCTGCATCCGCACCCGCCGCTTGGTCCCGTCCCAGACCTCGCCGCCCCAGGCGACGGCGGACAGACGGTCGGCCGCGGGAACCGGCCCCACGCAACTCGCGCCGTCGGGCGTGCAGATCGAGGCAAGCTCGGCCTCGGCACCGACATCGCCGCTGGCATCGGGCAGCTGCACCGGACCCGGCGGCACGCCGACCCCCGGCTCGATGACGAGGGCCGAGTAGAACCCGTGCTGCTGGATCGAGGACGGGCCGAAATGATCGTGGGTGAATACGGTGCGAAGCGTCCGGTCCCGCAGCTGCGGATCGTCGGGATCGCCGTTCATTGTCAGGATCGGATCGGCGAACCAGCGCTGGACGGTCGTCTGGAACCGGTTGCGGTTCTCACTGCGGCTCAACCGCCAGATGTCGTGGAGCGCGGGGTCCGGACCCTCACATTCGCCGGCGTCGAGGGTGATCCCTGCAGCATCCTCCCGCGGCGTCACGTTTCCGGCAGAGGCGCAGCGGCGCGCGGCAAGCTCGTCGGCGGCAAAGGTGCCGTCCTCGTAATTCCAGCCGTTGCCGGACCCGTCCGACGATGTCACGTCGAACTTCACCAGATGGATATGCTGGCCAACCGTATCCGTCGGCGTCTTCACCTGGAAATCGTCCAGCTGCAGATCCTTCGGCAATTCGTTCGTATGCCGGAACTCGATGCATTCCCCGGACAGGGCGCGGAAGAAGAACGGCTCTTCCGTGTCGCTGATGGTGGGCGAGATCGGCTTCGGCGCAACCCCTGCCGCCTCCTTGAACCGGTCGGATTCGGCGGTCAGAACATTGATGCGCGCCTGCGGGTCATGCCAGCCCGCGCGGTTCACGATCATGTCGAGCTGCACGGCCGACACCTCATAGCGGCGGAAGCCCAGAAGAAACGGGTCGTGGAAGTAGTCCGTGTCCCCGTCGGCCGTGCGCATGAACGGGTCCACCCCGGGTGTCACGGCGGCGCGGGTCTCGGGCGCGGTGGCGCCGCACGGATCGGCGAAGGGGGCGCCCGGTTTGGGCGGATTGCCGTTCACCGGCCAGGAATTCTTCGGGTTGGGCGCGGGCGATCCGTCGGGCAGCGGCGCATGGGCGGTGGGATAAAGCCCGTTGACCGGTGCATCGGCAAGATCGGTCCCTGCCGCATCGGTCAGCCGAAGCCCCGGATTCAGGCCTTCGGCCCGATAGAGCCGGCCGTCGAAGTGAAAGCCCATCGCCCCGCGTTCAAGCCGCGTGCCGTCATTCGGCAAGGTCTCGATCCTGGCTTCGGTCAGATGGGCGGACAGGTCGCCAAGCGCGAAGGCTTTGGCGACGATCTGGTTGGTCAGCGCGGACCGCTCCTCTTCCGTCAGCGCGTCGAAGGCGGCGGGTTCGAGGAGATCAGAAATCCTCTCGGGCAGGCCGAAGCCCAGTTCCCGCCGCGACCCGTCGGCCACCACGTGCCGCCCGATACCGCCATCAAGCCAGCCCTCGCCGATAGCGCGGTCATCCACCTTGGCCAGGATGCCGTCGGTGCCGGCATTGGTGATCGAGCCATCGGCGATTTCGCCCAGATCCCGGGCAATGTCGAGCGGGGCCTGCGGCGGGCGATGGCCCGGCTGGCCCGCAATGTAGAAGGGAAAGCCCGGCATCGGCGTCTTCGCGTCGGCCCTGAGGATGGGCGTATCGCCGGTGTCGTCCACATCGTCAGCCGTGGCATAGGTCGGCAGCAGCGGCAGCGGCTCCCCCGGCAGCGGGATCAGCGCGGGCACGGGGGTGCCGACGGTTTCGTCAGGATCGCCCGCCTTGGGACCGATCCAGGCGCCGGTCAGCCGGTCGACCGAGCCGGGGCGGCTGTGGCCGCGTTCCTCGGCGGTCGGGAAGCGGGTGGACAGTGCCGCATTCGGCTGGCCGTCGGGCAGCTTCCGGGTGCCGTCCTCCAGCACGTCATGCACACGCCACAGCGCCCACATCCCCTGCGCGAAATGCGGATAGAGATGGCAGTGAAAGATCGAATCGCCGATCGTGCGGTTGCGGTTGCCCGACCCTTGCGTATCCCACCAGCCGCGCTCAGGGCCGTCCAGCCCGCGCAGGCCGCCGTGATAGATGTTGTAGGTGAACCCCTGCTGCGGCGCGACCGTCTGGCTATCCAGATAGGAGCCCCGGCTGGGGTCGTTTCCCGCGAACCACTGATGCGCGTGCAGATGGAAGACATGGGTTTCCTTGGGGCCTGCGTGAAAGTTCCGGAATACCACCGGATCGTTCAGGTAGGAATGATGCACGTTCGAGGGATCGTCCGCATACCATTCCAGAAGCGCCGGATCGCCATTGGCCCAGGATGCGAGGAAGAATTCCTCGTACATGCATTCGGCGCATTCCGAGGCCGGTCCCATTCCCTTGCGATTGGCAAGGAGGAGCGAGCCCATCCCGGAGGCCCCGTAATTGATCGCAAAGCCGTCCTTCACTCCGGCAAGCTGGCCGAACTGCTCCAGTTCCTCGAAATTGCGGGTGTAGAAGGTCTTCAGCTCGTCGTGGAAGAAGACCGAGAATTCGCGGAAGGCGTTGAAGCCCGGTTCGCGCGACAGGGCGGGCCGGTCAACGGCTTCCGCGCGGCAATCGTTGCCCGCGATGGAGGGGTCGCAGTAGATGATGGCGTTGAGGTCGGAATGCACGATCTCCAGCCGCGTCGCATCGGCAAAGGCGCGTTGATCCGGCGGCGCGCCCGGCGCGGGCTCGTCAAGGACCATCGCCATGTTGAGGATCGGCGCGCGCAGAGCCGCGTCGTCGTTGTCAAGCACGCGCTCGTAGTCGAGGATGTCGCTCCGCGCATGACGGACACTGCTTTCCGCGCGGGGCCAGACCGCGTCGAAGGCGGCGGCGGAGGTCTGGCTGCGATAGGCGCGCGTCCCCGCGCGTTCGACCATCAGCGCCCCGAACAGCCCGTGGACGATCGACCCGCCATTCCCCTCGCCCCCGGCGGGCGCAGCCTGCGAGGCGAAGAAATACGTCCCCTCCTGGTGCAGCTTGTATTTGCACAGAAAGCTTTCGTCGGGCGACGCCGATCCGGTGCCGATGCAGGCCGGATGGATCGCGCCGTCGATCGGCAGCGGGGTCAGGCCTTGAACGACAAAGTTGACGCCGCGCGTGCGGGGCCAGTCGGTCGGTTCAGGGAAGATCGTCTGCTCATGGTCCCCGGCCTCGGTCTCGGCGTCGTCCGCTGCGAGGCAGGCGACCTCGTGATGGCGCAGCGCGCCCTTGTCCCCGCGCGAGACATGCGGGCGCACGGCCTCGGCGTTGCTGTCCTGCGTCAGCGCGGCCTTGCAGAAGTTCTTCGAAAAGTCGGGCGCCTCCGGCTCAAACAGCCAGTTCGACACGCGCACGATCAGCACGTCGCCGACATTCGCGCGAAGCACCAGGGGGCGCGGGCGCTTGCAATCCTTCAGCCGCACGTTTCCGGCTGCAAGCTTTGTATCGGGATGCCCGTGCTCGGAGCCGGTCAGGGCCGCGCAGTCGGCCGCGGTCCTGATCTCGGCCGCGGGCAGCGGCTTTGTCGCGGCCGCCTGCCCCTTTGCCGCCTCCGACAAGTCCTCGCGCAGCACGGCCAGATCGCGGTCCAGCGCAAAGATCATGCCGAACGGGTTGAACGATCCGAAGCGATTGTAGACCAGCGTCTGATCAAGTGCTCCGATATCCGCACAGATCACCCTGCCCTCATCGGCTGCAGCGCGGCAGATCCCGGCCATGTCAGGACGGGGGTCCGGGCCGGCTTCTGCGAATGCGGCGATAGGGCATGTCAGCAGGAACAGCGAAAGCGACGCAGCCGCACGGTGACGAATTGCCATGACGCAGATCCTTTCGGGTCAAACTTCCGCCACCACCCGGAAAAGGGGCGGCGCACCATTTACAACACTCAGCTAATATGATCGTGCCACAAGAAGTGATTCGGTGATAGCCTGACATGTGGCCCTGGCAATTGCTGCGCCCGTGGCGGGGGATGGTCCGATGTCGGATTCAGACATAGTTCCGCATCTTCGCATGCTGATGCGGGGTGACCGGCATTCCGGTGGCGGGCTGACGCGCGTTGGCCGGATTGTCAGGCTGATGCGTCCGGGGATCGCGCTGACGAACCGCGCGCTGCCCGGCCCGCCGCCACCCCTGCTGCCGTCAGGGCTGCGCGAGCATATGGACGCCCTCCAGCAGATCGCCGCCGCCTATTCCAGAAGCGTCGGCAGAATAGATGTGCGCCAGTCGGATGGCGCGTGGATGCGGGTGGGCACCGGCTGGGTCGTGAACGCCGGCGGCGGCGGGCGCAATGCCCGCATCCTCACCGCCGGTCACGTGCTGACCTACATGCTGAATTCCGGCCGACCGGTGACACGCAGGCTTGGCCGTCTTGCCGTAGGCACTGGCGATGGCCGTGCCCTGCGCCAGACCCGCATCACCTTCGCCGACCGACCGGATCCTGCGGCGCAGGGCATCGATATCGCTGCAGTGATTTGGCCACACGGACTGTGGGACGCGATGCTGTGCGAGCTTGACCGTCCGCTGGATCTTGCGCCGGAAAAGGTCCCGCCGCTGGAAATCGACCCCGGCCGGGCGCAGGGGCGGGACGACCCCGTCGCCGTTCTGGGCTACCCGGCCGCGCAAGGCTTTGTGCCGCCTGCGCTGGTCGGCGCGGGCGGGTTGGCCTCTGTCTTTGAAGGCGAGCTTGGCATCCTGAGGCTTTGTCCCGGCCGATGCCTCAACCCCGACGCGATGGCCGGTCCGGGACGTCCGACCACACACCAAGAGGCGGCGGCAAGGCTCATGGCGCATGATGCATCGACCCTCGGCGGCAATTCCGGGTCGCCGATATTCAACCTGCTGACCCGCCATGTGGTCGCGCTGCACACAAGCGGCGGCCAGTTTTTCCTCGGCGGCCCCGAGCACCCGGACGAAGCCAATCGCGGCGTGCCGATACCGCTGCTTCTTGCCGAGGCGCGGATGCGTGAGGAAATCGACGATGCCTTGCCGTCCGGCAGCCGCACCCCGGCCGAGCGGCAGCCGCCGGCGGCCTGGTCGCCCGCGCTGGCCGATCCCGACGATGAAGGCGTGTCGCCCTTCATCGGTACAGATCCAGCCGATCTGCCCCCCGCGCTGCTGGCCGCCGCCGTCGCAGACCGTCCCGACACCCGCGACCGGTTCTATGCCCCGCCGATGACCGCGCCTCGCGACGCCGTCCTGCCCGGCCGCGATCCCCGCCGGCGCATCCATAATCAAAGATCCGAGCCGGCTTGCGTCGGTTTCGCGTTGGCCGCGCTGATCGACGTGCAGCGGCGGGCAACCGATCCGGAGGCCAAACCGGTCAGCGCCCGGATGCTCTACGAGATGGCGCTGGCGCAGGATGAATGGATCGAGGACGGCGCCGGCGGCACGAGCCTGCGCGCGGGAATCAAGGGGTTCTTCCATTCCGGTGTCTGCGGCGCGGATGTGGCGCCGTTTGTGCCGGGCCAGCAGGGCTGGGCGTTCACCCGCCGCGCGGCGCGCGACGCCCGCAATGTGACGGCGGGCGCGTATTTCCGGCTGCGCCCGCAGCTCGCCGATTTCCAGTCCGCGATCCAGGAACTGGGCGCGGTGGCGGTGGCGGCGCATATCCATGCCGGCTGGATACGCAGCGATGGCAAGCGCATCCATTCCATCCGCCACAGCCAGGAACGGATCGGGGCCCATGCATTCGCGGTGATCGGCTACGACGCCGCGGGGTTCATCGTGCAAAATTCCTGGGGGCCGGACTGGGGCGGCTGGGGCGGCCGGGACGGCATGGCGCATTGGAGCTATGCCGACTGGGCCGAGAACCTGATCGATGCCTGGATTGTCCGTCTTGCCCCCAGCTCACCCTCGGCCTTCGGCCTGACCCCGGCAAGCGGCGCGGCAGCGAAAGATGACGGGCTGCCAGCCGCGACGGCAGCCCTGCCGCGGGCGCCGCGCCACGCGCTTCTGGGGCATGTGATCCATGCCGAACGTGATGGCATCGTCGAGGCCGGGCGGCTCGGCCTCGGGCTCGGCGCGTTGCGCGAGGCGGTGGGAGAGCTCAACGCGAACGAACTGCCGGAATGTCCGCAACTTGCCATCCTGCACCACGATCCCTTCCTGGGGGCCGAAGCAATTTCCCGCATCGCCGCCCACATGACGCCGGTTTTCCTGAAGAACGGCATCTTCCCCCTGCATATCGCCTACGGCGTCGATGAGGTCGCTACCGTCGCGGCGCGGATGCGGGCAGAGGCGGCATTGGTGTCGGAACGATTCGGCAGGCTGGCAGTGGACGGATCGGCCTATCTTGAACATCGTGCCGCGCGGCTCTGCGGCAGGATCCTTGCCGATTTCGCCGCCGAAGCCGACACGGCGGCAAGGCCAGGCGGTTCACTCTGGCAAGCGGGCGCCGCCCTCTGCATCGAGGCGGCAAAGGGCCGGGTCCTGTCGCTTCTGTCCTTCGGCACCGGGTCCATCGCTGCGGCTGCTCAGATAGATGAGGCGATGCGCCGCAACGACCCGAAGGTGACACGGTTCCTTCAGATTGCTCCGGTCGCACTGCCGAAGTACAGAAACGGCTATACCCACCGGATCTGGCCGCTCGGCCATGACCGTCAACCGGGCGACCTGCCCCCGTTCGCGTGCGATTGGGTGGATCTGGTGCAAACGGCGCTTGGCCAGAAAGCCTTCCCCTTGCGGGCAGGTTCAGGAGATAGGACGAATACGCCCGGCACGCTTGCCGCCTGCTGCAGCGATCCCAGCCTGCTGAATGCGCTTCTGGCGGAGATCAGGGGCCGGCCGCCGTCGCCCACGCGCCGCTTTGCCTGACGCAGCACTGTAGAGCTGCGCAGGAAGGTGGAGAGCGCGGCCGGAACAGGATCACCCTGTTCAAGCCTGTCGCGTTACGAGCGCGCGCGTGCAGTTCTGCCAACACATGACTGCGGGACTCTGAGCCGGGATTTTCGATGAAGCCCCTCCGCCACTACCTTCTATTAAATAGTCGTTTTAAAACCAGAATGCGGCGGTTTGCTCATCTTCTTCCCCGCTGCTTTCCCCTATCCACTTCCAAACACGTCAGACCGAAGCGCGATGACTGATGCCGGAGGGTTGTGGAGAATCGCGCGCGGATTGCGGGCCTGAACCGTGGGCAACTCGCGCCATTACGACATTCCAGAATTGCGGACGTGCGTATCTTGCAGCCAAAGCCGGTCGACGCGAGGGGCAAGCAGACTTTGCGACGCCCCTTCCCCGCCATCCTACCCCGGCCCCGCGCGGCGGCCCGTGGTGACGCTTTGTTTTCCCACCCGATACGGCAGGTGCAGGCGGTATGGCTGGGTCCAGTATCGTCATCGAGAAGTGGTTCGCACTTATCCAACGGTAATTTGGGAGCATTGGAACGAAGCGCCCGACCTTCGGCGGGGCGTTGACAGATTACACGGGGCCCTGCCTGTCCAGGTTCCGGCGCAGACGCCAGTTCAGCCTCGTCAGCAGCCTGACGCTCCGACTTCTTCGGTAAGTTGTCAGCTCTGCCGCAAGACGCTTCTTGTCAGCCTTCAGATCTTTGACCTGCTTCTGAAGCGACTTTAGCTGACGCTCTCTCTTCTGGCGCGGTGTCAGCAAGATCCCCGCATGCTCTGCGCCCAGCGACCTGTCATGGCGCACGAGTTTGCGAGATGACAATTCCGGTGTAAGGGCCTCCTCCAGAACGAAAGGCGCTTCCGGGTTTGCGGAGGGCTTTTCGTGAAGTGCGGGCGCATGGATGATGCGCGGTGAACCCAGCCTCTGGCCCCAATTCTCCAGATGCACATGTTTCATCAGGTTGTATTCCGGTCCAAGGACAGAATATCGCAGCCGGGAGCGCGCCAAGACCCGGCGCATGGCTGCTTGGTCGCGACGCTCCCCCTTCTCCCTTACTTCCCTGTCCCACTCCCTCAGAAAGGCATCGGTGGCCTGCGACTTGCGAACCGCCAGAACGCCGCTGTTGAGCGCCGAGATGCAGCGAGGCGGCTCGCCCTCCGGCAATATTCAACCTGACCTTTCTCGGCATGGGCGGCGAGAAGATCGAAGTCGTCAAGCGCGGTGAAAAGTTCGCTGACATCCGAGAGCGCGATGATATCCGCGTCCAGATACAGCGTGCGATCGAAACGCGACTTCCGAAGCGCCTCCATCTTCGGGCGAAAAAAGGATTCCGACAGCCGGTGGATCTGGCTGAATACCCGATCGGATTTGAGCGTCGCATCGGTGAACCAGTCGATCTCGACCGTTGGCATGCACTGCTTCAGCGTTCTCGCGGCACGGCGGGCCAGGATATTGTATGTCTTCCCCGTCGTGGCAAACACCACGCCCACGGTTTCGCTTCTCGAGTCCTGGCCGGTAGCATTCGACATTGAAAAATCCGAACAATAAATCCTTCCACTTCAACATCAAGACCGGGAGGCATGACTCCATCAAGGGGCCTCCAGCAAAAAAATCTGCACGTGCGTTCCGAGTGTTGCGCTCAGCCTGCCTGTCTCCGAGCAAGCTTCACACGCAGCTCCACCATTCGCGTGACCGTTCGCCGTGGCGATAAGGTTCCTGCGCAAACGTCCGGGCGCCCGCGCGGGGCTGCGCTTGGAACCATTATCGCAAAGGCGATTGAACGCTGGCCTCCTGCGCCCGGCCGGCCTGCGGCGGAACGGCAAGATTGCTGGCGTCCAGGGCATCCTGCAAGTCCTTGTCCACCCCGGCCATCAGCTTATGGACGCCGAACCGGGACAGGTGATTGTCGTCGATGTAAAGGGCCACGCCCGCCTCTATCCCCGCACAGGCGCGGTCGATGCCGTCGCACATCACCCGCGACGTTTCCAGCACCGTAAGATCGGGCGCGCGGATCGTGCGCAGGAAGTCGAGGACCGGTTCGGTCCGGCCGAGATACTGGGAAAACGGGATCGAGAACTCGACGGTCGCGTGATCTTCATCGAACGCGAAACGATTGCGGGCAAGATGGCCGATATCGCGGGGCATGTCGGGAACCGGCTCGAACAGGATGACGTTCGCTCCGGTGCCGATAAGCTGCATCAATCCCGAACGGATCATTTCCAGAACATCCACCGGCTGATCGGGCGAGGCGTCACCGGCCGGTATGATCCTGTGATCTTCGAAGAAGACCGGTTGCGGACGGAAGACAAGAACGATCACGTCGTAACCGGATTCCGCCACATGGCGATACATGGCGGTGTTGGCCGCATGGCAATCCCGGAACACCGTGCGATAGCCGGGAAACGGAACGCATCCGCCGAACGTGGCGACCGACGTCTCATAACCCGCCGAAACCAGCCGCGCGGCGACTGCCTCCGTCATGATCGACCCATGGCTGTCGCCCAGAAGGATCGCCCGCCGCGGCGGATCAGTGCCTGCGGCCGCAAACACGCATTCGGGCAACGGCGCGGTGAGGGCGGGGTTGAAGGCCAGATCGGTGTCGCATGGCAGGTTATCGATCTGCGCGCCGGCCAGGTCGCTTGTGATCTGCGCGAAGGTCAGACCGGAGGGGGCGGTGCGCTTCGGCCAGCCATCGGTGGCATCCCCCAGAAGCCCTGCCGCCACGAACACCACGGCGACAGACCCCGTCATCACGGCCACCTTCCTGTCGCCGACGACAAAGCCTTCCGGTCCCCGCGTCCGGAACGGCTTTTCGACGAAACGCCACGTAAACCATGAAAGCAGGATGGCCAGCGCGATGAGGGCGAATTTCAGGCTGACCGAGGGTTCGTCGGGCAAGCGCAGACGCGTGAATGCGAACAGCGGCTGATGCCACAGATACAGGCTGTAGCTGAGCAGCCCGATCCCGACCATCGGCCCGGTCGCAAGAAGGCGGCCGATCCCGCTGCTGCCGGAGGCGAACAGGATGACCAGCCCCGACCCGACGGTCGGAAGCAGGGCCTGCCAGGATGGCCAGCCGTGCTCGGAGCCGAACAGGACCGAGATTGCGATCAGGACCGCGCCAAGGATCGCGGCGGGGCCATTGGCCGGAATGTGCCAACGGGCAAGCACGATCGCACACATCGCCCCGATCAGCAGTTCCCACGCGCGAAACGGCAGAAGATAGAACGTCATCCCCGACCAGGTCTCACTCAACACAAGACACGCCGCAAGGCTGAGGGCCGCGATAAAGCCCAGAAGCGAGAGTGACAACCGGACCTTCCGCGCGCCCTTCCAGATAACCATCATGAGCGGGGGGAAGAACAGATAATATTGTTCCTCGACCCCAAGGCTCCATGTGTGAAGAAGCGGCTTCAGTTCGGCGGCGGTCGCGAAATAATCGCTTTTTATCCAGAAGAATATGTTGGACGAAAAGAACATCGTCGCCACGACGCTCTGCGCGAACTCGTTCAATTCCAACGGATACAGGATATGGAACGCCGCAAGACTGCTGAGAGCAAGCACGAAGAAAAGCGCGGGAAGAATGCGCCGGACGCGCCGCGTATAGAAATTCAGGATGCTGAATTTCCCCGCCTCCAGATCGCCGATAATCAGCGAGGTGATCAGATAGCCCGAAATCACGAAGAAAATATCGACGCCCGAAAACCCGCCATGGAACGGCCCGATCCCCGCATGGAAGAAAACGACCGGCAGGACGGCGATGGTTCTCAGCCCGTCTATCTCTGGGCGATATTTCATCGGATGACACTCCGAAAACGCATGATCGTGACATCGGCGGCACTGCGCCCAACACTGCTGGTCTCAGTCGACGATCTGCCGGTTCCGGTCAAGGATTTCTTGACCCCCTCTGCCCCGATAGACAGGTGCGGATCGGGGTTTCGGGCTTTTGTGCACTTTTAACGGCGTCGAACAGCCGATGCCCCCGACTAGCCCGCTTCCTGCGCGATGATCCCGGCGGCGGTGGTCAGGTCCTGCCTGAACTGCGCCGTTGCGCGCGCGCGCTCTGCCGCGTCGGGCGTCCGCAGCAGGTAGGACGGGTGCAGGGTGATCAGCACCGGCAGGTCGTTGGGTCCGGTCTCGATCCTGCCGCGCCGGGACAGGATGGCCGTGCCATTGCCGGTCAGGCTTTGCGCGGCGGTGGCACCCATGGCCAGGATCAGTCGCGGGCGGACCTGCGCGATCTCGGCGTCCAGCCACCAGCGGCAGTGATGGATCTCGGAGGTGTTGGGTCGCTGGTGGATGCGCCGCTTGCCGCGGGCGACGAACTTGAAATGCTTGACCGCATTGGTGACGAAGGCGGCGTCGCGGTCCAGCCCCGCCTCGGCGGCGAGGCTGTCGAACATCTGCCCGGCCGGGCCGACAAAGGGCCGCCCGCTCAGATCCTCAAGATCGCCGGGCTGTTCGCCGACCACCATCAGATCCGCATCGGCGGGGCCTTCGCCCGGCACCGCCTGCGTCGCGTGGCAATGCAGCGCGCAGCGCGTGCAGGCGCGGATCGCGCGGGGAAGATCCTCGGCCGGGCCGTCCCACGCCGATGCGCAGGAGGCCAGTTGCGCCTGTGCCGGCGCCATCCGGGCGGGCGGCAGCGTCGGCGCGGCGGCGGCCATCGCATCTGCGCGGCCCGGCGCCTGCGCGATCATCTGCGGAATAAGCGCGGCCTCGGGCATGTTCTTCCAGTATTTCTTCGGCATCTCGGATTGCATCGCCTGCACTTTCAGCCGCGCCGGATTGAAGATGTTCTGAAAATACGTGATCCACAGCGCCTCGCCGGCATCCTCGGGCAGGTCTGGCCGGGCATATCCCTGGTGAAAGGACAGTTCGCCCTGCTCGAAGATGGCCGAGATGTCGGGGGTCAGGATACGCCAGTCCATGTCGGAAAAGCGGCGCACGAAAAAATCCGCCGTCGGCTCGACCGTGTGGTGGCTGGGCTCGAACCACGCGGCAAAGCTGCGCCGGGCGGCGTCGGGCGCGCCGATTTCGCGAAAGCGCACGAAAGCCTTCATCTTGTGCTGGCAGCGGCGGACGTTCTTTTCCATCTGCCGCAGCTTTGCCAACTCGGCATCGCCGCGATCCGCCATCAGATGCGGCGCGTCCTTCAGCCGCCACAGGAATGCATACAGCCGCGCAAAGCGTTCGGGGTCGCTGTGCCACACGGCGGTTTCGGCCATGGCGACGAAGCTGCGCGGCACCGTCACCGTTCCGCCGCCCGGTGGCGGGCTGTCGCCGCCGAAAAGATCGGGGGCGGCTGCGTGATCGCCCCACAGGATGTGTTCGGGCGGCACGCCGGCGGCCAGAAACCCGCGCGCGGCGTCGCGCCACGCCTTGGCGGTGCCGATGCGCGGCAGGCTGACCCGGTGCATCAGAACAGCGCCAGCTGTTCGGGCGGCGGCGCGAAGCGCGCGCGCAGATCGGCGCTGTCGG
Source organism: Paracoccus stylophorae (assembly GCF_028553765.1). NCBI lineage: Bacteria > Pseudomonadati > Pseudomonadota > Alphaproteobacteria > Rhodobacterales > Paracoccaceae > Paracoccus > Paracoccus stylophorae. Next base: position 1,259,976 of record NZ_CP067134.1, on the reverse strand, counting down.
TCAGGCTGCCCGGCGTCCAGCCCCCGGCGGTGACAAAGGCGCGCGCCTTCTTCATGGCGGCGCCCATCCGCAGAAGATCCTCGAACCGCAGCGTGCGGTGGCGGCGCGTCGCCAGGATCCGGTCCACGGTCTTGATCCCGAATCCCGGCACACGCAGCAGCAATTCGCGACTGGCGCGGTTCACATCCAGCGGAAACACCCCGCGATGCGCCAGCGCCCAGGCCAGCTTGGGGTCGATGTCCAGATCCAGATTGCCGTCGCGCGTCACCGAGGTGATCTCGTCCAGCCCGAAATCATAGAAACGCAGCAGCCAGTCCGCCTGATAAAGCCGGTGCTCGCGTTCCAGGGGCGGGCGGATCAGCGGCAGCTTGGCCGAACTGTCGGGAATGGGCGAGAAGGCCGAGTAATAGACCCGCTTCAGCCTGTAGCTGGCGTAAAGCCGCGTCGACTGGCGCAGGACCGTCGCGTCGTTCGATCCGTCCGCACCGATGATCATCTGCGTGGACTGGCCCGCCGGGGCGAAGCGGGGCGGGCGCTTGCCGGTAAACGTCCTCTCCTTGTTTGCGTCCCGCGCCATGCGGACATTGGCCATGGCGCGGCGGATATGTTCGGGCTTCTTCTCGGGCGCGTATTGGGCAAGGGCGGAATCGGTGGGCAGTTCGACATTGATCGACAGGCGGTCGGCCAGCCGGCCGGCCTCTGCGATCAGGTCGGGCGAGGCGTCGGGAATCGTCTTCAGATGGATATAGCCGCGGAAATTTTCCTCGTGCCGCAGCTTGCGGGCGATCTGCACCATGTCTGACATGGTCGCATCGGGCGACCGGATCACGCCCGAGGACAAAAACAGCCCCTCGATGTAATTGCGCCGATAGAACTCGATGGTCAGCCGCACCGCCTCATCGACGCTGAACCGCGCGCGGGGCACGTTCGAGGAAACGCGGTTGATGCAATAGCTGCAATCGTAGATGCAGAAATTCGTCATCAGGATCTTCAACAGGCTGATGCAGCGCCCGTCGGGGGTATAGGCGTGGCAGATGCCGCTGCCTTCGTTCGACCCCAGCCCCTTGCCATCGCGGGAATGACGTCTGGTCGAGCCTGACGAGGCGCAGGACGCGTCGTATTTCGCCGCATCGCTGAGAATCGCCAGTTTCTGATCCAGTGTCTGTCGTGCCATCTGTTCTTGATATGTTCCAGACCACGGCTTGTCATCAATCCAGATTGATCCTGCCGCAGATATGCGCGTGATTCCGCCTGAACCGCGCCCGGCCCTGACGGCCGCCCGTTCCCGGTCAGCCGCCGAACCTGTCAGACCGCCCGTGGCTGCGCCGCGTCACTGGCACTTGGAATGACCGCAGCTTGGGCAGGTCATGCAACCCTCGATCATGCGCATGCCGTATTGGCCGCAGCTTGGGCAGGCCGGGCCGCGCGGCGCCTCGCCCACCGCGACGGCCTCGGCCTTGGGGTCGGTCTTCAGGCCCATCCCCTCGCCCTCAAGAAAGCCGATGGCGATCATGTGGCGTTCGATCACCCCGCCGATCGCGGCGAGGATCGAGGGGACATAGCGGCCCGCCATCCACGCCCCGCCGCGCGGATCGAACACCGCCTTCAGTTCCTCGACCACGAAGGACACGTCGCCGCCGCGCCGGAACACCGCGCTGATCATCCGCGTCAGCGCCACGGTCCAGGCGTAATGTTCCATGTTCTTGGAATTGATGAACACCTCGAACGGGCGGCGATGGCCGGCCTGCACGATGTCGTTCACGGTGATGTAGATGGCGTGTTCGCTGCCCGGCCATTTCAGCTTGTAGGTGGTGCCTTCCAGGGCTGCGGGCCGGTCCAGCGGCTCGGTCAGATAGACCACGTCCGCGCCCTGATCGGCCTCGGGCGCGGTGTCGGTCCGTTCGCTGACCGACAGCACGCTGCCCGTCACCTCGTTGGGGCGATAGGTGGTGCAGCCCTTGCAGCCCAGATCCCAGGCCGACAGATAGACATCCTTGAATTCCTCGAACCCGATATCCTCGGGGCAGTTGATCGTCTTGCTGATCGAACTGTCCACCCATTCCTGCGCCGCCGCCTGCATGGCAACGTGATCGCGCGGCGCCAGCGTCTGGGCGTTGACGAAATGATCCGGCAGGGCCGCATCGCCATGCAGGTCGCGCCACATCTGCACGGCGTAATCGACGACCTCTTCCTCGGTGCGGCTGCCGTCCTTCTGCAACACCTTGCGGGTATAGGCATAGGCAAAGACCGGCTCGATCCCCGATGACACATTGCCGGCATAAAGGCTGATCGTGCCGGTGGGCGCGATGCTGGTCAGCAAGGCGTTGCGGATGCCGTGTTCGCGCACCGCCTCGCGCACGTGATCGTCCATCTTTTCCATGAAGCCCGATGCCAGGTATTTCCGCGCATCGAACAGCGGAAAGGCGCCCTTTTCGCGCGCCAGATCGGCGCTGGCCAGATAGGCCGAATTGGCGATCGCCTTCATCCATGCGCGGGTCTGTTCCACCGCCTCGGGCGCGCCGTATCGCAGGCCCAGCATCAGCAGCGCATCGGCCAGCCCGGTGACGCCCAGCCCGATCCGGCGCTTGGCCCGCGCCTCTTCCGCCTGCTGGGGCAGCGGGAATTTGCTGGCGTCGACCACGTTGTCCATCATCCGCACGGCGGTGCGCACCAGATCGTCCAGCGCATCCGCATCCAGCCGCGCGTCCGGGCCGAACGGCGCGGTCACCAGGCGCGCCAGGTTGACCGACCCCAGCAGGCAGGCGCCATAGGGCGGCAAGGGCTGTTCGCCGCAGGGGTTGGTGGCGGCGATGGTTTCGGCATAGTGCAGGTTGTTCTGCTGGTTGATGCGGTCGATGAAGATCACGCCCGGTTCGGCATAGTCATAGGTCGCGCGCATGATCCGGTTCCACAGATCGCGCGCCTCGACGGTGTGATAGACACGGTCGCCGAAGGTCAGATCCCAGGTCCCGCCGTCCTTCACCGCCTGCATGAACGCATCCGTCACCAGAACCGACAGGTTGAACATGCGCAGTCTCGCGCTGTCCTGCTTGGCCTGGATGAACTGTTCGATATCGGGATGATCGCAGCGCATCGTCGCCATCATCGCGCCGCGGCGCGAGCCTGCCGACATGATCGTGCGGCACATCGCGTCCCAGACATCCATGAAGGACAGCGGCCCCGAGGCGTCGGCGGCCACCCCCTTCACCTCGGCCCCGCGCGGGCGGATGGTGCTGAAATCGTATCCGATGCCCCCGCCCTGCTGCATGGTCAGTGCGGCCTCCTTCAGCATGTCGAAGATGCCGCCCATGCTGTCGGGGATCGTGCCCATGACGAAACAGTTGAACAGCGTCACCGCCCTGCCCGTCCCGGCCCCCGCCAGGATGCGGCCCGCCGGCAGGAACCTGAAATCCTCCAGCGCGGCATAGAAGCGGTCTTCCCATTCCTCCGGCGCATCCTCGACCCGCGCCAGATCGCGGGCAACGCGGCGCCAGCTGTCCTCGACCGTGGCATCGACCGGCTGCCCCTCGGCATCCTTCATGCGGTATTTCATGTCCCAGATCTGTTCGGCGATGGGGGCGGCAAAGCGGGTCATGGGGACAGTCCTTGAGGCAGCGAAGGGGGAACGATACCAGATATTGTCGGATCGGCGAAGCTTCAATCCTTATTTTCGGTCAAGGCCAGCCGATCCTGCACCCCGCGCCGCACCACCTCCTCGCAGCGCCGGGCCAGCGTCTTGCGTGTCTCGCCCGCGACCGGCACCGGCGGGTGCAGCACGATCCGCGCGCAGCCCTGACGCGGCGCGGACAGCACCGCCAGCAGATGATCGGCCAGCGCCATGTCGGCCCACCAGCCGTAAAAGCGCGGGTCCGCCCCCGGCGGCGCGTCATAGATCGCGCTGACCGGCTGGATCGCCAGCCCGTCCGGCAGATCGGGGTCCAGAAAGCCCTGGAACAGCGCCGGCTTGAACGGCAGCACGCGCAACCCGTCGGTCGAGGTGCCCTCGGGGAAGAACAGCAGCCGGTGCCCGGCCCGGATGCGGGCGGCGAACTGGGCCGCCTGCGCACCGGCCTGTCTGGGATCGCGGACGACGAAATGCGTGTCGGTCACAGCGGTCAGGATGTTGATGCCGGGCCAGCCCCGGACCTCGGACTTGCTGACGAAAAAGACTGGCATCGCCGCGTTCAGGGTCAGGATGTCCAGCCAGCTTGAATGGTTCGCCACGACCGCGCCGGGCCCGCGCATGGGCCGCCCCTCGCGCCGCCAGCGCAGGCCGATACACGCCAGCACCAGCCGGCAGACGATCTGCACATGCACCCCGGTCCACGGCCTGCGCGGACCGTGCAGCACGCGCTCGGCCCCGCGCAGCGGCAGGATCGCGACCACCCCCGCCAGCAGCACCAGGATCGCCGGCACCCCGCGCCGCACCACCCGCCACCAGCCGCGCACACCCTGCGGCCGCGGCATCGCGGGCAGCGTCTCGCCGCGCCACGCCGGCCCGTCCTGCCCGGCAGGGCTGCGCTGCGGTCCGGGCGCGGCGTGCGGCGGCCGGCTCATTGCGGCTGCCAGCGGCTTTCATAGAATTTGCGGTGCTTTTCCGACATCTTCGCCGTGTCCATCAGCAGGAACACGTCGGTGGTGTTGAAATCGCGGTCGATGAAGGCGCCGTCGCCGACCATCCCGCCCAGGCGCAGATAGGCCTTGATCAGCGCCGGCATCCCCACCATCGCCTCGCGCCGGTCGATCCGCCCGGGCGGGATCAGGTCCATGCGCTGATACCCGGTCGCATGGGCGCGCGGACGCAAACCCTCGGGCGCCAGGTGATGATGATGCAGCCAGCTCAGCGCCGGGGCAAGCGTCGGAATGTCGGTGCCGTGAAAGCTGGCCACGCCGAACAACACCTCGATTCCCAGTTCCAGGACGTAATCGGCCAGCGCGTTCCACAGCAAAAACATCCCCGATCCGCCGCGCAGCGCCGGATCGACGCAGGACCGCCCCAGTTCCAGGATCGAGCGGCCCGAATCGCGCAGCGGCGTCAGATCGTATTCGCCGTCGCAATAGAACCGCCCGAACTCCTCGGCGCGCAAGCCGGGCAGCAGGCGATAGACGCCGACGACATGTTCCAGATCCTCGGCCGAACGCCGCCGGTCGATCAGGCACAGATGATCCACGATCGGGTCGAACTCGTCGCGTTCCAGCCTTGCCTCGTGATCGACCATCGGGCCGGTGCCGCCCAACTCCTCGACGAACACGCGATACCGCAGCCGCTGCGCGCCCAGCAGATCGCGCTCGGACGTGGCGATACGGATATCGAAATAGGAAGGGTCGGACTTCATGCGGGGTTCTTCGTCATGCGCTGGTTCGCCGCGCGCCTGTCTAGGCGCAGCAGGGCCCTGATGCAACACGCGCGCCCCGCCAGGCGCGCATCACGCGACGGGACTTGCATATAACAACCTCAGGTTGCACAAACATCGCCATGTCGAACAACCATCACATCGCATCCGTCGCCACGATGTCCAGCGTCACCCGGCGCCCGTCGATGACGCGCTTGCCGGCCTCGGTGAAATTGACCGTGATCCGGTCGCCGATCCGCGACTGGACCTGTCCCACGCCCCATTCCGGAGCGCCCGGATGGCGCACGATCATTCCCGGTTCCAGAATCTCGTTCACGCCGCATCCCTGTCTGCCCGCAACGAAAGGTAATCCCGCATGACCCTTGATACAACGCATATCGCGGCGGATCTGTCGCCCGGCGATCTGGCGGCGCTGCTGGGCTCGCGGCTGTGTCACGATCTGGTCTCGCCTTTGGGCGCGATCGGCAACGGGGTCGAATTGCTGGAAATGTCGCCCGACTTTCCGGCCATCGCGCAAAGCCCCGAATTGCGGCTGATCGCCGAATCGGTGGCGGCGGCGCGCAGCCGCATCCAGGCGTTCCGCATGGCCTTCGGCCAGGCCCAGGGCGGCCAGCGCATCGCCCGCAACGAGGTGCAAAAGCTGCTGGACGGCGCATCGGCGCAGGGCCGGCTGCGCACCCAGCTTGAGGTCGAGGGCGATTTCGCCCGGGCCGAGATCCGCATGGTCATGCTGGCGCTGATGTGTCTGGAAACGGCGATGCCGTGGGGCGGGCGCGTCATCGCGCTGCACCGGATGCCCGGCTGGCAACTGGTGGCCGATTCCGACCGCATGCGCCCCGACCCCGACCTGTGGGCGTGGCTGGGTCAGGGCCAGCCGCGCCCGCCCGCCCCCTCCGAGGTCCAGTTCGCCCTGCTGGCCGAGGCGGCGCGCGCCGCGAACCGCCGCCTGTCATGGGACATGGACGACAAGGGCGCGGAAATCGCGTTCTGATCGGCCCTAGCCGCGAATCGCGCCATCGCCGCTGACCAGATACTTGAAGCTGGTCAATTGCTCGGCGCCGACCGGGCCGCGCGCGTGCATCTTGCCGGTGGCGATGCCGATCTCGGCGCCCATGCCGAACTCGCCCCCGTCGGCGAACTGGGTCGAGGCGTTGTGCATCAGGATCGCGCTTTCCAGCCCGGCCATGAACCGCTGCGCGGTGGCGTCGTTTTCGGTCAGGATCGATTCGGTGTGCTGGCTGCCGAAGCGGCGGATATGGGCAATGGCATCCTCGACCCCGTCGACCAGCCGCGCGGCCATCACCATGTCCAGAAACTCGCGCCCGAAATCGTCTGGCCGGGCCGCGACCGTGCCGGGCAGATCGGCCAGTTCGCCCTCGGCCCGCACCTCGACGCCGGCGGCCACCAGATCGGCGATCAGCGCCGCGCGCAATTCCGGGTCGGCGGCGCGGTCGATCAGCAGACATTCCGCCGCACCGCAGATCCCCGTCCGCCGCGTCTTGGCGTTCATCACCACGCGCCGCGCCTTGTCGGGATCGGCGTCGCGATCGACATAGACGTGGCAGATGCCTTCCAGATGCGCGAAGACCGGCACCCGCGCCTCGCGCTGGACCAGCCCGACCAGCCCCTTGCCGCCGCGCGGGATGATCACGTCGATCAGCCCCTGCGCCTGCAACATGGCGCTGACCGCCGCGCGGTCGCGCGTCGGCACAAGCTGGATCGCGGCCTCGGGCAGGCCCGCCTGACGCAGCCCCTGCACCATGCAGTCATGGATCGCGCCGCTGGAATGCAGGCTTTCCGACCCGCCGCGCAGGATCACCGCGTTTCCGGATTTCAGCGCCAGCGCACCGGCATCGGCGGTCACGTTCGGCCGGCTTTCATAGATCACGCCGATCACCCCGATGGGCGTGCGGACGCGCCGGATATGCAGACCGTTGGGCCGATCCCATTCCGCGACCACCTCGCCCACCGGATCGCGCTGTTCGGCCACGTCGCGCAGACCGTCCTCGATCCCGCGCAGCCGGTCCGCGTCCAGCCGCAGCCGGTCGATCATCGCATCGCTCAGCCCCTTGTCGCGCCCGAAATCCAGATCGCGGGCATTGGCCGCAAGGATCGTGTCCGTGGCCGCCCGGATCGCCCCCGCCGCCGCGATCAGCGCCGCCCGCTTGCACTCGGCCGGTGCCACGGCCAGTTCGACCGAGGCCGCCCGTGCCGCCTCGCCCATGCGCGCGATCAGTGACGTCGCATCCTCCATGTCCTTCATCGCCTCTCGCCTCTCGCCTCTGCCTGCGTCCGTCCATCGGGTCCGCGCAAGCCGAACCCGCCCCTCATCCTGTCATACCCAACCCGGCCCCGGAACAGGAGTCCCCAAATCCCGCCGCGCCCCACCAGCGCGCGTTGTCGGTGACCGTCCTGTGTACGCCCTGTGCCGGCCGCGTACACGCGCGGTGCGGCCCAAATCCCAGCATTTGCAGGCGATGGCGCGGCGCGCGGGCGGCACGCGACATCCGGCAACGCACGCTGCCGTTGCGCAACGGCCGGCAACAGGGTGAGGGAAGACGAGAGGGGGGATAATGGCGCGGTTGACGGGACTCGAACCCGCGACCCCCGGCGTGACAGGCCGGTACTCTAACCAACTGAGCTACAACCGCACATATATCGGGCGAATTGCTGCAAATGGCGCGGTTGACGGGACTCGAACCCGCGACCCCCGGCGTGACAGGCCGGTACTCTAACCAACTGAGCTACAACCGCACACTTGCATCCCCCGGCTGATCGCCCGCCGGGGTGAAGCGCGGTTTACGCAGCCCGCGCGCCCCCGTCAAGAGAGCAGGACAAAAAACTGCCGCCCCGCCCCGCTTTGCGCCGCGGCGGCGCATCCGCGCCGCCGCCGCTGGTTCAGTCCGCCGGCTGATATTCCGGCAAAGCCTCGACCTGATCCGCGCTCAGCCCCAGATAGGCCCGGACATCGCTGCGCCCGTCGCGCTGGAACGAGATGTCGGACAAGGGCACCGCCACCTGGCGTTCGCCCAGCCCCAGAAATCCGCCGACGGCGATGATCGCCTGCCCGGCCTCGACGTCGAAGCTGTCGATCTCGCCGATCTCCTCGTCGCCCGAGGTAAAGACCTGCAACCCGTCCAGCCCCGAATCGACCACCTCGTCGGCATCGACGACCGTCTGGCCCTCGCGCTGCGCGATGGCCTCGGCCTCGGCCGCGATGCCTGTGCCCGCGGCGGCGTCACCCGTCGCCGGTTCAGCATCCACCTGCGCGGCATCCGGCGCCGCAGTCCCGGCCGCCACAGGCTCGGCGTTGTCGGCGGCGGCGGAATCGTCTTCGGGCGTCGTCGCGATCAATTCGCCCTCGGCGGTTTCGGTCGCCTGCGGCTGCGCGGCCGCGCCGGCAAGACCGGTGCCGCCCGCCTCGGTGCTGACATCCTCCGCCGGCGGTTCGGGCGCTGCGGTGACGTCGCCGCCGTCATCGGGCGTGGTCACGGTGCTGTCGCCGCCCGGCCCGTCGCCCGCCGCTGCGGCGGCTTCCTGCTGGTCGGGATCGGTGTCGGCAACCGCGCCGGTCTTGCCAATGGCAACCTCGCCGTCTTCATCGGCGACAACTGCCTGATCCTGATCGTCGTTATCGGCAGCGCCTTGATCCTGCTGTTCCAAAGCCTCCGGTTCCGCAGCCGCATCGGTATCAGCGGGTTCCGTCGCGGCCTCGTCCTGAGGTGCCGCGTCCGTCGCCCCCTCATCGGCTGCGGCATCCTCGGCAGGTGCATCCATCGCCGCGTCAGATGTTTCTTCGCCCGCTGCCTGCTCTGCATCCGGCTCGGCACCGTCCGCCGGTTCGGCAGATTCGCCGCCAGATGCAGCACCGTCAACGACAGGCTCGGCCGGTGCGTCATCCGCCGATGCCGCGTCGTCGCCTTCGGCCTCCGCGTCCTCGGCGGCCGCGTCCGCCGCAGTCATCTCTGCCGCATCCTCACCCTCGGCGGGTTCGGCAGAGGCAGCCTCACCGGACGCCTCGGCCTCTGCCGCGCCTTCGGCAGCTTCATCGCCGCCGGCGACTGTCGCGGTGTCGTCCCCGGCCGCTGCCGGCTCCTCGGCGGCAGGCTGGGCCTGCGCATCTGCGGCATCCGCCGCCTCGGGCTGATCCGCTGTCGCCTCTGTCGATGCGTCGGACCCCGATCCTGTCCGCGGCTCGCGCGTGATCGTCAACTGCGCCTCTTCCGCCGCGTCCACGCGAATGTCGGGATCGGCGGCGGTGAATTGCGTCTGCGCCTCGCTTCGCTGGCCGTCCTGCATCAGGGTCACGTTCGGTTCGCAGCTCTCGACGCTGACGTCGGGCGGGGCCTGCATCACCGTCACCTGCGGCTCGGGGTCTTCGCCGTCGGGGATCACGATCGTGACCTGGGGCGGGGTCTGCGTCACCGTGACGACGGGGGCGCACTCTTCGACCATCACCTGTGCGCCGGCATCCTGCGCCTCGGTGGCGTCTGCATCCTGCGCGTCCTGCGCCACCGCCCCGCCGGCCAGCAGCGCCAGTGCCGCGACGGTTCCCAGAAGTTGTCTTGTCATGTCGTCTCCTCCCTGTTGATCCGATGGGCTTGCGCGCCCCCTGCCGGACAACAACCTGCACGCCCCGGTGCAGTTCCGCCCGGGGGTCAGAGCGGGCGCGGATGGCTGATGCGGCCGCCGCAGACCGGTTCGGGGACGCCGGTGGTCATCGGGCCCGAGATCGGCAGGCCGCGCCGGACCCGCACCGCCAGCCAGCCGAATGCCTGAGCCTCCAGCATGTCGCCGTCCAGGCCCGCCGCCTCGACCGGCTGAACCTGTGCGGGCAGCGCCGCGCGCAGCGCCGCCATGATCGCGGCGTTATGCCGACCGCCGCCGCAGACCAGAACCATCAACGGCGGCGAGGGCAGCCACGAGACCACCGCGTCATCGACTCGCCGCGTCAGATCGATCCCGGCAACCAGTGTCGCCGCCGCATCGGCATCGGCCAAAGGCGCCACCGCATCCCTCAGCCCCGCGAAGCGGTCGCGATCCAGCGATTTGGGCGGCGGGCGGTCGAAATACGGATCGCGCAGAAAGCGCGCGACGATCCGGTCGTCGGCGCGGCCCGCGCGGGCCAGCGCACCGCCCGCATCGTGGCTTTGCCGGCGGCGGCTGCGCATCAGGTCGTTCAGGGGCGCATTCGCCGGCCCGGTGTCGAAGGCCAGGCAGGCGCCGTCCGCCTGGGGCGCGCGCGCGGCGGGATCGACCCAGGTGATGTTGCCGACGCCGCCCAGGTTCAGAAACGCCACGGGCGCGCGCGACAGCAGGCCGCGTTCGCAGGCCCAGTCGGCGCAGGCCCAGTGAAAGAACGGCGCCAGCGGTGCCCCCTCGCCGCCGCGCCGCACATCCTCGCGGCGGAAATCCCAGACCACCGGGCGCTGCGTCGCCTGCGCCAGATCCGCGCCCGACCCCGCCTGATGCGTGCCGCGCCGGCCCGGATCGTGGGCCAGCGTCTGGCCGTGAAAGCCGATCAGCTCGGCCTGCGGGAACAGCCGCGCCAGCGCGGCGTGGCTGCGGACCGCGATGTCTGCCGCCTCGGCCACGCCGGCATCGCCGGGCCAGCAACCGAGGGCCGCGTGCAGGACCGCCGATTCGTTGTCGGAAAAGGCGCGGAACCCGCTGCGGCCAAAGCCTGCGATGCGAACGCCGTCGGTCTGGATCATGGCCGCATCGACGCCGTCCATCGAGGTTCCCGACATCATCCCCAAGGCCCGGATCATCGTGCTTTTCCTTTGCTGTTCCAGCCGGTATATCCGCCCCGATCAGAAGGAAACAGCCCATGACCCATGTCCCCGGATCCGACTTTCTGCGCGTGATGATCGAACGCGGCTATCTGGCCGACTGCACCGATCTTGCGGCGCTGGACCGGGCGCTGCTGGACGGGCCGGTCACGGCCTATATCGGATACGACGCGACGGCGGCCAGCCTGCATGTCGGACATCTGCTGAACATCATGATGCTGCGCTGGTTCCAGAAGACCGGCAACCGCCCCATCACGCTGATGGGCGGCGGCACGACCAAGGTGGGCGATCCGTCGTTCCGGTCCGAGGAACGGCCGCTGCTGGATCAGGCCGCGATCCGGTCGAACATCCAGGGGATGGGACAGGTCTTCGCGCGCTATCTGGATTACGGCGAGAACGCGGGGCTGATGCTGGACAACGCCGAATGGCTGGACGGGCTGAATTACCTGGAATTCCTGCGCGACATCGGCCGGCATTTCAGCGTGAACCGGATGCTGTCCTTCGAATCGGTGAAGTCCCGGCTGGACCGCGAACAGTCGCTGTCCTTTCTGGAATTCAACTACATGATCCTGCAAGCCTATGATTTTCTGGAACTGCATCGCCGGTATGACTGCCGGTTGCAGATGGGCGGGTCGGACCAGTGGGGCAATATCGTCAACGGGATCGATCTGACGCGGCGAGTCGATGACGCGGTGGTCTGGGGGCTGACCTCGCCGCTGCTGACGACCAGCGACGGGCGCAAGATGGGCAAGTCGGCGGGCGGCGCGGTGTGGCTGAACGGCGCGATGCTGTCGCCTTACGAGTTCTGGCAGTTCTGGCGCAACACCACCGATGCCGATGTCGGACGCTTCCTGAAGCTTTATACCGAATTGCCGCTCGATGAGTGCGAGCGTCTGGGCGCGCTGCAAGGGTCCGAGATCAACGAGGCCAAGGTGCGGCTGGCCAACGAGGTGACGACGCTGCTGCACGGCGCCGAGGCCGCCGCCAGCGCCGAGGTGACCGCCCGCGAGGTGTTCGAGCAGGGCGGCGCGGGCGGCGATCTGGAGATCGCGACGCTGCCCGCCGCGGCGCTGACGCCGGGGCTGTCGGTCGCGCAGATGCTGGTCCAGACCGGCATCACCGCCAGCGGCAAGGAGGCCAAGCGCCTGATCGCCGAGGGCGGGCTGCGGCTGAACAATGCGCCGGTCAGCGACCCGCAGATGCCGGTCGATGCGGCGCTGATCGGGGACGGGCTGAAGGTGTCGGTCGGTCGCAAGAAACACCGGATGGTGCAGATCGGACAAGGCGATTCCGCATCGCTTCCATGACGCGGCGGCGCGCGGCGTCGGTGGGCAGCGGTGGCGCGGCAAGCCTCGGCCGTCTCAGCGTGCAATGGCCCCGGGATAGCCGCTGGCGCGCAGCCTGTTCAGCGCGGCGACCAGATCGCGCCGGTCCGTGAACGGACCTGCGAGGATCAGGCGCAGGACGCGGTCGCCGTCCCGGCGGCGCGTCTGCGCGACCCGGAACCCCATCGCCGACAGGCGACGGATCGCGGCGACCGCGTTTTCGTCATCGGCAAAACCGCCGATCTGCACATAGCGCGCCGAGGCAGGGATCATCTCGACCGTGGGCGCTGACGCGATGGCGGGTCCGCGTGCATCGGCATTGCCTTTGGGCGCGACCGGACGGCGGGCCGACGCCGCCGATGCCGGCGGACGCCGGTCCTGCACCACCGAGACCGCTTCGGTGCCGCTGCGGGAAGGCGACCCGGCTTGCAGCGGGTCGGCACGTGACGCAGCGCCCGCAGTGATCCGCTTGACCGGCACCGCCGCGCGCATCCCCGCGCACAGCCCCTGCGTCACGTCGCCGCCAAGGATCGGCGCGGGATCGTCGGCCATCTCATATCCCAGCATCGCGCAAAGATCCGACCCGCCCGCGCCCGCACCCGACAGCGCCCGGCGCAACGCGGCGTCATGGCCGACAAGCTGGTCCAGTTGAGCCTGCATCGGATCGTCCTGCGGGGCCGGCAAGGGGTCGCGCCGGTCAGGCGGCGGGGCGGATTCGGCCAGAAATTCGCCGTCCCTCAGCCCGGCGGCCAGCGTGTCGGCCAGCATATCCGCGGGCGAGCGCGCCTCTGTTTCCGCAACACCGTCCCCCTCCGAGTCCGTGCGGCGCGACGACAGCGTGGGGGGAAAGCCGCAGATCGGCCGGCCGTTCCTGTCCCGGCGCGCGGCCCAGCCCGCGCCCGTGCGCACGAACACGCATCCCGTGCGGTCGATATATTGCGCCCCGTCGAAGCCGTCGGGCGGCAACGGCACCGGGGCCGCCTGCCCCGTCACCGCCCACGCCATCGCCATCGCCAAGAACCCGCACCAGAACGCCCGCATCAGACCACCCGCGATTTCACCGCCCTGGCCGAACGCTAGGCCGCAAAGCTGAAATCCGGGTTAACGCGGACCTATTTCGTGCCGAACATCCGGTCGCCCGCGTCGCCCAGACCCGGCACAATATAGCCGTGCTCATCCAGTCGTTCGTCCAGCGCGGCGGTGAAGATCGGCACGTCGGGATGGGCCTCGCGCATCCGGGCGACGCCTTCGGGCGCGGCCAGCAGGCACAGGAAACGCAGGTTCCTGGCGCCGCGCGCCTTCAGCATGTCAATGGCCGCGACCACCGAATTGCCGGTCGCCAGCATCGGATCGACGACGATGGTCATGCGCTGGTCCAGCGCCGGCACCTTGCAGTAATATTCGACCGGCTTCAGCGTCTGGGGGTCGCGATACAGCCCGATAAAGCCGACCCGCGCCGCCGGGATCAGTTCCAGGATCCCGTCCAGCAACCCGTTGCCCGCCCGCAGGATCGAGATCAGGGCCAGCTTCTTGCCCTCCAGCGTGGGGGCCTGCATCCGGCATAACGGGGTTTCGATGGTGGTCGTGGTCAGTTCCAGTTCGCGCGTCACCTCATAGGCCAGAAGCAGGCTGATCTCGCGCAGAAGCCGCCGGAATCCGGCGGTCGAGACGTCCTTCTGGCGCATGATCGTCAGCTTGTGCTGCACCAGGGGGTGGGTGATGACGGTCAGATGCGGGTCGGTCACGGAAATTCCTTTCTCAGCCTGTCTCGGGTGGCCGCGTCGCAGAACGCGGCGTCGACGGCCCACCGGTTGATCTGTGCGAATTCGTCCTCGCCCCAGTCGAACGCGTCGGCAAGGCGGTCGTATTCATGCTGCATCGTGGTATGGAAGAAGGGCGGATCGTCGGTCGAGACCGTCACCTTCACGCCCGCATCGGCCAGCCGCGCGATGGGATGCGCGGTCCAGTCCGGATACAGCCCCAGTGCCACGTTCGAGCCGGGACAGACCTCCAGCACCGTGCCGCGCGCGGCCAGATCGCGCACCAGCCCCGGATCCTCGATCGCGCGGACGCCGTGGCCGATGCGGGTCACGCCCAGATCCAGCGCCTGCCGGATGCTGTCCGGTCCGGCCCATTCGCCGGCATGGCAGGTCAGGCCCAGCCCGGCCTCGCGCGCGCAGTCAAAGCTCCACGCGAAATCGGTCGCCTTGCCCACCGCCTCGGCCCCGCCCATGCCGAAACCGGCGATCCAGTCGCCCCCCGTCTCGCCCCCCGTCTCGGCGGCGCAGATGGCGGACCGTCTTGCGCGGTCGGGGCCGAAATGGCGGATGCAGGTGACGACGCCGCGGCTGTCGATCCCCTGGGCGCGCATGTCCGCGGCAGTCTCGGCCATGGCGGCCACAAAGTCGCGCCACGCAGCCAGATCGCCGCCGCCGCAGAATTCGGGCGACACGAAAAGCTCGGTATAGATCACGCCCTGTCCGGCGCTGCGTTCCAGCACCTCGGCCAGAAGGCGGGCGTAATCGCGCGGGGTTTGCAGCACGCCGGTCGCCGCCTCGTAGACGCGCAGGAAATCGTCGAATCCCTCATAGGCGTAATGGCCCTGCGCGTCGAAGATGCGCGACAGATCGACATGTTTTTCGGCCGCCAGCGCGCGGACGAATTCCGGCGGTGCGGCGCCTTCCAGATGCAGATGCAGTTCCGTCTTCTTCAAAGAAACGACTTTCCGTGTTGCGGCGGATCGAGGCCCAGATGCTTCATGATGGACGCGCCGATATCGCTGAACCCGACCAGCCCGACGGCGCGCGCGCCGGCTCCGAAACCCAGCACCGGCACCCGTTCGCGGGTGTGATCGGTGCCGGTCCAGGACGGGTCGTTGCCGTGATCGGCGGTGAAGATCGCCAGATCGCCCGGACGCAGGCGGTCGATCAGCCGGCCCGCGACGCCATCGAACCATTCCAGCTGCGCGGCATAGCCCGGCAGATCGCGCCGGTGGCCGAAATTCGTGTCGAATTCGACGAAATTGGCGAAAACCAGGCTGCCCGGTTCGGCGTCGGTTGCCAGACGCAGAAGATGGTCGGCCAGATCGGCGTCGGATTTGCCCTTGTGCAGGTGCGCGATGCCGCGATGGCTGAAGATGTCGCCGATCTTGCCGATGGCGTGGGTGACGCGCCCGGCCCTCGCGGCGATGTCCAGGATCGTGTCGGCGGGCGGGGCGATGGCAAAGTCGCGGCGGTTCGGCGTGCGCCTGAAGGCGCCGGCCGCCTCGCCCAGAAAGGGCCGCGCGATGACGCGGCCCACGCGCATCCCGTGCAGCATCGGGGCAAGGTCGCGGCACAACGCGATCAGCCGGTCCAGTCCGAAATGCTCCTCATGCGCGGCGATCTGCAACACGCTGTCGACCGAGGTATAGCAGATCGGCCAGCCGGTGCGGATATGTTCGGCGCCGAAATCCTCGATCACCTGCGTGCCCGAAGCGTGGCAGTTGGCCAGGATCCCGTCCGTGCCCGCCAGTTCGCAGATCCGCGCCGTCACCTTGTCGGGGAATGCGGGCACGGTCTTGGGAAAAACGTGCCATTCCCACGGCACCGGCACGCCGGCGATTTCCCAGTGCCCCGAGGGCGTGTCCTTGCCCGTCGAGATTTCGGTCGCCGCACCCCACAGGCCCTGCGGCTCGGACCCCAGACCCGGCGCCCGAAGCCCCGAGGCCAGATGGATCGCCGCCCCCAGCCCAAGCCGGTCCAGATTGGGCAGGCTCAGCGGTTGCGCCATGGCGATATGCCCGACCGTGTTCGCGCCAGTATCGGCGGTGTCGCCGTTGAAGAACCGGTCGGCATCGGGCGCGCCGCCGATGCCGACGCTGTCCATGACGATCAGAAAGGCGCGGTTCCCGCTCATTCCACGATCCTGTCGCGGACCAGCGGGCCGGGCAGGGTTGGCGCGCCGATGCGATAGGCCGCCCGAACGGCCGCGACGGCGATTCGGGCCGCGGTGTCGTCGCCCGCGTGCACCACCGCCAGCGGCCGGTCGCGGCCGACGGGTTCGCCCAGCCTGGCCAGTTCGCTCAACCCCACGCGGTGGTTGATCCTGTCGCCCGCCCGGATGCGGCCCCCGCCAAGCGCCACGACCGCGTGTCCCAGTGCGGCGACGTCGATGCCCGCCACCGCGCCCTCGGGCGCGGGCACCGGGCGCGTCACGGGCGCGGCGGTCAGATGGCGGTCGGGCCGATCCAGCAGATCGCGCGGTCCGCCCTGCGCCGCGACCATGCGGCCGAAAATCTCGGCCGCCGCGCCCGAATCCAGCCTGCCGGCCAGACCGTCCGCGTCCCGCCCCGCAAGGCGCAGGCATTCCGCGCACAGATGCAGCGTCAGATCGCGCAGCGCGCCCGCCTCGCCGCGCAGCACCCGGATCGCCTCGGCCA
Organism: Paracoccus stylophorae; assembly: GCF_028553765.1. Classification (NCBI taxonomy): domain Bacteria; kingdom Pseudomonadati; phylum Pseudomonadota; class Alphaproteobacteria; order Rhodobacterales; family Paracoccaceae; genus Paracoccus; species Paracoccus stylophorae. The sequence continues at coordinate 1,243,085 of NZ_CP067134.1, read as the reverse complement.
CCTCAAGCGCGTTGCCCGCCGACCGCGCCAGCGGCTGATCCATGTCGGTGATCAGGGCCGAGGCGCGGCAGCCCGCCCCGTTCGACGTCTGCACCAGGGCGCGCGCCAGCCGGTCGCTGCTGTCGGGCGTCTTCAGAAACGCGCCCGATCCGGCCTTGACGTCCAGCACCAATGCGTCCAGCCCCGCGGCCAGTTTCTTGGACAGGATCGAGGCGGTGATCAGGTCCAGCGATTCGACCGTGCCCGATTCATCGCGGATCGCGTAAAGCCGCCGGTCGGCGGGCGCCAGATCGGCGGTGGCGGCCACGATGGCGCAGCCAACATTTTCAACGATGGCGCGAAACTGTGTTTCGGTCTGGTCGCAGACAAAGCCCGCAATCGCCTCAAGCTTGTCCAGCGTGCCGCCGGTATGGCCCAGCCCGCGACCCGAGATCATCGGAACATACACGCCCGACGCGGCCAGCAGCGGCGCAAGGATCAGGCTGACCGTATCGCCGATGCCGCCGGTCGAATGCTTGTCCACGACCGGGCCAGGCAGGTCCCACCGCATGACATCGCCCGAATCGCGCATCGCGCGGGTCAGCGCCACCCGGCCCGCATCGCCGATGCCGCGCGTCAGCACAGCCATGGCAAAGGCGCCCGCCTGCGCGTCGCTGACCGACCCGTCGGCCAGACCCTGCGCGATCAGCGTGGCGCCCGGCCCGTCCAGACCGTGCCCGTCGCGGACCGCCGCGATGACGGCGCGCGGATCGGTCATTCCGCCCGGCTCATATGGTCCTGATCAAAGCGGCCGGGCAGCAATTCGCCGATGGTCGTGGACAAGGTCGCGCCGTCCAGCGTGGCCAGCAGGACGGGCGTGTCGTGGCGCCCGAACTCGGCCAGTTTCTGGCGACAGCCGCCGCAGGGCGGAACCGGGGCGTGGCTGTCCGCGATCACCGCGACCTCGACCAGTTCGGTGTCGCCTGCGGCGATCATCGCGGCAATCGCCCCGGCCTCGGCACAGGTGCCTTCGGGATAGGCCACATTCTCGACGTTGCAGCCGCGATGGATCGCGCCCGACGCACCGCGCACCGCCGCCCCGACACGAAAGCGGGAATAGGGCGCATAGGCCATTTCGCGCACCTCGCGCGCCGCATCCATCAGTGACATCGCCGTTCCCCTTGCCGCATCTTGCCGGCAGTCTTGCGCCTCGGCCCCGCCAACGCAAGCCGAAGCCGCCTGTTCCTTTCCGTGGGAATGGTTTAACGGTGAACTACATTCCCAGTCGGAGGGGGCAAGGATGAGCGAACGCAGGCAGGATACCGCACGTCAGGCGGCGCTGGACTATCACGAATTTCCGCGACCCGGCAAACTGGAGATCCGGGCGACCAAGCCGCTTGCCAATGGCCGCGACCTGGCCCGCGCCTATTCGCCCGGCGTGGCCGAGGCCTGTCTGGAGATTCAGGCCGATCCCGCCACCGCCAGCCGCTTTACCGCGCGCGCCAATCTTGTCGCCGTCGTCACCAACGGCACCGCCGTGCTGGGCCTGGGCAATATCGGCGCCGCGGCCAGCAAGCCGGTGATGGAGGGCAAGGCGGTCCTGTTCAAGAAATTCGCCAATATCGACTGTTTCGACATCGAGGTGAACCAGTCCGATCCCGAAAGACTGGCCGATATCGTCTGCGCGCTGGAACCCACCTTCGGGGCCATCAATCTTGAGGATATCAAGGCCCCCGACTGCTTCATCGTCGAGAAACTGTGCCGCGAGCGGATGAACATCCCGGTCTTTCACGACGACCAGCACGGCACCGCCATCGTCGTGGGGGCGGCGGCGACGAACGCGCTGCGCGTCGCCGGCAAGAATTTCGAGGATATCAAGGTCGTCTCGACCGGCGGCGGCGCGGCCGGCATCGCCTGTCTGAACATGCTGGTCAAGCTGGGCGTCCAGCGTCGCAACATCTGGCTGTGCGACATTCACGGCCTGGTCTATAAGGGCCGGACCGAGGACATGAACGCCCAGAAGGCCGAATTCGCGCAGGACAGCGAACTGCGCACGCTGTCGGACGTGATCGACGGCGCCGATCTGTTCCTGGGTCTGTCGGGTCCGGGCGTGCTGACGCCCGAGATGGTGCAGCGCATGACCGAACGTCCGGTGATCTTCGCGCTCGCCAACCCGACGCCCGAAATCCTGCCAGACGACGCCCGCGCCGTGGCGCCCGGCGCGATCATAGCCACCGGCCGCAGCGATTTTCCCAACCAGGTCAACAACGTGCTGTGCTTTCCGTTCATCTTTCGCGGCGCGCTGGATGTCGGCGCGACCACGATCAACGACGAGATGGAACTGGCCTGCATCGAGGGTATCGCGGCCCTGGCCCGGGCCACCACCGCGGCCGAGGCCGCAGCGGCCTATCGCGGCGAGACGCTGACCTTCGGGCCGGATTACCTGATCCCGAAACCCTTCGATCCGCGACTGGTCGGCATCGTGTCGACCGCCGTGGCGCGCGCGGCGATGGAATCGGGCGTCGCGACGCGGCCCATCGACGATCTGGACGCCTACAAGCGCAAGCTGGACAGTTCGGTCTTCCGGTCGGCGCTGATCATGCGCCCGGTGTTCGAGGCCGCGGCCACCGCCCGCCGCCGCATCGTCTTTGCCGAGGGCGAGGACGAACGCGTGCTGCGCGCCGCCAACGCGATGCTTGAGGAAACCACCGACGTGCCGATCCTGATCGGGCGGCCCGACGTCATCTCGACCCGGGCCGAACGCGCCGGCCTGCCGATCCGCCCCGACAAGGATTTCGAGATCGTGAACCCGGAAAACGATCCCCGCTATCGCGATTACTGGGAAACCTATCACCAGCTGATGGCACGGCGCGGCGTCAGCCCCGACATCGCGCGGGCGATCATGCGCACCAACACCACCGCCATCGCCTGTGTCATGGTCCATCGCGGCGAGGCCGACAGCCTGATCTGCGGCACGATCGGGCAGTATAACTGGCATCTGCAATATGTGCGCCAGATCCTGGCGCGCGGCGGATTGCAACCGGTCGGCGCGCTGTCGATGATCATCCTGGAAGACGGGCCGCTGTTCATCGCCGACACCCAGTGCGAGAACGATCCCACGCCCCAGCAGATCATGGAAACCGTGCGCGGCGCGGCGCGCCATGTCCGGCGTTTCGGCATGACCCCCAAGATCGCGCTGTGCGCGCATTCGCAGTTCGGCAATCTGGACACCTATACCGGCCGCAAGATGCGCGAGGCGATGACGCTGCTGGACGCGCGCGAGCCCGATTTCATGTATGAGGGCGAAATGCAGGTCGATGCCGCGCTGGATCCGGCGCTGCGCGAGCGGATCTTCCCCGGATCGCGCCTGGAAGGTTCGGCGAACGTGCTGGTCTTTGCCGGCACGGACGCCGCCTCGGGGGTGCGCAACGCGCTGAAGATGCGCGCCAACGGGCTTGAGGTCGGGCCGATCCTGATGGGCATGGGCAACCGCGCCCATATCGTGACCCCCTCGATCACCACGCGCGGCCTGCTGAACATGAGCGTGCTGGCCGGCACCCCGGTCGCGCATTACAGCTGAACCGCCGAAACTGTCGCGGGGCGGCGAATCACCCGGCCCGGCAGCCACGCCGGCCGCTGCTGCATTTTGCAAAAACCGGCGCCGCGTCGCAGGGGTTTTGCAGGACTTTCGGTTTTGCAAATTTCCGCGCGATACGGGTGCGAAAACATGCAAATTCCGGGCGCGCGCGGCGCGGGGGTGCCGCTAACACTGTTGCCTCGGCCCCCTTGGGCCACGTAACAGAAGGGCAGCGTAGGATAAGGGGGGCATGCCATGGCATACCGGGACGTTTACGCCAGCTGGAAATCCGATCCCGAGGGGTTCTGGATGGCCCAGGCCGAAAAGATCGACTGGGATCGCCCGCCCAGCAAGGCGTTCTTCGATCAGGGTCCGGTCGGCGAATGGTTCGCGGACGGGCTGACGAACACCTGCTGGAACGCCGTGGATCGCCATGTCGCGGCCGGGCGCGGCGATCAGCCCGCCATCATCCATGACAGCCCGATCACCGATTCCCGGTCCAGCGTCACCTTTCGCGAACTGCGCGACCGCGTCGCCAGCCTTGCCGGGGCGCTGCGCGCGAAGGGCGTCGAAAAAGGCGATCGGGTCATCGTCTACATGCCGATGATCCCCGAGGCGGTCGAGGCGATGCTGGCCTGCACGCGTCTGGGCGCGATCCATTCGGTCGTGTTCGGCGGCTTTGCCGCGCACGAACTGGCCGTGCGGATCCAGGACGCGCAGCCAAAGGCGATCATCACCGCCTCGTGCGGGATGGAGCCGAACCGCATCGTCAAATACAAGCCGCTGCTGGATTCGGCCATCGAACAGTCCAGCCACAAACCCGATTTCTGCGTGATCTTCCAGCGCGCGCAAGAGGCAGCGACGCTGACGCCGGGCCGCGATGTGGCGTGGGACGAGTTCCAGTCAGGGGTCGAGCCGGCCGAATGCGTGCCGGTCGAGGGCAATCATCCGGTCTATGTCCTCTATACGTCGGGGACGACGGGCCAGCCCAAGGGCGTGATCCGCCACACCGGCGGTCATCTGGTCACGCTGAACTGGACGATGAAGAACATCTACGGCATCGAGGCCGGGGACGTGTTCTGGGCGGCCTCGGACGTGGGCTGGGTCGTGGGCCACAGCTATATCTGCTATGCGCCGCTGATCGCCGGCGCGACCACAATCGTGTTCGAGGGCAAGCCCGTCGGCACCCCCGATGCCGGCACGTTCTGGCGGGTGATCCAGGACCACAAGGTCAAATCCTTCTTCACCGCCCCCACCGCCATCCGCGCCGTCAAGCGCGAGGACCCCAAGGGCGAACTGATCGGCGATTACGACCTGTCCAGCCTGCAAGCCGTCTTTCTGGCCGGAGAGCGCGCCGACCCCGACACGATCCAGTGGCTGGAAGACAAGCTGAACCTGCCGGTGCTTGACCATTGGTGGCAGACGGAAACGGGCTGGGCCATCGCCGCCAACCCGTTCGGCATCGAACGGATGCCGGTCAAGAAAGGCAGCCCATCGGTGGCCATGCCCGGATACGACGTGCAGATCCTGGACGAGGCCGGCCATCCGGTCGGCCCCGGCACGTTGGGCGCGATCGCGGTCAGGCTGCCCTTGCCGCCGGGCACCCTGCCCTCGCTGTGGAACGCCGAAGACCGGTTCCGCAAGGCGTATCTGGACCATTTCCCCGGCTATTACGAGACGGGCGACGCGGGCTATGTCGACGAGGACGGCTATCTCTACATCATGGCGCGGACGGACGATGTGATCAACGTCGCCGGCCACCGCCTGTCCACCGGCGCCATCGAAGAGGTTCTGGCGGGCCACCCCGACGTTGCCGAATGTGCCGTGATCGGGGTCGCGGACAGCCTGAAGGGACAGATGCCGGTGGGTTTCCTGTGCCTGAAGAAGGGGGTCGAGAATTCGGACGAACAGATCGTCCGCGAGGTGATCGCCCGCGTGCGCGACCAGATCGGCCCGGTCGCGGCCTTCAAGCTGGCCTGCGTGGTGGAACGGCTGCCCAAGACCCGGTCGGGCAAGATCCTGCGCGCGACGATGGTCAAGATCGCCGAGGGGGAACAGTTCAACCCCCCCGCGACCATCGACGATCCCGAGGTGCTGTCGGAAATCTCGGACGCGCTTCAGGGAATCGGCTACCCGCAGCGCTGAAAAGCCCGTGCCGCGCGCGCGTCCTGCGGGCGCGGACGGCCCGACGGGACTGCCCGGTCAGCCGCGCCGAGAGTCGCGCAGCACCTGCGCCAGCAGATCCGTCGGGACCGCGTCGCTGACGAACGCCTCTCCGATGCCGCGCGCCAGCACAAAGCGCAGCCGGCCATCGACCACCTTCTTGTCCTGACCCATCAGCCCGATCAGCCCCGCATCGTCGGGCAGATCGCCCCCGATCTCGGCCAGCGTCGCGGGCAAGCCCATCTGGCGCAGATGCGCCAGCACGCGGCTTGGCGCCTCCTGGCTGCACAGCCCCATCCGCGCCGACAGATCGAAGGCCAGCGCACAGCCGATGGCCACCCCCTCGCCATGCAGCAGGCGGTCGGAATAGCTCGTCGCCGCCTCCAGCGCGTGGCCGAATGTGTGGCCCAGATTCAGCAATGCGCGTTCGCCCTGCTCGGTCTCGTCGCGGGTCACGATCCCGGCCTTCATCGCGACCGAACGAGCCACCGCCCGCTGGCGCAGACCCATGTCGTCGCGCAGCCGCGCGCCGTGCGCCTCTAGCCATTCGAAGAATCCGGCATCCCCCAGAAGACCGTATTTCGCCACCTCGCCATAGCCCGCCAGGAAATCGCGCCGGCTCAGCGTGTCCAGCACGCCGATATCGGCCAGCACCAAGGCGGGTTGATGAAACGCGCCGATCAGGTTCTTGCCGTGGCCCGAATTGATGCCGGTCTTGCCGCCCACGCTGCTGTCCACCTGCGCCAGAAGCGTGGTGGGGATCTGCACGAAGCGCACGCCGCGGCGCAGGATCGCGGCGGCAAAACCCACCAGATCGCCGATCACGCCGCCGCCGAAGGCGATCACGATGTCGCGCCGTTCGATCCGCTGTTCCAGCAGCCAGTCGACGGTGCGGGTCAGATGCGGCCAGCTTTTCGTGCCCTCGCCGGCCGGCAGGATCAGGGGCACGCTGTCGATCCCCTCGGCCGACAGCGCATCGCGCAGCCGGTCCAGATGCAGCCCGGCCACGACCTCGTCGGTCACGATGGCCGCGCGGGGCCGGTGCAGCAGCGGCGCGATCTGGTCGCCCGCGCGGTCGATCAGGCCGGTGCCGATCCGGACGTCATAGGCGCGCGCGCCCAAGGGGACATGAACGGTCAGGGCGTCGGTCATCTTGCCTCCGGGATGTCTGGATGCGCCTGGCGAACGGCGGCGATCAGCCGGGTTGCCGCAGCCTCGATCGTGTCTCCGGGCCGCGCGTCGAAGGTCAGGTCCGCCGTGGCATAGACCGGATTGCGCTGCGCCATCAGCGCCGCCAGCGTGCCGCGCGGGTCGGCCGTCTTCAGCAGCGGCCGCGTGCTGCGCTGGCGGACCCGGTGCCACAGCGTGTCCAGATCGCAGTTCAGCCACACCGACAGGCCGCGCGCGCCGATCAGCGCCCGGTTCTCGGCCCGCATCCACGCGCCCCCTCCGGTCGAGACAACGCCCGGCGGTCCATCCAGAATCCGGGCCAGCACCCGCGTTTCGCGGTCGCGAAAGAACGCCTCGCCGTCGCGAGCGAAGATCTCGGCGATGGTCATGGCGGCGGCGGTTTCGATCTCGTGGTCGGAATCGGTGAACGGGACGTGCAGACGCCGGGCCATTTCCGTCCCGATGGCGGTCTTGCCCGCCCCCATCATGCCGACCAGCACAATATGCCGCCTCATCCGCTGCTTCATCCGGCCCCCTTCCATCGCGCCATTGAATGGCGTGATCTTTCCGGAATTGCCATATATATTCGGGCTCAACCGGCGTAGAAAGCGTCGGACAGCGATGCAGTGAACGACGAACGAGGCGGATGTCGATGCGGTTGATCAAGGTTCTGGCGGTGCTGATTGTGGCGGGCGTGATCGGCCTGATCGGCTATGCCTATCTGGGCGACATGGAGCCGGTCCGGCAGGAAGTCCGCAGCCCGGTGGCCATCGGTGGCGCGGGTGACTGACGCGCGATCCCGCATCCTTGCCGCGATGACGGCCCTGCTGGTCGCCGCAACCTGGGCGCCCGCCCCGGCGATGGCGCAGCAGAACCGCCCGCTTTCGGCCAGCGACTGGCTGTCGGGCAGCGTGCGCGGCCCGGCGCGCGAAAGCTCGGCCTGGCGACCCGGCCAGCGGCCGCCGCCGCCGCGCGACCGCGCGCGACCGGTCGCGGCAAGCGGCGCGGTCGGCACGGTTCAGGTCACGCGGCTGGATGGCGGCAACCCCGACGCCGCAGGCACGATCACCGCGCGCAAGGCCGGGCTGCCCGCCGATCTGTGGCAGGGCAGCGATCCGGCCGATCTGGCGCCGCTGATCGTGCAGACCCCCGCCCGGCTGCCGGCCATGAACGCCCTGTTGCGACGCCTGCTGCTGGCGCAGCTGACCCCGCCCACGGCCAGCGGTTCGGACGATGTGGGGCGGCTGTTCCTGGCGCGGGCCGACCGACTGCTTGACATGGGCGCGCTGGATTCGGCGCAGACCCTGCTGCTGACCGCCGGTCCGGGCGACCCCGAGGTATTCCGGCGCCTATTCGACATCGCGCTGTTGCAGGGCGACGAGGGCCGCGCCTGCCGGATCATGGACACCACGCCCGGGGTCGCGCCCAGCTTCGCGGCGCGGATCTTCTGCCTGGCGCAGACGGGCGACTGGGCGGCCGCTGCCATCGGCCTGCACGGCGCCGACGCCCTGGGCCTGATCGACCGGCACGAGGCGCTGTTGCTGACGCATTTTCTTGACGACGGGTTCGTCGACAGCGGCGAGACCATCGCGCCCTCGGACCGCGTCACGCCGTTGGAGTTCCGCATTCACGAGGCGATCGGCCAACCGCTGCCGACCGGGCCGCTGCCGGTCGCGTTCGCGCAATCCGACCTGCGGCTGAACAATGGCTGGAAGGCGCGGCTGGAGGCGGCGGAGCGTCTGGCGCGGGCCGGGGCGATCGCGCCCGCACCGCTGCGCGACATCTATGCCGAACAGAAACCCGCCGCATCCGGCGGCGTCTGGGAACGCGCCGGCGCGATGCGCACGCTTGAGGCGGCCATTGCCGCAGGCGATCCGCTGACCGCCCTGCCCCGCGCCTTCGACGAATTTCGCACGGCCGACATGGCCGACGTGCTGGCCGCGATGATCGCGGCGGATCTGCCCCAGACGGTGCCCGAAGGATCGGACCCGGACGCGGCGCAGGCGGCGCGCTGGCTGCGGCAATGGCGTGGGCTGCCGGTCGACCGGGCGCAGCCGATCCCGGCGGAATTGCAGGCCGCCCCGCCCGCAGCCTCGGCCGAGGCACCGGACGTTCCCAAGGGTCAGGCGTTGCTGGAAGCGATGGCGGATGTCGATGCCGGTCTTGACGGCGATCTGGCGCGTGCCGCGCGCGGATTGGCCGCGCTGCGCGCCTTGGGCCTGCGCGAGGACGCCGATCTGGCCGCCGCGCAGCTTGCGCTGCGCCCGCACATGACCGGATCGCCCTGATGGCCGTTCCCGCCGATCATCGCGCCATTTCGGCGTTTCTGGACGCCCAGGCGGCCGAGGCGGGCGCGGCGCAGAACACGTTGCTGGCCTATGGCCGCGATCTGCGCGACCTGTCGGACTGGCTGGCGGGCCGCGACGCCGCGCTGGCCGATCTGACGCGCGAGACAGTCGAGGATTATCTGGCCCATTGCGACGCGCAGGGCCTGTCGCGGGCCACGCGCGCGCGGCGGCTGTCCTCGATCCGGCAATTCACGCGCTTTGCGCTGGAGGAAGGCTGGCGCGACGACGATCCGGCGATCCGCATATCCGGGCCGGGCCGGGCGAAGCTGCTGCCCCGGACGCTGGATCGCGCCGAGATCGACGCGATGCTGGCCGCCGCCCCCGACATCGGCCGCGACCGGGCCGAAAAGACGCGCAACCTGTGCCTGATCGAGCTGCTTTACGCGACCGGGATGCGGGTCAGCGAACTGGTCTCTCTGCCGGTGGCCGCGTGCCGGGGCGACCCGGAACTGCTGCTGATCCGGGGCAAGGGCGGCAAGGACCGGATGGTGCCGCTGACCGGCGCCGCAAGATCGGCGCTGACAGCGTGGCTGTCGGTGCGCGACGCGGCGCATCGGGACAGCCCGCTTGGCCGGCTGGTGGCGGGCAGCGGCGCGCGATGGCTGTTTCCGGCCCCCGGTCGCGCCGGTCACATGCCGCGCCAAAGCCTTGGCCGGTTGCTGAACGCGATTGCGGCGCGGGCGGGCGTGGATCCGGCGCGCGTGACCCCGCATGTGCTGCGCCACGCCTTCGCGACCCATCTGCTGGAAGGCGGCGCCGATCTGCGCAGCATCCAGACATTGCTGGGCCATGCCGATCTTGGCACGACCGAAATCTATACCCATGTGCTGGACGCGCGGATGCGCGATCTGGTGCTGAACCATCATCCGCTTGCGCGCGTTGCCGGCTCGTCCGTCCCCACGGACGAGGCAACCGACTGAAGAACGGCAAGGACCCATGGACGACCCTTCAAGTATTCTGGATTCCGCATTCTGGCTGACCGTCGTGGCCATCCTGGTCCTGCTGATGCTGTCGGGTTTCTTCTCCGGCTCGGAAACGGCGCTGACGGCCGCCAGCCGGGCCAAGCTGCACTCGCGCGCCGACCGCGGCGATGCCGGCGCCAAGGCCGCGTTGCAGGTGACGGCTGACAGCGAAAGGCTGATCGGCGCGATCCTTCTGGGCAACAACGTCGTCAACATCCTGTCGGCCAGCCTTGCCACCGCGCTGTTCACGCGGCTTCTGGGGTCCAGCGGCGTTGCCATGGCCACGCTGGTGATGACGGTGCTGGTGCTGATCTTTTCCGAGGTGATGCCCAAGACCTATGCCATCTCGGCGCCCGAAAAGGTGGCCGCGATGGTGGCCCGCCCGATCCGGTGGGTGACGCTGATCCTGTCGCCCATCGTGACCGTGGTGCGGCTGATCGTGCGCGGGATTCTGGGGCTTTTCGGCCTGAAGACCGATCCGGGATCGCACATGTTCTCGTTGCAGGAAGAGATCGAGGGCGCGCTGTCCATCGGTCACGCGACCGGCGCGGTGCAGAAGGAGGATCGCGACCGGCTGCTTGGCGCGCTGGATCTGGGCAACCGCACGGTCGAGGAGATCATGCGCCACCGTTCGGGCATCCAGATGATCGACGCGGCCCGCCCGCCGGCCGAGATCCTCGACGCGGTGCTGGCCAGCCCGCACACCCGCCTGCCGGTCTTCCGGGACGAGCGCGAGAATGTCGTGGGCGTCATCCACGCCAAGGATCTGCTGCGCGCGGTCAACAAGTCGCTGCGCGAAAGCCGCGATCCGTCGGCGTTGCAGAAATTCGACGTGACGGCGGTGGCGATGCAGCCCTATTTCGTGCCCGAGACGACGGCGCTGGACGAACAGATGCGCGAATTCCTGAAGCGCCGGACGCATTTCGCGCTGGTCGTGGACGAATACGGTACGCTGCGCGGGCTGATCACGCTGGAGGATATTCTGGAAGAGATCGTGGGCGAGATCACCGACGAACACGACACCGACGCCGACCAGACCCTGACGCCCAACGGCCAGGGCGATTACACCGTCGATGGCGGCATGACGATCCGCGATCTGAACCGGCAACTGGATTGGAACCTGCCCGACGACGAGGCCAACACCGTCGCGGGGCTGGTCATCCACATGGCCCAGTCGATCCCCGAACAGGGACAGGTCTTCAGCTTTCACGGCTATCGGTTCGAGGTTCTTGCCCGGCGCGAAAACCGCATCACACGGCTGCGGGTCAGGCCGCTGGCGCCGGTGCCCGACGGAAGCGACTGACGCCGCATCGCCTTCGTCCCTGCGCCGGCCCGTCCTGCACGTCCGGCCCGGCGGGTGCGTCCCGCCCGCGCTTGCAACCCGCGCCCATCGCCCCTAACAGAAACGGCAAAGCATCTCAGCCCGCAGAAGGGACCGCCATGGACATCGACGCCCGCCGCAAGGCCGACCCCGATCACTGGAAACTGGCCAGCGCGATCCGCGTTCTGGCGATGGACGCCGTCGAGGCGGCCAATTCCGGCCATCCCGGCATGCCGATGGGCATGGCCGATGTCGCCACGGTGCTGTTCCGCAACCATCTGAAATTCGACGCCGGCGCGCCGCACTGGTTCGACCGCGACCGTTTCGTGCTGTCGGCGGGCCACGGCTCGATGCTGATCTATGCGCTGCTGCATCTGACCGGATACGAGCAGATGACGATCGAGCAGATCAGGAATTTCCGCCAGCTTGGCCATATCACCGCCGGCCATCCCGAATACGGCCATGTCGAGGGGGTCGAAACCACCACCGGCCCCCTGGGTCAGGGGCTTGCGGCCGCCGTCGGCATGGCCATGGCCGAAGAGGCGCTGCGGGCCGAGTTCGGATCGGAACTGTGCGACCACCGCACCTGGGTCATCGCCGGCGACGGCTGCCTGATGGAGGGCATCAGCCAGGAGGCGATCGGCCTTGCCGGCGCGCAGGAACTGGGCCGTCTGATCGTGCTGTGGGACAATAACGACATCACCATCGACGGCCGCGTCAGCCTGTCGGACCGGACCGATCAGCGCGCCCGGTTCGAGGCGTCGGGCTGGCGCGTGCTGTCCTGCGACGGCCACGATGCCGCCGACATCGAACGCGCCCTGAAAGAGGCGGCGCAGGAAGACGGCCGCCCGGTGCTGGTCGATTGCAAGACCATCATCGGCTTTGGCGCGCCCAACAAGTCGGACAGCGCCAAGGCCCACGGCTCTCCTCTGGGCAAGGACGAGATCGCGGCGGCGCGCAGGGCCTATGGCTGGGACGCCCCCGCCTTCGAGATCCCCGACCAGATCCTGTCGGACTGGCGCAAGATCGGCGGGCGCGGCGCGTCGGACCGCAAGGCGTGGCAGGATCGCGTCGACGCGCTGTCGGCGGACATGCGCGACGAGTTCGTGCGCCGCATCGACAACAAGCCGAACCCGCAGCTTCAGCAGACCGTCTGCGCGCTGAAGGCGCAGGCGGCCGAGGGCAAGCCCAAGGTCGCCACCCGCAAGGCCAGCGAAAACGTGCTGGAGGTGCTGAACCCGCACATGCCCGAGAATTTCGGCGGCTCGGCCGACCTGACCGGGTCGAACAACACCCGCACCGGCGACATGGACGTGTTCTCGGCCGAAAACAGGCTGGGCCGCTATATCCATTTCGGCATCCGCGAACACGGCATGGCGGCGGCGATGAACGGCATCTGGCTGCATGGCGGGTTCCGCCCCTATGGCGGCACGTTCCTGACCTTCACCGATTACGCGCGCGGCGCGATCCGCCTGTCGGCGCTGATGGGGCTGCCGGTCGTCTATGTGATGACCCATGACAGCATCGGTCTGGGCGAGGATGGACCGACCCACCAGCCGGTCGAACATCTGGCCATCGCCCGCGCGACCCCCAACATGCTGACCCTGCGGCCCTGCGATCAGGTCGAAACCGCCGAGGCGTGGGAACTGGCGCTGTCGCAGACCGACCGTCCCACGATCATGGCGCTGTCGCGTCAGGGGTTGCCGGCCCTGCGCACCACCCACAAGGACGAGAACCTGTCGGCCAAGGGCGCCTATGTCCTGCGCGAGGCCAGCGGCGGCAAGCCTGCGGTCGTGCTGCTGGCGACCGGGTCCGAGGTCGAGATTGCCGTCGCCGCGCGCGAGACGCTGGAGGCCGACGGCACCCCCACCCGCGTCGTGTCGGTGCCCTCGATGGAGCTGTTCCGCGACCAGACTGCCGCCTATCGCGAACAGGTTCTTCCCGCCGGCAATGTCCGCGTCGCCATCGAGGCGGCCGTGCGCCAGCCTTGGGACTGGCTGTTGCTGGGCGAGCGCGGGCAAGAGGAGAAATCCGATTTCGTCGGCATGACCGGCTTTGGCGCCTCGGCCCCGGCACCCGATCTGTACAAGGAATTCGGCATCACCGCCGAGGCCGTGGTCAAGCGCGTCCGGGCGATGCTGTGAGCCCGGTTTCCGCCCGGGGCGGGGCCGAACCGACGGGGAAGACGCGGCCGGGCACCTGTCCGGCCGTTTTCGGATCGCGCTGAGATGCGGACGCTGGCGCGCGCATTCGCGCTGATGGGCGCGCAGCGGCCGGGGGCGCAGCCGGGCGGGACGGGATCGCAGGGGACCGGCATCCTTCTGATCTGCCTTGCGGTTCTGTGCTTCACGCTGATGGATGCCTGCGCCAAGCATCTGACGCAGGATTATCATGCGGCACAGGTGGTCTGGGCGCGTTTCGTCGTCAATGTCGCGCTGCTGGCGCTGCTGTTTCGCGGCCGGATGCCGGCGCTGATCCGGTCAAGCCAGCCGGGGCTGCAATTCGGGCGGGCGCTGACGCAGATCGCCTCGGTTGCGCTGTTCTTCACCTCGTTGCAGTTCATCGGCCTGGCCGAGGCCACGGCGATCATGGATACCAACCCGGTCCTGATCACGCTTGGCGCGGCGCTGTTTCTGGGCGAGCGGATCGGCCTGCGCCGCATTCTGGGCATCGGTGCCGCGCTGGCCGGCGCGATGATCGTGATCCGGCCCGGCATGGGCGTGTTCCAGCCGGCGGCGCTGTTGCCGATGATCGGCGCCTTCACCTATGCCGCGAACGCGCTGCTGACGCGGATGGTGCGCAGCGATTCGATCGCGACATCGGTGCTGTGGTCGGCGGTCACCGGCGCGATCCTGACATCGGCCGTGGTGCCGTTCTTCTGGCAGCCCATCGGCACCGGCGATCTGTGGGTCTTTGTCGCGCTTGGCGTCTTCGGCACGATCAGCCAGGCCCTGCTGATCCGCGCCTTCACCATCGCCGAGGCCGGGGTGCTGGCGCCGTTCGGATATACCGGGCTGGTCTGGGCGGGGCTGTGGGGGTGGCTGTTCTTCGGGCAACTGCCCGACAACTGGACCATTACCGGTGCCGCGATTATCGTGGGCGCGGGCCTGTACGTCTGGTGGCGCGAGGCCCGGGCGGCGCGGATGGACGGATGAGAAACGACGACGGATCGACCCTGACCGACCGGCTGGCCAATGGCGCGTTTCTGGCGGTGATGCGGCTGGCCCGGCTGCTGCCCTATCGCCGGCGCATTCCCGCGATGGGATGGGTCTTTGCGCATCTTCTGGGGCCGGTCGCGGGCTGGCGGCGCCGGATCCGCGAAAACCTTGCGCTGGCGCGGCCCGACCTGCCCCGCGACCAGGTCGAACGCCTGACCCGCGCGGTGCCCGAAAACGCCGGCCGGTCCGTGGCCGAGATCTATGCCGGGGCCGAGTTCACCGACCGCATCCAGGCCGACGACCCGCTGGAGGGTCCGGGCCTGCCGGCGCTGGAAGCCGCTTTCGACAGCCATCGCCCGGTGATCATCGCCTGCGCGCATTTCGGCAATTACGACGCGATGCGCGCGGCGCTGTCGGCGCGCGGCTGGCCGGTCGGCGCGCTGTATCGTCCGATGAACAACGAGGCGTTCAACCGCCACTATATCCCCGCCATCTCGGCCATCGCCGAGCCGCTGTTTCCGCGCGGCCGCGCCGGGCTGGCCGGGATGCTGCGCTTCCTGAAGGGCGGCGGGTGGCTGGCCCTAGGGTTCGACCAGCATGACCGGCACGCGCCGGAATTGCGGTTCTTCGATCTGCCCGCAAAAACGGTGCTGACGCCCGCCGAACTGGCGATCCGGTATGACGCGCTGATCCTGCCGATCCACGCCATCCGGCAGCAGGACGGTCTCAGCTTTCGCGTCCATGTCGGCGCGCCGCTGGACCATGGCGACCCGCGCGAGATGATGCAGACGCTGAATGACGGGCTGGAAACGCTGGTCCGTCAGCACATGGATCAGTGGTTCTGGGTGCACCGGCGCTGGAAATAGAGGCCGGATGTACGACAGCCGCCGGGCATTTCCGGCGGCTGCCTGCCGTGATCGGGATCGGGCCTTTTCAGCCGGCAACCTTCGCGCTGCGGACCGGGGCGGCCGCCTCGCGCCGGGCGCGCAGTTCCTCGGCCACCAGGAACGCCAGTTCCAGCGACTGGCTGGCGTTCAGCCGCGGATCGCAGGCGGTGTGATAGCGGTCCGACAGATCCTCGTCGGTGACGGCGCGGACGCCGCCGGTGCATTCGGTCACGTCCTGGCCGGTCATCTCGAAATGCACCCCGCCGGGGATCGTGCCCTCGACATTGTGGATCGCAAAGAACTCGCGCACCTCCCGCAAGACCGAATCAAAGGGCCGCGTCTTGTAGCCCGAGGCCGACTTGATCGTGTTCCCGTGCATCGGATCGCAGGACCAGACGACATTCGCGCCCTCTTCCTGCACCGCCCGGATCAGGCGCGGCAGATGATCGCCCACCTTGCCCGCACCGAACCGCGCGATCAGGGTCAGGCGTCCGGCCTCGTTATCGGGGTTCAGCCGGGCCATCAGCACCTTGAGATCGTCGGCGGTCGTCGTCGGACCGCATTTCAGGCCGATCGGGTTCTGCACGCCGCGGCAGAATTCGACATGCGCCCCGTCGGGCTGACGGGTGCGGTCGCCGATCCAGATCATGTGACCCGATCCCGCGACCGGCAGGCCGGTGGTCGAATCGGTGCGCGCCAGCGCCTCTTCGTATTCCAGCAGCAGCGCCTCGTGGCTGGTGTAGAAATCCACCTTGCCCAGTTGATGCGCGGTATCCGAATTCACCCCTGCGGCCTGCATGAACGCCATCGCGTCGCGGATGCGGTCGGCGATGTCGCGATATTTGGCCGCCTCGGGACCGCCGACGAAATCGGCGATCCAGTTCTGGACGCGGTGCATGTCGGCATAACCGCCGGTCGAAAACGCCCGCAGCAGGTTCAGCGACGCCGCCGCCTGCGTATAGGCCGCCAGCATCCGGTTGGGATCGGGCGTCCGCGCCTCGGGCGTGAAGTCAAAGCCGTTGACGATATCGCCGCGATAGCTGGGCAGTTCGACCCCGTCCACGGTTTCGGTGGCCGCGCTGCGCGGCTTCGCGAACTGGCCGGCCATCCGGCCCACCTTGACCACGGGCAGCTGCGCGCCCCAGGTCAGCACCACCGCCATCTGCAACAGCAGCTTGAACGTGTCGCGGATATTGTCGGCGCTGAATTCGCCAAAGCTTTCGGCGCAATCGCCGCCCTGCAAAAGGAAACTGCGGCCGGCGGCGACATCGGCCAGACGGTCGCGCAGACGACGCGCCTCGCCGGCGAACACCAGGGGCGGATAACGGCGCAGCTGCGCCTCGACCGCCTGCAACGCGGCAGGATCCGTATAGTCCGGCATCTGGACGCGCGGATAGGCGCGCCAGCCGGCCTTGTCCCAGCTTTGGGCGGCGGTCTTGCGGATCTCCTGCGTCATGGCACGCACTCCTTGGGAAAAAGACGTCGTCACGATATAGTCCGCATTGGCCGTCAGGGAAAGGGCACAGGACGACCGCAAGGCTTGTACCCTTGCGCCGGACGCCGTTCCCTGCTGAGTGCTGGCCGACACAGAAGTGCAAAGACATTCCCATGGCTGCCGACAGACCGCGTCGTTTCACCTTCCTGCTGCTGGACCGGTTCACGATGATGCCGTTCGCGGCGGCGATCGAGCCGCTGCGGCTGGCCAACCGCGCGGCGGGCAAACAGCTGTTCGACTGGCGGCTGGTCGGCCCGTCCGGCGACGTTGCCGCCTGTTCGAACGGGACGCGGATCGAACTGGATGGCGGACTTGACGGAGAGGTGGCGGTGGGGCGCGACGATGTGGCCATCGTCTGCGGCGGCACCGAGATTGCGCGCGAGGCGACACGCCCGGTCCTGAACTGGCTGCGCAGGCAGGAACGCGGCGGCGCTGCCATCGGCGCGGTCTGCACCGGCGCGTGGGTTCTGGCCGAGGCCGGGCTGCTGGACGGGCGGCGCGCGACGATCCACTGGGAAAACCATGACGGCTTTGCCGAGGCTTTCCCCGACATCCAGCTGGTCCGGTCGGTCTTTGTCGCGGACGGCAACCGGCTGACCGCGGCCGGCGGCACGTCGTCGATCGACCTGATCCTGCACCTGATCTCGCAGGCGCATGGCGACGGGCTGACGGCCGAGGTGGCCGATCAGCTGCTGCACACCGCGATCCGCACCGACCAGGACCGCCAGCGCCTGTCGATTCCCACGCGGATCGGCGTCCGCCACCCCCGGCTTGCGGCGGTGATCGCGCGGATGGAGGCCAATCTGGAAGATCCGGTCAGCCCCGCGCAGCTGGCCGCCGATGCCGGCATGTCCACCCGCCAGCTTGAGCGGCTGTTCCGCCGCTATCTCAGCCGCAGCCCCAAACGCTATTACATGGAAACAAGGCTGGCGCGGGCGCGAAACCTGCTGATGCAGACCGAGATGTCCATCATCGAGGTCGCGCTGGCCTCGGGCTTTTCAAGCCCGTCGCATTTCTCGAAATGCTATCGCGCGCAATATGGCAGCACCCCCTATCGCGAACGCGGCACAAGTTCCGCCGCGCCGGGAAAGGCGGATTGATCCCGAACGGGTCACGCATTCTTCAGCTTCGTTAATCACTGGTTAACCTTCTGTCGCTAGTCAATCTTGCGACGGGCGGGATTGTGGCCCGGAACACAGGAAAATCCGGCGTAACCGGATGTTTAGGGGCAACGATCGGAACAGGGCTGCGGGCGGAATGGACTATCAGATCACGATGGTGACGCTTGGACAGGCGGTGGCAAGCGGCAGCAGCACTGCCCGATACATCCCCTGGTCCGCCAACAAATACCCGTTCACCCTTGCCAATCCCACGCTCAGCACCATCACCATCCGCGATGACGACCAGGTGCTGAATTCCCGCTCCTACTCGCCCAACGAAACCGAACAATATCTGACCACGGCCACGACCTTCGGCCATGGCGCGGGCGCGCAGACCGTGCCGGCGGGCACGAAGATCAGCAATTTCCTCGCCTCGCTGATCCGCGACGGACAGGGCAACGAGTTCCGCGCCCTGTTTCCGCGCGATTTCTCCGGGCCACACGGCGAGGAGCTGGGCGGGCGCCATTCGGTGCTGATCCTGCCCCAGCCAAAGCCCGATCCGGTCACGGGCCAGCCGGTCTATCCGACCTTCGACCCCACCGAAACATTCCGCTTCGTGCGCCAGATCACGCCCACTTCGGGCGACGGCAACGCGCCCACCTATCCCCCGCCCGCCGCCGCGCCCTGTTTCGTCGCGGGCACGTTGATCGACACCATGTTCGGGCCGCGCGCCATCGAAACCCTGGCGGCGGGCGACATGATCCGCACCCGCGACAACGGGATGCGCTGGCTGTCGTGGGTCGGCTCGGTCCGCATCGGAGCCGCGCAGCTTGATCTGCAACCCAACCTGCGGCCGGTCCGCATCCGCGCCGGTGCCCTGGCCGATGGGGTGCCCGCGCGCGATCTGACCGTATCGCCGCAGCACCGGATCCTTCTCCGCTCGGCCACCGCGCGGCGCCTGTTCGGCGAGGACGAGATCCTCGTGGCCGCCAAACATCTGATCGGCCTGCCGGGGATCGAGGCGATTTGCCCCGCAGGCGGGGTCACCTATTGGCACATGCTGTTCGACGGGCACGAGGTGGTGCTGTCGGACGGCGCCTGGAGCGAGAGCCTGTTCACCGGCCCGCAGGCGATGAAGGTGCTGGGACCGGCGGCGCAGCGCGAGATCCTGGCCCTGTTCCCGCATCTGTCCGACCCCTCGTTCCGCCCCGCCGGCGCAAGACGGATGCTGACCGGACGCGAGGGGCGCCAGCTTGCCGGACGCCATGCCCGCACCAGCCGCCAACTGGTCGAGGAAAGCTGACGCGGCCACACCCGCCGCCAAGCAGTCCGTGGAACGCGGCCGCGGGACAGCGCCGCGGACCCTGCGGCCTTGCGGCCCCACCCCGCTTCACCTACATCATTGGAGAGTGAACGTAAGGACAGCGTCATGGCGATGGAAGCTCACGACATCGAGGCCCTGCTGCGCGAGGCGTTTCCCGACGCGCAGATCTCGATCAGGGATCTGGCGGGGGACGGCAATCACTATGCTGCCGAAGTGATCGACGAAAGCTTTCGCGGCAAGAACCGCGTGCAGCAGCAACGCGCCGTCTATGCGGCGTTGCAGGGCAGGATGGACGGCCCCGCCGGAGAGTTGCACGCCCTTGCGCTGACGACGAAGGCCCCGGACTAGACCGGCTTCTGCCCGGCACGGGGACGATTTCGGCCTGCCGCGGGCTGGCCATCACGCGAAACAAGGACCGACGCGATGAGCGATGTGAAAACCGAGATTCAGGGCATGGTCGATGCCGCCGATGTGGTGCTGTTCATGAAGGGCACCAAGGAAATGCCGCAATGCGGGTTTTCCAGCCGCGTGGCCGGTGTGCTGAACTATATGGGCGTGGATTTCCGCGACGTGAACGTGCTGTCCGATGAATCGATCCGCCAGGGGATCAAGGATTTCTCGGACTGGCCGACCATCCCCCAGCTTTACGTCAAGGGCGAGTTCGTGGGCGGCTGCGACATCATCACCGAGATGACGCTGTCGGGCGAGCTGGACCAGCTTTTCGACCAGAAAGGCGTCACCTATGACAAGGACGCCGCCGAAAAGATCCGCGAAGCGAACGCATGATCCGTCCCTGACGGATCGTCCCGCCAGCCGTGGCGGACGATCCTTGCGGCGTTCTGCGGCAGGTGCGGGCGACAGGATTTTGGGCTTTGACCTCGGCCCCAAAGCCTCTTAGCCTGCCGCAAAGAAACGCATTCAGGGAGGAAGACATGACCATCCGCAACAAGGTGGCCGCAGCCGCCGCCGTGGTCGCGCTTGGCGTCGTGCCGATATCGGCCGGCGCGCAGCAATTCATCAACATTCTGACCGGCGGCACCTCCGGGGTCTATTATCCGGTGGGCGGGGCGCTGTCGAAGATCTATACCGACGGCATTCCCGACGCCAAGGTGCAGGTGCAGTCCACAAAAGCCAGCGTCGAGAACCTGAACCTGCTGCAACAGGGCAAGGGCGAGATCGGCATCGCGCTTGGCGATTCCGTGAAATTCGCCGCCGAAGGCAATGCCGAGGCCGGTTTCCCCGAACCGCTGGACAAGCTGCGCGGCATCTCGGCCATGTATCCCAACTTCATCCAGATCGTCGCCAGCGAGGAATCCGGCATCAAGACGCTGGAGGATCTGAAGGGCAAGGCGCTGTCGGTGGGCGCGCCGAAATCGGGCACGGAACTGAACGCCCGCGCCATTCTGCAGGCCGCCGGGATGACCTATGACGATCTGGGCAAGGTCGAATATCTGCCCTTCGCGGAATCGGTCGAACTGATGAAGAACCGTCAGCTTGACGCCACCCTGCAATCCGCGGGCCTGGGCGTCGCGTCGCTGAAGGATCTGTCCACCTCGATCCCGATCACGGTCGTGGCCATCCCCGACGAAATCGCCTCGACCCTGGGCGCGCCCTATGTGGCCGAGACGATTCCCGCGGACACCTATGACGGGCAGACCGAAGACGTGCCGACCGTCGCCGTCATCAACTTCCTGATCACATCGGACGCGGTCAGCGACGATCTGGCCTATCAGATGACGAAGCTGATGTACGATCACCTGGACGAGCTGAAATCGGCCCACGCGGCGACCGCCAGCATCGACGTGCAGAACGCGTTGAAGGGCATGCCGGTGCCGGTCCATCCCGGTGCGCAGCGTTACTATGACGAGGTGGGCGTCACCGCCGAATAAGGCGCGTGTCGCGGGCCGGGACGCGGGTCCCGGCCCCCACCATCATCAGCATCGGATGACATCATGACCGAAGCCCGGCCCTCGGCCCCGGCCGGCGACTCCGATCTTGGCCTGCACGATCCGCTGGCCGACAGCTTTCCCGCCGGCACCGAGGGAAAGATCCTGTTCTGGATCGCCGTCGCCTTCTCGCTTTACCAGATCGCCATTGCCGCCCATATCGTCACCCTGTCCAGCCAGATCCAGCGCGCGCTGCATCTGGGTTTCCTGATGCTGCTGTGCTTTCCGCTGCTGGCGGCGCTGCACGGTCGCGGGGTGCCGGCCAAGGTGCTGGCATGGGTGCTGGCCGCCTCGGGCGTGGTCGTCGCGGGGTATCAATGGGCGGAATACGTGCCGCTGATGATGCGGTCGGGGATGCTGAACGACATCGACGTGGCAATCGGGGTGATCGCGCTGGCGACGACCTTTGCCGCGGCCTATGTGGTGATGGGTCCGGCGCTGCCCATCGTTGCGGGGCTGTTCCTGGTCTATGCGCTGTTCGGGCAGTATTTTCCGGGCCCGATGGTCACGCGCGGATACGATTTCGCGCAGGTGATCGAACAGATGTCCTTCGGCACCGAAGGCATCTATGGCACCCCGCTTTATGTCAGCGCGACCTATATCTTCCTGTTCATCCTGTTCGGGTCGTTTCTGGAAAAGGCCGGGATGATCAAGCTGTTCACCGATGTCAGCCTGGGGTTCGTGGGCCACCGGATGGGCGGGGCGGCCAAGGTGTCGGTGGTCAGTTCAGGGCTGATGGGCACGATTTCCGGGTCGGGCGTGGCCAATGTCGTGACCACCGGGCAGTTCACCATCCCGCTGATGAAAAGCTTCGGCTATCGCGCGGCGTTTGCCGGCGGGGTCGAGGCCACGGCCTCCATGGGCGGACAGATCATGCCGCCGGTGATGGGCGCGGTCGCCTTCATCATGGCAGAGACGCTTGGCGTGGCCTATGTCGAGGTCGTGCGCGCCGCGATCATCCCGGCGATCCTGTATTTCGCCAGCGCCTTCTGGATGGTCCATCTTGAGGCCGGACGCCGCAATCTGCACGGCATGAACAAGGAGGACCTGCCCTCGATCCGCAACGCGCTGAAAGAGGGGTGGTATCTGATCCTGCCGCTGGCGGTGCTGGTCTATCTGCTGTTTTCCGGCTACACGCCGCTGTTTGCGGGCACGGTCGGTCTGGGGCTGACGATCATGCTGATCCTGGGGGCGTCGGCGGCGTTGGGCCTGCCGCAGGGCGTGCTGCGCATCATCTTCTGGATCGGACTGGGGCTGGTCGCGGCCAGTTTCCTGCAATTCGGCAACTCTGCCCTGTGGGGCGGGATCGGCGCGCTGCTGGTCTGGAACCTGATCTATGCCGGCGGGCGCAAGACCATCTGGCAGGTCATCGACAGCCTGGCCGAGGGGGCCAAGACCGCACTGCCCGTCGGCGTCGCCTGCGCGCTGGTGGGCGTCATCATCGGCACCATGACCCTGACCGGGGCCGCGAACACGTTTGGCCTGTATATCGTGTCGGTCGGCCAGAACAGCCTGATCCTGTCGCTGATCCTGACGATGATCACCTGCATCGTGCTGGGCATGGGGATTCCGACCATCCCCAACTATATCATCACCTCGACCATCGCCGCGCCTGCGCTGCTGCAACTGGGCGTGCCGCTGATCGTCAGCCACATGTTCGTGTTCTATTTCGGCATCCTTGCCGATCTGACGCCGCCCGTCGCGCTGGCCTGTTTCGCCGCCGCGCCCATCGCCCGCGAAAGCGGCTTCAGGATCAGCATGGAGGCGCTGAAGGTCGCGGCCGCCGGGTTCGTCATTCCCTATATGGCGGTCTATACGCCGGCGCTGATGTTGCAGGATGGCGGGCCGCTGGCGGAAAGCATCGGCTATGCCGCGGCCGTCGCCTATATCGTTGCGAAATGCGTGATCGCGATCGGGTTGTGGGGGATCGCGGTGATCGGCTGGCTGGGACACCGGCTGGCGATATGGGAACGGCTGCTGGCGGCGCTGGCCGCGCTGACGCTGATCGCGGCGCTGCCGATGACGGATGAGGCCGGGCTGGCGCTGACCGCGCTGTTTGCCGGTCTGTGGTGGCTGCGCAGGCGGCGCGCGTGACCGGCTGCCTGCTGGCGGGGCTGACCGCACTGGCCTTGCAGGGCAGCGATTTCCGGCTGGAATGGACCCACTCGGTCGAACATGTCGCCTGGCGCGAGGAATGGCGGATCGAGGGCGACCGCCTGCACCTGATCCGCGCCGCCGTCAAAGGCTCGGGCGCCGGGATGGAGCCGGGTCAGGATGCGGTGCTGCGCGATGGCTGGTGGCAATGGACGCCGGATCTTGCGCCGCAGGCCGAACTGCTGCTTGCGGCCAGCGGCGCGACGGGCGGCGGGTGGCGGATCTGCGACGGCAAGCGGTGTCAGGAGCTTGG
Source organism: Paracoccus stylophorae (assembly GCF_028553765.1). Taxonomy (NCBI): domain Bacteria; kingdom Pseudomonadati; phylum Pseudomonadota; class Alphaproteobacteria; order Rhodobacterales; family Paracoccaceae; genus Paracoccus; species Paracoccus stylophorae. The sequence goes on along the minus strand of NZ_CP067134.1, from coordinate 1,219,248 downwards.
GCAGGCGGCGGGCGGTCCGATCCGTCTGCGACCCTGCCCGCGCGCCAGGAAATAAGCCGCCTCGGATCGAACCGCGCAGAGCTTAAAAAGGTTTAATTGCATTGCGGTAAACCGGATGTGATGCTGCACCATCATGACAGCTTCAAAGTTCCGGTTTGTGATCATCGAGAAGGACAGTTTTGTTGCCCGCGACATGCAGGACGGGCTGCAATCCGTCGTGCCCGGATGCGACATCAGGCGTCTGTGCCATCCGGGTCAGCTGTCCGATCACTTGGCGGACGCGTCTGCCGGCGATGCGAGAGCCGTGATCATCACCAAATTATCGCTGGCGCAGCTGGATCAGAACGGCATTTCCCAGCTTGCCCGCGACCGAAATGCCGCCATCGTCGTGCGACTGGGCGAAGACAGCCCGCAAGAGGTCACCGCCCGCGGCTGGCTTAGCCTTGCATCGCCCTTTACCTGGGACGATCTGGCCGCCTTGGCCGAAGAACTGTCCGAAAGCTGCGTCGAATAGGGCAAGGCCGCCATCGCAGCCCCGCCCCCTTCGCATCTCACAGAAAATCGGCGTCGTCGAAATCCGATCTGCTGCGGCGTCGTTCCTGCAACTTGGCGGCCAGGGTCACGCCGACAGCGAACGCGCCGATCAGCTTTGCCATGTTGCCCGCGTCGCTGTCCGCCGCGCGCGATGCCTGTCTGGCCGCGCCCGCAGCGCGGTTCCGCGCCTTACCGATATTCTGGCCGGTCAGGCCGATGCTGCCCGCCGCGCCCCGGAACATTTCCTGCGCGCGCCGTTCGGTGTCGCTGGCCAGCTTGTTGGCGCGAAAGCCGGCATGGTCGATCAGCGAATGGACCTTGTTCTCGGCCATGTCGGCCACGCGCAAAGCCTCGGCCTGGACCCGGTTGACGGCGGCATCGGCTGCCAGACTGGCGCGGGCCTCGACCTCGCGACGAAGATCGTCGCCGGTGGGCATGGGGTGGCGTTCGCGCGATGCGACCATCAGGATGATCGCGCCGATCACGACAAAGCCGCCGCCGATGGCCAGGGACGCCATCGTCGCACCCCAGCCAAGCCCGTGCGCAAGCCACGACCACAATGCGGCCAGCAGGAACCCGACGGCGACCGCCAGCACGACGCCGGCGATCACCTTCAGGGCCGAGCGCCGGACGACATCGCCCAACGCCAGTTGAAGCCTCTGGGCGTAGTCGAACATCGGCGCCTCTTAACGACGAGCCAGGATCAGGCCGACAAGAAAGCCGACACCGGCGGCGATCCCAAGGGACTGGGCCGGATGGCGGCGCACCATGTCGGACAGTTCGTCGTAACGATCCTCGGCGTAATGCGCGACTTCGTCCGCCTTGCGCTGTCCGGCGGCATACAGGCGATCCGCCTCGGCGCGCGCGCGTTCGGCATATTCCTCGCCTTTTTCGCGGGCCATGTCGGCATATTCGCGACCCGCCTGACGGGCGGTGTCGGCAAGGTCGGCGCCCCGCTCTTTCAGCTTGTCGATGCCGGAATTGTCCGACAGGTCGCGCGCGGTTTCGCGCACGTCATCGGCAATGCGGCGCGCGCCGTCGCGCAGATCGTCCTGGGCTTCGTTCGCGGCGGCCTTCGCGTCGCGCTGAACCTGATCGGCAGTGGGGGTGGATTGGGCCATGGGAAATCCTCTTCGCAGGTCTTGTTGTCACTTCAGACAGCAAACACGCTGTCCTGCGGCATTGTTCCATGCGGCAGGAAATTTCCCTGCACCGGCACGGGTTACGGTCGGTTCGGGCGGATTTGAGGGGTGACGAGGGCATGGTACCGCCTCCCCGGCTTGAACGGGGGACCTCTGGATCCACAATCCAGCGCTCTGACCAACTGAGCTAAGGCGGCACGGAAACGGTGTGTAACGCCGCCCTGCCCCGGTTGCAAGCCCGACTTGCCGCGAATTCCGCAGCGCGCTAGAGAAAGCGTGATCAATGCGAGGACGCACCGGTGAGCATCAACAGCGAAAGCAACACCGCCGCCAATCTTCAGGTCGGGCCGACCGATCAGGGAATGGTGCGCATCTATGTCGAGGGGGACGGCATCGACCTGCCGCTGGATTTCGACCCCGATGAAGCCGTCGAGATCGCGGAAGAGCTGATGGCCGCGGTCGAGGCGGCCCGCCAGATGGGCCGCAAGGGCGGCAAGCCTAAAAAGCCCCGCCGCTGAACTCGGGGTCCTGCAAGACCTGCAACCGGCGCGATGCCACCCGCGCGACGTCGCGCAACAGCCGGTTGCGGCGCGCGCCGGGCAGGCGCGTCTCCGGCGCCATCCGCTGAATTTCGGCCCCGAAGGCATCGGCCATGATCAGCCCCGTCCCCTCGGGCAGCAGGTCCATCGGAAATTCGTGATCGACCGCCCAGAAATACCGGTCGCACCATTCCAGATAGCCGTGCCATTTCCGGTCGGTGACGAAATCGGCGCGGCAGCTTTTGCATTCGACGATCCAGATTTCGGATTTGGGGCCAAGGCTGATCAGATCGACGCGCAACCCGCGCGCGGGCACGAATTCGGTCAGCACGGCGTGATCCATGCTGGCAAGCAGGCGACCGACGCCGCGCGCCAGCCGCTGGCCGGGCAGACCCGGCAAAGAGATCGTCTGTTGTTCCATCGCCACAGATTAGAACGAAGCGGAAACAGGCTGCAAGTGTCCTGTCCGCGCAAAACCCGGCGGGCCATCTTGAAAGCCGCGCGGATCGGGCCTATCTCTCGGCTGTGGCGGGTTTCTGCTCTTCCCGCGAGCGGCCATTTTTCCACTGGCCTATAACTTTTCCGAGGGAGCCGGCTCTGTCGAGGCCCTGGTCTCGTTACCCGGCGCCCACCTGGTAATCCAGGCTTTCGGGAAATCTCGCGCTGCCGCGGTCGCAGCGGTTCCCGCCACCCCAGATACCGCCCTGACCCTCCGGTCAGCGGCGGTTTTCTTTTGTCGCAAAGAAAAAGGGCGGGTTTGCACCCGCCCCTCTTCCATTGGTCAATCCATCAGGATGGATCAGAAACCATAGACGATCGCAACGCCCAGCTTGTTGTCGGTGCGGATCGCGCGGTCCGACTGATACTCGGTCTGATAGCTGACGCGCGTGGCCAGCTGCTCCGACATGCGGAAGTTCAGGCCAAGCTCGTTGGTGATGACGTCGTTGGCGTCCGACGACAGGAAGTCGGTGTCGTTGGTCACGAACATCATCTCGTTGAAGCGGTGATACAGGCGCGACGACACGATATAGCCGACTTCGGTTTCCGAACCGTCATCGACCAGATCCTGATAGCCGGTCTGCGTGTAACGGACGCCGACACCGGCCTGAACGCGCCATGCGGTGTCCTGCGTGTTGATCACGCGATAACCCGGACCGAAGCCCAGGAAGCCGTCGCGACGCAGATCGTCGTCTTCGTCGAAGTCGCGGACGGTTTCGTCGGCGTTGTCCAGACCGTCAACCAGCCCGTCAACGGTGAACCGGCCCAGGGCGAAGGCATAGAAGCGGTCGTTGAAATAGTACTGCGCGTCATAGATCGCGCTGACTTTTTCGGTGTCCTTCACGCCGTCGTCGTTCTCGCCGAACTCGATGGCCAGACCGACGCTTTGCGCGAACGGTGCCTGATTATAGGACACGCGGCCGGCAATCGCCAGATCCTGCGCGTCCGAGTTACCGGTCGAGCCGCTGTACTGCAGCGACATCGAGCCGAACAGGCCCTGACGGCGATCCGAAGGACCGAAGCGGTCGGGATCGTTGGAACGGTCGAAATCGTCGATCACATCGTCTTCGATGTCGGTGATGCGGTCATCAACGGCGCTCACGCCGGTTGCACTTGCGCCGGTCGCGATCTCGGTCTGGGCGAAAGCCGGAACCGACAGGGCGGCGATGATCGCGGCGGTGCCGGTCAGCAGCGTAACTTTTTTCATTGTGTCCTCACGATCTGAGTTTTTCGTTGTTCTGGCCAATTCGGTTGCCAGAGCATCTCTGCGACACATCAATTAGTATGCCCCGTCGCAGGTTCATAGGGTCGCGCGACACGGCGAAACCTGCCGGAAACATGAGGGAAGCTGTGACATTTCCGCATCGGCCCATTTCCGCCGACATAAAGTCGTGATCGCGCAGGACGGAACTTTGCGCCACTTGCTGCAACCGTCCGTTTTAAGGCGACTTTACGGGGTCCGGCAGGAAATACAGGGATGCACGGCTTCCTTGCGCGTTGAAATATCCGCGTGACCGCACAAGAATTGGTCATTTCTCTGCGGTCTGGACGCGCGCCGGCTTGTTGTATTTAGAACACGCTTTGTCGGAATTTTGCCGCATCCGTGCGGCGCTGATCTTCCTGTCTGCGCCGCCCCGGAACGGCCGCCGCCCGCGCCGGCGGTCCAAGCGGCATCGGTATCCTGCGGCCGCCGCGCGGTTCGGGCGGGTCGGCCAGGCGCATGACCGCGATCCCGAACTGCACGCCCGCAAAGACGATGGTGTTGAAGACAACCAGCATCAGCCCGCCCAGCCAGCCGGACCAGCTGCCCAACACCAGATGCCGCAGACCGCCGACATCCAGCACCAGCAGCAGCGTCACGAACAGCAGCGACAGGGCAAAGCCAAGCGCGACACTGACGATGTAAAGGCGGACAAGGCGTGGCATGGCAGGAAACCGGCAAGGTCGGACGGGTCTGTTCACCCCTATCATAGCCGATCGAGGCCATATGGGAACAGGTCAGTTCGTCGCGTCGGTGAATGCATCGGGCCGCAGCTGGCGCGCGACATGATCCAGGACGGCATTCACGAATTTCGGCTCTTTCCCGTCGGGAAAGAACGCCTCGGCCAGGCGCACATATTCCGCGATCACCACCTTGGGCGGCGTGCGCGGCGTGACCAGTTCGGCCCCGGCGGCGCGGAACAGCGCCCGCAGCACCGGGTCGATACGGTTGATCGGCCATTTCGCGACCAGCCCCCGGTCCGTCGCCTGGTCGATCCGCGACTGCCATGTCACCGCGTCATCGATCAGCCGGCCGAACAGCGCCTCGTCGGCATCGGCCGAGCGTCCTTCGTCGTCCTCGGCGCCGATGCGATAGGTCTGGAATTCCTGCAACACCCGGTCGGCGGACTGGCCCGACGCCTCCATCTGGAACAGCGCCTGCACCGCGTAAAGACGGGCGGCGCTGGACAGCGCGCGCCGGTCGGGGCGCGGGGTCGCAGGCTTGCCGGTCTTGCCGCTCATGCCCGGTCCTGCCCGTCCAGTCGTCCGGCCAGACGGATGGGATCCGACTCCGCCGGCCGCGCGCGGTCGCCGCGCCCGGTCCATCTGCGGGCAAGCGCCACCAGATGCAGCGCCGCCTGCGCCGCGCCGCCGCCTTTGTCCTGATCGTCCGGATCGGCGCGGACCCGCGCCTGATCCATGTTCTCGACCGTCAGGATTCCGTTGCCGATGCACACGCCCTGCAACCCCAACAGCGTCAGCCCGCGCGAGCTGTCGTTGCACACCGTCTCGTAATGGGTCGTCTCGCCCCGCACCACGCAGCCAAGGGCCACGAACCCGTCATAATCGGCCTGACGCGCAGCGATGCCGATGGCGGTGGGGATTTCCAGCGCGCCCGGCACCTCGACCACGTCCAGCGTCGCGCCCGCCCGCGCCGTGACGGCGCGCACGCCGGCCAGCAGCCCGTCGGCGATATCCCGGTAATAGGGCGCGACAACCGCCAGCAGACGCACGGGCGCGTCGAATGGCGGCAGATCAAGCTGATGATGCGGGGTATTCGAGGCCATGAGTTCAGTCCTTGGGAATAGGCCGCGTGGAATGGATGGAAAGCCCGTAGGCGTCAAGCCCCACGACCTTCACCGGCGCCGAATTCGTCAGCAGGATCAGTTCGGACAGGCCCAGGGCCGACAGGATCTGCGCGCCCAGCCCGTATTGGCGCAACGTGTGCGGCCCGACCTCGCCCGGGACGGTGACGACATTGGTCAGATCGCGGATCAGCACCACGACGCCCCTGCCCTCGCGCGCGATTTCGGCCATGGCGGCGGGAAGGCTGCCGGCGTCCTCGCGCCCGATGCCCAGCACATCGTGCAGCGGGTCCAGCGCGTGCATGCGCACCAGCACCGGCCCCCCGCCCGTCAGATCGCCCTTGGTCAGCACGATATGTTCGGTGCCCTGCGTCTCGTCGGCAAAGATCCGCATCATCCAGTCGCCGCCATGGATCGACTGCACCGCCTTCTGGCTGCGTTCGGCGATCAGGTTGTCGTGGCGGCGGCGATAGCGGATCAGATCGCTGATCGTGCCGATCTTCAGCCCGTGCTTCTGGGCAAAGGCGATCAGGTCGGGCAGCCGCGCCATGCTGCCATCCTCGTTCATGATCTCGCAGATCACGCCCGAAGGGTTCAGGCCCGCCAGCCGCGAGATATCGACCGCCGCCTCGGTATGGCCGGCGCGGACCAGCACGCCGCCCTCGCGCGCGCGCAGCGGAAAGACGTGGCCCGGCGTGGCGATGTCGGCCGCGCCCTTGGCCGGGTCGATGGCCACGCTGACGGTGCGGGCGCGGTCATGGGCGCTGATGCCGGTCGTCACCCCCTCGCGCGCCTCGATGGACATGGTGAATGCGGTCTCGTGCCGGCTGGAGTTCTTGGGGCTCATCAGCGTCAGTCCCAGGGCGTCGATCCGCTCACCCGGCAGCGACAGGCAGATCAGGCCGCGCCCGTGGGTGGCCATAAAGTTGATCGCATCGGGCGTCGCCATCTGCGCGGGAATGACCAGATCGCCCTCGTTCTCGCGGTCCTCGTGATCGACAAGGATGAACATCCGGCCGTTGCGGGCATCCTCGATGATCTCCTCGATGGACGAGATGGCGTCGCGCAGATCGCTTTCGACCGGGCCGGGCTGTTCATATTGCATGCTGGCTTCCTTCAAGCTGCCGGGTCCGGCCGGCGCGTGCCGCCCGACCGATCCGACCGTGATGTCCGGCGGCGTGCCGCCGCGGGCCGACCCTTCGGTCCCGATCTCCGAATCCTGGCGCATATCCTGTCGCCGGCATCAGGTCATGGCTGCGTCGGCTTCGGCCAGACGCGCGACATAACGGGCCAGCGTGTCGATTTCCAGATTGACCAGATCGCCCGTCGCCGCCCGGCCCCATGTCGTCACCTGCTGCGTGTGCGGGATCAGGTTCACGCCGAAACGGGTGCCGTCCACGTCGTTCACCGTCAGCGAAGTGCCGTTCAGCGCGACCGACCCCTTGGGCGCGATGAAGCGCGCCAGCGCCGCGGGTGTTTCGAGTGTCAGGCGCAGGCTGTCGCCGTCATCGCTCAGCCCGACGATCTCGGCCACGCCGTCGACATGGCCGCTGACGATATGCCCGCCCAGCTCGTCGCCGACTTTCAGCGCGCGTTCCAGGTTCAGCAGCCGGCCCACCGTCCAGCCATTCGCGCCGATATTGGTCTTGCTGAGGGTCTCGGCCGATATGTCCACCTCGAACCAGTCATCGCCCTTGGACACCACGGTCAGGCACACCCCGTCGCACGCGATCGAGGCGCCCTGATCGACGCTGTCCATCGGGTATCCGCAGCCGATCCGCGCCCGCATGTCGCCGCGCATCTCGACCGCGCGCACCGTGCCGATATCCGTGATGATGCCGGTAAACATCGCCAAGCCCCCTGTCCGTGCCCATGACCTAGGCGATCGCGTGTGCCCGCGCAAGCAGCACCCGGCGCCCGAAAGCATCGAAAGCCCGGCATTTTTGGCGGCGACGTTGGGGAAGTCGTTAACCTCTGCGTGTCATTACGGATTGACCCACCGACGCCTGCGTCCCATCAAGTCTGCAAAGCCCAACTCTGCGAAGCCATCGTCACGGAACACCATGCTGCATCAGACGCTGTCTCCGGATCTGACCGCCCCGGATCTGCCCATCGCGGCAGAGGATCGGGTGTTTCTGCTGCTGCAGGGTCCGCACGGGCCGTTCTTCGACCGTCTGGGCGCGCTGCTGCGCGATGCGGGCGCGACCGTGTGGCGCTGCGGCTTCAACGCCGGCGACGAATTCTTCTGGTCGGACAAGGCGCATTTCATCCGCCATTGCGGCACCATGCAGGACTGGCCGCAGCATCTGGATCGCATCCTGGTCGAAAAACAGGTGACCGATATCGTGCTTTATGGCGATGTCCGGCCGATCCACGACATCGCCCGCAGCGCGGCCCGCGACGACGGCCTGCGCGTCCATGTGTTCGAGGAAGGGTATCTGCGTCCCTACTGGATCAGCTATGAACGCGGCGGATCGAACGGACATTCGGCCCTGCTGCGGATTCCGCTGTCGCAGATGCGGGCCGCGCTGCGCGATGGCGGGTCCGAGATCCGGCGTCCGCCCGCGCATTGGGGCGACATGCGCCATCACAAATTCTACGGCGCATTCTATCATTTCATGGTTCTTGTGGCGAATGGCCGCTATCGCCGGTATCGCGGGCACCGCGCGATTTCGGTGGCGCAGGAATTCCGCCTGAACCTGCGCCGGTTCCTGATGGCGCCGCTGTTCAGCCTGAAGACCCGGCTGCAATGGCGGCGGTTCAAGTTCGCGGGCTGGCCCTATTCGCTGGCGCCGATGCAGCTGGAGCACGATTCGAATTTCCTCGGCCATTCGCCCTTCACCAGCAATGCCCAGTTCATCGACCTGCTGACCGACCAGTTCGCCCGCGCCGCCCCCCGCCATCACCACCTGATCTTCAAGGCGCACCCGCTAGAGGACGGGCGGGCCGGCAATCGCGCCGCGATCCAGGCGGCCGCGGCCCGTCACGGGGTGGCCGGGCGCGTCCATTATCTTCGCGGCGGCAAGCTGGCCGAACAGCTGGCCCATGCCCGGTCCGTCATCACGGTGAACTCGACGGCGGCGCAACAGGCGCTGTGGCGCGGAATTCCGGTGAAGGCGTTGGGGCGCGCGATCTATGACAAGCCGGGCATCGTGTCGGATCAGACCCTGGCCGATTTCCTGGCCGATCCGCAGCCGCCCGACCCGCAGGCCTATCGCGTCCTGCGCGACTATCTTCTTCAGACAAGCCAGATCCCCGGCGGTTTCTATTCCCGCCGCTCGCGCGCCCACGCCCTTCGTCTGGTGGCCGACATGATCCTGTCGCCCGACGATCCGTATCAGGCGCTGGCGCGCGGGCCTGTAGCGCATCGGCATCAGATCGGCGATCGCATCGGCTGAGGATGCGTGAAAGGGTGGCGCATCCCCGTGCCGGTCGCTAGGCTGTTTGCAAAATCCGTCGTCCACCGGCGCAACGATAACAGGAGTCCGAGGTGACAGTTCTTTCTTCGCAGGCCGGCGTCTTCCGGATGGCCATGATCGTGACGCTGATGCTGCTGACCGCATGCAGTCTTCCCCGCTCGGGGCCCAACAAGAAGGAAATCTATGCGGGCGCGGTCGAACGGGGCGGCAATACCCATGTCATCTATGTCAACGATCACGTCACGCGGGCCACGAACTTCATGCCCGTCTATGGCTTCTCGTCCAGTTTCCGCAGCGCCGGCCAGGTCGGCGCGGACGAGATCCGGGCCGGTGACGTGCTTGGTCTGTCGATCTGGGAAAACGTCGATGACGGGCTGCTGACATCGCTCGGCGCCAGTTCGACCTCGCTTCAGGAAATTCAGGTCGACAGCGCGGGTTACATCTTCGTGCCCTATGCCGGCCGCATCCGCGCCGCCGGCAACAGCCCCGAACAGCTGCGGCAGGTGATCACGCAACGGCTCAGCGCGCAGACGCCCGATCCGCAGGTGACCGTCACCCGCGTGGCCGGCAACGGCGCCACCGTGTCGGTGATGGGCAAGGTGGTCGCGCAGGGCGTCTATCCGATCGAGCGTCCGACGCGCACGCTGTCGGCGATGCTGGCAAAGGCCGGCGGCGTCGGGATCGAGCCCGAGGTGGCGGTGATCACCGTCAAGCGCGGCAATCAGCAGGGCAAGGTCTGGATGACCGATCTTTACAGCAGCCGGTCGAACGACATCGCGCTGCGCCCCGGCGACATCATTCTGGTGGAAGAGGATCAGCGCAACTTCACCGCCCTGGGCGCGCTTGGCGGACAGACCCGCGTTCCCTTGGGCAACGAGGCGATCAGCGCGGTCGAGGCGATTGCCATGGTCGGCGGTCTCAGCTCGGCCCTGGCGGATCCGACGGGCGTGTTCGTGCTGCGCGACGAGCCCGAATCGGTCGCCGGCAAGGTTCTGGGCAAGCCGGTCTTCGGGATGCAGCGCATCGCCTATGTGCTGGATCTGACGCGGCCGAACGGGCTGTTCCTTGCGCGCGATTTCCTGATCCGCGACGGCGACACCGTCTATGTGACCGAGGCGCCCTATGTCCAGTTCGCCAAGGTGCTGAACGCCGTCACCGGCAGCGCCGATTCGGCCGACGCCCTGACCTCGATCGGCGACTGACGCTGCATGTCCGACCGACACGACGGGGCCGCCGGGGAACCTCTCCGGCGGCTTTTCGTCTATAATGGCGGCTTCTGGAGGCAACCGCGCCTGCGCCGCATTCTGGAGCTGGCCGGCTGGCGCCTGACCGTCGGGCTGCCGCGCGCGGGCGGCGATGTCGGCGTGTGGGGCGCCAGCCCGGTGGCGTGGCGCGGGCGCGCCATCGCGGCGCGGCGGGGCGCAGCCGTGGTGAGCGTCGAGGATGCGTTTCTGCGCAGCGTCCTGCCCGGTCGGGCGCGCGGACGGGTGGCGCGGCGCGGCCCCATCGGCCTGCTGATCGACCCTGACGGGCTGCATTTCGACCCCTCGCGCCCCTCGCGGATCGAACGGCTGGTGCTGTCGGGGATCGGCGACGCCATGACACGGCGCGCGAAGGACGGCATCGCCCGGCTGCGGGCGCTGGATCTGTCGAAATACAACGCCCACGACCCCGACCTGCCCGCCCCCGATCCAGGATATGTGCTGGTGATCGACCAGACACAGGGCGACGCATCGCTGATGGGCGCGGGGCGCGAGACCTTCCTGGCCATGCTGCACGCCGCCCGCGCCGAGCATCCGGCCCGCCGGATCGTGCTGCGCACCCACCCGGAAACCGCCGCCGGGCTGCGTCCCGGCCATCTGCACCGGACGGATCTGCGCGCCGAGGATGCGATCTGCGACGCCCCGATCTCGCCCTGGCGGCTGCTGGAGGGGGCAAGCGCCGTCTATGCGGTCAGTTCGCAGCTTGGATACGAGGCTGTTCTGGCGGGCCACCGGCCGCGCCTGTTCGGCCAGCCCTTCTATGCCGGCTGGGGCCTGACCGAGGATGAGGCGCCGCTGCCCCCAGACCGGCGCGGCCGCGCCAGCCGGCAGACGCTGTTCGCGGCCAGCCATCTGCTGGCGCCGGTCTGGTACGATCCGTGCCGCGACCGGCTGACCGATTTCGACGGCGCGCTGCACCAGTTGCAGGCCGAAGCCGCGGTCTGGCGGCAGGATCGCCACGGCCACACGGCCTATGGCATGCGGCTGTGGAAACGTCCCTTCATCGACCGCGCCTTCGGCGATGCGCGCCCGGTCCGCTTCGTGTCGCGCCCCTCGCCCCGGGTGACGCTGGCCTGGGCCGGCCGTGCCGGCGCCACGCCGCAGGCCGCGCGGGTCGAGGACGGGTTTCTGCGCTCGCGCGGGCTGGGCGCGGAACTGACGCCGCCGCTGTCGCTGGTCGCCGACGATCTGGGGATCTACTATGACCCGACGCGGGAAAGCCGGCTGGAACGGCTGATCGCGCAACCGCTGCCACCGGGCGGGCGGGATCGCGCCCAGGCTTTGGTCGCCGCGATCCGGGCGGCAAAGCTGTCGAAATACAATATCGGCGGACCGCCCCGTGCGCTGCCGGACCCGAACGGAAGACGGGTGATCCTGGTTCCGGGACAGGTCGAGGATGACGCCTCGATCCGCCTTGGCGCCGGGGACGAACGCCGCAATCTGGACCTGCTGAAACGCGTGCGGGCCGAAAACCCGGACGCCTTTCTGATCTACAAGCCGCATCCGGATGTCGAGGCCGGGTTGCGGCAAGGTGCGATCCCGCCACGCGATCTGTCCCTGCTGGCCGATCATGTGATCCGGGACGCCGACCCCGTCGCCGTGCTGGCGCAGGTCGACGAGGTGTGGACCATCACGTCGACACTGGGGTTCGAGGCGCTTTTGCGCGGGGTGAAGGTGACGACGCTTGGCGCCCCGTTCTATGCCGGGTGGGGCCTGACGCGCGATCTGGGGCCGGTTCCGTCGCGCCGGAGGGCCCGGCCCGATCTGGCGCAGCTTGTCCATGCCTGCCTGATCGCCTATCCGCGCTATCGCGATCCGCTGACCGGCCTGCCCTGCCCGCCCGAACTGGCGCTGGAACGGCTGACGGATCAGGCGGCAGGAAAGCCCGGGCCGGGACTGCGGCTGCTTGCAAAGGCGCAGGGCGCGCTGGCCGGGCACAGCTGGATCTGGCGGCGCTGATCCGCGCGTTCAGTCGCGCATCCACCGGTGGAACAGGTCCGGCCCGATGCTGCGCGTCTCGACCAGCCGGAATCGCGGCGCGTCGGCAAGCCGCGGCAGCGGCAAGGACCCGACCGCCGGACGCCCGTCCGCACCCAACACCACGCCCGCGCCGTAACCTGCAAGCTGATCCACCGCCCCGGCCTCAAGCAGGCTGGCGGCCAGTTGCCCCCCGCCCTCGCAGAACAGCCGCGTGATGCCGCGCCCGGCGATATCCGACAGGATCGCGTCGATCCGGCCCGACATCTGCCATAACGGCCCGTGATCGGGTCCTTCGACCGGCAGATCGGGCAGCGGCCGGGACGAGACGACGATCCGCACCGGCTGTCGAACCGGGCCGAAGCCGCGCACGTTCAGCGCCGGCAGATCGGCGCGCGCCGTGCCTCCGCCGACCATGATCGCATCATGCTGCAGGCGCAGCGCGTGGACATGGGCGCGCGCGGCGGGTCCGGTGATCCAGCGGCTTTCGCCCAGGGCGGTGGCGATGCGGCCATCGAAACTGGTCGCAAGCTTCAGCGTCACAAAGGGCCGGCCGCGCGTGATCCGTGACAAGAAACCCGCCTGAAGATCGCGGGCCCGATCCGCAAGAACATCCTCCGTGACCTCGATCCCCGCCGCGCGCAGGATGGCGTGACCCTGTCCCGCAACACGCGGATCGGGATCGGTCAGCGCGGTGACGCAGCGGGCGATTCCAGCCCGGGCCAGCGCCTCGGCGCAGGGCGGGGTGCGGCCATGATGGGCGCAGGGTTCAAGCGTGACATAGGCGGTCGCGCCGCGCGCCAGCCCCGCCGCCTGATCCAGCGCGACCGGTTCGGCGTGCGGCCGCCCGCCCGGCTGCGTCCACCCGCGACCGACCACGCGGCCCGCACGCACCAGAACGCACCCCACGGCGGGATTCGGCCAGACATTGCCCAGCCCGCGCCGGGCCAGCCGCAGGGCATGCGCCATGTGCCGGTGGTCCTGCGCGGCATCGGTCACTCGGGCAGTGACCCCGGCCGCAATTCGGACACGAATTTGTCGAAATCGTCCGCATCCTGAAAGTTCTTGTAAACGCTGGCAAATCTGACATAGGCGACATTGTCGATGCGCGACAGCGCCTCCATCACGATCTCGCCGATGACCTTCGAGGGGATGTCGGTCTCGCCCGTGCTTTCCAGACGCCGGACGATGCCCGAAATCATCTGCTCGATCCGTTCGGGCTCGACCGGTCGTTTCTGCATCGCGATGCGGATCGACCGCGCCATCTTGTCGCGATCGAAATCCTCGCGCTTGCCGTTCGACTTGACCACGACCAGATCGCGCAGCTGAACCCGTTCATAGGTGGTGAACCGCCCGCCACAGGCCGGGCAGAAACGTCGGCGCCGGATGGCCACGTTGTCTTCGGCCGGGCGTGAATCCTTGACCTGCGTGTCGTTGTTTCCGCAAAACGGGCAGCGCATTCGGTTGTCCCCTCGGCCGCGATATCCGCAGCCACTATAGGCAGCACCGCAGGATTTGGGTAGCGTTATCCACAGGCCACAAAATGCGGACCGGGGAACCTGTGACCCGAAAGCCGCGTTCGCCAGCGGCACATGCAACTGCATACGCAGCCGCAGACACAGCCCTTTTTCAAACGATCGGACACAGCATGACCAGAACGCTTTTCATCACCGGTGCATCCTCGGGAATCGGCGCCGAGACGGCGCGACAGGCGGTTGCGGGTGGCTGGAACGTCGCCCTGATGGCGCGGTCGAGGGAAAAACTGACCGCACTTGCCGGGGAATTGGGCGACGCTGCCCTGGCGGTTCCGGGCGATGTCACGCGGATGGACGATCTGGACGAGTGCGTCGGCCGCGCGGTGGACCGGTTCGGCGGGCTGGACGCGGCCTTCGCCAATGCCGGGCGCGGCATGTCCAGACCGGGCACGGAAGACGGCGATCTGGACGACATACGCGGCATGATCGATCTGAACGTCACCGCCCTTGTGCAGACGGCGCGGGCGACCCTGCCAGAGTTGCGCAAGACGCAAGGCACACTGGTCCTGACCGGATCGGGCGCCGGGCGGCGGCACATCGCGGGGTCGATCTATGGCGCGACGAAATGGTTCGTCCATGGCTATGCCGGCAACATGGCCGAAGAGATGCGCGAATGGGGCGGTCGCTGCTGTGTCGTGGCACCTGGCATGGTGGACACGCCCTTCTTCGCCGATGGCGCACCTGACAAGTTGCAGCCGCAGGACGTGGCGGCGGCGATCATGCAGATGATCGACGCGCCGCCGCGCGCCAATATCCGCGAAATCTTCCTGATGCCGCAGGACTAGCGCAGCCGTCCGGCGCAGCGGTGCATCGACGCGCGCGGATCATTCCGCCGCCTCGGGCGGGGCGGGGCCGTCCAGCGACGCGGGCTGGTCGCTGTCGTGGTCGAGCGCGATCTTCTTTTGCGCCCTTGCGCCCAGTTCGCGCAGCATCTCGATCTGGCGGATGACATTGCCGGGACCGCGCGTCAGCCGGTCCATCGCCTGCCCGTGGCTGCGCGCGGCCTGATCCAGCGCCTTGCCGACGCCCTCCATCGACTCTGCAAACCCCGCGACCTTGTCGTAAAGCTGACCCGCGCGCCGGGCGATGTCCAGCGCGTTGCTTTCGCGCCGCTCGACTGCCCAGATATGTTCGACCGTCCGCAGCGTCAGCATCAGCGTCGTCGGGGTGGTCAGGCCGACCCCACGTTCAAGCGCGAAACTGGCAAGCGTCGGATCGGCGCGCAGCGCCTCGGAGAAGGCGCCTTCGATGGGAATGAACATCAGCACGTAATCGACGGAAAAATCGTCCATCTTGTGATAGCCCTTATCGGACAGCGTGCCGATATGGGTGCGGAGCGCGGCGACGTGGCGGCGTAACGCCGCCTGCGCATCCGCCGGTTCCTCGGCGTTCACCGCCGTCTCGTAATCGTTGAGAGAGACCTTGCTGTCGATCACCATGATCTTCTGGCGCGGCATCTTGACCACGACATCGGGCCGCCACAGCTTGCCGTCATCGTCGCGCCAGCTTGACTGCATGTCGTAATGCGTGCCCGCCTGAAGACCGGATTCTTCCAGGATGCGTTCCAGTACCATCTCGCCCCAGGCGCCCTGACGCTGCTTTTCGCCCTTCAGCGCACGGGTCAGGTTCACCGCCTCGCGCGAGATGTCCTCGGACCTCTTGTGCAGGAAGGCGATCTGTTCGCGCAGCCGCGCACCTTCTTCGTCCAGCACCTTGTTCCGGCTTTGCAGTTCCGTCTGAAAGCGGTGGACCTGATCGCGGAACGGGGTCAGCAGCGCGGTCAGTTGTTCGCCCTGCACGCGCTGCATGTCGTCGCGCTGCGTGCGCAGCGTTTCGGATGCCATCAGCTTGAACTGCCCGGTCATTTCCTCGCGCAGTTCGCGCAGCATCGCGATTTCACGCTCGGCCGCCTCGCGATCCTTTTCGGCCCGCAACTTGGCTTCGGCCAGTTCGGTCTGGATGCGCGATGTCTGCTGCCGGGCCTGATGCAGCGCATCGGTCAGTCCGTCGCGTTCTTCGGCCAGTTCCGCCAGACGCGCCTGTTGCGATTCCAGCCGGACGTCGCGCTGACCCAGATCCAGTTCCAGCTTTCTGACATGGCCGTCCAGATCGCGCAGCTTGGATTGCGCCGCAGCCTCGCGCGCCGCGCCTGCACGCAGGTCGCGCCGCCATCGCCATGCCAGAAGGGCCAGCAGCACAAGGCAGACCGTCGACGCGGCCAGCATCGTCAGAACAGCGTCAGGATCGCTGAACAAGGATTGAAGACGAACGGACAGATCCTGCGGCATGCATCCTCCGATGAGCGGCGCGTCATGGTGCAGTGTTCACTTTTTGTGCCGCGACACAACCCGTTCGGTCAAGCTTTAACGATCAGACCGAGACCGCTTGCAGAAATGCCGCCACGCCGCCGGCATAATCGTGGGGATCGACGGTCGATGCCCGCGATTGGGCGAACCAGTCCAGCAGCGACGCCTGATCCCGGTCCGAAAACCGCATCCGCCAGTGCTGAAACCGGCGATGGGTCAGCGGACCTTCGTCCAGAACGGTGATGTCGCGGTGGCGGCTGTCCTGCAGGATCGAGTCCACCACCGCGCGCAGCTGCGTCTGCGGCCCCTCAAGCCATTGAAAGAACAGCCCGCCTTCGTGATGCAGGCAGCCCGACAGATCGCAGGCGCCGTTGCGTTGCCGCGCCACGGTCCGGATGTTGTCAAGATCGCCCGCGCTCAGCCCGTCTCGGGCGGTGCTGCGATACAGGAAGAAGCCCAGACCTTCGAAAACGATCGCATCACTGGTCAAGGAAGGACCGCAGCTTTCTGCTTCTGGAGGGATGCTTCAGCTTGCGCAGCGCCTTGGCCTCGATCTGGCGGATGCGTTCGCGGGTGACGCTGAACTGCTGGCCGACCTCTTCCAGCGTGTGATCGGTGTTCATGCCGATGCCGAACCGCATCCGCAGGACCCGTTCCTCGCGCGGGGTCAGGCTGGCCAGAACGCGGGTCGTGGTTTCCTTCAGGTTTTCCTGAATCGCGGAATCCAGCGGCAGGACGGCGTTCTTGTCCTCGATGAAATCGCCAAGCTGGCTGTCTTCCTCGTCCCCGATGGGGGTTTCAAGGCTGATCGGTTCCTTGGCGATCTTCATCACCTTGCGGACCTTTTCCAGCGGCATCTGCAGCTTTTCGGCCAGTTCCTCGGGCGTGGGTTCGCGGCCGATCTCGTGCAGCATCTGGCGGCCGGTCCGCACCAGCTTGTTGATCGTCTCGATCATGTGCACCGGGATGCGGATCGTGCGCGCCTGATCGGCGATGCTGCGCGTGATGGCCTGCCTGATCCACCACGTCGCATAGGTGCTGAACTTGTAGCCGCGGCGGTATTCGAACTTGTCCACGGCCTTCATCAGGCCGATATTGCCTTCCTGAATGAGATCAAGGAATTGCAGGCCGCGATTGGTGTATTTCTTGGCGATGCTGATGACCAGCCGCAGGTTCGCCTCGACCATTTCCTTCTTTGCCTGGCGCGCCTCTTTCTCGCCGCGCTGGACCTGGCTGACGATGCGGCGGAATTCCTCGATATCGACGCCGACATACTGGCCGACCTGCGCCATCTCGCCGCGCAGATCCTCGACCTTGTCGCGCGAGCGTTCGAACAGCGCCTGCCAGCCGCGCCCCGCGTTCTGCGAGAATCGGTCGACCCAACCCGGGTCCAGTTCGCTGCCGCGATAGGCGTCGACGAATTCGCGGCGGTTGATGCGGGCGGCGTCGGCCAGCTTGACCATGCCCGAATCGATGGTCACGATCCGGCGGTTGATGCCGTAAAGCTGATCGACCAGCGCCTCGATGCGGCTGTTGTTCAGATGCAGCGAGTTCACCAGCACGACGATTTCGCTGCGCAGCTTCTGATAGTCGGATTCGGCGCTGGCGGAAAAGCTGCTGTCCTCGTTCAGGGTCGCGGACATGCGCTGATCCTGCATGTCGGCCAGCTTTTCATAGTCCAGCGCGATGGCTTCCAGCGTTTCCAGAACCTTGGGCTTCAGGCTGGCTTCCATCGCGGCCAGCGACAGGTTCGCGCCGTCCTCTTCCTCGTCGTCCTCGTCGCTGCGCATCGGATTGCCGTCGGCATCCAGTTCCTCGCGCTTTTGCGATGCGCTGTCGCCGCCGCTTTCTCCACCCAGCTCTTCCTCGTCCTCGCCTTCCTCGTCCTCCATCGACTGGCCGAAGGTGGTTTCAAGGTCGATCACGTCGCGCAGCAGGATCTCCTCGTCCAGAAGCTCCTGCCGCCACATTGTGATGGCCTTGAAGGTCAGCGGGCTTTCGCACAGCCCGGCGATCATGGTGTTCCGCCCGGCCTCGATCCGCTTGGCGATGGCGATCTCGCCCTCGCGCGACAGCAATTCGACGCTGCCCATCTCGCGCAGATACATGCGGACGGGATCGTCGGTGCGGTCCAGCTTTTCGGTTTCGGTCGCCGCGACCGCCACCTCGCGCGAGGTCGAGGCGGTCGTCGCCACCGCGCCGCCTTCGGCCTCCTCGGCCTCTTCGTCCTCGATGACGTTGATGCCCATTTCGGACAGCATCGACATCACGTCTTCGATCTGCTCGCTGCTGACCTGATCGGGAGGCAGAACCGAGTTCAACTGGTCGTAGGTGATATACCCCCGCTCACGCGCCTCGGCGATCATCTTCTTGACGGCCGCCTGGCTCATGTCCAGCGTGTGGGCATTCTCGTCCTTCTCGGTCTTGTCTTGATCGTCTTCCTTGGCGGCCATCCAGGGCTCCTTCTCGGGGCGAGACTCGCGGGGGTCGGGCCGCGAATCGGCGGGGAATCGGTTAGTTCTAGCGCGCATCGGGGCCGAATCAAAGGCCGGCGCGACGGTGATTCGCGCCGATGATTCGCGTGATCCGCACGGCTGGAACGGGGTCTAGCGGCGCGGCGGCTTGCGCCAGATTTCGGTGCTGATGAACTGGTCGAGCTGCGCCTGCAACGCATCGCGATCTTCGTTCAGATCACCGGTATCCTCCATGTCGGGGCGCTCGGCCCGGTGCCGCGCGCGGGTAATCTGCTGCATCCTCCAGGTCAGGCCTTCGTCGGCGTCGCCCTGGATCTCGGTCTCGGCCCGCGCGGCTTCGGCACCGGCCGCGCGCTGCGCCTCCAGCCGATCCAGCAGGTTGGTCAGGATCGTTTCTGCGGAATCGCGGTCCTGCGCCTCGATCAGCCGAGGCGTCAGGCCCAGATGGGCGTCGGCGCGCAGGCTTTCAAGGGCGCGCCGGCCCGGCGCGCTGTCGTCGCCGGTCAGCAGATCGTGCAGCAGCGCGGCGCGGTCGGCGTCCTGCGGCAACAGCCGTTCAAGCCGCGATTCGTGCGCGGCCACGAATTCCGGCCGCAGCGCGCAGATCAGCAGACAGGCGCCTTCCAGCAGCGAGGCGGCCGCGCGCGGCCCGTCCAGCGCGATCATCGGCCGCGGCGCCTGCGCGGGCATCGGGCCGCCACCCCGCCGGCCGGGCCGCCCACTCGCCTGCGCCCTGCCGCCCTGCCGCCCCTTGCGATCCTGCCAATACCCGCCCAGCAACTCGCGCCGCTTGCGCCGGATCTCGTCGGTGTAATGGCGCCGGGTCAATTCGTCGGGGATCTTCGCGATCGCGTCGTGCAGGCGGCGGTCCAGCGCGGCCTTGCGTTCGGGGCTGTCAAAGCTGTGGCCTTCGGTCTCGCGCGCCCACAGCACATCGACCAAGGGCCGGGCCTGCTCCAGCAGCTCCGTCATCGCGCCCGGCCCCGCCGCCTTGATCAGATCGTCGGGGTCCTGCCCCGACGGCAGCATCACGAAGCGCAGCGCCTGTCCCGGCCCGGTCAGCGGCAGCGCCAGATCGACCAGCCGCTGCGCCGCCCGCTGACCCGCCGGATCGCCATCCAGCGCAATCACCGGCTCGGGCGAGATGCGCCACATCAGCCGCAGCTGGTCTTCGGTGATGGCGGTGCCAAGCGGTGCCACCGCCGCGCCGAAACCGGCCCGCGCCAGGGCGATCACGTCCATGTATCCTTCGGCGACAATCAGCGTCTGGCCCTTGGCCACCGCCGCGCGCGCGGGTCCCAGATTGTAAAGATTGCGGCCCTTGTCGAACAGCGGGGTTTCGGGACTGTTCAGATATTTCGCGCGCGCATTCGGGTCCATCGCGCGCCCGCCGAACCCGATGCAGCGCCCCTGCCCGTCCCGGATCGGAAACACGATCCGGCCCCGGAACCGGTCATAGGCGGCCCCGCCCGAATCGGGTTTCGCGGCCATCCCGGCCTCGACGATCAGCGCCTCGTCGAACCCTTTTTCGCGCAGCGCGGCGGTCAGGGCGGTGCGGTTGTCGGGCGCGAACCCGATCTCGAACAACTCGACCGTGCCCGCGTCCAGCCCGCGCCGGTCCAGATAGGCGCGGGCATCGGCCGCCGCGCCGGTCTGCAATTGCAGGCGGAACCAACGGCACGCGGCCTCGGTCACCTCGAACAGCCGGGTGCGGCGGTCGGTGCGTTCGCGGGCGCGCGGGCCCGGTTCGGGCATCTGCATGCCGGCCTCGGTCGCCAGCATCCGGACCGCCTCGATGAACTCAAGCCCTTCGGATTGGCGCAGAAATGTCAGCGCATCGCCCTTGGCCTGACAGCCGAAGCAGTAATAGAATCCCTTCTGGTCGTCGCAGTGAAAGCTGGCGGATTTTTCCTGATGGAACGGACATGGCGCCCACCAGTCGCCCCGCGCCTGATTCGACTTGCGCAGATCCCACACGACCTTGCGCCCGATCACACGGCTGATCGGGACGCGGTTGCGCAATTCGTCAAGGAAGCCGGGCGGCAGACTCATGGCGCGATTATCAGCCCGCGCGGGCGCGGCGGCAAGCGGCGGAACGGGGCGATGGCGACAACGGCTGCGTCGCGGATCAATCCGCGCCCACGGCCCCGCGCGTCAGGCTCCAATAGATGTCGCCGATCCGCCGGCGATCCAGCCGCCCCCCCTCCTGATACCAGGTGGTGACGCCGGTCAGCATCGCGATCAGCGCCATCGACGCCAGCTTGCGATCCGCGATCCGCATCAGCCCGGCCTCGATCCCGTCGCGCAGGATTCCCTCCAGCAGCGCCTCGTACCGGCCGCGCAAGGCGGCTATGGCACGGTAATTCTCGGGCGTCAGGTTGCGCAGTTCCATATAGGACAAAAACACCGCGTCAGAATGATCGAGGCTGAAATCGATGTGAAAGCGCACGAACCGTTCCAGGCGCGTCAGCGGATCGGCGGTCGCATCGTCCTGCCACGCGGCCAGCAGGGTCTGCATGTGGCTTTCCAGAAGCTGGAACAGCAACGCCTGCTTGTCGGCGGTATAGGCGTAAAGCGCGCCTGCCTGCACGCCCACCGCCGAGGCGATCTGGCGCATCGACACGGCGGCATAGCCGTGCCGCGCGAAAAGCTTGCGGGACTTTTCGCGGATAAGCGGGCCGGTGATCTCGCTGCGGGAACCCTGGGTGCGTGCCATATCCGCCTTACTAGTGCGCGGGCGCGGCGTCGGAAAGCCCTGTCAGCCGACGACCCGCCCCGCAAGTCAGGCCGTTGCCGGGCCGCGGCTTCAGTCGTAACCTGCACGCCATGAAACATCTGCGAAGCTGCGCCGCGTTTGCCATCCTGTTCACCCTCGCGGCCTGCGGCAGCGATGGCGAAGACTATCCAAACCTGCTGCCGACCGAGGCGATCCTGGCGGAACCGCGGCTGCCCGATCACGCGACCGCCGCAACAGGCAGCCCCGCCGCCGTGAGCACACGGACCGAGGATCGTGCCGACGCCCTGCGACAGCGGGCAGACACGCTGCGCGGGCCGGTGATCGAGCCTGACGCGCGCGACAGGATGCGGGCGGCAGGCGGATGATTGTGCGGGGCCGCGCGACCCGCTAAACCTTGTTCTGCCCATCCTGCGGAGGCCATCCATGCCCATCATCACCTGCATCGACGATCTGAAGGCCCTGCACCGCGCGCGAACGCCGCGGATGTTCTATGACTATGCCGAATCGGGCAGCTATACCGAACAGACATTCCGCGAGAACACGACCGATTTCGCGCGGCTGAAGCTGCGCCAGAAGGTGGCGGTGGACATGTCCAACCGCTCGACCGCGTCCGAGATGGTCGGTCTGCCGGTCGCGATGCCGGTGGGGCTGGCGCCGGTGGGGCTGACCGGGATGCAGCATGCCGACGGGGAAATCCTTGCCGCGCGCGCGGCGGAACGGTTCAACGTGCCGTTCGCGCTGTCCACCATGTCGATCTGTTCGATCGAGGATGTGGCCGCGCACACGACCGCGCCCTTCATGTTCCAGCTTTACGTGATGAAGGATCAGGAATTTCTGGCCGGCATCATCGACCGGGCGAAGGCCGCCAATTGCAGCGCGCTGGTGCTGACGCTGGATCTGCAGATCCTGGGCCAGCGGCACAAGGATCTGAAGAACGGGCTGACCGCGCCGCCGCGCCTGACCCTGCCGGTGATGATGGATCTGGCGACGAAATGGCGGTGGGGCATGGGAATGCTGCGCACCAGGCGGCGCCAGTTCGGCAATATCGTCGGCCACGCCAAGGGCGTCGGCGATACCAGTTCGCTGATGAGCTGGACGGCCGAGCAGTTCGACGACCGGCTGGACTGGGACAAGATTGCCAGGATCCGTGACATGTGGGGCGGCAAGCTGATCCTGAAAGGCATCATGGACCCCGAGGATGCACGGATCGCCGCCGATTTCGGTGCCGACGCGATCGTGGTCAGCAATCACGGCGGACGGCAGCTGGACGGGGCGCTGTCCGCGATCCGCATGTTGCCCCATATCGTCGAGGCGGTGGGCGACCGGGTCGAGATCCACATGGACAGCGGCATCCGCAGCGGACAGGACGTGCTGAAGGCGCTGGCGCTTGGGGCGCATGCGACCTGGATCGGGCGCGCCTTCATCCACGGGCTGGGCGCGATGGGCGAGGCCGGCGTGACCGCCGTGCTGGAGCTGATCCGCAAGGAGCTGGATGTCAGCATGGCCCTGTGCGGCGAACGCAAGGTGACCGATGTGGGGCGGCACAACCTGCTGATACCGCAGGGGTTCGAAACCGAATACGGCGCCTAGCCAGCCACAGTCGCGCGGCTTGGCAGCGGCAGGCGGCCGTTGTCAGGCTGTGGCGCGTTTCCGTTGCCGAAACCCCATCCACGGGATGCCGGGCGTCGCGACCACCAGAACCGACGGGATCAGCACCGAGGCGGCGAAATTCACCCACAGATCGTTCACTCCGGCATACATCACCGCCACGATCACCCCAAGATGCATCAGATAGATCATCGCCGAAAGCGTCACCAGATCGACATTGGGCTGCGGCATCCGCAGCCGCATGAACGCCAGCACGACGACCAGCGGATAGGCATAGGCAAGAAGCGGAAATTCGGGCGCGATCAGCTTGTCCCCACTCGACAGGGACGCGAAATAGATCGCCTCGACCAGGCGCAGCACCGACAGCACGATCACGCCCAGCCACAGCCATGGGGCCGGCGGCAGGAAATCGCGCCCGCGACCGTCCATGACATGGGCCAGAAGATAGCCCATCGCCACGAAGGGAAACAGATAGAGCGCGCCTGAATGGAACACGGCCAGCCCCGGATCCAGAAGTTGCAGCAGCACCCCGTACTGCACCACCCCGTCCAGAAGCGCGAAAGCGACCGCGATCAGCAGGATCGCCCTCGTCGCGCGCCGCCGGTCGCCGATCAATGCAAACAGCACCAGCATCAGCGCGATCGACTGCAACAGCGCGGCGATATACCACAGATGCGCCGGACCCATGATCAGCATCCGCACGAGGTCCGCCACGCTGCCGACATCGCGCAGCCAGAGCGGCGCATAGATCACGCACCAGATCAGGTAAAGCAGCAGCAGCCCGATGGTCCACCCCTTCAGCCTGTCGCGCCGGACAGTCTGATACACCCCGTATCCGGACACCACCGCAAAGGCCGGAACCACGGATCGCAGGATGCCAAGACCGAAGATCGCCAACCAGCCGTCATCGTGCCCGGTCAGCAATCCGGCATGCGCGGCCGCCACGCCGCAGACAAGGATCACACGAAGCAGGTCCACACCATGATATCGCGGATATGCCGGCTGCATGGGACCCCTGAACTGGATAACGCTGTACGAATCAGATCTTCACCCTAATCGGCAACAATCCGCCTAGTCAACATTTCACGGGGGAAAGCGAAAACGGGGCTTTCCTTGCGCGCGATTTCGCAGTATCGCCCTGCATCCTGCCGTCATGCACCCTTGGAGGATGGCGGCGTTCACAACTGTTAGGACGATTATCATGGCCAAAGAGATCCCTGATCTGATGGCCGAGGCACGCGCGGGGACAGGCAAGGGGGCCGCCCGCCAAGCTCGCCGCGAAGGCAAGGTGCCCGGCATCGTATATGGCGACCACAAGGACCCGGTCGCCGTTGCGTTCGATTTCAACAACCTGCTGACCAAGCTGCGCGCCGGTCGCTTCATGTCCACGCTGTGGAACCTGAAGGTCGACGGTCAGGACGATGTGCGCGTCATCTGCCGCGCCGTGCAGAAGGATGTCGTCAAGGATCTGCCGATCCATATCGACTTCATGCGCCTGCGCCGCACCTCGAAGGTGAACCTGTTCATCCAGGTGGAATTCGTGGGCCATGACGACTGCCCCGGCCTGCGCAAGGGCGGCACGCTGGTCACGGTGCGCCCCGAAGTCGAACTGGTCGTGACGGCGGGCGACATTCCCGATCACATCACCGTCGATCTGTCCGGCCGCGAGGTCGGCGACAGCATCCATATCAGCGATGTGGACCTGCCCGCCGGCGCCCGGCCCAGCATCGACCGGAACTTCGTGATCGCCAATATCGCCGCCCCGTCGGCGCTGCGCTCCAGCGATGACGAGGACACCGAGACGGAAGAGGCCGCGCCGGCCGAAGAGCCTGTCGAGGAATAGGCCCGGCCCGTTTCGGGCACGGCACGACATCAAGGGCGGTGCCGCTGGCGCCGCCCTTTCCAATTGCCGCCGCCGCTGCTAGCAGATGCGGCCGTGCATATCAGGGAGATCGCGCATGCAGCCCGTCCATATCATCGGCGCCGGACTGGCCGGGTCCGAGGCCGCGTGGCAGGTCGCGCGGGCAGGCGTGCCCGCCATCCTGCACGAAATGCGCCCCAACACCGCCACCTTCGCCCACAAGACTGGCGATTGCGCCGAGATGGTCTGTTCGAACTCGTTCCGCTCGGACGACGATGTGACGAACGCGGTCGGACAACTGCACTGGGAAATGCGGGCGGCCGGCGGGCTGATCATGGCGATGGCCGACCGGCATCGGCTGCCCGCCGGCGGCGCGCTGGCCGTCGACCGCGAGGAATTCGCCCGCGCCGTCACCCAGGCCCTGCGGGCCGATCCGCTGATCGAGATCCGCACCGAAGAGGTGTCCGAGTTGCCGCAGGACGGCAACTGGATCGTCGCCACCGGGCCGCTGACCTCGGACCTGCTGGCGACGTCGATCCGCAACCTGACCGGCACCGACGCGCTGGCGTTTTTCGATGCGATCGCGCCCATCGTTCATGCCGACACGATCGACATGTCCGTGGCATGGGAACAAAGCCGCTATGACAAGGGCGCGACCGAGGCCGAGCGTCGCGCCTATATCAACTGCCCGATGGACAAGCCGCAATACGAGGCGTTCATCGACGCGCTGCTGGCGGCCGAGAAGACCCAGTTCCGCGAAGGCGAGACCGCCGGCTATTTCGACGGATGCCTGCCCATCGAGGTGATGGCCGAACGCGGCCGCGAAACCCTGCGCCACGGGCCGATGAAGCCGGTGGGGCTGACCAACGCCCACCGGCCCCAGGACAAGCCTTACGCGGTGGTTCAGCTTCGCCGCGATAACGCCCTGGGAACACTTTACAATATCGTCGGCTTTCAGACCAAGATGAAATACGGCGCGCAGTCGCAGGTGTTCCGCATGATCCCCGGTCTGGAACAGGCCAGCTTTGCGCGGCTGGGGGGCATCCACCGCAACTCGTTCCTGAATTCGCCCACGCTTCTGGACGACCGGATGCGGCTGCGCCACCGGCCCAATCTGCGCTTCGCCGGTCAGGTCACGGGGGTCGAGGGATATGTCGAAAGCGCCGCGATGGGGCTGCTGGCCGGGCGCATGGCCGCGGCGCAGGCCCGTGGCCGCGATCTGGGGCCGCCGCCCGTCACCACCGCGACCGGCGCGCTGGTCAACCACATCACCGGCGGCGCCGAGGCCAGGACCTTCCAGCCGATGAACGTCAATTTCGGGCTGTTCCCGCCGCTGGACCAGATGCGCGGCGGCCGCAAGGGGCGCAAGGACCGCTATCCGGCCTATACGCAGCGCGCCAAGGACGGTTTCAAGGCATGGCTGGACGCGCAGTAAGACGCACCCGCTTTGCCCCCTCGCCGACGGGGTTTCTGCATCTGGGCCATGCCTATGCCGCGCTGGTCGCCGCGCGCGCGGCGGACCGGGGCGAATTCCTGCTGCGGATCGAGGATATCGACCGCGACCGGTGCCGGCCCGAATACGAGGCCGCCATCCTTGAGGATCTGGCGTGGCTGGGGCTTGACTGGCAGCGCCCGGTGCTGCGCCAGTCCGAGCGCATGAACGCCTATCGCGACGCGCTGCACCGGCTTGCGCCGCTGTGCTATCCCTGCCGCTGCCGGCGCGGCGACATCCGCGCGGCCCTGTCGGCGCCGCAAGAGGGGGCGCGGCACACAGCCGATCTGGCCGCCGGTCCCGACGGGCTGATCTATCCGGGCACCTGTCGCCACCGCGACATGGCGGATGCGGCGGCGGGCGATGTCATCCGCCTGGACGTTGCCCGCGCCTTCGATGCGCTTGGGACAGGCGATCTGCGCTTTCGCGACGAGGTCGTCGGGCCGGATCGCGACCAGATCCTGACGCGCGATGAGTTTCGCGACCGGATCGGCGATGTGATCCTGTCGCGGCGGGGTATGGGCACATCCTATCACCTTGCCGTCGTGGTGGACGATGCCGCCCAGAACATCACCGTGGTCACGCGCGGCAGGGATCTGTTCGACTCGACCTGGATCCACGTGCTGCTGCAACGCCTGCTGGACCTGCCGACGCCGCTGTATCATCACCACCGGCTGATCCGCGACCATGCCGGCCACCGCCTTGCCAAGCGCGACGATGCCCGCGCCATCCGCGCGTTCCGCAAGGACGGGGCGACGCCGGACGACATCCGCC
The DNA here is from genome assembly GCF_028553765.1 of Paracoccus stylophorae. Taxonomy (NCBI): domain Bacteria; kingdom Pseudomonadati; phylum Pseudomonadota; class Alphaproteobacteria; order Rhodobacterales; family Paracoccaceae; genus Paracoccus; species Paracoccus stylophorae. The sequence continues at coordinate 1,192,025 of NZ_CP067134.1, read as the reverse complement.
GCGCCGTGGGCCTGTAACCGTCATTCGCGTCGGACAGCCCGCTCAGCCCCCTTCGACCGGCTGCATGATCGTCTGTTCAGAGCCCTCGCGGATCGAAGTATAGAAACAGCTGCGCCGGTTGGTGTGACAGGCAGGACCCGTCTGGTTCACCAGGGCCAGCAGGCAGTCCCGGTCGCAATCGATGCGCAGCTCGACCAGTTCCTGCACGTGGCCCGAGCTTTCACCCTTGACCCACAACGCCGCGCGCGACCGCGACCAATAGGTCACGCGCCCCGTCTGCAATGTCCGCGACACCGACTGCGCGTTCATCCACGCCATCATCAGAACCTCGCCCGATGCGGCGTCCTGCGCGATGCAGGGGATCAGACCGTCACGATCGAATTGAAGGTTGGCGGGGTCGAACATCGGGTTCCCTTTCGCGACTGCCGCACCTATCTAGGACGGATGGACCGCGCGGGGAAGAACCGATGGCCGACAGCGACCTGATGCAGCTTTATTCGCGCCGTATTCTGGCGCTGACGACGGCGATTCCGCATCAGGGCCGGCTGGATGCGCCCGATGGCAGCGCCATGCGCCGCTCTCCGCAATGCGGATCGTCGGTGACGGTCGATGTCGCGCTTGCGAATGGGCGCATCCGGGATTTCGCGCAACAGGTCCGGGCCTGCGCCCTGGGACAGGCCTCGGCCGCGGTGCTGGGAAGCGCGGTGATCGGGCGGGACCGGGCCGAGATCCAGACCACGCGCGATCAGCTGCGCGCCATGCTGACCGATGGCGGCGACGGTCCCGCAGCGCCTTTCGCGGATCTGGAGGCGCTGTTGCCCGCGCGCGAATATCCCAATCGCCACGCCTCGATCCTGCTGGCATGGGACGCCACGCTTGAGGCGATCGATCAGGCGCTGGCCGCCGCCTGAGGCACAAAAAAAAAGACGACCCTTTCAAGGGCCGTCCAGTTGCGCGAAGCAGGACAGGTCGGCGCACAGGCGAAGGCGCCGGGGTGCATCGCGGGGCAGATATCAGGCCTGAAGAATTGCGGGCAGCCACAGCACGACGATGGTGGTGACGGACAGCGCGGCCAAGCCAAGGGCGTCGCTGAGAAATTCGCGGGACGTGAAGCGGTGCGGCATTGGGCAACTCCTCTCTGTTGCCTCTTTGTTCCCATATCCGCGCGGCGCTGTAAAGAACTTTTTAAGAACATCCTAAGAAATGCCTAACCGATGCCGATCAGCCGGATCGCCTCGTCCTGGCTCATCAGCCACATCAGCAGGCGCAGGGCGCGGCCGCGCGGGCTGTCCAGCGTCGGGTCACGCTCCAGCAGCAGGCGGGCGTCCTGGCGCGCCACCGCCATCAGCCCGGCCTGATGTTCCAGATCGCCGATATGGAATCGCGGCAGGCCCGATTGCGCGGTGCCGATAACGTCGCCCGCCCCGCGCATGTCCAGATCGACCTCGGCGATGCGGAACCCGTCCTCGGTGTCGCGCAGGGTGGTCAGCCGGCGCGCGCCCGCCTCGCTCAAGGGCGGGTGATACATCAGCACGCAGGTCGAGGCGCCGCGCCCGCGCCCGACCCGCCCGCGCAGCTGGTGCAACTGCGCCAGACCAAAGCTTTCGGCGCGTTCGATCACCATGATCGTCGCCTCGGGCACGTCCACGCCGACCTCGATCACCGTCGTCGCGACCAGGACCGAAGCCGCCCCGCCGGCGAAATCCGCCATCGCCGCGTCGCGCTGTTCCGGCGGCATCTGGCCGTGGATCAGCCGCACCCGGTCGCCGAACTGCGCGCGCAGCGACTGGAACCGCGCCTCGGCGGCGGTCAGGTCGCTGACCTCGCTTTCCTCGACCAGCGGACAGACCCAGAAGGCGCGCGCCCCCTGATCCAGCACGCGGCGCAGACGGGCTGTCACCTCGTCCAGCCGCTGATCGCTGATCATCACCGTGGTGATCGGCTGGCGTCCGGGCGGCTTTTCGCCCAGCACCGACAGATCCAGATCGCCGTATTGCGTCAGCGCCAGAGACCGCGGAATCGGCGTCGCCGTCATCACCAGCATGTCGGGCGGCGCGTGACCCTTGGCCGACAACTGCAACCGCTGCGCCACGCCAAAGCGGTGCTGTTCGTCGATGATCGCCAGGCGAAGATCCTGAAAATGCACGTCCTTCTGGAACACCGCATGGGTGCCGACCAGAATGTCGATCCGCCCCTCGGCCAGATCCTGTAACAACTGCGCCCGCAGATCGCCCTTGTCGCGCCCGGACAGCGCGGCCAGTCGCACGCCCGCCGCCCGCGCCAGCGGCTCCAGCGCGCGGGCATGCTGGCGGGCCAGGATCTCGGTCGGGGCCATCAGCACCGCCTGTCCGCCCGCCTCGACCGCGATCAGCGCGGCCAGCATCGCCACCAGCGTCTTTCCGGCCCCGACATCGCCCTGCAACAGCCGGCTCATCCGGTGGTCGCCAGCCATATCGGCGGCGATCTCATCGACCGCGCGGATCTGCGCGGCGGTGGGCGGCCAGGGCAGGCTGTTCAGCACCGCCCGGCGCAGCCGACCGTCGCCCGTGCTTGCCCGCCCCCGCGACCGCCGCTTTTCGCGCCGCACCAGCGCCAGCGTCATCTGATGGGCCAGAAACTCGTCATAGGCCAGCCGCGCCCGCGCCGGGCTGTCCGGCGACAGATCGCGCGGCGATTCCGGCCGATGCGCCATGCCAAGCGCGTCGGCAAAGCCGGGCCAGCCGCGCGCGGACAGCACCTGCGGATCGATCCATTCCTCGAAGGCGGGCACCCGCGTCAGGGCCGCCGCGACCGCCCCGGACATCGCGCGCTGTGTCAGCCCGGCGGACAGCGGATAGACCGGCTCGAACTCGGCCGGAAGGGGGGCGTCGCTGTCGCGCAGGATGTGGTCGGGATGGACCATCTGCGCCAGCCCGTCGAACAGTTCCAGCTTGCCGCTGACGACGCGGCGCTGACCGGTCGGCAGCTGGCTTTCGATCCAGTCGCGCCGGGGATGGAAGAATACCAGCGACAGGTCGCCGCCATGATCGTCGGTGCAGTGCACCCGCCACGGGCGGCCCCGCACGGTCGGCGGGTGATGGCGGCCGACGGTCAAGGTCAGCGTCACGATTTCGGGCGCGCGGGCCTCGGTGATCCGGGCGATGCGCCGGCGGGTGACGCCGCTGCCGGGCAGGGTCAGGATCAGGTCGCGCGGCCGCTCGATCCCCATCTGGGCCAGCGCCGCCTGCCCCTTGGGGCCGATCCCCGGCAGTGTCTCGACCGAGGCGAACAGCGGAAACAGCGCCGGAGGCCGGCCCTTGGGCTGCGTCATTGTCCCGCGATCCGCAGCCACTCATCCTCGTCTATGACGGTGACGCCCAGTTCGGCGGCCTTGGTGGCCTTGGACCCCGCCCCCGGTCCCGCAATCAGCAGATCGGTCCTGGAACTGACCGATCCCGCCACCTTGGCGCCCATCCGTTCGGCCACGGCCTTGGCCTCGGCGCGGGTCATCCGCTCCAGCGTGCCGGTGAAGACCAGGGTCTTGCCGCTGATTTCGGTATCGCGGGCCGTCTGCGTCTGGTCGGGCAGGATGGTCAGCTGCGCGGTCAGCCGGTCGATACTGGCCCGTTCGGCCTGTTGCTGGAACGTCGTGACCAGCGAATTGACCAGCACCGCGCCGATCCCGTCTATGCCGGTCAGGTCGGCCCAGTTCGGGCTTTCGGGCAAGGCCGCGCGCCGGGTTTTGTCGTCGCCGGCCGCGAAGGCGGGTTCGCGCGCCGCCGCATCGACCGCCGCGATCAGGGCGTCCCATGTGCCGAAATGCCGCGCCAGCGTGGCGGCGGCCACCTCGCCCACATGCCGGATGCCAAGCGCAAAGATCAACCGGTTCAAGGGGATGGTCCGCCGTTCCTCGATCGCGTCGAACAGCTTCTGCGCCGAGCGCGGGCCGAAACCCTCGCGGTTCTTCAGCTTTGTCAGGTTCGCGGCGTCGCGGCGCGCCAGCGTGAAGATGTCGGCCGGTTCGCGGATCGGCAGGATATCGTCGGCAAAGAACATCTCGATCTGCCGCGCGCCCAGCCCCTCGATGTCGAAGGCGGCGCGGCTGACGAAATGTTTCAGCTTCTCGATGGCCTGCGCGGGGCAGATCAGACCGCCGGTGCAGCGGCGCACGGAATCGCCTGGTTCCCGGATCGCGTCCGAGCCGCATTCGGGACAGCGCGTCGGAAACGAATAGGGGCGGCTGCCCGACGGCCGGCGGGCAAGGTCGATATCGGCGATCTTGGGGATCACGTCGCCCGCGCGATAGATCTTGACCCAATCGCCCTCGCGGATATCGCGCCCCTCGCGGATCGGGGCGCCGGTATTGTCGCGCCCGGCGATGTAATCCTCGTTGTGCAGCGTCGCGTTCGACACGACCACACCGCCCACCGTCACCGGTTCCAGCCGCGCCACCGGCGACAGCGCACCGGTGCGCCCGACCTGGATCTCGATCCGGTTCAGCCGCGTCCACGCGGTCTCGGCCGGGAATTTATGCGCCAGCGCCCATCGCGGCGTGGTCGAGCGAAAACCCAGACGCGCCTGAAGATCCAGATCGTTGACCTTGTAGACGACGCCGTCGATGTCATAGCCAAGCGTCGCACGCTGCTGTTCGATATCGGCCCAGGCATCAATCAGCCCGTCGGCATCGTGGCAAAGCCGGGTCAGGCTGTTGGTGCGAAAGCCGAATCGGTCCAGCCGCGCGATCGCCTCGATCTGGGTCCGGGCCAGCGGCTCGGACAGTTCGCCCCAGCCATAGGCAAAGAACTTCAGCGGCCTCTGGGCGGTGATCTGCGGATCAAGCTGGCGCAGCGAGCCTGCGGCGGCGTTGCGCGGATTGGCAAAGACCCGGCCCGTGCCGCCGGCATTCAGGCGCGCGAAATCGTCGTGCGACATATAGACCTCGCCCCGGATCTCGACGATGCCGGGCGCCTTGGCTGCAAGCCGGTCGGGGATGTCCGCGATCATGCTTGCATTGGCGGTGACGTTTTCGCCCACCGTGCCGTCGCCGCGCGTCGCGGCCTGCACCAGCCTGCCCTTTTCATAGCGCAGCGACAGCGAAAGCCCGTCGATCTTCGGCTCGGCGGTGAAATCCAGCGGCGCGTCGGCGGGCAGGTTCAGGAAATTGCGGATGCGATGGACGAAATCCACCACCTCGTCGCGGTCGAAGGCATTGGCCAGCGACATCATCCGCTGCGCATGCGTGACCTTGCCGAAGCCTTCGGACGGGGCCGCACCGATCTTGCCGGTGGGGCTGTCGGGCGCGGCCAGATCGGGAAAAGCCTGCTCAAGCTGGGCCAGACGGCGTTTCAGCGCGTCGTATTCCGCATCCGTGATTTGGGGCGCGTCGCGGCCGTGATAATCCTCGTTCGCCTGGGCGATTTGCGCGGTCAGATCCGCGATCTCATCCGCGGCCTGTTGCGCGCTCAGCCCCTCGGCGGGGGCGCGATCCCCGATCGCGGCGTCCCGATCCTGTCCCCTGCTGCGCGCCATCGTCGTTCGTCCCGTTCCTGCGATCCTGCCCGAAAATGCCCGATCCGACGGGCGCCAGCCACCCGTGGCGACATGAACGGAACAGATGTCGCGCAGACCGGCGGCGTGCGCAAGACGCTGACGCCCGCGCGCAACGCGAGGGCCGGCATCGCCTGCGCGCGCCGGCCCGATCCTGCGTCGACGCGGATCAGGCGCCGATGGCCAGGCGTTCGTCGCTGGCGGGGCCGGGATCGCGCAGGACATAGCCGCGGCCCCACACCGTCTCGATATGGTTTTCGCCGCCAAGCGCCTCGGACAGTTTCTTGCGCAGCTTGCAGATGAACACGTCGATGATCTTCAGTTCAGGTTCGTCCATGCCGCCGTAAAGATGGTTCAGGAACATTTCCTTCGTCAGCGTCGTGCCCTTGCGCAGGCTCAGCAGTTCAAGGATCTGGTATTCCTTGCCGGTCAGGTTCACCGGCTTTCCCCGAACCTCGACCGCGCGCGCATCCAGATTCACGACGATTTCGCCGGTCTGGATCAGCGACTGGCTGTGCCCCTTTGACCGGCGGATGATCGCCTGGATGCGGGCCTGCAATTCCTCCCGGTTGAAGGGCTTGGTCATATAGTCATCGGCGCCGAACCCGAACCCGCGCAGCTTGCTTTCGGTATCGTCCGATCCGGTCAGGATCAGGATCGGCGTGTCGATCCGGGCCAGCCGCAGATGCCGCAGCACCTCCATCCCGTGCATGTCGGGAAGATCCAGATCCAGAAGGATCAGGTCGTAATCATACAGCTTGGCCAGATCGATTCCTTCCTCACCCATATCGGTGCGAAAGACGTTATAGCTTGCCGCAGTCAGCATCAGTTCGATCGCGCGCGCCGTGCTGGGATCGTCTTCAACCAGAAGTATACGCATGACGTGTCTTGCCCTCGATTCGTCTAAGATCCTGCGCCGACATTCGGCCGATATGTTTAAGATCCTGTTACTTATGCCCGGCAGAAGTCGGATTTACAACCTGTGGTTGTCGGTATTTCTGCAACCCCGTCACCTTCAGCGCCGCCCGCCCGTGCCGCTTCATCGCCGCAATCCAGCCGTCGAATTCCTCGTCGGACAGGCCATAGCGGCGCAGGGCGTCGTCGCGGGTGATCAGCCCGTGTTCCACCGCCAGAACCACGGTTTCCTTGCGGCTGGCCACCCATCGCGTCGCCACCGGCGGCAGATCGGCCACACTTAGAATCGTGCCATTCGGCAATGTCACGATGCGGGGGGCACTGGTTTTCTTCACGAACATTCCACCTGTCCTTCGGTCCTGTCCCGCGACCTTGGCCCAAAGCCCTTAAGCCGCGGTTAGGTCCCGCCCCCTTTTCCGCCCCGTCGCGGTTGAGAATCCGCAGCATTTGCCTATATTTCGACACAGTTCGCGACAGGCCCGGAAAATCATGACCACGATGACGCTTTCTTCCCCCGCCGGTGCGGGGGATACCGACCGAAACAGCCTGGGCTTTGCCAAGCCGCCGGCGCAGACGCGCGTGGTGGTGGCGATGTCGGGCGGCGTGGACAGTTCGGTCGTCGCCGCCAAGCTGAAATCGGAAGGCTATGACGTCATCGGCGTGACGCTGCAACTTTACGATCACGGCGCGGCACTGGCGAAGAAGGGGGCGTGCTGCGCCGGGCAGGACATTCACGATGCGCGCCGGGTGGCCGAGCGCATGGGCTTTCCGCATTACGTGCTGGATTACGAAAACAAGTTCCGCGAATCGGTGATTGACGAATTTGCCGACGCCTATCTGGCCGGCGCGACGCCCGTGCCCTGCATCCGCTGCAACGAACGGGTGAAGTTCCGCGACCTGCTGGAAACGGCCCGCGATCTGGATGCCGACTGCATGGCGACGGGCCACTATATCAGGCGCAAGGACGGCGCCCTGCGGGCCGAATTGCACATGGCCGCCGACCCCGCCCGCGATCAAAGCTATTTCCTGTTCTCGACCACGCAGGAACAGCTGGATTTCCTGCGCTTTCCGTTGGGTCATCTGGCGGACAAGGCCGAAACCCGCGCGCTGGCCGCCGAATACGGTCTGTCGGTGGCCGACAAGCCCGACAGCCAGGACATCTGCTTCGTTCCCAACGGCGATTACGCCGCCGTCATCGAAAAGCTGCGTCCCGGCGCGGCCGATCCGGGCGAGATCGTGGATATGGACGGCACCGTCCTGGGCCGTCACCGTGGCGTCATCCACTATACGATCGGGCAGCGGCGCGGTCTTGGCATCGGCGGGCTGGGCGATCCGCTTTACGTCGTGCGGCTTGAGCCGCAGACGCGGCGTGTTGTCGTCGGCCCGAAATCCGCGCTGGCCACGACCATCGTCCCGGTCAGCGAGGTGAACTGGCTGGGCGATCAGGCATTTGCCGGCGAAATTTCCTGCATGGTGCGGATCCGGTCCACCCGTCCGCCCCGGCCCGCGATCCTGCGGCCCATCGGCGCGACCCGCGCCGAGGTCGAGTTGCTGGACCCCGAGGAAGGCGTCAGCCCCGGACAGGCCTGCGTGTTCTATGCGCCCGACAGCACGCGGGTGCTGGGCGGCGGCTGGATCACGCTGCGTCGGCGGCCAGCAGCCTGATCCGTTCGACCATCGCGCGCAGCCCGTTCGACCGCTGCGCGGACAGGTGATCGTCCAGCCCAAGCCGCGCCAGTTCCGCCGGGGCATCGACGGCGGTGACCTCTTTGACCGGCAACCCGGAATACAGCGCATGCAGGATGGCGATCAGGCCGCGCACGATCATCGCATCGCTGTCGCCCTGAAAATCGAACCGCCCCTCCTCGATCCGGGGCATGATCCAGACCTGGCTGGCGCACCCCTCGACCTTGGTGGCGGGCACCTGCAAGGCGGGTTCCATCGGCGGCATGGCCTTGCCCAGTTCGATGACGTGGCGGTATCGGTCTTCCCAGTCGTCCAGGAACTCGAACGTCTCGGCGATGTCTTCGAAGGCGGCGCTGGCCATGGCGGACTCCTGTCGGCTGCGCGTTCGGGTTAGCGCGATGCAAGCGCAAGGTCAAAGAGGCTTTCACCGCGCCCCGCTTTCCCCTAACAATCGGGCAAAGACCTTGGGATGGTGACATGATCAGACTGACCGCACCCCTGCTGATCTCGGCCCTGCTGCTTTCGGGCTGCGGCGGCCGGTTCAGCGACAGCGGATTGAACCCTTTCGGCTGGTTCGGCGGCGGCAACGCGCCCCGCCCCACGCTGGAGCCGGATGAGGGTTACGACAGCGTCGCCGACGCCCGCCCGGCCATCCCGCAGATCACCGGCGCCGCATGGCAGCCTTTGGGCGAGGGGCGGCTGCTGGTCGTCACCGCAATGGCGCCGACCAAGGGCTACAGCCTGGTCGAGCTGGTCACGACGCGGCCTTCGCCGGGCGGGCGCATCCTGCCCGACCCCGATGGCGTGCTGCGCCTGCGCATGGTCGGTGTGCCGCCCCTGCCCGACAGCCCGGCGGCGCGGATGCCGGCCCGTCCGGAGACGGACCTGATCACCGCCGCCATGGCCCTGTCGAGCATTCAGCTGGCCCGGATCACCGCCGTCGAAATCGCAAGCGCCTCGAACGTGGTGACATTGCGGCGCTAAGGTCGGACCTGACGCAGGCCCGCCCCCGCGCGCTCCGCGCCGCCTATCTGACCGCCAGAACGGCAAGGCAGTCGCCGGTCTGGACAAGTCCGGGGAAATGCCGCGCGGCCAGGATGCCGTCGCGATTTGCCAGCACCTCGACCGGATCGACGCCGGTGCGGTCGGGCGGCCAGATCCACGCGATGGGCTGGCCCGCGCGCACCTGATCGCCCAGATCGACCAGCGGATGCATCAACCCGTCGCGGGTGGCAAAGTGGAAACAATCGTCGTCGGGCATGTCCAGCACCGGGCTTTCGCCCTCGACCTCGATCTCTCCGGCCAGGATGCCGGCATGGCGCAGCACGTTGCGCGCGCCGCGGATCGCGATCTTGGCCGAACGCGCGGTGGCCGTGCCGCCGCCGCCCAGTTCGGTCGTGACAAAGATCTTGCCCTGCGATTCGACGGCGGTGTCGAACATGCCGACATTGTCGATTTCGCGCATCATCATCGTATAGGGCGCGCCGAACGCCTTGACGGCGGCGACGCAGGCGGCCTCCTTGTCCGGGTCGTCCTGATAATGGGCGGCGGCATAGGGCAGGAAATCCAGCGTCTTGCCGCCGGAATGGTAATCCAGCACCAGATCCGCCATCGGCACCAGCACGTCGTGGAAATAATTCGCGATCTTCTGCGTCACCGTCCCGTCCGGCCGCCCCGGAAAACAGCGGTTCAGGTTCACCTGGTCGATGGGGCTGACGCGGGTGCCGCTGCGGAACGCGGGATAGTTCATATAGGGCACGATGACGATGCGCCCGGTGACGTCCGCAGGATCGATCTCCCATGACAGGGTCTGCAACGCGATCGGGCCTTCGTATTCGTCGCCGTGATTGCCCCCGGTCAGCAGGGCGGTCGGGCCGGTGCCGTTGGCGATCACGGTGATGGGGATCATCACATTGCCCCACGCGCTGTCGTTGCGGGAATAGGGCAGGCGCAGAAAGCCGTGCTGCTTGCCCTGCCCGTCCAGCGGAACGGTGGATGAGATCGGGTTCCTGCTCATGATTTCACCAGCATCCGGCGCGGCATGTTGCACAGCAGTTCCGGCTCTCTTTCGGTGATGACGATGGATTCCGTGGTCTCATAGCCCCAATCCTCCATCCACAGCCCGGTCATGAAATGGAAGGTCATGCCCGGTTTCAGTTCCGACCGGTCGCCCCGGCGCAGCGACATGGTCCGTTCGCCCCAATCGGGCGGATAGGACAGCCCGATGGGATAGCCGGTGCGGTTGTCCTTGACGATGCCATAGCGGTCCAGAACGGTGAAAAAGGCGTTGGCGATATCCTCGCAGGTATTGCCGGCGCGGGCCGCGCCCAGGCCCGCCTCCATCCCCTCCAGCACGGCCTTTTCGGCGTCCAGCATCTCTTGCGGCGGCTTGCCCAGAAAGATCGTGCGCGACAGCGGCACGTGGTAACGCTGGTAACAGCCCGCGATCTCGAAGAACGTGCCCTCGTTGATCTTCAGCGGCTGATCGTCCCAGGTCAGATGCGCGGCCGCCGCATCCGGCCCCGAGGGCAGCATGGGCACGATGGCCGGATAATCGCCGCCATGGCCCGACCACTCGTCATAGCGCAGCCCGGCATCATAGATCTCGGCCACCAGGTCGCATTTGCGCATCCCCACCTCGATCCGGTCGGCGATGCGGCGATGCATCCGTTCCACGATCCGCGCGGCCCGGCGCATATAGGACAGCTCTTTCGGGGTCTTGACCGCGCGCTGCCAGTTGACCAGCCCGGTCGCGTCCAGGATCTGCGCCTCGGGCAGGCCGTGGACCAGCCGTTCATGGGCCTTGGCCGAATACCAGTAATTGTCCATCTCGACGCCGATGAAGCCGCGATGCCATCCCCGGTCGGCCAGCGTCGCCCACAGATAGTCCATGGGGTGGCGCTCGACCGACATCACGTAGTAATCGGGATAGCCGATGATGTGATCGTCCGTCATCCAGACCGTGCGCAACGCGCCGGGCGCATCGATCCCGCGCCCATACCAGATCGGCGGCCCGTCGGGACCCACGATCACGCATTGATGGACATAAAAGGACCAGCCGTCATAGCCGGTCAGCCAGGCCATGTTCGACGGATCGGACACGATCAGCAGGTCCAGCCCCAGCCTGGCCATGCTGGCGCGGGTCTTGCGCAGGCGTTCCTCGTATTCTTCGGTCGAGAAACGCTCGGGCGTTCGTTGCAGTTCTGGCATTCAGACCTCGGGTGAAAACGCGGCAAGCGCGTGGTTGGCGATGGCGGTATCCTGCACGCCGGTGCCGGTCAGGTCCGCGATGGTGATCTGTCCGGCGGCGGTGCGGCCGGGATGGCGTCCGGTCACGATGTCGCCCAGCTCGGGGAAATGGGCGTCGCCGCCGAACAGCCGCGCCTCGACCGCGGCGCGCAATTCGCCCATGCGGCGGGTCTGGCTGAGCCGGTCGGCCACGTAAAGATCGGCGCGGTCCAGACAGAACGGGTCCAGCTCGTTCTTTTCCTGCTGATCGCTGCCCATCGCGGTCAGATGCTGGCCGGGCCGCAGCCAGTCGGCGCGGATGATCGGATGCTTGGCGGGCGTCGTGGTGACGATGATATCGGCGCTTTCGGCGGCCTCGCGCGGGTCCTTGACAGCGCGAACCGGCAGATCGGACCGCGACAGCCGTTGGGCCAGCGCCCGCGCCTTATCGTGATCGCGCGCCCAGATCACCGCCTCGCCGATGGGTCGGACCAGTTCCAGCGCCTGCAACTGCATCCGCGCCTGCAAGCCGGCCCCGAAAATCGCCGCCCGGCTGGCATCGGAACGCGACAGGTGCCGGGCGGCCACGGCCCCGGCCGCGGCGGTGCGCAGATCGGTCAGATAGCCGTTGTCCAGCAGCAGCGCCTGCACCCGGCCGGTTTGGCTGGACAGAACCACCATCAGCCCCGAGGTCGAGGGCAGGCCGCGCGACGGGTTGTCGAAAAACCCCGGCGACAGCTTGACGGCAAAGCCCGGCAGACCGGGCACATAGGCGGTCTTGACGTCCAGTTCGCCGTTCACGTCGGGCATCTGCATCGACATGATGTCGGGCATCACCACATGACCCTGCGCCAGCGTGGCGAACGCATCCTCGATCACCGCGATGGCGGCCGCGTCCAGCGTCACGCGCTGGCGCAGCTGGTCTTCGGTCAGAATCCGGATCTCGCTCATGCCTCGCCCCTGACGATGGCCGCGTGGCGGTCGGGGTCGATATTTCCGCCCGACAGGATCAGGACCAGCGGCCCGTCCTCGGCGCGCAGCTTGCCTGCGATGATGGCGCCTGCGCCGACCGCCGCCGCGCCCTCGACCGTTTCGCCGTCCTCAAGCGCCAGGTGGCGGATGCCGGCGGCGATCTCGGCCTCGGTCAGCAGGACGATCCGGTCCATCAGGTCGCGGCACATGGCGAAGGTCAGCCGATTGTTCAGCCCGATCCCGCCGCCCAGGCTGTCGGCCAGCGTCTCGACCTCCTCCACGGCGACCGGGTGGCCGGCCGTCAGGCTGGCCGCCATCGCCGCGCCGCGTTCCATGCTGATGCCGACGATGCGGATGTCGGGGCGCAGCCCCTTGACCGCCAGTGCCACCCCCGCCAGCAGCCCGCCGCCCGACAGCGGCACGGCGATGGTCGCAGCGTCGGGGATCTGGTCGATGATCTCAAGCCCCAATGTCCCCTGCCCCGCGATCACGTCCGGGTGGTCGAAGGGCGGGATCAGGGCAAACCCCTCGTCCCGTTTCAGCCGCCTTGCCTCCTCGAACGCCTCGTCCTGGCTGGCGCCGATCACCCGCGCCTCGGCGCCCAACGCCTTAATCGCATCCAGCTTGTTGCGCGGCACCAGCCGCGACACGCAGATCACCGCCGGCAGGCCAAGCTGTCGCGCCGCATGCGCCAGCGCCCGGCCGTGATTGCCGGTCGAGGCGGTCGTGACCCCCGCCACGTCGCCCAACCGCGCCGCCGCATTCGCCGCGCCCCGCAGCTTGAACGCGCCGGTTTCCTGAAGATGCTCGCATTTCAGCCAGACCTGCCCGCCCGCCAGCCGCGACAGGCTGGCCGAACTCCGGCACGGCGTCACGCGGATCATGTCGCCGATGCGTTCGGCGGCGGCGGACACATCCTGCAACGTCACCATGTCCGCACCTGAAACAGCCTGCCCGGCCCCGACGCCGGGATCTGCGCCAGATCCAGCATCGACCAGAACAGCGCCAGGTTGGAACTGACCACCGGCTTGCCCAACGCCTGCTCGATCCGGTCGATCACCGCGACGGCGGGCAGCGCGGTGCAGGACAGGAACAGCGCCTGCGCATCCGGGTGATCGGACTGGCGGGCGAAATCCACGATCGCATCGCCCGGCAGCAGCGCCATGTCGCGGTCGTCGGCATATTCCATCGACATGCGCGACACGACGCCCAGACCGTTGGCCTCGAAATGATCGCCGACCAGATCGGTGGTCGCGCGCAGATAGGGCGTCATCAGCGCGATCCGGTCCACCTTCAGCGCCCGGAACCCGCGCAGCGCGGCGGCGACGGGGGTGCTGATCGGCGCGCGGTCGCCGATGGCCGTCTGTACCTCATCGCCCAGCACCGCCGAGGCCGAGGTGCAGCCGAACCCGATCCCCTTCAACTCGACCCCCGGCACCAGCAGGTCCGAGGCCGCGCGCAGATGCGGGCCGGTGCGTTTCAGATTCTCGGCCGTGGTCGGATTGTCGAACGCGATCCGGGTGACGTGCAGCCGGCAGCCGTCGGGCAGCAGCCGCAGCGCATCCCCCTCGATGGTCATGTCGGTGGCAAGGGCGATCAGCCCGAAACGGCTTAGATTGTCGCGCCACATGCAGGGTGCCGCCTTTCCCTAGACGACCATGACCGGGCGGTCGGAAAGCCCCGTCACCTTGTGGCTGACCGACCCCAGAAGATAGCCTTCGGTCGATCCCAACCCGCGCGAGCCGATCACGATCAGGTCGCATTCCTTGTCGCGCGCCATGGTCACGATGCAGCGCGCCGGCTGTCCCGCCTTGATGAACGCGCTGACCTTTTCGACGCCCGCGTCGATGGCCTGGCTTTTGGCGTAATCGGCCGCGTCGCGCGCGGTCTGGCGCATCGTCTCGTCCAGGTTGCCGCCGGGGTCCAGCGTCCCGCGCACCATCGACAGCGACGCCTCCAGCATCGAATGATGACGATAGACGGTCAGCACGATCAGATGCGATCCGCACAGCTTGGCCAGGTCGATGGCCTTCCACAGCGCACGCTCGGCCCCGGTGGACCCGTCATAGGGGACAAGAATCCTTTCGAACATCGCACTCTCTTACTTGTTGAACGCCAGATCGCGCAGGAACAGGGCGATCTGCGGGAAGAAGATCAGCAGCACCGCAACCAGCAGCAGCATGACGATGAAGGGCGGCGTGCCCCGCACCACCTCGACATAGGGCCGCTTGAAGACCGCGATGGCGGTGAAGATGTCGCAGCCGAAGGGCGGTGTGGCGCTGCCGATGGCGACCTGCAAGGTGATGATCGTGCCGACCAGAACCGGGTCCAGCCCGACCGACTGCACCACCGGCGCGAAGATCGGCACGAAGATCAGGATGACGACGATCGGATCGACGAACATGCAGCCGACGAAGAACGCGATGGAAATCGTGAACAGAACCCCGTACTGGCCCATCTGGTCGATGCCGATGGCGCCCAGGATATGCTGCGGGATCTGCGCGAAACTGATGACATAGCTGAAGGCCGCGCCCGCGCCCACCAGGATGAACACCACCGCGGTGATCAGCCCGGTGGATTTCGCCGTCGCGTAAAGCTGTTTCATCCCCATCTCGCGAAAGACGATCATTTCCAGAAACAGCGCATACATCACGCAGGCCGCCGCCGCCTCGGTCGGTGAAAACACGCCGCCATAGATGCCGCCGATGATGATGGCCGGAAAGCCCAGCGGCCACAGCGCGCGCAGCAACGCCTGCCACCGTTCGCCCCAGCTGGCCTTTTCCAGCGTCGGCACGCCGTTTCGCGACGCATAGATATAGCTGTAGATCGAGAACATCACCAGGATCAGCAGACCCGGGCCGATGCCGGCGATGAACAGTTCCGAAATCGAGGTGCCCGACACCACGCCATAGATGATCATCCCGATCGAGGGCGGGATCAGAAAGGCGATGTCGGAGGAATTGACGATCAGCGCCAGGATGAAGCTGTCGTTATAGCCCGCCTTCAGCATCCGCGGACGCAGCGGCCCGCCGACGGCCACCACGGTTGCCTGCGTCGAGCCCGACACCGCGCCGAACATGGTGCAGGCGCCGGCCGTGGCGATGGCCAGACCGCCCTTGAAATGGCCCACGAAGGCCATCACCAGGTCGATCAGCCGCGTGGCCGACTGCCCGCGCGTCATGATGTCGGCGGCAAAGATGAACATCGGCACCGCGATCAGGCTGGCGGGGCGGATGCCGCCCAGGATCTGCTGGATCATCGTGTCCAGCTGGCCGAAACCGCCGAACAGCCCTACGAACCCGATCAGCGATCCGGCGATCAGCGGGATCATCATCGGAAAGCCAAGCAGCAGAAGAACGATCATCGAGCCGAAAATCAGCCAGGTCATCATGGCTCAGACCTCCTCTTCCACGCTGTCGTCGTAACCTTCCAGCGTGCTGGTCGACAGCCAGATGTCCTTGTCCAGCATGTTCTTGATCGCGGTCAGCCCGTATTGCAGCCCGGTCAGAAAGAACCCCAACGGCGCCCAGACGATGATCCACCATTGCGGAACCTGCAGCGCCGGCAGCAACCGCCCGCGCGACGCCTGCGTCAGCACGTAATCCATCGAATACCAGGCCAGCAGCAGCATCGCCAGCGAGGTCACGACCGAGATGACGACCATCATCGTCTTGCGCATCCGGAACGGCATCGCGTCGAAAAAGGCCGACATGCGGATATGCCGGCCATGCCGCGCGGCATAAGAGATGCCCGCGAAGGTGATCAGGATGATCAGGGCGCGGTTCAGTTCCTCGGAAAAGAACAGGCTTTCGCCGATCACGAACCGCCCGATCACATTGGCCATCGTGTTGACCGCCATCAGCAGCACGCCCACGGCCAGCAGCACCGCCTCGATCCGGGCGATGGCGACGTCGATGACACCCAGGATGCCGGGAAGGCCGGATACGTATTTGGAATCGTCGATATCGTCGTCAAGCGCCGTGGCTTCGGCGGCGGCAATGACATCGGGATCGGGCGTGGGGGCGTGCTTGTCGTCAAGCGTCATGCCGCATTGCCTCGCGATGTAAAAGGGAAACTGGCAGAAGATGCCGGGATGCGCGCGTCACCCCGGCACCGGTCTTCAACGCGGAACCCGATCAGTTCCCCGCCGGCTGTTCCTCGGCCGGCTCGGCCTCGGCGCCCTCGGCAGCCTCATCCGATGCGGCGTCGTCCGTCGCAGCTTCATCGGTCGCAGCGTCGTCCGTCGCGGCGTCGTCCGTCGCAGCCCCGTCCGTTGCAGCCTCGTCCGTTGCAGCCTCGCCCGACTCGGCACCGCCCGATGCGGCCTCGCTGGCGTCGGCCAGGTCCTGCTTCATCTGGTCCAGGATTTCCTGCGCGTTCGGCCCGCCGATCTCAAGGAATTTCTGCTCGACGCTGTCGGCCGTCTCCATGAACGCCTTGCGCTCTTCCTCGGGCAGGATGTTGATTTCCATGTCGGGCTTGGCTTCCTTGATCTTGTCGAAGCTTTCGGCATCCAGCTCGGCCTGGTAATCGAGGATGTATTCGAAGGCCGCGTCGATGGCGTTGTTCACGACCTCCTTGTCCTCATCGGACAGGCCGTCATAGAAATCCTTGTTGGCCATCACCGCAGTGGTGAAATTGTTGTGGCCGATGCAGGTGATGACATCCGTCACCTCATACATCTTGGTCGAGTTCAGGAAGAAGCGCGGATTTTCCTGACCCTGGATGATGCCGGTCTGCATCGCGCCGTAAACTTCGCCCCAGGGCAGCGGCGTCGGCGTCGCGCCGAATGCCTTGTAGGATTCGACCAGCAGCGGGTTGGTCATCACCCGGAACTTCACCTCTTCCAGGTCTTCGGGCGAATGAACCGGCTCCTGCGTGGTCATGCAGACCTCGCCCTCGGGAAACATGGTCAGCAGTTCCAGACCCTGTTCGGCGTAAAGCGGCGGGAACAGTTCGTGAATGGCTTTCGAGTTGCGGAAGAAGTTCTGCAACGCCTCTTCGTTCTGCGGCAGCAGATAGGGCACGAAAAAGATCTGCGCCTCGGGGATCAGCGCGCCGGTAAAGCCGGGCGACTGGTCCACGAATTGCAGGATGCCCGATTGCGCCTGTTCCATCGTGTCGGCGGATTCGCCAAGCGTGCCGAACGGGAACAGCTGAATCTCGTGATCGGAATTGGCCTCGACCTCTTCCTTGAACTTCTGGGCGAAGACGCCCTGAACCTCGTCCATCGCCTCTTCAAAGGCATAGCGCCACGTGTCGGCCATTGCTCCGCCCGTGCCCAGGATAAGGGCGGACAGGCTGGCGGCGGTCAGCGTCTTGTAGGTCATGTTACCTCCTGATTATGGGACATCGTGACGCAACGCGCCCGCATCCTTCGGGGTTTCGGAACCCGGGTCGTTTTGCCCGGTCCGTTCGACTCGCACAGTCCGGAAGAACCGGGTCGCAAGTCAATCCATAAATCAGACCATGGCAATTCTGCCGGTCCAAGTCAAACGCGCTTGCCCCCGGCATTCGCCAACCCGCAGCCGCTTGTCCAGATTGACAATTCCGGGCGCGGCGGAAACAAGCGGACCATGAACCCCTTGCGCCTCGATGACCGGGACATTGCCATCCTCGCGATCCTGTCGCGCGAGGGGCGCATTTCGAAAACCGATCTGGCGGCGCGGGTGAACCTTTCGCCGACGCCGTGCTGGGAACGGATGAAGCGGCTGGAACAGGCCGGGCTGATCCGCGGCTATCGCGCCGATATCGACCTGACCGGGCTGGGGCCGCATGTCAGCGTCTTCGTGACGGTCGAGCTGGACAGCCACCGCACCGAAAGCTTCCAGATCTTCGAACGCACCGTCGCCCGGATGGACGAGATCACCGGCTGCTGGGGAATCGGCGGCGGCTATGACTATCTGATGCAGGTCGTCGCCCCCGACATCGCGGCGTTCCAGTCGCTGATGGACGGGCTGCTGGAAAGCCGCGCCGGGGTGCGCCGCTATTTCAGCTATATCGTGACCAAGCCGGTCAAGGACCTGCCGCCGGCGATGGCGCTGCTGGCCGTCTGACGGCGCAAGGCGGGCGGGCGGCGATTACGCATATTGCGGCGCACGCGCCCAGATGCCACAAGATGTGGCATGGCCAAACCCGTCTCTGCCTTCACCTGCACCGCCTGCGGCGCCGCCCACAAGAAATGGGCCGGGCGCTGCGATGCCTGCGGCGCCTGGAACACCGTCGTCGAGGAGGCGCCGCTGTCGCAGGGTCCGGGGCGCGGCCTTGGCGCCGCCAAGGGCCGCAGCGTGACCCTGACCGGCCTTGCCACGGACGAACCGCCCCCGCCCCGCAGCCAGTCGGGGATGGAGGAACTGGACCGGGTGCTGGGCGGCGGGCTGGTCCCCGGCTCGGCGGTGCTGGTCGGCGGCGATCCGGGCATCGGCAAATCCACGCTGTTGTTGCAGGGGGCCGCGGCCTTCGCGCGGCGCGGGCGCGACGCCGTCTATCTCAGCGGGGAAGAGGCCAGCGCCCAGGTCCGCATGCGGGCGCAGCGTCTGGGACTGGCCGACGCGCCGGTGCGGCTGGGCGCGGAAACCAATCTGCGCGACATCCTGACCACGCTGGACACCGAACGCCCCGATCTGGCGATCATCGATTCCGTCCAGACGCTGTGGTCCGACACGGTCGATGCCGCGCCCGGCAGCGTGGCCCAGGTCCGCGCCGCCGCGCACGAGCTTGTGACCTTTGCCAAGCGCCGCGGCGTCGCCGTGATCCTGGTTGGCCACGTGACCAAGGACGGCCAGATCGCCGGCCCCCGCGTGGTCGAACACATGGTCGATACCGTTCTGTATTTCGAGGGCGAGCGCGGCCACCAGTTCCGCATCCTGCGCAGCGTCAAGAACCGCTTCGGTCCCGCCGACGAGATCGGCGTGTTCGAGATGACCGGCACGGGACTGGCCGAGGTCGCCAATCCCTCGGCGCTGTTTCTGTCCGAACGCGGCCAGCCCAGCCCCGGCAGCGCGGTATTCGCGGGGATCGAGGGCACAAGGCCGGTCCTGACCGAGGTGCAGGCGCTGGTCGCGCCCTCGACCCTGGCCTCACCGCGCCGCACCGTGGTCGGGCTGGACAGCGGCCGGGTCAGCACCATCCTGGCCGTGCTGGAGGCGCGCTGCGGCATCCCCTTCACCGGGCTGGACGTGTTCCTGAACGTCGCCGGCGGCATGCGCGTCAGCGAACCGGCCGCCGATCTGGCCATCGCCGGTGCGCTGCTGTCGGCGCGCGAGGACAGCGCCCTGCCCGCCGACGCGGTGCTTTTCGGCGAAATCAGCCTGTCGGGCGCGCTGCGTCCCGTCGCGCAGGCCGAAAACAGGTTGAAAGAGGCGCAGAAACTTGGTTTTTCACAGGCGATTTTGCCCGACGGCCAGAAGGTCGAGGGCGCAGGCGGAATGGGCACGCGGCGCATCCCCGATCTGACAGGCTTTGTGGGCGAAATCTTCGGCGCCGGCTGAACCGCCCGAAACGAAACGAAACAAGGCGCAGGGGCAGGACTTATGGACGGTTTCACGATCATCGACGCGGTGGTGGCCGCCGTCATCATCCTTTCGGCCATCCTGGCCTGGTCGCGCGGCTTCGTGCGCGAATCGCTGGCGATTCTGGGCTGGATCGCCGCCGCCATCCTGGCCTTCCTGTTCGCCGCCACCGTGCGCCCGATGATCGCGCAGCTGCCGGTGCTGGACCGGTTTCTGGGCGACAGTTGCGAACTGGCCACCATCGCCGGGTTCGCGGTGGTGTTCGCGCTGGCGCTGGTCGTGTTCTCGATCATCACGCCGCTGTTTTCCTCGGTCGTGCAGCGTTCGGCCCTTGGCGGGATCGACCAGGGCATCGGCTTCCTGTTCGGCGTGGCGCGCGGCATCCTGCTGGTTGCCATCGCCTTCATCGTCTATGACCGCGTGATGACCAGCCAGCAGGTCGCCATGGTCGAGAATTCGCGCTCGGCGCAGGTGTTCGAACGGATGCGCGGGCAGATGGACGAACAGATCCCCGACGACGCGCCGGGCTGGATCGTCAGCCGCTATGAGCAGATGGTGCGCGGCTGCACCGTGACCGAAACCGTCGCCCCCGACCAGACCCCGCCCCCGGCCGCGGACTGAGGCGCGCCCCCCGCCCCGCGGTCCTGCCGCCCCGGCCGCCCCGGCCGCCAAGTGACGTGACGCGTTCGTGACCCGATTCCACCGGGGCGATTGCGCGGGGGCGTGACTTTGTGTTCCCTTGGCCCTACATAGCCCCCGACCGCCCAACGCCATTCAGGATGCCGTGATGCAACCATTTCTGGCCGATCCGTTCGATTCCGACCGCCTGCACGAGGAGTGCGGAATCTTCGGCGCCATCGGCATGGCCGACGCCGCAAGCTTCGTGGCGCTTGGCCTGCACGCCCTGCAACATCGCGGACAGGAGGCGGGCGGGATCGTCACCCACGACCCCGAACACGGCTTCAACAGCGCCCACCGCTTCGGCTATGTGCGCGACAATTTCACCAAGGCCGACGTGATGGCCACCCTGCCCGGCCCGCTGGCCATCGGGCATGTGCGCTATTCCACCACCGGCACCAAGGCCAACACCGCGATTCGCGACGTGCAGCCGTTTTTCGGCGAATTCTCGATGGGCGGCTGCGCCATCGCCCATAACGGCAACATCACCAACGCCGCCGCCCTGCGGCGCGAGCTGACCGAACGCGGCAGCATCTTCCAGTCGTCGTCGGATAGCGAATGCATCATCCATCTGATGGCCCGCTCGATCCAGCGCAACATTCCCGAACGGATGAAGGACGCGCTGCGCCGGGTCGAGGGCGCGTTCAGCGTCATCGCCATGACCCGCACCAAGCTGATCGGCGTGCGCGATCCGTTGGGCGTGCGCCCGCTGGTGCTGGGTAAGCTGGGCGATGACAGCTTTGCGCTGGCGTCCGAGACCTGCGCGCTGGACATCATCGGCGCCGATTTCGTGCGCGAGATCGAACCGGGCGAGATGGTCGTGATCTCGGGCAGCAAGGTGCAGTCGTCGCGCCCCTTCGGCCCCTCGACCGGCCGGTTCTGCATCTTCGAACACGTCTATTTCTCGCGCCCCGATTCGATCATCGGCGGCCGGTCGGTCTATGAAACCCGCCGCCAGATCGGCGTCGAACTGGCCCGCGAGGCACCGATCGAGGCCGACCTGGTCTGCCCAGTCCCCGATTCGGGCACGCCCGCCGCCATCGGATACGCGCAGGAATCCGGCATCCCCTATGGCATGGGGATCATCCGCAACCAATATATGGGCCGCACCTTCATCGAGCCCACCGAACAGATCCGCAACATGGGCGTCAGGCTGAAGCTGAACGTCAACCGCTCGCTGGTGGCGGGCAAGCGGGTGGTGCTGGTCGACGATTCCGTGGTCCGCGGCACCACCAGCCGCAAGATCAAGGACATGATCATCGACGCGGGCGCGGCCGAGGTGCATTTCCGCATCGCCAGCCCCCCCACCGCCTGGCCCTGTTTCTATGGCGTGGACACGCCCGAACGCGACAAGCTGCTGGCCGCGCAGATGACGCCCGAGGAGATGCGCGACTGGATCGGCGTCGATTCGCTGTCCTTCGTGTCGCTGGACGGGCTGTATCGCGCCGTGGGCGAGGCCGGCGGACGCAACGCCGGGTGCCCGCAATATTGCGACGCCTGTTTTTCCGGCGATTATCCGGTCTCGCCCTTCGATCAGGTCGAACGCGGTTTCCGGATGCGGCCCGGATCGGAAACCGCCGTCTCAACCGCCGCCGAATAAGGGGGTTTGCGTCCCGCGACCGCCGGGGGATTTTGCGTCCCCCCGGACCCCCTGCCCCAAAAACCCTTCTCACTGCATTTGGAAAGAGGGCGAAGACGAACGGCGGCCTAACCGGTGATCCGGTTCACATGCCCCATCTTGCGGCCCTCGCGGATGTCGGCCTTGCCGTAAAGATGCAGCTGCGTGCGCGGCGTCGCCAGCAATTCCGGCACCCGGTCCATGTCGTGTCCGATCAGGTTCTCCATCACCACATCGGCATGCCGCCGGCCATCGGCCAGGGGCAGCCCCGCCACCGCGCGGATATGCTGTTCGAACTGATCGACGGCGCAGCCCGCCTGCGTCCAGTGGCCGGAATTATGCACGCGCGGCGCGATCTCGTTCACGATCAGCCCGGTTTCGGTCACGAACAGCTCGACCCCCATGACGCCCACGTAGTCCAGCGCATTGACGATCCGCCCGGCGATCAGCACCGCATCGGTCGCCACCCGCGCCGGCAGGCCGCAGGGCACGGTCGTCGTGCGCAGGATGCCGCCGCGATGCACGTTCAGCCCCGGATCGAACGCGGCCACCTGCCCGTCCGCGCCGCGCGCGACGATCACGCTGATCTCGGCCGAGAAATCCACGAACCCTTCCAGAACCGACGGCGCGCCGGTCCAGCCGGTCTGCCCCGCATCCTCGATCCGGATCTGGCCCTTGCCGTCATAACCCATCCGCCGCGTCTTCAGGATCGCGGGCGTGCCCATCTGCGCGATGGCCGCGGCCAGATCGTCCTGCGCCGGCACATCGACGAAGGGCGCCGTCGCCAGCCCGATCCCGTTCAGGAAGGTCTTTTCGGTCAGCCGGTCCTGCGACACGGCCAGCGCGCGCCGGTTCGGCCGGATCGGGCGCAGCGATTCCAGCAGGTCCAGCGCCGAGGTCGGCACGTTCTCGAACTCGTAGGTGATGACGTCCACCGATTCGGCAAACCGCGTCAGCGCGTCGCGATCCTCGTAGGATGCGGTCGTCAGCCGGTGTGCCACGTCGCCCGCCGGGGCGTCGCCCGGCTCATAGATGTGGCAGCGCAGCCCCAGACGGCTGGCCGCGACCGACAGCATCCGCCCCAGCTGGCCGCCGCCCAGGATTCCGATGCAGCCGATCTCAGTCATCGGACGGCGTCTCGGGGATCGAGGCCGACAGCGCCGCGCGCCACCTCTCCAGCCGTTCAGCCAGATCCGGGTCCGACAGCGCCAGGATGCCCGCGGCCATCAGCCCGGCATTGGCCGCGCCCGCCGCGCCGATGGCCATGGTGGCGACCGGGTATCCGCGCGGCATCTGCACGATGGAATACAGCGAATCGAGGCCCGACAGGGCGCGGCTCTGCACCGGCACGCCGATCACCGGCAGCCGCGTCTTGGACGCCATCATCCCCGGCAGATGCGCCGCCCCGCCCGCCCCGGCGATGATCACCTTCAGCCCGCGCGCGGCGGCGTCGCGGCCGTATTCCCACAACCGGTCCGGGGTGCGATGGGCGCTGACGATCCGTGCCTCGTGGCCCACGCCCAGCTCGTCCAGAATCTGCGCCGCCTCGCGCATGGTGGACCAGTCCGACTGGCTGCCCATGATGATTCCGACCGGCTTGTCCATGCGGCATCCTCTTGTCTCGCGTGGCTTCAGGCCATAGCGCGACCGGACCCGGCCCGCAATCAGGCGATGATGTCGGGGGTCAGTTCGTCCTCCAGCCGGGCGATGCGGTCCTTCAGCACCAGCTTCTGCTTTTTCAGCCGTTGCAGCGTCAGCGAGGATGTCAGCTGCTGCGCGGACAGCGCCGTGATCGCCTCGTCCAGGTCGCGATGTTCGCAACGCAGCGCCGCCAGTCGGGCGCGGACGATTTCCTCGTGGGACATTTCGTGGTGCATGTTCATCTGGCTGGCCCTGCCGGACGCGGATCGGTCCGTTCCTGCTTATAGCCGGTTGTTCCGCCCCTGTTAACAGCGTCGTGTGGGGGGCGGGCCGTTCCTTGCGCCTGCATCACCGCCGCACCGATCGGGGGCGCGGCACTTGCACAGCGGGGTCCGGGTTCACATATTCCCCTGTGACGGGTTGCCGGAACGGGGCCCGCGCAAAACGCAGTCGCTTGAACGCAAAGGGCTGAAGATGAACAGGATTTCACCGGGGGCGCATCCCTTCATGCTGGGCTTTGACCGGTTGGAGCGGATGGCCGAACGCGCCGCGAAGGGCGCCGAAGGATATCCCCCCTGCAATATCGAACATGTCGCGCCCGACGGGTTTCGCATCACGCTGGCCGTGGCGGGTTTCGCCCTGGACGATCTGTCCGTCACGACCGAGGATCGCCAGCTTGTCATACGCGGCCGCCTGGCCGAGGCGGGCGAAGACCGGGTCTTTCTGCATCGCGGCATCGCCGCGCGCGCCTTTCAGCGCAGTTTCGTGCTGGCCGAGGGCGTCGAGGTGACCGCCGCGCAGCTGGAAGACGGCCTGCTGCATGTGGATCTGAAGCGGGTGGCACCGCAACAGGTCGTCCAGACCATTCCGATCAGCCGCAAGTAAGGGGATCACCATGGATACCAAATTCGATTTCGGCGATACCGATACCACCAATCTCGTCTATATCCGGCGCGTCGCGACCAGCACGCTGCCCCACGAAATCCGCGAACAGATCCCCGAGATGGAGGCGATGTACGCGGTCCACGACGCGGACGGAGAACGTCTGGCGCTTGTGCGCGACCGGTCGCTGGCCTTCGTGCTGGCGCGGCAGAACGAACTGACGCCGGTCAGCGTCCACTGACGCCGACGGCCCGGCGCGCCCGACGGGATCGGGGCGCGCCGGCACCCACCGATGCCGGCATTTCCTGACACGACCGCCCCGACGACATCCCTGCCCCACACGCGGGCGGGGATGCCGCCATGTCCGGTCAATTCATGCCGATCAGCCCCATGTTTTCCAGCGTCAGCAGCACGCGGTGGGCGCAGTTGTCCACCTCGACATCCTGCGTATCGACGCGCAGTTCGGGCTGTTTCGGCTCTTCATAGGGGTCCGAGATGCCGGTGAACTCCTTGATCTTGCCCTCGCGCGCCAGCTTGTACAGGCCCTTGCGGTCGCGCCGTTCGCATTCCTCCAGCGAGGTGGCGACATGCACCTCGACGAAGGCGCCGTATTGCTCGATCATCTCGCGCACCGCGCGCCGGGTGGCCGTATAGGGGGCGATCGGCGCGCAGATCGCGATGCCGCCGTTCTTGGTGATCTCGGACGCGACATAGCCGATGCGCTTGATGTTGATGTCGCGGTGTTCCTTGCTGAACCCCAGCTCCGACGACAGATGCTTGCGCACCACGTCCCCGTCCAGCAGCGTGACGGGGCGTCCGCCCATCTCCATCAGCTTGACCATCAACGCGTTGGCGATGGTGGATTTGCCGCTGCCCGACAGGCCGGTGAAGAACACCGTGAACCCCTGCTGCGCGCGCGGGGGCGAGGTGCGGCGCAATTGCTGGACCACCTCGGGAAAGCTGAACCATTCCGGGATCTCCAGCCCCTCGCGCAGGCGGCGGCGCAGCTCGGTGCCGCTGATGTTCAGCACCGTCACGCCCTCTTCGATCTCGTCGGCGGGCTCGTATTGCGCGCGTTCCTGGACATAGACCATGTGCTTGAAATCGACCATCTCAACGCCGATCTCGTCCTGGTATTTGCGGAACAGGTCCTGCGCCTCGTAGGGGCCATAGAAATCCTCGCCGGCGCTGTTCTTGCCCGGCCCGGCATGGTCGCGGCCGACGATGAAATGCGTGGCGCCGTGGTTCTTGCGGATCAGCCCGTGCCAGACCGCCTCGCGCGGCCCGCCCATCCGCATCGCCAGGTTCAGCAGCGACAGCGTCGTCGTGGCCGAGGGGTACTTGTCCAGCACCGCCTCGTAACAGCGCACGCGGGTGAAGTGATCCACATCGCCCGGCTTGGTCATGCCCACGACCGGGTGGATCATCAGGTTCGCCTGCGCCTCGCGCGCGGCGCGGAAGGTCAGTTCCTGATGCGCGCGATGCAGCGGGTTGCGGGTCTGGAACACCACCACGCGCTGCCAGCCCAGCTTGCGGAACTGCGCGCGCAACTCGTTCGGGCTGTTGCGGCGGGCGCGGAAATCGTAATGCGTCGGCGCCTGCAACCCCTTGATCGGCCCGCCCAGATAGATGGGACCGGCGACGTTGTGCAGGTAATTGACCGACGGATGGGCCAGATCGTCGGCCCCGAACACCTGTTCGGCCTCGTGCGCCTTGTCGGGCGACCATTTGTCGGTCACCGACATGATCGCCAGGATCACGCCCTCCTGATCGCGCAGCGCGATGTCGGTGCCCGGCTCGACCCCGGCGGCGAACGCCTCGCTGACATCCAGGTTCACCGGGATCGGCCACAGCGCGCCCGATTCCAGCCGCATGTCGTTGACGACGCCGTTGTAATCCGCCTCGGTCAGGAAACCCTTCAGCGGGTTGAACCCGCCATTCATCAGCAGCTCAAGATCGCAAAGCTGGCGTTGGGTCAGATCCCAGCTCGGCATGCTGCCCGCCTCGTGCTTCAGCGATGCCGCAGCCTCGTCAGAGACGTAAAGTTCGGGGATCGGCGTCTGGTTCGGATATGTCATCGGAAAATGCTCGGCGGTTGAACGGGAAATGTCACGGCCCGCCCCCGGCCCGCAGACCGGGGCGCGCGCCCCGCCGACGCCCATAGACCCGGCGTCCCGGACATTCAACCGCACCCGGCCCCGCCACGCGCCGATTCCGCGCGCTGCGGCAGGAATGCCGCCACCATCGGCGGCGCGCCGCAGGTCCGCAGACCATAACGCCTACTGCGCCGCCGTCTCCTCGGGCAGTTCGGCGGCCGACGGGTCCGGCGGCCCGGCCTCGTCCTGCTCGGCCAGCCAGTGTTCGGCGTCCAGCGCGGCCATGCAGCCCATCCCGGCGCTGGTCACCGCCTGGCGATAGATACGGTCGGTCAGATCGCCCGCCGCGAACACTCCGGGAACCGAGGTGCGCGTGGACCCCGCCTCGACCTTCACATAGCCGCCCTCGTGGATTTCAAGCTGATCGCGGACCAGTTCGCTGGAGGGCGCATGGCCGATGGCCACGAACACGCCGTCCGCCCGAACCTCGCGCAAGGCGCCGTCCTTGGTCGAACGCAGCACCGCGCCGCTGACGCCCATCGGATCGTCGGCACCCTTCACCTCGGCCAGTTCGTGATCCCACACGATCTCGACCTTGGGATTGCGGAACAGCCGCTGTTGCAGGATCTTCTCGGCCCGCAGGCTGTCGCGGCGATGGACCAGCGTCACCTTGCTGGCGAACCGGGTCAGGAACAACGCCTCCTCGACCGCCGTGTTGCCGCCGCCGATCACCAGAACCTCGCGGCCGCGATAGAAGAAGCCGTCGCAGGTGGCGCAGGCGCTGACGCCGAATCCCTTGAACTTCTCCTCGCTCGGCAGACCCAGCCAGCGCGCCTGCGCGCCGGTCGCCAGAATCACCGCATCCGCCGTCACCCGCCGCCCGCTGTCGCATTCCGCCACGAAAGGCCGCTGGCCCAGATCCAGCCGGGTCACAATGTCGGTCACGATCTCGGCACCCATGGCCTTGGCATGCGCCTCCATCTTCACCATCAGCTCGGGACCCTGGATCTCGATATCGCCCGGCCAGTTCTCGACCTCGGTGGTGATGGTCAGCTGCCCGCCCGGCTGCATCCCCTGGATCAGCATCGGCTCCAGCATGGCGCGCGCGCCATAGACGGCGGCGGTGTATCCCGCCGGCCCGGACCCGACGATCAGAAGTTTCACATGCGTGCGGTCGGTCATATCCTGCCCCATCTGCGGTTCGCCGCCTCAGGTAATCTTTTGGCGCGGCTTGTGCAACGTATCGGCGGTCCGCCGAAAGAATGTTGCGCCCCCCGGACCCGCATTGTAGTTTCCGGCAACGCCGCAACCCGACGACAAGAAAGAGCAGCATGGCTGGCGCAAAACTGGACGACATCGACCGCAAGATCCTGGCCGAGCTTCAGGCGGATGGCCGGATGACCAATGTCGAACTTGCGCGCCGGGTCGGCATCTCGGCCCCGCCCTGCCTGCGCCGCGTCCGCGCGCTGGAGGAACTTGGCTATATCCGCGGCTACCACGCCGATATCGACGCCCGCGCCCTGTGCTTCGAGGTGCAGGTCTTCGCGATGGTCCGCCTCGCCTCGCAATCCGAACGCGACCTGTCGGCGTTCGAGGATCGCGTCCGCGCCTGGCCGCTGGTCCGCGAATGTCACATGCTGAACGGCGAGATCGACTTCATCCTGAAATGCGTCTCGCCCGATCTGTCCACCTTCCAGCGCTTCCTGACCGACAGCCTGACCGCCGCCCCCAACGTCGCCAGCGTCAAGACCTCGCTGGTGATCCGCGCCGCCAAGGACGAACCCGCGGTGCCGTTCGAGGTTGTGGAGGAGCGGATCAGGGTGGCGGGGTAGATTCCGAGGTAAATCTTTGCACGAAAAGCGTTATCAAGTATTTATTAGCTCTACATTCGAAGATCTACGCGCAGAGCGCCGGGCGGTTCAGGACATCATTATCAGCACCGGAGATTTTCCAATTCAAATGGAGAATTTCCCGGCCGCTGACGAAGATCAATTTGAATTTATTAAATCATTGATTGATCAATGCGATTACTATTTTCTTATCATCGCCGGAAGATACGGAAGCGTTGCTCCAGACGGCTTAAGTTACACTCATAAGGAATTTAGATACGCTATTCAGAAGGATGTTCCGGTTTTGGTGATGGTTCACTCAGACCCCGGGAGCCTTAGAGCCGATCAGACAGAACGAACTCCAGAAGCCCAAGATCTTCTTCAGAAATTTATCGAAGAGGCGGAAACCGGCAGGCTGCGGCGTAGCTGGAAAACTGCTGATGAACTCAAGCTTTGTGTAAGAGAGGCGCTCGATCACGCGAAAGCAACAAAACCTAGAACAGGCTGGGTTAGAGGCAATAGTGTCGCCAGCGCCGATACTCTGGAAGAACTCAACAATGTTCGGAAGGAGATCGAGCAGTACCGAGCGACCTTCGGTCACCCGGAGGTGGGACTGTCGCTTCCAAAACTTCCTGAAACGCATGAGATTCTAAACATTGATTTGATCCCAGGTATGGTTACTAACTCTCTCGGAACACGACGCGGCAGCCCGGCCAGGATTAAGACTACGTGGATAAGAGCCTTTTCATCTTTCTTCTTCGGCCTGAAATTTTCTAGAGGCGATTGGGATGGAGATTTTTTCTTTAGTATTGATGAACGTGAGTCTTGCATAAAGATCGGCTCGGCCTTGGCAGGCGAATTGATGAACGAAGATACAGATGGACTTTTTGAGATAACCTTGGTGACATTTGAAAAATTAAGGAGCTACTATAGTGAATCTGGCTTAATGAACGCTGAAGGCCCGAATCCATTCACGCCGCTCGCTGAAAAAGTGGCCCGCCGATACCAGATTTCAGGCCAATCTAATGGCGACATCGGACTTGCTAGTGGCGAGCTGAAAATTAGTCGGGTCTCCCGGAGCGACTTCGATGATGAAATACCGTTCTAGCCACCTAAAGCCGAATTCTTTCAGGCACCAGACATCACCCCCCAACCGCGCGTTGTCGGTGTACGCCCTGTGCACACGCGGTGCCGCGCCGGTGCACCCATTGTGCAGCCAAAAATACAGCATTTGCTGACCGGAACGCCACCACCCCGCCGCCTGCGGCATCACGCAACGCACGGTCCTGTTGCGCGCCTGTTGCAGGTTACAGCGCGATGGCCGAAATCAGCCGCCCGTAATCCGCCTGCCCCTCATGCGTGGCGCGGCGATAGCTGAAAAAGCGGTCCGGGTCGGAATAGGTGCAGTGCCGCGACCATTCCGCCTCGACCCCTTGCCCGCGCAGGCGGAACAGCCCGAACGAGGGCAGGTCGAACATCGGCCGCCCGTTCGGGCCGCCGCTGAAAAAGCGATGATATTCAGGGTCTTCGATCAGGAAATCTTCCATGAAATCCTCGCTGACCTCATAGTTGCGCTGGCTGATCGTGGGACCGATCACGGCGCGGATCCCGGTCGCGCCCAGATTGCGCATCGCCGCCACCGTGGCCTCGATCACCCCGTCCAGCGCGCCTTTCCAGCCCGCGTGACAGGCGCCGATCACGCCTGCATCCGGGTCGGCCAGCAAGATCGGCTGACAATCCGCCGTCAGCACGCCCAGGGCCACGCCGCGTCGCGCGGTCACGATGGCATCTGCCTGAATATCCCGGATATTTTCGATCTCGTCGCCGTCGCGCAGCGTCACCACATCCGCCGAATGAACCTGTTTCACCGTCGCCAGCGCATCGGGCGGAACGCCCATCGCCTCGGCCACGCGGGCGCGGTTGACGGTCACCATGTCGGTCTGGTCGCTGGACCGCCGGCCGCAGTTCAGCCCGGCGAACAGACCGGACGATGCGCCGCCCTTTCGCGTGAAGAATCCGTGCCTTACGTCGTGAAGCAGCGGATGGGTCAGGATCTCAAGCGTCGTCTGCATGAAGCCTCAGCGCGTCGAATCCGGGCACCGGCGGCGCCCCTTGGGGCCAGATGGCCATCGCCTTGAACAGGTGACCCATTTTGTCTGCGTCGGTCAAGCGGTGAAGCGCGGGCCACGCCCCCCCGTCCCCCGCCTGCGCCAGACGCCCGGCCCGTTCGGCCGCCCCCAGCGACAGCAGCCAGTCGCCCTGATGGACCGGCCGGGAAACCACGGCCCCCGCCCCGACCGCCGCCGCGGCAAGGGCCGCGAAATCGACATGCGCGGTCAGGTCCGCCTCGCCCGGAGAGGCCAGCGGATCTTCGGAACGATGCGCGCGAAGTGCCTGAAACGTATCGCCATATCCGTTCCAGCCGCCGTAATCGACGATGATCGCGGCACCGCCATGGGCGGCAATCCGGCCGGCCATGGCGGCGACGATCGCGGGCGCGGCGGGGCGATCCTCGACCACGTCGCCTGGCTGCCCCGGACGCGGCAGATCGACCGGCGGCGCCAGCGCCATGCGCAGCCCGTCCGGGCCCAGCGTCACCACGCGCTCGGCCCAGCCGTCCTCGACGCGCTGGAACTGGCGGATCGGCAGGGCATCGAAAAACTCGTTCGCGATCAGGAACAGCGGCTGTTGCGGCAGATCGTCGGCGCGGTCCAGATGCTGCACATGGCCCAGCCTGTCGCGCTGGATCTTACGCAGATGCGGCGACGCCTCGATCAGCGCGATCCGGGCCGCCTCGCGCATGCCCGGCGCGACGCGCAAAGCGCGCAGCATGTCGGCCATCAGCGTGCCGCGCCCCGGCCCCGGCTCGGCCAGGGTGAAGGGCGCCGGTCGGCCCTGGTCCATCCACGCCTGCGCCAGCGCCAGACCGCAGATCTCGCCGAAGATCTGCGAGATTTCGGGCGCGGTGGTGAAATCGCCCGCGCGCCCGAACGGATCGCGCGTGGCGTAATATCCGTGCTGCGGATGCAACAGGCAGGTCTCCATGTAGTCGGCCAGCGTCATCGGACCGGTGGCGCGGATGCGCGCGGCGATGATGCGCTCCAGCGCCGTCATGCGCCTGCGGCAGCCGGTGCCCGCCGCCTTGCGCGCAGGATAAAGAACAGCCCCAGAATCAGCATCGGCAGCGACAGAAGCTGGCCCATCGTCAGCCCGAATACCGGCCCGCCCAGCACATGCCCCAGCGGGTTGTCGGGGGTGATGAATTGCGGGTCGGCGACGCGGAACAACTCGACGAATATCCGCGCCAGCCCGTATCCCGACAGGAAGATGCCGAATGCAAGGCCGGGGCGGCGCAGCCCGCCTGCGCGCACCACCGCCCACAGGATCAGGCCCAGCACCAGCCCCTCAAGCCCGGCTTCGTAAAGCTGGCTGGGATGGCGTGCGCAGGGGCCCATGACGCCCGGACAGGTCTGCGCCGCCTCGCCCGGAAAGATCACCCCCCAGGGCAGATCGGTGGGCCGGCCCCAAAGCTCGGCATTGATGAAATTGGCGACGCGGCCGAAGAACAGCCCGATCGGCGCCACGACCGCCATCGCGTCGGCCAGCCGCAGCGGCGGAATGTCGTGCGCCCGGCAAAACAGCCACGCCGCCACGATCACCCCGGCGAACCCGCCGTGAAAGCTCATCCCGCCCTGCCAGACCTTGACGATCTCGGCCGGGTTGGACAGGTAGAATCCGGGCTCGTAGAACAGCACGAAACCTAGCCTGCCGCCCAGGATCACGCCCAGGATCACCCAGGTCAGCAGATCGTCCACGCCATCGGGCCGCATGGGCGCGCGGTCGCCCCAGATCGCGTCGCGGCGCATCATCCGCACCATGATCCGCCAGCCGATCAGCAGCCCCGCCAGATAGGCCAGCGCATACCACCGCAGCGACAGCGACAGCCCGCCCAGATGCAGGGTGAAGATCTCGGGCGAGATGTCGGGAAACGGGATCATGCGGCCTCGGCGTGGATATCGCGGCGCAAGCTAGCCGTGGGGCGGGCGGTGTCAACGCGCGATCTGACGCGGTCACGGCAGCAAACCGCCGACACCGGGGCCGCGCGCCTGCCGGGGCGCCACGCGCAAGCCTGCTTGAGCGGCGCGGATTGAACCCCGCCGCCTGCCGACCCATATTGGGCGCAGGCAAGATTTGGGGACCCGATCAGATGACGACGCAGAACAAGTTCTTCGACGACATGTCGAAACTGATGACGAACGCGATGGGCGTGGCCCAGGGCGCCAGGACCGAGGCCGAGACCGCGATGAAGGGCTGGGTCGATCGCTGGCTTGCCGACCGCGATTTCGTCACCCGCGAGGAGTTCGAGGCCGTGCGCGAGATGGCGATCAAGGCGCGGACCGAAAACAGCGAACTGAAGGCGCGGCTGGACGCGCTTGAGGCGGAAAAGCGTCAGGACTGATCAGGGGCCGATCCGTATCCGGTTGCGCAGCGTGCCCGACCGGTCATAGATCAGCACCTCGTCCTCGTCCGTGACGACGACGACAAGATCGCGGGCAAAGGTCACCGCCTCGGCCTGCGCGCCCTGCGGCAGGGCGATGGCGTCGGGCAGGTCCGGCAGCATCGGCCGGTCCAGCCGCAGCCACAGCAGCACGACCAGGGCGATCATCCCCAGCCCCATCACCAGCGACAGGCCGGTGACCAGCATTTTCAGGAAACGCAGTTCGGGCACCGCTTTCGCCGCGTTCTTCCAGTCGCTATTGTCGTCGTCCATGTCGAACCTTGTCGTCACGATTCACGCGAACCCGCCTGACCGGCTTGATAAGGCGCTTGCGCAGGCTGTGCCAGAGCAGGCGGCCCTGTCGCGGTCGCGCCTGTCGCGGCTGATCGCCGATGGCGCGGTCAGCGGGCCGGGCGGCGTGGTGCGCGACGGCAAGTCGCGCGTGTCGGCGGGCGAGGAATACCGGATCGTCGTGCCGGAACCGGAACCCGTCGCCACCTGCCCCGAAGCCATCCCGCTGACCATCGCCTATGAGGATGACGACCTGATCGTGATCGACAAGCCCGCCGGCATGGTCGTCCATCCGGCGCCCGGCAGCCCGGCGGGAACGCTGGTGAACGCGTTGCTGGCCCATTGCGGCGACTCGCTGTCGGGGATCGGCGGCGAAAGGCGGCCGGGGATCGTGCACCGGATCGACAAGGACACCTCGGGTCTTCTGGTGGCGGCCAAGTCCGACCGCGCCCATCACGGCCTGGCCGCACAGTTCGAGGCGCATACGGCGCAGCGGCGATACCTGGCGCTGGCGCATGGCGTGATCGACCCGGGCGATCCGCGCCTGCGCGGCACGCCGGGCGTCAGTTTCGAGGATGGCGGCGTGATGAAAATCACCTCCCGACTGGCGCGGCACGCGACCGACCGCCAGCGGCAGGCGGTCTATTTCGACAAGGGCCGGCACGCCGTGACGCGGGCGCGGATGCTGGAAAGCCTGGGCGCGCCGCCGGCGGCGATGCTGGTCGAATGTCGCCTTGAAACCGGACGCACCCACCAGATCCGCGTTCATATGGCACATGCGGGGCTGGGGCTGATCGGCGATCCGGTCTATGGCGGCGCCCGGCGCGCCTCGGCCCGCGCGCTTGGGGCCGGGGCGCAGGCGGCGGCCGGTTTTCCGCGTCAGGCGCTGCATGCGGCGCATCTGGGTTTTGTCCACCCGCGCAGTAATGTGGCGCTGGCCTTTGACAGCCCCCTGCCCCGCGACATGCAGACCTTGCTGGACGCGCTGCGCAAGGCGGGGCCTTGACATGAATGTGATCTTTTCTTAAGTTACCCGGCCCTGAAATCCCGACAGAATAGCTTGCAACGCGCAGCTTCCATCATCCGGGGGGCCGTGGCGGCGCGGAACCGCGATCCTGCCGCCTGCGTTTCCCGAACTCTTCGAAAGGCGACCGATATGGCAAATTATGGCAATCTTCCGGCGCCCAGCCCCGAGCAGGGCCTGAACCGGTATCTGCAGGAAATCCGCAAGTTCCCGCTGCTGGAACCCGAAGAGGAATACATG
Organism: Paracoccus stylophorae; assembly: GCF_028553765.1. Taxonomy (NCBI): domain Bacteria; kingdom Pseudomonadati; phylum Pseudomonadota; class Alphaproteobacteria; order Rhodobacterales; family Paracoccaceae; genus Paracoccus; species Paracoccus stylophorae. Next base: position 1,157,390 of record NZ_CP067134.1, on the reverse strand, counting down.
CTGGCCAAGGCATGGGCCGATCACGAGGACAGCGAGGCGGCCCACAAGCTGGTCACCAGCCATCTGCGTCTGGCCGCCAAGATCGCGATGGGATATCGCGGTTACGGCCTGCCGCAGGCCGAGGTCATCAGCGAGGCGAATGTCGGCCTGATGCAGGCGGTCAAGCGGTTCGATCCCGAACGCGGCTTTCGCCTTGCGACCTATGCGATGTGGTGGATCCGCGCCTCGATCCAGGAATATATCCTGCGGTCGTGGTCGCTGGTGAAGATGGGCACGACCAGCGCGCAGAAAAAGCTGTTCTTCAACCTGCGCAAGGCCAAGTCCAAGATCGGCGCGCTGGAGGATGGCGATCTGCGCCCGGAAAACGTGGCCCGGATCGCGACCGAACTGAACGTGACCGAAAAGGAAGTCATCGACATGAACCGCCGCATGTCCGGCGGCGATGCGTCCTTGAACGCCACGGTCGGGTCGGCGGATGGCGATTCGACGGCACAATGGCAGGACTGGCTGGAAGACGAGGATGCCGACCAGGCCGAAGCCTATGCCGAGACCGAAGAGCTGAACACGCGCCGGCAGATGCTGATCGAGGCGATGGACGTGCTGAACGACCGCGAAAAGGACATCCTGATGGAACGCCGCCTGCGCGACAATCCGATCACGCTGGAGGATCTGTCGGGCCGATACGATGTCAGCCGCGAACGCATCCGCCAGATCGAGGTGCGCGCGTTCAAGAAAATCCAGGAACGGATGCGCGAACTGGCCCGCGAAAAGGGGATGCGGGTGCCCGAGCCGGCGGACTGACCGACAGCCGGCCGCCGCGCGGCAAGATTGACGTGATGCGCGGCTGCGCTATGGTCGCCTGACAGGCAGGCAGACCAGACATCCATGACCGCGCTGACGGAATTTCAACGGCTCGAGGCTCAGGGCTCGTGGCGCGACAGCCCCGAGGCGCGGCTGCGCGAGGTGGTGGTGGCGGTCGGGGACGCGACGCTGATCCTGACCGATCCGAAATCCGACGTGCCGTTGTCGCACTGGTCCCTGCCCGCCGTGACCCGGCTGAACCCCGGCAAGCTGCCCGCGATCTATTCCCCCGCCCCCGACGGCAGCGACGAGACGGTCGAGATCGATGATCCGCTGATGATCGAGGCGATCGAGCGTGTCCATCACGCCATCGAAACGCGCCGCGCCCATCCCGGACGGCTGCGCGGCGGGCTGACGATCCTCGCGGGCCTTGCCATGCTGGTCGCCGTCATCGTCTGGCTGCCCGACGCGATCATCCGCCACGCCGCCGGCATCGCCCCGCCCGCGCAGGCGCGCCAGATCGGGGCCGCGGTGCTGGAAGATATCGAACGCAGCACCGGGCCGGTCTGCACCCGCGCCTCGGGTCAGGCGGTGCTGGACTGGCTGACGCCCGCGCTTGTGGGCCAGAACGCCCTGATCCGCGTGGTGCCCGGCCCGCTGAACGGCGCGCTGCGTCTGCCCGGCGATCTTTACGTTCTGGGCGCGGATCTGCTGCAAGGCGCGCCGGGACCCGAGGCGGCGGCGGGACATCTGGTCGCGGCGCGGCTGGCGACCGATCCCGAATCCGTCCGGCGACAGGCGCTGCGCCATGCCGGCCTGCGCACGGTGCTGCGGCTGATGACGCTTGGCAGCCTGTCGCCCGACGCGCTGAAGGGGTTCGGCGAACGGCTGCTGTCGGACCCGCTGCCGCGCCCCGATGACGCCGATCTGCTGGCGGCGCTGAAACAGGCGGGGTTCGGCAGCGAAGCCTATGCCCGCACGCTGGACCCGACCGGCCAGACCGTGCTGCCGCTGATCGAAGGCGATCCGTTCCGGTCCGGTCCGCCCGAAAAACCGCTGCTGACGGATGAGCAATGGCTGGCGCTGCAACAGATCTGCGCCGGCTGAGGACGCGCCATGCAGACCGCACCGGGACCACGCAGATGACCGAGATCACCGACCTGTCTGCCCTCGATCTGTCCGGCCGCATCGCCGACGGACGCCTGGACGCCGTCACGGTGATGACCGCGTTTCTGGACCGGATCGCGGCGCTGAACCCGCACCTGAACGCCATCGTCAGCCTGCGGCCGCGCGACGAGCTGCTGGATCAGGCGCGACAGGCCGACCGCACCCCGCGCAAGGGCTGGCTGCACGGGCTGCCGATCGCGGTCAAGGATCTTGCGGCGGTCAAGGGGCTGCGCACGACCTGGGGTTCGCCCATCTTCGCCGATCACGTGCCCGCCGCCGACGATCTGGTCGTGGCCCGGATGCGCGCCGCCGGCGCGATCTTCATCGGCAAGAGCAACACGCCGGAATGGGGCCTGGGTTCGCACAGCGTCAACGCCGTGTTCGGGGCGACGCGCAACCCCTATGACCTTGGCCGCAGCGCCGGGGGCTCGTCCGGCGGGGCCGCGGCGGCGCTGGCCGCGCGGCTGGTGCCGGTGGCCGACGGATCGGACATGATGGGCAGCCTGCGCAATCCGGCCGCGTTCTGCAACGTCTACGGATTCCGGCCAAGCTGGGGGCTGGTGCCGGGCGATCCGGTGGGCGACAGCTTCGTGACGACGCTGACGACAGCCGGCCCGATGGCGCGCTCGCCGCGCGATCTGGCGCATCTGCTGACGACGCTGGCCGGCCCCCATCCAGCCGTGCCGTTCGGCCGCGAATCGCGCGATTTCGGCGCGGCGCTGGACGGTGACGTGGCCGGGACGCGCATCGGCTGGCTGGGCGACTGGGGCGGCGCCTATCCGTGCGAGGACGGCATCCTGTCCCTGTGCGAGGCGGCACTGGCGCGGTTCGAGGATCTGGGCTGCCGCATCGTCAGGTTGCCCCCGCCCTTTCCCGCCGAAAGGCTGTGGCACAGCTGGACCACGTTGCGCGCCTTCCTGAATGCCGGGGCCAGACGCGCCCTTTACGACGACCCGGACAAACGCGCGCTGATGAAACCCGAAGCGCGGTGGGAGATCGAACAGGGTCTTGCCCTGTCGGCCGCACAGATCCATGAGGCCAGCACGATCCGCAGCGAATGGTATCGCCGCGCCGCGCGCCTGTTCGAGGATGTGGACGCGGTCGCCCTGCCCTCGGCGCAGGTCTGGCCGTTTCCGGTCGATTGGCGCTGGCCCGAAACGGTGGGCGGCCGGCCCGCCGACACCTATCACCGCTGGATGGAGATCGTGGTGCCGGTCAGTCTGGCCGGGCTGCCCTGCCTGTCGGTGCCGGTGGGGTTCGGCGGCAACGACCTGCCGATGGGGATGCAGCTTGCCGGATCGACCGGATCGGACGCCGCGATCCTCAATCTGGGGCAGGCCTGGCATGTGGCGACGGACTGGCCGGCGCGGCGCAAGCCGCGCCTGCCCTTGCCGCCGCACGCCGAGGCCGATGCACCGCGTCAGTTGTAGAACGCCGTCCACGCCCGGAAATAACCGGATCCGCCCCCGGTCCAGATCCGCACCTTCCGGCGCCGCTTTCTGCCGCCGACATGTTTCCAGTATTTCACATCGCCATAGGACAGCGTCTGCAACCACGCCGCCGGCGGTAGCGGATATTTGACCGTCGTCCATTTCCATTTCCAATACGTCCAGGACCAGTATCGAAACTGATGTTCGACATGGACCGAATAATTTGAACAGCAGGCGACACGCGAATGAGAGGCATATCGTCTTTTACTGCCGCTGCTTCGCGTCAGGTCGATCCATGCCCCGTTGTCGCAATATGAAATATCCTTGTTCTCGCAATATATATCGCTGAAAGTATCCAGCCCGCCGGTAAAACATGTCCAGACCGTTCCGGGCTCCGACGCCGCCTGTGCCGGCGCGGCAGTCAGGGAAAGCTGTCGTCCGTGATCGTCGAATGAATCGACCAGATCGCGCCCGACAAGCAGTTTCGCGGTTTCGTCATCCTCGCGATCCTCGAACTCGCGCAGCGCCAGCGGAACCGGCACCGACCTGTCGGTCACCTGCAAGAACCGCAGCAGCGGCGACGGCGAGGACTCGCCATCCTCTTCCGGGCTGCTGGCGGTTCCGGCAGGAAATTCGGACAGCTCGGAATAGCTGACCTCGCCCAGTTCCGGGATCACCTCGAACGCGACGGTGCGCCGGTCGTCCACCCGGAACTCTCCAAGCGAAAAGCGCCGCAGATCGGGCAGATAGCCCAGTTTTTCATAGGCGCATCGCGAGTCCGGGTCCATGGTCACAAGCTGGGCCAGGGACGCCTCGTCAATCGGGCTCCACGTGTAATCCGAAAAGTTTGCACGCGAGAATGGCGGTATGACGCGCCGCCGTCCGCGCGGAATTTCTGTGCAATGGTCCGAACACGGGTCCAGTTCGGTTTCTTGCAAAGTCTCGGTGTTTTCGCTGATTTCGCCATCGTTACCCATCGCGACCTCCCAAGGTTGCTGAATTTACTGATTAACATCTACGAATTCCGGTTATCGAAACCGATTCGATAACCGCTTCAGTCCGGATAATGTAATAAATAAATAATCAGCTGGCAAATATATTCGCCGGCGCGGATTATCCTCAACTCGGGATAAACATCATGCGGACCGGCCCCGCGACCCGGTGGCAGACGCCGCAAGCGCGCCGCAATCAGACGAACTGTTCGCGCAGCAGCCGTTCTTCCAGCCCGTGGCCGCTGTCGAACAGCAGCCGGTGGCGTATATCGGCGGCGCTGCGCACGGTGACGCGCGTCACGTGCCGCACCGCGCGCGAATCCGCGTTGGCCATGACCGGCCGGCGCTCGGGGCTGAGCACCTCGATATCGACCTCGGCCGATTTGGGCAGCAGCGCGCCGCGCCAGCGCCGGGGCCGGAACGGGGCGATGGCGGTCAGGGCCAGCACCTCGGAGCCAATGGGCAGGATCGGCCCGTGCGCGGAATAGTTATAGGCGGTCGAGCCGGCCGGCGTCGAGACCAGTGCCCCGTCGCAGACCAGTTCGGCCATCCGCAGCTTGCCGTCGACATGGATGCGCAGCTTGCCGGCCTGCGGACCCTCGCGCAGCAGGCTGACCTCGTTGATGGCCAGCGCCTCCTGAACCGAGCCATCGGCGCAGACGGCCGTCATCCGCAGCGGGCTGATCACCGCCTCTTCCGCGGCCATCAGGCGCTGCGGCAGCAATTCCTCGGAATAGCGGTTCATCAGAAAGCCGACGGTCCCGCGATTCATCCCATAGACCGGCAGATCGCGGCCCTGGATCGCGTGCAGCGTCTGCAACATGAACCCGTCCCCGCCCAAGGCCACGACCGTTTCGGCCTGCGCCAGCGCCGTGTCGCCATAACGGGCGATCAGCCGTTTCAACGCCTCTTGCGCGGATGCGGCATGGCTGGCGGTAAAATGAACGGCAGGCTTCATGCTGGCTGGTTCCCCCCTCGACCGGCGCGCAGCATCGGACGGGGCCGCGCCGATGGCAAGCCCGGCACGGGCGACGCCCACGCGGCAGCCCATCGCTTTGACGCTTTCGACCGGCGCTTCGTTGGGGTATGAAAGGCCAATTCCAGCCGCCCCCAGCCTGAGAGGACGCGAGACATGAACGCTCCCACCCGCGAGACCGGTTTCTTTACCGAAAGCCTGTCCAGCCGCGATCCCGATATCGCCGACGCGATCACGAAGGAACTTGGTCGCCAGCGCGACGAGATCGAACTGATCGCATCGGAAAACATCGTGTCGCGCGCCGTGCTTGAGGCGCAGGGGTCGGTTCTGACGAACAAATATGCCGAAGGCTATCCCGGCAAGCGGTATTACGGCGGCTGCCAGTATGTCGATGTCGTCGAGGAACTGGCGATCGAGCGGGCCAAGCAGCTGTTCGACTGCGGGTTTGCGAACGTCCAGCCCAACAGCGGCAGCCAGATGAACCAGGCGGTGTTTCTGGCGCTGTTGCAGCCGGGCGACACGTTCATGGGGCTGGACCTGAATTCCGGCGGGCACCTGACCCATGGCAGCCCGGTCAACATGTCGGGCAAGTGGTTCAACGTCGTCAGCTATGGCGTGCGCCAGCAGGATCAGCTGCTGGACATGGAGGCGATTGCGGAAAGCGCGCGCAAGACCAGGCCCAAGCTGATCGTGGCCGGCGGCACCGCCTATAGCCGGGTCTGGGACTGGGCGGCGTTCCGCAGGATCGCGGACGAGGTCGGCGCGTGGCTGATGGTCGACATGGCCCATATCGCGGGTCTGGTGGCGGGCGGTCAGCACCCCTCGCCCGTGCCGCACGCGCATGTCGTGACCACGACCACCCACAAATCGCTGCGCGGTCCGCGCGGCGGCATGGTGCTGACCAATGATGCCGACATCGCCAAGAAGATCAACAGCGCGGTGTTTCCCGGCCTTCAGGGCGGCCCGCTGATGCATGTGATCGCCGCCAAGGCAGTCGCCTTTGCCGAGGCGCTGGACCCGTCGTTCAAGGATTACGCCGCGCAGGTGGTCCGCAACGCGCAGGCCATGGCCGACGAATTGATGAAGGGCGGCATCGACATCGTCTCGGGCGGCACCGACAACCATCTGTGCCTGGCCGATCTGCGCCCCAAGGGCGTGACCGGCAAGGCGACCGAGGCGGCATTGGGCCGCGCGCGCATCACCTGCAACAAGAACGGCGTTCCGTTCGACCCCGAAAAACCCTTCGTCACCTCGGGCATCCGTCTGGGCAGCCCGGCGGGCACCACCCGCGGCTTCGGCGAGGACGAATTCCGCCAGATCGCCCGCTGGATCGTCGAGGTCGTCGACGGGCTGGCCCGGAACGGCGAGGATGGCAACGCCGAGGTCGAGGACAGGGTCAAGGCGCAGGTGGGCGAGTTGTGCGCCCGGTTCCCGCTTTACGCCGGCATGTGAACGCCCGTCCCGCCCCTGCCGCGGCGGCCCGGTGCGGCATCGCCTGACCGGGGATCGCCGCGCGCCGATTCTTCCTCAGCGTGGCCGACCCGATTTGCATTACGTGCAACTTGCGCGATATGTGGGTCAGGCCCACCGGATCGTCGAGGCAGACCATGACCACAACCGCATCGGACATGCCCCATCAGGACAGCAAGCCGCTGATCGCGGCGATCTGGATGATCGGGGCCGTCGCCTCGTTCACATCGATGGCGGTGGCCGGGCGGGCCGTGTCGCTGGAGCTGGACACGTTCGAGATCATGGCGTGGCGGTCCATCGTGGGCGTGCTGATCGTGGTGTCGGTCCTGACCCTGCGCCGGCGCTGGCACGTGGTGGATTTTCGCCACCCGCTGCTGCATCTGGGCCGCAACCTTGCGCACTTCACCGCACAGAACCTGTGGTTCTTTGCCATTGCCTCGATCCCCTTGGCGCAGGTCTTCGCGCTGGAGTTCAGCTCTCCCCTGTGGGCGCTGCTGCTGTCGCCGCTGTTTCTGGACGAAAGGCTGACGCGCGCCCGGGTCCTGTCCGCGTTTCTGGGTTTCATCGGTATCCTGCTGGTCGCGCAGCCCGGCGTCACGCCGCTGTCGCCCGGGCTGGTCGCGGCGGCGGTGGCCGCAATCGGGTTCGCGCTTACCTACATCGTGACCAAACGGCTGACCGGCATGACCCATATCCTGTGCATCATGTTCTGGATGACGGTCATGCAGACCGTGTTCGGGTTCGTCGGTGCCGGCATCGACGGCAGCGTGGCGTTTCCGTCGGCGGCGGCATGGCCGTGGGTGGCGCTGATCGGCGCGGCGGGGCTTTGCGCGCATTTCTGCATCGCCAACGCGCTCAGCGTCGCGCCGGCCACCGTGGTCATGCCGTTCGATTTCCTGCGCCTGCCGGTCGCCGCGCTGATCGGGCTGCTGTTCTATGACGAGCCTGTCGGCCTTGCGATCATCCTGGGCGCGGCGCTCATCCTGACCGGCAACTGGATCAATATCCGGGCCGAGGCGCGGCCGCGTTAAGGCGTCAGCTTTGCCAGCGCGGCTTGCGCTTGTCGAAGAATGCGGCGATGCCCTCGGGTGCCTCGTCGCCTTCCCATGCGGCCACCAGCCGGTCGATGCTGTCCTCGATCACCGCCTCGTCGATCACCGGGCCCAAGGCGCGGCATTGCGCCTTGGCGGCGGCGATGGCACCGGGCGCGCCCTGCAGGAACGGCGACACCTCGGCCTCGACCGCCGCGTCCAGATCGCCGCCCTCGACCGTGCGCGCGGCCAGGTTCAGCGCCACAGCCTCGGCCGCGCCGAAGATCCGGGCCGAGAAATAGACCCGCCGCGCCTTGTCCTCTCCCATCCGGGCCAGAACATAGGGGCCTATTGTCGCCGGGATCAGGCCCAGCCTCACCTCGGTCAGGCCGAACTTGGCGTCAGTTGCGACCAGGGCGATGTCGCACACCGCCATCATCCCGACCCCGCCGCCAAAGGCGTTGCCGTGAACCCGTCCGATCAGCGGCTTGGGCAGGGTGTTCAGCGCTGACAGCATCCCCGCCAGAATACGCGCCCCGGCCCGCCGTGTCGCGGCATCGGCCCCCATCTGCGCCTTCATCCACGCCAGATCGCCGCCGGCGCAGAAACTGGCGCCCTCGGCCGCCAGCACCACGACGCGCACGGCGGGATCATCGCCCAGTGCGCGGGCGGCGTGCGTCACCTCCTCCATCATTGTCTGTGACAGGGCGTTGTGTTTCTGGCCGCGCGCAAGCCACAGCGTGGCCACACCGCGGCTGTCGGTCTCGATCCGGATCGTTTCGAACATCGCCATCCTTTTCCTGCGCGAATCTTCTGCGAAAATTCGTCACCCTCTCAGTCGTTGCGCCAATTCCGCCGCCTGCTGCACGACGCCCATGTCCAGCCCCGTCTCGTGTCCCGCTGCCTTCAGATGCCGCGCCACCTTTTCCGTCGCGACATTGCCCTTGGCGCCGGGCGCATAGGGGCAGCCGCCCAGCCCGCCGACCGCCGCATCGAAGACGCGCAAACCGCGCGCCAGACTGGCGTCGACATTGTCAAGCGCGCGTCCGGCGGTGTCGTGATAATGACCGGCCAGCCGCCCGGGCGGGACTTCGTCCAGAACCGCCGACAGCATGGCGTCGATGGACTCGGGCGTTCCCTGCCCGATCGTGTCGCCCAGGCTGATCTCATAACAGCCCATGTCGCGCAGCGCGGCGACGACGCGGGCCACGTTTCCCGGCGGCGTCGACCCGTCGAACGGGCAATCGGTGACGACGCTGACATAGCCGCGCACCGGGATGCCGTCGGCCTGCGCCGCCTGCGCCACCGGCGCCAGCCGCGCAAGGCTTTCGGCGATGGTCGCGTTCAGATTGGCCTTGCTGAACCCTTCCGAGGCACTGGCGAAGATCGCGACCTCGCTGGCCCGCGCGGCCTTTGCCGCTTCATACCCCTTCATGTTCGGGGTCAGCACCGCATAGCTGATGCCGGGCACCCGTTCGATCCCGGCCATCACCTGCGCCGCATCGGCCATCTGCGGCACCCATTTCGGCGACACGAAACTGGTCACCTCGATCCGGCGAAAACCGGCCTGCGACAGCAGATCGACCAGTGCGATCTTGTCCTGCGCGGGGATCAGACGCTTTTCGTTCTGAAGCCCGTCGCGCGGACCCATCTCGAAGATCTCGACAGTCTCAGGCATCGGCAACCTCATGGAAAACCTGACTGTGGATGCCGCCCGCGCGCGTGCGAAGCCGGCGCGAGACCGGAACGTGATGCGGGCGGATCATGCGGCCTCCTCTTCCTCCTCAAGGCGGATCAGGGGCGCGCCGGCCTCGACCTGATCGCCCGCGGCGGCCAGGACCTCGGCCACGACCCCGTCGCGCGCAGCGGTCAGGCTGTGTTCCATCTTCATCGCCTCCAGCACCGCCAGCCGGTCTCCGGCCTTGACCTGCTGGCCGGCGGTGACATGGACCGATTTCACCAGCCCCGGCATCGGCGACAGGCTGAGCGCGTCGCCGCCCGCCGCCGCCGAATCGCGCGCCAGCGGGTCCAGCGGCACAAGCGTGACGGGACGCCCGCCAAAGACGCTGATGCCGGCCTCATGCCGCACGATGCGGTTGCGGCGCAGCCCGTCATCGACCCACCAGCGGTCGCCCTGCCAGCGCACCTCGTAGGCCGTGTCGTCCATCGTCACCCGCGCGGCACCGGGGCCCAGAACCTCCAGCACCGCCTCGCCGCCATCCCAGGCAATCGTGCGGCGCAGCGGCTGCCACAGCGTCATGCCGCCGGTAACCGACGGATCGGCCAGACCGGCCAGCCCCACCACGGCCAGCGCCCGGGCGCGCGGATCGGGTTCGGCGGCGGCGACCAGATCGTCCAGATCGCGCGCGATCAGGCCAGTATCGACATCGCCGTTGCGAAAACCGTCGTGCCGAGTCAGCGCGATCAGGAAATCCAGGTTGGTGACCGACCCCGCCACCTCGGTATCGACCAGTGCGGCCTCCAGCGCGCGCAACGCGACGGCGCGGGTGGGGCCGTGCGTGACGATCTTGGCAATCATCGGGTCGTACCACGGGCTGATTGTGTCGCCCTGCCGCACGCCGGTCTCGATCCGCGCGCCGTCGGGAAAGGCCAGATGCGCCAGCCGCCCGGTCGCGGGCAGGAATCCGGCCGGCACATCCTCGGCATACAGACGCGCCTCGAAGGCGTGGCCGGTGATGTGCAGATCTTCCTGTTTCGCCGGCAGCTTCTCGCCCGATGCGACGCGCAACTGCCATTCGACCAGATCGACGCCGGTGATCGCCTCGGTCACGGGGTGTTCGACCTGAAGCCGGGTGTTCATCTCCATGAACCAGAACCCGTCCTTGCGCAGACCCTTGCTGCCATCGACGATGAATTCGATCGTGCCCGCGCCCTTGTAGCCGATGGCTTCGGCCGCCCTGACCGCGGCGGCGCCCATGACCTTGCGCATCTCGGGCGTCATGCCGGGGGCCGGCGCCTCTTCGATGACCTTCTGGTGCCGGCGCTGAAGCGAACAGTCGCGTTCGAACAGATGCACCGCCCGATCGCCGTCACCGAAGACCTGAACCTCGATATGGCGCGGGCGCAGGATGTATTTCTCGATCAGCACGGCGGCGTTGCCAAAGGCGTTTCGGGCCTCGGACTGGGCCGAGGCCAGCGCGTCGGCGAAATCCGCCGGATCGTCGACACGGCGCATCCCCTTGCCGCCGCCGCCCGCGACGGCCTTGATCAGCACCGGATAGCCGATTCCCTCGGCCTCGGACGCAAGGTGGTCCGGGTCCTGGTTTTCGCCGTGATAGCCGGGCACGACCGGCACCCCGGCCTCTTCCATCAGCGCCTTCGCGGCGTCTTTCAGCCCCATGGCCCGGATCGCCTGCGGCGACGGACCGATGAAGACCAGCCCGGCCGCCTCGACCGCCTGCACGAAATCGGGATTTTCGGACAGGAAACCATAGCCCGGATGGATGGCTTGCGCGCCGGTAGACTGCGCCGCCGCGATGATCGCGTCGCCCCGAAGATAGCTGTCCGAGGGTGCGGCGCCGCCCAGATGCACGGCCTCGTCCGCCATCGCCACATGCCGCGCCGCCCGGTCCGCGTCCGAGAACACCGCGACCGTCGCCACGCCAAGGCGGCGGCAGCTGTCGATGACGCGGCAGGCGATTTCGCCGCGATTGGCGATCAGGATCTTCTGGAACATGGCAGCCCCTGCTTGCAATGGGAAAGGCCGGGGGTTTCACACCCCCGGACCCCCGTGGGATATTTGAACACCGAAGACATCATGGCAGCGCATCCGCAAGGATGGCGGCGGCCTTGTCGTCATATGCCACCAATGTGACATCGAGATCGTCGCCGTGTTCCGCGATGGTCGTGACGGCGATCCGGGCGGCGCGGTCCGGCGGGAATCCATAGACGCCGGTCGAGATGGCGGGGAAGGCGATGGATGTCAGCCCGTGGTCGCGAGCAAGCTGAAGGCTGTTGCGATAGGCTGACGCCAGAAGCGCGTCCTCGTCCGCATCGCCGCCGCGCCAGACCGGCCCGACCGTATGGATCACGTGGCGTGCGGGCAGATCGTGGCCGCCGGTGATCCGCGCCTCACCCGTCGGACAGCCGCCGATCCTGCGGCATTCGGCCAGCAGGCCGGGACCCGCGGCGCGGTGGATGGCGCCGTCGACGCCGCCGCCGCCCAGAAGCGTCTCGTTGGCCGCGTTCACGATGGCGTCCACCTTCAGCGTGGTGATGTCGCCCTGCCAGACCCGGATCATGCCGCCCTCTGCATCTTCGGTGTCCAAATATCCCCGCCGGAGGCATACATCATCTGCATCCTCACATCCGGAAGACGCCGAAGCGCGTCGGCTGGATGGGCGCGTTCAGCGAGGCGCGCAGGCTGAGTGCCAGCACATCGCGGGTCTTGCGGGGATCGACGATGCCATCGTCCCACAGCCGCGCCGAGGCGTAAAGCGGGTGGGACTGGCGGTCGAACATCTCGATGGTGGGGCGCTTGAACTCGGCCTCGGCCTCGGCCGTCCAGGTCTCGCCCGCGCGTTCCATGCCGTCGCGTTTCACCGTGGCCAGCACGCCCGCCGCCTGTTCGCCTCCCATCACGCTGATGCGGCTGTTGGGCCAGGTCCACAGGAAGCGCGGCGAATAGGCGCGGCCGGCCATGCCGTAATTGCCGGCGCCAAAGCTGCCGCCGACCAGCATGGTGATCTTGGGCACGCTGGTCGTGGCGACGGCCGTGACCATCTTGGCGCCGTGGCGGGCGATGCCCTCGTTCTCGTATTTGCGGCCGACCATGAAGCCGGTGATGTTCTGCAGAAAGATCAGCGGGATGCCGCGCTGGCTGCACAGTTCGATGAAATGCGCGCCCTTTTGCGCGGCTTCCGAAAACAGCACGCCGTTATTGGCCACGATGCCGACGGGGCAACCCTCGACATGGGCAAACCCCGTGACCAGCGTTTCGCCGAAGCGCGCCTTGAATTCGTCGAAGCGGCTGGCATCGACGGTGCGGGCGATCACCTCGCGGATGTCATAGGGGGTGCGCAGATCGGCGGGCACCACGCCCAGGATCTCGTCGGGGTCGTAGGCCGGAGGTTCCGGGGTCTGCCAGACGACCGTGTCGGGCATGCGCCGGTTCAGGTTCGCAATCGTGCGCCGCGCCTGGGCCAGTGCGTGGGCATCGTCCTCGGCCAGGTAATCCGCGACGCCGGACAGGCGGGTATGGACGTCGCCGCCGCCCAGATCCTCGGCCGTCACCACCTCGCCGGTCGCGGCCTTGACCAGAGGCGGGCCGGCCAGGAAGATCGTGCCCTGATTGCGCACGATGATCGTCACATCCGACATGGCGGGCACATAGGCGCCGCCGGCGGTGCACGACCCCATCACCACCGCGATCTGCGGGATGCCCTTGGCCGACATCTGCGCCTGATTGAAGAAGATGCGGCCGAAATGGTCGCGGTCGGGAAACACCTCGTCCTGCTGGGGCAGGTTGGCGCCGCCGGAATCGACCAGATAGACGCAGGGCAGATTGCACTGTTCGGCGATTTCCTGCGCGCGCAGATGTTTCTTGACGGTCATCGGGTAATAGGTGCCGCCCTTCACGGTGGCATCGTTGGCCACGACCATCACGTCCTGACCGTGCACGCGCCCCACCCCCGCGATCACGCCCGCGCCGGGGGCCGCGCCCTCATACATGTCATGGGCGGCGGTCGCGCCGATTTCCAGAAACGGCGAGCCGGGGTCCAGCAGGTTGGCCACCCGTTCGCGCGGCGGCATCTTGCCGCGGCCGACATGACGGTCCATCGCGCGCGCCCCGCCGCCCGCCGCCGCCGCCTCGGCCGCCTGTCGGGCGGTGTCCAGCAGCGCCAGATGCGCCTTGCGGTTGGCGCGGAACGCGTCGGAATTGGTCAAGGCGAGACTTTTCAGTTTCATAGGTGCGTCCTTGAAGTCATGCGCGCGCGACAATGTGCCGCCGCCAGGCGTTTTCGGGCGGAAAGCCGTGTGCGATCCGGCAGGGCCGGGCCGGTCGGGCAACAGGTTCGGGCATGGCTCAGCATGATCACATCCCCCGCATGTCGCGCAGTTCCAGCGCGCGCCGCGCCGTGTGGCGCAGCCGGCAATCCGCCGCCGCGATCACCCGCATCGAGCCGCCGCCATAGCGGTCATAGGCCAACGCGCAATCGGCATCGCGCAGCGCGATCCACGCCCGCTGCGCCGCAAGCAGAGTGTCGGGCAGGCCCGGCTGATCGGTGAAACCGTCGCGGGTCAGCCGGTATTCGAGGTTGAGCAGATCGTCCCACGCCCCGGCCTCGGCCATCAGGCATTCGCTGATCCCCAGTGTCGTCTGGCCCTGCGGATGGGTCTGCTGGCAGGCCTCCGCGGCCGCACCGATGCAGTCGGGATCGACGTCACCGCACTCTGTGCCCGCGAAACAGGCCGCGACCGCGCCGGCATCCACCTGCGCATCTTGCGCGGCAAGGGGGGCGGGCAGCAGGATCGCCAGCGCCAGAAAAAGACCGATCCGCGTCATTCGCTTTCCGCCAGCCTGCGCAGTTCGCGCCGGATCACCTTGCCTGTCACCGTCATCGGCAGGCTGTCCAGAAACGCGATTTCACGCGGATAGGAATGGGCGGCGCAAAGACGCCGGGCATGCGCGGCAAGTTCCGCCGCCAGTTCGTCGGTCGGCTCGACATCCTCGCGCAGCACAACATAGGCCTTGACGATCTCGGTGCGCAGCCTGTCGGGCTTGCCGACCACGCCGACCTGCGCGACGGACGGGTGTTTCAGCAGGCAATCCTCGATCTCGGAGGGGCCGATGCGGTATCCGGCCGAGGTGATGACATCGTCGTCGCGGCCGACAAAGCGGATATAGCCGTCCTCGATCACGCCCCGGTCGCCCGTCACCAGCCAGTCGCCGCGGAATTTGCGGGCGGTGTCGTCGGGGCGTTTCCAGTATTCCGTCATCATGCTGGCCGCGCCGCGGCGGATGGCGATGTCGCCCTCGTCGTCGGTGGGCTGGCCATCCTCGTCGATCACGCGGACATCGAAGCCCGGAACCGGCTTGCCGATGGCGCCGGGGCGCGGCGGAAACAGCGAGGCGGCCGAGCTTGCGACCATGTTGCATTCGGTCTGGCCGTAGAATTCGTTGATGGTCAGGCCAAAGGCGCGCCGGCCCCAGTCGAGGATCTCGGCGCCCAGGGTCTCGCCGCCGCTGGCGACGCTGCGCAGGCCGGGGACCGAGACATCGGCGGCCTTCAGCATCTTCAGCGCGGTGGGCGGGAAGAACACGTTCCGGACGCCGCAATCGGCGATCAGCGCGGCCACCTGCTGCGCGTCGAATTTCGACATCCGCGCGGCCACCACCGGCACGCCCAGGGCAAGCCCCGGCATCAGCACATCGAACAGCCCGCCGATCCATGCCCAGTCGGCGGGCGTCCACAGGCAGTCGCCCGGCTGGCCCAGAAGATCGTGGCTCATCTGGACGCCGGGCAGATGGCCGGTCAGCACGCGATGGCCGTGCAGCGCCCCCTTGGGCGGCCCGGTCGTGCCGGAGGTATAGATGATGACCGCAGGATCTTCGGGCCCGGTCGTGCGGGCCGGGACGGAAGGCGCGTCGTCAAGCCCGTCCTCGGGCACGATCACATGCAGATCGGGAAAGCCCGCCAGCATGTCGCGGCCCTGCGGATCGGCGATCACTGTCCTGACGCCTGCGTCGCGCAGCCGCAATTCCAGCGCCTCGGGACCGAACAGCTTGAACAGCGGGATCGAGATCGCGGCCGATTTCCAGATCGCCAGATGCGCGGCGGCGGTCCACGTCGACTGCGTCCGCAGCACCGCCACCCGATCCCCGCGCGCCGCCGCAAGCGCGTGGGCCAGCCGGTCCGTCATCGCGCCCAGTTCGGCGAAGGTGACGGGATGGGGCGCGCCGTCATATTCGATCAGCGCCACCTGCGCGCCGTCATGGGACAGGCACTGATCGGCCATGTTCAACTGCGCCGGCAGGTCCCACCGGAACCTGTCGCGCATCGTGTCGTAATCATGGCCGGTCAGCATGGTCCGCCCTTTCCGTTCGGCAGCCGCGCGTTCCGCAACGCCAAATCTACGCCCGTTGCGTCGCCCGCAATTCCGAGGGCGGGCGGCAGGGCGGCCAGGGTTGCGCGGCGCAGCATCATGGCGCGGTCCCGCGGCAATCAGGCCAGCGCCATCAGTTCGCGGCCGATCAGCATCCGCCGGATCTCGCTTGTGCCGGCGCCGATCTCCATCAGCTTGGCGTCGCGGAACAGCCGGCTGACGACGCTGTCGTTCAGGAACCCGGCCCCGCCAAGCGCCTGCACCGCCTGATGCGACTGCACCATCGCCTGTTCGCTGCAATACAGCACCGCGCCGGCCGCGTCCTGCCGCGTCACCTTGCCCGCATCGCAGGCCCGCGCGACGTCATAGAGATAGGCGCGCGACGTGTTCAGCGCGACATACATATCGGCAATCTTGCCCTGCATCAGCTGGAAATTCCCGATCGGCTGGCCGAACTGCTTGCGTTCCTTCAGATAGGGAATGACCTCGTCCAGGCACGCGGCCATGATGCCGGTGCCGATGCCCGACAGCACGACGCGTTCGTAATCCAGCCCCGACATCAGCACCCGGACGCCCCGGCCTTCCTCGCCCAGGATATTCTCGAACGGGATCTCGCAATCCTCGAAGATCAATTCGCCCGTGTTAGACCCGCGCATCCCCAGCTTGTCGAAATGCGGCGAGGTCGAGAACCCCTTCATCCCGCGTTCGACGATGAAGGCGGTGATCCCCTTGCTGCCGGCCTGCGGATCGGTCTTGGCGTAAACGACCAGCGTCTGCGCCTCGGGTGCGTTGGTGATCCAGTACTTGTTGCCGTTCAGCACGAATCGGTCATTCTTCTTCTCGGCCCGCAGTTTCATGCCGACCACGTCGCTGCCCGCGCCTTCCTCGGACATGGCCAGTGCGCCGACGGCCTTGCCGGAGCACAGATCGGGCAGGTATTTCGCCCGCTGTTCGTCGGTGCCGTTCAGCTTGATCTGGTTCACGCACAGATTCGAATGCGCGCCATAGGACAGGCTGACGCTGGCGCTGGCGCGGGCGATTTCCTCGACCGCGATGACGTGCGCCAGATAGCCCATGCCGCTGCCGCCCCATTCCTCGGGGACGGTGATGCCCAGAAGGCCAAGCTCGCCCATCTCGGGCCA
This sequence comes from Paracoccus stylophorae, assembly GCF_028553765.1. NCBI lineage: Bacteria > Pseudomonadati > Pseudomonadota > Alphaproteobacteria > Rhodobacterales > Paracoccaceae > Paracoccus > Paracoccus stylophorae. The sequence continues at coordinate 1,140,314 of NZ_CP067134.1, read as the reverse complement.
CAGATCGTTTGGGAATTCGTTGCTGCGATCCACCTCGGCCGCGATGGGCTTGATGCGGTCCTGCGCCCAACGGTGGACCATGTCGCGAAGCGCGTTCACGTCCTCGCCCAGATCGAACTCCATGCCCTGCGTGAACATCGCGAAACCTCCTCCCGGTTTATTGAACGCACGTTCATTTCGCGCTTTTACGGCGACCGCATCCCGTTCGTCAAGCAAACCCTGCGCTGGAACGGTTTTCGGGTCAATAACCTTGGCTTGCCCTTGCGCCGCCGCCGCGACATGGTCGCGCGCAAACATCCGACGAAGGGACAAACGCCCGCCGTGACCCGATTGCTGATCCTGCGCCATGCCGTTCCGCTGACCGACGGATGCCTTGCGGGGCGAACCGATGTCGATGCCGATTGCAGCGCGGTCGATGCGTTCGACTGGATGCGGGCGCGGATCGGCCCGGTCCAGCACGTCCTCAGCAGCCCGGCGCGGCGCTGCCTGCAAACGGCCGGGGCGCTGAAGTTGCTGCCAGATGCCACAAGCGCGGCCTTGTGGGAACAGGATTACGGCGCGTGGGAAGGGCTGGCCTATGACGCGCTGCCCGATCTGGGCCGGCTGCCGCCCGCCGAACTGGCCCGGCACCGTCCCGAGGGCGGCGAAAGTTTCGACGACCTGGTCGCGCGCACCCTGCCCCTGTTGCAGGGGCTGGCCCGGGATACGCTGATCGTCGGCCATGCCGGCACGGTGCGCGCCGCCCTGTCGATGGTGGTCGGCCCTGCGGCGCTGTCCTTTTCGGTGGCGCCCCTGTCGCTGACCGTCCTGCGCCGCGCCGGCGCGGACTGGGCGGTCGAGGCCGTCAACATCACCGCGCCATGACGCCGCTGATCGCGCTGATCGCACTGGCGCTGGATGCGGCCATCGGCTGGCCGGATGCGGTTTACCGCCGGATCGGGCATCCGGTGACGTGGCTGGGCCGGCTGATCGCGGCGCTTGATGCGCGGCTGAACGTGGGCCGGGCGCGTGTGGCGCGCGGCGCGGCGGCCAGCCTGCTGGTCATCGCCGCCGCAACGATCCCCGCCGCCATCCTGCAAGAGGCGTTGGGCGGCTGGATCGCCGGGGTGCTGGCCTGGCCGCTGGTCGCGGCGCGGTCGCTGCACGATCATGTCCGGGCGGTCGCCACACCGTTGCTGGCCGGCGATCTGGCCGCCGCGCGCCGGGCGACGGCGATGACCGTCGGCCGCGACGTCAGCCGCGCGGACGAGGCCGGGCTGGCGCGGGCCAGCATCGAAAGCCTGGCCGAGAACGCCTCGGACGGGGTGATCGCGCCGCTGTTCTGGGCGCTGCTGGCAGGGTTGCCGGGCATCGCCGCCTACAAGGCGATCAACACACTGGATTCGATGATCGGCCACCGCACCGAGCGGCACGGCGAATTCGGGCGCATCGCCGCGCGGCTGGACGACGTGGCCAACTGGCTGCCGGCGCGGCTGACGGCGGTGCTGATCGCGACGGTCTGCGGGGGCGCGGCATGGGCGGTCGCACGGCGCGACGCGGGCGCGCACCGGTCGCCGAACGCCGGATGGCCCGAGGCGGCGATGGCCGGTGCGCTTGGCGTGCGCCTGTCGGGGCCGCGCGTCTATGCCGACCGCATCGCGGACGAGCCGTGGCTGAACGCCGCCGCACGCGATCCGGCCGTCGCCGATATCGACCGCGCGCTGGCCGTCTATCGCCGCACGCTTTGGCTGATGGCCGGGGGGCTTATCCTGCTGGTGCTGGTCTGATGCGCCGCCACGCGCCCCACAGCGACGCGACGATCAGCCCCGCCGTCGCGACGACGAACACGGCCGAGATCGGGCGTTCCAGAAACACCATCGGATCGCCGCGCGAAATCAGCAGGGCGCGGCGCAGATTGGTCTCGATCAGCGGCCCCAGCACGAAACCCAGAAGCAGCAGCGCCGGGCTGAACTGCGCCAGCGACAGAAGATAGCCCGCCGCCCCGATCACCGCGACGGCGGCGATGTCGAACCCCGCGCCGCGCACGGAATAGACGCCAAGACAGACGAACACCACGATGGCCGGGTAAAGCCAGCAGAACGGAATCCGCAGCATCGACACCCAGATGCCGATCAGCGGCAGGTTCAGGATCAGCAGGATCAGGTTGCCGATGCCGAAGCTGACGACCAGGCCCCAGAACATCTCGGGCCGCGCCTCCAGCATCAGCGGGCCGGGCTGGACGCCGTGAATGACCAGCGCCCCCAGCATCAGCGCCATGATCGGATCGCCGGGGATGCCCAGGGTCAGCGTCGGCACGAAGGCCGAGATCGCGGCCGAGTTGTTGGCGGCCTCGGGACCGGCCACGCCTTCGATCGCGCCCTCGCCGAAGCGGTCGGGACGGCGCGCGATGCGACGTTCCATCGCATAGGACAGAAACGAGGAGATCGTCGATCCGGTGCCGGGCAATGCGCCGAAAAAACTGCCCAACGCGCCGCCGCGCGCGATCGGGCCGGGCATCCGGCGCAGATCGTCGCGCGTGGGCAGCAACTGGCGCAGGCTGACATGGGGCGGGCTGCCCTCGCGTTCGGCGGTGCGGATATTGCCGATGATCTCGGCCACGCCGAACAGCCCCATCGCCAGCGCCACAAGATTGATCCCGTCCAGAAGCTGGGTCTGCCCGAAGGTCAGACGCTGCACACCGCTGTTCACATCGGTTCCCACGCATCCCAGGATCAGCCCCAGCACGACCATCGCGAACGCCTTGGCGGGACGTTTCGACCCGATGGTCGAGGCGGCGACAAGCCCCAGCACCATCATCGCGGCATAATCGGCCGCGCCGAAGCTGGTCGCGACGCGCGACAGGAACCCGGCCAGCAGGACCAGCACCGCGATGCCGATCATCGACCCGCAGAACGACGACACCATCGACGCGAACAGCGCCACCCCCGCGCGCCCCTGCCGCGCCATCGGATAGCCGTCCAGCGTCGTCACCGCCGATTGCGGCGTCCCCGGAAGGCGCAGCAGGATCGAGGCGACCGCCCCGCCATATTGCGCGCCGTAATACACGCCGCCCAGCATGATCAGCGCCGCCTCGGGGCTGATATAATAGGTGATCGGCAGCAGCAGCGAGATCGCGGCCATCGCCCCGATCCCCGGCAGAACACCGATGAACGTGCCCATTGCCACGCCCAGAAAGCAATAGATCAGGATGTCGGGCCGCAGGGCCACGCCAAGCCCGTAGGCCAGTCCTTCCAGCGTCGTCATGTCACAGCCGCGGCCACAGCGGCATGGTCATCTGCAACCCCTGCTTGAAGACCAGCCAGGTCAGCGCGGTGATGACCGCCGCCAGCACGACCCGCCACAGAACGCCGCCGCGCGGGGCGGGCAGGCTGGCGGTCAGGACGGCGGCGGCGGTGGTCGGGATCAGCCCCAGACGTTGCAGCCCCAGACCGAACAGCGCGATGGCGGCCAGCACCGCCAACGCCTCGCGCGCGGCAAAGGGCCGCGCCTCGCCCGCGCGGCGCCACGCGGGCAGCGCGATCAGCAGGCCCAGCCCGGCCAGCAGCACGCCCAGCACGGTCGGAAAGAACCCCGGCCCCATGCGGCGCAGCGTGCCGAAATCGTATTGGCCGGCCGCATAGAACGCGACGGCGGCACCGATGCCGGCCATGGCCGCGCCGCCCCAGATATCGTGCCAGTCGCGCCGCACCGCCCGTTACTGCCGGTCTTCGATCCGGTCCAGCACGTCGCCCCAGACCCGGGTGTCGTCCGCGATCCGCTGCGCCAGTTCCTCGGGCGTTCCGCCCTGCGCCTGCCAGCCCATGGCCAGCATCCGGTCGCGCACCTGCGGATCTTGCAGGATCTCGTTCACCTCGGCGTTCAGCCGCTGGACGATCGCGGGATCGGTGCCGGCGGGCGCGATGAAGGCGTTCCACAGCTCGGCCCGGAAATCCTGCGGCATCCCGGCATTGCCGGCGATGGGCGGCACGTCGGGCACCTGCGCGAACGGTTCCTGCGAGGTGATGCCGAAGATCTTCATCTTGCCCGCCTCGACCTGCGGCAGCGCTGCGGAAGGCGCCATGAAGCCCGCGTCGATCTCTCCTCCGATGATCGAGGTCGTGACCTCGGCATAGCTGGTGAAGGGGATATGCAGCATCTCGATGCCGGCCGCGTCCGCGAACAGTTCCGCCGTCAGATGCGCGCCCGATCCCTGCCCGACCGAGCCATAGCTGATCGCGCCGGGTTCGGCGCCCGCGGCCTCAATGAACCCGGCCAGATCGTCGGGCGCGGCATCGGCCGACACCGCCAGAACCAGAGGCGAGGTCGCCATCAGCGTCACCGGCGCGATGTCGGTTTCGACGTCATAGCTGATATCCTCGACCAGCCGGGGCGAGGTCGTCAGCGGACCGTTGATCGTGGTCCCGAAGGAATAGTCTTGCTGACCGGCCAGCATCTGCTGCACGCCGATCACCCCGCCCGCGCCGGGCTTGTTCTCGACCACGACCGGCTGGCCCAGCCTTTCGGCCAGCGGTTCGGTCACCAGCCGCGCCAGCACGTCGGGCGAGGACCCGGCGGGAAAGCCCACATAGACATGCACCGGCTGGCTGGGCCATTCGGCATCCTGCGCGGCGGACAGCGCCGGAATGCCTGTCGCAAGCATTGCCAGCGCCGAGGCAGCCAGCAGGCTGCGGCGATCTGTTGCGGCCATCTTATCCTCCATGATCCGATTGCGCGGCAGTCTTGCGCCCCGCGCAGTCAAGGTCAAGCGACCTGCCACGCCGGATGCGGTATTGGGGCCAAGGTCCTGAAACGGCGCGGTTTAGGACGCGTCCGCATCGCGCCGGACCTGCACCGACTGGCGGCGCATATGGGCAAAGCTCATCGTCGTCATGAAGGCCACGTCGGTCGCGTCGCGCCCCACCGCGACCAGCGCCATTTCATCGGCGCGCGCCATGCCGGTCGGATCGACCAGATGCCAGCCGCCCTGCAGATAGACCTCGACCACGGCGTGGAAATCCGGCGGGTTGACCGAGGGCGCATAGACGCTGGCGATGCGGGCGGGGATCTGCGCGGCCCGGCACAGCGCGATCATCATGTGCGCGTAATCGCGGCACACGCCCTGACGTTGCAGGAACGTATCCGCCGCGGTGGTGTCGGGCGTGCTGATCCCGGCCACATAGTCCAGCCGATCCTCGACCCATGCGCGTATCGCGGCGACCTTGCGTCCGCCCCGCAACTCTCCGAAACGGCGATTGGCGAAGGCGGTAAAGCGTTCGGCCTGGCAATAGCGCGACGGCAGAAGATAGCGCAGCGCGTCGCCCGGCATCTCGTCCACCTCGTCGGCGGCAAGCGCGTCCAGATCGGGACAATCGCGGGTGATCGACACCTGCGCGGAATAGCGGCAGGTGATCCGGTCCTGTGCGCGCAGCACGATGCGTTCCCCGATCCCTTCCTCGCCCGGCACGCGGGCAAAGCGGTCGACCGGGCCGAAATCGATCGAGGTGCGGTGCAGTTCCTGACCGCTGGCGCCCGCCGCCTCCAGCATCAGGATCGCGGGACCGGGTTCGGACAGCGCATAATCCAGTTCGACATCGATACTGATGCGCATCGTCACTCTCCATCAATCCGGGAACCGCCGACTGATCGCAGAGCGTGGCGGTCAGCGCAACCCGCCGCGTAGGCCGCACACGCGAACGGGACGTCAGCCGCCGCGCCCACCCTCAGCCCGGCTGCGGATCGGCCAGCGGCGAAAGATCGGCCAGCGCCCGCGCCGGCCGCGACAAGCCGCGGACCAACGGGAACAGATCGGCCTGCAACGCGTGATAGATGTCGGGCTTGCCGGTGAACTGTCCCGAAGCATGCCGGTCTTCCGCGCCCGCTTCGGGAAACCATCCGCCGGCTTCGTGGTCGATCAAGCAGCGGTCGGCGAATTGCCACATCCGGCGATACCACGCCTCGTCCGCCGCCTGCCCGTCCAGCTTGATCAGCGCGGCCAGTGCGCCGATGGCTTCGGTCACCGGCCACCAGAAGCGGGTGCCGATATCGACCGACCCATCTAGGTGCAGCGTATAAGCCAGACCGCCCCGGTCGCAATCCCACGCATCCGCCAGCGCGGTCTCCACCAATGCCCGCGCCTGGGCCGGCGCCTCGGCCCCCGGTCGCTGCGACTGGTCCCAGCATTGCAGGTGCAGGCGCGCCATCTCGAACGAATGGCCGGGCGTGGTGCCGGCGGGCCGGAACATCGGATTGCCGCAATAGCCGTGATCGGGTCGCCAGTCGGCGTCGTAATGTTCGGGAATCCGCCAGCCGTGCAAAGCCGCCTGCCCGGCGATGAAGAAATCCAGGATGCGGCGCGCGCGCGACAGGTATTCACCCTCGCCCGTCGCCTCATGCGCGGCCAGCAGCGCCTCGGCCCCGTGCATGTTGGCGTTCATCCCGCGATAGGTCGAAAAGGGCTGCCAGTCGCGCGTGAACTCATCCCGGAAAAGCCCGGCGCTGTCGTCCCAGAAACGCCGGTCGAGAACCTCGGAAATATCGGCCAGTAGGCGATCCGCGTCCGGGTGCCCGGCCAGTTTCGCCGAGGCGGCGGCCAGCAGCACGAAGACATGGCCGTAGGCCAGCTTGGTTCCGTCGGCCACCCCCTCGCCGTCAAGCGACCAGACATAGCCGCCGAACCGCCGGTCGCGATGCGCGTGCCACAGATAGTCCATCCCGCGATCGACGATCCCCGCCCGGTCGTCGCGCCCGGCAATCTGCGCCAGCGCATAGGAATGAACCAGCCGCGTCGTCGTGTGCAGTTCCTGCAACGCGGAGGGCAGCGGCCGGCCGGCATTATCCAGCGTGTGAAAGCCGCCCGCCGCGCGCGGGCTGGCATCGAAGAAATCCAGTGCGCGATGCGCGTCGCGGACCAGAAAGGCGCGATGGGCCGGATCCTCAAGCCAATGGCCGCAGGCGTCCGGATTGCCCGGTTTCTCGGTCATTCCGCCCGTCCCCCTTACCGTTTGCGCATCGCGTCCTGCAACGCGGCGCCGAACGATCCCTGCCCGCCGCCCTTGCCGCGCGCGGGTGCGCCGGGTTTTGCGGGCCGCGCCGCCTTGCCGGGTTGCGCCGTCCCCGCCGCCTTGTGCGGCGCGCGGCCGCCCTGTGCGCCGCCATCCTTGCGCATGGTCAGGCCGATACGCTTGCGCGGGATATCGACCTCGGTCACGCGGACGCGGACGACATCGCCCACCTTCACGATCTCGGTCGGGTCCTTCACAAACCGGTCGGCAAGCTGGCTGACATGGACCAGCCCGTCCTGATGCACGCCGATATCGACGAACGCGCCGAAGGCCGCGACATTGGTCACCGTGCCCTCCAGCGACATGCCGGGCCGCAGATCGCCGATCTCTTCGACGCCGTCGGCAAAGCTGGCGGTGACGAAATCGGGCCTTGGGTCGCGGCCGGGTTTTTCCAGCTCGGACAGGATGTCGCGGATCGTCGGCAAACCGAAATTCTCGTCCACGAACCTCTCGGCGCTGATGCCCTTCAGCGCGCCGGCGTCGCCCATGACCTGGCGCAGATCGCGCCCGCAGGCGGCCACGATCCGGCGCGCCACGCCATAGGCTTCGGGATGGACGGCCGATTCGTCCAGCGGCTCGTCGCCCTGGCGGATGCGCAGAAAGCCCGCGCATTGCTGAAACGCCCGCGGCCCCAGCCCCGTCACCTTCTTCAGCGCCGCCCGCGACCGGAATGCGCCCGTCGCATCGCGATGGGCCACGATCGCGGCCGCCAGCGACGGCCCCAGCCCCGCCACATGCGCCAGCAGCGAGGCCGAGGCGGTGTTCAGATCGACGCCGACGGCGTTAACCGCATCCTCGACCACCGCCTCCAGCTTGCGGGCCAGTTGCCGTTGATCCACGTCGTGCTGATACTGCCCGACGCCGATCGCTTCCGGCGGCACCTTGACCAGCTCGGCCAGCGGGTCCTGCAACCGCCGCGCAATCGACACCGCACCGCGCAGCGACACGTCCAGATCGGGAAACTCCCTCGCCGCCTGTTCCGACGCCGAATAGACCGAGGCTCCGGCCTCGGACACCACCACCTTCTTCGGCACCGTCGTGCCCTTGGGCAGCCGTTTCAGCACCTCGGTCACCAGTCGTTCGGTCTCGCGGCTGGCGGTGCCGTTGCCGATGGCGATCAGTTCTGCGCCGTGACGCGCGATCAGCGTCAGCAGGGTGGATTCGGCCCCGCGCAGATCGTTCCTGGGCTGGAAGGGATGGATCGTCGCGGTCTCGACCAGCTTGCCGGTGGCGTCGATCGCGGCGATCTTGACCCCGGTGCGGATGCCCGGGTCCAGACCGATGGTCACCTTCGCCCCCGCCGGCGCGGCAAGCAGCAGATCCCGCAAATTGCGGCCGAAGACGTGGATCGCCTCGTCATGGGCGCGTTTGCGCAGATCGCTCAGCAATTCGATATACATGCTGTTCGACAGACGCACGCGCCATGCCCACCCCGCGACCTGACGCAGCCAATGATCGCCCGGCCCCTCGCCCGCAATGCCGATGGCCTGCGCCACGATCCCTTCGGCCTGCGCGGCGCCGGTGTCGGGGTCGGGCGCGATGTCGATGGTCACGATCTCTTCCCGCGCGGCGCGCAGGATCGCCAGCGCGCGGTGGGCCGGAATGTCGGCCCATTTCTCGCGGTGATCGAAATAGTCGCTGAACTTCGCCCCGGCCTCTTCCTTGCCGGACACCACCCGGGCCGAGATGAACGCCCCGTCCTGCATGAACTGCCGCAGACGCCCAAGCAGCGCGGCGTTTTCGGACAGTTCCTCGACCAGGATGTCGCGCGCGCCCTCCAGTGCGGATTTCACGTCCGCAACCTTGTCGGTGAGATAGGTTCGCGCCAGCGCCGCGGGTTCGGCGGCGCGGTCGGCAAGGATCGCGCGCAGCAGCGGTTCAAGCCCGTTTTCGCGCGCGATCATGGCCTTGGTGCGGCGCTTGGGCTTGAACGGCAGATAGATGTCCTCAAGCGCGGCCTTGGTGTCGGCCGCGGCGATGGCGCGCGCAAGGTGGTCGGTCAGCTTGCCCTGATCGCGGACCACGCCCAGGATCGCCGTGCGCCGCGCCTCCATCTCGCGCAGATAGGTCAGCCGGTCGGACAGGTTGCGCAGCTGCGTGTCGTCAAGCCCGCCGGTCGCCTCCTTGCGATAGCGGGCGACGAAAGGCACCGTCGCGCCGCCGTCCAGCAGCGCCGTGGCGGCGGCGACCTGCGCCGGCTGCGCGTCGATTTCGGTGGCAATGATGCGGGCGATGCGGTGGGCGGTGTCCATGCGATCCTCTTGCTTCTCGGTCAGCGGTGTAGCCCCGCCCGGCCCGCGCGCCAAGCGATCAGTCGCGCGCCAGTTCGGGCAGCCGCGCCATTTCCTCGGGCATGGACCGGGCCGCAACGCTGTCGCGCACCGCCTGCCGCAGCGCGCGGGACCGTTTCAGCACCCGGCGAAACGCCGTTTCGTCCAGCATCAGCAGGCTTGTGGGCGTGATCGCCGTGACTTGGGCCCGGCGCGGCTTGTTCAGCAGCACCCCCATCTGGCCGAACATGTCGCCCCGGCCAAGCCGCGTCGTCTGCCCGGCGATTTCCAGCTCGACCGCGCCCGACGACACGAAATAGACGCTGCGCGACGGGCTGTCCTTGCGCGCGATGACCTGGCCCGCATTGACATAGCGCGTCCGCAGCACCCGCGCCAACTGCCGCAGTTCGCTTTCGTCCAGATCGGCGAACAGCGGGAAGTGGCGGATCAGCTCGTCCCGGCGCAGCGCCAGATCCAGATGCGGCCGCCCCTCGGCCTGCTGGCGGCGGCGGGTGATGTCGGCCATCAGCGCGGTGTGCAGTTCGGCCCCGATCAGCCCGTCCTCGCGCATGGCGTTGTATTCGTGTTCCTCAAGCCGCAGCGCGGTCCGGCGGATGAACCGACGCTCAAGCTTTTCGGCATAGCCCGGATATTGCAGCCGCAGACCCTCCAGCGCGGTTTCGACAGCCTCCTGCCGCCGGGTCAGCAATTCGTGCAGCAGATCGGCCACGCGCCGCCCGTGGATGCGGCGGATGCGGGTGTCCAGAAACCCGTGCAGATCCCGCAGGATCAGCCGCTTGGCCAGCAGCGCCTCGAACCGGTCGGCGGTCATGCGCGCCAATGGCCCCGCGATCCGCAGCCGGTTGCGCAGGAACGACGCGATCCGGAACATCGTGCCATAGCGCAGCCCGCGCCGCGCCGCCCGCTGATAGCCGGTCCGCCCGCCGCTGCGCGCCCCCTCGATCAGGCGGTCGGCATCGGTCAGCATGGTTTCCGACAGCCGCGCGCTGATGGCGCGTTCGCGGAACCGTTCAAGAATCGTTTCGCGCTCATGCGCCGCAATCGCGATGAGACCCAGGGTGATGCGGTCGCGGTCCAGGATCTGGGCGTTATCCTCGGCCTCGGCGCGTTCCACGGCGCGGTCCAGCCGTTCGGCGAAACGCTTGGCCTCGGATCGCACCGTCTCGCGCGTCAGGTCATAGCTTTCGGTGGTGCGCGCCACCTCTTCGCGCACGGTCTGCAGCGCCACGGCGATGACCTGATTGGACAGCGCCTCGTCCAGCGGCGACAGCCGGTCCAGCCGAAGCCGGCCGATCACCCATCGCAGCGTCGTGCCCTGCACCAGCAGCGTGAACAGCGTGAATCCGGTGGCGACGATCCCGACCAGCCGCTTCGTCTCGACCGGCACGCGCAGGCTTTCGGTCACCGCCATCGCCAGCGCCAGCGTCACCGCGCCCCGCAGCCCGCCCCACAGGATCGCCACGCGATACGGGCGTTCGACCGTCGGCGACAGCTTCAGCCGTGTCATCACCGGCAGCAACAGGAACAGGATCGCCGCGCGCGCCACGATGGCTGCCAGGATCACGACCAGGATCAGGGCATAGTCGCCCACCCGCATCTCGCCCAGAAGCCGCGGGATCAGCAGCGCGGCCAGAATGAAGATCAGCGCGCCGGCCCAATGCGCCAGCAGGTTCCAGATCTCTCGCAGGTTGGTCCAGAAGGCGGGGGCCAGCCGCGCCGGACCCGCAAGGCTCAGCGTCAGCCCCGAGGCGACAACGGCGATGACGCCCGACGCCTCGACCACGTATTCGGTGCCGATATAGGCCAGATAGGGCAAGGCGACCGACACCGAAAGCTGCGCCAGTTCATACCGCGCAAGCCATTGCATCAGCACCAGTGCCACCCGCGCGGCCGCCCATCCGCCCGCCGCCCCGCCGGCCAGCAGCCACGGAAAGCCGCGGATCGCGGTGCCCAGATCGGGGCTGGGCACGCCCAGCATCACGAACCCCATGAACAGGCCGAACAGCGCGATGGCGGCGGCGTCGTTCAGCAGGCTTTCGCCCTCGATGATTCGCGCCAGCCGCCGCGGGGCCGAAAGCGACCGGAAGATGCTGACCACGGCCGAGGGATCGGTGGTCGACACGATGGACCCGATCAGCAGGCACACGACCAGCGGCAGCCCGCTGGTCCAGGCCAGGGCATAGCCGATGGTGATCGTGGCCACGAACACCGCCACCACCGCCAGAACCAGGATCGGCACCCAGTCATCGGCCATCCGCCGCGCGTTCATGCCCAACGTCGCCTGAAAGATCAGGGTCGGCAGAAAGACATACAGGAACACGTTCGACCGGATCGGCAGCGCCAGGATCGATTCCGCCACCGGGTTCAGCGCGTCGGTCAGGTCGGTGCGCAGCAGAAAGATCGCGCCCGTCCCGATCATCATGCCCAGCACGGCCAGAATGACGGTATAGGGCAAGGCCAGCCGCGCCGCCAAAGGCTCGGCCACCCCGATCACCACGAACAGCGATGCGACGATTGTGGTCAGAAGAACGATGTCCATGGGCTTGCGATAGCTGGAAAAACATCGTCAGGGAATATTGCCCGCATCATTCTGCGACGCATTTTCGCGAATTCCGCGAACCGGGCCTTGCGCGCGGCGCGCAGCAGGCCGACGCGCCGCATGAAAAACGGGCGCCCCGGGGCGCCCGTCCTGTCGGTTCACCGGCCTTTCGGCCCGCCCGTCAGCAGCTGTAATACATCTGGTATTCGACCGGATGGGGCGTGTGTTCGTAGGCGTAGACCTCTTCCCATTTCAGAGCCATGTATCCCTCCAGCTGGTCGCGGGTGAAGACATCGCCCTGAAGCAGGAAATCCATGTCCTTTTCCAGCTCTTCCAGCGCCTCGCGCAGGCTGCCGCAGACGGTCGGGATCTCGGCCAGTTCCTCGGGCGGCAGATCGTAAAGATCCTTGTCCGAGGCGGGGCCGGGGTCGATCTTGTTGCGGATGCCATCCAGACCCGCCATCAGCAGCGCCGCAAAGCACAGATAGGGGTTGGCCGAGGGGTCGGGAAAGCGCGCCTCGACCCGCTTGGCCTTGGGGCTTTCCGTCCACGGGATGCGCACGCAGCCAGACCGGTTGCGCGCCGAATAGGCGCGCAGCACCGGTGCCTCGAAACCGGGGATCAGCCGCTTGTAGCTGTTGGTCGAGGGGTTGGTCAGCGCGTTCAGCGCCTTGGCATGTTTCAGGATGCCGCCGATGAACCACAGCGCCTCCTGGCTGAGATCGGCGTATTTGTCGCCGGCAAACAGCGGCTTGCCCTCTTTCCAGATCGACATGTTGACATGCATGCCGCTGCCGTTGTCGCCCTTCATCGGCTTGGGCATGAACGTGACCGACTTGCCATAGGCGGCGGCGACGTTGTGGATGACGTATTTGTATTTCTGCATGTTGTCGGCCTGCTCGGTCAGGCTGCCGAAGATCAGGCCCAGCTCGTGCTGCGCGCTGGCGACCTCGTGGTGGTGCTTGTCCACCTTCATGCCCATCCGCTTCATCGTGGACAGCATCTCGCCGCGGATATCCTGGCCGGTGTCGATGGGATTGACCGGGAAATAGCCGCCCTTGTGACCGGCGCGATGGCCCTGGTTGCCCATCTCGTATTCGGTGTCGGTGTTCCAGGCGGCATCGACCGCGTCGATCTGGAACGCCACTTTCTGCGGGGTGATCGAATAGCGCACGTCATCGAACAGGAAGAACTCGGCCTCGGGGCCGAAATAGGCCGCATCCCCGATCCCCGAGGATTTCAGATACGCCTCGGCCTTGACGGCGGTGCCGCGCGGATCGCGGCTGTAGGGTTCGCCCGTGTCCGGTTCGGCGACGTTGCAATGCACGCACAGGGTCTTTTCGGCATAGAACGGGTCGATATAGACCGAGGACGTGTCCGCGATCAGCTTCATGTCCGACTGGTCGATGGTTTTCCAGCCCGCGATCGAGCTGCCGTCGAACATGAACCCTTCTTCGAAAAACTCCTCGTCCACCAGATCCACGTCCAGCGTCACATGCTGAAGCTTGCCGTTGGGGTCGGTAAAGCGGACATCGACATAGGCGACCTCCTCTTCCTGCATCAGCTTCAAGACGTCATTGATTTCCATGTCTTTCCTTTCTTCCTGTCCCTTGTCGCGCGGCACCCGCCCGGGGGCCGGGTGCGCGTCGCCTGCCTAAAGCGCGTCGTCGCCGGTTTCGCCGGTCCGGATGCGGATCGCCTGTTCCACCGGCGACACAAAGATCTTGCCGTCGCCGATCTTCTCGGTGCGGGCGGCGCCGATGATGGCGTCGATGGCGGCTTCGACCTGATCGTCGGGCAGCACCATCTCGATCTTCACCTTGGGCAGGAAATCGACGACATATTCCGCGCCGCGATACAGTTCGGTATGCCCCTTCTGACGGCCGAAACCCTTGACCTCGGTGACGGACAATCCCTGCACGCCGACCTCCTGCAAGGCCTCTTTCACATCGTCCAGCTTGAACGGCTTGATGATCGCCTCGACCTTCTTCATCGCAATTGATCCTTCTTCGCGGCTTGCCTGCGGTCTGATTGGCGGCTTTCCTTGGCAGGGTAAATGACGCAGGCTGCGGATCGCGCGGGGAACGGACGCGACCCCGGCGTTCTGCATGAAAAACAGGCACGATGTTCAGAATTCAGGCAGATGATAGGTTGATCGGCACCGAAATCCTGACAACCGCCCGGATGCGCGCGATCGAGGCCGCCGCCATCGACAGCGGCACGGTGTCCGGGCTGGACCTGATGGAGCGTGCGGGCGCGGCGGTGGCCGGCCAGATCCGCCTGCGCTGGCCGCGCGCGGGTACGGCGACGGTATTATGCGGTCCGGGCAACAATGGCGGCGACGGGTTCGTGATCGCGGGCCATCTGGCGCGCGCAGGCTGGCGCGTGCGGGTTCTGGGCATGGACAGCACCCCGGGCGCGGACGCCGCCGAAATGAAGCGGCGCTGGCGCGAAATCGGCCCGATCCTGCCGCTGAGCCTGTCGGACCTGCACCGCGCCCGCGACAGCGATGTGTTCGTGGACGCGATCTTCGGCACCGGGCTGACGCGCCCGGTTCAGGGCGAGATTGACGCGCTGCTGCGCCACATGGGCGGGTCCGACGGCGACGGCGCGTTCTATCGGTCCCGGCTGGTTGCCGTCGATTGTCCCAGTGGCCTGTGCATGGACAGCGGCGCCTTTCTGGGCCGTCCGCGCGGCCCGCACCCTGACGATCTGCGGGTCGCCCTGACGGTCGCCTTCGACAGCCCCAAACCCGGACATCTGCTGGAACGCGGACCCGATTGCTGCGGCAGGCTGGTGATCGCGGATATCGGGCTGCACCCGTGGCGCACCGGAATCGGCACGAAGGACGGGCGGCGCCCGGCCGATCTGTCCGCGATCTGGCCCGAATTCGACATCGAAGACGGGCGACGACCGCCGGACGCGACGCGCGACCGCAACGCCTGGCTGACCAAACGTCACAGCGTCGAGGGCCACAAGTTCCATCACGGTCACGCGCTGATCCTGGCCGGCGGGCTGGGCCAGGGCGGGGCGGCGCGGCTGGCGGCGCGCGCGGCCCTGCGGATCGGGGCCGGGCTGGTCACGATCTGCCCGCCGAAATCGGCGCTGATCGAACATCTCGGCCCGCCCGATGCGCTGATGCGGCGCCCCGTCGAGGACGCGAATGCATTGGCCGATCTGTTGCAGGACCGGCGGATCGGCGCGGTTGGCCTGGGGCCGGGCTGCGGCGTGGATCGCGCGGGCGATCTGCTGCCGGCGGTGCTGGACTCCGGACGCCCCTGCGTGCTGGACGCCGATGCGCTGACAGCCTTGGCCGCGCGCGGGTTCAAGGGGCTGCACGGCAACTGCGTGCTGACCCCTCATGCGGGGGAATTTGCGCGGCTGTTCCCCGATCTGGCCCGACAGCTTGAGACGGTGCCTCAATCCGGCCCGGCATGGTCGCGCCTTGATGCCGTGCGCGCGGCCGCCGCGCGTTCGGGTGCCACGGTCCTGCTGAAAGGTGCCGACACGGTGATCGCGCGACCGCCGCGCGACGAGCCGGACGCGCAGGGTCAGGCGGTGATCCATTCCGCCACGGATATCCCCTGGCTGGCCACCGCCGGCGCGGGCGACGTGCTGACCGGAATCATCGCCGGTCTGCTGGCCCGCGGCCTGCCCCCCTGCGACGCGGCCAGTATCGGCGTCCTGATGCACGCGCGCGCCGCGCGTCGTTTCGGGCCGGGCCTGACGGCGGACGATCTGCCGCAATCGCTGGCCGCTGTGCTGCGCGATCTGCCGCGCCGAGATTCCCCTCGCACCCGGCCCGCAGCTTTGCTAGAAGCGCGGCCGTTGCGGGTGTGGCGGAACTGGTAGACGCACCAGATTTAGGTTCTGGCGCCGCAAGGCGTGGGGGTTCAAGTCCCTCCACCCGCACCATCAGACACAGAATCGGGGCGCAGCCATCAGGTCGGGGGCGTTTCCTCGACGATCACCAGATCGCGCTCGGACGCGCCTTTCGCGTGCTGTAACGCGGCCTGGTATGCCTCGCTTTCATAGCAGGCCACGGCCGCCTCGAAACTGGGAAAGCGGGCGACCACATTGCGGGGCCGGTCGGTGCCCTCCATCTGCCGGTATCGCCCGCCCCGGGCCAGAAACTCGCCGCCATGTGCCGCGATGGCCGGACCCGCCGCCTTGGCATAGCGGCCATAGGCATCCGCGTCGGTGACATGAACATGGGCGATCCAAAGCGCGGTCATGCGGACTCTCCGATCAGTTTCTCGACCTCGGCAAAGGCCGCGTCGGCCGCGTCCAGACTGGGCGCGCCGCCCTGGGCGCGGTCGGGACGCCCGCCGCCGCCCTTGCCGCCAAGGGCCGCGGTGGCGGTCTGCACCAGCGTCACGGCGCTGAGCCGGTCGGTCAAATCCGGCGTCACGCCGGCCGCGACCGTGGCCTTGCCGTCGGCCTCGGCCAGAACCAGCACCGCGCCGCTGCCAAGCTGCGCCTTCATCTCGTCGATCAGGGGCCCAAGCTCCTTGCCGCCGACGCCTTCGACCTTGCGCGCCACGAACTTGACGCCGCCGATCTCTTTCGCCTCGGCCGCGTTGCCGCCGCCCATCGCCAGCTGGCGTTTCAGCTGCGCCACCTCGTTTGCCAGCGCCTTGCGTTCGTCGGCAAGGGCGCGGACGCGGTTAACCACGTCCTTCGACTGCGCCTTCAGCAACCCCGCGATCTCGCCCAACTGGCGATCCGCGTCGCGCAGATGATCCAGCGCGGCCTGTCCAGTCAACGCCTCGATCCGCCTGACCCCGGCGCTGGAGGCGCTGTCGCCCAGCACCGCGAATGCGCCGATATCGCCCGTCCGCCCGACATGGGTGCCGCCGCACAGCTCGATCGAGTAGGTCTGGCCGTCGGCGCCCTTGCCGGAATTGCCCTGCCGGCCCATCGACACGACCCGCACCTCATCGCCGTATTTCTCGCCGAACAGGGCCTGCGCGCCAAGGGCGCGGGCATCGTCGGGGGTCATGATCCGGGTTTCGACCGGAGAGTTCTGGCGGATGAACTCATTCACCTCGGCCTCGATCTTGGCCATTTCCTCGGGCGTCACCGCATGGTTGTGGCTGAAATCGAAACGCAGCCGGTCGGGCGCGTTCAGGCTACCGCGCTGCGCCACGTGTTCGCCCAGGATGCGCCGCAACGCCTCGTGCAGCAGATGGGTGGCGGAATGGTTGGCACGGATCGTGCTGCGGCGGGCGTGATCGACCGACAGCTGCGCGCCCTGTCCGCGATGGATCGTGCCCATCGTGACCTCGGCCATGTGGACGAAGACGCCGGCGATCTTTCTGGTGTCGGTGACGCGCGCGGCGCCGGTTTCGGTGCGGATCAGCCCGGTATCCCCGACCTGCCCGCCCGATTCGGCATAGAACGGCGACTGGTTCACCACGATCTGGACCGCCTCGCCCGTTTCAGCCTGTTCGGCTTCGCAGCCCTGGGCGACCAGCGCCAGGATCTGACCCTCGGCCTCTTCGGTGTCGTGGCCCAGAAATTCGGTCGCGCCGTGCCGGTCCGCCAGATCGTACCAGATCGCCGCATCCGCGGTTTCGCCGCTGCCGGCCCACGCCGCCCGCGCCTTGGCCTTCTGTTCGGCCATCGCCGCGTCGAAGCCCGCGCTATCGACCGCCCGGCCCTTCTCGCGCAGCGCATCCTGCGTCAGGTCCAAAGGAAAACCATAGGTGTCATACAGCTTGAACGCCGCCTCGCCCGGCAGCGCCGCGCCGTCGGGCAGCTTGGCCAGCTCGTCGTCCAGCAGGCGCAGCCCGCGATCCAGCGTCTGGCGGAACCGCGTCTCCTCGCTGCGCAGCGTCTCCTCGATCAGCGGCCGGGCGCGGTTCAGCTCGGGATAGGCGTCGCCCATCTGCCGCACCAGTTCCGGCACCAGCCGGTGCATCACCGGGTCCTGCGCGCCCAGCATATGCGCATGCCGCATCGCGCGCCGCATGATCCGGCGCAGCACATAGCCGCGGCCTTCGTTCGACGGCATCACCCCGTCGGCGATCAGAAAACCGGTCGAGCGCAGGTGATCGGCGATCACGCGGTGATGCACCTTGCCCGGACCGTCGGGTTCGCTGCTGGTGGCGTGGGCGCTGGCCTCGATCAAGCTGCGCATCAGGTCGGTGTCGTAATTGTCGTGCTTGCCCTGCAACAGCGCGCCGATCCGTTCCAGCCCCATGCCGGTGTCGATGGACTGCATGTCCAGGGCCCGCATGCTGCCGTCCTCGAACTGCTCGTTCTGCATGAAGACGAGGTTCCAGATCTCGATGAATCGGTCGCCGTCTTCCTCGGCGCTGCCCGGCGGACCGCCCCAGATATCCTCGCCGTGGTCGAAGAAGATCTCGGTGCAGGGGCCGCAGGGGCCGGTCGGACCCATCTGCCAGAAATTGTCGGCGGTGGCGATGCGGATGATCCGGTCGTCCGGCAGGCCCGCGACCTGTTTCCAGATTCGGGCGGCCTCATCGTCGGTGTGATAGATCGTGACCAGCAGCCTGTCCCTGGGGATGCCGAAATCCCGGGTCAGCAATTCCCACGCGAACGCGATGGCCTCGGACTTGAAATAATCGCCGAAGCTGAAATTCCCCAGCATCTCGAAAAACGTGTGGTGGCGGGCGGTATAGCCGACATTGTCCAGATCGTTGTGCTTGCCGCCGGCGCGCACGCATTTCTGCGCCGAGGTGGCGCGCGTGTAATCGCGCGTCTCGACGCCGGTGAACAGGTTCTTGAACTGAACCATGCCGGAATTGGTGAACATCAGCGTCGGATCGTTGCGCGGCACCAGCGGGCTGCTGTCCACCACGCGGTGTCCGTTCTTCTCGAAAAAGCCGAGAAAGGTCGATCGGATATCGTTCAGACTGGGCATCGGGGGCCTTCATCGCAAAGCATGCCGTCCGGCCGCGGGCCGGGCTGCCGCCGGTCTAACCTTGGCGCCTGGCGCTGTCCAGCAATCCCGCGCCCCGCCCCTCGCGCTCTTTGGCAAATACCTTGGAGGGTCCGGCGCGCCGCGCCGGACGGGGCAAAGCCCCCCGGAGGAAAAACCGCGCGCCGGGGCATCGCCCCGGCGCTCCGCAGGGTCAGCCGGCAGCCGTAGTGCCGGACGCGGCAGCAGGCCATCCCGGCTTCACTCCTCGGTCAGCGCCTCTTCCTCGCCGCCGGAGACGCCGAAATCCAGGCCGTGGCTGGCGCGGATCTTGTCCTCGATCGCATAGGCCAGGTCCGGATGTTCGCGCAGATACTGCTTGGCGTTTTCGCGCCCCTGTCCGATCCGCTCGTCGCCATAGGAATACCAGGCGCCGGACTTTTCGACCACGCCGGCCTTCACGCCCAAATCGACCAACTCGCCCATCTTGCTGATGCCTTCGCCATACATGATGTCGAACTCGACCTGCCGGAACGGAGGCGCGACCTTGTTCTTGACCACCTTGACGCGGGTCGAGTTGCCGACCACCTCGTCGCGATCCTTGATCGAGCCGGTGCGGCGGATGTCCAGACGCACCGAGGCATAGAATTTCAGCGCGTTGCCGCCGCTGGTGGTTTCGGGGCTGCCGAACATCACGCCGATCTTCATGCGGATCTGGTTGATGAAGATCACCATGCAGTTCGACCGGCCGATGCTGGCGGTCAGCTTGCGCATCGCCTGGCTCATCAGCCGGGCCTGGGCGCCGACCTGGTGATCGCCCATGTCGCCCTCGATCTCGGCCTTGGGCGTCAGCGCGGCGACCGAATCGATGACGACCATGCTGACCGCCCCCGACCGCACCAGCGTATCGACGATTTCCAGCGCCTGTTCGCCGGTATCGGGCTGGCTGATCAGCAATTCATCCAGATTGACGCCCAGCTTGCGCGCATATTGCGGGTCCAACGCGTGTTCGGCGTCGACGAAGGCGCAGACACCGCCCTTCTTCTGTTCCTCGGCCACGGCGTGCAGCGTCAGCGTCGTCTTGCCGCTGCTTTCGGGACCATAGATCTCGATGATCCGGCCCTTGGGCAATCCGCCGATGCCCAGCGCGATGTCCAGCCCCAGCGAGCCGGTCGAGGTCGACTCGATCTCGGTCACCGGGTTGTCCTTGCCCAGCTTCATGATCGAGCCCTTGCCGAATTGACGCTCGATCTGCGCCAGCGCACTGTCCAGCGCCTTCTGCCTGTCCGCGCTGCGTTTGTCCTTCATGTCGAAAATGCTCGCCTGTGCCATGTCGTCCTCATTGTTATTTCACAGCCCTCGGGACGGGGCAATCTGTTGGACCGGAAATGTGTTCACTTCTTGTTCTTCACATCAATGCGCCATCCGACGCAGGTTTTCAAGCCCGAACCGCGCGATTCGCCGGTGTTTCTGTCACGCATCATCCGGCCGAACCGATTAAGAAAGCGTTTACATCGCCCGACCACATGGGTATCGGGGCCCCGCCTGACGATCACGACACGGGGACACGGCCGCGCATGCTGATATTCTGGGACCAGAGACTGGTGTTCCTGGCCACGCCGAAGGCCGGCTCAACGGCCATCGCCGCGGCGCTGGAGCCGCTGGCCTCGGTCTCGATCCAGCGCCCGCCGACCCTGAAGCACACCGATATCGCCGCCTATCGCCGGCATGTCGGTCCCTGGCTGCGCGCCAGCACCGGCGAGGATTTCACCACCATGGCGTTGATGCGCGAACCGGTGGACTGGCTGCGCAGCTGGTATCGCTTCAAGCTGCGCGACGATCACGAGGACCCGCTGCACCGGATGGAGGGGGTCAGCTTTTCGCGATTCGCGGACGATTACATGACGCCCGACGGGCCGTCCCGGCTGATGGTCGGGACCCAGTCGGGCTTTCTGACCGATGGCGCGACGCAGGTGGACCGGATCTTTCGCTACGAGGATATCGCCGCCTTCGTGGAGTTTCTGGAAGACCGGCTGGACTGCGCGATCGAGCTGCCGCGCATCAACGTCCCGCCCTCGGTCGATGTCGATCTGGCGGCGGATCAGGAAGCCCGGCTGCGCACCGGCATGGCGGCCGACGCGGC
Source organism: Paracoccus stylophorae (assembly GCF_028553765.1). NCBI lineage: Bacteria > Pseudomonadati > Pseudomonadota > Alphaproteobacteria > Rhodobacterales > Paracoccaceae > Paracoccus > Paracoccus stylophorae. Next base: position 1,119,415 of record NZ_CP067134.1, on the reverse strand, counting down.
GCTTTACGCCACGCTGTAGGACGCGGCGCAGCCGGCATCCCGCGCTTCACCCACGTCCCGCCGCGCGTTAGACTGGTCGCCTCTGGACAGGAGGCGACCGGATGAAGGGGTTTCACAGCCGCATCGAGTGGGCCACCGCGCTGGCGCAAGGGGGCGACGAGGCGCTGCAGCACGAATTGCAGGCCGAACGCGCCTCGGCACTGGGGCTGGCCGGGCGGCGGCTGGAACGCGCGCTGGCCGATCTCGCGCGCGATCCGGACACGGATACCGAGGACCGGCTGAACCGCGCCGGTCGCATTGCGTGGGAATTCATGGTGATGCGGGAAATGGCGGGGCTGCGCGACTGGCCGCAGGTGGTGCGCATCTATGCCATCCCGCAAAAGGTTTTGCACCGGATGGGCGCGGCCGCGACCATCCGGCAGAAGCCCGGCGGCTGACCGGCCTCAGCTGCCCGCGATCACGCGGACATAGTTCATCGTTTCGCGATAGGGCGGGATGCCGCCATATTTCGACACCGCGCCCGGACCCGCGTTATAGGCCGCCAGCGCCAGCCGCCAGTTGCCGAACTGGTTGTACATCATCCGCAGATAGCGTGCCCCGCCATGCAGGTTCTGCACCGGATCGTTCGGGTTCACCCCCAGCTTGGCCGCCGTGCCGGGCATCAGCTGCGCCAGACCCGTCGCCCCCTTGTGAGAGCGCGCGCGCGGGTTCCACCCCGATTCCTGCTGCACGAGGCGCAGGAACAGATCCTCGGGCACCCCGTATTTGCGCGCCGCCGCCCGCGCCTGCGGCATGAAATCGCTGCGCTTGCCGCGATAGGCCGGGATGTTGCGCGACAGCTGGATGTCGACGACGCTGCGATTGCCGCCGCCGGGCTGAAGCCGCGCCGACTGCTGATACTGCCCGGCCAGCCGCGAATCCATCAGCCGCGTCTGGCGGGCGAACTGATCGGCCCGCGATTTGGACGAACTGCCCGACAGCCGCAGCCCGTCTGCCGCCGCCGGAACGGCCATCGCCGCAACCAGTGCTGCGCACAGCACGAATTTCGCCTTTGGAATGATCTGCATCTTTCCGCCCCTCGTTCTTGTCGGAAATTGCGCCAGGCGGCGCCGCGATTTTTGCCATCGCGTTGTCGTGCAACTATACAGAAAAACCGCCTCGTCGCCAGCCATGCGAAAAGACGGCTTTTCGACAGCTGCCGCGTCGGCGGGAACCCGCCGATCGCGCCCGGTGCCGCGCCGCAGGCGACCGGCCCGCGCGCGCCGCTGCCGGCAGGCGAATGGCTTGCACGGGACGGCCGGGCTGGGATAGACCGGCCGCAGGACATCGAAGCAGGGAAACCCCGTCATGGCAGGCAGCGTCAACAAGGTCATTCTGATCGGCAATCTGGGTCGCGACCCCGAGATCCGCACCTTCCAGAACGGCGGCAAGGTGGCCAATCTGCGGATCGCGACCTCGGACCAGTGGAAGGATCGCAACACCGGCGAGCGTCGCGAAAAGACCGAGTGGCATTCGGTGGCGATCATGTCCGAAGGGCTGGTGAACGTGGTCGAGCGGTATCTGAAAAAGGGCAGCAAGGTCTATGTCGAAGGCCAGCTGGAAACCCGCAAATGGCAGGACCAGTCGGGCCAGGACCGCTATACGACCGAGGTGGTGCTGCGCGGCTTCAACGGCACGTTGCAGATGCTGGACGGCCGCGGCGACGGCGGCGGCGGCCGCGATTCGGGCGGCTTCGGCGGCGGCGGTTACGAAGACAGAGGCGGCGGCGGTTCGGCGCCGGAAGGCGGGACGTCATCCGGGGGCGGGCGCAGCGATTACGACGACGAAATCCCGTTCTGATCCCGCCCGGACCGCGCCGGACCCCCTCTCCGTTACGTCACACCGGCGGCGCGCGGCGGCCGGCCGGATCGTCTTGCTTTGACTTTGACCGTGCCACAGGCTAGGCCCCGGATCGGCTGCCCGGTCCGCGACTTCCCGTGACCGGCACCGGGCCGTGTATCGGCCCGAGACAACGATCAGGCGAACAGAATGACCCAGAACGAAATTGCCGCGCCGCTGGCCGCAGCATTGGCCGGACGCGGCTATGACACCCTGACCCCGGTGCAAGAGGCGGTGCTGCGCGACGATGCCGGCGGGCGCGATCTGCTGGTCTCGGCACAGACCGGGTCGGGCAAGACCGTGGCGTTCGGCATCGCTGCCGCGCCCGAATTGCTGGACGCCGCTTTTTCGCTGCCCGAGGGGACGGCGCCGCTAATGCTGGCCATCGCGCCGACGCGCGAACTGGCGTTGCAGGTCGCATCCGAGCTGGACTGGCTTTATGCCGCGACCGGCGCGCGGATCGCGACCTGCGTGGGCGGCATGGATTACCGCACCGAACGGCGCGCGCTGGCGCGCGGTGCGCAGATCGTCGTCGGCACGCCGGGACGGCTGCGCGATCACATCGAACGCGGCGGGCTGGATCTGTCGCAGCTGCGCGTCGCGGTGCTGGACGAGGCCGACGAGATGCTGGATCTGGGTTTTCGCGAGGATCTGGAATTCATCCTTCAGGCCGCGCCCGCAAGCCGCCGGACGCTGATGTTTTCGGCCACGGTGCCCGCCGCGATCGAGAAGCTTGCCCGCGATTTCCAGCGCGACGGTCTGCGCGTGGCGGCGATGGGCGAGGCGCGCCAGCACGGCGACATCGCCTATCGCGCCCTGTCGGTGGCCGTGCGCGACCGCGAGAACGCGATCTTCAACCTGCTGCGGTTCTACGAGGCGCGCACCGCCATCGTGTTCTGCAAGACCCGCGCCAACGTCAACCACCTGCTGGCCCGGATGGGCAATCGCGGCTTTCGCGTGGTCGCGCTGTCGGGCGAATTGTCCCAGCAGGAACGCACCCATGCGCTGCAATCGCTGCGCGACGGGCGCGCGCGCGTCTGCATCGCGACCGACGTCGCCGCGCGCGGGATCGATCTGCCGGGGCTGGAACTGGTGATCCATGCCGATCTGCCGGGCAGTTCCGAAACGCTGCTGCACCGGTCCGGCCGGACCGGGCGCGCCGGCGCCAAGGGCGTCTCGGCCCTGATCGTGACACCGGCCGACTACAAGAAGGCGCAGCGCCTGTTGCAGGGTGCCAAGGTGGCGGCGGAATGGGGCAAGGCGCCCTCGGCCGACGAGGTGCGGGCGCAGGACGACATCCGTATGCTGGACCACCCGGCGCTGCGCACCACGCTGGAAGACACGGCGGTCGCCCGGGAATTGCTGGCGCGGGTCGGGCCAGAACAGATCGCCGCAGCCTTCGTGCAACTGTGGCGCGAAGGCCGCCCGCCGCCCGAGGAACTGGCCGACACGCCGCCGCCTTCCGCCGCCGCGCCGCGTCCGCCGCGCGAATTCGGGGACTCGATCTGGTTCAGCCTGTCGGTCGGCCATACCGGCCGGGCCGAGGCGTGCTGGCTGCTGCCCAAGATCTGCGAGGCCGGCGGCATCACCCGCGACGGCATCGGCGCGATCCGGGTGCGCGAACACCAGACCCATGTCCAGATCGCCGCCGCCGACGCCGCCCGTTTCGGCGACGGGATCGAGATCGAGCCCGGCCTGACCATGCAGCGGATGCAGACCGAGCCGGGACAGGACCCCGCCCCCGGCCGCGCCCCGGCCCCAAGCCCCGCACGCCGAAACCGCCCCGGCCCGGCCAGGACCGCACCGAACCTGCCGCCGCGCCGCGTCCCGACCCCGTGCCCACGCCGCAAGGCGCGCCCGAGGGCGAACTTTCCGCGACCGGCAAACCGCGTCCGAAACCGCGTTGGAGCGCGGCGCAAAAGGCCGAGAAGGCGCAGAAGTTGCGCATGGCGGCCAAGGAGAAACCCGCCGCGCGGCGCGATGCGCCCGCCGCACCCGCCGCCGCCAAGGGTCGTCCCGCCAAGCCGGCCGGCAAGGCCCCGACAGCCCGGCGCGCCCGCGGCGGCGATGCGACGCCGCACCGGCCCAAACGCCGCAAATAACGGCGCCGGCACGCGGTCGTCCACCCTGCCCCGGCCCCCGCCGGGCGCGGGCGTGATCTGCGCGGCAGGCTGATGCCGGAACATTTCCCTCGTCGCGCCAGTTTCCCCACGGAACATGACGAACGAGGGATGAGATGAGCGATCTGACGTGCGATGTCGCGGTGATCGGCGCGGGAACCGCCGGGATGACGGCCGAAAACGCCGCGCGAAAGGCCGGCGCGCGAACCTTGCTGATCGACCCCGCATTTGCGGGGACGGTATGCGCGTCGGTGGGCTGCATGCCCTCGAAACTGCTGATCGCGGCCGCGCGCGCGGCCCATGACGCGGCCCGCGCCGAGATATTCGGCATCGCCACCGACCCGGTCATCGACGGCGCCGCCGTCATGCGCCGCGTCCGGGCCGAGCGTGACCGCTTCGTGGCAGGCGTCCAGAACAGCCTTGACCGCCTGCCCCCGGATGTGGCGATCCGCGCGCGCGCCTGGTTCGAAGGTCCGACCGCATTGCGGCTTGACGATGGCCGGCGGGTCACGACACGCGCGACGGTGATCGCCACCGGATCGGCACCCGCGATTCCCGACCCCTATCGCGATCTGGGCGATCTGTGCCTGACCAACCGCAACATCTTTGAACTGGAAACCCTGCCCGACAGCCTTGCGGTGATCGGGGCCGGCAATGTCGGGCTGGAACTTGCGCAGGCGATGGCCCGGCTTGGGGTGCAGGTGACGGTGTTCGACCGGGGCGACACGCTTGGCATCTCTCGGTCGGACGAGGTCAACGAGGCCATCCGCACCGCGCTGGAACGCGATCTGACGCTGCGCATGGGAACCTCGCCCGAACCAAGGCGCGAGGGCGAGCGCGTCCGCCTTGACTGGGGCGATGGCCAGTCGCAGCACTTCGACCGGGTGCTGCTGGCGGTGGGGCGGCCGCCGCAGATCGACGGGCTGGACCTGGAAAAGACCGGCGCGTCGCTGGACGACAAGGGGATGCCCGATTTCAGCCGCGACACGTTGCAGATCGCGGATCTGCCGATCTATATCGCCGGCGATTCGAACGGGTTCCGTCCGATCCTGCACGAGGCATCGACCGAAGGCGCGGTGGCCGGGCGCAACGCCGCCCACCACCCCGACCCGCGATCCTTGGACCGGACGCCGCATTTCACCATCACCTTCACCGATCCGCCCGTCGCCAGCCTGGGCGAGGGGCCGGGTCCGCAGAGCTTGAGCGGGACGGCCGATTATTCCGATCAGGGGCGCGCCAAGGTCGATGCCGTGGCGCATGGGCTTGTGCAGATCCACGCGGACCGGCACGGGCGGCTGATCGGTGCCGATCTGTGCGCGCCGCAGGGCGATCACCTGGCGCATCATCTGGTCTGGGCGGTGATGGACAGGGTGACGGCGGCGGATTTCCTGCGCCGGCCCTTCTATCACCCCACGCTTGAGGAAGGGCTGAAATCGGCGCTGCGCCAGATCTGCAAGGCCAGCGAGACCGAGATTCCCGCAGACCGCGACCTGAAGGACCCGCCCGGAAGCTGACCGGCGGGCACCCCCGCCGCTTCGACTAACCGGCAGGCGCAGCCCTGCCCGCGATCACACCGTGTCCAGATACAGCTCGACCGTCTCCTCGTCCGACAATTCGGCCATGTAGTGCAGCTCCTGCCGTTTCGTCATCAGGTAGTTCGTCACCAGATGGTCGGGAAAGATGCGCCGGATCTCGGGGCATTGATCGAAGGCGTCGATGGCCGCGCCCCAGCTTTCGGGCAGTTGCGCAAGCTTCTGATCATAGGCGTTGCCCTTGAACGGTTGCGGCGCCTCCAGCCGATCCTCGATCCCGTTCAGCGCCGCGCCCAGGATTGCCGCGACCGTCAGATAAGGATTCACGTCGCCGCCGGCCACGCGATGTTCGATCCGCCGCGCCTTCGGCCCCGAGGACGGGATGCGGATTGCGGCGGTGCGGTTCTCATAGGCCCAGCCGATCCCGGTGGGTGCGTGCGCATTCGGCACCAGCCGGTCATAGGAATTCTCGTGCGGCGCAAACAGCAGCGTCGATCCGGGCATGGCGCGCAGACAGCCCGCGACCGCGTGGCGCAACGCATCGGTCCCCATCTCGCCGCCATCGTCGAAGATGTTGTCGCCGTCCTTGGTCAGGACCGAGAAATGCATATGCATCCCGTTGCCCGGCCAGGCATCATAGGGTTTGGCCATGAAACTGGCGGCAAAGCCATAGGATCGCGCCACGCCCTTGACCAGCATCTTGAACAGCCAGGTATCGTCGGCGGCCTTCAGCGGATCGGCCTGGTGCATCAGGTTGATCTCGAACTGCCCCGGCCCCGCTTCGGAGATCGAGGTGTCGGCGGGAATGTCCATCATCTCGCACGCCTCGTAGAGGGTCGAGAAGAACTGGTCGAACGCGTCCAGCGCCCGCAGCGACAGAACCTCGCCGCCGGTGCGGCGCTTGCCCGACCGCGGGCTGGGCGGCACCCGCAGCGTGCGGCCGGAATCGTCGATCAGGAAAAACTCAAGCTCGGTCGCCACCACCGCCTTCAGACCGGCGGCGTCATAGCGGTCCACGACCCGCGCCAGCGCCTGCCGCGGATCGCCCTCATAGGGGCGGCCATCGGGATGGAACATCCACAGCGGCAACAGCCCGGTCGGCGCCTCCAGCCACGGCATCGGCATGAAGCCGCGATCGGTGGGCATCAGCAGCCCGTCGGGATCGCCCGATTCGAAGACCAGCGGGCTGTCCTCGATATCCTCGCCCCAGATGTCCAGATTCATCACCGAAAAGGGGAACTTGGTGCCCTCTTCGAACAGTTTCTGCGCGGATCGCGCGGGCATGCGCTTGCCGCGCGCCACGCCGTTCAGGTCGGCGGCGGCCACGCGGATCGTCTTGACGTCGGGATGCTCTCTCAGCCAGTCCATTATCTCACCAGTTGCGGTCGGTATTTCAGGCGCCCGGCCGCGCCCGGAAGATGCCGGTTCAGGCGCCGGTTCACCATGCCGAACAGCACGATCAGGATCAATGTGAACAGGACGAAATAACCCGCCACGATCGGATAGGCGACGAACGGGTTGAAGGTCTTGTCGGCGAAATAGCTGGCGTAATACAGGCTGTCGCCGCGCTGCTGGAACGCCGGAAAGCCCGAAAAGAACACCAGCGTCGTCGCGTGGAACAGAAAGATCGCCTCGTTGGTATAGGACGGCCAGGCCAGCCGCAGCATCGTCGGCCACACGACGCGGCGGAACTTGGTCCAGCCGGCAAGACCATAGGCATCGGCCGCCTCAAGATCGCCGCGCGGCACCGACATCAGCGCGCCGTGAAAGATCTGCGCCGAATAGGCGGCGGTGTTCAGGATCAGCACGATCAGCGCGCCCGCCCACGCCTTGGTCAGCCAGCTTGTCGCGACGGTCAGGCCGAACAGCTCAATGCCCGCACGCGGCAGCATCACCAGCGCCTGATAGGCCAGAAAGAACTGGATGAACAGCGGGCTGCCGCGAAAGATGAAGATGAAGGCATCGGCCGGCCTGCGCAGCCACGGATTGCGCCCGGCCTTGGCCATGGCCAGCGCCGTCGCCAGGAAAAAGCCGAAAAACAGCGCGAAGCTTGCGAAATACAGGTTCCAGATCAGGCCCGATCCGATCAGCACGACCTGCTGGCACAGATCGAAATCGGTGCGCGGCAGGATGCGTTCCCCGATCCCGATGGACCGCAGGCCGTAATCGGTGATGGCCTGGGCGCAGATCATGCGGCCCCCTTGCGCATGGCTTCGCCCGCCAGCGTCGCCTGACCCGCCGACAGGCGCCGGGTCAGCCGCCCGATCACCGTCTCGGACACCCAGGTCATCAGCAGATAGAAGACAAGGATCGCCAGGAAGTAATAGATCCGCCAGTCGGGATGGGGATAGGAAAAGGCGCTGGTCTTGGCCCCGCCCAGTTCGCGCGCCCAATAGACGATGTCCTCGACCCCCAGCAGGAACAGCAGCGGCGTGGCCTTGACCAGGATCATCCACAGATTGGACAGCCCCGGTATCGCATAGGACCACATCTGCGGGATCAGCACCCGCCGCGCCACCTGCCCCGAAGTCATGCCATAGGCTTCGGCGGTCTCAAGCTGGGCGCGCGGCACCGCCTGCATCGCGCCCTGCAGCACATTGGCGGCGAACGCGCCGAACACGACCGAGAACGCGACGACCGCCAGACCGAAACCATAGGCCTCGTGCACCCATTGCGGGCTGGTCGATTGCGGCAGCTTGGCGGCGGCGCAGACCAGGAATTCGTTGCCCCGCCGGACCGGGCCGTCGCTGTCGCACAGATACTGGAACCGCAGCCATTCCAGCCCCTGATCCAGCGCGATGGGCACGAACAGGAAGAAGATGATGTCGGGCACGCCGCGCACCATCGAAGTATAGATCCGCCCCAGCCAGCGCAGCGGCAGCACCCGCGACCGCGACGCCATCGCGCCGGCAAAGCCGAACAGCAGCGCCACCGGCGCTGTGATCGCCAGCAACAGCAGCACCGTGCCGAAGCTGGCATAGAACAGCAGATGCTTGCCCGATGTGAGGTAACACACCAGCCAGGTCATCCCCTCAAGCGCGGCGGGATCAGAGCATTGGGCGAACATCGTCGGTCACCCCCCGGCCCCCGCGCTGCCGGACGATCCGCGCACGGGGGCCGGGGACGGGCTTATTCATGGGTCTGCGCGTCTTCCCCGAACCATTTGGTGATCATCTCGTTCAGGCTGCCATCCTCTTTCATCGAGGCGATGGCCGCGTTCAGCTTTTCGCGCAACTCGTCGTCGGACTGGCGCACGCCGATGCCGATGCCCTCGTCCAGGCTGACCTGATCGCCGATGAAGGTCAGATCCTCGCTTTCCTCGACATAGGGGCGCACGACCTCGTGGTCGCCGAAGGCGGCGTCGGCCTCGCCGTTGCGGACGGCGGCCAGAACCTCGTCGATGGTGGCGTATTCCAGCAGCGTCGCGTCGGTCTGTGCGATATAGGCCGACTGCACCGTCCCGGTCTGCGCCGCGACCACCGCACCCTCAAGGCTGACATCGTCGTTCAGCGCCACATAGGACGATGGTGCCGGCGGCAGATAGTTCTGGGTGAAGGCGATGGCCTGCTTGCGTTCGTCGTTGATGCTCATCGCGGCGATGATCGTGTCGTAATTGCCCGACACCAGGTTCGGAATGATCGAATCCCAGTCGTTCTTGACCCAGGTGCAGTCCAGCTCGGCGCGCCTGCACAATTCGTCGCCCAACTCGCGCTCGAACCCGTCGATCTCGCCCGAATCGTTGATGAAGTTATAGGGGGGATAGGCGCCTTCGGTGCCCATGCGCACGGTCTGGGCCATGCCCATCCCGGCGGTCAGCGCCAGCGCGGCGGCGGCAAGGATCAGTGTCTTCATGTCGTTTTCTCCTGTTGGTCGTCTTTTTTCCTGATCGGTGTTTCGGTCCTGTCATGCCCGGCGTGTCAGGCCGCCATCGTGGCACTGAGGAACTGGCGCAGGCGGTCGGTCTGCGGATCGCCGAACAGCCTGTCCGGCGGCCCCTCTTCGCAGATCACGCCCTTGTGCAGAAAGACCACGTGATCGCTGACATCGGCGGCCAGCCGCATGTCGTGGGTGACGATCAGCATGGTGCGGTGTTCGGCGGCCAGATCCTTGATGACCCGGACCACCTCCTGTTGCAGTTCGGGGTCCAGTGCGCTGGTCGGTTCGTCGAACAGCAAGGCGCGCGGCTGCATGCACAGCGCGCGGGCGATGGCGGCCCGCTGCTGCTGGCCGCCCGACAGCTGCGCGGGCCAGGCCTCGGCCTTCTCGCCGATGCCGACCTTGGCCAGCAGCGCGCGGGCGCGGGTCTCGACCGCGGCCCGATCCTCGCCCAGAACGGTCACCGGCGCCTCCATGACGTTTTGCAGGATCGTCATGTGCGACCACAGATTGAACTGCTGGAACACCATCGCAAGATTGGTGCGGAACCGCGTCACCTGCGCGCGGTCGGCGGGCACGCGGTTGCTGCCGCGCCCCTTCCAGCGCACCGCCTCGCCGTCGAACAGGATGTCGCCCTGCTGGCTGTTCTCAAGCAGGTTGCAACAGCGCAGCAAGGTGGACTTGCCCGACCCCGAGGACCCGATCAGGCTGATGACATGGCCGCGCGGCGCGGTCAACGACACGCCCTTCAGAACCTCAAGCTGGCCATAGGCCTTGTGCAGCCCGCTGATCCTGATGACCGGCGGCGTGGCGTCCGTGGCGGGTTGGGTCTGACTGTCCATCCGTGCATTGGGCGACAATTACGCGACGATTGCAACGGCTTCTGCGCGATGCCGCCGCGCGCGCGGGCGCGCGCGCCGCGACGTCAGGCGATCTCGATGGAATATTTCTCGATCACGGTGTTGGCCAGCAACCCCTCGCACATGCGCGTGACCTCGGACCGGGCGGCCTCGGCGTCGGTTGCGTCCAGATCCAGTTCGATCACCTTGCCCTGGCGGACGCCCGCGACGCCCTTGTGACCCAATCCGGCCAGGGCGTGGCGGATCGCCTCGCCCTGCGGGTCCAGAACGCCGTCCTTCAGCATGATCGTGACACGGGCCTTCACTGTCATCGCGGCGTCCTTCAGTTGATCGCGGTCGGCTTGAGGCTGGTGGTGTTGGCGGGCATCAGGCCCAGACGGCGCGCCACCTCGGTATAGGCGTCGGTCAGATTGCCCAGATCGCGGCGGAACACGTCCTTGTCCAGCTTCTGCCCCGATTTCATGTCCCACATGCGGCAGCTGTCGGGGCTGATCTCGTCGGCGACGATCAGGCGCATGAAATCGTTGTCCCAGACGCGCCCGATCTCGATCTTGAAATCGATCAGCTTGATGCCGACGCCATACAGCACGCCCGACATGAAATCGTTGACCCGCAGCGCAAGGCTGACGATGTCGTCCAGATCCTGCTGCGTGGCCCAGCCGAAGGCGACGATATATTCCTCGGACACCATCGGATCGCCCAGCTCGTCGTTCTTGAAACTGTATTCGACGATGGGGCGCGGCAGCAGCGTGCCTTCCTCAAGCCCCAGGCGCTTGCTCAGCGATCCGGCGGCAAAGTTGCGCACGATCACCTCAAGCGGAATGATCTCGACCTGGCGGATCAGCTGCTCGCGCATGTTGATGCGGCGGATGAAATGGTTCGGCACGCCGATATTGGTCAGCCCGTTCATGAAGAACTCGGACAGGCGGTTGTTCAGCACGCCCTTGCCCTCGATCACCGCCTTCTTCTGGGCGTTGAAGGCGGTCGCGTCGTCCTTGAAATACTGGACCAGCGTGCCCGGCTCGGTGCCTTCGTAAAGGATCTTGGCCTTGCCTTCGTAAACTTTCTTGCGCCGCGGAGCCATGACGGGCCGTCCTTTCGCATCTGACTGCATCGGCCCTTAGCCCAGAACGGGGGTCTGGGGCAATACAGGGTTGCGGCAAGCCACTCCAATGGGCATATCAGACCGCAACCGCAACAGGAGGCTCTGCATGTCCACTTTCGACGACCGCGAACGCGCCTATGAGGCGAAATTCGCCCACGACGCCGATCTGCGCTTCAGGGCCGAGGCCCGGCGCAACCGTCTTCTGGGCGAATGGGCCGCCGACATTCTGGGCAAGACCGGCGAAGACGTCCGCACCTATGCCATGACCGTCGTCACCTCGGATTTCGAGGAGGCGGGGGACGAGGATGTGTATCGCAAGCTGGCCGGCGATCTGGAAGGGCTGGTCGATTCCGCCACGATCCGCGCCAAGATGTCGGAAATGATGGTCGAGGCGCGCCGGCAGATCATCGACGAGGTCAAGTGATCCGGCGGGCGCCGGCCCCGCCTGCCCGCCCCTCAACCTGCCCGCCCGCGGATCATTCCCGCATCCCCGCGCGCGCCTGCCCCCTGCCTGCCGATGCGGGTGCGGCGCCGGTCAGGCCCGCGTCGCGCTGATCGGCGGCGTGCGGGTTTCCGCGCGCTTTCTGGCCTCGCGCCAGGTGATATAGCTGATCGCCGCGATCATCATCCCCCCGCCCAGCAGCACCCAGCCGTCCAGCGGTTCGTGAAAGACGAACACGCCCAGCATGCTGGCCCAGATCAGTTGCAGGAAGGTGACCGGCTGCGTCACCGTCAGCGGCGCGGCGGCAAAGGCGCGCGTCATCGTGTAATGGCCCAGCGTCGCGAACACCGCCACCAGGCCCAGCCACGCCACCTGCGCAGGCGTCGGCGTGACCCACACCGCAACGGCCAGCGGCGCCAGACCGACGGCCACGGTCAGCGACATCATCGCCACCACGACCGAGGCGGGCACCCGTTCCGACAGCCGCTTGGCCATCAGATAGGAGGCCCCGAACGCCATCGCCGCGCCGACCTGCGACAGATGCCCCGGATCCAACGGCCGGATCCCCGGCCGCAACACGATCAACGCCCCCAGCAGGGCGATGCAGACCGCCGCGATCCGGCGCGCGGCCAGCTTCTCGCCCAGAAACAGCGCCGCGCCCACCGTCACCATGATCGGATTGAGAAAGCCGATCGCCGTGACCTCGGCCACCGTTATCCGCGACATCGCATAGAACCAGGCGATCACCGCGACCACGTGCAACACGCTGCGCATCACGAACAGACCCCAGACCGGGGCGGCAAAGCCGCGCCGCAGGGCCGGCACCAGCACCGGCATCAGGAATGCCAGCCCGAACACGAACCGGATGAACGCGGCCTGCGGCGCGGGCAGCGCGCCCTCCAGCCCGCGCACGATCCCGTTGACGGCGACAAAGCACAGCCCCGTCGCCAGCATCCAGCCGATTCCCATAAGATCACGGCGCGTATCGTGGTGGATTTGCATCATCTGCAAATGACCGCTTTCCCGCGCCGCCGCAAGCCCCGTCAGCCCAGCGCCAGACGCGCGGCGATGGCCCACATGATGGCACCCACACCGGCCTCCAGCCATTGCCAGGCGCGAGGCCGCGCGAAGACCGGCGCCAGCAGCCGCGCACCATAGCCCAGCGCGAAGAAGAACAGGAACGATCCGCAGATCGCCCCCGCGGCAAAGCCGCGCCGGTCCGGCCATTGCGACGACACCGCCCCCAGCAGAACCACCGTGTCCAGCCAGACATGCGGGTTCAGCCAGGTCAGCGCCGCGGCGGTCAGCAGCGTGGCGGCCAGCCCGTCGCCGCGACCGGCCGGCCGCAGCGCGTCGCCGCCCCGCAGCGCGGCGCGGAACGACCGCAGCCCGTACCACAGCAGAAACGCCACCCCGCCCCAGCGCATCGCGGCAACCAGCCACGGAAACCGCGCGCCCGCCGCGGCCATGCCGCCCACGCCCAGCGCGATCAGCAGCGCGTCCGACGCGGCGCAGAACAGGCAGACCGCCAGCACGTGACGCCGCAGCAGACCCTGTTTCAGCACGAACGCGTTCTGCGCCCCGATCGCCACGATCAGCGACAGACCGGTTCCCAGACCCGCCAGAAAGGATGTCATGGCCGCACCTCCGGCCTTGTGGATGGCATGGCGCACGGATTAACTGAAATGAATTGTCCTGATGCGGATGAAGCGCGACTGATGCAGGACTATCCCGCCCTGCTGGCCTTGGCCGAGATCCTGCGCCGCAACTCGTTCGAGGCGGCGGCCCATGCGCTGTCGGTCACGCCCTCGGCCATCTCGCAGCGGATCCGGTCGCTGGAAAACCGGATGGGCTGCGTGCTGATCGACCGCGGCCCGCCGCTGCGCGCCACGCCCACCGGGCTGCGCCTTGCCGCGCATCTGGACCGGGTGCGGCTGCTGGAAAGCCCCCTGCCCGGCCCCGCCGACGGCGCCCCGCCCGTCATCCGCATCGCGGTCAACGCCGACAGCCTCGCAAGCTGAGCGATGTCGCCGCTGGCGGCGGCGCCCGGCCTGCTGGATCTGGTGATCGACGATCAGGACCACGCCCAGGACTGGCTGAAAACCGGCCGGGTCGCCGCCGCCATCACCGGCGACACGCGCCCGGTCGGCGGCTGCGACTGCGTCGTGCTGGGGCGCATGCGCTATCGCGCGACGGCCAGCCCGGATTTTGTGCAAAGGCACTTTCCCGACGGCGTCACCCCGGCCAGCCTCGCGCGCGCGCCCTCGCTGCGCTTCAACGCCAAGGACGGGTTGCAGGATCGGTGGGTGCGGGCCCTGACCGGCCGCCGCATCGCCCTGCCGATCCATCAGCTGCCCTCGTCGCAGGCCTTCGCGCAGGCGACGCGGCTGGGGATGGGCTGGGGTCTCAACCCCGAAATGACGATTGCCGACGATCTTGCCACAGGTTCCCTGATCGACCTGTCGCCCGACCTGCCGCTGGATGTGACGCTGACATGGCAGACGGCGCGCATCACCGCCCCCGCCATCGCCGCCCTGACCCGCTCGATCGTGGCTTCCGCCCGCACCCACCTGCTGCCGCCCGCCGGGCCGCAGCCGAACTGACGACACCCCGCCCCTCGCCCTCTTTCCAAATACCTTGGGGGGAGTCGCGCAGCGACCGGGGGGCAACGCCCCCCGCCACCGCCCCCGGCCGGGAACCGCGCAGCTTACAGCTGTGCGGCGACCTCTTCGGACAAGTCGAAATTGCCGGTGACGTTCTGCACGTCGTCGTCGTCTTCCAGCGTGTCGATCAGCTTCATCAGCTTCTGCGCCGTCTCGACATCGGTGATCTCGGTCGGCGCCTGCGGCTTCCAGATCAGCTTCGTCGATTCGGATTCGCCCAGGGCGGCCTCAAGCGCGCCGGCGACCTCGTTCAGGTCGGTGTCGGCGCAATAGATCCAGTGCCCGTCCGCGTCGCTTTCCACGTCGCTCGCGCCGGCCTCGATCGCCGCCAGCATCACCGTGTCGGCATCGCCCGCCGATGCCGGATAGACGATCTCGCCCACCCGGTCGAACATGAAGCTGACCGACCCCGTCTGCCCCAGATCGCCGCCCGACTTGGTGAAATAGCTGCGCACGTTCGACGCGGTGCGGTTGCGGTTGTCGGTCATCGCCTCGACCACCAGCGCGATCCCGTTCGGGCCATAGCCTTCGTAACGGATTTCCTCGTAATTCTCGGCGTCGCCGCCCTGCGACTTGCGGATCGCGCGGTCGATCACGTCCTTGGGGACCGAATTCGACTTGGCCTCCTTCACCGCCAGCCGCAGGCGCGGGTTCTTTTCGGGATCGGGATCGCCCATCTTCGCGGCGACGGTGATCTCCTTGGAAAGCTTGGAAAACAGCTTCGAGCGCGCGGCATCCTGCCGGCCCTTGCGATGCTGGATATTGGCCCATTTGGAATGACCTGCCATGGTCGGTCGTCCTTCGATGTCGTGAAATCCGGATTCGCGCGCTTTTAGTCCAGCGACCCGCCCCATCGCAAGACGGACCCGAACCGCCGCCCGGACGTTGACCCGGCGCCCACCGTCCCATGCGCGAGAGATTGATGCTGAACTTTGCCCAGATCATCCTGTTCTCGATCTTCACGCTGATGATGGTGCTGATGTGCTGGGGGCGCTGGCGACACGATCTGGTGGCCTTCGGCGGATTGATGGCCGCCGTGCTGGCCGGGGTGGTGCCGGCCGATCAGGCGTTTTCCGGCTTTGGCAACCCGACGACGATGATCGTGGCGCTGGTGCTGATCGCCACGGCCGGGCTGACCCGCACCGGGGCTGTCTCGCGGCTCAGCCGGATGCTGGCCAGCGACACCCGCTCGACCACCGGGCATATCCTGCTGTTCGGCGGGGTCGGCGGGGTGCTGTCGGGCTTCATGAACAATATCGCGGCGCTGGCCATGCTGATGCCGGTGGACATGCAGGCCGCGCGCAAGGTCGGGCGCGCCGCCGGGCTGACGCTGATGCCGCTGGCCTTCGCGACGATCCTGGGCGGGATGCTGACGCTGATCGGCACGCCGCCGAACCTGATCGTGTCCAGCTATCGCAACCAGGTCCTGGGAGAGCCTTACCGCATGTTCGACTTCCTGCCCGTCGGCGCGGCGGTGGCCGCCGCCGGCATCGCCTTCGTGGCGCTGGTCGGCTGGCGGCTGATCCCGGTCAAGGGCGGCGGCGGCAGCGGCGGCGCCGGCCGCCCGCGCCGCTATCTGGCGCGGCTGGTCGTGACCGAGACCAGCGACCTGAACGGCGAGGCCATGGCCGATGCGCGCAAGGTCGCGCAGACCGCCGGGGTGCGGCTGATCGGCATCATGCGGCACGGCCATGTCGTGGAACAGGATCTGGACAGCCAGATCCTGGAACCGGGCGATGTGCTGCTGCTGCGCGCCGACCCCGCGGCGCTGGACGAATACCGCTCGAACAGCAAGCTGGCCTTTCCCGACGGACGGGTCGAGCCGCGCGCCCGCAAGGATGTCGAGGGCCAAAGCCTGATCGAATGCCTGGTGCCGGTCAAGGCCGCCATCATCGGCCGCACGGCGCAGTCCTTCGGCCTCGTGAACCGCTATGACAGCGTGCTGATCGGCATGCGCCGGCGCGGCATCGCCATGCGCGCGGCCCTGCCCCGGCAAGAGATCATGGCCGGCGACATGCTGCTGCTGCTGGTGCCCGAAAGCCGGGTCGATGACGTGCTGGCCGCCTCGGACATCCTGCGTCTGGATCGCGGCAGCCTGCCGGTCCAGCGCGAGGGGCGGATGCTGACCGCGATCCTGCTGTTCGCCGCCGCCGTGCTAGTCACCAGCCTGGGCTGGGTCAGCATGTCGATCGCCCTTGGCTGCGTGATCGTCGCCTATGTGCTGACCGGCGTGCTGTCGATCAACGAGCTTTACGATCACGTCGACTGGCCGGTGATCGTGCTGCTTGGCTCGATGATCCCTCTGGGTCTGGCGCTGGACCAGACCGGCGGCACGGCGCTGATCGCGGCGCTTCTGGCCAGCGCGACGCAGGGCTATCCGGCATGGGTCGGGCTGACGCTGCTGATGGTGGCGACCATGCTTCTGTCCAGCGTGCTGAACAACAACGCCACCACCATCGTCGCCGCGCCGGTGGGCATCCGGCTGGCCCAGCAGCTTGACGTGCAGCCCGATGCGTTTCTGATGGGGGTGGCCGTCTCGGCCTCGTGCGCGTTCCTGACGCCCATCGGCCACCAGAACAACACCCTGGTCCTCGGCCCCGGCGATTACCGGTTCGGCGATTACTGGCGCATGGGCCTGCCGCTGGAAATCATCGTGCTGGCGGTGGGGGTGCCGCTGCTGCTGATCGTCTGGCCGCTGTAACCGCGGCCCCTCAGCCGCCCGTCAGCGGCCAGAAGATCGGAATGACCGTCGCGGCCGTGATCGCCATCAGCAGGTTCAGCGGCAGGCCCACGCGGATGAAATCGGCAAAACGATAGCCGCCCGGCCCATAGACCAGCGTGTTCGTCTGATAGCCGATGGGCGTGGCGAAACTGGCCGAGGCGCCCATCATCACCGCGATCACCAACGGGCGCGGATCGACCCCCAGCTGGTTGCCCAGGGAAATTGCCACCGGCGTCACGATCACCGCCACCGCGTTGTTCGTCACCGTCTCGGTCAGCACCATCGCCAGCAGATACACGGCCAGCACCAGCCCCCAGCTTGGGATCTCGGCCAGCCACGGCGCCACCCGCGTCACGATCAGTTCGACCGCGCCGGAATTTTCCAGCCCGACCCCCACGGCCAGCATCGCAAAGATCAGCGCCATCAGCCGGCCATCGACGAAACTCAGCGCCTCGTCGGCGTCGATGCAGCGCGTGCCCAGCACCACCGCCACGCCGATGAAGGCCAGCAGCAGGATCGGCGCGACCTCGAACGCCGACAGCACCACCACGGCGGCCAGCGTGGCGACCACGATGGGCGCGTGCTTGCGCCGGAACGCGCGGTCCGAGGGCGCGTTGACCTCGACCATGTCCATCTCGCCGGCCAGACGCTGGATATCGGCGGGCGCCCCCTCCAGCAGCAGCGTGTCGCCGACGCGCACCACCAGATCGTCCAGCTGGCGGCCGATATTCTGGTTCTTGCGATGCGCGGCCAGCACATAGACGCCGTAACGCCGCCGCAGCCGCATCGAGCCCAGGCTGCGCCCGACCATGTGGCAGCCCGGCGTGATCAGCACCTCGACCGTCGAGGTCTGCACCGAACTCAGCTTGTCCACCATCCGCAGATCCTTGTGGCTCTGAAGGCCCAGAACCTCGGACATCGGCGTGCGCAGAACCACGCGGTCGCCCGCCTCCAGCCGGACGGCGGGCAGGTCGCGCCGCAACGAGGCGTCGCCGCGCAGCACGTCGATCACGCGGGCGGTGTCGCGGCTGAAGATGTCCACCTCGTCCAGCCCCTTGCCGATCAGGGCCGAATCCTCGGGAATCGCCACCTCGGTGAAGAATTTCATCTTCGAGCGGCCCGACATCAGCTGCGACATCGAATCGCGATCGGGCAGCAGCCGGGGCGCGAACAGCAGCAGATAGACGATGCCCACCAGCGCCATCGGCAGACCGACCGGCGTGATCTCGAAGATGCTGAACGGCGCCAGCCCCGAACTGCGCGCGACCCCGTCAACCAGCAGGTTGGTCGAGGTGCCGATCATCGTCATCGTGCCGCCGAGGATCGACAGGTAGGACAGCGGGATCAACAGCTTGGATGGGGATTTTCCCATCTCCTTGGCCAGCTGCATGAAGATCGGCATCATCACCACGACCAAGGGCGTGTTGTTCACAAAGGCCGACATCCCGCAGACCGCGCAGGACACCAGCCCCAGGGTCAGCATCGGATGGCCGCCCGCATGGCGCGCCGCGCGCTGACCGATCCAGTCCAGCGCCCCGGTCCGCACCAGCCCGCCCACGATGATGAACATGAACGCGATGGTCCAGGGCGCCGGGTTCGACAGCACCCCGCCGACGTGATCGACATCCAGAATCCCCAGGCCCAGCAGCACGACCGCGCCCAGAATCGCCGTGACCTCGGGCGGATAGGTCTCGCGGACGAACAGGGTCAGCATGCCGATGATGATGAACAGCGTCGTGACCGCGGCCACGGTTCCGGTCAGTTCAATTCCGAACATTCACATCTCGCGATTCCGACTGCCCTGCGGCCAACCCGCGCATCTTGCGCCGATTTCGCGCCACGCCGCAAGGCGGCACATGGCGCATGTTCCTCAGCCACCGCCGGCCCCGTCTTCGGCCTCGGTCGGCGCCAGCCTGCCGCCCTGCCGCACCGGCCGGATGCTGCGCGCCAGCCCGGTGCGGTCATCGGTCTCGACCAGCACCCCGGCCAGCGTCGCCTCGTTCTGGGCGGGGGTGAACCGCTCGCGCGCCATGCCGGTGATGAAGCGGCGCAGCGGTTCGGTCTTCTCCATGCCGATGACGCTGTCGTAATCGCCGCACATGCCCGCATCCGACAGATACCCCGTGCCGCGCCGCAGGATCTGTGCATCCGCGGTCGGCACATGGGTGTGGGTGCCCACGACCAGGCTGGCCCGCCCGTCGCAGAAATGCCCGCAGGCCATCTTCTCGCTGGTCGCCTCGGCATGGATGTCCACCACCGCCGCCTGCACCATGCCGCCGGGCGGATGCGCGCGCAGCACCGCATCCAGCGCCGAGAACGGATCGTCATAGGGCCGCGACATGAACACCTGGCCCAGCGCCTGCGTCACCAGGATCTTGCGTCCGCGCGCATCGGCGAACACGCCCGCACCGCGCCCCGGAGCCTCCCTGGCGAAGTTCAGCGGCCGCAGGATGCGCGGTTCGCGGTCGATAAAGGCCAGCATGTCCTTTTGATCGAACGCATGATCGCCCAGCGTCAGACAATCCGCGCCCGACGACAGCAGCAGTTGCGCGTGACCCGCCGTCACCCCGCGCCCGCCGCTGGCATTCTCGGCGTTGACGATGACGAAATCCGCCTTCAGCCGGTCGCGCAGCCCGGCCAGACGCTCGGTGATCGCCCGGCGTCCCGCCCGGCCCATCACGTCACCAAGAAACAGAATACGCATGCCCGCCTGACTATGCCAAAGCCCGCACACGCTCAAGCGGGATCGCGTGGCCGGCACGCCGAAAACCACGCCCCGGTCCCGCACCCCGCCCGACGTAAAAAAATGGTGCCCCCAGAGAGATTTGAACTCCCGACCTTCGGTTTACAAAACCGCTGCACTACCGCTGTGCTATAGGGGCGCCGTGCGGGTTTCTATCACGCCCGCGCGCCGCGCCGCAAGCGTCTCGGACGCAGGCCCGCAGCCTCAGGTCCGCAGCCTCAGGTCCTGCGCCGCGGCCCCAGATTGGCGCGCGCCAGCAGCGCGACCGCCAGCAGCCCGACACCCATCACCAGCAGCGCGGCGGGGGCGGCGTTGCCCAGATCCTCAAGACTGGCCTTTTCGTGCACCCGCGTCGCCAGCGTCTCATAGTTGAACGGCCGCAGCAGCAGCGTCGCCGGCAGTTCCTTGCAGCAATCGACGAAGACCAGCAGCAGCGCCGACCCGACCGAACCGCGCATCAGCGGCAGGAACACGTCGCGCAGCACGCCGGCATTGTCCCGCCCCAGCGACCGCGCCGCCATCGGCAACGAGGGCGGGACGCGGGTGAACGCCCCGTCGATGGCGCCCTGCCCGATGGCAAAGAACCGGACGAGATAGGCGAACACGATCGCCGCGCCGCTGCCGGTCAGGATCAGCCCCGGATCGGTCCCGGTCAGCACCAGCCAGCCATCCGCGATCCGGTGGTCCAGCGCCGCCAGCGGGATCAGGATACCGACCGCCAGCACCGCCCCCGGCGCGGCATAGCCGACCGTCGTCACCGGCAGCAACAGACGCGGCATCGCCCGCCCCGACAGGCGCACGCCGTAAACCATGATCAGCGCCAGCCCCACCGTCAGCACCGCAGCCACCCCGCCCAGGCTGACCGTGTGCCACGCCGCCTGCGCCAGCCCCGGCGTCACCCACCCCTGCGGATAGGCCAGCGCATAGTTCAGGATCACCGCCACCGGCAGCACGAAGCCCAGCCCGAAGGGCAGCGCGCAGGCCAGCGCCGCCAGCAGAGCGGGCATCCCGTGCAGCCGCTGGCGCACGATGGGGCGCGGCTGGCGCGCGCTTTGATGATAGCGGGCGTTGCGCCGGCCGAACCGTTCCCACAGCGCCAGGATCACGACCACCAGCAGAATGACGCAGGCAATCTGCGCCGCCCCGCCCGCGTTGCGCCGTTCCAGCCAGGTGGTGAAGATGCCGGTGTTCAGCGTCTGCACCCCGAAATAGCTGACGACCCCGTAATCTGCGACCGCCTCCATCATCGCGATGGCCGACCCCGCGACGATGGCCGGCCGCGCCAGCGGCAGGCCCAGCCGCAGGAACACCGCCCACGGCCCGGTGCCCAGGGCGCGCGCGACTTCGTATGCGCTGCCCGATTGCTCGTGCAGCGCCGCCCGCGTCAGCAGATAGACATAGGGATACAGCGCCGAGGCCAGGACCAGGATCGCCGCCTCGATCGAGCGGATATTGGGAAACCAGTAATCGCGCGCGCTGGACCAGCCGAACCAGCCGCGCAGCGCGGTCTGGACCGGCCCGCTGTAATCCAGGAAATCGGCCAGCGCATAGGCGCCGATATACGCCGGCACCGCCAGCGGCAGCAGCAGCAGCCATTCCAGCGCGCGCCGGCTGCGGAAATCGTACATGCTGACCAGCCACGCCGCACCCGTCCCCATCGCCGCCGCCAGCGCGCCCGTGCCCGCCGCCAGAACGACGGTGTTGATGGTATAGCGCGGCATCACCGTGGACAGCAGATGCGGCCAGATATTCTCGACCGGGTTCAGCGCCAGCCAGAACACCGCGCCCACCGGCATCAGCACCAGCGCCGCGATGGCGACGGCGGCCAGCGACCAGGCCGGACCGCCGCCGTGCCGCAGCGCGTGATCGTGGATGCGGCGGCGGCGCGGGGACCGCCGCGGGCTGTCGGTGACGCTCATGCTCAGGCGATACTGCAAAGCGAATTGACTGTCCACGAATGGCGGCTAGTGTGCCGGCGCCACACCCGATGGTTGCAGAAAGAACGGACGAGGCAGGACAGATGCAGATGGTTTTCCACCTCGGGGTGCATGGCACGGACGGCGACCGCCTGCTCAAGACCCTGCTTGCGAACCGGGCATGGCTGACCCGGCACCGGACCGAGATCGTCGTCCCCTCGCGCCATCGCGGCCTGTTCGAAGAGGCGATCATGGCCCTGAACGGCGGCCCCGCCACGCCCGAGATGCAGCAGATCATGCTGGACGCGATGCTGGACAGCGACGCCCCGGAACGGGTGGTCATGTCCACCCCCACGCTTCTGGGCGCGCCGGGCCGCGCCATCGGCCGCGACGGGCTTTATCCGCAGATCGGCACGCGCGCCGCCGCGCTGGCCAACCTGTTCCCCGACGCGCAGGCCGAATTCTTCGTGGCCGTGCGCAACCCTGCGGTGCTTTTGTCCAAGCTCGATCACCTCAACTCGGGCAGCTACGAATCGCTGATGCAGGGCTGTCAGCCGACGCAGCTGCGCTGGCGCGACACGATCCGCCGGCTGGTCGGCGCGGCGCAGGGACGGCGCGTGGTCGTCTGGTGCCACGAGGATGTGCCGCTGATCTGGCCCGAACTGGCGCGTCTGGCGGGCGACATGCCGCCCGACGCGCCGCTGTCGGGCGCGATGATCTATATGCAGGAATTGCTGGGCGAGGCCGGGCTGGCCCGGCTGCAAACCGAACTCGCCGGACGCGACCAGCTGTCGATCCAGCAGCGCCGCCAGATCTATGCCCGCGTCCTGCAATCCGACATGCGCCCCGACCGGCTGGACGAGAACATCGTCCTGCCCGGCTGGACGCAGCAGACCGTGGACGAGGTGACGGGTCTTTATCACGCCGACCTGGCCGAGATCGCGGTGCTGCCGGGCGTCGAATTCGTGATGCCCTGACCCGGCGCGCGGGACAGCCGCGCAACGCCCGCAAGCGGTGTACAGGCTGTGACCATGCGGTGCCGCCCCGGTGCATCGCCTGTGCGGCGGAAAACCCAGCATTTGCTCGCCCTCACAACGTCTGGCGACATCAGCCGTTGCGCGCACCGCCCCTGCAACGCGCGCGCCCGTTGCCCTATCGCTGCCGGATCTGGCGCAACGCCCGCGCCACGCCGCCATCGACCAGCAGAAAGCTCAGCCCGAAACCCGTCGCGAACCCGGCCAGTTCCGCGATCCAGCCATAGCCTGCGCCGCCGAAGACGATCCCGAAGACAAGCTGGAATACCAGAAGCATCCCGATCAGCGTGAAAGCCCGCATCCGGTTGGCGTTCAGCGCGCCCAGCCTTGCCCACAGAAGAAAGGTGAAAGCGCCCACCAGCCCGTAGACCGCCGGATACCCGCCGATCAGCGGCGCGGGCCGCCCCGGCAGCACCGCCATCGCCGCCGTATAGACCAGCGCCCCGCCGATGGCCGATCCCAGGAACAGGGCGATCACCGCCCAGGGCCGGAACTCGCGCGCGACAAGGTTGCCCAGCGCCAGCGTGAAGGCCAGAACGAACAGCGCATGGGTCAGCGAGCTGTGAATAAAACTGAAGGTAATCAGGCGGTAAAGCTGGTCCCAGTCGATGACGCCAAGCTGCCACATGCGGCTGACCATTTCGGGCGCAAAGGCGGCGATCTGCATCCCCGACAGCCGCAGCCCGACGCCCTGCGCGCCCCCGATCAGCCCCAGCTGGCCCAGCCCGAACACCGCCTCGCTGGCCACGATCGGCAGCACCAGCAGCCAGACGGCCGGCGGCAACGGGTTCAGGGGCGATTCGTTCAGGCCTTCGCGCATGCTGTTTCCTTCGCGGTTGCGGACGCTGCGGCCAACAGCTAAGCCAGCGCCACCGAAAATCCAAGCAGGCCAGACATGAGCGAGACGACCAACAAGGGCTTCACCCCGCGCATCTTCTCGGGCATCCAGCCCTCGGGCGGGCTGACGTTGGGGAACTATCTCGGCGCGCTGAAACGCTTTGCGGCGTTACAGGGCAAGGACGCCGAGACGGTCTATTGCATCGTCGATCTGCACGCGATCACCGTCTGGCAGGACCCCCAGATCCTGCGCGGCCGCATCCGCGAGGCCGCCGCCGCCTTCATGGCCTCGGGCGTCGATCCGGCGCAATCCATCCTGTTCAATCAAAGCCAGGTCAGCGCACATGCCGAATTGGCGTGGCTTTTCAACACCGTGGCGCGGGTTGGCTGGATGTATCGGATGACCCAGTTCAAGGACAAGGCCGGCAAGAACAGCGAGAATGCCAGCCTTGGGCTGCTGGCCTATCCGGCGCTGATGGCGGCCGACATCCTGGCCTATCAGGCGACCGGCGTGCCGGTGGGCGAGGATCAGAAACAGCATCTGGAACTGACCCGCGACATCGCCGCCAAGTTCAACCACGATTACGGCGTGAACCATTTTCCGCTGACCGAACCGCTGATCGAGGGTGTGGCGACGCGCGTCATGTCGCTGCGCGACGGCAGCCGCAAGATGTCGAAATCCGACCCCTCGGACGCCAGCCGCATCAACCTGACCGACGACGCCGACGCCATCGCCCAGAAGATCCGCAAGGCCCGCACCGACGCCGACCCCCTGCCCGGGCGCGTCGAGGGGCTGAAGGACCGCCCCGAGGCGCGCAACCTGGTCAACATCTATGCCGCGCTGGCGGACCAGACGCCCGATCAGGTGCTGACCCGGTTCGAGGGTCAGGGCTTTGGCGCGTTCAAGCCGGCGCTGGCCGATCTGGCGGTCGAGACCCTGTCGCCGATCACCCGCCGGATGGCCGAATATCTGGACGACCCGGCCGAGATCGACCGCATCCTGGGCGACGGCGCCGCGCGCGCCGACGAGGTCGCGACCCCGATCCTCGATCGCACGAAAGAGATCATGGGCCTCTTGCGCAGCCGACCCTGACGGCACGGGCTGCGCGCGCAGGCCGGACGCAAATCCCCGGCCGGGGTTGCGATCCGGGGGCATTTCCGCCTATCAGGCGCGCAACGCATGGACCCGGTGCAAGTCCGGGTGGCTCTTCCGGCCGCTGATCCGCCGGACAACCCGAACAGACACGCACAGGAACACGCCGAGGCCGGTTGCAGGGGCCGCCGCCGGTCAGGGATGGGTATTTCATGTTTTCACTCGACGCCTACAAACGCCAGTGGACCGGCAATGTTCGCGCCGATCTGCTGTCCGGTCTGGTGGTCGCGCTTGCGCTGATTCCCGAAGCCATCGCCTTTTCGATCATCGCCGGCGTCGATCCCAAGGTCGGGCTTTACGCCAGCTTCTCGATCGCCGTCATCACCGCCATCGCGGGCGGGCGGCCCGGCATGATCTCGGCCGCGACGGCGGCGACGGCGGTGCTGATGGTGACCCTGGTGCGCGATCACGGGCTGGAATACCTGCTGGCGACGACGGTGCTGGCCGGGCTGATCCAGATCGGCTGCGGCATCGCGAAGCTGGGCTTCGTGATGCGCTTCGTGTCGAAATCGGTGATGACGGGGTTCGTGAACGCGCTGGCGATCCTGATCTTCATGGCGCAACTGCCCGAACTGGACCCGCGACAGGTGCCGCCGCTGACCTTCGTGCTGGTGGCGGCGGGGCTGGCGATCATCTATCTGTTTCCGCGCATCACCCGCAGCATCCCCTCGCCGCTGGTCACCATCGTCGTGCTGACGGCGCTGAGCCTGATCTTCGGATGGGATGTGCGCACGGTGGGCGATATGGGCGCGCTGCCCGACTCGCTGCCGGTGTTTTTGATCCCCGACGTGCCGCTGAACCTGGAAACGCTGCGCATCATCCTGCCCTATTCGGTGGCCGTCGCCGTGGTCGGGCTGCTGGAAAGCCTGATGACCCAGAACCTGGTGGACGAGTTGACCGACACAAGCTCCGACCGCAATCAGGAATGTATCGGTCAGGGTCTGGCCAACACCGCCACCGGCTTTATCGGCGGCATGGCGGGCTGCGCAATGATCGGACAGTCGATGATCAACGTGAAATCCGGCGGGCGCGGCCGGCTGTCATGCTTCGTGGCGGGCGTGTTCCTGCTGATCCTGGTCACGGGGCTGGGCGATCTGGTCAGCCGCATCCCCATGCCGGCGCTGGTCGCGATCATGATCATGGTGTCGATCGGCACGTTTTCCTGGTCCTCGATCCGCAACCTGCGCACCCATCCGCGATCCTCGTCGGTGGTGATGCTGGCGACGGTGGCCACCGTGGTCTATACCCACAACCTGGCCATCGGCGTGCTGGTCGGCGTGCTGTTGTCGGGCATCTTCTTTGCCGCCAAGATCGCGCAGCTGTTCCGCGTGACCTCGACCATCTCGGCCGACGGGCGCGAGCGGCGCTATGTCGTGCAGGGGCAGCTTTTCTATGGCTCGGTCGAGGATTTCATGGCCGCCTTCGACTTCCGCGAGGCGCTGGAGCGGGTCGTGATCGATGTCAGCCGCGCCCATATTTGGGATATAAGTTCGGTGCAGGCGCTGGACATGGCTATCCTGAAATTCCGCCGCGACGGGGCCGAGGTCGAGCTGGTCGGACTGAACGAGGCATCGGAAACCATCGTCGACAAGCTTGCCATCCATGACAAGCCGGATGCGATGGACCGGCTTGCCGCGCATTGAAGGGGGAACGGAAGATGGCAGAAAAGATCGTCGCACTGGTGGATGCCTCGCTTTACGCGGCCTCGGTCTGCGAACATGCGGCCTGGATCTCGCAGCGCACCAGCGCGCCGGTCGAGTTGCTGCATGTGCTGGGCCGACGCGAGGGCGCGGCCGCGCCGCAGGACCTGTCGGGGTCTATCCGCCTGGGCGCGCGCACGCGCCTGCTGGAGGAGCTGGCGGAGCTGGATACACGCCGCGCACGGATCGGCAACGAACACGGGCGCGCGATCCTGGACGACGCCCGCGCGCTGACCGAAGGGGCCGGCGCGTCCAGCGTCACCACAAGGCTGATGCATGGCGACCTGATCGAGACGGTGGCCGCGCTGCAACCCGAAACCCGCGTGGTCCTGATCGGCAAGCGCGGCGAGGCGGCCGATTTCGCCAAGGGCCATCTGGGGTCCAATCTGGAACGGGTCGTGCGCATCAGCCAGAAACCCGTTCTGGTCGCTTCGCGCGCCTTTCGGCCGATCCACAAGGTGCTGATCGCGTTCGACGGCGGCAATTCGTCGCGCAAGGCGGTGGATTACATGTCCGGCAGTCCGCTGTATCGCGATCTGGCGCTGGAACTGGTGACGGTCGGCGCACCGGACGCGGACCGGCAGGCGCGGCTGGATCAGGCCGCGCAGGTGCTGCGCGATGCCGGCCTGTCGGTTGAGACGCGCCGGGTCGAGGGCCAGCCCGACGCCGCGCTGAAACAGCTGGTCGAGGCCGAGCGTTTCGACATGCTGGTGATGGGCGCCTATGGCCACAGCCGCATCCGCAGCCTGATGATCGGATCGACCACGACGCAGATGATCCGGTCATGCAAGGTGCCGCTGCTGCTGTTCCGCTAGGCTGCGGCCCTGAGCCGCGCGACGGCTCAGCTGCTGCGCGACAGCCTGCGCGAATTGGCCCGCGTGCGCTTGCCATAGGGGCGAAGCGCGGCCGACACCACACGATCGGCGCGCACGCCGCGCCCGGCGGCCTGCACCGTGGCGAACAGCGATTCGGACGCCGCCGCCTGCTTTTCGGCGATCATGCGGAACGGCTCGCCCGGCGACTGCGCCATCATGCCCATCATTCCCGCCATGCGGAAACCGATAACCATCTGCGAATCAAAGGCAATCCGGGCCATCTGCGCCCAGACGCGATAGGGCGCCCCGACGGTCGAGATGAGGTTGATCTTCTGTGTCATAAAATTGTCCTTGATGTCGCGGGCCAAGCCCGACAATGCCGTTTTCCCTCATTGCAGATATGGTTGCAAGTGAAACTTTTGAACAGTTGGTCAATAATAAATCGTGACCCTTGGCAAGATCGGGCCGCCATGCCAAGAGGCAGGCCATGACCGACAGCATCACCATCCGCCGTCCGGACGACTGGCATCTTCATCTGCGCGACGGTGCGATGCTGTCCGCGGTGGCGCGACATTCGGCCGGCTTCGGCCGGGCGATCGTCATGCCCAACCTGGTGCCGCCGGTCGTCACCGGCGCGCAGGCCGCCGCCTATCGCGACCGGATCATGGCCGCACTGCCCCAAGGCGCGGCGCTGCGGCCCCAGATGACGCTGTATCTGACCGACACGACCGATCCCGCCGACGTGATCGCCGCGCATCGCGACGGCATCATCCGCGCGGTCAAGCTGTATCCGGCGGGTGCGACCACCAATTCCGCCAGCGGCGTGACCGACATGGGTCGCGTCCGCCCGGTGCTGGAGGCGATGGCCGAGGCGGAAATCCCTCTTTGCGTCCACGGCGAGGTCACCGACCCGCAGGTGGACATCTTCGATCGCGAGGCCGTGTTCATCGACCGGGTGCTGGACCCGGTGCGCCGTGCCACGCCCGGGCTGCGCGTGGTGATGGAACATATCACCACCGCGGACGGCGTCGCCTATGCCCGTTCGGGCGGCGACGATCTGGGCGCCACGATCACCACCCATCATCTGGTCATCAATCGCAACGCCATCCTGGCCGGCGGCATCCGCCCGCATTATTACTGCCTGCCCGTCGCCAAGCGCGAAACCCATCGCCTGGCCCTGCGCGAGGCCGCGACATCGGGCGAGGCGCGGTTCTTTCTGGGCACCGACAGCGCCCCCCATCCCGACCGCGACAAGCTGCAACCCTGCGGCTGCGCGGGCTGTTTCACCGCGCCGAACACCATGTCGATCCTGGCCCATGTCTTCGAGGAAGAGGACGCACTCGACCGGCTGGAGGCGTTCACCAGCCTGAACGGCGCGTCCTTTTACGGGATGCCGCCCAACGAGGACCGGGTGCGCCTGACCCGGCGCAACACGCCCGCCGCCTATCCGGCCCAGATCGCCGCCGGGGACGAAAGCGTGACCCTTTTCGATCCCGGATTTCCGCTGTTCTGGCATCTGGAGGACGCATGACCCTGCCCTTTCCCGCGCGCGAGGAAATCGCCCGCCTGACCGCCCGGATGCTGCTGGAAATCAGGGCGGTGGATTTCAACGCCGAGACGCCGTTCACCTATGCCTCGGGCCTGAAGGGGCCGACCTATGTCGATTGCCGCCGCATCATCAGCTTTCCGCGCGTGCGCCGGACGCTGATGGATTTTCTGGCGGCCACGGTCCTGCGCGACGCGGGGTTCGAGGCGTTCGACAACGTCGCCGGCGGCGAGACGGCGGGCATCCCCTTCGGCGCGATGGTGGCCGAACGTCTGGGCCTGCCGATGACCTATGTGCGCAAGAAGCCCAAGGGCTACGGCCGCAACGCACGGATCGAGGGCGTGATGACCGAAGGTCAGCGCGTCCTGCTGGTCGAGGATCTGACGACCGATGGCGGCAGCAAGCTGTCCTTTGTCGATGCGATCCGCAACACCGGCGCGACCTGCGCCCACACCGCCGTCATCTTCTATTACGGCATCTTCCCTGAAACGACGCAGCGCCTGTCCGACCACGGCGTGCGGCTGCATCATCTTTGCACCTGGTGGGACGTGCTGGAAGAGGCGCGGGTCCAGCAAGCCTTTGACGACAGGACGCTGACCGAGGTGCGCACCTTCCTGACCGACCCGCGTGGCTGGCAGGCGGCAAACGGCTGACGCCGGCTTATCCACAGCCTGTCCACAGTTTCACGCACCGTTTTCGGCCGCCACGGCATTCCCCGGCGCGGCGGCTTGGGCTAGAAGGATGGCGGAACCACAGACGGGACGGGGAACAGATGAGCAGCTTGCGCGCGATCATTCCGGGACAGGAAGGTCAGGACGACGAAAAGCAGGCGGTGCCCTTCTCGCTTGAGGCGGAACAGCAATTGCTGGGCGCGCTTCTGACCAATAACGACGTGTTCGACCGCGTCAGCCAGATCATCAAGCCCGAACATTTCTATCACCCCGTCCACACCCGCATCTTCGAGATCTGTTCCGAACGGATCCGCAAGAACGCGCTGGCCAGCCCCGTCACCATCAAGGCGTTCATGGAGAATGACGAGGGGCTGAAGGAGCTGGGCGGCGCCCCCTATCTGGCGCGGCTGGCGGCGGCGGCGATCTCGGCCTATGCGGCGCGCGACTATGCGCAGATGATCCGCGAATTCGCCCTGCGGCGCGAACTGATCGGATTGGGTCAGGACATCTCGGCCCGCGCCTCCAGCGTCGAGGTGGGCGACGACGCCGAGGAACAGATCAAGGCCGCCGAACAGACGCTTTACAAGCTGGGCGAACAGGGCGTGGCCGAGCGGGGGTTCCAGTCCTTCCTCAAGGCCGTGACCGGCGCGGTGCAGGCCGCCAATGCCGCCTATCAGCGCGACGGCAAGCTGTCGGGCATCTCGACCGGGCTGGTGGATCTGGACGGCAAGATGGGCGGGCTGAACAATTCCGATCTGATCATCCTGGCCGGCCGGCCCTCGATGGGGAAAACCTCGCTGGCGACCAATATCGCCTTCAACATCGCCAAGGCCCACAAAACGGGCGAGCGTCCCGACGGCACCCAGGGCACGGTCGAGGGCGGCGTGGTCGGGTTCTTCAGCCTGGAAATGTCCGCCGAACAGCTGGCCGCGCGCATTCTGTCCGAGGCGGCCGAGGTGCCGTCCGAGCGCATCCGCAGCGGCAACATGGACGAGGCCGAATTCCGCCGCTTCGTCGAGGCCGCGCACGCCCTGCAGAACTGCCCGCTATATATCGACGACACGCCCGCCCTGCCGATCAACCAGTTGGCCGCCCGCGCCCGCAAGCTGAAGCGCACGCACGGGCTGGACGTGCTGATGGTGGACTATCTTCAGCTTCTGAAAGCCGCCAGCGCCAAGGATAGCCGCGTCAACGAGGTCAGCGAGATCACGCAGGGGCTGAAAGCCGTCGCCAAGGAACTGAACATCCCCGTCATCGCGCTGTCGCAGCTGTCGCGTCAGGTCGAGAACCGCGAGGACAAGCGCCCGCAACTGTCCGATCTGCGCGAATCGGGGTCGATCGAACAGGACGCCGACATCGTCATGTTCGTCTTCCGCGAGGAATATTACCGCGAACGCGAAAAACCCTCGGACAGCGATCTGGACGCGATGGCCAAATGGCAGCAGATCATGGAACAGGTCCACGGCAAGGCCGAGGTGATCCTGGGCAAGCAGCGCCATGGCCCCATCGGCACGATCGAGCTGTCCTTCGAGGGGCAGTTCACCCGGTTCGGCAACCTCGCCCGGGACCGCCAGAGCCAATGGGACTGAGCCAGGTGGCACTGTTCCCCGTGTCCGGCCCGACATCTCACGGCACCCGGTTGCGGGCGACGGGGCGCGCGTGCGTTGCGGGCCGCTAGGACGCCGCCGCACCCGCTGACATTGGTGGCGCTGTCCGGGATGGGCGCGCTGTCGATGAATGTGTTCCTGCCCTCGCTGCCCGGCATGGCGCGCGATTTCGGCGTCGATTACGCGATCATGCAGCTGTCCGTGTCGGCCTATATCGGCGCCAGCGCGGTGATCCAGCTGCTGGCCGGTCCGGTCAGCGACCGGTTCGGGCGCCGGCCCGTCGCGCTGGCCGGTCTGGCGATCTTTGCGCTGGCGACGGTCGGCACGCTGATCGCGCCGAATGTCGCCATCTTCCTGCTGTTCCGGATGATCCAGGCGATGGTGTCGGTCTGCATGCTGCTGTCGCGCGCGGCGGTGCGCGACATCTATGACGATGCCCGCGCCGCCTCGATGATCGGCTATGTCACGATGGGCATGGCGGTGGTGCCGATGATGGCGCCGGTGATCGGCGGCGTGCTGGACGAGGCGTTCGGCTGGCGCGCCAATTTCGCGATGATGGGCGTTCTGGGGCTGATGACGCTGGCGCTGGCCTGGCAGGACATGGGCGAAACGGTGCGCGGCGGCGGCATCCCGATGCGCCGGCAGATCGAGAATTATCCGGTCCTTGCGCGCTCGCACCGGTTCTGGGGCTATTGCCTGGCCGCGACGCTGTCGTCGGGCTGTTTCTTCGCCTATCTGGGCGGTGCGCCCTTCGTGGGCGAGCGGGTGTTCGGCCTGACGCCGGCGCAGGTGGGTTACTTCTTTGCCGCCCCCTCGCTTGGCTATCTGACGGGAAACTTCCTGTCTGGCCGCTACACCGCGCAGATCGGGCTGAACCGGATGATCCTGATCGGCGCGGTCGTCTGTTTCGCGGCACTTGCGCTGTCGCTGCTGACGACGCTGTGGGGGGCGATGACCCCGCTGATCTTTTTCGGCGCCATCGCCTTCATGGGGTTGGGCAACGGGTTGGTGCTGCCCAACACCAATATCGGCATGATGAGCGTGCGTCCCGAACTGGCCGGAACGGCCAGCGGTCTGGGCGGTGCGCTGGCGGTGGCGGGCGGTGCCGCGTTGTCCGCGCTGGCCGGTGCGCTGCTGCAACCGGGATCGGGCTCGACGCCGTTGCAGGTGATCATGTGCGCCTCGGCCGCGGGATCGCTGCTGGCGGTGCTATGGGTGCTGCGCCGCGAACGGCAATTGGCAAGGGCCGGCTGACGCGGCGGCTGGAAAACTTATCTTAACGCATTTGGGTCATGTTGTTCTGCATGACCTGTCCTGTCCTGCCAGCCTCCATCCTGCCCTTGCCGCATCACGCCGGCGCGACGAGACTTGCCCCGCAGGCTTTGCAAACGCTAGACGCGGATTTGCAAAACTCGGGGGCGGTCATGGCGACACAGAAGATCTATGCGGGCACATCGCTGCGCGAGACGCGGGCGCGGGCGGGGCTGACGCAAAGGCGGTTTGCCGAAAGGCTGGGCGTGTCCCTGCCCTATCTGTCGCAGATGGAGAATAACCACCGCCCGATCTCGGCCGGTGTGCTGTTGCGTCTGGCACAGGAATTCGGCGTCGATCTGACGACGCTGGCGGCGGGCGACGCCGACCGCATGGTCATCGACATGCAGGAGGCGCTGGCCGATCCGCTGTTCGACGCGACCCCGCCCTTGGCCGATCTGCGGCTGGCCGCGACCAACACGCCGATCCTGGCGCGCGCATTCCTCGACCTCTACCGCGCGCATCGGCAGGGGCAGGAACGCCTGGCCGCGCTGGACGAGGCCATCGGCGCGGCCGGGCAGAACACCCTGTCCACGCCCTGGGAAGAGGTGCGCGACTTCTTTCACTACTGCGACAACTATCTTGACGCGGTGGACCGGGCGGCGGAACGCTTTGCCTGTCCGGGCGGGCAGCGCGCCGATCCGTGGCAGCAGGCGACGCGGGCACTGGCCGAAAAGGGCATCCGCGTGTCGCTGATGGAATTGCCCGCCAATGCCGTCTTCCGGCGCAGCGGCGACGAATTGCAGGTCAACGCCGCGGCCGAGGCGCCGACGCGGCTTTTCCAGATGCTGCATCTGGTCGCGCTGGAACGGCAATCCGACCTGCTGGAGGCGACGCTGGATCTGGCGCGTTTCCGCAGCGACAGCGCGCGCCAGATCGCGCGTCTGGGGCTGGCAAACTATTTCGCGGGGGCCGCGCTGATGCCCTATCGCGCGTTCATGGCGGCGGCGCGGGCCGAACGGCACGATCTGGAACGTCTGGCGCATCTGTTCGATGCGTCGCTGGAACAGGTCGCCCATCGCCTGTCCACGATGCAGCGGCCCGGCGCCAAGGGGGTGCCGTTCTTCTTCGTGCGCGTCGATCAGGCCGGCACCATCACCAAACGCCATTCCGCCACGCGGCTGCAATTCGCCCGTTTCGGCGGGGCCTGTCCCTTGTGGAACGTGCATCGCGCGTTCGAGCAGCCCGGCCGTTTCCTGCGCCAGCTGGCCGAGACGCCGGACGGCGTGCGCTATCTGCTGCTGTCGCGCGACGTGTCGAAACATGCCGGCGCCTTCAACGCGCCGGTGCGCCGCTTTGCCATCGGCCTGGGGTGCGAGATCGCGCATGCCGAAGGGCTGGTCTATGCCGACGGGCTGGACCTGACGAAACCCCGCGCGTTCGAGCCGATCGGCATCTCCTGCCGGATCTGCCCGCGCCCCGACTGTCATCAGCGTTCGGTGCCGCCCATCGACCGGCCCCTGCGCATTCCCGCGGACCGCAACGGCCCGCTTCCCTACGAGATCGCGTGACCCCATGACCCATATCCGGCCCGTTTCGGCGGAAACTCGCCCGCAAAGGCATGTATCCGCGCATCTGGCACGGGCCCGGCATCTGGCATGTTGCCATGAAGGCACAGGTCTTGTTTACCGCATGACCAACGGAACCAACACAACCCGCGCGCAACGGGTAAGTGTCACCGGGGGACAGGACTTGCCACTGAACGTGATGAACCGACTGAACAGCTCGCTTGAGCGTTTTCTGCCTGAACAGCGTCTTTTCCTGCGGTCCGACGATGCCACGCGCTTCGTTCGGCTGCGACCGGTGACGCAGCTTCTGGGGATCGGCGGCATCACGCTTGGCTTTGGCTGGATGCTGATCGCAAGCTCGATCCTGGTGATCGACGCGGTCAGTTCGGGCAGTTCGCGCGACCGGATGGTGCAGGCGCAGGGCGATTTCGAAGCCCGGCTGAGCCAGCTGTCCGCCGAACGCGACGCCCGCGCCGCCGAGGCGCTGGCCGCCCAGAACCGCTTTGCCGTCGCGCTGGACCAGGTGTCCGAGATGCAGACCAAGCTGCTGTCGTCCGAGGAACGCCGTCGCGAGCTGGAAACCGGGCTGAACGTCGTGCAATCGACGCTGCGCGACGCGATCAGCGAACGCGACGACGCGCAGCGGACGGTCGAACTGGTCCAAGGCCCCGATGCGCAGGACCCGGATCGCACGCAAGAGGTGTCGGTCGCGCTGGACATCCTGTCGGGTGAATTGCGCGACGCCGCGGCCGAACGCAGCGAGGCGCAGCAACAGGCCGAGGCGGCGCGCACCGCGGCGGCCGATCTGGAAACGCAGCGCGACCAGATCATCGCCCGCAACGACGAGATCCTGACCCGGCTTGAGGATGCGGTGACGATCTCGGTCGAGCCGCTGGACGATGTGTTCCGCTCGGTCGGGATGAACCCCGACGAGGTGCTGAAGACGATCCGCCAGGGCTTTTCGGGGCATGGCGGGCCGCTGACGCCGCTGTCCTATTCGACCCGCGGCAACGCCGCGCTGACGCAGGGCGAGACGAAGGCGAACCAGATCATCGTCACGCTGGACCAGATGAACACCTATCGCATCGCGATCGAGAAACTGCCGCTGGCGATGCCGGTGAAATCCGCGTTCCGCTATACCTCGGGCTTCGGGCGCCGGTGGGGCCGGATGCATGAGGGCGTGGACCTGGCCGGCCCCGTCGGCACCCCGATCTATTCGACCGGCGACGGCGTCGTGACATTCGCGGGTCGGCAAAGCGGATACGGCAACCTGATCAAGATCCAGCACGAGCTGGGCGTCGAGACGCGGTTCGGACATCTGTCGCGAATCCGCGTGAAGACGGGACAAAGGGTGTCGCAAGGCGATCTGATCGGTGATATGGGCAATACCGGACGCTCGACCGGGCCGCATCTGCATTACGAGGTGCGCATGAAAGGCCGGGCGGTCGACCCGATGAGCTTCATCAAGGCAGCAAGCAATGTTCAGTAAGACCCGCGTGACCGAAAATCGTCCCTCGCAGCAACCCGCGTCCTCGTCCGCCCCCGCGGCCGAGCCTGCCGCGCAGCAGCCCGCCGCCGCCGAACGGACCAGAGAGCAGCCTTCGGCCTCGGCGCCCACCCGGCGCGCCACGCCGTCGGTTCTGTCGTCGGATCTGACCGTCGCGGGCAATATCAGGACCGAAGGCGATATCCAGATCGAGGGCAATGTCGAAGGCGACATCCGCGCCCATCAGCTGACCATCGGCGAGACGGCGACCATCAAGGGCGAAATCGTCGGCGACGAGGTGGTGGTGAACGGCCGCGTCGTCGGTCGCGTCCGCGGCCTGCGCGTGCGCCTGTCGGCCACCGCCCGGGTCGAGGGTGACATCATCCACAAGACCATCGCCATCGAATCCGGCGCCCATTTCGAAGGATCGGTCCAGCGGCAGGAAGATCCGCTGGCCAACGGCAACCCCAAGAAACTGGCCGCGCCGCAGGCCGGCTGACACGGCCGCCTCGCGCACCACCCGGCCCGACAGCACCCGGCCCGCCATCGCGCGGGCCGTTCGCGTCTTTGGCGGGCGCTGCGGATCGCGGATTGTATTATCGCCGCACGCAGCATTCAGCATGCAGGGATCGGCGAAAACGATCCGGGCGGTTTCGGGCTATGGTCTGCGCTGACGCGACGTCAGGCGGGTTCGCCGCGCGGCGGTGCGTGCATGACACAACGATAACGGAGGGAAGATGAAACTTGTCCGCCACGGCCCGCGCGGCCGCGAACGGCCCGGAATTCTGGATCGGTCAGGCCGCGTACGCGACCTGTCGGCCCATGTCGACGATATCGCGGGCGCGGTGCTGACGCCCGAGGGGCTGAAAAATCTGGCCGCACTGGACCCGCAATCGCTGCCGCTGATCGATGGCCGGCCGCAGCAGGATCTGCGCCTTGGCGCCTGCGTCGGGCGGGTCGGAAAGTTCCTGGGCATCGGCCTGAACTATGCCGATCACGCCGCCGAGGCCGGGATGGACGTGCCGGCCGAGCCGATCATCTTCACCAAATGGACCAGTTCCATCGCCGGGCCTGACGACGATCTGCAACTGCCGCCCGGCTCGACCGCCACCGACTGGGAGGTCGAACTGGGCATCGTGATCGGCGCCGGCGGTCGGGACATTCCCGAGGATCGGGCGCTGGATCACATCGCCGGCTATTGCGTGATCAACGATATCAGCGAACGCGACTGGCAGATCCGTCGCGGCGGCACCTGGGACAAGGGCAAGGGGTATGACGGCTTCGGCCCGGTCGGCCCGTGGCTTGTCACCCCCGACGAAATCGCCGATCCGGCCGGGCTGCATCTGTGGCTTGAGGTGGACGGACATCGGCATCAGGACGGCACGACCGCGACCATGGTGTTCGGGCCGGCGCAGCTTGTTGCCTATTGCTCGCGCTTCGCGACGCTGGAGCCGGGCGATCTGATCACCACCGGCACCCCGCCGGGCGTCGGCATGGGCCAGAAACCCCCGGTCTATCTGCAACCCGGTCAGGTGATGCGGCTTGGCATCGACGGTTTGGGGGTGCAAACTCAGCGGATCCAGGGCTGAAGGGGGCATTCATGGACCGGGCGGGCATCGTCATCACCGGCGCAGGCAGCGGCATCGGCCGCGCCACTGCGCGGCGTTTCCTAAAGGACGGCTGGCGCACTGCGCTGATCGGGCGGCGCGAAGACGCGCTGCACGAAACCGCCGACGGTCAGCCCGCGCTGATCCTGCCTTGCGACGTGACCGACGATGCCGCCGTCGATCTGGCCTTCGACCGGATCGTGTCGGAATGGGGACGGCTGGACGTGCTGTTCAACAATGCCGGGCGCGGCGTCGCACCGGCCACGCCCGATCAGCTGTCGCCGGAGGCGTTTCGCGCCGTCATCGACGTGAACGTCACCGGCATGTTCCTGTGCGCCCGCGCCGCCTTTCGGGTCATGCGCGCGCAGCGACCGCAGGGCGGGCGGATCGTCAACAACGGCTCGATCGCCGCCCATGTCCCGCGCGCGGGCTCGATCGCCTATACCGCCTCGAAACACGCGGTCACCGGCCTGACCCGCAGCCTGTCGCTGGACGGGCGCGATTTCGACATCGCCTGCGGCCAGATCGACGTCGGCAATGCCGGAACCGAGTTGTTGGCCGAGGTCAGCCAGGGCGAGGCGCCGGCCGAGCCGATGATGGACGTATCCATCGTGGCGGACGCCGTCTTGCACATGGCGCGCCTGCCCCGGGGCGCCAATGTGCAGTTCATGACGGTGATGGCCACCAACATGCCCTATATCGGGCGCGGCTGAACCCTTCAGTCATCGGGCATCAGCCGGCGATAGACATGCCAGCTGGCATGGCCCAGCACCGGCAGCACGATGAGCAGGCCAAGGAAGAACGGCACGATCCCCATCGCCAGCAGGATCACGATCATGGCGGCCCATGCTGCCATCACCACCGGATTTTCGGCCACCGCCTGGACCGAGACGATGATCGCGGTGATGAAATCGACCTCTCGTTCCAGCAGGACGGGCAGTCCGACGACGGTGAACGCGAACAGCACGGCCGCAAACCCGCCGCCGATCAGCGTGCCGATGGTCAGCATCATCATCCCGCGCGCGGTCATGAACACCTCGGCCGAACTGGTGATGTTGGTCATCGCCGACACGCCCATGAACAGCGCAAAGACCGTGTGGGCGACGAACACCCAGAACATGAACAGCAGCAGGATCACCATCGCCATGGACGGGATCTGCCGGTCCTTCTGGGCAAAGACGACGCCCAGCACGGCGCGCCAGTCCAGCGGCTGTCCCGCCTCGATCCGGCGGCTGACCTCGTAAAGCCCGATGGCCGCGAAGGGCGCGATCAGCGGAAATCCCAGGATGAACGGGATCAGCCACCATTCGCGCCCCGAGGCCAGCGCGACCGCCGCCAGCACCAGCCCGCCCAGCACGTAGAAGGCGGAAAACAGCAGGCCAAAGGCCGGCGCGCGGCGAAAATCGTTCCAGCCCGCCGACAGGGCGGCGGCGATATCGGTCATCTCGATCCGGGCGGGATCAGGCAGTTCGTCGGGAATGTCCGGCGCCGGGTCTGGCAGCGGACGGCGCGGCGGTTCGGGGATCGGCCGAGGCTCGGTCGCGTGTGATCTGGTCAACATATACTCCCATCTCGCGCGCGCTCCCTCAGCGGCAGATTAGGGCGGAATCGCGGACCGCGCAACGAAAAGCAGGTTATTCAGCCAAAGCGTTCGCGCAGGGCGTGCGCAATCTCGGGCGGGACAAAGCGCGACACGTCGCCGCCAAGCCGGGCGATCTCCTTGACCAGCTTGGACGCGATGGCTTGCCTGCGGGCATCGGCCATCAGGAACACCGTCTCGATACTGGCGTCCAGCGCGCGGTTCATGCCGACCATCTGGAATTCGTATTCGAAATCCGCCACCGCGCGCAGCCCGCGCACGATTACCGTCGCGCCCACGTCGCGGGCCGCGTCGATCAGCAGGTTCTCGAACGGATGCACCAGGATCTCGCCGCCGGCGCAGGCGGCAATGGCGTCGCATTGGTGGCGCACCATCGCCACCCGATCCTCAAGATCGAACAGCGGCGTCTTGTCGCGGTTGATCGCGACGCCGATCACCAGCCGATCGACCAGCGCCATGGCGCGCTGGATGATATCGACATGTCCCAAAGTGATCGGGTCGAAGGTGCCGGGATAAAGGCCGATGCGCATCTTCAACCGTCCTTGTGCATGGTCACGCCCAAGAAAAATCCGATCCGGCACCGGATTGCAAGCGCATGTCCCAAAAAACCGCCCCGAAAACGGCCGGGATCAGCTGCCCATGATCATGCCGGTCAGGGCGTCCTTTTCGGCCGCCAGTTCCTTCAGCCTGCCGCTGACCGCGTCGCCGATGGAGACCACGCCCAGCATGTGGCCCTGATCGTCGACCAC
Source organism: Paracoccus stylophorae (assembly GCF_028553765.1). Taxonomy (NCBI): domain Bacteria; kingdom Pseudomonadati; phylum Pseudomonadota; class Alphaproteobacteria; order Rhodobacterales; family Paracoccaceae; genus Paracoccus; species Paracoccus stylophorae. The sequence goes on along the minus strand of NZ_CP067134.1, from coordinate 1,079,934 downwards.
CGGCAGGTGGCGGAACCGTCCCGCCGTCATCCGTTCCAGGATTGCCAGCGCGTCATCGCCGGTCTTGCAGGTCTGCACCTCGCGCGTCATCACCGTGGACACGGGCGTGGACAGCATGTCGGCCTCGCCCTTGGCCATCTGCCGGACGACGTCGCGTTCGGACAGGATGCCGTCGGGGGTCTTTCCGTCCGCGGACACCACGACCGCGCCGATCCGTTGCTTTGCCAGAAGCTGCGCGGCCTCGGCCAGCGTCGCCTCGGGGCGGATGGTGATGATGTTGTCGGCCTCGATTCCGGGCTTGCCCGAATCCCGCTTCATCGAAAGCAACTGTCTGACCAGCATCACATTCTCCTTCGCGGCATGGTTGCGTTCATCATTTTACCCGAATCGCCCCGCGTCAAGCGAAACGGTCCGCTGCGGCGAAAACCTGCGATTCCAGTCGGATGATTTCGGCCCGGACGCCCTGCGCCAGCGCGTCGGCCAGAACGCTGAGACGTCGCGAATCGCGGTCGTCGGCGTGTCGCAACAGCCAGAAGCTGCGGCGCAGCGCGATGCGGTCGGGCAGCAGGACCCGAAGCCCGTCCACGAACGGGATCGCGAAGTCGTGGACGATGCCGATCCCTGCGCCGGCGCGAATCGCCTGCATCTGGACGGACACGGAATTGGAACTGATCGCCGCCGTCTCGACCCCGGTTTCGGACAGGTAATCCAGTTCGCGGTCGAAGATCATGTCGGGAATATATCCGATCATGCGATGCGCCTTCAGGTCGGCCAGATCGCCGATGGGGGGACGCGCGGCCAGATAGTCGCGATGCGCCGCCAGATGCAGATGGTAATCCGACAGCCGCTGCACGGTCAGCCGGCCCGTATCCGGAGGCGAGACGGCAATCGCCATGTCCGCCTCGCGCTTGGACAGGTTCACGACGCGGGGCAGCGAGACGATCTGGATTTCCAGCTTTGGATGCGCCTCGGCCAGACGCCGCGCGACCTGCGGCAGCAGATAGTTCGCGCACCCGTCCGGCGCCCCGATGCGCAGCTGCCCGCCGATCCCCTCGTCGCGGCGTGCGGCCTCGGCCACGGTCAGCGCGGCCTTTTCGGCAGCCTCGGCCGGAACGATCAGCCGCCCGCCCTCGGCCGTCAGCGCGTAACCCTGCGGCGTCTTGGCAAACAGCACCGCGCCGACGGCCTGTTCCAGCCGCGCGATCCGCCGCCCCACGGTCGAGGCGTCCATGCCCAGTCGCCGCCCCGCCCCCGACAGGCTTTCCGCGCGCGAGACGGCCAGAAAAATGCGCAGATCATCCCAATCCATCGCGCCGCCCTTGCAAAAACGCAAAACCCTTTTGCCACACTGCCTCTTTTGCCGACATTTCCGCAAGGCTATGGTGCAACCAACCGCCAAGGAGGAAACGATGAAAGAGATTCACCACTGGATCGACGGCAAAGAGGTCAAGGGCACGTCCGGCCGCTTTTCCGACGTCTACAACCCCGCCACCGGCGAGGTTCAGGCCCGCGTCGCGCTGGCCAGCCGGGACGAGCTGGATGCGGCCATCGCCAGCGCCGAAAAGGCGCAGGTCGAATGGGCCGCCACCAACCCGCAGCGCCGTGCGCGGGTGATGATGAAGTTCGGACAGCTGATCAACGAGAACATGGACATGCTGGCCGAACTGGTCAGCTCGGAACACGGCAAGACGCTGCCCGACGGGCGCGGCGACGTGCAGCGCGGTCTTGAGGTGATCGAGCTTTGCATGGGTGCGCCGGCGATGCTGAAGGGCGAGTTCACCGACAACGCCGGCCCCGGCATCGACCTGTATTCGATGCGCCAGCCGCTTGGCGTGGTCGCGGGCATCACCCCGTTCAACTTTCCCGCCATGATCCCGCTGTGGAAGATGGGGCCGGCGCTGTCGGCCGGCAACGCGATGATCCTGAAGCCCTCCGAACGCTGCCCCTCGACCTCGATCGCGCTGGCGAAACTGGCGCAAGAGGCGGGTCTGCCCGATGGCGTGCTGCAAGTGGTCAACGGCGACAAGGAGGCTGTCGACGGCATTCTGGACCATCCGACCATTCAGGCGGTGGGCTTTGTCGGATCGACGCCGATCGCGCAGTATATCTATGGCCGCGCGGCGACGAACGGCAAGCGCGCGCAGTGTTTCGGCGGCGCCAAGAACCACATGCTGATCATGCCCGACGCCGATCTGGACAAGGCCGCGGATGCACTGGTCGGCGCGGGTTTCGGTGCGGCGGGCGAACGCTGCATGGCGATTTCGGTCGCGGTGCCGGTCGGCGAAAAGACCGCCGACGCGCTGATCGAACGCCTGGTGCCCCGGATCGAGAAGCTGAAGGTCGGCCCCTATACGGCGGGCGATGACGTCGATTTCGGCCCGGTCATCACCAAGGCCGCGCAAGAGCGGATCAACCGGCTGATCGCCTCGGGCGTCGATGCCGGCGCCGAACTGGTCGTCGACGGCCGCGATCTGAAGATCCAGGGATACGAGGACGGGTTCTTCTGCGGCCCGTCGCTGTTCGACCGGGTGACGCCGGACATGGAGATCTACAAGGAAGAGATCTTCGGCCCGGTCCTGTCCACCGTCCGCGCCCAGAACTATGACGAGGCGCTGAAACTGGTCATGGACAACGAATATGGCAACGGCACCGCGATCTATACCGCCGATGGCGATACGGCGCGCGATTTCGCCAGCCGGGTCAATGTGGGCATGGTCGGCGTGAACTTTCCGATCCCGGTCCCGCTCAGCTATTATACCTTCGGGGGCTGGAAGAAGTCGGGCTTCGGCGATTTGAACCAGTACGGTCCCGACGCCTTCCGTTTCTACACCAAGACGAAGACGGTGACAGAACGCTGGTTCTCGGGGATCAAGGACGAAGGCGGCGGGCTGTATTTCAAGGCCATGGACTAGATCCGGGCCTTCGCGTCCAGATAGACGGCGGTCCGGGGCAGGCTGGTCCCGGACTGTCGCAAGACCCGGCGGCGCGCGGCATTGTTGCGCGCCGTGCCTGTCGGCAAAGGGGCCCGGATGAACGCAGAACCCGATTTTACCCTTGGGATCGAGGAGGAATATCTTCTGGTCGATCCCGAAACCGGCGATCTGGCCGAGGCGCCGGATGCGATGATGGCGGCCTGCAAGGCCGAGCTGGGCGATCAGGTCAGCCCGGAATTCTTGCGCTGCCAGATCGAGGTGGGCACGCCCGTCGCCCGCGACATCGCCGAGGCGCGCGAGCGGCTGTTGCATCTGCGCGGCACCATCGCCCGGATCGCCGCAGAATACGGGCTGGCGCCGATTTCGGCCTCGTGCCATCCGTTCGCGGACTGGCGCGACCAGCACCACACCGACAAGGAACGCTATAACGTCCTGTCGCGCGACATGGCGGCGGTGGCGCGGCGGATGCTGATCTGCGGGATGCATGTGCATGTCGGGCTGCCCGACCCGGCCATGCGCATCGACCTGATGAACCAGCTGTCCTATTTCCTGCCGCATCTGCTGGCGCTGTCGGCATCCAGCCCGTTCTGGCAGGGCGAGGATACCGGGCTTGCATCCTATCGCAGCACGATTTTCGGCGATCTGCCGCGCACCGGGCTGCCGCCCCGGATGCGAAGCTGGGGCGAATTCGAACGCTCGGTCGCGGCGCTGACCGAGTTGGAGATCATCGAGGACGCCAGCAAGATCTGGTGGGATCTGCGGCCGTCCGCCAAGTTTCCGACGCTGGAAACCCGCATCTGCGACGCCTGTCCGCGCCTTGGCGACACGATCACGCTGGCCGCGCTGATCCAGGCGACGATGCGCATGCTGTGGCGGCTGTCGCGGGGAAACACGCGCTGGCGCGAATACGACAATTTCCTGTTGGGCGAGAATCGGTGGCGTGCGATCCGGTATGGAACCGCCGAAGGCATGATCGATTTCGGCGATCACCGCATCCTGCCCTTCGACCGGCTGACCGAGGACTGGATCGCGCTTGTGGCCGAGGACGCCGATGCGCTGGACAGCCAGCACGCCATCGCGGGATTGCGCGACATGGTGGCCGCCGGCACCTCGGCCGACCGTCAGCGCAGGCTGAGATCGGGGGCGCTGGCCGCCGGCGCGACGCAGGATCAGGCGATGCGCGCCGTCGTCATGGACCTGATCGAGGAATTTCGCCGTGACCTGTGATCCGGCAGACGATGCTTGTAACAATGTCGCAAGATTCGCCGATTAGACAGTCGTTCGGGTGAACGCAGCCGCAGGGGGACCGCCAGATGGATTTCGCACTGTCCGAGGAACAACAGGCCATCTTCGACATGGCCCGCGATTTCGGCCAGACCCGAATCGCCCCCCACGCCCGCGAATGGGAGGCGGCGGGCACGATTCCAAAAGACCTGTGGTCCGAGATCGCCGAACTGGGCTTTGGCGGGCTTTACGTCAGCGAGGATCATGGCGGATCGGGCCTCAGCCGGCTGGACGCCGCCCTGGTGTTCGAGGCGCTGGCGATGGCCGACCCGGCGGTGGGATCGTTCCTGTCGATCCACAACATGTGCGGCGGCATGATCGACAAGTTCGGCAAGCCCGAGGACAGGGACCGCTGGCTGCCCGATCTGTGCAGCATGAAAAAGGTCTTCAGCTATTGCCTGACCGAACCGGGCAGCGGCTCGGACGCGGCGGCGCTGCGGACCCGCGCGGAAAAGACGAACCAGGGCTGGCGGCTGAACGGGACAAAGGCGTTCATCTCGGGCGGCAGCTATTCCGACGTCTATATCGCGATGGTCCGCACGGGCGAGGACGGACCCCGCGGAATCAGCACCGTGATCGTCGAGGACGGCACCCCCGGTCTCAGCTTTGGCGGGCTTGAGGACAAGATGGGCTGGCGCGCGCAACCCACCTCGCAGGTGCAGTTCGACGATTGCGTGATCCCGTCCGAAAACCTTCTGGGCCAGGAAGGGCGGGGCTTTGCCTATGCCATGGCCGGGCTTGACGGCGGCCGGCTGAACATCGCGGCCGGTGCGCTTGGCGGCGCGCAGGCGGCGCTGGATGCGACGCTGGCCTATATGGGCGAACGCCGCGCCTTCGGCAAATCGCTGGACCAGTTCCAGGCGCTGCAGTTCCGTCTGGCCGACATGGAAACCGCGTTGCAATCGGCGCGCATCTTTCTGCGGCAGGCGGCGTGGAAACTTGACACCGGCGCGCCCGACGCCTCCAAGTTCTGCGCGATGGCCAAGCTTTACGTCACCGACCGCGCCTTCGACGTCGCCAACCAGTGCCTGCAACTGCATGGCGGTTACGGCTATCTGGCCGATTACGGGATCGAGAAGATCGTGCGCGACCTGCGCGTGCACCAGATTCTGGAAGGCACGAACGAAATCATGCGGCTGATCGTCGGTCGCGCATTGCTGGCCGAACGCGGCTGAACCACCGGGGGACACGCATGGACGATCTGAACATCCGCAAATCGGGCCGCGCCGGGCGCATCACCTTCACCCGGCCCAAGGCGCTGAACGCGCTGACCCACGAGATGGCCAGGGCGATCCATGCCACGCTGGACGACTGGCGCGACGATCCGGACGTCAAGCTGGTCATCATCGACGCCGAGGGCGAGCGTGCCTTCTGTTCGGGCGGCGACATCGCGGCGGTCTATCGCGCCGGGCTGGAGGGTGATCACCAGGAAGGCCGCAGCTTTTTCCACGACGAATACCGGATGAACGCGGCGATTGCCGATTATCCAAAGCCGATCGTGGCCTTCATGCAAGGCTTCGTGATGGGCGGCGGCGTCGGTGTCGGCGGCCATGCGGGCCATCGCGTCGTGGGCGACACGACCCAGATCGCGATGCCCGAGGCGGGGATCGGCCTGATCCCCGATGTCGGCGGCACGTGGCTGCTGGCCCGCGCACCGGGGCGGATCGGCGAATATCTGGCGCTGACCGGCGCGCGCATGGGGGCGGGCGACGCGATCCACGCCGGATTTGCCGACAGCTATCTGCCCGAATCCGAATGGCCGGCGGTGATCGCCGATCTTGAAGAAACCGGCGACGCCACCCGCATCGTGGGCGTGACCCCGCCCCCTGCCCCGCTGGCCACGCGCGATCTGTCGGCCTTTGGCGGCCGCGACGTCGCCCAGATCCGCGCCGCGCTGGAACAGGCCGGGGACGAGGAGACGCTGAAGGTGCTGCGGCGCAACTCGCCGCTGTCGATGGCCGCCGGTCTGGCACTGGTGCGCGCCGCGCGCGGCGACCGCCGGATTCAGGATTCGCTCAGCCGCGAATACCGCTTTACCTATCGCGCCACCGCCCAGACGGATTTCCTTGAAGGCGTGCGGGCGCAGCTGATCGACCGGGACCGCAACCCGAACTGGACGGCCGACGCCTCGGCCGAGCATGTCAAGGCGCTGCTGGCGCCGCTTGGCGAAAACGAACTGCACTGGGAGGAACAGGCATGAAGATCGGTTTCATCGGTCTGGGGAACATGGGCGCGCCGATGGCCGCCAATCTGGCCAAGGCCGGTCACGAGGTTCTGGGTTACGACACCGCCGCGCCGGAACCCGAAGGCGTCATCGCCGCCGCCAGCGCGGCCGAGGCGGCCGCCGACGCCGATGTCGTCATCACCATGCTGCCCAACGGTCAGATCCTGCGTTCGGTCGCCGACCAGATCATTCCCGCGATGCGGTCCGGCGCCGTCTTCTGCGACTGTTCCACCGTCGATGTGGACAGCGCCCGCGCCGTGGCGGAACAGGCCAGCAAGGCCGGTCTGGGCGCGCTGGATGCGCCGGTGTCGGGCGGGATCGGCGGCGCGCAGGGCGGCACGCTGACATTCATGGTGGGCGGCGACGAACCGGCCTTCGACACGGTAAAGCCGCTGTTCGACATCATGGGCCAGAAGGCCGTCCATTGCGGCGAATCGGGGGCGGGTCAGGCGGCCAAGATCTGCAACAACATGATCCTTGGCGTCACCATGATCGCCACATGCGAGGCGTTCGCGCTGGCCGACAAGCTGGGCCTTGACCGGCAGAAGATGTTCGACGTCGTCTCGACCAGTTCGGGTTACAGCTGGTCGATGAACGCCTATTGCCCGGCCCCCGGCGTCGGGCCGCAATCGCCTGCGGACAACGATTATCGTCCGGGCTTTGCCGCCGAACTGATGCTGAAGGATCTGCGTCTGTCGCAGGAAGCCGCCGAAAGTTCGGATGCCGACACGCCGATGGGCGAGCTGGCGACGCGGCTGTATCGCAGCTTTGTCGAGGATGAGGGCGGCAAGGGACGGGATTTTTCCGCCATGCTGCCGCGCTTTGTGGGCCGCAGCCGCGCCTGATCGCCGACGCGGCCCCGGTGGCGGCAGTGTGGGATGTGGCGTTGCGGCCACAGGTCACGGCGGATTGATGCCGGCATCGCGGAAATCCGGAACCGTCCGGCCAGCCATGCTGTTCCGTCGGCACATGATCCGAGGATACGAGCATGCAGACGCATCACTTTCTGTCCGCCGCGGCGGCAGGACTGGTGCTGGTCCTGTCGCCTGCTGCACCTCTTGCCGCGCCCGGCCCGTCGCAGACGCCCGAGCCGGAACTGACGCCGGCGGCAGCCATCGTCGCCCAGTCCGAGCGCCGCGCACCTGAACCGGTGCCAGCCGCTGCCGTCACCGTGGGCGATATCGTCGATCCGCAAAACGTGCATCTGGTGACGCATCCGGGGCGTTACGGTCTCAGCAACGCGCCAAGCGGCCATCGCTATGCCATCGTGAACGGCAATCTGGTCCGCATCGACGCGCAGACCGGCAAGATCATGTCCGTCCTGCGCGCGATCAACGTGCTGGACTGATCCCGGCGTCAGCCGTCCAGCAGCGCGCGCGCGGCGTGCGACGCGGCATCGGTGATCCGGTCGCCCGACAGCATCCGCGCGATTTCCTCGATCCGTTCGGACGGGGACATCGCCTCGACCGTCGAGGTCGTCATGCCGTCCGACACGCTTTTCGCGACCCTGAAATGATGCGCGCCCTGCGCCGCGACCTGCGGCGAATGGGTCACGACCAGGATCTGCGCCTCATCCGCCAGACGCTTCAGCCGCCGGCCCACCGCATCCGCCGTCGCGCCGCCGACACCGCGGTCGATCTCATCGAAAATCATCACCAAGGCATCGTTGCTGCGCGCCAGACAGACCTTCAGCGCCAGCAGAAAACGCGACAATTCGCCGCCCGACGCGATCTTGTCCAATGGGCCCGCCGGCGCGCCGGGATTGGTGGCGACGGTGAAGGCCACGGCATCCCGCCCGTCGGGGCCGGGGTCGGCGGGGGTCAGCCGCGTCTCGAACACCGCGCGGTCCATCTTCAGCGGCGCAAGCTCGGCCGAGACGGCCCTGTCCAGCCGGCCGGCAGCCTCCTGCCGGGAGCGGCTTAGGTCGGCGGCGGCGCGGTCATAGGCGGCATCGGCCGCCTGCGCCGCATCCCGCAGGTCCACGATCTGCGCCTCGCCCGAATCGATGCGGCCAAGGCGGGCGCGCAGTTCATCGGCCAGCCCGGCCAGATCGTCGGCCAGGACGTTGTGCTTGCGGGCCAGACCGCGCAGGGCGAACAACCGTTCCTCGGTCGCCTCCAGCGCGGCAGGGTCGAACTCCATCGCCGTCAGCGCATCCTCGACCCCGCGATGCGCCTCGCCCAGTTCGATCAGGGCGCGCGACAGGGCGGCGATGGGTTCATCCAGCCGCCCGTCCGCACGCTCGGCCGAGGTTTCCAGCCAGCGACTTGCGTCCAGCATCGCGCCCTCGGCCCCCTCGGACCCCAGCAATTGCAGCGCGCGCACCACATCGTCGCGGATGCGTTCGGCGGCCTGCATGGCGCGGCGACTGGTGTCCAGCGCCGCCTCTTCGCCGGGTTCGGGGGCCAGATCGTCCAGTTCGGCCACGGCGTGTCGCAGGAAATCCTCTTCCTCGCGGGCGGCGGCCAGCGCGGCTTCGGCGTCGGCAAGATCCTGTCGGGCCTTGCGCCGCGCCGCCCAGGACCGGCGGACCGGCGACAGATCCAGCGCGCCGAACGCATCCAGCAGCGCACGATGGCCGCGCGGGTTCAGCAGACCGCGATCGTCGTGCTGGCCGTGCAGTTCGACCATGACATCGGACAGGCGGCGCAGCACATCGCCCGCGACGCGGCGGTCGTTCACGAACCCGGTCTTGCGCCCGTCGCCTGCGTTCACCCGGCGCAGGATCAGTTCGTCGTCTTCGGTCGCGATGGCGGCTTCGGCCAGAATTTCGCGCGCGGGATGGTCGGCGGGCAGGTCGAACACGGCTGTCACCTCGCCCTGCGGCGCGCCCTGCCGCACCAGATCGGCGCGCCCGCGCCAGCCCAGCACGAAGCCCAGGCAATCCAGCAGAATGGATTTGCCCGCCCCCGTCTCGCCGGTCAGCACGTTCAGGCCCGGCCCGAACCGCAGGTCCAGCCGGTCGATCAGCAGCATGTCGCGGATTTCAAGGCTTCGCAGCATCGCGCATCACCCGGCGCGTCCTAGCGCGCCATGATCGATTACCATTAAAGCCAACGGCCCTGAATCATCTGCCGATAGACATTGGTCAGCCAGTTGTCGCCTTGCGCCTCGGCCGCCAGACCGCGCCCGCGCAGCTGGCGATAGGCGTCGTCATAGAAGGGCGACGAACGGAAGTTATAGCCAAGGATCGCGCCCGCCGTCTGCGCCTCGTCGGTCAGGCCAAGCGCCAGATACGCCTCGACCAGGCGCAGCAGGGCTTCGGGGGTCTGTCCGGTGGTCTGGAATTCCTCGACCACGACGCGGAAACGGTTGATCGACGCGGCATAGTGTCCGCGCTTGAGGTAATAGCGCCCGATCTCCATCTCCTTGGCGGCCAGATGGTCGAAGGCAAGATCGAATTTCAGGATCGCGCTGCGGGCATATTCACTGTCGGGATATTGCTCGATCACCGCGCGCAGCGCCTGAAGCGCCTGAAAGGTCAGCCCCTGATCGCGCCCGACCTCGTCGATCTGGTCGTAATAGGACAGCGCCAGCAGGTATTGGGCATAGGCCGCGTCCTCGTCGCCGGGATAGGTGTCGATGAACCGCTGCGCTGCACCGCGCGCCTCCTCATAGTTCCGGGCGCGGTGGTTCGAATAGGCCTGCATGATCAGCGCGCGCTTGGCCCATTCGGAATAGGGGTAAAGACGCTCGACCTCGCTGAAATAGAAGACGGCATCTTCGGGCTTGCGGCTGTTTTCAAGTTCGTATTCGCCGCGCTTGTAGATCTGTTCGGCGGTGAAACGGTCCAGATTCGTCTTGTCGCCATCGTCCGAACCAAGCGAGGAACATCCCGCCAGCGTCATCCCTGCAAGCACCGCAGCCATCATGGAAGCCGAGATTTTCGAGCGCGCCATCTTTACCCTGCCCTACGATTCTGACGTGCGGCCGCCCGTTTCAGGCCGTGCTGCCGGCACGTCCTAGCACAGAACATCAGAGGGCGCAAAATGGCAATGCGTTGAATTTCACGCCTGATTTCCATGGGGTCAAAGATCGTACGGCGGCGGTCGCGGTCGCGCGACTCGGGCCCGGCCTCCGCGCCGTTACAGCGCGGCAACCTCAAGCCCGGCCAGATCGCCGTAATGCGCGACACCCGCCCCCGGCAGACGATCCGCCAGCGCCGGCGAACAGGTTTCCCAGGTCCAGTTCGCGGGATTGGCGAACAGCGCCCGCAGCAGCTTGTTGGTCATGGCGTGACCCGCCCGGTGCCCGGTATAGCGCGCCAGCAACGGCGCACCGGCCAGCGCCAGATCGCCCATGGCGTCCAGCATCTTGTGGCGCACAGCCTCATCCGCGTGGCGCAGACCGCCCGGCGACAGCACATCGGCGCCATCGACCACGACCGCGTTGGTATAGGTGCCGCCAAGGGCCAGCCCGCTTTTGCGCATCGCGTCCACATCGGACTGGCGGCAGAAGGTGCGGCTGTCGGCCAGTTCGCGCAGGAACGCGCCGTTCGCCATGTCCAGACGCTTCTGCTGATGACCGATCGCGGCGTCCACGAAATCGATCTGGAATTCGATCTCAAGATGATCGGCCGGGGTCAGCCGCGCAAAGGCCTGACCGTCGCGCACCTCGACCGGGCGCAGCACGCGGATGGCGCGCAGATCGGCCGGTTGCAGCGCGATGCCCGCACGCAGGATGCCGCGCGCGAAGGGGGCCGACGATCCGTCGAGGATCGGGATTTCCGGCCCGTCCACGCACAGCAGCGCGTTATGGATGCCGGTGCCGGCCAGCGCGGCCATGATATGTTCGACGGTGGACAGCGTGACGCCCTGATCGTTCATCAGCAGCGTGCACAGCCGCGACGGCACGACATTGTCCCACCGCGCGGCGATATCGACCGCCGGGTCAAGATCCGTCCGGCGGAACACGATACCATGACCGGCCGGCGCAGGATGCACATCCAGACGCGCAGGGGCGCCGGAATGCAGCCCCACACCCGCGAATGTCACCATTTTTTTCAGCGTTGCCTGCATGATCGTTCCTGCCTTCGTCCGTTCCTTCCAGAATTCAGCGCTCTGGTATGGGATCAGCTAGGCACAAGCGCATGAGCGTTCAATTAACGAATTGTAACGGGGTGAAACAATCGACCCGCTCCCATCTGCAACCTCAGGTGGCGAAGGCTGAAGGCGTTGATTCCACAATGAAAAAGGGCCGCACGGGGCGGCCCTTCAGGTCAGTGTTGCTGACGATTTCGTGATCGGCTCAGTTTGCCTGACGGCGCAGGAAGGCGGGGATCTCGACATTGTCCTGGCCGTTGTCGGGATTGGCCAGATCGTCGAAATCGGTGTCCTGCTGGCGCGCGCGGGCGGCGACGCGGTCGCTGACCCGTTCGGCAATCGACCCGGCGGCGGGCTTGGCGGCGGGCTGGCCGCCCTGATCGCCCGCATGTCCGGCCATCCGTTCCAGCATCCGGCCCAGACCGCTCATCCGGCTTTGGTTGCGGCTGGCCTCGGGGCCCCGCTGCGGCTGCTGCGCGCGGGCGGCGGGTTGCTGCTGCGGACGGCCTTCGCCGTGATGTTCGACGGCGCGGCGCAGGCGTTCCATCACCTCGGGCGCGGGCTGACCGCGCCCCCCTGCCGGCGCGCGGGGCGCGACGAAGTCCGACGCATCGTCCTCGATCCGGACCGCGGCGGGGCGCGCAGCCTCTTTCGGCTGATAGGCGGGCTGCGGCATGTCCTCTTCGGACCGCGCGGCCGCCGGCTGCGAACCCTGGGCCGGACGCGCGTCGGCAGTGGCTGGGGTGCGGCGCGGCGGAACCGGCATGTCGTCTTCGGACGCGGCGGCGGGTTCGTCCTTGCGCGCCACCTGCGGGTTCTGGGTCAGCGGTTCGGCCATGCTGCGGCGCGGTGCCGGAGCATCCTCGACCCCGGCGCTGGCGTCGATGCCGGTCGCCACGACCGAGACGCGAATATTGCCTTCCATCTCGGGGTCCAGCGTCGAGCCGACGATGATGTTGGCATCGCTGTCGACCTTGTCGCGGATGACATTGGCGGCCTCGTCCAGTTCGAACAGGGTCATGTCATAGCCGCCGGTGATGTTGATCAGCACGCCGCGCGCGCCGTTCAGGCTGATCTCGTCCAGCAGCGGGTTGGCGATGGCGCGCTCGGCGGCTTCCTGGGCGCGGTTGTCGCCGGCGGCTTCGCCCGTGCCCATCATCGCCTTGCCCATCTCGTCCATGACCGCGCGCACATCGGCGAAGTCCAGGTTGATCAGGCCCGGACGGACCATCAGGTCGGTCACGCCCTTGACGCCCTGATACAGAACGTCGTCGGCCATCGCGAAGGCTTCGGTGAAGGTGGTCTTTTCGTTGGCCAGCCGGAACAGGTTCTGGTTGGGAATGATAATGAGGGTATCGACGACCTTCTGCAGCGCCTCGACCCCTTCTTCGGCCTGGCGCATCCGCTTGGTGCCCTCGAACTGGAAGGGCTTGGTCACGACGCCGACGGTCAGGATGCCCATCTCGCGCGCGGCCTGCGCGATGATCGGCGCGGCGCCGGTGCCGGTGCCGCCGCCCATGCCGGCGGTGATGAAGCACATATGCGCGCCCATCAGGTGATCGACGATATCCTCGATCGTCTCCTCGGCGGCCTTGGCCCCGATCGAGGGCTTGGCGCCCGCGCCCAGCCCCTCGGTCACCTTGGGCCCCATCTGCACCCGGCTGGTCGCCCGAGAGCCGGCCAGCGCCTGCGCATCGGTGTTGGCAACCACGAACTCGACCCCGTCGAGCTGTTTTTCGATCATGTTGTTGACCGCGTTGCCGCCTGCGCCGCCCACGCCGAATACCGTGATGCGGGGCTTCAGCTCGTCTTCGTCGTTCATCATCAGATTGAGGTTCATGGTGTCCGCCTGTCTTATTCGATGTTCCCGGCGGGCCGGGCTGCCCGCTCGAATCCCCCGTATTAGCTGCAATCGTAACGGCTGACGGCCCTCGCGTCACCCGAAAAACTGGCCGCAACCGCAAAATCTGGCGGTGCGGTCGCGCTGTCTCGGCGGTATCTTGCCAACAGCGCTGAATATGGTGGGCGCGGCAAGGCACCCCCATAGCGAAAGAATCCCGCGATCACCAGTTGTTGCGGAACCAGCGATACGCGCGGCGCAGGCTGCGCGCCGGATAGGCCTCGGCCGGCATCTCGAAGTCCCACCATTCGTCCTGCGGATGCGCGGCGAACAGCGCCAGCCCGACCGCGCTGGAAAAGCTGGGGTCGGTCAGCTGATGCGCCAGCCCGTCGATTCGCAGCGGCCGGCCGCAGCGGATATTCGGGCCAAGGATGCGCGCCGCCAGCCCGTCCAGTCCGGGGATCTGGCTGCCGCCGCCGGTCAGCACGATCTGCTGGCTGGGCATGAAGTCGAACCCCGCGGCATCCAGCACCTGACGCACGTTTTCCAGAATCTCCTCGATCCGGGGCCGCATCACGCCGATCACGTCGGCGCGGCTGACGACGCGGCGATCCGCCTCCCAGTCGCCGGTCTCGCCGCCCACCTCGATCATGTCGCGGTCGTCGCGGCCGGTCGCCTCGACCCCGCCATTCAGTGTCTTCAGCCGTTCGGCCACCGGCAGCGGAACCCGCAGACCCTGCGCGATGTCCTGCGTGACCAGGGCCCCGCCGATTCCAACATTGTCCGAGAAGATCATGTGACGCTTAACGAAAATCGAAACGCCGGTTCCGCCGCCGCCGAAATCCACGCAGGCCGCGCCCAGTTCCTGTTCGTCCTCGACAAGGCTTGCGCGGGCCGAGGCATAGGACGCCGAGGCGATGCCGGCCACTTCCAGATCGCAGCGGCGGATGCACTGGACCACATTGCCCAGCATGTCGCCATCGACGGTCAGCACATGCAGATCGCAGGCCAGCCGGTTGCCGACATGGTCGCGCGGATCGGCCAGACCGCTGCGGTTGTCGACGGCGAAATTCACGGGCTGGGCATGCAGCACCTCGCGACCGCGGCCGAAATCGGGCGTGTCGCAGGCAGCCAGCACCGAGGCCACGTCGTGTTCGGCCACCTTGCCCGATTCCAGCACGATCTCTCCGGCCAGCCCGTACGAGGCGGGGCGACCGCCCGACAGGCAGGCGATCACGTGATCCACCCGCACGCCGGCAAGCTTCTGGGCGGCGGCGACCACGGTGCGGATCGCGCGTTCGGTTTCGGCCATCGTCTCGATCTCGCCGCGCCGCATGCCGCGCGCACGGGTCGAGGCGGCGCCGATCACCCGAAAATTCGCCTGCCCCGCCATCGGCCCGACACCGTCGGTTTCGCGGAACGTGCCGGTGCCGTCGAATTTCAGCACCAGACAGGCGATCTTCGAGGTGCCGATGTCCAGAATGCCGATCACGCCCCGTTGCAGGGCCGCCCGGCGCATGTTCCGCATCGCCCGCTGCGTCTGATACAATTCCGCCATCGCCGTCTCAGCCCCCCTTCCTGTCTTTTTCCTCAAGAATGTTCCCGTCCGGCCCCAGCAAGGGCTTGCCGCGCGCCTGCCGGATCGTGTTGCGCGCGTCGATCCCCAGTCGCAGGACCGGCCGCGTCGGATCGCGCAGATCGACCACGCTGACATCGCGGCCCAGCATGTCCTGCGCCCGGTCCAGCGCGATCGCCGCCTCCAGCGCGATCACCGCGCCCTCCTCGGGCAGCATGATGCGCTGGCCGTGATCCAGCACCACATCCCACCGGCGCAGGCCGCGGCGCACCAGCCCCCGCAGCCGCGGCAGGATCGGCCCGGCCGCGTCGATCAGCTGCAACGCCTCGGCCGTCATCAGATCGGCGCCGTCGCCCGCGATCAGCGGCAGGTCGGGCCGCACCTCGCGCGAGGTGACGCTGGCGACGCGGTGGCCGCCGCGGTCCAGGATCTCGATCCCGCGCGCATGGCGCCACAGCAGCGCCGGTTCGCGTTCGGTCACCACCGCCGACAGGATGCCGCCCGGCTTGATCCGCAGGTCGATCGAATCGATGGCGTCAAGCTGCATCACCTGCAACCGCAGCGCCGGCAGGTCGATATCGAAGCTGGAAGCCGGCAGATCGACCGGCAGCATCGCCCGCAGCGCCTTGTCCACCACCGGCGAGGCGCCTTCGACCGTCATCATGCGGACCTGGAATTCCTCGCGGCTTTGCACCTTGTCGACCAGTGCTGTGACGCCGCCGGTCAGCGCCGCGCGACGATCCTGATCCGACAGCCACAGCCCCGCGGTCATCGCGATCAGAAAGGCCGGCGCGCCCACGCGCACAAGCCGGCGATAGAACGGGCGCAGCCACATCCGTTCCAGCCGGTATTTCAGCCGCGACGGCGCGGGGTCGCGCCGGGCGCGGTGCCGCTGCGGCGCGTCGTTGCGTGCCTCGGCGCGTGCGGCGGGGCGGTGATCGATCACGTCCGACACAGCGCATCCTCCACCATCCAGCGCATCAGGTCGGGAAAGCCGATCCCGGCATGTGCGGCCTGTTCGGGCGCCAGCGAGGTGGGCGTCATGCCGGGCTGGGTGTTCACCTCCAGCAGGATCAGCCCGTCCAGACCGCGCGCCTCGTCCCACCGAAAATCGGTGCGGGTCAGCCCCCGGCATCCAAGCGCCGCATGGGCGCGCACGGCATAATCCAGACAGGCGTTCGCGATCTGGGCCGGAATCCGGGCCGGGATCACGTGGCGCGAGGCGCCCGGCGTGTATTTGGCGTCGTAATCGTACCAGCCGTCTGTGACGATCTCGGTCACGCCAAGCGCGCGGTCGCCCAGAACCGTCGTCGTCAGTTCGCGGCCGGGCGCATAGGTTTCGACCATGACCCGCGCGGGCATGGTTTCGGCCAGTTGCGGCGGGCCGTTCGCCGCCTCGTGGACGATATAGACGCCGACGCTGGAGCCTTCGTCATTCGGCTTGACCACATAAGGGGGCGGCAGGACGTGGCCGGCGCGCACATCGGCGGCCTCGGCGATCACGCTGGCAACGACCGGCAGTCCGGCATCGCGGAACGCCTGCTTGGCGGCGGTCTTGTCCATCGCCATGGCCGAGGCCAGAACGCCGGAATGGGTATAGGGCAGACCCAGCCATTCAAGGATGCCCTGCACGCAGCCATCCTCGCCCCACTTTCCGTGCAGCGCGTTGAAGACGATGTCGGGGGCAACGCGGGTCAGCCGGGCTGCGACATCGTCGCCCCGGTCCGGTCCCAGTTCGATCTCGATCACGTCATAGCCCGCCACACGCAGCGCCGCCGCGCATTCGCGGCCCGATGACAGTGACACCTCGCGCTCGGCCGAGGGGCCACCCATCAGAACGGCTACGGTATGGGCTGTCCTGCTCGACCTGCCCGCCACGTTTTCGCCTCGTTCGCCCGGTTTTTCCGGGCTTGATTGGTAGATGCGCGGCCGGGTTCGTCCCGATCCTGCGCCTGTTCCTGCACGATAGCCGCAAAGCCCCGATCGCAAAAGGGCAATTTTGTCTGCCGGCGCAGAATGTCGGCCTAGGGGCGGTCGGCGTCGTCCGGCAGCGGATCGCCCACGCGGATCACCTCCCACTGCAAATCGTGGCCGCTGTCCTCGTGCACGCGGCGGCGGACCAGTTCGCCCAGGGCCTCAAGCTCGGCCGCGGTCGCGCCGCCGGCGTTCAGCAGGAAATTGGGATGCTTTTCAGACATCTGCGCACCGCCCCAGCTGTGTCCGCGCAGGCCGGCGCGGTCGATCAGCGACCATGCCTTCAGGTCGTGATCGTCGTCGTCGCGGCCGGTCGAGCTGAAGCCTGCGGGGTTGCGGAAGGTCGAGCCGGCGCTGCGTTCGCGGGTCGGCTGGCTTTCGTCGCGGCGGGCCAGCTGGTCGGCCATCTTGCGGTGCAGCGCGTCGGGATCGCCGGGCGCGGCGCGGAACACGGCCTCGGTGACGACGGCGCCCTCGGGCAGGTCGGAATGGCGATAGGCGAAGTTCAGATCCTGCGGCGTCAGCACGATCCGGCGGCCGTCGCGGGTGACCGCCTGCGCCCGGACCAGATGGTCGGCGACATAGCTGCCATAGCAGCCCGCATTCATGCGCACGGCGCCGCCGATACTGCCCGGAACGGTGCGCAGGAAGGTCAGGTCCAGCCCGGCATCGGCGGCGCGCCGGGCCACGTGCGCGTCCAGCGCGGCGGCCCCGGCAATCACGGTTTCGCCTTCGATTTCAATGCTGTTGAAGCCGCGGCCCAGCCGGATCACGACGCCGCGGATGCCGCCGTCGCGCACGATCAGGTTGCTGCCCACGCCGATGGGAAACACCGGCACGGCGGGGTCCAGCGCGGCCAGGAAATCGGCCAGATCGGCGGGATCGGCGGGTTGGAACAGCCAGTCGGCCGGGCCTCCGACGCGCAGCCAGGTCAGGCTGTCAAGCGGACGGTTTTGGGTCAGCATGCCGCGCGGGCTGGGAAGATCGAACGTCATGGCCAAGCTGGTAGCCACCGTGGCGCAAGGCGTCAATATCGCGGCTTTGCGCAGGTCCGGCAACGGCTGCGCGCGTTGCGCAACGGCGGGGCGGCGGGCGGCGGGGCGTGGCGGCCAGCAAATGCTGGGGTTTTGGCCGCACATGGCGTGCACCGGGGCGGCACCGCGCAGACACAGCGCGTACACCGCTTGCGCGCGTTGCGTCTGGAAACGGTCAGGAAACGGCCGCCCGACCGCGCCCCCGTCCGGGTCCGCAAGGCGGGTGCGCCCTGCCCGCTTGTCGTCGCCGGGCGCGGCGGCTATGCACCGGCGGCGGCGGTGCATGTGAGGCAGAAGGCAGGACGGAATGGAGATTCTTCTGGTTGGCGCGGGGCTGTCCGGCGCGGTCATCGGACGCAGGCTGGCCGAGGCCGGCCATCGCTGCCGGATCATCGACGCGCGCGACCATGTCGGCGGCAACTGCTTTACCGAACGCGACGCCGATACCGGGGTGATGGTGCATGTCTATGGCCCGCATATCTTTCACACCGACGACGCCGAGGTCTGGGAGTATGTGAACGGCTTCTCGGATTTCATGCCGTTCCAGAACCGGGTCAAGTCCACGACGCAGGGCGCGGTCTATTCGCTGCCGGTGAACCTGCTGACGATCAACCAGTTCTTCGGCAAGACGATGCGTCCCGACGAGGCGCGCGCGTTCATCGCAGCACAGGCCGACACATCCATCGCCGATCCGCAGAATTTCGAGGAACAGGCGCTGCGCCTGGTCGGGCCGGCGCTGTATGAGGCGTTCTTCAAGGGCTATACCGAAAAGCAGTGGGGCTGTTCGCCCACGGAACTGCCCGCCTCGATCCTGAAACGTCTGCCGCTGCGGTTCAATTACGACGACAATTATTTCTTCCACCGCTTTCAGGGGATGCCGACCGACGGCTATACGCCGATGATCGCGGCGATCCTGGATCATCCGAACATCACGGTCGAGCTGGGCACCGCATACGCGCCCGACATGGCAGGTGCCGCCGATCATGTCTTCTGGTCCGGGCCGCTGGACGGGTTTTTCGGCTATGATCTGGGGCGGTTGGGATACCGCACGCTGGATTTCGAACGCTTCACCCATGACGGCGATTATCAGGGTTGCGCGGTGATGAATTACGGCGACCGCGACGTGCCCTGGACCCGGATCACCGAACACAAGCATTTCAGCCCGTGGGAAAGCCCTCCGGGCAGCGTCTGTTACCGCGAATACAGCCGCGCCTGCGGGCCGGACGACATCCCCTATTATCCGATCCGGCTGGTCGAGGAAAAGGCGCTGCTGGGCGATTACGTCGCCCGCGCCGAAAAGACCCGCGGCGTGACCTTTGTGGGGCGTTTGGGCACCTATCGCTATCTGGACATGGATGTAACCATCCGCGAGGCGCTGGACACGGCCGATCTGTTCCTTGACCGCGCCGCCGGCGGCGGCGACATGCCGGCCTTTGCCCGTTAGCCGCTGTGATGCGCCCCTAGTCGACCTGCGCGATGGCGGGCCGGAAGGTCAGCCCGCGCAGGATCGCCGCATAGATCCGGCGCCGCAGCCTGCCCGGAACCTGCCCCGCCCGCATCTGCGACCGCACGCCCCAGAAAAACGCCGCAACCCCCGGCAGACCCTGTTCGCGCCGCCGGAACGAGGTTTCGTTGCGTGCGCCGTATTCGAATTTCCACAGGCTTTTCGGCGTCACCAGCCCGTAATTCACGCCCTTGTTTTCGGGCGTGTCGTGGATCACCCGGCTTTCGGGCACGAAGATCCCCGGATAGGACCGCGACAGGCGGCGGGTATATTCGGCGTCGTCGAACCAGATGAAATACTCGGCAATCGGCAGACCGTGCGCGGCCACCGCCCAACGCGGGATCAGCACCGACACGAAGGAACAGCTGTTGACCAGCGCCCACGCCTTGCCCGGCGACACGAAGCGCGGCCAGTCCCAGGCCGGGCCGGGGGTGTTCATTTCGCACATGGTGTTGTCGATCCATTCGACGCGCGAACAGGCAAAGCTGGGACGCCAGCCGTTTTCCGTCTCGAACGCGCCGATGGCGTCCAGCAGTTTCTGGATCGCGTCGGGCTGCGGATAGGCGTCGTCGTCGGACACCCACAGATAGCTTGACCCGGCGGCATAGGCGGCCTTGATCCCCTCGTGGAACCCGCCGGCGCCGCCGACATTCTTCGGCAGGCCCAGATAGCGCAGATTGGGCATCGTGCGCGCCCGCGCCGTGACACGTTCGCGGGTATCGTCGGTCGAGGCGTTGTCCACCACGAAGATCAGGTCGGGCATCAGGGTCTGCGCCGCAAGCGCATCCAGAACCCGCATCAGCTTGTCCGAGCGGTTATAGGTCACGATCACGGCGGCGGTGCTGGTCAGGGTCTGCATCGCCTAGTCCCTGGCCTGCCGGGCGGCCTGTTCATAGATCGGCATCAGAACCTCTCGCGCGGTGGGATCGGCGGCGATGCGCGACCAGGCGGCGCGCATCGCCGCGTGCTGGCGGTCCAGGAACGCCGCGTCCTGCCACAGGCGGCGGACGCGGCGGACCGTTTCGCGCACGGTGCGGCGCGGGGCAAGCGGCACCAGCAGATCGGCGGGCACGATTTCGGATTGCGCGCCGACATCGGTGCCGACGGGGATGCAGCCATGCCGGATCGCCTCATAGCAGACCAGCGCCAGACCTTCGTTGTTCGAGGGCAGCAACAGGATGTCCGAGCGGCCCAGAAGCGCGGGCACATCGGCATTGCCGGGCAGCATCGTCACCCGCTCGCGCAGCCCGAACCGCGCCAGCAGCCGCGCCACGGCGGGCGCGAACGGACCCTCGCCCACGATCGAGGCGGTCAGTTCGACGCCGTTGGCGCGCGCCCACCGATCCAGCGCCCGCAGGGTCAGCGCCAGCACGACGGGGCGTTTCTGGTAATACAGCCTGCCGATGAAGGCGACATGCAGGGTTTTCTGCCCCGGCGTCAGGTTTGGCCGCGGCAGCGCCGCCGGGTCGTCGTGCCGTTCGATCATCCGGCCCAGACGGACATTGTGCAGGATGCCGAACCGGTCGCGGAAATAATCGACCAGACCGGTGCTGATGACGTGGTGGATGTCGATGAAGTTCGACCAGACGCCGGACATGCGCGGATAGCCGCCATCGGCGTATTCGACGATATGGGTGCTGTCGATCACCTGCACCTGCGGCGCGAAGACGCGCAGTTGCGGCAGCGAGTCATACAGGGGCGCGCAGTGGTGGATATGGACGAGGCGGATGTTTTCCTGCGTGACCAGCCGTTCCACGAACCGGGGCCACAATTTCGGCGGCAGATAGCGGTCCAGCCGGATGAATTGCACATCGTCGCCGCCGGGCAGCCGGTGCGCCAGCCGTTGCAGCGACGGCGTCGAGGCGACGACGAAGACGCGCAACCCCGCCTCGACCGCCCAGGCGGCGCAATCGAAGGCCAGATTCTCGGCGCCCCCGACCTCGAGCCAGTGGACGCCGATAAGGATGGCGGGGCGGGGACGGTCGGCCGGCGGCTGCGGCAGGTCCGGCGACAGGATCGCCACGCCCTTGCCGAAGGGCAGCGGCCGGTGGGCGTGCCGGGCGGGTGCCTTGGCCTTGCGCCGCATCTCGAACCGGTAGCGGATGTCTTCGTACAGGATCGGCTGCATCCGGAAGATCGGGGCCAGCGGGCGCACGGGCTGCCACGGCGCTTCGGCGTGGCGGATCTCGCCCTCGGTCGGGGGGCGGGGCACGGACAGGACCACCGTGACCTCGGCGGCGTCGGGACGGGGGCCGGGGCGGCGGACGATGCCCAGGAACCTGCCCGGCACGTGCTGCGGGCCCAGGCTGACCGGGCCTTCGAACACCTCGGGCGCGCCCCAGATCGGATCGTCGCCCTGAAGCAGCACCAGGGTCAGCGCGTGTTGCGGATAAAGCCGGTCATAGATCGCCCGGATCTCGTTCACCTCGCCTTCCAGCCGCTGGGCTGTGGCGGGGACAAGCGGCCTGTCAGAAGCGTGTTGCAGCATGTCCGCGATCATCCTCTGGTTTAGCGACGCAGTTCGCGCGCAAGAAACACATAACGCGGGAAAGCGCAAACCCGTGTGTGGGGGTGCGGCGGCGTGCTGGCGGCTTGACCCTGCGTTCCCGATGACGCTAGACCGGCGCGGTTCCTGTTGGCCCGATGGTGGTGATGAGCGAAGCGAAACAGATTTTCCTGCATATCGGGCACTACAAGACCGGAACCTCGGCCATCCAGGATTTTCTCAGCGGAAATGCCCACCGGCTGCGCGAATACGGGTTCCTGTATCCCGCCTGCGCGCGCCCGCGCAACAACCCGACCAATCACGGCCACCTGTCGCTGAGCCTTGCGCGCGCGCACGGGTTTCGCCCGCCGCCGTGGTATCGCGAGGAAATGTCGGCCGATGCGGCCTTTGCCGATCTGGACGAGACGCTGGCCGGCGCGCCGGAAGACCGCGTCATCCTGTCCAGCGAGGAATTCGTGCAGCTTGCCATGCGCAAGGACCCCGATGCGGCCGTGCAGGATCTGAAACACCGGCTTGCCGCCCATCGCGTGACCGTGGTGTTCTTCATCCGGGAGCCGCTGTCCCTGCTGAAAAGCTGGTTCAACGAGGTGAACAAGGGGCCGGTCCCGACCAAGACCTTTCCGGTGTTCTTCATGAACCTGAACGAGGTTTTCCTGTCGCAGCAGCGTATCTGGGCGGTCTATGCGCGTCATTTCGGGACCGAGAACGTGCGTCTTGTCACCTACAAGAATGTCGGCAGCGCCCATCTGGCCGAGTTTCTGTCGGTCGTCGGCTGCGCCATGCCGCCGCCCGAGCAGGCCGATCTGGTCCAGCAGGCGCAGCCCGAGGAAACGCTGGAGCTGACGCGGCTGTCCAAGGAGCGTCCCGGCACGCTGGACGATCACACGGTGACCGCGATCGGCGATGTCGCGCGATTTCATCGCCGTGCGGCGCGGATCGGCTCGGCCTATGACCAGGTGGCGCAGCATGCGGACGAACCCCGCCCCAGCCAACTGACAGCCGAGGCCGTGATCGACCATTATGCGCGCCTGCTGCGGCCGTTGCAGCAGACCGAGACGCTGAACCAGAAAGAGGCCGAGAATTTGCGCGATCTGGCATTGAAGGCGGAAGACGTGGATATCGGGCTGGCGCGCGCGCTGATGCAGGCGGCGCAGGTGATCCGCCCGGACGGCAAGCTGATCAACCGCAAGGTGGCGGAATATCTGGACAAGCTGTCCTGAGCCGCCGCGCCACCGACGTTCCCCTTTGCCGGCCGTGCCGACCGTCTCAGCCCTTCGGGGCCGCTCCGTCCTTTTCCGGCGCGGGGGGCGTGGGGCCGGTGTCGGGAATCCGGGCGCGTTGGGGGGATGCGGCCTCGGGCAGGACGGGTTCGGGGCGCGGGGGCGGTGCGGGGGCGGCGGCGGCCGGGTATTCGGGCTGCGGGCGGTCCTGCGTCCGGGCCACGCTGGTCTGTTCCTCGTTCACCACGCGGCGAAAGATCAGCAGGTTGTGATAGATCGTCGCGCGTCCGGCGATGCCGCTGCGTTCCTCGGAGGGCAGCACGTCGGCGCGCACATATTCCCAGCCTTCGCCCGCCATCCGGTTCAGTTCGCATGTCAGCGCCAGCGCATAACGCTGCGTCGGCGTCTTGGCGTCCTTGGCCTTTTCGCCGCGCGAGGGGGCGGGAATGGCAGAGTATTCATAACGCATCTTGCTGTCCTGACTGATCCCGGCCCCGACAGATAAAGCAGAAGCCGGGCCATGAAAAGTGCGCGCGGCCGGGATGGTCATGGCGCGGCGCAAGGCTGTGTGCGGGTGGGCGGCGGGGTCACTCCACCGGCGGCAGCGCCGGATCGTCGGGGTGCCGTCGCGGCGGCCAGAACAGGATCGCCAGCCCCAGGGCAAAGCCCGCGACGCCCAGCATCGGACCCCAGTTCAGGGTCAGCCAGCCCAGCACCGGCACGCCCACCGCGACCAGCGCCCAGAAGGCGCGCGGGCGGTGATGGGGGCGAAAGAAGGGCAGCAGGCAGGCCAGAAGAAGCCAGCAGGCCGAGACGGCCAGCGTCAGGATCGGCAGCCCGGTCACGCCGCCTTTCCCTGAAGCCGCGCCGGCAGCGCGTTGGCCCAGGCCGAGATCGTGCCGGCGCCCAGACACACGACCATGTCGCCGGGCCGCGCCTGTTCGCGGACCAGCCGTTCCAGATCGTCCTCGGACAGGATGGCGCGGGCGTGGCGGTGGCCATGCGCGATCAGGCCGGCGACCAGATCGTCGCGGGTCGCGCCGGGAATCGGGTCTTCGCCCGCGGCATAGACATCGGCGATGGCGACCACGTCAGCCTCGTTGAAACAGGTGCAGAAATCCTCGAACAGGGTGGACAGGCGGGAAAAGCGGTGCGGCTGGTGCACGGCGATGACGCGCCCCTCGGTCGCCTGGCGGGCGGCGCGCAGCACGGCGGCAATCTCGACCGGGTGGTGGCCGTAATCGTCGATGATGGTGACCCCGTTCACCTCGCCCACGCGGGTGAAACGGCGCCCGACCCCGCCGAATTTCGCCAGCGCCTCGCGGATCTCGGCCTTCTTCATGCCAAGATGGCGGGCCACGGCGACGGCGGCAAGGCCGTTCGAGACGTTGTGATCGCCGGGCATCGGCAGGGTGCAATCCTCGATCATCTCGACATCGCCGGTCTCGGACGGACCCTCGCCTTGCAGGGCGATGTCGAAATGCGCGATCCCGCCGGCATAGCGCAGGTTCATCGCCCGCACATCGGCCTGGGCGTTGAAGCCGAAGGTGACGACGCGGCGTTCGGTCAGCTTGCCGACCAGCGCCTGCACCTCGGCGTGGTCGGTGCAGCAGACGGCCAGACCGTAGAACGGGATCGAGCTGGCGAAGTTCAGGAAACCCTGCCGCAGCGCATCGAAATCGCCCCAATGTTCCATGTGTTCGGGGTCGATATTGGTGATGATGGCGATGTCGGTCGGCAGGCGGTTGAAGCTGCCGTCGGATTCGTCGGCCTCGACCACCATCCATTCGCCCTCGCCCGCGCGCGCGTTGCTGCCATAGGCGTGGATGACGCCGCCATTGATGACGGTGGGGTCCAGGTTGCCCGCGTCCAGCAGCGTGGCGACCATGGTGGTGGTCGTCGTCTTGCCGTGGGTGCCGGCCACGCAGATATTGGATTTCATCCGCATCAGTTCGGCCAGCATCTCGGCCCGGCGCACCACGGGCAGGCCGCGCCGCCGCGCCTCGGTCAGTTCGGGGTTGTCCTTGCGGATCGCGGTCGAGACGACGATGACGCCCGCCGCGCCGATATTGCCGGGGCGCTGCCCCTCGAACACGGTGGCGCCCAGGCTTTCCAGCCGGTCGGTGATCTTGCTGCGCTTCAGGTCGCTGCCCTGCACCTGATAGCCAAGGGTCAGCAGCACCTCGGCGATGCCGGACATGCCGATGCCGCCGATGCCGATGAAATGGATCGGACCCAGCTCTCCGGGCAGTTTGGTGGCGGCGTTCATGCGGCGATCTCCGTGACAAGGTCGTAAAGGCGGCTTGCCGCGTCGGGGCGGCCCAGTTTCAAGCTGGCGGCGGCCATGGCGGCGGCGCGCGCGGGGTCGGTGAGGATCGCGCCGATGTCGCGCGTCAGTCCGCTGGCGTCAAGTTCCGATTCGGCACGCAGCAGCGCCGCGCCGGCCTCCGCCAGCGCGCGCGCATTGGCGGTCTGGTGATCGCCGGTGGCGGCGGCATAGGGGATCAGGATTGCGGGGCGGCCGATCACGGTGATGTCGGCGATCGAGGAGGCGCCGGCGCGGCTGACGACCAGCTGCGCGCGGGCCAGCCGGTCGGGCACGTCGGCAAAGAAAGGCTGGACATCGGCGGCAACGCCGGCATCGGCATAGGCGGCGGTGACGCGATCCGCATCCTCGGCGCGGGCCTGATGGCTGACGCGCAGCCGGGCGCGGATCTTCTGCGGCAGCGCGGCGATGGCGGCGGGCACCAGATCCGACAGCACCCGCGCCCCCTGCGAGCCGCCGATGACCAGCAGGTGCAGATCGCCCTGCCCCGGCGCGGCATAGGGCGCGCCCGCACGGTCCAGCACGGCGGCGCGGACCGGGTTGCCGGTATGGACGCCGCGCACCCCGTCGGGCAGATCGGCCGGCCATGTGCCGCAGGCCACGCGCCGGACGCGCGGCGCGAAGATGCGGTTCACGCGGCCCATGACGCCGTTCTGTTCGTGGATCATGCAGGGCAGACGCATGGTCCGCGCGGCCGACAGCGCCGGAATGGTGGGATAGCCGCCGAAGCCGATCACGACCGAGGGGCGGTCGCGGCGGAAATCGGCGCGCGCGGCGATGACGCCCGCCGCGATCTTCAGCGGCGCGGTCAGCTTGCCCGCCAGCCCGCCGCGGGCGGTGGTGGCCGATCTGACGACCGCGCGCTGCACCCCCGCCGGGAAGCCGCCGGCATAGCGGGCGCCGCGGTCGTCGGTGGACAGCTTGACCCGCCAGCCCTTCGCCAGCAGCATCTCGGCCAGCGCCTGGGCGGGGAACATGTGTCCGCCGGTGCCGCCCGCCGCGATCAGTGCAAGCCTGTCCGCCATCAGCGCGCCCGCCGCAGGATTTCGGCCATCTCGCCCTGCGGACGCGTGCGCGTCAGCGCCAGCAGCATCCCAAGCGCGATGCCCGAGGCGATCACCGAACTGCCGCCATAGCTGACGAACGGCAGCGTCATGCCCTTGGCCGGCAGAAGCCGCACCGCCACGCCCATGTTGATCAGCGCCTGAACGCCGAAGGCGCAGGCCAGCCCGGTGCCGGCGATGCGGGTGAACGGGTCGCGTTCCTTCAGCAGCCGCAGCAGCGAACGCACGACGATGGTGCAGTAAAGCGCGATGATCGCGAGGACCATGATGGTGCCGTATTCCTCGGCCGCGACGGCGATGATGAAATCGGTATGCGCGTCGGGCAGCGACCATTTCACCGTCCCCTCGCCCACGCCGACGCCGAAGAACCCGCCCTCCTGGATGGCGTTGGTGGCATAGCCGATCTGGGTGCGCGGGTCGATCTCGGGGTTGAGGAAACCGTTGATGCGGCGGGCGAAATGTTCGGAGGCGCCATAGGCAAAGACGCCGCCCGCCACGGCGATGCAGGCCACGCCCATCAGCAGGATCAGCGGCGCGCCGGCCACGAAATACATCACCAGCCAGGAAAACAGCACAAGCGACGCCTGACCGAAATCGGGCTGAAAGGCCAGAAGCAGGACGATCACGACCGCCGCCAGAAACGAATACAGCCGGCCCGGCGGGCCGCCGACCTCCTGGCTGGCGGCCATGAACCAGGCGCACAGCGCCACGAAACCGGGCTTGAGAAATTCGGAGGGCTGGATCGAGACGAAGCCCAGGCTGAGCCAGCGCGTCGCGCCCTTGCCGAAATCGGTGCCGACGAACGGCAGCGCCAGGATCAGCAGGAACGCGCCCAGAAAACCCAGCACGCCCAGCCGGCGGATCTGGCGCGGCGACAGCATCGACATCACCAGCATGACGCAGATCGCGACGCCGCCGAAAAACGCCTGACGCTGGACATAGTAAAAGCGCGGCAGGTTGTTCTTTTCGGCCAGCGGAACCGAGGCGGCCAGCCCCAGCAACAGGCCGATGGCGAACAGCCCCAGCACGCAGGCCAAGGACCATTTGTCCAGCGTGCGCCACCAGCGTGGAAGAATCGGGTCGCCCGCCCTTGCGGGCGCGGCGCCAAAGACCATCTCGGTCATGGGAATACCGCCGTCACTGCCTCTGCCTTGTCCGGTTGATCCGGATCTGCGGGCAAGGATAACGCAATTTCCACCCGCGTGTCACGGCCCGATTCTGCCCTGGCCTGCAAAACCTTCGCGCACCCGTATCGCGCCGGACAGCGCGGCCGGTCAGCCCAGCAGGGCCAGCGCCGGGAACGTCTCGAGCAGCCAATAGGCGAAGGACGAGAATGCGCCCGTCAGCAGCATCACCCCGACGACGACCAGCAGCGCGCCCATCGCCCGCTCGATCGTCTTCAGATAGGGCTTGATGCGGTTCATCAGGCCGATGGCGCGGCGGATGAACAGCGCGGCCAGCAGGAACGGGATGCCCAGGCCAAGCGCATAGACCGCCAGCAGCGCCGTGCCGCGCGACAATTCGCCGCCCGTGGCCGCCAGCGACAGGATCATGCCAAGCTGCGGGCCGATGCAGGGCGTCCAGCCAAAGGCGAAGGCCAGCCCCAGCACATAGGCGCCCAACGCGCCGCCGCCCTGCTGGCCGGCGTCGATCCGCGCCTCCTGATCCAGGATCGGGATGCGAAAGACATGCAGGAAATGCAGGCCCATGACGATCACGGTCACGCCGGCGATGCGGGCCAGCACCTCTTGATATTGCAGGAAGGCGCGGCCGAAGGCCGAGGCGGCGAAGCCCATGACCAGAAACACCGTGGACAGGCCCATGACGAAGAACAGCGCCGGCAGGACGGCGCTGCGTTCGCCGGTCTTCAGCCCGTTCAGCCCGACCCCGGTCATATAGGCCAGATAGGGCGGCACGATGGGCAGAACGCAGGGCGACAGGAACGACAGCAGCCCCGCCAGCATGGCCACGAAGGCGGCGGGCAGAAAGGCGGCACTGGCAAGTTCGATTCCAAGCATGGCGGGACCTTAGCGCCGGAACGCGGCGGGCACAGCCGCCCGGTTCTCACGGTTGCGTGGGGTCGCGCGTGGCGGGGGCCGTTGGGCCGCCCGCCACGCGGGGAACGGGTTAGCGGCCCAGCAACCACCAGCCGCGACGCTTGGGCCGGTCGGCCTCGTCCGGGTCGTCCGCCGCATTGTCGGCTTCGGCCATCTCGGGCTTGCGCGGTTCGGCTGCCGGTTCGGCCGCGGGTTCAGCCTCGGCCCTGGTCGGCGCGGTGTCTGCCGCTGCCGGAGCGGGCTCCGGTTGCGCATCGGCGGTGTCCAGCGCGGCGGCATCCTCGGATGAGGGGCCGGGGGCCGCATCTTCCGAGGCGATCACCGGGGCTTGCGTGTGGCCCGGTTCCGGCTGGTGCTGCGCGTGGTCCGCGTGGTCGTCACCGGAGGCGGTGTCGGCCCGCGCGTCGGATTGCGGCGCAGGTTCGGCGGCGGGGGTTTCCGCGGCGCGCGGTTCGCGGTGGTCGCGATCCGCCTGCCTGTCGGGGGCGGCGTTCACCCCCGGCAGGGATTCGGCGCGGTCGTCGTCGGACCGGTCGTCCAGATCGACCACCTCGGGCAGCGCGCCGGCATCGGCATCCCGATCGCCCGACGATTTCGCGCCACGCCGCCCCCCGCGAGAGCGGGAACGCGATCTGCGCCCGCCATTGCCCGAGGCTGCGGCCAGTTCTGCGGCGTCGTCGTCGTCAGGCTGGGCATCGTCCGTCTGCGCGTCGTCCGTCTGCGCGTCGTCCGTCTGCGCGTCATCCGCCGAGGCGGCCGCCTCGTTGTCGCCGGATTGTCCGTTGTCGCCGCCGTCCTGATCCTCGCCCCGGTCGCCGGATTTCCGGCGGCGGCGGCGGCGCCTGCGGCGGCCGCGTCCGCCTTCGTCGTCCGACGACGCGGTGTCGCCCGCATCGTCGCCATTCCCGCCCCGGTCCTGCGAGTCATCGTCGTCGCTGTCGTCCGAGGTGTCGTCTGCAGCGTCGTGGGCCGCGTCGTGTTGGGTCGTGCCCTCGTCGCCCTCATCGGTCGCGTCGTCGTCGGTGACGTCGTCGTCATCGTCGTCCTCGTCGTCGATCTGGGCCATCAGCCTGGCATCGACCGACAGGACCGACGGCGCGGCGTCGGGAACCGCACGGGTCGCGGTCTTGAACTTCTCGACCGTGAAATCGGGCGAGATCAGGGACGGGTCGCCCTCGATCCGCACCGACATGCCATAGCGCGCCTCGATGCGGGCGACATGTTCGCGCTTGGCGTTGATGAGGAAATTCGCCACCGCGACCGGCGCCCGCACCAGCACCTCGCGCGAGCGTTTGCGCGTCCCCTCTTCCTCGATCGCGCGCAGGATGGTCAGCGCAAGGCTGTCGTCGCTGCGGATCAGGCCGGTGCCGTGGCAATGCGGACAGGGCTGGGTGGTGGATTCCAGCATGCCGGGGCGCAGGCGCTGGCGCGACATCTCCATCAGGCCAAAGCCCGAGATGCGGCCGACCTGGATCCGCGCGCGGTCCGATTTCAGCCGGTCCTTCATGCGCTTTTCGACGGCGGCGTTGTTCTTGCGCTCGTCCATGTCGATGAAGTCGATGACGATCAGACCGGCCAGGTCGCGCAGGCGCAGCTGGCGGGCCACCTCGTCGGCGGCTTCCAGGTTGGTCTTCAGCGCGGTCTCCTCGATGCTGCCTTCCTTGGTGGCACGACCCGAGTTCACGTCGATGGCGACCAGCGCCTCGGTCACGCCGATGACGATATAGCCGCCCGATTTCAGCTGCACCGTGGGATTGAACATGCCGGCAAGATAGCTTTCGACCTGATAGCGCGCGAACAGCGGCATCTGGTCGGTATAGTGCTTCACGTTCTTGGCGTGGGACGGCATGATCATCTTCATGAAGTCCTTGGCGGTGCGATAGCCGCGTTCGCCCTCGACCAGCACCTCGTCGATCTCCTTGGAATAAAGATCGCGGATCGACCGCTTCATCAGGTCGCCTTCTTCATAGATCGGGGCGGGCGCCACCGACTTGAAGGTCAGTTCGCGGATCTGTTCCCACAGCCGCAGCAGGTATTCGTAATCGCGCTTGATCTCGGTCCGGGTGCGCTGGCTGCCGGCGGTGCGGATGATCAGGCCGGCGCCCTTGGGCACGTCCAGCTCGCCCGCGATGTCCTTCAGCTTCTTGCGGTCGGCGGCGTTGGTGATCTTGCGGCTGATGCCGCCGCCGCGCGCGGTGTTGGGCATCAGCACGCAATAGCGGCCCGCCAGCGACAGATAGGTGGTCAGCGCCGCGCCCTTGTTGCCGCGTTCTTCCTTGACGACCTGGACCAGCATGATCTGGCGGACCTTGACCACCTCCTGGATCTTGTAGCGGCGCGAGCGGGGCTTGCGCGGCGGCGAGATTTCTTCGGTCACGCATTCATCGGCGACCGACTCGATGCTGTCGTCATTGCTGCCGGACTCGTCACTGCCATTGGCATCGCCGTTCCGGCCGTTGCCGTTGTCGCCGCCATTCTCGCCGTTGCCGTCGTCCGAGCTGCGCTCGCCGTTGCCGGATGAGGCCGCGCGCGAGGATTTGCGGCGGCGGCCGCTCTCTTCCTCGGCCTCCTGCGCCTCGGCGTGGGCGCGTTCCTCGGCCATCAGCGCCGCGCGATCGGCGGCCGGGATCTGGTAATAATCGGGGTGGATTTCAGCAAACGCCAGAAAGCCGTGGCGATTGCCGCCGTAATCCACGAACGCCGCCTGCAGCGAGGGTTCGACCCGCGTCACCTTGGCGAGATAGATGTTCCCCGAGATCTGGCGCTTGTTTGCGGTCTCGAAATCAAATTCTTCGACCTTGGTTCCATCGACCACGACCACCCGAGTCTCTTCGGGATGGGTGGCGTCGATCAGCATTTTCTTTGCCATTTTTATATCTTTCGCGCAGGCGGAATCCGGGCGGCGCCGATGGCCTGACCCGAACGCGACTGCTGGATGATGGGGACGCGGATGCGGCGATGGCAGCGGTGGCCGGCCCGGCGCGGCCTGTGGCCTGCCCTCCGTGAACCTGTCCGTCCGTCGCGCGCGTCATCGCGTCTGTTCCTTGTAAAGACCCGTCGGCCGAAATGACCGGCCGGGCCGCTGTCTGACATTGCCCCGGTCGCGACGGATCGCGGACCCCGGGCGGTTTTTCCGCGTGGCACATGCCGCCTGCCCGTCGGGCCGGGACCAGAGGTGCCGCGCTGCGAAACTGTGGGCGTCGCAACCCCAAGTTGAGGCCGCGCGACGCATAGGCGCAACATAGAGGCTGAAGCGGGGAAAATTCAATGCCAAAACGTGTGCCGTCCGAATCGAGGCGGCGGCAGGCGGCGGTCCGCCCGTGGCGCGGGCGATGCGGGGGATGGCTGTGTCGGGCGGGTGTGGGCGCGTAACGGGACTGGCGCGGAAGCTGCGGCGGCGTTGAGGAAATCGTCACACGCATATGATTTGAAAACAGTTTTTATTTTTAAGCGCCGCGCGGCGCGCCTGCTTCACGCCGGCTTAACGCTTCTTTCACGCCCCTGTTGCAACATCGGGGCACTGTTCCATCCGAACGGGAACGCGAAGGAGAATCGGAATGCCCGTCGTCAAGGTCAATGCGCATCAGGCCCCGCCGCAGCGGCTGTGGCAGATAGCGGCCAGCCTTCCCGCCGGCGCACCCATCGTTGCGATGGTCCACGGATACCGCTATTCGCCGCGCGATCCCCGCCATGACCCGCATCGCCATATCCTGTCGCTGGACCCCGATCGCAGCCGCCGGGCCCGGTCGTGGCCGCGCGGGCTTGGCTTTGGCACCGGCCAGCCGGGTGAGGGGCTGGCCCTGGCCTTCGGCTGGGAGGCGCGGGGCGGTCTGCGCCGCGCCTATGGCCGCGCAAGCGAGGCCGGCGGATCGCTGGCCGCGATCCTGTCGGAACTGGCGGACCGGGCCGGGCGGCCGGTGTCGGTGATCGGTCATTCGCTGGGCGCGCGGGTCGCCCTGCAGGCGCTGCACCGGGCGCAGCCGGGCAGTATCGGGCGCGTCATCCTGCTGACGGGGGCCGAGTTCCGCGATGCGGCCGCCGCCGCGCTGGCCGCGCCCGCCGGGCGGCGTGCGGAGATCATCAATGTCATGTCGCGCGAAAACGATCTGTTCGATTTCGCGATGGAACAATGGCTGGCGCTGGGCCGGCGGCAGACGCTGGGTTTCGGGCTGGATACGCCTGCCCGCAACTGGGTCGATGTGCAGATCGATCACGTCGAAACGCTGGCCGCGCTGGAGATGCTGGGTTTTCCCACCGAACGCTGTCCGCTGCGGCTGTCGCACTGGACGCCCTATCTGCGGCAGGGTCTGTTCGATTTCTATCGCACCGCGCTGTGCCAGCCCTGGGCGCTGCCCATCGGGATGCTGCATGCCCGCCTGCCCGGACGGATCGAGCCGCGCTGGTCGCGGCTGCTGGCGGGGCCCGCGCCATTCGGCCTGGCGCGCGGCTGAGGCGACGCGTCCGAAGCCGCGCGATCCTGCGACCGGCTATTCCCCCTTGTCATCGGCGGAAGGTTCGGTCGCGTGGGCGCGATACAGCCCGGCATTGGCCATCAGGAAGACGAACAGGATCACCGGCAGGCCGAAGGTCTTGAAATAGACCCATGAGGTTTCGGACATCGTCCGCCAGACGATCTCGTTCGCGGCGGCCAGCGCCAGAAACAGCATCACCATCCGGAAGGTCAGCTTGCGCCAGCCCTGCGCGTCCATCGGCAACGCCTCGGACAGCACCGCCTGAAGCCAGTTGCGCCGCGCGATCAGGCTGTAGCCAAGGATTGCCGCGAACAGCAGATAGATCATCGTCGGCTTGATCTTGAAGAAGCGCGGATCGTTCAGCCAGACCGACAGCCCGCCGAACACGATCACCAGCACCAGCGTGGCGACCTGCATCGGCGCCAGCCGGCCGGTCAGCCGCCACTGGATCGCCGTCGTCAGCGCCAGCGCCGGAATGAAGACCAGCGTGGCCAGGATGAAGGCGCTGTATTCCTGGCCCGCGATCACGGTGGTTTCGCCGCGCCTGAGGATGAAGACGAGAAAGAACACCAGCACGGGGCCAAGCTCCAGCGCCGGTTTCAGCCAGGGTTTCGTGTCTTTCATCGCGTCTCTCCTGCCGTGTCAGGCGGCGAATTCCACCACCACCGCGCCCGCCGCGATCAGAGCCATCAGCGCCGCGCGCGCCGGCCCCACCTTTTCGCCCAGGATCAGCCAGCCCACAAGGGCCGCGAACACGGTCGAGGTTTCCCGCAGCACCGCCGCGCGCCCGACATCGTCGATCCGCGTGGCCAGCATGATCGCGCCGAAACTGGCGAAGGCCACCAGCGCGCCAAGAACGCCGCGCGCGGCCAGCGGCGCGATCTGCGGCGGTCGCAGGCGGATCAGGCGGGGCAGGTTCCAGATCGGCATGAAGATCGAATCCAGCACGAAAAACCACGCCAGAAAGGTGAACGGGTCCGCGGCCAGCCTGATGCCCCACGCGTCATAGGTGGTATACAGCGCCACGAACGCGCCCGTCACCAGCGCCCATGCCAGCGCCGGGCCCAGCGTCTCGCGCCCCACGATCAGGCGCGACCGGTTATAGGCCGCCAGCCCGAAGATCCCGCCCGTCAGCAGCAGCACTCCGCCCCACTGCACCGCGTTGAAATGTTCGTGAAACACCACGCCGGCGGCGATCACCGCGAACAGGGGCGCGCTGCCGCGCACGACCGGATAGACGACGGTATAGGCGCCGCGCGAATAGGTCAGCGCCTGCGCCACCTTGTAGGCGATGTGGATGGCCATTGCGCCCAGCAGCACCGGCCACAGCTGCGCCGAGGGCGGCGGCACCACGAACAGCGCGACGGGCAGCGCCATCAGCCCATAGCTGAGGTCGATCGCCGCGCGGCTGAGCCACGGATCGTGCCGCCCCTTCTGCAACGCGCCGAAGATCGCGTGCAGAAACGCCGCCGACAGCGCCAGAATCGAGGCGATGCGCGCGCCCTCGGGCGTGCCGGCGATCGAGATGATCCAGTCGCTCATCCCGGCGTGATGGCGCAGCATTGCAGAATCTGCAAGTGCAGCCGGGGCGGAGGTGCGGGATCAGGCGCGGGGCATGATTCGGGGTGCGCGGCTGCGCGCGTGGCCCCGGTGGATCGCGGCGGTCAGTCCAGCCGGATCGCGGCCAGGATGCGGCCCGGCAGATCGCTGCCCGCCCGTTCGGCCTGCACCAGCAGGACATGACGCGCATCGGCGGGAAAGCTGTCATCGGCCTCGCCATCGGGCCGGATCGTCAGGCGCAGCGGCTTTGCGCCGTCCCAGTCGGCCACCGGGTCCACGGCCAGCACCACGTTCACATAGGTCACGGTGCGGCCCCGGTTCTCGCCCGCCGTGACCTTGACCTTGCGTTCGGGCGCATAGCGGACCAGCACGATCCCGACCTCGGCCTCCATGTCGGACAGGGGGGTCAGCTCGATCTCTTCGCCCTTGTCGGTCGTTTCGCGCTGGACGCCCAGCATGGCGGGGGACAGGCGGTTGGCGTCGATCAGCGCCATCAGCTGCGCCGGTCCGGGTGCCACGGCGGTGTCCTGCCCGTCCACGATCAGCTGCGGCGTATACAGCGCGCGTTCGCCGGCGGCGCGGGCATAATCCTCTTGCCGGCGGGTGAATTCGGGTTTGGCGAAACTGTCGGCCCAGCCCAGGTAATCCCAGTAATCGACGTGATAGGACAAGGGCAGCACGCCCGGCGCCCCGGCCAGCCCGGCCAGCATCGCATCGGCGGGCGGGCAGGACGAACACCCCTGCGAGGTGAACAGCTCGACCACGACCGGCAGTTGCGATGGCGAAAAGCTGTCCGGCGGCAGCGGCGCATCGGCGGGCGCAAAGCTGTTGAACCCGGCGCTTTCGGACCGCACGATGTCGGCCAGGCCCGGCGG
Source organism: Paracoccus stylophorae (assembly GCF_028553765.1). Taxonomy (NCBI): domain Bacteria; kingdom Pseudomonadati; phylum Pseudomonadota; class Alphaproteobacteria; order Rhodobacterales; family Paracoccaceae; genus Paracoccus; species Paracoccus stylophorae. Next base: position 1,044,443 of record NZ_CP067134.1, on the reverse strand, counting down.
CGCCCGCCCCGGATCGTCAGGCGCGGCGATCACCGGCGCGCCGGTTCCGGCCGCAGCCGCCTCCGATCCGCTGGCCGCATCGTCGGCAGCCGCCAGACCCGGCGCGATCAGCAGGCCGACAAGCGCAGCCGCCGCCGCCCCCGCAATCGCGCGGCACCAGTGTCCGCCCTGCCGATGTTCTGCCAAGCCAAGCATGTATTCGTCCAGCTTTTGTCCGTGACGTCCCTCTGCATAGCGGCTGCGGGACGGCGGGAACAAATCAAGGCTTTGTTAGCCGCCGCGTGATTTCGCGCCAGTGCCCCTTGAGCAACAGCGCCGGAAATGGTATGCATTTGCATACAATCATGCGCCGACGCCCCTGCCCAACGCACTTGCACAGTGCAGCGGCTTGGGGCAAAGCAGGAGAGACGCATGCCCGACCCATCCATCTTGCAGACAGGGAGGCCCTGATGCCGATTCAGACCGGAACAGATACCGCCAAGACGCGCCGCACGCTGAGCGTGGGCGACCAGAAGGTCGATTATTACTCGATCGCCGCCGCCACCGATGCGGGTCTGGGCGATTTCTCGAAGCTGCCCGCCTCGCTGAAGGTCGTGCTGGAGAACATGCTGCGCTTCGAGGATGGCGGCAAGACCGTCAGCACCGACGACATCAAGGCCTTTGCCGAATGGGCCGACAAGGGCGGCCAGAACCCGCGCGAGATCGCCTATCGTCCCGCCCGCGTGCTGATGCAGGACTTCACCGGCGTCCCCGCGGTGGTCGATCTGGCCGCGATGCGCGACGGGATCGTGGCGCTTGGCGGCGATGCGCAGAAGATCAACCCGCTGAACCCGGTCGATCTGATCATCGACCATTCGGTGATGATCGACGAATTCGGCACGCCGCGCGCGTTCCAGTTCAACGTGGATCGCGAATACGAACGCAATATCGAGCGTTACCAGTTCCTGAAATGGGGCCAGAAGGCGTTCCGCAACTTTCGCGTCGTCCCGCCCGGAACCGGCATCTGCCATCAGGTGAACCTGGAATATCTGGCGCAGACCGTCTGGACCGACGAGGATCAGGACGGCAAGCAGGTCGCCTATCCCGACACGCTGGTCGGCACCGACAGCCACACCACCATGGTCAACGGCCTTGCCGTGCTGGGCTGGGGCGTCGGCGGGATCGAGGCCGAGGCGGCGATGCTGGGACAGCCGATCTCGATGCTGATCCCCGAGGTCGTGGGCTTCAAGATCACCGGCGCGATGAAGGAAGGCGTCACCGCCACCGATCTGGTGCTGAAGGTCGTGGCGATGCTGCGCAAGCACGGCGTCGTGGGCAAGTTCGTGGAATTCTATGGCGAGGGGCTGGACAACATGCCCTTGGCCGACCGTGCCACCATTGCCAACATGGCGCCCGAATACGGCGCCACCTGCGGCTTTTTCCCCATCGACCAGGAAACGCTGCGCTATCTGGAACAGACCGGCCGCGACAAGGACCGGATCGCGCTGGTCGAAGCGTATGCGCGCGAGAACGGAATGTGGCGCGGCAAGGATTACGAGCCGGTCTATTCCTCGACCCTGCATCTGGATCTGGCGGACGTGGTGCCGGCGATTTCCGGCCCCAAGCGTCCGCAGGATCACACCCCGCTGGACCAGTCGGCCGATGCCTTCCTGAAGATGGTGCGCGGCGTGCGGTTCCCCGATGCCGATGACGAGGACGAGGCCGGATGGCGGGCCGAGGGCGGCGCACGCGAACCGGGCTATGTGCCGGGCGGACGCCATCAGGGCTTTGCCGAGGGCGAGGTCGAAGGCCAGGACTACAAGCTTCATGACGGCAGCATCGTGATCGCGTCGATCACGTCCTGCACCAACACCTCGAACCCGTCGGTGATGATGGCCGCCGGGCTGGTCGCCCGCAAGGCGCGCGAACGCGGCCTGACGCGCAAGCCGTGGGTCAAGACCTCGCTGGCGCCGGGATCGCAGGTCGTGTCCGAGTATCTGGAAGCCGCCGGGCTTCAGGACGATCTGGACGCGATCGGGTTCGATCTGGTGGGCTATGGCTGCACCACCTGTATCGGCAATTCGGGCCCGCTGGAGCCTGAAATCTCGAAATGCATCGCCGATAACGACCTGATCGCGGTGTCGGTCCTGTCGGGCAACCGCAACTTCGAGGGCCGGATCAGCCCGGACGTGCGCGCCAACTATCTGGCCAGCCCGCCGCTGGTGGTGGCCTATGCGCTGGCCGGGGACATGAATATCGACCTGACCCGCGATCCTCTGGGTCAGGACAAGGACGGCAACGATGTCTATCTGAAGGATCTGTGGCCGACGACCCAGGAGGTGGCCGATCTGGTCGGCAGCGTCGTCACGCGCGAGATGTTCATCGACAAATATGGCGATGTCTTCAAGGGCGACGAACGCTGGCGTTCGGTCGAGGTGACGGACAGCGAAACCTATGACTGGCCGGAAAGCTCGACCTATATCCAGAACCCGCCCTATTTCCAGGGCATGTCGAAGAAGCCGGGCAAGATCGAGAATATCGAGGGGGCGCGAATCCTGGCCTTGCTGGGCGACATGATCACCACCGACCACATCTCGCCCGCCGGGTCGTTCAGGGACACCACCCCGGCCGGGACCTACCTGACCGAGCGTGGCGTGACCCCGCGCGAGTTCAACAGCTATGGCTCGCGGCGCGGCAACCACGAGGTGATGATGCGCGGCACCTTCGCCAATATCCGCATCCGCAACGAGATGCTGGACGATGTCGAGGGCGGCTATACCAAGGGGCCGGACGGGCAGCAGAAATCCATCTATGACGCGGCGATGGAATATGCGGAACAGGGCACGCCGCTGGTCGTCATCGGCGGGGTGGAATACGGCGCCGGATCGTCGCGCGACTGGGCGGCCAAGGGGACCAACCTGCTGGGCGTCAAGGCGGTGATCGCGGAATCGTTCGAACGCATCCACCGGTCGAACCTGGTCGGCATGGGGGTGATCCCGTTCGAGTTCACCGACGGCGACACCCGCAACACGCTGAACCTGACCGGCGACGAGACGATCTCGATCGAGGGGCTGGCGGGCGACTTCAAGGCGCAGGCGGTGGTGCCCTGCAAGATCACCTATGCCGACGGCACCGAGAAAGAGATCAAGCTGCGCGCCCGCGTCGATACCGAGGTGGAAATCGACTATCTCAAGAATGGCGGCGTGCTGCATTACGTGCTGCGCGACCTGGCCGCGGCGTAATCCGCGCCGGTCGCTGCCACGGAAAAGACCCCCGGACGTGCGCCGGGGGTCTTTTTTTGTCCTGATCCGGCCCCGCGGCGAAAATTCGCAGTATTCATCGGAATCATCTTGGCACCACGGGCCAAGGCGGATCATGCTGGCGGGACGAGAGGCAGGGAAAGAGGGAATCCGATGACATCACGACTGACAGGATTTGCGATCATGGCTGCGTTGCCGGCGATGCTGGCCGCCTGCGCGACGACGACATCGGTGCCGGTTGCGCGCTGCGATCAGGTCGCCCATCAGGCGCTGGTCGGTCAGAATATCGGGGCGGTCACCCTGCCCGCCGATCTGCGTCAGCGCATCATCAGCCCCGGCGACACGCTGACGCAGGATCACGATCCCGACCGGCTGAATGTCTTTGTCGATCCCAAGGGCTGGATCGCGCGCGTCACCTGCGGCTGATGGAGGGCCGCAGCATCGGCGGCCCTAGCGACGACGCCTGGACCGCTTGTTTCCGCCCCGCTGCCCGGCACGTCCGGCGGTCGAGCGACCCGAGGACCCCACCGCCGCCTCGACCGCCTGTTCGACCGCCGATTGCCGCGCCAGCGGATCGTCCGAGACGGCCAGATCGACGGCTTCCAGCCGCTTGACCTCGTCGCGCAACCGCGCGGCTTCCTCGAATTCCAGGTTCTCGGCGGCCTTGCGCATCTGCGTGCGCAGCGCGTCCAGATGCGCCTGGAGATTGGCGCCGACCATCGGCTTGTCGATGCGGGTGGTGATCCGCGACTGGTCGGTGTCGCCCTGCCACAGCCCGGCCAGCACATCCTCGACATTCTTGCGCACGGTCTGGGGCGTGATGCCGTGTTCCAGATTATAGGCGATCTGCTTTTCGCGCCGCCGGTCGGTTTCGGCCATGGCGCGTTCCATGCTGCCGGTGATGCGGTCGGCATACATGATGACCCGGCCATCTGCGTTCCGCGCGGCCCGGCCGATGGTCTGGATCAGCGAGGTTTCGGAGCGCAGGAAACCTTCCTTGTCGGCGTCCAGAATGGCCACCAGCCCACATTCGGGAATATCCAGCCCCTCGCGCAGCAGGTTGATGCCCACCAGCACGTCGAAGGCGCCAAGGCGCAGGTCGCGCAGGATCTCGATCCGTTCGATCGTGTCGATGTCGCTGTGCATGTAGCGGACCTTGATGCCCTGTTCATGCAGATATTCGGTCAGATCCTCGGCCATGCGCTTGGTCAGCGTCGTGACCAGCGTGCGGTATCCGTTGGCGGTGACGCGGCGCACCTCGTCCAGCAGGTCGTCCACCTGCATCTCGACCGGGCGGATCTCGATCTGCGGGTCCACAAGGCCGGTGGGGCGGATGATCTGTTCGGTGAAGACACCGCCGGTCTGGTCCAGTTCCCAGGTCGAGGGGGTGGCGCTGACGAACACCGATTGCGGGCGCATCGCGTCCCATTCCTCGAATTTCAGCGGCCGGTTGTCCATGCAGGACGGCAGGCGGAACCCGTGTTCGGCCAGCGTGAACTTGCGCCGGAAGTCGCCGCGATACATGCCGCCGATCTGCGGCACGCTGACATGGGATTCGTCGGCGAAGACGATTGCGTTGTCAGGAATGAACTCGAACAGCGTGGGCGGCGGTTCGCCCGGCGCGCGGCCGGTCAGATAGCGGGAATAGTTCTCGATCCCGTTGCAGACGCCGGTCGCCTCCAGCATCTCCAGGTCGAAATTGGTGCGCTGTTCCAGCCGCTGCGCCTCCAGCAGCTTGCCCTCGTCCTGCAGGACCTTCAGCCGCTCGGCCAGCTCCTTTTTGATGCCCTTGACCGCCTGCTGCATCGTCGGGCGCGGGGTCACATAGTGGCTGTTGGCATAGATGCGGATCTGCTTGAACGTGTCGCTTTTCGCGCCCGTCAGCGGATCGAATTCGGTGATCTTCTCAAGCTCGTTGCCGAAGAAATCGAACCGCCACGCCCGATCCTCAAGGTGGGCGGGCCACACCTCGACCACGTCGCCGCGCACGCGAAAGCCGCCGCGCTGGAAGGCCGCGTCCAGCCGCTTGTATTGCTGCGCGACCAGTTGTCCCAGAAATTCCCGCTGGTCATAGCTTTCGCCGACGACCATGTCCTGCGTCATCGCCGAATACGTCTCGACCGAACCGATGCCGTAGATGCAGGATACCGAGGCGACGATGATCACGTCATCGCGTTCCAGCAGCGCGCGCGTGGCGCTGTGGCGCATCCGGTCGATGGCCTCGTTGATCTGCGATTCCTTCTCGATATAGGTATCGCTGCGCGGCACATAGGCCTCGGGCTGGTAATAGTCGTAATAGCTGACGAAATACTCGACGGCGTTTTCCGGAAAGAAGCCCTTGAACTCGCCGTAAAGCTGGGCCGCCAGCGTCTTGTTCGGCGCCAGGATGATTGCGGGGCGCTGCGTCTCCTCGATCACCTTGGCCATGGTATAGGTCTTGCCGGTCCCGGTCGCGCCCAGCAGAACCTGATCGCGTTCGCCCTGATTCACGCCCTGCGACAGTTCCGCGATCGCCGTGGGCTGATCGCCCGCGGGATTGAATTCGCTGTGCATGACGAACCGCTTGCCACCCTCAAGCTTGGGGCGGGTGACTTCGGGAAAGCGTGCAAGCGGGGCGTTGGTGTTGTTGTGACCCATGAGGTGTCCATGCTGGCGAAGGTGACCCCAAGGTGTGGGCTGCGGCCCGAAAGTCAACCGGCCGCAGCGAAGGATCGCGTGGCCGGCAAAGCGCAATTGGGCCTGCCCCGCCGTGTCAGCCGGTCGCGCGTTTCAGCCGGTCGGGTTGCAGTTCCGGCCAGCCGTCGCCGCCGTCCAACTCGTCCGCCAGAATCTCGGCGGTGACCGGCCCCAGGGTAAAGCCCTGATGGCCGTGGCCGAAATGCGCCCACAGGTTTTCCTGATCCGGCACGCGACCCACCACCGGCAGCATGTCGGGCATGCAGGGGCGACGGCCCGTCCACGGCTCGGCCTCGACCGGCGCGCCGATGTCGAACAGCTCGCGGGCCGCGGCCTCGCCATGGCTCAGCTGCGGGGGCGTCAGGCGCGGATTGCGGGTCAGTTCGGCCGCCGTGGCGATGCGCAGGCCGCGCCGCATCGGCGACAGCACGACCGAGTTGCCGAAATCCGCGATCGGGTGATGCGGCGGCGCGTCCATGTGGTAATGGCGGTGATAGCCGCGCTTGTAGACCATCGGCACGTTCAGTCCAAACCGGCCCAGCATCATCGGCGACCACGGCCCCAGGGCGACGACGGCGTGTTCGGCCTCGGCCTCGTCGGCCACCCATGCGGCGCCCTTGCGATGCAGATCGCCCGCATCGCCGTTCAGGACCCGCCCGCCCCGGCGTTCGAACAGCGCCGCATAGCGCGCCACCAGCCCGCCGGGGTCCGAACAGTTCCAGCTGTCGGTCCAGTGGGTTGCGCCCTCGACCTCGATCTTGATCGCGGGTTCCAGCGCGCGCAGTTCCTTGCCGTCCAGCAGCCGCGCCTCGACCCCGAATTCGGTCCGAAAGCGTTCGGCGGCCTTGCGCGCCTTTTCCATCTTCTTGGGCGTACGGTGAATCTCGACATAGCCGTCGCGGCGGATGATGTTGTCGGCCCCCGACGCCTCGACCAGGGGTCCGTGACGCTCGGTCGATTGGCGGATCAGCCTGCCCCAGGTCTGCGACGCGCGCCGGTGCGCCGAGGGAAGCGAGTTCTTCGCATAGGCCCAGACCGCCCCCGCCTGCGACAACAATCCCGGAATGTTCCACTTGACGTCATAGCCGCGCCCCAGGGCGATCTGCATCAGCGCGCCGGGCGCCAGCGGCATGGCATAGGGTTCGACCGCCTCGGTCTGGATCAGCCCGGCATTGCCATAGCTGGTCTCGCGTCCCGGCGAATTGCGGTCGATGATGGTGACGTCATGGCCACGTTCCTGCAACGCCAGCGCCGTGCTGACCCCGACCATTCCCGCACCAAGGACCAGAATCTCGGACATGCGCGCCCCCTTCCCCCTGTCGATCCGTGTTAACGCGAGGGATGCAGATTCCGTCGCGATCCGGCAAGAGATTTCGGGCATTCTTCGGTCATTGGCCGAATCTTTGCAAGATTCAGGCGAAAAGTTCGCGGCAGAAGCTTAAACCTTCGACAAGCGCGTCCACCTCGGCGGTGGTGTTGTACATCGCAAACGAGGCGCGCGCGCTGGCGCTGATTCCATAGAACTCCATCAACGGCATGGCGCAATGGCTGCCCGCCCGGATCGCGATGCCCTGCTTGTCGAGGATGGTCGAGATGTCGTGGGCGTGGGCGCCCTGCATGGTCATGGAAAAGATCGCGCCCTTGCCCGGCGCGTCGCCCTGCACGTTCAGCCAGTTCAGTTCGCGCAGCCGGGTGCGGGCATGGTCGCGCAGCGTCCGTTCATGGGCCGCGATGTCGGCCATGCCGAGCTGCATCAGATATTCCAGCGCCGCGCCCAGCCCGATCTGGTTGACGATGCCGGGCGTCCCGGCCTCGAAGCGCAGCGGCGGGTCGGCATAGTCGATGGCGTCGCGCGCCACCGTGCGGATCATGTCGCCCCCGCCCATGAAGGGCCGCATCTCGGCCTGCCGTTCCGCCCTGATCCAGATCGCGCCCGACCCGGACGGGCCGTAAAGCTTGTGCCCGGTGATGCAGTAGAAATCGACGCCCAACGCGGCCAGATCGACCGGCATGTGCACCGCGCCCTGGCTGCCATCGACCAGAACCGGAACATCGGTTCCGCGCGCGATCGCGCCCACATCGACGATGGTGCCGGTCACGTTCGACATATGCGTGACTGCGATCAGCCTGGTGCGCGGGCCGACCGCGTCCAGCATCTTCTGCGCGGGCAGGCTGCCATCGGGTTCGGGTTCCACCCATTTCAGAACGACGCCCTGACGTTCGCGCAGGAAATGCCACGGCACGATATTGGCGTGATGTTCCAGAACCGACAGCACGATCTCATCGCCCGGCTGCATCTGCGGCGCGGCCCAGCCATAGCTGACGAGGTTGATCCCCTCGGTCCCGCCCGAGGTGAAGATGATCTCGTCCTCGCGCGGGGCGTTCAGGAACCGGGCGATGATCGCGCGGACGCGTTCGTAATTGTCGGTTGCCAGATTGGACAGGTAATGCAGCCCCCGATGGACATTGGCGTATTCGCCCTCATAGGCGCGGGTGATCGCCTCGATCACCTGACGCGGCTTTTGCGCGCTGGCGCCGTTGTCCAGATAGACCAGCGGACGGTCGTTCACCTGTCGCGACAGGATCGGGAAATCGGCGCGGATGGCGGGAACGTCAAGACTCATTGCGGCACCTCGGGAAGAAGGCCGAAGGCGGCGGCCAGGAAGGACAGAACAAAGCCCACGGCAAGCGCGGTGGCGAACAGGCCCAGCATCACCTTGGGCCCGCTGCGGAAATCGTGCAGCGCCTTGGTGAACTGGACCGTCAGCCACAGGAACACGGCGATGGCCAGGATGCCAAGGAGGCCGGCCAGCCCCGGCAGGATCAGCGACAGCAGAAGCTGGACCAGTTGGACCAGCAGCAGCACCACCTCGATCCAGACGGTCAGCAGCAGCGCATCCTCGAACCGGCCCTCGCCGCCGAACATGCGGCCGACCCCCGCCATCAGCCCGGCGGCCAGCACGATGGCCGCCATCTGGATGCCGGCCATCGCCAGAGGCTGGGTCGTCAGGACCAGAACGCCGCCCGCCTCGCCTTCGGGCAGCGGGAACATCTGCGCCGAGGTCCAGGCCAGCAGGGCCGACACCGACACCGCCAGCAGCAACGCCATCCAGCGCGCCGACAGCGGCAGGTTCAGCGCCATCAGGGTGCGGGCCGCGCCTTCGGGGTGGCGGAATGTCAGGCCGACCAGCGACTTGAGATCGTCGAATGTCATGCTTTCCTCGTCAGCGCGGACAGCCCCGCCCCCCAGATCGCCAGAAAGCCGATCCCGACCAGGGCCTGGGTCGCCACCTGCGCCGGGCCGGGTCCGACCAGACCGGCCACCATGCCCCATAACAGCATTGCCGGCGCCACCGCCAGCAGCGCCCAGAACAGCGCCAGGCGCGAATCCTCGGCCGTCAGGCGCCGGGACGCCAGCCGCATCAGCGGCGGAACCAGAGCCGCCACGCCATAGGCGATCAGCGGCATCACGAACATCACGGCCAGCAGGGCGCCGGCCATGCGCGCGTCGAACGGGATCGAGGGATCGACCTGCGCCTCGCGCGCCCGCAGCGGCGCCTGCGCGACCAGAAAGATCAGCAGCGCCGCCATCAGCACCACCAGCTTGACCCGTTCGGGCATGTCGGAAAGGCCCCGCACGACATCGCGCGGAGCCCACCAGCTTTGCAGAATACGCGGCACGATGCCGCCGCGCATCACTGTTGGGCGCGACGGGTCAGCCACGCTTCCAACCGATCGTTGATCTGCCCGCGCAGTTCCTCATCCTCGATCTCGGCCAGCGCGTCGGCCAGGAACGACAGGACCAGAAACACCACCGCGCGGTCATAGGGCACGCCGCGCGTGCGCAGATAGAACAGCGCCTCTTCGTCGATCGCGCCGGTGGTCGAGCCGTGCGAGCATTTGACATCGTCGGCATAAATCTCAAGCTCGGGCTTGGCCAGGAACTGGCTGCGTTCATCCAGCAGCAGCGCCTGGCTGATCTGATACCCGTCGGTCTTCTGCGCGCCCGGCTTGACCAGGATCTTGCCCTGAAAGACGCCCTCGGCCCCGTTCTTCAGCACCTTCTTGAACACCTGCCGGCTTTCGCCACGCTCGGCCGCGTGGGTCATGAACACGGTGTCGTCGTGGTGGAACGGACCGACATTGCCGTCGCCCAGCACGGCGGCGGCGATATGGGCGACTGCATCGTCGCCCACGATGTCGATCACGGATTCATAGCGCATCAGCGTGCCGTTCACCGACAGGTTGAACGCCTTCAGCTCGGCCTCGGCATCGACGCGCGCGAACAGATGCGACAGTCCCAGCTTCTGGTGGCCCGCGCGCTTGGCGGTGATGTGATGCAGCCTTGCGCCCTTGGCCAGATCCGCCTCGATCACCGCGTTCGAGCGGGCACCGACCATCCCCGTTTCCAGCAGCGTCAGTTCTGTATCCGGCTCCAGCCGGATCAGGTGATGCCAGGCGACATCGGCATCCTCGGCCACGCGGCGGTGGATGATATGCACGGGCTTTGCGGGCTTGCCGGTGACGCGGATCAGGATGCCGTCCGTAGCGGACGCCGTATTCAGCGCCGCAAAGGGACGCTTGACCGGCTTCTGCCCTGCGGCTTCCAGCACGCCGTAAAGATCGGCGGCCCAGTGATCGCCCGACCTGTCGGCCTGCGCCAGCGTCTGGATCTCGATTCCCTCCAGCGCAAGTTCGTCCGAAGCCGCGGCATCGAAGGCGCCATCGACGAAGACCAGCTTCAGCCGGTCCAGATCGGAAAACAGCGGCGAATCCGGCGCGTTCCGTTCGATCGGGATGGGCTGCGGGTCGGGCGCGTTGAAGGGCCGCGGGTCGGTATAGCGCCAGTATTCGTCGCGCGGACCGGGCAGGCCCATCTCGCGCAGCCGCGCCAGCGCGTCGGCGCGCGCGGCGGCGCTGAACCCGCCCTTGGGCAAGGTCAGCGCGTCAAGCCGCGCCTGCAACGCATCGGCGGCCTTTACGGCGCCGCTGACCTGCGGGGTGACATCCTTGGTCTTGACAGCAGCTTCCGACATCAGCCGGCCTCCGACAACAGATCGCCGTAACCTTCATCCTCGACCTGCAGGGCCAGTTCCGGCCCGCCGGATTTCACGATGCGGCCATTCGACAGGATATGGACCACGTCGGGCTGGATATGGTTCAGCAGGCGCTGATAATGGGTGATGACCAGAAAGCTGCGATCGGGTGCGCGCAGGGCGTTCACGCCATCGGCCACCAGGCGCATCGCATCCACGTCCAGACCGGAATCGGTCTCGTCCATGATGCACATGCGCGGCTCCAGCATCGCCATCTGCAGGATTTCGTTGCGCTTCTTCTCGCCGCCCGAAAATCCCACATTGACCGGGCGTTTCAGCATGTCGGCGTCGATCTGCAATTCCTTGGCCTTCTGGCGCACGGCCTTGAGAAACTCGCCCGAGGACATCTCGTCCTCGCCGCGCGCCTTGCGCTGCGCGTTCACGGCAGTGCGCAGAAAGGTCATGTTGCCGACGCCGGGAATCTCGATCGGGTATTGGAACGCCAGAAACAGACCGGCGGCCGCACGCTGTTCGGGGTCCATCTGCAACAGATCCTGGCCTTGCAGCGTCGCCCCGCCCTCGGTCACGATATAGCCGTCGCGACCCGACAGCACATAGGACAGGGTCGATTTGCCCGACCCGTTCGGCCCCATGATCGCATGGACCTGACCGGCGGGAATATCAAGCGTCAGACCGTTCAGGATACGCTTGTCCTCTTCCTCAAGTTTGACGTGCAGGTTGTTGATCTTAAGCATCCGCGATTCCCTTCGCACTTTCTTTGCCGCCGCGTGTCCGACCCCTGGGGCCGGACCGGGCGCATGATCCCGTTTCACGCAGTTTCCCTGCGCCGTGTCAGGCCAGGACGACCGCGTCCACGACCTTGCGCACAAAGGGCGCCAGCCCGTCGGGGCCCGAATCGCGATCCTTCAGGTGGATCGTCAGGTCGGGCCGGCGCGACGCGATGACGCCGATCAGCTCGCCCCGGATGTCGTCATCCAGCCCGGCACCCATCACCACGCAGGCGATGCGCGGTTCGGCGTCCAGTTGGCGGATCACCTCGGCGCGGTCATGTGCGCCAAGCCATTCCACCTGCATGTCGCTGAGTTCCTGCGCGATGCCGCCGATCACGTGGGGCAGCTTGCCCACCAGCAGCACGACGGCCTTCTGGCCTGCCATTGCGTTCGTCATCCGACCGATCCCTCCAGGCTGATCGCCACCAGGGCCTGCGCCTCCATGGCGAATTCCATGGGCAGCGCCTGCAAAACCTCGCGGCAGAAACCGTTCACGACCAGCGCGACGGCCTCTTCCTCGTCCATCCCGCGCGAGCGGCAGTAGAACAGCTGATCGTCATCGACCTTGCTGGTCGTCGCCTCGTGTTCCACGCGGCTACTGGTGTTCTTGACCTCGATATAGGGCACGGTATGGGCGCCGCACTTGTCGCCGATCAGCAGGCTGTCGCACTGGGTATAGTTGCGGCTGTTCGTCGCACGCGGGTGCATGCTGACCAGACCGCGATAGGTGTTCTGCGCCTGACCGGCCGAAATGCCCTTGGACACGATCCGCGAGCGGGTGTTCTTGCCCAGATGCACCATCTTGGTGCCGGTATCGGCCTGCTGCCAATTGTTGGTGATGGCGATGGAATAGAACTCGCCCTGCGATTCGTCCCCGCGCAGGATGCAGGACGGGTATTTCCAGGTGATCGCGCTGCCGGTCTCGACCTGCGTCCACATCACCTTGGCCCGCGCCTCGCGGCAGTCGGCGCGCTTGGTCACGAAGTTGTAGATCCCGCCCTTGCCGTCCTCATCGCCCGGGAACCAGTTCTGCACGGTCGAATACTTGACCTCGGCATCTTCCAGCACGACGATTTCCACCACCGCCGCATGAAGCTGGTTGGTGTCGCGCTGCGGCGCGGTGCAGCCTTCCAGATAGCTGACATAGCTGCCCTTGTCGGCGATGATCAGCGTCCGTTCGAACTGCCCGGTATTTTCGGCGTTGATGCGGAAATAGGTGGACAGCTCCATCGGGCAGGTCACGCCCGGCGGGACATAGACGAAGCTGCCATCCGAGAACACCGCGCTGTTCAGCGTGGCGAAAAAGTTGTCGGATTGCGGCACGACGCTGCCCAGGTATTTCTTGACCAGTTCGGGATGCTTGCGGATCGCCTCGCTGATGGAACAGAAGATGACGCCGGCCTTGGCCAGTTCGTCCTGAAAGGTGGTGCCAAGCGAAACGCTGTCGAACACCGCGTCCACGGCGACCTTGCGGGCGTTGGCGGGGGCCGCCTCGGCGCCCTCGACACCGGCCAGGATCATCTGTTCCTGCAACGGGATGCCCAGCTTCTCATAGGTCGCCAGCAGCTTGGGATCGACCTCGTCCAGCGATTTCGGCTTGACCGCCATGCTTTTCGGCCGCGCGTAGTAATACTGATCCTGATAGTCGATGACCGGATAGTTCAGCATCGCCCAGGTCGGCTCGGACATGTTGACCCAACGGCGATAGGCTTCCAGCCGCCATTCGGTCATCCATTCCGGCTCTTCGTTCTTTTCCGAGATGAGGCGGACGATATCCTCGTTCAGCCCTTTGGGGGCATAGTCCATCTCGATCTCGGTTTCCCAGCCATATTTATAGCTGCCCATGTTCTGCACGGTCTCGACGGTTTCCCGGTCGACACCTTCACGCACGTCAAGATCGGTGGTCTCGGTCATCTCGTGTCCTTCCTGCAGCCAAGCGTCCCGCCTGGCCATTCCTGTCGCGCCAGCGTGAATACGCGCTTTCCCATGCATCCGCAAACCGGTTCACCTCGTCCCGGCCCACGGCCGGACTGATCGAGATGCGGATCGCGGACTGCGCCTCGCCGTCGCTGAACCCCATCGCCTGCAGCGCCCCGCTGGCCCGGATCTTGCCCGATGAGCAGGCCGAACCCGCCGACACCGCAAAACCCGCAAGATCCATCTGCATGACCTGCGTCTCGCCCTTCCACCCTGATGTAAGAATGCAAGTGGTGTTCGGCAAGCGTCGGGCGTTCTTTCCGGCGATCCGCGCGGTCGGGGCGATGTCCAGCAGCCGCGCCTCCAGCGCGTCGCGACGCGCGGCGACCTCGTCCCACAGCCCCGCCTCCAGCTCTTTCTGTGCGGCGCTGGCGGCTGCGGCAAAGCCTGCGATGCCGACCAGATTCTCGGTGCCCGCGCGCCGCCCCTGTTCCTGACCGCCGCCCCGGATCAGCGCCGGCATGTCGGTGCCCTTCTTCAGGATCAGCGCGCCGACGCCCTTGGGACCGCCCAGCTTGTGCGCGCTGACAAAGCCCGCGGTGACGCCCAGCCAGTTGAAGGCGAACGGGATCTTGCCGAAAGCCTGGGTGAGATCGCTGCTGTCCAGACCCTGCGGCAGGTCCTGGATCACGCCGGTTTCGTTGTTGGCCAGTTGCAGGCTGGCCCGCGCCGGGTCGTCCACCGTCACGATGCCCTCGCCATCCACCGGCAGCACCGGATCGCACCAGACCTTGACCGCACTGTGTTCGACCGCCGCGCAACGGATGCCGCGTCCCGCCAGCACCATCGTCGCCGCCTCGGTCGTGCCCGAGGTGAAGACGATATCCGCCCCCTCGGCCCCAAGCGCGGCGGCAAGCTGTTCGCGCGACCGTTCCAGCAGCATCCGCGCCGCCCGCCCCTCGGTATGGACCGAGGACGGGTTTCCGGCCAGATCCATCGCCTCGATCATCGCCGCCCGCGCCTCGGGGCGGACGGGGGTGGTGGCGTTCCAGTCCAGATAATGCCGGGTCATGCCAGCGCCCTCGCGATTTCGCGGGCCAGCCGGCGCGCGACCTCGTCCTTGCCCATGCGCGGCCATTCCTGCACGCCGTCCTGGCGGATCAGGGTCACGGCGTTTTCGGTGCCGCCCATGATTCCGGTCGCGGGGCTGACATCGTTGGCCACGATCCAGTCGCAGCCCTTGCGCGCGCGTTTGGCGGTGGCGTTCTCGATCACATCGTCGGTCTCGGCCGCGAACCCGACGACCAGCGCCGGGCGACGGTCCGTCAGCCCGCTGACCCATGCCAGAATGTCGGGATTCTCGGTCATGTCCAGCACCGGGGGCTTGCCCGACCCGTCCTTCTTGATCTTGCGCGCGCCTGCATTGGTGACGCGCCAATCGGCGACCGCCGCGGCCATCACCGCCGCATCCGCCGGCAGGGCCTGCTGCACCGCGTCGCGCATCTGGCGTGCGGTTTCGACGGCGATCACCTCGACGCCCTCGGGCGGCGGCACCGTGGCCGGGCCGGTCACAAAGCTGACCCGCGCACCCAGATCGCGCAGCGCCGCGGCAATCGCCGTCCCCTGCGCGCCCGACGATCTGTTCGCAAGATAGCGCACCGGGTCGATCGGCTCATGCGTGGGGCCCGAGGTCACAAGGACGTGCCGTCCCTCCAGCGGGCCGCGCGACACCTGCGATTCGCGCGTCAGCTTCAGCGGCTCGTCGCGCAGGGCGCCGCGGATGGCGGCCATGATTGCCTCGGGCTCGGCCATCCGGCCCGGCCCGAATTCGCCGCAGGCCATGTCGCCCTGATCCGGCCCGACCGTCAGGATGCCGTCGCCCTGAAGCAATTCCAGATTGCGCTGCGTCGCCGGGTGCTGCCACATGCGCACGTTCATCGCCGGCGCGATCAGCACCTGCTTGTCAGTTGCCAGCAGCAGCGTCGTGGCCAGATCGCCGGCCAGCCCCTGCGCCATCCGGGCCATCAGATCGGCGGTCGCGGGCGCCACGACCACCAGATCGGCATTGCGCGACAGCTGGATATGCCCGATCTCGGCCTCGGTCGAGATGTCGAACAGACCTTCATGCGCGGCCTCGCCGCCCAGCACCGACAGCGTCATCGCCGTGGTGAACTGCGCGCCGGCGGCGGTCAGCACCGGCGTCACGGCCGCCCCCTCGGCGCGCAGCAGCCGGATCAGCGCCGGCGCCTTGAAGGCGGCAATGCCGCCGCCGACGATCAAAAGGATGCGCTTGCCGTCCATGTCGCCCCCGAAAACCCTGCATGACAGATAGACGCGCACACCGCCTGTCGCAAGGAATTGCGCCGTTAACCAAACCTTAAGCCCTTGCACGCTAACCCATCGGCAGGGATGGCGAAGGGGGACAAATGGTCGCGATCGCATATTCGGTCGCTTTCGAGGGGGTCGAGGCGCGGCTGGTCGAGGTGCAGTGCTCCGTCTCGGTCGGCCTGCCCACCTTCGGCATCGTCGGCCTGCCCGACAAGGCGGTCAGCGAGGCGCGCGAACGCGTGCGCGCGGCCTTTGGCGCGCTGTCGGTGGCGATGCCGAACAAGCGGCTGACCGTCAACCTCTCGCCCGCCGACCTGCCGAAAGAGGGGTCGCATTTCGACCTGCCCATCGCGCTTGCCGTGCTTGCGGCGCTGGACATCGTTCCGGCCGACGAACTCGCCCGCTGCGTCTGCCTGGGCGAACTGGCGCTGGACGGGCGGCTGGTCGCGGTGACGGGCGCCCTGCCCGCCGCCATGGCCGCGTCCGAGGACGATCGGGCGCTGATCTGCCCGCAGCAATGCGGCCCCGAGGCGGCCTGGGTCGAGGCGGTGCCGGTGATCGCGCCCGCCACCCTGCGCGAGGTGGTCGATCACCTGACCGACCGCCAGCCGCTGGCGCGCGCCCGCCCCGGAACCATCGGCGCGGCCCCGCCCGCCGGCTGCCTGTCCGACGTGAAGGGGCAGGAGCGTGCCAAGCGCGCGCTGGAAATCGCCGCCGCCGGGCGCCATCATCTGCTGATGGTCGGGCCGCCCGGCGCGGGAAAATCCATGCTGGCCGCGCGGCTTGCCGGCCTGATGCCGCCGCTGACCCCGGTCGAGGCGCTGGAAACCTCGATGATCCATTCGCTGGCCGGCACGCTTGAGGATGGCGGCATCTCGCGCCGCGCGCCGTTCCGCGAACCTCACCACACCGCCTCGATGGCGGCCATCGTCGGCGGCGGCCGCGGCGCCAAGCCGGGCGAGATCAGCCTGGCCCATAACGGCGTGCTGTTCATGGACGAATTTCCCGAATTCTCGCGTCAGGTGCTGGAAACGCTGCGCCAGCCCATCGAGACGGGCGAGGTCGTGGTGGCCCGCGCCAACGCCCATATCCGCTATCCCTGCCGCTTCCTGCTGGTCGCCGCCGCCAATCCCTGCCGCTGCGGCCATCTGGCCGATGCCGCCCAGGCCTGTCCGCGCGCGCCGATCTGCGGCTCGGACTATATGGGCAAGATCTCGGGGCCGCTGATGGACCGGTTCGATCTGCGGTTCGAGGTGCCGGCGGTCAGCTTTCACGATCTGGAACTGCCGGGGACCGGCGAAACGTCAGACCTGATCGGCCAGCGCGTCGCCGAGGCGCGCCAGATCCAGACCCGGCGCTTCCGCGATCTGCCCCGCATCCGCGCCAATGCCGACGCATCCGGCGCGGTTCTGGACCGGATCGCGGCGCCCGACAGTCAGGGGCGGGCGCTGATCGTGAAGGCAGCCGAGCGGCTGGGGCTGACCGCGCGCGGCTATCACCGGATCCTGCGCACCGCCCGCACGATCGCCGATCTGGACGGATCCGAGGATGTGCGCGCACCGCATCTGGCCGAGGCGATCAGCTATCGCCTGCCCTTCGTCGCCGGCGGCTGAGGCCCGACCTGCCCCCGGCCGGGCCGGCCGCTGGCGCGTCTCAGCGCGCGGCCAGCCTGCGTTCGATGGCATCCCAGATCAGCGCGGCGGCGTTGACGCCGTCGAAACGCTCAAGCTCCTGAATGCCGGTGGGCGAGGTGACGTTGATTTCCGTCAACCAGCCGTCGATCACGTCGATCCCGGTGAAGATCAGCCCCTTGTCGCGCAGGACCGGACCGATCCGGCGGCAGATTTCGTGTTCACGCTCGGTCAGTCCGATCTTCTCGGCGCGACCGCCCACATGCATGTTCGACCGCGCCTCTCCCTCCAGCGGAACGCGGTTGATCGCGCCGACCGGGTCGCCATCGACCAGGATGATGCGCTTGTCGCCGCGCGTCACCCCGGCCAGATATTTCTGCGCGATCATCGGCTCGCGGTTGATGTCGGCGAAGGTTTCCAGAAGCGCCGACAGATTCGGATCGTCCGGCCGCAGATGAAACACGCCCGCCCCGCCATTGCCATAAAGCGGCTTCACGATGATCTCGCCGTGGCGTTCGCGGAACCGCCGGAACGCCGACAGATCGCGCGCGATCATCGTGGGCGGCGTCAGATCGGGAAAATCCAGCACCATCAGCTTTTCGGGAAAGTTCCGCACCCAGAACGGATCGTTGACGACCAGCGTGGCAGGGTGAACGCGATCCAGAAGATGGGTCGAGGTGACATAGGCCATGTCGAACGGCGGATCCTGGCGCAGCCAGACCACGTCGAATTCGGTCAACTCGACCTCGGCCCAGTCGCCGAACCGGACATGATCGCCCTCGACCGCCTGCACGCTGACCGGGCGGCCCCGCGCGATCACCTTTCCTTCGTCATAGCGAAGCCGATCGACGGTATACTGGAACAGGCGATGTCCGCGCGCCTCGGCCTCAAGCGCGATGCGGAAGCTGCTGTCGGCTTTTATTGCGACATCCTCGATCGGGTCCATCTGCAGGGCGACGTAAAGGCTCATGGGGCACTCCTGAAGGCTTGCCCGGTTGTTACCCGTCGCCGGCAGCGATGCAAGTGCCGCGCCTAGGCTTCGGCAAAGGCATTGTCGATCATCTCGATCCGCCCCGCCGCGTCCACCAGTGCCACGTCAAGGCGCATCTCGGTCAGCAGGCCCTGCGGCAGGGTGCCGCAATATTCGGATGCGGCGGCGCAGATTCGATCCATCTGCGGTCGCCGCAGACGCAGACCCGCCTCGGCATGGGTGGCGGCCTGCTTGACCTCGACGAACACGACGCAGGCGCCGTCGCGAAGGATCAGGTCGATCTCGCCTGCCCGGCCGCGCCAGCGCCGGGCGATCACGCGCATGCCCCGCGCCTCCAGATGACGGGCGACGCCGTCTTCGGCCATCGCGCCGGCAAGACAGGCACGCCGACCGCGATTTGCGCGGATCGTCGCACTTCCCGCCACCGCGTTCACCGGATCGGCGCGCCAATTTCCTCTGTCGATGTGAAACGTCATGGTCCCTCGCCCGGGGTCGCAGACCGGCATCCGGCCGACCGCGCCCCTCAATCGTCCTGTTTCGTCAGCGACAGCGCGATCTGATACACATCGCGCCGCTTTTGGCCCAGTTCCCCGGACACCTCGCGCACGGCGTCCTTCACCGACATCGCGCCCATCCGGGCGCGCAAGGCGTGTTCCACGTCCCTCGGCTCGACCCGGGCCGCCGAAGGGCGGTCCAGCAGCAGAACCACCTCGCCCTTCAGCGACGAGATGCGCGGATCGCGCGCCAGTTCCTGTGCCGTGCCCCGAATCACCTCCTCGAATTTCTTGGTCAGTTCGCGTGCCACCACGGTAACGCGATTCGGATCAATCTCGCACAACTCCTTCAATGTCTGGTTAACGCGCCTGGGGCTTTCGAACAGGATCAGCGTGGCATCCGTCTGCGCCCAGTGCCGCAGCCATGTCGCGCGGGCGGAGGCTGTCGCGGGCGGAAAGCCTGCGAACAGGAAACGGTCGGTGGGAAGGCCCGACAGGCTCAGCGCCGCCAGCGCGGCCGAAGGGCCGGGCACGACATGCACCCGCGCCCCCGCCTGCGCCGCCTCGCGCGCCAGACGGTAACCGGGATCGGCGATCAGCGGCGTGCCGGCGTCCGACGCATAGGCCACGCTGGCCCCCTCGGCCAGCGCTTCCATCAGCTTCGGGCCGGTGCGCGGGGCGTTGTGGTCGTGATAGGACACGACCCGACGCCCGCGCAGCGGAATGCCGTGAATGTCCATCAGATGGCGCATCACCCGCGTATCCTCGGCCGCCAGCAGATCGGCCGCATTCAGCACGTCCAGCGCCCGCAGCGTGATGTCGCGCGCCGTCCCGATGGGGGTTGCAACCAGATACAGGCCCGGTTCCAGCCGGTCGGCGGCGACATGGGCCTGCAGGCGCTGCGGCGGTGCGGTCGTTTTTTCGCTCATCGGGCGTTCTCCTGCCGTGGGCGGCGGTGCCGCCGATTGCCAATCCGCCATGATGCTCATAGGCTGCGGCCAGTTTGCCGCCATCCGATCATCCTGCAGGGAAGTTTCACATGTTTGCATCTGCCACAACCCGGCCCTTCGCAAGGCTGCGTCGCACGATCTGCCGCACCGGCGCGGTGGTCACGGCCCTGTTTCTTGCAGCCTGCGACACGGTCGGGATGGGCGAGCAGGCCACCGGGCCCAGCATCGGCCGGCTGATCGACCCCGGCCAGCCGGTGCAGGTCGCGCTTCTGGCGCCGGGGGGCAGCGGTTCGGCCAACCTGGAATGGCTGGCCCGCAGCCTGAAGAACGCCGCCCGCATGGCGGCCTCGGACGCGCAGGGTGCGAATATCGACCTGCGCATCTATGACAGCGGCGGCAGCACCGAACAGGCCGTGGCGCAGGCCAATGCGGCCGCCGATGCCGGCGCGCAGATCATCATCGGGCCGCTGTTCGCCGAGGCCGCCAACGCCGTCGGCCACGCCATGCGCCCGCGCGAGATCAACGTGCTGTCATTCTCGAACAACGCCGAGATCGCCGGCGGCAACGTCTTCATCCTTGGCAACAGCTTTGCCAATGTCGCCGACCGGCTGGTCGGCTTCGGCGTCAGGAACCGCAAGCGCAACATCTATGTCGTGGCCGAAAACGACGTGGCCGGCCAGATCGGCGGCCGCGCGATCGAGACCGCCATCGCCCGCAACGGCGCGCGTCTGGTCGGGCGCAGCAACCACCCCGTCTCGGTCAGCGGCGTCGATGCGGTCACGCCGCAGATCGTCGCGGCGGCGCAGTCGGGCCGGGTGGACGCCGTGTTCATGACCGCCAACAACCAGGCCGTCCTGCCCTATCTGACCGAAAAACTGGCCGCGGCCGGGGTCACCTCGCAGGTGACGCAGTTCATGGGGCTGACGCGGTGGGATCAGCCCGCGTCGCGGCTGTCGCTGCCGCAGTTGCAGAACGGCTGGTTCGCGATTCCCGACCAGAGCCTGCAACGCCAGTTCGAATCCCGCTATCGGTCGGCCTATGGCGAGCAGCCGCACGAACTAGCCAGCCTGGCCTATGACGGCGTCGCGGCGATTGCCTCGCTGGTGCGCGCGGGCAAGCGCAACGCGCTGACCACATCGGGGCTGACGCAGCGGTCGGGCTTCTCGGGCGTCGGCGGCGTCTTCCGGCTGCGGCCCGACGGCACCATCCAGCGCGGGCTGGCCGTCGCCACGATCCGCGGCAATCAGGTCGTGATCCTTGATCCTGCGCCGCGTGGGTTTGGCGGCGTCGGGTTCTGATCTTGGCCGCAAGCCCGCCGGAGCCGACCGTGCAAAGCGCCCCGGCCCTGCCCGGGGCGCATGAATTGTTCGACCCCTACAGCATTCTGGCGACGCTGGACCGGCGGCTGGAGGGGCTTGACGATCCGCGCGACATCCGCGCGGCGACGGTCGCGTTCCTGTCCACCGCCCGGCAGGACGCGATGGCCGATGTCGAGGCCGGGTTTGCCAGCCATCCCCGCGCCGCGCGCGAGACGGTGCGCGCCATCGCCGCGCTGACCGACGGCATCGTGACGGCGGTGCACCATGTGGCCACGGTCAAGCTGCATCCCCAGCACAGCGCCGCAGACGGCGAAAAGCTGGCGGTGCTGGCGGTCGGCGGCTACGGCCGGGCCGAGATGGCGCCCGCATCCGATGTGGACCTGCTGTTCCTGACCCCGTGGAAGATCACGCCCTGGGCCGAAAGCGTGGTCGAATCCATGCTGTACATGATGTGGGACCTGAAGCTGAAGATCGGCCATTCCATCCGCACGGTGGACGACTGTCTGCGTCTGGGCGAGGGCGACATGACCATCCGCACCTCGCTGGTCGAACATCGACTGGTCACCGGCCACGCGCCGCTGGCGCAAGAGTTGCGCGACCGGCTGTGGTCCGAACTGTTCGACCGCACCGTTCCCGAATTCATCGAGGCCAAGCTGGAGGAACGCAGCGCCCGGCATCAGCGCCAGGGCGGCCAGCGTTACGTGCTGGAACCCAACGTCAAGGAAGGCAAGGGCGGGCTGCGCGATCTTCAGACGCTGTACTGGATCGCGAAATACATCCACCGCGTGGAACGCGCGGTCGAGCTGGTCGATCTGGGCGTGTTCAGCCGCGAGGAACATCTGGCCTTCTGGCAAGCCGAGGATTTCCTGTGGGCGGTGCGCTGCCATCTGCACCTGATCGCGGGAAGGCTGGTCGATGCGCTGACCTTCGACATGCAGGTCGAGGTTGCGCGGCGCATGGGCTATGCCGACAGCGACGCCCGGCGCGGGGTCGAATATTTCATGCAGGACTATTTCCGCCACGCGACCCGCGTGGGCGAACTGACCCGCGTGTTCCTGACCGAACTGGAATCGCGCCATGTCCGCAGCGCGCCGTTTTTCGGCCGCTTCTTTCGCCGGCGCCGCAAGCTGAGGGACGGATTCGTCGATCAGCACGGCAGGCTGGGGATCAGGGACGAGGCCGTTTTCCTGCAAGACCCGCTGAACATCCTGCGCCTGTTCGCCGAGGCGCTGCGCACGGGCATCCTGATCCACCCCGACGCGATGCGGCTGGTCGCCGCCAATCTGGACCTGATCGACGACCGGATGCGCCACGACCCCGAGGCGATCCGCATCTTCATGGGCCTGCTGCTGAAACACGGAAATCCTGAACGCAGCCTGCGCCGCATGAATGAGTTGGGCG
The DNA here is from genome assembly GCF_028553765.1 of Paracoccus stylophorae. Taxonomy (NCBI): domain Bacteria; kingdom Pseudomonadati; phylum Pseudomonadota; class Alphaproteobacteria; order Rhodobacterales; family Paracoccaceae; genus Paracoccus; species Paracoccus stylophorae. The sequence continues at coordinate 1,021,670 of NZ_CP067134.1, read as the reverse complement.
TGCTGGCCGCCTTCATCCCCGAATTCCAGCCGGTCGTCGCGATGATGCAGTTCAACGTCTATCACCACTATACCGTGGACGAACATTCGATCCAGTGCGTCGCCGCCTTGGCCGAGATCGAGCGCGGCGAACATTCCGACGATCTGCCGCTGTCGCACGGCATCATGGGGTCGGGGATCAATCGGCGGGTGCTGTATCTGGCGACGCTGCTGCACGATATCGGCAAGGGCCGCCCCGAGGATCATTCGATCCTGGGCGCCCGCATCGCCCGCCGCATCGCCACCCGCTTCGGCTTCAGCCAGGACGATGTCGAGACGGTCGAATGGCTGGTCCGCAACCATCTGCTGATGTCCGACGTGGCGCAGAAGCGCGACATCTCGGACCCGCGCACGCTGCGCGATTTTGCCAAGGCAGTGAAAACCCGCAAGCGGCTGGATCTGCTGCTGGTGCTGACGGTCTGCGACATTCGCGGCGTCGGCCCCGGCGTCTGGAACAACTGGAAGGCGGCGCTGCTGCGCAAGCTGCACCAGGAAACCGCCGCCGCGCTGGAAAACGGGCTTGAGGAGCTGAACCGCGACAAGCGCCAGAACGAGGCCAAGCGCGCGCTGCGCCATCTGCTGATCGCCAAGGGATGGGACGCGAAGGAAATCCGGGCCGAGCTGGGCCGTCACTATGACAGCTACTGGCCCAGCCTGCCCACCGAGACGCAGGCGGTGTTTGCCACGCTGCTGCACCAGATCGCGGCCGACGACATCCGCATCGACCTGCGCGCCGACACGGATCGCGACGCGACGCGCGCGGCCTTCGTGCTGGCCGATCATCCGGGCATCTTTTCGCGGCTGTGCGGGGCGCTGACGCTGATGGGCGCGAATGTGGTCGATGCGCGGACCTATACCACCCGCGACGGCTATGCGACGGCGGTGTTCTGGATCCAGGACGCCGAGGGCCGCCCGTTCAGCGAGGATCGGCTGCCGCGGCTGCGCCAGACCATCCTGCGCACGCTGAACGGCGAAATCGTCGCGCGCGAGGCGTTCGCCAGCCGCGACAAGCCGAAAAAGCGCAACCGAGAATTCCGCTTTCCCACCCATATCACCTTCGATAACGAAGGCAGCGACATCTATACCATCATCGAGGTGGACACGCGCGACCGGCCCGGCCTGCTTTACGACCTGACCCGCACGATGGCCGCCAACCATATCCAGATCGTCAGCGCCGTCATCGCCACGTTCGGCGCGCAGGTCGTCGACAGCTTTTACGTCAAGGACATGTTCGGGCTGAAGCTGCACAGCGATGCAAGGCGCGAGGCGCTTGAGAAAAAGCTGCGCGCGGCGATCGCCGACGGGGCAAAACGGGCAGAGGCATAGATCCATGAAATCGGGACTGGTGCGCGGATTCCTGTCGGTGGGAATCTGGACGTTCATCTCGCGCGTGTCGGGCTTTGTGCGCGACATCCTGATGGCGGCGTGGCTGGGCACGGGCCCCGTGGCCGAGGCGTTCCTGATCGCGCTGTCGCTGCCCAACATGTTCCGCCGCTTTTTCGCCGAAGGCGCGTTCAATACCGCGTTCGTGCCGATCTTTTCCAAGAAGCTGGAAGACCGGCGCGATGCGGAAAATTTTGCGGCTCAGGCGTTTTCGGGACTGTTCATGGCGGTGCTGATCCTGTCGGCGGTCGCGATGATCTTCATGCCGGGGCTGGTCTGGCTGATGGCCGCAGGGTTTCAGGGGGATGAGCGGTTCGCGCTGGCGGTCGAATACGGCCGCATCACCTTTCCCTATATCCTGCTGATCTCGCTGGCCTCGATGATCTCGGGGGTGCTGAACGCCAATGGCCGCTTCACCGCCGCCGCCGCCGCCCCGGTCCTGCTGAACCTGCTGTTCATCGTCGCGATGGGGATGGGGCGCTGGCGCGGTTGGGATCTGGGGCTGACGCTGGCCTGGGCCACGCCCCTTACCGGCATCTCGCAGCTGGCGCTGGTCTGGTGGGACGCGCATCGGACCGGCTGGACGTTCTGGCCGCGCCGCCCGCGCCTGACCCCCGACATGCGCCGGCTGCTGGCCGTCGCGCTGCCCGCGGCCTTTGCCGGCGGCGTGGTGCAGCTGAACCTGCTGATCGGGCGGCAGGTCGGATCGCGGTTCGAGGGGGCGATTGCCTGGCTGTCCTATTCCGACCGTCTTTATCAGCTTCCGCTTGGTGTCGTGGGCGCCGCCGTGGCCGTCGTTCTGCTGCCCGAACTTGCCCGCCGGCTGCGGGCCGAGGATCACGCCGGCGGCCAGTCGGCCTATTCCCGCGCGACCGAGTTCGGGCTGTTCCTGACCCTGCCCGCCGCCTTCGCCATCGCCGTGATCGCCCAGCCTATGGTCGCGACCCTGTTCGAACGCGGCCAGTTCACCGCCCACGACACCGCCCAGACGGCGGCGGCCCTTGTCGTCTATGCGTTCGGCCTGCCCGCATTCGTTCTTCAGAAGATCCTGCAACCGTTGTATTTCGCGCGCGAGGACACGAAATCGCCGTTCCGCTTTGCCGCCATGTCGATGGTGGTGAACGCAGCGGTGGCGTTCGGTGTGATGGGCGCGATCGGCTTTCTGGCGGCCGCCATCGGCACCACCGTCGCCGCCTGGGTCATGGTCGCGCAGCTGTGGTGGGGCACGCGCGCCATGGGTCAGGCCGCGCGCGCCGATGCAAGGCTGCGCCGGGCCGGGCCGCGCATCGTGCTGAACGCGGCGCTGATGGCCGTCGCGCTGTGGTTCATCCGGCGCTGGCTGGCCACCACCGGGCTTGGCGACGTTCCGGCCCTTGCCATCCTGGTTTTCGGCGGGGCCGCGATCTATTTCACGCTCAGCTTCGCCACCGGCGCCTATCGGCTGTCGGAATTGCGCGCAGCCGTGAAACGCTGAAGGGCGCGGCACCCGCGCAGCAGCGGGGCGTCCGCCGAAAGGGCGGATCAGACCAGATGCCGGGGGATCGGCGTGTCCCAGCTTTGGTCCCGCACCAGCACCTCACCCTCCCACGCCCGCAGCCGGGCGACGATGCGAAACGTGTTCCGGTCGCCGGTCAGGCGGGTGGTCGTGACCGTCTTCACCGACCAATCGTTGCGGCGCATCTCGTGCGTCCAGACGACCTCTCCCTCGGCCGAAACGGGGTCGTCGGGAAGCACGGAATACCGTTCGCGCCCCTCGGACGAATGATACAGATCATGCGCGTCGATAAGGGCCGCCCCCTCGTGATTGCGGATCAGGACCGTCACCCGCCCGGTGTCGCGATCCTCTTCCACCGTCCACTCCGCCGCCGGCGTGACGTGATAGGTGGCGTCCAGCGGCGCGGCGGCGCGGGGCGGGGCAAAGTCCGGCACCCGGATGCCGTCATCCGCACGGATCGGCAGATCAAGCCGGGACCGGCCCGGCAGCACGGTCAGCGTCGCCGGTTCCGGCGTGGGCCAGGCCAGCGGGAAATAGCTGCTGGAGACCGCGAGGCGAATCCGGTGGCCCGCGCGGAAAGTCTGCGCCACGTGTTTCAGCGGAACCCGGATTTCGTAATCGCGACCGGGTTCCAGCGGCGCGGGATCTTCGTGGCCGTCCCGGTGGGTCAGGTTCAGAAGCCCATAGCTGACCCGCGTGGCCGCCCCGTCGGGCGCCACATCGACCAGCCGCGCCGCGACCTGCGCCACCGGCCGGTCCGACCGCAGCGTCAGGGTCAGGCACGCATCGCCGGCAATGTCCACATCCGCGTCCAACGGCGCGGTGTCAAAGACAAGGCTGCCGGCATCGTCGCGCCGCTGATCGCCGGGCTGGTCGCCGGGCAAGGCATAGGAACACCATTTGCCGCCCTGCACGCCGACCCAGAACGGCGATCGGATGGTCATGGCCGCGTCCGGCAAGGCGGCACCCTCGGCCGCCATACGCCCGTCCGATCCCAGGGCAAAGCCGGTGCGGGTCACGTGGGGCGAGGGCCAGGCGGGTTCGGTGATCCAGCGTCCGTCCCGGTGCGCGTAATGGCTGCGGGGCGCGGCGTGATCCTGCAGATACAGCCGCAGGGGCGGCTCGTCCATGATGCCGGTCTCGCGACCCTTCAGCCAGTGATCCCACCAGCGCGTCTCTTCGGTCAGCCAGTCGATGGCCGGTCCGGGCTCGCCCAGATGGGGGTATTTGTGCGCCCACGGACCGACGAGCCCCTTGACCGGGCCTTTCAGGTTCTGGACAAGCCGGAACACCGACCGGCAATATCCGTCCGCCCACCCGCTGACGGCATAGACCGGCACCTCGATGGCGGAAAAATCCTCGCAGACCGAGCCGTGTTGCCAGAATTCGTCGCGGGTCTGGTGCGCAAGCCAAGTTTCCAGCCACAGGCCCGATCCGTCAAGCCGCGCCGTCCACATGTCGCGCCAGCGGTCGCCGACATGCGCGGGATCGGGGGGCAGCGTGTTGATGCCGAACATCACCGATGCCCAGGACAGCTGTTCGCACAACAGCGTGCCGCCCATGTAATGGATGTCGTCGGCATAGCGGTCGTCGGTGGAACAGATGGTCACCACGGCCTTCAACGCCGGCGGGCGCAGCGCCGCGATCTGCAGCCCGTTGAACCCGCCCCAGGAAATTCCCACGATGCCGACGCCGCCATCGCACCAGGGCTGATCGGCGATCCACGCGATCACGTCGCAGCCATCCTGCAATTCGATAGGGGTGTATTCGTCCTCCATCACGCCCTCGGATTCGCCGGTGCCGCGCAGATCGACGCGGACATAGGCGTAGCCCTGCGCGGCCAGCCACGGCGCGCGGGCGTGGTCGCGTTCCAGCGTCTTGTCGTTCTTGCGATAGGGGATGTATTCAAGGATCGCGGGCACGGGCCGCGCCTCGGCGCCCTCGGGCATCCAGATGCGGGCGGCAAGCCGCGTGCCATCGGGCATCGCGATTTCGACATGCTCGATCTCCCGCACATCGCGGGGCAGTTCGGTATCGACCTTCATTCAGGCTCTCGATGCTTTGGGGACATGGCTGTCTGCCCGCTTATCGCCGCGGGAACGGGCGAAGTCCACCGGCCCGCCGGACTATTCCGCGATGTCGGTGAACTCGTAATTCAGCCGCTTCATCACCTGCTCGTAATTCCACAGCAGTTTCGAGGTCTTGTGCGCCCCCATCCAGACCGAGGCGACGGCAAAGCTGTAGGCGTCCTGTTCGGGCAGTTCCGACAGCTTCATGTTGCGCGACACGTAAGAGGTGATGCGCGTCCCCGGCACCTGTTCGGCCGCGACCTCGATTTCGGCGCGCGACGGCACGCGGGCCACGGTCGCGTCGGTGAAGAACACGCGGTAAAAGAACTCGGCCGCGACCTCTTGCGGGCCTTCGCCCCGCGGCATGTCCGGTCTGCGCCCAAGACCCAGGTCGATGGTCACCTGCTGGTGGCTGACGCCGTCCACCATCTCGAACAGATCGCAATGCGACTGGGCGATGCGGGTGTTGATCTCCAGCAGCCAGATCTTGTTCTGCACCTCGTCCCAGTAATACTCGATATTGAAGCCCGCGTTGTCATAGCCGATATGGCCCATGATCGTGCGGGTAATCTCGTGCATCTTGTCCTGCACGCGTCTGGGCAGCGTGGAAGGATAGAGATAGTAGAAGAAGCTGAGAACCTGCGGATAGCGGATCGAATCGACGGTGCCGTAGGGCACGACCTCGCCTTCGTAAACATAGCCCTCGACCGTGCATTGCCGCCCGCCGATCACCTGCTCGGCCATGCAGTAATGGCCCTCGACCGCCCGGATGTCGTCGGGCAGATCCGCCTGTTCCATGACATAGTTAAACGGCTCGGAAATCTGGCCGATCTCGGCGCGCAGCTTTTCGGTGGCGTAGTCGAAATCCTCGGGGCTGTCGATGCGAAAGCCCAGACGCGAGCCCGACGACTTGATCGGTTTCACGAAAAAGGGGAAACGCAGATCCGCCTCGCCGATCTTTGACAAGGCGTCGTCGTCGAAGGGGTCGAAGGCGGTGAATTTGGGCACGTGGTCGGGAATGGCCTCGGCCATGACCTTGCGCGACCAGTATTTATGTTCGCATTTCAACATGCTTTCCAGCGATGAATTGCGCACCCCGTATTTGCGGCACAGCAGCGGCAGCATGGTCGAGACGGGAAAATCGATATAGCCGACGATGGCGTCGATCGACCCGTCAAAGGCATCCAGCGTGTCTTCGGCCTCTTTCAGCATCGCGGGAATGTCGAATTCCTGCGTTTCCGACACCTGCGCCGGCGTCAGCAGCGGGTGGAACTGCACATCGTCTACCCCGCGCAGCCGTCTGAGGCGGTCGGCGTTCAATTCGTTCAGGCCGATGACGAACACGTTTCTGGTCATTCACTGTCCTTCCTGTCGCGTGGCAATCGCCGCGGCGGCGGCGGCGCACGCCCTGCCCCCGCACCGTCAGTCGTGGCGTGGTCAGGCCTGCGCCAGTTCGGCCTGCCGGGGAAAGCTGCGCCCCTTCAGCCGTTCGGTCGTGCCCTCGATGTCGTCGACCAGCAGCAACAGGAAATCGCCCGCCTCTGCCTGACCGATGGCCTGCGCCACCGCGTCGTGTTCGTCCATGATCGTTTCCACCTGCGCCGAGGTGCCGGCATTCGCCGCGCCGTCGTGGATCACCCTTGCGGTCTCGCCACGCGCGCGTCCGCGCGCATCGGTTTCATAGACATAGATCGTGTCGCACATCCGCGCCAGCTGCGCGCCCAGGGCTGCCAGATCCTCGTCCCGGCGATTGCCCGGCGCGGTCGCCACCGCGATCTTGCGCTGCGTGGCCAGCCCGTTCACCAACGGTTCCAGCGCGATCAGCGCCGGCACGTTGTGGCCATAGTCGATCAGGCACTTGACCCCGTCCGCCTCGAAATAATTGGTGCGGCCCGGCATCTGGGCCGGCGTCGGATGGAAGGTCCGCAGCCCGGCGCGGATATCGTCGATCTCGATCCCGTGGGCCACGGCCGCGGCGGCGGCGGCCATGGCGTTCTGCACGTTGAAGGGCGCATGACCCTCGAACGCGATGGGGACATCGTTGACCTCGACGATCTCGACCGTGACCTTGCCGCGCAAGAGCACGATTTTGCCGTTCCTGACGGTCAGGACCATGCCCAGATTTTCCAGATGTTCCGTCAGCGCCGGGTTCTGGGGGTCCATGGTGAAATAGATGATCTCGCCGCGCGCCCAATGGGTGCCGTGTTCCATCACCAGCGGATCGTCGGCGTTCAGCACGCAATAGCCGCCCTCGCGCTTGACCGCATCGACCACGACCGTCTTGCAGCGGGCCAGTTCGTCCAGCGTGTGGATGTCCCGCTCTCCCAGGTGGTCGGAGGCGATGTTCAGCAGCACGCCGACATCGCATTCGTCAAAGCCCAGCCCCCGGCGCATGATGCCGCCGCGCGCCACCTCCAGCACGGCATGTTCGACCGTGGGTTCGCGCAGCACCGCCTGCGCCGCCGCCGGGCCGGAATAATCGCCGCGCAGGATCACGTTGTTGTCGATCTCGACCGTGCCGGTGCAGCCCATGCCGACCGACCATCCGGCCTGCCGCAGGATATGTGCGGTCAGCCGCGTGGTCGTGGTCTTGCCGTTGGTGCCGGTGATCGCGGTGATGGGGATGCGGCCGTCGTCGGTGGGATCGGGAAACAGCATCTCGACCACGTGCTGGCCCACCGGGCGCGGCGTGCCGTGGGTGGGCGACATGTGCATCCGAAAGCCGGGGCCCGCGTTCACCTCGACCACGCCGGCCGATTGCCGGTCCAGCGGCAGATGCAGGTTTTCGGCCAGCAGATCGATGCCGATGATGTCCAGCCCGACCAGCCGCGCGATCCGTTCCATCGCGAATTTCACCTCGGGGTGCACCTCGTCGGTCAGATCGGCCGCGGTGCCGCCGGTCGAGATATTGGCCGTGGATTTCAGAAACGCGATCTCGCCCTTGGGCAGCACGGTGTCCAGCCCGTGGCCGGCCTGTTCCAGCATCCGGTGGGTCTGTTCGTCCACATGGATCTGGGTCAGCAGGTTTTCGTGGCCGACGCCCCGGCGCGGATCGCTGTTCTCGACGTCGATCAGCTGCTGGATCGTGCTTTTTCCGTCGCCCGTCACATGGGCGGGACGGCGGCGCGCGGCGGCCACCAGTTTGCCGCCGATCACCAGCATCCGGTGATCCTCGCCCCTGATATAGCTTTCGACGATGACCCCGCCGTAATCGTCCCGCGCCCGCGCGACGGCGGCGTCATAGCCCGATCTGAGATCTTCGACCGAGGCGATGTCGGTGGTCACGCCGCGCCCGTGATTGCCCGACAGCGGCTTGGTGACGACGGGCCAGCCGATCCACTCGGCGGCCGCCTGCGCGTCCTCGAACGAATGGCACACCTGCCCGCGCGGCACCGGCACGCCGGCATCGGCCAGGATCTGCTTGGTCCATTCCTTGTCGTCCGCGATCGAGTGGCCGATGATCCCCGAGGCATCGGTGACCGTGGCCTGGAACCGGCGCTGTTTGATGCCGTGGCCCAGCTGGGTATAGCTGGTGCCCTCAGTCAGGTTGTAGGCGGGGATGTTGCGCTCCTTCGCCGCGTTGACGATGGCCCCGGTCGAGGGGCCAAGCGCATTGGCGTCGCGGATCTGTTTCAGGCGGTCGATGATCGGCGCCAGATCGACATCCTTTCCGTCGTAAAGATCCTGAACCACCTGCACCGCAGCCTCGCCCGCGGCGATGCCGCTGGCCTCGTCGCGGTAACGATAGACGACGTTGTAGATGCCGGGGTCATAGCTGTCGACGGTCTTGCCGTAACCGACCGAGAACCCGACAAGATTCTGCAACTCGATGGCCACGTGCTCGACCATGTGGCCGGCCCATGTGCCGCTGCGGACGCGTTGCAGAAAACCGCCCGGCTCTCCGACCGAACAGCGGTGATCGTAGATGCCGGGGATCAGGTCGCGAAGCTTTTCGGCGATACCCGGCACCTTGTCGCTGGGCCGGTCCTCAAGTTCCTCGATGTCCAGCCGCATGTAGATGGCCGGATAACGGCTGTAATAGTTCGGGCCGCGCAGGGCGCGATGTTCAAGAATATTCAATCTTATGCTCCAGGCTCTTGGCCCTGAGCTCTTCCGGTCCCAGGACTCGCCGGTCCGTCAGGCTGTATCCACAGCCATCGACCAGCGCATGCATGATGACGTTGTTGACGCTGACCGCCTCACCGTCTGCGAGATCGAAGACATTCGAACCGGTAACCTGCGAACTGTCAACGACGATCACATGCCCCGGACCGAAGACGCGCATCACGTCGTCCTCGAACAGGACGGCCGCATCCTCGCCCAGACCGATGCCCAGATATTCGGGATTGGTCGCGCCGATTTCCATCAGCCGCGAGAATCGTCCGCGTTCCAGAAAATGCGTGTCGATGATGACGCCGGGCACCAGCCCGAACCCGGCGGTCATCCGGACCGCGCCCTTGCGCAGGGAATCGTTTGCCGCCCCGCCATAAACCATCGTCTGCGACTGGCAGGCCGCCCCCGCGCTGGTGCCGGCGATCACCGCGCCCTCGGCATGGCGCGCGCGGATCGCGTCCATCGCGGCGGTCGCGCCCAGAATGTTGGTCAGCCGCATCTGGTCCCCGCCCGAGATGAAGATGACATCCGAACGCCGGATCATGTCGACGATGGCGTCGGACGCCGCCTCCTCGCGCTGGCGGATGCGGATATCCAGCACCTCGGCTTCGCTGATGGCGGAAAAGACGGTGCGATAGGATTCATAGACATCGCCGGGGATGCTGCTGGCGGTGGTGATGACGCCGACCACCGGCGCCTCTTTTCCCGACATCGCCAGAACGCGGCGCAGGATGTCGGCACGGGACGTCTTGTCCTCGGCCCCCCCGATCGCGACAAGCGGTCCCTTGGTGCCAGACTTGGTGGGCAGGCTCATCTTCTGCGCTCCGTTCCTCATGCGGGGACGTTATATGGTATGTCCGGCTATCGCCACCCTGCCAATCGACCGGAATCGGCGCTCGGGTTTGACGCCGCCCCGCCGATCGGTCACATCAGGGTCATCGGCGCAACTTTCACGACACCGCGTCGTCACGCGCCGTCAGATCGGAGACAGGATGACACAGGGTTTCAGCCTTGCGATCCATGGCGGCGCCGGCGTGATGCCGCGCGACCGCATGACCCCGCAGCGCGAGGCACAGCATCACGCCGCCCTGTCCCGCGTGCTGGACGCGGGCGAGGCGGTGCTGTCGCAGGACGGCACGGCGCTGGATGCTGTGACGGCGGCGGTCTGCGCGCTTGAGGACGAGCCGCTTTACAATGCCGGCCGCGGCGCCGTCTTCACCCGCGACGGCCGGCAGGAAATGGACGCCGCGCTGATGGACGGCCGCGACCGCAGCGCAGGCGCCGTCGCCGGCCTGTTCGGGCCGAAGAACCCGATCCTGGCCGCCCGCGCCGTGCTGGAACGGACCAGCCACGTGCTGATGATCGGCGACGGCGCCCTGTCCATCGCGCGCGAGGCGGGGCTGGCGTTCCGCGACGCCGACTATTTCCGCACGCCAGAGCGTTGGGACGCCCTGCAAGAAACGTTGCGCATGGAGCAGGCCGGCACGCTGGACGACGATCCGGCACGCCGCCACGGCACGGTCGGCGCAGTGGCGCGGGATCGTCACGGTGCGCTTGCGGCGGCAACCTCGACCGGCGGGATGACGGCGAAACGCTCGGGCCGCGTCGGCGACAGCCCGATCATCGGCGCGGGCACTTTCGCCGACAACGCGACCTGCGCGATATCGGCCACCGGCGACGGAGAGATGTTTCTGCGGCTGTGCGTGGCCCACGAGATCGACGCCCGCATCCGCCTTGCCGGCGTGTCGATGGAACACGCCGCCGAGCGGGTCGTGCTGACCGACCTGACGGCCATCGGCGGCTCGGGCGGGCTGATTGCGGTGGATCGTGACGGCACCGTTGCCATGCCCTTCAACTGCGAGGGGATGTATCGCGGCTGGATCGTCGAAGGCCACGACCGGCAGACCGCGATCTATTGACGGCGCATCAGGCCGTTCCGGCCCGCCAGACGCGAGCCTGTCAGAGGGCGTCATCGCGCCTGATTTTCGGGAAGATGATGGTGCGGTCGAGAAGACTCGAACTTCCACTCCGGTTAAGGAACAGCGACCTCAACGCTGCGCGTCTACCAATTCCGCCACGACCGCATCCGGGCAGTAGGCCGGCTATTATCCGAGGCGGGGATGGATGAAAAGACCTTTCTTGGGGCGCGCGCGCCGCTTGACGGCAGCCCCGGTTCCGGTCAGATCGCGCCCATGGCAGAGTGGATCATCAGCGAGGGCCTGACCGATTACGAGCATGCGGTGGCGTTCATGGAGGCGCGCGTGGCCGCCATTCACGCAGGCACCGCGGATGAGCTGATCTGGCTGGTCGAACATCCGCCCCTTTATACCGCAGGCACCAGCGCGCGCGACGCGGATCTGCTTGACGCGCGGTTCCCGGTCCATGCGGCAGGGCGCGGCGGGCAGTATACCTATCACGGACCCGGCCAGCGGATCGTCTATGTGATGCTGGATCTGAACCGGCGCGGGCGCGACGTGCGGGACTTCGTGGCGCGGCTTGAACGCTGGATCATCGCCGCATTGGCGGAATTCGGCGTGACCGGCGAAATCCGCGAAGGGCGCGTGGGCGTGTGGGTGACGCGGCCCGAAAAGCCGCCCCTGGCCGACGGCAGCCCGCGCGAGGACAAGATCGCCGCCATCGGCGTCAAGCTGCGCCGCTGGATCAGCTTTCACGGCATGGCGATCAATGTAGAACCCGATCTGTCGCATTACGGCGGCATCGTGCCCTGCGGCATCAGCGGGCACGGCGTGACCAGCCTGGTCGATCTGGGTCTTCCGGTCGGGATGACTGATCTGGATGCGGCGCTGAGGAACTGTTTCCCTCGGATATTCGACGACGAAATTTGATCTGGCGCCCGCGTTCCGGACATGGTCACATCTGCGGTGCGACCTTGAGGCGTCTGGGAGTTCGAGGGTCCACGCCATATACAGGTCGTCAGAGATCCAGTCTTTGAACAAGCGAGGATACACGAATGAAAATCGCGATCATCGGCACGCTTCTTGGTGCCGCCCTGGCCATGCCGGCGCTTGCGCAGGATGGCGATGCCGCAAACGGCGAAAAGGAATTCCGCAAATGCAAGGCCTGTCACATGATCCAGTCGCCTGACGGCGAGGACATCGTGAAAGGCGGCCGGACCGGTCCGAATCTTTACGGGATCGTCGGCCGCGAGGCCGCCAGCGAGGAAGGATTCAAATATTCCGACGCGCTGATCGAGCTGAGAGAGGCAGGAGAGGTCTGGACGCCCGAGGATCTGGTCGGCTACATGACCGATCCGAACATGTTCGTTCAGGAAAAGACTGGCGACGATTCGGCCCGGACCAAGATGACCTTCAAGCTGAACAAGAATCAGGAAGACGTCGCGGCGTTCCTGGCCAGCCATTCGCCCGACGCGCCGGCCGCGGACTGATCCTCGCGCGACCGGGTGCGGCGATCGGCCGCATTCATGTGACGATGGCGCCTCCGCGGAATCTGATATTCTTGCGGAGGCGTTCAAATTTGCGACAGCGCGACACATTGCCCGGTGCGCGTCGCTGGTCTAAAAGAAGCGCGGAACACCGCCGGTCTGCCAGACCGGCTCGACGACATACAGGGGAGTTCGGGTATGGCAGACGCAGCCGCTCATGGCCACGAAGACCATCACGACCAACGCGGGTTCTTTACCCGCTGGTTCATGTCTACCAATCACAAAGACATTGGTATCCTTTATCTTTTCACGGCCGGTGTGGTCGGTCTGATCTCGGTCTGCTTCACCGTCTACATGCGGATGGAACTGCAGCATCCCGGCGTGCAGTACATGTGCCTTGAAGGCGCGCGCTTCATTGCCGATTCGACCGCCGAGTGTACGCCGAACGGCCATCTGTGGAACGTCATGATCACCTATCACGGTGTGCTGATGATGTTCTTCGTCGTGATCCCGGCCCTGTTCGGCGGTTTCGGCAACTATTTCATGCCGCTGCATATCGGCGCCCCGGACATGAGCTTTCCGCGGCTGAACAACCTCAGCTACTGGATGTATGTCGTCGGCGTCTGCCTGGGCATCGCCTCGTTGCTGGCGCCGGGCGGCAGCCAGCAGATGGGGTCGGGCGTGGGCTGGGTGCTGTACCCGCCGCTGTCCACGACCGAGGGCGGATATTCGATGGATCTGGCGATCTTCGCCGTCCACGTCTCGGGTGCGTCGTCGATCCTGGGCTCGATCAACATCATCACCACCTTCCTGAACATGCGCGCGCCCGGCATGACGCTGTTCAAGGTGCCGCTGTTCGCCTGGTCGGTGTTCATCACCGCCTGGATGATCCTGCTGGCCCTGCCGGTGCTGGCCGGCGCCATCACCATGCTGCTGATGGACCGCAATTTCGGCACCAACTTCTTCAACCCGGCCGGCGGCGGCGATCCGATTCTGTATCAGCACATCCTGTGGTTCTTCGGCCACCCGGAAGTCTATATCATCATCGTGCCGGGCTTCGGCATCATCAGCCACGTAATCGCCACCTTCTCGAAAAAGCCGATCTTCGGCTATCTGCCCATGGTTCTGGCGATGGCGGCGATCGGGTTGCTGGGCTTCATCGTCTGGGCGCACCACATGTACACGGTCGGCATGTCGCTGACGCAGCAAAGCTATTTCATGCTGGCGACGATGACCATCGCGGTGCCCACCGGCATCAAGGTGTTCAGCTGGATCGCGACGATGTGGGGCGGCAGCGTCGAGTTCAAGACGCCGATGCTGTGGGCCTTCGGGTTCCTGTTCCTGTTCACCGTCGGCGGCGTCACCGGCGTCGTCATCGCCCAGGCGCCGCTGGACCGCGTCTATCACGACACCTATTACATCGTGGCGCATTTCCACTATGTTATGTCGCTTGGCGCGATCTTTGCGATCTTCGCGGGGATCTATTACTGGATCGGCAAGATGTCGGGCCGGCAATATCCCGAATGGGCCGGAAAGCTGCATTTCTGGGCCATGTTCATCGGGTCGAACCTGATCTTCTTCCCGCAGCATTTCCTGGGCCGTCAGGGCATGCCGCGCCGCTATATCGACTATCCGGTCGAGTTCGCGTTCTGGAACAATGTCAGCTCGATCGGGGCCTATATCAGCTTTGCCTCGTTCCTGTTCTTCATCGGCGTGGTGTTCTACACGCTGCGCGCCGGACAGCGCGTCAACGTGCCGAACTACTGGAACGAGTATGCCGATACCCTGGAATGGACCCTGCCCTCGCCCCCGCCCGAACACACGTTCGAGCAGCTGCCGAAGCGGTCCGACTGGGATCGCGGCCACGCCCACTGATGCCTTATGAATGGCACGATACGGCCCCGGACGATTCCGGGGCCGTTTCACATGAGCTGCATGTCTGGCCCTATCGGTCGCTGCCGGTGAAAGGCTTTGTCTGGTTCATCGCCGTGACCGCCGGCCTGCTGGCGCTGCCGTTGCTGGCGGTGCTGGGCACGACGATCCTGTGGGGGTTGCTGCCCTTCATGGCGCTTTCCGTCGGGGGGCTGTGGTTCGCCCTGCAACGCAGCTATCGCAGCGGCAGGACGCATGAACACCTGATCATCACGCGCGACCGGCTGGCCCTGCGAAGACAGGATGTGGGCAGCCCGGATCGGGTGTGGGTGACGAACCCCTACTGGGTGCGCGCCGCCCTGCGCGACGGCCCGGTCGAGGCTTACCTGACCCTGACCGACGGGCAGCGCGAGGTGGAGTTGGGCGCGTTCCTCACCCCCGAAGAACGCCGCAATCTGTGCGATCAGGTGCAGAAAAGGCTGGCCGGTCTGCGATAGGCCGGGTGGGCGCGTCCGGTTGAGCAAAAACAGAAGGAGGCTGTCCACCCTGTCAGGCGGGCAAGCCGTTCATCCGTTTCGCCGCGCCCTCGGACACTCAGTCGTCGCCGTCGACATGTTCGGGCAGACCATCGAGGTCGGTCGAGGCGAAATCCTCCAACTCGTCCTCGGACATGCTGTCATACATCTGCCGCGACGCGCCCTGCAATTCGCTGACCTTGGTGTCGCCGCGCTTGGCGGACAGGGCCGCGCCCGCGGCGCGTTGCTGGGCTTTGGATTTTGCTGGCATGTTGCACCTCCTGCCGCTGTAACGCCGGCAGGGCGCGGCCGGTTGCCTCAGTGCAGCAGGCGCTGCTTGACCATCGGGCCGACGACGCCAAGATCCATCTGCCCGGCATGGCGGCTGCGCAGTTCCGCCATCACCCGCCCCATGTCGCGCACGCCGGTCGCGCCCAGATCGCCGATGGCGGCGTCGATGGCGGCGGCGGATTCCGCCTCGGACAGCTGCCGGGGCAGGAATTCCTGGATGATGGCGATTTCCTGTTCTTCCTGCGCGGCCAGTTCCAACCGCCCGCCCTCTTCATACGCCTTGGCCGATTCCTGGCGCTGCTTGACCATCCTCGACATGATCGCGACCAGATCGGCTTCGGTCATCTCTCCGCCCTCGCCGTCGCCGCCGCGCAGCGCGATCTCGCGGTCCTTTACCGCCGCGCCGATCAGCCGCAGCGTGGATAGCCTTGTGCTGTCCCTGGCTTTCATGGCTTCCTTTGTGGCGGCTTGCAGTCTGGCTCGCAGGTCCATCAGACACTCTCCCGAAGGTTCCGCGGCGCAACGAAGGGTCCCGCACGCCGGAAAGCAGGCCATCTAAGCTCGACGCGCCGCGAAATCAAGCCGGCAGGCGCCGCCCGTCCGCCTTGACCTTCCGCCCCGCCGCCCCTATTCACCGGCTGATTTCAGTCCAGAGGTGCCGACATGGCCACGAAACCGACCGCCTGCCTTGCGCTTGCCGACGGAACCGTCTTTCACGGCCACGGTTTCGGCGCCACGGGCGAGGTGGTGGCGGAACTGGTCTTCAACACCGCCATGACCGGCTATCAGGAGATCATGACCGACCCGTCCTATGCGGGCCAGATCGTGACCTTCACCTTTCCCCATATCGGGAATACCGGCGTCACCGCCGAGGATGACGAGGCCGCCGATCCCGTCGCCAGCGGCATCGTGGTGCGGTGGGACCCGACGCAGCCGTCGAACTGGCGCGCGGCGGGAAACCTGCCCGACTGGATGGCGCGGCGCGGCCGGATCGGCATCGGCGGGGTGGATACCCGGCGTCTGACCCGCGCCATCCGCCGGCAGGGCGCCCCCCATGTCGTGCTGGCCCACGATCCGGACGGGAATTTCGACATCGAGGCGATGATCGCGCGCGCCCGCGACTGGCCGGGTCTGGTCGGCATGGATCTGGCGCGCGAGGTTAGCTGCGCCCAAAGCTATCGCTGGCAGGAAGGCGCCTGGGAATGGGGCGAGGGGTTCGGCACCCTGACCAAGGACCGGCCGTTCAAGGTCGTGGCGCTGGATTACGGAGCCAAGCGCAACATCCTGCGCTCGCTGGTCGCGCATGGCGCCGACGTCACCGTGCTGCCCGCCACCGCGACCGCCGATGAGGTGATGGCCCACGAGCCCGAAGGTGTGTTCCTGTCGAACGGGCCGGGCGATCCTGCGGCGACGGGCGAATACGCGGTGCCGATGATTCGCGACCTGCTGGGCCGCGACCTGCCGATCTTCGGTATCTGTCTGGGCCATCAGATGCTGGCGCTGGCCCTTGGCGGCCGCACCGTCAAGATGAGCCATGGCCATCACGGCGCGAACCACCCGGTCCGCGACAACGATACCGGCAAAGTCGAGATCACGTCGATGAATCACGGCTTTGCGGTGGACGGCCAGACCCTGCCCGATGGCGTCGTGGAAACCCATGTCAGCCTGTTCGACGGCAGCAATTGCGGTTTGCGGGTCACGGACAAGCCGGTCTTTTCCGTGCAGTATCATCCCGAGGCCGCGCCCGGCCCGCAGGACAGCGGCTATCTGTTCGACCGTTTCGCCGACGCGATGCGCGCCCGCCGCGACTGATCGGGCGGTTTCTTTCCGTTTAACCTCTTCTTAACTGCGGCCATGACAAGACTGGGCGTTCCCGAAAGGAATCGCCCATGCTGAAAGCCGCATTGCCGACCCCGACCCCGCCCCCGCACCCCGCGCCCGATTCTGCGCCGGATTCTGCGGCCGTGGCGCTGGCGGCGCGCAATCCGCAGCCTCTGGGTCAGATCCTGCTTGAGGATGGGGCGGTCGAACCCGGGCATCTGCTGAAGGCCGTGGTCATGCGGCAGCGGCAGAAGACGCGGCTGGGCCAGATCCTTCTGTCGCAGGGATGGGTCACGCAGGACGCGCTGATGCGCGCCCTGTCGCGGCAATGGCGCACGACTGCGGTCGATCCCTCGGCCACGCCCGCCGATCCCCGGCTGATCGACGCCGCAGGCGCGGGTTTCTGCCTCGCCAACGGCATCCTGCCCTGGCGCCGGATTGGCGGCGTCACCTGGATCGCCACCGCCCGCCCCGAGGATTTCGCGGCGCTGCGCCCCGCCCTGCCCGACGGGTTCGGCCAAATCCGCATGTTGCTGTGCAGCGAGGCGCAGGTGCAGGACGCGATCCTTGCCACCCGGCGCAGCGCGATGATCCGCATGGCCGAACTGCGCGTCCCCGAAAGCGAAAGCTGCCGCACCCGCAACGAACGCTGGAGCGGTGAGGTGGCACTGGCGCTGATGGCGACGGTCGCGCTGGGCATGTGGCTGGTTCCGATCTGGGTGCTGTCGGTGCTGACCGGCTGGGCCGCGCTGACGCTGGTGGCGCAGACCGGGCTGAAGCTGGGCGCCTTCTGCGCGGCGCTGCGCATCCGGGCCGAAAGTCGCCGGATCGGTCAGGACGCGCAGGCGGGGCGGCTGGTCGCGCGGCAGATGGATGCGGCGCTGCCGGTGATTTCGGTGATGGTGCCGCTGTTCAAGGAAAGCGACGTGGCCGGCAAGCTGGTCGCGCGGCTGGCGCGGCTGGATTATCCGCGCGAGCTGACCGACATCCTGCTGGTGATCGAGGCCGACGATTCGGTGACACGATCCGCGCTTGAGGGCGCGTGCCTGCCCGCGTGGCTGCGCGTGATCGAGGTGCCCGAGGGGCGCATCCAGACCAAGCCGCGGGCGCTGAACTATGCGCTGAATTTCGCGCGGGGCGAGATCGTCGGCGTCTGGGACGCCGAGGACCGTCCCGATCCCGATCAGCTGCACAAGGTCGCGCGCGGCTTTCACTTCGCCGCCGACGACGTGGCCTGCCTGCAAGGCGCGCTGGATTACTACAACCCGCGCACCAACTGGCTGGCGCGGTGTTTCACTGTCGAATATGCGGCCTGGTTCCGGGTTCTGCTGCCCGGCGTGGCGCGGATGGGGCTGGTCGTGCCTCTGGGCGGGACCACGCTGTTCTTTCGCCGCGACGCGCTGGAGGCGGTCGGCGCGTGGGACGCCTGGAACGTGACCGAAGACGCCGATCTGGGTGTCAGGCTGGCCCGGCGCGGCTGGCGCACGCAGATCCTGGAGACCACCACCGACGAAGAGGCGAATTGCCGCGCCCTGCCCTGGGTCAAGCAGCGGTCGCGCTGGCTCAAGGGTTATGCGATGACATGGGGCGTGCATATGCGCGATCCGGTCCGGCTGTGGCGCGATCTGGGCGCGTGGCGGTTCTGGGGTTTCCAGATCCAGTTCTTCGGCACGCTGTCGCAATATCTGCTGGCCCCGATTCTGTGGAGCTTCTGGCTGCTCAGCCTCGGCCTGCCGCATCCGCTGCGCGAACCGCTGTCGGGCATCTGGGGCGGCCATGCGGCCACCGCGCTGTTCGCCATCTTCATCGTATCGGAACTGATAAGCATCGGTGTGGGCATGTGGGCCGTGCGGGGCGCCAAGCACCGACATCTGATGGCGTGGGTGCCGACGCTGCATCTGTATTTCCCGCTTGGCTGCCTGGCCGGCTGGAAGGCGATCTATGAGGTCGTGGTCAAGCCGTTCTATTGGGACAAGACCGCGCATGGCATCTATGACGCGACCGAAACGGACATCGCGGCCCCGGCGGCGGCGGAGGGCACCACCAGGTTGCCGGTGCTGGGCCAGATCGGCGGACGTTCCATGGCTGAGGCGGCGGCGCAGGCCGCACGGCCCGCCCCGGTCACCCTTGTCGCCGCACGCGCGGTCGCCGAGCGCGAGGGCGATCCGGGATTGCAGCAGGCCACCGGATAACCGCGCGCGGGCGGGGCATCAGCCGGCCTGCGCGTCCGTGCGGGAAAGCTGCGCGTCCACGATCCCCGCCGCCTCCTCGGTCTGCGTCTCAAGCGTGTGGCGCAGCGCCTCCAGATCGTCGCAGCCGGTTTCCCGCAGCAGGAACTCCTGACCGCCGAAGCCGATATCGTCCATGTCCAGCGGCCGGTCGGTCAGCAGCCGCCCCGAGGCGTGCAGCCGCCACAGAAACCGCCAGATCGATGACAGCCGGTCCGACCGGTCCTTGTCGATCAGGCCGGCGCGGACGCCCGCGCGCAGCTGCGCCAGCGTTCCGCGCGCCCCGTCGCCCGCGCGTAGGGCGAGGGACTGGGCCAGCAGCTCGATGTCCTGAAGCCGGCCGGGACCGATCTTGGCCTCCCATTGCCGGTCCGGGGCCTTGGCCGCAAAGATGCGCGCCCGCATCTGCGCAAGATCGGGCATCACCAGGTCCTCGTCTCCGCGCTGGCGCAGCACCTGAAGACGCAGGGCTTCGATCCGTCCGGCCAGCGCCTCGGAGCCCGCGCCGGCCCGCCCGACCGTCCGCGCCCGCGTCAGCGCCAGATGCTCCCATGTCCAGGCATCGGTCATCTGGTAATTCTCGAAGCTCTGGATTGAGGTGGCGACCGGCCCCTGGCGGCCCGACGGACGCAGCCGCATATCGACCTCGTAAAGCCGCCCCCGTGCGGTCGGCGCCGACAGCGCCGTGATCGCGGCCTGTGTCAGCCGGGCGTAATAGGGCCTTGTCGCCAGCGGCCGGGGACCGTCGGAACTGTCCACGCCGTCGGCGTCATAGATCACGATCAGGTCGAGATCCGAGGCTGCGTTCAGCATCCGCGCGCCAAGCGAGCCCATCCCCATCACCACCGCGCCGTTGCCCGGCGGCGCGCCGTGACGGCGCGCTAAATCGGCCACCACGACCGGAAACAGCGCCGCGACACAGGCATCGGCCAGATCTGCATATTGCAGCCCCGCCTCGTCGGCGTCGATCAGGCCGCGCAGATGGTGCACGCCGATGCGGAAATGCCATTCATGCGCCCATCGCCGCGCGGCATCCAGCGCGCGTTCATAGCCGCCGTCCGGCGCGTCCAGCGCGGCTTGCAGCGCGGCCTGCAATTCCTGTTGCAGCCCCGCGACACCCGGCCACGGCGCAAAGAAGCTGCCGCCCAGAACCGCGTCCAGCACGGCCGAATGACGCGCCAGATAGCTGGCCAGCCCCGGGGCGGTTCCGCAGATATCGACGATCAGTTCGATCAGCTGCGGATTGGCGTCGAACAGCGAGAACAGCTGCACCCCCGCCGGCAGGCCCGACAGGAAGCTGTCGAACCGGCTCAGCGCCTCTTGCGGGTGGCCGGTGCGCGCCATCCTGTCCAGCAATTCCGGCTCGACCCGGCGAAAGATCTGCTGCGCGCGCGCCGAACGCAGGGCCGGGTATCCCTGCCAGCGGTCGATGATCGCGCGCGATTCGTCGGACAGCTGCGGGCGTTCGGCCACCTCGCCGGGCGCAAAGAACGATTCGGTCAGCTCGTGCACCCGTTCCAGCCGCGTCTTCAGCCCTGCCGACCACTCGTCCACATCGTCGCGCCCCATCAGCGCCGCGATCGTCGCCAGCCCGTCGCGATCGCGCGGCAGATGATGGGTCTGCGCGTCGTTGACCATCTGGATGCGGTGCTCGATCTCGCGGTGCTGGCGATAATGGTCGGTCAGTTCCGCCGCGATCTCGGCTGCGATCCAGTCCCGCGCCGCCAGCGCCGCCAGCCCGCCCACCGTGTCGCGGCATCGCAGTTCCGGCTCTCGTCCGCCGGCGATCAGCTGGCGGGTCTGGGTGAAGAACTCGATCTCGCGGATGCCGCCGCGGCCCAGCTTGAGGTCGTGGCCGGCAACCTCCAGCCGCCCGCCCAGCCCCTTGTGGTCGCGGATGCGCAGCCGCATGTCGTGGGCGTCCTGGATCGCGGCGAAATCCAGATGCTTGCGCCAGACAAAGGGGCGCAGCTCGTCCAGAAAGCGTTGCCCCGCCGCGATGTCGCCCGCCGCCGGCCGCGCCTTGATGAAGGCCGCGCGTTCCCATGTCCGCCCCTCGGCCTCGTAATAGGCCAGCGCCGCGGCGGTCGAGATGCAGACCGGCGTGACCGAGGCGTTGGGGCGCAGCCGCAGATCGGTGCGAAACACATAGCCGTGTTCGGTCACGTCCGACAGCGTCGCGGCCATCCGTCGCGTGGCGCGGATCAGGCAGGCGCGCGCCTCTTGCCGGTCATCGGCGTCATAGGCGGTCTCGTCGAACAGCACGATCAGGTCGATATCCGAGCTGTAGTTCAATTCGCGCGCCCCGCCCTTGCCCATCGCCAGCGCGATGACGCCGCCGGCCGGCGCGTCGGTCGGGGGCAGCTTGCCGCGCCGCGCCTCGTGCGCGACATGGACGCGCAGCGCCAGATCGACGGCCCGGTCGGCCAGATCCGACAGCGCGCCCGTTACCCGTTCCAGCGTCCAGACCCCGCCCAGATCGGCCAGCGCGACCTGCAACGCGACCCGGCGCTTGGCGCGGCGCAGCGCGACACCCAGCAAGGCGGCATCCAGATCCTCGAACCCCGCCGTCTCGCGCGCCACGACATCGTCGTGATCCAGTGCGCCCGACCGCAGCCAGTCGGCCTCGCTCTCGATCAGGCCCGCCAGATAGGGGCTGCTGCCGGCGGTGCCCGAAAGCAGGTCGGTCAGCGGTTGGGGCAGATCTGAAAACCGCCTGGCGATGCGGCCGGCGCGGTCGCGGTCCACGGGCAGCGGCAGGCGGTCGATGGCGGCAGCGAAATCCATGCCGGCCAGACTAGCCGAAGCCGACGTTACGTCAACGCGAAGCCGATTGCCGGCCGGGATCGCAAGACCCGGTGAGGTTAACCCTTTCCCCGCTTGGCGCATCGGAAATTCGTTGCTAGGCTTTTGCCCAGTCCAACCCTTCACGCAAAGACAGATCCGCGTCCCAGGCATGATCAGTTCCGTTCTGTCCATATTCCGCACGGACCGCGCCTGATGCGCCATACGGTCCCGCATGCGCCGCAATTCTATGTGACGGCCCCGCAGCCCTGCCCGTATCTGCACGGCCGGGCCGAACGGAAGCTGTTCACCGCGCTGCATGGCGACAACGCGGCCGAACTGAACAACGCGCTGTCGCGGCAGGGTTTCCGCAGATCGCAGAACGTGCTGTATCGGCCCAGCTGCGAAAGCTGCGTCGCCTGCATGTCGGCGCGCATCCGGGTCGCGGATTTCACCGCCTCGCGCACGCAGCGCCGGCTGCTGCGCCGGAACGAGGGGTTGCGCCGGATCGCCACCAGCGCCTGGGCCACCGAAGAGCAGTTCGATCTGTTCCGCAGCTATCTGGACCGGCGCCACGCCGATGGCGGCATGGCCGACATGGACATCTTCGAATTCGCCGCCATGATCGAGGAAACGCCGGTCAAGACCCGCGTGATCGAATATCGCTGCGACGGGCGCGATCCTGCCCGGCTGCTGGCCGGCGACGATCATCTGGCCGCGGTGTGCCTGACCGACGTGCTGGATGACGGGCTGAGCCTTGTCTACAGCTTCTATGACCCCGGCCTGCGCGCCGCCAGTCTGGGCACCTATCTGATCCTCGACCATATCGAGATCGCGCGCGCCGCGAACCTGCCCTATGTCTATCTTGGTTATTGGGTGCCCGGCAGCCGCAAGATGGATTACAAGGCCCGCTTCTCGGCGCTGGAAATCTACAAGGGCGGGGTCTGGCAGGACATCGGCAACCCCGAGGATCATTGCAGCGAGGCCCATCCGCTGTCGGTCGATCCGATCGTGGAACAGGTCGCCCGGATCGCGCTGCCGCAGTTCGACCGCTGACATCTGACGGGTCGCGAAAGAATATTACAAAAATCGGCGCCGATACGTCACTTTATCCGCCAAACCCCATTGACCCTGTCGGGCCACATCCATAGTTTGCGCCGACTCCCGGCAGGTTCGCTTGCCGGGTCCGGTTCATATCTGATGGAGTGAAGAAGATGTCCCGAACGATGACGGGTGCGAGAATGGTGGTCGAAGCGCTGCGCGATCAGGGCGTCGATACCGTATTCGGCTATCCGGGCGGGGCGGTGCTACCCATCTACGACGAGATCTTTCAGCAGAACGACATCACCCATGTGCTGGTCCGCCACGAACAGGGCGCGGTCCACATGGCCGAAGGCTATGCGCGCTCGACCGGCAAGCCGGGCGTCGTTCTGGTGACGTCCGGACCCGGTGCCACGAACGCGGTCACCGGGCTGACCGACGCGCTGCTGGATTCGATCCCGCTGGTCGTGCTGTCGGGACAGGTTCCGACCTTCCTGATCGGCACCGACGGCTTTCAGGAGGCGGACACGGTCGGCATCACCCGCCCCTGCACCAAGCATAACTGGCTGGTGAAGGACCCGGGCAAGCTGGCCGAGACGATCCACAAGGGGTTTCACGTCGCCACATCCGGGCGGCCCGGCCCGGTGCTGATCGACATTCCCAAGGATGTGCAGTTCGCGACGGCGGAATATGTCGGCCCCAAACAGGTCGAACCGGCCCGCTATCAGCCGGTGCGCAAGGGCGATACTGCCGCGATCACCCGGCTGGTCGAGCTGATCGAACAGGCGGAACGGCCGATCCTGTATACCGGCGGCGGCGTCATCAATTCCGGCCCCGGCGCCAGCCAGCTTCTGCGCGAACTGGCCGACGCCACCGGTATTCCCGTCACCTCGACGCTGATGGGGCTGGGCGCCTATCCCGCATCGGGGCGCAACTGGATCGGGATGCTGGGGATGCACGGCCTGTACGAGGCCAATCTGGCGATGCACGACTGCGATCTGATGATCAATCTGGGCGCGCGCTTCGATGACCGGATCACCGGCCGGGTCGCGGATTTCAGCCCCGGATCGGTCAAGGTCCATGTCGATATCGACCCGTCCTCGATCAACAAGGTCATCCGGGTCGATCTGCCGATCATCGGCGATGTCGGCCACGTCCTGGAAGATTTGCTGAAGATCTGGAAATCGCGCGGGCGCAAGGTCAACACGGCCGCGCTTGGCCAATGGTGGGAACGGATCGAGGGCTGGAAATCCAAGAACTGCCTGTTCTTCCGCAACAGCGACAAGATCATCAAGCCGCAGCACGCGCTGCAACGGCTTGAGGCGCTGACGGCGGATCACGACCGCTATGTCACGACCGAGGTCGGTCAGCATCAGATGTGGGCGGCGCAGTATCTGGGCTTCGACGAGCCGAATCGCTGGATGACGTCGGGCGGGCTGGGAACCATGGGCTATGGTCTGCCGGCGTCGATCGGCGTGCAGATGGCCCATCCCGACGCGCTGGTGATCAACGTGGCGGGCGATGCAAGCTGGCTGATGAACATGCAGGAAATGGGCACGGCGGTGCAGTTCCGCCTGCCGGTCAAGCAGTTCATCCTGAACAACGAAAGGCTGGGCATGGTGCGCCAGTGGCAGCAATTGCTGCACGGCGAACGCTATAGCCAGTCGTGGTCGGACAGCCTGCCCGATTTCGTCAAGCTGGCCGAGGCGTTCGGATGCAAGGGCGCGCAGGTCCGCGACCCCAAGGACCTGGACGACGCGATCCGGCAGATGATCGACTATGATGGCCCGTTCATCCTGGATGTGCTGGTCGAAAAGCACGAGAACTGCTTTCCGATGATCCCGTCCGGCCGGCCGCATAACGAAATGTTGCTGGGCGAGGCCGAGACGCAAAGCGTGATCGAATCGCAGGGCGCGGTTCTGGTCTGAGGCGATGGCGCGGGGCCGCGGCCCCGTCACCATCCGGGTATTTCCGCAAAGAAGAAAAGGGCGGGCGATGAACGCGTTGAACATCCAGAAGGGCATGTCGAGCCATTCGGCCTATGATTTGCGCGATCCGAATGACGAGATCGAGGAAAGTCACACGCTTGCCGTGCTGGTCGAGAACGAACCGGGCGTGCTGGCCCGGGTGATCGGCCTGTTTTCGGGACGCGGCTATAACATCGACAGCTTGACCGTAGCCGAGGTCGATCACACCGGTCACCAGTCGCGCATCACCGTCGTCACCCGGGGAACGCCCGAGGTGATCGAGCAGATCAAGGCGCAGCTGGGCCGGATCGTGCCGGTGCACGAGGTTCACGACCTGACCGTCGAAGGTCCGACCGTCGAACGCGAACTGGGGCTGTTCAAGGTGCACGGGCAAGGCGACAAGCGGGTCGAGGCGCTGCGGATCGCCGAGATTTTCCGCGCCAACGTGGTCGATTCGACGCTGGAAAGCTTTGTCTTCGAACTGGTCGGCACCCCGTCCAAGCTGGACGCCTTTGCCGATCTGATGCGGCCACTGGGATTGTCGGAACTGGCGCGGACGGGGGTTGCGGCGCTGTCGCGCGGGGTCTGACGCCGAACCCTAGCGTCCGGCGGCCGAACGGGCGGGATGAAGACGCCGGTCGTCCCGCCGGTCGTGGCCCGCAGTTTCCTGCCGGGTCGAGACAAGCCGCAGATGGTTTTCCTGCGCCGGCGGCGCTGCCGCGCTGCGCAGCAATTCCGGCAGTTGCGGGCATCCCTGTTCGGACAGCACCGACACCTGCCGGGCATGGCGCAGATCGCCGATCGGCTGGCAGTCAAGCTCCAGCAGGTCGCCGGGGACCGGCCAATACGACGAATCGACCAGATCCTGACGCCCCTGCAGATAGGCAAGCGATGCCTGATCCTCGCACCAGATCACGGCCTTTTCGCGTGCCGCATTGCTCCAAACAACTACCCCGATCATGGGCACCCCTTTGATTTCCCGTCCGGACATCCCTGACGATGTCAACCGCAGCCCTGCGCTTATGTGCGCGCTAAAGGCGAATAAAGCAGAAATCCGCCGACATTCCAGTTTTTTCTCTCCACAGCGGGGAATTTTTTACCAGTCGGTTCAGTGAACGGCCATTCAATTCACGCAACCTTTTGCGATACCGACATAATTCGGGCGGAAATCGAGGCCAGTTCGGACCGGTGCGAC
The DNA here is from genome assembly GCF_028553765.1 of Paracoccus stylophorae. Taxonomy (NCBI): domain Bacteria; kingdom Pseudomonadati; phylum Pseudomonadota; class Alphaproteobacteria; order Rhodobacterales; family Paracoccaceae; genus Paracoccus; species Paracoccus stylophorae. Next base: position 995,455 of record NZ_CP067134.1, on the reverse strand, counting down.
TCCAGTGCAACAGCGTCCTGGCTGTAGATCAGCATCTTCTTGGACAGGTCCGCCATCGACTTGCCGTAAAGTTGTGGCGAAATTTCGCCCAAGGCCAGCAGGATCTGCTGCAGGCTTCGCTGCACCTGAAAATTCGCCGCCCCGTCGCGCGCGACGGGCAGAAAGCTTTCCTCCAGCATCTCGTCGACGGTCAGGGACGGCACGAACAGCCGCGGATACTCGATCACCGGCGGCATGTCGCCCTGCCAGGTCTGCATCACCTTCAGCATGTGACCGGATGCCAGGATCGCGGTGCCGGGATCGTTGATGCCGGGCGACAGCGCGCGCTGCGCGATCTCGGACAGGACCTGAAGACCGAAACGGGGGTCCTGCTGAAAATCGCGGGTGTCGCGAATCGTCATGCAAGCCAGCAGGCGGTCGCGCAGCTTGTCCGCCTTTTCGGCATCCTGCGGCATCGGATGGGCGGACAGAACCGGTGTCGCCGGGCTGAGAAAATCGCCCGGCGTCGCGCGCAGATAGATCAGGATCTGCGCCTCGTCGGCCAGTTCCGACAATCGCGCCATATCGCAATGCTGAAGAAACCCCACCTCTTTCGGGCACAGCGCCTCGGCCTCGGGCGGGGGGGCGCCGCGCAGGGGATTGGCGCCCAGCCATGGCGCCTTCAGCCGTTCTTCCAGCGCCTCGATCGCGGCGGCGGTCACGCGGCCGATCGTGTCGCCCACCCGGCCCAGACGCCCCAGCTTGTCGATCCAGCGCAGCAGCGACACGACCACGACCAGCACGACCAGCAGCGTGACACCGAACAGCACAAGCCGCCCGGAATTGCCGTAAATCTCGGTCTTCAGCAGGATGATGCTGACCAGGCTGAACAGGAACGCGCCGATAAACGTCGCCAGCACCGTCTGGCTGACCGGATCGGCCACCAGCAGGCGCACCGCGCGCGGCGTCGCGGTCGTGCCGGCAGATGCATAGGCCCCGGTCAGGATCGACAGCGAAAACGTGGTCACCGCCAGCATCGAGGACGCGAGGATCTGAAGGATCGATTCGATCGCGTCCGCGCCGATCTGCGCGGGCAGATCGTCGGGAATGAAATCCTTGACCAGGAACGCGATCATGGCCGTCAGAATGCCAAGCACGGCAAAGGCGCTGACGCGGACCCAGGTCTGCTGCGCCAGTTCCCTTATCTTGAACCGCAGCTGACTGATCTCGCCCGCGCCGACCCCCATGCGGCTAGCGCACCAGACCCGCGCGCACATCCGCGACCGCGCGCGTCACCTGCGCCAGCCGCGCCGCGCGCGAGGGGTGGGTGCCCAGGATATGATCGCCCGGATCGGGAATCCGCTGGAAGAACCGCGCCCCGTTCACCGGATCGAACCCCGCATTCAGCGCCATGATGGCACCCAGATAATCGGCCTGAAGTTCCCAGTCGCGCGAATAGTATCGCGACCCCACCGAGGCGCCGATGCGCTGCGCGGTCTCGACCGCGGACTGGTTGACGCCATAGACCGACGCGATGCTGCCCAGGATCACCGCCCCGGCCGCCGCCGCGCCCGATTTGCGTTCAAGATGGTTCAGGATGTGGTGGCTGGCCTCGTGGCCGACGACGAAGGCGATCTCGTCGCCGTTGCGGGTGGCGGCGATCAGCGACAGGGTAAAGCCGATGATCGGCCGGCCGCGATCATCGACGGTCTGGAAGGCATTCGGCTCCAGCCCCGGGCGGTCGTCGATCACGAACTGGAAATCGCAGTTGATCGGCTGCGTCCGGCGCTGGATGCATTCGCGTTCGACCGCCGGTTCCATCCGGCGCATGACGGCGATGAAGGTGCGTGCGGTGCTTTCGGGGCTGCCATCGCTTTGCAGCGTGGGCGGCGGCACCGGGGCCGGCGCCTGCGGACGGCCGCCCGCCTGTTCGACCGGCATCGGCCCGCAGGCCGAAAGGCCCAGCAACCCTGCCAGAATGATCGCCCGAACCCGCCTTGTGCCGTTGTCCCTGCTCATCCGCGCCTCGTCATTCGTCTTGATACCGCGTTGCGGCGCGGCTTTGCGGGCAGCTTATCCTGCCGGTGGGGGCCGCGCAAACAGGTCGGGTTGCCGTATCGCCCGCTTCGCGCGATTGTCATGCAGATGCAAGGAGAGTTGGATGTTCACCATCGAACACGATTTCGACGCGACGGTGATCACGCTGATCGACGAGGCCGAGCCGCGGACCCGCCCCCTGAACGAGGATGTGGTGATCCTGACCTTCGACGACCGCGTGGTGATCGAACAGATGAGCCCGGACGGCAGCGAGGTCGCGCGGATCACCCTGACCATGCAGCAGCTGACCGAGCTGCGTCTGGCCCTGAACCTGCCCGAGGGCAATTACCGGATCGAGACCAGGGACGGCTAGTCCAGCCGAAAGACCTTATCGCGCGAGGTGGCGCCCCGGACCAGCACCAGCCGCGTCCGGGCGACCCCCATCGCCTTTGCCAGCAGCGCAGCGACCGCGGCGTTCGCCTTGCCATCCTCGGGCGGGGCGGTCACGTGGACGCGAATCGTTCCGTCCGCGTCAAGCTGAATCGCGTTCCGGCGGGCGCGCGGCGTCACGCGCAGGGCAATGCGCGCGCCGCCCCGGGCAAGATGGGTCAGATCGGTCATCCGCGCAGCCTTGCGCAAGGGCCGCGCGGGGGCAAGCCGGCTTGCGCGCCGCGCCCGTCTCTGGGAAAATTGCGCGGCCGTGTCTATTTGAGGCGGTAAAGGAGACACGGATGGAACATCGCAATCAGGGCGCGCTGGATTTTCTGGCCAGCCGCCGATCTCACCCGCCCAAGCTGCTGACCGGTCCGGCGCCGGACCGGGAAGAACTGATCCGGCTGCTGACGCTTGCCGCGCGCGTCCCCGATCACGGCAAGCTTGAGCCGTGGCGTTTCGTCGTGCTGGGCCGCGAGACGCTGGACAGGCTGGCGCCGATCCTGCGGCAAGAGGTTCTGGCCAGCGGTCAGGATACCGCCGCCGCCGAAAAGGCCGCCTCGGCCTTCGCATCGCCGGTGATCGTCGCCGTCGTCTCGTCGCCGGTGGACAGCGACAAGATCCCGCACTGGGAACAGATCCTGTCGGCGGGCGCAGTCTGTCTGGGGCTGGTCAACGCGGCGCTGGCCTCGGGCTGGGGGGCGGCCTGGCTGACGGGGTTCGCGGCGCTGGATGAAAGGTTCGGGCGCGCCCATCTGGGCCTGAAGGACGGCGAGCGCGTCGCCGGGCTGGTCCATATCGGCACGCGCCGGACGGCGCCGCCCGAACGGCCGCGCCCCGATATCGAGGCCAAGACCGACTGGCTGCCATGATCGTTCTGCGGGCGCTGACGCTTGGCTGGGGCGATCTGCTGCGGCCGCGCATCCTGTCGCTGGTTCTGGCCGGGATTGGGCTGACGGTGGCGCTGTTCGTGGCCTTGCAGGCGGGCGCGTTCTGGCTGATCCGGCTGTTCACCCCCGGTTCGCTGACGCTGCCCTGGATCGGCGCGATCGATGTCGGCAACACGCTGTCCTGGGGGTCGCTGGCGCTGTTTCCGCTGATGGGGTTCTTCCTGATGGCCCCTGTCGCGGCCGGATTCGCCGGGCTTTTCGCCGAAAACGTGGCGGACGCGGTCGAGCGGATCCACTATCCCGCCCGCCCCGGACAATCGCTGGACTTCACTGACGGGTTGCTGGAATCGCTGGCGGTGATGGCGGCGGTGGTCGGGGTGGCGATCCTGTCGCTGATCCTGACGCCGTTTCTGGGGCCGTTCGCGCCGGTCCTGTTCTACGGCGCCAATGGCTGGCTTCTGGGGCGCGAGTTCTTTCAGATGGCCGCCAGACGCCACCTGGCCGAGGACGAGGCGCGCGACCTGCGACGGCGCAACACGGGTCGGGTCACGGCGGCAGGCGCACTTGTGGCGGTCGCGCTGACCGTGCCGGTGGTGAACATCGCGGTGCCGCTGCTGTCGGCGGCGGCGTTCACGCATCTGTTTCACATGATCAGCGGAACATCCGGTCCAGATTCTCGATATCGGCGCGGCTGACCAGCCCGCCAAGGATGATCCACGCGATCACCGCCCAGATCGCGGCGGCGATCAGCGTGGTCAGCGTCAGCTTGCGCCGCCACGGCGTGCCTTCGGGCGCACCCGCAGGCGTGCCCGGCACGATATGGCCCGCATCCTGCTGACTGCGCTGCCCGATCGGCAGGACGACGAACAGGGTCAGGAACCACAGCACCACGAACAGCACGATCCCGCCGGTCAGATTCATCAGACCTGCTCCAGCTCGATCAGGCAGCCGTTGAAATCCTTGGGATGCAGGAACAGGACCGGCTTGCCATGCGCGCCGATCTTCGGCTCGCCCGAGCCCAGCACCCGCGCGCCTTCGGATTTCAGCCGGTCGCGGGCGGCGATGATGTCCTCGACCTCGAAACACATGTGATGGATGCCGCCGGACGGGTTCTTGTCCAGAAATCCCCGGATCGGGCTGTCATCGCCCAGGGGATACAGCAGTTCGATCTTGGTGTTCGGCAGGTCGATGAAGACGACGGTGACGCCGTGGTCGGGTTCGTCCTGCGGCGCGCCCACCGTCGCGCCAAGCGTGTGTTCGTATTGCGCCGCCGCCGCGTCCAGATCCGGCACGGCAATGGCGACGTGGTTCAGACGTCCGATCATCTCAGCCTCCGTTTGTGCGCTTCATAGGACCTTCGGCGCCGAAGCGAAAGGAAAACAAGGCGGGTTTAACGGCTTCTTAGGGAATCGGCGCTTATCTGGATCGGCAACCGCATGTAAACGGGGAACGAAGATGCTGACCGATATCGACACAGGCCCGACTGCCGCGCTGCCATTGTGGCGCATGTCGGTGCCGGGACGGCCGCTGGCGGGACTGACGGTGCTGGTGGTCGAGGATTCGCGCTTTGCCAGCGAGGCGGTTCGCCTGCTGTGCCTGCGCTCGGGCGCTCGGATCAGGCGGGCGGATTGCCTGCGCTCGGCCGCGCGGCATCTGCAAACCTATCGTCCGGCGGTGGTGATCGTCGATCTCGGTCTGCCCGACGGCGACGGGGCCGGGCTGATCCGGCAGATGGCCGCAAGCCAGCCGCGCGTGCCGGTGATCCTTGGCATGTCGGGCGATCCGGACGCGCGCGACGCGGCGATGCAGGCGGGGGCCGACGATTTCCTGTCGAAGCCGGTCGAAAGCCTGGCCGGGTTTCAGCAGACGATCCTGGCGTCGCTGCCGGCGGATGCGCGCGGACCCGGGCTGCGCGTCCTGCCCGACGCCGTCATCCAGCCCGACGCCTCGGGGCTGCGCGACGATCTGGCGCATGTGGCCGACATCCTGTCGAACGCGCATGACACCGCCGCCATCGACTATGTCGCGCGGTTCCTGGCCGGGGTCGCGCGATCCGCCCATGACAACGCGCTGGAGGCGGCGGCGACGGCGCTGGCGCAGGATCATCAGGCGGGCAACGCGCTGGCCACCGATCTGGCCCGGATCAGCGGCATGGTGCAGGACCGCCTGTCCCGCACGGCCGAGATGTAAGGGGCCTGCCGCCCGACCGGCACAGCCCCGGCCGCCGCGTCACTCTTTCGGCAGGACCCGCAGGCGCAGTTCGCGCAGCTGTTCGTTGGTCGGCTCGGACGGGGCGCCCATCATCAGATCCTCGGCCCGCTGGTTCATCGGGAACATGATGACCTCGCGGATATTCTGTTCGTCGGCCAGCAGCATCACGATCCGGTCGATGCCCGCCGCGCAGCCGCCATGCGGCGGCGCGCCATAGCGGAACGCCTTGACCATGCCGCCGAACCGCTTTTCGACCTCGGCTTCGGAATAGCCGGCCAGTTCGAACGCCTTGAACATGATCTCGGGCTTGTGGTTGCGGATCGCGCCGCTGACCAGCTCATAGCCGTTGCAGGCCAGATCGTATTGATAGCCCAGCACCTTCAGCGGATCGCCCTCCAGCGCCTCCATCCCGCCCTGCGGCATCGAGAACGGGTTATGGCTGAAATCGATCCGGCCCTCGTCGTCCTTCTCATACATGGGGAAATCGACGATCCACGCGAACCGGAACTGGTTCTCGTCGGTCAGACCCAGTTCGCGCCCGATCTCGTTGCGGGCGCGGCCGGCCACGGCCTCGAAGGTCTCCGGCTTGCCGCCCAGGAAGAAGGCCGCGTCGCCCTCGCCCAGACCCAGTTGCAGGCGGATCGCCTCGGTCCGTTCGGGACCGATATTCTTGGCAATGGGGCCTGCGGCTTCGGTATCGCCACTGTCGCCCTTGCGCCAGAAGATATACCCCATCCCCGGCAGCCCCTGCGCCTGCGCGAACGCATTCATGCGGTCGGCGAATTTGCGCGACCCGCCGCCCGGCGCGGGAATGGCGCGGATTTCGGTGCCGTCCTGTTCCAGCAGCCTCGCGAAGATCGCAAAGCCCGAACCACGAAAATGGTCGGATACCACCTGCATCTCGATCGGGTTGCGCAGATCGGGCTTGTCGGACCCGTATTTCAGCATCGATTCGGCATAGGAGATGCGCGGCCAGTCGGATTGCACCGGACGGCCGCCGCCGAACTCCTCGAACAGGCCTTGGATCACGGGCTGGATGACGGAGAACACATCCTCCTGATCCACAAACGACATTTCCAGATCCAGCTGATAGAAATCCGTCGGGCTGCGGTCGGCGCGCGGATCCTCGTCCCGGAAACAGGGCGCGATCTGGAAATACTTGTCGAACCCCGCGACCATGATCAGCTGCTTGAACTGTTGCGGCGCCTGCGGCAGGGCATAGAACTTGCCCGGATGCAGGCGCGAGGGCACCAGAAAGTCGCGCGCGCCCTCGGGCGACGAGGCGGTGATGATCGGGGTCTGGAACTCGGTGAAGCCCTGGTCCCACATGCGATTGCGCAGCGACCGGATCACATGGCTGCGCAGCATGATGTTGTTGTGCAGCGTCTCGCGCCGCAGATCGAGAAAGCGATAGGCAAGGCGCGTTTCCTCGGGATAGTCCTGTTCGCCGAAGACCGGCAGCGGCAGATCCTCGGCCGGGCCAAGCACGTCCAGCGCGGTCGCATAGACCTCGATCTCGCCGGTGGGCAGCCTGGGATTGACCAGCGATGCATCGCGCAGCTTCACCCGCCCGTCGATGCGGATCACGGTTTCGGCGCGCAGCCGTTCCATCGCGGCAAAGGCCGGGCTGTCGCTGTCGGCCAGAACCTGCGTCATGCCGTAATGATCCCGCAGATCGACGAACAGCACGCCCCCATGATCCCTGACGCGGTGAACCCAGCCCGACAGGCGGACGGTGTCCCCGGCATTGGCGGCAGTCAGATCGCCGCAGGTATGGCTGCGATAGGCGTGCATGATCGGTCCCCACTTGTTCAGCCCCCGCATCAACCGTGGGATGGGCGGGAAGTCAACCGGTCAGAACGGCCGCACGACATTGCCGCTGTAGAAATAATGGCCCATCCCGACCGCGAACAGCACGTTGCCCGCCACCGCGTGCAGCAGCCACGCGGCGGGGAATCCGTGGCGCAGATAGGCGCGCGCAAAGATCCAGCCGCCGCAGAAGGTCATCAGCGCGACGACCCACGACCAGTACATCAGATGCGCGAAGGAAAAGATCGCGGCGTTGACGGCGATGGCCGCCTGTCCGTGCGGCAGGATCGCGCCATAGCGGTGAAAGAACAGCGGCCGGAAGATCAGTTCCTGCGGCAGCGCCGACAGCAGCGGATAAAGACACCAGATCACCAGCAGGAATTCGGGCCGGGCGCGAACCATCGCAAACAGCGCCTCGGGGCGGGCCAGCCACATGATCGCCACCCCGCTGACCAGCGTGGCCAGCGCGATGCCGGCCACCTCCCACCAGGGGATGCGGTTGCCGCGGATCAGGCTGCGCCAGTCGAACCCGCCGGTGCGCCACAGCAGCAGCAGACCGGCAAGGCTGAACAGGAACAGCGCCGGAAAGATCCGCCCCGGCGGCAGAAGGAACGCGATGGCCAGGGGCGTCGCGACATACAGCGCCCCGAATTCGGCCAGTCGCCAGGGATGCGCGCTCAGCGCGTCAGGCGGGTGGAGAGCCATCGCGCCCAGTCCGAGGACGATCCCGCAAAGGCATTCAGATCGACATTGCCCTGAATGCCCGGAACCGCGCCGGTGCCGGTATATTGCCAGAAGGCCCAGTTCTGGCCGGGATAGGTCATGCGCGGATGATCGGCGACCGAACGCAGCCAGAATTCGGCCCGCAGATCGCCCAGACGGTTGTCGCGATAGAAATCGACGGTCGTATAGACGATCGGGCGCTGCCCGTAATGCCGGCCCACGATGTCCAGAAAGATCGACGCCTCGCGCTTGACTTCGGCCGGGGCGGGGCGCTGCGGACAGGTGCGCGAATTGGTCCATTCGATGTCCAGCACCGGCGGCAGCGATCCGCGTTCGCGCGGCACGTTGCGGATGAACCAGCGCGCCTGATCGGCGCCCGAGCGGCAGAAATAGTAATAGTGATAAGCCCCGCGCGGCAGTCGCGCCGCAGCCGCCTCGCGCCAGTAACGGGCAAAGGCGGGATCGCTGTGGTCGCCGCCTTCGGTCGCCTTGATGAAGGCGAAGCTGACGCCCGATCCGCGCACGCGGCCCCAGTCGATATCCCCCTGCCAGCGCGAGATGTCGATCCCGTGGACGGCATGGTTGTAGGGGTGGCCGTTGCGCCATTCATGCGGCTTGTGATCGCCCAGTTGCGGCACCGTGCCGCCGACATAGACCGCACTGGCCCCGCCGCGCCCGCCGGGCGGCGTGCGCGAGCACGCCACCGCCAGGACCAGCATCAAGCCCAGAACAAACTTCGTGATATGACCCATCCCTGCCCCTTGTCACTGCCCGGTGTCGACCGCGTTGTCCGCGGTTTTCCGTTCGCTTATCGCAAAGCCGTGACCGGAAGTCATGGGGCCGTGATGGTCAACTTCGTGTCAACCCGCATCGAAGCGACGCAATCAAGATCAGTTCGTCTCGGCCTCGGGCGCGGTGGCCTCGCCGTCGGGGGTGACGGGCGCAGACCCTTCGGGCGCGATGTCGGGGGTCGAGCCTGCATCCGTTCCGCTCGCCTCGCTGACCGCCGTATCGGCGGGCGGTGCGGTGGTCGCAATGCCTTCGTTCTGCTCGTCTGTTCCGGGCAGAAACACCAGATAGGCCACGATCGCCGCGATGATCGCGACCGCGATCCCGATCAGGGCCGGGCGATGCTTGCTGGCCGACCGTCCGGGATCGTTTTCGTTGTAAGACATCCGAATCTCCTTTTCGATGCAGGTCCACAGAGTCAACCGTGCAGGCGGGACATCAGTTCCGGTCCGGGACCAGCTTGCCCGGATTCATGATGTTCTGCGGGTCCAGCGCGGTCTTGATCGCCCCCATCACCTGCCACGCCTGGCCGTGTTCGTCGGCCATCAGCGCGCGTTTGCCGATGCCGATGCCATGTTCGCCGGTGATGGTTCCGCCGACCTTCAGCGCCCGTTCGGCCATGCGCAGGGCAATGGCCTTGGCGGTGGCGATCTCGGTTTGGTTGCCGGGCTCGACCAGAATCTGGGCGTGGAAATTGCCGTCGCCCACATGGCCGACGATGGGGCCGATCAACCCCGATTCGCGGATATCGGCCGCCGCCGCCGCGACAGCCGCCGGCAGATGCGACATCGGCACGCAGACATCGGTGACGACGCCCGTCGCGCCGGGGCGCAACGCGATGCAGGCGTGATAGGCGCCGTGACGCATCCGCCACAGCCGGTTGCGATCCTCGGCCGTGGTCGCCCAATCGAATCCCTGCGCGCCGAATTCGGCCGCAATCTCGCCAAACCGTTCCGCATCCTCGCGCACCGCGCCGGGCGAGCCGTGGAATTCCACCATCAGATGCGGCGATTCGCGCATGTCGCTGCCGGAATGAAGGTTGAAGGCGCGGGCGGTGACGGCATCGACGAATTCGATGCGCGCCATCGGGATGCCGGACTGGATCGTGGCGCTGACGCATTCGACGGCGTGTTCCAGGCTGTCGAAGGCGCAGACGGCGGCCGCGACCTCCTCGGGCTGGCCGTGCAGGCGCAGGGTCAGTTCGGTGACGATGCCCAACGTGCCTTCCGACCCGACGAACAGCCCGGTCAGATCGTATCCGGCGCTGGATTTCGCCGCGCGGGTGCCGGTGCGGATGATGCGTCCGTCCGCCAGCACCACCTGCAAGCCCAGCACGTTGTCGCGCATCGTGCCGTAACGCACCGCCGTCGTGCCGCTGCACCGCGTCGCGGCCATGCCGCCCAGGCTGGCATTCGCGCCCGGATCGACCGGAAAGAACAGCCCCGTCGCGCGCAGTTCGGTGTTCAGCGCCTCGCGCGTGATGCCGGGCTGGACGGTGACCTGCATGTCCTCGGCCCGGATTTCGACCACCCGGTTCATGCGCCCCAGATCGACCGTCACGCCGCCTTGCGTGGCCAGCGCGTGCCCCTCAAGCGAGGTTCCGGCCCCCCACGGGATCACCGGCAGGCCGGCATCGGCGCAGATGCGCACGATGGCCGCGACCTCATCGGCGGATTCAGGCCATGCCACCGCGTCGGGCGGCGGCGCGCGGTGAAAGCTTTCGGACTGCGCGTGGTGATCGCGGTCGGCGGTGGATACGGACAGGCGGGACCCAAGCAGGTCTTGCAGCTGCGCGGCTGCGTCGGGGGGCAGTGTCATCGGCGATCCTCTTCCTGTCGTCAGCAGCTTAGCGTCGGATTGAACCTTGGCAAACCCTTCGACGTTCTGGCATGAACGGACACGAAAGCGCCATACCGCAGCAGGCGACATGCCCCAGGCCCTGATCCGCGGAACAGAACGCAGGACGCATATGAGATGGACACCACCCCGATCTCTCGGCCGCGCCGTGACGAGGCGCAGAACCGGCCCGCCCCCCTGCCCGAGGGTCTGAGGCCCGAGACGGCGGCCCGCACGGATCGCGCCTATGTCACCCTGGTCAGCAACCCCGATTACCTGCCGGGCGCCGAGGCGCTGTTGCGGTCGCTGCGCCTGACCGGCACCGGCGCCGATCTGGTGGTGCTGCACCGCGGACTGCAGCCCGCCCATCTGGCACGGTTGCGCGCGGGCGGCGCGCGCCTGATCCAGGCCGACCTGCTTCCCACCTCGGAACAGTTCGACCGCACCCATGCCCGCGATGCGCTGCACCGGCGCGCAGCCTTCACCCGCGGCGGCAAGCCCGATTTCCACACGCCGCTGGACAATTTCGTCAAGCTGCGGCTGTGGCAGCTGGATTACCGGCGATGCGTGTTCATCGACGCCGACGCGGTCGTGCTGCGGCCGGTGGACAAGCTGTTCGAGATGCCCGAATTCTGCGCCGCGCCCAATGTCTATGACGGGCTGGACGGATTTCACCGGATGAATTCGGGCGTGTTCACGGCCCGGCCCGACCTGCGGACCTATCGCGACATGCTGGCGCGGCTGGACCGGCCCGGCGTGTTCTGGCGGCGCACCGACCAGACCTTTCTTCAGCACTATTTCCCCGACTGGCAGGGTCTGTCGATCCATCACAACATGTTGCAATATGTCTGGTTCAACATGCCCGAGCTATGGAGCTGGGAAGACATCCGCATCCTGCATTTCCAGTATGAAAAGCCCTGGCAGGACCATGACAAGGTGGCGATGCTGCGTCCGCTGATCGATCTGTGGCGCGCGATCGCCGCCGGTCATCCGATGCCCGATCTTGCCGCCCAGGTGCGTCCCGCAGCCTGATGCGCATCGCGCTGACCGGGGCAAGTGGGATCGTCGGCGGGTTCGTGCTCAGCGCAGCGCGCCGCGCGGGACACGATGTCACGGTGCTGGACCGCAGCGGCGGGTATTCCCTTGGCGATGCGCCCGATCTTGGCGGGCACGATGCGCTGATCCATTGCGCCTTCGCCCATGCGCCCGGTCGTTATCGCGGCGGCGAGGGCGATAATCCGGACGGCTTTGTCACCGCAAATCTGGATGGCTCGATCCGGCTGTTCGATGCGGCGGCACGCTGGGGCGTCCGGCGGGTGCTGTTCCTGTCCTCGCGCGCGGTGCATGACGGACAGCCCGAGGGAGTTTCCCTGACCGACGATCTGCCCGCCCGGCCGACCACGCTTTACGGGCAGGTGAAGGCGCGGGCCGAGGATCATCTGCACTCGCTGGATCTCCGGACCACCTCGATCCGCGCGACCGGCATCTATGGTCCGGGTCCGCGCCACAAATGGCTGGGTCTGTTCGGCGACTATCTGGCCGGGCGGCAGGTCGCGCCGCGCGCCGGCACGGAACTGCATGGCGACGACCTGACCCGCGCGATGCTGATGCTGCTGAACCGCGACGATCCGCCGGGGACGGTGAACGCCTCGGACATGATCGTGGACCGGCACGACCTGCTGGCGGCGGTGCGGGACGCGACCGGCTGTCCGCACCCGCTGCCGCCGCGCGCCGACATCTCGGCCATCCGGGTTCTGCGCTGCGATGCGCTGGCCGCGATGGGCTGGACGCCGGGCGGCTGGCAAAGATTGCGCGCCGAGATTCCCGCGATGCTGGCGGATGTCCCCGCCGACCCTCAGCGGCCGCACAGATAGGCGTAGACCGGCGCCTCGCGGCCGGGCGGCACGAATTCCAGATGGTCCAGCTGCGCGCCATAGGCGATCAGCCGGATCGGATAGACCCGGTCGTTGTAATCGCGCATCAGCACCGTCGTCCCGTCCAGCCGATACTGGACCGGGGTCGAGGTTTCCGCCGTTTCCGGGCTGAGATACAGCCCGTATTCGAACACCGCCGGATCGCTGCACGCATCCGGCCCCTTGCCCGGAATCAGGCGCAGCGGCGCGTCGCGCATCGTCCAGCGCCCCAGGATGAAGCCGGGCACCTGCGGGCTGTAGTCGTCGAAGCCCTCCAGCGCGGCATATTCGGCTAGATAGGTGTCGAACCCGCGCGCCTGCCGCAGATTGGTCAGATAGGTCGCCGGATCGCTGTCGCGCAGATGCTGGAAATAGATGCGGGCGCGTTCGTCCAGATGCCGCAGCAGCAGGAAATAGCCCGCAATGGCGATCAGCACGACCCCGGCGGCGATCCATTCCGCCCGGCCGGGTCTGCGCATCCGCCTGATCCTGAGCGCGGCCATGCCCCCCGTGATCCCCCCCGGTTTCCGAAATCCCGCCCGATCCGGCTTGCGGTTTGCATCCGGATGGACAAACGCTTAGCACGAAAGACGATCAGCCGGCCAGAGATTGCCCGGCACCCCCGGGGCAGTCGCCTGCCCGCCTTCCCTGCCGCGCAAGAGCCGATGACAGACAGCCAGTCGCCAGATCAGTCCGACACGGCCCCCCGCCCCGACAAGCGGCTTTTTACGGTGATCCAGCTTTCGGGGCTGGCCATCTGCATCGGCATCGTCACCGGTCTGGGCGCGATCGCGCTGCGCTATCTGATCGCGGTGGTCCACAACCTGCTGTTTCTGGGACAGGTTTCGCTGGACTATAACGCCCATGTCGCGACCCCGCCCGGCCCGTTCGGGCCGTTGGTCATTCTGGCGCCGGTGATCGGCGGCGTCGTCGTCTTGTGGCTGGTGCGCAACTACGCCCCCGAGGCGCGGGGCACCGGCATGGCGGCGGTGATGGAGGCGATCTATTACCGCGGCGGCCGCATCCGGCCGCGGGTGGTGATCGTCAAGTCGCTGGCCTCGGCGCTGTCGATCGGATCGGGCGCCTCGGTCGGGCGCGAGGGGCCGATCATCCAGATCGGATCGGGCATCGGGTCGGTTCTGGGCAGTCGTTTCAACCTGCGCAGCTGGCAGATCATCACGCTGGTGTCGGCGGGCGCGGGGGCGGGCATCGCCGCGACCTTCAACACACCCCTGGGGGCAGTGCTCTTCGCCGTCGAACTGATGCTGCCCGAAATCAGCGCCCGGACCCTGATCCCGGTCGTCATCGCCACCGGGACGGCCACCTATGTCGGACGTCTGGCCTTCGGCATGGCCCCGGCCTTCATGGTCGCGGCGCATGAACGGCCCGATGTGTTCGTGCCGCTGTCGGTGGACATGCTGCCGCTGTATATCCTGTTTGGCCTTGTCACCGGCGTCGCCGCCGCAGGCTTTGTGCGCGGCCTTTACCGGATCGAGGATCTGTTCGAGGACTGGCCGGCCAATCCCTATCTGAAGAACGCCGCCGGGATGCTGTCGCTTGGCATCCTGATGTATGTGCTGCTGCTGACCACCGGCATGTATCACACCGCCGGCGTCGGCTATGCCACGATCGAGGCGATCCTGACCGCGCAGCTGACCGCGCCCGCCTTTCTGCTGCTGCTGTTCGTGCTGAAATTCCTGGCCACCTCGGTCAGCATCGGCGCGGGCGCGTCGGGCGGGATCTTTTCGCCCTCGCTGTTTCTGGGCGCGGCCCTGGGCGGGGCGTTCGGCGCGACGCTGGATCTGATGTTTCCGCATCTGGGGTTCCATTCGGTCACCTTCGCGCTGATCGGGATGGCCTGCATCGTCGGCGCCTCGACCGGCGGGGCGCTGACCGCGATCATCATGCTGTTCGAGATGACCGGCGACTATACCATCACCGTGGCGGCGATCATCGCGGTGGTGGTGGCCCTGGGCGTGCGCCGGCGGCTGTCGCCCGACGACATCTATACGCTGCGGCTGAACCGTCGCGGCCAGCGCATCCCGCGCGAGACGCGGGCCCACATGTTCGCCATCCGGCAGCTGAAGGACCTGATGTCGCCCGCCGTCGGCGTGCTGGAACGCGCGCAGTTGGGCGAACACGGTCTGGTCGACACGCTTCTGGGCGAGACCAAGGAATATGCCGTCGTCACCGAAGGTCGCAACGTCGTCGGCGTCGTCCGCGTCCACCCCGAGGACCCGGCCCGTCGTCACGGCCCGCTGATCGGGCCGGTGGGCTATGCCAAGGAAAGCAGCTTCCTGCAGGCCGCGATGACCAATATGGCCGACCGCGATCATGCCGCGCTGCTGATCATTCCCGACGGCACCATGCCCGGACCCGAGAAGGTGATCGGAGTCCTGACCCGCGATTCGATCGCCGCCGCCGTCCTGCGCGATTATCGCAGCTGACGCCGCCTTGCGCGGTCACGCACGGGGGGTCACGCCCGCCGCATCGCCGCCATGCCCAGTACCCGCGCCCGCTTGCGCGGATCGCTGTCGAACAGCGCGGCCAGCTGTTCGGTGATCGCGCCGGCCAGCTGTTCGGCATCGGTGATCGTTACCGCGCGTTCGTAATATCGCGTCACGTCGTGGCCGATGCCGATGGCCAGCAATTCGACCGCCCGCTTGCGTTCGACCATCGCGATCACGTCGCGCAGATGTTTTTCCAGATAGTTCGCCGGATTGACCGACAGCGTGGAATCGTCAACCGGCGCACCGTCCGAAATGACCATCAGGATCTTGCGCGCCTCGGTCCGGCGCACCAGCCGCCGATGCGCCCATTCCAGCGCCTCGCCGTCGATATTCTCTTTCAGCAGCCCTTCCTTCATCATCAGCCCCAGATTGGGCCGCACCCGCCGCCACGGCGCGTCGGCGGGCTTGTAGATGATGTGGCGCAGATCGTTCAGGCGGCCGGGCTGGGCGGGCCGTCCCGCCTGCAACCACGCCTCGCGCGCCTGTCCGCCCTTCCAGGCGCGGGTGGTAAAGCCCAGGATCTCGACCTTGACGCTGCACCGTTCCAGCGTCCGCGCCAGCACGTCGGCGCAGATCGCGGCGATGCTGATCGGCCGGCCGCGCATCGACCCGGAATTGTCGATCAGCAGCGTGACGACCGTATCGCGGAACTCCATGTCCTTTTCGACCTTGAAGGACAGCGGCGTCGTCGGGTTCGCCACCACGCGGGCCAGCCGGCCGGCATCCAGCACGCCTTCTTCCTTGTCGAATTCCCAGCTTCGGTTCTGCTGCGCCTGCAGGCGGCGCTGCAACTTGTTGGCCAGCCGGCTGACCGCGCCGCGCAACGGTTCCAGCTGCTTGTCCAGATAGGCGCGCAGCCGTTCCAGCTCGGCCGGGTCGGCCAGATCGTCGGCGCGGATCTCCTCGTCCCAGGCCTGGCTGAACACCTTGTAGTCGGGCGACGCCTCGCTGACCGGGGGCGGCGTGTCGGGCGGGGTCTCGGCCTCGGGCATCTGGGCCTCGTCGGCCAGTTCCTCGTCGGACTGGTCGTCCATGCTGACCTGGGCCTGACGTTCGTCCTGCTGCTGTTCCTGGCTGCGTTCGGGCGAGCTGTCGGCGGTTTCGTCCTCGTCCTGATCGCGGGACTGGTCGTCGCCCGCCTCTTCGTCCTGTTCGGCGTTCTCGTCAGCCTCGTCCTCTTCGGGTTCGTCGGGATCGTTGCCCAACTGGTCGCCGTAACCCAGATCGCTGATCAACTGGCGCGCCATGCGCGCGAAGGCCGCCTGATCGCCCAGAACCTCGTTGACATTCTCCAGCGCATCGCCGGCCTGCTGTTCCACAAAGGGGCGCCACAGATCGGCGACATGCTGCGCGCCCGCAGGCAGCGCCCGCCCCGTCGCCGCCTGCCGCAGCAGATAGCCCGCCGCCACCGACAGCGGCGCGTCCGAGGGCTGGGTGATCTGCGCATAGCCCTTCTTGTCGGCATCCGCGCCGATCTTGGCGTCGATATTGGTCAGCGCACCGGGCATGTCGCGGGCGCCCAACGCCTCGCAGCGCGCCGTCTCGAACGCCTCGTAAAGTTCGCGCGCCATCGGACCCGAGGGCGCGAATCTGGCGTGCGTCCCCGCGTCATGATGGCGCATCCGCATCGCCAGCGCATCCGCCGTGCCGCGCGCGGTCATGATCTCGTCGCGGCCCATGCGCCGGCTGATCTGCGGCAGCCGCATCGTATCGCCGGCCACGCCCGAGGGGTCGGCGCTGAAGGTCACGTTCAGCTCATGTTCGTCGGCCAGCGCGCGGGTGGCCTCGGTCAGGGCCTTCTTGAAGGGATCGGCGGGATTGTCGGACTTGTTCATACTGTCCATAGACCACCCCGCGCGACATCAGGCAAGAGGTCTGCGCGCCCGCGCGGGGCGGCGGCGGCGGACGCCCGCGCCTGCCTGCGCCGCGCTTTCAAGGCGCGGTCAGGTCGATTCTGCACATCTGCGCAGGGTCTTCGCCCTGCGCCGGCCAATCCTGCACCGCGATCCGTTCCGGTCGCCGGCCCTGTTTCGTGACCGTCCGCGGATCGCCGTTTTCGGATTGGATCTGAGCCTCAAGCTGCCATTCCCCGGTCAGCAGGTTCCAGTCGCACGAGGCGGAACTGGCGGTGATCCGGTCCCATTGCACAAGCCGGAATCCGGCCACCCGGACGGCACCGTCGCGTTCGGCAAGGATCAGGGTCTGTTCCCACGGGCTGCGGCCGATGCCCGTCTGCTGCGATCCGACCAGAAGGCTGCCGTTCGCGGCCACGTCCAGCCACGGCACCTGCCCGGCCATCCGCCCCGCCCAGACCAGCCCGCGCGAGATGGCGATTGCCTGACCGGCGCGGTCGTCGGGGTCGCCGGCCAGAATGACCAGATCGGCGGTCATCGCATCCGGATCGTCGTTCAGCAGCAGGATTGCGCGTTCCTGCCCAAGATGACCCGCCGCAATCTCGACCGGGACGGCATCCAGGATGCGCGGCAGCACGGCCGCTTCGGCGTCGGTCGGATCAGGCCCAGAATGGGCCACGGCGGCGATCAGCGACAGCGCCGCCGACCACGCCGCCGCCTCACCCCGCCTTCGACGCGGCACTTTCGGGCAGTTCCTCGTCGAACAGGCGCTGATAGAACTCGGCCACGGTCTGACGTTCCAGCTCGTCGCATTTGTTCAGGAAGGTCAGGCGGAACGCATAGCCGATATTGTCGAAGATGCGCGCGTTCTGCGCCCAGGTGATGACCGTGCGCGGCGACATGACGGTGGACAGATCGCCCTGCATGAACGCCGTGCGCGTCAGATCGGCCAGCGTCACCATCCGGCCAATGATCTTGCGCCCCTTTTCGTTGTTGTAATGGGGGTTCTTGGACAGGACGATGGCCGCCTCGGCGTCGTGCGACAGATAGTTCAGCGTCGCGACCAGCGACCAGCGGTCCATCTGGCCCTGGTTGATCTGCTGCGTCCCGTGATAGAGGCCCGTCGTGTCGCCCAGACCGACCGTGTTCGAGGTCGCGAACAGCCGGAAATACGGGTTCGGGGTGATCACCTCGTTCTGGTCCAGCAGGGTCAGCTTGCCGTCGGTTTCCAGAACCCGCTGGATCACGAACATCACGTCCGCGCGCCCGGCGTCGTATTCGTCGAAGACGATGGCGGTGGGGTTGCGCAGCGCCCAGGGCAGGATGCCTTCGTGGAACACCGTGACCTGCTTGCCGTCGACCAGCTTGATGGCGTCCTTGCCGATCAGGTCGATCCGGCTGACATGGCTGTCGAGGTTCACGCGCACGCAGGGCCAGTTCAGCCGCGCCGCCACCTGTTCGATATGGGTGGATTTCCCGGTGCCGTGATAGCCCTGGATCATCACCCGGCGGTTATAGGCAAAGCCCGCCAGAATCGCCAGCGTGGTGTCGGGATCGAACTTGTAGGTGCTGTCGATTTCCGGCACGCGCTCGCTGCGTTCGGCAAAGCCCTTGATCTTCATGTCGCTGTCCAGCCCGAACACCTCGCGCAGGTCGATGTCCTCGGTGGGTTTCGCGTTCATGTCCAGCATCACTTGGCCCTTTCCTCGCCTCGGCGCCTTGATCGCGCATTCGTCTGCCGGGTGCAAGACGGGGCGCGTTGACGGCCTCTGCCGCCGCCCATACAGTCGGGCGTCGAACAGACAAGACGTCGGACACACATGACGGGGATCGCGCGTGCAGGACGCCCGCAGACTGCAACTGGAAGAAATGATCGCGCGCACCGGAATGGGCGACCGCGAAGCCTTCGATGCGTTGTATGACGCCACCTCGGCCAAGCTGCATGCCGTGTGCCTGTCGGTCCTGAAAAGCCGCCCCGACGCCGAGGAGACGCTGCAAGAGGTCTATATCAAGGTGTGGCAGAATGCCGCCCGCTATGCCTCGAACGGGCTGTCGCCGATGACCTGGCTGATCACCATCGCGCGCAACCGGGCCATCGACCGGCTGCGGGCGCGCAGTTCGCGACCCGCCACCGCCCCGTCCGAGGCCGCGTCGCAGATCCCGTCCTCGGCCCCCGGTCCCGAATCGGCGACGATCCGCGCGCAGGAACGCCGGCTTCTGGACGAATGCCTGTCCCAGCTTGCCGACCAGCAGGCGGGCGCGGTGCGCGCCGTCTATCTGGAAGGCGTGACCTATGCCGATCTGGCGCAGCGCGAGGGCAAGCCGATCAACACCGTCCGCAGCTGGCTGCGCCGCAGCCTTCTGCGCCTGAAGGACTGTGTAAGCCAATGACCGACGACACCCCCCTGACCCCGGAAGAACAGGACGACGCGCTGGCCGCGGAACTGGCGCTTGGCCTGCTCGAGGGCGACGAGGCGCAGGACGCCGTGGCGCGGCTGGCCGAGGACCCGGATTTCGCGCAGGCCGTGCGCGACTGGCAGGAACGGCTGGCCGGGCTGGCCGAGGGGCTGACCCCGGTGATGGCGCCCGCCCGGGCGCGGCAGGGCATCCGCGAAAAGCTGGGTCACGGCCTGGCCCCGCTCAGCGACGCGCCCGCCGACGGGCGGCGGTGGTGGCAACGCCCGATCCCGGCGCTGGCCGGGCTGGCGGCGGTCGCGGCGGTTGCGCTGCTGCTGTGGATGCCGGCCGAGACGCCGGAGCCGCCGACCGCCGGACCCGATTATCAGGCGCAGCTTGTCGCAGAGGAGTCTGACCTGCGCGTCGCCGCCCGGCTTGAGGGCGACGAGATGGAGATCGCGCTGGAACAGGGCGCGCCGCCCGAAGGTCGGGATTACGAAATCTGGTGGATCAGGCCGGATGGCAGTGCCCCCATCTCTCTGGGGCTGGTGCCGCATCAGGGCAACGCACGGATGACGCTGCCGCCGGAGCTGGACCCGTCCGAAGGGATCAGGATCGCGCTGACCGACGAGCCGGCGGGCGGATCGCCGCAGGGCGTCGCGACCGGCCCGGTGGTGGCCATCGCCGATCTCACGCGGTCGTGATCGCCGCGATTCGGTGATCGCGCGCAACTCATCCGCCAACCCTGCGTGTCTGTGTCTATCGGGCAGGCAATCCTGCCCTGCCAACACGGAGGACTATCCATGAACCGCATGATGACCGCTTTGACCGCCGCCGCCATGACCGCCACCCTGGCGACCGGCGCATCCGCCGCCAACACCATGGTCGGCGGGGCCGAGATGCTTCCCGACCGCAACATCGTCGAAAACGCCGCGAACTCGGCCGATCACACGACCCTGGTCGCGGCCGTCACGGCGGCTGGTCTGGTCGATACGCTGTCCGGGCCCGGTCCGTTCACCGTCTTCGCGCCGACCGATGCCGCCTTCGCGATGCTGCCCGAAGCCGCCGTCGCCGATCTGATGAAGCCCGAGAACAAGGATCAGCTGGCACAGGTCCTGACCTGCCACGTGGTTGCCGCCGACGCGATGTCGCCAGCCATCGGCCAGATGATCATGGATGACGGCGGCAGCCATGTCGTCGACACGGTGGGCGGCTGCAAGCTGACCGCGACGATCAATCCCGACAACAACGCCCTGCAACTGACCGACGAGAACGGGACGGTCGCGACCGTCACCATTCCCGATGTCGATCAGTCGAACGGCGTGATCCATGTGATCGACGCGGTGCTGATGCCGCAGATGTAGGATCGGACGTCCTGCAGGCCGCCCGCGTGTGGCGGCTGGCGGACCGGCCCGCGCGAATCCCCTTCGCGCGGGTCTTTTGCATACGGGTCTTTCGCATGTCGGCGGCCCTGGCCGCGCAAAGATCGCGCAACCGACTTGCACCCGCCGCGTTGCCTGTCCACTGTCGGCAGGACAACGAAGAACGAGAACCGGGGATTGGATGAGCGGACTGATTGCGCTTCTGGACGACGTGGCGGCGATTTCCAAGGTTGCGGCCGCGTCGCTTGACGATGTCGCGGGACAGGCCGCAAGGGCCGGCGCGAAGGCTGCGGGGGCGCTGATCGACGATGCGGCGGTGACGCCGAAATATGTCCACGGCTTCGATGCCAGCCGCGAATTGCCGATCGTCTGGAAGATCGCCCGAGGCTCGATCTTCAACAAGCTGGTGATCCTGTTGCCGGTCGCGCTGCTGCTGTCGGCGTTTGCGCCGTGGCTGATCACGCCGCTGCTGATGATCGGCGGCAGCTACCTGTGTTTCGAGGGGGCCGAGAAGGTTGCCCATGTCTTCGTCGGCTCGGACAAGCACGACAGCGAAAAGCACACCCATCCGCACGGTCCCGGCGCCGCGCTGGAGGAACGTCGCGTCGCCGGCGCGATCAAGACCGACTTCATCCTGTCGGCCGAGATCATGACCATCGCCCTGTCCACGATCCCTGTAAACGACTCGCTGTGGATGAAGGGCGCGATCCTGTTCATCGTCGCCATCGGCATCACCGTCACCGTCTATGGCGCGGTAGCGCTGATCGTGAAGGCGGACGATGTCGGCGTGTATCTGGCGACGGAACATGACGGGGCGGTGGCCCGGCTGGGGCGCGGAATCGTCAAGGTGATGCCGGGCCTGATGCGCACGCTGACCATCGTCGGCACCGCCGCGATGCTGTGGGTGGGCGGCAACATCGTCGTGCACGGGCTGGCCGATCTGGGCTGGCCGTCGATCTATGACTGGATCCACCATATCGCAGTGGGGGTCGCGGACATCGCCGCGCGTTTCCATCGGACGGTCGCGTGGATCGTCACCGCGTTCTTCGACGGCGTTCTGGGCCTGATGCTGGGTCTGGCCCTGATCCCGGTGGTCGGCTTCCTGATCAACCCGGCCATCGGCGCCGTCAAACAGGCCATCGGCAAGTCGGATGCACCCTGACAGGCCGACGCCTGGGCGATGCGCGTTTTCACCGTCCGGCGCGCAGAAGGAACATCCGGGAACAACAACGCAAATTTTCGCGTATTGACCCGCCGCTCAAAGCCCGTCACATTTCGGTCATAATAACGTTGCGCTTTCGTTACCGTTCGCCGCTAGGCCGATGGTCGCAAGCGCATCCCAACAGGAGGACACCATGACCAGATTGTTTACCGCATCCACCGTGGCGCTGATCGCGTCGCTGACGGCCGCGCAGGCCCAGACCGACATCCAGTGGTGGCACGCGATGGGCGGCGAGTTGGGCACCAAGCTCGAAGAGATCGTCAAGGGCTTCAACGAAAGCCAGGACGAATACAATGTCATGCCCTCCTACAAGGGCACCTATCCCGAGACGATGACCGCGGCCATCGCCGCCTTCCGGGCCAAGGAACAGCCGGCCATCGTGCAGGTCTTCGAGGTCGGCACCGGCACCATGATGGCCGCCGAGGGCGCCATCGTTCCGGTCTATCAGCTGATGCAGGATAACGACGTGGCGTTCGATCCGGAAGCCTTCCTGCCGGCGGTCGTGGGTTACTACACCGATACCGATGGCAACATGCTGTCGATGCCGTTCAACAGCTCGACCCCGATCCTGTATTACAACAAGGACGTGTTCGAAAAGGCCGGGCTGGACCCCGAACAGCCGCCCAAGACCTGGGCCGAGATGGAAGAATACTCGAAGAAGATCATCGACAGCGGCGCCGCCAGTTGCGGCTTCACCACGGGGTGGGTCAGCTGGATCCAGACCGAAAATTTCAGCGCCTGGCACAACCAGCCCATCGGCACCGAACAGAACGGCTTTGGCGGGCTGGACGCGCGGCTGACGGTGAACGGGCCGGTGCAGGTCAAGCACTGGAACAACCTGAAGAGATGGGCCGATGAGGGCATCTTCAAATATGGCGGCCCGGTGGGCGGCGACAACGCGCCGCCGATGTTCTACTCGCAGGAATGCGCGATGATCATGAACAGCTCGGCCAGCCGGGCCGGCGTGATCGCGAACGCCCAGGACTTCGAACTGGGCTTCGGCATGCTGCCCTATTACGACGATGTCGAAGGGGCGCCGCAGAACACCATCATCGGCGGTGCGACGCTGTGGGTGCTGTCGGGTCGGCCCGACGCCGAATATGCCGGCGTGGCGAAGTTCTTCGAATATCTCTCCAGCCCCGAGGTGCAGGCCGACTGGCACCAGTTCTCGGGCTATCTGCCGATCACGCAGGCGGCCTATGATCTGGGCAAGGAACAGGGATACTACGAAGAGAACCCCGGTTCCGAGGTCGGGCTTCAGGAAATCACCCTGAATCCGCCGACCGAGAATTCCAAGGGTCTGCGCTTTGGCAACTATGTCCAGATCCGCGGCATCATCGACGAGGAATTCGAACAGCTGCTGAACGGGTCCAAGGACGCGCAGGGCGCGCTGGACAGCGTCGTGGAACGCGGCAACAAGCTGATCGAAGAATTCCAGGCCCAGAACCAGTAGGCTCGGACATGGGGGCCGCGTTCGGTCGTGGCCCCCGCCCCAATTCCCGACCGGATACAAGATGAAGCGCACGATCTTCAGCAATCAACTGCTGCCCTGGCTTCTGCTGGCGCCGCAACTGGCCATCACCTTCATCTTCTTTCTGTGGCCCGCCGGCCAGGCCGTCAGGCAAAGCTTTCTGCGCGAGGATGCGTTCGGCATCAAGACCAGCTTTGTCGGGCTGACCAATTTTCGCGCGCTTCTGGACAGCCCCGAATACCTGAACTCGTTGCAGGTCACGGCGATTTTCGCGGTGTCGGTCACCGCCGTGTCGATGGGCACCGCCCTGCTGCTGGCCGTGGCGGTGGACCGGATGCTGAAATCGGCGCGGGTCTATACGACGCTGCTGGTCTGGCCTTATGCCGTCGCGCCCGCCGTCGCGGGCATCCTGTGGTGGTTCATCTTCAATCCGACGGTCGGGGTCATGCCCTATGTGCTGGATGTCATCGGCTATGACTGGAACCATGTCAGTTCCAAGACCGACGCCATGATCCTGGTCGTGATCGCCAGCGCGTGGAAGCAGATCAGCTACAACTTCCTGTTCTTCGTCGCCGGGCTGCAAGCCATCCCCGCCAGCCTGCGCGAGGCTGCGGCCATCGACGGCGCAGGCCCGGTGCGGCGCTTCTTCGACATCACCTTTCCGCTGCTGTCGCCCACCACCTTCTTCCTGCTGGTCGTCAACATCGTCTATTCGATGTTCGAGACGTTCGGCGTGATCGACGCCACCACCGAGGGCGGCCCGGCCCAGGCCACCAACATCATGGTCTACAAGGTCTATTTCGACGGCTTCGTCGGCCAGAATATCGGCAGTTCGGCGGCGCAGTCGGTGATCCTGATGCTGCTGGTGATCTCGCTGACCGTGATCCAGTTCCGTTGGGTCGAGAAGAAGGTGGAATACTGATGATCGAGAACCGCCCCGGCCTGAACGCGCTGGCCCATCTGGTGCTGATTCTGGGCGTCGTCGTCGTCGGGCTGCCGCTGTGGGTGGCGTTCGTCGCCTCGACCCACACTGCGACGGATTTCATGTCGGGCGTCATCCCGATGTGGCCCGGCCCGCACCTGATCGAGAATTATTCGCGGATGCTGGAATCCGGCGTCTCGACCAGCGGCACCCCGCCCGTCGCCACGATGATGTTCAACAGCCTGATCATGGCGCTGGCCATCGCCATCGGCAAGATCGCCATCTCGATCCTGTCGGCCTTCGCCATCGTCTATTTCCGCTTTCCGCTGCGGGGTCTGGCCTTCTGGTGCATCTTCGTGACGCTGATGCTGCCGGTCGAGGTGCGGATCGTGCCGACCTTCCAGGTGGTCGCCGGGCTTGGCCTGCTGAACAGCTATGCCGGCCTGTCGATCCCGCTGATCGCCAGCGCCACCGCCACCTTCCTGTTCCGCCAGGTGTTCCTGACCATGCCGGACGAATTGGTCGAGGCGGCGCGGATCGACGGGGCGGGGCCGATGAAATTCTTCCGCGACATCCTGCTGCCGCTGTCGCGCACCAACATGGCGGCGCTGTTCGTCATCCTGTTCATCTATGGCTGGAACCAGTATCTGTGGCCGCTGCTGATCACCACCGACGCGCAGTATTACACCATCGTCGCGGGCATCAAGCGGATGGCCGACGCGGTCGATGGCCTGCCCCAGTGGCATCTGGTGATGGCCACCGCCGTGCTGGCGATGCTGCCGCCGGTCGCGGTCGTCATCGGCATGCAGAAACTGTTCGTCAAAGGTCTTGTCGAGACGGAGAAATAACTTGGCATCCATCACTCTGGACAATCTTGGCAAGGTCTATCCCGGCGGCACCCGCGCCGTGGGCGACGTGAATATCGACATCGCCGATGGCGAGTTCATCGTCCTGGTCGGCCCCTCGGGCTGCGGCAAGTCCACCCTGCTGCGGATGGTGGCCGGGCTGGAAAGCATCACCGATGGCGAGGTCAGGATCGGCGACCGGGTCATGAACAAGGTCGAACCGGCGGATCGCGACATCGCGATGGTGTTCCAGAACTATGCGCTTTACCCGCATATGTCGGTGCGCCAGAACCTGGCCTACGGTCTGAAGAACCGCCGCACGCCCAAGGCCGAGATCAAGCGCCGCGTCGATGAGGCGGCCGAGATCCTTCAGATCGGCCAGTTCCTCGACCGCAAACCCCGCGCCCTGTCGGGCGGCCAGCGGCAGCGCGTCGCGATGGGGCGGGCGATCGTGCGCGAACCCGCCGCGTTCCTGTTCGATGAACCGCTGTCCAACCTGGATGCCAAGCTGCGCGTGGCCATGCGCCTCGAGATCAAGGAACTGCAAAAGCGGCTGCACACCACATCGCTTTACGTGACCCACGACCAGCTTGAGGCGATGACGCTGGCCGACCGGCTGGTGGTGCTGAACGGCGGTCAGGTCGAACAGATCGGCACCCCGCTGGAGGTCTATCGCAAACCCGCCACGACCTTTGTCGCAAGCTTCATCGGCAGCCCGGCGATGAACCTGATCCCGACCAGCGCCGTGCCGCATCTGCCGGGCAGCGGACACGCCGCCCTGATCGGCATCCGCCCCGAGGATCTGGATCTGGACCGCGACGGCCCGATCGAGCTGCACGTGCGCGCGGTCGAGGAGCTGGGCGCGCAGCGTCTGGTTCACGGCCAGGTCGGCGGCACGACGGATGTGACCGTCGCCCTGCCGTCGGACAGCGACCTTCAGGACGTGCTGCGCCTGTCGGCCCCGCCGGCCGCGCTGCACCGTTTCGACGCAAAGACCGGCAGGCGACTGGCCTGACGCCGCGGCGGCCGGCGTTGCGGGATCGCGACGCGGCCCCAGTCTCAGGGCTGATGTTCCCTCTTTGTTCCAGGCGCGGCTTGTGTTAACCTCGATTCCCTGAGCAAGAGGATTTTGAGGCATGTGTTTTTCGGTCTGCCCGCGCGGCGCACACCATCCCATCGAATGCATCGTTCCGCCGCACATGCTGCGGGTGATCGCGCTGCGCGGCGACGAACGTATGGCCGAGATGGCGAAATCCCTGCTGAAACAGTCGCAAAAGCTGCGGCAAGAGCGTGAGGATCACATCCACCCGGTCCCGGCCCCCGACGATACGGCACCGCCGTTCGGCGCGGTGGCGGGGCGCGGTCGCACCCGGCTGGCCGCGGCGGCGGCCTGCGAACCCGACCGCCGGGTCCATGACGGCCAGCACCGGGCCGCCCTGCCCGGCCCGCTTGTCCGGTCCGAGGGCGACGGCCCCTGCGGCATCGCGGATGCCGACCGGATGTATGATGCGATGGGCGAGGTCTTTGGCCTTTACGCCGATCAGTTCGACCGCAACTCGCTGGACGGCAACGGCCTGCCGCTGATCGCGACGGTGAACCACCGCCGCAACTATAACAACGCGTTCTGGAACGGCGACCAGATGGCCTTCGGCAATGGCGACGGCAAGCTGTTCAAGACCTTCATCGATCTGTCGGTGATCGCGCACGAGATGACCCACGGCGTCATCCAGTATTCCGGCGGGCTGGTCTATCAGGATCAGGCGGGGGCGCTGAACGAAAGCATCGCGGACGTGTTCGCCGCCATCGCCCAGCAGCGCAATCTGGGCCAGACCGCGCATGAGGCCGACTGGATCATCGGCGGCGAATTGCTGGGGCCGGACATCAACGGCAGCGGGTTGCGCAGCATGAAGGCGCCCGGCACCGCCTATCACGACGATCTTCTGGGCCAGGACCCGCAGCCGTTCCACATGGACAATTTCCTGTCCACCAGCGACGACAATGGCGGCGTGCACATCAATTCGGGCATCCCCAACCACGCCTTCTATCTGTTCTGCATGCTGTTGGGCGGCAATTCATGGGAAAAACCCGGCCAGATCTGGTATCGCGCCTTGCAGGACCTGAACAATCCGATGGCCAGCTTTGCGGAATGGTCGGATCAGACGGTAGGGGCGGCGATCAATCTTTACGGCATGGGCAGCACGGAGATGGTGATGCTGCGCCGCGCCTGGAAACTGGTGGGCCTGCCGACCTGAGACCGCCGGCCACGCAGCCCCCACCGGCGCGCGGCCGACCCTGCCTATCTGGCCACCTTGCCGAAACATCCGTCTCGCCCTATCTTTGGTGCAATGAGTTGCACAACACTGGCGGCCGGATGCTTTGCCATGATCATTGAAATCTCGTCCAGCGGCGGTTTCGGCGGGATTCCCGCCGCCGCCACGCATAAACGTATCGACGTCGACCAGCAGAGCCCCTCGCTGCGCGAAGAGATCTGCAGCGCGTTCGAACCGCGCGATCTGCGCCAGCTTGCCTCGCGGTCGGGAAACCGCAAGGCGGCGGACATGCTTGTCTATCGCATCACGGTGCGCGACCGGCAGGACGGCGCCCATGTCTATGACATCCGCGAAGACCAGTTGCCGCCCGAGATTCTGGATCTGATCGACCAGATGTAGGATCGGCGGCACAGCCCGCGTCGGAACCCGCCCCGCGTTCGGCGGTCAGGGTCAACGCCCACACAGGATGCGGCCGCCCGTTTACCGGCCCGTCACGCGACGCGCGCGCCTGCGACCCATGTGCCGCGCAGCACTGCCGCGTCCTCATGCACCCGGAACCGGATCAGATCGCCGCGCAGCCCCGGCGCCAGCCTTCCGCGATCGGCCAGCCCCACCGCATCGGCGGGCGTCGCGGTGATGGTCGCCACCCCTCGCGGCAGATCGTCCCACAGCCGGGCCAGCAACAGCCCCGCATTCAGCAGGGCGGCGGGCACGTAATCGGAACTGACGATATCCAGCAGATCGTCGCGGGCCAGCGTCGCGGCGTCCACATTGCCGGAATGGGACCCGCCGCGGATCAGGTTCGGCGCGCCCATGACGATGCGGATGCCGTGATCGCGGCAGGCCCGCGCCGCCTCGGGCGTCGTCGGAAACTCCGCCAGGCGGATGCCGCGCGCCGCGGAACTTGCGACATGGTCTTTGGTGGTGTCATCGTGGCTCGCGACCACCGCGCCGACGGCGCGGGCGAAATCGAAGGCCGCCTTCTCGTTTTCCGGGCCCTTGTCGGCCCGCAGGGCGCGCAGGCGGCGGTCGAAATCGACGACCTCGTCCGCGCTCATCCCCGACCGGGCGGCGATGAATTTCCGCGCCAGCGTCACATCGCGCAACTGCCGCTGTCCCGGCGTGTGATCCATGATGCTGACCAGCCGCACCCGGTCGCCGGGGCCGAACTGCGCCAGTTCCTCGACCAGGGTTTCGCTGCAGATTTCGGCGCGCAGATGCAGATGATGGCTGATCCGCAGCAGACCGGCCGCGCGCACCGCGTCGATCTCGCGGCTCAGCGCCCGTGCATAGGCGCCGTAATTCGGCCGCCACCGGATCGAGCCGACGCGCAGCGCATCGAACACCGTGGTGATCCCGGTGCCGGCCAGTTCCGCGTCATGGGCCAGGATCGCCTGCGGATGCGGCCAGTCCACCTGTGGGCGCGGCCGGATATGGCGTTCCAGATTGTCGGTGTGCAGCTCGACCAGACCGGGTGCCACGAAATCGCCCTGCATGTCGTGACCATGTGCCGGACCGTCGCCAAGCTCGGCGATCTTGCCGTCGCGCAGGACGATATGGCCATTCATCACCCGTTCGGGCAGGATCAGCCGCGCATTGGTCAGGACGGTCTCGGTCATGGGCCATGGCTGGGGCGAAACGGCAGGAAGGTCAAGCAGACATGCGCGATTGGCGGCGTTTCGCGATCTACTACACCGCCACCGGGCCGCTGGCCGAATTCGGGGCGACATGGCTGGGTTGGGACATCGCCACCGGCCAGCCGGTTCCGCCCCCCGGACGCGGCAAGGCCCGGCCCGCGCGGATCGAGGCGCTGACCCGGACCCCCCGCCGCTATGGCTTTCACGCCACGCTGAAGCCGCCCTTCCGTCTGGCCCAAGGCTGCCGCGAACCCGACCTGCTGGCAAGCCTGCGGGCGCTGGCCGCCGGCCAGCCGCCCGTCGCCCTGCCCGGCGGGCTGGTTCTTGCGGCGCTGGACGGGTTTTCGGCGCTGATCCCGGCCGCGCCCTGCCAGGATTTGCAGGATCTGGCGGCGCGGGTCGTGGCCGGGGTGGACGATTTCCGCGCCCCCCTGACGCCGCAGGACCGCGCGCGCCGCAACCCCGACCGGCTGACGCCGCGACAGGTGCAGCTGCTGGACGAATGGGGCTATCCCTGGGTCATGGACCAGTTCCGGTTTCACATGACGCTTGGCGGGCGCCTGTCGCCGGTCGCGGTCGAGGCGCTCATCGCCAGCCTGAGGCCGCATCTTGCGCCGTTCCTGCCCGACCCGCAGCTGATCGACGCGCTGACATTGGTGGGCGAGGACGCGGAGGGCCGGTTCCACCAGATCGAACGCGCGCCTTTGAACGGTTGATCCCGCGCGGCTGAACGTCGCCGCTGAAAAGCCGGACCGGATCACTCTGTCTTCAGAGCATGGACCAGCGCGGTGAAATGCTCGCCGCGTTTTTCGAAGTTCGGATACTGGTCGAAACTGGCCGCCGCCGGCGCCAGCAGCACGGTCTCGCCCGGCTGCGCCTCGGACGCGGCCAGGGCCACGGCGCGGTCCATCGTCTCGACGATCTCGTGCGGGGTCTGGCCGATCTCGAGCGCGAAGTCGCGTGCCGAATGTCCGATCAGATAGGCCTTGGCGACCCGGTCGAGATGGGGCAGCAGCGCGCCGATCCCGCCGTCCTTGCCCAGACCGCCGGCGATCCAGCGGATGCCGTCGAAAGCCTGCAACGCCTTGGCCGCGGCATCGACATTGGTGGCCTTGGAATCGTTGACGTATCGCACGCCGCCGATCTGGGCCACCAGCTGGCTGCGATGCGGCAGGCCGGCAAAGCTGTGAAACGCGGCCTCGATCTGGCGCGGTGCCAGCCCGACGGCGCGGCAGGCGGCATAGGCGGCGCAGGCGTTCTGATGATTATGCGCGCCGGGCAGACCGGCGATCTGGCGCAGATCGACGGACCCCGCCTGCCGCCCCTTGCGGTATTCGGCCAGAAACCCCTTGCGGGCAAAGACCGACCACGCCGCCCCGTCCAGCTTTTGCCCCGACGAGATGCGGATCACCCGGTCGTCGGTCGGCCCCATCTGCATCTGGCCGGCCAGAAACAGCCCCTCGGGCTCATCGACGCCGATCACGGCGCGATCGGGGCCGCCTTCGGCAAACAGCCGCCGCTTGGCCGCGAAATAGCCGCCGGGTCCGCCATGCCGGTCCAGATGATCGGGCGACAGATTGGTGAAGACGGCGACATCGGGCGTCAGCGCGCGCGCCAGATCGGTCTGATAGCTGGACAGTTCCAGCACCACGACCTCGCCATCGACGGCGGGTTCCAGCGACAGGACGCCAGTGCCGATATTGCCGCCCATCTGCGTGGGCCGACCACATTCCTGCAGGATGTGGTGGATCAGCGCGGTGGTGGTGGATTTGCCGTTCGATCCGGTGACGGCGATCACGCGCGGCGCGCGGTCGAACCCGTCCCAGTCGGGCGTGGCATAGCTGCGAAAGAACAACCCGATATCGTTGTCCACCGGCACGCCAAGCGCATAGGCGTGCGCGATCACCGGGTGCGGGCGCGGATAAAGATGCGGGATGCCGGGGCTGGCGATCAGCGCGGTGACGCCATGCCAGGCCTCGTCCCGCGTCAGATCGACGATGGTCAGACCGTCGGCTGCGGCGGCCTCGCGCGTGTCGTTGCCGTCATCCCACGCGATCACATGCGCGCCGCCCGCCGCCAGCGCGGCGGCCGTGGCCCGGCCCGAACGGCCAAGGCCGA
Organism: Paracoccus stylophorae; assembly: GCF_028553765.1. Taxonomy (NCBI): domain Bacteria; kingdom Pseudomonadati; phylum Pseudomonadota; class Alphaproteobacteria; order Rhodobacterales; family Paracoccaceae; genus Paracoccus; species Paracoccus stylophorae. Next base: position 964,209 of record NZ_CP067134.1, on the reverse strand, counting down.
GAACGGCGATGGTCTGGTCTTCGACGCCTTCGACAGGGATCATGCGTGGCTCCGGCTTTCGACGCCGGGGGCTTTGCGCCCCCGGACCCCCGCAGGGTATTTCCACAAAGAAGAAGATCAGCGCAGCTTCAGGGTCGCAAGCCCGATCAGCGCCAGGATCAGCGAGATGATCCAGAAGCGGATGACGATCTGCGCCTCTCCCCAGCCCAGCTTTTCGAAATGGTGGTGGATCGGGGCCATCAGGAAGACGCGCCTGCCGGTGCGCTTGAAATAGAGGACCTGGATGATGACGCTCAGCGCCTCGACCACGAACAGGCCGCCGACGATGGCCAGCACGATCTCGTGCTTGGTGACGACGGCGATGGCGCCCAAAGCGCCGCCCAGGGCAAGGCTGCCGGTATCGCCCATGAAGACCGCCGCCGGCGGCGCGTTATACCACAGAAACCCCAGACCGCCGCCGATCAGGGCTGCGACGAAGATCAGGATCTCGCCCGTGCCGGGGACGTGGTGGACGCCCAGATAGGTGGTGAAATCGACCCGCCCGACGGTGTAGGCGATGACCCCCAGCGTGCCGGCGGCGATCATCACCGGCATGATCGCCAGACCGTCCAGCCCGTCCGTCAGGTTGACCGCGTTGGCGGCGCCGACGATCACCAGCATGGCGAAGGGGATGAAGAACAGGCTCAGATCGATCAGCGCGTTCTTGAACACCGGCAGCGCAAGCTGGCCGGTCAGATCGGCGGGATGCAGCCACATCGCCCAGGCCGAGGCGATGAAGGCCAGCGCCAGCCCCAGCCCCATGCGCACCCGGCCCGGCACCCCCTTGGTGTTCATCTTGCTGATCTTGGCATAGTCGTCGGCAAAGCCGATCGCCGCATAGCCCGCCGTCACCGTCAGGACGACCCAGACATAGCCGTTGTCCAGCCGCGCCCACAGCAGCGTGGACACGAACAGCGCCGACAGGATCAGAAGCCCGCCCATCGTCGGCGTCCCGGCCTTGACCAGATGGCCTTCCGGCCCGTCATCGCGGATCGGCTGACCCTTTTTCTGGGTGCGGCGCAGAAAGTCGATCAGCGGCCGCCCGAAAATGAAGCCGAAGATCAGCGCCGTGAAGAACGCCGCGCCGGCGCGAAAGGTGATGTATCGGAACAGGTTGAAGAGGTCGCCCCCTTCGGAAAAGCTGCTCAGCCAATAGAGCATTCGTCGTTCTCTTTCCTGAGGGAATTGCGCAACGCCTGAACCACGGCCGAGATCTGCGAGGATTTCGACCCCTTCACCAGCACGATGTCGCCCGGCGCCACCAGCGTGGATGCGATCGTGGCCAGTTCGGCGGCGGTCTCGGCCCATTCGCCGCGTTTTTCGGGCGGCAGCGCCCTGTGCAGATGGCGCATGCGGGGGCCTGCGGTGTGGATCACATCGACCGCGGCCAGCGCCGGATCGGCGGCCACGGCGCGGTGCAGGTCGATCTCGTCCGGGCCCAGCTCCAGCATGTCGCCCAGGATCGCGATCCGGCGTCCGCCCGCCAGCCCGGCCAGCGTGGCCAGACCCGCCGACAGCGAGGCGGGATTGGCGTTGAACGCGTCGTCGATCAGCCGGATGCCGCGCAGATCCTCGACTCCGCCGCGACCCGCGGGCGGCAGCCAGTCGGCCAGGCGCGCCGCACATCGTTGCGGATCGGCGCCGGCGGCCGTCAGCGCGGCCAGCACGCCGACCGCGTTCAGCGCGAAATGCACACCGGTCGTCTGCAAGGTGAAATCGACCGTCGCGCCGGCGATCCGGGCGCGGCAGGCAAGGGTGCCGTTCTGCGGTTCGGCCCGCAGCAGCCTGGCCATGCCGTCGCGTCCGAACCCCACCACGATTGCGTCTGCGGCGTCGGCGCAGGCGCGCAGGATCGGCGTGACCGGCAGATCTTCGGGCAGGACCGCCGTGCCGGGCGATTCCAGTCCCTCGAACAGCGCGCCCTTTTCGCGGGCGATGCCTTCGATGGCGCCGAACGCCTCGAGATGCGCGGCCGCGACCGTGGTGATCAGGCCGACATGCGGGCGGGCCAGGCGCGACAGGGGCGCGATCTCGCCCGGATGGTTCATCCCGATCTCGACAATCGCGAAATCGGTCTGCGCGGGCATCCGCGCCAGCGTCAGCGGCACCCCCCAGTGATTGTTGTAACTGGCCTCGGCGGCGTGGATACGCCCCTGCCCCTGCAATGCGACGCGCGCCATTTCCTTCGTCGAGGTCTTGCCGACCGAGCCGGTGATGGCGATCACGCGGCCGCCCGTCCGCGCGCGCCCCGCCCGGCCCAGTTCGGTCAGCGCCGCCAGCACGTCGGACACGATCAGCAGCGGCGCATCGGCGGCCACGTCCTCGGGGATGCGGCTGACCATCGCGGCGACCGCGCCGCCGGCCAGCGCCTGCGCGACGAAATCGTGACCGTCGCGGCTGTCCTTCAACGCGACGAACAGATCGCCCGGCCGGATCGTGCGGGTGTCGATGGACACGCCCGACGCCGACCAGTCGCCCTGCGCCCGCCCGCCGGTCGCGGCGGCGGCGTCCTGCGCATGCCACAGCGTCATATGCGGCCGTCCAGCGCCGCGACGGCGACCGAGGCCTGTTCGGCATCGTCGAACGGATAGACATCGTGGCCGACGATCTGGCCGGTCTCGTGTCCCTTGCCGCAGATCAGCAGCGCATCGCCCGGTTGCAGCGCATCGACACCGCGCAGGATCGCCTCGGCCCGGTCGCCGATTTCGGTCGCCTCGGGGCCGGCGCCGTCCATCACGGCGGCGCGGATGGCGGCCGGGTCTTCGGTGCGGGGGTTGTCGTCGGTCACGATCACCACGTCGGCATGATCGCGCGCCGCCTGACCCATCAGCGGCCGCTTGCCCCGGTCGCGGTCGCCGCCCGCGCCGATGATGCAGACGATGCGGCCCAGCACATGCGGGCGCAGCGATTCCAGCGCGGCGATCACCGCGCCGGGCTTGTGGGCATAGTCCACGAACACCGCTGCGCCGTTGTCGCGCTGCGCGACCAGCTGCATCCGGCCGCGCACGGTCTGCAATTCCGGCAGCGCGCGCAGCACGCCTTCGGGCGGATCGCCCGCCGCCAGCACCAGCCCCATCGCGGCCAGCACGTTTTCGGCCTGAAACCCGCCGATCAGCGGCAGGCGGACCATGTGCGGCTGACCCGCCACCGAAAAGCGCAGATCCTGCCCGGTCGCATCGTAACGCTGGCCAAGGATGCGCAGCATCGCCTGATCGCTGCGTCCGACGGTCGTCAGCGCCAGCCCGCGATCCCGCGCAATGTCGGCCATCTGGCGGCCGCGCTCGCTGTCGACGTTGATGACCGCAGCCTCGCCGTCTTCCAGAATGTGGTTGAAAAGCAGCGCCTTGGCGGCGAAATAGTCGTCGAAATCGGTGTGATAATCCAGGTGATCCTGGCTGAAATTTGTGAACGCGCCGGCCTCGACCCGGACCCCGTCCAGACGCCGCTGGTCCAGCCCGTGGCTTGACGCCTCCATCGCGGCATGGGTGACGCCCGCCTGCGCGGCCTCGGACAGCACGCGATGCAGGGTCACGGGTTCGGGCGTGGTATGGGCCAGCCGCGCCTCGTGATCGCCCTGCACGCCCATCGTGCCCAGGCTGATCGCCTTGTGGCCCAGGGATTGCCAGATCTGGCGGGTGAAGCTGACGACCGAGGTCTTGCCCGACGTGCCCGTGACCGCGACCACATGCTCGGGCTGCGCCTGAAACCACAGCGCGGCGGCACCGGCCAGCGCCGCCCGCGGGTCCTGCGCCACGACCAGCGCGCCGTCCCATTCCGACAGCAGGTCGGCGGCCAGTTCGGCGCCGGCGCGGTCGGTCAGCACGGCGGCGGCATCCATGCGCAGCGCATACTGGATGAACTCGCCGCCATGCAGGGTCGTGCCCGGCAGCGCGGCGAACACATGCCCCGGCTTGACGGTGCGGCTGTCGACCGAGATGCCGGTGATCTGCGGGTCGCGCCCGTCGCGTGCCCGCAACCCCAGCTGCGACAGCGTCTTCGTGCCTTGCCTCACCCTGCCACCCGTCATTTGTTCGAGACGAGCTTTATCCCATCGGCGGGCGCAGGTTCAACACGCGGCTGAAAGCGGGCGGCGACCGTCGGCAGCTTTTCGTCCGTCCGCGCCTTCAGCCCGACCAGCGGCGCAAGCCGGCGCACGATCTCGGCCGCGACCGGCACGGCGGTCATGCCTGCGGTGCGGCTTTCACCGCCGCCCGCAGTCGAGACCGAGGGTTCGTCCAGCGTCACGATCAGCACATAGGCCGGATCGCTGGCCGGAAAGACCGAGGCGAAGGTGGCGACCACCTTGTTCTTGTAATACCCGCCCGAGGGGCGCGGCTTGTCGGCGGTGCCGGTCTTGCCGGCGATCTCGTATCCCTCGACCTCGGCCTGTTTGGCGGTGCCGCGCGTCACCACCTGCCGCAGCATCCCCACCGCCATCTCGGCCGCGCGCGGCGACAGGACCTGTTCGCCCTGCGGCCGCTTGCGGCCGTGGATCAGCGTGGGCGTCACCCGCCTGCCGCCATTGGCGATGGTCGCATAGGCGGCGGCCAGATGCAGCGGGCTGGCGGCAAGCCCGTGCCCGAAGGCCACCGTCGCCGCCGTCACCGCCGGCCAGCGCGACGGCACCAGCGGCTGTCCGGTCGGGGCCTCGACCATCTCGACCGGGGTCGGCTGGAACAGGCCCAGTTTCTGCAGAAAGTCCCGCTGCCGCTCGACCCCCAGCATCTGCGCGATCCGCACCGTGCCCACGTTCGAGGATTTCACGATCACGTCCGTCGCACTCAACTGTTTGCCGTAATTGTGGAAATCGTGGATCAGGTATTTGCCGATCTTCATCGGGCTGGACGAATTGATGCCCGAATTGGGGTTGATCAGCTTCAGGTCCAGCGCCTGCGCGACCGGAAAGATCTTGAAGGTCGATCCCAGCTCGTACTGGCCCTGCACCGCGCGATTGAACAGCGGGCTGTCGGAGGGATCGCCCTTCAGCAGCGGGCGGGGCCGGTCGTTGGGGTCGAAATCGGGCAGGCTGGCCATCGCCACCACCTCGCCCGTCGCCACCTCCATCAGGATGCCGGCGGCGCCCTTGGCGTTCATGATCTTCATGCCCGACGACAGCACCTCCTCCATCGCCGTCTGGACGGTCAGGTCGATCGACAGCGCCAGCGGCGCCCCGTCATGCGAGGGGTCGCGCAGCCAGTTGTCGAACGCCTTCTCGACGCCGGCGACGCCCAGCACCTCGGCGCTGCTGACGCCCTCGGCGCCAAAGCCCGATCCGCCAAGGATATGGCTGGCGACATGGCCGTTGGGATAGACGCGCATCTCGCGCGGGCCGAACAGCAGGCCCGGCTCTCCGATGTCGTGGACGGCCTGCATCTGTTCGGGGCTGATCTTGCGCTTGATCCACATGAACTTGCGGCCGCCGGTGAAATCCCTGGTCAGCCGTGCCTGATCCAGATCCGGAAAGATCCGGGCCAGCCCGGTGGCCGCGCGCACCGGATCGACCATCTGGTGGGGATGGGCATACAGCGAATGGGTCAGCAGGTTCGTGGCCAGCACGCGGCCGCGCCGGTCGGTGATGTCGGCGCGCTGCGACAGGATCTGCGCCGACAGCACCTGGCTGCGCGGCTCGCTTGGATCGCTTGACGCCAAGGCGCCCATCCGCACGCCGACCGTGCCGAAGGCCAGCACGAAACAGGCCGACATCAGCACCAGCCGCCCCTCGGCGCGACGGCGCGCCTTGTCCTGGATCGCCTCGTGCCGCAGGCGGCGATTCTCGGCCTCGATCTCGTCGGGGTTCTCGCCGCGGGCGCGGGCGCGAAGGATGCGGGCCAGCGGGCGCAAGGGGGTGCGGATCATGGCTGTTCCTCGGATGATGTGGGGTCTTGGCCGTCCTGCGTCGGCGGCGGGGCAGGGGGTTTGGGGTAATCGACATGACCCAGATCGACGAACTGACCCGAATCGACCGGCACCAGTTGCAGGCGTTCGAAATTCAGATCGACCAGTTCGCGCAGCCGTTCGGGCCGGTTCAGATAGGCCCATTCGGCCCGCAGCACGCCCAGATCCTCGCGCAGCACGGCGATCTCGCGCTGGACCTGGCCCATCTCGCTGATCGCGGCCTGGGTGCGGTAATTCTCGCGATAGGCCCAGAATGCCAGCCCCATCACCAGCAGCGTCACCGCCAGATAGGTCACGGACCGCATCACCCGACCCCTTTCTCGGGCAGGCGCGGCATGGCCAGCGCGCCTGCATCGACCGGGGCTGCGGGCGCATGGGTGCGCACCGCCACCCGCAGCAGCGCCGAACGCGCGCGCGGATTGGCCTGCATCTCGTCGGGGTCGGGGCCGATGGCGCGGCGGAACGGCAGGGTGAAGGCCGCCGGTGCGGTATCCGCCACCGGCGCATGGCGGCTGCCCCCGCCCGCACTGTTCGACCGCGCCTGCATGAAGCGCTTCACGATCCGATCCTCCAATGAATGAAAGCTGACCACGGCCAGCCTGCCGCCGGGCTTCAGCGCGCGTTCCGCGGCCGAAAGCCCCTCGACCAGTTGCCGGAACTCGTCGTTGACCCAGATCCGGATCGCCTGAAAGCTGCGTGTGGCGGGATGGCTTTGGCCGGGCTTGGGGCGCGGCAGGCAGGACGACACGATCTCGGCCAGTTCGGCGGTGCGCGACAGCGGGCGCGCGGCGACGATGGCGCGCGCGATCCGGCGCGAGGCGCGTTCCTCGCCATAATGGAACAGCACGTCGGCGATGGTCGATTCGTCGGCCCGGTTCAGCAGATCGGCGGCCGAGGGGCCGTCCTGCCCCATGCGCATGTCCAGCGGACCGTCGCGCAGAAAGGAAAAGCCGCGTTCGGCCTGATCCAGCTGCATCGAACTGACGCCCAGATCCAGCACCACACCGTCCAGCCTTCCGCCATCCTGAACTTCATCGGCCAGAACTTCTTCCGCCAGCCGGTCCAGATCGGCAAACACGCCCTCGACCAGACGCAGCCGGTCGCCGTATTCCTCCGCCCATTCCCGCGCCATCGCCAGAACCGCAGGGTCGCGGTCCACGCCGATGACGGTCGCGGCGCCGGCCTGCAACAGCCCGCGCGCATAGCCGCCGGCGCCGAACGTGCCGTCCAGCCAGATGCCCGAGACGGGTTCGACCGCCCTGAGAAGCGGTTTCAGCAGGACCGGGACATGCGGCGCGGCCATGGCTCAGCCCTCGTCCGTGCCCTGGGGCGGACCGGCCAGGCTGCGCGGATCGAAACCCGGCCCCTTGGAGGCCGCGAAATCCTCGACCTCCTGAATGTCCTTGGGGGGCGAATCGGGGCGATACACCTTGAGGTAATCGCCGCTGGCCGCGAAATCGACCTCGACCCCGCTGTCGAAACCCAGCTTTTCGCGCAGCTTCTGCGGCAGCATCAGCCGGCCTTCGCGGTCGATCTCAAGATCGACGGACTGCGCGTTCATCAGCTGTTCCAGCCAGCGCCGCTCGACGCTGCCGCGCTGCATCCGGTCGATTTGCGCGTCGATCTCCTCGATGGCCTCGATGGTGTAAAGCTCCAGCCAGTTCCACCAGTCCGGTCCATAGACCACGACCAGCTGCGCGCGTCCGGTGTTGGATGTCGAAAAGGCCGGGTCGCATTGTTCGAACTGCTTGCGCATCCGGGCGGGGACCGACATGCGGCCCTTGCTGTCGACCTTGACGGTCTCGGTGCCCCTGAACTTGCGCGCCACGCCGGCCTGTCCTCACTGTCCCGTCTCTTCCGCCCGCCCGAAAGAGAAAGGGCGGATCGGGCCGCTGCCACTGCCCGATCCGCCGCCCTCGTTCCCATTGACTGGGCCCCTTTTCGGGGAGTTGCCCGCCCTGCCACGCGCCACCTGGGGGAGGTGCTGCTCGCGCGTGGGGGCGATGCTTTTTTGGAAAACGGGTGCCTGTATGAAACCTGCTTCGCCTCGTGGGGTCTTGGTGCCCCTTGCTGCCCGTCTTCGTGATCAAGTTGTGACATGGGATTTCATGGGACGCAATGGAATTCTTCCCCACAACGGCGGTATGGACACGCTGAAACGAGGCTCAGGACCGGCTGTTTCGTGCCGTCACGAACCAATGCGCACAACAGATGGAAAGAAACCGACGCAACATCGCAATATCTAGCGATCAGATCTGCCAAGACAGAAAGTGGCGTAAAATCCCAAAAACCTGCATCGACGCCGGACAGGGCAGGAACACCGCCCGCGATTCACGCCGATCCGCGCCGGAATCACGGCGAATCACATATGCGGGAGCGGGTTTCCGCCCCGGTGGCGGAAAATCCCATTCAACCCATGCTTTCCCATGAAGATGCGACGGCCTTGCGCAGATGCGCAGTGTCAGGCGACCCCATCCGCGATCAGCCGTTCGGCCAGCCGCGCATAAGCCTGCCCCGCCGGGCCGTCTTCCAGCGCGATGGGCCGGCCCGAATCGCCCGACAGGCGCACATCCAGCAGCAGCGGCAATTCGCCCAGGAAGGGCAGGTTCAGATTCCGCGCCTCGGAGGCCACGCCGCCATGGCCGAACAGATGCGCCTCGTGCCCGCAATTGGGGCAGACATAGCTGGACATGTTCTCGATCAGGCCCAGAACCGGGGTCTTCAGCCTGTTGAACATGTCGATGGCGCGGCGCGCATCCAGCAGCGCCACGTCCTGCGGGGTCGAGACGATGATCGCGCCCGTCACCGCCGCCTTCTGGCACAGCGAAAGCTGCACATCGCCGGTGCCGGGCGGCAGGTCGATCAGCAGCACGTCCAGCTCGCCCCAGTTCACCTGCTGCAACAATTGCTGCATCGCGCCCATCAGCATCGGCCCGCGCCACACGACCGCCTCGCCCTCTTTCAGCATCAGCCCGATCGACATGATGGTGATGCCGTGATTGTGCATCGGCTCGATCCGCTTGCCGTCCGGGCTGGCGGGCCGGCCCGACACGCCCAGCATCCGCGGCTGCGAGGGGCCATAGATGTCGGCGTCCAGCACCCCCACCTTGCGCCCCGCCCGCGCCAGCGCCACCGCCAGATTGGCGGTGACGGTGGATTTGCCGACCCCGCCCTTGCCCGACCCGATGGCCACGAGGTTTCGCACGCCCGGCACCGGCTGCGGCCCGGCCTGCCCGGTCGGATGCTGGCCCAGCTTCAGCGACGGCGCCTGCCCCTGCCCGGACGAGGCCACCGGCTGCGCGGGCTTGCCCGCCGGCGCGGTCATCACGATCTGCACCTTCTCTACCTCGGGCAGCGCCTCGACCCGGCGTCTTGCCTCGGCCTCGACCGGGGCCAGCGCGCGCGCGGCCTCGGCATCGGCGACCTCAAGGACGAATCGGACGGTGCCGCCATCGACGGTTATCGCGCGGACGATATCGGCCTGGGCAAGGCTGCGGCCGTCCGGCAGCACGATGTCGGCGATTGCCCCACGGACAACTTCACGGGTCACGGTCATGTCAGCAGCCTGTCTTTATGTGTCGCCGCAGCATGATGCATGGGTCGCGCGACCACAACCACCCGCCAGCATGTCGCAGCGCGGGCGGCCGTAAGCACCTCATTTTCCGTCCATTTTGCAGTCGCGGCGTGATCGCTAACGCTCACGGCGAAATTAACTTTTCGTGTGATTACAGGAAGAAGGAACCAGAACGTAAACGCTCAGTCATGCAATTGCCGCATGGCAGCATTGGCCGGATGGCCTATTGTGCATCCGCAGCAAGAGGGCCATCTTGATGACAACGAAAGCGCCGGGCCGTCCCGGGCCGGGCGCAGATCGACGAAGAAACGTGAAAGGAACCGAAGTCATGGCCGTTATCGCTCAAGCCCACAACCGCGCCGCCGCCACCGGCCTGCGTGGTCGGCTGCTGGCCGCGATGCAGCGCATGCAGGAAAACCGCGCCCGCAAGGCCGTCTATCGCCAGACCGTGCGCGAACTCAGCGCGCTGACCACCCGCGATCTGGACGATCTGGGCATCAGCCGCGCGATGATCCCGCATCTGGCGCGCGAGGCCGCCTGGGGCTCGTCCGACTGAACCATTCGCTTTCCCGACCCTCTCCTCCTCCCCGGGTCGGGACTGGCGGCACCCTCTCTCCTCCTCCCGGAGGGTGCCGCCCAAAGATCGCGACACCGCCCTCTCCTCCTCCCGGGCGTGTCGTGCGGGCGGCGGCCCCGCTCCTCCTCCCAAGGGGTCGCTGCCGAAAACATCGCCGCCCCGATTGCGGCAACCGGATGCGACGGACCATTCCTCCCGGTCCTTCGCACGGCGACGCCGGCCCCTCCTCCTCGGGGCCGCGTCGCACCCCATAGCCGCCCCGATTGCGGCAGACGGATGCGATGGGCCTTCCTCCTCCCGGCCCGATCGCAGGCGGTGTCGGCCCCTCCCTGGCCTTGACACCGCACCCCAAACGCGGCCCTCCCTCCTCCCTGGGCCAGCGTTGAGCGGCGGCGCCCCTTCCTCCTCCCTGGGCGCCGCCGCGATCTTTTCCCGCGGAACAAGATGGCCTGCCTTGCATTGCATCTTCGAATGCGACGAAAGGGGCCAGTCATGGAAAAATATCGCAAGGGCACCAAGGTGCAGTGGAAATGGGGCACCGGCCACGGCACCGGCAAGATCGCCGAAAGCTTTACCGACGATGTCGAGCGCCAGATCAAGGGCCAGACGATCAAGCGCAAGGCCAGCGCGGACGAACCCGCCTATCTGATCGAACAGGAGGACGGCGACCGCGTGCTGAAAAGCCATTCGGAACTGCGCAAGGCCGAATGACGCGCTTCGCCCCCTTCCCCGCCGCGCAGGCGCGGGCTAAGGCAGGCCATGCTCAGCTATCAGCACGCCTATCACGCCGGAAACCTGGCCGACCTGCACAAGCACGCGATGCTGGCGACGGCGCTGGATTACCTGACGCGCAAGGACAAGCCGCTCAGCTATCTGGAAACCCATGCCGGGCGCGGCCTGTATCGGCTGGACGGTGCCGAGGCGCGCAAGACGGGCGAGGCGCAGGCCGGCATCCTGCGCGCCACGGCCCAGGGCTGGCTGCCCGACGACCATCCGCTGCACCGCGCGCTTGCCTGCGTCCGCCGCGCCCATGGCCCGCTTGCCTATCCCGGATCGCCGCTGATCGCCGCGCATTTCCTGCGCCCGGGCGACACCGCCCATCTGGCCGAATTGCACCCCGCCGAATATCAGGCGCTGTCGCAGGTGGCCGGGTTTGCGACCCTTCACCGCAGCGACGGGTTCGCCATGGCGCAGGCCGTGTGCCCGCCGACGCCGCGGCGCGGATTGCTGCTGATCGACCCCAGCTATGAGGTCAAGGCGGACTATCAGACCGTTCCGCGCCAGATCGGGCTGCTGGCGCGCAAGTGGAACGTGGGCATCGTTGCGCTGTGGTATCCGATCCTGACCGACAACCGCCACGAACCGATGCTGCGCGCGCTGATGCAGGCCCATCCCGACGCCCTGCGCAGCGAGGTCGGGTTCGCGCCCGCCCGCCCCGGCCACGCGATGATCGGGTCGGGGATGTGGGTGCTGAACCCGCCCTTCGGACTTGCGGCCGAGGCCGCGCGGCTGACACGGCTGTTCCGCGACCGCGCCTGAAGAAGCCGCCGGGGGATTCCCCTGCCAGTCCGGCTGTGGCATGATCGCGCCAACGCAAGCCAGGCAAAGCCACATCCATGTCACAACGTCTTTCGATCAGCGCCACGATCTTCTTCGTGCTGGCCATGGCCCTGGGCCTCTATTTCGCCTTCGCCGCCGTGCAGGGGCCTTCGGGCATCCTGCGCCGCATCCAGATCGAGGCCGAGACTCAGGACCTGATCGTCGAACGCGACAGCCTGCGCGCCGATGTCGACCGGATGCAGAACCTGACCCGCCGGATGTCGGACGAATATCTGGATATCGACCTGCTGGACGAACGCGCGCGCGAGGTGCTGGGCTATGTCCGGTCGGACGAAATCATCCTGCGCTAGGCCGTCAAGACGGGCGATCCGCGCCCTTCGGTTTCGCGCATTGCACCCCTTGATTTGATGCGCTACGGATAGTTTAACGCTGAACTATTCCGACCGGGCATCGAGGAGGACACCCAGCATGGCCAGGAAACCCGCCGCCAAGGAGGCGCCGAACGTTTCAAAGGACGAGCTGCTTCAGTATTATCGCGACATGCTGCTGATCCGGCGATTCGAGGAAAAGGCCGGCCAGCTTTACGGCATGGGTCTGATCGGCGGTTTCTGCCACCTCTATATCGGGCAAGAGGCGGTCGTCGTCGGGCTGGAGGCTGCCGCCAAGGAAGGCGACAAGCGCATCACCAGCTATCGCGACCACGGCCACATGCTGGCCTGCGGCATGGACCCCAAGGGCGTCATGGCCGAACTGACCGGCCGCGAGGGCGGGTATTCCAAGGGCAAGGGCGGCAGCATGCACATGTTCAGCCGCGAAAAGCATTTCTATGGCGGCCACGGCATCGTCGCGGCGCAGGTGCCGCTTGGGGCGGGGCTGGCCTTTGCCGACAAGTACATGGGCAACGACAACGTCACCTTCACCTATTTCGGCGACGGCGCGGCCAACCAGGGCCAGGTCTATGAGACCTACAACATGGCCGAGTTGTGGGATCTGCCGGTCGTCTTCGTGATCGAGAACAACCAGTATGCGATGGGCACCTCGATGAAGCGGTCGACCAAGTCGACCACGCTTTACGGGCGCGGCGAGGCATTCGGCATCCCCGGCGAACAGGTCGACGGCATGGACGTGCTGGCCGTGAAGGCCGCCGGCGAAAAGGCCGTCGCCCACTGCCGCGCGGGCAAGGGCCCCTATATCCTCGAGATCATGACCTATCGCTATCGCGGGCACTCGATGTCGGACCCGGCGAAATACCGGACCCGCGAAGAGGTGCAGAAGATGCGCGACGAACGCGACGCCATCGAACATGTCCGCGACCTGCTGTTGCAGGGCGATCACGCCACCGAGGACGAGTTGAAGGCCGTGGACAAGGAAATCAAGGACATCGTGAACGAATCGGCCGAATTCGCCAAGGAAAGCCCGGAACCGTCGCTGGACGAGTTGTGGACCGACATCTACGCCGACGAAGTGCCGCAAGGCACCGCCGAAGAAAACGCCTGAGGGAGGGACCAGCACATGGCAACCGAGATCCTGATGCCCGCCCTGTCGCCGACCATGGAGGAAGGCACGCTGGCGAAATGGCTGAAAAAGGAAGGCGACGAGGTCAAGTCCGGCGACATCATCGCCGAGATCGAAACCGACAAGGCCACGATGGAATTCGAGGCGGTGGACGAAGGCATCCTCGGCAAGATCCTGATCGACGAGGGGACCGAGGGCGTCAAGGTCAACACCCCCATCGCCGTGATGATCGAGGAGGGCGAAAGCGCCGACGATATCGAGGTGTCGAAATCCGACGCCGCACCCGCCCAGGCCAGATCCGACGACGCGCCGGCGAAATCCGCCGTCGAAGAGGTCAAGACCCCCGAACCCGACCGCAGCCCGGACTGGCCCGAAGGCACGGCGATGAAGACCATGACCGTCCGCGAGGCGCTGCGCGAGGCCATGGCCGAGGAAATGCGCCGCGACGAGACCGTGTTCCTGATGGGCGAGGAAGTCGGCGAATACCAGGGCGCCTACAAGATCAGCCAGGGTCTGCTGGACGAATTCGGCCCCCGGCGCGTGGTCGATACCCCGATCTCGGAACACGGCTTCGCGGGCATCGGCGTCGGCGCGGCGTTCGGCGGCCTGCGCCCCATCGTCGAGTTCATGACCTTCAACTTCGCCATGCAGGCGATGGACCAGATCGTCAACTCGGCCGCCAAGACGCTGTACATGTCGGGCGGCCAGATGGGCGCACCGATGGTGTTCCGCGGCCCGAACGGCGCCGCCGCCCGCGTCGCAGCCCAGCACAGCCAGGATTACGCGGCATGGTTCGCGGCCATTCCCGGCCTCAAGGTCGTGATGCCCTATTCGGCCGCCGACGCCAAGGGGCTGCTGAAGACCGCGATCCGCGATCCCAACCCGATCATCTTCCTTGAGAACGAAATCCTCTATGGCCGCAGCTTCGAGGTGCCCGATCTGGACGATTTCACCATCCCCTTCGGCAAGGCCAGGATCGCGCGCCAGGGCAAGGATGTGACCATCGTCAGCTTCGGCATCGGCATGGCCCATTCGCTGGAAGCCGCCGACAAGCTGGCCGAAGAGGGGATCGAGGCCGAGGTGATCGACCTGCGCACGCTGCGCCCGATCGACTATGGCACGATGATCGAATCGGTGAAGAAGACCAACCGCATGGTCACCGTCGAGGAAGGTTTCCCGGTCGGCGCCATCGGCAACCACCTGTCGGCCTATGTGATGGAAAACGCGTTCGACTGGCTGGATGCCCCGGTGATCAACTGCACCGGCAAGGACGTGCCCATGCCCTATGCCGCCAATCTTGAGAAACACGCGCTGATCACCATCCCCGAGATCGTCGAGGCGGTGAAGAAAGTCACCTACAAGTAACGGAGCAGCGAGATGCCGACAGAAATCCTGATGCCCGCGCTGTCTCCGACGATGGAGGAAGGCACGCTGGCCAAATGGCTGGTGAAAGAGGGCGACGAGGTCAAATCCGGCGATATCCTGGCCGAGATCGAGACCGACAAGGCCACGATGGAGTTCGAGGCCGTCGATGAAGGCAAGGTGGGCAAGATCCTGATCGAGGAAGGCTCGTCCGGGGTCAAGGTCAACACCCCCATCGCCGTCCTGCTGGAAGAGGGCGAAAGCGCCGACGATATCGCCGAGACGTCAAAGCCCGCGGCCGACGCGCCGAAAAAGGACGTGCCCGCCGAAGCCCCGAAGGAGGTCGAGGGTCAGGCACAGGCCGCCAAGGCCCCGCCCGCCCCGTCCTCGGACAAGGGCGACCGGATCTTCGCCTCGCCGCTGGCCCGCCGCATCGCGGCCGAAAAGGGGCTGGATCTGGCCTCGATCGAAGGGTCCGGCCCGCGCGGACGGATCGTCAAGGCGGATGTCGAGAACGCCAAGCCCGGCGCCGCCCCGGCAAAGGCCGACGCGCCCAAGCCCGCGCCCGCCGCGGCCGAGGCCCCGAAAGGCGCGTCCGCCGAAACCATCGCCAAGATCTATGCCGACCGCGAAACCGAAGAGGTCACGCTGGACGGCATGCGCCGCACCATTGCCGCGCGCCTGGGCGAGGCCAAGCAGACCATCCCGCATTTCTATCTGCGCCGGTCCGCGAAGCTGGACGAGCTGATGACGTTCCGCGCCACGCTGAACAAGCAACTTGAGGCGCGCGGCGTGAAGCTGTCGGTCAACGACTTCATCATCAAGGCCTGCGCGCTGGCGCTGCAACAGGTGCCGGACGCCAACGCGGTCTGGGCCGGCGACCGGATCATCAAGCTGAAACCGTCGGACGTGGCCGTGGCCGTGGCGGTCGAAGGCGGGCTGTTCACGCCGGTCCTGAAGGACGCCGAGATCAAGACGCTGTCGAAACTGTCCGCCGAGATGAAGGATCTCGCCAACCGCGCCAAGACGAAAAAGCTGGCCCCCCACGAATATCAGGGCGGCAGCTTCGCGATCAGCAATCTGGGCATGTTCGGGATCGAGAATTTCGACGCCGTCATCAACCCGCCGCACGGCGCGATCCTGGCCGTCGGCGCCGGCATCAAGACCCCCGTGGTCGAGGGCGACGAGGTCGTGATCCGCAACGTCATGTCGATGACGCTGTCGGTCGATCACCGGGTGATCGACGGCGCGCTTGGCGCGCAGCTGCTGGAAGCCATCGTCGCCCATCTCGAAAACCCGATGGGCATGCTGGCCTGACGCTGACCGGCTGACGCCAAACCGGAAAAAAGGGGCCGCGCGCCCCTTTTTTCAATCCCGCGAATGCGCGTTCCGCCCTTCCCCTCGCACTCTTTCCAAATACCTCGGGGGTCCGGGGGCAGCGCCCCCGGCCGTCGCGGGACGCAACCGAACGCCCGCCGGTCAGGTGACCGCCTTCTCGATCTCGCGCACGAAATCGTCCAGGTCGTCGGGATTGCGGCTGGTGATGATGCCGCGATCCACCACCACCGATTCGTCCACGACCTCGGCGCCCGCGTTCGCCAGATCGGTGCGGATCGAGCCATAGCCGGTCATCCTGCGACCCGACGTCAGCCCGGCCTCGACCAGCAGCCAGGGCGCGTGACAGATCGCGGCCACCGGCTTGCCGGCATCGGCGAAGGCGCAGATCAGCCCCACCGCCTTGCGGTCCTGCCGCAGCGTGTCGGGATTGATGACGCCGCCCGGCAGCACCAGCGCGTCATAGCTTTCGGCCGACACCTCGGCGATCTTCTTGCCCGCCTCGACCGTCTTGCCCCAGTCGTCCTTGTCCCAGGCGCGGATCTCGCCCGTATCGGGCGCGGCGATATCAACGTCGTGACCCGACGCTTTCAGCTTTTCCAGCGGCACGAACAGTTCCGATTGCTCGAACCCGTCGGTCGCCATGATCAGAATCCTGGCCATGTCCGGCCTCCTTTCAAAGATGGAATCACCGCCTCAATGCATCCCCGCGCCCCGCGGTTCCGGATCGGCGCGCAGGGTCGCGCCATCTCACCCGACCGTGACGCCGGCGGCGCGGATCAGAACGTGATCTCGACCCCCGGCAGGCGCAGTTCCGCGATCAGGTCGCGCAGCTCCTGACGCGCGGCGATGTTCGACATCGACAGCTGTTCGGTGCCGATATCCTTCAGATCCAGCAGCGTCAGACCGCGCGGGAACAATTCGCGAAAGATGACCCGTTCCGAGAATCCCGGCGCGACGCGGAACCCGATCCGCCGCGACAGCGTGGCCAGCGCGCTGCCGACCTTGCGCTTGTTGTGCATGGCCTGCGTGCCCAGCCGGTTGCGCAGCACCAGCCAGTCGATGGGTCCGGCCCCCGCCTCGCCCCGCATCTGCCGCGCCGCCCAGACCATCTCGGCATAGATCGACGGGCCCAGCACCTTGCCCTCGGGCGACATCCGCGCCAGCAGGTCGAAATCCACGAAACTGTCGTTCATCGGCGTCAGCAGCGTGTCCGCGACCGTGTGCGCCATCTGGCTCAGCTGCGTGTGCGACCCCGGACAGTCCAGCAGGATGAAATCGCACCGGCCCTCAAGCTCGGTCAGCGCCGCGCTCAGCGGATCGCTGCCCTGCCCCAGCGTGCCGATGACCGGGATCGGCAGGTCCAGCCCCTCGCGCGCCACAAAGGCCGCGCGGTTTTCCAGGTACCGGCCAAAGCTGCGCTGACGCACGTCCAGATCCAGACCGCCGACGCGATGGCCCATCCGCGCCAGCGCCGTGGCGACATGCATCGAGGTCGTGGACTTGCCCGAACCGCCCTTTTCGTTGCCCACAACGATGATATGCGCCACCGTCCGCCTCGTCTCTGCCCCGCGTTCCGCCGGACCCTAACCAGTGCGTGCGGCGATGAAAAGCGGCTGTCGCGCGCAGCCGCCTTGCCCGCAGCCGCCCTATTCGTCGCCCTTCAGCAACAGGACCAGCGCAAGCATCGTCATCGCCACGCCCGGCAGCACGATGGCGCCCGGCAGGCCGGTGCCCAGCACCGCCTCGGCCAGGATCACCCAGACCGGCGTCAGATAGGTATAGGCCATCACCTTGGCCGCAGGCAGGCGCAGGGTCGCGAACTGGGTCAGCACGAAGGTGACGGCGCTGGCCATGACGGCGACGTAAAGCAGCGTCACCCAGACGATCGCGGGCAATTCCAGCCACGCCGTCTGCGCGATCGCGTCCCGCCCCCACACCAGCAGCAGCGCGGCCCCCGCAATCAGCGTGCCCAGCGTGAAGACCAGCGCGCCTTCGCCCCGGTTCAGCCGGCGCACCATGGGGATATACAGCGCGTGGGCGGCGCAACCGACAAGATAGATCGCCTCGCCCCGGCCCAGTTGCAGCCGCGCCATCGCCGCCAGATCGCCGCGAAAGATCACCCACAGCGCCCCGAACCCGCCCAGCGCCAGCGCGCCCGCCATCCGCCGGGTCATCCGCTGGCGCACCAGCAGCCAGCCGAACCCCGCCGCCATCAGCGGCGTCAGCGTGAAGACGGCCGAGGCGCTGACCGGGGCGGCGGTCTTCAGCCCCTCGAACATCAGCACGAAATAGCATGAAAAGACCCCGCCCAGCAGCAGATAGCGCCACGGCGCACGGAAGGCCGCGACCGGGATGCGCTGCCCGGCCAGCGCGACCCCGCCGATCACGCCAGCGGCGATCACGAACCGCGCCGCCGTGATCGCCGCCGGGTCGATCAGGTTGGCCGCCCGCGAGCCCAGCGAGAACGACCCCGCCACCAGCGCCGAAAACAGCAGCATCGCCGCATGTCCGCGCAACGCCTCGCGCCGCGGGACCGCGCCCATCGCCGCGTCCGGCGCGCTCATCGACGCACATCGCCGGTCACGCGCAGCATCGCCCGCCGCACGGGCGCCGCAGGCATCACCCCCGGCCCAGCATGTAGAATTCGTCGTTCGGGCGGATGTCGCCCGCATTCACCAGCCGGTTCGACATGCCGAAAAACGCCGCGATGGCGCCGATGTCCCAGATCTCGTCGGCCGAAAACCCCGCCTGCGCCAGCGCCTCGTGATCGGCGTCGTCGATCTGCTGCGCGTTCAGCGCGACCTTTTCGGCATAGGCCAGCATCGCGCGTTCCCGGTCGTTCAGATCCGCCTTGCGCCAGTTCACCGCGACCTGATCGGCGATATGCGGGTTCTTCGCCCGGATGCGCAGGATCGCGCCATGCGCGACGACGCAATACTGGCACTGGTTCAGCCCGCTGGTGGCGACCACGATCAACTCACGCTCGGCCTTGGTCAGCCCGTCGTCCTTGTCCATCAGCGCGTCGTGATAGGCGAAGAAGGCCCGGAACTCGGCCGGCCGGTGCGCCAGCGCCAGAAACACGTTGGGCACGAAGCCAGATTTCTCGGCCACCTTGCGGATCGCCTGCCGGATGTCGTCCGGCAGGCGGTCCAGGTCGGGCACCGCAAAGCGGCTGATCGGATGCTGTGTGTCGGTCATGGGGTCCTCCTCGGCCGGCACTTTGCGTCAGGTCCGGCACGGATGGAACCCCGCGCAGCCGCCGCCTTGCGCGGCCTTGCGCCGCGGCCGGCCCTGCTGTTCCGTCCACCCGCTGCGCGCGCCTTCCCCTGCCGCCCGCGCCCGCGACAAGCCGCGTTGACTCGGCGGCGGTTTTTCCCTATCTGATGCCGCAATCCCCGGAAGGCGATCCCCTTCCGGTCCCCGCATGGCGGGGATCGCCCTCCGTCAGCGCGTTGCGCCCACGGGGGCAAAACCGCTTTGGACCTTCAGGAGGGCCGCGATGTTCGAAAATCTGTCCGACCGGCTTGGCGGCGTCTTCGACCGGCTGACCAAGCAGGGTGCGCTGTCCGAGGATGACGTCACCGCCGCCATGCGCGAGGTGCGCGTGGCCCTGCTGGAGGCCGATGTCTCGCTGCCGGTCGCGCGCAGCTTCGTCAAGTCGGTCACGCAGAAGGCCACGGGTGCGGCGGTCACGAAATCGGTCACGCCCGGCCAGCAGGTCGTCAAGATCGTCCATGACGAGCTGATCCGCGTCCTTCAGGGCGACGAAGAGCCCGAGGCGCTGCGCATCGACAACCCGCCCGCCCCGATCCTGATGGTCGGGCTGCAAGGCTCGGGCAAGACCACGACCAGCGCCAAGCTGGCCAAGCGCCTGAAGGACCGCGAGAAAAAGCGCGTGCTGATGGCGTCGCTGGACACCAACCGCCCGGCGGCGATGGAACAGCTGGCGATCCTGGGCCAGCAGATCGGCGTCGATACGCTGCCGATCGTGCCCGGCCAGACAGCCACCCAGATCGCGCAGCGCGCCAGGCAGCAGGCCGCCCTGGGCGGCTATGACGTCTATATCCTCGACACCGCCGGCCGGCTGCATATCGACGACGCGCTGATGAACGAGGTGCAGTCCGTCCGCGACATCGCCAGCCCGCGCGAAACCCTGCTGGTGGTCGACGGGCTGACCGGTCAGGACGCGGTCAATGTCGCGACCGAATTCGACCAGAAGGTGGGCGTCACCGGCGTGGTCCTGACCCGGATGGACGGCGACGGGCGCGGCGGCGCGGCCTTGTCGATGCGCGCCATCACCGGCAAGCCGATCCGCTTCGTGGGTCTGGGCGAAAAGATGGACGCGCTGGAAGGCTTCGACGCGCAGCGAATCGCCGGCCGCATCCTGGGCATGGGCGACATCGTCGCTCTGGTCGAAAAGGCGCAGGAAGTGCTGGAGGTCGAACAGGCCGAACGCATGATGAAGCGGTTCCAGAAGGGGCTGTTCAACATGAACGACCTCAAGGGCCAGCTGGAACAGATGCAGAAGATGGGCGGCATGCAGTCGATCAT
This sequence comes from Paracoccus stylophorae, assembly GCF_028553765.1. Lineage (NCBI taxonomy): Bacteria > Pseudomonadati > Pseudomonadota > Alphaproteobacteria > Rhodobacterales > Paracoccaceae > Paracoccus > Paracoccus stylophorae. Next base: position 943,798 of record NZ_CP067134.1, on the reverse strand, counting down.
GGGCATGATGCCCGGCATGGCCAAGATGGCCAAGCAGGCCGAGGCCGCGGGCATGGACGACAGCGCCATCCGCCGGCAGATCGCGCTGATCAACTCGATGACGAAAAAGGAACGCGCCAACCCCGCGATCCTTCAGGCCAGCCGCAAGAAACGCATCGCCGCCGGCGCGGGCATGGATGTGGCCGAGCTGAACCGCCTGCTGAAGATGCAGCGGCAGATGGCCGACACGATGAAAAAGCTGGGCAAGATGGGCAAGGGCGGCATGCTGAAACAGGCGATGCGCGCGATGACCGGCAAGGGCGGCGGCCTGCCCGAGATGGACAATGTCGATCCCGCCAAGATGGCCGAGGCGACGCGGATGCTGCAGGACCCGAAGGGTCTTGGCGGCGATCTGGGCCGCGCCGGCCTGCCCGGCGGGCTGTCGGGCATGTTCGGCAAGAAATGACGCGATGACCCCGGTGACCGCCCGCCTCCCCCGGTCCGCGCAGCCGGACACGGCCGCACCGCTTCTGCGGACCGCGCGGCTGACGCTGCGCCTGCCCGATGCGCGCGATCTCGACGCCTATGCCGCCTTTTTCGCGGATGCGCAGGCATCGCATTTCTATGGCGGTCCGCTGCGGCGCGATCAGGCGTTCGGCGTGCTGTGCCGCGATATCGGCCACTGGTCGCTGCGCGGTTACGGCAAGTTCGCGGTCACCCGGAACGGCGCCACCATCGGCGGCTGCGGCATCGTCCATCCCGATGGCTGGCCGGGCCGCGAACTGACCTGGTGGCTGCTGCCCGATGCCCGCGGCCAGGGTCTGGCGCGCGAAGCCTCGGTCGCGGTGCTGGCATGGGCGCGCGATGCGCTGGCCAGCGCCGAGGTCGAGACGCATTTCCGCGACGACAACGACGCCGCCCTGCGCCTGACCCGGTCGCTTGGCGGTCGCAGGCTGCGGCGCGCGGTCTTTCCCGACGGCGTCGCCCGCGACATCCATGCCATCCCGACCGACGGGGTCGCGGCATGATCCTGCTGTCGCCCACCCCGATCCTGACCACGGAACGGCTGACCCTGCGCGCGCCCAAAGGCAGCGACTGGCCCGCCTGGCGCGCCTTCATGGCCAGCGACAGGTTGCGCTTCGTGCGCCCCGACGATTTCGACGACGCCGCATCGTGGCGCGCCTTTGGCCACGCCATCGGCCACTGGGCGATGCGCGGCTGGGGCATGTTCGTCTTTACCGCCAGGGACGACGACACGCCGCTTGGCATGGCCGGTCCATGGTTCCCCGAAGGCTGGCCCGAACGCGAGATCGGCTGGTCGCTGTGGCCGCCCGAGGCCGAGGGCAAGGGACTGGCGGCCGAGGCTGCCGGGGCCGCCCGCGCCCATGCGTTCGGCGCGCTTGGCTGGACCACCGCCGTCAGCTATGTCGACCCCGGCAACGCCCGGTCGATCGCGCTGGCCGAACGGATGGGCGCTATCCGCGACGATGCCGCGCCGGTGCCGCATTCCGACCGGCCCTGCCTCGTCTATCGCCACAGCGCCGCCCACGCCAAAGGTGCCGCATGACCGATGCCGCCACCCGCGCCGCCGACCTGCTGGCCGATCACCGCGCCAGCATCGACCGGCTGGACGCGATCCTTGTCTATACGCTGGCCGAACGGTTCAAGCACACCCAATCCGTCGGCCGCCTCAAGGCCGACCACGACCTTCCTCCGTCCGATCCCACGCGCGAGGCGCACCAGATCGAGCGGTTGGAACGCCTTGCGCGCGAGGCCGAACTGGACCCGGAATTCGCGCGCAAATTCCTGAATTTCGTGATCGCCGAAGTGATCCGGCATCACGAACGCTATCAATCCTAGGGCGATCCGTCGCCCGACCTGCCATTTCAAAGGAGAAACTCGAATGGCCGTCAAGATCCGTCTCGCCCGTGGTGGTTCCAAGAAGCGCCCCCATTATGCCATCGTCGCATCCGATTCGCGCATGCCGCGCGACGGCCGCTTTCTGGAAAAGCTGGGCACCTATAACCCGCTGCTGCCGAAAGACAGCGAAGACCGCGTCAAGATGGACGTGGAACGTGTGCAGCACTGGCTTGGCTTGGGCGCCCAGCCCACCGACCGAATCGCCCGCTTTCTGGAAGCCGCGGGCGTCCGCGACAAGGCCGAGCGCAAGAACCTGAAAAAGGGCGAACCCGGCGACAAGGCGAAAAAGCGCGCCGAGGAACGGGCCGCGAAAGCCGCCGCCCCGGCCGAAGAGGCCGCGGCCGAGTGATCGGCTGCCGGCGGCCGGCGGTTCGTCCCCGCCGGCCGCCGTCCTCATCGCGGCACGCCGGGGGAACGCATGTCCAGTGATCGCATCTGCGTGGGTGCCATCGCCGGGGCCTTCGGGGTCCGGGGCGAGGTGCGGCTGAAAAGCTTTTGCAGCGACCCCCGCGACATCGCCGCATACGGTCCGCTGACGACCGAGGACGGCAGGCGCAGCTTTGCCGTCACCCTGACCCGCCCCGTCACCGGCGGGCTGGGCGCGCGCCTGTCGGGCGTCGCCACGCGCGAGGATGCCGAGGCGCTGAAGGGCACCACGCTTTGGGCACCCCGCGACGCCCTGCCCTCGCTGCCTGACGACGAATTCTATCACGCCGACCTGATCGGGCTCGAGGTGTTCGACACCGGCGGCGCGTCGCTGGGCCGCGTCCGCGCGATCTTCGATCACGGCGCGGGCGACATTCTCGAGGTGATCGGCACCGAACAGATCCTGCTGCCCTTCACCCGCGCCGTCGTGCCGACGGTCGATCTGGCGGCGGGACGGATCGTGGCCGACCCGCCGGACAGCGACGAATGACCGCCGGTCAGCAGGACGCGGATGTCTGGACCGCCAGCGTCGTGACCCTGTTCCCCGAGGCGTTTCCCGGCATCCTCGGCCTGTCGCTGACCGGACGCGCGCTTGCGCAGGGGCTGTGGAACCTGCGCACGATCCCGCTGCGCGAATTCGGCATCGGCCGGCACCGCAACGTGGACGACACGCCGGCGGGCGGCGGCGCCGGCATGGTGATCCGCGCCGACGTGATGGACGCGGCCCTGCACAGCGCCGCGCATCCCGGCCCGGTTCTCTACATGTCGCCGCGCGGCCGTCCCCTGACGCAATCCCGCGTCCGCGACCTGGCCGAAGGTCCGGGCGTCACCCTGATCTGCGGCCGGTTCGAGGGCGTGGACCAGCGCGTTCTGGAGGCCCACCGCGTCCAAGAGATCAGCGTCGGCGATTATGTCCTGACCGGGGGCGAGATCGCGGCTCAGGTCTTGATCGACGCCACTGTCCGGCTTATACCCCGCGTGCTGGGGAATCAGGCGTCCCTGGCCGAGGAATCCTTTTCCATCGGCAACCGGGGCCTGCTGGAAGCCCCCCAGTACACGAAGCCCGCCCTGTGGCAAGGCCGCCAGATCCCGGATGTTCTTCTTTCGGGCAATCACGCGGCCATTCACGCATGGCGGAATACCGAAGCCGAAAGGCTGACCAAGCAACGCCGCCCCGACCTGTGGCGGGCATGGACCGAAGCCTCGGCCATGGACCCGGCAAAGGACCGACAGCTCTCGGGCGCATCAGACCAATCGCGGGACCACCGCGAGCAGCACAAGGAACCTAAGCGATGAACCTGATCGCAGAACTGGAAGCCGAGCAGATCGCCGAGCTCGGCAAGGCCATCCCCGATTTCAAGGCCGGCGACACCCTGCGCGTCGGCTACAAGGTGACCGAGGGCACCCGCACCCGCGTGCAGATGTATGAAGGCGTCTGCATCTCGCGCAAGGGCGGCAGCGGCATCGGCGCCAGCTTCACCGTCCGCAAGATCAGCTTTGGCGAAGGCGTGGAACGCGTGTTCCCGCTCTATTCGACCAATATCGATTCCATCGACGTGGTCCGCCGCGGCAAGGTCCGCCGGGCCAAGCTGTATTACCTGCGCGACCGCCGCGGCAAATCGGCCCGCATCGCCGAAATGTCGAACTACAAGCCCAAAGCCGACAAGCCCAAAGCCGACGCGAAGGCCTGAGAAAGGTTGCCACGATGAAAAAAGACATCCACCCCGATTACCACATGATCGAAGTCAAGATGACCGACGGCACGATCTATCGCACCCGCTCGACCTGGGGCGGCGAGGGCGAGACGCTGTCGCTGGACATCGACCCGACCACCCACCCGGCCTGGACCGGCGGCTCGTCGCGCCTGATGGACACCGGCGGCCGCGTGTCGCGCTTCAAGAACAAATACGCCGGCCTGGGCTTCTGATCCGCCCCACCGCACGACCCCGAAACGCCGCCCCACCGGGGCGGGGTTTTCGTCCTGCCCCCTCGCCCTCTTTTCAAATAGCTTGCAGGGGGTCTGGGGGATGCAAGATCCCCCAGCTTCCGGTGCGGATCAAGCCGCCGCCTCGTCCGGCTGCACCAGCGCCACGATGTCCATCATGATCGTGTTCAGCTGGAAATCTTTGGGCGTGTAGACGCGGGTGACGCCCATTGCCAGCAGGCGGCGGGCGTCCTCGTCGGGGATGATGCCGCCCACGATCACCGGCACGTCGCCCAGGCCCGCCTCGCGCATGCGCCGCGTCACCTCCTCGATCAGCGGCAGGTGGCTGCCCGACAGGATCGACAGGCCGATGACATGGGCCCGGTCCTCGGCCGCGCGGGCGACGATCTGTTCGGGGGTCATGCGGATGCCGTCATAGGTGATGTCCATGCCGCAATCGCGGGCGCGGAAGGCGATCTGTTCGGCGCCGTTGGAATGGCCGTCCAGCCCCGGCTTGCCGACCACGAATTTCAGCCGCCGTCCCAGCCGCGCGCTGACCGCATCGACCGCCTCGCGGATCTCCTCCAGCCCCTCGGTCCGGTTCGACGGGCTGGCCGACACGCCGGTGGGGCCGCGATATTCGCCGTGCACCTGCCGCATCACGCCCGCCCATTCGCCGGTCGTGGCCCCGGCGCGCGCCGCCGCGATTGAGCCGGGCATGATGTTGTCGCCCCGCCGCGCCGCGTCGCGCAGCGCGTCCAGCGCCTGGCGCACCGCCGCCTCGTCGCGCGTCTCGCGCCATGCGCGCAGACGGTCGATCTGGTCCTGCTCGACCGCCGGATCGACGACCATGATGCCGCCGCCCTGGGCCATCAGCGGCGACGGCTCTCCCTGTTGCCAGCGGTTGACGCCGACCACCACCGTCTCGCCCGCCTCGACCCGGTTCAGCCGTTCCGCGTTCGATTCGACCAGCCGCGACTTCATATAGTCGATGGCCGCGATCGCGCCCCCCATCTCGTCCAGCAGGCGCAATTCGTCGCGCGCGCCCTGTTTCAGCTCTTCGACCCGGGCGGCGATCACCGGGCTGCCGTCGAACAGATCGCCGTATTCCAGCAGGTCCGTCTCATAGGCCAGGATCTGCTGCATCCGCAGCGACCATTGCTGATCCCAGGGCCGGGGCAGGCCCAGCGCCTCGTTCCAGGCCGGCAACTGCACCGCCCGCGCCCGCGCGTTCTTTGACAGCGTGACCGCCAGCGTCTCCAGCAGGATGCGATAGACGTTGTTTTCGGGCTGCTGCTCGGTCAGGCCCAGGCTGTTGACCTGCACGCCATAGCGAAAGCGGCGATATTTCGCGTCCTCGATCCCGTATCGGTCGCGGGTGATCTCGTCCCACAACTCGGTAAAGGCGCGCATCTTGCACAACTCGGTCACGAAGCGGATGCCGGCGTTCACGAAGAAACTGATCCGCCCGACCATGGCCGGGAAATCGGCCTGCGACACCTTGCCCTTCAGATCGTCCAGCACCGCGATGGCCGTGGCCAGCGCATAGGCCAGTTCCTGCTGCGGCGTCGCCCCGGCCTCTTGCAGGTGATAGGAACACACATTCATCGGGTTCCATTTCGGCAGGTGCTCGCGCGTATAGGCCGCCACATCGGTGATCATCGCCAGTGACGGTTTGGGCGGGCAGATATAGGTGCCGCGCGACAGATATTCCTTGATCAGGTCGTTCTGCACCGTGCCCTGCAATTTCGACACGTTCGCGCCCTGTTCCTCGGCCACCGCGATATACAGCGACAGCAGCCACGGCGCCGTCGCGTTGATCGTCATCGAGGTGTTCATCTGCTCCAGCGGGATCGCATCGAACAGCGCCCGCATGTCGCCCAGATGGCAGACCGGCACGCCGACCTTGCCCACCTCGCCGCGCGCCAGGACGTGATCGCTGTCATAGCCGGTCTGGGTCGGCAGATCGAAGGCGACCGACAGGCCGGTCTGCCCCTTGGCCAGATTGCCGCGATACAGCGCGTTCGATTTCTCGGCGGTCGAATGGCCCGCATAGGTGCGGAACAGCCAGGGTTTGTCCTTCTCGGCCATCGCATGTGTCCCCGTAACATTCTTTCGGTCCACGACCGGATACCGAAAGATTGCTGCGTCGTCAATTCGCCGCAGCGCGGCGAAGCCGGGATTTCCCAGCCGCCCGTCCCGCCGCCCCTGCCCCTGCTGCCGCCGCACCCCGCGCACCCACGCTGCACCGCAGCCATGCCGCAGCGTCACGCGAAAATTTTCGGACATATTGTTACCCGAACCCGGCCCCGACCGGTTGCAATGTTGCGCGAGCGCGGTTACGCAACTGCAATACGCCCCGGCGATTCTGCGCCGCGGCACGACGAAGGAGAACGCGATGGCCCTGGACGCCCCGACCCAGATCGCGCCCTACGAGGCGCCCCAGAAGGACCTGTACGAGATCGGCGAAATGCCCCCGCTTGGCCATGTCCCCAGGCAGATGCATGCCTGGGCGATCCGCCGCGAACGGCAGGGCGAACCCGATCAGGCCATGCAGCTTGAGGTGGTGGACACACCGACCATCGACAGCAACGAGGTGCTGGTCATGGTGATGGCGGCCGGCGTCAACTATAACGGCATCTGGGCCGGGCTGGGCATCCCGGTCAGCATGTTCGACGTCCACAAGCAGCCCTATCACATCGCCGGTTCGGACGCCTCGGGCATCGTCTGGGCCGTGGGCGACAAGGTGCGGCGCTGGAAGGTCGGCGACGAGGTCGTGATCCACTGCAACCAGGACGACGGCGACGACGAGGAATGCAACGGCGGCGATCCGATGTATTCGCCCACCCAGCGCATCTGGGGATACGAGACGCCGGACGGCAGCTTTGCCCAGTTCACCCGCGTGCAGTCGCAACAGCTGATGCCGCGCCCGCGCCACCTGACATGGGAGGAATCGGCCTGCTATACGCTGACCCTGGCCACCGCCTACCGGATGCTGTTCGGGCACGAACCGCACGAGCTGAAGCCGGGCATGAACGTGCTGGTCTGGGGCGCCTCGGGCGGGCTGGGTTCCTATGCGATCCAGCTGATCAACGCGGCGGGCGGCAACGCCATCGGCGTCATCAGCGAAGAGGACAAGCGCGAATTCGTCATGTCCCTGGGCGCCAAGGGCGTCATCAACCGCAAGGATTTCAGCTGCTGGGGCCAGCTGCCCACCGTGAACACGCCCGAATACAAGGAATGGTTCACCGAGGTCCGCAAGTTCGGCAAGGCGATCTGGGACATCACCGGCAAGGGCAACAATGTCGATATCGTCTTCGAACATCCGGGCGAGGCGACGTTCCCCGTCTCGACCTTCGTGTGCAAGAAGGGCGGCATGGTGGTGATCTGCGCCGGCACGACGGGCTTCAACTGCACCTTCGACGTGCGCTATATGTGGATGCACCAGAAACGCCTGCAAGGCAGCCATTTCGCGCATCTGAAACAGGCCAGCGCCGCCAACCGGCTGATGCTGGAACGCCGCCTCGACCCCTGCATGTCCGAGGTGTTCCCGTGGGCCGAAATCCCGCAGGCGCACATGAAGATGTATCGCAACGAACACAAGCCCGGCAACATGTCGGTGCTGGTCCAGGCCCCCACCACCGGCCTGCGCACGTTCGAGGACGCGCTGGAATCCGGCCCGCGCGGCTGAGCCGACCGATCCACCCGACCCGTCGCGGGCGCTGCCGGGAACGGCGGCGCCCGCTGCGCGTTCGCGCGGGGCGGGTCAGTAGGTGGCCGGCGGATCGCTGGCCGGAAAGGATTCGTCGCTGATCTCGTCTGCCTGCGACCAGTCCCGCCGCGGCGCGTCGCGCATCGCTTCGGGACCGGCGGGCCGCACGAAATCATGCTCGGCGGTCCCGGCCGCATCCTCCGCGACCTGCGGCGCCACCGCCGCAAGGCGCGTGCCCCAGCGTCTTCGCCCGGCACCGGTGGCTTCGTCGCGGCCCCGCCACCCCTCAAAGCCGCGGCTGTCGCGGCTGCGCCCGCTGCGCCCGCCCCGCGCCATCAGCGCGCCAAGCATCGCGCCGGCGACGACGATGGCCGACAGGATCACGACCGGATCGGTCGCGGACATCGCGCCGCGCCGTGTCGATCTGGATTGCATCGCTCTGCCTCCTTGCTACGATCTTCTGCGGTAACGCCGGCCCCGCCCGAAAGGTCCGGCGCCGCGTCGCCCGCAGCGGCTTTCCGGCTGGCGGGCCGCCGGTGCCGGCGATAGGGTCCGGCCATGACCTCCGTTCCCTCCCTTTCCCCCGATCAGGCCGATGCGTGGGACGCGCTGGCCGAGACGTTCCGATCCGCCGGCGTCGATCTGGTGGCCGAGGAAATCGCGCCACCCCAGCCCGGCAAGGGCCGCGTCATGGCGGTGATCGGCAAGGCCGGTTCCGGCAAGACGCTGCTTTTATCCGAAATCACCCGCGCCCTGCGGCAGGCCGGCGTCGATCTGATCAGCGCCGATTACGAAGGCCGCCGCCGCAAGGATCGCCGCACCGTCGCGATCCTCGCGCCCACCAACAAGGCCGCCTTCGTGCTGCGCACCCGCGGCGTGCCCGCGACCACGATCCACCGCATCCTATATACGCCGGTCTACGATCCCGAATACGAACGCATCGCCGAATGGCTGGCGGGCGAAGGCACGCGCCCCGACGCAGGCGATCTGACGCCCGAGGCGCTGGACCGCGCGCGGGCGTTCTATGACATCCACGCCTCGGTTCCCGGCGCGCTGGCGGCGGCGGGGCTGCGCGGCTCGGACTTCATCAAGGGCTGGAAACGGCGCGAGGACGGGCTGGATATCGGGCTGATCGACGAAGCTTCGATGCTGGACGAAAAGCAGTTCGACGACCTGCGCGAGATCTTTCCGGTGCTGGTCCTGTTCGGCGACCCGGCCCAGCTTGCCCCGGTCGGGCAGTCGGGCGAAATGGTCTTCGACCGGCTTGCCGAAAGCCAGCGCCTGGTCCTGCACCGCGTCCACCGGCAGGCCGATGACAGCCCGATCCTCGATCTGGCCCACGCCCTGTCCGACGACAGCCTGACCTTCGACGCGTTCGAACGCATGCTGCGCGAGGCGGCGTCGCGCGACGACCGCGTGATCTGGGCCGAACGCGTGGAATCCGACCTGATGGCGCGCAGCCCGGTGCTGGTCTGGCGCAACGCCACCCGGATCCGCCTGATCCACGCCTTTCGCGCGGCGTTCGGCGCACCCGGCGACGCGCTGCTGCCGGGCGAGCCGCTGATCTGCGACGGGCTGGAACTGCCGCTGAAACACCGCAAACGCCGCATCGACCTCGAGGCGCGGGGCCTGATCAGGGGCGCGCAGGTGGTCTATCTGGGCCCCGGCCGCAAGCCCGGATTCTCGCGCCTGCACGTCATCGGGGCCGAGGACCCGCGCCTGTCCGCCGCCAGCATCGTCAAGATCGAGATGCCGGACGCCGCCGAACCCTTCATCCCCTACGCCGCCCGCATGGGCGCGGCGTTCCTGCACGGCGCGGCGGTCACGATCCACAAATCGCAGGGCAGCCAGTGGCCCGACGTGCAGGTCTTCGGCCCCGATATCGGCGCCGCCGCCTGGTCGAACCGGACCGAGGCCGGAATCGCGCTGTGGAAACGCCTGGCCTATGTGGCCATCACCCGCGCGCAGGAACGGCTGTACTGGGTGACGCGCCCGCGCCTTGCGCGCCCGGCGCAGGGCCTGTCGACCGACGATCTGGCCATCCCCGCCCCCGCCTTGGCGCTGGACGCGGAAGAAGGCTGACGCCCCCGGACACCGGCACCGGCCAGTGGTTCAGTCCCGGCGCGAACGCCCCCGCTCGCGTGTCCGCTCGATCGACAGGCGCAGCCGTTCGATCAGCGCCTCTTTCGGGATGCCAGTCTCGTGCGACAGCCGCATGATCCCGAAATGCACCCGCGCCACTTCCTGATAATACCGCGCGAAGGTATAGTTGATCGACGCGCCCACGAAGGCGCCGAAGACCGGCGCCGCCTGCGCGGCCATCTTCTGGCCCAGCGACACCGACAGGCGCGGCGCCACCCGGCTGATCAGCCCCTGCACGGTCTGCCCCGTCACCGACAACCGCGCGGCCAGCAGGCCCAGATCGGCGTTGTCGTCATAATCCATCGGCCCGGCATCGGCAAAGACGCGCAGACATTCCAGCCGCACCTCCTCGCTTTCGGGGTCCAGCCCGTGTTCGGCGGCGATGTCCAGCATGGATCGCAGCAGCAGCGTCACCGTGAACGGCATCTCGACCATCGCGCCGGCGAACCCGGCCGCGCCGCCCGCTGCCCCGCTGACGGTCGAGGCCAGCCGGTTGAACCAGTCGCCCCGGTCGCGGACCACGCGCCGCGTGCCCGCCGCCGCCGTGAACGCCCGGCGCAGCGCCATGCGCGTCAACCCGTCCATGCGCGCGCGCACGAACCCGGGCAGCCGCGCGACCAGGTTCTCGGCGCTGTCGCCGATGATCGACATGATCTCCATGCCCAGCCCGCCCGCCTCGACATAGCGGCGGGCAAGACGGTCGATCTGTTCATGCACGCCGGGATCGGTGATCGGCGGCAGAACCATTTGCGGATTGGACGCCATGCGCGGCCTCTCTGGGATGTTCGATTTCGCTACAGTCCGACCTGATATGGGAAGCCCCGGCGCCGTCGGCCAGTCCCGACGCGGCGGCCGGCGTCTCCTCGCGCGTGACCGGACCCGCGATCCCAACCCACGCGCCGGGCCTAAGTTCCAGCCCCAGCACCCGGTCGGGGTTGGTCGGCGGCGGCATCACCACCCCGTCCAGCCGCTGAAATCCGAAGCGCGAATAATAGGGCGCATCGCCCACCAGCAGCACCCGGTCCCAGCCCATCGCCCGCGCCCGGGTCAGGCTGTCGCGCATCAGCAGCCCGCCCAGCCCCTCGCCCTGCGCCGTCGGATGCACCGCGATCGGCCCCAGCAGCAGCACCGCGGCCGGCTCGATCCGCGCCGGCCAGAACCTTATCGCGGCCACCACGATGCCCCCCGGGTCGCGCAGCACCAGGCACAGATCGGCCACGCGCGGCACGCCGTCGCGCAGCCGATACGACGACAGCGCCGTGCGGCCCGGCGCAAAGCACAGATCGTAAAGCGTCTCGACCTCGTATTCGTCGGCCTCTGTCTCGGTGCAGATCTCGTACATCGCGCCTCTCCGGTCCCGGCGCGCCCCTTACCATGCGCCGGACCCAAGCGGAACATTGCACAGCCCGAAAACCGGTGGCAGGTTGGGCGCGACCCTACAGGAGGCCGCATCTTGTTCTATCGCCCCGAAGCCGGACACGGCCTGCCCCACAACCCCTTCAACGCCATCGTCGCGCCCCGCCCCATCGGCTGGATCTCGACCCGCGGCCGGCAGGGCGACAATCTGGCCCCCTATTCCTTCTTCAACGCCGTAGCCTATGTGCCGCCGCAGGTCATGTTCTCGTCCGTCAGCGCCAAGCGCGACCGCGCCGACACCAAGGACAGTGTGGCCCAGATCGTCGAAACCGGCGTGTTCTGCGTCAATATCGCCAGCGGCGATCTGCGCCATCAGGTCAATGCCAGTTCCGCCCCCCTGCCGGCCGGCACCAGCGAATTCGACGCAGCCGGCATCGACGCCGCCCCGTGCGACACCATCGACTGCCCGCGCGTGGCGAATGCCGTGGCCGCGCTGGAATGTCGGATGACGCAGATCGTGCCTTTGGCAGGCAAATCGAACTACGTCGTCTTCGGCGTCGTCACCGGCGTCCATATCCGCGACGATTGCGTGGTCGCGGGCCGCTTCGATCCGCGCCCGGCGGGCGGCTGGATCTCGCGTCTTGGCTATCGCGACTATGCCGCCACCGTCGATCTGTTCGAGATGGAGCGTCCCGCATGACCGGCCCGCAGGTGCGCGACTATATCCGCACGATCCCGGATTTTCCCCGCGAAGGGGTCATGTTCCGCGACGTGACGACGCTGTTTGCCGATCCGCGCGGCTTCGGCCTGACCATCGACCAGCTGGTCAACCCCTATGCGGGGCATCGCATCGACAAGGTCGTGGGGCTCGAGGCGCGCGGGTTCATCCTGGGCGGGGCGGTGGCGCACCGCCTGTCTGCCGGATTTGTCCCCGTCCGCAAGCAGGGCAAGCTGCCCGGCGCCGTGATCCGCGAAGCCTACAAGCTGGAATACGGCGAGGCGGTGATGGAGATTCACGACGACGCCCTGCGCGCCGGCGAACAGGTGCTGATCGTGGACGATCTTCTGGCCACCGGCGGCACCGCCGGCGCCGGTATCACCCTGTGCCGGCGTCTGGGCACGCAGGTCGTCGGCTGCGCCTTCGTGATCGACCTGCCCGATCTGGGCGGCCGCGCCCGCATCGAGGCGATGGACATGCAGGTCCACACGCTGTGCGCCTTCGGCGGCGATTAACGGGGGATCGGGGGCAACCCACCGCGCAACGCCCGCAAGCGGTGTACGCGCTGTGCACGTCCGGTGCGCGCAATGTGCATCGCCTGTGCGGCCAGTTTCCCAGCATGTGCAGGCCCTGCGCCGCCCATACGCCCCGCCCCGGCCACAACCACCGCGCGCTGCGTTGCGCGGGGGTGTTGCGCAACACCGGCTCAGGCGCCGGTGCGCGTCATCCCCCATTCCTCGATGCCCGCGCGATCCCAGTATTTCGCGAAGGCCGGATGCATCGACCCGCCCTCCAGCAGCGCGCCGGGCTTGATCCAGTCGTAAAGGCTGGCGGCCGAGCGCACCTCGCGCGGGCCGGTGCGGATCATCAGGTGATGCGGCGTGAACTCGTCCGGGTGCCGCAGCCCGGAACTCTCGCACGCCTCCTTCAGCGCATGGATCGTCGCCGCATGAAACCGCGCCGCCCGCTCGGCCTTGTCGGGCACGACCAGCGCGCGATAGCGGTCGGGGTCCTGCGTGGTGATGCCGGTCGGACATTTGCCGGTGTGACAGGTCTGCGCCTGGATGCAGCCGATGGCGAACATGAACCCGCGCGCCATGTTCACCCCGTCCGCGCCCAGGGCCGAGATGCGGCAGATGTCAAAGGCGGTGATGATCTTGGCCGATGCGATCAGCTTGATCCGGTCGCGAATCCCTAGGCCCACCAATGTGTTATGGACCAGCATCAGCCCGTCGCGCAGCGGCGCGCCCTTGTGATCGGCGAACTCGACCGGGGCCGCGCCGGTGCCCCCCTCGCCGCCGTCGACGACGATGAAATCGGGCGCGATGCCGGTCTGCTGGAACGCCTTGGCCATGGCGAACCATTCCCACGGATGGCCCACGCACAGCTTGACGCCCACCGGCTTGCCGCCGCACAGATCGCGCAATTCCGCGATGAACTCGCACAGCCCGCGCGGGCTTGAGAACGCCGAATGCGACGACGGGCTGACACAGGCCACGCCTTCGGGCACGCCCCGCGCCTCGGAAATCGCCTCGGTCACTTTCGGTCCCGGCAGGATGCCGCCATGACCGGGCTTGGCGCCCTGGCTCAGCTTGATCTCGACCATCTTCACCGCATCGTCGGCGGCGTTCAGGCGGAACTTCTCCGCGCTGAAATTGCCGTTCTCGTCGCGGCAGCCGAAATAGCCCGACCCGATCTGCCAGACCAGATCGCCCCCCATCCGGTGATAGCGAGAGATCGAGCCCTCGCCCGTCGTATGCGCGAACCCGCCCTTCTTCGCCGCCCGGTTCAGCGCCTCGATCGCGTTCGGCGACAGCGCCCCATACGACATCCCCGAGATGTTGACGACCGAACTGTCATAGGGCCGGGTGCAGTCCGGACCGCCGATCCGGATGCGGAAATCGTCGTCGTCCAGATGCGTCGTCGCCATCGAATGGTTCAGCCATTCATATCCGTCGCTGTAGACGTCGCGCAGCGTCCCGAACGGGCGCACGCCCTCGATCCCCTTGGCGCGGCGATAGACGACGGCGCGCTGTTCGCGCGAAAAGGGCGTTTCGGCGTGATCGTCCTCGACGAAATACTGCCGGATCTCGGGCCGGAAATATTCCAGCAGATAGCGCATCCGCGACGTCAGCGGATAGTTCCGCATCAGCGTGTGGTTGGTCTGGAACAGATCGTAGATGCCCATCGCCGACCCCGCCAGCCCCAGCAACGCGATCAGCGCGCCCAGAACCGGGGCCACGCCGGTCAGCGCGTATCCGATGGGAATCATCGCGACGACGATGGCAAGCGGCAGATAGCGTTCGTAATGTCGCGCGCGCTCGGACACGCGGGTAAAGCGCAGGCGCATGGCCTTCTCCCGTCAATTCGAAATGCAGCATGCCCGATTAACACGGATGCCGTAAGAAAAAACAGAGCCCGGAACGGACTATGCCGGCAGCACCGCACCGGGGTTCATGATCCCCGCAGGGTCCAGCGCGTCCTTGATCGCGCGCATCGCGGCCAGCCGGGCCGGATCGCCCCACCGCGCCAGATCGCCCACCTTCAGACGGCCGATTCCGTGTTCGGCGGAAAAGGACCCGCCGGCCGATACGACCATCTGGTGGATGCGCCGGGACAGATCGCTGCGGATATCGTCGTAATCCTCGCGCCGCCGACCCCGGGCGGGAAAGAGGTTGAAATGCAGGTTGCCGTCGCCCAGATGGCCGAAACAGTTCACCCGCATGTCGCCTTCGCCGGCCAGCATCGCTTCGGCTTCGGTGATGAACCGCGCGATTTCGGACAAGGGCAGGCTGATATCGTGGCTGGCGATGGCGCCCACGGCGCGGTTGGCCAACGGGATATGTTCGCGCAGCGCCCACAGATCGGCCGCCTGCTGACCCGACCGCGCGATCACGCCGTCGCTGACCAGACCGGCCTCGGCGGCCTGAACGAACAGCGCCTCAAGCGCATCGTCGGCCCGCATCCCGGCGGGCAGCCCGATCTCGATCAGCACCAGCCATGGCGGGATCGGCGCAAAGGGCTGGCGCATCTGCGGGAAATGCTGCGCCAGAAAGTCCAGCCCCTGCCCCGCGATCAGTTCGAACGCCGAGACGCCGCCCGCCATGCGCCCCTGCGCCAAGGCCAGCAGACGCAGCGCCGCCGCCGGGTCCTCGACGACCAGCATCGCCACGCCCGTTTCCGCCGGAACCGGTGCCAGCACCAACGAGGCGGCGGTGATGACGCCCAACGTGCCCTCGGCCCCGATCAGCAGGTCGCGCAGGTCATAGCCGGTGTTGTCCTTCCGCAGCCGTTTCAGATCGTGCATGATCCGGCCCGAGGGCAGCACCGCCTCGATCCCCAGACACAGGGTGCGGGCGTTGCCGTGCCGCAGCACGTTCACACCGCCCGCATTGGTCGCCAGCACCCCGCCGATCTGGGCGCTGCCCTGCGACGCCAGCGACAGCGGAAACTGCCGATCCACGCCGGCCGCGGCCTCGCGCGCCGCCTGTAGGGTGACGCCCGCCTCGACCACCATCACCGCTTCGTCGGCGAAGATGTCGCGGATGGCCGTCATCCGTTCCAGCGACAGGATCAGCGGCGCAGGCCCCTGGGACATCACCTGACCGCCGACCAGACCGGTGCCGCCGCCGCGCGGCACCACCGCCACCCGCGCCGCGGCGCAGGCCCGGATCACCGCTGCGGCCTCTTCGGCATCGCGGGGCGCCGCCACCAGCCCGGCCTGACCGTGAAACCGTCCGCGCGGCTCTTCCACATAGGCGGGCGCCATCTCGCGCAATACGCCATGGGGCAAGCGCGCCGTCAGCCGTCGATCCGCGGGTTCCAACCCCATCCTGTTGCCCTTCCTTCGACCGCGTCGGGCGGTACGCAGATCGGCCTATCGCGCCTCGCTGCGCCCGCGCCTGTCGCTGCGCAGATTGGCGTAAAGCACGTGGTTGCGCCAGCGCCCGTTGATCTGCAGATAGCTTTGGGCGACGCCCTCATACTTGAATCCGGACCGTTCCAGAACCCCGCGCGAGGCGGCGTTTTCAGGCAGGCAGGCGGCCTCGATCCGGCTGAGGTCCAGCGTGCTGAAGGCGTGATGGACCAGCGCCCCGATCGCCTCGCGCATGAATCCCTGCCGAATGAAGGGCTTGCCGATCCAATAGCCGATGGTCCCCGACTGGGCCGGCCCGCGGCGGATATTGTCCAGCGTGATCGCCCCCAGCAACACCCCGTCGCGGCGCAGCAGGAACAGCGGCAGCGCGGTGCCGCCGCGACTGGCGCGGGCGGCCCAGTAGACCCGGTTGGTAAAGCTTTTCCGCGACAAATGGTCGGGCGACCATACCGGTTCCCACGGGGTCAGGAAATCGCGGCTTTCCACCCGCAGCGCGGTCCAGGCGTTGAAATCGGAATGCGCCGGCAGGCGCAGGACGATCCGCTCGGTCTCCAGCCGGACGGGGCGCCGCCGTGAAAACATCAGGCGGCAAGCCTTTCGGCCAGCACCTCGCGCGAGGGTGCCGACCGCACCGGCCCATACAGCGCCAGCGCGGGACGCGCCTGCCCGATCAGCCGTTCGGCATGTTCGCGCACATCGGTCAGGCTGACATCGGCGATCCGTTCGGCCACCTCGGCCGGGTCCAGCACCCGGCCCCAGATGGCCAGCACGCGCGCCACCCGCTCGGCCTGGGCCGAGGGGCTTTCCAGCCCCATCAGCAGCCCCGCGCGCAGCTGCGCCTTGGCGCGCGCGATCTCGGCCTCGGTCATGTCGCCGGCCGCGCGCCGGATCTCGTCGATAGTCAGATTCGCAAGCTCGGCCACGTCGCCGCCGCCGGTTCCGGCATAGACGGTCATCATGCCGGTATCGTCGTGAAACCCCGACTGCGCGAAGATCGTATAGCACAGGCCCCGTTCCTCGCGGATCTTCTGGAACAGGCGCGAGGACATGCCGCCGCCCAGTGCCGCCGAAAAGATCTGCGCGGCATAGAAATCGGGCGCCAGATAGCCCGGCCCCTCCAGCGCCAGCGCGAAATGCGCCTGTTCCAGCTTTTTCACGCGCCGCAATTCGCGACCCTGCCAGATTGCATCTTCGCGCGGGTTCTGCTGCACCGGGGCCAGATGCCCGAAGGCGGTTTCGGCCAGACGGACGATGCGGTCGTGATCGACCGATCCCGCGGCCGAGACGATCATCTGGCCGGGGCCGTAATTCTCGGCCACGAACCCGGCCAGATCGGCACGGCCAAAGCTGGCGACCCGTTCGGCCGGTCCCAGGATCGGGCGGCCGATGGCCTGATCGGGATAGGCGGCCTCTTGCAGCCAGTCGAAGATGATGTCGTCGGGCGTGTCCAGCGCCTGCCCGATCTCTTGCAGGATGACGCCGCGCTCGACCTCGATCTCGCGTTCGTCGAAGACCGGGTTCAGCACGATGTCGGAAATCACGTCGAAGGCCAGATCGACGTCCTGTTCCAGCACCCGCACGTAATAGGCGGTCGCATCGCGCGAGGTATAGGCGTTGATGAACCCGCCCACATCCTCGATCGCCTCGGCGATCTGCAACGCGCTGCGGGTCGCGGTGCCCTTGAACGCCATGTGTTCCAGGAAATGCGCGATCCCGTTCTGCTCGGCCCGCTCGTTCCGGCCGCCCGCGTTCACCCAGATGCCAAGCGCCGCCGAATGCAGGCCGGGCATGGCGCGGGTGGCGATGCGCAGACCGTTGCCAAGGGTGGTCAGTTGCAGATGCGGGTCGCTGGTCAAGACGTTCTCCGTTCAAGGATCAGGGATTTCAGCGCGTCCACGTCGTTATCGATTCGTGTGACGCGTTCGGGAAGGTCGAACAGCCCCGCCATGTGCGGCGGCAGGTCCGGGCGCACCCCTACGGCGCGCTCGACCGCGTCGGGAAACTTGGCGGGATGGGCGGTGGCCAGCGTCACCATCGGCACGCCGGGGTCAAGATGCCGCCGCGCGACGGCCACGCCGACGGCGCTGTGCGGACACAGGATCTGGCGGGTTTCCGCGCGCACGGTCCGGATCATGGCCAGCGTCTCGTCCTCGCTGACATGACCGGACAGATACTGGTCGCGCAGCGCCTGCAACGCGCCCTGGCTGATGGTGAAGCCGCCCTGTTTCAGTTCGTCCATCAGTTGCCGGACCGCGCCCGCATCGCCGTCATAGGCCAGATACAGCGCCCGTTCGAAGTTCGAGCTGACCTGAATATCCATCGACGGGCTGATCGAGGGATGCACCTCGCCCACCCGGTATTCGCCGGTCGTCAGCGCCCGGTGCAGGATGTCGTTCTGGTTCGTGGCCACGATCAGCCGGCGGATCGGCACGCCCATCGCGCGCGCGACGCTGCCGGCGAAGATGTCGCCGAAATTGCCGGTCGGCACGCAGAAATCGGTGGGCCGCATCCCCAGGCTGGCGGTCGCGGTGAAGTAATAGACGATCTGCGCCACCACCCGCGCCCAGTTGATGCTGTTCACCCCGGCCAGCCCAACCCGGTCGCGGAAATCGTGGTCGTTGAACAAATCCTTCAGCCGCGCCTGGCAATCGTCGAAATGCCCGTCCAGCGCCAGCGCGTGGACGTTTTCGGCGTCCGGCGTGGTCATCTGGCGGCGCTGCACCTCGCTGACGCGGCCATGGGGGAACATGATGAACACGTCCACATTGTCGATGCCGCGAAACGCCTCGATCGCGGCGCTGCCGGTATCGCCCGAGGTCGCGCCGACGATGGTGATGCGCTGGCCCGACCGCGTCAGCGCGATCCGGAACAGCTGCGCGATCAGCTGCATCGCGAAATCCTTGAAGGCCAGGGTGGGGCCGTGGAACAGTTCCAGCAGATGATGGCCGGGGGCCAGCTGATGCAGCGGCGCCCTGGCCGCGTGCTCGATCCGTGCATAGGCCCGGTCGATGGCGCCGCGCAGTTCATCGTCGCTGAAGCTGTCGCCGGTGAAGGGGCGGATGACGCGGAACGCGACCTGTTCATAGGACAGCCCGTCCAGCCCATCCAGACCGTCGAACGGCGGCACGATTTCGGGCAGGTAAAGACCGCCGTCGCGCGCCAGTCCCGACAGCATCGCCTGTTCGAAGTTCAGCACCGAGGCCTGCCCCCGGGTCGAGACGTAACGCATGCCTGTTCCCTCAGTATTTCCGCTGCCTGATACGCCAGATCAGGCCGACTGTCATCCCTGCCCAGACCGCCGCGATCATGAACCATTGCAGCGCGTAGGACAGGTGATTGTTGGGAATCCCCTCGACCGCGACGGGGATCGGCTGGACCCCCTGCGCATCGCCCTCGACGGCGCTGGCGACGACAAGGATCGGTTCGGTGTCCAGATGTTTGGCCATGGCCGGCACGTCGCGGGCAAACCAGATATTCTCGTCCAGATTCGGCGCGGGGGTGGAGCCGGCCTTCTCGTCGGGCCAGTGCAGGTTGCCGCGCACGGACAGCCGCGTCGGGCCGCGTTCGGCGTGACGATCCTGCTGCGGCACGAAGCCGCGATCCAGCAGGATGGCGCGCCCGTCATCGGTGACGAAACGCGACACGATCTGATAGCCGCCGCCCTGTTCCTTGGTGCCCGACAGCACGTCGATCTCGTCCCCGGTGGTGGTGCCGCTGACCTCGACCGGCATGTATTTCATCGACGGATCGACCGTCTCTGGCAGCGGCACCGCCGGCGCCGCGATCCTGTCCTCGATCCGGGCCAGCATGGTTTCCTTCCACTCCATCCGGCGCAGCTGCCACAGCCCCAGATTGATCAGGATGGCGCAGCCGACGATGCCGAGGATCAGGGGGAACAGGTAACGCTTCATCACGGGTGATCGCGCGGAAACTGCCGCGCGCCTTTGGGAATAACGACGCCCGCCAGCTTGCTGGACGTCCAGATATGCCACGATTCCGACAGATCGACGCCGCCATCGAGGCTGCCGCCCTTGACCGACATCCGATCGCCCGCAGGGGCGTTCACATGCCACAGGCGGGTGCCGCAATCGGGGCAGAAGGCGCAATCCAGCACCTTGCCCGATCCGGTCTGCCGCGACCAGTTCTTCACCGCACCCTGCGTCAGCGCCAGCGACATGGCCGGAACGATGACCGAGATCCCGAAGGCCGAGGCGGACTGCGCCCGACATTCGGTGCAGTGACAGCAATAGACGCGGATCGGTTCGGCATCGACGCGATACCGCACCGCGCCGCACTGGCATCCGCCTGTCAACATGGTTCCTCCTGACGAAAACGCGCGGGGACCTGCCCCGCGCGTTCTGCAAACGATCTTCAGTGGCGTCAACTGCCCCAGATATAGACGGCGCCGAACAGGAACAACCAGACCACGTCGACAAAGTGCCAGTACCACGCAGCGGCCTCGAAGCCGACATGCTGTTCCTGACTCATCTGGCCGCGCAGCATCCGGTACAGGCAGACGGTCAGGAAGATCGTGCCGATGATGACGTGAAAGCCGTGGAACCCGGTCGCAAGATAGAACGCGCTGGCATAGGCGGTGTCGGACAGACCGAATGCCGCATGGCTGTATTCGTACGCCTGAAGGATGGTAAAGCAGACCCCCAGGAACACGGCGACGATCAGCCCGTTGATCGTGGTCTTGCGGTCGTTTTCATGCACCAATGCGTGGTGCGCCCAGGTGACGGCGACGCCCGAAAGCAGCAGGATCAGCGTGTTGATCAGCGGCAGATGCCACGGATCGAAGGTCACGATGCCCTCGGGCGGCCAGACGCCGTCCTTGATCGGGCTCATCGGGCCCATCGGATACAGGACGTTCTTGAACCAGTTCCAGAACCACGCGACGAAGAACATCACCTCGGAGATGATGAACAGGATGAACCCGTATTGCAGCCCGATCCGCACCACCGGGGTGTGATCGCCGGCCTCGCCCTCCCGGATGACGTCGGACCACCAGCTGTACATCGTGTAGAACACACCGACCAGACCGATCAGGAACAGCCACGGGCCGGACACCGGGATCCAGAACAGATGCACCTCTTCGGAATGCATCCAGCCCACCGCGCCATACAGCATCAGGAACGCCGAAATCGCGCCGATGAAGGGCCAGATGGACGGCGGAAGAATATGATAGTCGTGGTTCTTAGCGTGCGCCATGGTCAGATCCCCGTCGGCTCCTCGTGCTAGCTCAGTTGACGTTTTTGGCCGGGGCGACGTCAAGCGCCGCCTGCTTCGGCTCGGTCCGGTGGAACGTGTAGGACAAGGTGATATCCCGGACCCAGTTCGCGTCGCGATCATCGACCAGCTCGGGATCGACATAGAAATTTACCGGCATCTCGACACGCTCGCCGGGTTCCAGCGTCTGTTCGGTAAAGCAGAAGCACTGGATCTTGTCGAAATAATATCCCACCACCTCGGGCGCGACGTTATAGCTGGCGGTGCCGGTGATCGTCTCGTCCGAGTTGTTGACCGCCTCGTAAAAGGCCATCGCATCCTCGCCGATCCGCACCTCCATCTTGGTCTGCATCGGCCGGAAGGTCCAATCCAGGTTCTTGTCGACATTGGCGTCGAAACGCACCCGCACGACCTCGTCCAGCACCGTATCGGGCGCGGCAGAGGAAATCTGCGTGGTGCCGGCAAAGCCCGTCACCCGGCAGAACCAGCTGTAGAACGGCACCGCGACCCATGCCAGCGCGGCCATGGTCACCACCACGCCGACAAGGCCAAGGACGGTTCTGGAATTCCTGCTCACTGCTGACCCTCCTGCACGGTTGGGGTGGCGGGTTCTGCGGGCGAGGGCAGGACCGACACGCGCGGCTGATGGTCATACGCCTCAAGCATGTCGCCCTGACGGACCTTGACGATGGTCAGCCCGAAGACCAGCGCCACGAAGGCGGCCAGAACCAGTCCCAGCCCGACATTGCGGGATCGGCGGCGGCGGTGAAGATCGTGTTCGGATTGCATCGCCATCACCACGCCCCCGCCCAGTGCTGGACCAGCAGGGCCAGGAAATGCAGGAACAGGTAATACAGCGACAGCCGGAAGACCTGCTTTTCGACCTTGTATCCGTCGGCCACCGCGCGACCCTCGTCGCGGCGCATGATGCGCCAGCCGCCGGCGATGAACAGCGCGTTCAGGACCACCGCGGTCGCCAGATAGATCGGCCCGCCAACCGGCGTCAGCCCCAGCCAGATCGCGAACGGGGCAAGGACCAGCGTATAGGCAAAGATGTGGCGGCGGGTCACGGCGCGGCCATGCGTCACCGTCAGCATCGGCACGCCCGCCTTGTGATAATCCTCTTTCATGAACAGCGCCAAGGCCCAGAAATGCGGCGGCGTCCAGAAGAAGATCAGCGCGAACATCAACAGCGATTCGATGCTGACGCCGCCGGTGGCGCAGGCCCATCCGATCATCGGGGGAAAGGCACCCGCCGCGCCGCCGATGACGATGTTCTGCGGCGTCCAGCGTTTCAGCCAGATCGTGTAGACCACGGCATAGAAGAAGATCGTGAAGGCCAGAAACGCCGCCGCGAACCAGTTCGCCGCAAGTCCCAGCATCGTCACCGCAATGATCGACAGCGCGATCCCGATGGCCAGGGCCTCGCCCGGCTCGACCCGGCCGGCGGGAATCGGGCGCGATTGCGTGCGCTTCATCACCGCGTCGATATCGGCATCGTACCACATGTTCAGCGCGCCCGACGCCCCGCCGCCAAGCGCGATGAACAGGACCGAGCAGACGGCGATGAACGGATGCACCGGGACCGGCGCGACCAGCAGGCCCACGAACGCCGTGAACACCACCAGCGACATCACCCGCGGCTTCAGCAGCGCGACATAGTCGCGGAACTCGGCCTCGGGGGCGCCTTCATATGCATGGATCTCGGTCATCGCGCGTTCCTGATGTCAGGCCCCTCAGTCGGCCCGGGCCAGTTCCAGCTTCGGCGCGGGCAGGCCAAGGGCTGCCTGCTGCGCCTCGGGCAGGGTGCCGCCCTGTTCGGCGACCCAGGCGGCATAGATGTCGGGCGAGACGGCCTTGACCACGATCGGCATGTAGGCGTGGTTGATGCCGCACAATTCGCTGCACTGGCCGAAATAGATGCCCTCTTGCTCGACGTTGAACCACGCCTGGGCGATGCGGCCGGGCACCGCGTCCTGCTTGACGGCGAAGGCGGGAATGGTCCAGCTGTGGATCACGTCGTTGGCGGTCACCTGCAACAGGACGGTCTGGCCCACCGGCACGACGACCGCGGTATCGGTGGCCAGCAGATATTCATCCTCGCTGTAGCCGTACTCGGCCAGCTCGTCCTTGGCCAGCATGATCGAATCGAAGCTGAGATCGTTATCCGGGTATTCATACGACCAGTACCACTGGTTGCCGATGGCCTTGATGACGATGTCGGGGTTGGGCGGCATTTCCTGGCTGCGGAACAGCGCCGGCAGCGAAAACGCCCCGATGGCGATCAGGATCAGCACCGGCACCAGCGTCCAGGCGATTTCCAGCGGGGTGTTGTGGGTGAACTTGGCCGGAACCGGGTTCACGCGGCTGTTGAAGCGGACGATGACGACCAGCAGCAGCACGCAGACCAGGATGGTGATCGCCGCGATGATGATCAGCACGAAATGGTCAAGCCATTGCTGATCGCGGGCCAGTTCCGTCGCCGCCGGCTGGAACCCGATACCCTTCGCGTGCGGCTTGCCGATCGTCGGCAAATCGCCCAACACATCCTGAGCCAGTGCCGCCCCGGACATCATGCCCGCCACGGCGGACCCCATCGCTGCCGCAACCGCATGTCGAATCATCGCTCTTGCCATCGTTCCATCCCGTAGCGTTGGCCCGGCCTGCATGGCCGAGGGGGCCGCGCGAGGCCGCCCCTTTCCCTTTCACATGGCCCGTTCTATGACCATATTACAACCTCTCGGGCAAGTGATACCTCGGAAATGGCCGCGACTTTCGGCACCGACCCGTCCCCGCCCCTGCCCGGTCCGCAATCAGGAGCCTGCGCATGAACCGCGACCGCTTTGACCCGTTCACCCGGTTTCTGGACCGTGACCGCACGCTGGCCATCCTGCGCGACGCGGTCGCCGGCGCCGATGACGGAGAGCTGTTTCTGGAACGCTCGGTCGCGGAAACGCTGGTCTTCGATGACGGCCGGTTGCGCAACTCCGGCTATACCGCCGAGCAGGGTTTCGGCCTGCGCGCCGTGCGCGGCGAGGTCACCGGCTATGCCCATTCCACCGAGATTTCCGAGCCTTCGCTGCACCGCGCGGCCGAAACCGCGCGTCTGGCCGTGGGCGCGGGCGGCGGCACGATGGCCCAGCCCGCACCGATGCGCGCGACGCCGCTTTACGCCGCGCTGGACCCGGCCGACGGCATCCCCGTCGCCCGCCGGATCGAGTTGCTGCGCCAGATCGACGACTATGCCCGCGGCCTTGACCCGCGCGTGGTGCAGGTCACCGCCGCGATCTCCTCGTCGCTGCAAGAGGTCGCGATTTTGCGCCCGGAAGGCGGGCTAGTCACCGACATGCGCCCGATGGCGCGACTGAATGTCGCAGTGATCGTGGAAAACAACGACCGCCGCGAATCCGGCAGTCACGGCGGCGGCGGCCGCGTCTCTTTAAAGGGGCTGATGCAGCCGGCGCACTGGCAGGCAGCCGTGGACGAGGCGCTGCGGATCGCGCTGGTGAACCTGCGCTCGGTTCCCGCGCCGGCGGGGGTGATGGACGTGGTGCTTGGCCCCGGCTGGCCCGGCATCCTGCTGCACGAGGCGGTGGGCCACGGGCTGGAAGGCGATTTCAACCGCAAGAAGGCCAGCGCCTTTGCCGGGCTGATGGGTCAGCGCGTCGCCGCCCCCGGCGTCACCGTGGTCGATGACGGCACCATCCCCGACCGGCGCGGCAGTCTCAGCGTCGATGACGAAGGCACGCCGCCCGCGCGCAACGTGCTGATCGAGGACGGGATTCTGGTGGGCTATATGCAGGACCGCCAGAATGCGCGGCTGATGGGCGTGCAGCCGACCGGCAACGGCCGCCGCGAAAGCTTCGCCCACGCGCCGATGCCGCGCATGACCAACACCTACATGCCCGGCGGCGACGCCGACCCGGCCGCGATCCTCGCCGATCTGAAGGACGGGATCTATGCGGTGGGCTTTGGCGGTGGGCAGGTGGACATCACCAACGGCAAGTTCGTCTTTTCCTGCACCGAGGCCTATCGCGTGAAGAACGGCGTTCTGGGCGATCCGATCCGGGGCGCCACGCTGATCGGCGACGGCGCGACCGCGTTGCAGCAGGTCCGCGCGGTCGGAAACGACATGGCGCTGGACCCCGGCATCGGCAATTGCGGCAAGCAGGGGCAATGGGTGCCGGTGGGCGTCGGCCAGCCCACGCTGATGATCGGCGGGCTGACGGTGGGCGGATCGGCGGCCTAGAAATCGCGCCGGCGGTAACCTTGTCTTAACCCGTCCCGCGCTAATCCTGTCTTCAGGATGAGGCGGAGGCAGCATGGATACCGGTCATTTTCCTTTCGACAACCCCGATTCCCCGGCCACCGCGAAGGAGGACGATCTGGCGTTTCTTCGCCTCATCCGCTCGCGCCGGGTGGGGCCGGCGACGTTCCATCGCCTGGTGGCGGAACATGGCAGCGTCGGTGCCGCGCTGGACGCGCTGCCCGAGATTGCGGCGCAGGCCGGGGTCCGCGATTACGAGATCTGTCCCGAACAGACCGCTGCGGCCGAACTGGCGGCCGGCCACAGGCTGGGGGCGCGTCTGATCCGCTGCGATTCGGCGCTGTATCCGGACGCGCTGCGCCAGATCGACGGTGCGCCGCCGGTGCTTTGGCTGCGGGGCGATCCGGCATGGCTGTCGCGCAACCCGGTCGCGGTCATCGGCGCGCGCAACGCCTCCTCGCTTGGCCTGCGCATGGCGCGGGGCATGTCGGCGGGGCTGGGCGAAGGCGGCATTACCGTCGTCGCGGGGCTTGCGCGCGGCGTCGATACCGCCGCCCATAACGCCGCCCTGCCGACCGGCACGATCGCGGTGATGGCCGGCGGCGTCGATGTGATCTATCCGGCCGAAAACGTCGTGCTGGCCGCGCAGATCGCCGAACAGGGCGCGCTGATCTCGGAACAGCCGCCGGGCACCGAACCCGCGGCGCGGCACTTTCCGACGCGCAATCGAATCATCTCGGGCCTGTCGCGCGCCGTCGTGGTGATCGAGGCCGCGCACCGCTCGGGCACGCTGATCACCGCGCGGAACGCGCTGGATCAGGGGCGCGAGGTGATGGCGGTGCCGGGTCATCCGATGGATGCGCGGGCCGCCGGCTGCAACCACCTGATCCGCGACGGCGCGCTGCTGGTGCGCAATGCCGCCGACGTGATCGCATCGCTGGCCGAGCGGGGAGAGATCGCAGCCCCGGCTGCCCCGGCCCCGCGCCCGGCTGCGGCGACGCCGCGCGCCCGACACGCCGTCCCCCGCGATGCCGGAGGTCCGGTGCAGCTTGAGGCGCGGATCCTGTCGCGCCTGACCCCCAGCCCGACCGAAGAGAACGACCTGATCCGCGACCTGGGCGTGCCCGCAGCCAGTGTCAGCGCGGCGATCCTGTCGCTGGAACTGGAAGGCCGGCTGACCCGCCTTGCCGGCGGGCGCGTCGCCCTGACCTGACGCGCGGGCGGCGGTGGCGTGGGCGACGGCCCGCTCATATTCGTTCCGCCTGTCGTCGTCCCCCCACGCCGCCCCTTGAGACCGACCGTTGACACTCTGCCGCCCGGCACCCATGTTGCCGCCCCATTGAGCGTTCCCCAGAGGTGCAGATGCCCGTCGTCGTCGTCGAGTCCCCGGCCAAGGCCAAGACCATCGAGAAATATCTCGGCGGCGATTACCGCGTGCTGGCCAGTTTCGGCCATGTCCGGGACCTGCCGCCCAAGGATGGCAGCGTCGATCCCGACGACGATTTCGCCATGAAATGGGAGGTGGCCAGCGACAGCAAGAAACACCTCAAGGCGATCCGCGACGCGCTGAAGGACGATCCGAACCTGATCCTGGCCACCGACCCCGACCGCGAGGGCGAGGCGATTTCCTGGCACCTGCTGGAGGCGCTGGCCCCCGCACTGAAGAAGGGCAGCGAGGTCAACCGCGTCACCTTCAACGCGATCACCAAATCCGCGGTCAGCGAGGCGATGAAGCAGCCGCGCAAGATCGACCAGGCGCTGGTCGATGCCTATCTGGCACGGCGCGCGCTGGATTATCTGGTCGGCTTCAACCTGTCGCCGGTGCTGTGGCGCAAGCTGCCGGGCGCGAAATCCGCGGGCCGGGTGCAATCGGTCTGCCTGCGCCTGATCGTCGATCGCGAGATGGAGATCGAGGCGTTCAAGGCCCGCGAATACTGGTCCGTCCACGCGCGTCTGGCGACGCCGGGCGGGGATGAATATGATGCCCAGCTTGTCTCGCTGGCGGGGGCGAAGCTGGAACGCTTCGATCTGCCGACGGCGGAAAAGGCGGCAATGGCGGTCAGCGCGCTGTCCAGCCGCGATCTGCGCGTCACCGGCGTCACCGCGAAACCGGCCAGCCGCAATCCGTGGCCGCCCTTCATGACCTCGACCCTGCAACAGGAGGCCAGCCGCAAGCTGGGCATGGGCGCCAAGGCCTGCATGTCCACCGCGCAGCGCCTGTATGAGGCGGGTCTGATCACCTATATGCGGACCGACGGGATCGACATGGCGCCCGAGGCGGTGATGGCCGCGCGCGACACGATCCGGGCGAAATTCGGCGACAGCTATCTGCCGAAATCCCCGCGCATCTACAAGAACAAGGCAAAGAACGCGCAAGAGGCGCATGAATGCATCCGCCCGACCGACATGATGCAGTCGCCCGACCGGCTGAAGCTGGGCGCCGAGGATCAGCGCAAGCTGTATGACCTGATCTGGAAACGCACCATCGCCAGCCAGATGGAGGCGGCGCGGATGGAACGGACCACGGTCGAGATCGAAAGCCCTGATCGGCAGGTGGGCCTGCGCGCAACCGGCCAGGTGATGCTGTTCGACGGCTTCCTGCGCGTCTATGACCAGGGCCGCGACGATGACGAGGGTGAGGACGGCGCCCGCCTGCCCGCCATCCGCGAGGGCGAGGCCGCAACGCCGGTCGCCCATGCCTTCGAGGCCGAGTTCGGCAAGGCGCGCGACAAGGACGGCGAGGCCCCCGCAGCGCCCACCGGCCAGCGCGCCGCCCCCGGATTACTGATGAACGACGCCGCCAGCGCCGCGGCCCGGCAGCATTTCACCCAGCCCCCGCCCCGCTATACCGAGGCGACGCTGGTCAAGCGGATGGAGGAGCTGGGGATCGGCCGCCCCTCGACCTATGCCAGCATCGTCACCACGATCCAGGACCGCGAATATGTCCGCAAGGACCGCAACCGTTTGATCCCCGAGGACAAGGGACGGCTGGTGACGACGTTCCTGGTCAAGTATTTTCCGCGCTATGTCAGCTATGACTTCACCGCCGATCTGGAAAACGAACTGGACGAGATCAGCGCCGGCGATCTGATCTGGCGCGATGTGCTGGGCCGGTTCTGGAAGGATTTTTCAAAGGCGCTGGAAGGCACGTCGGAACTGCGCATCTCGGAGGTGCTGGACGCCATCGACGAGGCGCTGGCCCCGCATCTGTATCCGCCGCGTGCCGATGGCGGCGACCCGCGCGAATGTCCGCTGTGCGGCAAGGGCCGGCTGAACCTGAAGACCGCGCGATCCGGCGGCGCGTTCATCGGCTGTTCCAACTATCCCGAATGTCGCTATACCCGCCCGCTGTCGGCCCCCGACGGAGAGGAGCCGGTGGGCGACCGGGTGCTGGGCCACGACGCGGGCGATCAGATCAGCCTGAAATCCGGCCGCTTCGGCCCCTATGTCCAGCGCGGCGAGGCAACCGAAGACGTCCCGAAGCCGCCCCGCGCCTCGGTCCCCAAGGGCTGGGACCCGGCAGCGATGGATCTGGACAAGGCGTTGCAGCTTTTGTCCCTGCCGCGCCCGGTCGGCCCGCACCCCGAAGACGGCGTGATGATCGAGGCGGGGATCGGGCGTTACGGCCCCTATGTCAAACATGACCGCAAATACGCCAACCTGTCCGACGTGGACGAGGTCTTCACCATCGGCATGAACCGCGCGGTCGAGGTTCTGGCGGCCAAGCAGACACGCGGACGCGGCGCGACGGCCGCGCCGTTGAAAGAACTGGGCGATCATCCCGATGGCGGCGCGATCCAGGTGATGAACGGCCGCTATGGCCCATATGTGAAATGGGACAAGATCAACGCGACCCTGCCGCGCGACGTCTCTGCCGATGAGATCACCCGCGAACAGGCGCTGGAACTGATCGCGGCCAAGGCGGCGAAATCGCCGAAGAAGGCCGCAAGGAAACCCGCTGCCAGCAAGACCGCAACGGGAAAGACGGCGTCGAAGACGGCCGCGAAGAAGCCGGCCGCGAAGAAGACGACGGCCAGGAAAACCACGGCCGCAAAGACCGCCGCGAAAAAACCCGCGGCGAAGAAGAAGGTTGAATGAAGGCCGCCGCGTCGCCCGGCAAGGCGCGCCGTCGCAGGGCCGGCGGCGACTCTTGGCGCTAACACTCGGGCCTGCGATTGACACTGTCGGCCCTGCGGGCCAAGACTTCTGCCAAACCAGCATCGATGAGGGGAGGACCGATGAAAAAGGTCTATGCCAATGCGACCGAGGCCCTTGACGGGCTGTTGCATGACGGAATGTTCATCTCGGCCGGGGGGTTTGGTCTTTGCGGCATCCCCGAATTGCTGATCGACGCGATCGTGGACAGCGGCGTCAAGGATCTGACCATCGCCAGCAACAATTGCGGCGTCGACGGGTTCGGGCTGGGCAAGCTGCTGGACACGCGCCAGATCAGCAAGATGATCAGCTCGTATGTCGGCGAGAACGCCGAATTCATGCGCCAGTATCTGTCGGGCGAGCTTGAACTGGAATTCAACCCGCAGGGGACGCTGGCCGAACGGATGCGCGCCGGCGGTTCCGGCATCCCGGGCTTCTATACCAAGACGGGCGTCGGCACGCAGATCGCCGAAGGCAAGGAGGTCAAGGTCTTCGACGGCGAGGAATACATCCTTGAACGCGGCATCGTCGCCGATCTGGCCATCGTCAAGGCGTGGAAGGCCGACGACACCGGCAATCTGGTGTTCCGCAAGACCGCCCGCAACTTCAACCCGCCCGCGGCCATGTCGGGCAAGATCTGCGTGGCCGAGGTCGAGGAAATCGTGTCGCGCGGCGAGTTGGACCCGGACTGCATCCACCTGCCCGGCATCTATGTGCATCGCATCGTTCAGGGCGAGCATGAAAAGCGTATCGAACAGCGCACCACCCGCAAGCGCGAGGAGGCCTGACATGGCGACGGAACTGAAAGGCTGGGACCGCAACCAGATGGCCGCGCGCGCGGCCGAGGAACTGGAAGACGGCTGGTATGTCAATCTGGGCATCGGCATCCCGACGCTGGTGGCCAACTATGTCGGCGACAAGGACATCACCCTGCAATCCGAAAACGGCATGCTGGGGATGGGGCCGTTCCCCTATGAGGGCGAGGAAGACCCCGACCTGATCAATGCCGGCAAGCAGACCATCACCGAACTGAACCGCACGTCCTATTTCGACAGCGCGACCAGCTTTGGCATGATCCGGGGCGGCAAGATCGCGGCGGCGATCCTGGGCGCGATGGAGGTGGCCGAGAATGGCGATCTGGCGAACTGGATGATCCCGGGCAAGCTGGTCAAGGGCATGGGCGGCGCCATGGACCTGGTGGCGGGCGTGCCGCGCGTCATCGTGGTCATGGACCACACCAACAAGGCCGGCGAATCCAAGCTGCTGAAGGAATGCACGCTGCCGCTGACCGGCAAGCGCGTGGTGAACCGGATCATCACCAATCTGGGCGTTCTGGACGTGGTCGAGGGCGGGCTGAAAATCGTCGAGACCGCCGATGGCGTGACCGAGGACGACATCCGCGAGGCAACCGAGGCCACCATCGTCAACTAGACCGCATCCTCGGGCGACAGGGCGGCGGGGCATGTCGTCGCCGCTTTCGCGGCTTGGTGCCGAAGGCCGGAGGGTCCGGCGGGGCGTATTCGTGCGGTCGGTGTCGCAGTTCAGTTCAGGGACGCAGGCCCGCATGACCGCCGATCAGATCGCCGCCCTGTTCACCCGTCCAGACGGCTCTTTCCTGTGCGCGCGCTGGAACCGGCCGGCCGCGCCGGTGATCTTCGGGCTGGCGGATGAGACGCTGCCCATCTTCCGCGCCGCAATCCGTGCGGGCTTTGCCCATGCCGGGCATCCGGTCGCCGACACCGACCCCGAGATGGGCAGCAACCTGCTGCTGTTCTTCATGCGCGACTGGGACGAGATGGCCGGCATCCCCGATCTGGACCGGCTGACGGGGCTGCCCGATCTGCCCGCGCGGCTGCGGGGAAGCTCGGCCGATCAGTATCGGCTGTTCCGTTTCGACGAGGATGGCGGCATCCGCGCCTGTCTGGTCTTCGTGCGCATGGGCGGCGCCCTGGCCGACGCGCATCCCGCGCAACTGGCCGAGACGCTTGTGACCGGCAGCGCCCTGTCCTTCGCGCGCAAGGTGACGCCGTCGGCCGATCTGGCGGCGCTGATTCGCGCCGCCTATGACCCGGTCCTGCCGGTCGCGGCCACCGATCCCAGCCACGCGCTGCGGCTGGCGGCGCGCATGACGCGGCAGTGATCGCGAATGACCGCGCGCGCGAGGCCCGGCAGCCGGCCGGCGATTGCGGCAGCCCCGCCACCGTCCTAGGATGCGGCCCATGAGCCATGCGATCGAACTGCGCGTCTATTACGAAGACACCGATCTTGCGGGCATCGTCTATTACGCCAACTATCTGAAATTCATCGAACGCGGCCGCACCGAATGGCTGCGGGACATGGGCGTCGATCAGATGCGTCTGAAGGCCCAATCCGGCCATGTCTTCGCCGTCCGCCGGATCGAGGCCGATTACCTGCGTCCGGCCCGTTTCGACGATCTGCTGCAAATCGTCACTCGGTTGCAGACCCTGACGGCCGCGCGGGTGGTGATGGATCAGGCGGTGCTGCGGGGCGATGAGACGCTGTTCACCGCTCGCGTCACGGTCGCCTGCCTGGACGGTCGCGGACGTCCGGTGCGGTTGCCCGCGCCCGTGGCCTCGGCGCTGCGGCGGGATCGCCCGTGAGCGGGACGCGCCGCATCGCCATGTGGTCGGGGCCGCGCAACCTGTCCACCGCGATGATGCGCAGCTTTGCCGCGCGCGGCGACTGCGCCTGCGTGGACGAGCCGTTCTATGCCCATTACCTGCGGCAGACCGGCCTGCCCCACCCGATGCGCGACGCGGTGATCGAAAGCCAGCCCGCCGACTGGCGCCAGGTGGTGCCGTCGCTGACCACCGATCCGGTGGACCGGCCGATCCAGTATCAGAAACACATGGTCCAGCACATGCTGCCCTGCATGGATCTGGACTGGACCGAACGGGTCACCAATGTCTTCCTGATCCGCGAACCCGAACGCGTCGCGGCCTCGTTCGCGGCCAAGCGCGGGCTGCCCGACCCCGAAGAGCTGGGCTTTGCGCGTCAGTGGCAGATGTATCGTGCGATGGCGGCGCGCGGCCCGGCGCCGGTCGTGATCGACAGCGCCGATATCCGGCGCGACCCGGCCCGCGCGCTGCGCGCATTGTGCAAGGCCATCGGCATCGCGTGGACCCCGCGCATGCTGTCCTGGCCGCAGGGCCCAAGGCCCGAGGACGGGATCTGGGGCGCGGTCTGGTATGACGCCGTCAACGCCTCGACCGGGTTTGCGGGCCCCGAAGGGCCGTTGCCGGAACTGGATGGCGATCTGGCGCGGCTGGCACGCATCCTGCGCCCCGATTACGAGGCGATCGCGGCGCACAGATTGCGCATCGAATGAATGAAATTCGCGCGATTATCTGACAGCATTGTGTTGCGAAGGGGGGTAAAACCCCTGCTAGAGACAGGCTAGAAGCCCGGAAAACGGCGCTCGGGACGATGAGGCAGTGACGATGGAACCCATTCAGGCCGCGCAGGCCCTCGACTTCTCGCTTGTGGCGTTGTTCGTGCGCGCCTCGTTGACGGTCAAGATCGTGATGATCCTGCTGATCGTCGCGTCGTTCTGGTCCTGGGCCATCATCATCCAGAAATTCCTGACCTTCGCCGCCGCCCGCCGCGAGGCCGCCCGGTTCGACCGCGCCTTCTGGTCGGGCGAGCCGCTGGACGATCTGTACGACCGTCTGGGCGACCGCCCCACCGGCGCGTCCGAACGCATCTTCGCCGCCGGCATGACCGAATGGCGGCGCAGCCATCGCGGCGACGGCGCGCTGATCCCCGGCGGCGTGCCGCGCATCGACCGCGCCATGAACGTGGCCATCCAGCGCGAGGAAACGCGGCTGTTTCGCGGCCTGTCCTTTCTGGCCACGGTCGGCTCGACCGCGCCCTTCATCGGGCTTTTCGGCACCGTCTGGGGCATCAAGAACGCGTTCGAGGGGATCGCGATGTCGCAAAACACCAGCCTGGCCGTCGTCGCCCCGGGCATCGCCGAGGCGCTGCTGGCAACCGCGCTTGGCCTGCTGGCCGCGATCCCGGCGGTGATCTTCTACAACAAGCTGTCGGGCGATGCGGAACGCGTGGTCGGTAACTGGGAAGCCTTTGCCGACGAATTCTCGACCCTGCTGTCGCGGCAGCTGGACAGCGAGGGCTGAGCCGATGGCCGATGTCGTCCAGAGGGTCAGGCGCAAGGGGCGCGGCAGGCGGCGCAACGCGCCGATGTCGGAAATCAACGTCACGCCCTTCGTTGATGTCATGCTGGTGCTGCTGATCATCTTCATGGTCGCCGCGCCGCTGATGACCGCCGGTGTGCCGCTGAACCTGCCCAGAACCGCCGCGACCGCGGTGCCGTCCGAACCCGAAGAACCGCTGGTGCTGTCGATCCCGGCCGAAGGCGCGATCACGCTGATGAACGAACCCGTGGACGACGGCGAGGTGGTCGGACGGCTGCGCGCCGTGTTGCAGGAACGCCAAAGCGACAAGATCTTCCTGCGCGCCGACGGCACCATCCCCTATGCGCGGGTCGTGCAGGTCATGGGTGCGCTGAACGCCGCCGGATACACCGATATCGTGCTGGTCACCGACACCGGCGGCCCCCGCATGGATGGCTGATCCATGGAGGAACGCGAGGGGCGCACCGGTTACTGGATCTCGGGGATCGCGCATGTCGCGCTGATCCTGTGGGCGCTTCTGGGCGGCGTGCTGCTTCGTCCGCAACCCTCGATGCCCGTGCGCACGACGGAAGTCGCCACGATGAGCGGGGCCGAGTTCGAGGCCTATGCCGCCGCCTCGCGCGGGGCCGGACCGGTCGCGGACGAGGCGACCGCCGTGCCGGCCATGCCCGCCCCCGCCACCGAAGACAGCGCGGGCGCGGCCCCCGCCGACACAAGCGCACCCGATGCCGAGGACGCGGCGCAGCCGCTGGCCCAGCCCGACACCGCGCCCGAGGCCCGCCCCGATCTGAGCGATTTCGAGGCCGGCCAACCGGTCGATGTGGCAAGCGACCTGCCCGATTCGGCGCCCGCACCGCAGGCCCCCGAAGCCGCGCCGCAGACGCCCGCCGCCACGGTCGCCCCCTCTGCCGTCCTGCCGCCCTCGCGCCCCGCCGCGCCGGTGCAGGACGACGCCGCCGAACCGGTTGCGCCACGTTCGGCGCTGGCGCTGGACGTCTCGCCGCGCCCGCTGGACCGCCCCGACGGTCTGGTCGAGGCGTATGAGGCGCGCATCGCCGCACAAGAGGAGGCCGCACGTCAGGCAGCCGCAGCCGCCGCCCGCGCCGCCGCCGAAGCCGCCGAGCAGGAGGCAGAGCAACAGCGGCAGGCAGTCGAGGACGCCGCGCGGCAAGAGGCTGAACGGCAGGCGGCCGAGGCCGCGCGTCGGGCCGCCGAGCGCGAGGCCGAGCGTCAGGCCCAAGCCGAGCGCGCCCGGCAAGAGGCCGCAGAGGCAGCACGGGCCGACCGCGAAGCCGAAGCCGCCCGCCGCGCCGAGGCAGAGGCAGAGGCAGAGGCAGAGGCAGAGGCAGAACGTCAGGCGCGGGAGGCGGCGCGGCAAGAGGAGCAGCGCCGGGAAGCCGAGGCCGCCGCGCGCGCCGAAGAAGAACGTCGTGCCGCCGAAGCGGAAGCGCGGGCTGAGGAAGAACGCCGCGCGGCCGAAGCGGAAGCGCGGGCCGAGGAAGAGCGCCGCGCGGCGGAGGCAGAAGCACGGGCCGAGGAAGAGCGTCGCGCCGCAGAAGAGCGGGCCGCGCAAGAGGAAGAACAGCGCCAGCAGGCCGAACGCGCCGCCCGCGAGGAAGAAGAACGCCGGGCAGAAGCCGAACGCGAAGCGGCAGAACGTGAGGCGGCCGAGCGTGACGCCGCCGATCAGCAGGCCTTGCAGGACGCGCTGCGCGAGGCGCAGGACGGAGATGCCGGCGCGCAGGGGCAGGACACGGCCTCGACCGGCGACACGGCCGGCGGCAACCGCCAGCAGATCGAAGGCGGCGACGGCGCGTCGGCGGCGCAGGACCCGCTGGCCGCGGCGCTGTCGGGGGCGCTGTCGGGGGCACCTTCGCAGGGCGGCGATGGCGCGGCACCCGAGGCGGCACCCGAACCCACGCCGCTGCAACTGAACCCGGTGCCGATCACGCCGACCCCCCTGCCCGACCCCGATCAGCGGTCGCAGACCGAGACCGACACGATGGGGGCTGCGCCGCTTGGCCAGCCCCTTTCGCTTTCCGAACGCGAGGGGTTCAAATCCGCGATCCAGCAATGCTGGAACCTGGGCTCGCTGTCGCTGGAGGCGGCGCGGATGGATATTTCGGTCGAGTTCCGCATGATGCCGGATGGCCGGCCCGATCCGGCCAGCCTGCGCCTGGTCGATCAGCGCGGCGGATCGCAAGCCGCCGCGCGCAATGCATTCGATGTCGCGCGCCGCGCGATCATCATCTGCGGGCGCGCGGGTTACGACCTGCCGCCCGGAAAATACGGACGCTGGCGCGAGGTGATCGTGGATTTCCGCCCCGACGGCATCGGGTTCGACTGATGGCGCACAGGCTTGATCCCCGTCTTTCGCGCCGCCGCAGATAAGGTTAGAGAGGTTGACATGTTCCGCACCCTGACGATTGCCCTGACGCTTGGGCTGACCGCCGCCCCCTTTGCCGCCCCGCCCGCGCTGGCGCAGGACGGGCCGCTGCGCATCGAGATCACCGATGGCGTGGTCGAGCCGATGCCGATCGCGATCCCGCCATTCTTCGGCGATGACGAGGTGGCGCGTAAGGTGCGCGATGTCGTCGCCGCCGATCTGACCGGCACCGGGCTGTTCCGCGAGATTCCGGCCGATGCGCAGATCGCCCGGCCCGATGCCTTCACCGACGCCATCGCCTATGAGGACTGGCGCGCCATCAACGCCCAGGCCCTGGTCACCGCCGAGGTGATGCAGGAGGGCGAGAATATCAGCGTCAAGTTCCGCATGTTCGACGTCTTTGCGGGTCAGCCGCAGGGCGACGGGATGCAGTTCGACGCGCGCGCCGGCGACTGGCGCCGGGCCGCCCACAAGATCGCCGACCAGATCTATTCCCGGCTGACCGGCGAGGGGCCGTATTTCGACAGCCGCGTGGCCTTCGTGCAGGAAACCGGCCCCAAGAACGCCCGGATCAAGCGGATCGGGGTGATGGATTACGATGGCGCCAATCCGTTGTGGATGACCGACAGCTCGTCACTGGTGCTGGCGCCGCAATTCTCGCCCGACGGCAAATCGCTGCTGTATGTCAGCTATGACAGCGGCTTTCCGCAGATCAGGGTGATGGATGTGGCCAGCGTGACCTCTCGGCCGCTGACGCAGGGGGGCGACAGCATGGCCTTCGCGCCGCGCTATTCCCCGGACGGGCGCTGGATCGTCTATTCGCTTGAGAAGGGCGGCAATACCGACATTTACCTGATGGATGCGGCCACCGGCGCGCAACGCGCCCTGACCGCCTCGCCCTCGATCGAAACCTCGCCCAGCTTCAGCCCCGATGGCCGGCGGATCGTGTTCGAATCCGACCGGTCGGGCACGCCGCAGCTGTATATCGTGGGGCTTGACGGCGGCGAGCCGACGCGGATCAGTTTCGGGCAGGGTCGCTATGGATCGCCGGCCTGGTCGCCCAAGGGGGACATGATCGCCTATACCCATCAGGTCGGGGACAAGTTCCATATCGGGGTCATGCGCACCGACGGTTCGGACGAAAAGGACCTGACGGAATCTTTCCTTGACGAGGGTCCGACCTGGGCGCCCAATGGCCGCGTCGTGATGTTCACCCGCGTGGCGCCGGGCGGAAACGGTCAGCCCCGCCTGCATTCCGTGGACATCACCGGCCGCAACATGCGGCCGCTTGACCTTGACTTTGCCGCTTCGGACCCGTCTTGGGGTCCGCTGATGCCGTAAGAAAGCCGATTGACGAAAAGCGCCCGAAGGATGCCCCCGATGAAAGCCTGGATGAAGCCCGTCTCTGCTGTCTGCCTGCTTGCCCTGGGGGCCTGCGCCCAGCCCGCGCCGCAGGCCCCGCAGGTCGTCGATCCCTATGCCAGTTCCGGCGCCGGCGCCCTGTATCAGGGCGATCTGGCGGGCGGCACACTGGGGGCCGAAGCCTCGGCGCAGTATTTCAGCACGCAGGTCGGCGACACGGTGCTGTTCCCGGCCGGCCAGACCTCGCTGACGCCCGAGGCCCGCGCGACGCTTGGCCGTCAGGCGGAATGGCTGAACCGGCACGGCAATTTCTCGGCCGTGCTGCAAGGCCATGCAGAGGAGACGGGGACCCGCGAATACAACCTTGCCCTGGGCGCCCGGCGCGCGGGGGCGGTGCAGGAATATCTGATCGCGCAGGGCGTGTCCGCCGATCGCGTCCGCACGCTGAGCTTTGGCAAGGAACGCCCGGTCGAGACCTGTTCGGACGAGGCGTGCTATGCCAAGAACCGCCGCGTCGTCACGGTGGTCAGCGAAACCGGGGCGGGGTCGTGATCCGGACAGTCGCCGCCTTGCTGATGTCTGCCGCACTGGCGCTGCCGGTCGCGGCGCAAGAGCCGACACTGGCCGATCTGCGCGCGCAGTTGTCGACCCTGCGGACCGACCTGCAATCGCTGCGGGGCGAGTTGATCGCCTCTGGCGCCGCCGGGTTCGAGGCGGCGGGCGGCGACACCGCCATCGACCGCATGAACGGCATGGAAAGCCAGCTGGCGCGGCTGACCGGCCAGATCGAACAGTTGCAGAACCGCATCAACCGCATCGTCGAGGATGGCACCCGCCGGATCGGCGATATCGAGTTTCGCCTGTGCGAGATGGACGAGACCTGCGATCTGGGCGCGCTGACGACGCCCGAGTTGGGCGGGCTGGCCACGGGTGGGGCCGCATCGCCGCAGGTGGCGCCGGCGCAGCCTGCGCCCAATGTGGCCACCGATGACCACGGCGCGGCCACCACCGCCGCCGAACAGGCCGATTTCGATCTGGCCAACGCGGCGCTGAACGCGGGCGAGTTTCAGCGCGCGGCAACTCTGTTCGGGCAGGTCGCCGAAAGACATGCCGGCGGACCGCTGACCGCCGAGGCGCTGTATCTGCGCGGTGCGGCGCTGGACAGCGCCGGCGATCCGCGCGCGGCGGCGGCCGCATGGCTTGAAGGCTTTGCCGCCGCGCCGGACGGACCGCACGCGCCGGCAAGCCTGTTGGGCATCGCCCGCGTGATCGCGGCCGACGGCGATCCGACCGCCGCCTGCCTGTATCTGGCCGAGATCCCGGCCCGCTTTCCCGGCCACGACGCCGCTGCCGAGGCCGAACGGCGGATGACGGTGCTGGATTGCGGCAGGGCCGATCTGGGCCTTGCGGACCCCGACCCGGCACTGAACGGCGGCCCGGTCGATTTCGGCGATCTGGACCCCGAGGCGGCAGCCGACATGGCCGAATATCAATGAGCCTGCTGTCGTGACCGACCCGGTCGCGCATGTCGCAGGTCCGGTTCGGGCCGCGCTGGACCGGCTGGCAGGCGATCTGCCGGCCCTGGGGATCGCGGTGTCGGGCGGCGGCGATTCGATGGCCCTGATGCACATCGTGGCCGACTGGTCGCACGGACGACGGGTGATGGTGGCGACGGTGGACCACAATCTGCGCGCCGAAAGCGCGGAGGAGGCGCGACAGGTGGGCCGCGCCGCCCGAACGCTTGATCTGCCCCACACCACGCTGAACTGGCACCGCGACACCGGCAGCGGCAACCTGATGGCCGCCGCGCGCGAGGCGCGGTTTCGGCTGCTGTCCGAATGGGCGCAGGCGAACCGGCTGCCGGCCATCGCCTTGGGCCACACCGCCGACGATCAGGCCGAGACGCTGATGATGCGGCTGGCGCGCGGCTCGGGGATCGACGGGCTGGCGGCGATGGCCGAATGTCGCGATGCGTTCGGCGTGCGCTGGCTGCGGCCGATGCTGGGCGCGCGGCGCGAAGATCTGCGCGACTGGCTGCGCGGGCGCGACATCGCGTGGATCGACGATCCGGGCAACGAAAACGTGGATTTTGACCGAATCCGCATCCGCAAGGCCATCGCCGCGATGGGGCTTGAGACGGCGGCGCTGGCCCGCTCGGCCAGACATATCGGCGAGGCGCGGCGCGCCCTGTCGCATTATGCTGCCGACACGGCCGAACGCGCGGTCATCCGGCACGGCACGATCACCCTGCCCCGGCGCGATTTCCGCGATGCCCCGGCCGAGATCCGGCGCCGCCTGCTGGTCGCGTCCTGTCGCTGGATCACCGGCGCGGACTATCCGCCCCGCCGGGCGACGGTGCTGCACGCGCTTGAGGCGATCGGCGCGGGCAGCCGCGTCACGCTGGACGGCGCGCTGATCGAACCCATTGGCGACCGGCTGCATATCGGCCGTGAACCCGCCGCCGCGATGCGCGCCCAGATCAGCGACGGCCCCGAATGGGACAATCGCTGGCGGGTAGACGGGTTGCGGCCCGGCCAGCAGGTCTCGGCCCTGGGGATGCAGGCGCTGGCGCAGGTGAACTGGCGCGGGGCCGGCCTGTCGCGCGACGATGCGGCGGCAAGTCCGGCCATCCGCGAATCGGGGCGGCTGATCGCCGCGCCCCTGCTGCGCGGCGGGTCGGGCCACCGGGTCGAGCCGCTGCGCGACGCGGCGGATTTCCGCAAGCTGGTGATGGCGCATTGAACCTGCGCCGATAATGCCTATTTTCAATCCAAACTGATTTCCGCCGGAGGACCCGTTTTGGGCAACGCACGCAACCTGGCCTTCTGGGTCGTTCTGTTCCTGATGATTCTGGCGCTGTTCAATCTGTTCAGCGACGGAACGGCGACGATGAACAGCCGGCAGATCAGCTATTCCGATTTCATCGAACGGGTGGACAACGACCAGGTCTCGGCCGTCACCATCGACGGCGAAGATTTGCAGATCACCGGCACCGACGGTCAGCAATACGTGACCGTCCGCCCGCAGGGCGAAGAGATCGCCGCCCGTCTGATCGACAAGAATGTCGAGGTGAAGGTCGTCAAGCAGCAGCAATCGGGCTTCATGTCGCTTCTGGGCGTGTGGCTGCCTTTCATCCTGCTGATCGGCGTCTGGATCTTCTTCATGAACCGCATGCAAGGCGGCGGCAAAGGCGGCGCGATGGGCTTTGGCAAATCGCGCGCCAAGCTGCTGACCGAAAAGCACGGTCGCGTGACCTTTGACGACGTGGCCGGCATCGACGAGGCCAAGGAAGAACTGGAAGAAATCGTCGAATTCCTGCGCAACCCGCAGAAATTCAGCCGTCTGGGCGGCAAGATCCCGAAAG
Organism: Paracoccus stylophorae; assembly: GCF_028553765.1. Classification (NCBI taxonomy): domain Bacteria; kingdom Pseudomonadati; phylum Pseudomonadota; class Alphaproteobacteria; order Rhodobacterales; family Paracoccaceae; genus Paracoccus; species Paracoccus stylophorae. The sequence goes on along the minus strand of NZ_CP067134.1, from coordinate 902,806 downwards.
GCGCGCTGCTGGTCGGCCCTCCGGGCACCGGCAAGACGCTGCTGGCGCGCGCCATCGCGGGCGAGGCGGGCGTGCCGTTCTTCACCATCTCGGGGTCCGACTTTGTCGAGATGTTCGTGGGCGTCGGCGCCAGCCGTGTGCGCGACATGTTCGAACAGGCCAAGAAAAGCGCGCCCTGCATCGTCTTCATCGACGAGATCGACGCGGTCGGCCGGTCGCGCGGCGTCGGCATCGGCGGCGGCAACGACGAACGCGAACAGACGCTGAACCAGCTTCTGGTCGAGATGGACGGATTTGAATCGAACGAAGGCATCATCATCATCGCGGCCACCAACCGCAAGGACGTGCTGGACCCGGCGCTGCTGCGCCCCGGCCGCTTCGACCGTCAAATCCACGTGCCGAACCCCGACATCAAGGGCCGCGAAAAGATCCTGAACGTCCATGCCCGCAAGGTGCCGGTCGGCCCCGATGTCGATCTGCGCATCATCGCGCGCGGCACGCCCGGTTTTTCCGGCGCCGACCTGATGAACCTGGTGAACGAGGCCGCGCTGATGGCTGCCCGCATCGGCCGCCGATTCGTCAGCATGGAGGATTTCGAGAACGCCAAGGACAAGGTCATGCTGGGCGTCGAACGGCGCAGCATGGTGCTGACGCCCGAGCAGAAGGAAAAGACCGCCTATCACGAAGCCGGTCACGCCATCGTGGGCCTGTCGCTGCCGAAATGCGACCCGGTCTACAAGGCGACGATCATCCCGCGCGGTGCCGCGTTGGGGATGGTGGTCAGCCTGCCCGAGATGGACCGCCTCAACTTCCACAAGGACGAGGTCAAGCAGAAGCTGGCCATGACCATGGCCGGCAAGGCCGCCGAGATCATCAAATACGGCGAGGAAGGGGTAAGCAACGGTCCCGCCGGCGACATCCAGCAGGCCAGCCAGCTGGCGCGCGCGATGGTGATGCGGTGGGGCATGTCCGACAAGGTCGGCAATATCGACTATGCCGAGGCGCATGAAGGGTATTCGGGCAATACCGGCGGCTTCTCGGTCTCGGCCGCGACCAAGGAGCTGATCGAACAGGAGGTCCGCGACCTGATCGAGGAAGCCTATAACGAGGCCAGGCGCATCCTGCTGGAGAAGAACGAGGAATTCGAGCGGCTGGCACAGGGTCTGCTGGAATACGAGACGCTGACCGGCGAAGAGATCGGCAAGATCATCCGGGGCGAGCCCCTGGGCGGCGACGACGACACGCCCGGCAGCGGCGTACCCGCCGTCTCGGCGATCCCCAAGGCCGGCAAGCCCGCACCGGGCGGCGATCCGGCACCGGCGTGACCGAAAGACCCGGCTGTCAGAGGCGCAATCTGACGGCCGGTTTTCGCGCCCGGCCGTGCGGTCAGGTGTCGGCGGTCTGAAACCGTCCCACCCGTTACATCATCGAACGCAAACGCCCGTTCCCGGTCAGGGCCATTTCGCCACCGGCGGCAGGCTCATCAGCACCGCATCGGCGTTATGTCCGGTTTCCAGCCCGAATTTCGTGCCGCGGTCATAGACAAGGTTGTATTCCGCATACAGCCCGCGATGCACCAGCTGAACATCGCGGTCCTCCTCGGTCCAGCCCTGCGCCATGCGCGCCTCGGCCAGCGGCAGGAAGGCGGGCAGGAACGCCTGCCCGACTTCGCGGGTAAAGGCGAAATCCGCGTTCCAGTCGCCGCTGTTCAGATCGTCATAGAAGATGCCGCCCACGCCCCTTGCGCGGCCGCGATGCGGGACAAAGAAATATTCGTCCGCCCATGCCTTGAAGCGGTCGTAATAATCCGCGTCATGACGTGCGCAGGCGTCGCGCAGTGTTGCGTGGAAATGGTCGATGTCGGCGGGATACTCGATGCAGGGATTCAGGTCCGCCCCGCCGCCGAACCACCACGTCCCCGGCGTCCAGAACATGCGCGTGTTCATGTGCACCGCCGGCGCGTGCGGGTTCTGCATATGCGCCACAAGGCTGATCCCGGATGCCCAGAAACGCGGATCGCTGTCCATGCCCGGCACGCCGCGCGCGGCCATCGCCGCCTGCGCCTTGGGCGCCAGCGTTCCGTGAACCTCGGACCAGTTCACGCCGACCTTTTCAAAGACCCGCCCGCCGCGCATCACCGACATCAGCCCGCCGCCGCCATCCTCGCCGCGCTGCGTCGGCGTCACGACAAACCGGCCGACCGGCCCGTCGCCGGGACCGCGATCCTCAAGCCCCTCGAAGGCCGAAACGATGCGGTCGCGCAATTCGCGGAACCACAGCGCAGCGCGCTGGCGTTGATCGTCCATCTGACCCTCAATCGTGAATTGCCAAGCACCCGGCCCGGCCGTTAGCATTCCCTGATCCCGCTGTAATGAGTCAGCCCATGCCCCGCAACACCACCCTTGCCCTGCTTGCCCTGCCCCTGGTTCTTGCCGCCTGCGGGACGCCGCAGGAACGCTGCATCAGCCAGAACACGTCCGAATTCCGGACCGTCAGCCGCCTGCTGGCCGAGGTCGAGGGGAATCTGGCCCGCGGCTATGCGTGGGAGGAACGGCAGGTCGTGCGGGACCGGCTGACCCAGTGCCGCGACGTGAGGCGCGACAGGGACGGCAAGGTTGTCGGCGTCGGATACCGGCCGTGCTGGCGCGATTACATCGACACCGAACGCTATCGCGTTCCCATCGACCCGGCCGCCGAACAGCGCAAGCGCGACAATCTCGCCGCGCGCCGGGCGGCGCTGGCGGATCGCGCGGCGGCCTATGTCGCGGAGTGCCGCAAGGCGTTTCCCGAACCCGCGGCCTGAGCGTTCAAAGATCGCGGGCCGTCACCGGATCGGCCAGGCTGCGGCCGCCATCGACGGTCACGATCTGGCCGGTGACAAAGCGCGCGCCTTCGCTGGCCAGATAATGCACCGTCTCGGCGATCTCGTCGGCCGAGGCGATGCGCCCCAACGGCGTGCCGGCCACGATCTGCTCGCGCATCTGCGGATCTTCCTTCAGCGCGCATTTCAGCTCGTAAGACATGACGCTGCTGAAGCGGACACCGTTCACGCGGATCAGATGCGGTGCCAGCGCCAGCGCCAGCCCCCGCGTCGCCTGTTCCTGCGCCGCGCAGGCGATGGAATAGCCCAGCATCGCCGGCACCGGCCGCGCCGCCGCCAGCGTCGAGACGTTCACGATGGCGCCGGCCTGCACCAGATCGGTCTGGTCCTCGGCCTGCCGGATCATCCGCTTGGCGACCATCTGGCTGAGGCGCAGACCCGCGATCATGTTCTGGCGCAGCATCTGTTCCAGCACGCCCGGATCGGTGTCCAGCGGATCGGACCCCTTCACGAAACGATGTGCGTTGACCAGAATATCGACCCGGTCGAACGCATCCAGCGTGGCCGACAGCAAATTGGCCATCATCAGCTTTTCGGAGATATCGCCGGCGAATTGCAGGACATGATCGTTGTCGCTGCCGTAATCCGACATGACATTGTCCAGCGCGGCCTCGTCCCCGTCCGTGAAGACGACATTGGCGCCGCGCTCCGCCAGATGGTGGGCGATGGCGAACCCGATGCCGCGCGCGGCGCCGGTCACGATGGCGGTCTTGCCCTGGATCGACAGGCTCATTTCCGGGCTCCCTTGCGGCCGGCCGCGCGCCCTGCGCCGCTGGCCTGAATGATCTTGAAGCGGTTATCGCCGCCGATTTCCGCGACCGTCGCGAAATGCCGGGACAGTTCGGTCTCATAGGGCAGATGGCGATTCGCGACCATCCACAGATGCCCCGCCCCGGTCAGCAATCGCGCGGCCGAGGCGATGAAAGCCGCCCCAAGACCCGGATCGGCCCGGCGTCCGTCGTGGAAGGGCGGGTTCATGATGACGCCGTTCACCGGCTCGGGCAGGGTGAAATCGCGCCCGTCGGCCCAGTGGAACCGGGCACGGGCATCGTCGATATTGTCGCGCGCCGATTCCAGCGCGGCATGTTCGGCCTCGACCAAATGGATCACCTCGACGCCCGGACGCCGCAGGGCCTGCGCCGCCAGCCAGCCCCAGCCCGCGCCCAGATCGACCAGCCGCGTCGGCAGCCGGTCGGGCAGATGCCGGACCAGCAGCGCCGAACCCGGATCGATCCCGTCGGCGGAAAACACCCCCGGCCGGGTCACGAAGCCCGGAGCCACCTGCGCCGGACGCGCGGCCCAGTCATCCGGCAGCCATTCGCCCGCAGGCACCCTGACGCGAAAGATCTTGCCATGCGCCTTGCTGTGAACCTCGTCCACCGGGGCCAGACGCCGCATCTCTTTCAGGATCGAATCGACGCCGTCGTGTTTCTGACCGTCGATCCAAAGCGGCGCGTCCGGCGCCAGCCGCGCGGCGGCGTGGGCGATCCGGGCACGGGCCAGCGATTTCGCGCGCGGCAGCATCACCACCGCCGCGTCGAAACCGTCCCGCTCGACCTGCGGCGCGACGGTCCATCCGCGCGCGGACAGCGCCGCGTGATCGGTGGCATGGCCCTGCTGGATCGTTGTTGCGGCGGGGGTCAGCGGCGACAGGTCGTCGCCCGCCCGCGCGCCGATGGCCAGCACCGAACCCTCCGGCGGGCCGTCCGGAAAGGCCAGTTCAAGCCGGGCCGACACGATCTACTCTTTTTCCATGGTGCATTGCAGCGGGTGCTGCTGGCGTCGGGCCAGTTCCATGACCTGCGCGACCTTGGTCTCGGCCACCTCGTGCGAGAAGACGCCGACCACCGCCACGCCCTTGCGATGCACGGTCAGCATGATCTCGATCGCCTGCGCGTGGGTCATGTTGAACAGCCGTTCAAGCACATGCACAACGAATTCCATCGGCGTGAAATCGTCGTTCAGCATCAAGACCTTGTACATCGGCGGCCGCTGCGGTTTGGTCCGCGGCTTCACCGCCAGTTCGGACTGGTCGTCGGGTTTGTCGCTGTCGGTCATCCAGTGCGTCATCGCGTCCTGATTCGGCCGGCACGGCCTTCCAAGAAGTGGCGGGCCGCGTTCGTCTGCGGCCTCCTGAACCCGGTATATAGTCAATCGTGGCGTGGATGAAAGCCCCGCAGGGCCGGGCGCTGCGCGGCTGCAAGACAGGCAAAATAAGTCAAATGCCCGGTTTCAAGGATATTATCCTCGTGCTATCATCCAGTCATTAAGGACGGGCATGCAACAAATGACATGCCCGCATGAGGCAGAGAGACCGCGACAGTGACCCGATTTTCCCTGACAGCCCGTCTTTGGGCCTTTATGCTGCTGGCTGCGCTGGCACCGGCAAACGTCTTGGCGGCACCCTTCGCCGCCTACGTGATCGACGCCCGTTCGGGCAAACCGATCTATACGCAGAACGCCGACACCAGGCTTCATCCCGCGTCGCTGACGAAGATGATGACGCTTTATCTTGCCTTTACCGCCATCGAGCGTGGGCAGGTTCGGCTGGATTCGCTGTTCCCCGTATCCTCGAACGCGGCGGCCGAACCGCCGTCGAAGCTGGGGCTGCGGGCCGGGCAGAAGATCGAGCTGCGCTATCTGATCCGCGCGGCCGCGATCAAGTCGGCCAACGACGCCGCCACCGCCATCGGCGAGGGGCTGGCCGGGTCCGAGGCCGCGTTCGCCCAACAGATGACGCAGATGGCGCGCGCCCTGGGGATGCGGAACACGCAGTTCCGCAACGCCAACGGCCTGACGCAGGAAGGTCATTATTCCTCGGCATATGACATGACCATTCTGGGCCGGCATCTGTTCTACGATTTTCCCCAGTATTACAACCTGTTCTCACGCCGCTCGGCCGATGCGGGAATCGCCAAGGTCTCATCGACCAACAAAAGGTTTCTGGACGCCTATTCCGGCGCGGACGGCATCAAGACCGGCTATACCCGCGCAGCCGGGTTCAACCTGACGGCTTCGGCACAGCGCGGCAACAAGCGCCTGATCGCCACGGTCTTCGGCGGCACCTCGACCGCGCAGCGCAATCAGGTGATGGCCAAGCTGCTTGATTCGGGCTTTACGCGCGTTCCCAACCGCGTCCGCGAGGTTCGGCCGGCGCCGCCGCAATTGCTGGCGCAGAAGGTCGTGCGCCGCGCGCAGGTCGCCCCGAAACCGGCCGCCACGCAGCCGCAACCCCAGCAACTGGTCCTGAAGGCGTCCGCGCCGCCCGCGCGTTCCAGCCGTCCCGCGGGCTCGACCGCCGCCATGCGCGATCCGCTGGCCGAGGCGATGCGCACGGCGCAGAAGGCCGAGATCACCCGCAGCCGGCTGACCTTGGCCTCCAGCAGCCGCCCGCGCCTGCGTCCCGCCGCCCGTGGCACCGCGGTCGAGGATGCGGTGGCCACCGCGGTCGCATCCTCGGTCGCCCGGACGCCGCAGACGGCCAGCCTTGCGGCCCCGGTTCTGGCGGCATCGGCGCGGCCTGCCCCGGCGCCACGGTCGCGCGCAGGCGGCGCCAGCACGGCGGCCATCGTCGCGCAGGCCGGCGACGATCAGGCCGATGCCGTGGCGAAAGCCGTGGCCGAGGCGACCGCCGCCGACGGCAACGCCCTCTCGCTGCTGGCATCGCCGGCGCCCAAGCGCCGCACCGACACGGTGATCCTGGCCGCGATGGGCGAAGGCGACATCTCGGAGCCCGAGGCGCTGGAAATCGTGTCCCGCCCGGCCGACAGCGGTCGCTACTGGGGCGTCAATCTGGGCCGCTATCGCTCTCAGGTCGAGGCGGAAAAGCTGCTGCTGACGACCGCCCTTCAGGATGGCAGCCTGCTGGACAGCGCGAATCGGCGCGTCGCCGACACGGTGCGCGGGTTCGAGGCGAATTTCGTCAATCTCAGCAAGTCTGACGCGCTGCTTGCCTGCGAACGGCTGAAGGCACGCGCGCAGGAATGCCGCGTCGTCGGTCCCTGACATCGGACACGGCCCACACCGCACGGGCGGACAAACTGCAAAGGGCGAGGGGAAACCCCTCGCCCTTCTTCGTTTCAGCACTGGACGTTGTTCCCAGCCAACGGCGCAACGCGTCCGGCCATCCCGTGACGATCAGTCCGGCCGGGGACGGTCGTCCCACTGATCGCTGAGGATGCGTTCGGCATCGCCCCTGGGATCCTCGTATTGCCGCGACCGCAGCGCCCACACGAACGCACCAAGCCCAAGCGCCCCCAGACCCAGAGAGACCGGAATCAGGATCGTCAGGATTTCCAAGCCATCCTCCTTTCAGCGCCGCAGCCGCAGCGCGTTCAGCGTCACGGTGATCGAGCTGGACGACATTGCCAGCGCCGCGATCAGCGGGGTGGCGAACCCGGCGATGGCCACCGGCACCGCGACGATGTTGTAAAGGAACGAGATGCCGAAATTCTCGCGGATGCGGGCCGTCGCGCGCCGTGCCGTCACCACCGCATCGGCCACCGGCAGAAGGTTCTGGCCGGTCAGCACCATGTCGCTGGCCACCCGCGCCGCATCCAGCGCGGATGCGGGCGAGATCGAGGCATGGGCGCGCGCCAGCGCCGCCGTGTCGTTCAGCCCGTCGCCGACCATCAGCACCTGCGCGCCGTCATCGGCAAGCGAGCCGATGAAATCGGCCTTGCCCACCGGATCGGTTTCGGCGCGAAATTCGGCAATGCCCAGATGCGCGGCCAGATCCGCCACCGCCGCCTGCCGGTCGCCCGACAGCAGGATCACGCGATGCCCAAGGCGGCGCAGCTGCGCGACGCAGTCTTCGGCGCCGGGCCGCAGCCTGTCGGTGAAATTCAGCCGCACCGGCGCCTCGCCCGCCACCGCCAGCCATGTGGCGCTGCCCGGACGGGCGCGTTCGTCATCGCTGACCCCGATCCAGTCCGCCCGCCCAAGCCGCACCGGCCTGCCCTGCCACAGGGCCGACACGCCGTGACCCGGATCTTCGCGGTGGTCGGTCAGCGTGGCGGGAACCTCGTCCGACAGCGCACCGGCCAGCGCCTGCGACAGCGGATGCGCCGAACCCTGCGCCAGCGCCAGCGCGACCGGGCGCAGCCGGGGCGGCAACGCCTCGGGCGACAGCAGGCGTGGCTGGCCCATCGTCAGCGTGCCGGTCTTGTCGAACACCACCGTATCGATCTGGGCCAGACGTTCCAGCGCGGTGCCGTCCTTGATCAGCAGGCCGCGCCGGAACAGCCGGCCCGAGGCCGCGGTCACGACCGCCGGCACCGCCAGCCCCAGGGCGCAGGGGCAGGTGATGATCAGCACCGCCGCCGCGATATTGACCGCCAGCCGCAGATCCCGCGTCGCCCAGAACCAGCCCGCAAAGCTGAGCGCGGCCATGACATGCACCACCGGCGCATAGGCGCGCGAGGCGCGTTCGGCCAGTGAGGTATAGCGTCCGCGCGCCGATTCGGCCGCCTCGACCAGCGCGGTCAGGCGCGCAAGCGAACTGTCGCGACCGGCCGCCGTCACCCGCATGTCCAGCGGCCCGGTCAGATTGACCTCGCCCGCCGACAGGCCAAGGCCGGGACCTGCCGCGACGGGCAGCGTTTCGCCGGTCAGAAGGGCGCGGTCGATTTCGCTGTGCCCGGCGACGATCTCGCCATCGGCGGGGACGCGGCCGCCGGGCCGGACCCGGATCAGGTCGCCCGCACGCAGGCTGGCGACCGGAACCACCTGTTCCGCGCCGTCGCGCAGCAGCGTGGCGCGCGGCACCTCCAGCGCGGTCAGTTCGGCCGCGGCCGACCGTGCGATCGACCGGGTGCGATGATCCAGATAGCGCCCCACCAGCAGGAAGAAGGACAGCATCACCGCCGCATCGAAATAGGCGTGGTGCCCGGATTCCACGGTTTCATAAAGAGAGATGCCGGTGGCCAGAACCAGCGCCAGCGAAATCGGCACATCCATCCCCAGCCTGCCTGCGCGCAGCGCGGCGATGGCGCTGGAAAAGAACGGCTGGCCCGCGAAGACGATGGTCGGCACGGCGATGGCCGCGCTGATCCAGTGGAACAGGTCGCGGGTGGCATCCTCGGCCCCCGACCAGACCGCCACCGACAGGATCATGATGTTCATCATCGCGAACCCGGCGACGCCGATCCGCATCAGCAGATCGCGGCCCTGCCGGTCGGCGGTGCTGGTCGCCAGCGCCTCGGGGTCAAGCTCGTGCGCCTCGTATCCGATACCGTCCAGCACGGGGATCAGATCGTCCGCCGTCAGGCCCGGCGCATCGACGGTCACGCGGCGCAGGGTCAGGTTCACCCGCGCGTGGCGCACGCCCGGCAGGGCGGACAGGGTGCGTTCGACATCCGCGATACAGGCCGCGCAATGGGCCGTGGGCAGGGACAGGATCAGCGCGGCATCCGACGCGTCGGGCTGCGCGCGGTCGGCAAGGCGCTGCGCCAGCGGCGCGGCGTCGCAGGCCGGACAGGCACTGATCCTCGCGGCGCTGATCTGGTTCATCTATTTCACCGCTGCGCGCGCGAAATGGTCCAGCCGCTGCCGGAACTGGGTTCCGTCCGCGGCGGTGGCGAGCACGTGGATGTTCCAGGCCCCCGGTTCCAGCGTGACCGGCGCGCGGAACAGCCCGCCGGTATAGACGAATTCCGGCACGATATCGGCGCGCGTGTGGGTCGGGCGGCCGACCGTTGCCGACAGCGTTCGCACCCGCGCCGGCAGCCCGTCCCGGTCGCGGACCGCCAGGGTCAGTTCGCGCCCGTCATAGCCGGGGGTGACGGTCCAGCCCAGGGCGTCCTGCGCCGCGCGGTCGGCATCGAAGACCTGCGAGGCGACATAGGAATTGGGCACTTCCAGGCCGGGAAAACTGCCCACCGCCCGGACCGCCAGCACCAGGTTGACGCCGATGACGACCAGGAAGGCGGCGACGGTGATGATCAGGACGTGGCGGCCGGTCAGTTCTCGACGCATCATATTATTGGCTCCTTCCATGGAACACCGTCTCGACCGAGGTGCGGCCGTCTCCGCCCTGTTCCTGCACGACTAGGCGCAGCGGTGTGCTTTGGCTGCGGGTCAACGCGGACCCGGCAGGCGCGGTCAGATACAGCCGCGCGCTGAGCGTTTCGTCAGCCGGCACCTCGACAGTATCGCCGCTGGCGCCCTCGATGGAAAGCGTCAAATCCTGCGCCGCCGCGCCCTCGGCCTCGGCCGCGAAGACATAGCTGGTCGCGTCGTGCTGCTTGTTGCGCAGCCGGATCTCATAGGTGTTGCGGATCGCGCCGTCGGACATGGTCACGAACAGCGGATTGCGCACCGGCGAGACGTTCAGATCCACCGACGAGCGCAGGAACAGCGCCACCAGCAGCAGCACGCCGATCATCGACCACATGGTGAAATACATCAGCGTGCGGGGCCGCAGGATATGTTTCCAGACCGGCTTGGGCGCGGCACCGGCCCGTTCCGCCGATTCGTCCCGCAGCGCCATATAGTCGATCAGGCCGCGCGGCTTGCCGATGCGCGCCATGATCTCGTCGCAGGCGTCGATGCACAGCGCGCAGGTGATGCATTCCAGCTGCTGCCCGTCGCGGATGTCGATCCCCATCGGGCAGACATTCACGCAGGCCATGCAGTCGATGCAGTCGCCGCGATCCTCGCTTGCGGGGGCGGGCGTTTCCAGATGCGGCGCGCGCGCCACGGTCGCGTCGGGCGACGCGATCGCCGGATCGCCCACGACGCCGGCTGCGCCATGACCCTTGGGCTGGCGGCGGTCGTGTCCGGTCTTGCCCCGCGGCTCGCCCCGCCATTCCCGATAGGCGACCGTCAGCGTATCCTCGTCCATCATCGCGGCCTGGATGCGCGGCCAGGGACAGGCATAGATGCAGATCTGTTCGCGCGCGAAGCCGCCGAACAGGAAGGTGGTTCCGGTCAGCACGGCGATGGTCATATAGGCGATGGGATGCGCCTGACCGGTCACCAGATCGACCAGCAGCGTCGGCGCATCGGTGAAATAGAAGACCCAGGCACCCCCCGTCAGCAGCGCGATCAGCAGCCAGGTGGTGAACTTGATCGCGCGCAGGCGGATCTTCTGCGCGTTCCACGGCTGGCGGCGCAGGCGGATGCGGTTGTTGCGGTCGCCCTCGATCCAGCGTTCGACCAGGATGAACAGATCGGTCCAGACCGTCTGCGGACAGGTATAGCCGCACCACACCCGCCCCAGGGCCGAGGTGAACAGGAACAGCCCCAGCCCGGCCATCACCAACAGGCCGGCGACGAAATAGAATTCGTGCGGCCAGATCTCGATCCAGAAAAAGAAGAAGCGGCGATTGGCCAGATCGACCAGAACCGCCTGATCGGGCATGTTCGGGCCGCGATCCCACCGCAGCCACGGCGTGATGTAATAGATCGCCAGCGTGATCCCCATGATGATCCATTTGAGGTTGCGAAAGCGACCCTTGACCCGTTTGGGAAAGATCGGCTCGCGCGCGGCATAAAGGCTGGGTGGGTCCATCTGCGGGGTGGACATGGGCAATCGCTCCTGTTTCGCGCCCCTGCTGATAGGGCGGGATCGGCGTGGCGGCCTTGATATGGGTCAAACCGCGTCAGCGGTATATTCCGGATCGCGAATGCGGTAACCCGGACAGGTCGTCGCAGCCACGGCAAGGGGCGATGACATTTGCGCGAGGACGGCGTGCGGGCCGCGTCCGCAACGCCTGATCCGCCGTGTCTGCATCGAAAGCCCGGGCCGGCATCGAAGGTCCGGACCAAGAAGAGGAGCCGTTCGCGATGATACGCCGAAAACCGCTGCTGACGCTGGCCGTCCTGGCGCTGGCCCTGACCGGCTGCGCGGCCTATATCGACGAACGCGCCGAAACCCGCGCCGAGGCGGCCGAGAGACGCTATCCGCCGACGGGCCGGCTGTTGCAGATCGACGGCAAGACCGTGCACGCCCATGTCGAGGGTCAGGGCCCCGATCTGGTGCTGATCCACGGCGCAAGCGGGAACACGCGCGACTTCACCTTCGATCTGGTCGGGCGGTTGCGCGACGATTATCGCGTCATTGCGTTCGACCGTCCGGGCCTTGGCTGGACCGACCGGCTGGACACGGGCAACGACAGCCCGCTGGCGCAGGCCGATCTGCTGCGGCGCGCGGCGGACCGGCTTGGGGTCCGCGACCCGGTGGTTCTGGGCCACAGCTATGGCGGGGCGGTCGCGATGGCCTGGGCGTTGCAGGCGCCGGAGCGGACGGGGGCGATCGTGCTGCTTGCCGGCGCCACGCATCCCTGGCCGGACGATGTCAGCCTTGGCGCGTTCTATCCCTTCATCACCAGCCCCGTCGGGCGCGCGGCCGTGCCGCTGATTTCCGCATTCGCCCCCGAATCGCGCGTCGAACAGGCGCTTGCCGGGATATTTGCGCCCAATCCGGTCCCCGACGGCTACATGGATCATGTCGGCGCGGGGCTGACGCTGCGACGGGAAAGCTTTCTGGCCAATGCCCGGCAGGTGGACAATCTGAAACCCTATCTGGAACGGATGGCGCCGCGCTATGCATCGCTGGATCTGCCCATCGAGATCGTGCACGGGGCCCGTGACACGACCGTCGGGCTGGATTATCACTCGCGCAGGATGGCGCGGCTGCCGAACGCCGAACTGACGGTTCTGCCGCAGGTCGGTCACATGGTGCACCATGCCGCGCCGCAGGCCGTGCTGGCCGCGATCGACCGGGCGGCGCGTCGCGCGGGCCTGCGCTGACGCGGCATCGGCGCGCGCCGCAGGAACGGGCAATCGCCGGCGCGCATGCCGGCACGAAAAAGGATCGACCATGCTGACCATTCACGGCGTCACCCGATCCCGCGCGTCGCGAATCGTCTGGCTGTGCCACGAGATCGGGGTGCCGTTCCGGCAGGTCCCGGTGATCCAAGCCTATCGCCTGCCCGATCCCTTCGCGGCGGATGCGCCGCTGAACACCCGCTCACCCGCGTTCCTGAAGCTGTCGCCCGCAGGCGCCGTTCCGGTGATCGAGGATGACGGGCTGGTCCTGTCCGAATCGATGGCCTGCACGCTGTATCTTGCCCGCAAATACGGCCCGCCCTTCGGCCCGGCAAACCCGGCCGAGGACGGGCTGATGATGCAGTGGACCTTTCATGCCGTCGCGGGCATCGAAACCGATGCGCTGACGCTGCTGTTCCTGCACGGTTCCGGCAACACCCTGTCGGGCAGCGATGCCGCCGCCGTCGCGAACGCCGCCGAACGTCTGGTCCGCCCGCTGCGCGTGGTCGAGGATCATCTGGCGACCCACGGGCACCTGGTCGGCGGCCGCTTTACCGTGGCCGACATCAACATGGCCGAGGTGCTGCGCTATGCGCAGGGCTATCACCCGCTGATCGAACGGTTTCCCGCGATCCTTGCCTGGCTGGCGGACTGCCAGTCGCGCCCCGCCTTTCGCAAGATGTGGCAGGCAAGGCTGGCCGAGCCCGAATAGGCCAAAGCCCTACGCCCGTCGCGCAAGGGAATGTGTTGCGTGGCGCGGGCGCCACAACCCCTTGCCGGCACGGCCCGCCGCGTGAGATAGTCGGCCAAACCGATACAAGAAAACGAGCAGATCCGATGGCCGACGATCTTCTTTCCGCCGCCGATGCCGGCGTCGACAGCTATTCCGCCGCATCCATCGAGGTGCTGGAGGGGCTGGAGCCTGTGCGCAAGCGGCCCGGCATGTATATCGGCGGCACCGACGAACGCGCGCTGCATCATCTGGTGGCCGAGATCCTCGACAACTCGATGGACGAGGCGGTGGCCGGTCATGCCAGCCGGATCGAGGTGGAACTGCTGGCCGATTACAGCGTCGTCGTGCGCGACAACGGCCGCGGCATCCCCATCGACCCGCACCCGAAATTCCCCGCCAAGTCGGCGCTTGAGGTGATCCTGTGCACGCTGCATGCCGGCGGCAAGTTCTCGGGCGACGCCTATGCCACATCGGGCGGTCTGCACGGGGTGGGCGCGTCGGTCGTCAATGCGCTGTCGGACGTGATGGTGGTGCAGGTCGCGCGCAACAAGGAACTGTTCGAACAGCGTTTCTCGCGCGGGGTGCCCGAGGGACCGGCGGTCAGGATCGGCGCGGCCCCGAACCGTCGCGGCACGACCGTCACCTTCCACGCCGACGAAGAGATCTTCGGCCATCACCGCTTTCGGCCCGCGCGGCTGCTGAAGATGGTGAAATCCAAGGCCTATCTGTTCTCGGGCGTCGAGATCCGCTGGAAATCCGAGATCGACGACGGCGAGACGCCGACCGAGGCCGTTTTTCATTTTCCGGGCGGGCTGGCGGATTACCTGTCGGAAACGCTGGACGGCGCGACAGCCTATGCCGACCGCCCCTTTGCCGGCAGCGTCGATTTCAAGCGGTTCAACGTGCCGGGCAAGGTCGATTGGGCGATCAACTGGACACCCTCGCGCGACGGCTTCATCCAATCCTATTGCAACACGGTTCCCACGCCCGAGGGCGGCACGCACGAGGCCGGGTTCTGGGCCGCGATCCTGAAAGGCATCCGCGCCTATGGCGAACGGGTCAGCAACAAGAAGGCCGCCCAGATCACCCGCGACGATCTGCTGACCGGGGGTTGCGCGCTGGTCAGCTGCTTCATCCGCGAACCGGAATTCGTGGGCCAGACCAAGGACCGGCTGGCCACGGCCGAAGCCGCGCGCCTGGTCGAAAACGCCGTACGCGACCATTTCGACACCTGGCTTGCCGCCGACACCAAATCGGCGGGCGCGATCCTGGATTTTCTGGTGCTGCGCGCCGAGGAACGGCTGCGGCGCCGGCAGGAAAAGGAAACCGCCCGCAAATCCGCCACCAAGCGGCTGCGCCTGCCCGGCAAGCTGGTCGATTGCAGCGCCACCAATCGCGACGGGACCGAGCTGTTCATCGTCGAGGGCGACAGCGCGGGCGGATCGGCCAAGGCCGCGCGCGAACGCCAGACGCAGGCCCTGCTGCCCCTGCGCGGCAAGATCCTGAATGTGCTGGGCGCGGCCAGCTCCAAATTGGGCCAGAACCAGGAAATCAACGATCTGTGCCAGGCGCTTGGCGTGGGCATGGGATCGCGGTTCAACATCGACGATCTGCGCTATGACAAGATTATCATCATGACCGACGCGGATGTGGACGGCGCCCATATCGCCAGCCTGCTGATGACGTTCTTCTTCAGCCAGATGCGGCCGCTGATCGACAAGGGCCATCTGTATCTGGCCTGTCCGCCGCTGTATCGGCTGACGCAGGGCGCGCATCGCGTCTATGTCGCCGACGACGCCGAGAAAGAGCGGATGATGGCCAAGGGTCTGGGCGGCAAGGGAAAGATCGACGTCCAGCGATTCAAGGGTCTGGGCGAGATGGACGCCAAGGATCTGAAGGATACCACGATGAACCCGAAATCGCGCAAGCTGATCCGGGTCAGCATCGACGACGAGGAAGGCGGCGAAACCGGGGATCTGGTCGAACGGCTGATGGGCAAGAAGCCCGAATTGCGGTTCGAATACATCCAGGAGAACGCCCGCTTCGTGGAAGAGCTGGACGTCTAGACCGACCCGGCCGGCCTGCCCTGAACGCGCGCCGCGGCCTAGAACCGCATCCCGAAGCTGAACCCGATCTCGTCGGTGCCGATGCCGAAACTGGCACCGCCAAGGCTGAAACCGATCAGCGCGCCGCTCAGCGCCTGTTGCACGCTGTGCTGGCCCGCCTCCACGCGGCTGAGCGCGGTGGCGCCGGCCGCGCCATACAGGGCCGCGCCCGCCAGCCGATCATCCTGAAGACATTTGCCGGCCAGATCCGCCGCGCCGAACGCGGCCGAGGCGGCGTGCCCGGACGGAAACCCCCTGCCCTCGCCCGAGGGCCGGACCGAGACCGGATGCCCGTCCGTCAGCGTCTTCAGCCCCAGCACCAGCACCATGTGCACCGCCCCGCGCACGGCGAAATCCTCAAGCCGGTCGTCGCGTACGGCGCAGGTCGCGGCGGCCAGTGGAAGGGCGTATTTCATCGCGGTGCCGAAATCCTCGAACGGGTCGGCGGCGACGCTGCCGGCAAGTCCGC
The DNA here is from genome assembly GCF_028553765.1 of Paracoccus stylophorae. NCBI lineage: Bacteria > Pseudomonadati > Pseudomonadota > Alphaproteobacteria > Rhodobacterales > Paracoccaceae > Paracoccus > Paracoccus stylophorae. Next base: position 886,847 of record NZ_CP067134.1, on the reverse strand, counting down.
CGGCCAGCGCCATCGCGCCGGCCAGCCGCCCCGCGCTATTGCTGCATCTGCTGGACATATTCCATCAGCGCCACCAGCCGCGCCGGCGTGGCCGTCATGATCCCGTCGCCGCTGTCGTAAAGAACGGTCGGGCCGTCCAGCAGATCGCCGAATTGCGGCATCGGCGATTCGCTGCGACCGGGGGTGAAGCCATAGATATGGCTCATCACCCGCGCCTTGGGGAAATCGCCGTCATTGTCGCGCGCGATGCGGGTCACATCGACGGGCGCGGGCGTCATCCCTGCGGCCAGGGGACCGTTGCCCTTGCCTTCGGGGCCGTGGCAATCGGCGCACAGATTCATGTAATCGCCGCGCGCGGTGGCGATCTTCGCCTCGGGTGCGCAGGCGGCGATCAGCCCCAGAATCGCCACGCCGCCAAACCCTGCCCAAGTCAGTGCCTTCATCGCTGCCCCTTTGTATTCCGCGTTCTTTGGCCGGACTCTGCCCTGTCGGGGCCGGTCAGGCAACCTCTTCGTTCAGGCGAATGACCCGGTCCATCCGGCCGGCAAGCTGGTGGTTATGGGTGGCGATCAGGGCCGAAAGCCCGGTATCGCGCACCAAGGCCATCAGAAGGCCGAACACCCGGTCCGAGGTGGCCGGGTCCAGATTGCCCGTCGGCTCGTCCGCCAGCAGCAGCGAGGGGCGGTTGGCCAGCGCCCGGCAGAACGCGACGCGCTGCTGTTCGCCCCCCGACAACTCGGCCGGGCGGTGATCCGCGCGGGCTCCCAGCCCGACGCGGTCCAGCAGGTCGGCTGCGCGCGCCCGCGCATCGCGGGCGGGCACCGCGTTGGCCAGCTGCGGCAGCACGATATTCTCAAGCGCGCTGAATTCGGGCAGCAGGTGATGGAACTGATAGACGAATCCCAGATCGCGCCGCCGCGCCTCGGTCCGGGCCTTGTCGGGCAGGCCGGTCATGTCGCGCCCGTTCAGAACCACCCGCCCGGCATCGGGGGTATCCAGCAGCCCGGCGATATGCAGCAGCGTCGATTTGCCCGCCCCCGAGGGCGCGACCAGTGCCACCACCTCGCCGCGCGCCACGCTCAGGTCCAGCCCGTCCAGCACCCTGACCGGCGCCGGGCCGTTCCTGGCATAGGTCTTGCCGACCCCCTCAAGCCGCAGAACCTCATTCATAGCGCAGCGCCTCGACCGGGTTCATGCGCGCGGCGCGGCGCGCGGGGAAGATGGTGACGATGAAGGACAGCGTCAGCGACAATGCGACCGCGCGCAGGATGTCCCAGGCCCGCAATTCGGCCGGCAGGCGATAGATGCCGCGCACCTCGGGTTGCCATGCCCCGCCGCCGGTCAGCGCGTCGATGCCCGCCATGATGCCGTCCACGTTCAGGGCCAGCAGGACGCCCAGCACAACCCCGGCGATGGTGCCGATCACGCCGGTAAAGGCGCCGCACAGGAAGAACACCCGCAGCACCGCGCCTTCGGTCAGGCCCATCGTGCGCAGGATGCCGATGTCGCGGCCCTTGTTCTTGACCAGCATGATCAGCCCCGAGGTGATGTTCATCGACGCGATCAGCACCAGCACCGACAGGGTCACGAACATCACGTCATCCTCCATGTCCAGCGCCGACAGGAACGATCCCGACGCGTCGCGCCAGCTCCAGACCTGCGCGCCCTCGCCCGCCGCGCGCAGCAAGGGCAGCATCCAGTCATCGACCCGTTCGGGATCGTCCACGAACACCTCGATCTCGTCGGCCACGCCCTCGCGGTTGAAATAGCTTTGCGCCTCGGCCATCGGCATATAGATGCGCGTGCGGTCGATGTCATAGCGTCCGGCGCTGAAGACATAGACCACCTGATAGGCATTGACGCGCGGCGTGGTGCCGAAGGCGGTTCTTGCCCCCTCGGGCGCGATCAGGCGGACCCTGTCGCCGATCCCCAGGTTCAGTTCGCGCGCGATCCCCGATCCGATGGCAATGCCGCTCTCGAAATCATCGACATCGCCGGCCGAGGTTGCCGGGTCCACGATCCGCGGCATCGCCTTCAGATCGTCCAGCGTGACGCCGTACACCTCGGCCACGTTCGAGGCGTCGTTGGCCGACGCCATCACCTGACCGCGAATGACCGGCGCGGTCCGCACGACGCCGGGAATATCGGCCAGCGTGGCGGCCATGGCGTCGTAATCGCGAATCCGGCCCGGCACGACGTAGACATCGTCGGTAAACTCGTTCTCGACCCGCTCGGGCGCCATGTAGACCGTCGTATGGGCGTTCGCGCCCAGGATCGTATCCACGAACTCGGCCCGGAACCCCGCCCGCACGGCCAGCGTCGCGATCAGCGCCATCACCCCCAGGGCGATCCCGATCAGGCTGATCCAGGTCATCACGCTGACCCCGCCCTCGGTCCGGCGGGCGCGCAGATATCGCCACGCGATCATGAATTCATAGCGGGAAAACGGGGCGGGGCCGGACATGCGAAACGCCTTTGCAATTGCGCGCAGACCCTGACCGCGCGGCCCCGGAAATTCAAGCCGACAATGGCGTGAGCCGCGCCCGGCCGCGACGCGGCGGGTCAGAGGATATCGCGGGCTTTCGCGCACAGATCAGAGGATTCCCCTGTAAGCCGCGAAGGCTTTGGTGGAATCCTCTGGCGCGGTGGGGACAGTCTTCCCGCCAACAAGGAGGTGCGCGATGCTTGACGATCTGTCTTCCCGTCTCAGCGACAGAATTACCGATCCCGGTCTGCTGCCGGGCCGTGGCGATTTCGCCGGCGATGGCCGCCTGGCGGTCCGCGATCCGGCAACCGGCGATCTGGTGGCGCAGGTCGCCATCAGCGACGCGCCCGGCGCCCGCGCCGCCGTCGATGCCGCGCAGGCCGCGTTTCCGGCATGGTCCACCATGCTGCCGCAGCACCGCGCGCAGATCCTGCATCATTGGCACGCGCTGATCGTCGCCGCGAAAGAGGATCTGGCAAGGATCATGGTCGCCGAGCAGGGCAAGCCCATCGGCGAGGCGCGGGGCGAGATCGACTATGCCGCCAGCTTCGTCCAGTTCTACGCCGAAGAGGCGCTGCGCCCCAATATCGAGGGCGTCACCAGCCATCTGCCCGACGCCGAGATGGAGCTGTGGCGAGAGCCGGTGGGCGTCGCCGCGCTGATCACGCCGTGGAACTTTCCCTGCGCGATGATCACCCGCAAGGCGGCAGCGGCGCTTGGCGCGGGCTGCACCGTGGTCATCCATCCCTCGGCCGAAACGCCGCTGTCGGCCCTGGCGCTGGCCGTACTGGCGCGGCGCGCGGGCTTTCCCGACGGCGTCATCAACACGGTGATCGGCGATGCCGCCACCATCGTCGGCGAATGGACCGCCGACACGCGCGTGCGCGCCCTGTCCTTCACCGGCTCGACCGAGGTCGGGCGGCTGCTGTATCGTCAATCCGCCGACACAGTGAAGCGGCTGGTGATGGAATTGGGCGGCCACGCGCCCTTCATCGTGTTCGAGGATGCCGATCTGGACCGCGCCGTGGCCGAGGCGATCAAGGCCAAGTTCGCGACCTCGGGCCAGGATTGCCTGGGCGCCAACCGGCTTTACATCCACCGGCCGATCTATGACGAATTCTGCCGCAGGTTCACCGAGGCCACGGAACGGCTGACGCTTGGCCGCGGGATGGAGGACCCCGATCTGGGGCCGCTGATCCACGACCGCCAGATCGACAAGCAAAAGGCGCATGTCGAGGACGCGGTGGCCAGGGGCGCGCGCCTGCTGACCGGCGGCAGCGTGGACGAGGCGCAGGGGCCGCTGTTCTTCAAGCCGACCGTGCTGGCCGATGTGACCGACGATGCCGCGATCATGTCGCAGGAAACCTTTGGCCCCGTCGCCGCGATCAGCGTGTTCGACGACGAGGACGAGGTGTTCGCCCGCGCCAACGCAACCGAATACGGGCTGGTGGCCTATGTCCACAGCCTCGATCCGCGCCGGATCTACCGGGCGACGCGGGCGTTGCAATATGGCATGGTCGCGGTCAACCGCACCAAGGTGACGGGCGCGCCGATCCCCTTCGGGGGCATGAAACAATCCGGAATCGGTCGCGAAGGCGCCCGGCAGGGCCTCGAAGCCTTTACCGAGATCAAATATGTCTGCCGCGACTGGGCCTGAGACCGGGACGAAAGGAAAAGATATGCTGACAAATGACGAACTTGCGAAATGGGACCGCGAAAGCTTTTTCCATCCCTCGACGAATCTGGGCCAGTTCGCACGCGGCGAGGGTGCGCAACGTATCGTGACCGGCGGCGACGGGGTCTTCATCACCGACCGCGACGGCAACCGCCTGCTGGACGGGTTTGCCGGACTTTACTGCGTGAACGTGGGCTATGGTCGCAAGGAGATCGCGGACGCGATCGCCGAACAGGCGCATGAGCTGGCCTATTACCACGCCTATGCCGGCCACGGGTCCGAGGCCAACATCACCCTGGCCAAGATGGTCATGGACCGCGCGCCCGATCACATGGCGCGGGTCTATTTCGGGCTTGGCGGGTCGGATGCGAACGAGACCAACGTCAAGCTGGTCTGGTATTACAACAACATCCTGGGCCGCCCCGAGAAGAAGAAGATCATCAGCCGCTGGCGCGGCTATCACGGCAGCGGGCTGATGACCGGCAGCCTGACCGGGCTGGAACTGTTCCACAAGAAATTCGATCTGCCGCTGAGCCAGGTGATCCATACCGAGGCACCCTATTACTATCGCCGCCCGGACCTGAACATGTCCGAATCGGATTTCGTGGCCCATTGCGTGGCCAAGCTGGAGGATCTGATCGCGGCCGAGGGCGCCGACACCATCGCCGCCTTCATCGGCGAGCCGGTACTGGGCACGGGCGGCATCGTGCCGCCGCCGGCCGGATACTGGCTGGCGATCCAGAAGGTGCTGGACAAGCATGACATCCTGCTGATCGCGGACGAGGTCGTGACCGGCTTCGGCCGTCTGGGCAGCATGTTCGGCAGCGACCATTACGACATGAAGCCCGACCTGATCACCAGTGCGAAGGGCCTGACCTCGGCCTATGCGCCGCTGTCGGCCAGCATCGTCGGCCAGCGCATGTGGGACGTGCTGGTGAAGGGGTCGGACGAATACGGCGTTCTGGGCCATGGCTGGACCTATTCCGCCCATCCCATTGGCGCGGCGGCGGGCATCGCCAACCTGAAGCTGATCGACGATCTGGGTCTGGTGAAGAACGCGGGCGAAACCGGCGCCTATTTCTGGCAGTCCATGCGCGACGAGGTCGGCGGCCACCCAAATGTGGGCGAGGTTCGGGGCGAGGGGATGCTGTGCGCGGTCGAACTGGTCGCGGACAAGGACAAGCGGCAGTTCTTCGACGCCTCGGAAGGCAAGGGCGCCAAGGTCGTCGCCGCGATGCTGAAGCGCGGCGTCATCGCGCGGGCCATGCCGCAGGGCGATATCCTGGGCTTTGCGCCGCCGCTGTGCCTGACCCGGTCCGAGGCCGATCAGATCGTCTCGGTCACCAAGGACGCGATTGCCGAGGTGCTGGGCTAAGCCCGCCCACCTGGTGCGGCGTTTTCGTCCTGCATCGCGAGACCGGGGGCGGGCTTACGGGTCCGCCCCCTGCCATGTCGCCAGATCGTCGGCGCTGTCGATATCGCCAAGCCGGCCGGACGCATCGATCAGCGCGTCATCCGGCAGATCGCGGATCAGCGACCCGGCACCGCGATCCCCCGTCAGCGAGGTCAGACGATCCAGCCAGCCCGCCGGAAAACAGGCGGGCGGCATCGGCGGGCCGTGATCGCGGCTGGCAGAGGGTCGGTCGTCGGTCGCGGCTGCCAGTACGCGGCGCAGATGATCCGCGCCGACACCGGGCATGTCGCCCAAGACGATCAGCACCCGGTCGGGACGACCAAGCGCCATCAGCCCGGCGCGAAGACTGTCGGATTGCGCCGCGGATTGCAGATGCAGAACCTGAAATCCGTCCAGATGCGGCGTCAAGGCGGGATTGGCGATCACCGCAAGGCGGCGATCCAGCGGCGTCGCGCGCAGCGCATCGGCGGCATGGGCGATCAGGGGCCGCCCCCGCAGCGTCGCCAGCAACTTGTCGTCCGCCCCGAACCGGCGCGAGGCACCCGCCGCCAGCAAAAGCCCCGCGCGGATCATCCGAATGCCTTGTCATATTCGGCAAGGATCTCGGTCATGACCGAGGCGGCCAGCAGGCGCGGTTCGCGCACCGGCGCGACCACGCCGATGGGGCCGCGCAGGCGCGCCAGATCGCGGTCGGTCGCGCCCATCTCGCGCAGGGCGGCGATGCGGGCCTGCTGCGCGCGGCGCGAGCCCAACGCCCCGATATAGAAGGCAGACGATGCCAGCGCCGCGCGCAAGGGCGGCAATTCCCGGTCGTGATCGTGAAACAGCGTCACCACGGCGGTCTGGGCATCAACGGCAGGACCGCCCGCGCCCGCATGACAGGACAGCCCCAGACCGCGCGCGATCCCCGCCAGCGCATCGGCCTCATCGCCCTCGCCGTGGATGTGCAACGCGCAGGGCGGCGGCAGGGTCAGGGCGAAAGACGCGCCCTGCAAACCGGTGCCCGCGGCGTCGGCGCGGTTCGCGCGCCCGGTCGCAAGCTCGATCGTCCATCTGCCGGCGTTGCGCTGGCGGCGATCCGTGGCGATCGCGGTCAGCCAGTCGGGATCGGGATGGCGGATCAGCGCGATCTCGACCGTGCCGCCGCAGGGCAAGGGCAGGTCCACCGGCCCGCCCGCGCCATAGGTCAGCCGCGTCACCGGCGCAATCCGGTCGAGATGCGCGGCAATATCGGCGTCGATGCACCCCGCGCCCAGCCTGCCGATGCGAAAGCCATCCGGCCACAGCGCCATGGCCGCACCCGGACGGCGGGGAAACCCGCCCTCGGCGCGCAAAAGCAGGGCCAGCGCGCCGCCGGGTCGGGCGGCAAGCGCGGCGAACGGGTCGGCGATCATGCCGGACATGGCCGGAACGCCTCGTTCCAGCGCGCCGGATCGGGGCGATGCCGCGATCCGGGTTGCGCAGGGTCGCCGGGACCAGGGGAAAGAATGTGTCGTCTCATGGCAAGCGAACACCCCTTGTCGGCGCAGGTTCCGGGCCGCGTGTGCGGCCGCGAAACGGTCGCCGGGCCAAACGGCGAAAAGGCCGCAACCCGAAGGCGCGGCCCCGCAATCCGTCCGGCAGGCCAGATCCTACTTGATCTTGCCTTCCTTGTATTCGACATGCTGCCGCACGACCGGATCGTATTTGCGAACGGTCATCTTTTCGGTCATCGTCCGGGCGTTCTTCTTGGTCACATAGAAATGGCCGGTCCCGGCCGTCGAGTTCAGCCGGATCTTGATGGTCGTCGGCTTCGCCATGGTCTTCGCTCCTGCTTCGGGGCGTGCGCAACACGCGACCCCCCGTGGAATTCCTTAGAAGCCCGCTATTTAGACAGCGGGGCGATGGAGTCAACCGCGAATTCCCCGGAATACGGGCGAAAGCGGTTCTGCATGGCAGCCATGCAGCGATTGCGCGGAGGGCGTGTAAGCCGGATTCTGTTCCCCGACATTCTGCCGGGGCAATGACCATTCCTCTGGCCCGACCGTTACCGGCCGGATCAAGCTGCCTACCCGGACCTGCTGGGGCAAGGCGGCCCTGCGGGTGTCCCCGCGCGCGGTCCCTATTCGGCATTGCTCCCGGTGGGGCTTGCCATGCGGCGTCTGTTGCCAGCCGCCCGGTGGGCTTTTACCCCACCGTTTCACCCTTGCCGCTGCACGCAGCGGCGGTCTGTTCTCTGTGGCGCTGTCCCTGGGGTTGCCCCCGCCGGGCGTTACCCGGCACCGTCGCCTCATGGAGTCCGGACTTTCCTCGACGGGGCAAGCCCCGCCGCGGCCATCCGGCCCTCCGCGCAGACCGGATATGGCGTGCGCGGGGGGCGGGGTCAATGGGGGCGCTGCCCCCGTCGCGCCCAGGGGCGCGACTCCCCCGAGGTATTTGGAAAGAGTGCGAGGCGGATCAGCGCGCGTCGGCGGCGATTCGGACCACGGCGGCGGCGCGGCACCGGTCGGCGCGCTGTTCCGGCCCGCGCGCCCATGGGCGAAAGCGCAGCCGGAACGCGGCCAGGCGAATGGCCGGATCGGCGGGCGGATAGCCGATCCGGTCAAGGCTTTCGGCCAGCGGGCGGTCGGGGCCGTCCTGCACCGGCCACAGCGCCAGCCCCTGACGGGCCAGACGTTGCCAGTCGAAGCGCGGGCCGGGGTCGTTTTTGCGGCCGGGCGCCATGTCGGAATGGCCGATCACCCCGGCCGGGCCAATCCGCCAGCGCGCCATGGCGTCACCCAGAAGCCGGGCCAGCCCGTCCATCTGGGCGGCGGTGAAGGGGCGGTCGCCGGGATTGACGATCTCGATCCCGATGCTGCGGGAATTGACGTCCTCGCGCCCCTGCCAGGAACCTGCGCCGGCATGCCACGCCCGACGATCCTCGGGCACCAGCGCCTCGGGACGGCCATCCTCATCGACCAGCCAGTGCGCGCTGACCTGCGCCGCCGGATCGCACAGCCGTTCGCGCGCCGAGGCGGCGTCGATCATGCCGGTATAATGCAGCACGACCAGGTCGGGGCGCTGCCCGCGCCGGTCGCCGTGATTGGGACTTGGCCCGTCCGGCGTCAAAGCCGGGACTGGCGGAACGGCGCAGGGTCCCAGCCACAGACAAAGCCGTCGCCGTCGGGGTCCATGCCGCGCGGATCGCGCCCCGGCCCGCCCGCCGCCAGAAACGCGATCTGCGCGGCGTCGGGGTTGGCAAAGCCTGCACAGACGCGCGCGGCCTGCGCGGCCGACCCGCCAGCCCTTCGATAGATTGTCGTGCCGGGGGCATGATCGGCGGCGAACGCATAGCGCACCAGCACCGGAACCGAGCCGGGATAGGACCCGGTCGAGGTGGTCGGCAACGCCGTCCCCGGCACGACGCGCGCCGTCGCGGTTGCCGTTGCCGGCTGCGTCGTGACGATCCTGCGAACGCCCATCGTGGCCGGCACCGGCACCGGCGCCCGGCCGGCGATCTGTTCCGGCGTCGGCGCGTTGGCGGGCAGCGCGATGGGAATGGTCTGCGGCGCGTCGGCCCGCGTCATCAGCGCAACCTCTCGGCTGACCAGATACTGACCATAGCGCGAGGCGCCGAACTGGTAGTTCGGGTTCCAGCCCTGATGCTCGCCACAGCCGGCCAGCGCCAGCACCGAAATCACCAACCAGCCGCGCATCTTGCCTCCGCCATCTGTCCCGTTTCGATCCAGCCTACCACCAGCGATCGGGCTTGACCACAAATCCGGCAGCCTGTTCCAGCGCCAGCGCCTGATTCAGCAGATCGCCCTCCTGGAACGGGCGCCCGATCAGTTGCAGCCCCAGGGGCAGGCCTTGGCTGTCCTGACCGACCGGCACCGAAATGCCCGGCAGGCCGGCAAGGTTCAGCGTGACGGTGAAAACGTCCTGCAGATACATCGCGACGGGGTCGGACTGGTCCATCGTGCCCAGTGGGAAGGCGGCCGAGGGCGTCGTCGGCGTCAGGATCGCGTCGATCCCGTCGGCGTGGGCCGTATCGAAATCGCGCCGGATCAGGGCGCGCACCTTGCGGGCGCGGTTGTAATAGGCGTCATAGAAACCCGCCGACAGCACATAGGTGCCGATCATGATGCGGCGCTGCACCTCGGGGCCGAAGCCCTGGGCGCGGGTCTTTTCATACATCTCGACGATACCGTCGCCCTGTTCCAGCCTTGCGCGCCGGCCATAGCGGACGCCGTCATAGCGTGCCAGATTCGACGACGCCTCGGCCGGCGCGATCACGTAATAGGCGGGCAGCGCGTATTTGGTGTGCGGCAGGCTGATATCGACGATCTCGGCCCCGGCATCGCGCAGCATCTCGGCGCCCTTGTCCCACAGCGCGGCGATGTCGTCGGGCATCCCCTCGATCCGGTATTCGCGCGGGATGCCGATGCGCTTGCCGCGGATGTCGCCGGTCAGCAGCGATTCGTAATCCGGCACCGGCACATCCGCGCTGGTCGAATCCTGCGGATCGACCGAGGCCATGGCGCCCAGCATGATCGCCGCATCGCGCACCGTCCGGGTCATCGGCCCGGCCTGATCGAGGCTGGAGGCATAGGCGATCACCCCCCACCGGCTGACGCGGCCATAGGTCGGGCGCAGCCCCACCGTGCCGGTGAACGCCGCCGGCTGGCGGATCGAGCCGCCGGTATCGGTGCCGGTCGCGCCAAGGCACAGATCCGCCGCCACCGCCGCGGCCGAGCCGCCCGAGGACCCGCCGGGCGTCAGTTCCCGCCCGTCCGCGCCCTTCCACGGGTTCACGGCGCGGCCATAGCAGCTGGCCTCGTTGGTCGAGCCCATGGCGAATTCGTCCATGTTCAGCTTGCCCAGCATCACCGCGCCGGCATCCCACAGATTCTGCGTGACGGTCGATTCGTATTCCGGGGTAAAGCCTTCAAGGATGCGGCTGGCCGCCTGGCTGGGAACGCCGCGCACGCAGAACACATCCTTGATGCCCACCGGGATGCCGGTCATGGCCGTGGCGTCGCCCGATCTGATGCGCGCATCGGCGGCCCTGGCCATCTGCCGCGCCATGTCGGGCGTGTCATGGACGAACGCGTTCAGCGCGCCCGCCCCTGCGATTTCGTCAAGACAGGCGTCGGTCAACTCGACCGCGCTCAGATCGCCTTTGGCCAGCGCGTCGCGCGCCTGGGCGATGGTCAGCCGGTTCGGTCCGCTCATTCCACCACCTTCGGGACGGCAAAGAACCCCTCGCGCGCGTCGGGGGCGTTCGACAGGATATTGTCGGCCATGCCGCCGGTCGTCACCACGTCCTCGCGCCGCTTCAGCCGCATGGGCATCACGCCGGTCATCGGCTCGACGCCGTCGACATCGACCTCTTTCAGCTGTTCCATGAAGTGCAGGATGCCGCTGAGTTCGCGCGCCAGCGCCGGCAGCGCCTCATCCTCGACCGCGATGCGCGCCAGATGCGCGACCTTGCGGGCCTCGTCCTCGGTGATCGACATGGCTTTCCCTTTCGTTCAGCGGCGGTTTACAAGTCTGTGCGCAGGGCTGCAAGAAGCCCGCTTCGCCGCGTGGGAGCGTTGATGCAACCGGCCCTGTCGATCCTTCCCGTCATCGCGCTGGTGGCGTTCGGCCATCTGGCCCGCCGCGCGCGGCTGATCGCGCCGCAGAACTGGCCGGGGATCGAGCAGCTGGCGTTCAAGGTGCTGTTTCCGGCGATCCTGCTGACCTCGATCTATCGATCCGAGCTGACGATCGGGGCGCTTGGCCGGTATCTGCTGGCGCTGACGGTCGCGTTCGCGATCACCGGCGCGGTGGCGCTGGCGTTGCGGGTGCCGCTGCGGCTGGGAAATCCGCGCACCAGTTCGCTGTTCCAGGCGGCGCTGCGCTTCAATTCCTTGCTGATCCTGGCGGTGGCGGCGCAGGGGCTGGGTCCGCGCGCGCTGAGCGATCTGGCGGTGGCATTCGCGTTCCTGATCCCGGCGTTCAACATCTCGGCCATCGTGGCGCTGACGCTGTTTCCGGCCGAGGACGACGACCGCCTGCCGCCGACGCGCCGCCAGACCGCCCGCCGCATCGGCACCGAGATCATCCGCAACCCGCTGGTGCTGTCCTGCGTGGCCGGACTGGCGCTGAACCTGGGCGGTATCCGGCTTGAGCCGTGGATACTGGCGCCGCTGGACTGGCTGGGACAGGGCGCGCTGGCCGTCGGGCTTCTCAGCGTGGGCGCGGGCATCCAGATCCGCCGCCTGTGGCAAAGCGATCCGGCGATGTGGGCGGGCGTGGCCCTGCGCCTGCTGTTCTGCCCCTGCCTGTTTCTGGGCGCGGCGCTGTGGCTGGACCTGCCCGGCGGTCAGCTGTCGTCGGGCCTGCTGGCGACGGCCGCGCCCGGCGCCTCGGTCGGCTATATCCTGGCCCGCCAGATGGGCGGCGATGCGGAATTCTATGCCGACATGTTCACCTGGCAGACGGTGCTGTCGGCGCTGAGCCTGCCGCTGTGGCTGGTTCTGGCGGGCCATCTGGCCGGGTAACCGCGACGTCGCGACCGGCGGAAATATTTCACCCAGACGCCGCAAATTCCCCTTGCACCGGTCGGCCGGTTTGCCTAAACACCGCCCGACGCCGCCGGGACGCCCGGCCGCGACGCCAGAGTGGCCCGTTCGTCTATCGGTTAGGACGCCAGGTTTTCAACCTGGAAAGAGGGGTTCGATTCCCCTACGGGCTGCCACTTTCCCCGTCTTTTCCATGCTTTGCCGGATCACGTCCGTCAGCCCCGCAGATCATCCGTCCGCGCCTGTCACCCCCGCGTTCGTCAGCGTGCGGGCGTGGCGGCGGTGTCCAGCCAGATCGTGACCGGGCCGTCGTTCAGCAGCCGCACCTTCATGTCGGCGCCGAAGATGCCTGTTTCCACCGGAACGCCGTGGCTTGCTAAACTGCTAGCGAAATGCCGATACAGGTGCTGCCCCTGCTGCGGGTCGGCGGCCGCGGAAAAGCCGGGGCGATTGCCGCTGCGCGTGTCGGCGGCCAGCGTGAACTGGCTGACCACCAGTGCGCCGCCCGCGATGTCCAGAACCGACCGGTTCATCTTGCCGGCCTCGTCCTGAAAGATGCGCAGCCGGGCGATGCGGGCGGCCAGCCTGTCTGCCGTGGCCTCATCGTCGCTCCGCATGGCGCAGACAAGCACCAGAAGGCCCGGGCCGGTGCTGCCGACCACCCGGCCCTCGACCTCGACCGAGGCTTCGGTGACCCGCTGGATCAACGCTCTCATCGGCGCGACCATACCGCGAACAGCAGCATCCCCGCCACCATCGCCGCAAAGAAGATCAGGAACGGCCCGCCGCCAAAGGTCAGCGACGCCATCGCCGGGCCCGGACACAGCCCCGAGATCCCCCAGCCCAGCCCGAACAGGGCCGCCCCCGACAGCAGCCTTGCGTCGATCCGGGGCGATGGCGGCGGCGGCAAGCGGTCTTTGGTCAGTGCGGTCTGCCGGCGCGCGGCGATGCGCCACGCCACCAGCATCGGCAGGATCGCACCGGTCAGCACAAACCCAAGCGTCGGGTCCCAGTCGCCGAACACGTCCAGCCAGCCCTGCACCTTCGCCGGGTCCGTCATGCCCGAAACCAGCAGCCCGGCCCCGAACAGCGCACCGGCCAGCGCGGCCAAGGCCAGTCTTGTCATATCGTCCACCCAAGCGCGCGGGCGATGATGACCCCGACGCCCCCGGCCAGCAGATAGACCAGCGTGGCGACGATGCCGCGACGCGACAGGCGCGAGATGCCGCAGACGCCGTGACCGGACGTGCAGCCATTGCCCAGGCGTGTGCCGAACCCGACCAGCAGGCCGCCCAGGACGAGGACGGCGGTTCCCGCGACCGGCTGCGACCGCTGGCCCACCCCGGCCGCGACCAGCAGGCCGGGCAGCGCGATCAGGGCGATGATGAACGCCGCGCGCTCGGCCAGGTTCGTCCGGCCGCTGCCGTCGATCAGCCCGCCCAGAAGGCCGCTGGCCCCCATGATCCGCCCGTTGCCCAGAAGAAACAGCGCCGCGGCGGTTCCGATCATCAACCCGCCGATCAGTCCGGCGATCCAGTCAGGGTTCATCGCGTGCTCCGAATCTGTCGGGCCGGTATTACATTCAAGTCCCCGAATGTTTCAAGAGCCGGCGGACGAATCAGCGGCTCAGAAAGATGCCCAGCACGACCAGCATCAGCCCCACGGTCGAGGCGGCAAGCGCGCCCATGTTCACCGCCAGAACGCCGCGCATCCGGGCGCGCATCGCGTCGTCGTCCAACCCCGCGCGACGGGCGCGCGCGACGGTCACGATGCACCAGATCAGCGCGAACACCCCCGCCAGCGTCAGCGCGGCGCCTGCCCAGACGATGACCTCGAACATATCCATGCCGTTTCCTGCCCCCCGCGATCCGCATATGCCGCGTTTGCGGGCCTAGCGGCGATTGCACCCCGGAACAAGAGCGCCTAACAGTCTGATCCCGAAGCGTGGGCGGATCGAAACAGCCCTGCGGACAAGACCAAGGAAGGACGGAACCCGATGCAGGACGACCAGGCCTACGGCGTCGCCGCCGACGAACTGCGCCAGTTCATCGAACAGTTCGAGCAGCTTGAGGCGGAAAAGAAGGACATCGCCGAACGCCAGAAAGAGATCATGGCCGAGGCGAAGGCGCGCGGCTATGACACCAAGGTGATGAAGAAGATCGTCGCCCTGCGCAAACGCGACCGCGACGACGTGGCCGAGGAAGAGGCCATTCTTGAGATGTACAAGACCGCCCTGGGGATGGTCTGACGCGCATCTGCCGCCGGCCCCCGCCCCCGCATCGCGTCCGCCGGCGGATGCGGTGCGGACAGCCGGCGCTGACGCAAGGGCGGATGGGGAATTCGTCTTGACATATCGGACGGCCTGCCCCATCTGTGTCCAGTCGCCGCCCGCTGCCGCGTGAGCAGCCGCGAATTTCGCCAGACGGCGCGACACCCAATCCAGTTTCCCATTCACGCGGGGAGGCTTGCAGGCACCCTCGTATCACGCCTGCACCCCTGCTGATTGCCGCGCCCAAGGGTGTGGCCACCTGCCTTGCGTCCGATACGGGGGATGCAAGGACGAAAGTCATTTCATGGAACAGAAGAACAACCGCCGCCCGATCCGGGCCGGCAAGGGTCCGAACCGGGCTGCGGCCCATGCGGCCCCGAACGAAGGCCGCCGCGCACCGGCGCGCGAGCCGCTGCCGACCGGTCCCTTTGCCGATATGGGGATCGACCACCGCATCAACGCCAATATCGCCGCCATGGGCCTGACCCATCCCACGCCGATTCAGGCGCAGGGCATTCCCGCCGTGGTCGAAGGCCGCGACGTGCTGGGGCTGGCGCAGACCGGCACCGGCAAGACGGCGGCGTTCGGCCTGCCGATGCTGACCCGGCTGATCAAGTTCGGCAAGAAACCCGATCCCAAAACCTGCCGGGCGCTGATTCTGGCGCCGACGCGCGAACTGGCGACCCAGATCGCAGCCCATGTCGACGCCTATGCCGAAGGCACGCCGATCCGGGCGTTCCGCGTCGTCGGCGGCGCCTCGATCAACGTCCAGATCGAACGGATGTCGCGCGGCGTCGATGTGCTGATCGCCACGCCGGGCCGGCTGATGGACCTGATCGAACGTCGCGCCATCGACCTGTCGGCCACCACCTATCTGGTGCTCGACGAGGGCGACCAGATGCTGGATATCGGCTTCATCCACACGCTGCGCCGCATCGCGAAGATGCTGCCCCGGGAACGCCAGACGCTGCTGTTCTCGGCCACGATGCCGAAGCTGATGTCGGAACTGGCCGACACCTATCTGACCGATCCGGTCAAGGTCGCGGTGAACCCGCCGGGCAAGGCCGCCGACAAGATCGACCAAGGCGTTCATTTCGTGCCGCAGGGCGACAAGGCGACGTTGCTGGCCGAATATCTGGCCAAGCATCCGGGCGAATTGTCGATGGTCTTCGGCCGCACCAAGCATGGCTGCGAAAAACTGTCCAAGCTGCTGGAGAAATGGGGCTTTTCGGTCGCCGCGATCCACGGCAACAAGTCGCAGGGCCAGCGAGAGCGTGCACTGGCCGCCTTTCGCAAGGGCGACACCCAGGTTCTGGTGGCCACCGATGTGGCGGCCCGCGGCCTGGATATCCCCGAGGTCGCGCATGTCTATAACTACGACCTGCCGAACGTGCCGGAAAACTATGTCCACCGGATCGGCCGCACCGCGCGGGCCGGGCGGGACGGTCGCGCCGTGGCCTTCTGCGCCCCGGCCGAGATCGGCGAGTTGCGCGCCATCGAACGGGCGATGAAATCCTCTATTGCCGTGATCGGCGGAGAGGTGCCCGTCGGCGCGCCCCTCGCCGGCCGCGCGCCGCGCGGTCGCGGCAAGCCGGTGGATGCCGCCGCGCACAAGCGCCCGTCGCGCCGCCCCTCGCGCCGGCCCAGAAGCCAGCAGGCCCACGGCTGAGGCGACACACCCTTCGGGAACAGGAAAAGGTCGCAGGATTCCGGTCCTGCGGCCTTTTTTACGCCAAACGCCGTCCGCGTCGCCTTGCGTCACCGTCAGGCCGACCGCGACCCCGTCGCGCGATGCAGGAACACCAGATTCAGCGTCACGACCATCGCGCAGGCGATCAGCCCCAGCCCGCGTTCATAAAGCCCGTCGATCCCGTCCGGCAGGAAAAAGAACACCGGCGCGGCCAGCCCCCACAGGGTCGCCAGCCCGATCAGCACCGTCGCGGACCGGCGGTGATGCCGCCACAGGCCCCGCAGCATGCACAGCGGCGTGGCCAGAAAGAACAGCCCCAGCCCATAGACCAGCTTGGTGTGGATCACGACGCCGTCGCTGTCGCGGTCGCCATATTCGTTGCGCGCCCCCACGACGATGACGATTCCCGCAAGGATCGCCAGCGACAGGATGCCCGCCGACCACTCGACACCGCCCAGATGCGCATGTGCCGCCGCCAGTGCGGTGGCCAGCAACCCGGCGGCAAAGCCATACAGGGCGATGTCCATGATCAGTTCCGATCTGCCGGCGGCAAGATCGCTGATCGTGTCCGCGATCCAGTGATAATCGGGCACGAAGAACGGCGCGATCAGCGTGCCAAGGATCAGCGCGGCGCAGCCCGCCATGCCCAGCACCGCCATCACGACCAGAAAGCCGCTGCGTTCGCCGGTCATGTTCGATCCATCGTTTTCGGCCATCAAAGCCCCTCTGTCCCCGCATCCATTCAGGGCGGAACGCGCCTTGCCTGCGCTTGTTCCGCCCCGCGCGCGCGGCGGTTGCCGCGCGTTGCGCACGGCGCTATCTGCTGGCGCCATGGCGAAACTGTATTTCCATTACTCGACCATGAACGCCGGCAAAAGCACGCTGCTGCTTCAGGCGTCCTATAACTATCGCGAACGCGGCATGGGCACGCTGCTGCTGACCGCCGCGCTGGACAGCCGCGCGGGCACGGGCCGGATCGCCAGCCGCATCGGGATTGCAGACGATGCGCTGACCTTCGATGCCGACACCGACATGTTCGCGCTGATCCGCGCGCGCGGCCGCGCCTGCGCCTGCATCTTTGTGGACGAGGCGCAATTCCTGACCAAGGATCAGGTCTGGCAACTGGCGCGGGTCGCGGACGATCTGGACATTCCGGTGATGTGCTATGGGCTGCGGGTGGATTTCCGGGGCGAGCTGTTTCCCGTCTCGGCCGCGCTGCTGGCGCTGGCCGACGACCTGCGCGAGGTCCGGACGATCTGCCATTGCGGCCGCAAGGCCACGATGGTGATCCGGCGCGACGCCGAGGGCCGCGCGATCACCCAGGGCGCGCAGGTCCAGGTCGGCGGGAACGAAACCTATGTCTCGCTGTGCCGCAGACACTGGCGCGAGGCCGTGGGCGCCTGACGCACGTCACGACCCGTCCACGAAATGCTTGCCCAGACCCGCTTGCGCTGCCAGTCTGGCGGTCGAGGGAGGGGATGGCATGGATGGGAACACGACACCCCGCAAAAAGCTGGATGCCGCCGAGATGGGCGTTCTGGCGCATCTGTATCGGGGCGAGGTCTATCGCTCGACCATCTGGCGGACGCGGCTGGATACCTCGACCAACTGGTCCGTCGTCACCCTGGGGGTCGCGCTGTCGATCACCTATTCCTCGCCGCAGGCATCGCCCCTTCCGCTGGTGCTGGTCGGCATCCTGATCATCTTCTTTCTGATGATCGAGGCGCGGCGATACCGGTATTTCAACGTCTGGCGCGCGCGCTGCCGCTGGATGGAGCTGAACTTCATGGCGCCGATGCTGAAAGAGGGCGATCTGCATCTTGAGGAACACTGGCAGGACCGGCTGGCCGACGATTATCTTCACCCGCGCTATCACGTCAGCATGTGGACCGCGATCGGGCGGCGGATCCGGCGCAACTATTTCTGGATCCTGCTGATCCAGACCATCGCCTATCTGGGCAAGCTGATCGTGCATCCGACGCCTTTGGCCTCGACCGCAGAACTATTGCAGCGCGCGGCCATCGGGCCGGTGCCGGGCTGGCTGGTGCTGACGGTCGGCGCCTTCTATTGCCTGTGCTGGGGCACCATCGCCTTTATCAGCGAAAAACAGGACGAAAAGCGCGCCCGCATGCGCCGCGACCCGCTTGGCATGGGGTGACGCGCCGGCAGACGGGCTTCCCGCGCCGCGTTCAAAATTCCGCGGGAACGCCGCCCGCGCGTTGCGGGACACACCACCATGCTGTAACCATCTTGGCCAAACAGGCAAAGGATCTTCCATGCGCGCATTTCTGCTGAGGCTTGTCGCCCTGCTGGCTCTGGCCGTTCCCGCGCACGCTTTCGACACCAATGCCCGCACGGCGTGGGTCTATGACGTGGCGACCGGCACGGTGCTGATGGAAAAGAACGCCGACGAACAGATTCCGCCGGCGTCGATGTCCAAGCTGATGACCATCTACATGCTGTTCGAGGCGTTGCAGGAAGGCCGCGTGCAGATGGACACGCGGCTGCCCGTCTCGACCAAGGCGCGGCAGATGAAGGGCTCGACCATGTTCCTGAACGAACAGGACCGCCCGAACGTGGACGAGCTGATCAAGGGGATCATCGTGCTGTCCGGGAACGATGCCTGCGTCGTCGTGGCCGAGGGGCTGTCGGGCACCGAAGAGGCGTTCGCCCGCCAGATGACCGAAAAGGGCAAGGAAATGGGGCTGACCAATTCGGTCTTCGCCAACGCCTCGGGCTGGCCGGACCCGCGCCACCGCATGACCGCGCACGATCTGGGCCTGCTTGCCGCGCATCTGATCGACGATTTCCCCGAACTTTACAAGAACTTCGCGCTGACCGAGTATCGCTTTGACGACCGCGCGCCCGCCAACCGCTTCAACCGCAACCCGCTGCTGAAGCTGGGGATCGGGGCCGACGGGCTGAAGACCGGCCACACGCAAGAGGCGGGTTACGGGCTTGTCGGCTCGGCCGTGCAGGATGGCCGCCGGGTGATCTTCGTCATCACCGGCCTGTCCAGCGAGACCGCCCGCGCCGAAGAGGCCGAGCGGATCGTGAACTGGGCCTTCCGCCAGTTCACCATGGAAACGCTGGTGCCCGCCGGCGAAACCGTGGTCGAGGTGCCGGTCTGGCTGGGCACGCAATCGCGGATCGGGCTGACCACCAGGGACGGGGCGAACGTGCTGATCCCGGCCGGCGCACGGGATCAGGTCAAGGTCGAGGCGGTCTTCGATTCGCCCGTGCCCGCCCCCATCGCCAAGGGCGACCGTCTGGGACAGCTTGTCGTGACGGTTCCCGGCGCACAGGACGCCGTGACGCCGCTGATCGCCGCGCAGGACGTGCCCGAGGCCGGGTTCGCGGGCCGCATGAAAGGGGCGGTAATGCGGTTGGGCAACAAGGCGATCGCCGCCGCGGGACTTTGATGTTCATCAGCTTCGAGGGGATCGACGGCTGCGGCAAGACCACCCAGGCACGGCTGCTGGCCGACACGCTGCGCGAGAGGGGGCACGAGGTGGTTCTGACCCGCGAACCCGGCGGCAGCCCCGGCGCGGAAGAGATCCGGCGCCTGCTGGTCGAGGGGGCGGGCGAACGCTGGTCGGCGGAAACCGAATGCCTGCTGTTCACCGCCGCCCGGCGCGACCATCTGGAACGGCTGATCCGCCCCGCGCTGCTGGCCGGCCGCAGCGTCGTGACCGACCGTTTCGCCGATTCCACCCGCGTCTATCAGGGTGCCGCGCGCGCCGAGTTGCGGGCGCTGGTCGACCGGCTGCACGCGCTGATGATCGGGATCGAGCCGGACCTGACCTTCGTGATCGACATCGACCCGAATGAGGCGTTGCAGCGCGCGAAGAACCGGCAGTCGCCCATGCCCGAGGACCGGTTCGAGAATCGCGGCCTTGGCTTTCAGCGTGACCTGGCGGCGGGGTTTCGCGCGCTGGCGCAGGAATTTCCCCACCGGGTGCGCCTGATCGATGGCAGCGGGTCGCCGGACGCCGTGGCCGCCCGCGTGCGGGCCGCGCTGTGAAGGTCGAGCTTGAGGATATTCCCGAAGCCGACCGCGTGCCCGGCGCGCCGCATCCGCGCATGACGCAACGCCTGATCGGGCAGGATCACGCGGTCGCGCAATTCGTCGATGCGACGCGCGAGGGCCGGCTGCACCATGCCTGGCTGCTGACCGGCCCGCGCGGCGTCGGCAAGGCGACACTGGCCTGGTCCATCGCCCGCTGGCTGCTGACGGGTGCGGCCAGCGACGATCTGTCCGTGCCCGCCGACGATCCGGTGGCCCGGCGCATCGCCGCGCTGTCGGAATCCGCGGTGCAGCTGATCCGCCGTCCCTGGGACGACAAGTCCGGACGACTGCGGGCCGAGATCACCGTGGACGAGGTGCGGCGGCTGCTGTCCTTTTTCCGCATGACGGCGGCCGATGGCGGTCGGCGCATCGCCATCGTGGATGCGGCCGACGACATGAACCCGCAGGCCGCCAACGCCCTGCTGAAACTGCTGGAAGAGCCGCCGACAGACGGGCTGATCCTGCTGGTCGCGCACCAGCCGGCGCGGCTTTTGCCCACGATCCGGTCGCGCTGCCGGACGCTGCGCCTGACCTCGCTGAGCCCGGAGCGGATGGCCGAGGCGCTGGCCGGGCTGGGCGTCGTCGATCAGGTCGAGGCGCTGGCCGCCCTGTCCGAAGGCTCTGTCGGAGAGGCGCTGCGCCTGTCGGGTCAGGACGGGCTGACACGCTATCAGCAGATCGTGGATCTGTTCGGCACACTGCCGCGCATGGACCGGATGGCGGCGGCGCGGCTGTCCGATGCCGCCGCCGGTCGTCCGGGCGCGGGCGGCGATCCGTTCGATCTGACCGTCACCCTGCTGGACCGGTTCCTGACCCGCACCGCGCGGGCCGGGCTGATGGGCGCGCCGCTGCCGCAGGCGGCGAAAAACGAAGGCGCGCTGATGTCGCGCATCGCGCCGGACGACCGGGCGGCGCGCGACTGGGCGGGGGCGCAGGCCCGGCTGTCGGCTCGCGCCCGGTCGGGGCGGGCGGTCAACCTTGACCCTGCGGCGCTGGTGATGGATATGCTGACGGAACTGGCGCATCTGCCGCCGGCCCGGTCCGCCCTGCCCGCCCCGAACTGACGCCAAAGGTTGCCCCATGACCCAAGCGGCCCCCCCGCCGATTGTCGACAGCCATTGCCATCTGGACTTCCCCGATTTCGACGGAGAACACGAGGCGCTGATCGCGCGCGCGCGCAAGGCCGGGGTGACGCGCATGGTCACGATCTGCACCCGCCTGCGGCTGGAACCCCAGGTCCGCGCCCTGGCCGACGGCCATGACGGCGTGTTCTATGCCGCCGGCACCCACCCGATGAGCGTGGCCGACGAACCGATGGCCACGGTCGCGGACCTGATTGCGCTGGCCGATCACCCGAAATTCGTGGGCATCGGCGAGACGGGGCTGGATTACCACTATACCGCCGACACGGCCGACCGGCAGCAGGAAAGCCTGCGCGTCCATATCGAGGCGGCGCGCCAGACGCGCCTGCCCCTGATCATCCACGCCCGCGACGCCGACGACGACATGGCCCGCATCCTGACCGACGAATATCGGGCGGGCGCCTTCAGCTGCGTGATGCATTGCTTCAGTTCAGGCGCGGATCTGGCGCGTGCCGCGCTGGAACTGGGCTTCTACCTGTCGATGTCGGGAATCGCGGCGTTCCCACGCTCGGACGCGCTGCGCGAGATCTTTGCGGCAGCGCCCGTGGATCGGATTCTGGTCGAGACCGACAGCCCCTATCTTGCGCCCCCGCCCTTTCGCGGCAAGCGGAACGAGCCGGCGCATGTGACTCACACCGCCGCCGTCGGCGCCAGGCTGTTCGGCATGGATTACACCGAGTTCGCGCGCCGGACATCCCAGAATTTCGACCGGCTGTTCTGGAAGGCCGCCGGCGCCAAGGGCGGGCCGGCGTGATCCGGGCGACGATCCTTGGCTGCGGCTCGTCCGGCGGCGTTCCACGGCTGGGGAACCGGTGGGGCGCCTGCGATCCGGCCAACCCGCGCAACCGCCGCCGCCGCTGTTCGCTGCTGGTCGAACGCGACGGGGCGGGTGGCACGACGCAGGTGCTGATCGACACCGGACCGGACATGGTGCCGCAATTGCTGGATGCCGGCGTCGCCACGCTGGATGCGGTCATCTACAGCCATCACCACGCCGATCATGTGCACGGCATCGACGATATCCGCCAGCTTGTTCACAATTCGCGCCGCAAGATGCCGGTCTGGGCCGACGAGCCGACAAGCCAGGCGCTGCTGGACCGGTTCGGCTATATCTTCAGCACGCCCGCGGGCAGTTACTATCTGCCGATCGCGGAACTGAACCGGCTGACGGGCCCGGTCGCGATCGACGGTCCCGGCGGGGCGATCAGCTTTCAGCCGTTCCGCGTCCAGCACGGAGAGATCACCGCCCTGGGATTCCGCATCGGCGGTCTAGTCTATCTGCCCGACGTCTCGCAGATCCCCGACACGGCATGGCCGCTGATCGAGGGGGCCGAGATCTTCGTCTGCGACGCGCTGCGCCCCGATCCCCATCCCAGCCACGCGCATCTGGCGCAGGCGCTTGCGTGGCTGGCGCGGGCCGGCACGCCGCGCGGGGTGCTGACGAACATGCATATCGACATGGATTACGATCAGGTCATGGCGCGCACGCCGGACCATATCGTTCCCGCCCATGACGGGATGATCCTGAACGTGTCTGCCGATGCGGCGTCGCCCTTTGCCGCGGACGCGATGTGAGCGCGCTTTTCACGATCGTCCTGCCGGTCTTTCTGGTGATCGGGTTCGGCTATGCGGTCAGCTGGCGCGGCTGGTTTTCCGAATCTGCCGTGGACGGATTGATGGGGTTCGCGCAGAATTTCGCCGTGCCGACGCTGCTGTTCGCGTCGATGGCGCGGCTGGATCTGGGCACCGAGTTCCGCCCCGACCTGCTGTTCGCCTTCTATGCCGGCGCGTTTGCCAGCTATGCGGCGGGCTGGGCGGGGGCGCGGTTCCTGTTTCGCCGCCCGGCGGTGGACAGCGTGGCCATCGGCTTTGTCTGCCTGTTCTCGAACAGCCTGTTGCTGGGCATCCCGATCACCGAACGCGCCTTCGGCACGCAGGCGCTGGACGGCAACTGGACGATCATCGCGCTGCATTCGCCGGCGCTGTACACGTTCGGCATCACCATGATGGAGTTCACGCGCGCCCGGGGCAGCGGCCTGTCGGTCGGGCGGGTCGCGTGGCGCGCGCTGTCGGGGGTGCTGCGCACGCCCCTGGTGATCGGCATCGCCGCGGGCGTGATCATGAACCTGCTGATGCAGGCGGGGCTGGTCATGCCCGAAGGGTTCTGGGCGGCGGTCGAGATGATCGCCCGCGCGGCCCTGCCGGCGGCGCTGTTCGGCTTGGGCGGCATCCTTTACCGCTATCGCCCGGAAGGGGACATGGCGACCATCGCGATGTGCTGCGCCTGCGCGCTGATCCTGCATCCGGCGGTCACCTTCGGGCTGGGACACGCGCTTGGGCTGGATCTGGCCGCCACACGCTCGGCCGTGCTGACGGCGGCGATGCCGCCGGGCATCAACGCCTATCTGTTCGCCAGCATCTATGGCGCGGCGCGGCGGGTCGCGGCCTCAACCGTGCTGATCGCCACCGTCGCCTCGGTCTTCAGCATCTGGGTGTGGCTGGCGATCCTGCCCTGAGCCATCCCGATCCTGCCGGCGAAACGTCAGGTAATGCGGCGCCCGTCCCTCGCGCAGCGCCTTTTGTTCATAGCGGGTGCTGATCCAGTCGTCCCAGGGACGGTCGCTTTCCGCGACCGTATCGAAGCCGGCCGGCGGCACCTGTTCCAGGGTCTGGCGGACATAGTCGGGAATGTCGGTCGCCACCCGGAACTCTGCGCCCGGACGCATGACGCGCGCCAGCGGCAACAGATGTTCGGGGGTGACGAAGCGGCGGCGATGATGGCGCGCCTTGGGCCAGGGGTCGGGATACATCAGGAACGCCCGGTCGATGCTGGCATCGGGCAGCACGTCCATCAGATCGCGCGCATCGCCCGGATGCACGCTGACATTGCCGACGCCGGCGGCGCGGATCTTGCCCAGAAGCATGGCGACGCCGTTGATGAACGGCTCGCAGCCGATGATGCCGATCCGCGGATAGGTGGCGGCCATGTGGACCATGTGTTCGCCCCCGCCAAAGCCGATCTCCAGCCAGAGCGGACGGTCGTCGCCGAAGATCGCCGCCGGGTCGATCGGATGCCGTTCGGGGTTTTCCCACGGCGCGATGCCGCGCGGGCGCAGATCGCCCAGATCTTCTGACAGATAGGATTTCTGGCTTTGACGCAGGGTCTTGCCGTGGCGTCTGCCATAGAAATTGCGGCGCGGCGGGTTGGGATCGAAGGCGGTTTTGGGCGTGTCACTCATGCCCGCGGGATTGGCGCAAGCGTCGGGCGGGGTCAAGCCTTGGCGGCCTTGTCGTTGCGTCCCGCGACGGCCGGGGGACTTTGCGTCCCCCGGACCCCCTGCAAGGTATTTGGAAAGAGGGCGAGGGCGGGCGCAGGCTGGCCCGGACCGCCGAACGCCGTGCGGTCAGTCGGCCATCAGGCGGCTGATGATCACCGTGACCTCGGGCTTCTTGCCGATCTCTTCCATGGCGACCTGACGGGTGATCTTGCGGATCGCCTCGTCCATGCGGCCGTCGTCGCGCACCGTGCGGTCGTCGGCGCCTTCCAGGAATTCGGCCAGCTCGCCCTCGATATGGCGGGCCAGATCGTCGCCGCCGCGCGTGCGGCCGGGCAGCCCCATCAGTTCGACCCAGGCATCGGGCAGGACGTTGTCATCCTCGTCCACGATGACGCTGACCAAGGCGTGGCCGTTCAGCGCCATGCGGATGCGGTCGCGGACGATGCCGTCCATCGCGCCGATCAGCACCGTGCCGTCAAGATAAAGCCGCCCCGTTTCCACATGATCGACGATCTTCGGCCGGTCGGCGGTCAGATCCAGCATCGCGCCGTTGACCGCGATTTCGGACGCCGAGCCGCGGGCGCGGGCCAGCAGCATGTGTTCGCGCAGATGCAGATGTTCGCCATGCATCGGGATCACGATCCGGGGCTTCAGCAGGTCGTGCAGCGCCTCGATGTCGGGGCGGTTGGCGTGGCCTGACACGTGGAACAGCCCGTCGCTTTCGTCATGCACGTCAACGCCCATCTCGCTGAGCGCGTTCATGATCCGGCCCACGCTTTTTTCGTTGCCGGGGATGGTCTTGGAACTGAACAGGAAACTGTCGCCTTCCTTCAGCGACAGGCCCAGATAGCGGCCGCGCGACAGCTGCGCGCTGGCGGCGCGGCGTTCGCCCTGCGATCCGGTGACGATCAGCATGACCTTGTCGCGCGGCAGGTTCGCCGCCTCGTCCGGTCCGATCGTGTCCGGGAAATCGGTCAGGACGCCGGTTTCCAGCCCGACCGTCACCATCCGGCGCATGGCCCGGCCCAGAAGGCAGACCTTGCGGCCCGAGGCGATCGCGGCCTGCGCCAGCGTCGCCAGACGGGCGATATTGCTGGCAAAGGTGGTCGCCACGACCATGTTCTTCTGCGCCACGACCCATTCCAGGATCGGATTGGCCAGCAGCGCCTCGGACCGGCCGGGATGGGTCGAGAAGATGTTGGTGGAATCGCAGGTCAGCACCTTGACCCCGCCCGCCTCGCCGGCGATCTCGTGCCAGGCGACCGGATCGAAGGGATCGCCCACGACCGGGGTTCCGTCCAGCTTGAAATCGCCGGTATGCACGATCCGGCCCGCCGGCGTGTCGATGATCAACGCCGAGCTTTCGGGGATCGAGTGGCTGACGGGCACGAACTGGACGCTGAAGGGACCAAGCTGCGTCGCCTCGGGGCGGGGGCCGGCGATGCGGACGATGTCGGCCTGGTGTCCCTGTTCTTCCAGCTTCAGCCGGCACAGCGCGCCGGTGAACTTGCGCGCATAGACCGGCACGCCGAGACGCGCATACAGATGCCCCACCGCGCCCAGGTGATCCTCGTGCCCGTGGGTGATGAAGATCGCCTCAAGCCGGTTGCGGTTGCGTTCCAGCCAGCCGATATCGGGCATGATCAGGTCGATGCCGGGCGAGGTGTCCATGTCGCCGAAGGTCACGCCCAGATCGACCAGAATCAGCCTTTCCTTGCCCGGCGCGCCATAGCCATAGACATAGGCGTTCATGCCGATTTCGCCCGCGCCGCCAAGCGGCAGATAGATCAGGCGGTCAGCCATTGCCCATCTCCTTGTTGTAATCGTGTATCAATCGCAATCCGTGAACGGTCAGATCGTCCTCGATCGCGTCGAACAGGTCGAACCCCTGATCGAACAGCGGGGCAAGCCCGCCCGTCGCGATCACGACAGGATTCTGCCCGCGTTCCTGCCTGATGCGACGGACGATCCCCTCGATCAGGCCGATATAGCCCCAGTAGATGCCGGACTGGATACAGGCAACCGTATTCGTGCCGATCACCGCATCGGGCATGGTCACATCGACATGCGGCAGGGCGGCGGCGGCCATGTGCAGCGCCTCGAGCGACAGGTTCACGCCGGGCGCGATCACGCCGCCGACATAGGCGCCGTCGATGTCGACCACATCGAAATTCGTGGCCGTGCCGAAATCGACGACGACGGTGTTGCCGCCATGGCGGTCGAAGGCGGCGACGGCGTTGGCCAGCCGGTCCGGCCCGACCTTGGTGCCGGGATCGACGCGCGGTTCCACCGGCAGCAGACATTCGGGCTTGCCGACGACCAGCGGGCGCAGGTCGAAATAGCGATTGCACAGCACCCGCAGGTTGAAGACCACGCGCGGAGCGGTGGCGCTGATGATGCAGCCTTCGACGCGGAATTTGAACTTGCGCAGCCCGATCAGCGTGGACAGCCAGACATAGTATTCGTCGGCGGTGCGGCGGTGATCAGTCGCGATGCGCCAATGGGCCAGGAACTTTCCGTCATCCCAGACCGAGAACATCGTATTGGTGTTGCCGGTGTCGATGCACAGCAGCATGGATTTCAGCCCCCGCCGAAATGGATGTCGGCGGCGGAAATGGCCTGCCGACCGCGCGCGGTCGTCAGCACCAGGGCGCCGCTGTCGTCGATGCCCTCGAACCGGCCGGTCGTGACCGTCGTGCCGCTGCGGGCGGTGATCGGCTCGCCCAGGCGCGCGGCGCGGGCAAGCCAGGCGGCGCGGATCGGGGCGAAGCCATAATCCCGCATCTGCCGCGACCAGCGATCGAAGGCCGGGGCCAGCGCGTCCAGAACCTCGTCCGCCGTCAGCGTCACCCCGGTCTCGCCCTTCAGGCTGACCGGGCGCAGCGCGCCAGCTTCGACCGCGGCGGCATCGGGCGCGGCCTCCAGATTGATCCCGATGCCGATGGCCAGGGCGGACAGTCGCGCGCCGGACCCGGCGCTTTCCAGCAGGATGCCCGACAGCTTGCCGCCGTTCAGCAGCACATCGTTCGGCCATTTCAGCGACAGGTTCAGCTGCGGCCCGCACAGCCGCGACAGCGCCTCGTGCACGGCCAGCGCGGCCACAAAGGACAGGCGGGCGGCGTCGGCCGGCCCACTTTCGGGGCGCAGGATCAGCGTGGCCGCGAAATTGCCGGGCGGATCGGCCCAGGCGCGCCCGCGCCGGCCGCGTCCGGCCTGTTGCCGGCGGGCCATGATCCAGGCCGGTCCGGACAGGGACGGGGCCAGCCGAAGCGCCTCGGCATTGGTGCTGTCCACGCGGTTAAGCACATGGCGGGCGACGCCCGCGGGCCAGCTTGACGTGATGTCGTCAGTCACCGGCGGTCCCGGCGGGTGCCGCGCCCGAGACGTCGGGGCCTGCGCCGGCGACGCCCGCCTCGGCCGCCGTCGGTGCGGGACCGACCAGCGACTGCGCGGCGGTGGCGGCGGCGTCGTCCACGCCCAGCATGGTGACCGCCCCCAGCAGCAGCGCGGCAGCCGGCACGATCAGCGCCAGATACTGCGCCAGATCCATGCGGCTTTCCACGCCCTCGCCCTCGGACCCGAAGAAGATGTAATAGACGATGCGCAGATAATAGAACGCACCGATCACCGAGGCGACGACCCCCAGCAGGGCCAGCCAGCTCATCCCGGCATCCACGGCGGCGGCCAGCACGCCGAACTTGGCAAAGAAGCCGAGGAAGGGCGGAACGCCGGCCAGGCTGAACATCAGGAACAGCACGGCGAACGCCTTCAGCGGATCGGTCGCGGCAAATCCGTTCAGGCTGGACAGGTCGGTGACGGGGCGGCCGTCACGTTCCATCGACAGGATGAAGGCGAAGGTGCCGACATTCATCACCGCATAGATCGCCATATAGATCAGCATGGTCTGCACGCCATAGGCGGTGCCCGCCGCCAGGCCGACCAGCGCGAACCCCATATGCGCGATCGAGGAATAGGCCATCAGACGCTTGATATTGGTCTGGCCGATCCCGGCGATCGATCCCAGAAACATCGACAGCACCGCCAGCGCCGCGATGATCTGGCCCCAGTCGTCGGGCACGTTGCCGAACGCCTCGAACATCAGCCGCGCCAGCAGCGCCATCGCGGCGACCTTGGGCGCGGTGGCGAAGAACGCCGTCACCGGGGTCGGCGCGCCTTCGTAGACGTCGGGCGTCCACATGTGGAACGGCACGGCCGAGACCTTGAAGGCCAGACCGACCAGCAGGAAGACTAGGCCGAACAGCAGACCCATGGACAGCTGCCCGCCGATGATGGTCAGGAAGATGTCGTCGAAATTCGTCGTGCCGGAAAACCCGTAGACCAGCGAGGCGCCATACAGCAGCAACCCCGAGGACAGCGCCCCCAGCACGAAATACTTCAACCCCGCCTCGGACGACTTGACGCTTTCGCGGCGCATGGCGGCCACGACATACAGCGACAGGGATTGCAGCTCCAGCCCCATATACAGGATCAGCAGATCGCCGGCCGAGACCATCATCATCATGCCAAGCGCGGCCAGCGTGATCAGGATCGGGTATTCGAACCGCATCAGCCCCTGCCGCGCCATGTAATCCGCGCTCATCGCCAGCACGGCGGCGGCCGAAATCAGGATCGTCACCTTGGCAAAGCGCGCGAAGGGATCGTCGTGGAACATCCCGAAAAAGGCGATGCTGTCGGGCCGGTCGGCCAGTCCGACATACAGCCCCCCGATCAGCAGCGCCACGACGCTGGCCCACAGGATCGGCGTGGAGATGCTGTCCTTGCCCAGCCACGCGCCGGCCAGCAATGCGCCCATCGCAAAGACGGCCAGCAGCAGTTCGGGCAAAATCGTCGAAAAATCGATCGCGGTCATCCTGCTTTCCTCAATGGCTGTCTTCGGCCTGATCCGCGGCGGCGGTGACGGCAAGCCCGACCGCCGGCTCGTGCGGCAGCGCGTCGTGATAGCTGACCAGCAGCGCCTGAACGGCCGGGCCGGTGATGTCGGTGACCAGTCGCGGATAGACGCCAAGCAGCAGGGTCATCGCGACCAGCGGCGCGAAGATCCATTTCTCGCGCGGGGTCATGTCGGTGATGGTCTTCAGGCTTTCCTTGATCAGCGCGCCCAGCGTGACACGGCGATACAGCCACAGCGCATAGGCCGCCGACAGGATCACCCCGGTCGCGGCCACGAAGGCGACCCAGGTATTGGCCTTGAACGTGCCCATCAGGGTCAGGAACTCGCCCACGAAGCCCGAGGTGCCGGGCAGGCCGACATTGGCCATGGTGAAGAACATGAACACCAGCGCATAGACCGGCATCCGGTTGACCAGCCCGCCATAGGCGTCGATCTCGCGCGTGTGCATCCGGTCATAGATGACGCCGACGCACAGAAACAGCGCGCCCGAGATGAAGCCGTGCGACACCATCTGGAAAATCGCCCCGTCCAGCCCCTGCTGGTTGGCCGCGAACACGCCCAGAGTCACGTAACCCATATGCGCGACCGAAGAATAGGCGATCAGCTTCTTCATGTCGGTCTGCGCCAGCGCGACCAGCGAGGTATAGACGATGGCGATCGCGCCCATCCAGAACAGCAGCGGCTGCAACAGATCGCTGGCCACCGGGAACATCGGCAGGCTGAACCGCAGAAAGCCGTAACCGCCCATCTTCAGCAGGATCGCGGCCAGCACGACCGAACCCGCCGTCGGTGCCTGCACATGCGCGTCGGGCAGCCAGGTATGGACCGGCCACATCGGCAGCTTGACCGCGAACGAGGCCAGGAACGCCAGAAACAGCAGCGTCTGCATGCCGCCCGCGATCCCGAAGCCCAGCACCCGCATCGTCTGCGAGGGGAAATCGAATTGCAGCAGCTGCGGGATGTCGGTGGTGCCGGCGGTCAGCGACATCGCGATCATCGCGATCAGCATCAGCACCGAGCCGAGGAAGGTATACAGGAAGAACTTGAACGCCGCATAGATACGGTGCTGCCCGCCCCAGATGCCGATGATCAGGAACATCGGGATCAGCCCGGCCTCGAAGAACAGGTAGAACAGGATCAGGTCCAGCGCCGTGAAGACGCCGATCATCAGCCCCTCCAGCACCAGAAAGGCAATCATGTATTCCTTGACGCGGGTCTTGACCTCCCACGTGGACAGGATGGTCAGCGGCATCAGGAATGTCGTCAGCAAGACGAACAGGACCGAGATGCCATCGACCCCCATCTTGTAGCGCAGGCCCATGATCCAGGCATGATCCTCGACGAACTGAAAACCCGTATCGGCCGCGTCGAAACCCGCCAGAAGGAACAGCGAGATCAGGAACGTCGCCGTGGTCGCGATCAGCGCCAGCCATTTCGCGTTCTTCTGCGAAGCCTCGTCGTCGCCACGCAGAAACAGCGCCAGGATGATCGCGGCGACGATCGGCAGGAAGGTGATGATCGAAAGAAGGTTCGTCATGTCAGTACGCGCCCCGCATCATCACCCAGATCAGCAAGCCCACGATGCCCAGAACCATCGCGAAGGCGTAATGGAACAGATAGCCGGACTGCACGCGCCCGGCGAAGCGGGTCAGGCGCGGGATGATTCCCATCGCCACCCCGTTGATCAGCCCGTCGATAATCGCTCCGTCACCGCGCGTCCACAGCTTGCGGCCGACCCATCGTGCAGGGCGGACGAAGACGAAATCGTAGATCTCGTCGAAATACCATTTGTTCAGCAGGAACCGGTACAGGGCCGGCTGCTGTTCGGCCAGTTTGCGCGGCGCGTCCGGGCTGCGGATATAGAAGATCCACGCGACCAGAAGCCCCGCCAGCATGGCGACGAAGGGCGAGGCCTTGACCCAGGCCGGGGCGTGATGCGCCTCGTCCAGCACATGGTTGTCGGGATGCATGTAGATCGCGCCGCCGACCGGGGCCGCGACTGCGGTTGCGGGGCCGTCTTCCGCATCTGCCTCCGCGCCCTCGCCCGCCTCTGCCGGGGCGGTCTGGGCCGCGGCCTCGGCGCCTGCCGGCGCATCCCCGGCGTCTTCCGTATGGGCGGCCTCTTCGTGGCCCATGTGGAAGAACTGCGCGACGCGGTCATGGCTGCCGAAGAACGGGCCATACCAGACCATCCCCGCAAAGATCGCGCCGATGGCCAGAACGCCCAGCGGCACGGTCATTACGGCGGGGCTTTCATGGGCATGGTCGTGGGTGTGCCGATCCCCGCGCGGCGTGCCGAAGAAGGTCATGAACATCAGCCGCCAGGAATAAAAGCTGGTAAAGGTCGCCGCGATCACCAGCAGCCAGAACGCATAGGTATTGCCGGCCCATGCGCTTTCGATGGCGGCGTCCTTGGACAGGAAGCCGGCAAAGCCGATATGGGTCAGCGGAATGCCCACCCCGGTGATCGCCAGCGTCCCGATCATCATCGCCCAGAAGGTCAGCGGAATCTTTTTCCGCAGCCCGCCATAGTTGCGCATGTCCTGTTCGTGATGCATCGCGTGGATCACCGAACCCGCGCCCAGAAACAGCATCGCCTTGAAGAAGGCATGGGTCAGCAGGTGGAACATTGCGACCGAATAGACCCCGACACCGGCGGCCACGAACATGTAGCCAAGCTGCGAACAGGTCGAATAGGCGATTACCCGCTTGATGTCGTTCTGCACCAGACCCACCGTCGCGGCGAAGAACGCGGTGGTCGCGCCGATGATCGTCACGAACAGCTTGGCGTCGGGCGCGAATTCGAACAGCGGCGACATCCGGCAGACCAGAAACACCCCCGCCGTCACCATGGTCGCGGCGTGGATCAGCGCCGAGACCGGCGTCGGACCCTCCATCGCGTCGGGCAGCCAGGTGTGCAGGAACAGCTGCGCCGATTTGCCCATCGCGCCGATGAACAGCAGCACCGCCAGAACCTCGGTCGCGGTCCAGCCGCGCCACAGGAACTGCATCTGCACCTGCGCCAGATCCGGGATCTGGGCGAAGATCGCGTCGAACTGGACCGAGCCGGTCATCCAATAGATCCCGAAAATGCCCAGCAGAAAGCCGAAATCGCCCACCCGGTTGACGATGAACGCCTTCATCGCGGCCGCACCCGCCGACGGTTTCTTGTAGTAGAAACCGATCAGCAGATAGGACGCCAGGCCCACGCCCTCCCACCCGAAGAACATCTGCAGCAGGTTGTCGGCGGTCACCAGCATCAGCATGGCGAAGGTGAAGAACGACAGATAGGCGAAGAACCGGGCCTTGTAGTGTTCGTCGCCGCTGAAATTCTCGTCATGGGCCATGTAGCCCATCGAATACAGATGGACCAGCGCCGAGACGGTCGTGATCACGATCAGCATGATCGCGGTCAGCCGGTCCATGCGGATCGCCCATTCGGCGACGAAATCGCCCGACACGATCCAGTCCAGCACCGGGATATGCTGCGTCTCGCCGCCGAAGCCCAGGAAGATGATCCACGAGAACGCACAGGCCGCAAACAGGACGCCCGTGGTCAGATATTGCGCGCCCTTCTCGCCGATGACGCGCCAGCCGAACCCGGCGATGATCGCGGCCAGAAGCGGGGCAAACAGGATGAATTGCGCCATGATCCCTTACCCCTTCATCATGTTGACGTCTTCCACCGCGATGGTGCCGCGGTTGCGGAAGAAGACCACCAGGATCGCCAGCCCGATCGCGGCCTCGGCGGCGGCGACGGTCAGGATGAACATGGTGAAGACCTGCCCGGCCAGATCGCCCAGATGCGCAGAAAAGGCGACGAAATTGATGTTCACCGCCAGCAGCATCAGTTCGATCGACATCAGGATGACGATGACGTTCTTGCGGTTCACGAAGATCCCGAACACGCCGGCGACAAAGACTATTGCCCCCACGACAAGGTAATGTGTCAGCTCGATCATTGTCTCTCGTCCCTCCGGGTCGTTCACCCGTTGAAATATTCGTTCGCCGCCCGGACCGCCGCAGCCATGCCTTCCGCGGTCACAGACCCTGGCCGGGCTTGACGTCGCGCAGCTCCATCGCCTTGGCGGGGTCGCGATACATCTGTTCCAGCACGTCCTGCCGCTTGACGTTCTTGCGGTGCCGCATGGTCAGGGTGATCGCGCCGATCATCGCCACCAGCAGGATCAGCCCGGCCAGCTGGAACGGCAGCATATAGCGGTCGTAAAGCACGGTGCCGATCAGGTTGGTGTTCAACGCCGCGGTGGCGATCGGCACCCCGCGCAACCCCTCGGCCTGGTCCGAGGTCTGCCAGGCGCCGAAACCGATGGCCAGCTGCGCCAGCAGGACCAGCGCGATCAGCGCGCCCAGGGGAAGATAGCGGGCGAATTCGCCTTTCAGCTCGGCGAAATCCACGTCCAGCATCATCACGACGAACAAAAACAGCACGGCGACCGCGCCGACATAGACGATGACCAGCAGCATCGCCACGAACTCGGCCCCCTGCAACACGAACAGCCCCGCCGCCGACAGGAAGGCCAGGATCAGCCACAGCACCGAATGGACCGGGTTGCGCGCCAGGACGACCATGAACCCGGCGAGGCAGACGGAAATCGCGAACAGATAGAATGCGAACGTGATCATTCGGCCTCACCCTCCTCGGATTCGGTAAAGACGCCCTGCGCGATCTCCAGCGCCTTCTGCATCGCCGGAATGCCGCCGAACATCCCCATCTGATAGATCACCTCGGCGATCTCGCGCGGGGTCGCGCCGGCCTCGATGGCGTGGCGGATGGTCAGGCGCAGCTGCGGTTCAGCATGCGCGCCCTGCACCGTCATCGCCGCGATGGTCACCAGCAGCCGGGTGCGCGCGTCCAGACCGTCCCGGTTGAAGGTCTTGCCGAACCACATTTCC
The DNA here is from genome assembly GCF_028553765.1 of Paracoccus stylophorae. Taxonomy (NCBI): domain Bacteria; kingdom Pseudomonadati; phylum Pseudomonadota; class Alphaproteobacteria; order Rhodobacterales; family Paracoccaceae; genus Paracoccus; species Paracoccus stylophorae. The sequence continues at coordinate 852,469 of NZ_CP067134.1, read as the reverse complement.
AGCATGTCCGACGGCATCGTCGGGATCAGCTTTTCAAAGGCCTTGGTGTCGATTGATTCCAGTGCCGGATTGAACACCCGCGCCATTTCATGGCCGGACTGCATCATCTGCTGGAACATCTTCTGGAATGGATCGGTCATCTGTAGGGCGCATCTATGGCAAGGTTGCGGGCGATCTCGGATTCCCAGCGGTCGCCGTTTTCCAGCAGCTTCTGCTTGTCATAGAACAGCTCTTCGCGGGTCTCGGTCGAGAATTCGAAATTCGGCCCCTCGACGATGGCATCGACCGGGCAGGCCTCCTGGCAGAAGCCGCAATAGATGCATTTGGTCATGTCGATGTCGTATCGCGTGGTGCGGCGGCTGCCATCCTCGCGCGGCTCGGCGTCGATGGTGATGGCCTGCGCCGGACAGATCGCCTCGCACAGCTTGCAGGCGATGCAGCGTTCCTCGCCGTTGGGGTATCGGCGCAGCGCGTGTTCGCCGCGAAAGCGCGGCGACAGCGGGCCCTTCTCGTGCGGATAGTTCAGCGTCGCCTTGGGCGCGAAGAAGTATTTCAGCCCGACCCTGAACCCAAGGAAGAAATCCCACAGCAAGAAATACTTGCCGGCTCGTGCGATGTCGAAAGCCATCTCTCTACACTCCTGCCCAGCGGGCCCAGAAGGACCCCAGGACTTCATATCTTGCAAGGAACGCGACGATCACGACCCAGCCCAGCGACAGCGGCAGGAACACCTTCCAGCCGATCCGCATCAACTGGTCATAGCGATAGCGCGGCACGATCGCCTTCACCATGGCGAACATGAAGAACCAGAACACCATCTTCAGGAACATCCACAGCGCGCCGTCGGGAATGCCCGGAATGGGCGACAGCCAGCCGCCGAAGAACAGGATCGAGATCAGCGCACACATCAGCCACATGGCGATGTATTCGCCCGCCATGAACAGCAGATAGGGGGTCGAGGAATATTCGACCATGAACCCCGCGACCAGTTCGGATTCCGCCTCGGGCAGGTCGAAGGGCGGGCGGTTCGTCTCGGCCAGGCAGCTGATGAAGAACAGCACCAGCATCGGCAGATGCGGCAGCCAGTACCACGACAGCAGGCCCATGCCCCGCTGCGCCTCGACGATCAGGCTCATGTTCATCGACCCGGTCGAGATGATGATGCCGATGATGATCAGCCCCAGGCTGACCTCGTACGAGATCATCTGCGCGGCCGACCGCAGAGAGCCCAGGAACGGGTATTTCGAGTTCGACGCCCAGCCGCCCATGATCACGCCATATACCTCCAGCGAGGACACGGCGAAAATGAACAGGATGCCCACATTGATGTCGGCCATCACCCAGCCGGGCGCAAAGGGAATGGCCACGAAGGCGGTCAGCGCCAGCGTCATCGACAGGAACGGCGCAAGGAAGAACACGAACTTGTCGGCGCCGGCGGGAACGACGATTTCCTTGAACACGTATTTCATCGCGTCCGCGAAGGTCTGCAACAGCCCCCACGGGCCGACGACGTTCGGGCCGCGCCGCATCTGCACCGCCGCCCAGACCTTGCGGTCGCCATAGACCAGATAGACCAGCGACAGCATCACGAACGCGATCAGCGCCAGCCCCTGCGCCAGCAGGATGATGGCGATGCCCAGCGTGGAACTCCAGAAATCAGACATGTCGCTTGTCCCTCTTGCCTACGCCGCGGGAATGCCGCGTGCCTTGCATTCGCGCAAGGTCTCATTCGTTTCCATCACCCGCAGCCCCAGCGGCTTGTCGTCCGAGATCGTGAACGCCGCCCCGATCAGCAGCTTTCCGTCGCGTTCCTGCTGCAAGGTGCGGATGTGGCGGCCGTATTTCGCGCCCTCGGCCTTGGCCCATCCCGCCAACGCGCAGGTGGCATACGAAAACGCGATATCGGCGTCCACCCCCTTGCGCAGATTCGCCGTCACCTCGACCAGATCGCCCCGGCGTCCCTCGCCCAGCCTGTTGACCCGGCTGCCGATGAAATCCTCGCGCGCGATCACCGTGGCGTCGTTCCATTGCGGCAGGGCCGGTTGCGTGCGCTTGGCGAATTCCTCGATGGCCTTCTCCTGCGCGGTCTTCTCGCGCGGCAGGTTCGGCGCGACCATCCCGCCCAGATCGAGCTCCAGATTGACGTTCAGCATCGCCAGATCGGCCTCGGACACGGCAAAGGCGTCGCGGCCGGCGGCGCTGTCCAGCTCCATCGTGGTCACGCTGCCATCGGGTTCCAGAATCAGGATCTCGCCCGATTTGGTCGAGATCCGCGCCAGCGTCAGCGCCGCATCGTCGGCGCCGCGATTGGGCGTGGCGATCCGGGCGGTCACCTGGTCAGGCTTGGGCCTGGGCCGGCCATCGTCGCTGCCGCCGGCGAAACAGCCGGCCAGCGCCGTCATCGCCAGAACGGCGGCGGCGCGCGACAGGGGGTGGTGCAGGGCCGGCCGCATCCGCCCTACTCCGCCGCCATCGCGGTCGCATTGCGCGCCGCGGCCATGCGCGACAGCTCCGCCATCAGGGGAGAGCTGCGCGCGATCGGGTTGGTCAGGTAGAAATCCCTGATAGGATACACGAACGCGGCCTTGCCCGGATCGGCCATCGCCACCGGCTGCCAGTCGTTTTCCGGCACCTCGTTGATGCGAGCCAGATGCGGCACCGCCTCGACCAGCGCGCGGCGCAGCTGCGCCAGGCTGTCCCATGGCAATTGCTGGTCCATCTCGGCCGACAGCGCGCGCAGGATCGCCCAGTTCTCCTTGGCCTCGCCGGGCGCGAAATTGGCGCGCATGGCCAGTTGCGGACGACCTTCGGTGTTCACGAACAGGCCGTTCTCCTCGGTATAGCAGGCGGCGGGCAGGATGATGTCGGCGCGGTGCGCGCCGCGGTCGCCATGGCTGCCCTGATAGATCACGAAGGCACCGTCCGCGATCTCGACCTCGTCGGCGCCCAGGTTGAAGATCACCTCGGCCCCGTCGATGGCGGCGGGCAACCCGCCCTCGGTCACCGCGCCCACATCCATCGCGCCGACGCGCCCGGCGGCGGTGTGCAGGATCAGCAACTTGGAGTTGCTGTTCTCGGCCAGCTTCATCGCATGGGCCAGAACCGCCGCGCCGTCGGCCTCGCGCAGCGCGCCCTGCCCCACGATCACGATGGAGGCCTGCCCGCGCGTCTCGTCGTCGATCTCGCGCGATGACAGGTCTTCCAGCGCCGCGCGGTCATCGCCCAGATGGGTATAGTCATAGGTCAGATCGACCGCCTCGCCCACCAGCCCGACCTCGGCGCCGTTCACCCACGCCTTGCGGATGCGCGCGTTCAGCACCGGCGCCTCGTCGCGCGGGTTGGTGCCGATCAGATGGATCCGCTCGGCATGGTCGATATCCTCGATCCGGGCGGTGCCGACATAGCCGCTGCGATTGCCGGCGGGCAGGCGCGCGCCGTCGGTGCGGCATTCGACATGCCCGCCGATCCCCTCGATCAGCTTCTTCAGGCTGAAGGCGGCCTCGACCGGGGCCAGATCGCCGATCAGCCCCGCCACCTTCTTGCCCTGCATCGCGCGGGCGGCGGCGGTCAGCGCCTCGGGCCAGGTGGCCGGGCGCAGCTTGCCGTTCTCGCGGATATAGGGGCGGTCAAGCCGCTGGCGTCGCAGCCCGTCCCAGACGAAGCGGGTCTTGTCGCTGATCCATTCCTCGTTCACGCCGTCATGGTTGCGCGGCAGGATGCGCATCACCTCGCGGCCCTTGCTGTCCACGCGGATGCTGCTGCACAGCGCATCCATCACGTCGATGGTCTCGGTCTTTCTCAGCTCCCACGGACGGGCGGTGAAGGAATAGGGCTTGCTGACCAGCGCGCCGACCGGGCACAGATCGGTGATGCAGCCCTGCATGTTGCTGCTGAGACTGGCCTGCAACGCGGCCGAGACGGGATCGTCGCCCACCTCCCAGACCTCGTTGCCATAGGTGACGATGCGCATGTCCTCGCCCCGGCCGGTCGCGCCCATCTCCATCGCGCCGGCCACCTCGCTCATGAAGCGGACGCAGCGTGTGCAGTGGATGCAACGGGTCATGTGGGTTTCGACCAGCGGCCCCAGATTCAGGTCGATGACCGACCGCTTGGGCTCGCGATAGCGGCTGAAATCGACGCCGTAAGCCATCGCCTGATCCTGAAGATCGCATTCGCCGCCCTGGTCGCAGATCGGGCAGTCCAGCGGATGGTTGATCAGCAGGAACTCCATCACGCCCTCGCGGGCCTTCTTGACCATCGGGCTGTTGGTGCGGATCTCGGACGGCGCGCCCTCGGGGCCGGGACGCAGATCCTTGACCTGCATCGCGCAGGATGCGGCGGGCTTGGGCGGCCCGCCCACCACCTCGACCAGACACATGCGGCAATTGCCGGCGATCGACAGCCGCTCGTGATAGCAGAAGCGCGGAATCTCGATCCCGGCCAGATCGCAGGCCTGGATCAGCGTCAGGTTGGGATCGACCTCGATTTCCTTGCCGTCGATCTTGATTGTCCGCAATTCGGCCATCATTCCATCCTTACTTGGCACTCAGAAGCGATCCGGTGACCGTGTTCCGTGCGATTTCGTCCCGCCCCAGGCGGCAAAAGCTTTCCGCATCGCCCGGCTTGACGCCGTTCTTGGCCATGTAATCCTCGGCCACGGCATAGATGCGGTCCTTGTCGGCGCGGCTGTCCAGAAACGCGTCGATCTGCGCCTCGGAATAGCCCTTGTCGCGGGCATATTTCTTCAACGCGCGCGCCTGCATATAGGCATAGACGATGCGCCCGTCGATCGAGGGGCACTCGCGCCGGATGCGGTCGGCGATGCGCGCCGCGATCAGGCGGTCGTTGATATATCTCTCCTGGCTCAGCGGCTCCAGCGCGGCGGCGGGCAGCGCGGTCAGGCTCAGCGTCGCGGCCAGCGCGGCGGCCATGCGGGTGCGGGCATCGGGTGTCATGCGTGTCTCCTTTCACCTAGGGAAACAGCCATACCAGCCGTGCCGACGGAAGACCCCACACGACCTCGTGCGCCTTGTGTGACCGGATGCGCCCGACCCGCCATCAGCCCGCCACCCGGACGCGTCCGGGCGAGACTTAGCGCGACAAGATGCATCCCCGTTCTCATTCCGCCGCCATCGCCCCCATGCGGCCGGTCCGCTTGGCCTTGATGCGATCCTCGATCTCTTCGCGGAAATTGCGGATCAGCCCCTGGATCGGCCATGCGGCGGCGTCGCCCAGCGCGCAGATCGTGTGCCCCTCGACCTGCTTGGTCACGTCCAGCAGCATGTCGATTTCCGCCACCTCGGCATCGCCCGTCACCAGACGCTCCATCACCCGCATCATCCAGCCGGTGCCCTCGCGGCAGGGCGTGCACTGGCCGCAGCTTTCGTGCTTGAAGAACTTGGACAGCCGCCACACGGCCTTGATGATGTCGGTCTGCTGATCCATCACGATCATGCAGGCGGTGCCGAAGCTGGATTTCAGATCCCGCATCCCGTCGTAATCCATAATCGCGGATTCGGCCTGTTCGGCGGTGATCACCGGGCACGAGGCGCCGCCGGGAATGACCGCCTTCAGGTTCTTCCAGCCGCCGCGCACGCCGCCGCCATGTTTCTCGATCAACTCCTTGACGCTGATCGACATCGCGTCCTCGACCACGCAGGGCGTGTTGATATGGCCGGTCAGCCCATACAGCTTGACCCCGGCATTGTTCGGGCGGCCGAAGCCCGCGAACCATTCCGCGCCGCGGCGCAGGATCGTCGGCACGACGGCGATGGATTCGACGTTGTTCACGGTGGTCGGACAGCCGTAAAGCCCCGCCCCGGCCGGGAAGGGCGGCTTCATGCGCGGCATGCCCTTCTTGCCCTCCAGGCTTTCCAGCAGCGCGGTTTCCTCGCCGCAGATATAGGCGCCGGCGCCGTGATGGACGTAGAAGTCGAAATCCCAGCCCGACCCGGCTGCGTTCGGCCCCAGCAGCCCCGCATCATAGCATTCGTCGATGGCCGCCTGCAGCGCCTCGCGCTCGCGCACGAACTCGCCGCGGATATACAGGTAACAGGCATGCGCGCCCATGGCGAAGCTGGCGATCAGCGCGCCTTCGATCAGCGTGTGCGGATCGTGGCGCATGATCTCGCGGTCCTTGCAGGTCGCCGGTTCGGATTCGTCGCCGTTGATGACCAGATAGGCGGGCCGGCCATCGCTTTCCTTGGGCATGAACGACCATTTCAGACCGGTCGGGAACCCCGCCCCGCCCCGGCCGCGCAGCCCCGACGATTTCACCTCCTCGACGATCTTGTCGCGGCCGCGCGCGATGATGTCGGCGGTGCCGTCCCAGTGGCCGCGCTTTTTCGCGGCATCCAGGCCGCGGTCGCACATGCCATAGAGGTTGGTGAAAATGCGATCCTGGTCTTTCAGCATCTAACTTCCGATCCTTATCATCCGGGCGTTACGCATCGTTTCTGCGCCGCCAGATACGCCAGGTCACCAGCAGCGACCAGACAAAAGCGCCGATGGCGGCCAGATCGGCCAGAAAGGCCCATTTCCCCGCCCAGCCATAGTGACCGCCCAGCCATTGTATTGCCAGCCACGCGACCATCGCCACGGCGATGACCACCGCGGCCTGCCGCATCTGTCCCGCATCCTGGTCCCGCGATCCGGCCATCAATAGACGTTTCCTTCCTCGACCCGGCGCGAAAACTCGGTCTGCCCGCCATCGGCCAGAACGCGCGCCTGACCGACCCAGTCATCGCTGCGGATCCGGCCGCCCATCCGGCCGATCAGCTCGGCATGGCGGTCGATCTCTTCCTCGTCCCAGGCGGCGATCTGGGCAAAGCGGGTGATCCCGTTCTCGTGCAGCAATTCCTCAAGCTTCGGGCCGACGCCCTTGATCTCTTTCAGATCGTCGCCCGTGTCGGACTTGCCGTCGGGCCTTGCCGCCGCCGCATTGTCCCGCTGCTGCCCGCCATCTGCGGAACCGGCCTGCGCGGCGGCAGGCTCTGCGCCCCCGCCGGAAGCCTGCGCCTGTCCCGACCCATAGATGTCGTTGCGGTCCGACCCCGCCCGCTGGCCGTCGCCGGACGGGGACTGCGCATCGCCCGACGGCGCGACAGGTTGCGCGCCCTCGCCCTCGGCCGCGCCCAGAAAGCCCTGTGCAGCTTCCGAGGCGACGCCGCGCGGGCGCAGCTCGCGATCCTGTTCGGGCGTGGTGCGATGCGGTTCGGGATGCCATTCGGCACTGTCCATGGCCCTGACGCCGCTGCACAGAAGCCAGGACAGGAACACGCCGAACAGCCCGGTCGCGACCAGACCCAGAAACAGCCCCTCGAACCAGCGCAGCGGCCCGATCCAGGCGGTGAAGATCCAGACCACAAGCCCCAGCACGGCGGCGGCGATCCAACAGTTTCTGGTGCAGGTCGCTGTCTGCATGTCGTCCATCCTCGTTCAGGCGCCGGACGGGCCGGCGCTGGCATCACTCCTCATCGTCGCCGCGGTCGCGCGTCTCGGCATCGCGATCGCGCGTCTCGGCATCGCCGTCTTCGCCGGCCTCTTCCGGGACATCCGTCGCCTCGGCCCGCACGCCGGCGGGTTCGCGCGGCGAACGCGGCCTGGCCGGCGAATCCGCCTGCGCCTCCTGCTCGGTCACGCCGGTCTTGTCGGGCGGTGCGCCATTGGCGGGGCGCGGCTCGACCTCGGGGACGGTGTCCTCGCCGGTCTGGTCGTCGGCCGAGGCTTCGGGGCGGTCGCGATCCAGCCATTTGGTCAGGATCGGAACCTCGCTGCCGTCGATGCGCCGGATCGTGTCGTTCAATTCGCGCGCCAGCGCGACGCTGGCATTGGCATCGCTGCCCTCGCAATCGGTCAGGCTGGTCAGACCGTCCGCCGGTTCCGACGCGAAGCGCCCGTTCTGCGGCCCCGGCAGCGGAACCTGCCCGTCCGAGAACGCGTCGATCAGCGCCTCAAGCCGTTCGGCGGTCAGATCCTCATAGTAATCCTTGCCGATCTGGATCATCGGCGCGTTGGCGCAGGCGCCCAGGCATTCCACCTCTTCCCAGCTGAACTTGCCGTCTTCCGACAGCGTGTGCGGCGTCGGCGCGATCCTGCGCTTGCAGACGTCGATCAGATCCTCGGCCCCGCAGATCATGCAGCTGGTCGTGCCGCAGATCATGATATTGGCCACCGACCCGACCGGCTGAAGCTGGAACATGTAATAGAATGTCGCCACCTCCAGCGCCCGGACATGCGGCATGTCCAGAAGATCGGCGCAGTATTCCAGCGCCGGACGCGACAGCCAGCCTTCCTGTTCCTGCGCCCGCCACAGGATCGGGATGATCGCCGATTGCTGGCGGCCTTCGGGATATTTGGTCATCTGCGCCCGCGCCCATTCCAGGTTCTCGGGCGTGAATTCGAAACTGTCGGGCTGGATGGGGGAAAGACGGCGCAGCATCAGCGGTCAACCTCTCCGAACACGATATCCATCGTGCCGATAATTGCGGAAACATCGGCCAGCATGTGGCCCTTGGCCATCCAGTCGATGGATTGCAGATGCAGGAAACCCGGCGCGCGCAGCTTGGCGCGATAGGGTTTGTTGGTCCCGTCGCTGACCAGATACACGCCGAACTCGCCCTTGGGGGCCTCGACGGCGGCATAGACCTCGCCCGCGGGGACCCGGAAGCCTTCTGTATACAGCTTGAAATGGTGGATCAGGCTTTCCATGTCGCGCTTCATCTCGCTGCGCCGGGGCGGGCCCAGCTTGCCGCGCGCCAGCACGTCGCCCTGCCCGTCCGGGGCGCGCAGCTTGTCGATGGCCTGCCGCATGATGTGAACCGACTGCACCATCTCCTCCATGCGGCACAGATAGCGGTCATAGCAGTCGCCGTTCTTGCCCACCGGGATCTGGAACTCGAACTCGTCATAGCCTTCATAGGGCTGGCTGCGCCGCAGATCCCAGGCCATGCCCGACCCGCGCACCATCACCCCGGAATAGCCCCAGTCCAGCGCGTCCTGTTCGGACACCACGCCGATATCGACGTTGCGCTGCTTGAAGATGCGGTTTTCGGTCAGCAGTTCATGCAGATCGTCCACGACCTTCAGGAACGGATCGCACCACGCCTCGATATCGTCCAGCAGTTCGGGCGGCAGGTCCTGATGAACGCCGCCGGGGCGGAAATAGGCGGCGTGCAGCCGCGCCCCGCAGGCGCGTTCATAGAACACCATCAGCTTCTCGCGTTCCTCGAACCCCCACAGCGGCGGGGTCAGCGCGCCTACATCCATGGCCTGCGTGGTCACGTTCAGCAGATGGCTGAGGATGCGCCCGATTTCGGAATACAGCACCCGGATCAGGCTGCCCCGGCGCGGCACCCGGGTGCCGGTCAGACGCTCGATCGCCAGGCACCACGCATGTTCCTGGTTCATCGGCGCGACGTAATCCAGCCGGTCCAGATAGGGCAGGTTCTGCAGATAGGTGCGGCTTTCCATCAGCTTCTCGGTGCCGCGATGCAGCAGCCCGATATGGGGATCGCAGCGCTCGACCACCTCGCCGTCCAGTTCCAGCACCAGCCGCAGCACGCCATGCGCCGCCGGGTGCTGGGGGCCGAAATTGATGTTGAAATTGCGGATGCGCTGTTCGCCGGTCAGCGTGTCGGCGGTGCCGTCATCATAGACATTGTTGCGGATATCGCCGTCCATCATTTCGCCCCCTCTTTCTCGTCGCCCGGCAGCACGTATTTCGCACCTTCCCAGGGCGAGAGGAAATCGAACTGGCGGTATTCCTGGGTCAGGTTCACCGGCTCATAGACCACGCGCTTCTCGGATTCGTCATAGCGGACCTCGACATAGCCGGTGGTCGGGAAATCCTTGCGCAGCGGATGGCCGCGAAAGCCGTAATCGGTCAGGATGCGCCGCAGGTCGGGATGGCCCGAGAACAGGATGCCGAACATGTCGAAAATCTCGCGCTCGAACCAGTTGGCGGCGGGGTGGATCTTGATCAGCGACGGCACGATCTCGTCCTCGCGGACGCTGACCTTCACGCGGATGCGCTGGTTCTGGTACATCGACAGGAAATGCCAGACCAGATCGAAACGCTGCGCGCGTTCGGGGTAATCGACGGCGGTGATATCGACCAGCGTCGAAAAGCGGCACGAATTGTCGGTGCGCAGAAACTCGACCAGGTCCAGAAGACCGCTGGTGGTGGACATCACCGTCAGCTCGTCCAGCCGGATCATCGTGTCCAGCACCGCGTCCGAGCGGCGCATCCTGACATGTTCGGCCAGCTGTTCCAGCGCGTCGAGATCGGGATAGACGGCCATGACTTACCTCACCAGCGTGCCGGTGCGCCGGATGCGGCGCTGAAGTTGCAGGATGCCGTACAGCAGCGCCTCGGCGGTGGGCGGGCAGCCGGGCACATAGATGTCGATCGGCACGATCCGGTCGCAGCCGCGCACGACCGAATAGCTGTAATGGTAATACCCGCCGCCATTGGCGCAGCTGCCCATGGAGATGACATAGCGCGGCTCGGGCATCTGGTCATAGACCTTGCGCAGCGCCGGCGCCATCTTGTTGGTCAGCGTGCCGGCGACGATCATCAGGTCCGACTGGCGCGGGCTGGCGCGCGGCGCAGTGCCGAAACGCTCGATATCATAGCGCGGCATCGAGGTCTGCATCATCTCGACCGCGCAGCAGGCCAGTCCGAACGTCATCCAGTGCAGGCTGCCGTTGCGCGCCCAGTTGATGATGTCCTCGGTCGTGGTCAGCAGGAACCCCTTGTCCTGCAATTCCGCGTTCAGGGATGCGGCCGCCACGTCGCGATCCGCCCCGGCGGTGTTCGCCCCGGTCATCACGCCCATTCCAGCGCCCCCTTCTTCCATTCATAGGCAAAGCCGACCGTCAGCACCGCAAGGAAGACCATCATCGACCAGAACGCCGCCTCGCTCAGCGCGGCGAAACTGGTCGCCCAGGGAAACAGGAAGGCGATTTCCAGATCGAAGATGATGAACAGGATCGACACCAGATAGAAGCGCACGTCGAATTTCATCCGCGCGTCGTCAAAGGCGTTGAAGCCGCATTCATACGCGCTGACCTTTTCGGGATCGGGATTGCGGATCGCGATCACCAGCGCGGCCAGCATCAGCACCAGCGCCAATGCGCCGGCCATCGCCGCGAAGACCAGAATGGGCAGATATTCCTGCAGCAGAATTTCCACGGGCAAGATCCCCTTGTGAGTCGCGGGGACGATCGGCTGCCCCGCGACGGGTTGGCTAGGGCCGGTTTAGACCTCGCGGCCAGCGGGGTCAACGGCGGCAGGGTCGCACCCCGCCGCGGCGGGCCGGGTTTTTCACGCGCCCGTGGCACCCGCGCCGCGGCCTGTTTCCCGCCGATCGCGCCGGCCACACGCACCGGCCACACGCGCCGCTCACTCGAACTCGACCAGCAGGTCCTTGGCGTCGATCTGCTGGCCGGCGGTGACGTGGACGGTCTGGATCTTGCCGTCGCGGTCGGCGTGGATGCCGGTCTCCATCTTCATCGCCTCGATGGTCAGCAGCAGATCGCCCTGACGCACCGCCTGCCCGGCCGCCACGCCGACCGAGGCCACGACCCCCGGCATCGGCGCGCCCACATGCGCGTCGTTGCCCGGATCGGCCTTGGGATTGACCGCCGCGCTGCCCGCGACGCGGCGATTGGGCACGCGGATGCTGCGCGGCTGGCCGTTCAGCTCGAAAAACACCTTGATATTGCCCTGCTCGTCCGTCTCGCCCAGGGTCAGCAGCCGGATCTCCATGGTCTTGCCCGGCGCGATCTCGACCGAGATTTCCTGTTCCGGCTCCATCCCGTAGAAGAAGTTACGAGTCGGCAGGGTGCGGACCGGGCCGTAAAGCCGGTGCCGGCCCATATAGTCCAGAAACACCTTGGGATACATCAGATAGCCGTTCAGATCCTCGTCGTCGATCTGCTTGCCCTCAAGCTCCTGCGACAGCCGGGCGCGCGTCGCCTCAAGATCGACATCGTCCAGATGCGCGCCGGGGCGGTCGGTGATCGGCGTCTCGCCCTTCAGCACCTTGGCCTGCAACCCGGCCGGCCAGCCGCCGGGGGGCTGGCCCAGATTGCCGCGCATCATGTCCACGACCGAATCGGGAAACGACATGTCCTTGTCGGGGTCCAGCACATCGGCCGGGGTCAGGTTCTGCGACACCATCATCAGCGCCATGTCGCCCACCACCTTGGAACTGGGCGTTACCTTGACGATATCGCCGAACATCCGGTTCACGTCGGCGTAAGCCTGCGCCACCTCGTGCCAGCGATCCTCCAGCCCCATCGAGCGGGCCTGCGATTTCAGGTTGGTGAACTGCCCGCCCGGCATCTCGTGCAGATAGACCTCGGAGGCGGGCGATTGCAGGCCCGATTCGAAGGCCGCGTAATTCTCGCGCACGCGCTCCCAGTAATTGCTGATGGCGCGGATCGCGCCGATATCCAGCCCGGTGTCGCGGTCGGTGCCGGCCAGCGCCGCGACCACGCTGCCCATCGTCGGCTGGCTGGTGTTGCCCGACAGCGCGTCCATCGCGCAATCGACCGCATCCACGCCCGCGGCGGCCGCGGCCAGGATCGTTGCCCCGCCCATGCCGCTGGTGTCGTGGGTGTGGAAATGGATGGGCAGCCCGACCTCGTCCTTCAGCGCCCGGATCAGGATCGTGGCCGCGGCGGGCTTCAGCAGCCCAGCCATGTCCTTCAGCCCCAGCACGTGCGCGCCCGCCGCCTTCAATTCCTGCGCGGTCTTCACGTAATAGCGCAGATCGTATTTGGCCCGGTCCGGGTCCAGCATGTCGCCGGTATAGCAGACCGTGCCCTCGCAGATCCTGCCCGATTCGATCACCGCATCCATCGCCACGCGCATGTTCCGGACCCAGTTCAGGCTGTCGAAGACGCGGAACAGATCGACCCCCGATTCGGCCGCCTGCGCCACGAAGAACCGCACGACATTGTCGGGATAGTTGGTGTATCCGACGCCGTTGCTGGCCCGCAGCAGCATCTGCGTCATCAGGTTGGGCATCTTCGCGCGGATGTCGCGCAGACGCTGCCACGGACATTCCTGCAAGAACCGATAGGCCACGTCGAAGGTCGCGCCGCCCCAGCATTCCACCGAAAACAGCTGCGGCAGGTTGGCGGCATAGCTGGGCGCGACCCGGATCATGTCGATCGACCGCATCCGCGTGGCCAGCAGCGACTGATGCGCGTCGCGCATGGTGGTGTCGGTGATCAGCAGCCGTTGCTGGTCCTGCATCCAGTCCGCCACCGCCTGCGCGCCCTTGTCCTCAAGCAGTTGCCGCGTGCCGGGCGCGGGATCGGCCTGCGGCGCCGGCGGCTCGGGCGGGCGGGCCTGCGCCGGCGGCAGCGCGCGCCCGGCGGTCTCGGGATGCCCGTTCACGCTGATATCGGCCAGATAGTTCAGCAGCCGCGTCGCCCGGTCGCGGCGCTTGCGAAAGGTGAACAGGTCCGGCGTCGTGTCGATGAACTTGGTCGTATAGGAATTGTCCAGAAACGTCGGATGCTTCAGCAGGTTGATGACGAAATCGATATTCGTGCTGACGCCGCGCACCCGGAACTCGCGCAGCGCGCGATCCATCCGCCGGATCGCCTGGTCGGGCGTCTGCGCCCAGGCCGTGACCTTCACCAGCAGCGAATCGTAATACCGCGTGATGACCCCGCCGGCATAGGCGGTGCCGCCATCCAGCCGGATGCCCATGCCCGTCGCGCTGCGATAGGCGGTGATGCGACCGTAATCGGGGATGAAATTGTTCTGCGGGTCCTCGGTCGTGACCCGGCATTGCAGCGCGTGGCCCGACAGGTCGATATCGTCCTGCGACGGCGCGCCCGTCGCCTCGGCCAGCGTCGACCCTTCCGCGATCCTGATCTGGGCCTGCACGATGTCGATGCCGGTGACTTCCTCGGTCACGGTATGTTCGACCTGCACGCGCGGGTTCACCTCGATGAAATAGAATTGCTGGCTGTCCATATCCATCAGGAACTCGACCGTGCCGGCGTTCTGGTATCCGACCGCCTGCCCGATCTTCAGCGCCAGCGCGCAGACCTCGGCCCGCTGTTCGTCGGTCAGATAGGGCGCGGGGGCGCGTTCCACGACCTTCTGGTTGCGGCGCTGCACGGTGCAGTCGCGCTCATACAGGTGGTAAAGCCCGCCATGCGTGTCGCCCAGCAACTGCACCTCGACATGGCGGGCGCGCAGGATCATCTTTTCCAGATACCCCTCGCCATTGCCGAAGGCGGCTTCGGCCTCGCGCCGCCCCTCGCGCACCTTTTCCTCCAGCTCGGCCTCGCTGTCGACCGGGCGCATGCCGCGCCCGCCCCCGCCCCAGGACGCCTTCAGCATCAGGGGATAACCGATCTCGGCGGCTTCCTTCCTGATCGCGTCGAAATCCTCGCCCAAGACCTCGGTCGCGGGGATGACCGGCACGCCGGCCCGGATCGCGACCCGCCGGGCGCTGGCCTTGTCGCCGAGCGAGCGCATGGTCTCGGCCTTCGGGCCGATGAAGGTGATCCCGGCCGCATCGCAGGCATCGACGAAATCGGGGTTCTCGGACAGCAGGCCATAGCCCGGATGGATCGCGTCCGCACCGCTTTCGCGGGCGACGCGGATGATCTCGGGGATCGACAGATAGGCCGCGACCGGCCCCAGCCCCGCACCGATGCGATAGGCCTCGTCGGCCTTGAACCGGTGCAGGCCCAGCTTGTCTTCCTCGGCATAGACGGCGACGGTTCGCTTGCCCAGCTCGTTGGCCGCACGCATCACCCGGATCGCGATCTCGCCGCGATTGGCCACAAGGATCTTCTGAAACATCGCCGTCCCCCGTTCTTCGCCGCGCATCCTACCCGCGCCGCACCGCAGCGCAAGCATCCGCCCGCCCGATGCGGCCTATCTGCCGACAGAACACCGCTTTGCGCGGGCTTGCATCATCGTTCTACATATGTTCCCATCGCTCGGTTGCTTTTTCATGCTGCCGCACTATGTGATGCGCCTGACCGGTCAAAGGCACGCCCAATGGAACAGAAGTTCATCGAAGTGCGCGGCGCGCGCGAGCACAATCTGAAAAGCGTGGACATGGACATTCCGCGCGACCGGCTTGTTGTCATCACCGGCCTGTCGGGCAGCGGCAAATCCTCGCTGGCCTTCGACACCATCTACGCCGAGGGGCAGCGCCGCTATGTCGAAAGCCTGTCGGCCTATGCGCGGCAGTTTCTGGACATGATGGGCAAGCCCGATGTCGATCACATCAGCGGCCTGTCCCCCGCGATCAGCATCGAACAGAAGACGACGTCCAAGAACCCGCGCTCGACCGTCGGCACCGTCACCGAAATCTACGACTATCTGCGGCTGCTGTTCGCCCGCGCCGGCACCCCCTATTCCCCCGCCACCGGCCTGCCGATCGAGGCGCAGCAGGTGCAGGACATGGTCGACCGGATCATGGCGATGCCGGATGGCACCCGCGCCTATCTGCTGGCGCCCATCGTGCGCGACCGCAAGGGCGAATACCGCAAGGAATTTCTGGAATTGCGCAAGCAGGGTTTCCAGCGCGTCAAGGTCAACGGCGAATTCCACGATCTGGACGACCCGCCGACGCTGGACAAGAAGTTCCGCCAGAACATCGACGTCGTCGTGGACCGCATCGTCGTGCGCGAGGGGCTGGAAACCCGGCTGGCCGACAGTTTGCGCACCGCGCTGGATCTGGCCGACGGCATCGCCGTGCTGGAAACCGCCCCGGCCGAGGGCGAGGGCGAGCCCGAACGCATCACCTTCAGCGAGAATTTCGCCTGCCCGGTCAGCGGCTTCACCATCCCCGAGATCGAGCCGCGCCTGTTCTCGTTCAACGCGCCCTTCGGCGCCTGCCCGGTCTGCGACGGGCTGGGGGTCGAGCTGTTCTTCGACGAACGGCTGGTCGTGCCCGACGCCGCCCTGTCGGTGGACAAGGGCGCGATCATGCCCTGGGCCAAGTCGAAATCGGCCTATCTGACGCAGACGATCAACGCGCTGGCCCGGCATTACGGCTTCGACAAGAAAACGCCGTGGAAGGATCTGCCGGACGCGGTGCAGCGCATGTTCCTGCACGGGTCGGGCGACGAACAGATCAAGTTCCGCTTCGACGACGCCGGCCGCGTGTATGAGGTCAGCCGCGTGTTCGAGGGGGTGATCCCCAACATGCAGCGCCGCCTGCGCGAATCCGACAGCCAGTGGGTCCGCGAGGAATTCGAGCGGTATCAGAACAACCGCCCCTGCGGCGCCTGCAACGGCTATCGCCTGAAACCCGAGGCGCTGGCGGTCAAGATCGCCGGCCGCCATATCGGGCAGGTGGTCCAGCTGTCGATCCACGAGGCGCTGGTCTGGGTGCAGGACGCGCCCGATCACCTGTCGAAACAGAAGAACGAGATCGCGGCCGCCATTCTCAAGGAAATCCGCGAACGGCTTGGCTTTCTGGTCAATGTCGGGCTGAACTATCTGACCCTGTCGCGCGCGGCGGGCACCCTGTCGGGCGGCGAATCGCAGCGCATCCGTCTGGCCAGCCAGATCGGCAGCGGCCTGACCGGCGTTCTGTATGTGCTGGACGAACCCTCCATCGGGCTGCATCAGCGCGACAACGACCGGTTGCTGCGCACGCTGATGAACCTGCGCGATCAGGGCAATTCGGTGATCGTGGTCGAACATGACGAGGACGCGATCCGCCACGCCGACTATGTCTTCGACATGGGGCCGGGCGCGGGCGTGCATGGCGGCAGCGTCGTCAGCCAGGGCACGCCCGACCAGATCGCCGCCGACCCCGCCAGCCTGACCGGCCAATACCTGTCCGGCGCGCGCCAGATTGCGGTGCCGACCGACCGCCGCAAGGGCAACGGCAAGACGCTGACCGTGGTGGGCGCCACCGGCAACAACCTCAAGGACGTAACCGCCGGGTTTCCGCTTGGCAAGTTCATCTGCGTCACCGGCGTCTCGGGCGGCGGCAAATCGACCCTGACCATCGAGACGCTGTTCAAGACCGCGTCGCTGCGCCTGAACGGCGCGCGCCAGACCCCCGCCCCCTGCGAGACGATCAAGGGGCTGGAACATCTGGACAAGGTCATCGACATCGACCAGCGCCCCATCGGCCGCACGCCGCGGTCGAACCCCGCCACCTATACCGGCGCCTTCACCCCCATCCGCGACTGGTTCGCAGGCCTGCCCGAATCGAAGGCCCGCGGCTACAAGCCCGGCCGCTTCAGCTTCAACGTCAAGGGCGGAAGGTGCGAGGCGTGCCAGGGCGACGGCGTCATCAAGATCGAGATGCATTTCCTGCCCGACGTCTATGTCGAATGCGAGACCTGCAAGGGCAAACGCTACAACCGCGAGACGCTGGAAATCAGGTTCAAGGGCAAATCCATCGCCGACGTGCTGGACATGACGGTCGAGGATGCGCAGCAATTCTTCGCCGCCGTCCCTGCCATCCGCGAAAAGATGGACGCGCTGATGCAGGTCGGGCTTGGCTATATCAAGGTCGGCCAGCAGGCCACGACGCTGTCGGGGGGCGAGGCGCAGCGGGTCAAGCTGTCCAAGGAACTGTCGCGCCGGTCCACCGGACGCACGCTCTATATCCTCGACGAACCCACCACCGGCCTGCATTTCGAGGATGTGCGCAAGCTGCTCGAGGTGCTGCATCACCTGGTTGACGAAGGCAACACCGTCATCGTCATCGAACACAATCTGGACGTCATCAAGACCGCCGACTGGATCATCGACATCGGCCCCGAAGGCGGCGATGGCGGCGGCCGGATCGCCGCTACCGGCACCCCCGAACAGGTCGCCGAGATCGAGGACAGCCATACCGGCCGCTACCTCGTGCCGATGCTGGACACCGCGCGCGTCCGGGCCGCCGAATGAGGCGGCGATGACCCCGATCCTGTGGCAGCGGATCGAGGGCGCAGGCATCTTCGCCGCCGCCGTCGTGCTGGCCGGGATCACCCAGTCGGGTTGGCCGCTATGGGTCTGGCCCGTGGCGCTGCTGGCACCGGATCTGGCGATGCTGGCTTATCTGGCCGGCCCGCGCATCGGTGCCGCGATCTATAACGCCGCGCATCTCTATGCCAACGGGCTGATCCTTGCCCTTCTGGGGCTGATGGCGGGCCGCCCCGACCTGATCGCCGCCGGCGGCATCTGGCTGGCCCATGTCGGCATCGACCGCGCGCTTGGCTTTGGCCTGAAACAGCCGACCGGGTTTGCCCAGACCCATCTGGGCCGCATCGGCCCGCGCTAGGACCTCAGTCAAACTCCCCAATCTGTTCTTCCCCGCCCTGCCCCGCGACAATGCGATGGATCAGGCAATCGCCATCGGCGCGCACATCCGGCCGGCGCAGATGCGGTTCCCTCCAGCTCTGCGTCTCGAACGCTGCGCACAGGCGCAGATTTTCCGCGTCCACCACCTCGATCCGATAGGGGCGGTCGGTGAACGGGTCCGTCGCGCGCGGCGCATCGGGACAGGCGGGCGTCGCCCTCAGATCGGCCGTGACCGTCCCCGTCGCGGCGGCGCGACAGCCTGCCTGCGCCATCAGCGCGTTCAGGTCGGCGATGCGCACCTCGTCGCGCCGTTCCGCCCGGCCCTGCATCGGCCCGCCGGTCTGCGTCAGCGCGACACCGATCAGGACCACGGCCAGCACCGCGATGGCCCAGACCGGCCAGCCCTGCCGCCGCCTAGCCATCCAGATCGGTCCGGTAATAGGCCAGCACCAGCCCGGCCACCACCGCGACCAGCACCGCCCGGGCCAGGAAACGCAGGGTCAGACCGCCCGACAGCAGCGCATAGATCGACGTGACCAGATCCCCCATCAGCGTCAGCAGCGCGATCAGCAGCGTCACCGCCGCAAACAGCCGCCGCAGCGCCGATTCGCGCCCGCCCGCGCCGCGCGGCACGGTGCGGACCGTCCGCCGGTCCAGATACAGAAACAGCGGCAGAAACCCCAGCAGCGCCGCCATCGGCCACCGCATCGACCCGCGATCGCGGGGATAGAGATCGGTCGGATCGGGAATCGCCACGTCGATCAGCGCAAAGCCCAGCTGCACCAGATTCCACGCCACCATCGCCAGCGCCGCAAACATCAGCCCGAAAAACACCGCCTCGCGGGCCGACACGTAAGGCTGCGGGCGGGGAACAGGCGGCATCCCCGCGGGCTTGGCCCAGCCCGCCTGCGCGGCCTGGATCTCGGCGGCGCTCCAGCCCGCCTCGGCCAGCGCGCGCGCAATGGCGTCGCGGTCGTGACCCTGCTCCAGCGCCAGTCGCACGAAATCGCGCATGTGATCGGATGATGCCACCTTGCCCCTCGCGGTCCCGACATTCGGCCAGACGCTGTGCCGGCGGGCGCGCTCTGTCAATGCCGCAAAGAATCTGGCGCAAAGCCAAAATTACCCCTTGCACGCCCCGGCCCGGTCCCATAAATCACCGCTCACCGGGGCCGCCATGGCCCTTGGCACCGGATGCGGGCGTAGCTCAGGGGTAGAGCATAACCTTGCCAAGGTTAGGGTCGTGAGTTCGAATCTCATCGCCCGCTCCAGACAAAACCGGCCGGACCAGATGGTCCGGCCGGTTTTGTCTGTGGCGCGCGCCGCCGTTTCTTTGCGGCATTGACAGAGCGCGCCCGTTCCAGACCCTGCCGTTTGTCAAGGACCGAAAAAAGGGCCGCGTCGCCTTCTTCGCGGCATCGCATGCGATGGCAAGACGGCGGACGCGGCGGCAATCCGGCTCCGCGGGGCCACAGGCCGCAACGGACCCGGATCTCACTCGTGACACAACTACGACGCGGCGTTTGCCAAACGAACTTTACAACGTCAAGATGAGCCATGCCAAGATCGTCGCATCATCACGGAAACCTGCAACAGGCGCTGATTGATGCCGGTCTGCGCCTGCTGGACAGCGGAAAACCGCTGACCCTGCGCGGCGCGGCGCAGCTGGCGGGCGTGTCGCACGCCGCGCCCGCGCATCATTTCGACGGTCTGGACGGCTTGAAACAGGCCATCGCCCATCGCGGCTTTCAGCTGTTCCGCGACGATCTGGCGGTGGCGGGGGCGGCCGCGCCCGACGATCCCTTCGCGCGGCTGCTGGCCCTGAACCGCGCCTATCTGGCCTTCGCCGACCGTCACGAGCCGCTGTTCCGACTGATGTTCGAGGCGCTGCGCACCGCCAGTCCCGATCTGCTGGCGGTCGCCACCGAATGCTACGCGATCCTGTGCCGCCACTGCGCGCCCTTCGCCCGCGACGCCCGGGACGCCGCGCGGCTGGAAGGCGCGGTCTGGTCGCTGACCCACGGCTATGCGCTGCTGCGGCTGGACCGGTTGGGCCCCGACGCCCCCTTCACGCCCCCGCCATACGAGGCGCTGCTGCGCCTGCTGCTGCGCCCCTGACCCTTGCGTCCCTGACCGCCGTCAGCCGTCCGCGCGAATCCTCGCGTTGCGCGGATCGTGGGGGCTGTCCTCGACCACCTCGGCGTCCCACAGGTCGCGGAACATGCGCAGCTTCAGCCGCGTGCCCGGCGCGGCCAGATCGGGCCGGACATAGCCCATGCCGATCTGCTTGCCGAACGCCACCGAATACCCGCCCGAGGTCAGGCGCCCGACCCGCGCGCCGTCGTGAAACAGCCCCTCGCGCCCCCACGGATCGGCGTCCGGCGGCCCGTCGATCAGCACGGTGACACAGCGGCTGCGGATGCCCGTCTGCTGCATCGCCTGCTTGCCGCGAAAATCCTTGAACAGATCGACGAACCGGTCCAGCCCGGCCTCCAGCGGGGTGGCGTCGCGGCCAAGCTCGGTGCCGAAGGCGCGATAGGATTTTTCCTGCCGCAGCCAGTTCTGCGCCCGCGCGCCCACCAGCTTCATCCCCGACGGCTCGCCCGCCTCGATCAGCCGGTCGAACAGGTGGTTCTGCATCTCGATCGGGTGATGCAACTCCCAGCCCAGCTCGCCGGTATAGGCGACGCGCAGCGCCAGAACCGGCACCATGCCCAGCTCGATCTCGCGCGCCGACAGCCACGGAAAGCGGCTGTTCGACAGGGCGGTCTCGGGCTGCGGATCGCGGATCAGCCGGTTCAGGATGTCGCGCGACGCAGGCCCGGCCAGCGCGAAAACGCCCCATTGCGTCGTGACGTCGTGGACCCCCACCGGATCGCCGCCCGCCGCCATGAAATCCTCGGCCGATTTCAGCAGGTGATCGCGGTCGTAATCCGCCCAGGCCCCCGCCGACACCAGATAGAATCCGTCCGCGCCCCGCCGCACGATGGTGTATTCGCTGCGCACCGTGCCCGCATCGGTCAGCGCATAGGTCAGGTTGATGCGGCCCACCTTGGGCAGCGTGTTGGTGGTGAAGCCGTCCAGAAACGCCGCCGCCCCCGGCCCCGACACGACATGCTTGGCAAAGGCCGTCGCGTCGATCAGCCCGGCCGCGCCGCGGATCGCCTCGGCCTCGTCCTTCGCATATCGCCACCAGCCGCCGCGCCGAAAGCTGCGCGCGTCGCGGTCGAACCCTTCGGGCGCGTCCACGGGGCCGAAATAATTCGGCCGCTCCCACCCGTTCACCTGCCCGAACTGCGCGCCCCGCGCCTTTTGCCGGTCATAGGCGGGCGAGGTGCGCAGCGGACGGCAGGCGGGCCGTTCCTCGTCGGGGTGATGCAGGATGAAGACGTGGGAATAGGCCTCTTCGTTCTTGCGCGTGGCGTATTCCGTCGTCATCCAGGACCCGAATCGGCGCGGGTCCAGCGACGCCATGTCGATCTCGGCCTCGCCTTCTGTCATCATCTGGGTCAGGTAATGCCCGGTGCCGCCCGCCGCCGTGATGCCGAAGGAAAACCCCTCGGCCAGCCACATGTTGCGCAGCCCCGGTGCCGGCCCGACCAGCGGATTGCCGTCGGGCGTATAGCAGATCGGCCCGTTGAAATCGTCCTTCAGCCCGACCTGCTCCGAAGACGGGATGCGGTGGATCATCGACATGTATTCCCGTTCGATCCGCTCCAGATCCAGCGCGAACAGATCGGCGCGGAAACTGTCGGGCACCGCATAGGGGAACCGCGCCGGCGCGCCGTCCTCATAGGGGCCCAGAATCCAGCCGCCGCGTTCCTCGCGGACATACCATCTTGCATCGGCGTCGCGCAGCACCGGATGTTCCGGGTTGCCCGCCTTCCGCCACGCGACCAGCGCCGGGTCGGGTTCGGTGACGATATACTGATGCTCGACCGGGATCGCGGGGATCTTTATGCCCAACAGCCGCGCGGTGCGCTGCGCGTGGTTGCCCGTCGCCGTCACCACATGCTCGGCACCGATCTCGAACATCTCGCCCGAGGGCACCAGATTGCCCCCCCGCTCAACCATCCGCTCGCAGGTCACGACCCACTCTGTCCCGGTCCAGCGATAGCCGTTCACCTGCACCTTCCGCTGCACCGAGGCCCCGGCCATCCGCGCGCCCTTGGCCATCGCCTGCGTCACGTCGGCGGGGTTGATATAGCCGTCGGTGGGGTGAAACAGCGCCCCTTTCAGATCGTCCGTCCGCACCAGCGGCCAGCGTTCCGCGATCTGCGCCGGCGTCAGGAATTCATGCTCGATGCCCACCGTCTCGGCGGTGGCGGAATACAGCATGTATTCATCCATCCGCGCATCGGTCTGCGCCATGCGCAGATTGCCGCAGCGGGTGAACCCGGGATTCAGCCCCGTCTCGGCCTCCAGCCCGGCATACATCCGGACCGAATGATCGTGGATATGGCTGGTCGCATATCCCATGTTGAACAAGGGCAGCAGGCCCGCCGCGTGCCAGGTCGATCCCGCCGTCAGCTCGTCCCGCTCGACCAGCAGCGGCTGCCAGCCGGCCTTGGCGAGGTGATAGGCGATGCCGCAGCCGACCGCCCCGCCGCCCACGATCAGGACCCTCACATGCGTTTCCATGACGGCGCGCCTCCCCTGTCTTCTGGTTCCCGTATCCGCCACCGGCACCTTCGCCGGTCCCATCGGCCCGACCATTGGCGACGGAAAAACGACATGCTGCATCGCGGCGCTTGTGCGAATCTGCCCGCCAAGGCTAGGTTGCGCCCGATCCGGGGGCGGACAGGGACAGCGCGATCATGCAGATTTGCCGCAGCAGGCAGGCCGTCAGGGACTGCGTCGGGGACTGGCGCGCGGCGGGCGACAGGGTCGTGCTGGTCGCCACGATGGGCGCGCTGCATGAGGGCCACATGCAGCTTGTCGCCCACGGCCGCGACTGGCTGGCAGCCCATGGCGGCGGCCGCGTCATCGCCTCGATCTTCGTCAACCCGGCCCAGTTCGACCGGCAGGCCGATCTGGCGCTGTATCCGCGCGACGAGGATGCCGACATCGCCATGCTGCGCGCGCAGGGCTGCGACGCGGTGTTCCTGCCCGAGGTCGGCGACATCTATCGCCCCGGCGCGCAGACCGTGGTCGAGGTCACGGGCCTGTCGCGCATCCTGATGGGCCGGCTGCGGCCCGGTCATTTCCGCGGCGTGACGACGATCGTGACCAAGCTGTTCAACATCGTCGACCCCGACGCCGCGACCTTCGGGGAAAAGGACTACCAGCAACTGACCATCGTGCGGCAGATGGTCGCGGATCTGGACATGAGCGTGCAGATCATCGCGGTGCCGACCGTGCGCGAACCCGACGGGCTGGCCATGTCGTCGCGCAATCGCCGCCTGTCGCCGCAGGATCGCGCCGCCGCCCCGATCCTCAGCCAGGCGCTGGATCTGGGCCAGCGGCTGGTCGCGCAAGGCGCGCGCCCCGACACGATCCGCCGCCGCATCCGCACCCTGCTGCGCGATCAGCCGCGCGCCCGCATCCGCTCGGTCGACATCCGCGACGCCGCCGATCTGTCGCGCATCACCCGCATCGACCGCCCGGTGGTGATCCTGCTGTCGGTCCTTTTCAGCGATGTGCTGCTGATCGACCAGCGCGTGGCCCATCCCTGACGGCCACCTGCAGGGACAGCCGCGCCCCTCGCCGCAACGCCCGCAAGCGGTGTACGCGCTGTGCACAGCCCGTGCCGCCCCGGTGCACGCGATGTGCGGCGAAAAACCCTGCATTTGCTGGCCCAATCGCCACCGCGCCTGCGCCGCCGTTGCCCGCCCCGCCAAAGCAACGCACGACCCGTTGCGCGCCGGTCATGCCGCGTCCCCGCCCGTCGAGAAATCCGCCGTCAGCGCCAGCCGGGACAGCAGCAGCGGCACCAGCAGCAGCGCCGCAAGCCCCAGATAGATCGCCGAAAAGCTGGTCCGCTCGGCCAGCCAGCCTATCGCTCCCGGCGCCAGCAGGATGCCCGAATACCCCATCGTCGTGACCACCGACAAGCCGATCCCCTGGGCCAGTCCCGGCAGGTTCCCCGCCGCCGAAAACGCAATCGGCACCAGGTTCGCAATCCCGATTCCGGCCAGCGCAAACCCGGCAATTGCTGGCCCCGGCCCCGGTGCCAGCCCGGCCAGACCCAGCCCCGCCATCGCCACCAGACTGCCGATCCGCAGCGTGCGTACGGCCCCCAGACGCTGCCGCAGCAGGTCGCCCAGAAACCGCATCGCGGCCATCGTCGCGGCGCAGGCGGCAAAGCCCCAGCCCGCCACCGACAGCGACGCGCCCATCTCGCGCTGAAGATAGACTGCCGCCCAGTCCAGGATCGCACCCTCGGGCACCATGCAGCACAGCGCCATGAACCCGATCGCATAGGGCAAGGGCGAACGCGGCAACCGCAGCGGCGCCGCCTGCGCGCCCTCTGCCGCCGGCGCGTCGCGCAGCACATGCGGCAGCGACAGCGCCAGCCCCGCGACCAGCACCAGCGTCACCGCCACCGCGTGCCAGACCTCGCCCAGCATCGCGATCGCAACCCCGCCCGGCCCCGCGCCCAGAACGCCGCCCAG
This sequence comes from Paracoccus stylophorae, assembly GCF_028553765.1. Lineage (NCBI taxonomy): Bacteria > Pseudomonadati > Pseudomonadota > Alphaproteobacteria > Rhodobacterales > Paracoccaceae > Paracoccus > Paracoccus stylophorae. The sequence continues at coordinate 827,557 of NZ_CP067134.1, read as the reverse complement.
GCTCCAGAACCCGTGGCAGGACGACATGATCGCCCGCCGACGCTGCCGCTCGACCGCCACCGCATTCGCGTTCATCGACACGTCCATGCCGCCGACCGTCGCGCCGAACAGGACCACCGCGGCCATCGTCGCCGCCAGATTCGGCGCGACCGAGATCAGCAACAGCGCCGGGGTCGCCAGCACCGCCGCCAGCCGCACCGCATGCGCCGATCCGCGCCGCGCCGTCAGCGCGCCGAACAGCGGCATGACCGTGACCGAGCCCAGCCCAAGCAACAGCACCAGTCCGCCCGCCACCGCCTCCGAGATGTCCAGCCGCGACATCAGCACCGGCAGCTTCGGCGCCCAGCTTCCGACCATCAGCCCGTTGAGGAAAAACAGCGCCGATACGGCCCCGCGCGCGGAACGCGCCATGCCCGCCCCCGTCTTCGGTGTTCAAATATCCCGGGGGAATCCCCGGAACGGGGATGGGGGCAGCGCCCCCTTTCGCCCGGTCACAACATGCTGGGCACCACCAGGTCGGGCGGCCGGTGCCCATCGGCGAAGGTCTTGATGTTGATGATGACCTTCTCGCCCATCTCGGCCCGCCCCTCGACCGTCGCGCTGCCCATATGCGGCAGCAGCACCACGTTCGGCAATTCGCGCAGGCGCGGATTGATCTCGTGCCCGTGCTCGAACACGTCCAGACCGGCGCCGGCGATCTCGTTCGCGCGCAGCATCCGGGTCAGCGCGTTCTCGTCGATGACCTCGCCGCGCGAGGTGTTCACGATCACCGCCGACGGCTTCAGCAGCTTCAGCCGCCGCGCGTTCAGCAGATGAAAGGTCGAGGGCGTGTGCGGCGCGTTCACGCTGATGATGTCCATCCGCGCCAGCATCTGGTCCAGGCTTTCCCAATAGGTCGCCTGCAACTCGTCCTCGATCTCGGGGCGCAGTCGCTTGCGGTTGTGGTAATGCACCTGCATCCCGAACACATTGGCCCGCCGCGCCACCGCCTGACCGATCCGGCCCATGCCCAGGATGCCCAGCCGCCGGCCGCCCACGCGGCCGCCCAGATGCGCGGTCGGGGCCCACCCGGTCCAGCGCGCGGCCTGCATCTCGGCCAGGCCCTCGGGGATGCGGCGGGTCACGGCCAGGATCAGCGCGATGGTCATGTCGGCCGTGTCCTCGGTCACGACGCCGGGGGTGTTGCTGACCAGAACGCCGCGCTGGCGGGCGGACTGCACATCGACATGGTCGATCCCGGCACCGTAATTGGCGATCAGCTTCAGCCGCTCGCCCGCCTGCGCCAGCATGCTGGCGTCGATCTGGTCGGTCAGGGTCGGCACCAGAACGTCGCTGTTCTGCATCGCCTGCACCAGATCCTCGCGACTCATCTTGCGGTCGTCTTCGCGCAGCGCGACGTCGAACAGCTCTTTCATCCGGGTCTCGACCGCGTCGGGCAGACGGCGGGTGACCGAGACACGCAGCTTCTGACGCGATGGCTGGGGGCTGTGCATGAGAACCTCATTTTCTCGAAGTCGTGTGGGCGGCACACTTCCAATGCCGGGCGGCTTTTGGCAAACTGCCCGCGTTGAGGGCCATGCACAAGACCCCGCGCACAGCCATGGCGGGCGAACGGTCGCTGACCCGACGCGGCCGCCACGGCCGGCGCGACAGGAACGGATACGGACGATCGGGCGCGATCGGGCAGGAACGGACGGCAGATGAACAGACGGGCGATTTGGAAACACCGCGCGACAACGGTTCGTGCGGCGCTGATTGTGGCGGCTGCCGCGCTTGCCGGTGCCGCAGAAACCGGCCCCGCATCCGCCGGGTCGCACGACCTGCCGCAGACCGGATTCAGCGCCGCGCCCTCGGCGGGGGCGCGCCTGATCCGGGTGCAGTCGGCGGACGATCAGGGTCAGCGCGGCCCGGTCACCAATCTTCCGATCCCGCGCTATGTCAGCCTCAAGGGCAATGAGGGGAACGCGCGGCGCGGCCCCAGCCTGTCGCACCGGATCGACTGGGTGTTCCGTCACGCCGGGATGCCGCTGCGGATCGTCGCGGAATTCGGGCACTGGCGGCGCGTCGAGGACAAGGACGGCGCCGGCGGATGGGTCCATTACGCGCTGCTGTCGGGCGTCCGGACGGCGCTGGTGATCGAGGACATGGCCCAGTTGCGGGCGCGCCCCAACCTCGATTCCGACGTGGTCGCGCGGGCCGAGGCGGGCGCCATCGTGCGTCTGGGCGAATGCAACCGCGACTGGTGCCGCATCTCGGGCGGCGGGCAGCGCGGATGGGTGCCGAAAACCGCGATCTGGGGCGTCGATCCGGAGGAAATCCGCGACTGACGTCGCGCCAGCCGCCTCCGTCCGGCGGCGGTTCAGGCCAGACCGCGCCCCTTCAGCAGCGCATCAACCCCCGGCATCCGGTCGCGGAACGCAAGCCACAACTCATCCGCCGGGGCCGAACCGCCGCGCGACAGGATCGTCTGCTCCAGCCGCCTGGCGGTTGCGGGGTCGAAGATGTCGCCCGTCTCTTGAAAGGCGGCGAAGGCGTCGGCGTCCATCACCTCGGACCACATATAGCTGTAATACCCGCTGGCATAGCTGTCGCCGGCAAAGACATGGCCGAAATGCGGCGTCGCGTGACGCATCGGAATGGCGGATGGCGCGTCCAGATCGCGCAGGATCGTGGCCTGCCGGTCCATCGCGTCGGCGGGCGGCGCGCCGCGATGAAACGCCAGATCGACCAGCGCGCTTTCCAGATATTCGGTGGTCGAGAACCCGGCATCGGCCAGCCCGGCGGCGATCATGCGGTCGCGCAGATCGGCCGGCACCGGCGCGCCGGACCGGTAATGGCGCGCATGCGCGTCCAGCACCTGCGGCTGTTCCAGCCAGTGTTCGTAAAGCTGGCTGGGCAGTTCGACGAAATCCTGCGCCACCGACGTCCCCGAGATCGAGGGCCAGGTCACCTCCGACAGGATGTGATGCGTCGCGTGTCCGAATTCGTGAAACAGCGTGTGCGCATCGTCCCAGGACAGAAAGGCAGGCTCGCCCGGCCGTTCGGGCGGGGTGAAATTGCAGACATTCACCACGATGGCGCGCTGGCCCGCGCCGATCCGGTGCTGCACTTGCAGCGACGAACACCACGCGCCCGACCGTTTCGTGGGCCGCGCATAGAAATCGCCCAGAAAGATCGCCATCAGCCGCCCCTTGCGCGTCACCTTCCACGCGCGCACGTCGGGCGACCACAGCGGCGCCTCGACCGGCTGAAACTCCAGCCCGAACAGGCGATGGGCGACGTCGAACACCGCGCCCAGCATCGCATCCAGCGTCAGATAGGGCTTGACCGCCGCCGGATCGACGCGGTGCGTGTCCTGGCGCAGGCGTTCGGCGTAGAACCGCCAGTCCCAGGGCTGCAACGCGCCGTTCACCCCGTCCTTGCGCGCCAAGGCGGTCAGCCGCTCCTCGTCCTCGGCGGCGCGGCGTGTGGCAGGGGTCCAGACCTGCATCAGCAGATCCTCGACCCGGTCGGGGCTGCCGGCCATCTCGGGTGCCAGCTTGTAGGTCGCGAAATCGGCAAACCCCAGCAATTGCGCGCGTTCGTGCCGCAGCGCCAGGATCTCCTCGACCAAGGGCAGATTGTCGGTGTCGGCACCGCCCGCCCCCTCGCCCGTGCCGCGCGCGGTCCAGGCCCGGAACGCCACCTCGCGCAGGGCGCGATCCTCGGCATGTTCCAGAAACGGCACGATCAGCGAACGGTTCAGCGTCACGATCTGACCGTCCAGCCCGCGTTCCTTCGCCGCCGCGCGCATCGACGCGATCAGCCAGTCGGGCAGCCCGCCCAGACGGTCGTCGGCCACCGGCAGCACATAGTCGCGTTCATCCGCCAGCACGTTCTGGGCAAACTGCGTCGTCAGCACCGCCATACGGCTGCGGATTTCGGTCATCCGCGCGCGCGCCTGACCCGTCAGCCCGGCCCCCGCCCGCGTCAGGTCGCGCAGCGCCAGTTCGGTGATGCGCCGATCCTGCGGCGCCAGCGTCGCGGCGTCCTCGGCCACCGCCTTGACCCGCGCGTAAAGCCGGGGGTCCATGCCCGTCCGGCTGCCGTATTCCGCCAGTCGCGGCGCGAAATCGCGCTGCAACGCCTGACGCGCCGGGTTCGAATCGACCGAGGCCAGCGTGTAGAAGATCGACAGCACCCGGTTCAGCCCCTCATCCGCCGTCTCCATCGCGGCGACGGTGTTCTGGAAGGTCGCGGGCGCGGGGTTGGCCGAAATCGCCTCCATCGCGGCCTCGGCGGCGGCCAGTTCGCGGTCGAAGGCGGGCGCGAAATCGGTGTCGGAAATCCGGTCGAAGCGCGGCAGCCCCTCGGGGCCGGTCCAGCGTGTCAGTTCGGGGTTCATGGCAGACCTCCTGTCCTTGGCCAAAGCCTAGAACGCGGCCCCGGCAGTTTCCAGAGCGGGAACGCGATCATTGCCGGCAGGCTACGGCGACGGATGCGAAACGGCGTCGCGACCGTCGGCTTTGCGCGGGCCGCAGACCGGACACTCCGCGCGCGCCGCGATCCGCACCATCCGCGTCTCGCCGTAAAGCCCGTCGAAGATCAGCATCCGGCCGCGCATCCCCTGGCCCGCGCCGGTCAGATGCTTGATCGCCTCAAGCGCCATCAGGCTGCCGATGACGCCGGGCAATGCGCCCACCACGCCCGCCTCGGCGCAGGGCGGGGCCAGACCCGGCGCGGGCGCGGCGGGAAACAGGCAGGTCAGGCACGGCCCGCCGCGGGCCGGATCGTATAATGTCACCTGCCCCTCCCACTGGCCGATCGCGCCCGAGATCAGCGGCACGCCGGCCGCAACGCAGGCCCGGTTGACCGCCTCGCGCACCGCAAAGCTGTCGGTGCCGTCGATCACCAGATCGTGCCCGCCGACCAGATCGGCATCGGCGGCGGTGATGCGGCGCGACAGGGCCGTGACGGCGACATGCGGGTTCAGATCGGCCATGCCTTGCGCGGCGGCGGCGACCTTGGGCTGGCCGCATTGGCGGGTGCGGAAGATCACCTGACGCTGAAGATTGGACAGGCTGACCGTGTCGTCATCGGCCAGCGTGATCCGCCCCACCCCGGCGGCCGCCAGATACAGGCAGACCGGCGCGCCAAGCCCGCCCGCGCCCACGACCAGCACCTTCGCGCCGCGCAGACGCATCTGGCCCGCGCCGCCGATCTCGCGCAGGACCAGATGCCGCGCATAGCGGTCAAGTTCGGCGTCCGACATCGCGCCGTCGCCGGGTTGCCCGGTCTCGGGTGCCGGATCACGCCGCCTGGCACGGGCGCGCAAACGCGCCAGCAGCGCGCGATAGGCCAGGATCAGCGCGACGATCCCGCCCGCGACCAGCCAGTGCGCCGCCGTCCCGCCAATGGCGCGCGCGGCGGCGCTGTCGGGCAGCAGCGTCAGCAACAGGACGAACACGGCCCACAGACAACCCATCGCCGCCAGCAGAACCCGGCGCGGCCACCGCAGCAGCAGCGACAGCACGACCAGCCCCGCAAGCAGCCAGACCCCCAGCATCAGCCGGTTCCGGTGGACCCGAAACCGCCCGCCCCCCGCGCCGTGCCGGCAATCGCGGACACCTCGGCAAAGCGGGCCTGCGGGGCGGGCGCGACGACCATCTGCGCGATCCGGTCGCCATGCGCGATGCGATAGACGCTGGACCCCAGATTGATCAGGATGACGCCAAGCGGGCCGCGATAATCGCTGTCGATGGTGCCCGGCGCGTTGGCCAGCGTGACGCCGTGGCGCAGCGCCAGCCCCGATCTTGGCCGGATCTGCACCTCCCACCCGGCCGGAATGTCCAGCGTCAGCCCGGTCGGGACCAGCGCGCGTTCGCCCGGCGCAATCCGCGCCCCGTCACGCTGATGGGCGGGAAAATTCGCGCGCAGATCGGCGCCCGCGGCCCCGGTCGTGGCATAGGCGGGCAGCGGCAGCGACGCATCGGCGTCGGCGGTCCGCATCAGTCCGATCACCGGCGGCTGCGACATGCTTCACCTTTCCATGCAAAGGCCGCGCGGCCTTGCCTGCGCGGCCCTGTTTCATGCTGACGTCGCGCCCAACCTTATCGCGGCGCGATCATCATCACCATCTGGCGGCCTTCCAGCTTGGGCATCGCCTCGACCTTGCCGGTCTCGCCGACATCGTCCCTGATCCGGTTCAAAAGCTCCAGCCCCAGATCCTGATGCGCCATCTCGCGGCCGCGAAAGCGCAGCGTGACCTTCACCTTGTCGCCGCCTTCCAGGAATTTCATCACGTTGCGCATCTTGACGTCGTAATCGTGGGTGTCGGTGCCGGGACGGAACTTCACTTCCTTGACGTCGATGACCTTCTGCTTCTTGCGCGCCTCGGCCTCGCGTTTCTGCTGTTCGTACTTGAACTTTCCGAGGTCCATCACCTTGCAGACCGGCGGGGTCGCGTTGGGAGAAATCTCGACCAGGTCCAGCCCCGATTCCCGTGCCATCTCAAGCCCGACCGAGGGCGAGACGACGCCGACATTCTCTCCTTCAGGGCCGATCAGGCGAATCTCGGCCACGCGGATGCGTTCGTTGACGCGGGGGCCGGTGTCACGGGTGGGCGGTGCGTTATGCGGTCTGCGGGCTATGGCGTTGCTCCTTGTATTGCCATCACGGGAATGGACCGAAAATAAGGCCCGCGTCACGCCGATTCAACCGGATTTGATCGCCGCAGCCGCGCTTATCGCGCGATTCCGGCCGGTTTTGCCGCCTGTCGGCGGCTTTTCGGCGCGGCGCGGCTGTGCGATAAGCGCAGGGACAGGGCTGCGGCCCGTTTCAAGGACATGACCGGATGCGACAGATTGTGCCAGTGATCGTGATTCTCTTGCTGGCGATCGCCGGCGGATGGTGGTGGTCGTCGACCGAAGGAGACACGCCGCCGCCCGCGCCGGAACAGACCGCCAGCGAGGAGACCGTCAGCAACGGGATCGACGCCCCCGACACGCCGGCGGGCGAAGCCGCGCAGATCGCGGACAGCGCCGCCGAGGACACGCAGGACACCGCCGACGCCGTCAACCGCGCGGTCGAGAACGCGCCCGCCGGCGAGACGGTGTCCGCAGACGAGGCGGCGGACGCCGCCGACGCGGCAGCCGATGCCGCAGCCATCGCCGCCGACGCCGCGGCCGAGGCGGTGCGCGCCTCGCAGGACGCCGAGGTGCAGCCCGCCAGCGAGGCCGCCACCGAAGCCGAGGCCGCGGCCGAGGCTGCGCTGGCCGCAGCCGACCGCGCCGCCGACGCCGCAGCCGACACCGCCGAGCGCGACGTGACCGATCAGGACACCGCCGAAACCGCCGCCGACGCCGCCTCGGACGCCGCCGCAGCCACGGCGCGCGCCGCCGATGCCGCCGCGACCGCCGCCCAGATCGAGGCGTTGCTGACGCCCGAGGGGTTCGATGCCGACCGCGTGGCCCGCATCATCGAGGACGCGCAGATTTCGCCCACGCAGAAGGCGACGTTGCAGCGGCTGATCGAAACCGCCGCCGGCAATCCCGACCTGCTGCGCGCGGCGCTGGATCAGGTGAAGGCCGTGATGAAATGACCCCGGCCACCCCGGCGCTGCACGATTACCTGCGCCAACGCCCCGACAGCATCCGGCGCGGGCCCCTGGCCGTCGTGCTGGTCGAGGACGATGTGGCGGTGGCCGAGACGCTGACCCATCATCTGCGCGCCGGGTTCCGCCACATCCTGGCCTTGTCGCCCGAACCGCTGGCGCTGCCCGAGGCGCTGTCGGGCGATGTCACCAACCTGATCTGGAACACGCGCCGCCCCCACGCCCATGTCGATGCGGTGAACGCGGTGATCGGCGCGGTTCCCGCCGGGACGTGGCTTTATTACTGTTTCAACGCCGAATTCCTGTTCTTCCCGTTTTCCGAACATCGCAGCGTCGGCGAGATGCTGGCCTTTCACACCGAGGAACGGCGCGATGCGATGCTGACCTATGTGATCGACCTTTACGCATCCGATCTGCACCGCTGCCCGGATGCGGTCGATCTTGAGCGGCCGTTCTTCGACCGCACCGGATATTACGCGCTGGCGCAGCCGGGTCAGGACGGCACGCCCGCCGAACGCCAGCTTGCCTTTCACGGCGGGCTGCGCTGGCGGTTCGAGGAATTCGTGCCCGAGGATCGGCGCCGGATTGACCGGATCGCGCTGTTCCGCGCCGGCGCCGGCCTGCGCATCCAGCCCGATCACCGCTTCAATATCGCCGAATACAACACCTATTCATGCCCGTGGCATCACAACCTGACCGCCGCCATCGCCTCGTTCCGGGTTGCGAAGGCGTTGGCCACCAATCCCGGATCGCGCGACGCCATCGGCGGTTTTACCTGGCGCAACTCGCACCCGTTCGACTGGCGCGCGCAGCAGCTGATGGAGCTGGGGCTGATGGAACCCGGCCAGTGGTTCTGACTGCCACGCGCGCGCCCGCAGTCGCGGTCTCTGTCGCGGACCCTCTTGCACTTGCACGCGCTTTGTCGCGAATGATAGACCGGACGTCAATTCGGACACCGGCGGACAAGCGCGCCGACAGGGAAGGCACAATCGGATGGCAATGACGCAGACCAGCTTCGACCGCGACGACCTGCTTGCCTGCGCCCGCGGCGAGTTGTTCGGCGAAGGCAATGCGCAACTGCCCGAACCGCCCATGCTGATGATGGACCGCATCACCGAGATTTCCGAGGATGGCGGACCGCATGGCAAGGGTCATGTCGTGGCCGAGTTCGATATCACCCCAGATCTGTGGTTCTTCGAATGCCATTTCCCCGGCAACCCGATCATGCCGGGCTGTCTGGGCCTTGACGGGCTGTGGCAGCTGACCGGCTTCAACCTGGGCTGGCGCGGCTGGCAGGGGCGCGGCTATGCGCTTGGCGTCGGAGAGGTCAAGCTGACCGGCATGGTCCGCCCGGACCGCAAGCTGCTGCGCTATTTCGTCGATTTCACCAAGGCGGTGCAGACCCGCCGCCTGACCATGGGCGTGGCCGATGGCCGCGTCGAGGCCGATGGCGAGGTGATCTATCTGGTCAAGGACATGAAGGTCGCGCTGTCGGCCAACTGATTTCATTTTGAGGAGGCCGCCAATGCGACGCGTCGTCATCACCGGGCTTGGCATCGTATCCCCGATCGGCAACAGCGCCGAAGAGGTGACCGACAGCCTGCGCACCAGCCGTTCGGGCATCGTCTTTGCGCCCGAATATGCCGAACACGGCTTTCGCAGCCAGGTCCACGGCATGCCGCAGATCGTGCTGGAGGATCATATCGACAAGCGCAACCTGCGCTTCATGGGTCCCGGCGCGGCCTATAACTTCATCGCCATGCAGCAGGCCATCGCGGATAGCGGGCTGGAAGACGGAGACGTGTCCAATCCGCGCACCGGGCTGATCATGGGATCGGGCGGGCCGTCCACCTCGAACTTCTTCGAGGCCCACCGGATCGTCATCGAAAAGGGCGCGCCCAAGCGGATGGGTCCGTTCATGGTCACGCGCTGCATGTCGTCCACCAACTCGGCCACGCTGGCGACGCCGTTCAAGATCAAGGGCGTGAACTATTCGATCACCTCGGCCTGTTCCACCAGTGCGCACTGCATCGGCAACGGGGTCGAGCAGATCCAGATGGGCAAGCAGGACATCGTCTTCGCCGGCGGCGGCGAGGAGCTGGACTGGACGCTGTCCTGCCTGTTCGACGCGATGGGCGCGATGTCGTCGAAATACAACGACACGCCCGAAACCGCCTCGCGCCCCTATGATGCCAGCCGCGACGGGTTCGTGATCGCGGGCGGCGGCGGCGTCGTCGTGCTGGAGGAACTGGAACACGCCCGCGCGCGCGGGGCGAAGATCTATGCCGAGGTGACGGGCTATGGCGCGACCAGCGACGGATACGACATGGTCGCCCCGTCGGGCGAGGGTGGCGAGCGTTCCATGCGCCTGGCGCTGGACACGCTGCCCGAAGGCCGAAAGGTCAGCTATATCAACGCGCACGGCACCTCGACCCCGGTGGGCGATGTGGGCGAGGTCCGCGCCGTCCGCCGCATCTTTGGCGAGGGCGACACGCCGCCGATCAGTTCGACCAAGTCGCTGACCGGCCACAGCCTTGGCGCGACCGGGGTGCACGAGGCGATCTATTGCCTGCTGATGTTGCAAAATGACTTCATCGCCGCCTCGGCGAATGTGCAGACGCTGGACCCGGAAATCCATCCGGGCGAGATTGCGACCAGCCGGGTGGACGATGCGGGGCTGGATTCCGTCCTGTCCAACAGCTTCGGTTTCGGCGGCACCAACGCGACGTTGCTGATGTCGAAATATACGGAATAAGACAAAGAAACGACGCAAAGGGCAGAATATGGGCGATCTTCTGAAGGGCAGGCGCGGGCTTGTGATGGGGGTCGCCAACGACCATTCCATTGCCTGGGGCATCGCCAGGGCCGTCGCGGCCGAAGGGGCCGAACTGGCCTTCACCCATCAGGGCGAGGCGTTCGGCAAGCGGGTTCAGCCGCTGGCCGCCTCGGTGGGGTCGGATTTCCTGCTGGATGTCGATGTCGCCGACGACGCCTCGCTGGACGCGGCCTTCGCGGCGATCACGGAAAAATGGGGAAGGCTGGATTTCCTGATCCACGCCATCGCATTCTCGAACCGCAACGAACTGACGGGCCGGTTCGTGAACACCAGCCGCGCCAATTTCAAGCACAGCCTGGACATAAGCTGCTATTCGCTGATCGAGGTCGCGCGGCGCGCCCATCCGCTGATGCAGGCGGGCGGGTCGATCGTCACCCTGACCTATGGCGGGTCGAACCGGGTGACGCCGTTCTACAACGTCATGGGCGTGGCCAAGGCGGCGCTGGAATCCAGTGTCCGCTATCTGGCCAACGATCTGGGGCCGGACGGGATCCGCGTGAACGCGATCAGCCCCGGCCCGATGAAGACGCTGGCCGGTGCGGCCATCGGCGGCGCGCGCAAGACGTTCCGCCACACGCAGGCGAACGCGCCGCTGCGCGCCAACGCCACGCTTGAGGCCATCGGCGGCACCGCCTGCTGGCTGTTGTCTGACTGGGGCGCCTGCACCACGGGCGAGATCGTGACCGTCGATGGCGGCTATCACGTGCTGGGGATGCCGCAATCGGAAAATCTGTGATCTGGGTCTTTGACGCCTATGGCACGCTGTTCGACGTGGACGGCGCGGCCCGAACGGCGGCGCAGCGCGATCCGGCGCTGACGGGGGTGTGGGCGGCGCTGTCGGCCGACTGGCGCCGAAAGCAGCTTGAATATTCCTGGCTGCGCGCGATCACCGGCGATCATGTCGATTTCTGGCAGGTCACCTCGGACGCGCTGGACTGGGCGGCCGAGCGTCACGGCGTCTCGGCGGAACAGGCCGACGGGCTTTTGCAGCTGTATCGCAGCCTGCCCGCCTATCCCGAGGTGGCGGAGGTGCTGGACCGGCTGCGCGCCGACGGGGCGGCCACGGCGATCTTTTCCAACGGATCGCCCGCCATGCTGGACAGCGCCTTGGCCTCGGCCGGTCTGACCGGGCGGCTGGACGCGCTGCTGTCGGTTCAGACGGCCGGCCGGTTCAAGCCCGCAGCCGAATCCTACCGGATCGTCACCGACCATTTCGGCCGCGCGCCGGCGGCGATCAATTTCGTTTCGTCGAACGGGTGGGACATCTATGGCGCGACCCGCTTTGGCTTTGCAACCGTCTGGATCAACCGGGCCGGCCTGCCCGTGGACCGCCTGCCCTGTCGGCCGGGCCGCATCCTGACCGACCTGAAGGAGCTGAGATGACGCAATTCTTCACCGCCGAGGACGGCGCGCGGCTGGCCTTTGCCGACGAGGGGCAGGGCCTGCCGGTCCTGTGCCTGGCGGGCTTGACGCGCAACATGGGCGATTTCGATTACCTTGCCCCGCATCTGTCGGGCGTGCGCATGATCCGCATGGATTATCGCGGGCGCGGTCAGTCGGACCATACCGGCGCCGACACCTATACCGTGCCGCAGGAGGGGCGCGACGCGCTGATGCTGCTGGATCATCTGGGGATCGACAAGGCGGCGGTGCTGGGCACCTCGCGCGGGGGGCTGATCGGGATGCTGCTGGCGGCGGTCGCGCATGACCGTTTGCTGGGGCTGTGCCTGAACGATGTCGGCCCGGTGATCGATCAGGCCGGCTTGCAGCGCATCTTCGACTATGTCGGCCGCAATCCAAGGGCGCGCACATACGAGGAACTGGCGGACAAGCTGCCATCCGCCTCGCCGGGCTTTGCGAATGTCCCGCCCGGCCGCTTTCTGTCGGATGCGCGCAAGCATTATCGGGAAACGCCCGACGGGCTGCACGTCAGATACGACCCTGCCCTGCGCGACGCGTTCCTTGCCGCGTTCAAGGGCGAACAGCCCGATCTGTGGCCGCTGTGGGATGCGACGGCGGGCCTGCCGGTCGCGCTGATCCGGGGTGCAAATTCCGACCTGCTGTCGCCCGAGATCACGGCCGAGATGCAGCGCCGCCGCCCCGACATGATCCTGGCCCAGGTGCCGGACCGCGCCCATGTGCCGTGGCTGGACGAACCCGAAAGCCTCGATGCCATCGGGCGCTGGCTGGCGAAGCTGGACGGCGGCGCCTCGGTCCGCCGCGATTGACAAAACGCGCGTCGCGCCCCTGAATGCCGCCACCCGGCATATGCAGGAAAGGCGCGACGCATGAGCATTCTGGACATCCTCGGCGGAGAGTTCATCGAGATCATCGAATGGACCGACGACAGCCGCGACACGATGGTCTATCGCTTTCCCACGGTCGGCAAGGCGATCAAATACGGCGCCAAGCTGACCGTCCGCGAAGGGCAGGCCGCCGTCTTCGTCCACGAGGGCCAGCTTGCCGATGTGTTCGGCCCCGGCCTTTACCTGCTGGAAACGAACAACCTGCCGGTCCTGACCCGGTTGCAGCATTGGGATCACGGGTTCCGCAGCCCGTTCAAGTCGGAAATCTATTTTGTCAACACCACCCGCTTCACCGATCTGAAATGGGGCACGAAAAACCCGATCATCGCGCGCGATCCCGAATTCGGCCCGGTCCGGCTGCGCGCCTTCGGCACCTATTCCATGCGCGTGACCGATCCGGCACGGTTCATGTCCGAAATCGTTGGCACCGACGGCGAATTCACCCGCGACGAGATCAGCTTCCAGATCCGCAACGTGATCGTTCAGGAATTCTCGCGCATGATCGCCGGCTCGGGCATCCCGGTTCTGGACATGGCGGCCAACACCGACCAGCTGGGCAAGATGGTCGCCCGCGCGATCGAGCCGGTGATCGCGGCCTATGGGCTGGGCATTCCCGAATTCTATATCGAGAATATCAGCCTGCCCGAGGCGGTCGAGGCGATGCTGGACAAGCGCAGTTCCATGGGCATCATCGGCGATCTGGACCGGTTCGCCCAATACGCGGCAAGCGAGGCGATGCTGAACGCCAGCCAGAACCAGGGCGGGGCGGGCGCAGGCATGGGCGCAGGCATGGGCGCGGCCATCGGCGCGGCGATGGGCATGGGGGCGGCGGTCCCGCGTCCCGGCCCCTGGGGTCCGCAGCCCGCCGCAGCGGTGGCGGCGACGACCGCCCAACCCGTTCCCCCACCCCTGCCCGAGCGGCGCGGCGAGACCGTCTGGCATGTCGCGCTGGAGGGCGAGGCGCAGGGTCCCTATGGGCGCGGGCATCTGGGGCGTCTGATCCTGGAAGGTCGCTTCAGCCGCGACACGCTGGTCTGGACGCCCGGCCAGGATGGCTGGCTGCCCGCCGACGATGTGCCCGAACTGGCGCAGCTGTTCACCACGATGCCGCCGCCGCTGCCGGGCTGACGCCGGGATGCCCACCCCGCCGACCGAATACCGCTATCCTTGCGAGAATTGCGGCGCGAGCCTGCGTTTCCAGCCCGGTCAGCACCAGCTTGTCTGCGACTATTGCGGGCACCGCCAGCGCATCGGCGACGGCGCCGCGCGTGCACCGGCGCGGCAGCCGCAGGGCGGCCCCGACGGCGAGGCGGCGATACTGGCCGATCCGTCGACCGGCCGCGCGCTGCAATGGGACGCCGGCCACAAGGCGCCCGACCTGACCGAGATCCCGCTGGAACAGGGGCTGCGGCTGGATGCCGGGTCCGCCATCGCGCAGGACATCCGCACCCTGTCCTGCCCCAATTGCGGCGCGCTGATCGAGATGTCGGGCGACAGCCACGCCACCGCCTGCCCGTTCTGCGCCACGCCGGTCGTCACCGATACCGGCACGTCGCGCCGCATCAAGCCGCAAGGTGTCCTGCCCTTCGTTCTGACCGAACGACAGGCGCGCAGCGCGATGGAGGAATGGCTGGGCCGACTGTGGTTCGCGCCGTCGGGCTTGCGCGCCTATGCGCGGCGGGGGCGAAAGCTGCGCGGTGTCTATTCCCCCTACTGGACCTTCGACGCGCGCACGCGGTCGGACTATTCGGGTCAGCGCGGCGATGCCTATTACGAGACCGTGCACGTCACGCGCGAGATCAACGGACGGCGTCAGCGCGTGGCGCAGCAGGTGCGGCGCATCCGCTGGCGACCTGCCAGCGGCCGGATCGCGCGCGATTTTAACGATGTCCTGGTGCTGGCGGCGGCGTCGCTGCCGCGTCGCTTTACCGACGGGCTGACGCCGTGGGACCTGTCGCATCTGCGCCCCTATCGGCCCGATTATCTGGTCGGTTTCGAGGCCGAGGGCTATACCATCCCGCTGGCGCAGGGCCACGCCACCGCGCGACAGGAAATGGCGGGCGTGATCCTGAACGATGCGCGCCGCGACATCGGCGGCGACGAACAGCGCGTCCAGCAGATCCGCACCGATTTCAGCGACGAGACGTTCAAGCATATCCTGCTGCCGGTCTGGACCGCCGCCTATCGCTACAACGGCAAAAGCTATCGCTTTCTGGTCAACGGCCAGTCCGGGCGCGTGCAGGGCGAACGCCCGTGGTCGGTCTGGAAGATCGCCGCCGCGGTTCTGGCGGCGTTGGCGGCACTGGCGGTGTTCCTGTATTTCGCCCAGGCACAGGGCCACATCAAGCTTGGATCGACCGCGCCGCACGGGCTGCGGCTGGCCGATGCGCCGGTCGCGGCGCAGGGCGGCGCGATCTTGCGGGGACATGAATGATCCTGTGCGCGGGCGAATCGCTGATCGACATGGTGCCGGCAAATGGCGGGTTCACGCCGCGTTCGGGCGGTGCGGTCTATAACACCGCGATTGCCCTTGGCAGGCTGGGCGAGCCGACCGCCTATCTGTGGCCGATCAGCCGCGACGCCTTTGGCGACATGCTGCTGGCGCCGCTGGCGCAGGCGGGGGTGGACACGACGCTGTGCCCGCGTTCGGACCGGCTGACGACGCTGGCGGTGGTCGTGCTTGAGGGGGGCGAGGCGCGATATTCCTTTTATGACGAGGGCTCGGCGGGGCGGATGCTGTCGCCCGACGATCTGCCCGACCTGCCCGCGCGGATCGAGGCGCTGTTCATCGGCGGCATCAGCCTTGTGCCCGACCCCTGCGGCGCGGCCATCGAGGCGCTGACCGCGCGCCACCACGAAAATCTGCCGGTGATGATCGACCCCAATATCCGCCCCGTCTTCATCCCCGATGCAGTTGCGTTTCGGGCAAGGCTGAACCGGCTGCTGCCGATGACCGATATCGTCAAGCTGTCGGCTGACGATCTGGACTGGCTGTATCCCGGCGTCGACCCCGACGAGGGCGCGCGCAGGCTGCGCGATCTGGGTCCGCGGATCGTGCTGCACACCGGCGGCGCGGCGGGGGCGCGGGCGTATTGGTCGGGCGGCACCGTCGCCGCACCCGCGATCCGCACGACGGTCGCCGACACGATCGGCGCGGGGGATACGTTCAACGCCGGCGTTCTGACCAGCCTGCGCCGACAGGGTGTGCTGAGCAAGGCGGAGCTCGACACGATCACTGCAGACCAGCTTCGCGCCGCCCTGACGCTTGGCGCCCGCGCCGCGGCGATCACCGTCTCGCGTCCGGGCGCCGATCCGCCGTGGGCACACGAGATGCAGCCCTAACCGGGCTTGCGCACGATCACATCGACCAGTGCCGCCGGACCGGCATGCCCCTCGCCCTCGTCCAGAACGGCGTCGTAATCCTCGGCCCGCAGGACGTGCCAGCCGGGAAAGGCCGCCAGAATGTCCGGCACCGTCCAAAGCTGGTCCCGCACCTTCGGCCCGCCCGAGGAATTGCCCAACTGGCGCGTGCTGAACCCGTGCAGAAAGACCTGACCGCCCGGTCGGACGCAATCGCCCAGCCCGGACAGGATCCGGGCGCGGAATGTGGGCGGGGCGAACTGAAAGAAACAGCCAAGCGCGGCGTCGAAGGACGACGTGGGCCAGTCGAACGCCTCGAGCCTCTGCGACCGCCAGTCCAGCGTCACGCCCCGCTGCGCGGCCAGGCCAAGCGCCTTGTCGCGGCCGCTGGCCGTCGGTTCGACCGCCGTGACCCGATACCCCTGCTCGGCCAGCCAGACGGCGTTGCGGCCCTCGCCCTCGGCGATGGTCAGGACGTGCGCGCCCCGGTGCAGATCGCCCATCCACGTGCGCACGAACGCGGCCGGTTCCCGGCCATAGCGGAAATCGCTGCCCGCCAATTGCGCATTCCAATCCATGAAGACCCTCGCCCCTGTCCAGAAGTTGCGATCATTCCGGCGCCGTCGCCTCGTCCGGGGCGGTCAGGACCCGGACCAGCTTCTGCACCTCATCGCGCAGATGCGCCAGATCGTCGGGGCTGATCGCCAGCCCGGCCACAAGCAAACGCGGGATATCCGCAGCCGCCTGCCGCAGATCGCGCCCCTTGTCGGTCAGCCCGACCAGCACGCGCCGGTCGTCGTCCGGGTCGCGCCGGCGGCTGACCATGCCCGACGCCACCAGCCGCCGGACAAGCGGCGTCAGCGTTCCGCTGTCCAGATGCAGCTTGCGGCCCAGATCGCCGATGCATTGCGGCGATGTTTCCCACAGGACCAGCATCACCAGATATTGCGGATAGGTCAGGCCAAGTGGGCCAAGCACCGGGCGATAAAGCCGCCCGACAAGGTTCGATGCCGCGTAAAGCGGAAAGCAAAGCTGCCGGTCCAGCGCAAGATCGTTCGTCGCATCGGTCAACGGCGTCACCTGTCGGAAATCGGCGCAGCCTGTTCGCGGCCGATTTTTTGCCTTCCACGAAGGATTGCACACAACATGATTGCGCACAAGGAACCCGGTCGCGCGGCAGACGTTACCCCGTCAGAATTATTTTACATATATTGCGGAGACGTTCATGTCCGGCCAGATCACCACCATCAATCCAGCGACCGAAGAGACGCTGGAAACCTATACCCTGATGACCAACGATCAGATGCGCGACGCCGTGCGCGCCTGCCACGAGGCGTTTCTGGACTGGCGGCTGCAACCGGTCGAAAACCGCGCCAGCATCATCCGCGCCATCGGGCAAGAGCTTCAGAACAGCAAGGAAGAATTCGCGCAGCTGATGACGCGCGAGGTTGGCAAGCTTATCGGCGACAGCCGCGACGAGATCGATCTGTGCGCCCAGATCTGCAACTTCACCGCCGAGAACGGGCCGAAGGCGCTGGCCGACGAGGAACGCGACATTCCCGGCGGCACCGGCGTCGTGCATTACGCGCCTCTGGGCGTCATCTATGGCATCCAGCCGTGGAACTTTCCCTGCTATCAGGCCGTGCGCTATGCCATTGCCAATCTGATGGCCGGCAACGGCGTGCTTTTGAAGCATGCCGAGAACTGCACCGGATCGGGGCTGTTCCTGCGCGATCTGATGGAACGCGCGGGCCTGCCCAGGAACCTGTTCACCGTTCTGCTGATCGACCACGACCAGTCGGATCTGGTGATCGAGGACGATCTGGTGCGCGGCGTGACCCTGACGGGCAGCGACAAGGCCGGGCGCACGGTCAGCAAGAAGGCGGCCGAGCAGCTGAAGAAGACCGTTCTGGAGTTGGGGTCGAACGACGCCTATATCGTGCTGGACGACGCCGATATCGACGCGGCGGTCAAGGCCTGCGTCGCCGCGCGCATCTATAACAACGGCCAGACCTGCGTGAACGGCAAGCGTTTCATCGTCACGGCCAGGAATTACGATGCCTTCGTCGAACGCTATGCCGAACGGATGGGCGCCATCGAGATGGGCGATCCGACCGAAGACGCGACCCGGCTTGGCCCGATGGCGCGCGACGATCTGCGCGACAAGCTGGCCGCGCAGGTCGAGGAAAGCGTCGAAAAGGGCGCGCGGGTCGTGGTGGGCGGCAAGGTGCCCGACCGCAAGGGCGCGTATTATCCCGCCACCGTTCTGGTCGATGTGAAACCCGGCCAGCCCGCCTATGACGATGAGTTGTTCGGCCCCGTCGCCTCGATCATCCGGGCCGAGGATGACGAGGATGCCATGCGCATCGCCAATGACAGCCGCTATGGCCTGGGCGGCGGCATCTTTTCGCGCGACGAGGATCGCGCCCGGAAACTGGCGGCCGAACGGTTCGACACCGGCATGATCTCGTTGAACGGGTTCAACATCGCCATCCCGAACATGCCGTTCGGCGGGGTGAAGAATTCCGGCTATGGGCGCGAACATGGCGGCTTTGGCATGAAGGAATTCGTCAACGCCAAATCGATCTATGTGATGGACAAGAAGGCGGACGCATGACCGACACCTCGATCCTGTTCCAGCCGCTGCGCGCGGGCGATCTGGCGCTGGCCAACCGGGTGCTGATGGCGCCGCTGACGCGCAACCGCGCGCATCCCGACGGCACGCCGCACGAGATGGCTGAAACCTATTACGCGCAGCGCGCCAGCGCCGGGCTGATCGTCAGCGAGGCGACGCAGATCAGCCCGATGGGCAAGGGCTATATCGACACGCCGGGCATCCACAGCCGCAAACATGCCGATGCCTGGGCACGCATCGTCGAGGCGGTTCACGCCGCCGGCGGGTGCATCGCTCTGCAATTGTGGCATGTCGGCCGGATCAGCCATGTCTCGCTGTTGCCCGACGGCGCGCGGCCGCTGTCGTCCAGCGCCGTGCCTGCCAACGCGAAGACCTTTACCCGCAACGGGTTCGAGGAGTGTTCGCCGCCGGTCGCGATGAGTGCCGAGGACATCGCGCGCACGCTGGACGAGTTCGCCACCGCGGCGCGGTTCGCGCGCGACGCCGGGTTCGACGGGGTCGAGATTCACGGCGCGAACGGCTATCTTCTGGACCAGTTCCTTCAGGACGGGGTGAACCGCCGCGACGACGACTATGGCGGCCCGACGGAAAACCGGATGCGCCTGCTGTCCGAGGTGCTGGACCGGGTGTCGGATGTCTTTGATCCGTCCCGCGTCGGCGTGCGGCTGTCGCCCCTAGGGCAGGCCAACGACATGACCGACAGCGATCCCGAAACCCTGTTCGGCGCGGTGATCGACATGCTGTCGCAGCGCAACCTGGCCTATCTGCATTTCGTCGAAGGCTTCGTATCCGCCGACACCTCGGGCGAGGAACGGGCGATGCTGAAGCGGCTGCGCAAGCGGTTCGATGGCGTCTATATCGGAAATGGCGGCTATGACGGCGCATCGGCGGCCGAGGCAATCGGCGCCGGTGACGCCGATGCCATTTCCTTCGGACGCCCCTTCATCGCCAACCCGGACCTGCCAGAACGGTTCCGCCGTGGCGCGCCGCTGAACCATCCGGATCAGGACACGTTCTATGGCGGCGGTGCGGCGGGATATACCGACTATCCGTTTCTGGATCGCTGAGGCCCGTGCGCATGGCGCATCACCCTGACCGAAAGGAGCCGGCCCATGGCTGAAAAGATCGTCCAACTCAGCGATGAATTCTGGAACATCCGCGGCGATCTGCGGATAGGGGGCGTCCTGAATGTCGGCACCCAGTGTTCGCTGGTCAGACTGGCCGAGGGGCGGTTCGTCTTTCTGGACAGCTATACCCTGACAGGAAAGATCCGCGAGCGCGTGATGGACCTGACCGATCAGGGACGCGCGGTCGAGGCGGTGTTGAACCTCCATCCGTTCCACACGCTGCACTGCGCGCAGATGGCGCGCGATTTTCCCGACGCGACGTTTTACGGGTCGGCGCGTCACGCGCAGAAGGTGCCAGACGTCGGCTGGTCGCCGGACCTGGTGGAAAGCGGCGCCGTCGCCGCGCGCTATCCGGAACTGTCATTCTCGCTGCCCGAGGGGATCGACTATATCAGCAAGGACGAATCGGTTCACGCGGGCTCTTTGCTGGTGTTTCATCCTGCCAGCGGATCGTTGCATGTCGACGATACGTTCAACGTCCTGCCGCTGCCCGAAACGCTGCGCAAGCTGCTGCCGGTGCCGCGGATCGCGTTCCACCCCACGCTGAAAAAGGCGCTGCACGATACGCCCGACGCGGGCGCGCGGTTCTGCGACTGGGCCGAGCGCATCGCCACCGACTGGGCGGGCACGCGCACGCTGTGCGCCGCCCATTCCGCGATCAGCCGGTTCAAGCCGGGCGAATTTTCAAAAGCCCTGCGCGACACCGTCAGCAGGACGCGGCGCAAGCTTGCGACGTGACGCAGGCTGAAGGCGGCTTATGATGCGCCGGACGCGCAACCGGGAAGCGCAGACAAAAAAACGGCGGGACCCCGATGGGTCCCGCCGTCCGGCTACTTGTTACACTGTCAGTCCGAAAGCTTACGAAGCCTTGCGGGCCGTCGAACCGGCTTTGTCGGCCGCTTCCTCGACGCGGGCGGTCGCCTTGTCGGTCGCGTCCTTGACGTTTTCGCTGATCTTCTCGTTCAGCTCCTGACCGGCGCTGGTGGCCAGGTCCTTCGTCTCGTTGCCGGCCTGCTGCGTCACTTCGCCGACTTCCTGCGCCAGGCTTTTCACCAGGTTCATCTGCTTCTGGGCAAAGTCGCTGTAGGCCTGGGTGTATTCGGCGGCCTCGTCGCGAACCTGCGTGACGTCGCGCAGATTGGACAGCGCTTCCTTGGTCTTCTCGCTCATGATATCGATAGAGCGGGTTCCGGCATCGACAAAGATCGAGGTCATGCGCTCATTCATGCCGGCCCAAGTCCGAAGGACGTTCTGGTAGCCCTGGGCGTTGAACATGCTCTGCATCTGATGAGCAGCGGATTGCATGGTGTCGGTGGCGGATTTCGTCTTCTGCGTGGCCATATCGAAACTCCCTTCTGGAGGATTGGTTATCTGATACGGTTCAATATAATGCTGCGGTGCAGAATTACAAGTGCTGCGGTGCAGAAATTTTCGGTTGTCCTTGGTGGCAGAGGTGTCAGGACGTAGCCCCCATGCAATGGCGGGCACTTTTCCGGGCACATCGCCCGCCCTGCCCCGGAACCGGCGCGTCTCAGGCTCTTGTCTTGTCCGACGCGAAGGCCGGGTGCGGGGCGTCGCTGCCGCGCCAGTTGGTCAGCTGATCCAGGAAGGCCACGGCGGCCGCTGCCGTGAACGCGCCGGCAAGCGTCAGGACGATGCGGGTGAAGCTGGCATAGGCCGCGTCCTGCGTGGACAGCGCCCCCGCGATCAGCGACAGCGCGACCGAAAACGCATACTGATAGACCATGCTGGGATGCGGCCCGCTCAGCATCTTGCTGCCCAGGTAAAGCCCGCCCAGAAAGATCAGCCCCAGCAGGACCGGCAGGTGCTGCGAGAAGATGAACAGATACAGCGTGCCAAGCGCGATCGTCGTGCCGTACAGCGTGGCGCGCACGCGTTGGGCGGCCTCGGACCAGACCGCCGTGCGGGTCGGAAAGACGATCACCATCGCCGCGACCATCGCCATCATCATGTCCGACGGCTGCATGACCGAATAAAGCCAGAAGCTGAGGCCCAGAAGCACCGTCGCGCGGATCGCGGCGCCCGTGTCGATGCTGCCCGGCGTGGGCTGCGGGTCGTCAACATGGATTTCCCGCGTCCGCGCCGGCACCAGCAGATAGACGAGCGGCCCCAGAATCCCCGCCACCAGGGCCGCCTGCACGAAGCCGTCGCGCAGCGCCTCGACCGTGGCGCTGCCGTGCATTCCCATCACCGACATCAGCACCGCCACGATGATCAGCAACATGCCCACCGGCGCCCCGGTCCTGAGGATCATGCGGAACGCCACGAAATAGGTCAGCCACATCGCCCCCACATAGACGGCGGGCATGGGCCGCAACTGTTCGACGAACCATGTCATCGCATAGACCAGCACGATCATGACGACCGGCGCGGCCAGCACCCGGACCGGGTTGAACGCCTTTCGCTGCGCCGCGATCAGGCCGACGGGCAGGGCCGCGACGATGGGCGGCAGCGCGGGGTCGATCAGCGGGATCGCCGCATATGCCAGCGCCCCGGTCAGCCCAAGCCGCACCGCGTAAAGCGGGTCTTCGTTCACGTCGGGGCGCGGGGTGACATACATCGGCGGCGCTAATGCAGATAGCTGGCGACGGACCGGGCGCGCTGAAGCCCGCGTCCCAGCCATGCCAGCGGATTGTTCGTGCCTTCGGTGAAGACGACGGCGTGGACCTTGCCGCCCACCCGCACCTTCCGCGGCCACGCGTCCAGACCCCCGTTCAGTTCGATCCGCACCGGGATGCGCCGGGCCGGTTCGAACCAGCGGTTCGAAGGCTGGTTCACGACCAGCCCGCCCTGATCGTTGCGCCCGGTATCGATACCCCAGGCGATGCTTTGCACACGGCCTTCGAAGATCCGGCCCGGCGCGGCGTCGAACAGCAGATGCACCGGATCGCCCGGCTCGACGCGCTGCAACTGGTTCTCGCGCAGATCGACCGTCACCCATGCCGCCTGCGCGTCGATGAAGGTCAGCGCCGGGTTGCCGGCGGCGATGAACTGCCCCTCGGACAGCGAGACATTCGTGACCACACCGAAATGCGGGGCGCGGACCGTGGTCGAGGCCAGATCGTATTGCGCCCGTTCCAGCTGCGCCTGCGCGGCAAGGATGGCGGGATTGTCCGCGCCCTCCGGGCCAAGCTGCCGGCGCGCGCTTTCCAGATTCGCCTCGGCCGTGGCCAGCCGCGCTTCGGCATCGGCCACCTGTCCGCGGGCGGTGTCGCCGCGCGCCGCGGCGGCGATCCCGCGTTCCTCCAGCCGGAATGTCCGCTCCGCCTCGGCGCGCGTCGTCTCAAGTGCCGTGCGCGCCTGCGTCACCGCCGCCTGCGCCGCGACCAGCGAGGCCGACGAGGCGTCGATTTCCTGTGCCGTCGAGGTCAGGTTCGCCTCGGCCTGCGCCAGGGCCAGATCGAAGGGCCGCGTATCCAGCCGGAACAGCGGATCGCCCGCCTGCACGACCGCGTCGTCTTCGACCATGACCTCGATCACCTCGCCCGAGACGCGGGGCGCGATCTGCACCACCGCGGCCGACACGATCCCGCGCGACGAGGACGGTGCCATGCGGTCCATCAGCGCATAGACGACGACCATCGCCAGCAGCAGGATGACCACGACGACCGCGATCCTGGCGGCGGGATTCCTGGCGGGCGGCGTCGCCTGATCGGCATTCATCTGCGGTCCCTCGCTTGGCTGTGTCATTGGCGCCGGTCGGATGATCGTCCGTGTGCGGCAATCGTGCAAGGGTGGGCGTTCATGCCGGCTGCCGGGTGGCGAGGTCCGCCGAAGGCTGCGCCCGCCGTGACCGTTTTTCGCCCAGCATCAGCATGGCGGGCGTCACGATCAGCGTCAGCACCGTGGCGATCAGAAGTCCGCCCGCAATGGCGGAACTGAGTTCCGTCCACCATTGCGTCGATGGCGCGCCATAGACGATTTCGCGCGTGAAGAAGTTCAGGTTCACCCCGATCACCATCGGCATCAGCCCCAGGGCCGTGGTCACCGATGTCAGGACCACCGGCCGCAGACGCTGTGCCCCGGTGCGCAGCGCGGACTCCAGCGGCGACAGGCCGGCCTTCTTCAGGTCGTTATAGGTGTCGATCAGCACGATGTTGTTGTTCACCACGATCCCGGCCAGCGCGATCACCCCGATTCCGCCCATGACGACGCCGAAGGGACGGCCGGTCACGATCAGGCCGAAAAGAACCCCGGCGATAGAAAAGACGATGGCGCTCATCACGATGAAGGCCTGATAGAAGCTGTTGAACTGGATCACCAGGATCACGAACATCAGGAAGATCGCCGTCACGAACGCGCCGACAAGGAAGGTCATGGCATCGGTCTGGTCCTGCGCCTCGCCGGCGAAGGTCGCCTCGACGCTGTCGGGCAGGTCCATCTTGTCGATGGCCGATTGCAGCGCGACGACCTGATCGTTGACCAGCACGCCGGGGGCCACGTTCGCCTCGATGGTGATGACGCGGCGCTGATCGACGCGGGTGATGGTGCCGCTGCGCGGGCTGGGCGCGAAGGTCACGAAGTTCGAGATCGGGACCAGCCCGGCCGAGGTCGGAACGCGCAGCGACTGAAGCTCTTCCAGCGTGCGTTCGTCGGCCGGAAAGCGCACATTGATATCGACGGTGCCGTCCGCGTCGCTTGGGCGATAATCGGCCACGGTGATGCCGCGCGTCAGCAACTGCACCGCCTGACCCAGGGACGAGACATCGGCACCGAAACGCGCGGCCTCGGACCGGTTGACGGTGATGCGCCATTCGACGCCGGGCAGCGGCCGCGTGTCGGTGACATCGGTAAAGCCGCCGATCTCGTCCATCGCGGCGCGAATGCGTTCGACGGCGGCCTGCTGATCCTGCGGGTCGCGGGCGCGGACGCGCAGGTTGATCGGTTTCCCGGCCGAGGGGCCGGACGAGGCGGTTTCGACCTGGACGTCGATGCCCGGAATGGTCGCCATGTCGGCGCGGATATCCTCGGCGATGATGGCGGCGGGGCGGCGCGTGTCCCATTCCGTCAGTTCAAGCTGGATGGTGCCGATCAGGTCCGCCGCATCCTGATTGGAACTGCCCGAACGGGCATAGACCGACGCGATCTCGTCGTATTCGAACAGGCGTTCCTCGACCCGGCGCACCAGGGCGTCCTTTTCGAAGATCGAGAAATTGTCGCTGGCGCGGACCTGCACCTGCGCGAATTCCGGTTCGACCGACGGAAAAAAGCTGATGCCGTTGCCGAATTGCCCATAGGCGCCGAACCCCGCCAGCAGGAACGAAATCGCCATCAGCAACGTCGCCCACGGCCGCAGGATCGCGAATTGCAGCACCTTGATATAGGCGCCGGTGAACCCCGTCAGGTCGCGCGGATCGCCCCGTTCGGCGGCGTGCAGCGTGGCCTTGTCCCTGGCCGATTGCGGCGGCTTCTTGCCGATGATGCCGCCCACCACCGGGATGAAGACAAGCGCCATGAACAGCGACGCGGTCAGCGTCAGGATGACGGTGATCGGCAGGAACTTCATGAACTCGCCCACCGTGCCGGACCAGAACAGCAGCGGGAAAAAGACCGACAGCGTCGTCGCGGTGGAGGCGATGATCGGCCATGCCATGCGTTTTGCGGCAAAGGCATAGGCGGCCTTGGGCGCGTCGCCCGCCTGCAACCGGCGGTCGGCCAGTTCGGTGGTGACGATGGCGCCATCGACCAGCATCCCCACGACCAGGATCAGCGAGAACAGCACGACGAGGTTCATGGTATAGCCCATGAACAGCAGCGCCGTGACGCCCGCCAGAAACGCCCCCGGAATCGCCAGCCCGACCAGCAGGGCCGACCGGATGCCCAACGCCCAGACGATCACGATCATCACCAGGATCACCGCGGCGATCACGTTCGCCTCAAGATCGCTGAGCATGGTTTCCACCTGCTCGCTTTCGTCCTGCATATAGTCGATGGTCACGCTGTCGGGCCAGTCGGCCTGTGCCGCCTCGATCAGGCCGCGCACCGCGGCCACGGTCTCGATGATGTTGGAACCGGACCGCTTCTTGACCTCCAGCGCCAGCGCGGGCTGGCCGTCGATGCGCGCGAACCCGGTGGGGTCCTCGAAGGTGCGGCGGATGGTGGCGACGTCGCCGAAGGTCACGACCGTGTCGCCGCGCACCTTCACCGGCAGGGCCATGACATCGCCGATATCCTCGATCAGCCCCGGCACTTTCAGCACGATGCGGCCCGCGCCGTTCTCGATCGCGCCGGCCGCGATCAGCCGGTTGTTGCGGTTGATCTGGCCGATCAGCTCTTCGAAGCTGATATTGTAGGTCTCGAACACGGTGGGGTCGATCAGCACCTCAAGCAGTTCGTCGCGCGCGCCGCCGACATCGACCTCCAGCACGCCGGTCAGGCCCTCGATCCGGTCGGACAATTCTTCGGTCAGGGTGTTCAGCGTGCGCTCGGGGACGGGGCCGGACAGGATGACCGTCAGGATCGGGAAAAGCGCGGTGTTGATCTCGGTCACGACCGGATCGGTGGCGTCTTCGGGCAGTTCGGGGGTCGCGCGGTCCACGCCCTCCCTGACCTTGTCCAGCGCGGCTTCGGAATCGAAACCCGGCTCGAACTCAAGCTGGACGCTGGCATAGCCTTCGCCGGCATGGCCGGTCATCTCCTTCAGCCCCTCGATCGCGCTCAGCTCGGTCTCCAGCGGTTCGACCAGCAGACGTTCGGAATCGGCGGGAGAGATGCCGTCCAGCGTGGTCGAGACATAGAAGATCGGGATCGGGATCTCGGGTGCGCTTTCCTTGGGGATCGTCACATAGGCATAGGCGCCCACGACCATGATCATCACCAGGGTCATGACCACGACGCGGCTGCGGCTGAAGGCGGCGTCGATCAGGCCGTTCATCGGATCGCCTTCCGCCCGCCGTCATCGGCGGGCCCTTCCAGGGGCATGTCCCCGTCCGGCGTGGTCGCGATGATCTGTCCGCCCGGCTGCGCGGGTGCCGTGGCCTCGGGCGCGCCGGGAACCGGGGGCTGGGGCGAGGACAGGCCGTCGTCGCCATCCCCCTCTGGCTGCGGATCGACCGTTTCGCCATCGTTGACGAAGCCCTGACC
Source organism: Paracoccus stylophorae (assembly GCF_028553765.1). Lineage (NCBI taxonomy): Bacteria > Pseudomonadati > Pseudomonadota > Alphaproteobacteria > Rhodobacterales > Paracoccaceae > Paracoccus > Paracoccus stylophorae. Next base: position 800,598 of record NZ_CP067134.1, on the reverse strand, counting down.
GATCGAGATGATCTGCGCCTCATCGGGCAGGCCCGACACCCAGATCCCGTCGGTCTGGGCGCGGACAATCGCGATCTTGTGGAATTCCACCACATTGTCGCCGTTCACCGTCTTGATCCCCAACGTGCCATCCGTGTCCAGCGACAGGATCGCGGGCGAGACGAAATGCGCGGTCTGCGTGCCCGTCGGGATGCGCAGCTGCGCGCTGATCCCGGCCGGGATGCTGCGATCGGCGTTCGGAACCTCGATCTCGGCCAGAAAGGTGCGGGTTTCGGCATCGGCACTGGTGCCGACGAACTGGACCTTGCCGGTCCCGGTCTCGCCGGTGATGAAATCCACCTCGGCGGTCTGGCCGACCTTGATGTCGCGCAGCGCCTGCTGCGGGATCTGGATGCGGATCGTCAGCGGCGTGTTGTCCACGATCCGACCGACATCGGCGCCCAACGACACGAATTCGCCGGCGTCGATGTCCAGCGCTTCAAGCCGCCCTGCGAAAGGCGCGCGGATTTCGGTGTCGCGCAGCGCCTCCTGGGCCGCGGTCACGCCGGCCTCGGCCGCGGCCAGGCTTGCGCGCGCCTGCGCCAGCCGGTCCACCGTCGCCACGCCACGCTCGACCAGTGCGCTGGCATTGTCGAATTCGCGCTGCGCGCGGTTCAGCTCTTCCGTGGCGCGGGCCAGATCGGACTGGCGGGCCGAGGTGTCGAACCGCGCGATCACCTGCCCGGCGTCCAGATCGTCGCCCTTGGCGACCAGCACCTCGGCGATCTTGCCCGATGTCTCGGCCCGGATCGGCGTATCGCGGTCCGGCAACGCCTGCCCTTCCGCCACGAAGACCTGTTCGACCTGCTCGGCCACGGAATGGCGCACGGCGACGGTGACGGGCTTGCGCGCGGCGGATCGGACGGGCTGCTGCGTGGCATCGTCGGAGGGCAGAACATAGCCGCTGCCCATCCAGCCGGCGATGGCCAGCGCAAGGCCGCCCGCCACCCATCGCGATCTGGTCGACCCCTTGTCGCTTTCGAATGTCAGCGGCCTGGGTTCGTCAGCCGGCGTCTGGTTCATCGTCTGATCTCCTTGCGGACGGGCGCGCGGTCCGTCTGCGGCACCGGCTGTGCATATGGGGTCTCAGGCGTCGCGGACCCAGTCTTGCAGGATGCGCGTATGCGCCCCTGCCCGACCTTCGGCAGGTAGGTCGGGCGGGGCATGACGTCAAGCCAGCCGGATCATGGCGAGAACCGGCCTACTCCGCAGGCAGCGTCAGGATCTTCTGTTCGCGATACGACTCCAGACCCGCGCGGCCCAGTTCGCGTCCGATCCCGCTGGCCCTGAAGCCGCCCCACAGGCTGTCGGGCAGGATGATCTGAGGGGCGTTGATCCAGACATGTCCGGCGTCGATCCTGTCGCCCAGGCGGGCGGCGCGATCCGGATCGCCGCTGACGACGGTGCCGACAAGGCCGAACGCGGTATCGTTGGCCAACTCGACCGCCTGATCGTCGCCGGTGAAGCGGCGGACCGACAGGATCGGCCCGAACAACTCGTCCCGCCACAGAAAGCTGTCGCGGTCCACATCGTCGTAGATCGTCGGTTGCACGAAATATCCCGGAAGGTCCTCAATCAACGCGCCGCCGGTCAGGCAGCGCACATCCTGCGATCTGGCGCGCGCCAGATGCCGCTCGATCTGGTCGTATTGCGGGCGGGTGGTGATCGGTCCCATCTCGGCGCTGTCCGGCGCGCCGATCTTCAGCGATTCCGCCGCCGCAACCAGGGCGTCAAGCAGGCGGTCGGCGATCCCGTTCTCGACGATCAGCCGCGAGGTCGCCGAACACATCTGTCCGCAGTTGAAAAAGATCCCGCCCGCGATCAGTTCGACCGCCTGATCCAGATCGGCGTCCGACGTGACGACGATGGGGGATTTTCCGCCAAGTTCAAGCGAGACGGGAACGGTGCGCTTTGCCGCCGCCGCCATCACCATCGCGCCGACCGCGTTCGATCCGGTGAACGAGAATTTGCGGAAATGCGGATCGGATGTGATCGCCTGCCCCGCCCCCGCAAACCCGGTGACGATGTTCAGCACGCCGGGCGGCAGGCCGATCTCGGACGCGATATCGCCATAGACCAGTTCGGCCAGCGGCGTCATTTCGGATACTTTCAGCACCGCAGTGCACCCGGCAGCCAGTGCCGGTGCCAGTTTCCAGGCACTTGTCACCAAGGGGAAATTCCACGGCACGATCATGCCCACCGGCCCGATGGGCGCGGACCGGCGCAGGCCCAGCCAGTCGGGATCGCTCATCCTTTCGGGCGCTGGCACCTCGTCCAGGTCGCGGGCCAGGTCGGCATAGTATCGGAAACACGCCTCGGCATCCGACAGGTCAATCTCTGCCTCGGGCCGCGGCTTGCCGTTATTGAGCATTTGCAGCGATATCAGCCCTTCCCGCCGCGCGGCGAGGCCATCGGCGATCCCGCTCAGCAATTCGGCCCGCCGTTTCCCGCTGCTGTGCCGCCAGTCGTGAAAGGCGCGGTCGGCGGCCTTGGCGGCGGTTTCGATCTGCGCGGCCGACGCGGTGCCGAGTGTGGCAAAGCTGTCGCCCCGGCACGGATCGACGACCTCGATGGTGTCGTCGCCTTCACCCGCATGCCACGCGCCGTCGATGAACAGCGGACGGTCGCGGCGGACCAGATGTTCGGGGGGCTTCACCATGTCCGGGCCTCCTTGTCGTCCAGTTCGATGACGGTCGGGCCGTCCGCCGCAAAGGCGGTCGCAAGCGCGTCCACCAAGGCGTCCAGACTGTGGACGTGGATGGCCTTTGCGCCGAACCCCTTGGCGATGGTCTGGAAATCCGGGGTGTAGATGTCGACCCCGATCTGCGGAATCTGGCGTTCGGCCATATAGGTCTTGATCTCGCCGTAACCGCGATTGTTCCACAGCAGGATCGGCAGGGGCAGAGCAAGCTCGATTGCCGTGGCCAGTTCGGGCAGGGTGAACTGGAACGCCCCGTCCCCGATCAGCGACACGACCGGACGATCCGGACAGGCCAGCCTGGCGCCCGAGGCGGCGGGCAGCCCGTAGCCCAATGTGCCAAAACCGGTGGAGGAATTGAAATAGGATCGCGGCTGCGGCGCGTCATAGGTCAGGTTGGCGCCATAGACGGGCTGGGTGGAATCGCCCGCGACGATCAGGCCCGGAAACTCGTTCGACAGGCGAGTCAGGATGCGGCCATGGGCGGCATAGGCCGGATCGATGTCCTTCAGCCCGGCTTCGCGCAGCGTGCTGGTGCGGCTGGCGCCATCCTGACGGGCCGGCCCCTGCAACGCATCCGCCAGCGCCGTGGCCGCAGCGCCGGCGTCCGACACGATGCCAAGCGTCGCGGCGGCGTTGCGGGTCAGTTGTTCGGCCTCGATGTCGATGCGGATCAGCGCGCCGCCGATCTGCGGATAGCCGCCCATCAGCAGCGTATCCGTCTCGCCCAGCTCGGTCCCGATGGCCAGCACCACATCGGCTGCGGCCAGTTCGTCCAGGATCGTGCGCTGCGGCAGCAGGCTGCCCACCAGCAGCGGATGATCCGGCGGCAGGATGCCCTTGGCGTTGATCGTGGGCACCACCGGCGCACCCAAGGCCGCAACCAGCCGCGACACCGCCTCGGCCGCGCCCGAGGCGCCGCCGCCCACGATCATCAGCGGGCGTTCAGCGCCGCGCAGCATGTCGGCCGCCTGCGCGATGGCTGCGGCGTCCGGCGCGGGACGGCGCGGAACGGATGGCGCCAGCGCCAGATCGCCGGCCTCGGCCACGATCACGTCAAGGGGCAGTTCGATATGCACGGGCCGGGGCCGCGCGCTGTTGAAGGTGGCCGCGGCGCGATCCAGCACCGCGGGCAGATCGGCGGGCGACATGACCGTATGGCTCCAGGCGGCGACACCCTCGGCGGTGGCGGACTGGTCTTTCAGTTCGTGCAGCCGGCCTTCGCCGCGCCCGATCTCGTCGCGGTTGAGGACGGACGAGATCACCAGCATCGGGATGCTGTCGGCATAGGCTTGCCCCATCGCGGTGGCGATATTGGTCATGCCGGGGCCCGAGATGATGAAACAGGCAGCCGGCCGCCCGGTGACGCGGGCATAGCCGTCGGCCATGAACCCCGCCCCCTGTTCGTGGCGCGGCGTGATGTGGCGCAGATTCGTGGCGGGCAATCCGCGATAAAGTTCGACGGTGTGGACGCCGGGGATGCCGAACACCGTGTCGATCCCCATATCCTGCAGCAGACGCGGCAGCACTTCACCCAATGTCGGCATATGTCAGGCCCTTACTACATGAACGGAACAGCGGGCGTGGTTGGCCACCCGCGACGCCACCGACCCCAGAAGATAGGCGGCTTTTTCCCGCGAACGCGCGTTGATGACGATCAGGGTCGCGTCAATCTCGGCGGCGACGTCGATGATGCCGGGCGCGACGGGACCGTATCTGACGATCTGCTGGTCCACGTCGAACGGCGCGCTGGCCGCCACATCGGCCAGCCGCGTGGCGGCATGGTCCATCATCGCCCTGATCATGCCCTTGGCGTCGGTGGTGGTGGGCAGATAGACCTCGGGCACCACCGTCATCAGCACGACCCGTGCGCCCCTTGCGGCACTTCCGGCGACCTCGTCGAACATGCGGCTGCGGTCGTGATCGACACTGACATCGATCGGCACAAGCACGGTTTCGCTGGACATGCTGTTCTTCCTCAAAACACGACGTATTTGGCCAGAATGATCGCCAGAGGCGTCGCGATGATGGTGCGGATGACAAAGATCATCGCCAGATGGCCGATATTCAGCCCCAGATTGGCGCGCAGCAGGATCGCCCCGACCTCGGACATGTAGATCAGCTGCGAGACGGACAGGATCGCCACCAGAAAGCGGGTTTCCTGGCTTTCGATGCTTTTGCCGATCAGGGCGGGCAGATACATGTCCGCGAACCCGACGACCAGCGATGGCGCCGCTGCCCTTGCCTCGTCCACGCCGGCCCATTCAAGGATCGGCACGAACGGCATGGACAGCCACTGGAACACGGGCGTGTATTCCACCGTCACCAGCGCCATCATCGCGATGGCGACCGTCGCGGGCACCAGAGAGAACCACATGAAGACCAGGTTCTCGAACCCGCTTTTGATGAAATCGGGAAAGTTCGGCGCGGTGCGGGCGCGGGCAAGCCCGAGGCGCGTTCCGGCCTGCACAAGCGATTCGCCCTCGTGCACGGTGTCATCGACGTGGTTCGAGGTGCCGGGCTTGTAGTCGGTGGGCAGCCAGGTCAGCGGCGGAATCCGCGGCAGGATCAGCGCGCAGACGAACCCGATGGCGAAGACGCAGCCGTAGAAGGCGAAGAACACATCCGCCAGTCCCACCAGGCTGGCGATGACATAGCAGAACGGGATCGAGACGATGGAGAAGGTGGTGGCGACCGTCGCCGCCTCGCGCGTGGTATAGACGCCCTTGTCGTATTGCTGGACCGTCAGCATCACCCCCAACGGCGCCGCCCCCAGCCACGAGGCCAGACCGTCAATGGCCGAACGCCCAGGCAACTGGAACAGGACCCGGAACGCCCGCGACAGCAGCGCGCCCACGAATTCCATGAACCCGTAATCCGACAGCAGCGGCAGACCGAACGACGCCAGCGCAAACAGCGCCAGAAGATTGACCATCAGCGATCCGACGACCGTCCCGCCGGTCGCGCCCGAGGTGATCCATTCCGGCCCCGCCCCGGTCGTGTACAGCACCGTGAACACCGCCCCCAGACAGCGCAGCAGCACCCAGACCGGCCCGGTGCGGAAATACTGGATCATCAGCGGCGTCCTGGGCGTGCCGGGGCCATAGCTGTACCACAGCGTCAGCAGGCCCGACGTCACGGTCACGGCGACCAGCGTCCATCGCAGCAGGGCGGCGAAATTCGCGTTCAGCCAGTCGATCATCACCCCGAAGGGGATCGTCCATGTCTCGGCCCCCGGCACCGGCAGCAGGAACAGCGCCGCGCCAAGCGCCGAGGGGATGACGAATTTCAGCCAGTTGCCGGTCGAGCGATCCGCCGGATCGGCGGCCGGGTTGCCGCGCCCGGCCCCGCTCATGAAACGTCACCCTTGCGATGTGCTTCCTTGTCTTGCGCGGCCTTTCCCTGTGCCTGGGGCAGCACGCACAGCATCTCGTACAGCAGGTTCGCCGCGATCAGCGCTGTCGTGCCGGCCTGATCGTAGGGGGGCGAGACCTCGACCAGATCCCCGCCGACCAGATTCAGGCCGGCGGCGCCGCGAATGATCTCAAGCGCCTGATGGGTCGTCAATCCGCCGACCTCCAGCGTGCCGGTGCCCGGCGCGATGCCCGGATCGAGACTGTCGATGTCATAGCTGAGATACACCGGGCCGTCGCCCATCTGTTCGCGCACCTCGGCCATCAGCGGGCTGAGCGATTTGTGCCAGCATTCCTCGGCCTGAACCACGCGGAACCCCTGCTCGCGCGGCCAGTCGAAATCGCTGTCGTCATAGCCGGTGCCGCGCAGGCCGATCTGCACCACGCGCTTGCAATCCAGCAACCCCTCTTCGACGGCGCGGCGGAAGGGTGTGCCATGCGCGATGTCCCGGCCGAACATCTGCGGGTTTACATCGGCATGCGCATCCACATGGATCAGGCCGACCGGCCCGTGCTTCTTCGCCATCGCCCGCAGGACCGGCAGGGCCAGCGTATGATCGCCGCCCAGCCCCAGGGGGATGGCGCCATGCGACAGGATATCGTCATAGGCGCGTTCGATGATGGCGATGCTGTCCAGCAGATCGAAGGGATTGGTGGCGATGTCGCCGATATCGGCCACCTGCATCCGGTCGAAGGGCGAGATCTTGGTCCACATGTTGTAGGGCCGCAGCATCGTCGATTCCGCCCGGATCTGACGCGGCCCGAACCGTGTCCCCGACCGGTGCGACGTGCCGATATCCATCGGGATACCCACGAAACAGGCGTCCAGCCCCTTGGCATCGCTGGCGGCGGGCAGACGCATCATCGTGCCGGGCCCTGCAAAGCGCGGCATGTCGTTTCCGGACATGGGTTGATTGAACATCGCGATTTCCGATCTTTTTCGTGGCCCTTGGGTTGCAGCCTGTCGAGAAAACGACGCGGCGTCAATCGAGGCCGTCATCGCCCTTGGGTTGCGACGCTTCGGTTTGCGGCACCGCGCGGCGGCAGGCTGCGCGCGGGGGCTGTTGTGGCGGGCTTTCGGCGCACACGGGTTTGACGGGGCGTAAACCCACGACAGCCAAGGGTCTGGATGCCGGGATGGCTTGCATGTCCGCCGGCGAGGCTTACATGAAAGCGGTTCGCATCCTCCGCGTTTGGCGGGTCCGGTTGCGGGCGGAATATCCTGCTGTTTCTTTATCAGATTTGAGGTCCGATGCTTGCCCCGTTCAGGCGCACCCGCGCGAAGGCGACCCGAAAGCTTCGGCGTGCAACGATCTCGGCGGTGACCAATGCCTGGGGCGCCGTGCTGACGCCAGCCAAGCCTGCAAAGAAGACAAGAAAGCCGAAATCCGCCAAGGCGGCCCCAAAGCCCGCTGCGGCCAAGGCGGCCGCGAAGGCCCCTGCCCGGCCGCGCAAGAAGACGCCAAAGGACAGCACGCCACGCGCAGATCGCAAGCCGGCCGTTCCCGCCACGTCGCGATCCCGATCGACGCGGCCGCGCGGATCGGCGTTCACAAGCGGCACCTTTGACAGCGAATTCGGCGCGCGCTCCTACAGGCTTTATGTGCCTGCCGTCGCCAGAACAGCGCCGGACCCGCTGCCGCTGATCGTGATGCTTCACGGGTGCGGGCAATCCTCGCTGGATTTTGCGCGCGGCACCGGCATGAACACGCTGGCGGAAGAGTTCGGGTTTCTGGTTCTGTATCCGTCCCAGGCCCGCGCATCGCATCATTACGGGTGCTGGAACTGGTATCGGCGCGGCGATCAGGCGCGCGACGCGGGCGAGCCTGCCTTATTGGCAGGTCTGACGCGCCGCATCATCGCGGACCACAATGTCGATCCGGCCCGGGTCTATGTGGCCGGTCTGTCGGCGGGCGCCTCGGCGGCGCTGGTCCTTGCCACGTCATATCCCGACATATTCGCCGCCGCCGGCGTGCATTCCGGTCTGGCGGTGGGCGCGGCTTACGATGCCGCATCCGCCCCCATTGCGATGCAAAGCGGCAATCCCGGCCTGCCGCACAGGATTCAGCTGCCGACCATCGTCTTTCACGGCGATTCCGACAGAACCGTCAGCCCGCGCAACGGTCGTTTCGTGGCGCTGCGGGCGCTTGAACCCTATGCCCGTCTGGACCGGGCGGAAAAGACCGGCCGCATCCCAGGAGGGCGCGAGTTCACGCGGATCGTGCACCGCGTGGGACGGGGGCGTCCCTATGTCGAACAATGGGTCGTCCACGGATCGGGACATGCCTGGTCCGGCGGGCATTCAGCCGGCAGCTATACCGATCCGGCCGGTCCCGATGCCTCGCGCGAGATGGTGCGTTTTTTCCTGCGCCATCGCACCACGAAAAAATGGCGTCAGGCGCTGGCCTGACGCCGGCGGCCCAATCGTCACGCCACCTGTGCCGCAGCGCCGGGGTCAATGACGGTCAGATGCCCCGCATCCCAGCTTGCCGGACAGATTTCCGCCTCGGCATGGCCGTTCCGCAGCCTGCGGCACACGCCGACCGGGATATCGGCGGCGACCAGCACGTGATCGGTCATCATCGCGGCGGTCTGGGGCGCGATGGTGGCGTAAATGCCGTCCAGCGAAACCGCCACGTCGCAGGGCAGGAAGACGCTGGCGCCGCCCACGCCCGTATCCGTCGAGGGAACGCCCAGAGGCGCGCCGACGGCGCCCAGGACGCAGACGACGGTCTGCAACTCGATCGCGCGCGCCCGCGCGCAGGCGAACACCCTGTTATAGCCGGTGATCATGTCGGTCTTGGCGGGAACAATGACCAGATCCAGATCAAGCTTGCCCAGCCGCGACCACAGATCGGTGAATTCGCTGTCGAGGCAGATGATCATCGCGATCCGCAGCCCGTTCCACTGGATGACATTGATCGTCTCGCCGGGAACGGTGATGCCGCCGACCCCCTGCGCCTCAAGCGGCGTCAGGCTCAGCTTGTCCTGGCTGTGGCGCGCACCGTCGGGCGTCAGCAGCCATGCGCGGTTGAAATAGGCGGGAACGCCATCCACCGGTTCGGCCTTGAACGGGATGGTTCCGGCCAGGATCGACACCTGATGTTTCGCGGCCATCAGGGCAATCGCATCCAGCGCGATCTGTCCGGTTTCGAACAGCCAGCCCATTGTCTGGTCTGCGGGCATGTCCGCCGGTGCAAAGCTGAGCCATTGCGCGCAGGCGAATTCCGGAAGGACCAGCATATGTCCGCCCCGCGCCCGCGTCTGCGCGACCCGCGCCTCCAGACCGGCCAGCCAGGTCGGCAGATCCGGCACCACCGGTTCAAGATTGGCGGCCCACAGGTCGATTGAGACATGTTCCATGATTTTCCTGTCCTGAACCGGATGCGGTCCCCCCGCAGATAACGCCGATTGACGCGGATAACAGGGCAGCGCCGATTAATATTTGCGGGTCGCGTTCCTGTCCGGCGGACGCGGCAACAAGGTGCAGGCGATGAGAACCGCTAATCCTTCCCGCCATCCCTGCCATTGAACGCGCGAAGATGCGGGAAATCGCCGCGTTCCAGATAGGCTTCTTCCTCGGGGGTCGAGAGGCGGCCCAGCACGCGGTTGCGGTGGGGGTGGCGGCCGAACGCCTTTATCACCCGTCTCACGTCGCGCGCCTGCCTGACCAGCGACCGATAGATCGGTTGCAGATCCTCCGGCGCCTCGGCCGCGATCTCCTCGCGCAGCCGGATCAGCAGATCGAGGCGGGCAAGGTGGTCCGCCCCCTCGCAATGGCCAAGCGGCAAACCATACACGACCTTGAACCACGGCGTCGGCAAGGCCGTATAATGGCCGTTCGACAGTCCTTCCATCGTCAGCGCCAGTGCCGCCTTGTCCTGCGCAAAGGCGCGGGCGCTGCCCTGCCAGACCGACCGCGAGAACTGATCCAGCACGACGACAAGCGCAAGCCGCCCTTCGGGATCGGACTCCCAGGACGCCAGACCGCCGGCGGCCGCCGTTGCCGTGAGGTCCGCGAAGCGCCGGATGACATCGTCATGCGCGCCGCCACGCATGCGCCAGAACCAGTGCGCCTTGTGAGCGTCCGCGTCGATGTCAAGCGCGCGGCCTTCGGGGAACCAGAACGCAAGAACCTCTTGCCATGGTTTGCCGCCGGGTTTTTCGTCCATGCTGCTGCCTCCCCTCCGCTTCATGCTCTCTCGTTCCGGTCGCGGATGCAAACCGCCCGGCTGGCAACCGATGGCAGGGGCATGGTAACGGTCACGTTCCTGTTGCGACACCGGGTGGACGATGTGAAAAAACTGCGCGCCGTGGATCGGGGGATGATGCTGACGGCCCTCACGGTCCTCGGGATGGTCATCGCGACGCTTGGGCTTTGGCCGATGCAGGGCGTGACCGCCGACCGGGCGTCGAACGCCGGTCTGGTGCTTGTGTATCTGGCCGGCGGCCTGCCTGCGGCGTGGCGGGCGCTGATTGCGCTGTGGCGGGACCGCGTTCTGGATATCGACCTGCTGATGGTGGTGGCCGCCATTGCCGCCGCGGCGGTCGGCGCGCCCTTTGAAGGTGCGGTGCTGCTGACGCTGTTCAGCGTCTCGACCACGCTGGAGGATCGTGCGCTTGGAAGGGCGCGCCGCGCGGTCGAGGCGCTGATGGCCCTGCGACCCGAGACGGCCTTGCGCAAGGCACCCGACGGCCACGTGAACGAAATCCCCGTCGCGGCGCTTGAGGTGGGCGACATCTTCGTGCTGCGGCCCGGCGCGCGGGTGCCCACCGACGCGGTGATCGCCGCCGGACGCGGCGCGCTGGACGAGGCCAACATCACCGGCGAATCCATGCCCGTCACCAAGCAGCAGGGCGACATGATCTTCGAGGCGACGGTGAACCTGGACGGGGTGCTGGACGCCACCGTCACGAAAACCGTCGCCGACAGCACCGTCGCGCAGATGATCGCGCTGGTGACCGAGGCGCAGGCGGCCAAGGCGCCCTCGGAACGCTTCAGCGAATGGTTCGGCCAGCGATACACGGTCGCGGTCCTGCTGGGCGCGGTCCTGGCCTTCGCGGTCTTTCGCTGGATCGAGGGCGACTGGCACGAGGCGCTGTATCGCGCAGCCGTGCTGCTGGTCGCGGCCAGCCCCTGCGCCATCGTGATCTCGGTCCCCGCCGCGATCCTGTCGGCCCTGTCGGCCGCCGCCCGCAAGGGCGTGCTGTTCAAGGGCGGCGCGGCGCTGGAAACCCTTGCGGCCATCGACGCTTTTGCCTTCGACAAGACCGGAACGCTGACCACCGGCAAGGCCTCGGTCACCAATGTGGTCGCGCTTGACGGGAACGAGGCGCGGTTCCTGTCCCTGCTGGCCGGGCTGGAGGCGCAGTCGGAACATCACAGCGCCACCGCGATCCGGCAGGAGGCCGCGCGCCGCGACATCGCCCCCGTCGAGGTGCGCAACGTGACCGCCCTGCCAAGCGAGGGGATCACGGGGAACGCGGACGGCGGCACGCTGTGGGCCGGGAACGCGCGCATCGCCGCACGGATGGGGGCGGCAATCGACGATCCGGCCCTGCGGGCGCTGGCCGATGATACCGAGACGGTCATTTATTTCGGACGCGACGACCGCGTGTTAGGCGCGGTCAGCCTTGCCGATCGGGTCCGCGAAAGTTCGGCGCCGGCGCTGTCGGCCCTTCGCGACAGCGGCGTCACGCGGATCGTGATGATGACCGGCGACCGCCGGCCGGTCGCGGTGCGGATCGGCGCGGAGCTGGGCTTTCAGCCGGACCGGGTCCATGCCGATCTGCTGGCCGAGGACAAGGTGCGCATGGTCGGTCAGCTTGCGACCGGCGGCAAGGTCGCCTTCGTGGGCGACGGGGTCAACGATGCGGCGGCGCTGGCGCGTGCGGATGTGGGGATCGCGATGGGTGCTGCGGGGTCCGAGGTCGCGCTTCAGGCCGCCGATGTCGCGCTTTTGTCCGAAGACATGACGCAGCTTGCGGCGGCGCACCGGCTGGCGCGGCGAACCGCGACGATCATCCGCCAGAACCTGATCTTCGCCATGGGCGCCATGGTCGTGCTGGTCACCGGCGGTCTGTTCTTCGACCTGCCCCTGCCGCTGGCCGTGATCGGCCACGAGGGCGGCACGGTGCTGGTGGTTCTGAACGGCCTGCGCCTGCTGCGCGCACCCGCCTTTGTTCCTGACAGGTGACGTTTCACGGGGTCAGGAAACCGCCCGCCGCTGTTCCCCTTGCCGGAGCGAGGGAACCGGATGCCTCCTCTGCGCTTAACTTGGACCCGTGCCGCGATATGTGGCACGGTCGGATCGAACCTGACCTTCGGAGGAGCTTTCGTGACCTGCACGCACAAGAACATGATGACGATCCCGCGCCCGTCCGAGGGCGACAAGGAGGGGGCGGTGTGTCCGGAATGTGTCGAAACGGGGTCAAGCTGGGTGCATCTGCGCATCTGCCGCACCTGCGGACATGTCGGCTGTTGCGACAGTTCCCCGAACCGCCATGCGCGAAAACACTGGGAGACGTCGCAGCATCCGATCATATCGTCCATGGAGCCACGGGAAATCTGGTCCTATTGCTTCATCGACGATGAACTCGTGAAATGATCCGACCCTGAACACAAGGAAGCACCAAGAATGAAGATGTCCAATATCAGGCGCGAATGGGAAGTGTTTGCCCGCGAAGGGGCCGTCGGCATCGGCGCCGTGCGGGACGTTTCCGACGATCATATCGTGATCTACATCGAAGGATTCGGCGATCAGCGGATCGACGCGGAACAGATCGCCTCGGTCCATGACGGCAAGGTGGTTCTGGACGTCGACGCCCTGCCCCAGGACGCCCGGGACGCGATCAGGACCGCGCATGACGAGGAAGACCGCGTCGTGCGGTCGCGGCCGCCGGTCGACTGAGGCGCAATCGTCATGGGCGGGCGTGACGAAGACGCGGATGATCGGGGGTTGCAGGCGCTGCGCGATTGTGCCGCGCAAAGCGCCCCCGGTATCGCGCCAGGCGCACCATAGCCTTTCCTCGCGGTGACGCGATCCGGGCGTTCGGCGATGCGCCGGAACATCTGCGTCGCAGCGTGACGAAAGGATGCGCAGAGGACGTCGCGTTCGCGGCAGCCGGCGCGAGGCGGCAGATCGGTCGGCTCCGCAATGCCGCGCACCGATCTATTCCATGCAATTCTCGTAAGGGGCGCGGCTGAAGCGGTTTCCCGTCTCGGTCAGGCGTCCGATCAGGCGCATGAATTCGGCGCGCTCATCCTCGTTCAGCGGGGCCATCATCTGGTCCTGCGTCGCGCGGATCGCCGGCTGGATCGTTTTCAGCAGGGATTCGCCGCGCTCGGTCAGGGTCAGGCTGCGGGCCCGGCGATCGTCCTTGCGCACCGTTCTGGTCAGATACCCCCTCGCCTCCAGCCGCGAGATCACCCCGCCGATGGTGACCCGGTCATGGGCGATCAGGCCGGCCAGTGTCGCCTGGTCGATGCCGGGATGATCGCGCACGGTCGACAGCGTGCCATACTGCACCGGCGTCAGGTCGAAACCCGCCGCCTTGGTCTGCGCGGCGAAAAGCGCGACCGAAATCTGGTGCAGGCGCCGGATCTGGTGGCCGGGAAGATCGTATATCTTGGTCATCAGCACAGCTTTAACGCCGCGCGCCGCAATAGCAAGTCCGCTGTTTACACGTAGACTAACAATTAGTATACGTATCATAACGCACAGCGAATCGCCCTGGAGGAGGAACGATGGACAACGCCATGCAACCCGAAGACACCCCCGAACTGCGTCGCCTGTATCAGGGGTTCAAGGACAACCACCTGAACCCGCTATGGACGCAGCTTGGCGACCTGATGCCCCAGCAGCCCCGGCCAAAAGCCGTCGCGCATGTCTGGAAATGGTCCGATCTTTATCCGCTGGCCAAGCAATCGGGCGATCTGGTCCCCGTCGGCCGCGGCGGCGAGCGGCGGGCCCTTGGCCTCGCCAATCCCGGCCTTGGCGGCGAGGCCTATATCTCGCCCACGCTGTGGTGCGCGATCCAGTATCTGGGCCCGCGCGAGACCGCGCCCGAACATCGCCATTCGCAGAACGCATTCCGCTTCGTGATCGAGGGCGAAGGCGTCTGGACGGTCGTCAACGGCGATCCGGTGCGGATGTCGCGCGGGGATTTCCTGCTGACGCCGGGCTGGTGCTTTCACGGGCATCACAACGACACCGATCATCCCATGGCCTGGATCGACGGTCTGGACATTCCGTTCAGCTTCCAGAACGATGTGGGCTTCTTCGAGTTCGGCGCCGACCGCGTGACCGATTATGCCACCCCGCGCTATTCCCGCAGCGAAAGGCTGTGGTGCCATCCGGGCCTGCGCCCGCTGTCGCAGTTGCAGAACACCGCGGCCAGCCCGATCGGCGCCTATCGCTGGAAATTCACCGATGAGGCCCTGACCCAGCAATTGCTGCTGGAGGATGAGGGTCAGCCGGCGACGGTCGAACAGGGCCACGCGGCGGTGCGTTACGTCAACCCGACCACTGGCGGCGACGTGATGCCGACCATCCGGGCCGAATTCCACCGGCTGCGCGAAGGCACCGAGACGCCCACGCGGCGCGAAGTCGGCTCGACCGTGTTCCAGGTGTTCGAGGGGCGCGGCGCGGTGGTGATGAACGGCGAGACCCGGAAACTTGAAAAGGGCGACATCTTCGTCATCCCGTCCTGGGTCGCCTGGTCGTTGCAGGCCGAAACGCAGTTCGACCTGTTCCGCTTTTCGGATGCCCCGATCATCGAACGGCTGAACTTTCAGCGCACGCTGGTCGAGGCCGAGGCATGAGCAGCCTCGACGAAGCGCGCGCCGAGCTGCGCGCGCGCCAGGGGGCCGGGGCACGCTATGACGCCGAAACCGCCCCGGCCGAGGCGCTGGACATGGCGCGCCGCGGCACCGCCTATCTGGCGCGGATCGTGAACGGTCTGGACGAGGCAGCCCTGTGGACCGTCTCGGCCCGCGAGGGCTGGACCCGGCGCCGGGTGATCGCCGCCGCCGCGCTGGAGGCGCGCGAGATCGCGCAGGCGCTTGAGGATGCGACCGGAAAACAGGGCGACCGGGCCGAGACCGGAACCGCCGCCCTTGATCTGGCCGAAACCCTGCCCTCCCGCGCCCTGCGCCATCTGGCAGCCCATGCCGAGGTGCATCTGAACGTCGTCTGGCGCGACCTGACCGATGCCGAATGGGATACCGAGGTCAATCTGTCCTGTGGCCGAATGCCCGCGCGCGACATGCCCCGGCTGCATGCCGAAACCCTGTGGCGCGCGGCCCTGGATCTTCGCGCCGGAGGCCGGACCCGCGACCTGCCGGCGGCGTTGAAAGAAAATCTGGCGTCAGGCTGAAAATCCACGACTATGACGACAGGCACGTTTCGCCACGTTTCCGCGGCCGCGGCCCCAAAGACCCGATCATTTCCGTGCCGCAACCGGTGGCGCGGATTCCCGATGAAGCAACTGACCGACAGATGAACGAGAGGACTTGATTGATGAGCCAGACCCTTTTTGAATCGCCCGCTTGGCCCACCGTTCCCGTCAACGGCGAATCTGCCGCATATCCCGTGCACCGCGTCTTCTGCGTCGGGCGGAACTATGCCGCCCATGCCGCCGAGATGGGGGTCGAGGTGGATCGCGAGGCGCCGTTCTATTTCACCAAGTCCGCGCTGACGATCCTGCCTTCGGGCGAGACCTATCCCTATCCGCCCGGCACGAAGAACTTTCACTATGAGATGGAGTTCGTCGTGGCCATCGGCAAACCGGTGTTCCGGGTGTCCGTCGACGAGGCGATGCAGGCGGTCTATGGCTACGCTGCCGGGCTGGACATGACGCGCCGCGATTTGCAGCTGGTGGCCCGCGAAAAGGGCCGGCCCTGGGATCTGGGCAAGGATGTCGAGGGCAGCTCGGTCATCGCGGCGCTGACAAAGGCCGCCGATTTCGGTGAGATCGGCGATCAGAAGGTTCAGCTGACGGTCGACGGCGAACTGCGTCAGGATGCGCGCCTGTCGGACCTGATCTGGTCGGTCGCCGAACTGATCTCGGATCTGTCGAAATTCTATCACCTCGCGCCGGGCGACCTGATCTATACCGGCACCCCGGCGGGCGTCGGCGCGGTCGACCCCGGTGCCGTGATCCGCGGCACGATCGATGGGCTGGACCCGGTGGAGTTGACCGTGGGTCAGCCCGAATGATGACGTTTCATGGCTATTTCCGGTCGTCGTCGGCCTATCGCTGCCGCATCGCCTTCAATCTGAAGCGGATCGCGCCCGAGTTCGTCGCGGTGAACCTGCGCAAGAATGAGCACCGGACCAAGGAATATCTGGCCCTGAACCCGCAGGGTCTGGTGCCGATGCTGGACACGGGCGAGGCGCGGCTGACGCAATCGCTGTCGATCATCGAATGGCTGGACGAGACGCATCCCGACCCGCGTCTGCTGCCCGACGATCCGACCGAGCGGGCGCATGTGCGGGCCTTTGCCCAGATCATCGCCTGCGAAATCCATCCGCTGCAGAATCTGCGGGTGCTGAACTTCCTCAAGGAAACCTATGGGCGGGATCAGGACGACACCGATGCCTGGTGCCGGCACTGGATCGCCCAAGGGCTGGACGCCTGCGAAGCCATCGCCGACGCGCAATCCCATGAAGGCCGTTTCACCTTTGGCGACACACCCGGTCTTGCCGATATCTGCCTGATTCCGCAGATGTTCTCGGCCGACCGTTTCGGGCTGTCCACCGACGCCTGGCCGCGGTTGCAGGCCATCCGCGCCGCCTGCGAGGCGATGCCCGAATTCGCCGATGCCCACCCCGCGCGTCAACCCGACGCCGTATAAGACCGACATCCAGGGAGGAACGCTTATGTCGATCGTGAAACTGACCCGCCGGCTGGCCATTGCCGCCGCCCTTGCCACGACTGCCCTGGCCTCATGGGCCGGCACCGCCGATGCGCGCGAGTTGCGCATGGGCGTGATCACGCCGCCGAACCATGTCTGGACCAAGGTCGCCAACCGCATCGCCGAGAACCTGCCCGAGGCGACCGGCGGCGATCTGACGCTGGCGGTGTTTCCCGCCGGCCAGTTGGGCGTCGAGCAGGAGATGTTCCAGCAGCTGTCCAGCGGGCTTCTGGACAGCGGCCTGATGACGGTCGCCATCACCAGCCTGCGCGCGCCCTCGTTGCAGGGATGGTTCACCCCCTACCTGTTTTCGGATGTCCGCGACGCCGCCAGCGCCGCCGACAGCCCCGCCGCCCAAGAGATGCAGGATCAGTTGCAGCAGGCCAATCTTGTCGGGCTGGGCTATACCTTTGCCGGGCAGCGCCACATCCTGATGAAGGACGCCCCGGCCACCGGCCCCGCCGATCTGGCGCAGAAGAAGATCCGCATCGTGCCGTTCCCGGCGATGAAGACCTGGTGGGACGCCATCGGCGCGGTGCCGACGCCGGTGAACCTGACCGAGGTCTATCAGGGCCTGCAAAGCGGCCTGCTGGAAGGCATCGACATCGACCTTGACGCGCTGGTCGGGCTGAAGTTCGACGAGGTCGCCAAGGGGCTGACGATCACCAACCACATGCCGTTCCCGGCCGTCCTGGTCGTCAACGCCGGCACCTGGTCGTCGCTGTCGCCCGAACAGCAAGAGGCTTTCACCACCGTCTCGCAAGAGGCGCTGGCCTGGGGCACCGAGCAGCAGGTCGAGGCCGAGACCGCCAATCTCGCCGCGCTTGAGGGCAAGGTCGAGATCGTGCGGCTGGAAAACGGCGCCGAAATCTTTGCCGAGGCCAATCAGGCGGTGCGCGACAGCTTTGCCGGCGACGAGATCATCCAGCGCTTCATTGCGGATGCCGAAGGCCAATGATCTGGCTGTCCACCCTTTCGCATCTGCTGGCCCGCGCCGAACGGTGGGCCAGCAGGGTGCTGGTCGTGGCGTTCGTGGCGCTGATCGTGGCGAATGTCGGGATGCGCTATGTGATCGGTCAGCCGATCTTCTTCGCAGAGGAAATCGCCGCGATCCTGCTGGTCTGGCTGGCCTTCGTCGCCACCTCGATCACGATCCATGACCGCGCGCAGATCGGCGTCACCCTGCTGACCGAACATCTGCCCGTGGGCATCCGCAGGATCGTGGACCTGATCGTGCTGGCGCTGGTCGCGGCGATCCTTGCCACGCTGCTGTGGACCTCGGCGACATGGGTGGTCTCGCCCGCCGTCGCGTTCGAACAGATCATCACTCTTGGCTGGGCGAAATCGCCCTTTTACTGGATCGTGCCGGTCTTCTCGGCCTTTGCGCTGATCCATGTTCTGGCCGACCTGGCCGAGGCCGTCACCGGCCATCAGCCGATCGAGCTGGCGACCGACAAGGGGATGGAAATATGACCGGGCTGTCCTTTCTGACGCTGATGCTGGCGGCGATGCCCATCGCCTTCGTGCTGCTGGCCGCCACCATCGTTTTCGTCCTCACCACCGGCAATCTTCAGATCCTGAACTCGATTCCGCAGATCCTGTTCGGCTCGGTCGAGAATTTCGACCTGCTGGCGATTCCGCTGTTCGTGCTTCTGGGCGAGATCATGAACGAAAGGGGGGTGACGCGGCGGATCATCATCGCGGCCCGCGTCTGGTTGCAGCGGCTGCCGCATAACCTGGTCATCGTGAACCTGGTCGCGAACCTTGCCCTGGCCGCGATCATGGGATCGGCCACGGCGCAGATGGCGGTGATGTCGCGGGTCGTCGTCCCCGAGATGGAAAAGGACGGCTATGACCGCGGCTATGCGGCCTCGATCACGGCCAGCGCCGGCCTTCTGGGCCCGATCATCCCGCCCTCGATGGTGTTCATCATCTATGGCGTGATCGCGCAGGTCTCGATTGCCGAGATGTTCATGGCCGGCATCGTGCCCGGCGTGACCCTGTTCGCGCTGATCCTGGCCATCGCGCTGTGGCAGGCGGGCAAGCATCGCCAGAAGGGACATGCGGGCGCGCCGCTGCCGCAGGGGTCGCGCCTGAAGGCCACGATTCCGGGTCTGGCGACGATGCTGATCCCGCTGACCATCATCGGCGGCATCAGCTGGGGCATCTTCACCCCGACCGAAAGCGCCGCGGTCGCCATCGTCGTGGCCCTGCTGTTCGGCGCGGTCGTGTTCCGCGAACTGCCGCTGCACCGTTTGCCGGTGATCATTGACCGGACGGTGACCAACACGGCCATCGTGCTGTTCCTGATCATGGCCGCGAAGGTCTTCGGATGGGTGCTGACCTTCAACCAGATCCCGCAGGCGGTCGCGGCCTTCATCGTCTCGCTGACCGGCGATCCGCTGATCTTCATGCTGCTGATCATGGGCACGCTGATGGTGGTGGGAATGTTCCTTGACGGCATCGCCGCGCTGATCATCCTGACGCCAATCCTGCTGCCGGTGGCGACCGCGGATTACGGCATCGACCCGATCCAGTTCGGGGTCGTGATGTCGATGACGCTGGTTCTGGGCCTGCTGACGCCGCCGGTGGGCACCGGGCTTTATATCGCGGCCGCGCTGAGCGAGATCCCGATCATGCGGCTGTCGCGGCTGGTCGTGCCTTATATCGTCGCCTCGATTGCCGTGATCCTGCTGGTCATCTTCGTGCCGTGGACGATAAGACCGTTCTGACGCCGCGCGCGGAAACCGACATCGCCATGCCACCCCCGGTCGTCATCGGGGGCGGCATCTTCGTGCCGGAGCGGGCGGTTGCATCCGCGCAGGCAGCGCCGCTTCAGGCGCTCTGGCTTTGCGCGGCGTCAAGTTCATCGCGAAGCCGCGCCTCTTCCCGGGCCTTGGGGGTCGAGAACCGCGCCAGCAGCAGATAGGCCACCGGCGTCAGGTACAGCGTCGACAGCGTGGCCAGCCCCAGCCCGCCGACGATCACCCATCCCAGGGCCTCGCGCGCCTCGGCGCCCGCGCCCGAGGACAGCACCAGCGGCACCCCGCCCAGCACGGTCGAGGTCATGGTCATCATCACCGGGCGCAGACGGATGGTCGAGGCGCCCAGAATGGCGTCGTGCACATCGTCGCCCTTGTCGCGCAGCTGGTTGGCGAACTCGACGATCAGGATGCCGTTCTTGGCCATGATCCCGATCAGCATGACCAGCCCGATCTGGCTGTAGACATTCAGGCTTTGCCCGGTCAGCAGCAGCGCGAACACCGCGCAGGCCAGCCCAAGCGGCACGGTCGCCATCACCACGATGGCAGAGATGAAGCTTTCGAACTGCGCGGACAGCACCAGAAACACGATCAGGATGGCAAAGCCGAAGGTGACGACGATGCCGGAACTGGTCTGGTCCAGCGTTGCCGCCTCGGCCAGCGGCACGATGCGGTTTTCGGGGGCCAGCACCTCATCCCCGATCTCGATCACCTGCGCCAGCGCGTCGCCCAGTGACATCTCGGGCGTCAGCCCGGCGGTCAGTTCCACCGACCGGTTCTGTTCCTCGCGGCTCAGTTCCGGGGCGACGGCGCGTTCCTCAAGCGTGACGAAGCTGGACATCGGCACCATCATGCCGTTGCCGGCCCGCACGAAGACGCTTTCCAGATCGCCGGGATCGTCGATGGGATCGGCGGTGGACAGCATCTGCACGTCATAGCTTTTGTCGTCGATAAAGACCGAGGCCACGTCGCGCCCGTCCAGAACCGCCTGCAGGGCCGGCCCCAGCCCGGTGATCTCGACCCCCAGATCGGCGGCCAGTTCGCGATCTATCTGCACGAAAAGCTGCGGCTGCGTGCGTTCGTATTCCAGCCGCACCTGACCCATGCCGGGGATCTGGCGCAACCGGTCGATCATGGCATCGGCCACCTGCGACAGCTGATCGTAATTGTTGCCGGTGATGGCAAAGGCCAGACCCCGGCCCGCGCCCCTGATGCCAAGCGAGTTGGGCTGGATCGCAAAGGCGCGCACACCGATCACATCGGCAAGCCGCCGGTTGATGTCGGCCACGATCTCCTGCTGGCTGCGCGCGCGGTCGGCCCAGTCGGCCAGGGTGAACACCATGAAGCCGCGATTATTGGCGCTGAAGCCGCTGAAGGCGAACATGTGGATGATCTCGCCGCTGTCCAGCAAGGGGGCGACCGCATCCTCGATCTGCCGCATCTTCGACTGCGTGTAATCCAGCGACACGCCGGGCGGCGCCGTGACGCGCAGCAGGGCCACGGCGCGATCTTCGGGCGGCGTCAGTTCCTGCCGGATGCTGCCGGCCACCATCACCGCCGTCGCCGCGACCAGCACGGCGATCAGCACGATGACATAGGGCATCGCCAGAGCGCCGCGCAGCGTCGTCTCGTAAAGCCGCATCAGCCGGGCGCCCAGCCAGATCATCGGCCCGCGCGCGTCCTTTTTCGGCGGTTTGGTCAGAAGCCGGCTGGCCAGCACCGGGCACAGGCTGAGCGCCACGACCGACGACAGCGCCACCGCCATCGCCAGCGTGAACCCGAATTCGCGAAACAGCCCGCCGGCCTGTCCGGGCAGGAACGACAGCGGCACAAAGACCGCGGCCAGCGTCGCCGTGGTCGTCACCACCGCAAAGAACACCTGCGACGTGCCGTGAACGGCGGCCGCGCGCGGCCCCATGCCCAGCCCGCGCTGACGCACGATGTTTTCCAGCACCACGATGGCGTCGTCCACCACCATGCCGGTCGCCAGCACCAGCGCCAGCAGCGTCAGGATATTGATCGAGAACCCGACCAGGTAGATCCCGGCCAGCGTGCCCACCAGCGCGACCGGCAGGGTCAGGGCGGGGATGATCGTGGCGCGGAAATCGCGCAGGAACAGGAAGATGACCGCCACCACGATGGCAATCGCAAAGCCCAGGGTCTTGACCACCTCTTCGATCGAGCCCGAGATGAACGTCGCATCGTCCGAGGTGACGAAGACGCTGACATCGCCGGGCAGGGTCCGGTTCAGTTGTGCCACGACGTCATGCACATCCGACGAGATCGACAGCGTGTTCGACGTCGCCTGACGGATCACCCCCATCCCCACGCCCTGCCGTCCGTCCGCCCGCAGGACCGTGTCGCCGGGCGCAGGGCCCAGGGTGACGCGCGCGATGTCGCCGATCCTGACATTCGGGATGATTTCCAGCGCCTCGAACGCCTCGGGCGTTGCCACGCTTGCGGTCGTGCGCACGTTGATCGACTGGGTGCTGCCGGCCAGATCGCCCGCGGGCGTGTCCAGCGCCACATCGGCCAGCGTGCGTTGCACATCGCCAAGCGTCAGCCCCCGGCTTGCAAGCGCCAGCTGGTCGATATCCACGCGGAAAATCGGCTCGCGGTCGCCGTAGATCTGAAGATCGGCGACCCCGTCGACCGAAATGATCAGATCCTCGATCCGGTCCTGCACGATGGCGGTCAGGTCCTGGGGCGAACGCGCGTCCGACGTCACCGCGATGCGCATCACCGGCTGTGCATCGGCGTCCGCCTTGACGATTTCGGGACGGTCCGCATCCTCGGGCAGGTCGTTGGTGATCCGCGCCACCGCGTCGCGGACATCGGTGGCGGCCACGTCGATATCGACATTGTCGTCGAATTCCACCGTCACCCGGCCGCGCCCGAAACGCGACGCCGACGAAATGCTGCGCACGCCCGAGACCCGGCCGACCGCGCCCTCGATCGGGGCGATCAGTTCCTGATCGACGGATTCGGGCGATGCGCCCGCGAAACTGGTGGTGACGGTCACGACGGGCCGGTCCACGTTCGGCAATTCGCGGATCTCGGCGCCAAGCAGGGCCGCCAGCCCCGCCATGACGACCAGCGCGTTCAGCACGAATGCCAGGATCGGCCGCCGCACGAACAGCGCGGTTCCCGATGAGGTCATCGCGCTCACAGCGTCACCCGGCCATCGGGGTGCGCAATGCCCGACAGCCCCGCCTCGCTGGACACGGCGCCGACCTCGGCGCCGGGGCGCAGGGTCTGCACGCCTTCGGTGACGACGGTATCGCCGGCCGCCAGATCCGCCGATGTGACCAGCACCGCATCGCTTTCGCGCTGCACGATGGTCACGGCCACCTGTTCGGCCTTGCCATCGCGCACGGCCCAGACGAACGGCCCGTCGCCGGACCATTGCACCGCCAGCGGCGGGATCGACAGCAACGTGTCGCCGGGAAAGCTCATGCTGACCGAAAACGCCATTCCCGCCCGCAGCAGATCGTCCGTGTTCGGCACGCGCCCCTGAACCAGCAGGGTACGGCTGGCACGATCCACGACCGCGTCGATGGCGCTGATCTCTCCGGTCAGGGCGGTGTCGCGCGCCCCGATCGGCCGCACCTCGATGGGCTGGCCCACGGCGATCTTGCTGACGATGCGTTCGGGCACCCGGAAATCGACCAGAATTTCCGACCGATCCGTGATCGTCACCAGAAGATCCTGCGCACTGACGCGGTCGCCGCGTTCCAGCGTCAAGATGCCGACCCAGCCAGAAATGGGCGCCTCGATATGGCGTTGCGCCAGGTCGAACTCGGCCTGCCGAAGCGCCAGTTCGGCACTGCGCAAGGCCAGTTCGACCTCGCGCAGGCGCACGCCCGTCACCGCGCCGGATGATTCAAGCCGGCGCACACGCTCGGCCTCGGTGCGGGCGTTTTCCAGCTGGATCTGCGCCTGTTCCAGGGCGATACGCTCGGCCTCGTCCTCCAGCCGGACGATTTCGGTGCCTTTCTCGACAAAACTGCCCGCGGACAGCGCCATGTCGGTGATCGTGCCCACCGCGTTCGAGCGCACATCGACCGACCGGCGCGCCCGCCCGTCGCCGATGGCCGCGATGCGATCGGCCTGCGCCCGTTCGCCGACGATGGCCGTCCTGACACGGGTGGCGGCCTCGCCAGGTCCGCCCTGCTGCGGCCCATCTTCCTGCGGTTCGGCGCGTTCGATGCCCAGCAGGTCCAGCAGCCCGACCCGGTCAAGGATCGGTTGCGCCGCGGGAACATATGCGATCCAGACATACAAGCCGGCGGCCAGAACAAGGACCGAAAGGACAATCTGGCGAAGCGCTTTCATCCGCAAGTCTTCCGTCGCAAATTCGTCAAGAACGCTGTTTAGCACGCGCGGCCGCGACATGCATCCGTTCTGCGACGGAACGGGGACATTGATGCGTTAACAATCCGGTGCGATTTACGCCTGCGAGGGTTTGCGGTATCGGTGACGTCTCGTGCAAGGCAATCGGCGGCATGGATGTCGGGACGGCATCGAGGCTCCGGGGGCTTGAGACGGAACGCCCGCCCGCACGTTCGCGGACGCCGGCGTGGAGTGTGAAACAGGGTGGCGGCAGGCGATGGTTGATCAGGGTGACGATACGCCGCGCGTCCCATCCGGTGACGGGGCGGCAGATGCCCCACCCTCGGTGACGCTGGAAGACGGCCGCATCGTCCTGTCCGGCAGGCTGCTGATCGACACCATCGCAACGCTGCCGCCAGTGGATTCCGGCGCCGAGGCCATCGATATGGCGCAGGTAAGCCACATGGATACGGCCGGCGCATGGTATATCGTGGATCTGCAAAGGCGGATGGCCGGCGGCGCGGCCGAACCCCCGATCCGCGGCGAAAGCGAAAAGCAGAAACAGCTGATCGAGGTGGTCCGCGCCAACATGCCGCCCGAGGACACCGGGGCCGCTAAGCGCGTCTCGCTGACCGACAGCATCGAGGCGCTTGGCCGCAGAACGGCCGCCACCGCGAAGATCGCCGTCGAATTGATCGCCGCCCTGGGGCAGGTCATCGCGGCGATTGGCAGTCTGGCGATCCGTCCGCGCCGGCTGCGCCTGACATCGCTGGTGCATCACATGCAGGAGGTGGGGTGGAACGCCATTCCCATCGTGGCGCTGATGTCGTTTCTCATCGGCGTCGTGCTGGCATTCCAGGGGTCGGTCCAGCTTCGCCAGTTCGGTGCCGAGGTGTTCGTGGTGGACCTGATCGCCATCTCGGTGCTGCGCGAATTGGGGATCCTGCTGACGGCGATCATCGTCGCGGGGCGGTCGGGCTCGGCCTATACCGCCGCCATCGGGTCCATGAAGATGCGCGAAGAGGTCGATGCGATGCGCACGCTTGGCCTCGATCCGGTCGACATCCTCGTGGTGCCGCGCGTGCTGGCGCTGGTCCTGATGCTGCCGGTCCTTGGGCTTTTCGCCGATCTGTCGGGGCTGATCGGCGGCGCGATGATGTCGTGGATCGAACTGGGCGTGTCGCCCGCCGTGTTCCAGGCCCGGCTGGTCAGCAACACCGATGTCTGGCACTTTCTGGTCGGCATGGTCAAGGCGCCCTTCTTTGCCCTGATCATCGGCATCATTGGCTGCTATGAGGGGCTGAAAGTGGGCGGCAACGCCGAATCTCTGGGACGGCTGACATCGACCTCGGTGGTGCTGTCGATCTTCATGGTGATCGTGGCGGATGCCATTTTCTCGGTCTTTTTCGCCCTGATAGGAATCTGATGCGCGACGCTGAGCCGATCATAAAGGTGCGGGGCCTGACCAAAAGCTTTGGCAGCCACGTCGTGCATGACGGGCTGGACCTGGATGTGCGCCGGGGCGAGATCATCGGCATCGTCGGCGGCTCGGGCACCGGCAAATCCGTGCTGTTGCAGCAGATCGTCGGCTTGCTGAAGCCCGATGGCGGCACGATCGAGGTGTTCGGCCAAAGCGTCAACTCCACCTCGCCCGAACATTACCGGCAGTTGCGTCGCCGATGGGGCGTGATGTTCCAGGATGGCGCGCTGTTTTCCTCCCTGACCGTGCGCCAGAACGTCGAGGCCCCGATGCGGGAGCAGCTTGATCTGCCCGACGCGCTGCGCGAGACGCTGGCCGGGATCAAGGTGCGGATGGTCGGGCTGGAAGAGGTCGCGCAGAACAAGTTCCCGTCCGAGCTGTCGGGCGGAATGCGCAAGCGGGCCGGATTCGCACGCGCCATCGCGCTGGACCCCGAAATCGTGTTTCTGGACGAACCGACGGCCGGGCTTGACCCGATCGGCGCCGCGGCCTTCGATACGCTGATCCGCAAGTTGCAGGCGACATTGGGGCTGACGGTGTTTCTGGTGACGCATGATCTGGATTCGCTGCATGCAATCTGCGACCGTATCGCCGTGCTGGCCGAAAAGAAGGTTCTGGCGGTCGGCACCATGGCCGAGTTGATGAAGGTCGATCACCCTTGGGTCCATGAATATTTTCACGGCCCCCGCGCCCGGGCAGCCTTGGCGACCGGACAGGACGAAACGGTGCAGTGATGGAAACCCGTGCAAACTACATCCTGATCGGCGCCTTCACGCTGCTTGGCATCGTCGGCAGCCTGATCTTTGCCGTGTGGCTGTCCAGCGTGCAGCTGGACCGGCAATATGCCTATTACGCGATTCTCTTCGACGACGTGTCGGGGCTGGATTCCTCGGGGGACGTGGTCTTCAACGGCATCGACGTGGGCCGGCTGATCGACATGCACATCTACGATCCCGATCCGTCCAAGGTCTATGTCGAGATCGAGATCGATGCCACGACCCCGGTGCACGAGGATACGGTGGCGCAGCTCAGCTCGTCGGGCGTGACCGGGGTCGCCTATATCTCGCTGACCAACAAAAGCGCGGATGCGCCGCCGCTGACTTCGGATGACGGGACCCCGCCCATCATCCCCTCGCGCCGTTCATCGGTGCAGCAGCTGGTCGAGGATGCACCCGACCTGATTACCGAGGCGACCAGCCTGCTGCGGCAGTTTCAGCAGATCGCGGGGCCGGAAAATCAGGCCTATGTGCAGAACATCCTCAACAATCTCAGCGATGCGTCCGGCGGGCTGGATCAGGCGCTGAGCGATTTTTCGGACATCACCCGGACCGTGGCCGACGCGACGGACAAGATCTCGGGCTTCAGCGACCGCCTCGACACGCTTGGCGCGGCGGCCGAAACGACACTGGGCAACGTGGACCAGACGCTGGCCTCGGCGACGGGCGCGTTCGATTCCGCGCGGACGGCCATCGACACGACCGGCACCGCCATCGACAGCGCCGGCGCCGCGTTCGCCCAGGCCGAGACCCTGATGCGCGACCGGATTCCGCAGATCGCCACGCAGATCGCGCAGACGGTCGAGACGCTGGATCGGGCCATCGCGGATATCTCGCAGCGGTCGGGCAGCACGCTGGACGGGTTCGAACAGACGGCTGCGCTGCTGAACGCGCGGTTGCAGCAGCTTGAGCAGACATTGTCGGATGCCAGCACCACCTTCGGCGCCGTGACCGAGGCCTCGAACAGCGTGAACACGCTGGTGGCGGGCGATGGCACCTTGATGGTGGCCGATGCGCGAGAGGTTCTGGCCCGCGCCCAAAACGCAATCGCCCGGCTCGAGACGGTGATGGATCAGGACGTTCCCGCCGTGGTCGCGGATATTCGCGGGGCGGTGTCGTCGGCGTCGGCCGCGGTGGACAATGCCGCGCGCGATCTGACCGATTTCACCGCGGGCCTGTCGCCTTTGGCCGAGGATACGCGCACGGCGGTGAACGGGGCCACCGATCTGTTCCAGCGCGCCAATGTCACGCTGGCCAGCATCGAGGGGTCGCTGGTCTCGGCGAACCGTGCGCTGAGTTCGGCGGAAAGCGCGTTCGACAGCGCGGATGCGGCGATCACGTCCGATCTGGGCCCGGTCCTGTCCGATATCCGCGCGGCAACCGACCAGATCGGCGGCGCGGCCGCGCAGATTTCGACCGACCTGCCGCAGATCGGCGCCGATCTGCGCGCCCTGATCGGCCGCGCCGATGAGGTCGTCGCCCAGATTCAGGCCACGGTGCGCGACGCCGGACCGGGCATCCGCAACTTTACCGGCAACGGCCTGAACGAGTTGGGCCGCCTTGGCAGCGAGGCGCGCGGGCTGGTCCAGTCGCTGGACAGACTGGTGCGCCGCATCGAACGAGACCCTGCACGTTTCCTGCTGGATGAGCGTGTGCCCGAATACCGGAGATGAACAGATGCAGATGTTGACCCTTACCCGCCGCGCCGCGATCCTGGGCGCCGCCGCCAGCCTTGGCGGCTGCAGCGCGCTGTCGTCGATCAACGCGGCGGCGACGCCGCTGGACACCTACGATCTGGCGCCCGCCGCAGGGTCGGGTGCCGGCCGCGGGTCGGGGCGCACCTTGCTGGTGGCGGTACCCAACGCGCCCGCCTCGATCAACAGCGACCGGATCATGGTGAAACCGGGCGCCGCGGCAGTCACCTATCTTCCCGATGCGCGCTGGTCGGATGAATTGCCGTCGCTGGTGCAATCGCTGCTGATCCGCTCGATCGCGGGAACGGGCAGGATGGGATATGTCGGCCCGAACGAGGGGGGACCGGTGCCCGATCTGGCCCTTCTGTCCCGCATCGACGCGTTCCACGTCGAAATCACCGGCGGGGCGGTGATCGCAAAGGTCGACCTCAGCCTGACCCTGCTGCGCGACCGGGACCAGAGCGTGATCAGAACCGCCACCTTCCGCAACGAGGCCGCCGCCGTCGACGACACCCCGATCAGCATCGTCCGCGCATTTCAGACCATCATGGACGCACTTTTGCCCGAAATCGCCAACTGGGCGGCGGCCGGATAAGGGCAAAGCCCTTGCAAGCTGTTAATTGCGCGCCGCCGGCTTCGGCCCGCGAGTCCGCGCCGCGGTTCGATGTCGCAGCGCGGTGAGAACCGTCCTATCTGGCCCAGCTTTGCAAGCATCTCGGCCCCAAGTGCCGGCCGAAGTTTCCGAGCCACGCCGCACCGCAGCCGGCGGCCGCCTCATCCCGCGATGTGAAGCGGCTGCCGCCCCGACCACGTGCTGTCAGTCTGCGGCGGAACCGCCCGCCCTCAGCGCCGGCCGCACCCATGCCTACCAGGCCGGAATGACCGCGCCTTCGTATTTGGTCTCGATGAACTCCTTGATCTCGGCCGAGTGATAGACCTCGACCAGGGTCTTCAGCCACGGCGCGTCTTCATCGCCCTTTCGCACCGCGATCACGTTGGCATAGGGGCTGTCGGGCTTTTCCATCGCGATCGCGTCCTCGCGCGGGTTCAGTCCGGCGGCGAGGGCATAGTTGGTGTTGATGATGGCAGCGTCCACATCGGCCAGCGAGCGGGGCAGTTGCGCGGCGTCCAGTTCGCGGAACTTCAGCTTCTTCGCGTTGTCGGTGATGTTCAGGGGCGTGGGCACCAGCCCCGCATCCGGATCGACCTGGATGACGCCCGCATCGGCCAGCACCAGCAGCGCGCGGCCGCCATTGGTCGGATCGTTCGGGATCGACACGGTCGCGCCCTCTGCCAGCGCGTCCAGCGAGGTCAGCTTGTCGGAATAGACGCCCATTGGCGTGGTGATGGTCTTGGCGACGGCCACGATATCGAAGCCGCGATCCTTGATCTGGTTGTCCAGATACGGAACGTGCTGAAAGCTGTTCGCGTCCAGATCGCCATCCGCCAGCGCGGTGTTCGGCACGACATAGTCGGAAAACTCGATCACGTCGATGTCCAGCCCCCTGGCGCTTGCCAGCGGCACGATCTGTTCCATGATCTCGGCGTGTTCGCCGGGGGTGACGCCGATCTTGATGTCCTGGGCAGATGCCATTCCGGCGGTCAGCGTCAATGCGGCAGCGATCAGTCGAAGCATGTGGGTTCCTTTCGATTGGTTAAAGTCCGCGGTCCTTGGCGGCGCGGTGGTCCAGCCGGCGCGCGATCCATTCGCCGCAGGACTGCACGGCCTGCACCAGCACGACCAGGATGACAACGACGGCCAGCATCACGTCGGGCATGAAGCGCTGATAGCCATAGCGGATGCCCAGATCGCCCAGCCCCTCGCCGCCGACCGCGCCGACCATGGCGGAATACCCGATCAGGCTGACCACGGCGAGCGTCAGGCCCAGAACGATCCCCGGCAGCGCCTCGGGCAGCAGCACCTTGGCGATGATCTGGCCGGGCGAGGCCCCCATCGCGCGCGCGGCCTCGATCAGACCGCCATCCACCTCGCGGATTGCGGTTTCCACGATGCGGGCGATGAACGGGGCGGCGGCCAGCGTCAGCGGCACGATGGCCGCGGTGGTGCCGATCGAGGTGCCGGCGACCAGCCGGGTGAACGGGATGATCGCCACCACCAGGATGATGAAGGGAACGGATCGCAGCGCGTTCACGATCAGGCCCAGCCCCCGGTTCAGCGCGGGCGACGACAGCAGTTCACCGCGCCTGGATGCGGCAAGGAATATCCCCAGGGGCAGGCCCAGGGCGGTGCCGATGACGCCGGACACGACGACCATGTAGATCGTCTGCAACGTCGCGTCCCACAACAATGCGACCAGGTTAGCCGACATGTCCGATGACCTCGCTTCGCAGCTGATGCGCGTGCAGATAGGCTTGCGCCGCAGGCAGCGCCTCGGCCGGCATCTGCACGGTCAGGTTCCCGAACGGGCGACCGTCGATCTCCTCGATGGCACCGCCAAGGATGTTGACGTCGATGCCCAGCTTGGCGCCAAGCCGCGACAGCACCGGATGCGTCGCGCTGTCGCCCGAAAAGGTGATGCGCAGGATCGCGGGTCCTGCGCCGTGCGCCACGATCTGCCGCGCCAGAAACCCCGGCAGCACGGTTCCGGTCACGCCCGACAGGAACGACCGGGTGACGGGATGCTGCGGATCGGCAAAGATGTCATAGGTCGCGCCGGTTTCGACGATGCGTCCCGCCTCCATCACCGCCACGTGCTGGCAGATGTCGCGCACCACGGCCATCTCGTGCGTGATCAGCAGGATCGTCAGCCCCAGTTCGCGATTGATGTCGCGCAGCAGGGCCAGCACAGCCTGCGTCGTTTCGGGGTCCAGCGCGCTGGTCGCCTCGTCCGACAGCAGCACCCTGGGTTCGGTGGCCAGCGCCCGCGCAATGCCCACGCGCTGCTTCTGCCCGCCCGACAGCTGCGCCGGATAGCGGTCGGCGAACGCCCCCAGCCCGACCAGCTCGATCAGCCGGTCCACCCGCGCGTGGATGCCGGTGCGGGGCATGCCGGCGATTTCCAGCGGCAACGCCACATTGCCGCGCACCGTCCGGTTTGCCAGCAGGTTGAAGTGCTGGAAGATCATGCCCACGTCGCGGCGCAGGGCGCGCAAGGCCCGCCCGCGCGCAGCGCTCACGTCCCGCCCCAGCAGTTCCACCCGACCGCTGGAGACACGCTCCAACCCGTTGACCAACCGCAGCAGCGTCGACTTGCCCGCCCCGGATCGACCGATCACGCCGGTGATCCCGCCGCTCGGCACATCCAGATCGATGTGGTCCAGCGCCGTCACGTCGCCGCCACGCTGCGGCCACGTCTTGACGACGTCCCGGAACGCGATTGCGGGCGGAATGGCAGAGTCGCTGGTCATCCGGCTGACCTAACCGGGCGCGCGGGCGGCATCAATGCCGGGGCGGTGCAACCGACGAAAAAGGACAGGTTTTCAGGGCCTGCAGGCTGCGGCAGACAGCCATGCGGGAAACTGCCGCGCGGCAGACCGCAGTTCCGGCCCCAACGCGACATCGAGAAACCGGTTCTGCGATACCCCCACGTGGTGCCGGCACCGCTGCTGCGTCGCGGCCAACAGCGCGCGCAGGGCGCAGGGCCATCCAGAAGCCGAGCATGCCCGTGCCGCTGGCCGGCCGGTTATCCCGCTTCAGCCGCGGACGGAACCGGACCACCGCCTGTGTCAGGCAGGATCAGTTTCGCGCTGCTGCCGGGTGCCGCAAGAAACCTTGCGCCGGAACGGCTCGCCCGCAAGCCGGCGACAGTCACCCTCAGGCCCTGACGGCGCGTGATATCCAGTCCGGCACCTCAAATACTGCGACATGACATCGCGGCTGGCCCCGATCATCAGCGGTGAAGATCGACAGACGACCCGTGCCGCAACACCTTCACGGGCCGGCTTGGCTCGACAGGTCCCGGTCCCAGATGGGGATCTTGCCAAGCGACGCCGAAAGATGGTCCAGGAATGCGCGCACCTTTGCCGCCTCGACCCGTCCCGGAGGCATGACGGCATAAAGGCCCGGCTCGACAACCGACCAGTCCCGCAGCACGGGCACGAGGCGGCCCTCGCGGATCGCCTCATGGGCCATGAAGGTCGGCGCCAGCGTGATCCCGTGGCCATCGAGCGCCGCCTGCATCAGCACCTCGCCGTTGTTGCTGTGCATCCGCCCGCTGATCCGCACGTCCTCGCGAAGGCCGTCCTTCTCAAGGCTCCAGGTGCCGTGACGGGCCAGATAGTCGTATACGAGGCAGGAATGCCGTTCCAGATCGCGCGGCCCCGAGGGCGCGCCGTGGCGCTGCAGATAGGCCCCCGAGGCGCACAGGACCATGTGCGCAGGGGTCAACAGCCGCGCCGTCAGCGACGAATCCTCAAGCCGCCGGATACGGATTGCCAGATCATAGCCCTGCTCGACGATATCGACGACGCGATCTTCCAGCGTCAGGTCGACAGTGACTTCGGTATACCTGCCCAGGAAATCGCTGATGATCGGCCCCAGGTGGCGAATCCCGAACGAGGTCGGCGCGTTGATCCTCAGCGTTCCGCGCGGCACGCCCTTGGACGAGACAATGTCCTGTTCGGTCTGGTCCAGCATCTCCAGCATATCGCGGGAGGCCGCCGTCAGCCTGCGCCCCGCCTCGGTCAGGCTGAGCCGGCGGGTCGTGCGGTTGATCAGCTTGACGCCCAGCTCGGCCTCCAGGTCCGAGACATGCTTGCTGGCCATGGCCCGCGACATCCGCAGGCCCGCCGCAGCCGCCGCAAAGCTGCCGTCCTTCGCGATGGCGATCAGGGTGCGCAGGGCCATCAGGTCACGGATCACCGGTTGCTCCATTCGTTCCGGGCACGGCCAGTTAGGCTACAGGACGTCCTTGTCTGTCAAATGCACTGCGCCCCGCCTGGGCGACCAGGCAGGGCGCAGGGTGCCGCGGGTTCCGGGCACCCCTGCCTTGAGCGGGTCACTTCCCGGTATCGATGACGCCGGTCGACCGGAAGACGGTCACCGTCACCAGATCATCGGCGGGAAAAGGCGCGTTCGTCAGATCGTTGTTGCTGAGGATCGAACTCGCCGGAACCCTGACGGTCTGTTCGGCATGGACAGAGACAGCATGACCGTGCTGGCGCTGGTTGTCGATCTCCTGGCGGAAGGTGTCGGCTTGCGCAACACCGGCGACAAGGCTCAGGGCGGACAGGGCAATAGCGAAGGTTTTCATGGTCGTCTTCCTTTATCTTTGACTTGGCGCGCTGTTGCGCGGTGATGACGGGAAGATAGAAGGCGGTCGACTGAATGATTAGATCGGTTTGATCGTCTGGATTGTTCGATGAGATTGAACAATGCAGAAGATCCGGGGGCCGCCACGCGCGGGCTGACGCCAATCGGTGACGCGGCGGCACGCCCGACACCCTACCCCAGAATACCGTTCCGCGGGGACAACGGAGGCGGGGCCGGCCGGTCCAGTGCCTGCGCGACCGAGATTTCGATCGTCCGGCACAGCGCCCTGAGGGGAAGACCGTTCTGCCCCTGACGGAACGGATGCTCCAACTCGTTGGTCACGGCTTGCAGCCCGAAGAACACATAGGCGACCACGGCCACGAAGATCGGCACGAACGGACCGGTCGTTTCGACCAGCGCGAAGGGCAGCAAGACGCAATACAGATAGGTCGTGCGTCGGACCAGCAGCGAATAGACGAAGGGCAAGGGCGTCGTCGCAAGACGCTCGCACCCCGTCTGATGCCGTCCCAATGCCGAAACGGTCTCGGAAAACGCCAGCTGCCCGAAACCGCTGAGACGATCGCTTTCGTGCAGCGCGCGGACCTTGCCCGCGATGATGCGCAACGCGGCCTCGGCGCCGCCTTTTTGCGCGCCAAGCCGGGCTGCCTCGTCGTCACCGATCCAGATGGCGATGTCCCCCGTGACATCGGTGTCGTGCAGGTCGCCGCGGACGGCATGCGCGAACGCCACCGCGCTTCCCAGAATGTCCTGCCGGTCTTCCTTTTCGGCGATGAAGATCTCGCAGTTGCGGGCAAGGTTGCGTGTGTCGGACACGATGCCGCCCCAGATCCTGCGCCCCTCCCACCACCGGTCATAGGCCGCGTTGTTGCGAAATCCCAGAAACAGCGACAGCGCGATGCCGAACACGCTGAGCGCCGTCAGCGACACATGAGGAAGCGCGACGACGTGGCGATCCAGCGCCATGACGACGATTGCCAGCACGGTGAAGACAAGGATCTTGCCAAGGATCTGCGGCACCACCGATCCCTGCATCACCAGAAAAAGCTTCAGTGCCGAGGGTTGTTCCTTGACGATCACTGCTCACCCCCTCCCCCCGCCGGCGCAGGTTGCGGTCCCGCCCCGGCTTGCGGCGCGGGCGCAACCGGCCTGCGGGCACCTCGCTGTCAGGCCGGCCGGATCAGCCGCGTTCGGGCAGCGCCACCACGGCGATCATTTCGACCCGCATGCCCGGACGGGCCAGGGCGACGCCGCCGGTGGCGCGGGCGGGCGGGGCATCGCGGCTGACCCAATCGTCCCAGACCGCGTTCATGCCCTGAAAATCCGCCATGTCGGACAGCCATACCTGCACCGAGGCGATATCGGCCCGGGTCGCCCCAAGCTGTTCGACGACCCGGTCGATCTTGCTTAGGACCTGACGGGTCTGTTCGGTGATGTCGGCGCCCAGATCATCCGGGACCTGCCCGGCAAGAAAGGCGATCTGCCCGATGCAGACCGCCTGGCTCATGCGCGGGCCGGGTGAGAGACGTTCCAGTGTCATTCGTTTTCCTTCCGTTTCAATCGTTGTCGCCAAGGGCCGATCCGGCGCCCGCGCGCGATCGTTCCGAGGCGGGAACCGTCGTGCGCATGGCAAAGCCGTTCAGCGTGTGGATGACCTCGGCGCTTGTGTCGGCGTTGGGCAGCCGGTCCGCGGACAGATCTGTCGCGACACCCTGGCGCGCGGTCAGGACAAGGTCCGCCGACGATCTGCCAAGCGCGCCGGTCGCGGCCTGCAGCCAGTCAGCACCCTGCCCGATGCAGACCGATCCGCCGTCCCACGACACGGTGATCAGCACGCCGTTCTTCCGGGCGATGCTGTCCAGAAACGGCAGCAGAAGGATCGGATGATCCACCTGGCCAAGCGTTATCGAACAGTCCGCGACGGGACCTTCCGTCAACGCGGCATGATCGCACAAGGTCGCGCCCAGAATGATCGGGCACAGCGCGTGGCCATCCTTGGCGCGCCAGTCGCCGGCCGAGACGTCGGGGCACAGTTCCGCCCATTCCCGGCCCTGCGCCTGTTCCAGATGGGCGCACAGATGGCCGCATCCGTCGATGCCGTGCCGGACCAGCCAGGCTGCGGCAAAGGCGGCCTCTTCGGCCATGCCCCAGCTCATCCCCGCGCCGCGGGCAGCTTTCAGGCACAGCGCCGCGACCTCGTTGCGCGACAGGGGGGCGGGTCCGTCCTCGCTGAAGAAAGGGGTGGAATCGCCGCGTGTCTGGTCGTGGGGTTCGGTGTTCATGGGGTCTCCTCCGATGGGATCTCGTCGGGATAGGGTGCGCCCGGAAACAGGTTGATACGCACCCACCGATCCGACCGCGGGTCGAACTGGGTGGCGCCGAAGAAGGCCAGCTTGCAGCGCAGCAGGTCAATGGGCAGAATGTCGGCCGCAATCAGGTTGTCGCGAACCTCCGCGAAGGGGTGATGCTGCGCGATCTGGGCCCGGCGCACCGCGAAGCGGTGCTGCGGATGGGCCAGAAGCAGCGCCGCCACCGGCGTTGCGTCGTCATATTCCTGCAACGTCGCATACAGTTCGGCGATCAGGCGGGCGATGCACAGCGGCTGTTCCAGGCTCGCGCCGTCCTCGGATGCCCGGTCGCCCAGTCGCGGTTCCAGCTTTTCCTCGGACACATACCAGAACCGCGCGACGTTTTCGGGCGTCGTGAAGTCGATGGCCAGCGCCCAGTCGTATTCCGTTTCCAGAATGGCGCGCAGTTCCCCGACCGGCATCGCACCGTTCAGCCGAAAGCTTGCCGCCTCGTCGGCGCCCATGCGGTCGGCAAGATCGTCCACCAGATCTCCATGCGGCTCAAGCATCAGGGACAGCAGCGCCTCTTGCCCTTCAAGGCTCAGCGCGTCGGCGCCCCATCGCCACAGCGCGTCCCAGGGATGCGGCTGATGCGTGTCCCAGTCCGACAGCCTGTCCGAGATCGCGGCGAGGTCGCGGCGCAGATCGCGCAGCTTTAGCACCTGAGCGGGATGTTCCGAATGCCATGCGTCGGCGTTGCGGATCGCGGCGTCCAGCACCTGCCGGAATTCCGCCACCGCCTTGGCCGTCGAACCGGATTGCGCCCGGACCCGCGCCAGCGCCTCTTCCCGCGCCTCGATCCAGTTGTTCAAAAGCACCGGGTGGCGGACGATGAACGGGGCCATGCCCAGCCCGGTCGAGTTGCCGACGCCAAGCGTGCGCCGGATCAGGGGCGTCAGCCGGACCGCCCGATCGCCGCCTTTCACCGCCGCCATATGTTCGACGATGTCGACGGTGAAGGCCCGGATCAGCCAGACGGTCAGCATCTCGACCTGAAACGGCGCGGCAAGTTCAGGGCGCGCGGCGATGTCGTCGCGATCCGCCGCGCCGAACTTGCCCGATCCGTAAACCGCCGTCGTCCGCATCAGATAGCCGACCGCGGCGATTTCCGCAGGGTCAGGCTGGTTGCCCTGCGACAGCGCACCTACGACATGGTCAAACAGCCGCACCGAACGGTTCGCGCGCGCCAGCGTCAGTTCGCGTGTGCTGATCCGGCCGGCCTCCTGATAGGGGACGTTGCGTGCCAGACGGGCGATATCGGCCGGCGTCGGATCGCCGTCGAACAGGGTGAATGTCGCGTCCCAGGCGGTGGCGATCACCCGGTCCGAACGCATCTCGGGCGGCAGATCGTGGGCGAAGGCGACAAGGCTGTAGGTCCGGTCGGCGCCGCGCACGCGATAGACGGCATGACCGACCCCCTTCGCATCGACGGCCCAGACCGGACGATCGACCCGCCATTCCCCGCTGGCCAGCCGGCGCAGCAGCACGCGAAGAAAGGACAGCCGCGTGGGGTGGCTGCTTCCCATCCGGGCCAGGCGCATGACCTCGGACGCGGGGCGGCGAAAGCGGGCGGTATCGGCCAGCGTGGTCTGATCGTGCAGGGACATCGCATTTCCTCCTGATGGGTCGGGTGACGGAGCGGGTCTCAGCGGCGCGCGGGTTCCGGCGTGCGGCCCAGCATCCAGGTGATCCGCAGCGCATCCCACAGCGAGGGCAGCAGGATCAGCGGCACCGGCACCGCCGTGATCACGATGAAGCTTTGCAACTTGCCGATGCCGCCCGCGCCGGTCGAGATCAGGATCAGCGCCATGACGCCCATCGCCATCCCCCAGAAGGCGCGCAGCCCGGCCGAAGGTTCGCTGTCGGACATGGTCGCCGAGATCACATAGCTCATCGAGTCGCTGGTGGTGGCGACGAAGAACATCGTCAGCGCCAGAAACAGGATCGACAGGATCAGGCCCAGCGGCATGGCCTGGGTGATCGCCAACAGACCGGCGGGCAGGTTGAAGCCCTCGAACGGACCCGAGATGACGCCCGGTTCGGCAATCTCGAAGAAGATGCCCGAGCCGCCGATGATCGTGAACCAGAAATTGGTGATGATCGGGGCGATGATCGACAGCATGACGATGA
Source organism: Paracoccus stylophorae (assembly GCF_028553765.1). Classification (NCBI taxonomy): domain Bacteria; kingdom Pseudomonadati; phylum Pseudomonadota; class Alphaproteobacteria; order Rhodobacterales; family Paracoccaceae; genus Paracoccus; species Paracoccus stylophorae. Next base: position 762,778 of record NZ_CP067134.1, on the reverse strand, counting down.
TCTGGCGGATCGACCGTCCGCGGCTGACGCGGGCGATGAAGATGGCCATCAGCGGCCCATAGCCCATGAACCAGCCCCAGAAGAACACCGTCCACCAGCCCAGCCAGCCCGGATCGCCGAACACGCCCGCCTCGCCGCGATACAGGGTCAGATCGAAGAAGTGCGTCAGATAGACCTGCATCCCGCCGAAAAAGCCCGCGAAGATCTCGGTCGTGGGGCCGGCGATCAGCATGAAGACCAGAAGGATGACGGCAAGGATCACGTTGATCTGGGACAGCACCTTGATGCCCTTGGCAAGCCCGGTGACCGCAGAGACCGTATAGACCCCCACAAGCGCCAGAACGGCAATGGCCTGGGTGGTGAAGTTGTCGGGGATGCCGGTCAGCGCGTTCAGCCCATAGGACATCTGCAAGCCCAGAAACCCGATCGGACCGACAGTGCCCGCAACCACCGCGATGACGCAGGCGGCATCGGCGATCAGGCCGATCGGCCCATGCAGCGCGCGATCCCCGAAGACCGGGTAAAGCAGCGTTCGCGGCGCAAGCGGCAGACCCTTGTCATAGTGATAATGCATCAGCATGACGGTCGTCAGCGACCCCAGGATGGCCCAGGCCAGAAATCCCCAATGCATGAAGCTTTGTGCGAGCGCGGCGTTGGCGATGGCGCGCGAATCCTCGCCCAGATCGCCGAAGACCGGCGGCGTGGACAGGAAATGCGCAATCGGCTCGCCCGCCGCCCAGAACACGCCGCCCCCGGCCAGCAGGGTGCACATGATCATCGCCCCCCAGCTGAAGATGTTGAATTCCGGCACGCTCAGACCGCCCATGACCGTTCTGGAGCCGGGCAGAACGCACAGCAGCAGACCGATCAGGAAGGTCGCCAGCAGCAGGACTTGCCAGTACAGGCCAAAATACCGCGCCGAAAAGTTGAACCCCGCATCGACAAGGGCGGAAAGCCCGTCGATGTCGACAAACGCATAGGCGCAGAAAAGGGCGATGAACCCGCCGGTGATCGCAAACAGCGTCTTGTCGATCCGCGCCGATGCGGGGCCGGTCTGTGGTGTCGTGATATCGGTCACTTCTGTTCCTCCCAGAACATCTGAATGTCGTGCGTCACTCGGCCGCGCGTCTGGCCTCTTCCGATTGCGCGGTGTCCGCGCCGAAGCTCTGCTCGAAAAAGGTCAGCCAGTTGTTGCCCATCACGCCGTCGGCCGTGGTCTGGTCCAGCCCGGCCGCGCGCAGCCCGTCGCGGATCGCCGCCAGATCGCGATTGTCGCGGAACCAGTCGGGCATGGGCGGAAAGCCGGGCGCGTCGGCGCTGCCTTCGCCGTAATCGATGGTCTTGGTCCAGCGGCCGACGCGCATCCATTCGACGATGCTGTCGGGCTGATCCTGGCACAGATCGGTCCCGATGCCGACGCCGGTCGGGCCGACCAGTTCGACCGCAAAGGCGGCCATGTCGCACCACGATTGCAGCGTGCAGGCGCTGCCGTCCTTCAGGTGGTGCGGATAGGCCGACAGGCCCAGAAATCCGCCGCTTTCCCCCAGGGCGCGCAGAAGCGCGTCGGACTTGTTGCGCAAGGCGGGGTGCCAGCTTGCCGGATTGGCGTGGGTGATGGCGATGGGCCGCGTCGAATGCGCGATCGCCTCGAAGGTGGACCGCTCGCCGGAATGGCTCATGTCGACCACAAGGCCCACGCGGTTCATCTCGGCCATGACGGCGCGGCCCATGCGGGTCAGACCGGTGTCCTCGTCCTCGTAACAGCCCGACGCCAGCAGCGACTGGTTGTTATAGGTCAGCTGCATGAAGCGCAGGCCAAGCGTGTGCATCACCTCGACCAGCCCGATATCGTCCTCGATGCAGGACGGGTTCTGCGAGCCGAAGAAGATCGCGGTGCGCCCGGTCTCGCGCGCAACTCGCACATCGGCGGCGGTCCGGCCGTGAAAGATCAGGTCCGGATAGGTCTCGAACCAGCGGTTCCATTGCTCGATGTTCAGGACCGTCTCGCGGAACGTCTCGTGATAGGCGATGGTGACGTGGACTGCATCCACCCCGCCCGCGCGCATCTGGCGAAAGATCTTTTCGGACCAGTTGGCGTATTGCAGCCCGTCGATCAGAAAGTTCATTGCGGCTCTCCTGCGGCGACATAGGCGGTCTTGACCGTGGTGTAGAATTCGGCGGCATAGGCGCCCTGTTCGCGCGGGCCATAGCTTGACGCGCCGCGCCCCCCGAACGGCACGTGATAATCCGTGCCCGCCGTCGGCAGGTTCACCATGACGCAACCCGCCCGCATGTTGGCGCGGAAATGGCTGGCGCGGGCCAGCGAACGGGTCATGATGCCGGCCGTCAGCCCGAACTGCGTGTCATTGGCCAGCGACAGGGCTTCGTCATAGCTGTCGGCGCGCTGCACGGCCGTGATCGGCGCGAACATCTCTTCGCGGTTGATCCGCATGTCGTTGCGGGTATCGGCGAACACGGCGGGGGCCATGTAGAAGCCCTCGGTCGCCATGTCGGGTCGGTCGCCGCCGCACAGCAACTCGGCGCCCTCGGATTTGCCGATGTCGATATAGTCGAGGTTTTGCGACAACTGCCCTTCGCTGACCACCGGGCCGATCTGGGTGCCGTCCTGCAGCGCGTGACCGACCTTCAGCGCGTTGGCCGCCGCGACCAGTTTTTCCACGAAGGCGTCATGCACCGAGGCGTGCACGATCAGGCGGCTGGCGGCGGTGCATTTCTGCCCGGTTCCGCCAAAGGCCGAATTGGCGGCATGGGTCACAGCCAGATCAAGATCCGCGTCATCCATGACGATCAGCGGGTTCTTGGACCCCATCTCCATCTGCAGCTTGGTCATGTTCTGAATGGCCGACGCCGCGATCCCGCGCCCGACCGGCACCGAGCCGGTAAAGCTGATCGCATCGACCTGCGGGCTTTCGACCAGACGCTGACCCACATCCCGTCCCGGCCCCGGGACCAGGTTGAACAGCCCCTTGGGGATGTCCTGACGCGCGATGATCTCGGTCAGCGCGACGGCGCTGGCGGGGGTGACATTAGCGGGTTTCCACACGACCGCGTTGCCGAATGCCAGCGCCGGCGCGATCTTCCACGACGGCGTGGCCACGGGAAAGTTCCACGGGCTGATGATGGCGACGACGCCCACAGGCTCGCGGCGCACGTCGATCTCGATGCCGGGGCGCACGCTTTCGGCCAGATCGCCCTGCTGGCGCAGGACTTCGCCGGCGAAATAGGTGAAGAACTGTCCGGCGCGATAGACCTCGCCCTTGCCTTCGGCCAGCGGCTTGCCCTCTTCGCGCGACAGCAGGCGCCCGATCTCTTCCGCGCGCGCCATCAGTTCGGTCCCGATCGCCATCAGCACGTCATGTCGCTTCTGGATGCCGGCGGCCCACCACAGCGGCTGCGCCCGGCGCGCGGCGTCAAGTGCGGCGTCAAGCTGCGATGCGTCGGCCTGCGCATACATGCCGATCAGATCGGACGTGTCCGAGGGGTTGCGGTTCTCGATCTGCGAGGCACCGTCGCTCCAGGTTCCGTCGATATAAAGTTGCGTGCGATCGGTCATGGGTGTCTCCTCTTTGCTGAGGAAATGACTAGACGATGCGCGTGCATTCAGTCACTCTAAAAGAAATGAAGCTTCTTTCAGGTTATCTGAATGTCAATCAAGCTCGAGATGCTGCGGACCTTCAGCATCGTGGCGCAGAAGGGGACGCTGTCGGGGGCGGCCCGGGTGCTGGGCCGCACGCCGTCGGCCGTCTCGATGGTGCTGACGCAGCTTGAGGACCATGTCGGCGCGCCGTTGTTCGAGACCGACCGCAAAAGCCGGCTGACCCCGTTGGGACAGCTTATCCTTGAGGAAAGTCAGCGGGCGACCGATGTGTTCGACAAAAGCATCGACGCTATCCGCCGCCACGCGATCTCGTCGGTCGGGATCGTGCGCATTGCCGCGGTGCCCTCGGCCACGGTCGCGCTGTTGCCCAAGGTCATCGACCGGTATCGCACGACGCATCCCGATGTCCGGATCGAGATCAGCGATGTCGACACCGCCGCGGTGCGGCGCCGGGTTCAGCGCGACGAGGCCGATATCGGCATCCTCTCAGCCAGACCGGGCGATCCGCCCGAAGGAGAGGGAATTCTTCGCGACGATCTGGGCATCGTCTGCGTCGAAGGCGGGCCGGTCCACCGCGCGCATCTTGCCGCCGAAGGTCGTTCCGACTGGAACCTGCTGACCCATGAGCCCCTGATCGCCAATCCGCTGTGCAATCTGGTGGACGATCCGCTGGTGCGGACGCTGCTGGACGGCAGCAGGCTTGAGGCGCGCAACACGACGGCGATCCTGTCATTTGTCCGGCGCGGGCTGGGCGCCAGCATCCTTCCCTTCGACGCGGTCAGAAGCCAACCCGCGGGCGTCGAGTTCTTCGTGCCGTCCACGCGCCTCAGCCAGCGCGAATTGCGCAAGATCAGGCAGGACAAGGACCGCACAGGCCCGCTGATCATGGATTTCTGGTCGCTTCTGAGCGGATAGCGGGCAGGTGGCGATGCGGGTCGATGTGAATGATTCCGCGGATGCTTGGCGCGGCGCAACGGCTCGGCGGCGGCTACATGTTCTGCTGCGGCGGAAAGGTCCTGTCGTGAACCGCAAGAGGACGAAGGCTCTACCGGGAGGAAGGGCTGGCGGTGCACATGCGACGGGGGCGCAAGAAGGCGAAACGCGGGCATCGCTGCTGACGGCGGATGCCCGGTTACAGCGCCGCAATACCTCGTTCGGTGCTCCCCGGCGCGCCCCCGACAGGAACGCGCGCGGATGCTGGCCCGGACATTCCGAGCCTTACGAAAAATCCCGAGTCAGTTCAACGCGAACTCATCGTCCCTTGCTGACTACGCGCTCTCGCGCTATTTCCTGAAAACGTATGCACACGGATAAAAGCGTCATTGGAGAGAAGAGCGTGGATAATTCCGAGTCGGCAGCGGACGCAATTGCGCGGGCAAAGCGTCTGATCCGCCACTACTACGCGGCTCTGGACAAGGCTGACGGCCCCCAACTGGCCGATGCCATGGTGCGGTTCTGCGCCGAGGATCTTGTGTGGCGCGGCTTTCATCCCTTCAACGAACTGACCGGGCCGCGCGCTGTCGCCGATCAGTTCTGGACACCGCTGAAATCCGCGCTGCGGCACATGCAGCGGCGGATGGACCTGTTCTTCGCCGGGCGGAATGAAATCGACGGGTTCCAGTCGGTCTGGGTTGCCTCGATGGGGCATCTGATGGGGCTGTTCGACCGGCCCTGGCTTGGCATTCCGCCCACGCGCCGGATCGCCATGCTGCGCTATGCCGCGTTTCACAAGATCGAGGGGGACCGGATCGTCGAGACCGCGATGTTCTTCGACATCCCGCATCTGATGGTGCAGGCCGGGCTGCACCCTTTTCCTCCGCAGACGGCGGCGCATCTGGTCCAGCCGGGCCCGATGACCCATGACGGGCTGCTGTTCGACGAACAGCCGCCGGATGAGGGGCGGCGCACACTGGCCGCCATCGACTTCATGCTGAACGACGTGGCGACGTGGAAGAATCCGGATGAGATCGCGCTGGTCGACGAATTGCGCCGCTCGTGGAACGAGGACATGATCTGGTGGGGTCCCGAAGGGATCGGCGCCACATATACCCTGGAACGGTATGCGGAACAGCACAGCGGTCCGTTCCGCGCCGCCTTTCGCGACCGAAGGTTCAATGGCCATCTGTGTCGCATGGCAGAGGGCAGGTTCGGCGGGTTCTTCGGCTGGCCGAACCTGACCCTGACCCCGACCGGCGGCTTCATGGGCATGCCGGGCAGCGACCGGCCGGGCGACATGCGCGTCATCGACATGTATCGGCGCGACGGCGACAAGCTGAGCGAGAACTGGATCTTCATCGACCTGCTGCATTTCTGGAAGCAACAGGGGCTGGATGTGCTGGACAGGATGCAGTCGCTGAGCGGGCGATAAGCCCCCGGAAAAGTGACGATCCCCGCGCGGCAAAGCGATCCAGCCTGCGCGTCACCAGAGGCGGGAACGGGCGCTGATCGCACACGGATTCCCGGTTCCCGACCCTTGGCCGCCACTTTCTCACCGCAACGAGAGTGCGTTTTCTATTGATCCGAATCGCCGACTGCGTCACATCTGTTGAATACGAATGCAAACGTGACGTGGCGCATCAAGGGGAATCCATGGCGGAAATCCAGCTTCGCAACATCTCGAAACGGTGGGGCAGTTTCGTGGGGGTCGCCAATTTCGACCTGACCATCGCCGACCGCGAATTCCTGGTCCTGCTGGGGCCTTCGGGCTGCGGCAAGACCACCACCATGCGCATGATCGCCGGGCTGGAGGATGCGACCGAGGGCGACATCATCATCGACGGCAAGCGGGTCAACAATCTGGACCCCAAGGACCGCGACGTGGCGATGGTGTTCCAGTCCTACGGTCTCTATCCGCATATCGACGTCTACGAGAATATCCGCTTTCCGCTGAAGGTGCGGAAGGTCGATCCGGCCACGCATGACGAACGGGTGATGCGGGCCGCGCGCATGGTCGAGCTCGAGGATTTCCTGCACCGCAAGCCGGCCGAACTGTCGGGCGGCCAGCGCCAGCGGGTCGCTTTGGCCCGCGCCATCGTGCGCGAGCCGAACGTGTTCCTGATGGACGAGCCGCTGTCGAATCTGGATGCCAAGCTGCGCGTCTCGACCCGCGCGCAGATCAAGAATCTCAGCCACGAATTGCAGGTGACGACCGTCTACGTGACCCATGACCAGGTCGAGGCGATGACGCTGGCAGACCGGGTGGTGGTGATGAAGAAGGGGGTCGTCCAGCAGGTCGGCTCGCCCACCGAGATCTATGACCGGCCCGCCAACACCTTCGTGGCCAGCTTCATCGGATCGCCGGCGATGAACCTGATCACGGGGCGGATCACGCACGGCACCTTCGCCGGCCACAATGTCGAGATCGGCGGACTGGACGCGCCCGACGGCGAGGTGGTGCTGGGTTTCCGGGCCGAGGATGCGGCGCTGTCCGATGTGCCGGCCCAGATCAACGGCCGGCTCTACACGATCGAGCTGCTGGGCGACGCCACGATGCTGGCGGTTCGTGCCGGCCGCGAGATGGTCTCGGTGAAGGCGGGCAAGGAATTCCGCGCCGAGATCGGCGACAGGGTGTCGTTCTCGGTCCCGACAAACATCTGCCATCTGTTCGACGCCGGGACCGGAGAGCGCATTGCGTAGGGTCCCCGGCCTCTGGGTGAACGGAAAAGATGCGGCGACACGGACCGCATCATCGCAACACAGGGAGAAGACGACGATGTTGAAGACACTGGCACTTGCCGGCGCGGTCGCGCTGACGGGCACGGCTGCCTCGGCGGCGTGCGCCTATGACAACAAGACCCAGATCAGCCTGCTGGCCGCCGCGTTCGAGGCGTGGAAGGCCGTGGCCGACGCCATGGCCGAATGCGGCAACTTCAAGGCAGAACTGGACCAGGAATTCCGCACCAAGCAACCGGCCGCCTTCGCGGCCAAGCCGCCGCTGTATCAGCTGGGCGGCGTGTCGAACGGCACGATCACCCCGCTGATCAACGACGCGACCATCCGGCCGCTGGACGATCTGGTCGCCAAATACGGACAGGACCTGTCGCCCAACCAGCTGATCCGCATCGACGGCAAGATCATGGCGATCGCGATGATGGTGAACACCCAGCATCTGCAATATCGCGGCGACGTGCTGACGGATCTGGACATCGCCGTGCCCGGAACCTGGGACGAGGTTCTGGCGGCGGCCGACGCCATCAAGCAGGCCGGTGCCGTCGACTATCCCCTGGGCGCGACGATGAAATCCGGCTGGGATCAGGGGCTGGATTTCATCAACCTGTTCTACGGTCATGGCGGCGAGATCGTGGACGAGGCCAACCAGCCCACGATCAACAACGAGGCGGGCGTCAAGGCGCTGGAAACGATGAAGGCGATCACGGCCTATCTCGATCCAGAATACACGGTGTCGGATTCGACCTATGTCCAGCAGCAGTTCCAGCAGGGCAAGATCGCCATGGCGAATTTCTGGGCCAGCCGCGCCGGCGCGTCGGGTGCCGAGGGCGAAAGCCAGGTCGTGGGTCTGGTCGAAACCGCCGCCGCACCGCGCGCGGTCCCCGACGGACCGCCCGCCACCACGATCTGGTGGGACGGGCTGGTGATCGCCAAAAACATCAGCGACGAAGAGGCCGAGGCCGCCTTCCAGCTGATCGTCGAGGGGCTGGACACCGACATGGTCCAGGCCAACAACGACGCGGCGATCTGGCTGGTGCCGGGATACGAGCCGACGCGGCTGGCCAAGGGCGCGATCGAGACGCTGAACGCGCAGCCGCCCGCCCGCGCCTATCCCTCGACCGTGGCGATGGGGCTGATGCACACGGCGCTTGGCAACGGGACCAGCGATTATCTGACCGGCGCCAAGGATGCTGAAACCACGCTGGCCGATATCGAGGACGCCTATGTCACCTCGGCCAGGGAAGCCGGGCTGATTCAATAGGAATGCGCCGCCGGGCGGCATCAGGCCGTCCCGGCGCCATCACCCGCCCGCCACCGAAAAGGGGCCCCGCATGAAATTCCGGACCTTCGCAGCCTTCGTCGCGCCGTCGCTATTCATGATGATCCTGTTCATCGCGGTGCCGCTGGTCAGCGTCCTCATCCAGAGCTTCTATGTCACCCAGCCAGTCTATGAACGGATCGAGGTCGAAAGCTGCACACCCGGCTTTCCCCAGCCCGTCTGCACCACCCGCACAAGCAGCCGCCCGATGCTGGACGAAGGCGGCGACGTCGTCACCCAGACGCAGTTCGTCGGTCTGCAAAGCTATCGCAACCTGATCCAGCCCGACCGGGTCCGGGCCGCGCTGGCCGCCGGAAGCTGGGACCAGCTGATGACCATCGACTTCTGGCGGGCGCTGCGCTTCACGCTGTTCTTCACGCTGATCACGCTGCCCATGGTGATCGTGCTGGGCCTGTCCATCGCGCTGGCGGTGAACAACGCCGTGCATTCGTTGCGCGGGCCGGTGATCTTCATCTCGCTGCTGCCCTTCATCATCACGCCCATCATCGGCGGGCTGTCCATCAGATGGCTGTTCATCGGCGACGGCATCCTGACCTCGGGTCTGGAATGGCTGCTGGCCCGGAACATCTCGATGTTCTCGCAGGCATGGACGCTGGAACTGATGATGATCATCTATCGCGTCTGGCACGTCGCGCCCTTCGCCTTCGTCATCTTCTACGCCGGCCTTCAGACGGTGAACCAGGACACGCTGGAATCGGCCATCATCGACGGCGCGAACCGGTGGGAACGGCTGCGCTATGTCATCGTGCCGCATCTGATGCCGCTGATCATCTTCATCGCGCTGATCCATCTGATGGACTGCTATCGCGTGTTCGAGGAGATCATCGCCTTTTCGTCGCAAAGCTACGTCATCTCGCTGCAATGGCTGACCTATGACCTGCTGTCGCCCGATCAGGCCGGCAACCGCGCGATCAGCCGCGCCTCGGCCTCGGCGATGCTGACGATGGTGGGGATCGTGATCCTGCTGATCTGGCCGCTGCGCCGCACCTGGCGCGAACACAAGGGGAGCCACTGACATGGCCAATGCCAAGGCACTTCGACAGCCGGCCAGCCTGCGGCTGACCTCGGCCGGGTTTCTGACGCTGTGGTGCATCCTTGCGGCCTTCCCGATCTTCTGGATCGCGGTGATGAGCTTCAAGTCCCCCGTCGATGCCTTCGCCTCGAACCCGATGCACGTGATCTTCGGACCGCAGACGCGGGCCGAGGGGCACGGGCTGTCGGTGATCGACATCGTTCTGGGGCTGCTGGTCCTGTGGCTGTCGATCCGCTTCGCCTTCAACGGCCTGCCGCAGATGGTCAACCGCTTCACCCAGCCGGGCACCGTGGTGATGGGCTGGATCGTCGCCGCGCTTGGCTATGCGGTGACGTTCATCCTGGTGTTCTTCGTGCTGCTGCCGGTGCTGCTGTCGGGGCTGAACGCCATTGCCGGCCCGCTGGGCGATCCGATCATCGGGCTGACCACCCAGCATTACAAGTCGGTCTGGGTGGACAACCAGTTCTATCGCAACTTCATCAACTCGATGATCGTCACCGGCGGCGTCGTGACGGTGTCCCTGACCGTCGGCACGCTGGCCGGCTACGCGCTGGCGCGGGCCGGCACGGGTCTGGCCTTCTGGCTGCTGATCGTCGCGCTGATCTTTCGCGCGCTGCCGCATTCGGTGCTGGTCGCAGGCTATCTGCCGGTCTTCATCAACTCGTCCGAGATCCTGCGCCCGATCCTGGGCGACGCCGCGCCCACCCTTTACGGCCAGCCCTATGCGGTGATCGCGGTGCTGGTCGCCATCAACCAGCCCTTCACGATCTGGATGCTGCGCTCGTTCTTCCAGAACATCCCGACCGAGTTGGACGAGGCCGCGCGCGTCGATGGCTGTTCGCATTTCCAGGCGTTCCGGCGCGTCATCATGCCGGTGATGTGGCCGGGCGTCATCACCACCGGCCTGTTCAGCTTTCTTCTGGCCTATAACGACTTTCTCGTGGCCTCGCTGCTGCTGGACGCGCAGAACCAGACCATGGTCCCGGCCATCGCCAGCTATTTCAACCGCGAAACGACCACCACCGACCAGGTCGAGGCGGTGGCGGCCGCCGTGTCGATCACGGCGCCCCTGTTCCTGCTGGTCATGGTGTTCCAGCGCCAGATCGTGTCGGGCCTGACGGCGGGGGCGGTGAAGGGCTGATGGGACGAAGGATGCGACGCGGGGCGCGCCGGCGCCACCCGGCCCTGAACCGGATGCCTCGGGATTTCCTGCGGGCGGGGGTCATCCCCGCCGCCGCTATCCCGACACTCCACAAGGACGACACATCATGAAAGGGTCCAGACCCGAACAGGCGGCGCGCAGCCGCGATACCGACCTTGGCAAGACCGACGACACCCGCGCCATGATCGAATCGATGGTGGACGGGCTGAACGACCATCGCATCGACGATATCGGCCAGTTCTTCGCCCAGGGCTTTCGCTGGATCGGCAATCAGGGCTGCGGCACCAAGATCGGGTTGCAGCAGTTCCAAGACAACTGGCAGCGCCCCTTCCAGGCCGCCTTCTCAGACAAGATCTGCATCGACGAGGCGCGGCTTTACATGGGCGAATGGGCCGCCGCGTTCGGCCGGCAAGAGGCCACGCATTCGGGCGAATTCATGGGTGTCGCGCCCACCGGCAAGCGGGTGCAGATCCGCTACATGGATTTCTGGAAGGTCGCGGACGGCAAGATCGTGGACAATTGGGTAATGGTCGATTTCCCGCTTGTGCTGGCCCAGCTTGGCATCGACGTGTTCGACGGCTATGGGTGGGAGGCGTTCGACCGCGGCGAACGCACGCCCCCGCGGCCCGACGGGGCCGGGGCATGAAGGACATGGAACAGGACCGCCACAGCGCCCACAAGGCGCGCATAGCACCACTGCGCGCGGCGATGCATGATTTCGACGAGGCGGGGGTCCGCGCCGCGCTGGACGACCTGTTCACCCCCGACGCCGTGATCCGGCTGGCTTTCCCTTTCGGCGACATGGCCGGGCCGGGCGCGTTCTATGACCGCGCCTATGCGCCTCTGTTCGCGGCCATTCCCGATCTGGAACGCCGCGACGTCATCGTAATGGCCGGGCCGACGCCGGAAGGGGCGGACTGGGTCGGCTGCTGCGGCCATTATTACGGCATTTTCGCCGCACCGTGGCTGGACATCCCGCCGACCGGCCATCTGGTCCATATGCGGTTCCACGAATTCTTCCGCGTCGAAGACAGGCGCGTGGTCGAGTTTCAGGGATTGTGGGATATTCCCGAGGTGATGATGCAGGCGGGCGCATGGCCGATGACGCCCTCGCTGGGGCGTGAATTTCATATACCCGGCCCGGCGACGCAGGACGGCATCGTGCCGGGACCGTGGGACAAGGCGCAGGGAACCGCCACCTGCCGGCACATCATCGACATGCTGGCAGCCCTTGGCCGCCACCCCGCGCAGGGCGGTCCCGAGGTGATGCAGATGGGCCGCTTCTGGCATCCCCGGATGACCTGGTATGGCCCGGCCGGCATCGGCACGGCGCGCGGGATCGACGGCTTCCGCAACTGGCACCAGATTCCGTTCCTGGCCGCCATGCCGGATCGGGGGCAGCATCGGCAGGGCATCAGTCACCACTTTTTCGGCGACCGCAACTATGCCGCCGTCACCGGCTGGCCGAACATGATCCAGACCATCAGCCATGGCGGCTGGCTGGGGATTCCGCCGGCGAACAGGCGCGTCACCCTGCGCAGTCTCGATTTCTGGCGTCTGGAAAACGGCCTGATCCGGGAAAACTGGGTGCTGGTCGACCTGCTGGACATGTATGACCAGATCGGTGTCGATGTGCTGGGCCGGATGCGCGAATTCAACAAGGCGCGGCCCGGTTTCGACACCTTGACCGGAAAGGCCAATGCATGAGTTTACCCCGCACACCCTCCTTTCGGCTGGATGGCCGGCACGCGCTGGTCACCGGGGCGTCCTCGGGAATCGGGCTGGCCTGCGCGGTTGCCCTGGCGGGCGCCGGGGCGCAGGTCACGCTGGCCGCGCGCAGCAAGGACAAGCTTGACGACCTCGCCCGGCAGATGGCGGCCGAGGGGATGACGGCCGCTGTGCTGCCCTTGAACGTGGCCGACATCGCCGCGACCGAATCCGCCATCGCCCGCGAAGGCCCGTTCGACATCCTGGTGAACTCGGCCGGGCTGGCCCGCCACGGCCCGGCGCTGGACACGACCGAAGCCGATTTCGACGCTGTCAGCGATCTGAACCTGAAGGGCGCGTATTTCCTGACCCGCGCCGTCGCGGCCGGGCTGATCGCGGCGAAACGCCCCGGCAGCCTGATCAACATCTCGTCCCAGATGGCACATGTCGGCGGCATCGACCGCGCGGTCTATTGCGCCACGAAACATGCCGTGGACGGTTTCACCAAGGCGATGGCCGTCGAATGGGGCCGGCAGGGCATCCGCGTCAACACGATCTGCCCGACCTTCATCCGCACCGCCCTGACCAAAAGCACCTTCGCCAATCCCGAACGCCGCGCCTGGATCGAGGACAAGATCAAGCTGGGTCGCGTGGGCGAGGTCGAGGATCTGATGGGCGCGGTGGTCTTTCTGGCATCCGACGCAGCTTCCCTTGTCACCGGCACGGCGCTGATGGTGGATGGAGGCTGGACGGCGGAATGAGCAGGGAAAAAGTCACCTCGGTCGATGTGGCGCGGCATGCGGGGGTCAGCCAGTCCGCCGTCAGCCGGGTGTTCACGCCCGGCGCCTCGGCCTCGGCGTCCGTCAGGGCCAAGGTGCTGAAGGCCGCGGCCGAGCTGGGCTATCGCCCCAACCCCATCGCGCGGGCCATGATCACCGGCAAAAGCCGCATCGTCGGCCTGATGGTCGCCTATCTGGACAACCAGTTCTATCCGCTGGCCCTGGAAAAACTGTCCTACGCGCTGCAGGCGCGGGGCTATCACATCCTGCTTTTCATGGTGCCGCAGCGCAGCCGCGAGATCGGCACCATCGTGCAGGAACTGATGGATTACCAGGTCGAGGGGATCGTGACCGCCTCGGTCTCTATGTCCAACGAACTGACGGGGCTGTGCGTCTCGGCCGGCATCCCCATCGTGCTGTTCAATCGCGGGCAGGACGATCCGCGCCTGACGACCGTGACGTCCGACAACATCGGCGGCGGGCGGGCGGTGGCCAATTTCCTGGTCGCCGGCGGCCATGACCGCATCGCCCATATCGCCGGCTGGCAGGAATCCTCGACCGGACGGGACCGGACGGCGGGGCTGATCGCGGGGCTGAAGGATCACGGGCGCGAGCCGGTGGCGGTGGTGGACGGCATGTATGACCGCGACACCGCCGCCAGCCTGACGCGCGACCTGTTCGGACGCCCCGACCGGCCCGACGCCGTGTTCGTGGGCAACGATCACATGGCCTTCGCGGTGATGGACGTGCTGCGCCACGAACTTGGCCTGTCGGTGCCGGGCGACGTGTCGGTGGTGGGCTATGACGACGTGCCCATCGCGGCCTGGCCGTCATACGCCCTGACCACGATCCGCCAGCCGGTCAACCGCATGGTCGATGCCACGATCGACGCGCTGATGTCGCGGATCGAGGGCGACACCCAGCCCCGCAAGTTTCACATCGCCGGCTCGCTGATGATCCGCGGCTCGGCACGAACGCCGAAGGTATAAGGACATGAAGGACTTCGATCCGAAATGGAAGGATTTTCCGGGCTACATCATCGGGATCACGAAAGAGATCTGGGAAGATCGCGGCATCGCCACGCTGGACCATTATTACGGCGAAAACATGCCCGTCCGCTCGCCCGCCTCGATCGTGGTGGGCAACCGCAATGTCGTGGCGGCCACCATGGCGACCTTGGCCGAGTTTCCCGACCGCACCCTTCTGGCCGAGGACGTGATCTGGTGCGAGGGCAACGATGACGGGCTGCTGTCCTCGCACCGCCTGCGCTCGACCGCGACCCATGCTCGCCCGGGCGTCTATGGCCAGCCGACCGGAAAAAGGCTGATCTATCGCATCATCGCCGACTGTTTCGCCCAGGCCAACCGGATCACCGATGAATGGCTGATCCGCGACCAGGGCGCCATCGTCCGCCAGCTTGGCTGGCAGCCGAAGGATTTCGCCCGCGACCTGATCGCGCGAGAGGGCGGGCCGGAAAACTGCGTCCAGCCCTATCTGCCGGAAAACGACGTGGCCGGCCCCTATACCGGCACGGGCAACGACAACGAATGGGGCGCGCGTTACGCCGACATCCTGTCGCGGATCATGCGCGCCGATTTCACCGTCATCCCGGCCGAATACGACCGCGCCGTGATCGGCGAGTATCCGGGCGGCGCGACCATGCACAGCCATGGCGGCGTGGACGAATTCTGGCTGGGCCTGCGCGCCAGCTTTCCCCATGCCGATTTCACGATCCATCACACCATCGGCCGCGACGATCCGCTGATGCCGCCGCGCGCGGCCATCCGCTGGTCGCTGGACGGCACCCATGACGGATGGGGCGCCTTCGGCGTACCCACGGGCAAGCGCGTGCACATCATGGGGATGGCACACGCGGAATTCGGACCGTGGGGCCTGCGCCGGGAATACGTGCTTTACGATGAGGTCGCCATCTGGAAACAGATCCTGATGCAGACCGGCGAGGTGTGACATGACCCCCCTGGTCCTGCTGCCGGGCATGATGTGCGACGCGCGGCTGTTTGCGCCGCAGATCGCGGCGTTCGGCGGCGCGCGCGCGGTCCATCTGGCGCCGATCACCAACCACGACACGACCCTTGCGCTTGCGGCCGAGGTGCTGGCCCATGCGCCGCCGCGTTTCGCGCTGGCGGGGCTGTCGATGGGCGGGATCGTCGCGATGGAGGTGCTGGCGCAGGCCCCCGACCGCATCGCGGCACTGGCGCTGCTGGATACGAACCCACGCGCCGAACTGGCGCAGGTGAAGGCAGGGCGCGGCCCCCAGATGGACCTTGTGCAGGCCGGCCGGCTGCGCGAGGTGATGGCCGGGCAGATGATCCCGAACTACCTGCCCGAAGGCGTCGAAGATGCCGCGATCCGCGATCTTTGCCTGCAGATGGCGATGGATCTTGGCCCGGATGTGTTTCTGCGCCAGTCGCGCGCCCTGCGCGACCGCCCCGACAGGCAGGATGTCCTGCGCGGGGTGCGGGTGCCGACCCTGATCCTCTGCGGGCAGCAGGACCGGCTGTGTCCGGTCGAACGGCACCAGCTGATGCACGAGCTGATCCCCGGATCGCGGCTGGTGGTTCTCGAGGATGCCGGCCATCTGCCGGTGCTGGAGAAACCCGACGAAACGAACGCGGCGCTGGCGCGCTGGCTGGAGGAGACATGACCCCGGATCTGCTGAAACGGCTGCAATCCGTCGATACGCCCACCGTCTGCAACGCCATCGAGGTCGCCCATGGCCGGCGGGGTTTCGACGCTTTCACCCGCGGCACGGTGCTGTGTTCCGACCCGCAGGGCGGCGCCGTCGTGGGCTTCGCCCGCACCGCACGCATCGCCGCGCGACTTCCCTCGGACGAGGGGGGCGACATCATCCGCAGCCGCCGGATGGACTATTACCGCTATATGGCCAACGCCCCCCGCCCCTCGGTCGCGGTCATCGAGGATGTGGACGGCCCGGACGCCATCGGCGCCTATTGGGGCGAGATCAACACAAGCGTTCACAAAGGTTTCGGCATGGCCGGCGCGCTGACCAACGGGGTGATGCGCGATCTGGGCGATCTGCCCAAGGGTTTTCCGGTCATCGCCGGATCGGTCGGCCCCAGCCACGGCTTCGTGCATGTGCGCGATATCGACCAGCCGGTGACGGTTTTCGGCCTGACGGTCAAGCCGGGCGATCTGGTCCATGCCGACCGTCACGGCGCGGTGGTAATCCCGCCCGATGTCATCGACGGGCTGGACGGTGCCATCGACAGGCTGCTGGCGACCGAACGCATCGTGCTGGACGCCGCCCGGGCACCCGGCTTCGACTTCGCGCAGTTCGAGGCCGCATGGACGGCGTTCGAGAGGGCGCGAACCTGATCGGCGGCTGGCGCCGTTGACGAAGAAGGACCTTTGGGCCCTATTCTCCGAAGCGGCGCCGAAACCCCGTTTAGGAGATGCGACATGAGCGATGAGGAAAAGCCGAAGCTGCTTTCGGGCGGCAATCCGCAGATACCGAAAGGTTACGGCGATCAGCCGGTTCGGGCGTATATCAAGGCGATGCCCGGCTGGAAACAGACGATCGGCCGCAAGCTGGATGCGCTGATCCAGGAAACCGTTCCCGATGTGCAGAAAGCGGTCAAGTGGAACTCGCCATTCTACGGCATGCAGAAAGACGTCTGGTTCCTCAACTTTCACTGTTTCACGAAATACGTGAAAGTCGCTTTCCTGGAAGGCGCAAAACTCGACCCGATGGGCTCTGTTGCACAAATCGGCTGCTGATCGGACTTCCCCTTTCCCCGGACAGATTTATCCTGCGACCTCTGTGATGGGCGTGCCGAGCGCGGTGAAGCCGTTGAGCACGGCGACGCGCACCTGGAACTCCGCGACCTGACGGTCGAACTCGCGTGCGGATAGGCGCTGACCCAGCAGCTTGACGCAGTGCATCTTGGTTTCTGCGCGGCTTCGGCGGTGATAGCCGCTCCATCGTCGCCAGATTGTCCGCCCGACGCGCTTCGATGTGCGCAGGATCTCGTTGCGGGCGACAGCCCCGGCTGTGTCGGGCTTCCAGGGCTTGGCGTTCTTGCGAGGCGGGATGATCGCCGCGGCACCGCGCGCGGCGATGGCGTCGTGGCACTTGCGGGTGTCGAAAGCACCATCTGCCGTGACGCTGGCGATCTCCTGGTCGGGTGGTATCTGGTCCAGAAGTTCGGGCAGCATGGGCGCGTCACCGACGTCGCTGGTGGTGAACTCGGCCGCCCGGATTTCCAGTGATTTCTCGTCGATCCCGATGTGGATCTTGCGCCAGACCCTGCGCTTCGTGCCGCCATGTTTGCGGGCGTTCCACTCGCCTTCACCCTCGACCTTGATCCCGGTGCTGTCGACCAGCAGGTGCAGCGGACCGGCCGATCCGCGGTAGGGGATGTTGACCTTCAGGGTCTTCTGGCGCCGCGACAGCGTGCTGAAGTCGGGCACCGCCCAGTCCAGGCCGATCAACCGCAGCAGGCTCTCGACGAAGCCCGTCGTCTGCCTGAGCGCCATCCCGAACAGCACTTTCATCGTGAGGCAGGTCTGGATGGCTGCGTCGCTGTAGTCCGCTTGTCGCCCGCGCTTGCCAGTCGGCGCGGCCTTCCACGTCATGGCGGGGTCGAACCAGATCGTCAGAGAGCCGCGGCGCTTGAGCGCTTGGTTATAGGCGGGCCAGTTCCTGGTCTTGTAGATCGGGGGTGTCGGTCTGCTCATGCAGTCAAGCTACCACGCTGGATTCACGAGATGAATCCCTCACGCGATTTGTGCAACAGAGCCACCCTGCACTGCTTCTTTTGCTTTTGCTTTGAAACTGCGAAGCCGCGCCCCGTCGATCTGCCCGTTGAGGGAGCGGCCAGCCTGAAGGCGGCGGTGATTCCGGTGGTTCTGCACTACACGACCGCAGACCCACTGGCGTGACGGCCGATCAGCAGGTGCCGTAGTAATTGCCCGAGAAGCGGCAATATTCACGCGCGGTGCCGCTGGCGATCATGGCTGCTGCAATGTCGCGACCGTCCGGCAGCCAGCACTGCCCGACGATGCGCCCATAGCGGTCGACATCGCGCATCCGACATTGGACAGATCGCCCGGAGACCAGCCCAGCCAGTTGCGCCGTCGCTGCCGATCCTCCCGTCCGTCCGATCTCCGGCGCGTCGAGCCCCCAGACCCGGATGCGCGTGCGCTCGCCGCTGATCCAGAAGGTATCGCCATCGACGACCCGTGTAACCTGCCCAGCAAAATCGAACCGTGATGGCGTCACGGGTGCCGCAACCTCGGTTGGCACGCATCCAGTCAGAACCACCACAGTGATAACCGAGGCGGCGACCCGCCCTCCAAGCAGCCAACCGGCGGCTCGCCCCAATCCCAAACCCACGTTCGCACCCCTCACGACCAGCATCCCAACACCTGTCCATTCTGCGGAACGTGGCCCGAACCCGCAACCGCGCGCCGCAAACCTTCTTAACCTGACATCGACCGAAAGGACTTTTCATGGCACGAGCCCAGGGGGCGCGGGCGCAAATGGCGCTTGCTTTCGAGACCGTCTATGGCACGCCGCCGGTGGGCGGCTTCACGAAGATGCCTTTCGCCAGCACGACGCTTGGCGCGGAGCAGCCGCTTCTGAACTCCGAACTCTTGGGTTATGGCCGCGATCCGCTGGCGCCGATCAAGGATGCGGTGACGGCCGATGGCGATGTGGTCGTGCCGATCGATGCCGAAGCATTCGGGTTCTGGCTGAAGGCGGCGTTCGGGGAACCGGTTACCACCGGCACCGGCCCATGGACGCATGAGTTCCGCTCGGGGGCCTGGACGCTGCCCAGCCTCTCCATCGAGACCGGCATGCCCGAGGTGCCGCGATATGCCGTGTATTCCGGCTGCGTGATGGATCAGCTCAGCTGGCAGATGCAGCGCTCGGGGCTCCTGACCGCCACCGCCCGGCTTGTCGCGCAGGGCGAGACGGTCGGGACCGTAAGCAGCGCTGGCACGCCCGCGCCCGTCGATCTGAAGCGTTTCGGCCATTTCAACGGTGCCATCACCCGCAACGGCGCGGCGCTGGGCAATGTCGTCTCGGCCCAGATCAGCTATGCCAACAATCTCGACCGGATCGAGACCATCCGCGCCGATGGCCGCATCGATGGGGCCGACCCGTCCATCGCCGCGCTGACCGGATCCATCGAGGTGCGGTTCTCGGACAGCACGCTGGTCACACAGGCCCTTGATGGTGATCCCTGCGCGCTGGAATTTTCCTATGCCCAGCCTTCGGGCGAGAGTTTCGCCTTCACCGTCCATGCCGTCTATCTGCCACGCCCCCGGATCGAGATTTCCGGGCCGCAGGGTGTGCAGGCCACATTCGACTGGCAGGCGGCAAGGGCCAGCACGCTTGGCCGCATGTGCACCGCCACCCTGATCAACGACCGCGAGGAATATTGAACCCATGCTGACCTTGGACCTGAGCAATGAACCGCGCTGGCACGATCTGGCGCCCGGCGTCCGGGTGCGGCTGCGCCCGCTGACCACCGCGCTGATGGTCGCCACCCGCAACGACCCGGAGGTCGAAGCCGTGCCGGACGGGACGAGCGACGAAGAACGGGCGCTAGTCTTCGCCAAGGCGCTGGCGCGGCGCGCGGTGCTGGACTGGGATGGCGTCGGCGATTCTGATGGGAATGCCATCGATCCGAGCCCTGAGGCCATCGATGCGCTCCTGGACATCTGGCCGATCTTCGAGGCGTTTCAGCTGGTCTATGTCTCCAAGGGCCTGCTGCTGGAACAGGAAAAAAAAGTCTCCGCGCCCTCGCCGAATGGTCCTTCGGTGGGGGCGACAGCTACTGCGCGGCCTGCATGCAAAGCTGCGAAGACTGCCCGGGTCGCGCAAACCAGCCGCTGACATTCGAGGGTTGGCAGGTCTGGGATCTTGTCGGGCGCCTTGGCAGTCAGCTGCGAGTGCTGCCGGGCGCGGTGATCGGCTGGGATCTGAACGCCGCATTCGGACTGGCGGCGGCGCTGGGCATCCCGGCCCCTGCGGCGGCTGAGCTTCTGCCGGTTATCGAAGCGGTGATGGTCCGGAAGATGAACGAACAGATGGCCGCGAGTGGGTCACGGGCGATCAGCTTTTGACGTTGGGAACCAGTATCACTCCCGGCAGTCCTTCGAAATGCGCGTCACACGTCAGAAGTTGCGCGCCATGCGCCTGCGCGGTGACCAAGATGATCGCGTCGGCCGTGGCCAGCTTGTAGGCGCGGCAGGCTTCGGCCGCTGCCAACGCGGTTTCGGTATCGAGCGGTACGACCTGACAGATCTGGGTAAAGGCAATGACCTGATCGGCCTTGTCCTCGCCGATCTCTCGGGTCAGCCATTTCGCCAGTTCCAGCTGCACCATCGTCGGCACCAGCCAGTCGCCCTGTTCCGGCAGATGATCCGCCAGCTTGTCACCGGTCGGTGAGGCGATCAGCCACTCGATCCAGGCAGAGGTATCGACGAGGATCATTCAGTGGCGGTCCTTGCGATCACGGTAGCCTTCGGCATTCGCGCCCTTCGCAAGCCCGCGCAACGCCTCGCGCTTCGGGACAGGCACCAGCAGCACCCCGGTTCCTTTCGGGATGAAGGCGAAGGTCAGCCCGGCCTCCCAGTGCTGGGCGGCACGGATCGCCTTGGGGATGGAAATCTGGAATTTCGTGGACAGGGTCGCGGTCTCGGCCATTGTCATACCCATCATTGATCGATGCACAGAATGTAAGACGCGCATCGCGGAAGATCAAGGAATCCCTTCATGGCAGAAAAACGCGTCAGCGTCCGCCTCGCGGCGGTGGGCGGTCGGCAGGTGCGTGCCGAGTTGGAAGGTGTCGGCGAGGCGGGATCGCGCGGCTTTGGGCGGCTCTCACGCGAGATGGAGGCCGCGAATGCGCGCATGGCCGGCTTCACGCGCAAGGTCGGGGTGGCCGCTGCCGCAGCTGTGGCCGCTGCCACGGCCGCTGGCATCGCCATGGTCCGGTCGGGCCTCCAGACGGTCGATGCGCAGGCCAAGCTCGCCCAGTCGCTCGGCACCACGGTCGCCTCGATCCAGAAGCTGGAGCGCGCGGGAGAGCTGGCGGGCGTGTCCATGTCCGGCATCGAACAGGCGACCAAGGATTTAACCCGGCGGCTCAGTCAGGCGGCGGCGGGCGGAGGTCCGGCGGCGGATGCGCTGGAACGGCTGGGGCTGACCGCCGCTGACCTACTGGCCCTGCCGCTGGATCAGCGCGTCGGGGCGATCAATGCCGCCATTGCCGATTTCGTGCCAGTCGCCCAGCGTGCGGCTGTGGCGGGGCAGCTCTTCGGCGAAGAAGGATCCATCGCCATGGCGCGCATCGACAGCGCGACCTTGCGGCAGGCCACCGAGGATGTCCGCGCCTTTGGCATGGTGGTCTCCGAACAGGATGCCGACCGGATCGAACGGACGAATGACGCCATCTCTCGGCTGGGCCTCGTCTGGCGGGGTCTGTCGAACCAGCTGGCGGTTGCCGCGGCCCCGGCCTTGGAGGCCGTGGCCGATGCCATGGCCGCGCTGGCCAGCCGCACCGGACCGCTTGGGATGGCCATCAGCGGCCTCTTCGATCAGATCGGACGTCTGTCCGTCTATGCGGCCAGCTTCGCCGGTTTCATGGCCGGGCGCTGGGTGGCGGGGCTTGCGGCGGCTGCACTGTCGGTCCGGGGCCTCGCCACCGCGCTGGTGGTCCTGCGCGGGGCGCTGATCCGCACCGGCATCGGCGCCCTGATCGTCGGGGCGGGCGAGCTGGTCTATCAGTTCACCAGGCTGGTCAAAGGCGCGGGCGGTTTCGGAAATGCCATGGCGCTGATGGGCGATGTGGCGAAGGTGGTCTGGGAGGGCATCAAGACCACGGCCATGTCTTTCGTCGACGATTTCCGGGCCATGCAATCGGAGCTGGAGGCGATCTGGACCCGGCTGATGGCGTTTCTGGCCGGGAAATGGGCAGATTTTCTGGGGATGATCGCGCCGACCTTCAACAAGGTCGCGGAAGAGATCGGATCGGATACGCGGATCGATGTCTTCGAGGCGCTGGGCCGTGCCTCGATGCTCGAACATTCGGCCAGCAATTCCGCCCATATGGCAGGCCGCTATCGCGACCGGGCCAGTTCCAGCCGGGCTTCCGCCTTCGATGGGGTCGGACCGGCGATGGAGGCGCTGCGTGCCGCGATGTCGGGTGGCGAGGATGATGCCGGTGGCGCGGCGCTGGACATCGCAACCGAAGCCGCCGGGCGCTACGAGGATGCGTTGGGCGGGGTGGAAGCGGCCGCAACCGGTGCGGGCGCAGCGGCCAAAGAGGCCGGTGCCGCAGGCAAGGCGGCTGTCGAAGAAGCAAAACCCGCCACTGAAGCCACCGCGACCGGCTGGAAGGCCGTGACCGAGGCGCTGTCGGACTATGCGAAGAAGGCGAAAGACATCGGTGCCGATATCGGCCAGGCGCTGGTGGGGGCGTTCCAGAGCGCCGAGAATGCGGTCGGCGAGTTCGTGAAGACCGGCAAGCTCGATTTCCGGGATCTGGTCACCTCGCTGCTGGCCGATCTGTCGAAGCTCGCCGCCCGGAGATTTCTGCTCGGCCCAATCGCCAATGCGCTCTCCGGCGCGCTGGGCGGCGCAGGCGGAATCTTCGCCAGCATCATGCATACGGGCGGGGTGGTTGGTGCGGGCTCGCCCTCACGCATGGTCCCGGCGCTGGCCTTTGCCGGGGCACCACGCATGCATGCTGGCGGCATGGTCGGCTTGCGCCATGACGAGGTGCCCGCGATCCTCCAGCGCGGGGAACGCGTGCTGTCGCGCCGCGAGGCGCAGGATTACGGCGACGGCGTCACGGTGAACATCCATGCCCGCGACGCCGAGAGTTTTCGGCAGTCCCGCACCCAGATCGCCGCCGATATCGCCCGCGCCGTCTCGCTGGGGCGGCGCGGCCTCTGATACAAGGATTCTTGCAACATGGCATTTCACGAGGTCCGGTTTCCGGACAATATCAGTCGCGGCGCGCGCGGCGGGCCGGAGCGGCGCACCCAGATCGTCGAGCTTGCCTCGGGCGACGAGGAGCGCAACGCCAGTTGGGCCAACAGTCGGCGGCGCTATGATGTAAGCTACGGCATCCGTCGCGCCGACGATCTGGCGGCGGTGGTGGCCTTTTTCGAGGCGCGGAACGGACGGCTTTACGGCTTTCGGTTCAAGGACTGGGCCGATCATCGGTCCTTTATTCCTTCCCGGACACCGTCCCCGACCGATCAGCAGATTGGGACCGGCGATGGTGTCACGACCAATTTCCAGCTGGTCAAACGCTATGCCTCGGGCGGGCAGTCCTGGACCCGGGCGATCACCAAGGCGGTCGCGGGCACGGTCCAGATCGCCCTGAATGGCGTCCCGCAGCCCGTCGGCTGGTCGGTCGATCACCAGACCGGCCTCGTCAGCTTCGACACGGCACCCACCACCGGCGTTGCCATCACGGCCGGGTTCGAATTCGACGTGCCAGTCCGCTTCGACAGCGACGCGCTGGACGTCACGCTGGATATCGAACGCCTGGGCTCCATCACCTCCATTCCGCTCCTGGAGATCCGGCGATGAAGACGATCCCGCCCGCATTGCAGACCCATCTCGACAGCGGCACAACCACTTTGGCCTGGTGCTGGCGCATCACCCGGACCGATGGCACATCTTTCGGATTCACCGACCATGACCGGCTGCTGGCTTTCGACGGCACGGAGTTCGAGCCGGAAAGCGGCTTGACGGCCAGCGAGATCCGCTCCGGCGCCGATCTCTCTGTCGATGCGCAGGACGCGGCGGGCGCGCTGCGCTCGGACCGGATCACCGAGGCCGATATTCTCGATGGACGCTGGGACAATGCCGAAGTGGAACTCTGGCGGGTGAACTGGGCCAGCCCTACGCAGCGGCTGCTGTTGCGGCGCGGCGCCATCGGCCAGATCCGGCGCGGGCGATATGCCTTCGTAGCCGAGATCCGCTCGATGTCGCATCTCCTCGGCCAGACCGTCGGGCGGACCTTTCAGGCCAGCTGCGACGCCGCGCTGGGCGATGCGCGCTGCGGCGTCGATCTGGAGGATCCAGCCTATCGGGGCACCGGCATCGTGATCGATGGGTTGCGCGACCGGGCGTTCACCGCATCCGGCATCGCCAGCTTTGCGCCCGGCTGGTTCCGCTTCGGCACGCTCACATGGACTACCGGCCCCAATGCCGGTCGCCGCGCGGAGGTTCTGGCCCATGACCGCAGCGATGGCATTGCCGTCATCACGCTTCTGGAAGCGCCGATCCGACCCATCGGCGCGGGCGACGGCTTCACCGTCCGGGCGGGCTGCGACAAGCGCATCGCCACTTGCGGCGGCAAATTCGGGAATGTGGTCAATTTCCGGGGTTTTCCACACATCCCCGGCCAGGACACTATTCTGCGCTATGCCTCACAGGATGGCGGTCATGACGGGGGCGTGTTGTGAGGCCTGCCGATCCCGACCGCATCATCGCCGCCGCGCGCGGCTGGCTGGGCACCCCCTATCACGATCAGGCCAGCCTCCGGGGCGTCGGCTGCGATTGCCTCGGACTGGCGCGCGGCGTCTGGCGGGAAGTGGTCGGCGAGGAACCTTTCCCCATCCAGCCCTATAGCCGCGACTGGGGTGAGACCGGCACCCGCGAGGTGCTGGCCGAGGGCGCGCGGCGGATGATGATCGAGGTGTCGGTCGCGGATGCCGGACCCGGCGCGCTGGTCCTGTTTCGTATGCGCACCGGCGCCATCGCCAAACATGTCGGCATCCTGACCGCGCCGGACCGCTTCATCCATGCCTATGAGCGGCTCGGCGTGATCGAAGAACCGCTGACCTGTGCATGGCGCCGCCGCATCGCTTTCGCCTTCCTCTTCCCCAGCATCTGAAAGCCCCTCGCTATGGCAACCTTAGTTCTGGCCTCGGTCGGCGCCACGATTGGCGGTGGCTTTGGCGGCGCAATCCTCGGATTTTCCGGCGCCGCCATCGGCGGCATGATCGGTTCCACCATCGGCGCGGCCGTGGACGGCTGGATCGTCTCCTCGCTCGCCCCGGCCCAGAGCATCGAAGGCGCGCGGCTCGACAATCTGCGCATCACTGCCTCGACCGAGGGCGCGGTGATCCCGCGCGTGTTCGGTCGCATGCGCATGGGGGGGAACATCGTCTGGGCCACGGATTTCCGCGAGGAGACCCGCACCAGCCGTCAGGGCGGCGGCAAGGGCGGCGGGCCGAAGGTCGAGACGACCGAATATCTCTATTATGCGTCCTTCGCGGTCGCCTTGTGTGAAGGCGAGATTACCGGCATCGGGCGCATCTGGGCCGATGGCAAGCCTTTGGATACGTCAGGTACTACCTGGCGCTGGTATCCTGGGTCAGAGACCCAGACCCCGGATCCCTTCATCGCAGCCACCATCGGCGTGGAGTCCACCCCCGCCTTTCGCGGCACCGCCTATGTCGTCTTCGAGGATCTGCCGCTGGGTGATTACGGCAATCGCCTGCCCCAGCTCTCCTTCGAAGTATTCCGGCCGCTCGCCGATCCGGATACCGCAGAGGGGCTGACCCGCGCCGTCACCCTGATCCCGGCCTCGGGCGAGTTCACCTATGCGACCGATCCGTTCCGCAAGGGCGGCAATGGCGACAGCGCGGCTGAGAACTTGAACGCCATGCCCGGCAGCCCGGACATGATCGTGGCGCTGGACCGGCTGCAGGCCATGGCCCCGAAGGTGGAAAGCGTCAGTCTGGTCGTGGCCTGGTTCGGCAATGACCTGCGCTGCGGAAATTGCATCGTCCGACCGGGCGTCGAGGTGGTCGAGAAGGCAAGCAGCCCACGCCTCTGGTCGGTCAGCGGCATCAGCCGCGATCAGGCGCATCTGGTCAGCCGTGATCGGGAAGATCGTCCCGTCTATGGCGGCACGCCGGCCGATTTCGCGGTGGTGCAGGCGATTCGGGAGATGAAGGCGCGCGGGCTGCGGGTCACCTTCTATCCCTTCATCCTCATGGATGTGCCGCCGGGCAATGTCCTGCCGGACCCCTACTCGGAGCATGCGGCCGGGATCGGCCAGCCCGCTTTCCCCTGGCGCGGCCGGATCACCTGTGCGCCCGCAGCTGGGCAGGCCGGGAGCGCCGACAAGACGGAGGTTGCGGCAGATCAAGTCGCGGCGTTTTTCGGCAGCGCTTCGCCGTCGGATTTCACTGTCACCGGCGACGAGGTGCGCTGGGCGGGCGATCCCGGCGATCATGGGCTGCGCCGCATGGTGCTGCATTACGCCCATCTCTGCGCGGCGGCAGGCGGGGTCGATGCCTTCCTGATCGGATCGGAGCTGCGCGGGCTGACCACGATCCGGGCAAGCGGGAACAGCTATCCGGCCGTCGCGGCGTTTCGGGCACTGGCCGCCGATGTGCGCGCCATCCTCGGGCCGGGCACGAAGATCAGCTATGCCGCCGACTGGTCGGAATATTTCGGGCATCAGCCGCAGGATGGCAGCGGCGATGTCCATTTCCATCTCGATCCGCTCTGGGCGGACGAGAACGTCGACTTCATCGGCATAGACAATTACCTGCCGCTCTCGGACTGGCGGGACGGCTTCGATCACCTTGACGCGAAGGCTGGCTGGCCCGCCATCCATGACCGCGCCTATCTGCAATCGAACATCGCGGGCGGCGAGGGGTTCGACTGGTTCTATGCCACGGAGGCCGACCGCGCGGCGCAGATCCGGACCCCGATCACCGACGGTGCGCAAGGCAAGGCGTGGGTGTTCCGGCCCAAGGATCTTCTGGGCTGGTGGTCGAACCCGCACTATGATCGACTGGGCGGCGTCGAGGCCGCAACGCCGACCGCATGGGTGCCGCAGTCCAAACCGATCCGCTTCACCGAACTCGGCTGCCCGGCCATCGACCGCGGCACCAACCAGCCCAATGTCTTCTATGACCCGAAGTCATCGGAAAGCTTCGTGCCGCATTTTTCGCGCGGCTGGCGCGACGATGCCATTCAGCGCGCTTATCTCGAGGCGTCATATCTCTTCTGGGGCACAGCCGCGAACAATCCCATCTCGACGGAATATGCAGGCGGCATGGTCGAGGTTTCGGAATGCGCCGCCTGGACTTGGGATGCCCGGCCCTATCCCTTCTTTCCGGCGCTGAGCGATGTCTGGACCGATGGCGCGAACTGGCGTCTCGGGCATTGGCTGACCGGGCGGCTGGGCGCGGTCTCGCTCGCTGCCCTTGTCCGTCACCTTTGCCGCCGCGCCGGGCTGCCGGACGCCCGCATCGATGTCACAGGACTCTGGGGTGCGGTCGAGGGCTATGCCATCACCGCGCTCGAAAGCCCGCGCGCCTCGATCACCACGCTGGCCCGGCATTTCGGCTTCGATGTGGTCGAAAGCGAAGGCGTGATTCGCTTCATAATGCGCGGCCGGACGCCCGTCGTCACCCTCGCCCATGACGATCTGGTCGCGGGCAACACCGACGGCGAGGCGATCGAGCTGACCCGCGCCCAGGAGACCGAGCTGCCGCAGGCGCTCAAATGGCAGGTGGCGCGGGCCGATGAAGACTATGACGCGGCGCAGGTCGAGGCATCGCGCATCACCGTCGACACCAGCCGCATCGCCTCGGAGAGTTTTCCGATGGCGGTGCCGCCGGAAGAGGCCGAACGCCGCTGCCGCCGCGCCCTGCAGGAAGCCTGGGCGGGCCGCGAAAGCGCCGTCTTCCGCCTGCCGCCCTCGCGGCTGGCGCTGGCCCCGGCCGATGTCATCGCGCTGGATCACGATGGGCGCATTCAACAGTTCCGCCTTACGGCCGTCGCCGATGCCGAGGCGCGCGGTATCGAGGCAGTGCGACAGGACCGCGAGGCCTATGATCTGCCACCCGGCGCCGAGCGACCGGCTACCCTGCCCCGCACAATCACATTCGGACCGCCAGAGGTGATCCTGCTCGATTTGCCCCAGCTTCGTGATGGTGTTCCGGCGCATCAGCCGCTGATCGCCGCCACGGCAAAACCATGGCCCGGTTCGCTGGCGGTGTATCGCAGCCCCAGCACCGATGGGTTTGAACTGGTGACCACAGTCCGGCGTCGCGCCAATCTCGGGCGTCTGGTCTCGGACCTCTGGCCCGGTCCGACCTCTCGCTTCGACATGGGCAATGTGCTGATCCTCGATCTGGCGAGCGGCCAGCTGGACAGCGTCAGCGATCTGGCCCTGTTTGGCGGTGCCAATGCGCTGGCCGTCGAAACGGCGCCAAGGCGCTGGGAGATCGTCCAAGCGGGAGATGCCGAGCTGATCGCGCCGGGACGGTACCGGCTGACCCGGCTCCTGCGCGGCCAACGCGGCACGGAACATGCGATGGGCAATCCAACCCTGGCCGGGGCGCGCGTGGTGCTGTTGAACGAGGCACTGACCCCGCTGCCAATCACGGAGTCGGATTTGGGCATTCCGTTCAACTGGCGCATCGGCCCTGCCCGCCACCCGGTCAGCAGCGATACCTTCACCGCGCTCAGTTTCACCCCTGAGGGCGAGGGGCTGCGGCCGTTCTCGCCGGTCCATGTCACTCAGCCATGGCGGCAGCCCCACGCGCCGGGCGATCTGATCCTCCGCTGGAAACGCCGGTCTCGCTCGCTCGCCGCCGACAGCTGGCAGGGCATGGAAGTGCCCATGGCCGAAGAACAGGAAAGCTATGAGGTCCGGATCCTTGACGGCACTGCTGTCAAACGCACCCTGACCAGCAATGCGCCCTCGGTCACCTACACCGCCGCCCAGCAGATTGCCGACTGGGGCGCCGGACTGGCGCCGGGCGACAGCCTGACGATCCGGATCTGCCAGCTTCCCACTCGCATCGGTCGCGGCACCTCCATCACCAGCACGCTTTATCTCTGACGACCGGGAACCCCAAAGATGTCCGACAACACGACAAACCTGCTGCTGCCATATCTCATGGCAGCGCAGGCCCAGAAGCACGTCACCCATAACGAGGCCCTGCGCCTGCTCGACGGGCTGGTCCAGCTGTCGGTCAAGAGCCGCGGCCAGACTGCACCACCGGCAAGCCCCGCCGATGGAGACCGTTATATCGTCGCTTCCGGCGCGACGGGCGGCTGGGCCGGGTGGGATCTGAACGTGGCCCTCTGGACCGACGGTGCCTGGCTGCGCCTGCCGCCGCGATCTGGCTGGCGGGCATGGGTCGAGGATGAGGCGGTGTTGCTGGTCCGGAACGGTACCGTCTGGAAGCCGATGGTCCCGACAGCCCTCAAGGATCTGACACGCATCGGCATCGGCATGGCGGCGAGCGCGAGCGCGCCCTTCTCGGCCAAGCTGAACAGCGCCCTCTGGACCGCGCTTTATGTGGCCGATGGCGGCAGCGGCGATCTGACCCAGATTCTGAACCGGGAAACGGGCAGTGACGATGCCGGGCTGATCCTGCAGACCGGGTTTTCCACCCGGGCCTTGATCGGGATGTTCGGGTCGGACCAGCTGCGGATTGCGGTCTCGCCCGATGGCAGCAGTTTCCGCGATGCGCTGGGCGTCGATCCGGCCACCGGCATCGCAGACCAGCCGAACCTGCCGCGCTTCAAGGCTTATACGAATTACGACAACTATGCTGCCACCGACAGCTGGACCACCCTCGGCATCAATGTGGCCGAATACAACGACCAGGGCTGCTTCGATGCCGCGACCAACCGTTTCGTTGCGCCGGTCGCGGGCACCTATCTCTTCGGCGCATCGCAGCTCTACAAGATCAACGCCAATACCAGCGCCCGGATGCGCGGGCGGCTGGTCCTGAACGGATCGACCGAGATCCGGGGCTCATTCGGCGAGATTTCCAGCGCGCATGTCTCCGAAGCCACCGCCCTCTGGTTGCAGACCATAGCCAGTCTCGACGCAGGCGACACCGTCGCGCTGCAGGGCACATTCCGCGCGGCGGATGGGTATTTCGCAGCCGACCACACCACATTCTGGGGAGCGAAGATCGGATGACACCCAAACGTCTCGACGACATGTTGCAGATGAGCGAGAGCGAATTCGAAGAACTGCTGGCCCGGGCGGCACAGGAAGGGGCGCGTCGGGCTTTGGTCGATGCCGGGCTCGATGGCAAAGAAGCCGCGCTCGATATCCGTGACCTGCGAGCGCTCCTGGAAGGCATCCGCCTCCTGCGCCGCACTGCCGCCCAGACCGTCATTCGCATGCTGACCGCCGGGTTGATTCTGACCCTGCTGGCCGGGATTGCCCTGAAGCTGAAACTCTTCGGCGACGGCGGCTGATCCGCTGGACGGCAATCGCCGCCGCACCCCTCGCAGACCCATTCACCCCACGGCCCGCCCATCCGGCGGGCTTTTTTTTCGTATCCGGAGGATCCTCATGACCACCCGTTTCTACCACCATTGGCGCGACGTGCCGAAAGACAGCTGGCGCTGGCCGAATTTCTCGCCCGCCGAAATCGCCTGCCGCGGCACCGGATCGATCCTGATCGTTGAGCCGGCCCTCGACCGGCTGCAGGCTCTGCGCAGCCGCCTCGGCAAGCCGCTGATCGTGAACTCTGCCTATCGCAGCCCCGATCATAACCGGCGCGTCGGCGGTGCCAAACACTCGAAGCACCTCGGGGGCATCGCCTTCGATATCTCCATGGCCAATCACGATCCGGCGGCTTTCGAGAAGGCCGCGCGAGCCGAAGGCTTTCTGGGCTTTGGCACCTATCCTCGATCCGGCTTCATCCATATCGATCTCGGCCCCGCCCGGCGTTGGGGCGAGCCCTTTCCGGCCCGGGCCATTCCCTTCACCGAGGATCAGCCACCGGCGCGGGAACATCTGGCGGACAGCCGGACCATGAAGGGCAGCGGTGCGGCAGGGCTGGCGACCGTTGGCGCGGCGGGCATCGAGATCGCCCAGGACACGCTCGGCGATGCGCAATCGGCCATCCAGCCGCTGATCCCCTATCTCGACACGCTGCGATGGGCCTTCATCGCCCTGGCGCTGGCAGGAGTCGGCCTGACGGTCTGGGCCCGGCTGGATGACTGGAACCGGGGGCGGCGGTGATGGGCGCCCTCGCTGCACTGCTGGCGTCGCGCTGGGCGCGGCGCCTCGCCATCGGGATCGCGCTGATCGGCACGGTCCTCCTCTTCCTCCTCAACCTGCGGCGGGCCGGTGAAACCGCCGGCCGCCACGCCGAACGCCTGCAACAAATGGAGCGCCAGAATGACATCCAACGCCGCATGCTGGAGGCATCCAGTAACCGCCCTCGTGGTCGCGACGAGCTTGCTGACCGCCTGCGCGACGGGCGGTTCTGATCCGGGCGGCGCGGTCTGTCCGCCGGTCGTGGCTTACGATCAGGTAGTGCGGGAACGGGCGGCTGCAGAGCTGGAGGCCCTGTCCGAAGGTGCGGCGCTGGTCGGGATGATGGCAGATTATGTCGTCATGCGGGCGCAGGCAAGGGCCTGCGCTTCATAGAGAGTATAGGCCGGGTGGGCTCTGTTCCACCCGGCGCGGCACGGGATTGACGATGTCAAAAAGCAGTAGGGATTCGCTGCATGGGGATGGTTGCATGGATGCGGCTGACCTGTCCCGTCCGGAAATGGGCACAATTGTGCACCTAGTCAGACTGCGCTGCAGGTGTTTGAAGCAACGGTGCGCGAAGAGCAGAAAAGGCCTATTCAGGCCCGGATGGCGTGGACTTCCGGCTCATCTTGTGCTTCTCTCGTCCAAAACAACTACAACAAGCGATTTTCGGAGACAGGCATGGCGGACGTAAAGAGCGCTTCGGACGAGTTAAGCGCCTTTTTGAACGGGCAGAAGTTCGGCTGCATAATGGCCGATCCGCCTTGGAGATTCCAGAATCGGACCGGCAAGGTTGCTCCAGAGCACAAGAGACTGGCTAGATATCCGACACTAGAGCTTAACGACATATGTGCCCTGCCCGTAGCCAAACATCTGGACACACGCGCGCACTGCTATCTTTGGGTTCCGAATGCCTTGCTGCCTGAAGGTCTGCATGTCCTGAAGGCTTGGGGGTTCGAATACAAATCGCACATTGTCTGGGAGAAAATCCGGAAGGACGGCGGTCCGGATGGACGCGGCGTGGGGTTCTACTTTCGGAATGTCACTGAACTCTTGCTGTTCGGGACGCGCGGAAAAGACGTTCGCACTCTTTCGCCAGGCCGGAGCCAAGTCAACTTGCTCCAAGCACCGGCCCCTGATGACCCGCGGATCGAGCCTGACGGGGATCTTCTTAAAACCCGGAAGCGAGAACACAGCCGGAAGCCAGACGAGCAGTACAACATCATCGAAAGCTGCTCATGGGGTCCCTACCTCGAACTATTTGGTCGAGGTAAGCGCAAGGGATGGACGGTCTGGGGTAATCAGGCGGACGACGATTACAAACCCACATGGAAGACCTATTCACACAACTCAGCCACAGACGTCATCGCGACGCCGGCTGAATAGGCTTGATCTCGTAGATCATCTTGAGGTTATTGTGAAACAGTCGGATTTTCCGATTGTTTTCGCCAGTACGGGAGTTAGTCGTGAGCGGGCAAGAGGAAATCTGGCGCCCAGGCAGTTTCACGAAGAATTTCTCGTGGGGAGGCGGATCTGGTCTGTCCGAGCTACATGCTGTTATCCGGTCAGGCTTTGCGGATAGACTGGAGGACGTTCCTCGCAACGAGTTCCGCGACCGAATTGCGCAATCTGGCCGACCTGTCTACATTCCCATAAACTTCTTCCTGTTCAACAAGATCGTAGGTGGACGGGATATGATCGTTGCTGACGAACTGGTATTCCAAGCGATATCGTGGGATCATAATCCAGCCTTTGACCGAGTTGCGCTATTTGCCTTCATCTTTAGTTATGTAGGACGCTGGAAAGGCTCACAGCCTTATCAACGTCGCCCGGCCATGTGGGCCAACGCATATGTTCGTGACCGAGTCGCAAAAGAACTTGGATGGGACGAGCAGAAAATTACAGCTGACGATATTCAGAAATTTGTTGAAGGCGATTCTCGTTATCAAGCTGAAACATCCCGGAAGCTCGCGACGAATCTAAATTTCCTACTTCACATCGGCCATGTCGGCGATTTCTCAGAGAAGAGAGTTTCTCGGTGGTGGGTCGACTGTCTGTTTCTGGCGCTTGATCGCTTGGTTGAAGATGCGCAAACCCGGCGCGAGGATAGTCGCCCTGAACAATATCAATCCCTCCTTGAGAAAAGTGATTTCCGGTCGCTGACCGGAGGACGGACAATAGAGAAGGACCTAGCGATGAAGCGACTGGTCTGGCTATACCGGGCACTAGGGGGACGTTCACGGCTCTCCGATGACTCGGTAGCCTCTCGGATGCTGGAGCTTATGCCTGATCACGCGGTGCCGCGGCCCAACGATCCACGACCGCGAGGCGCTGTTCATCTCACCAATCCCCGTCTCCTGAAAAGCATACCTCCTTCATGCACAGAACTGGCGCGTCTGGCTGGGTTTGACGTTATCACTCCGGACGAACTCGATGACTTCGACGAGGCTGAGTTCGTGAGAAGCCGAACCGACTGGGCACTTGCCGACCTAAATGAGAGAGGTATCCGACCAACCATCTCGATCGAGGAACTGCTCGATGATACGAGGGAAAAATGACCACGCTCCTCGACACCAACGTCATAAGCGCCCTCTTAAAAGACGAACATGCCTTCCATCAGTGGGCGGTTAATATGATTGCCGAGCGTCGGTTAGAGGGGCCTACAATCATTTCAGATATCATCTATTGTGAGGCGCTAATGGCGTTTCCTAGCCCGGCCGAGCTAAATGAAGCGTTGGTGCGTCTGGGCATCGAAAGGATCTCGACTTCTGACCAAGCGCATTTCTTAGCTGGCCGTGCCTATCTTAAGTACAAGGCGCAGAAACACGGTCAATTTAAAGAGGGGGTTGTGCCCGATTTCATCGTAGGTGCCATCGCCGTGGCTGAAGGCATACCGCTGATGACTGCCAACCCGAAAGACATCATCAAATATTTCCCTGATGCTTTGCTATTGCAGCCACCGCCCGCGAATATTGCAGGACCGCCCCAAGCCGATGATTTTGTCGACCTGCCCGGTGGATAATTTACTCTACGATCACAGATTCGGGTAGACCGATCAACAGCAATGGGCATGGATTGCCGACGCCTCGGCTGATGCGGTCCTCAAGCTTTCGCCAGTGTGTCGTCGCAGGGCCAAATTTATCACTGACGAAGTGTCTGGCAAAGGCATGAGCAAAGGGAATTTGCTGGTTCATCAGCCGTTGCACCTGTTGGCGCTGACGAACTGTGCGATCCTTCATTTCGAGGGTCGCAACCATTTCCGCTTCATCAATGAAACCGTGCTTCTGAATGCAACGTTCTACAAGGCCTGGCAAGGCATCCTGTAGGCTGGCGCCTCGGGTTATGAGCACACCTACGGATATCGCAGATTGGCTGTGCAGGCGCTGAAAATTCTCTAAGTCCCTGTCATAAAATGGATCTTTGTTGTTCCATTCTATTTCACAGGCAATAGTTCCCGCCTCTGCCCGCCGCACATGGTCAATTTCATGGCTATTGGCTACGGTCTCGGTCCCATCAACGATCAGCCGGAAGCTGAAATTGTGCTTCGGCCAACCAGCGTCGTATAGGGTGCGACGCAGACGCTGCGTCGACTGGGCCTCACCCCCGCCAGATTTTATCAGTTCCTCGGCCGGAATGCTAACCGACAGCAAAGCTTGCTCGAGCTCATCTGCAATCTCGGGAAAGTCGACTGAAAGAATGGCGCCAGCATGGTTGCGGATAGCTATATCAAAGCCGCGATCCCGCAACACCTCTAACATCTTTCTCTCCAATCAGCCCCGCGGGAGTGCGTAGCAGGAGAGCAAACAAAGATCTAGGTTTGTTGGAGCCCCCGAAGCCCATACATTGAGGCCTGACTCAACGGCAGAACTCGCTTGGCGCTACCCGTCTTCGCAAACGTTGATGTGGCGTTGATGTAAAGTTGGGATGGGGGTGCCAGACTGTTTTGGTCGGCATCCAAGTATTTGATTTGTTTGGGGGATTTGGTTGCGGGGGTAGGATTTGAACCTACGACCTTCAGGTTATGAGCCTGACGAGCTACCGGGCTGCTCTACCCCGCGACAGGGTTGCGCTGGTTGCGCGTTTGTTTTCATCGTTTCGGAGGGATTTTATCCGTGTCTTTCCAGGTCTGGCGGTGACCTACTCTCCCACGTCTTGAGACGCAGTACCATTGGCGCTACGGCACTTAACGGCCGAGTTCGGGATGGGATCGGGTGTTTTGCTCGTGCTAAAGCCACCAGACCGGGAAAGAGACGGATCGGCGTTTCCCTTTCGGGAGATGTTGTCCAAGGATGCTTTTGGAAGAAGTCCTGCTTCTTCCGGATCAAATCAAGCCAATCGAGCCATTAGTACCGGTCAACTGAACGCATTGCTGCGCGTACATCTCCGGCCTATCGACGTGGTGGTCTTCCACGGCTCTCAAGGGATACCTTGTTTTGAGGGGGGCTTCCCGCTTAGATGCCTTCAGCGGTTATCCTGTCCGTTCATAGCTACCCTGCACTGCCGTTGGCACGACAACAGGTCCACCAGTGGAACGTTCACCCCGGTCCTCTCGTACTAGGGGCAACTCCTCTCAAGTATCCAACACCCAC
Source organism: Paracoccus stylophorae (assembly GCF_028553765.1). Taxonomy (NCBI): domain Bacteria; kingdom Pseudomonadati; phylum Pseudomonadota; class Alphaproteobacteria; order Rhodobacterales; family Paracoccaceae; genus Paracoccus; species Paracoccus stylophorae. The sequence continues at coordinate 726,825 of NZ_CP067134.1, read as the reverse complement.
GGCAGATAGGGACCGAACTGTCTCACGACGTTCTAAACCCAGCTCACGTACCTCTTTAAACGGCGAACAGCCGTACCCTTGGGACCTGCTCCAGCCCCAGGATGAGATGAGCCGACATCGAGGTGCCAAACGATGCCGTCGATATGGACTCTTGGGCATCATCAGCCTGTTATCCCCAGCGTACCTTTTATCCGTTGAGCGATGGCCCTTCCACTCGGGACCACCGGATCACTATGGCCGTCTTTCGACTCTGCTCGACTTGTCAGTCTCGCAGTCAGGCTGGCTTCTGCCATTGCACTCAACGAGCGATTTCCGACCGCTCTGAGCCAACCTTCGCGCGCCTCCGTTACTGTTTGGGAGGCGACCGCCCCAGTCAAACTACCCGCCACGCAGGGTCCCGGATCCGGATGACGGACCGCGGTTAGACATCAAGAGTGCGAAGGGCGGTATCTCAAGGATGGCTCCACGGGAACTGGCGTCCCCGCTTCAAAGCCTACCGCCTATCCTGCACATCGCAATCCTGATGCCAGTGCGAAGCTGTAGTAAAGGTGCATGGGGTCTTTCCGTCTAACCGCGGGAAGTCTGCATCTTCACAGACAATTCAATTTCGCTGAGTCCACATTTGAGACAGCGGGGAAGTCGTTACGCCATTCGTGCAGGTCGGAACTTACCCGACAAGGAATTTCGCTACCTTAGGACCGTTATAGTTACGGCCGCCGTTTACCGGGGCTTCAATTCAAGGCTTGCACCTCTCCTTTTAACCTTCCGGCACCGGGCAGGCGTCAGACCCTATACGTCGTCTTGCGACTTCGCAGAGCCCTGTGTTTTTAGTAAACAGTCGCCACCCCCTGGTTTGTGCCCCCCGCCGACAGTTGCCTGCCAACGGGGCCTCCTTCTCGCGAACTTACGGAGGTATTTTGCCGAGTTCCTTAAATGTGGTTCTCTCAAGCGCCTTGGTATTCTCTACCAGTCCACCTGTGTCGGTTTAGGGTACGGTCTTGTGGAGGGCTATTTCCAGGAACCGCTCAGCAGCCCTTCCAATCCGATAAGGAAGAACTACCCCTGCGATCCGTCACCATCTCCTGGCCCAGGAATATTAACCTGGTTCCCATCGACTACGCCTTTCGGCCTCGCCTTAGGGGCCGGCTTACCCTGCTCAGATTAGCTTTAAGCAGGAACCCTTGGACTTTCGGCGACAGGGTCTCTCACCCTGTTTGTCGCTACTCATGTCAACATTCTCACTTCTGATCACTCCACCGGCTGCCTCACGGCCCGGCTTCACAGTCAGAACATTGCCTCCGCTGGCCCGAAGGACAGAAGAGGCAGCGTCCTATATCACAGAACGCTCCGCTACCACGCATCCCGAAGGATGCATCCAAAGCTTCGGCTCGTGGCTTGAGCCCCGTTACATCTTCGCCGCAAGACCTCTTGATTAGACCAGTGAGCTGTTACGCTATCTTTAAAGGATGGCTGCTTCTAAGCCAACCTCCTGGTTGTTTTGGAAGTCTCACATGCTTTCCCACTTAGCCACGAATTGGGGGCCTTAGCTGTTGGTCAGGGTTGTTTCCCTCTCCACGACGGACGTTAGCACCCGCCGTGTGTCTCCCGGATAGTCCTTCTCGGTATTCGGAGTTTGCTTAGACTCAGTAAGGCTGTGGGCCCCCATCATCCATGCAGTGCTCTACCCCCGAGAGGATACGTCCGAGGCGCTACCTAAATAGCTTTCGCGGAGAACCAGCTATCTCCGAGTTTGATTGGCCTTTCACCCCTAGGCACAAGTCATCCCGTCCTTTTTCAACAGGAGTGGGTTCGGCCCTCCAGTTGG